>NZ_JBDLLW010000001.1:0-2129786 GCF_043789415.1 Psychromicrobium ferritrahens | reverse complement strand
TCATTTCCCAGCATCAACCCACAACCACCACACAGGGGTGTAATAGCCATGAGCAAATACCAAAAACAAAAAACATTGGTATCAACAAAAAACAAAACACACTATTGAGTTCTCAAACAACAGGCTGACTCCGTTTACCGTTTTTCGCGGCTGTTCGGAGCAACTTTTCTAACTTACCCTTCTCGATTCTCACTGTCAAATCGTCGGTTTCACCGGCGTTTTCGACTCGATTTTCGAGATGCCTCATCAGTCCCGAGAAGGGCTGTTCAGCGTAGGATTCGCGCTTTTCGAGCGATTATTTCGTTCGTTTGGCGCGGGAATTAACTGTACCACCCCCTTTGCGGGAATACAAACCTGAGGTTGCAGCTCCCGTAAAAACCCCTAGAACACAAGGATCCCCCGGGATCCGGAGCTCCAGTCACGCTGAGCTTCTCCGGTAAGGACCTCACCACCCGAACTGGCGTCCAGCCGTCCCACTGAATGTTGCTGTTGTGGGAAAAGTAGTCACAACTCAGTCACTTCAGAAACTTTCGTCACTCTCAGTGGGATAGCTGATCCACATCGGGCAGTTGAGAGCTGAGGGTGATGTTTTGTTCGGCCAGCCATTCAAGGTTGAAGGCCTTGCTGAGATAGTTCCGGCCTGTGTCCGGGGCGATGGCTACCACGATCGAGCCATCTGGCGCCGCGGCGGCCACTCGTCGCGCAGCCGCCAGAGCTAGACCGGAGGAGGGCCCTAGCAATAAACCGTGCCGGTTCCTCAGGAAGTGCAACACCGTATAGCTCTCTTGGTTGTCGATCCTTCGGAACTCGTCGACCACCGCGGGATCAAAAGAGGTGGGCCAGAGTTCTCGGGGCCAGGTATTGCCCACGCCGTCGACGATCACCTTGCCAGCCGATCCACCGGAATAGACCGATCCCTCCGGATCTGCGGCGATCACTCGCACCGCCCCTTGACTCCGCTCCTTCAAGAACCTGCCGGTACCGGTCACGGTTCCCCCGGTGCCCACCGCCGCTACGAAATGCGTCACCCTGCCGCTCGTCTGCTTCCAGATTTCCGGCCCGGTGCCTGAATAATGGGCGGCCGGATTGGCTGAATTATCGAATTGCCGAGGCCGCCAGGCCTCTGAGATCTCCGCTGCGGTGCGCTCCGCGATGGCCCGTGGATTATCCGGAGATTCCACCGGGGCCTGCCAATCGGCGAAGATAACCCTGGCCCCGTACTGACGGAGGGCGGCAATTTTCTCCTGAGAAGTGTCTTGACCGGTAATGATGATTACCGGGTGCCCTGTGAGAGCACCGATCAAAGCCAGCCCGACTCCGGTGTTTCCCGAGGTGCTCTCCACAATGGTGGCCCCCGGTCGTAACTCCCCCGAGGCCTCGGCCGTGCGCACCATATTGAGTGCGGTGCGATCCTTGATCGAACCGCCGGGGTTGGTGGACTCCAGCTTCAGCAGAACCCTGCTTCGCTCACAACCCGCTGGCAGACCTAGTCCCTGAACCTCCACGAGCGGCGTATTGCCGACCAGGGCTAGCGGCCCGACCCGCGTCTTCACGGGGCTTAATTGGATACTCACAACACCCTCCTGAAGAGTTCTTCGCGCGCTCGATCGACCAAGGTTGCCGCTGACAGCTTCTGCTGCAAAAGAGGCTCAAGGCGGTGCACCAGTTCGATGACTCCCAGGCCCAGAGCGCCCGCGCCCGCTTCCACCCCCGGTTGCACGAGCAGAAACACAGCGGTGAGCAGTTCGATGCTGAGCAGTTGTTCGAGCACTTCCACTGAACGCTGCAAGTGCTGGAGTGCCAGTGGTGCGAGGGTCGAGTGGTCCTCCACGTCCGCGGAAAGGCTGGGTGCCCCGAGCGTCACCGGTTGCGCCAAGGTCTTGAGCTCGGCGAGCAGTGCAGCGGCCGAGTACCAGAGCAGGCCCGGTAGCTCCTCGGGCAGCACCCTTCCCTGGGATTCAGCCAGCTTTGCCTGCCGGATCAGTCGCTGCGGCGGATACAGTTTCGCAATTCGCCGCTCACTGATGATGCCGATATGCGCCAGCGCGATCCTGATCGATTCAAAACTCAGCGCCAGCTCGACGATCTGGAAATTGCCGCCGGAGTGCAAACTGCCGCTCTCCAGATCAACCAGCGGATTTTCCGCTCTCGCATTGAGTTCGACGTCGAGCAGCTCGGCGAGCTGACCGAGCTGTCGGCGCAGGGCGCCGTGGGTCTGCGGGGCGGATCTGAAGGAGAGCGGATCCTGCACACTGGCCCTGCGTTCCGGATTTCCCAGCTCGCTGCCACGGAGCAGCCCGCGGATTCTGGCACTGCTCGCTGCGGTTCCCGGAGAATCTTTAGCCGCAGCTATCACCGCCGAATAAGCACCCAAGCCGGCGCTGTCCGCATAACGCCCAACCGCTTCGAGGGAAACCGCAAGAGCAGTATCAGCCACTTCCGCTAGGTGCTCGAGCCGTGCATATAGCAGCGCGCCGACGCCGATCGAATAGGAGTTGGCGCTGATCAGGGCGAGACCCTCAAGCGGTCGCAAGGCCAAAGGCCGCAGCCCGACCGCCTGCAAGGCCTGAGCGCCGGTGATGAGCTCTCCCGCATCGTCAAATGCTTCCCCTTCGCCGATCGCGACGCTGGCCAAGGCCGCCAGTTGAGTCAGGTCGGAAGACCCCACCGAACCGATCCTTGGAATAGCCGGATGGACACCTCGATTGAGTAGCTGGAGGTATTGCTCGACGGCATCCCGATGCACCCCGGCACCGCCCCTGCTCAGCCCGACCAGACGGGCGAGGATCAGCGACCGGCTCTCCTGCTTGCTCAGGAAGGAGCCGACACCGCTCGCGTGATACCTGACCACCTGAACTTGGTAGGCCAGCAGTTGCTCGGCCTGAACCTCGGTATTCCGCCCGGAGCCGAGGAGAGTATTCAGCCCATAGACTAGTTCCCCCGAATCAGCGGTGCGCTCGACAAGCTCCCGGGCGCGGTGAATCACTTGCCAGGCTGCGGGTGTGATCTCGATCTGCTGCCCTTCATCGGCGACAGCCTCGAGGAATGCGGCTAGGCTGACCCGTCCGGCGTCGAGCACGAAGGTCATCAGAAGTCCCGCAGATTCGCCCGGAATCCCCCATCGCCGAAGCTGCTCCTCAGCAGACCGCGATGACGCAGCACCGGGACCAAGCGATCAAGTACTCCGTGCACCGTCGAGGGATCGACGAAGCCGGAGAACAGGAACCCGTCACCGCCCACGGCTTCACCGGTTTCCTCCAAATAGTCCGCAATCTCTTCGGGCGTGCCGATGATGCTGTCCCCAGCTCCACCGCTGCGTTTGCGCAGGATCTCACGCAGCGTGGAGCCGGCGGGAGCCGCGGAAGCGAAGTGCTCAAGGGTTCCCTGATTGCTGTTCGTAGTGAGGCTTGGCAACGGCTCATCGAGATCGAATTTCTTGAAGTCGATCACCGAGAGATAAGAGATCGAGTTCAATTGGCTGTCGATATCGCGCTGCGTCAGGGCTTCCCGCTGTGCCCGGAGATCCTCCGCTTCCGCCCGCGAAGAGACCACCGTGGGCTTGAGCACGAAAAGCACTTTGACGTCGTCCGCCGACCGACCTCTGGCCACCGCCTCCGCCCGGATGGAGTCCCGGTAGTTCTTCATGCCTTCGACGCCGCGTGCCAGCGCGAGTGCGACGTCGGCGTGGCCGCCGGCGAAAGCCCGGCCGCGAGGCGAAGCACCGGCTTGCACGAGCACCGGCTCCTCCGGCAGTGGCGCAGTGTTCAAAGGACCCCGCACCCGGAAGAATTCGCCTTGGTGATGGATCGGAGTTACCTTGCGATGATCGGCGTAGACCCCGTTCGCTGTATCTTCGACAATGGCCTCGGGCTCCCAGCTGCGCCAGAGCTTGCGGACTACATCGACGAATTCCTCGGCCTTTTCATAACGGGTGTCATGCTCGATCTGCTGATCCAGCCCATAGTTCTGCGCGGCCAGATCGCTCCCCGAGGTGACGACATTCCAGCCCAGTTGCCGATTCGAGAAGTGCTGCAGAGTCGCCAGTAATCGGGCGGCGGTAAAGGGCGGATAGAACGAAGCGCTGACCGTGGGCACGATGCCGAGGTTCTGGGTCGCGGCGAGGAGCAAGGGCACCAGGGCGAGTGGGTCGTGTTTGGGTGCGAAAGAGGCCTGCGCCAGAGACACCTCGGAGCTGCCGCCGTAGGTGTCGGGCACCGTGAGCGAGTCCTCGATGATGAAAAGATCCAGGCCGGACCTCTCGAAGTGCCGGACGGCGTCCTGATAGATCTCGGGTCGTTTCCAGTCGTAACCGAGTGAATAACCGGGAGTCCCCCAGCCCTGCACGCCGAAGCCGTGCCCGACGAACCAGCCAAAATGCAACATGCCCCGACTATAGAAGCCCCATCAGGCCTGGGCATCTCAGGCATTCATGCGGCGTCACCCGGAGTCATCGGACGTCAAAATCCTGCATCGAGTGCGGAGAGGCTCAGCGCTCGGGAGTCAGGTAGAGCGCACCGAGCGGTGGCAGGATCAGCGTGGCCGAGGCCGGTCGTGAATCCCAGCTCTCGCTGACCGCAACCACCTCGCCACCGTTTCCGACGCCGGAGCCGCCGTATTCCTCGGCGTCGGTGTTCAGCACCTCGCGCCAGGTACCGGCGAAGGGCAGCCCGATGCGATAATCGTGGTGCGGGTTCCCGGCGAAGTTCACCACGCAGACCAGGGGGTGCCCGGCTTTGTCCCAGCGGATGAAGGAGAGCACATTGTGCTCCGAATCATTGGCGTTGATCCACTCGAATCCGCCGCTGACATTGTCCTGTTCCCAGAGCGCACCGGTCTTCCGATAAATCTCATTGAGCTGCCGCACCATGAGTTGCAAGCCGCGATGCGGGGGCATATCCGCCAGCCACCAATCGAGTCCGTGCTGCTCGCTCCATTCGGCTTCCTGGCCGAATTCGGTGCCCATGAAGATCAGCTGCTTGCCCGGATGCGCCCATTGCCAGGCCAGGAAAGCCCGGAGATTGGCCAATTGCTGCCAGCGGTCACCGGGCATCTTGCGCAGCATCGAGCCTTTGCCGTGCACCACTTCATCGTGGCTGATCGGCAGCAGGAAATTCTCGGTGAAGGCATAGACCAGGGAGAAGGTTGCGGTGCCGTGGTGCCAGCTCCGATTGATCGGGTCCTCGGAGATATAGGCCAGCGAATCGTGCATCCAGCCCATATTCCACTTCAGCCCGAAGCCGAGCCCGCCACCATCGGTGGGTGCGGTGACTCCGGGGAAAGCCGTTGATTCCTCGGCGATGGTGACGATCCCTCCGGAGCGCTTATACGCCGTGGCGCTCATCTCTTGCAGGAAGGAGATGGCCTCCAGGTTCTCCCGTCCGCCAAAGCGGTTGGGACTCCACTCGCCCTCTTCTCGGGAGTAATCGAGATAGAGCATTGAGGCGACGGCGTCCACTCGCAGGCCATCCAGGTGGAAGACTTCAAGCCAGTAGAGCGCATTCGCGGTGAGGAAGTTCCGCACCTCGGAACGGCCGAAGTCGAAGATCAACGTTCCCCAATCGGGGTGCTCGCCGAGCCGCGGATCGGAGTGCTCGTACAGCGGCCCGCCGTCGAACTTCGCGAGCGCCCACTCGTCTTTCGGGAAATGCGCCGGAACCCAGTCCATAATGGCACCGATACCCGCTTGGTGCAGGGCGTCAACGAGGTGCTTGAACTCATCGGGGTGCCCGAACCTGGAAGTCGGAGCGAAATAGGAGGTCACCTGATAGCCCCAGGAACCACCGAAGGGGTGCTCGGCGACCGGCATGAACTCGACATGGGTGAAGCCCATCCACTGCACGTACTCCACCAGTTCGCGGGCCAGATCCTGATAGCTCAGACCGGGCCGCCAGGAACCTAGATGCACCTCGTAGACGCTCATCGGTGAGTTGTGCGGGTCCCGCTGCGCCCGGGCCGTCATCCATTCGTGGTCTTGGAACTGGTAACTCGACTCCACCACGCGGGAAGCGGTGAGCGGCGGCACTTCGGTACCGAAAGCCATCGGATCGGCCTTTTCCACCCAGTGACCGGCTCGGGAGAGGATCTCGAACTTATAGCGGCTGCCCGCGGAAGCTTCGGGGATGAACAACTCCCAGACCCCGGAGGAGCCGAGCGAACGCATAGCGTGCTGCCGTCCGTCCCAGTCGTTGAACTCGGCCTTGACCCGGACGGCTTGAGCATTGGGGGCCCAGACCGCGAAGCTCACGCCGTGCACTTCACCCAGCACAGAAGGATAGCTCCGGGTATGCGCACCCAGTACATTCCACAGTTCCTCGTGGCGGCCCTCCCCGATCAGGTGAAGATCCACTTCGCCGAGAGTGGGCAGGAAACGATAGGGATCGTCCCGAATAACCTCACGGCCGCCGTGATATTCGAGTTTGATCCGGTAATCGGGAACATTGCCCGGTTGCTCTGGTTCGAGAACGGCCTGCCAGATGCCGCCGTACTCGTGCTGCATGTCGGTCTCGCCCTGGCTGGTTATCACGGTGACTTTTTCGGCGAGGTGCCCCAGCACGCGGATGGTGAGTGCGCCGTCCCGATCAAAGTGCGGCCCGAGCACAGCGTGCGGATCGTGAGAGGATCCCTCGGAAATCCTCGCCAGAACCTGCTGCGGAACCTGGACTGCTTGACCGTTCATCTGCACTTCTTCCGTTGAATCCAATAAGCGACGCACCGCGGCCACCGGAACGGACAGCCAATCCGGCCTGTTCCGCAGCTCGTACACCACCTCGTACAGCGCTTTGTCCAGCCAGAGCGCAAGGAAGAGCGGGGACTCTGGGCCATTCAGTTCGGAGCCGCTCTCATTGCGATAGCCCTCGAGATAGGCGGCGGAGGTGCTGGCCGCCCAAGCGATGCCCTGCTGTTCCTCCAGACCCGAGCTGGCCGCCGCGTAGTCGATCGATCTGAGCAATCCGACGACATCGCGCAACGGCACATCCGGCAAGGAACGCTCCGCCACGGGTCGTAGCGGCTCCCCTTCGAAGTCAAGGACGAGCCAGCGAGGCGGCTGCTCGGTTCGAATCAGCTGGCCGAGATGCAGATCTCCGTGGATCCGCTGTAATGAGGGCAGATCCGTAACCTCTTTGAGCGCGGCCAACACGGCTTCGATCTTGTCCTGATAGTCACCGACCGCTTGGTGAGCTTGCGACCAGGCCCAGCGAATGCGCTCAGCCAGGGCGGCCAAAAAGGCTTCGCGTTGTTGATCGTCGAGCGGGGTCTCGCCCAGTGCGGTGCGCATGGTCCGATGCAGCCGAGCGGTGACTTTACCCAGTTCCGCTGCTTCTGCGGAGAAGTCACCCGCTTGATCACTCGGGTCCTCGGCACCGGCAAGCGAAGCTGCCCGAGCCACCGCAAGCTGCCAGACGTCCTCCGCTTTCGCGATGAATTCGTGCATCACGCAGAGGCTGCCGGTGACCTTTTCTCCAGCGGCGTTCTGCCAGCAACCCTTTGCCCAGCCGTGCAAGCTCGGAGAGTCAGCACTGCCCGCCTCGGTGAGCGCTCCGCTCACCTCGATATCGGGGTTGGTCCCGGTGGCTAGCACTCGGAAGAACTTCAGGATCACCGCCAGCTCCGGGTTCCGCACGATCACCGAGCTGTTCGACTGCTCAGCGCTGATCACCCGGATCCGGGGAGTGCCGCCCAGCTGGTGTGCGGATTGGAAGGCCGCACTGGAGAACCCGTGCGCGGCACCGTCGTCCAGGGTGTCTTGCTGGTGCAGGAAATCCAGCCAGGCCGCAATGAAAACGGGATCGTGCACGGCGTCGTAAATCCAGCGTCGGCCCAGTTCGGAGTGCTCCGAAACGCCCACCAGGTGCGCTTCAGCATCCGCCAGAGGGGCGTCCCGATAGCTCAGCGGAACCTGTAGCACTTCGACTCGGTCCGCAGTGCGCACCGCGACAAAATGGACTTCCAAACCGACTTTTCCCTGGGGGTCCTGCAGCCTAAAACCGCCGGCTCGACTCAAACTGAGCTGATTGTTCTTGGCCGGAAACCAGCGTTTACCCGGCAGCCAGGAAGCGAGCAGTTCGGGAATCGACGGGCTGAGCTGAGGCATTAGCGGGTCGCACCTCCGGAAACGGGTGGTTCTTGCCCTGGCTCGGCGAGCACCGGAGCGTCTTGGAAGATCGGCGAGGACGACGGCGGCTGCCGGGATTGCAGGGCCACCAGCGGCATCGCCTGAGTGACCGGCGAGGCGAGATTCGAGTTGCTGGACCGGATCCGCAACCAGAAGAAGTCGTGGCTGCCCAGGGTCAGGGTGAGTATTCCGTCGTCGCCGATGACGGGGAACAAGGTGCCCCCAAAGACATCGCGCAGACCGCGCCCGGCGTACTGGGTAAGCCGTAGCTGGGTGGCCACCGGGTTCTGCGAGAGGTTGAAGACGCAGAGCACGCTCTCTTCGGCCTCGCCCTCCGGATTGTCCTGCGGCAACTCCCTTAAGAACGCCAGCACCGGTTCGGCACTCGCCTCCACATTTTGGTAACCACCGAGGCCGAAGGCCAGATGGGCCTTGCGCACGCTGAGGATCTGCCGGGTCCAGTTCAGCAGCGAAGCGGAGTGCGCCTGTTGCGCTTCCACGTTGACCTGATTGAAGTGGTAGACCAGGGACTGGATCACCGGCAGATACAGCTTGCCGGGATCGGCGGTGGAGAATCCGGCATTGCGATCCGGGGTCCACTGCATCGGAGTGCGCACCGCGTCGCGGTCGGTCAGCCAGATGTTCTCGCCCATGCCGATCTCATCCCCGTAGTACAGGAAGGGGCTGCCCGGCAGGGCGAGGAGCAGCGCGTTGATCAGCTCGATCTCGGAGCGCGAGTTGTCCAGCAGCGGGGCCAGCCGGCGCCGGATCCCGACATTGGCGCGCATCCGGGCGTCCGGGGCGTACCAGCCGAGCATCGCCTCGCGTTCGGACGGCGTCACCATCTCCAGGGTGAGTTCGTCGTGGTTGCGCAGGAAGGTGCCCCACTGGGCGCCGCGTGGAATCGCCGGAGTGTCCCGCATGGTGTCGATGATCGGCGCGGCCTTCTGGTCGCGCAGCGCGTAGAACAGCCTGGGCATAATCGGGAAGTGGAAGGCCATATGGCACTCCGGGTCCTCTTCGCTACCGAAGTATTCGACCACCTCGCCGGGTGGCTGGTTGGCTTCGGCGATGATCACCCGCCCGGGGTACTCCCGGTCCACCATGGCACGCAGATCCCGCAGGAACTTATGGGTCTCCGGCAGGTTCTCACAGTTGGTGCCCTCCTCTTCGAAGAGGTAGGGGATGGCGTCGGCTCGGAAGCCGTCGATGCCCTGATCGAGCCAGAATCGCACGACGTCGAAAACGGCTTCAACCACCTTGGGGTTCTCAAAATTCAGGTCGGGCTGGTGACTGAAGAAGCGGTGCCAGAAGAACTGCCGGCGAATCGGGTCGAAAGTCCAGTTGGACTCCTCGGTGTCGATGAAGATGATCCGGGCATCCTGATACTTCTCATCGGTATCGCTCCACACGTAGAAATCTCCGTAGGGGCCATCCGGGTTCTCCCTGGACGCCTGGAACCAGGCGTGCTGATCCGAGGTGTGATTGACCGGGAGATCGATGATCACCCGGACCCCGCGGGCGTGGGCCTCGGAGACCAGGCGCTGGAAATCGGAGAGGGTGCCGAACTCATCGAGCACTTGGTAGTAATCGGAGATGTCGTAGCCGCCATCACGCAGCGGCGATTCGAAGAAGGGCGGCAGCCACAGGCAGTCGATGCCGAGCCACTGCAAGTAGTCGAGTCTTTCGATCAGCCCGGAGAAGTCGCCCGAACCGTCGTCATTGGCGTCATTGAAGGCGCGCACCAGCACCTCGTAGAAAACCGCTTTGCGGTACCAGTGCGGATCGTGCTGTAGACCTGGAGCATTCATGCTGAAGTGGCCGGAGGAAATGCTCATTCAGAACGCCTAACGTGAAGGATGTGGGCGGGTTCGAGGTGGGCGTCCAGTCGGACGTAGTTCTCACTTCCCCATTGCCAGCTTTGACCGGTAATGAGTTCGTCAACGGTGAAGGTGCCATCGGCGTTGAACTGGTCGATCTGCAGAGCAGCCAGATCCAGATACACCATGCCCTCCCTCGCACTGTGCGCGTCAACATTGACCACCACGATGATGGTGTCTTTGTGAATCTTGCCCTCAGCATCGTGCACATTTTTATGTTTGCTGAAGGCTACTGTAGCCGGGTCACTCGTCGCGTGCACGGTCAGATTGCTGAGGTCGCCGAGCGAGGGGTGCTCACGGCGGATCCGGTTGAGCAGGGTGATGAACGGTGCGAGTGAACGCCCTGATTTTTCCGCGGCTGCGAAGTCCCGGGCTTTGTATTCGTACTTCTCGTTGTCGATGTACTCTTCGGCCCCGGGCCTGGCCACATGCTCGAAGAGCTCATAACCGGCGTACACTCCCCAGAGCGGGCTGCCGGTGGCGGCCAGCACTGCCCTGATCTTGAAGCCCGCTGGTCCGCCGTACTGCAGGTATTCGGTCAGGATGTCAGGGGTGTTGACGAAGAAGTTCGGCCGGTAGAAAGCAGCCGAATGGTGGCTCACTTCCTGGAAGTACTCCTCGATCTCCGCCTTGTCGTTCCGCCAGGTGAAGTAGCTATAGGACTGCTGGAAGCCAGCCCGGCCCAGGGCGTGCATCATGGCCGGCCGAGTGAAGGCCTCCGCGAGGAAGACGATCTCTGGGTGTTCGGCACGCACTTTGGCAATCAGCCACTGCCAGAACCAGAGCGGTTTGGTGTGCGGGTTGTCGACCCGGAAGATCTTGACGCCGTGGCTGATCCAGAGCTTCACGATCCTCAGGACTTCGTAGCTCAGGCCATCCGGGTCGTTGTCGAAATTGAGCGGGTAGATGTCCTGATACTTCTTCGGCGGGTTCTCCGCATAGGCGATGCTGCCGTCGATCCTGGTGGTGAACCACTCGGGATGCTCGGTGGCCCAGGGATGATCCGGCGCGGCTTGAAGTGCCAGATCCAAAGCGACCTCCAGACCCAGCTCAGCGGCTCGCTTCACAAAGGCGTCGAAGTCGGCGAAATCGCCCAGCTCTGGGTGGATGGCGTCGTGCCCGCCGTACTGCGAGCCGATGGCCCACGGAGAACCCGGATCAGCCGGTCCGGCCACCAGAGTGTTGTTCGGGCCCTTCCGGTTCACTTCTCCGATCGGGTGGATGGGCGGCAGGTAGATCACGTCGAAGCCCATCTTGGCCACCCGGTCCAGGCTGTGCAGGGCGGTGCGGAAGTTCCCGCTGGTCCATTCGCCGGTTTCCGGATGCCTGCTGGCGCCTTCAGAACGCGGGAAGAATTCGTACCAGGAGCCACGACCGGCGGCCTCGCGCTCGACCTCGATCGGATATTCCTTACTGCGGGTGACCAGATCACGGATCGGCTGCCGTTCTAGCAGCTGGTGAATCTGAGAATTCGTGCCCGCCCCCAGTCGCTGAGCCACCGGAAGACCCGCATCGCTCAGCCCGACCGCCGCAGTTTTCAGCAGTGCCCGCTGCTGGGCCGAGCGGGATGCGTCTGCCGCGGCTTTGCCCAGCAGCGCGGCGCCTTCAGCGAGCATCAGTTCGACGTCGACGTCAGCGGCAATTTTTACTTCGGCATTGTGCCGCCAGGTGGCGTAGAGATCAGAAAAGCCTTCGACGGCGAACGACCACTCGCCGACTTCGTCAGGAGTGAGCCGCCCCTCCCAGCGATCCGTGCCCTTACCGAGGGGCAGTAACCGCACCCGCTGACGTTCCTTGCCCTTGGCATCGAAAAGCAGGGCCTCCACCCCGAGCAAGTCGTGCCCTTCGCGAAAAACCGTGGCGGCCACCTCAAGATCCGCTCCGGGGATCCCCTTCGCCGGAACGGTGCCGCTGTCGATCACCGGAGAGATATCGACGATGGGAATCCGGCCAACGGTGGTCTCGGCGAGAACGCCCGCAGAAGCCGTGCTCACGGAAACCGACTTTGCGGCCTTCTTAGCCGAGGCCACGACTTTTTTGCCGGACGTTGCATGATCTGTAGTCACCTTCCACACGTTAGCGAGAATGCGGCACGATTGCGATGTATGGACAGAACTTGTTTCGGCCCAGGATCTCTTTCCGTCTCACGTTCAATCCTTCATCCCATCGACGGCGGTGAACGCCGTGCTGAATCGGCGGCCCAGCACCAGGTACAACAGCACCACGGGGAGCGAATAGACCAGGGAAAAAGCGGCGAGCTGACCGTAGGCCACTTGGCCGTATTGGGAGGAGAAGGTGTACAGGCTCACTGAAGCGGGCAGCTTATCCGGTGAGAGCAGCAGCATGAAGGGGACGAAGAAGTTCCCCCACATCACCACGAAGGTGAAGATGGTGACCACCGCGGTTCCCGGTTTCATCAACGGGAGCACTACGAAACGCAGGGCCTGCATGGTTGAAGCGCCCTCTGTCCAGGCGCTTTCCTCGACGTCTTTCGGCACGGCGTCCATGAAGTTCTTCATCAGGAAGATCGAGTAGGGCAAGGAGGAGGTGGCCAGGAAGAGGATCGTGCCGGCCCAGGAATCGATCAGGTTGATCTGCACGAACATCGCGTAAACCGGGATCATAATAGCGGTGATCGGCAAGCCAGTAGCAAAGATCAGAGTGAGCAAGAGCGGTCGTGTGCCCCGGGATCGGTAACGAGAGAGCGGATAAGCGGCGAGCGCCGAGCAGACCACGGTGACCAGAGTCGCCAGCCCGCAGAGCAGGAGGGAATTCCAGATCGGACGGAAAGTGGTTTTGGCGTTCATGATCGCCGCGAAGTTCTCCAGGCTCGGGTGCGCAGGCCATTCCACCGCCAAGCTTGCGTCGGGGTTGATCGAGGCGAGGAGCACCCAGAGCAATGGCAGGCAGAAGGACAGTGCGATCAGCAAGAGCAGTAAGCTGCTGGCTGTTTTCGCGGAACTGAAGAGCTTACGCCGGGCGGGCCGCCGGACGGCGACCCTGATCACGGGGATTCCACTGCTCGTCCTCGAGGTTCCGGCACTCAGTGGGCTGCCGCTCATGCTCTGTCCTCCTTGGGGAGCAGTCTCATATAGACCAGCGAGGCCGCCCCGCCGATGACCAGCAGGATCAAGGCCACCGCAGTTCCGTACCCCAGCTGGCCGAAGCTAAAGGCCTGTTCGTACATGAAAAGCGGCAAGGTCTGGCTTGCGCCACTCGGTCCTCCCGCCGTCATCACATAGATCAGTCCGAACACCGAGAGGGTCTGCAGGGTGGTCAGCATCAGATTGGTCAGCACGGACCGCCGGATGATGGGCAGGGTGATGAGGAAGAACCTACGCCAGCCACCGGCTCCATCGAGCTGAGCGGCTTCGTCGATATCCTGCGAAACCTGGGCGAGTGCGGCACGATAGACCAGCATGCTGAAGGCCGCACCACGCCAGATGTTCGCGAAGGCAACCGCTATGATCGGCAGGTTGATCAGCAGATCCTGAGCGGGCAGGCCGAAGAAGGCCAGAAGGCTGTTGAGCGTCCCCTTCTCAGCCAGAAAGGTGTACCAGAGATAGCCTGCCACAACCTCGGGCAGAATCCAGGCGGCGATAATGATCGCGCTGGTCAGAGCGCTAACGATCTTGCTCGATGAACGCATCAGCAAAGCCAGCAGCATGCCCAGCAGATTTTGCCCGATCACCGCACTGAGCAATGTGAAAATCAAGGTCAGCAGCACCGAGTCCCAGAACTGCGCGGAACCAAAGGCCTTGGCGAAATTGTCCCAGCCGACGAATTCGGTACTGGCGGCGCCTTCGCCGCGCAAGGCCCGATTGGTGAAAGCTAAACTCACGCTGTAGAGAATCGGGCCGACCAGGAAGATGAATAACAGCACCAGGGCCGGCAGCAACGGTAGTGATCTCAGCAGCCACTTGCTGACAGCTTTCGATGGTTGCCGCTCTTGGTTGCTGGCGGGATCGGCCTTGAGCAGGCTCATCTTCCAGCCGCCTCAGCCACGTGCCCAGCCCCTACAATATCGCTGAGCTGTTGGTCATAGGCTTTGGCGGCCTGCTCCGGGGTGCTGCCGCCGACCATCACCTTTTCCATGGCCGCCTGAATCGCGGCGGAGATCTGCGGGTAAGGAGCCAGTGCAGGGCGGAAAGTCGCCCCCTCGACCAAGGATGTGAAGAACTGCACTGTCGGCGAGTAGCTGCGGTATTCAGGGCGGCTCGCCACGTCCTTGCGCACCGCGACGCCGTTCTCCGCGATGTTGTAGGCCATGATGTTTTCGGTCGTTGAGAGGGTCTGCAAGTACTTCCAGGCCAGCTCGCTCTTTTTCGTTCGCGCCGGAATGGCCCAGCACCAGCCACCGGAGAGAGTGGTGTACCCGGGAGCCTGCCCATTTTGGGTGGGCATCTTGCTCTGTTTCATCACGGTGGGCCATTCAGGCCATTCTGCGGCACCGCCGGATGTCCAGTTATTGCTGATCCAGCAGCCGTCGAGCGCTACCGCGAGTTTGCCATTCGGAAGCCAATCGGCATAGATCGTTTCGGCTAGGTTCACATCAAAAGCCTGGCCGAGAGCGGGTCCGAGTTTGTCTGCGAAGATCTGCTGCACAAAGGCCAGGCTGTCGATGAATCCCTGGCTACCGGTCATCCATTTCTTGGTCTCATCGTCGTACAGCGCAGAATAAGTGCCATAAAGCAGCATCTCGAATCCCTGCATGGAGGCTTTCTCGCCCTGAGCCTTTCCGGAGAAGATATTGAAGGGGATCACCTCCGGTAGCATCCGGTGCACGGTCTTCAGATCAGCGAGTAGTTGCTGCCAGTCCTTCGGCTGCCAGGGAATGGGCAGCCCCGCCTTCGCCAGCAGCTCCGAGTTGTACCAGAGCGCCCGGGTGTCAGTATCGGTGGGGACGCCGTAAACCTTGCCGTCTTCACCGGTCACCGCGGCTTTCGCTGAGTCGAAGATCTGCCCCCAGGGCTGCCAGCCCTGGACCCGGTCGTTGAGAGGCTGCAAATAGCCCGCGGCGACATCGGATTTCAAGATGAAGGTGTCCTCATAGACCAGATCCGGAGTAGTGGATTCGCTGGACATCATGAGCTCGTTCTTGGTGAAGTAATCGTTCTCCGCAGCGACCAACGGAATCAGCTGGATCTGGATCTCGGGGTGACTGCGGCGAAATTGCTCACTCACCTTGGTCAGAAAATCTTCCAGCAATCGCCCCGACCCCCACTGCTGATAGGCGATCTTCAGGGTGTTCATCGAGGTTCCGGCGCAGCCACTCAACGCGGGCAGTAAGAACCCGGCGCCCAGGGTGCCCAGGGTGCCCAGCAGGAAACTTCGCCGCTTGGGCAATCGCCGCTCAGTCGGCTCCATCGCTTCTCCACTCGCGCCCATCACGGAAGCTCCCTCGACCCCTTCTGTGTTGTGCATCACATCAATGATTGCCTCAGAGCATAGTCGGCCAGCAATCAAAACACACGGTATAGCAATCATTCACAGTTACTTCCAGAAACCCCGCGGAAGCGCCATCACGCCAGGGAGCTTCCCGGCTCCGGACCGGAAAAGACGCGGAAAGACAGGGAAAATATGTAAACGTTTACGCGTCATATACAAAAAGGAAACCTCAATGAATTCCAACCTTCACGGTTGTCCGCTACCGTTATCAGCGTGAAGGCCATCCGCAGATTTACTGTCCGTACCGTCCTCCCCGAGTCGATCGCTCCCCTGGCGAGACTCGCCACCAACCTCCGCTGGTCCTGGCATCTGCCGACGCGTGAGCTCTTCGCTTCACTCGACCAGCAGCTCTGGGACGAGAGCGCACATGATCCCGTGAGCTTCCTGGGCTCCGTAAGCCGCGAGCAGTTGCAGCAGCTCTCCGAGGATCCGGCGGTGGTGCAGCGGGTGCAGGAAGCGGCTGAGGGTCTGCAGCGGTACCTGGAGGAACCTCGCTGGTATCAGGGCCTGAGCGAAGACGCACCCAAGTGCATCGCCTACTTCTCCCCCGAATTTGGCATCACCGAGGTACTGCCGCAGTATTCAGGCGGTCTGGGTATCCTGGCCGGCGACCATCTCAAGGCGGCTTCCGATCTGGGCGTGCCGCTGATCGGCGTCGGGCTACTCTACCAAGCCGGTTATTTCAAGCAGTCACTCTCCCGGGATGCCTGGCAGCAAGAGACCTATCCGGTGCTCGACCCCGATGGCTTGCCCTTGACTCTGCTGCGCGAAGCGGACGGCTCTCCGGCTCTGATCAGCTTGCCGCTTCCCGACGGGAGGGAACTGCAGGCCTGGATCTGGCGGGCCGACGTCGGGCGCGTCCCCTTGCTGCTGCTGGACTCCAATGTTCCGGGCAATGATGATGCGGCCCGGCTGATCACCGACCGACTGTACGGCGGTGGCGGAGACCATCGTTTGCAGCAGGAGCTCTTGCTCGGCATGGGCGGCGTCAAGGCGCTGCGCGCTTATCAGCGGCTCAGCGGGGTTCCAGCGCCTGAGGTTTTCCACACCAATGAAGGCCACGCCGGATTCCTCGGTATTGAGCGGATCCGGGAGCTCATCGAGAGCAAGCAGCTGAACTGGGACGAAGCGCTGGCAGCGGGCCGGGCCTCCACGGTGTTCACCACCCATACCCCGGTGCCGGCCGGCATCGACCGTTTCCAGAAGGCCCAGATCCAGCACTTCTTCGAGGCTGGCCTGGCCCCCGGAGTGCCGATTGAGAACATTCTGAGCCTTGGCTCCGAGAGCTACGAAGGCGGTGACCCCGCCGTCTTCAATATGGCGGTGATGGGCTTGCGACTCGCCCAGCGGGCCAATGGTGTGGCCAAGCTGCACGGTGTGGTTTCACGCGAGATGTTCTCTGGGCTGTGGCCCGGATTCGATCATGCCGAGGTGCCGATCTCCTCGGTAACCAATGGCGTGCACGTGCCAACCTGGGTCGATCCCAAGGTGAGTGAATTGGTGATCGAGCGCTCCGGCGGAAGTCTGCTGGATCAGCCGGACTGGTCCAAGGTCTACCACGTGCCGGACGCCGAGCTCTGGGCCTTGCGCGGTGAATTGCGCGCTGCGCTGATCGAAGATGTACGACGCCGGGTGCGGGCCTCCTGGAAGAAGCGCGGCGCAGCGGACGCCGAACTGGCCTGGACGGATTCCGTGCTGGACCCCCAGGTGCTCACCATCGGCTTCGCCCGGCGGGTTCCCACCTATAAGCGCCTGACCCTGATGCTGCGGGACCCCGATCGGCTCAAGGCCCTGCTGCTCAACGATACGCATCCGATTCAGTTGGTGATCGCTGGCAAGTCCCATCCGGCTGACGACGCGGGTAAGAAGATGATCCAGGATCTGGTGCGGTTCACCGACGATCCCGAAGTGCGGCATCGGATCGTCTTCCTGCCAAATTACGATATCGCGATGGCCCGCACCCTGTTCCCCGGCTGCGATGTCTGGCTGAACAACCCGCTGCGCCCCTTGGAAGCCTGTGGAACCTCTGGGATGAAGGCCGCCATCAACGGTGGTCTGAACCTCTCGGTGTTGGATGGCTGGTGGGATGAGATGTACGACGGCGAGAACGGCTGGGCGATTCCGACGGCGAACAACGGCGCAAGCGCCGAAGAACGTGACGATATCGAGGCAGCGGCGCTCTACGAACTGCTCGAGACCCAGGTGGCCCCCCGCTTCTATGGCGAAGGCGGAACCACCGAAGCCGCCGGGGCAGCTGGAGCCTCCACTGAGCTGGTCTCGGAGTTGCCCACTCATTGGATCTCGATGATCAAACACACCCTGGCGACACTCGGCCCGGCGGTCTCCGCTGAGCGCATGCTGGACGACTATGTACACAAACTCTACGAGCCCGCCGCGATTGCCGGCCGGGCAGCCACCGCGGATGACTTCGCGGCAGCGCGGGCATTGGCAGCCTGGAAGTCCAAGGTGGTTGCTGCTTGGCCCGCCCTGTCGGTGGAACACGTTGATTCAGTCGGCGTCTCCGACAATCCGCAGATCGGCGATACCCTGGCGGTGCGCGCCTATGTGAATCTAGATGGACTCGCCAGCTCGGATGTTCGGGTTGAGGCGGCCTTCGGCAAAGCCTTGGATACCGACGAACTCAGCGATACGAAATCAGTGGCGCTTCAGCCCACTGAGGATCTCGGCAATGGCCGGTATGTCTTCACCGGTGAGGTGGTCATCGACCGTTCCGGTAGCTTCGGTTACACGGTGCGGGTGTTGCCCGAGCACTCCGGTTTGGCGAGCAGGGCTGAGCTAGGGCTGATCACCAGCGCTTAGCCGCTTCCCTCCCGCGTCGAGTGTGCAGATTTACACCTTAAATCCAGCATTTAAGGTGTAAATCTGCACACTCGATGTTGTTTAAAGGGTTCAAGCCTGACGCACGACGACCTTGAGCTGCGCATTCTCGGCTTCGTGCACCATGCTCAGCACGCTCCGGTAGGCCTTGCTCGCCTTGAACTCAGGGGCGACGTTCCAGATCAGCGTGCTTGGCTCATTCAACCCATCGGCGAAGTCATGGAGCGAATCGGCCAGGGCGTCGAGATTGTGACCGAAGTAGCTCGGCAAATCCAGAGCCTGGGCGAAGGCCTCCAGCACTCCCGCTTTGGAATGCTGAGCAGCGACTTCGAAGATCCGGCGTGCTGGTTCGGCGTTCATTGGCCCTCCAGAATGAATCTGAAACTCTCGTAGTGATCGTCGGTGTAGTACTTCTCACCTCTGGCACCAACGATGATCCGTCGAGCACCACGATCGGATTCACCGGGGGTTTTCACCGTGTACTCCTGGTAATAGCCACCGCGTTGCTTAGGCAGTACGCCCTCGAAATTGCCGAAGTTCACGCCGTCCCGTTCATAGGGGTAAGGGCCGCCCTTGGCGATCAGAGCCAGGGTCTGCTGGGCCTCTTGGGGCAAGTCCGAAGCGCTGATCGTCGGCAGCTTCGAGGGGTTACTCGGGGATTTGCTACTGGCCTGAGCGCTGCTCTGCTTGACGCTGGGTTTCGCCGCCGGTTTCTTGGTGTTACCGGCGCTCTGGCTGCTGTGGGTGTCTCCCCCTGCGGTGTTTCCGGCGCTCAGCCGGTTGATCAGGAACACCGTGCCGATGATCAGCACCAGCACGATCAGGGCAGCGATCAGCCCGGCCAGCTGTTTTCTCCTGGCAGCCGGCGTCAGAGGTCTTTTGCTTCCAGTCATCTTCAGGCCCGGTAGATAGTGATGGTATTGGCTGCCAGCTGGGCCGCGCCGCCCGGACGGAACGTGGCGCCCTGACCTTTCGGGTAGCTCTCGCTGGTGCCGAAACGGTACTCGAAGAGCCGGTCCTCCTCCAGGCAAGGGAAGGTGATCTCCGCTTCTCCCGCGGTGGCGTTGAAGACCACCAGACCGTCCATCACACCACCGGGCGAGCCGAGCAGCATCTGCAGCACCCGCTGCGAACCGTCCTGCCACTGGTCCGGGGAGAGCGGTCGACCGCTGGCATCGAACCAGTGCAAATAGGAAGTCTCGTCGCGCGCCGGATAAGTGGAGGGTTGGGCCGAGAGGTACTCCTTGCGGAGCTTGAGTATTCTCCGGGTGGTGCCGAGCATGGTCTCATCGATGGCGGACCAGTCGATCCAGGAGATCTCATTGTCCTGGCAATAGGCGTTGTTATTGCCCGCCTGGGTCTTGCCCAGTTCATCGCCGGCGGTGATCATCGGCACTCCGAGTGAAAGCAGCAGCGTCGCCATCAGATTACGCGCGGTCTGCGCCCGAGCGCTCAGTATTGCCGGATCCTGCGTGGCGCCTTCCACTCCGTGGTTCCAGGAGCGGTTGTTATCGCTGCCATCGCGATTCTCTTCACGGTTCGCCTCGTTGTGCTTGCCGTTATAGGAGACCAGATCCGCCAGCGTGAAGCCGTCGTGAGCGGTCACCAGATTGATCGAGGCCAGCTGGCTTCGACCGGAAGCGGCGAAGAGCCGGGATGATCCGGAGAGCGCATCGGCCAGCCGCGCCAGCCCGCCTCCGCTGCCCCCTGCGCTGACTGAGGCCTGATCGCTGAGCCAGAAATCTCTCACCGAATCGCGGAAATGATCGTTCCAGTCAGCCCAGCCCACCGGGAATCTGCCGGTCTGCCAGCCATCGTGACCGACGTCCCAGGGTTCGGAGATCAGCTTCACCCCGGAGAGCACCCGATCGGTGGTGGCTGCCACCACGAAGGGGTGCTGCGGGCTGAAGTTGTTCACGGCGTCCCGCCCCAAGGTCACCGCCAGGTCGAAGCGGAAGCCGTCGACGTGGAACTCCTCGACCCAGTAGCGCAGGGAGTCGAGGGCCAGCTGGATGACCTTGGGCTCAGAGAAGTCCAGGGTGTTGCCGCAGCCGGTGGTATCCAGATAATGATCATCGTGGAAGCGGTAGTAACGTTTTTCCGCGAGGCCACGCCAGCTGAGCGCTGGCTCGTAACGTCGTCCTTCCGCGGTGTGGTTGTAAACGACGTCCAGAATCACTTCGATACCGGCAGCGTGCAGCAATTTGATCATGCCCTTGAGCTCGTCCTGCACAGCCTGAGGCCCGGCTTGCTGTGCCGCCGCCGAAGCATAACCAGCGTGTGGCGCGAAGTAGCCGATGGTGTTGTAGCCCCAGTAATTGGGCAGCCCGCAGTCCCGCAGATGCTGTTCGTCGAGGTGCGCATGGATCGGCAGCAGTTCGACGGCGGTCACGCCCAATTCGGTGAGATGCCGGATCACCGCCGGATGCGCTAGGCCGGCATAGCTGCCGCGGATCTCCTCGGGCACCTCGGGGTGCAGCTGGGTGAGGCCCTTGAGATGCGCTTCGTAGATCACGCTGTCCCGCCAGGGGATGTGAGGGGCGGCATCTCCGCTCCAGTCGAAGCCGGAGAACATCCGAACTCCCAGCAACCGGCCGTCCTGCTGATCGATCGAGCGGGCATAGGGGTCGAGCAGGAGCTGCGCAGCCTCCGGATCGATGTCCTCGGTGGCAAAGCCGTAACGTGAGCCGATCGGCAGCGTGTGCACCACCCCGTGGTGCACGCCGTCGGAGAACTCCGGCAGCCTCATCGCCTGCCAGGCCTCCCCCGGCGGCTGGAAATAGAGGATCAGTTCGGCGAGTTCCGGAGCCCAGACCGCAACGTTGACCACTGTTTCGGGGTCGCCGTTCAGAGGCGCGCTGAGCCCGAGCGGAAAGGCCCGGGAAGTGGCGGCACCCAGAACATTGGGGGAAACGATTTCGGTCATGCGGTTTTGGTATGTGCTCTCTGCCGGGAGATCTCGTAGAGGCTGATACCCACCGCCATCGAGGCGTTGAGCGACTCCATCGCAGAATCAATCGGAATCGAGATGATCTGATCGCAGTTCTCCCGCACCAAGCGAGACAGTCCCTTGCCCTCGGACCCGACCACCAGGCACACCGGGTCAGTGGCAACCGCCAATTCCGGCAATGAGACGTCGCCGTCGCCGTCGAGACCCAGCACGAAGTAGCCCATACCCTTGAAGGCTTCCAGCGCGCGGTTCAGATTGGCCGCCCGCGCCACCGGCACCCGCACCGCGGCACCAGCGCTGGTCTTCCAGGCCGAAGCGGTCACTCCGACGCTGCGCCGTTCGGGGACCACCACGGCGTGCCCGGAGAAGGCCGAGACGCTGCGGATGATGGCGCCGAGGTTGCGCGGATCGGTGATGCCGTCCAGGGCCACGATGAGCGGAGCGTTGTTGATGTAGCCCTTACGAGACTTGTCGATGGTCTCCTGGGCCAGGTCGATCGCATCAGCGTAATCATAGGGCGGGATCTGCAGCGCGAGGCCCTGGTGCACGGCTTCGTCCGTCATCCGGTCGAGTTCTGGCTTATGGGTTTCCATCAGCGGAATGCCGCGCTCGGCGGCCAGTTTGAGTGCTTCTTTGACCCGGTCGTCGACTTCGATCCGGACCGCCACGTAGAGCGCTTTGGCCGGAACTCCAGCGCGCAGCGCCTCGACCACCGAGTTGCGCCCGGTCACCATTTCCTCGCTCGCCCGGCCCCTGCCACGGCTGGGATTGCTGCGCTGTGCGGAGTTGTTGGGCCGCTTCGCCGCCGAACGCTCGGCGAGCTCCTTGGCCCGGTAGGCCTTGTGGTACGGGCGATCTTCGGCCTTAGGGGTCGGGCCCTTGCCCTCGAGAGCCTTGCGGCCCAAGCCACCGGTGCCCTTGCTGGGGCCCTTCTTGCCTTTGGCGGCGCGTGGATTTCCAGCCATTATGAGTTCTTCCGTTCTGTTGCTTCAGACCCTGAGTCCCCGGAACTGCTGTCTGCGAGCAGTGTCCAGCTTGGCCCATCGGCCGAGTCTTCGATTTTGATGCCGATGGCCGCGAGTTCATCGCGGATCTCATCGGAACGCGCCCAGTTCTTTGCTTCGCGGGCAGAGGTCCGTTCGGCGAGCCGAGCCCTGACCAGGGCGTCCAGGGCCTTGCCGACGTCGCCCGAGGAGGTTTTCTCGGAGGGAACGGCGTCTAAGCCTAAAGCCGAAGTCATGCTGAGCGCCGCGAAGAACATCCTGGTGAGTTCGTCCGCGTCGCCGCTGGCGAGCGCCGCATTTCCGGACCGCACGGTTTCGTGCAGCACGGCGAGCGCCTTCGGGATGTTCAGATCGTCGTCCATCGCCTCGCCGAAGGCCTCCGGCAGATTGCTCAGCGGAGCGTAGGCGAACCAACCCGCCCCGGCGGGGGCGAAGAAACCATTCTGGGTTCCGTCTCCCCTCGCTCCCTCCACAACTTTTGGTGCTGCTTTAGTCAGGAAGCCGTCGATGCGGGCCAGCGCGGCGGCCGCCTCAGCAAGGGATTCAGGGCTATAGTCCAGCACCGAGCGGTAGTGTGCCTGGCCGAGGTAATAGCGAACCACCCGGGCCGAAGCCTGGCTGAACAACTCGTTGGGGCCGATCACGTTTCCGATCGACTTGGACATCTTCTCGCCCTGGTAGCTCACCAGCCCGTTGTGCATCCAGAAGTTGGCGAAGTCCTTGCCTGCGGCTTGGGACTGCGCCATCTCGTTCTCGTGGTGCGGGAAGCGCAGATCCAGGCCACCACCGTGGATGTCGAAAGCATCACCGAGGTACTTCCCGGCCATCGCCGAGCACTCCAAGTGCCAACCAGGCCGACCGGCGCCCCAGGGGCTGGGCCAGGACGCCGTCTCCGGTTCGTCCGCTTTGCGCCCCTTCCAGAGCGCGAAGTCACGAGGGTCTTTTTTACCCCGCGGGTCAGCGTCGGCCGCGGCCTGCATATCGTCGATGTTCTGCCGGGTCAGCGAACCGTATTTGCCCCAGGAGCGCACGTCGAAGTAGACATCACCGGAATCATCGGTGGCCGGGTAGGCGTGGCCGCGGTCGATCAGCTGCTGGATCAGCTCGTGCATTTCCGAAATATGACCGGTGGCTCGTGGTTCGTAATCCGGACGGGAGATGCCCAGCGCATCGTAGGCTCGGTTGAACTCCTGCTCGTAGCGGTAGGCGCGGGCCCACCACTGCTCGCCCGCTTCGGCGGCCTTGGCCAGGATCTTGTCGTCGATATCGGTGACATTGCGGACCACGGTGGTTTTGAAACCGCGGATTCGCAGCCAACGGCTGAGCTGGTCGAAGACCAGGGCGGAGCGCAGGTGCCCGATATGCGGTTCGCTCTGCACCGTGGCACCACAGTAGTAGAGCGAGGCTTCACCTGGTTTGAGAGGCTCGAAGTCGCGTACTTCGGCGGTGGCTGAGTCGTAAAAGCGCAGTGTCACTTGTCAAGATTAGCCGATAGTGCGTTCTGCCTGCCTCTTCAGCCGGCAACTTTGTAGACCAGGGCCGTCGCCATGGCCGCGACTCCTTCGGAAGCCCCGGTGAAACCGAGCCCGTCGGAGGTTGTGGCAGAGACCGAGACCGGAGCGGCGGCGGCCTCGCTCAAAGCGGCCTCAGCTTCCAGCCGACGTGGACCGAATTTGGGTCGATTAGCAACGAACTGCACCGCGATATTTCCGATTTCGTAGCCTGCGCTCCGAACGATCCGTGCCGCCTCAGCCAGCAACTTCGCTCCGGAAGCCCCGGCGTACTCTGGCCGGTCGGTGCCGAAATGCGTCCCTAGATCACCGACTCCGGCGGCCGAGAACAAAGCGTCCGCAGCCGCATGACAGACGGCGTCGCCGTCGGAATGCCCGCTGAGACCGCGTTCGCCCGGCCAGAACAACCCGGCAAGATGCAGTTCGGTGCCCTCTGCGCCGTAGGCGTGCACATCGATGCCGATTCCGGTGCGCGGCAGCCACTCTCCCGGCATCAGCCTTCCACCAATCGTGGTGCCGCCGGGCCTTCTAATAAGGCTTCGGCGATCAGCAGATCGTTCGGGGTGGTGATCTTCAAGCTCAGCTCTGAACCCCTCACCAGGTAAACCGGAATGCCCTGGGATTCCACCAGCATGGCATCGTCGGTGACAGCTGCCGCCTGGGCATCGGTGAACATCGACGCCGCATCGTGGGCCTTGCGCAATGCCGCGGTCTCAAAGCCCTGCGGGGTCTGAACCGTGCGAAGCGATTCACGCAGCGGGGTTGAACGCACCTGTTCGGTGGCAATTCCCGGCTGTTCCGAGGGGCTGGCCACCTTGATGGTGTCGACGACGGCGAGCACCGGGATAACAGCCCGGGCACCGGCTTGTAAGGCGTGAGCTACTCGATGAAAGACCTCCGCCGGGGTAAGCGCTCGAGCGGCATCGTGCACCAGCACCGCATCGCACTCGGTTCGCAGTGCCTCTAAGGCATTACGGACGGAATCCGCTCTGGTCGATCCGCCGTCCGCAGTGAAGATGGGAACCGCAACCTCGCTCGCCTGCTGGGCCACCAAAGCCGCCAATTCTTGGTCGCCACGAGGAATCACCACGCAGATCTGATCTGCCACCTGGGCATGAATGACCCCGCGCAGAGCGTGACTCAGCATCGGTTCGGCTCCGAGCAGGGCTTTAGCCTTCGGGATGCCCTGGCCGAGGCGTTCCCCGGAACCGGCAGCCACCAGAACAACGGCGATACGCAAAGTCGGCGGAGTTTCCATCCGCCCAGCATATCTGCCAGTTATCCCACTGAGTGTTACTGGAGTTACAGATGTTGCGGCTAAAGCGGAACTTCTGTAACAGGAGCACCACTCAGTGGGACAGCTGGATCAAAATGGCGGGATAGGCGGGATAAGAATGGTTGGAAGTTAAAAAGAAGAGGGGACTCGATCAGATCGAGTCCCCTGAGAGCTTGGTGCAACCCTATGACGCCAGAACTTCGTCCAGCACGGTTGCTGCCTTCTCTTCATCAGTCTTTTCCGCCAGGGCCAATTCCGAGATCAGAATCTGCCGAGCTTTGGCCAGCATGCGCTTTTCACCAGCAGACAAACCGCGATCATGATCGCGGCGCCACAGGTCACGAACTACCTCAGCGACCTTGATGACATCGCCTGAAGCCAACTTCTCCAAGTTCGCTTTGTAGCGGCGCGACCAGTTCGTCGGCTCTTCGGTGAATTCAGCGCGCAATACGTCGAAAACATGCTCCAGACCTGCTTTGTCCACCACATCGCGGACGCCGACCAGATCTACATTCTCTGCCGGTACTTCAATGGTCAGGTCACCCTGGGCCACTTTGAGCTTGAGATACATCTTCTCTACGCCCTTGATGGTGCGCATTTTGATCTCTTCGATCTTCGCTGCACCGTGGTGCGGATAAACTACTGTCTCGCCGACCTCAAAAACCATGTGGATACTCCCTTTCCCGCGTTCTAGTTTATCACGAAATGGTCGCGAAGCCGACGGGAGTTCCCAGCATTGGCGCAGGTCAGCAGCTTAGTCCAGAACTTGGAGAAGCGATTTTGCCTCTTGACGCAGGGCGCAAAAAGTGCATGGAGAAAATGAACAAACACCGGCAAAGTCGAGAGAACCGGCCTTTTGCCGATAGTCTGTCTATGAAAAAAGTTCTATGCCGTCGCGCTGTGAAGATCCAAGGAGAACGTACGTGAAACTCGCTACCAGCAATCGGTGGGTTGCCCCTCGGCGCTTGGTTGCCGTCTCTGTTATCGGCGGGAGCCTGCTCGGCGTCAGCGCGCTGAGTGGCTGCGGCTACATCGCGCCTCAGCAGACCACCGTGGTGTACTCAGCCTCCGACGGCATCCGCCAAGACCTGGGCAGCATCGAACTACGCAATATCCTGCTGGTCTCCGGCGGCGTCGATAAGCCCGGTCGAGTGATCGGTGCGGTCTTCAACACCTCGAAGTCCGATATCAAGGTAACTTTCAACGGCGCGAAGGGCTCGCAGACCGAATTCACGGTCAAGCCCGGCACCCCTTATTACCTCAATGAGGCGAGCGATGCCTCGATCCTGAGTTCGGTCTCAGAGGCTCCCGGCTCATTGGAAACCGTCAAGGTGAGCCAGAACGGCTCAGGCCAAGCCAGCGCGGAACTCAAGATTCCGGTGCTGGACGGAACTCTCGAGGAGTACAAGCCTTACCTTCCCGGTGGCGCTTCCTCCCAGCCGGCTCCTTCCACTGAGCCCTCCAGCGAAACCACCACTTCTGCACCCAGCGGGCACTGAACCAGACCAGACTGGGGACTCTATGCCTCAACTTCCGCCGCTGCTCGTTCTAGGCAGCATCAATCAGGACCTGGTGGCACACACCTCCAGGCTTCCCTCCCCGGGTGAAACCGTAGGAGAGGGAGTGCTGAGCAGCCTCTCGGGAGGAAAAGGCGCCAATCAAGCGGTGGCAGCTGCCCGCCTCGGCTCGCAGGTTCGCCTGATCGGCGCGGTGGGAGACGATGAAGCCGGCCGACGCATCCGGGGTGAACTAACCGCGCTCGGCGTCGATACCTCGCTGGTGACCACCGTTGATGCCGCGACCGGCACTGCGCTCATCGTGGTGGACGACGCCGGAGAAAATCAGATTGCGGTCTGCCCCGGGGCAAACGCACACATCGAGTTCCCCGCCAGCGGGGCCACAGCCACCGCAGTTTTGACCCAGCTCGAGGTACCGATGCAGGTGGTGATGCACGCCGCGAAAACCACCACGGGCTATTTCGCGGTCAATGCCTCACCGGCCCGGCCACTGCCAGCCGAACTGGTCCGTCGCTGCGATCTGGTGATCGTCAATGAATCCGAATACGCCCAGCTGCCGGAGCTGTCCGAAGCGAAATTGGTAGCGGTCACCTATGGCTCCCAAGGTTCAGCACTGTTCAGTGCAGGACGAGAAATATTGCGAGTGCCCGCCCAGGCGGCCGACGTCGTCAATACCGTGGGTGCCGGGGACTCCTATTGCGCCGCGCTCACCCTAGGTCTCGCGGCAGGGTCCGACCCCCTGCTCGTCTTACAGGTGGCGACCGCTGCCGCAGCCGAAGCGGTGGGCCATCCGGCATCTCAACCACCGCTGAAATCCTGGGCGGCCTATGAACACGCCCTCCGAAAGCGCTCTCGTTAAAGGTCCGAAATAGTTAGCGCCCTCAACTGAGGCGGCTTTAGGGCTCGAATTTATAGCCCAGCCCACGAACCGTCACGAGGTGCTTGGGCATTGAAGGATCGGGTTCGATCTTGGAGCGCAATCGCTTCACATGTACATCGAGAGTCTTGGTGTCTCCCACATAGTCCAGCCCCCAGACCCGGTCAATCAGCTGGCCTCTGGTGAGCACTCTGCCCGAGTTGCGCAGCAGCATCTCCAAGAGCTCGAACTCCTTGAGCGGCAGGGAGATCTGATGTCCGTCGACGCTCACTACATGGCGTTCGATATCCATCCGCACCGGGCCGGCCTGCACTGTCGTGGTCATCAATTCATCGGGCTCGCCCTGCCTGCGCAGCACGGCACGCACCCGAGCCACTAGCTCACGGGAGGAATACGGTTTCGTGACATAATCATCGGCCCCCAGTTCCAGGCCGACGACCTTATCGATCTCGGAATCCTTGGCGGTGAGCATGATGACGGGCACCGAAGAGCGGGCCCGCAACTGGCGGCACACCTCGGTTCCCGACTGTCCGGGGAGCTGTAAATCAAGAAGCACCAAATCCGCCCCGGCCCGATCGAATTCCACGATCGCATCCAGGCCGTTATCAACCACCTCGACCTCAAAACCTTCTTTGGCCAGCAAGTAAGACAGCGGGTCAGAAAAGGACTCTTCGTCCTCAACAATCAAAATCCTGCTCACGCAGATACTCCTTGACTCTCATTGTCATTCTCTTGAGGCCCGGCCGAATCAGCCTGGCCCTTTTCCATCTCTGGCAGTCGCACGGTGAAGGTCGATCCGTTCCCGGGCTGGGACCAAACCGTCACCTCACCGCCATGATTGGAAATCACGTGCTTCACGATGCTCAAACCCAATCCGGTTCCTCCGGTCTGCCGGGAGCGTGCCGCATCCACCCGGTAGAAGCGTTCGAAGATCCGTTCTTGTTCCTCAGGCCCGATTCCGTCGCCTTGATCGGAGATCGATACGCTGACCAATCCGCCCCCGGAACGCAGGCCGACCCCGACCTTGGTATTCACCGGTGAATAGCGCACCGCATTGTCGATCAAGTTCCGGAAGGCGGTGACCAGCAGATCGGCGTCCCCGTAGACGGCCTCGGTAACGCTGCCGCCCACCACGATCTCAATGTTCTTACTCTCCGCCTGCAGCTTCGAACGGTCAACCGCATCGCTGATCACGGAGTTGAGGTCCACAGCAGTACCTTGCTGCACGATATCGGCACCCTGCAGTCTGGAGAGCTCGATGATGTCCTGCACCAAAGCGGCCAAGCGGGAGGATTCTTTGTGCATCCGCTGCGCGAAGCGGCGGACTGCTTCCTCGTCCTCCGGAGAGTCTTCAAGGGCCTCTGCCAAGAGCGAGATCGCGCCGACCGGAGTTTTGAGCTCGTGTGAGACATTGGCGACGAAGTCATTGCGAATGGCCTCGGTGCGGGTGATTTCAGTCCGGTCATCGGCGAGCAGCAGAACGTATTCCTCGCCCACCGGCGCAACCCGAACCTGGATGATCAAGGTCCCTTGGCCGAGCGGGCCGCGAGGCAATTCCAGCTCGCGCTCCTCGATCACGCCGTCCCGACGCACCCGCGCCGTCATCTCGAGCAGTTCCTGATGCACCATGGTGTGGCCACGCACCAGGCCGAAGGCATAGGCTCCCGGACTCGCTCTGACGACGCCGTCAACGGCATCCACCACAACGAAGGCCCGGCCGATCACTGCGAGCACCTCGGCGGACCCCGGCGGCAAGGTGGGCTCATCGGCGGCGTTGAGAACTTTACGCTGCCGGTCGCTGAGCATTACCGCAAGCACTCCAAAGGCACCGATGGCAATACCAATCAGTCCAGAAATGACTCCGATAAGCAGGGGGTCCACAGCACTAGCTTATGCTTAGAGCGAGAAGCAGAATCGCCGTTATCCGCCATTCCATGGACGGATTCAACTAACGTTCACTTTCTCGTGTCTGTCCGTTTACGGTCAACTGGAAAGGTTTGGCCTAGGGCTATGACCATTGCGTCTGGCCGGGCAGCAGTAAACTGCGATCAACCGTGAAAGGACGCTCCGTGCGTAAAGTATTCCAGGCCGAGCTCCACCATGTAGGCGAGGAGCTCATTGAGATCTCCACTCTCGTCACCGAGGCCATCGAAAAAGCCAATGAAGCTTTTGTCGGTGCCGATGTAGAACTCGCTCAGGAGGTCATCGCCGCGGATGCACGCATCGACTTCCTGCAGAATGACCTGGATGAACGGGCGATCGACATCCTTGCCCTGCAGGGGCCGGTAGCCTCCGATCTGCGCATCATCGTCGGTTCACTCCGGATGAGCGCTTCATTGGAGCGGATGGGCGACCTTGCCCGCCACGTGGCCCAGCTAGCCCGGCTGCGTTTCCCAGCGAAGGTCATCCCGGCCTCGCTCACCGCTGCTTTCGACGAACTGGCCAGCCTGGATATCCAGATCGCCCGTGATGTCACCGAGCTCTTGAAGACCCGTGAACTCAGCCTGGTGACAGCGATTCTGAATGCGGATGCCCGGCTCAATGAGTTGCACCGCGGCGTCTTCCACGCGATCTCCGCGCCGGAATGGCAGGAAAGCCCGGCAACCACCGCCGACGTCACGCTGGCCAGCCGTTACTTCGAGCGCTTCGGTGATCACGGCATCTCGGTAGCCCGGAAGGTCTCTTATCTGGTCACCGGTCAGTGGCAGCCGGAGAACTTCGCCGACTGATTCGTTCGGCTAAAGAGCATGATCGAGTGTGGAGATCTGCACGCTTCCAATGGTTCAAAGCGTGCAGATCTCCGCACTCGATGCAAAAAGAGGCTTCTTTACTTCTTGCCCTGGTTGGCAACGGCCTGGATTGAGGCGGCTGCGGCCTCGGGGTCCAGGTAGCGACCACCCTTGGTGATCGGCTTGAGCGATTCATCGAGTTCGTAGACCAGCGGAATGCCGGTGGGGATATTGAGTCCCGCAATATCGGCGTCCGAAATCCCATCGAGGTGCTTGACCAAGGAACGCAGTGAATTGCCGTGCGCCGCGATCAGCACTCGCTTTCCGGCGCGCAGATCGACCGATATATCGGACTCCCAGTAGGGAAGCAACCGCTCCAAGACGTCTTTGAGGCATTCAGTACGCGGCAAGGCATCGCCCAGGTCCGCATACCGCGGATCCCCCACCTGCGAGAATTCGGAATCGTCGGCCAGTGGGGGCGGCGGCACATCGTAAGAACGGCGCCACTCCATGAACTGCTCTTCGCCGAACTCGGCGAGTGTCTGCGCTTTATCCTTACCCTGCAAAGCGCCGTAATGACGCTCATTGAGCCGCCAAGAACGCTTCACATCAATCCAGCCGCGATCGGCTTCCGCGAGCGCGAGATTCGCGGTGTTGATCGCGCGTTTCTGCCGTGAGGTGTAGAGGATATCTGGCAGCAGATCGTGCTCCACCAGGAGCTGCCCGCCACGCACTGCCTCGGCCCGGCCCTGATCATTGAGGTCGACGTCCACCCAGCCGGTGAAGAGGTTCTTCGCATTCCATTCACTGTGTCCATGACGCAGCAAGATCAATGAATAAGTCATGTTCCCAAGCCTATCCCCATCCCTTCGCAAAACTCGTCCCTCGTTTCGGGGCCCGCGGGATGTGGGCCCCGTCCGAGGGGCCCGATCAGCCGGTGACGAGGTAAATTTGAGGTGTGGTGCAGCGAGCCCAGAAAATCCAGTCGATGAACTCCGCCAAACCCATCGGAAATATCACCCGGGGCACCACGAACCCCAATAGATTGCGAAGGATCGACCGCTGGTTAGCGGGAACTCAGAGCCGTCGTCTCAAGGCGAGCCGGGAGCCATTGGTGGTCGATCTGGGGTACGGCGCGAGCCCCGCCACCGCCGTCGAGCTCTTCGAGCGACTGATCGAGATCAACCCGGAGCTGCGCGTCACCGGAATCGAGATAGAACCGGAGCGGGTGCTGCTGGCACAGGAAGTCGCCACTGAGCAGTTGTCCTTCATCTTGGGTGGTTTCGAAATTCCCACCCCGCAAAGGCCCTTGATCGTACGTGCCTTCAACGTACTGCGGCAGTACGAGGAGGCGGATGTGGCCGGGATCTGGGCCACGGTCTGCGAGCGGCTCGCTCCCGATGGCCTCTTCGTCGATGGCACCTGTGATGAGATCGGTCGGCGGGCGAGCTGGATCGCCCTGCAGAAAGCCGGTCCGGTCTCACTCACCGTGGCTCAGCGCTTCGGGAGCTTCGAACTGCCTTCCGAGGTTGCCGAACGCCTGCCCAAGGCGCTGATCCACCGGAATCTGCCGGGTGAGAGGATCTACGACTTCCTGCGAGCGCTCGATCAGCACTGGTTGCAGAACTCGGCTTTGGCGCCTTTCGGGAACCGGCAGCGCTGGCAAGCGAGTTGCCGGGGCTTGAAAGATGCGGGCTGGCCCGTTCTAGACGGCCCAGAGCGCTGGCGTCTAGGCGAACTGACGATAGCCTGGCGAGCCGTGGCGCCTCAGTGAATCGGTAACCTCACAGCCGAGCCGAACTGACAGCCGAGCCGACCTCACCAGGGCCCGTAAGGCCCCATCGGACGATTGCCGCCGCGCCGCACATCTCGCAGCGCCGGGCGGACGTCGGCCAGATAAACACCTGCGGCAACGCAAGCGATCAGATTGAGGATCAAGAAGAAACCGAGACCGGGGCCGAAGAGATACAAGGCGCCGACCAGAGCGGAGACGGCCGTGATGCCGGACCAGAATCCTTTATTCCTCTTATCGGCGCGCTCGAATTCACTGGGCTTGGCGATCAGGCAATCGACCAGCGCCCAGAGCTGTATTCCGAGTGCCAGCAGCCCGGCCGCTAGCATGATCCAATAATTGAGTAATCCGGCAATCACGTCTTTAGCCTATCGGGTCCTTGCAAGATTCAGCGCCTGCGACAGGTCTTCCCACAAGTCTTCCGGATTCTCAATCCCCACGCTGAGCCGCAACAGATTCTCCGGAACCGTGTGCGGCTCATTGAGATGACGCCGTCGTCGTTCGATCAAGGATTCCACTCCACCCAGCGAGGTCGCCGGAGTCCACAACCGCAAAGCCGCTACTACGGAGTCAGCGCTGGGCTGCCCGCCGAGGACTTCCACGCAGATCACCGAGCCGAAGCCGTTCATCTGTGCTTTCGCCCTGGCGTGCCCCGGGTCCACCGACAAGCCCGGGTAACGCACTCGGGCAACGGCCGGGTGCGTACGTAGTCGCTCTGCCAGCAGCAGCGCTGTGGCTTGCGAGCGCTCAATCCGCAGAGCCAGAGTACGCAAGCCGCGCAAGGCCAGCCAGGCTTCGAAGGGGCCAGCGATAGCGCCATGGATGGAGCGGTGATGCAACAACCGCTCGCGAAGCCGGGGTTCCGAGGTCACCAGCGCACCGAGTACGACGTCGGAGTGACCGGCCAGGTACTTGGTCACCGAATGCAGCACGATGTCGACGCCGAACTCCAGGGGACGCTGCACCAGCGGGGTGGCAAAGGTATTGTCCATCACCAGGATCACTTCGGGGTTCGCCCGTCTGGCTGCCTCGATGAGCACCGGCAGGTCGGCGATCTCAAGCATCGGGTTGGTAGGGCTCTCCAGCCAGAGCACGCTCACTCCTTCGAGCGCGGCGAGTACCTGATCCGTTTCGGCGATATCAACTTCCCGAACGTCAAACAGACCCTTGGCAGAGAGCTCCCGGGCCATCACGAGCGCGCCTTGATAGGCGTGCCGTGGAATCACCAGCACCCCACCCGGCGGAATCAATTCCATCGCCGCGGAGGCCGCCGCCAGCCCGGAGGAGAACAGCAAACCCGGCAGCGCAGCCCGCTCCAACTCGGCGAGCGCCTGTTCGAAGGGTTCCCAGCTCAGATTCGAATACCTGCCATAGGCACGATCCCCATCGACCACGGGCCCGCTACCGTGATAGGTCGAGGAGAGCACGATGGGCGGATTGACCGCTGCATCGTGCTCTCGTGCGGGTCGCCCCGCGCTCACCACAGTGGTATCCGGGGCATAGCTGAACTCAGCGGGTTCCATCACCTCAGTCTAGGAGCAGCCCACGGCTAAGCCGAGGCTGGGCAGCAAGATGACGCTGTCGGTGGAGGAGCGAAATGTCGGTGAAGCTCGATAGGCTTGAGCGGTGAACACAATTGCCCCTCCGCCCGCAGCAGCTTTGCCGGCTGGCCTCTTCATCGCCCTGGAGGGCGGCGACGGCGCGGGGAAATCGACGCAGGCCGCACTGCTCGCCGAAGCCCTGCGATCAGCGGGTTACGACGTCGTACGAACCAGAGAGCCCGGCGGCACCGAGGTGGGCGAGAAGCTCCGCAGTATTGTGCTGGAGCACGGTCAGGGAGAAATCGACGCACGCACCGAGGCGCTTATTTTCGCCGCGGCCAGGGCAGCTCATGCCGAGCAACTGATCAGGCCCGCACTGGAAGCGGGGAAAATCGTCATTACCGATCGCTATATCGATTCTTCTGTGGCCTACCAGGGTGCCGGGCGCGAACTCGGTGTGGAGCAGATCCGCGAGCTCAATGGATGGGCGACCGTTGGATTGTTGCCCACGATCACCGTGCTACTCGATGTCGCTCCGGATGAGGCGCGGGAACGCCGTGCCGCAGAGCTAGCTGATCGGCTGGAGTCCGAACCGACTGATTTCCATCATCGGATCCGGCAGGCTTTTCTGAGCTTGGCCGAATCCAACCCGGAGCACTATCTGGTGCTCAACGCCCGGTTACCCATTGCGGAACTCCAGCAAGCCATCCTCAAACAGATCCAGGAGCTGCTGTGAGCGTCTGGGATGAACTGCAGGGCCAAGAACCCGTGGTTGCGCAGCTTCGCAAAGCTTCATTGGAAGCTACCCCCACCCATGCCTGGCTGCTCACCGGCCCTCCCGGTTCCGGGCGATCCAATGCGGCAAAAGCTTTTGCCGCCGCATTGATCTGCGAACAAGTGGAAGCTCAGGACCGAGGCTGCGGTCAGTGCCACGCCTGCCACACGGTGCTGGCAGGCACCCACTTGGATGTCACATTCCTGGAGACTGAGAAAACCACGATCAGCATTGAAGAGGCGAGAGAGCTCGTCACCAAGGCTCAGGATCGCCCCGCTTCGGCCCGCTGGCGAATCATCATTATCGGTGACGCCGACCGGATGGTAGAAAGAACCACCAATGTCTTGCTCAAAGCCATTGAAGAGCCACCGCCCCGCACTATCTGGATTCTCTGCGCGCCGAGCCCGGCCGATGTTTTGGTGACCATTCGCTCACGCTGCCGAATGGTCACCCTGCGCATCCCGCCGGTTCAGGACGTCGCCGAACTACTGATCCGGCGGGATGGCATTGAACCTCAGCTCGCCTTGGCCGCCGCCAGAGCAGCCCAGAGCCACGTAGGTATTGCGCGCAGGCTAGCCAGAGACGAAGAGGCCCGGAACCGACGGACCGCGATTGTCCGGCTGCCGCTCGGCCTTCGCGGAGTCTCCGCGGCCGCTCAGGCCGCCGCCTCGCTGATGGAGCTCGCGACGGCGGAAGCAAGTTCTTCAAATGAGGAACGGGATCAAGCGGAGAAAGGGCAGCTGCTTCGTTCCCTCGGCGCACCGGAAAGCGGCACCCTGCCGCCCTCTATGCGGGCCCAGATTCGGCAGCTCGAAGAAGACCAGAAACGACGTTCCAAGCGTTCTATCACCGACACGCTGGATAGGGCGCTCACCGATCTCATTTCGTTCTACCGTGATGTGCTGCTCATTCAGCTCTCCGACAACCAGGCCAAGGACGAGGAACTCGTCAATGCCGGCTTGCGCGAGGACCTGGCTTCCTTCGCCGCTCAGGGGCGATCCGAGCAGACGCTGAACAAGATCGAGACCATCAACGAAGTACGGCGGCGGATCGTGAGTACCAATGTCGCGCCGCTGCTGGCCCTCGAGGCCATGACGGTAAGTCTGCTCTGAGCGGGAGATTCACGCTGAGGCCTTCCGTCCGGGCACCCGGCTGCGAAAGCTGACAGCCACTGCACAGCGGGCAGCGCCAGCGGGACAGGATAAGTTTAAGGGGTACCCCAATGACGCAGGAGCCCACATGAAGACCACTCGTCCGCCCCGGTTGTTCCGCCGCGGTCTCGGATCGCTTGCCCTTGTTTCGGTCGGCTTGCTCGGCATCACCGGCTGCGTGCCGGTCTTTCCCGACGTCGCAGAGCAGGGCAAACAGGGCACCTCGGATCCTTCGGTGACCCAGGATGTGCCAGCTGATCTGTTGAGTTTTTACACCCAGAAGGTGAGCTGGGAATCGTGCGAGCGCTCTTTCCAATGCGCCAAGGTGAAAGTCCCGATGGACTACAGCAATCCGCGGAGCGAGTCGATCGAACTCGCCGTCGTCAGACTTCCCGCACAGGGCAGCAAAACGGGCTCCATCGTGGTGAACCCTGGAGGCCCCGGGAGCTCCGGATACGACATGGTGGTCAATAGCCCGACGATCTTCTCCAACAAGCTCAAATCAGCTTTCGACATCGTCGGTTTTGATCCGAGGGGCGTCCAGCGATCCGCACCAGTGAAGTGCATCAGCGACGCTGAGATCGATGAAGAGCGGCAGAAGACCTACGATCTTGACACCGACGCCGGTCTGAGCAGCTACGAAGCGGAGAATAAAACCGATATCGCGCAGTGCAAGCAGAACACCGGACCGGTTCTGGGATTCATCGACACCGCTTCCTCGGCGAAGGACATGGACATCATCAGGGCTGTTCTGCGGGAGACGAAACTCGACTATCTGGGGTTCTCCTACGGCACCAAGCTGGGCGCTTACTACGCGGAGCAGTTCCCTCAGCGAGTGGGAAAGTTCGTTCTGGACGGGGCGATGGATCCCTCCCTGGGAGTCGAGGGGATCGGCATGGGTCAGGCCAAGGCCTTCGAAGCTGCCCTGCACTCCTGGGCCGAGAACTGCGTGCAGTCCGCCGACTGCCCGGTGCGGGGCAGCGCTGATGAAGCTGTGCAGCAGATCAGGGAACTCAATGAGAGCTATCAGAAGACCCCGCAGCGGACCCGAGATGGGCGTCTGCTGACCGGCGCTGGGTTCAGCTCAGGACTCTCCTTGGCGATGTACTCCACCGATCTCTGGGATGTGCTGAAGAAGGCACTCAGCGACGCTATGGCTGGGGATCCGAATGGGATGATGTCGCTCGCCGATTACGCTGCGGACCGGGACCCGAATTCGGGTAAATACAATTCAAACTCCACTTTCGCCTTCACTGCCATCAACTGCCTGGACTACCCGATGACGAGCGATGTGGCAGCGATGCGGGCTGAATCGAAAGCTCTGCAGGCAGCTTCTCCGACCTTCGGCAAGTACTTCGGCTATTCCGGCCTCAGCTGCAAGGACTGGCCCTATCAGTCGAAGCTCACCCCGCACCCCATTAAGGCCCAGGGCACCGGGCCCATTGTGGTGATCGGTACCACGAGAGACCCCGCAACGCCCTATCAATGGGCCGAGGCTTTGAGCAAGCAGTTGAGCTCTGGGGTCCTGGTGACCTGGAACGGCGACGGGCACACCGCCTATGGCCGCTCCAACGCCTGCATCACGAGCGCCGTCGATTCGTATTACCTCGACGGAACCACACCGCAAGACGGCTTGAAGTGCTGAACCAGGGAAACGCTGCCTGGCCGAAGCACTGAGATTCAACCGATCCTGGACACCACGGCATTTTTCAGACCGCTGAGCACGGCCGGCACCTCGGCGATTGAGCCCAGCACATCGTGGGCGCCAGCGGCGCGCAAGGCTGGGCCCTGATGACTGCCGGTCAGTACGCCGAGCACCAGAGACGCACCCGCTCGGCGGCCCGACTGAATATCGGAGGTGGTGTCACCGATCACCACGGTCTCCCGCACGTCGTCCAGGTCCAGAGCGAGGACTGCGGTCAGGATCATGTCCGGATAAGGGCTGCCCCGGCCCGCATCGGCCGGGCACAGACTCAGATCGGCTAGGCCCATCCAGCCCAGGGACTCCAGCATGCTGTTCTGGGTGTGGCGAGCGAATCCGGTGGTCAGGCAGACCTTCACCCCAGACTCGCGCAGATAGGCGATGGTGCTTTCGGCGCCGGGTAGCGGCAGTAAATTACCGCTGGCGATCGCTTCGTCGTAGCCGATTTCAAAGGCCCGATTGACCCGGGCGGCCTGCCCGGCGTCATCCTTGAAGAGCTGATTGAAGACGTCGATCTTGGAGATGCTCATGGTGTCTCGCAGGTGGCAGAGCATCTTCCGATACCGCTCGCTTCCCGGGAAAATCCCTTCCGGGGCCACCGCGGATTCGAAAGCACGTTCCACCAAGCCGTTGTCCGAAACAGTCGTTCCGGTCATGTCCAATACCGCCAGTTTTGGCTGAGGCCTCGACCTGTCCAGTGCTGAGGTCACGCTGTCAAAGCTCACGCCGCTCCCATCGTTGCTAGTGCAGGCGCTTCCAGGCCTCGCACCGTGCTTTACTCTCCATCGTGGGCTTGCCGGCGGGCTATGCGCTGAATGCTGGGCGAAACCCGGGTGAACAGCGGCAAAACGTTTTGACCCAGCACGCCTCGTCCCCTAAAGTTGATTCTTGCGTCACCTCAGCGGTTTTGAAGTGCGCAGGCCTCCTTAGCTCAGTCGGTAGAGCGTTTCACTCGTAATGAAAAGGTCAACAGTTCGATTCTGTTAGGAGGCTCAGTTTCTTGGCTGAGTCAATATGCTCGCTCACTTGCCCGGCCCGGCGGATCACCGCATCGGGCGAGGGATTCTGATCCATTAGCCTGACCATCGCCACTGCCTCAGCTGCGGTGGCGAGAGCCGTTCCAGCACGGGTCAATTCCCGGTGAATCTCGGTGAACAACCCTCGCGGGATGTCTAAGCCCTCGCTGGGTGACAGCCGCTGAGCGGAGGTACAGATCTCACGGACCACCGGTAGGAGATCCGCGAGCTGATTGGCTACCGGGATCAGATCCTGGCGGAGTTCTTGATCGGTGATCCCTTCGAGCATCTGATGGAACCGGTCCAGGCCGCGCCGGAAACGATCATGGGCTCGCCGCCAGAGACCCTTGCCGAGTTCGGACTCATCCCGTCGAGCGGCCACTAACCTGCCGAAAAACGCCATCGGCGGTTAGAGGTACTGACCTGGTGAGGGCACTCCATCATCATGAGCAGCTGGCTTGGTCGGGCTGACTGCCGGAGCCCGCTGCGGTTCGCCGTTCTCCCCGATGATCACCCCGGGAGCGATCATTGTTCCCGGCGGAAGCTGCCGGAGCTGAGCTTGCGCCGCGTTTTGCTGATTCGCCAACTGCTGAGCCGCCAGGGCTGTTTGGATTCCGTGGAACAGGCCTTCCAACCAGCCCACCAACTGCGCTTGGGCTATCCGCAGTTCCGCCTCAGAAGGTACCTCGTCATCGCTGAACGGCAAGGTGATCCGATGCAACTCCTGCATCAGATCGGGGGATAAACCATCTTCGAGTTCTTTGATGGAACGTTCGTGAATTTCGGCCAACCGGGTCCTGGCCGCTTCATCCAGGGGTGCGCTCTTAACCTCTTCGAGCAACTGCCGGATCATGGTTCCGATCCGCATCACCTTTGCGGGTTCCTCGACCAAACCCAGCAGCGCCGGATGCGAGGCACGCTGAGCTGCTTCCGGTTGTTCGGATTCCTGCTGCTCGAGGAAACCTTCGGCCACCGTTTCTGAATTTTCATCGTGAACGTCGCTCATGGTGTTATCTTCTCACGCCGCTTAGCCCTCAGTAGCAAGAGTTAGCACTGAGACGAAACGAGCAATTCACACATCATTCACGCCGCTGGATCCTGCGATAAGGACCAAGAATTCTCACTGCGTCCGCCGGTACCGGTTTCGAAATTTCGAAAAGCACGGTTACTGGAACACCGAGTGCGGAAGATATTCGGGCAGCCAAAGCTGCTGTGCAGGAACGACGGCGACCAGCCAGCAAATGTGAGATGAACCCTTTGGAGCAGCCCGAACTGGCAGCGAGACTGCCGATCGACACTGCCTCCTGATTCATGAGCGCGCGTAAGGTTTCGACGCTCTTGAGCCGCATGATCCCCCTTATTGAATGGTCAAAATACGCACTAAGTGTCCCTTAGTAAATAAAAATGTGTCAATTAGTGGTTTACAAATTGTGTTTATTTGCTAGACGCCTACTCAATGGTCATCACGTAAAAACGCCGGGAATATTAAGGCTAACCTGAATGTAGATTTCAATATTTGCTAGACGGTTTTGATAGACGGTTAGATAAGCTTTTTGTGACTGCGGCGTGCGAGCCGGAGTTCTGCTGGATCTCATTTAGGAAAGAGAACATTCGGATGCAATCGATCAGTGAGCTGATTAGAGCCGAGCGGGCAACCTCTGGCTTGTCATATCGTGATCTTGCCGCCCGGGCGGAATCCGCGGGATACAGCTTGAAATTCCAATATCTTCATGAACTGGCGCGTAGCGGGCCAAAGGGCTGGCCCAAAAGTCCCGATACCTTCCGAGCACTCGGCGAAATGCTCAAGATTCCGGTTCGCGAGATCGTGCTCGCTTATGCCATTGATCTAGGCCTCGATGTAGAGACCACAAATTCTGACCTCATCTCCAGATTGCCAGACGGTACCGACAATTTGTCCAAGGAAATGGTCGAATCACTCCTCAAACTCATTCGAACCGCTGTGAATGAGGCTTCGAGGAGCACTCAGAAGCCGCTCGTGGAGGACAAGACCACAGAGCTCTCACTCGCTGCGGATTCCAGCGACAATGAAGGCAAAGACGTCGTTCAAGACCTCCACTCGCTCGGCGAAGAGGCCCAAGAAGCCCGCCAAAGATGGCGGCGTAAATAGTCTCACCGGCTGAGCCGCGGGAACTGTCAGCCCCACTGCCTATCCTGCTTGGATGTTTCACCCCTGGCGCACCCTAGGCAGCCTCCCGCACATCACGGTGATCTGGACCGAGCTGGAGCACCACAGTGCGCTCACTGACGGCGTCTCCAAAATCTGGCTGGACAGGCGCCTCTTCCAAGTGGAGCGGAGGTGTTCCCTCACCCACGAGCTCATCCACATTGAACGCGGGCATACCCGTCGTCAGGACCCAGCCGCCGAATTATCGGTGCGAGCCGAGACCGCCCGGCGCCTCATTCCCTGGGAAGAATTACTGCGTCACAAGCGCTGGGCGCTCTCCATCGAAGAACTAGCGGACTGCCTCTGGGTCACTCCTCGAGTGCTCCAAGACCGGATCGATCACCTCAGCGCAGCGGAGCGTCAGCAGTTCCTTCAGGCTTTCTGCGATTGCGGTGCAGACTAAACTACCGGCGAGTAATATCTGCGGGTATCGTGAGGGGATGGACACCCCACCCACCGAACGTAGCCGTTCATTCAGCTGGCAAGACCCGATGATCGGCGCAAGGCTGGCTACCACGATGAGCGGTCTGGAATACCTGCAGGCAATGATCGATGGAAAGGTCCCGCCACCTCCGATCAGCGGCCTGATGAATATGACGGCGGTTTCCGCGGAACTCGGGAAGGTGACCTTCGACTGCATTCCCGACGAGTCGCAGTACAACCCGATCGGTACGGTACACGGCGGTTTGGTGTGCACCCTGCTGGATTCTGTCTGCGGTTGCGCTGTGCACACCACATTGCCGCAGGGGCAGGGCTACACTTCGCTGGAGATCAAGGTCAATTACCTGCGTCCTGTGCTGTCTACCACGGGCAGTTTGACCGCCATCGGGCAGGTGACCAAGCCCGGCCGCCGGGCAGCCTTTGCCGAGGGGAGCGTCTTCGACTCGGAGGGCAGACTGCTAGCCACCGCCTCGAGCACCCTGCTGGTCTTCCCGCACCAGACCCCCTAGATCCAGCCCTGTTCCCAGGCGATCTTGGCCGCCTCAAAACGAGTCTGCACGGCGAGCCTGGCCATCGCCGACGAGATGTAATTGCGCACGGTACCCGGGGCGAGATGCAGAATGCGAGCCATCGACTGAACGCTCTCCCCCGCCCGGCTCAACCGCAGGACGTCGAGTTCCCTTGCCGTCAAGGGGCATCTCTCCGCGTTGAGTGCGGTCGCCGCGATCTCAGGGTCTACATAACGCTTTCCGGCGGCGACATCCCGGATCACCATCGCGAGCTTCTCCGCGGGGGTGGATTTGGGCACAAAGCCAGCGACTCGGCTGGCCAATGCGCGACGCAGTACGCCCGGCCGGGCATGACGAGTCACGATCACCACCGAAGTGTTGACGCTGCGCAAAATTTCCTCCGCGGCGTAGATACCGTCGGTCGGAGGCATCTCAAGGTCCAGCACGCAGACATCGGGGGCAAGCGATCTGGCCAGCGCGACCGCTTCCGTGCCGTTATCGGTCGATCCCACCACGACGATGTCCTCTTCGAGTTCCAGCAAAGCCACCAGAGCCCCTCGGATCAGCTGCTCATCATCAGCCAGCACCAGACGAATCTGTTTCATCACGCCTCCGGTAGTTTCGCCGTCACCGTGAAGTGACCTTCGGTTTTCTCCGCTTCTAAGGAACCTCCGGCAGCTTCGAAGCGCTCCTTGAGGACCAGTAGACCGGTCCCCTCTCGGAGTACGGAAATCGGGGCCTCAGCGATTCCGTCGTTACTGACCTTCAGAACCAGATAAGCTCCCTCCACGCCGAGGCTGATCCGCACCGCGGTCGCTCGCGAATGCCGCAGGATATTCGTGCTCGCCTCCCTCATCAACAGCCCCAGAAGAGTTCCCTGCTCACTGCTCAGTTCCGCACTTTCGTCCAGCACAACAGCCTTAATGGATGCCGCTTCAAAAACCTCCGCGGCATTTTTCAGCTCAGTGCTGAACGCCACCTTCCGGTACCCGCGCACCAGAGCCCGGGTATCCTCCAGTGCGGTGCGCGCGAGCACCTGAGCTTCATGGATCTGCTGACGTGCGGTCGCCGGATCGCGCTCCAGGAGCCTCTCAGCCAGCTCGGTTTTCAGCGCGATAACCTGTAAATGATGGCCTTGAATATCGTGCAGATCCGCCGCGAACCGCAGGCGTTCCCGGGTTACTGAAAGCTCGGCGAACGCCTTCCGGCTGCGGTCGAGTTGCACCACGATATCCCACCACCAGAGGCTGAAGAAGACTACGATGGGGGTGATCACCGCGGAGAAGAAAAAATAGAACACCTGCCCTTCGTCGTCGAGCTTCAGCAGCCGCGAAGGGTCCGCCTCGCTGAGACTCCCGACGAGCAGCCTGAGGAGCACCATCGCGACCGCGCCCAAGACCAGGAACAACAGACGATGTCTGGGCAATAGAGCGGTGATGAAGATGACCGACCACCAGGCGGGGATCAGCAGGAGCAAGGTGTGCGGCACATTGAATGAGGCGAAGACGACCATCAGTACGGCGGGCAGTAAAACCATCACCTGATATCGCGTGGCGGGCAGCCCCGAGCCAAGGCCGGCGCGGAGTAGCCAGCAATACCGGGTGACCGCGAGCAGGCTCGCCAGCAGGAAAACCAGCAGCAGCCAATCTCGCCAATCGGCGGGCGATCTGTTGACCAGCAGTTCCAGCAATACCAGGGCGTACGTCACGAACAAGACGAACACCATTGAGATCACGGTGTACCACCAGGTGACGCGGACGCCGCGCTGCCCGGTTTCCGGCACCGCCGTCATGGGCAGCTGAGAACTCATGATTTCGACCTCATCTGGCCATCGTAGAGGTATGACAAAAGTCATGGTGCAGGCGGACACAATTCAGCATCACTGATGACGTCCTGGGGCTGCCGCGCTCGAAGCGTTCTGACGCATGCTGAAGGTATGCAGAATATTCCAGAAGATGAGATCGCTATTTCAGCCCAGGGCATGCGCTGTCGATACGGCAGTTTCGAAGCCGTGAAAGGCATCGACCTGACAATCCGACACGGGGAGTTCTTCGCTCTGCTGGGCACCAACGGCGCCGGGAAGACCACCACGATGGAAACCTTGGAGGGCCACCGGGCGGTGAGCTCCGGTGAGGTGCGGCTGCTCGGCGGCGACCCTTTCCTCAACAAAGTGCAGCTGCGACCCCGCCTGGGCATTATGCTGCAGGAAGCAGGATTTGCCGATGACCTGAGTGTTCAAGAGACCGTTGATCTCTGGCTGAAGCTGTCGTCCGCGGTCAGCGGCTCAGCAACGGCTCGGAAGCGGATCACCGCGCAGGCCTTGGAAACCCTCGAACTCTCGAATAAAGCCACGGTTCGAGTGAAACAGCTTTCCGGCGGCCAGCGACGACGCCTGGATCTGGTGCTGGCCACCGTCAACCGGCCCGAAGTTCTGTTCCTCGACGAACCCACCACCGGTCTTGATCCGGAATCCCGAGCCCGTACCTGGTCGGTGATCAGCGAGTTGCACCGCAATGGCACCACGATCTTCCTCACCACGCATTACCTCGAAGAAGCCACTCAGCTGGCCGAACGCTTGGCTATCATGCACGAAGGCCAACTCGCACTCAGCGGAACAGTGAGCGAAGTACTCAGCTCGGAACCTGCGATCATCAGTTTCTCGTTGCCTCTCGGCAGCAGCCTTGAAGGGTTGTCACCGACCCCGACGGTCTCCGTTGAGGCATCTGAATTGCGACTGACCATTCGTACCCAGCAATTGCAGACCGATCTGGGCCGGCTGCTGAATTGGGCAGCGGGCAGAAATCTGGTCCTTGCCAGGCTGAATGCTTCAGAGGCATCTCTCGATGAAGTCTTCCGTCGCATCAGCTCTGCCGGTTCAAGCAGCAGCACCCCCGATCAATCGAAAGCACTGAAGCTGGAGGCCTCACGATGAGCACGCTGAACAACACCGATTTCCAAAGCCGTCGAGTCAGTGCGCTCTCCAGGGCGCTTTCCATCGCCGGAGCCGAAGCCAAGATCACCTTCCGCAATAAGACGGTGCTCACCGGAGCCCTGTTTCTTCCGCTGTTCTTTGGCGCCTTTTACATTTTTACCGGTCAGGGAGGGGACACTCCAACCCTGCAAGTGGTGCTGATGTTATCCCTGATTCCCGTCATGGGCGTCTATCTGACCGCGACCACCACTCTCGCTACCAGGCGCGAAGAGCTCTTCCTCAAGAGACTGCGCAGCGGAGAAGCCTCAAATGGTGCGATCTTTGCTGGCATGCTACTACCCAGCATCGTGATGGTGCTGCTCCAGCTCGTGGTGATCCTGATCGCGTATTTCGCCCGGGGAGCCAGTCTGCCGCACCAGCCGCTTTTGCTCGTGGCAGCCACCCTGCTGATAGTCGCCATGTGTGCCGCTTGCGGACTTTTTACCAGTGTTTACACTCCTTCGGCGGCCGCAGCCCAGATCACCGTGATGCCTTTCCTGATCGTTGTGCTGGGCACCGCGATCTGGACCATGGCGCTGCCGGGCGGTGATTTCCGGATACTGCAGCTGGTCAGTCCTGGCGGCGCGCTGGCCACCCTGGTGATGCAGGCCTGGCAGACCGCGCCGGCCTGGAACGATTATGTTCCGGCGATGGCGATCATGCTGCTCTGGACCATCGTCTTCGCTTACTACGGGGCTAAGAAATTTCGTTGGGATAAGCGCTGAGCACCCGGGGTTCGGCGTAAGTTCGAGATATGAGATTCTCAGATCAGGTGGTGATTGTCACCGGTGGTGCGCACGGTATCGGGCACGCTACCGCCCGGCGCTTCCTCTCCGAGGGCGCCCGGGTAGCGATTCTCGACTCCGATCCAGGGGCAGCTACCGAACTGGTGACCGAGTGGGCGGGAGCTGCCCTTGCGGTGCCTTGCGATGTGCTGAGCACCGAATCGGTCGAACAGGCGATCAGCGCGGTACTGCACGGCTTTGGCCGGATCGACGTCCTAGCCTCGGTGGCGGGCGGGGAGATCCCCACCGTTGATCCCCTGGAAGAACGTCAATGGGAGCGAGTCGTCGATCTCAATCTGCACGCCCCGGTGCGACTGATCAAGGCGTGCACCCCGGCTCTGCGGGCGAGCCGGGGCGCCATCGTACTGGTCAGCTCCGTCAACGCCCTGCTCGCCTTCGGCGGCCCGGGTTACTCCAGCGCAAAGGCCGGACTGGGTATTCTAGCTAAGAACCTTGCGGTCACATTGGGCTCGGACGGGGTGCGCATCAATGTGGTGGCTCCGGGCACTGTGCGAACCCGAGCCTGGTCCAAGGTCCCCGGAGGCGCGGATAAAATGCTGCCGTTCTGCCCGCTCGGCAGGGTCGGAGAACCTGAGGACATCGCCTCGGCCATCGCTTTTCTGGCATCGAGCGATGCCTCCTGGATCACCGGCGTGACGCTGCCGGTGGACGGCGGTCAGACCACAGGACCACTGACCGCCATCCGAGGATTCGGCTGACTCGGTATCTAGCAGCAATGCCCCTGCGGATTGGCATCCTGTCGATCCGTGTGGTCCCGCCAGAACTGCCGCTCGGTCATCATCGGCGCCCCGGGGTGGGCGGTCAGCTGATGAATCTGATACTTCTGGTAAGCGTCCTCCCCCATCAAGCCCTTGATATACCAGCGCACAGCTTTCATCAAACGCAGCACACGATTCCAGGAACCGTTCAATGACCTCGCCTCACCACTCGCTGGGCCTCGGGAAGAGCATCCCATTCCGCTTGAATCTTCTGTTCTTCAGCACTCGGCAGCAAACCGGCTGGAGCGAAGATCCGCGAGGCGACTGCGGGGTCCTCGTTACTGGAAATAGTGCGTGCCCGGAAGGCTTTGAGCGTCATCCACAAAGCCACCAGAATGACCACGATGGAAAGCACCACGAAGATCACCGAGAGCACGCCCTGGATCATCGTATTGCGCACCACAGCCTCCATCGCGGCAACGGTCTTAGCGGTACCGAACGAGGTCTTGCCGTCGGCGAGGGCCTGAGAGAACTGGGCGTTCTGAGCGAAGTAGCCGACCGCGGGCACCGGAGAGAAAATCTTCTGGTACGACGCCGTGATCGTGACGACGGCGGCGAAGGCTAGTGGCAACCCGACGATCCAGAGGTACTTCCAGCTGCCGTTCCGGGCTACGATCACCAGGCAGATGGCCAGTGCGATGGCGGCGAGCAGTTGATTGGCGATGCCGAAGAGCGGGAACAGCGTGTTAATACCACCGAGCGGATCGGTGACACCCATCAGCAGCACGGCCCCCCAAGCAGCTACCATGACGGCGGTGGTCGCCCAGGCGCCGGGGCGCCATGAAGTGTCCTTGAGCTTGGGCACGAAATTGCCGAGCGCATCCTGCAACATGAAGCGGGAGACCCGGGTACCGGCGTCGACCGCGGTCAAGATGAAGAGCGCCTCGAACATAATGGCGAAGTGGTACCAGAAGCTCATGAAGGCTTGGCCTCCGACGAATTGATGCATGATCTGCGCCAAGCCAACGGCCAGCGTCGGGGCACCCCCGGTGCGGGATATCACTGTTTGCTCCCCGACGTTCTGCGCAGTCTGGGTGAGTGTCTCGGGGCTCAAGTGAACTCCGCTGAGTCCCAGGGAGTTCACGAAGGCGACGGCACCCTCCACGGTTCCACCGGTGGCCGCCGCCGAAGAGTTCATCGCGAAGTAGATCCCCCGGTCAATCGAGAGAGCGGCCACCAGAGCCATGATGGCGACAAAGGACTCCATCAGCATCCCGCCGTAGCCGATGAACCTGGTCTGCCGCTCTTTCTCGATCAGCTTCGGCGTGGTCCCCGAGGAGATCAGGGCGTGGAAACCCGATAGGGCCCCGCAGGCGATGGTCACGAACAGGAAGGGGAAGATCGAGCCGGAGAACACCGGGCCGTTGTCCTTACCCGCGAATTCGCTGAAGGCGGGCACATTGATCTCGGGCCGCACCACGACGATCGCCAGGGCGAGCATCACGATCACCCCGACCTTCATGAAGGTGGAGAGGTAGTCTCGCGGGGCGAGCAGTAGCCAAACGGGCAGAATGGCGGCGATGAATCCGTAGATGATGATGCCCCAGGCGATGGTCACCTTGTCCAGGTGGAAGAATGCGGCACCCCACTCGGTGTGGCTGACCCAGCCACCACCGACGATGGCGAGCATCAGCAGGGCGAAGCCGATGATCGAGACTTCGGTGACTTTGCCGGGCCGGAAGAACCTCAGATAGCAGCCCATGAACAGTGCGATCGGAATCGTCATCGATACTGAGAAGACACCCCAGGGGCTCTCGGCGAGCGCGTTGACCACGACGAGCGCGAGAATCGCCACGATAATCACCATGATCACCAAGGTGGCGATCAGGGCGGCGGTACCGCCGATCACACCGAGTTCATCTCTGGCCATCTGGCCCAGCGAGCGGCCACCTCGGCGCATCGAGAAGAACATCACCAGATAGTCCTGCACGGCTCCGGCGAGCACCACGCCGACGATGATCCACAAGGTGCCCGGCAGGTACCCCATCTGCGCGGCTAACACGGGTCCGACGAGCGGCCCGGCGCCAGCGATCGCGGCGAAGTGATGGCCGAAGAGAATCCGCCTGTCGGTGGCGGCGAAGTCCTTTCCATCGGCCTTGTACTCGGCCGGCGTGGCCCGTCGATCATTGGGCTTGAGCAGGTACTTCTCGATGTACTTCGAGTAGAACCGGTAAGCGATGAAATAGGTACACACCGCCGCGAAGACGAACCAGATCGCGTTCACAGTCTCACCGCGCAGCACCGCGATCATCACCCAGGCGAAACCACCCAGCAGCGCAATCACTACCCACAGCGCGATTTTGACCGGCGTCCATCTCTTATCCTCAGCCACGAGGCGATCTGGGTCCACCGCAACCGGTGGCAGTTCCGGATCCTGCTGTAAAGCAGTTGAAGCGCGTTCGGGCATGTCTCCTCCTTGAGAATCTGCTGTGTGCTCCAGATTACCCCGAGCTCGGGGACGAGCCACAGCAGATCCCTCAGCAAATATTTTGAACGCGTTCAATTATATGTTCTACTGTTAATTGAACGCGTTCAAATAAGGGGTTGAGATGACTGCGAAAAGCGAGCAGACCAAGCAGCTGGTGATAGATACCGCTCTCGGAATGTTTCGAGAGCAGGGCTATCAAAAAACCACTATGCGGGCTATTGCGCAGCACGCCGGCGTCTCCTTAGGCAGCGCCTACTACTACTTCGAGTCCAAAGACGATCTGGTGCAGGAGCTCTACGCAAGGATCCAGCAAGAGCACCGCGGCGCCGCTTTACGAGCCTTGGAGACCGAAAGCTCGTTAGCCAGGCGCCTGGAACTGGTACTGCAGGCCGGAATCTCGGTAATGGCCCCTTATCACTCCTTCGGAGCCGCATTCCTGCAGACCGCCATCTCACCGACGAGTACCGCGAGTCCCTTCAATGCGGCCTCAGCCGACTCCCGCCGAGACGCTATCGAGCTATTCCGGCTGACCATCGAGGGCGCTAACGGCTCGGCACCGGCCAGCCTTCGCAAGGACCTTCCGGAATTGCTCTGGCTCGGCTATTTGGCGCTCACCTTTTTCTGGGTCAACGACAACTCAGAGGGCCAACGGCGCACCAGGGCACTGGCCAGGGGCGCCTCCCCGCTGATCGCTCGGCTGCTCAGTCTGGCCAAACTGCCGGTGGCGCGCAAACTCGTCGAGGACGCACTCAGCCTGATGCGAAAGGTTCAATCATGACTCAACGGATCGTGGTCTTAGCCGGCGCCAGCGGGTTCATCGGACGTCATCTGCGCCGACGGTTCAGCGAAGAAGGCTGGGAAGTCCGCCAGATCGGCCGCGGCACGCAACCCGGCTGGGGCGACACAACCGGTCTCAGCGAGCTATTGGAAGGTTCGGATCTGCTGGTGAACCTCGCGGGCAAGAGCGTCAGTTGCCGTTACAACTCAGAGAATAAGGCGCTCATCCGTTCTTCGCGCACGGAAACCACCGCCGAGCTGGGCAAGGCCATCGCGGGATGCGCCACGCCGCCCCGTGACTGGTTCAACGCGAGCACGGGCACCATCTACCGGCACGCCGAAGACCGTCCGCAAAGCGAGGACGACGGCGAGCTAGGCGCTGGCTTCTCGGTCGAGGTTGCCAAGGCCTGGGAAGCCGAACTGAGCGCTGCGAGCACTCCGCACACCCGGAAGATCCCGCTGAGGATGTCGATCGTGATGGGTCCGGCCGGCCGTGGCTCAGCTCGCAAGGGCCCTGGAGGAGCTGGAGTGATGCGCCCCTTTGAGATCCTGAGCCGCTGCGGCCTGGGAGGGTCGATGGGTGAAGGCAGCCAGAAGTACAGCTGGATCCACGTTGAGGATGTCTTCCGCGCTGTCCTCTTCATTCACGAGCATCCGGAGCTGCAGGGCGCCATCAACCTCGCCGCCCCGCAGGTGGTGGAAAACCGAGAACTCATGAGACAAGTGCGCGCAGCCCTGCGCATTCCTTTCGGGCTTCCCACCCCGCGCTGGTTGCTCAGCTTCGGCGCGGTGGTGATCCGCACCGAAACCGAACTGGTACTCAAGAGCCGCTGGGTCGCGCCGGAGAAACTGCGAGCGGCCGGTTTCAGCTGGAGATATCCCGAGCTATCCAGCGCGCTCGGCGCGATCCGGGAAGCCGAGCATCGCTGAGCCTGCGATTTGTTACGACTGTGAAAATTTAATGTGCTTTAGCTCTCATTTCAGCCAAAAGTGATTATTGTTGATCGGAGCATCTACTTCGAGATCAGGTTTGACAGCGACTTTCGCAGCGAATCGATCCGGTGAGTGACTTTCTCCGGTGGGTGCAATCGACCATCACGAGCGATGCTCAGGCCTGGCCTCAGGGCATCGCTCACTTCCAGACTGGATACCCATGCGAAATACAGCACGAATGGGCCTGGCTACAGCTGCGGCCCTGAGCATTGCCCTGGTCGGGCTCCCCGGCCTCGCGAACGCCGATGTGATCCATGCTCCGACCAGCTCGAATGAAGAGCTGCCGCCGCCCAGCCCAGCGGCCGACTCGGCAGCGACGCCGGTCAGCGTTCCCGGCGAGACAGTGGCCATCCCGCCGAAGCCGACGCCGACGTCGCCGATCATCGGGAAGCCAACCCCCACGCCGGCGAAAGCTCCCGCAGCGAAGAAACCCGCGCAGCTCCCTCCCGGCGTCCCCGGACCGCTCGATCCGACCGATCCCGCGATCTACGGCTCCAGCAACCCGGAGGGAACCGGGATCTCGCGGAGCGTCGTCAATAACTTCGGTACCGGCACCAATACCTACCGGATCGGCGCCCCGAAAGCTGGCGGCACCGGCGCCGGCGTCATCCCCGCTGGCCTGGAGAACTACTATCGGCAGAGTGTGAAGTGGGAGTCCTGCGCTGATTACGGAACCGGCGATTATTTCGCGGGAGCCGTCTACACCTGTGGCTACGCAATTGTGCCGCTCGACTACTCGAAGCCCAACGGAACCACCATCGCGGTGGCTATGCTGCGCATTCATCTGCCCGGCGGAAATGCTAAAAAGCAGAACCTGTTCATGGATCCGGGCGGCCCCGGCTTCCCCGGAATGAGCCTGGCCAATAACGTCGGCGGCTTCTTCGATCAGGCAGATCTGCTCGGCGATTACGATCTGATCGGCTTCGATCCGCGCGGTGTTGGTTCTTCCGCGCCGTCCATCCAGTGTGCCTCGAATGAGTTCATCGACGCACAGCACCAAGGCAGTGACCTGCTGAGCTCTGCGGATCTGAACAAGACCCTGGAACGAGGCACCCAGGCCTGCTACGACAACACCGGTAAGGGCTTCGGGATCGACGGCGAAGACTTCATTGCGAATGTCGGCACCAACAACGTGGTGAAGGATCTGGATGTGCTGCGCAGCGTGGTGGGCGACAGCCGAGTCAACTACTTGGGTTTCTCCTATGGCACCTCGATCGCCTACCACTACGAATTACAGTTCCCGGCGAATATCCGATCGATGATCATCGACGGCGTGGTGAATCCCTTCGAGAACAACCCCGCGGAAGCCGCGAAGTTCAAAGACATCACCGGTAATTCCGAAGCCGACCCCAATGACCAGATCAAGGGCTTCCAAGCGACCTTCGAGCAGTTCATGGCGGCTTGCGCCGAGAACAACGGCTTCAACTTCAATGGGACCGATGTGCCCTGTGCGCTGGGCACCAACTCGGACAAGGCAACCCTGCTCGCTCATTACCAGGCCCTCTCGCAAAAGGCCTGGGGTGCTGACACCTATGGCAGCGTCAGCCTGAAACGTCCGCTGAGCTTCCAGGACTTCACCAATGCCACGATCGAGGCGATGTACTCCGAGGACGAATGGCCGCAGCTGAATGCGGGTCTAGCCGCGGCAAAGGCGGGCGAGGACATCAGCGATCTGCTCGCGCTCTCCGATAGCTACTGGCAGCGCAGCCCTGAAGGCCAGTACCAATCCACCACGAGTGCAGCGTTCCCCACGATCAGCTGTGTGGACAACGGCTCACCTGAACCGGTGGATGATGCAACCGCGAAGCAGAACATCCTGGAAACCTATCGGGTGGCACCTTTCACCGATCCCGGAAAGAACTCCGACGGCACTCAGCGCGGCGTGGAGCCCCAGGCAGACTGGTGCGCCTACTACAAGGTGAAAGGCACTCTGGCTCAGGGAACCGAGCTCAAGGCGCTCTCGAACGTCCTGGTGATCTCGACGACCTATGATCCGGCCACTCCCTATCCCAACGGTGTTGTGCTGGCTAAGGCCACTGGCAGCACCCTGCTGACCGTGGCGGGCAATGACCATACCGCCTACCTGGGCAGCCACGACTGCGCCAATGAGATCGCCAATACCTATCTGAAGACCCTGACCATCCCGACCGATATCACCGGGGCAACAGGGGTCTCCACCAAGGACATCTATTCAAAGGTGATCACCGGTAATGAATGCCAGGTTGATACCCAGTGGCGTGCTGTGCCCAAAGCAGCAAACCTGACCAGCGAGGCAGGGAAGCAAGTGACTTTGACGGCGAGTGGCTTGACTCGCGGCAGCATCTACTCGGTCACCGTGCAGCCCAAATCTGCCTCGGCGAAATCCGTACAGGCTCAGCAGCGCACGGCGCTACTGAGCGCGGCGACACCGATCCTGAGCGGCAAGACCGCCGTCGCTTCGGCTGAGGGCACCATCTCTCTGCCGGTGACAATCCCCGCGGATGCCGCACCGGGTGACTACACCATCACCGTTGTCGGCACCGAGGACATCAATAAGGTGCTCGCCCCTGCGGTCGGCACGCTGACCTTGCAAAAGGCAGCGGTCACCCCGACCACGCCCAGTGTCACGACGCCCAGTGTCACGACGCCGAGCGTCAAGCCTGCTGGGAAGCCTGCGAACGGCTCGCCTTCCGAAGCTGGCAGTGATCCCGCCCAGGCAGGAGCTGAGAGCGAGTTGCCGAACACCGGTGCGGATCTGCTCTGGCCGCTGCTGGGTGCGAGCGCTCTGCTGGTGGCGGGGCTCACGCTTTATCTGAGTTCAACTCAACGCCGTCGGGCAAAGCAACACTAGTTACATAGCAAATGAGTGGGGGCCGAGCCATGGCTCGGCCCCCACTCATTTAATTCCGCAGCATCCCTTTCGGGTTAACCCTTTCCCCGCATCTCAAACCTGGCGAAAGCTGCTTCTATTGAAGCAGCGGCCCCATGAGACTCCGTCGGCGGCGGGGTGAACTACCTCGGAAACCAGCCCTGGAGTTCCAAAGCTACTTCTCGAAAGCGTGCCCCTCTTCGCGATCCAGCTGAGTTGGCCCTTTATTGCGGAAGGCCCAGACATAGACGGCCAGGGAGATGGCGATGCAGACCGTGACGTAGCTGAAGAAGACACCATCAGCTTTGGCCTCGTGCAGCGCCTTCCCGATATACGGGGCGGTACCGCCGAAAATCGCGTTGGCGATGCCATAGCCCAAGCCGACACCGAGAGCCCGGATCTCCCGTGGGAAGATCTCCGACTTCACCAGGGCGTTGATCGAGGTGTAACCGAGCACGATCAAGAGCGCCGACATCATCAGCAGGAAGGAGAGCCAAGGATTGCTGGTTCCGCTGAGCGCGCTCATAATCGGCCAGGTCAGCAGCACGCCGCCGATACCGAACCAGAGCAGCAGAGGTTTGCGGCCGATCCGGTCGGAGAGTGCCCCGGCCAGCGGCTGCAAAAGCATGAAGATCAGCAGAGCGAAGAAATTCACCCAGGTCACGGTGGGTTTGTCCTTGATGGTGCCGTTCATCAGGATCTGCATATAGGAGGTGAAGGTGTAGAACGCCACGGTGCCGCCCATGGTCAGGCCGATCACTACGAGGAAGGGCTTCCAGTGCTTTGACAGCAATCGGAAAGTCCCTGGAGCGGCTTCACCTGCTTTGGCGTTCCGCGCCGCATCCAACTGCGATTGCGGAACCGATTCGATCATTCCGCGTCGGATCCACATCACGGTGACCGCGGCGAGGGCGCCGATGATAAAAGGAATCCGCCAGCCCCATTCGCGCAGCGCCTCCTGGGAGAGGATCAGCTGCAGGATGATCTGCACGACCAGCGCGAGTACCTGACCGCTCACCAGGGTGACGTATTGGAAGCTGGAGAAGAAACCCCGCCGGTTCCGGGTGGCCATTTCGGACATATAGGTCGCACTGGTGCCGTACTCCCCGCCCACCGAGAAACCCTGTAGCAGCCGAGCCAGGAAAAGTATCACCGTGGCCCCGATGCCGATCTGCGCGACGCCGGGCGAGACCGCGATGAGCAGCGAACCTCCCGCCATCAGAATCACACTCAGGGTCAGTGCTGCTCTGCGCCCATTCCGATCCGCATAGCGGCCGAAGAACCAGCTGCCGACCGGGCGCATGATGAAACTCGCAGCGAAGATGCCGAGCACCCCAAGGGTGTCCCGGTCCTCCGAGCCGCTGGCGAAGAAGACATGGCCGAAATAGGAGGCGAAGACGGTGAAAGAGTAGAAGTCGTACCACTCAACCATGTTGCCCGCAGAGCCTCTGAGGATATTCCCGACCACTGAACGGGCTTTGAGTGCCTCGCGCTCTGGGTCATGTGCCAACGCCATCGGTGATCTCCATTTCGTTGTGTTGCTTTTCGATTCGAGGCTATTCCGCCTACCTCGGTGTCGCAAAATGTCACAAAGACAAGCTCAAAAACAGAAATTGAGCAGCTGCTCAAACTTGTTCCTATGAATTGAAGACAGCCCATTCACAGTATGACCATAGTCACGTAAGGTTTGTCACAACGACCCAGCAGGGCCGTTCTCTTTGAGTTATGCCGCCACGACGCTGGCATCCGAGAGCAGGTATCCGTCCGAGCCGGTGATCCGGCCGGACTCCGTTGTGAAGGAAGAAGATGACCCTTGCCTCAAAAAGGCGTGTGAGAACAGTCGCTGTGGCTGGCCTCACCGGCATCGCCCTTCTGTGCGGCACTGGGCTTCAAGCTCAGGCCACAGAAGCACCCAAAAATCCGGCCAATGATGCTAATAGCACAGTAACCGTTCCGGCGGACAAAATCAGCGGAAACCTGGCGACTGCCAAGGGCCCTGTTTCGGTCTATGTTCAGCTCTCCGGCCAGGGCGCCTTCGCGGCCACTCAGCCTCAGGCCGTGAAGCAGAAGTCGAGTGCACCGGTCAATGCCAGCTCTGCGGTGCAGCAGATCCGCAAGACCATTGAGCAGACAGCTCAATCCGTGACGCAAGAAGCCTCCGCGAAGAAGCTCTACACCACGACCAACGCCCTTCCCGGCGTCGCCATCAATGGTGATGCCTCGGCGATCCGAGACCTAGCCAAGCGCACCGACGTCGTAAAGATCACGCCGATCGTGCCGAAGAGCATCCCGGACAACAAATCAACCGACGTCGACACCCGCGCCTTGAATACCTGGGCGCAGACCGGCCAAACCGGCAAGGGCATCAAAATCGCCGTGGTCGACAGCGGACTGGACTACACGCACACCGATTTCGGCGGTCCCGGTACCGCCGAGGCTTATAAGACCGCAGGCGCCTCGGCCACCCTGGTCCCGGGCACCTATGATCCCAAGAAGTTCCTGGGCGGTTACGACCTGGCGGGCGACGACTACAACGCCAATCCCAATGACCCCAGCTACCAGCCGATCCCGCACCCGGACAGCAACCCGCTGGACTGCGTTGCTGGCGGACACGGCACCCACGTTGCGGGCACCGCAGCGGGCTATGGAGTCAACGAAGATGGTTCGACCTTCACCTCAGGTGAAAATGGCAACCCGAAGTACTCGGATCTGACCAGCAACCAGGTCAATGGCCTGCGCATCGGCCCCGGCTCAGCGCCGGAAGCCGGACTGTACTCCTTCCGGGTGTTCGGCTGCCTGGGTAGCACCAACCTGGTGATCGACGCCCTGGACAAGGTGCTCGACCCCAATGGTGACGGCAACTTCAGCGACCGTGCGGACATCGTCAATATGTCCCTGGGATCCGACTACACCCCCACCGACGACCCGGAGAACGACGTCATCAACGAGCTCACCAAGACCGGTGTGCTCTCCGTGGTGGCTTCCGGCAACGCCGGTGATTTCTACGATATCGGCGGCTCCCCTGGAAACGCCAAGACCTCTCTGACGGTAGCTAACTCGGTCGGCTCGCAGAGTGCTCTGGACCGGATCGATGTGCTCGCTCCCACCGCGGGGCAAGCCGCTGGCCAGTACTCCTCCAGCTTCGATTACTCAGCCGCTTCGGTGACCGCGGCCCAGCTCACCGGCACCGTGGTGACCGGCCCGAGCGGTAGCAATGCCGATGGCTGCGCCGCCTTCTCCGCTGAGGACGCCACCCGAGTGGCTGGCAAGTGGGTCTGGCTGAGTTGGGACGACAATGACGCCACCCGCAAGTGCGGCTCCGCGGCACGTTACAACAACGCGCAAGCAGCCGGAGCAAAGGGTGTGGTGTTCGACTCCGCTCTGGATGTCTTCGCCGCCGGTATTGCCGGCAACGCTGGAATCCCCGGTGTTCAGTTCACCAAGACCTATTCCGAGCAGCTTCGCCCAGCGGCCCAGGCCGGAACCCTTCAGCTTCAGCTGAAGTCCGCTTACCGCGGCACCGCAGGAGGCGATACGAACGCCCTGGACACGCTGAACACCAGCTCTTCACGTGGCGTTCACGGCTCGAACGGCATCGTCAAGCCTGACGTAGCAGCTCCGGGTACCTCGATCGGCTCGGCTGGCGTTGGCACCGGCAACGGCGCGAACGTCAAGAGCGGCACCTCGATGGCGACCCCTCATGTGGCCGGTATCGCCGCCCTGGTGATGGCACAGACCAAGCTCTCTGCACTGCAGGTGAAGTCCATTGTGATGAATACCGCAACGCATGACTTGTTCAAGGGTCAATTCGCCTTCGGCCCGAACCGGGTTGGCTCCGGCCGGGTGGACGCGCTCAATGCGACCACCACGAATGCGCTAGCCTACGCCACTGACGACCCTGAACTGACCAGCCTCAACTTCGGTGTTCTCGAACTGGCTGATAAGCCGCTGAGCATCACGAAGTCCGTCACGGTCAAGAGCATCGGCGGACCGAGCCGCAACTATGCTGTGAAGTATCTGCCGGCAACCACCATTCCGGGGGTTGAATACGTGGTGACTCCTTCGGTGAACGTGCCGAGCGGTCGGAGCGCGACCTTCAACGTGACACTGAAGATCGCTGATCCGAAGGCCTTGCGCAAGACCTTGGACCCGACCATGGACGCAGCTCAGCTGGATACCCCGCGGCAGTTCATCGCCGAGGCCTCCGGCCGGGTCGAGCTCTCCAGCGCCAATGCTGCGAGCTTGCGGGTTCCGGTGTACGCCGCTCCCAAGCCCACCTCCGCCATGACGGCGGGCAAGGCGCTGAACTTCGGCACCGGGGTCAAGGCGCCGGTCTCCTTGACCGGTCGTGAACTGCGACTCGGTGGCCTGGATGCCAATAGCTACAACAGCCTGGTTTCTCCCTTCGAATTGCAGACCCAGAGCCCCCGGATCGAGAAGCTCGATGAGAGCGCCGCTCCCGATGCCCAGGAGAATCTGGCGATGCGCGCGGTGGATCTGCAGAATGTCGGTGTCTCCTCCACGATTCCAGCCTTGGCGGATCTGGGTGCTGACCCGAAGGACGGCGAAATCGCTTTCGGCATCTCTACCTGGGGCAACTGGGCGGCCTTGACCAAGTTCATGCCGGTCTACGTCGATATCGATACCAATAATGACGGCGTCAATGACTTCCAGTTGCGCACCGGCACTGCGACAGGTCTTGACCTGCCCTTGGTGATCATCTCGAAGTACCTGCCGAATGGTTCGACTCAGGTACTCGGGAACCTGCCGCTCAATGGCGTTGACGGATCCGTGGATTCCAACACCATGGACAGCAATGTGATGAAGCTTTCGGTTCCCGCTTCGCTGCTGGGCATCGATGGCTCCAAGTCGGCTCCTTTCACCTACACAGTCACCACCTACTCCATTTACAAGGAGAAGGACGGCGATCTGGTACCGGTCGATCAGACCGCTCCGGTGAAGTACGATCCGGTGAACCCGGCACTTTGGTTCGAAGACGGCAGCGCGAGCACGCTGTTCTTCGATCGCGCTGATAACGGACTCAACGCCCACCGGGCGCCGGGGAACACCACCGCCAAGGCGCTGTTCCTGCACTTCCACAATGCAACCGGTGATTTGAGCGCTACCGGGGACGGCGGCAAGAAGGCCGAGATCGTTCCAATCAAGGCGAGCAACCCGGTGGCCGCAAGCGCCTATCTGGCTCCCCAGACGGTCTTGCAGAACACCTTCACCATCGCGATCGGGCAGAAATTCTCGCCTCATTCGGTGATCAAGGTGACCGCTGAGAACGGTGCGACGCTGGCTTCCGGTAAAGCTGATTCGCGAGGCAATGCGATCATCTTGGTCAAGTTGCCGAAGTCGCTGAGCGTGGGTAAGCACACCCTGAAACTCACCGATGCGAGCGGAAAGAGCGCTTCCGCGCAGCTACAGGTCAAAGCTTGGCCTAAGTGGTAGTCGAGTGAGCTAAGGAGGGGTGCAGGCCTGAAGGCTTGCACCCCTCCTGCATTGTGGGCAGGTTTTTGCACGACCGCCGGAGAACTTCACGAGCGCGCAGGCACAGCAAGGGGCGATACGCTGTGCGGTGATGGAGATCTTTCACTTGCGATATTTTGTAGCGGTTGCGGAACACCTGAGTTTCTCCCGAGCCGCCCGTGACCTGCACATGGCGACCTCCCCGCTCAGCCAGCGGATACGCGATCTAGAGCGTGAACTCGGCACCGTGCTTTTCGATCGGGATTCTCGCAGTGTCAGCCTGAGTTCGAGCGGCAGCGCCTTGCTGCCGCTCGCCCAGGAAGTGCTTCGCGATTTCGATGACATCCCGCTGAAGCTGAGCAAGGCGTCAGCACCTGAAAGACTCAGCTACTCGATAGGTTTGGCCCCCTGGCTGCACCCCTTGCTGCGCGGAAAATTGATCGAGTTCAGCGCGCAATTGGCTGAGCGCTACCAACTCATTCGTTGGCCGGCTGGCAGCCGCGAGCTGCTCACCGCGGTGCACCAGCGCAAACTTGCTTTCGCACTGGTGCATTTACCCGCCCAATTACCAGGGGTAACAGCCCAGGAAGTCTTTCGGGAGAAGCTCGGAGCAGTGTTGCCCGCGCACCAGTTCGTCGGCCGTGAATCAGTGTCATTGACAGAATTGGCCGATTTCACCTATATCAGGACCGCAAAAGGTACCCAGCCGACCTATTATGATCAGCTCGAAGTGCGGATGTCCGCCGCCGGAGTGCATAAGCGAGCCACTCTCAGCACAGGAGATTTTGCCAGCCCGGCTGAAGTGGTCTCCAATGGAGACGCTTTCTCGCTGACACTGCTGGATCAAGACCTTTCGAGCACCTCAGTGAACGGCGCTGAGGTCGTCGCCCTGCCGTTCGACGATTTCAACCCGGAGCTTGCCACCGGGATCATCTGGCGCACTGACCGTGCGGAAGAACACGCCGACCTTCACGAACTGATTGCTTTGCTGCGCGACTTTTTCCGCTCTGAACCCGAATAGAACCGCTGAATTCCCCGGAAATCCAGGGATTTTGATTGTGACCGCTGTGGTCACAAAAGCATCCGCCCATTGGTGTCAGAACTAGCTGGATATTGGTTGCCTCAGCGAACTAGTGTTGAAAACGAGCCACTGACTTACGACTCATCATCTTCGAATCACTTATTCGATGCAGCTAACTGTAAGGAACGCAGCAATGACAGAGCAGAATCTCGCCACACTTTCCAGCACCAATAACGGCCCGCTCGCTGGCATTCGGGTCATCGATATGGCAACCGTGGTGATGGGGCCTTATGCAGCTCAGGTCCTCGGTGACCTCGGCGCAGACGTGATCAAGATCGAATCCCCCAACGACACCATTCGCGCCGGCCTCTTCGCAAACACCCCGGGCATGTCCGCCCTGCACCTCAACGTCAACCGGAATAAGCGCAGCGTCGCCCTGAATCTCAAGTCTGAAGAGGGCCACGCCGCGGCCATGAAACTGATCGGCTCGGCCGACATCCTGATCTCCAATATGCGCATTGACGCGCTGCGCCGCCTGGGGATGGATTACGAGACTCTGAGCGCAAAGTTCCCGCAGCTGATCTACGTACACGCCCAGGGCTTCCGACCGGATTCCGACCGCGCAGGCTTAGCCGCCTACGATGAAACCGTCCAGGCGGCCTCCGGCCTGCTGGACATCGCACAGCGTGCCGCGGATATCCAGAAGCCAGCCGTGCTGCCCACTATCTTGGCCGATAAGGTCTCCGCGCTCACCATGGTCTACAGTGCCATGGCCGCTCTGGTCCATCAGCAGAAAACCGGACAGGGCCAAAAAGTCGAGGTCCCGATGACGGACACCATGCTCGCCTTCAACCTGGTCGAGCATTTGCAGGGACAAGCCTTTGTGCCGGCAAAGAGCCAGACGGGCTTCCCGAACTCGCTGATGAAGGGCCACTATGCCCGGCCCACGAAAGACGGTGGCTTGGTGATGGTGATCCCCTACGGACCGCAGAACTTCCGGGATCTGTTCGTCGCGGCGGGCCGCCCCGATCTCGCCGAAGACCCCCGGGTGAACAACGAGTTCATCGACGTCCGCGCCGACGGCAACGAACTCTCGGCGCTGCTGGACGATGTCATCCCCTTGCGCACCACCGAGGAGTGGGCAGAGATCTGCCTCAGCAAGAGCATTCCCTTCGGACCGGTGCTGCGGCTCGATGAGGCGATGGACGATGATTACGTCCGGGACGGCCATCTGCTCGACGTCGCAGAGCATCCGAGCGAAGGGAAAATCCGGATGATCGGGGTACCCATGCAGTTCTCCGCGACGCCGCCCTCGATTCGCAGGCACGCCCCGCTACCCGGCGCCGATACCGAAGAAGTGCTCGCCGAACTGGCAACGAAATCATCAGCCGATCAGAACACAGAAATGGCAGGCAGCCTAGCATGAGCAATTCAGCAGAAAATCTGGAGCCGAGAGCAGCAGCGGTACTCACCGAAATCGTCGGCAATGCCTTGGTCATCACCATCAATCGGCCCAAAGCACGAAATGCAATCAATGCTGAGGTAGCCCTGGGCCTGGCCGCAGCACTCGATCAGCTGGAAAGCGACAGCGAGCTGCGGGTCGGCGTACTAACCGGAGCCGAGGGCACCTTCTGCGCCGGGATGGACCTCCGGGCCGCGGCGGCGGGAGAAAACGTCAGCGTAGCCGGAAAGGGCTTCGCGGGCTTCGTCGAAGCCGAATCCAGCAAACCACTGATCGCGGCCATTGAAGGCTACGCGCTCGGTGGCGGCTTGGAACTGGCCTTGAATTGCGATCTGATCGTCGCGGCCGAAGGCGCCACCCTGGGCCTGCCCGAAGTGACCCGCGGCTTGATCGCTGGCGGCGGGGGCGTGATCCGCTTGCCCAAGCGGATTCCTCATCATCTGGCGATGGAGATGCTGCTGACCGGTTCCAGTATCGATGCTGCCCGGGCCCAGGAACTAGGACTGGCCAACCGGGTCAGCGCGAATGGGCAGGCCCTGGCCGAGGCCCTGGAACTGGCATCAGTGTTGACGCAGAACGCCCCGCTTGCCCTGGCCGCGGTCAAAGCGGTGACCAGAATTGCTGATGCGGCCTCAGAGCCTGAGGCCTTCACGGCGCAGGCCGCGGAAATCCACAAACTGATGAAGTCCTCCGACGTCGCAGAGGGCATCAAAGCCTTCACTGAACGTCGGGCACCCCAATGGAGCGGAAAGTAAGAGTAATCATGAAAATCGAAGATATCCGTCGCAGCATCACCACCCCGCTGAGCAGCCCAGCCTACCCAGCGGTCGGCTCTCGGTTCACCAACCGTGAGTATCTGAACATCGTCTATCGCACGGATGCTGAGGCCCTGCGGGCCATAGTTCCGGAGCCGCTGGAAATCGATGAACCGCTGGTCCGCTTTGAAGTGATGAAAATGGGTGACTCCACCGCCTACGGACCCTATGTCGAAGCCGGGCAGGCGATCCAGGTTTCCTATGACGGCGAAAAGGGTGAATACCTGCACGCCATGTACCTGGATAACTTCGCCGCGACGGCGGCGGGCCGTGAGATCAGCGCCTATCCCAAGGTGATGGGCCAGCCCGCACTGACCGTGGATAACGGCGCTCTGCTGGGTACCCTGGACTACGGTTCGGTGCGCGTCGCGACCGCCACCATGGGGTACAAGTTCTATCCTCTGGACTTCGAAGAGGCGAAGGCCCAGATCACGGCACCGACCTTCATGCTCAAAATTGTCACCGATCTGGACGGCCAGCAGCTCTCAGCCAAGTTGGTACGCACCGAGATCAGCGACATCACGGTGAAAGAGGCCTATACCGGGCCAGCTCGTCTGCAACTGTTCCAGCACGTGCTGGCGCCGCTGGCCGATCTCCCGGTGTTGGAGATCGTCTCCGCGAGTCATATCAATACGGATCTGACCCTGGCCCAGTCGGTACCTGTCTACGACTACCTCGCCGAAGCCAAGGCAACCGAAGGAGCAAGGAAATGAACAGCGACAGCATCCGTCGAGTCGCCGTCGTAGGAGCCGGCACGATCGGGCTTTCCTGGATGGCTTTGTTCGCCAAGGCGGGTCTCAGCGTCACGGTGAGCGATCCACGCCCGGACGTGGCCGAGGTGGTTCGTGACTCGATGCCGGAGCTCGCCAAAACCTTGGGCAGCACAGCCGAAGAGCTGCTCGCCCGGGTCACGGTCTCCAACAGCTTGGAGGAAGCCGTCGCGGAAGCCGATCTGGTGCAGGAGAACGGTCCGGAACGCCTGGAGTTCAAGCAGCAGCTGTTCGTCGAGATCGCCTCCGCCGCTCCGGCTCATGCCTTGCTGACCTCATCGAGCTCGGGCATCGTGGCCACCCTGATCGCCGAAAAACTCGACGACGCGGCCGCCGCCAGAATGTTGATCGCTCACCCCTTCAATCCTCCGCAGCTGATGCCGCTGGTCGAAATCGTACCCGGCGAGCGCACCGTAGAAAGCTCCACTCTGAGTGCTATTGAGTTCTATCGTGAGCTGGGCAAAATCCCGGTTCGTGAGCACAAGGAGATCCAGGGTTTCGTGGCCAATCGACTGCAAGCTGTGGTGCTCAAAGAGGCCTTCAGCCTAGTGCTGCAAGGGGTGGTCTCGGTCGAAGAGCTGGACACCGCGATGAAAGCCTCACTCGGTGCTCGTTGGGCGACCATCGGACCCTTCGAAAGCTATCACCTGGGTGGCGGCCCCGGCGGGATCCGGCATATGTTCGCGCACCTGGGCGGCAATCTCACCGACGACGACTCCGGAGTGACCGAGGCCGATGTGGAACGCCTGATCACCGACGTCGAAAGCACCTACGGTGCCGGCCCCGAAGCCTACCGGCGACTCGCCGAGGCACGTGATCGCAGACAGCTAGCGGTCAATCAAGCTGTCAATAACTAAATTTTAACGATCCAAGAAAGTGTGAAAAAGATGGCAAAGCCAGCAAACAGCAATCCCGACTACTTCGGCTTCGAAGAATTGCTCACCGATGAGGAACGCACCGAGCTCGCCGAGATCCGCGAATACCTCACCGAGGAGATTAAACCCCTCGCCAAAGAAGCTTGGGATAAGACGGAGTTCCCCTTCGAGGTGATCGAGAAATTCGCCGCCTTGGCCGAGGCGAAGGGCCTGAACCTGGCAGATGGCCAGTTCCCGGGCTTCGCCTCCTCCGGGCGGAAACGCAGCGCCATGATGACTGGCTTCCTGGGCATCGAGTTGAACCGAATGGATCCCTCGCTCGCGGTCTTCTCCGGCGTGCACACCGGGTTGGCGATGGGTTCCATCTACGGTGGCGGCAATGAGGAGCAGCGCCAGCGCTGGCTGCCCGATATGATCGCCTGGAAGAAGATCGGCGCCTTCGCGCTCACCGAGCCTGAAGGTGGTTCCGACGTCTCCGGCGGAATGCGCACCACGGCCCGCCGAGAAGGCGATGAGTGGGTTCTCAATGGCGCCAAGCGCTGGATCGGCAATGGTACTTTCGCTGATCTGGTGGTCGTCTGGGCCCGCGATGAGGCCGATGATCAGGTCAAGGGCTTCGTGGTGGAAAAGGGCACCCCGGGATTCAGCTCCGCCAAGATCGAAGGCAAGATCGCGCTGCGCACCGTGCAGAACGCCGATCTGACCTTCGAAAAGGTCCGGGTTCCGGAGGCGAATCGCCTGCAGAACATCAATAGCTTCCGAGATACCGCAGAGGTGCTGCGCGCTACTCGCGGCGGCGTCGCCTGGCAGGCGTTGGGCGTCTCCATTCGGGCCTATGAACTGGCCCGCGACTACGCGACCACCCGGGTTCAGTTCGGTAAGCCGATCGCTTCTTTCCAAATGATTCAGGACCTGCTGGTCAAAATGCTGGGCAATATCTCCGCGATGTTCGGCATGGTAACCCGCTTGGCCCAGTTGAGCGAGGAACTCCGCGACACCCCTGAACAGGCCGCACTGGCGAAGGCTTACTGCACCTCGAAGATGCGCGAAACCGTGGCCTTCGGCCGCGAGCTCTTCGGCGGGAACGGCATTGTGCTGGAGTACGAGATCGCCAAGCTGTTCTCCGACGCCGAGGCGATCTACTCCTTCGAAGGTTCACGTGAGATGAACACCCTGANACGCCGAGGCGATCTACTCCTTCGAAGGTTCACGTGAGATGAACACCCTGATCGTCGGCAAGAACATCACCGGCATCAGCGCCTTCATCTAGGCCCTTGCGACGAAGACCTCCTGGACTCCTGCGAGCTGCGCAGGAGTCCAGGAGGTCTTCGTCTTCTGATCAGGGGACCACTCCGTCCTCAGCAGCGTGAGCGGCCAGGAAGCTGTAGACCTCGGTCTCGTCGACGCCCGGGAAAACCCCCGGTGGCATAGCGGCCAGTAAGTGGGAGTGTGCCCTTGCGCTCGGCCAGGCATTGCCGCTCCAAGCACTCGCCAGTTCGGCGGGTGGCCGCTTGCAACAGGTCTCATCGGGGCAACGCGATTTCGAGCGCTCCTGGGTGTCCCGGCCCCGGAACCACTTCACGTGCGCGTAAGGAACCCCGATGCTCAGTGAGAACTCTCCCCCGCTGGAACGCTCGGTCCGGGCGGTGCACCAATAGGTGCCCGCAGGAGTATCGGTGTACTGGTTATAGGCGCTGAACTTATCGCTCACGTCGAAGACCTCTCGCGAGGTCCAGTACTTGCAGATCGGCTGACCCTCGATCGCTCCGGTGTGATCGGTTGGGAAGGTCACGCCGTCGTTCTCATAGGCCTTGTAGACGATCCCGCTCTCGTGCACTTTCTGGAAGTGCGTCAGGATGCCCAGATGCTCGGTGGCCAGGTTGGTGAAGCGATGAGCAGCGGTCTCATAAGAGACGGCGAAAGCGTCACGAAGGTCCTCGACGGCGATTTCCTTGGCCGCCTTGGCGCGCTGCAGGAACTCCACGGTCTGCTTCTGCGGCAGCAAGAGCGCTGCGGCGAAGTAATTCGTTGCCACCCGCTGAGAGAGGAATTCACCGTAGTTGGTGGGCGGGTGATGATCCAGCACATAGTGCCCCAGGGCTTGCAGCAGCACAGACCGAGGATCATGCTCGCTGCGCCCGGACTGGGTCAGGTAGATCCGCCGATTCTTCAAGTCGGTCACCGAACGAGTGGAATGCGGCAGATCGCTGACGTGGTGCAGGGTGAAGCCGAGGTGGCTGGCGATATCGGCGATCACATGCTGAGAGAGCGGTCCGCCGGTGTAGCCGACGCCGGCGAGCACTTTGGCCGCTTCGGCTTCGTACTCCGCGAAGTAGTTGTTCCGCTCCCGCATCTGCAAGCGCAGCGCGGTATTCGCCCGCCGGGCTTCCTCCGGGGTGGCGATCTGCTCATTGAGCCGCCGTTCCAGCTCGGCCTGCAAACCCACCAAAGCCTCCAGGGCGTCCATCGACAAACGAGACGAGACCCGCACCCTGGGCAAGCCGAGAGACTCATACAGCGCGCTGCGCTGCGCTCGTTCCAGCTCAATCTCCAGGGCCGCTCTGCGGCTCGGCGGCTCGGCTCCCAACAGCTGCTCGATGCTCACGCCCAAGGCTTTGGCCATTGCCTGTAGCAGCCCTAGCTTGGGTTCCCGTTTGCCGTTTTCAATCAGGCTCACGGCGGACGGCGAGGAATTGATCTTTTCCGCCAGATCGTCGAGGGTCAGTTGGGCGCCTTTTCGCAGGTGTCGGACCCTGCGACCGAGGCTGATCAGGTCGATCTTGTCCTCCGATTCCGACTGCACCGCGCTCTGATCCGGCTTTTGCCAGCTTGAACTCGTCATTTCTTGACTCTACGTCAAGAAATGCAAATCTTTCCAGATTTTTTTCTAGAAAGGTCCTTGAAAAGCGAGAAAAGTGGGTTTTACGAAGAAGTTCCTCCCGGCTTTAGCTTTTGCCGGGTTAATACTCAAGGAGCAGGACATGTCGGAGAACACTCAGAAATCAGCAGAGACGCTGGAGCTGGCCAACCAACTCGAATTGGAATGGGCTGCCAATCCCCGCTGGGATGGCGTGCAGCGGGATTACTCGGCAGCCGACGTCGTCAAGCTCTCCGGACGGGTCCAGGAAGAGGCCACGCTGGCCCGCCGCGGCTCGGAGAAGCTCTGGGATCAATTGCGTAACGCCGGCCCGGAGGAGTACACCAACACCCTGGGCGCACTGACCGGGAACCAGGCCGTGCAGCAGGTCAAAGCCGGGCTGAAGGCCATCTACCTCTCAGGCTGGCAGGTGGCCGCCGATGCGAACACCTCGGGCAACACCTACCCGGACCAGTCGCTCTACCCGGTCAACTCGGTACCCACAGTAGTCCGCCGGATCAATAACGCGCTGCTGCGCGCCGATCAGATCGAATTCTCCGAAGGCAAGCAGTCCGTCGAGGACTGGCTGGTGCCGATCGTCGCCGACGCCGAAGCCGGCTTCGGCGGACCGCTCAACGCCTACGAGCTGATGAAGTCGATGATCCAGGCTGGCGCCTCCGGCGTGCACTGGGAGGACCAACTGGCCTCGGAGAAGAAGTGCGGACACCTCGGCGGCAAGGTGCTGATTCCCACCCAGCAGCACATTCGCACGCTCAACGCCGCTCGGCTCGCCGCCGATGTTGCGGGGGTCCCCTCGGTGATCATCGCCCGCACGGATGCCGAAGCAGCCACGCTGATCACCTCCGACGTCGATGAGCGCGATCAGGAGTTCACCACCGGCGAGCGCACCCCGGAAGGTTTTTACAAGGTACGCAACGGCATTGAGCCCTGCATCGCCCGGGCCAAGGCCTACGCGCCGTACGCGGATCTGATCTGGATGGAGACCGGCACCCCTGATCTGGAGTTGGCGAAGAAGTTCTCGGAGGCCGTGCGCAGTGAGTTCCCGGACCAGATGCTGGCCTACAACTGCTCGCCGTCGTTCAACTGGAAGAAGCACCTGGACGACGCCACGATCGCCAAGTTCCAGCGCGAACTCGGTGCGATGGGCTTCAAGTTCCAGTTCATCACCCTGGCCGGTTTCCACGCCCTCAACTACTCGATGTTCGATCTGGCACACGGCTACGCCCGCAAGGGAATGAGCGCCTACGTCGAGTTGCAGGAGAAGGAGTTCGGTTCCGAAGACCGCGGCTACACTGCAACCAAGCACCAGCGCGAAGTCGGCACCGGCTACTTCGACCTGGTCGCCACCGCGCTGAACCCCAGCGGCAGCACCCTCGCCCTGGCCGGTTCAACCGAAGCTCAGCAATTCCATTAATGGCGCGGGCGGTCCCCTTCAGCTTCGCTCAGCTCAGCTCAGGGAACCCTGCCGCCCACGCCTTATTCCGTGGTATTCCGAGTCACGCCCCGGCTGCTTCCGCCATACAAAGGGGGAGGCAGTCAGGGTAGGCTCGGGCGCGGCTCAGGCGGCACCCTCGAAACTCGCTCCGCTCGCCTCAGGGAACCCTACCGCTACGCCTTATTCCGTGGCATTCCCAATGCAGCAAACGAACAGGTGGCGCGAAGCGGGCGAGACTGCCTCCCCCATCGATATTGACCCTCGGCAGACTGTACGCACAAAGGACACATTATGACTTCCCAAGAGATCACCATTACTGCTCCACCGATCGACCGGCAGGAGGAGATTCTCACCCCCGAGGCCTTGGCCTTCATCTCCGCCCTGCACCGGGCCAGTTACGGCCGCCGTCAAGAACTGCTCAAGGCACGGCAAGACCGACGGCAGCAGATCGGCAACGGCGTCGACCCGCGCTTCCTACGGGAAACCTCAGAGATTCGTGAAGATCCCAACTGGCGGGTGGCTCCCCCGGCTCCCGGCTTGGAGGACCGCCGGGTCGAGATCACCGGACCGGTGGACCGCAAGATGACCATCAACGCGCTCAATTCGGGAGCCAAGGTCTGGCTGGCGGATATGGAGGACTCCTCCACCCCCAGCTGGCAGAACGTGATCCAGGGCCAGCTCAACCTGATCGATGCCCTGGAACGCCGCATCGACTTCACTTCCCCGGAGGGCAAGGAGTACACACTGGGTGAGAGCACCCCCACCATCGTGGTGCGCCCTCGCGGCTGGCACCTGCCGGAGAAGCACTTGCTGGTCGACAATCAGCCCCTCGCGGGCGGTGTGGTGGATTTCGGCCTGTACTTCTTCCACAATGCGCAGCGACTCATCGATCAAGGCAAAGGCCCGTATTTCTACCTGCCGAAGATCGAGAACCACCTGGAAGCCAGGCTCTGGAATGATTTGTTTATCCTGGCTCAGGATCTACTGGGCATCCCGCAGGGCACCATCCGGGCCACCGTACTGATCGAAACCATCACCGCGGCCTTCGAAATGGAGGAAATCCTCTACGAACTGCGGGATCACGCCTCCGGGCTGAACGCCGGCCGCTGGGACTACCTGTTCTCGGTGATCAAGAACTTCCGTACCCGGGGGCCGCGTTTCGTGCTGCCGGATCGAAACCAGATCACCATGACGGCCCCCTTCATGCGGGCCTATACGGAGCAGTTGGTCCGGGCCTGCCACCGCCGTGGGGCGATGGCAATCGGCGGCATGGCCGCCTTCATCCCCAGTCGACGAGATCCTGAGGCCAATGCCATCGCGCTGGAGAAGGTGCGCGCGGATAAAACCCGGGAAGCCGAAGACGGCTTTGACGGTTCCTGGGTTGCCCACCCCGATCTGGTCCCGGTGGCCCTGGAGGTTTTTGATCGAGTGCTCGGCGAACGCCCGAACCAATTGGACAAGCAACGTGCAGACGTCACCCCGGATGACAAGGCGCTACTGAACATCTCCAGCACCCAGGGCAACATCACCGAGACCGGCATCCGGAACAATATCGAGGTCGGCATCCGCTACATCGAGTCCTGGTTGCGAGGAAATGGCGCGGCAGCGATCAATAACCTGATGGAAGACGCCGCCACCGCCGAGATCTCCCGCTCCCAGCTCTGGCAATGGATCTATGCGGAGGCGATCACCGATCAGGGCGAAGTGGTGACCGAGGAATGGGTGCGGGAACTGACTAATCAGGAGTTCGAACGGCTGCCCCGGCACCAGGACGACCGTTTTGACGACGCTCGCGAGATCTTCGAGGAAGTCGCCCTGGGTGAAGCTTTCCCGACCTTCTTGACCGTCCCGGCCTATGCCCGGTTCCTGCATGAAGCCAACGAACCGAGCCTGGCCCGAAGCGCGGCCTAGCCAGTTCGTCCAGAACTTGACCATCCGACGCCGTCATTGCCTCAGACAGCCCGAGATCCGGGTCAGCTGGATTGGTCATTGAACGTGGTGATGCCCCAACCACCATCTGGTTGGGGCATCACCACGTGGTTTTCAACTGCGGCCTCCGAGCGATCAACCGGGAATGTACCGGCTCAGTACGAGGTTGTCCACAAGGTGAAAATTGAAATCTGGTCGGATATCGCCTGCCCTTGGTGCTACATCGGAAAGCGCCGCTTCGAATCAGCTCTGGCTGAGTTCCCGCAACGCGATCAAGTCGAGGTCTCCTGGAAGAGTTTCCAACTGGACCCCAGCATTCCGGAGCACTACGAAGGTACCGAGCTGGACTACCTCTCACAGCGCAAGGGAATGCCAGCCGAAAGCGTCGCCCAGATGTTCCAGCACGTCACGACTCAGGCGGCTGCTGAGGGGTTGCGTTATGACTTCGACGCCCTGAGAGTGGCGAATAGCCATCTCGGACACGAGTTGATTCATTTCGCCGCGCTGCATGATCAGCAGGACGCCGCCAAAGAGCGACTGCTCAAACTGCACTTCGAAGAGGGCGGCGATATCGGCGACCTTGACACCCTGGTGTCGGTCGCCGTCGAACTCGGCCTGGACTCCGAGAGAACTCGCGAAGTATTGCGTGAACGCGAGTTCGAAGGCGAGGTGGACGAGGACATTGCAGAAGCCCGTTCCCTGGGCATCCAAGGGGTGCCGTTCTTTGTCATCGACCGTAAATACGGGATCTCCGGAGCTCAGGCCACCGAGGTGTTCAGCCAGACCCTCAAGGAGGCCTGGGCGGAGAGCCGACCGCTGCTGATGAACGGTGAGAATTCCGCTGCGGCCTGCGGGCCGGATGGCTGCGCGATCTGAAGAAGAACTTAAAATCGTTGCGGAGAGCTCAGATTGGGGGACAGAGCTCTCCGCAACGAAGTGTTCACAGGATGAGGTCTGAATTCAGAACCCCTCCCTGTTTCATCAAAGATAGAGGAACTTATGTTGCTAGTCAATCAAAAGATCCGCTGGCTACGCTATTTGAGACAAAAAGCGTAGATTTATCGCCTTAAGCAATCAATTCGGCATCAATCCGAGCCGCGGACAAGACATGATCGCTGACCATGCGGCTCGCCCCCAAGACCCCGGCTTCCGCTCCTGCTCTCGACTGAACGATCTGCAGCCGTGAGGTGGCCAGCGGCAATGATCGGCTATAAACCACCTCTCGAACACCGGCGAGCAAGTGTTCCCCCGCCAGTGAAAGCGCGCCGCCAATAACGATCACTCGCGGGTTCAGCAGATTGACGCAGGTCGCCAACACGTCGCCAACATCCCTGCCTGCTTGGCGAATTGCCTGAATCGCCTGAACATTGCCCGCCCTGACCAGATTGACCACGCCTTCGCTGCCGCTCGCCGCCAGCCCTGCTGCAGAGAGCTCCCGAGCCAACGCTGGGCCGGAGGCAATCGCCTCCAGGCAGCCTTCATTGCCACAGCGGCAGAAGACACCCATACCGCGAGGCACTTGCACATGGCCCAGATCCCCGGCGGTGCCGTCCGCCCCGCGCTGCAATAAGCCGCCACAGATCAAGCCGGAACCGATCCCGGTGGCGACTTTTACGAAGAGCAGATCATTCGCTTCCGGCCAGAAGACCGCACGCTCGCCCAAAGCCATGATGTTCACGTCATTGTCCACCAGAACCTGAGCGGCAAAGCTGCGCTGGATATACCCGGGGACATCGAAACCATCCCAGCCGGGCATAATCGGCGGATTCGCCGGTCGGCCCGTGCTGTGCTCAACCGGAGCGGGCAACCCGATCCCGATCCCGGCAAGTTCGGTGGCTTCACGACCCGAATCTTTCAGCAGCTGATTGCCCTGTTCAATCACCAAGTCCAGAACCGCTTCGGGGCCCTGCGAGATATCCGCTGTCGTCCAGCACTGGTCGATGAGCTGGCCGCTGAGGTCGGTGAGCCCCACCAAGATATGAGTAGCCCCCAAATCTACCGCCAGAATAACCCGCGAACTGGGCTGAAAAGCAATTCGCGAGGCGGGCCGACCACCAGAGGATGAGGCTTCACCCGCAGAGCCGATCAGACCAATCGCGGTCAAGGCGTCAAGTCGCGCGGCAACTGTAGATCGCGACAAGCCAGTCATCTCCACCAGTTCCGCCCTGGTCCGGGCCTGCCCATCGCGGAACACTTGAAAGAGTTCGCCCGCTCGAGTCAAGCTCCCAACAGCATTAGAAGGGGTTGCCGGGAGACTGAGTTGCAACGGAGCCATGCAATCAGTGATAGCACGAAAATATTGGCGATGCCACTACTAATGATGGTTTTGCCCTCACTTTTGTTTTACTTTCAGCAAAAGTAAACTAAAGTTGAGACAAAGAGGAGAACCCCTTTGAACACCGAGGAGCAAGCGTTGAGCCAGTCATTCCAACTTCCCATAGAGCAGTTGTCCGTCCAGCTGTACACCGTCCGGAGAGAACTCGAGGAGGACCTGGCCGGCACCATCGCCAAGATCGCCGACCTGGGTTTTCGATCGATCGAGCCCTTTAACTTCGTCGCTTCGGCAGCCCCCCTCGCGGAAGCCCTGGCTGCTCACCAGCTGACCGCCCCCACCGGCCACGCTCCGCTGCTGAGCGCTGATCAGGACGAGATCTTCTCGGCGGCTCGCACCTTGGGGATGAGCACCGTGATCGAGCCCTTCATCCCGGAGGATCGCTGGACATCCCGGGCTGATATCGAGCAGACCGCTGCCGCGCTGAACAGTGCGGCAGCGCGCGCAGCCGAGTACGGGCTGAGCGTCGGCTACCACAATCACTGGTGGGAAGTGGGCACTGAGTTCGAAGGAACCACCGCCCTCGAACTGTTCGCCGGACTGCTCAACGATGAGGTGCTCCTCGAAGTGGATACCTACTGGGCAGCTATCTCCGGGAAGAATCCGGCCGCCCTGCTGCAACGGCTCGGCGATCGGGTGAAGTTTGTGCACCTCAAGGATGGACCGTTGACCACTGAGCCCCTCGACCAGTTGCCCGTGGGCCAGGGCAAGATGAATATTCCGGAGGTTTTGGCGGCCGTTCCTGCGCTCCAGTACGCGGTGATGGAATTCGATGATTTCCGGGGCGATATCTTCGACGGCCTGGCGCAGAGCCTGAGCTATCTGAGGAAGGACTCATGACGCCGGTCGGCGTAGCAATCATCGGCGCGGGCGTCATCAGCAAACAATACCTGAGTAATCTGACGGCTTTCCCCGATCTCAAAGTCCATGTGGTGGCGGATCTCTTCGAGTCGGCCGCAGCAGAGCGTGCTGCGGAATTCGAAGTGGAGAACCACGGCGGAGTGGAACTGGCTCTGAATCATCCCGACGTCGAGATTGTGGTCAATCTGACCATTCCTGCGGCGCACGTAGAAGTCGCCACCGCCGCCTTGGCCGCCGGTAAGCACGTCTGGAGCGAAAAGCCCTTCTCGCTCGACCGGGAAAGCGGCCTAGGGCTCCTCGAAGCCGCCCGGACCGCTGATCGCCGCTTGGGCTGCGCCCCTGATACCTTCCTCGGAGCCGGCCTGCAGACCGCGCGCCGGATGATCGAAAGAGGGGATATCGGGCAGCCGCTCAGCGCACTCACGCTCTTCCAGAGCCCGGGACCGGAATCCTGGCACCCTAACCCGGCATTCCTCTTCCAGCAGGGCGCCGGGCCTCTCTTCGATATGGGGCCTTATTACCTCACTGCTCTGATTCAGAGCTTCGGTTCCATCGAGCGGGTGGCCGCTCTGGGCGGCAAAGCACAGCAGCATCGGGTGATCGGCTCCGGCCCGAAAGCCGGAGAGAGCTTCCCGGTGGAAGTGCCCACCCAGGTCGGCGCCCTGCTGCAGTTCACCGACGGCGGCACGGCACAGAGCATTTTCAGCTTCGACTCCCCCAAGCCGCGGATGGGCTTCGTGGAGATCACCGGCACCGAAGCAACCATCGCCCTTCCGGATCCGAATAACTTCGACGGCGACCTCAAGATCTGCGCCATCGGCTCCGAAGACTGGACCACTGTGCCGAGCAAGGGAACCACCGCGGGCAGAGGCCTGGGCGTGCTCGATATGGCTCGATCCATCCGCGCCGAGGTACCCCACCGGGCAAGCGGCGAGCAGGCCTATCACGTGGTGGATGCCATGGTTTCCATCGCCGAGTCCGTAGAACGCAATGAGTTCGTGAGCCTGAGTTCAACTGCGCCGAAAACCGAAGCGCTCAGCGAGGCCTGGGATCCATTCGCGCAGACCCTGGCGGAGCAGTAGGAGGAACGAAGATGAACAGCAATCTGGGAGTGGCCATCATCGGCTACGCCTTCATGGGTAAGGCCCACTCCGCGGCCTGGCGCAGCGTAGCGGCCTCCTTCGAGGTGCCGGGCTACGAGCAGAAGTTATTGGTCGGCCGGGATGCAGCGGCAGCCCAGGCTGCCGCGGAGCGCTACGGCTGGCAGCAGAGCGCCACCGATTGGCGCACGGTCTTGGAGCGCGACGATATTCAAATCGTCGATATTTGCACACCGGGATGGACACACGCAGAAATAGCGATTGCCGCCCTGGCCGCCGGAAAACATGTGCTGCTGGAAAAACCGCTGGCTAATTCCCTCGCCGAAGCCGAAGAAATGGCAGCCGCGGCCAGAGCCGCTGAAGCACGAGGCATTCGCTCAATGCTGGGCTTCAACTATCGCCGGATCCCGGCCCTGGTGCTGGCCAAGGAATTGGTGGCAACCGGCAGGGTCGGAGAAATCCGCCAGGTCCGTGTGGCCTATCTACAGGATTGGCTGAGCGATCCGAGTGCCGAGATGTCCTGGCGGCTTCGGAAGGAAACCGCTGGCTCCGGCGCCTTAGGCGATATCGCGAGCCATGCCGTTGATCTGCTGCAGTTCGTGACGAACGACGAAGTGCGCAGCGCATCAGCTCGCATGAGAACCTTCGTACCATCCCGCCCGGGGCCTGAAGGGCAGGAAAAGGTCACTGTGGACGATGCGATCTGGGCGACCTTGGAGCTCTCCTCCGGGGCAGTGGCGAGCGTCGAGGCAACCCGGATGGCTACCGGCCGAAAGAACGCGTTGCAGTTGGAGATCTATGGCGAGAAAGGCGCTTTGCGCTTTGACCTGGAACGGCTCAATGAACTGGAGTTCCTGGATGCCACCGAACCCCGGGAAGAGCAAGGCTTCAGGAGGATCCTAGTGACCGAGGCCAGCCATCCCTATCTCAGCGCCTGGTGGCCTCCGGGGCATGTGATCGGCTGGGAACATAGCTTCAGCCATCAGATTCGAGATTTCCTGCAAAGCATCAGCAACGGAACCGCGCCCTCGCCGTCCTTCGCCGAAGGTCTGCAAGTGCAAAGAGTGCTGAAAGCCATCGAAAGCTCCGATGCTGCGCAGGGTTTGCGAGTGGATGTTTAGCGCACTACGGATTTGCTGACAAAATCGACTAAAGTGTCTATATGCCTCGGATACTCGCCTCCAGTAACGCAGAACAGCGCGAGCTGACCCAACGCAAGGTACTGGATGCCTTCGGCGAGTTGCTCTTCAGTCACGGCTTGCCCGGACTCACCATGACCGATGTGGCTCGCCGGGCCGGAGTGGGCAGGACGGCGATTTACAACTATTTCGCAGATCTTGAGCAGCTCCTGGTGGCTTATGCACTGGATGAGACCGGGCGCTTCCTCTCCGATCTGAAGAGTGAATTGGCCAGGCTCGATAATCCCGTCGACCAGCTCGCCTGTTATGTGCGAGCACAGATCGAGGACCTTTCAAAACGCCATCTGCCACCTGGACCAGCGATGCGTTCGGTGCTCTCCGCGGATTCCTTCGCCAAGCTTTCGGTGCACGTCGGTGAACTCAGCAGCCTCTTGCAGGACATTCTGCAGCGCGCTGTCGATCAGGGCTATTTGCCCTCGGGCGATGTCGCCGATCTCGCGCACCTGATTCATGGTTCGCTCACTGCGAGCGCCTCGCGCAGCACCGGCGATCCGGCCGCGGCCGAACATCGGATCGAGACTACCGTTCGTTTCATCCAGGCCGGAGTGGGCGCTCAATTTGATGAGCGGGGTCATCCGATGAAGCTGATCAGCGGGGCGGCCTGAGCGCGGTCGGCAGCGCAGCAGCAGTAAGGCGTCAGCTCTTCGAGCGCTCAACCTTTTCAGCGGATGACGTAGTCCCCTGAGAAGGTAGTCACATCCGGGGCGGCATATTCGTAGTGCAGGGTCGCCGATCCGGTAACGCCCAGCACCTCGATGAAACCGCTGAAGGTCAGATCGTCCCGGACCGGTTGCTCCGAGGTGCAGGTCACGACTAATCCGTCCAGTGAACAGTCCCAGCCGTCCGGCTTATGGAACCAGAGGCCGTATTGCATCACGGCATCACCGTTGAGCGAGAGCGTCAAAGTAGCGGGCTGCAGGGGCTGAGCCCCTGAAACGGCGAATTCCAGGTTGATCAGCTGGCTAGCTGGCAAGCCGGTGCCCGTCGCGGTACCCGTCACCACCGGCACAACCGGTGGAGTAGTGGGTGGCGTTGTTGGCGGAGTGGTGGGCGGTTTCGTCGGTGGCGTTGTTGGGGGTTTCGTCGGCGTCGTGGGAGGTGCCGTTGGCGGGCTGGTCGGCGTGGTCGTCTTGGTGGGAGACGGCGTCGGGCGAGAGGTAGCAGGAGCCGTCGTCGGCGGAGCCACCGGGGTGATGCCCGTCGGGTTCGACGCTGCGGGCAGCTCAGGATTATCCGAAGGCACCTCTTGCGGGATCACACCGTTCGGAACGTTCGGAGGGGCGGCTGGCGAAGACTTGTGCGGGGCGGGCTTGGGCGCTACCGCAGCCGGCGGTGCGCCATTCGAGCCGTTATTCGAGTTGTTCGATGAGGCATCCGCGGGCGGTGCGGCCGCCACCTCAGCAGCATCGGACTTCCCCCAAGCACCGAAGCCCTGTGTGGTCACCGCGGCGGTCGCAACCGCCGCCGAAGCCAGAATGACGCACGCCACAACAACTGCGGCATTGCCGGCATCTCGCACCCGGTCGACCACTCCGTCCCACGCATTCTTCGCCGGAAGCAACGCCAGGGCGATCTTGCCACCGCCGGCCGCCGGGAAAATGGCCAGCCACTCGGCAATCCCGAAGCCCACTACACCGGGCAATACCCAAGCTCGCATCGCGGCGCCCACATCGCTCAAATCAAGCAGAGCAGCGGTACAACGGCTACAGGTATCAAGGTGCTCCTTGACCTCCTGGCGACTGGAACGCCGAAGGGTGTGCATAGCGTATGCGCCCAGGCGAGCAGCGTACGGCGCGCAAGCATCTTCTTCGGGGGTCTTGCGGACGTGATTCTGCAGGTATTCCTTGCGCAAACCATCCCGGGCACGAATCGCCAGGGCGGAGACCGCGTTCGCAGAGAGGCCGAGTAGCGGAGCTGCGGCCGCAGGCTTCATTCCCTCGATGTCCAGGTACCAGAGCACAGCCTGCCAGCGTTCGGGCAGAGCTTTGAAGGCCTGGGAAACGGCGTCGTTCTCGAACTCGGCGAGCACCGGGTCCTGAGCTTGGACCGGGCGATCCAGCACCTGTTCGTCATCGGTGGCGGAGATCTTCCCGGCCGCAATATTTCTGCGCCGTGCAATGCGAGTCACTGCGGTGAGCAGGTACCCTCTGAAGAAGGAATCCGGGCCTTTGCCTTCACGCAAGGCCTGAAAAACTGAAGAGAAGGCTTCCGAGACAGCGTCTTCGGCGTCGGAGGAATTATCGGAGTTTTTACGGGCGACGGCGAGCGCCACGGCTTGGTGTCGCTTGAACAATATTTCGAACGCACCGGTATCCCCAGCGCGAACTTGCACTATGAGTTCGCTGTCACCCACGATTTCAGCAAGCTCAGGCTCACCAAAATGCCCTCTTTCCGTGTCCATAATCCTCAGTCCTGATTCCTCGCTTAAAAAGCGAGCACCTTCTATTGTGACTCTCAATCAGCACTCAGGCAAACGACGGCGACTTCCCGGCGGCCGGAAATTGCAGGGCTGAACACGGTCTTGAGGAAGCTTGGACATTTGGCCAAAAAATTTCTGATTTTCCCGTCACGATCGCCCGGTAGCGAGCACATCTAAGTATGGAATTCGTCAACCGCCGGGAACACAAGCCCAGCGGCATGCTCTCACGACGACTGATCAGACGATGGCGGTCGCTCAGCAGCCGCTCTTATTGGAAAGTCCCTCAGGACTGGTGGACCCCCGAAGTGGAGTGCATTGCCAGCTTGGGGCGGCGAAACCCTGCTCTTATAGAATCAGCGCGTTCATTGGGTGCAGCCCGCTGCCGACAGGGGGTAGGCGTCACTGAAGCCCTCACCGATTTCCGCTGCTACTTCAAAGCCTCGATGAAGCACGTCGACCTCAATGTCGTTCAGGCTTTCGTAGAAGGTTGGGTCAGCGAAGCCGAAGACGTGGAGCAGATTTCCTGCACCGACCCGGCGACCGGTCTGAGCACCCGAGCACACTTCTCCAAGACCCTGTACGACCTGAAGGACCAGAGCACTTCTGAGCAGATGCTGCTGGCGACCGTCACCTTGGTGCCGCAGCGGACCGGGACGGTACCGCTGGGCTGGACCCAGCTGGCGTCCTTGGGATCGATCTTCCTGCAGAGTTTCAGCGGTATCGACGCCACCATGATGCATGAGGGTCGGACGGTCTATGTGCTGGCTTCCAGAACCCCGGCTCTTTTCGCCACCTTACTCAACTGCCAGGCTCAGATCACCCTGTCCAAGGCTTTTCGGGACTTCCAAACCACGATTGCTTGCGAGGCGCTGCCTCAGCAGAGTCGTAATTTCCATCAGCTCCTGAAAAGCATGCAGCGCTAGCCAGGAGACAACCCAGAGGACGCCACAAAAATTCTTCCGGAAAATCTTAATTTTTTCCGTCATGATCCGCGGAATTGCCGCACTAGTTAAATGAACCAGATTCAACAAACCTTCGATCGTCCTTGCCTACTCGCCTCTGAGCCGGTATGGTCAGTCGCATATTGGGGGAACAATTGGGGGAACTACTAATGAACTTCACCATGTCCGAACGGCACTACATGTCCGAACGGCACGATGCATCATGACTCAGATTGATCAGCGCCGAAAGGCCAAGCATCGTCCACATCGTTCGTTGACTCAAGAACCGAGCATTCAGAGCTCTGAAGCTGCCGTTCCCGTCATCGACTCTTCGCCTTACACACCCAGGGTCCGCACCCATAGCTCGGCAAGGTTCGTCGAGCTTCTGGTTGTACTCGACTTGGCGATCGTGGTGGGAGTCATTCTCGGTTCACTTTTCTGGCCTTTCACCGACGCCCAGCAGTTCTGGCTCACCGCAGCCGCAGCCGCAGTATGGCTGCTGGCATTGAACCTGCTCAAGGGCTTCTCCAAGGAACGGGTCAGCTTGCTGCGGCCGCTGCTTTCTGTCTGGGCCTGCAGCCTGGTGCTCGCCGGCGCCAATCTCATCAATCTCCTGGTGAACCGTGAGATCGTGCTGCACCGTGCGATGCTCACCGTGCTGGTAATCACCGCCCTGGATATCGTGGGTCGCTTGGTACTCAAAGGCTTCCAGGCGAATCACGTGATCTCTGTGGTCGACGCCAAGCACCCGGGAAAGACCGTCTCGGATTCGCACCGCGAGATCCACCCCTTCGTCTTGACCGAGGAACTGCGTTCGAATCCCGATGAGCTGGTGAAGAAACTGACCAACTACATCAGCTTCACCAAGGCCACCGCGGTAGAACTGCCCGTCGGACTGCATATCGATCAAGACCTGGTGGACCGGCTGAGCTGGGAAATGCGGAAGATGCACGTTGCCATCCGGATGGTCTACTCAGGCCAGCCAATGAGCGCGAGCCGGATGCGAACCCGCACCGAAGGTACCAAGACCGTCATCGAAATCGATGCGCCTTATCAGCACCTGGGCACCCGCCTCGGCAAGCGAATCATGGACGTCGTCGGTTCCGGACTGCTCATCCTGATCTTCTCCCCGCTCTTCGCCGTGCTCACCCTGCTGGTGAAACTCAGCAGCCCCGGACCGGTGTTCTACAAGCAGGAGCGCATCGGCATTGACGAGCGTCCCTTCAATATCTTGAAGTTCCGTTCCATGGTGGTCGGTGCAGACGCTCAGCTCCAGGCTTTGCTCAAAGCCCAGGGCAGTTCAGACAAGCCGCTCTTCAAGGTCGATTCGGATCCTCGGATCACCCGGATCGGCGGCGTCATGCGCCGCTACTCCCTCGATGAGTTGCCCCAGCTCTTCAACGTTTTCGGTGGCTCGATGTCCCTGGTGGGGCCGCGGCCTCAGCGTCCCGCCGAAGTCGCGCTTTACGATCAGGCGGCAAAGCAGCGCCTCGGCGTACTGCCCGGGATGACCGGGATGTGGCAGATCAGCGGCCGTTCCAGGCTCAGCTGGGAAGAAGCCATTATTCTGGATCGCTATTATGCCCAGAACTGGAGCCTCGGCCAAGACCTGAAAATCCTGACGAAGACCGTGTCCGCGGTCGTCAGGGGCGATGGTGCTGTCTAAAGGCAAGACCCGTCGTATTCTGCATGTCACAGAGGCCATGGGGGGCGGGGTCTCCTCAGCGCTCTTCGATTACGTGCGCCACACTCCCGAACTGGAACACCACCTGCTCTTCGTCTCAAGGCCGGAAACCAAAGCCCTGGGTGAGCAATGGCGAGAGCTCTTCGAATCGGTCGTTGAGCTCCCCGCCGGACATTTTCAACGCATTCGCGAGGTGCGTTCGCAGCTCAAGCGCCTGCGGCCCGACGTCGTCCATTCACACTCATCCTTTGCCGGTTTTTACGCGCGCCTCGCCGCGTTGAAAAGCCGGAAGCTGGAGCAAGTCCATACTCCGCATTGCTATGCCTTTGAGCGGCTCGATCTGAGCGCTGCCATCCGCTTTGCGCTGCGCGGCATCGAAGCGGTTTTATCACGCAATACCACTCTGATCGCTGGCTGCTCTCCTCGAGAAGTCGCCCTTGCTGAGCGCTGGCCGCTCTCCTGTCGGGCGAGCTATCTACCGAATCTGGCGCCAAAAGTCGAGTTGAGCGGCAGTGAAGAGGATTCGGTTTCAGTTCGCACCGAGGTGCTGAGGGTGGTTGGCGCTGGCCGGTTGGGTGCACAGAAGGATCCCGAATTCTTCATCTCGGCGCTCCGCGGTTTGCGCAAAGCTGGTTATCACGTCGAAGCCACTTGGGTCGGCGGTGGGGATGAGACCTTGGCACATCACCTGGAAGAAGCAGGAGTCAAGGTCACTGGCTGGCTGCCACGCGCCGAGGTCTTCCGGACTTTCAACTGCCAAGACATCTATCTGCACACCGCGGCGTGGGAGGGCTTCCCGCTCGCCGTTCTGGAAGCGAGCGCTCTGCATCTGGCGACCGTGGTCAGAGACATCCCGGCCTTTGAAGGCATAGATCTGCCCTTGAAAGTCAAGACTTCGGCCGAGCTGGTGTCGCTCTGGGACGCTCTTCGCGATCCCTTCTACCGGGCTGACGCGGTAAAGAAAGCTCAGTTCGCCCTGCGATCTAACACCGTCCAGGCACAGCGAGAAGCCTTACTCAAGGTCTACTCTGTCGAGCTCAGCGCGCACCATGCAGTCTCGCATAGCAGTGTGGGAACTACTAGATGAGTCTGAAGCCCCGATCCCGCCGAGCGATGCTCATCGCTGGCACCGGGCTTAGCTGCATCCTGCTCTGCCTCTCCGCTTGCACCGGCACCTCGGACAACACCATAGATCAAGATCTGGCCAATGTGCCTTTCCTCACCTCCTCGGATTTCCACGCCCAAACCAATGGCATCAAAGTGCTGGGAGCCCAGAAGGTGGGCCAGCGGACCTTCGACCTGCAGATCTCCACAGACTCTGTGGACAATCAGGTCACCTCACAGGGCAACGGTTTCAGGGTGACCCTGCCGGTCAACTACAACACGAACCAGAGTTATCCTGTGCTTTACCTCTTCCCGGGGACCAGCCCCGATAGTTCCTACCAGGACTGGTCAGAAAAGGGGCATATCGAATCCATCATGGGAGACCGTCAAGAAATCGCCGTGATGCCAGACGATGGAAAGGCCGGCTGGTACAGCGATTGGAGTGATGCGGCGAAGCCCACGCAGAAATGGCAGAGCTACCATCTGGACCAATTGATCCCTTGGGTCGACGGTCACCTCAAGACAGTGGCACATCGATCGGGCCGCACCGTGGTGGGAGCCTCGGCCGGCGGCTACGGAGCGATTCACTACGCCGCAGATCGCCCAGAACTCTTTTCGGCGGCTGCCAGCCTGTCCGGACCGCTAGATCTCGGGCTGCCTGAGATCCGTAGCCTGATCCAAGCCGAATCGAAAGATTTGACCGGCAACGAAAACGCCATCTTCGGCGACGGTAAGACCACCTCCGAGGCTCAGTGGGATGCTCATGACCCGATGAAACAGTGCCAAGCGCTGAGCGGAACCAAGATCACCCTCTACGCGGGTGAGGGCACACCGGGAACTGATCTGGACGATCCGAAACAACTGGAAGGGCAGCTCTTCCAGAGCGCCACGGATTTCGGAGCGGTTTTATCCCAATGCCATAACAAATTCGTCAATCAGATCGGTAAAAAGCTTCCAGACTGCGATGGTGGGCATAATTGGGACTGTTGGAGTGCAGCGTTGCGCGCTCTGCTTCCTAGGCTCAGTGCTGCCACTTTTCCGGGTGGTTAGCGTCAGCATCCTCGACTTCGAGCGGGCTTCCCGCTCAGCACAAGAAAAAAATCAGTACACAACGACAAGGTCTAATCATGGAATCAACACTTGAGAAGAAGATCCGCGAAACCCTCTCCGACCACGCCAAGCTCGCCGTCGGAATCGACGATGTAGCAGCGGACGGTGACCTCTATGCTGCTGGCATGACCTCACATGCCAGTGTCAATGTGATGCTTGCACTGGAGGACGAATTCGATATCGAGTTCCCGGAGAAAATGCTCACCAAGAACACCTTCTCCTCAATCAACAGCATCGCTTCGGCGCTCACGGAGATCGGCCTTGACTGAGCTGCAAGAAACCGTCAGCGTACTGCCTGACAAGGGGTTCCGGTCGGCGCTTGATGCCATGGTCGAGATCGCCGCCCAGAATGCGAACGACGTCGACAAGAACTCACGATTCCCGGTTGAAGCAATTGACTCCGCTCGCCATGGTGCTCTGCTGGGAGCCCCGGTGCCCATTGAACTCGGCGGATTAGGGCTATCCATCAGCGAATTGTGCAGCATTGTGGAACGCCTGGGCCGGGTCTGCTCATCAACCGGAATGATCATGGCGATGCACTATATCCAAGTGCTCTGCCTTGACCGGCACGGCCGCTCGGATTACCTACGCCAGGCGCTGAGGAAGTGCGCGGACGAGCAGCTACTGCTGGCCTCAGCCACCACCGAGGCCAATATCGGCGGAGACAGCCGTAGCTCCTCCTGTGCTGTCCAGTCACTCGTGAACGACATGATCGAACTCAAGAAGACCTGCCCGGTGATCTCCTACGGGCGCTACGCGGATGCCATTCTGGTCACGGCCCGGCGGCACCCGGAAGCGGTCGCGAGCGATCAGGTGCTGGTCTACCTTCCAGCCTCCGACTATGAGCTGAACAAGACCTTCGACTGGGATGCTCTCGGCATGCGCGGCACTTGCTCCGAAGGATTCGAACTCGCCGGTAACACCACGGCGGCGGCTGTGCTGGACGATCTTTTCGAGAAGATCTCAGCAGAGACCATGCTGCCCGCCGCTCACACCCTGTGGGCATCGGTCTGGTTCGGTATGGCGAGTAAAGCCGGGGAGAACGCCAGGACAGTGGTTCAGCGAGCCGCCCGAAAGACTCCGGATAACCCTCCGCCCTCCGCTCTGCGACTCGCCGAGCTTGAGGTGAGCCTGCAGTCGATGGCTGATCTGGTGCGTTCCGCCGTCGCCCGCTATCAGTCCGGCTGGCATCAGCCGGAAGTTCTGGAGTCCCTGCAATTCGCGATTTCGATGAATACGCTCAAAGTCGCGGCGGCCGATCTGGTGCGGAAGATCGTAGCGGATGCCATGGTGATCGTGGGAATCGCCGGATTCGCCAATCGCTCGCCGCTCAGTCTCGCTCGCCTGTACCGAGACAGCATCGGCCCTTCGGTGATGGTCAATAACGACAGAATCTACAACCACACCTCCACTCTGCTACTCGTCTCACGAGGAGAACGATGACCCCGACCATCGAAGAACAACGAATCGCCTTCGGCAAAGAACTGATCGCCCACGGCTGGCTGATACCGACCCTGGCTTATGGAGTGAACGGGCTCGGTGGCCAGGCCGAAGCTGTGGTCGAGGGCCTGCAAGCCCTTTCCAGCAAGATCGCCCGGCAGCAGGAATACGCCCAGCTGAATACCCTGAGATTCCCGCCGGTGAATAGCCAGAACCTGTTGCGCCGCACTGATTACGTCGCATCCTTCCCCCAGTTGATGGGTCTGGTCAGCACTTTTGCCGGAGAGAGCAAGGATCACGGCAAGCTACTGGCCGCGGCCGAGGCCGGTGACGCCTGGGAGAAGCAATTGGAGCCGAGTGGCTTTGCGCTGATCCCCGCGGTCTGTCACCCGCTGTACGCGCACCTCGAAGGAAAAACCGTTGACGGCGAGTGCTACCAGCTCACCGGTGAATGTTTCAGGAACGAGCCTTCGGAGGATCCTTTCCGGATGGTCGCCTTCCGGATGCGCGAGTACGTCGTACTCGGCACCGAAGAGCAAGCTAAAGGCCATCGTGATCGCTGGATCGAGCTGGCTCAGCAGATGCTCGAATCGCTGGGGCTTGCGATCGTCTCGGAAAGCGCCAATGATCCGTTCTTCGGCCGGGCCGGCCGGCTGCTGGCCTCGGGACAGCGGGAGGCGAAGCTCAAATTCGAGTTACTCGCCGAGATCTTCCCCGGGCATCCCACTGCCATTGCCTCCGGCAACTGGCATCAGGACCACTTCGGCGCCAATTTCTCAATCAGCGCCGCGGATGGTTCGGTAGCCCACAGCGGCTGCTTTGGTTTCGGCCTGGAACGCATCATGTTGGCCTTGGTCGCCCGTCACGGTCTAGACCTCGCAAGCTGGCCGCACGACGTGCGCTCGGCTCTCTCCCTCTGACCAAGTCTTCAAAAGCTCTGAGTAATTTCAAAGAATCGACGATCTCGTGAACAGCCCTTTTCCTTCAGCCTCCTCCGCAGGAGCGCTCTCCGGTCTGACTCCGGAGAGCTTCGTGCGGCATTGGGTGCACGGTGAGGAATCCGACTGGTCGAACACCAATTGCTATCTCGATGTCTGGATGAACGTCCTGGACTCTTTAGGGCTGGACCCGATTCCGGCGTTCGCCTCGGCGATCAGCGCGGAGTTCGTCGGGGATCAGTGGGAATTCCTCAAGGTACGTTCCGAGGATCTCGAGACGCTCTATGGCATCCGCTTCGGCGAGTACGATACCTGGCGGCCGTTGCACGAACACTTGGCGGGGCAGCTCGCCTCGGGCAATCTGGCCATTGTGGAGGTAGACGCCTTCTACCTGCCTGATACAGTCGGTGTCTCCTATCGTGAAGAGCACACCAAGACCTCCATAGCGCCGGTCCTGCTCGATCAGGACGCTCACCGTCTGGTCTACTTCCACAATGGCGGATTGCACGAACTCTTCAAGGAGGACTACGACAATACGGTGGGAGCCGCTTCAGAGCAAGGTTTCGTCCCCCGCCCCTATGTCGATCTGATCCGGCTGGACGGTTTACAGCGGTTCGACGCTGGACGGTTTCCCGCAGCAGCTCAGCAGGTGCTCAAAGCCCATCTGAGGAGAATTGGCAATTCTTCCCAGCAGCACCCCATGGTTCAGCTCACCGACTATGTACTGAGCCAGCGCGAGGTCCTCGCCGAAAGCGGGATGGCGCATTTCCATCAGTTCAGCTTCGCCACCACCAGGCAAGCGGGGCTGAGCGCTATGTTCGCCTCAGAGGTGGCGCAGTGGTTTGCCGACGCTGAGACACGCCCGGAGGTCGCTCTGCCCTTGGGCCAAGCTGCTCAAGCCTTCGCGGAGGCCAGCAGCACCGCGAAGCGCTTGCAGTTCCAACTGGCCAGAGTCGCCGCCGGCCGCCGTCCGGATCTTCAGCCGACAACCGAGGCTTTAAATGAAGCCTGGGATCGCGGCATCACCCTCATGAAACAGTGGGATGCCTTCGATGAATGAGCGGATTACGCGAAATTTACTGACGACGGCGGCCTGGAAACTCAGCCGAACCTCGGCGGGTGCGGCTGGCAACTGGGACGAATACGAACGGTTGGGAACTGGACAAAAAGTCACGGTGCCTTGCACGGTGCCGGGCACAGCGGCGGCAGCTTGGCGAGAGGCCTTTGGCCTGGAAGCTGCCTTGGAACTGGATTTCGATGCGTGGGATTGGTGGTTCATCGCCGAGTTCGAGGCAAGCGATGAGTCAGGTCATACGGTGCAGGCGGCGGACTTCCATTCTGCCGGCATCGCCAGTTACGCCACGGTCTGGCTCAATGGAGAGCCACTGTTGGAAAGCCACGGCGCTTTTGACGAACTCAGCGGTCGGGCTGCGCTGATTCCAGGCCGTAACCGGATCGCCCTTCATTGCCGTCCGCTCGATACCGTGGCCACACCTCGCAAGCCTCGTCCCCGCTGGCGGAGCTCGCTGGCCGCTAATACATCGCTGCGCTGGCACCGCACTCCCCTGCTCGGCCACATTCCGTGGCACGGCACCGCTAAGACAGTCGGCCCTTGGGCTGCGCTGAGTCTCCGCCCGCAAGCTGCCTTTGAACTGAGCGGAGTGCGCACCGAACTCGGTGCGCAAGGCGGAAGAATCAGCATTGGGCTGATCGGCCATCACCCCACCACTGTGTCGGCTAGGCTCGATGATCCGCAGGGCAAGCAGGTCGCTCAGCGCACCTTTGAGCTTCAGCAACCAGGCGTAGCCGATGCGGTGCTCGAGGTGGCAGCTCCTCAGCGCTGGTTCCCGCACACCCACGGGGAGCCCCGGCTTTACAAACTCTCGCTCAGCGACGGCGAAACGCAGGAGAGCTTCGAACTCGGTTTCCGCACCGTGACAGCGGAACGGAAGGACGGCGGTTTCTCACTCTCGGTCAACGGCCTCCCGGTGCACTGCCGTGGAGCGGTCTGGCAGCCCCTCGATACGCTCAGCCTAAATGCCTCGGAAGAGGAATATCGCCTAGCCGTCGACTCAATGGTTCGAGCCGGGGCGAATCTACTGCGGATCAGCGGTACGAATGTCTATGAGCAAGCCGCTTTTTACCAGGAATGCGACCGGCAGGGAGTGCTCGTCTGGCAGGACTGCATGCTCGCCACCTTCGACCCTCCGGAGGATCCGGAATGGCTGGCGCACTTCGCCGAGGAGACCAGCAGCTGGCTGAAACGTCTGGCACCCCACCCCAGTCTTGCCGTGCTGAGTGGGGGCAACGAAACCGAACAGCAGCCCGCTTTCTGGGGGCTACCAGCCGAATCCCGTACCATGACGGTGCTCGATCAGTTGATCCCTGAGCTTGCCAGCCGCTATCTGCCTGACGCCGTGCAGGTTTCCTCGAGTCCCAGCGGCGGAGAGAGCCCGATAGACATTCGACAGGGAATCAGCCACTACTTCGGCGTCGGGGCGTATCAACTACCGCTCTCGGACGCCCGCACCTCTGGCGTCCGCTTCGCCGCAGAGGCACTCGCCTTCGCCAATCCCGCAGAGCCGTCGACCGTGCAAGAACACTTCCCGCACGCTGCCGAAGACACTGACCAGCCCACTGGCTGGCTGCCCGCGGTAGCAGCCGATCCCGGTGCGGATTGGAATTTCGAGGATACCGCTCAGCACTACGCCCAGGAGTTTTTCGGGGTGGAAGCCGAGGCGCCCTGGAGCCGACAGCTAGATCTGCGCCGGGCCGCAATCCATCACGCGATCCGGCAGACCATGACTGAATGGCGCCGTCCCGAATCATCTTGCGACGGCGCACTGCTGCTCTCTGCAAGAGACCTGGCAGCCGGTGCCGGCTGGGGCATCACCGACAGCGAAGGCCGACCCAAATCGGCGTGGTACGGGCTCAAGGCAGCCAGTGCAGCGACCGCTCTAGCCATTGTTCCCGAAGCGCTCAACGGCCTGGATCTGTATCTTTTCCATGACCGTCCCGAATCGCTGAACGGCAAGATCGTGTTGACCCTCAGTTCCGTAGCGGGGCGTGCCATCGAACCCTTGGAAGTATCGGTTCAGGTAGCCGGGCACAGCACGGAACGCTGGTCGATGCAGTCCTTACTCAAAGGCTTCCGAGACCTCGACTACATCTGGAAATTCGGTGACCGTGAATACGACTGCCTAGAAGCCACTCTGTTCGGCGCGGATGGTTCAGAGCTCTACCGCACCGTGCAGCTACTGGGTGGAATTCACCGCCCGCTGGTCGAGACCGGGTTGAAGGCCACGGTGCAGGCCACCGAGTGGATCGAAGTCAGCACCGAAAAGCTCTCAACCTTCGTCGCACTCGACTTGATAGCGCACGACCCAGCAGACAACTACTTTCATCTGCCGCCCGGCACCAAACGACTCATCCATTGCCGGCCACGCGCCAGCACAGCAACGGCAGAGCTGAGCGGAACGGTCCGCGCTCTCAATAACGTACCTCCCGCTCAACCCGTCACTCAGGGGAACAGCAGCCCCTCGAAAGGAAACATTTCATGACCGAGTTCGGCACCGCCACCTGGATTCCCAGCGGCAATCGATCTCTTTATAGCTGGGTCCACCTGCCCAAGAGCGGGCAGGCCAAGGGAGCAGTCATCATCGCGCCTCCGCTGGCCCGGGAACAAGTGATTAGCTACCGGACCCTCCGGGTGCTCGCGATCCGCTTGGCTCAGCAGGGCTGGGTGGCGATTCGTTTCGCCTGGACCGGCACCGGAGAATCAGCCGAGATGCCTGAATCTACCGATGTTGTCCAGACCTGGCAGCAAGATCTTGCCTCGATCACCGACTTCGCAGCACAACTGGTGGGCAAAGAGCGGGTGCACGCCATCGGCCTGCGAGCTGGCTCAGCGCTGTTGGCTGCCAGTGATGCTGATTTCCAGAGCCGGTTGCTCTGGGAGCCGATCGGCGGGAAGACCTTCCTTCGGCAGCAATCCATGCTCCGTCACGTCTCGCTCGATGAGACGCCCGTGCCGACCGAGACAGGTATTGAGCTGGGCGGCACGATTTATCTTCCGCACCACGCGCAGTCGCTTTCCTCAGTACCCCACCCGGGCAAGCTGCCCGCCGCTGATCTTCCCCGGGGAAGCCAGATCGTGATCGAGAAAGATCAGGACGTCGCCAAAGCCTTCTACGCCGTGGCTTCGATCTTCGCCACGGTGCCGACCGAATCAGTGCAGAACTTGATCGGGCTGCTGCCGAAGAACGCCCAGCAGATTCAGCTCCCGGAATGGAGCCCGCTGCGCACGGCCGAGGTTTCGGTGCCCGGCTTCAGCCAGCCGATTCTCGAAGAGATCCTTGAACTGGGCCCGAATAAACTGCCTTCGGTACTCTCCCGGCCGATCGAGCTTTCACAAGCTGCACCCGGCTCAGCGCTGTTAGTTGCCGCTTCATCGGAGCCCAAGGAAGGCGTCACCGCGCTCTGGGTGCTTCAGGCTCGCAGGCTGGCAGCCCAGGGCATTCCCGCGATCCGTGCGGAAAGACGGGGCTCAGGCGACCTGGGAGCCTTAGAGGCGCTGCGAGATCCGAATCCCTACACAGATGAGGCCATCGAAGACATCAAGAATGTCTGTGCTTACCTCGATGATCGCTTTGAGGGCCCGGTATCGGGTATCGGGTTGTGCGCCGGAGCATGGTTGGTCGGTATGGCCAGTAAGGATTCTGCGATGCAGAAGGTCATTATGCTCAATAACGTCGCATGGCGCGATCAGGTCGCTTATTACAACCGGATCTACGCCGAACTCAATGTGGAGGAGCTGCTGGCCGGAGAGCGGAGATCCGCAGATGGCCAGGAGCCGAAGACCTTTAAGTCCCGGGTGAAGTCACTATTGCGCAAATTCGGCCCTTACTGGCTGTGGCTGGGGCTCGGTAAGAGGGCCATTACGAATGTTCCTGAAGTATTGATGGATTTCTCCTCACGCGAAGCAGAGTTAATCTTGCATCTCGGCCCGGAGGACTACCGGCTCTTCGCCATGGAACGCGGTGAAGAAGGGTTGAAGCGGCTGCTAAAGCAGGGACGGCAGATCCAGTTACGGATGGAACAGCCTCTGGATCACGCTTTGCTGGCGCATATCTCACGAACCAAGGCCATCGAGATCATTGAATCGACGCTGCTGCAAGAACCTGCCGAACCCTCAGCGATCCGTTAGGAGCTCGGCAGCAGGCTTTCGTAGAGTTTGCGATAGTTCTGCGCCGTGACACGCTCATCGAACCGTTCTTCGGCGCGTGCTCGGGCCTCTTCTCGGGATCTGCGGTATTCCCGGGAGGAAAGCTCGAGAGTCTTGCGCATCGCCGCTGCTAGCTGCTCCGGATTACTCCGCTCGACGAGGTATTCCGGACCGATAGCCAGTTCCGGGCAATCGCCCACATTGGTGGTCACTACGGGTAAGCCCGAGCTGAGCGCTTCGATTCCGGACATCGGCAGTGCCTCGTGAGAGCTTGAGATCACCATCGCCCGGGACTCGTCGAAGAGCAGCTTGACGTTGCTCACCGAGCCGTGGAGGGTCACCTCTTCAGAAAGCTTGTGCCGTTGCAGTAGCTCCGCGACTTCCGGGTTGTCCGCTTCGAGCCCGAGTCCCGCGCAGTCCAGTTTTGCCTCGGGGTAGTCTTTGAGCAGCAGGCTTAATGCGGCGAACAAATTGTTGTGATCCTTCACCACGTGCCAGCGGCCAAGATGAACGAACCGTTGAGACTCGGCGCCGTTTTCGGCCGACCAATCCCCCAACTGGGTGCCATTGAGAATCACGCTGGGCTCAAGGTGATAGCCGAGGCTGCGAATGTACTCCAGGGCAGAAGGAGAGCACGCCACCACGGCGTCAAAACGGCCGCTGAACTTTGCGACCAGGCGCCGAACCAGATGAGAAGCGCCCCTGGTCTCATAGGAAGCGCTGGAATGAACAGTGCTGACCCGAATCGCACGCCCCGGAGTCAGCAGACTCATCAGATCGGATTGCATGAGATGTGAATGGACCAAGTCGATCCGCTGTTCACGAATGATTCTGCGTAGCGTGCGGATGGCTCGCAGCGGGATGATGTCCCGGCGGCTCATACCCACATAGCTCACGGTATCTGCGATCTCGGCGAAGCGCGGAGATAGCGAACCCTCTCCCATCAGCACTAAAAGATGTATCTCATCGGCCGGATTCTTTTGCCTGCCGAGCGCCTCGATCAAGGTCTGAGCGCCGCCCGTCTGAGCGTCGTTTACAACATGCAGAATGCGCACTGTGTACTTTCTGTCGTTCTCCCCTCGCAGACTTGTCCGCAAGCCTCTGGGCACTTTACCTCAAGTTCCGGCGGACAAGTATCTGCGAATGGACTTTCGCCTTTCGGCGGCTAAGCAGAGACCCCCAACGCCCCTGCTCTCAGTTATAAAGTGCGGGGCTGTCGAAGATCGTGACGCAGAATTTGCTAGAAATTTTTATTAAGTTCAAATTAGCCGGAAAGCAGCGGATTCCAGCCGCACCTTCACTCTCCGGAAGCACGCTGGCCGCCGGGGAAGCTCTCAGGGCCGAAGTGAGCTCTGAAGTATCCCGTTACTCAAGCGCCAGGAGATAGGAATCCGCATACATCTCAGGGGTCACGGTGTGCTGCGCTCGTTGCCGGGCCCGCTCACAGATCTGTCGAGCGGAATCGCTCTGCGGATCGATGGAAGCCAGGACTTCTCGAAGCTGGGCAGCATCGCCGGAAGCATAGAGGCGGCCGGTCTGCTGGTCCTCGACGAGCTCGCTGCTACCGCCCTGATCGGGCACCACCGCAAAGACGCCAGACAGCTGTGCTTCCAGCACTGTCCTGCCCATCGGCTCCTGGTGATTGGCCACTACGACGATATCCAGATCGTCGAGCACCCGCTCTTGCTCCACCTTTCCTTCGTCGATAAAGCGCGGGCCGAGCACCTCCAGACAGTATTTCCGGACTTCGGCCGAGTTGTCATTGACCGATCCGTCCCCTGATCCGCGGATGATTAAAACGCTTTCATCGCTGAGCCCGGCCACCGCCTCGGCCAGCAGGAGATGCTGCTTCTCCTTGACGATCCTGCCGAGGATTCCTATCCTTTTGACGGCGGAAGGCTGGGTTCGCACCGCGAGAGCCTCCGCTGGGCCGTGGATCACGTGCACCTCAGTGGGAACAGAATCCAGTTGGGAGGCGGTGAAGGCGCTACAGGCCACCACACTCTGCACCCCGCGAGCGAAGAGTCTCAGCAGCTGACGCCCTCTTTCACCGGGCAGGTTGTCATGGAGATCCAGAGCGATTTTAATCCGCTGGCCAGCCAGCAGAACTCGATTCAGCGCTACTCCGACGAGCAAGTAATAGGTGAACAGCACCACGCGGTCGAACTTCCTCGCCGTCTTGCGATACGTTCGCCAAAGTATGAGGTTTTCCTTGATCTTCGACTCGTTCTCCGGAGCGGCAGCATCAGCGAGAATTGCGGGGTGACCGATGAGCCGGGCCCATTCCGCTTCGATCGTCCCCGGGAAGCACACCAGATCAACAACGAGGCCACGCTTTTTCAAAGCATCCGCCAGCATGAACAAACTTTGCTCTGCCCCCCAAGCCGAACGGGACGCCGTCATGAAGACCAAGCGTCGTCCTGCAGTTTCTGTTTTTTCGCTCTGCGAAGTCATGGATCCCCAACCACTCGCGCTAATATTTCATCTACTGGGTGTATTCCAGTCATGCTGATTGTGTCATTATCACATATCCGCAATTTCCCTACGGACAGGACCACCGACCATCGTGGATAGCTCACCGGCTCAAAAGTCAAGGCTTACTAGCAATATCCTGTGGAATTATATTTCAGGGTTCGCTAGCATTTTTGGCTTGCTCTTTCTCTACCCTTTTGCCATCGCTATTTCCGGGGTAGAGGCCTATGGGCTATGGGTTCTGGCCTTCGGGGTGATCCAACTCTTCACACTCTCAGATTTCGGGCTCGGCACCGGCATCGTGAGGCACCTGGCGGTGCTCAAAGATCACCTGGAACGCCGTCGCTTCGTCACGGTGGCCACTACGATCTTCTTGCTCCTCGGCGTGGTGCTGCTGACCATCTTCTACTTCGTCTTCCCGCTCTACCTGCAGACAGTGAAGATCGACAACCAGCTTTCCCAGCTGCTGCCCTTGCTGATTCCGCTCACCGGGCTGACGCTCTTCGTCTCGATCGCGGGAAGAGCCTATAACGCCGTGCTCTGGGCTGAGGATCGGCCCGATATTGAGCGGAAGAGTTCCTTGATCGGGCTCATCCTGCGTGCTGTGGGATATGCCCTGGCATTCTTCCTGGGCTGGGGTGTGACCGGCGTCATCATTGCCGAAGCCATCTCTCTGATGTTCCCGGCGGTGATTTGCGTGATCGCTGTCTTCCAGCGCTACTCATGGCCGATTTTCCAGTGGTCGAGCTTCAAGGATCATGGGTTGCCGCTGCTCAAGATCAGCGGCGTGCTGTTTATCGGAACCTTTTCCCTACTGGCCGGATTCCAATTCCCGCTCTACGTCGTCGGGGCCACCATGGGCTTGGCCTCGGTCACCGCTTTCGGCGGAATAATGCGTATTTACCAAAGCACTCGGCTCTTGCTTTCCTGGATTGCGAATCCGTTTATTCATCCTTTCATGACCGCGGCAAAAGAACGCCTCAACGATCTCTACAAACAATGCGCTAGTTTGCTCTGGTGCCTCGGCCTTCTCATGGCTCTGCCTATTTTTCTGCTGTCGAAAGACATCATGGTTTTTTGGCTCGGCCCGAGCAATGAATTTGCAGCCGGTGCACTCGCGATGATCGGGCTCGGAATTCTGGCTGACGCGATCATCCAGCCCGCCAGCCTGATCGTGAATTTGCGCCACAACCCCTGGCCGATCTCCTTAGCCAACCTCGGAGTGCTGCTGCTGACCATTCCGCTGATCCTGCTGGCCTCTTCAACGGGTGAACTGACCATAACGACCTTGGCCATGGTGATCGTGCCATGCTTGGCCACGCCACTCTACCTACGGTGGGCCTGGCAAACAGCCGAATTACGCTGGGACAAGTCGATGTTGCGGGCTGCGGCTTGGGTTTTACTCCCGGTCGCCGTCCTGGTCTGCGCTTTCATCGCAATAGAGAGCATCCCGATCCCGCTTCTCGGCCTTGCCATCGCCGGAACACTCGAATTGGTCATCGCCGGCATCGGCTATCTGATCTACCGCAGGAGGAAATCAGGAACTCAGACGACGGCGTCCAGCTGAGCCGGAGGTCCCGGCTCCTTTTCCTTGGCTCCAGCGGATTGGCACAGCCATAGTCCGTACATCATGCCGGGGAATCCGAACAACCAGAAAGCGGAGTCGTAACTGATAGCCAGGCCACCGGCTATCAGCCAGATGATCAAGGCCGCCCAGCCGGATATCCTCAGCTTCGACGAAGTGTCCGCGCGGACCACGAAGAACATCATCAGCAAGATGATGGGCAGCCCGAAGAGCACCCCGTTCTCCAGTACCACCCTCAAGAAGACGCTGTAGACATCCGGCAGCACTTCGGAATGCGGTAAGTCGTTGGTCGGTATCTTCCCGCTGAGAAAATAGGGACTTGTATTACCCCTGCCGATGCCGAGGAAGAACACCGCTACATCGCTGAAAAGATAGCGTACTGCCGCAATGATGGAATTCGAGCGGTCGACCCATGACCAGTTCGTCACGCTCTGACGCTGATTCAGGACGAGTGAGGCAGCGGTACCCACCGCGAATAGCAAAAGCGGCATAATAATGGCGAGAATTCCGGCAAAGCGCTTGAACAACGGTAAGGCCGCGCAGATCACGATCAAGAAAGGAGCCACAATAGCGGTTCCCGAACCGCTGATCGCGGTGACCCAACAGGTCAGAGCTAGTGCGACCCAGTCGATCACCCGCAAAGGCCGCTTGAATGCCATCGCAGTGAGAATGAGGGCGATAGCCACAATCCCGAGCGTCCCGCCCATAAAAGACGGTTCCGGGAAAAGTCCGAAGGGCCTACGGATGTAGGCCGCGATGGTTGGCGCGAGCAAGCGCACGGGCGCGTAGCCTGGCACATCGTAAACCCATAACCAAGGGACGACCCCTTGGTCCAGGAAAAAATACTTCTGGACCAGCGAAATACCCGCGCTGAAGATCAGGATCGCTCTCAGCCAGCCAATCAGCGCCGATTTGAGAGCCAGTACCGCCACGACCATTGCGGACAGTGGAATAAGCGAAATAACCCAGGTCAGGCTGCCAGCCACCGACCACTGCTCCGAGGTGATGAACATCCTGAAGAAGCTGGCCAGGAACGGCGCCAGAAGCACGCCGGCGCTCAGCCAGAAGATCCGTCGATCCCGGCAGCCCCGGATGAGCAGATACCCGCCGAAGATACTAGAGAAAGGAACGTTAGTACTGACGCCCAAGGGCAGAGCAAAGTACGGAAGCACCGAAGAGATGATCAGTGCTACCGCCACAATGCGATCGAGGCGGTTGAAGCTCAGCTGTTTCACGACTGCTTCCGGTGACCGCCCAGAACAGCGACAGCAACCGAGTCCCAATCGCTGAAGTCTTCGGGCTGATCATCTTGACGAGGGCCCTGAGCCTTCTTGAAGGCCTCGGCCAGCCCTGCGGCGAACCCTGCCGGATCTTGATGATCGGCGAAGGAAATATCTGGATAATCTCCCGCTTGATCACGTAGTGCCGGCAGATCCGAAGCAAAAATCGACGCTTTGACGTACATGGCTTTGGCGAGAATCCCACTCTGGGCATCAAAGTGAACATAGGGCAAGACGATGAGCTTGGCGGACTCCAGGTAGCGATCAAATTCGCTACGTTCCAAAAACCTGTCTTCCAACACAATATATTCGGAGGCAGCAGCAAGCTCAGCGAGCTTCGCCTCGGTCTCTGCCCCATCGCTCTTACCCGCGATCACCAGCGGCACCTGAGCGGTATCAGCTGCCTCGATGGCGATCTCAATACCTTTATTACTGCGCAGCTCTCCAATGCAGAGGGCTTTTTTGCTCAGATCGGTCGCCGAGCTCAGGCTTGCCACATCCTGGCTTGCCAAGTCCTGGCTCTTCGAGAGCCTGCTCGAAAGTGGCAGCGAGACCGCTCGCAGCCGATCTCCCACCACTTCACGCAAGGTCTCGGCCTGGGTGGTTCCCTGAGTTACCACCCGATCAGCGGTACGCATACTGTAGCTTTCCAGGCCGAGCAGCACCCGATCCCGAAGGCTGGCCTGCCGAGGATCGAAATGCGGTTTTGCATTGTGCACAAAGAGGACTACTTCACTCTTCTGCCCAGCGCGCAGAAGCGAGACCACCGGATATTTGCTGGTTTCCAGGACTAATTGGGCACCGTCTCCGGCGGCCCGGCTGAGCCTTCGAATGATCAGGTGCTCAGTGACCAGATCCATCACCTGCCGTGCTGGGCGAAGCAGATTTTGTAGTTTGCTGCCCTTTTTTCTGCGCCGGGGCAGGGTTTCCAGGACCTTGACCTTCGGGTTTTTCAACTCACCTAAGTACTCGGCTGCACCGGGTCTACTGAGCAATAAGCAGCGCTCGACCCCGGGCTGTTCAGCGATCGCCAGGGCGAGATCTGCCGCGTGCTCGATCTGCCCACCATATTCAGTGGGGCAGACCACCATGACCCTTCGGTGATCACTTCCCGTCATTATTGATCACGGGTCCTTCTAATGCCGTCGAACCGGTGTTTTCATCCTTAACCGCTTCGGAGGCTTTAGCTTCCGAAGCGGCTTTGGCCGCAGCGGTCCTGGCAGCCGCGGTTTTTGCGGTCGCACTCCTAGCGGCAGTGCTTCTGGGCGCAATGGTTTTAGCGGCCGCGGTCTTAGCTGTCGTCGTCCTGGCTGTCGTGGTCCTGGCCGCCGTCGTCCTGGCCGCCGTCGTTTTGGACGCCGCCGCCCGGGCAGCCGTCGTTTTTGAGGCTGCGCTGGTCCGCGGAGCCCTGGCCTTCGCCGCGGTGGCTGCGACCGGCGTCGTCTCAGCAGCAGTAGCACTCTTAGCGGAAACCTGGGAATCATCGTCCGCCGTTAGCTGCGGTGCAGCCTCATCTGCCTGATCGCTTTCGGCTTCCGGTTCAGCGGATTTAGCGTCTAGGGCGGCCTTGGCTGTTTCCGGTGCTGTGACAACCGGGCTCACCTCAACCGGCTTACCCGGCTCAGCCGGAATACTCAGTTCTGCTGGCTTACTCGGCTCGGAAGGCTGGACGGCTTCTGCCGGCTTGCTGGGTTCGGAGGGTTCAGCCGCAGCCGGCGCTGTTTCTTGAGCCGACTGAGCAGTGGCAGTGGCAGTGGCAGTGAGAGCCTTTCGCGGCTTTCGGACCAGAGCGATAATCAACCCGACCGCGAAGCCGATGAACCCGCCGAGCGCCAAGTTCATCGAACGATTCGGCGAAGACGGTTCACTGCTTTTCGTCGCCTCGCTGAGCACCACGAGGCTGACCGGAGGCTGCTTGCCCGTGGTTGGATCGAGAGCGGCTGCCTCAATCTTCAGCCGATCAGTGATCTTGAGCGCGATGTCGCTGGCCAGTTGGGGGTCGCTGTAAGAGACCTTGATCAGGACGATCGGCGTGCTGGGCGTTGCCGCAGCGGACACAGAATTGGCCAATTCTGCCGAGCTGATCTTCAGATCGAGCTCTTTGACAACCGGGTCCAAGACGCTTTGACTGCTGGCCAGAATGACCAAGGATTGCGCTCTCGCCTGCGCGAAGACTTCGCCCTGCTGCAATTCGGCAACGGTTCCGGTGGTCCGGGTGGAGATGAAGACTTGAGTCTCCGATGTGTAGCTCTTGGGTGCGATAGCGCTTGCAATCAAGCCACCCACTAGGCCAACAACGATGCCGACCACAATAATCCACCAAGACCGCTGAACGGCTCTTCGGAGATCCTCGATTCCCATAGCTTTCCCTTCAATCAAACTGGGGCTCGACCTTCTACCTAGCAACCGCAAATACCAAGCTATGCTTGGCGCCCCCAATACCAGACTTTATTATCCGTTCCAAAGGTGGTAATAGGGAAATCAGCCCTATTCGGCTGGCTTATGGGAAAGGAATATTCTCCTCCACAAGCCGGCCCAGAGCCCCTACCACTCAAGGCGCGAAACTGATCGGTACCGGGTCAGCGTTAGCCGACAGTAACTGAACGAGCCAGAAAAATGACGTTTATTCCGTCAATGGTTCCTGATGCGATTATCGCCTCAGGCTTGAAATAAATAGCGCTGCTATCACTCGCCACGAAGTGCAAGACGTCAGTGCCAAGACCGGGGTAGGCTCACTGACCCGATAAACGTCAGCAGCTGGTTCCGACTGAATAACGGCGAGAGCCCGCGCGCCAATCATTGCCGATTTCCGAGCGGTCAATATCACCCATGCCCCATCTTAAGATTCGAACCCCACACCGAAAGAGTGGGTCCATTGCGTAGCGGGCTTCGCTCGGCAGCTAAAATTTCCCCATCGGTCTTTAAGTGCCGGAGCAACTCAAATCATGACGCAAGAATCACGATTTTCCTGATCAGAGGCCATCTACGAAGTTGGTTGTCGGCAGACCAGCACTCCCGGCGCGTGATCGACCTCGTCTGATCCGGTGAGGGCGGCGAACCCTTGAGCAAGATAGACATCCACCGTGCTATCACTGCGGTCATCGCGCCGATACTCCATCTTCGGGAAGTTCTTTTGCAGGTTATAAGCCGCAGCCTGGCCCGCAGACCCCGAGACAATCACTCCAGCAGCTTCAGTGCTGATCTTGCCATCACCTACGGAACCGACTCGATAACCTCGTTTCTTCAGTTCCTTGGCAACAGAAGCGGCCAATCCGGTACGCAAAGTGCTATTGAAAACATTGACGGTAATCGAGATATTCTCCGGATACTCAAAAGTCACCGTTGGGCACGAATTGCTGACAGCTGAAGAAGGAGATGCACTCGGCAGCGCAATGACACCTCGTGAAATCAAGATCGCCAGCACAGTGGCAACTACTAGTACACCGCTCAGCACAGCAATGGTGATCAGATGCCATCGTCGATAGCGGCGCCGGATCGGCTCTATCCGAGGATCCTCGGTGAACACCGAGCGCAGATCTTCACCCGCAATCACCCGGTGTCCGTGATACTCCACGCCGCCGGTGGGTTCCAGGAGGTCCTCACCCTTTTCTCGGGCCCGCTGCTCCCGGGCTGCACTAGCCTGACGACGTCGTTCGCGTTTTTTCAGTTCACGCTTGAGTTTCCGAGGCGGCAGTGATGGCTTCGGTGGAATAACCGGTGGAGGCTTTTCTTCAGTCATCCAGGACCAGCACGCGGGCGTGCAGGACGGTTCGCTGGTGGAGTGCTGTACGCACCGCGCGATGCAGTCCGTCTTCTAGGTAGAGGGTGCCTTTCCACTGCACGATATGCGGAAAAAGATCACCGAAGAACGTGGAATCTTCGGCGAGCAAGGCCTCAAGGTCCAGGGTGCTCTTAGTGGTGACCAACTCGTCCAAGCGCACCTGACGAGGTGCCACAGCCGCCCAGTCCTTGGGGGTGAGGTAACCGTGGTCAGGATAGGGCTTGGACTCGCCCACTGCTTTGAAGATCACATAACCACCCTAGAGAACTTATTCGCGCTTCTGAACTTATTGTCCTGCGCCGCGCGGGGTTGTGGCCAAAAGGTTACGTTCACGCCGATTCAGGCGGCCAGAGCCTTTTCAATGGCTGCGCTGATCTCCGGGGCATCCGGCTCAACGGTGGGAGCGAAACGCGCCACGATCTCACCTTTGGAATTGATCAAGAACTTCTCGAAGTTCCACTTGATCAGGCCCGGCAGGATGCCATTCTTGAACTTTGTGAGCTCGGCGTAGAGAGGGTGCTGCTCTTTGCCCCGCACATCGGCTTTTTTACTCAGCGTGAAGGTCACCCCGAAGTTCCTGCTGCAGAATTCCTGGATGTCCTCATCGGTGCCTGGCTCCTGGCCTGCGAACTGGTTGCAGGGAACGCCGAGCACTTCAAAGCCCTGATCCCGGTATTTTTCATAGAGCGCTTCCAAACCCGCGTACTGCGGAGTGAAACCGCATTGCGAAGCGACGTTCACCACCATTACGGTTTTCCCTTCGAAGCGGCCGAAGGCCGTCTCGGTGCCGTCATTGAGGGTCAGCGGAATGGAATAGAGCGAAGTTGCAGTCCCGGACATGGCAGATTCCTTTGTCGTCAGTGATCTCGTTAAAGCCAACGTACTCCGAGTTGGCATCTATTCCGATTCCAGACCCGGATGCCGCCCGATCGGAGCGGCTAAGAACGCTGCGCTACGGGTGATCTGGAATCGATCAACTCGGCGCCGCTCAGGATAAATGACAGTCCTCGCTTGCCCCTGCTGAATGGCACGCTAAAGAAGGAGAGCAGCAGGATCAGCATCAGCAGAAGATTCAGGAAGGAGGCCCACAGCTCCGCTCCGAAGAGGACGCTCAGAATAGCGACCACGGTCAGCGAACCGCCGACCACCATAGCCCGCCACAGCCTGCGCAGCGAGCCGCCGCGAGCCGGCCACTTCGGCGCGAGCCAGACAATCCGCTGGCCCAGCGAGGCCCCGGAACCGAGGAGCGCAGGAATGAAGAACACCAGAAGCCCGGCCAACGCGTTCGAGAGAACTTGCAAGACGGCGTCCAGCTGAGCTGATTCAGTTCCGCCCAGCGCCCAAACAGCGATCGAGCCGATCATCAAGAGCAGGTACCCCACGACGCCGAACAGCATGAGATCGAGCAGCATACCGAACCAGCGACGCGCGCTCGATACCGGTCGAGGCTGGCGCTGTTGGGCTTCCAGCTTCCGCCGCGCAGGCATCCACCAGAGAAGCAACGGCGCAATCAACGCCCCGAGCAAGGCGCCAAGGGTGTTCATCAGCAAGTCGTCCACATCTCCGAGCCGGTACGCACAGGAGTACAGACCCCACACCCCGGTGGTTTGCGTCGCCTCGATCAAGAGCGAGACCGCGAAGCCGCTGAGCGTTGCGGTCACCACCCCGAAGGAGAAATACCGGCGGGCCAGAACACCCCAGGGGATGAAGAGCACCACATTGAAGACGACTTGCAGGGTGGTCCGGCTGGTCAGCACTCCCAGCAGGGATTCACCGCGGGTGTCCCGGGCGATGTCCTGCACGAAGTTGAAGAGCACGAACTGGGGTTCCTTAATTCCCTGCGCGGCGCACCAAGCCGAGTTCGAGCTGGGCAGTGGCAACAGCGTATAGGCGAAGATAGCCACCCAATAGACGCTCACCGCTGCGGCGCCCAGCACCCTGGGGAAGCTCGGCCTGCCGAATTTTCGGTATTGCCAGGCCAGAAGAGGAACGAAGGCCAACACGAAAACCATGCCTCCGCCGAGAACCGCCACCCAACCGGGCCATACCCATGCATCCATCGCCATGACCCTACTCACTTCGCCGACAACTCGCCAGTAAGCTATGAACAACTTCAATCGAAAGTTGGGTTCGATGGTGAAAGAGTCTCTGTCTCAGTGGTGGCGCCAAGCCGTCGTCTATCAGGTCTATCCGCGCAGCTTCGCTGATCAGAACGGTGATGGCCTGGGTGATCTTCCCGGTGTGACCTCTCGGATTCCTTACCTTCAGAAACTCGGAGTGGATGCCATCTGGCTCAGCCCGTTCTATCCCTCAGCCCTCGCCGATGGGGGTTACGACGTCGACGATTACCGGAACGTCGACCCTCGGCTGGGCAGCCTGGACGATTTCGATGCCATGGTCAAGGCAGCGCACCAGGCAGGCCTCAAGATCATTGTTGATATTGTGCCGAACCACTCCTCAGACCGTCATCCCTGGTTTCAGCAAGCACTCCGGACCCAACCCGGCTCGGCCGAGCGAGCGCGCTACCACTTCTACGACGGTCTGGGAGCGAACGGCGAATTGCCGCCCTCGGACTGGGTCTCGCATTTCGGCGGCAGCGCCTGGACCCGAGTGACTGCGGAGATGGCCGGCGGCCAGGCGGTGCCCGGCCAGTGGTACCTGCACCTCTTCGCCCGTGAACAGCCTGATTGGAACTGGGAGAATCCGGAGATCCACGAAGATTTCCTGCGCACCCTGCGGTTCTGGTCCGATCGCGAGGTGGACGGTTTCCGCGTGGACGTAGCTTCTGCGATGGCCAAGGACATGTCTCTGCCGCTACGATCCAAGCCGAACAATGACGTCTCGGTGGGCGACGGCACCGACCCGCTCTACGATCGCGATGAGGTGCACACCATCTTCGAAAGCTGGCGCACTGTCTTCGATCAGTACGATCCGCCGCGCACCGCGGTAGCTGAAGCCTGGGTGCCTTTCCCGGAACGGCTGGCGCTCTATGCCCGGCCCACCGAATTGGGACAAGCCTTCAACTTCGATCTGCTGCGTGCCGATTTCGGGGCGAACGCCTTCCGGCAGATCATCGCCAAATGCCTCGCCGAAGCAGCTGCCACTGGTTCGTCTTCGACCTGGGTCTTCTCGAACCATGACGTCGTCCGACACGCTTCACGCTATGGGCTGCCTGACAGCCTCGGTATAGCGGGGGAAGACACCTGGCTGATGTCCGGCGGTACTCAACCGGCTCTGGACGCCACCCGTGGTTCCCGGCGGGCGCGTGCAGCGACCCTGCTAATGCTGGCGCTTCCCGGTTCGGCCTATCTCTACCAAGGAGAGGAACTCGGTCTCTTCGAGGTGGCTGATCTGCCCTTGAACGCTCTGCAGGATCCGGTGTGGGACCGCACCGGGCATCAGCGGAAGGGCCGTGACGGTTGCCGGGTTCCCTTACCCTGGACCAAAGACGGCGCCTCATACGGTTTCGGGCCCGAAAGCGGGGCTCAGCCTTGGCTTCCGCAGCCCAGCTGGTTCAGCGCCTTCGCGGTGACCGAGCAGGAGAAGACCGCTGGCTCTTCGCTTGAGCTCTACCGAGATGCGCTGGCTGCGCGGCGTGCACTGCAGACCGACGAGGAACTGGAATGGCTTACCCCCTCGGACGTCGAGTCGGCACGGGCCGCGTCCGGTGACTCGAACGAGAGCGCCGCCGGGAGTTCAGCTGCCCAGGGAACCACCCAGAACCTGCTACATTTCCGCAGGCCCAATGGCTGGCAATCCATCACCAACTTCAGCGCCACAGCGCTTTCCTTGCCCGCCGAGCTGATCGGAGCGACCGTCGTACTAGCTTCCGAGCCGGGGCTGGCACCCGATACCCGGGTGGATGAGTCGATGGTTCTTCCGGCGGAAACCACCATCTGGCTGCATCAGGGCTAGGTCAGGTTCAGCCCTCTTGACCCAGGCATTGTTTGAGCACGGAACGCTGAACGGTGGCCGCCCGAGCGTACACTTCCCTGCCCTTTTCACTGAGGCCGACGATCATGCTGCGCCGGTCGAGGGGGCAAGCGGCTCGATCTACTAACCCGGCTTTTTCCAAACGGTCCACGATCCGGGAGAGAGCGCTCTGGGTGAGCGGGGATTCAATGGCCAGGTCTTTCATCCGGCACTGTTCCGCGGAGTACTCCGCGAGTAGGTCCAGGATCTCGAACTCGTTGTAGCCGATGTCGAACTGGCTTTCCAGCTCTCGTTCAATCGCGTTCGAGGTACGCAAATATGCATCTTGCACTGAGCGCCATTGCTCAACCAGTCCCACTTCGGCGCTATCGACGATCAGTGACGGCGCTGCTGCGCTGGAGGGGACTCCAACAGTGTTTCCCATGACCGCCACTTTACCATGATGAAGAATTAAATTCTGAGTAATATTTTTCCTTGTCATTCAATGATGCGTCATATAGTTTGGTCTCATGACCGCAACAGAACTCACCGCCGGGCGCTCGGCGCAGGATTCCGCCGCAGCGGATTCCACACTGAATAACAAATGGTCGGCCACCCAGATAATGCTGCTGATCGTGCTCTGCACCGTGCTAGCCCTCGACGGGCTGGACGTCTCCATGGTCGGCGTCGCGCTCCCCTCGATGGGCCGCGAACTTGGCCTGAGTACCGAATCTTTGCAGTGGATCGTCTCCGGTTATGTGCTCGGCTACGGCAGCCTTCTGCTGCTGGGCGGCCGGATGGCCGACCTGCTGGGCCGGCGCAAGATCTTCCTGATCGCGTTGAGCGTCTTCGCGGTAGCCTCCCTGCTGGGTGGCTTGGTCAACGACCCAACGCTGCTGATCGCAACCCGCTTCATCAAGGGCTTGGCGGCTGCTTTCACCGCGCCCACCGGATTCTCGATCATCACCACCAACTTCGCTGAGGGCAAGCCTCGCAACCGAGCGATTTCCATCTATTCCACCTTCGGCGCGAGCGGGTTCTCCCTCGGACTGGTGCTCGGCGGGTTGATGACGACGTTGAGCTGGCGTTGGACCTTCCTGATCGCGGTGCCGATCGCCGTCGTCGCAGTGCTTCTCGGCTTGAAATACATCCCGAAGGATAAGCCGAGCACCGAAGGCGGTCACGATATCGGCGGGGCCATAACACTCGCTCTCGGCATGCTGGGGCTTGTCTACACCCTGGTCTCCGCACCCGAAGTCGGCTGGGGTTCACCGCGGACGATTATTGGATTCATCGTCTCGGCACTCATCCTGGGCGCTTTCGGATTGATTGAAACCAAGGTCAGGCACCCGCTGATCCGCTTCGGGATTCTGCGTCAAGGCTGGGTAGCTCGGGCCAATCTCAGTATTATCGGGCTATTCGGCTCTTATCTCAGCTTCCAGTTCATCCTCACCATGTACCTGCAAAATGTGCTCGGCTGGTCACCACTGGGGATGGCTTTGGCCCTGCTGCCAACCGGACTAATCGTGGTGGCCAGTTCCCCCTTCGCCTCTAAGCTGATCGATCGGATTGGTGCCACCCGGCTGATCGTGGCGGGCTTGATCGCCCTCACCCTGGGTTATGTGCTGTTCCTGCGGGTGGGCACCAGCCCGAGCTATGCGGCGGATATCCTGCCCTCGGTGATTCTGCTCGGAATTGGCTTCGCCCTCGGGTTTCCCTCGATCAATGTACAAGCCACCGCAGGGATCCACGACGACGAACAGGGTCTGGCGGCGGGGCTGATCCAGACCAGCGGGCAGGTCGGCGCAGCACTCGTGCTGGCCGTGACCACGGCGCTGGTAACCGGCTCGCATTCTGCTTCTTCGGCTTCTTCGGCCAGTAGCCCTGCTGCGATGCTGGACACCTTCCGCCCCGGGTTGATCCTGAGTGCCGCCGTCGCTCTCGCCGCCCTACTGATCGCTGCGGCACCTCGCCGCCGAGCCAAGGCACTTGCCCAGAAGGCAGTAGTCGAGGTCTAGGCCGACGACTTAGATGTTCACAGTCCTTGGCCTGGGATCGTCTCTGATGATCCCAGGCCAACGACTTCAATGAGAGGACCGATATGAGCAATCGTCATTTCGTTTTTATTGAAGGCAGCTCGCGCAGTGGTGGAAATACCGCCGCGCTCGCCCGAAGAGCCCGCGCAAATCTCCCGGAGGGCGCGAGTTCGGAATGGATCAATCTCTTGGAGCTACCATTGCGGGATTTCGAGGACGCCGATGACTCGGAGAGCGCGCCGCCGATCTACCCCGACGGTAATGAAGGCACCTTGCTTGCAGCCACGCTGCGGGCCAGTGATCTGGTCATTGCCTCACCGCTGTATTGGTACAGTCTCTCGGCGCCGGTAAAGCGCTATCTGGATTACTGGTCCACTTGGCTCAAGATCCCTGGCCTGGGCTTCCGGCAGCAGATGGCGGAGCGCACCTTATGGGGCATCACGGTGGGCAATACACGCAATGCCGAAAAGGCCTCGGGGTTATCCACCTCGCTGCAACTCAGTGCTGAATATATGGGCATGCACTGGGGCGGTTTCTTATATGGCACCGGCGATCATCCGGGGGACATCTTGAGAGACGAGAAGGCCTTGATGGCCGCTGAGAGGTTATTCACGCCGTCGTTTGCGGCTGTGGGCTGAAGCAGGGATCAGTTCCGCTCACAGGCAACTCCATCATGATCGCCATCCAATTTTGGCCGATAACCCGGCTGACCGATGTGCAGCGGAGCAGCCCCCGCCTTACGCGCTTCCGCGCAATTCGCGTAGTACACCCCAGCCGGCGGTGGCGCCACCGTCTGTTGAGGTGCTGGCGCCGGCTTGACCAAGGGCTTCGGTGCTGGAACAGGAGCCGGGGCAGGCTTTTGCACAAGCGGCCGAGGAGCTGGGATTTGGGGCGCGGCTACCTCAGGTTTGGTGGTTGATGGCGCACTCGGAATCCTTGTTGGTGTTGGCATTGCAGTAGTCGTAGCAGCGGGCGACGCTGTCGTAATTGCGGGGGTACTGACTGGTTGAGAAGTGCTGATCGAGACATCAGGACTTACAGCAGCAACTTCGGTTCTGTTACTTGTGCTTGCTGTTGCAGCTCCCGCAATCAGTAAACTAACGGCCGCAGCCAGCCCCACTAGGGCATGAGCCCTAGAGCGCATCCAGGCCCAGCCACCGCGGCCAAAGACAATAACTATGAGTGAGACCAGAATAAGCAAGAACCCAAAAACCGCCAGGAAGCCGCCAAAACCCCCGCCGAGTCCAAGAAGAGAGAGAAGAGTAATGGCCCCCAGAACGATCCACGGTGCAATCCGCCTTTTCGAGGAAAGCGAATTGATCGCTGCGTCGCTACGACCGGGCACTGGGTTTGGCTGCTGACTTATTGGCTTCATCATGATTCCTTCTCATTTCATACGATGTGAAATCATACCGGCTATTTAATAAATTTGAAAGAAATTTAGGTACTAAATTTATCGATGGACTTAGCTGAATTATCAATAGACCCGGAGAGAGAGCAGTCGCTAACGTAGTTAATCAGGCACGCAGCTTAGGAGAAAACCCATGCACATCGATCTTTCCGGCAAGACAGCTCTGATTAGTGGTTCCACTCAAGGAATCGGGCTCGCCATTGCCACGGGTTTAGCGAGCTCTGGAGCTCGAGTGGTGATCAACGGCAGGCATGAAGAAGCGGTCGTCAAAGCAGCCGAGGGGATTCGCACTCAAGTTGCGGGAGCCGACGTCGTTGAACTCACCACTGATATCGCCACTGAAGAGGGTGTGGCTAAGGCTCTGAGCATCGTTCCCAGCGTGGATATTCTGGTCAATAATCTTGGTATCTTCGGGGTCAAAGACGCTTTGGAGATCACCGATGAAGAGTGGCTGCGGTATTTCGACGTGAATGTTCTCGCGGCGGTCAGGCTGACCCGCGCCTATCTGCCAGCCATGATGTCAGCGGGCTGGGGTCGGATCAGCTATATTGCAAGCGATTCGGCGGTTGTTATCCCTGAGGAGATGATCCACTATGGGGTTTCCAAGACCGCAATGCTCGGGGTTTCTCGCGGCTTCGCCAAAGCGGCAGCCGGTACCGGTGTCACGGTGAATTCGGTGATCGCAGGGCCGACTCACACCGCTGGAGTGGAGGACTTCGTGTACCAGTTGGTCGATAAAGAACTTCCCTGGGATGAAGCGCAGCGTGAATTCATGCGGCTGCACCGCCCGCAATCGCTGATTAAGCGTCTCATCGAACCCGAGGAAATCGCCAACTTGGTGGTTTACCTATCCTCCTCACTCGCCTCGGCGACCACCGGCGCGGCAGTCCGGGTGGACGGCGGGTATGTGGACTCGATCCTGCCGTAAGACTGTGCGGTAAAAACTGACAGGAATTTCTTCACCGGCATTCTTTGTTCCGATGCAAGTCCTGGAAAACGGGGTATTTAAATCCGGGCTTGCAGAGTTTCCGAAACCGTGTTTAACGGTTGTATGAGCTTGCTAGCTCATCTCGCGTACCTGAAATTTCCGTGTGGGCAAGCGTGCTCGGTGGCTAAAAATCCTTGCAGTAACCAGAGACTTTAATGGCTCCTAGCTGACTGATACGAACCATGATGTTCGCGGACGCCCTGAGGTTCTTAGCCACCAGGGCGAATCGCCAAGATGACTCGCCACCGCGCAAAACCCTGCCCTCAGCCCTGGAAATAGGCGCTAGCTGCCACCGGCACAGAAGAAGACGCTTCACGCGTCGATGTGCACAACACAACAATCTTCACCACCGAATAGGCCAAAGCGCGGTCACAACGCGACTAGAGGCCGCACTCCGTGCTGATCAGCTGCGCCGGACAAAAAACAAACCCGACCCACACTCTCGTGTGGACCGGGTTTGAATAACTGGCGGAGGATGGGGGATTTGAACCCCCGAGGGCGTTAACCCAACACGCGTTCCAGGCGTGCGCCATAGGCCGCTAGGCGAATCCTCCTTTTGCAATCACACACCTCACCCGCAAAGAGGTAAGGCGCAGAAGAGCAGACTCCAGAATACCCGAAAGCAAGGGCTGCCAAGAAATCCGCCGGTTCGACCGGAGATTCAAGACCGTATTCAGTCCCCCAACGGCCGTCCGAGGTCTCCACTTCTCGCTCAAAAACCCAGCTGGCGAACCCCTGACGAAATTTCGGCTAAACTTATTGGCAGCCCCTCGTGCGGCGTCATCCTGCGAACTCCCCCAGGACCGGAAGGTAGCAAGGGTAAGTAGGCTCTGGCGGGTGCACGAGGGGTCCTCCATTTCCAAGGAGCACCGCATGCCCGCTGGCCGTTTTGCGCCGAGCCCCTCCGGCGAATTCCATCTGGGAAACCTCCGTACCGCCATCTTGGCTTGGCTCTTCGCCAAGCACACTCATCGCAAATTCCTCCTGCGCATCGAAGATCTAGACCGAGTACGAGCTGGCTCCGAGGCCGAGCAGATCCAAGATCTCGCAGCGATTGGCCTGGACTGGGACGAGCCACCGGTGAGACAGAGCGAGCGAAGCGAACTGTATCTCGATGCTGTCGACCAGCTCAGGGCGAGAGACCTGCTCTTCGAGTGCTTCTGCACCCGCCGCGATATCGCCGAGGCAGCCTCCGCGCCCCACACCATCCCGGGTCACTATCCGGGAACCTGCCGCAACCTCTCCGCGTCGGAGCGTGCGGAAAAACGCCGCGAACGCCCGGCTGCTCTGCGACTGCGCGCAGCGACCGACAGTTTTCAGGTCCACGATCTGCTGCACGGCGATTACCGAGGCGAAGTCGATGACTTCGTGGTGATCCGCAATGACGGGGTTCCGGCCTACAATCTCGCGGTCGTGGTGGACGATGCCGCTCAGCGGATAGACCAGATCGTCCGCGGTGACGATCTGCTCAGTTCCGCCCCTCGTCAAGCCTATTTAGCCGGTCTGCTCGGCTACCCGATTCCGCAATACATCCACGTCCCACTGGCTCTCAATCCGCAAGGCCAGCGGCTCGCTAAACGTGATGGTGCGGTGACTTTACGAGAACTGGGAACAGAGCACGCCTTGCAACTGATCTTCGATTCCCTAGGGCTGCCCGCTTCGCTCCCCCGGGCCCTCGAGGTTTTCGATCCAACAGCCCTGCCGCGCGAGCCGTGGACCATCCACGCCTGAGCGACAATGGTGAAACTGTCAGCCTCAAGCACTAAGGTTTCTTAAGTGACCACTGCTCTTTACCGCCGTTACCGCCCGGACACGTTCTCCGACGTGATCGGCCAAGAACACGTCACCGAACCGTTGATGACGGCGCTGCGCAAGAACCGGGTTAACCACGCCTATCTGTTTTCGGGCCCGCGCGGCTGCGGTAAAACCACCTCAGCCCGGATTTTAGCCCGTTGCCTCAACTGTGCCCAGGGTCCCACAGACACACCTTGTGGAAGCTGCGATAGCTGCGTGGAACTGGCCAGGGGCGGCCCCGGTAGCCTCGACGTCATCGAGATCGACGCGGCCAGCCACGGTGGCGTAGACGATGCCCGCGATCTGCGCGAACGAGCCACCTTCGCCCCGGTGCGCGACCGCTACAAGATCTTCATCATCGACGAAGCCCACATGGTGACCAGCGCTGGCTTCAACGCGCTGCTGAAGATCGTGGAAGAGCCACCGGAGCACATTAAGTTCATCTTCGCGACCACCGAGCCGGATAAAGTGATCGGCACGATTCGTTCGCGGACCCATCACTACCCCTTCCGGCTGGTACCGCCGGAGCCACTGATGGCCTACCTGAATCAGCTCTGCGAGCAGGAACACGTCCCGGTTGCCCCTGGAGTGCTCTCCCTCGTGGTGCGCGCTGGCGGCGGTTCGGTCCGCGATTCACTCTCCGTGCTTGACCAGCTGATGGCTGGCGCGGGCGAGCAAGGGCTGGACTACGAACTCGCGGTTTCCTTGCTCGGTTACACCCACGCTTCACTGCTGGATCAAATCGTGGACGCGCTAGCAGCCGCCGACGCCGGAACAGTCTTCCGCGCTGTTGATCGGGTGATTCAGACCGGTCTCGACCCGCGCCGTTTCGTGGAAGATCTGCTGGAAAGATTCCGCGATCTGATCATTGTCCAGGCCATGCCGGAAAGCGCTCAAGCCATTTTGCGTGGTCTGCCGGAGGACCAGATCTCCCATATGCAGACCCAATCGACTCAACTCGGCCGTGCGGAGCTTTCCCGAGCGGCCGACGTCACCAATAATGCGCTCACCGAAATGACCGGCGCCACCTCACCCCGGCTGCACCTCGAGTTGCTCTGTGCCCGATTGCTGCTGCCCGGCGCGGATCAGAGCGAACGCGGCATCACCGCCCGGGTGGACCGGATTGAACGTCGGCTCAGCTACGCCGCGCCCACCGCTGCGAAACCTGCTGTCTCCTCTGCCGCAGAGAACCAACGGGAGCTCAGCGCTCAGCAGGACGACGTCCGCGCAGTCCAGGACGATGGCCGGACAGCTCAGGTCGCCAGCCCGGTGGCGGGCAGCGGCCCAGCTGCCAACCCTTCCGTTCAGCGCAACCCTTCCATTCAGCGCGAACCAACGACACAGCGCGAACCAACGACACAGGCAGCTCACGACGATGGCTGGGGGCTGCCACCCACAGAGGTTCAAGCCACCTCGACACCAGCCACCTCGACACCAGCGGCTTCGGCTTCAGCGAACTCTTCGTCGAGTGCCTCACGCCCGGCAGAGCCGGTTCAGGCGGCCGAGGCACCGGCTTCGGGCAACCGGTTGGAAGCCGCCGGACTCCGCCCTGACTCGGAGGCCCCGAACCAGCGCCCGGTAACCCCTCAGCCCTCTTCGGCGACTTCCGCCGAAGGCATCGACATGCTGCGCCGGGCATGGCCTGATGTGCTGGACCAGCTGACCAAGATCAAACGTTCCAGCTGGGCGTTGATCGCTCCCAACGCGGTTCCGCAGAGTTTCGACGGTCAGACCTTGCAACTGAATTTCAGCACCGATGGACTTGCCTCGGCCTTCAACCGGGGTGAGCACGCAGAGAACCTGCGTGCTGCAATAAAGTCCACTTTGGGCGTTGAATGCCAGATCTCAGCGGGTAGCGGTGCAGCCGCGCCGGCTAGCGCCAACGACGCACGGGGCTCTGAGCCAAACCCAAAAGCACCGGCTGACCCCGCGGAGCCAACCGCGGAGGCCGCTTTCGAGCCTGAAAATCCGCGCGAACGAGTGTGGCAACGGCCCGTTCAGGCCGAACCGGCTGACTCAGCGGTTCAGCCAGCCGCCCCGAGGCCGAACCGGCTGGCCACTGCGGCACCGGCTATCGCCGAACCGGGCTGGGGTGAGCTGAACGAAGCTCCGGAGTGGATCAGCGGGTCAGCTGAGCCGGCAGAGCCGAGGCGTGCCGAGCATGACGAGGCAACCCCGGCTGACACGCCCCCGACTGCCGCACCCTCAGCTGATCCGCGCTCAAAGGTTGCACCCTCCAAGGCACCCCCGGCCGATCCGGCGCCGCAGGCCCCGAGCGCGGTGGACGACGCGGCGCAGACCTTCGCGCCAAATTCAGTTGAGCCCTCAGTAGCCTCCGGGGCTGTGACGGCGAGCCCGGCGCCTTCCGCCTCGAACGCACAGCAGAGCGGTTCCAGCCTGTATCAGAGGCTGAGCCAGCAGGCGAAGATCGCAGAAGTCGCCGAGCCGGAGCCCGTCACGTCCTATCTTGAAGACATTCCGAGCGCCGATGATGAGACCATTGAGGAATCGGGGTTGGTGGGGCAGGCTGCAGTTGAACGAATCCTTGGTGGCCGCCTGATCGAAGAGCGCCGAGCAACCTCCCGAGGAGAGTAAACGTGTACGAAGGTGCGGTTCAGGAACTCATTGACGAACTCGGCCGGTTGCCAGGCATCGGCCCCAAGTCCGCCCAGCGTTTGGCCTTCCACATCCTTGAAGCAGATCCCGAGGACATGAAACGCTTGGTGTCCTCGATCGTGACGGTCAAGGAACGGGTGAAATTCTGCAGCATCTGCGGAAACGTCTCGGAAGAGGACACCTGCAGCATCTGCCGCGATCCTCGGCGCGACCCCACCGTGATCTGCGTGGTCGAAGAATCCAAGGATGTCATCGCGGTGGAGCGCACCCGCAGCTTTCGCGGCCGCTATCACGTGCTCGGCGGCGCCATCAACCCGATCGCCGGAATCGGCCCGGACCAGCTGCGAATCCGCGAACTGCTGAACCGGCTCAGCGACAGCCAGATCGAAGAGATCATCATTGCCACCGACCCGAACCTGGAGGGCGAGGCCACCGCGACCTACCTGGCGCGGATGCTCAAGACCATCGGTATCACGGTCACCCGTCTGGCCTCCGGGCTGCCGGTGGGAGGTGATCTGGAGTACGCCGATGAGATCACTCTGGGACGCGCCTTCGAAGGTCGCCGCAATGCGTTGAACTGAGCCGCTTCGAACGATTTCGGCTAGGTGACGGATCGCAGGTCGCGCAATATTTACTCCGCGATTCACCGCAGCGGGCGGTGGCGGCTAAGCTGAGAAACGTTCCCACAACTTTCAGGAGTTAACTAGGGCTATGGGTTTGATCGTTCAGAAATACGGAGGCTCTTCGGTCGCGGATGCAAGCGGAATCAAACGCGTCGCCGCAAGAGTAGTAGCCACCCACCAAGCCGGGCACGACGTCGTCGTGGTGGTTTCGGCCATGGGCGACACCACCGACGAGCTGCTCGATCTGGCGGCCCAAGTAGCCGAACATCCGCCCGCCCGGGAACTCGACATGCTGATGACGGCGGGCGAACGAATCTCCATGGCGCTGCTGGCGATGGCGATCAATAGCCAGGGCGCGGTCGCTCAATCCTTCACCGGCAGCCAGGCCGGCATGTTCACCGACAACATCCACGGCAAAGCCAGGATCATCGATGTCGACCCCCATCGCGTCCGCACCGCGGTGGATAAGGGAAACATCGCCATTGTGGCCGGTTTCCAGGGAATGAGCCGGAGCACCAACGAGATCACCACGATGGGCCGAGGCGGCTCCGACACCACTGCTGTGGCACTCGCCGCAGCCCTGGACGCCGATGTCTGCGAAATCTACACGGATGTGGACGGCGTCTACACAGCTGATCCCCGGGTAGTGCCCAGCGCAAAGAAAATCGAGCGCATCTCAAGCGAGGAAATGCTCGAACTGGCCGCCTCAGGCGCCAAGGTGCTGCACTTACGCAGCGTGGAATACGCCAGACGTTTCGGCTTGCCGATCCATGTCCGCTCCTCGTTCAGTGACCAGGAAGGGACCTGGGTACTGCCCACCACGAACGACAAGATGATCAGAGGCGAAGGAGTCGCTTTGGAACAGCCCATCATTTCAGGTGTTGCCCACGACCGGTCCGAGGGCAAGGTCACGGTGATCGGGGTACCCGACATCCCCGGCAAAGCCGCCGAGATCTTCGGCATCATCGCTGCCGCGCATTCGAATATCGACATGATCGTGCAGAACATCTCCACTCATGGCTCGGGGCGCACCGATATCTCCTTCACGCTGCCGATGGTGGAGGGCGCGGACGCCCTGCAAGCGCTCAAGGACGCCCAGGCTTCAGTGGGCTTCGAGGATCTGATCTATGACGAGGAGATCGGCAAGCTCTCGCTGATCGGAGCCGGAATGCGCTCCCACCCCGGGGTCTCCTATAAGTTCTTCAAGGCGCTCTCCGACGCCGGAGTGAACATCGATCTGATCTCCACGTCCGAGATCAGAATCTCCGTGGTCACTCGCGCGGATCTGCTGGATACCGCCGTCCGTGCGGTGCACATGGCCTTTGACCTGGACGGCACCGAAGAGGCTACGGTCTACGCCGGAACCGGCCGCTAAGTCCAGCTGAGTTTCGCGCCGCGCGCTGAGCTGGTCCCCGCACCGAAAGCGCGCGGGTGAAAAGCACGCAGGTGAGAAACGGAGTCGCCGGTGGGACCGGCGACTATCGTTTCACCTCAGGTGACCTGGGATCGGGGAATGGCAAGCAGCTTAGGCTGTGAAGCAGGACGTTTGGCAGCACGACAAAGGGGTACGGAAGATGGAAACCATCCTGTTACTGCTGGTAGGGGCGATGGCGGTCACCGTCGCCGCGCGCAAAATGGGCTTACCCGCCCCGCTGGTGGTGACCGCTGTAGCCTTGGCGGTCTCCTTCATCCCAGGAGTCGGCTTTGAGATCGATCCGGAAGTCATTCTGACCATTGTGCTGCCGCCCCTGCTGTTCTCGGCGGCGCTGGACATCTCCTTTCAGGACTTCGCCAATTCACTGCGGCAGATCCGCAGGCTCGGCATCATGCTCGTCATTCTCACCGCCCTGGTAGTCGGCGGGATAGCGAATATCCTGGTCCCCGATCTGACCCTTCCGGCGGCTCTGCTGATCGGCGCCATCGTGGCCCCACCGGACGCCGTTTCCGCCACCGCGATCGGCAAGAAACTCGGACTGCCGCGCCGGGTGATGACGGTGCTCTCCGGCGAGAGCCTGATCAACGACGCCGCAGCCCTCACTCTGTTCCGGCTCTTCCTGGTTCCGGTGCTGCTCGGCGCCGGGAATTTCAGCCAGAACGTCGTGGGTGAGGGCATCCTGCTGCTGCTCGTCAATATCGTGATCGGCGTGGGCTTCGGCCTGCTGATCGCCGTCGTCGTGCAGTTCATTCGGGAGCGGGTCAAAGACCCGCTGATCGAGACGGTGATCGGATTGTTGGTGCCCTTCGTCGCCTACATCTTCGCCGAGCACATCGGCTTCGAGATGAACGATCTGGAGTTCACCGGCTCGGGTGTACTCGCGGTGGTGGCAGCTGGGTTATCGCTCGGCTATAACGCTCCCAAGGCCAGTTACACCATGCGGCTTCAGGAGCAACCGATCTGGGCCTCAGTCGATGTGCTGCTGGAGGCTTTCGTTTTCGCGGTGATCGGTTTGCAGTTCAAAGAGGTCATCCAGAGCGCCGTCGAGAGCCCGCACGGTCTGGGCTTCAGCCTGGGCGTCGCTTTCATCCTGCTCGCGGTGACCATTCTGATCCGGCCAGCCTATGTCTTCCTGAGTTACTATCGCCGTCGGACGCCGCGGGCGCTGCGCCGTCAGCAACGGCGCGGCCGCTCCGAGCCGGAGATGAGCTGGCAGGATCTGGTGGTGATCTCCTGGACCGGAATGCGCGGCGTGGTCACCCTGGCCTCCGCCGCCACGGTAACCGGTCTAGCGGCCTCGCAATACATTCCGGCCAAGGACATCATCTATTTGACCGCCTTCGTGGTCACCATTGGCACCCTGCTAATCCAGGGGGTTACGCTGCCCTTCGTGATCAAGTGGCTCAAGGTCACCGACCCTGATCAGGCCAAGCGCGACGCCGTAGCGGAACGCGAGCTGGTGGCCAAGACCTATGAGGTGGCGTTCCGGGAGATGCAGCCGCAGTGGGAGGCCATCAGTAAGAACCTAGGCCCGGAGATCGCGGATAAAATCCTGAATCGGTTCAAGCAGCTCGCCCTCGCGCAGACCCAAGCTCAACGAGCTGATGAGGAATTGGAGGAGGCGACGGACGAGGTAGAGACAGCGGATTCCGCGACGCCGGGCAAGCCATCTGCGCAGCAGCGCAAGGAAATGAGCAATTTCATGAACGACACCAGACGGATGCTCAATGACATCCGGCGCAGCGTGATCATCCGCGAGCGCGACGCCGGGAACCTCGATGAAGAGGTGATGCGCACCGTGCTAATGGACCTCGATGCGGAATCCTTCGCAATGGATAAGTCCTGGCAGAACCGGATGCGAGCTTAGCCTCGAGTGGATATCGTGTCATCGAAGATCAGCGCACTCAGTCCGGAAGACTGGCTGCCGCGCGCTGCTGCGCACCACGCCTTGGTGGATCGTTATGCAGAGCCCTATCTACAACGGAGATCAGCAGCTCAGCCGCACCCGGTGGAGGATTTTCTCTTCACCTACTACACCCTGAAACCGGGGCAATTGCGCCGCTGGCATCCCGGCAGCGGCATCGTGCTGCTCGGCGAGGAGGCCAGGGAACGCCTGGAATGGAAACACTACCGAGAAGCCACTGCCACTGAGCGAGAAATCCTCGGACTGAACGCCCAGGAAATCGCGGTGACGGTCGATACCGAGGCTTTTCTCGAGGCCAGGGCATCTGCGGTTACCTTCACACTGGAGCTGCTCAAGCGCACCGCAGCACGCCCCGCGCAATTCGGCTGTTTCGGGTTGCACGAGTGGGCTATGGTCTATCGGAGCGAGTCGAACGGTGCCCGGCACGATTACCTGGACTTGCGTCTGGGTGCAGCTGGTACCGATCAGGTGGTTGAAGAGAATCGGATCCGTTGCTCGCACTTCGATGCTTTCCGCTTCTACACTCCGGAGGCCATACCGCTCAATGAACTGCAGCCGAGCAGAGAGACCCAGCGCGACCTTGAGCAGCCGGGCTGCCTGCACGCCAATATGGATCTCTATAAATGGACGTATAAGCTGCTGCCACTGTTGTCCAGCGAACTTCTGATGGAAGCCTTTGAGTTGTCGTGGAGGGTTCGTGCGATGGATATGCGAGCCTCGCCCTATGCTCTTCAGGAGTGGGGGTATCCGGCGATTCGAATCGAATCCGCCGAGGGCAAAGCCGAATATGCTGCGCTGCAGAGGAAGTTCAGCGAGCAGGCCGCTGAACTGCGGTCACGGTTGCTCAACGATCTGAGTACACGCCTTCCAGAAGAGCTGGTTCAGGCCTAGGCTGAAGTCATTCGATGAGCAGGAATGGCACGGGAAAAATCATGAAACACGCTATAGCGTTACGGCTCACTGCTCTCCTGTGCGGATCAAGCCTAGCCCTGCTCCTGGGGGCCTGCGCCACACCCTCAAACCCCGCCGCCAGCGGTCCCGCACAGACCCATTCCACGAATGCCCCCGCCCCCTCGGTCGCTGAAACTTCACTGACCGTCGTTGTGCAGGCTGATCCAGCGTCCGCCTCCAGTACTAGCACGCTGAAGTGCGACGGCGGAGCCGCGCTCTCCGGCTCGACGGTGAGCGATCCGGGCAAGGCCTGCGCCGCCCTGGAAGCTTCAGGAAAAAGCGTTTTCGAAAACGTCAGCACTCCGCAGAGTTGCACCTTGCAGTCGGGCGGCCCGCAAACGGCGAAAGTCACCGGAGTATTCAAGGGCTCAGCCGTGAACAAAACCTTTGACCAGCATGACGGCTGCGCGATCGCCGAATGGAAGCTGCTCGCTCCGCTCTTCGGCGACATCGGATCAAACACCAGATAACCAGGCCTCAGGTCTTGTCCACCGGCAAGACTCCTGAGATGATCTGAGAAGAATTAATTTCAATTTTGAATCATATGTGAGCGAGGGAACCATGGGACTGTTCGATCGAGCCAAGAACGCCTTCAGCGGTGGCAATCAGGATTGGGCAGCGCAGGCCCAAGCCGCCCAGGAACTGGCCTCGCAGCAGCTTCGCGACGGCGGCTACACCGATGGCAGCCAAGTCACAGCAGCCAACGCTGGGCAAGTTTCCGCACAGCTTCAAGCCGATCACGATGTGCTCAACGCCTACGGCCAGGAGCTCAATCGAATCATCGCCATCGGCGCCCCCGGAAGCTCAGTGATCACCGGACTGGTCGACACCGGAGAACGCACCGCCGGAAACCCGTGGTATCAGCTTGAAGTGCTCGTCACGCTCCCCGGCGCGGCGCCTTATTCGGTGACCAAACGAGAAATGGTAGCCGCCCAGTTTTTAGCCAATTACTCCATTGGCAGCAGCCACGACGTCGCAGTTGATCCTGCCGACCCGCAGAACATTGCGCTGACCAGTTAGGCACCCCAATGGGCGTCTTCGGAGACATCCTCCGGCTGATGAAGGCCGGTCAGCAGCAACGGCACAATACTGACTGGCGGGAGAATCTGCGGCAATCAGCCGATCTCTCGGAACAGCTAGCTGCCCAGCCAGCGGTGAACCACGGCATCTCCGCCGCCAATCCCTTCGCCGCCATGACTCTCTACGCGGGGATGCTGCAAGGCAGCGGCACTGTCCTCGCACTGCACCGCACGAGTCAGGATCTGCTGGGTTCACCGATCTACACCGTGGAGCTAGAACTCAGTTTCCCCGGTCAGCCAAACTACCGAGCGAGCTACCAGACGATGATCGCCGAAGCCGCGCTGCACAACTGGAAGGTGGGCGCGAAACTGCCTTTCCGGGTGAGCCCTGATGATCCGAACGCGCTCATGCTGGGTTGAACGCTTCGACCGAACCTCCGGCGAGGCGAGCAACTGCCAGGAATCGGCCCCTTCCCGGATAAGCCGAAATTACCAGTTTGCTCTGGAATTACCAGTTTGCTCTGGCCCGGCTCCGTACCGCGTGCAATAATCGCCGTCATGACTCCTCAGTCGCAGTCCGGCGATCTGAGCCGCACTGAATTCATCGATGTGAATCTGCGGGAATCGCGTTTCGCCAGGGCTGATCTTTCTGGCGTGGTGATGCGCGCGGTTGAGATAGCGGGAGCGGACATCGATTCCCCGTGGTTGCTGGAAGGTGAGAACTCACTGCTGATCAACGGCGTCGACGTCGTCCCTTTCATCGACGCCGAACTGAACCGCCGATTCCCCGGTCGCGCTGAACGGCAAGCCAAAGACCCTGAGGGACTCCGCAGCGCTTGGGCCCAAATCGAGCAGAGCTGGGATGCCGTGCTCGCTCGGGTCGCTGCGATGCCTCCGGGTACTGTCGATGCCTCTGTTGCCGGAGAGTGGTCCTTCGCGCAGACGCTGCGCCACTTAGTGATGGCCACGGACACGTGGCTGGGTCGCGGGATCCTGGAGCTCAAGCAGCCCTATCACCCGATCGGGCAGCCAAACGCCGAATACGAAACCGACGGCTACGAGATGGCGGTTTTCTCAACCGAGAACCCGAGCTACCCGGAGGTGCTCGAAGCCCGCGCGAACCGGATCTCCATGGTGCGTAATTTCCTCGCCGATGTCACCGTGGAGGAACTGAGGGTGATGCACCGCGAGCCGTGGAACCCCGAATACCGAGCGACCACACTCTCCTGCTTGCACACCATCTTCGACGAAGAATGGTCTCATCAGCGCTATGCACTCCGGGATCTCGATGCTCTCGAGGCCGGAAGAGCAGCCAAAGGCTGAAGCCAGGGAAGGCCTCCGCAGGCAGAGATGCCACTGACTCTCAGAACGGGGAAAAGCTCGCTAGAATGGTTCTGCAAGCTCGCGGAGCGCTGTTGTGCCAACCGGAATAGTAGCGTGAGACGGCAAGGTTTCATGGCTGCTCTTCAGTCTCCGCGACACCCGCTTCTTAAAAAACAGGAGTCACCGGATGCCCCGGATCGTTGTCGACGTCATGCTCAAACCCGAAATCCTCGATCCGCAGGGGAAGGCCATTGCAGGGGCCCTCCCCCGGCTCGGCTTCACCGACTTCAGCGGGGTGCGTCAGGGCAAGCGTTTTGAATTGACGGTTGATGGCGAGGTGACCGAAACCACGCTGGCCAAGGCCCGTGAGGCCGCAGAAACCCTGCTCTCCAATCCGGTGATCGAAGACGTGGTAAACGTCGAGGTTCTCGATGACTGATCTCTCTTTCACCGATGCCCTGAGCTCCGGCCTCTCCGCCGTCGATCTGTCCGCTGCCCGGATCGGCGTGGTGACTTTCCCGGGCACCCTCGACGACCGTGACGCCGCTCGCGCCGTGCGGCTCTCCGGAGCTACCGCCGTCGAACTATGGCACGCCGATGATGATCTGTACAACGTCGACGCCGTGGTGATCCCCGGTGGCTTCTCCTACGGCGATTATCTACGCGCCGGCGCGATCTCTCGTTTCGCACCGCTGATGTCTAAGGTGATCGATGCGGCGAACTCCCATGCGAAACTGCCGGTGCTCGGCATCTGCAATGGTTTTCAGATCCTCACCGAATCGCAGCTGTTGCCCGGCTCGATGGTGAAGAACGATCATTTGAAGTTCATCTGCCGTGATCAGGAACTGCGCGTGGAGAGCACCTCGACGGCCTGGACCAACGCTTACACCGCGGGGCAGAGCATCACGGTTCCCTTGAAAAATCAGGACGGTCAGTACATCGCAGATGAAAAGACGCTGGATGCGCTGGAGGCGGAAGGCAGGGTTGTCTTCCGCTATCTGGGGCCCAATCCGAACGGCTCACGCCGCGATATCGCCGGAATTACGAATCAGGCGGGCAATGTGGTCGGCCTGATGCCGCATCCCGAGCACGCCGTGGAGTCCGGGTTCGGCCCATCCTCCGAAGCGGGTCCGCACACCGGAACCGACGGCCTCGGCTTCTTCTCCTCTGTCCTGAACACCATCCTCTCGGGGGCAAAAGCGTGACCACCTCTCCAAGCGAAAAGACCGGATTCAATATCGATACGGTCTCGAATGCCGCAGCTACCCCCCAGACCGAGTTGCCCTGGGCCGAGCTGGGCCTGAAGGACAATGAATTCGCCAGGATCAAAGAGATCCTGGGACGCCGCCCCACCGCCGCCGAGCTGGCGATGTACTCGGTGATGTGGAGCGAGCACTGCTCCTATAAATCCTCCAAGGTGCATCTTCGTCAGTTCGGCGACAAGGTCACCGAGGAGATGAAGCAGCACCTGCTGGTCGGCATCGGCGAGAACGCCGGCGTCGTCGATATCGGTGACGGCTGGGCAGTGACCTTCAAGGTCGAATCGCACAACCACCCCTCTTTTGTGGAACCGTACCAGGGCGCGGCGACCGGCATCGGCGGCATCGTCCGTGACATCATCTCGATGGGCGCCCGCCCCGTCGCGGTGATGGACCCGCTGCGCTTCGGTGCGATCGATCACCCGGACACCGCCCGCCTGGTGCACGGCATCGTCTCCGGCATCGGCGGCTACGGCAATTCGCTCGGCCTGCCGAATATCGGTGGCGAAGTGGTTTTCGACTCGGTCTACCAGGGCAATCCGCTGGTCAATGCGCTCGCAGTGGGCGTGCTGCGGCACGAGGACATCCGGCTAGCCAACGCTTCCGGCGTCGGCAACCGCGTGGTGCTCTTCGGCGCGCGTACCGGCGGCGACGGCATCGGCGGTGCCTCGGTGCTGGCCTCGGAGTCTTTCGACGACGCCAAGCCCTCGAAGCGCCCCGCCGTCCAGGTGGGCGATCCGTTTGCGGAGAAAGTGCTGATCGAGTGCTGCCTCGAGCTGTTCAAAGCCTCGATCGTGGATGGTATCCAGGACCTCGGAGCGGCGGGTATCTCCTGTGCCACTTCGGAGCTGGCGTCCAACGGCGAGGGCGGTATGCACGTCGAGCTGACCTCGGTACTGCTGCGCGATCCAACGCTGACGCCGGGCGAGATCCTGATGAGCGAGTCGCAGGAACGCATGATGGCCGTGGTGACTCCGGAGAATGTCGCGGATTTCGAAGCCGTGATGGCCAAATGGGACGTGGAATACTCCTGGCTGGGCGAGGTCACCGACACCGGTCGGCTGATCATCGACTGGGACGGCGAGACCATCGTCGACGTCGATCCGCGCACCGTGGCGCACGACGGCCCAGTCTACAACCGGCCGTTCCACCGGCCGGGGTGGCTCGACGGGGTGCAGGCTGATTCGTTTGTGCCTGAGGTTCCCGCCGATCTGGGGGCCGCCGTCGTCGAACTGATCTCTTCACCGAATATGGCCTCCAAATCCTGGGTCACCGACCAGTACGATCGCTATGTGCAGGGCAATACCGCGCAGGCGATGCCCGATGACGCCGGGGTGATCCGAGTGGATGAGAGCACCGGGCTGGGCGTGGCTTTGGCGACGGACGCGAACGGACGCTACTGCTATCTTGACCCTCGCGAAGGCGCTAAATTGGCCCTGGCCGAGGCGTACCGCAATGTGGCGACGTCGGGTGCCCGGCCGCTGGCGGTCACCGACTGCCTGAACTTCGGCTCCCCGGAGGACCCCGAGGTGATGTGGCAATTCGCCGAGGCGGTGACCGGCCTGGCAGATGCCTGCCAGGAACTTGGGGTGCCGGTGACCGGCGGCAACGTCTCGCTCTATAACCAGACGGGAGGGGTGGCGATCCACCCGACCCCGGTGGTCGGCGTGCTCGGCGTGTTTGACGACGTCGCCCGGCGCACCCCCTCCGGTTGGCGGGAAGACGGCCAAGCCATCTACTTGCTGGGCACCACTCGCGCTGAGCTGGACGGTTCGGAGTGGGCGAATCTGCGCGGGCACCTGGGTGGCAAGCCCCCGGCGGTCAATCTAGCTCAGGAGAAGGCTCTGGCGGAGATCCTGATCAACGCCTCGCGCGACGGCATGGTCGACGCGGCGCACGATTTGTCCGAGGGCGGTCTGGCCGCGGCTTTGGTCGAGTCCTCGCTGCGCTTCGGCGTCGGCGCCAGGGTCGGCCTGGATGAGTTAGCTGCCAGGGATGGGATCTCCGTGTTCGAAGCGCTGTTCTCCGAGTCGCAGGCCCGTGCACTGGTTTCGGTGCCCCGCTCTGAAGAGGTCCGGTTCAATGACATGTGCTCCGCCCGTGGTTTCGAGCACCTGCGGATCGGTGTGGTCGATGCTGAGTCGGGAGTCTTGGATGTGCAGGGGGCCTTCGTGCTCAGCCTGGAGGAGTTACGTGAGGCCCACGAGGGGACGCTGCCGAAGTATTTTGGCTAGTTAGGGTGCAAAAGTCTCAAAATCAAAATTTTGATTTTGAGACTTTTGGACTTCAGTCCTCAATTTTCTCGTCCCTTAACTGGCTACTTGGCTGCCAACTTACTCAGGAGCTTGGGTGCTGCACGCCAGACAAAGGCGTTTCCATTCTTACTTCGCAGAAGGTAACCACTGCTTTCCATACTTCGGAGGTCATTGCGAGCTGTTTGCCCGGTAACTCGGTAGTAGCGTGCATACCCTGCGGCGTCGATAACTAAGTCTCCTTCGCGGGAAGCCCGCTCGAGGAAAGATGCTTGCCGCTGGTTCAATTCGCGTGTGCCTTGCAGAGCACCGCGAACCTGCGCCAGTTCCCTACTTTTGGCGGCAAGATACTCATCAAGTTCATCAAGCGCCCTGATAAAAATCTCTAGTTGATAGTGAATGAAGTATGTGAGGTCACCTCCATCGTCCTCGGTATAGAGGTAGGCAAGTGAGTACTGACTGGGTGCTTTTTTGAGGATTTTGGAGATAGAGACATACTCGCTCAGCCAATAACCTTGATGAAGCATGCTCCAATAGAAAAGCGCTCGAGCAGTACGCCCGTTGCCATCAGCAAAGTAGTGATCGTATCCCACCATGAAATGAACGATGATCGCTCTGACTACTGGTGGCATATATGGGGAGTGCTCTAGCAGATCATTGGCAAAGTCACACAACGACCGCAACCTTGACGGCAACTCGTCCGCTGAGGGTGGCTGATGAATCGCAATTTCACCGTCCCACACCGCAACCCGAATCTGATCGGCGGTCTCCAAGCGCCCAGCATCGGCAGGATCTTCTAAGGTGTCTTCAGTAAGAATCCGATGCAGCTCAAGCACAAAATCAGGGGTCAATGGTTCAGTTGCCGCTTCACGGATTCTCCGCATCGCCAAATAGTTATTGAGGATCATCACCTCCGACTTATCCGTGGGTGGACGACCAGACTCTAGCATCTCCGTAGCGACTCTGCGGGATGTCACCGCGCCTTCAAGTTGACTGGAGGTGATCGCCTCCTCAATAAGTGATTTCACAATATATTGGTCGCGGCCCTGAGCACCAATAACCTCTTCTGCACTGCCGATATGCCCACTGGCGCGCCTAGCGATCTCCTCCGAAGTACGCAGGATCCTATCGGTCATGTTAAACCAAAATGGGCTCTTCTCCTTATCAGTCAATTTAAGAAATCGCTGCTGCCTCCCCCTTGCAAGCTTGAGAGCTGCCCACCATTCTCTGTGTCCCCAATCATTCGGCGGCGTCCGGTAACGAAGTTGATCCCAATGTAGGTATCGATCATCTTCAACGTTGGTGGTAAAGATCTTGAGGTACTCACGTTGATCACGCTCTAGTATCTCCATGAGAATTGTCTCAACCTCAGGAGCAGGCATCGGGAGTTTCATTCTCAATCCTCCAAAAGTCTCAAAATCAAAATTTTGATTTTGAGCAATCCTATCGCACAGCTGGACATCTCAGCCCTGTCTCCACCGCCCCTTCCAGGATTCGAAGAGCACGACGCCGCAAGATTTACACGGTAGAGCTAAAAGTAAATATCCGCTAGGGCGGGTCAGCCCATACCCTTCCCGCCCGCTAAGTCCCGGGCCGCCCGAAGGTATCGGGCGGTGACCACTCGCTGAATCAGCTGGCTCACCGGCGCACCCAGGGTATAAATCCCCGGAGCTGGCTTGCTGAAGGCCAGCACCGAAAAGTGCACGACGCTGTCGTCCGCAAGCTCAGCGACGAAGGCTTCCTCACCGCGAGCCGGGTGACCTGGCAAGGTGCCATAGCCAAAGCCTCTCAGCCGGGGATCCTCGGCGTCCGACCAGACGACTCGGCACGGAACGGGCAGCCTCAGCGGTCCCCAGCCAAAACCGCAGACTACTCGATTGCCCACCGTAGCCGGGCCTTCCGCTTGCGGCCGCAGCCCAGCGCCGCGTTGGATTCCCCAGTTCAGAATCGACTCGGACAGCCGTTCGAAGACCTCAGGTCCGTGACCGACCTCGATTCGCTGGAACACCCGGCGATACCCCTGGGGCCAGAGTTCGGTGGACGCCGGGCCGGCTTCCACCAGGCTGCGACTCAAACCAACCTGGGAGTAACTGAAGTCCTCAGTCATGGCTGCCTCGCTCAACCAGGCCGCGCCAATCGAGCGCTTCCCGCTGTGCCTTCGACAGGCTGGCAACCACCAGGTCATAGGAGTCTTCAATCAAGTCCCGGATCATCTCCTCAGCCAAGCTTCCAGAACAGCTCACCGTGTTCCAGTGCTTTTTGTTCATGTGATAGCCCGGGGTGATTTCCGGGTGTGCCGCACGTAGCTGTTCGGCCAGCGCTGGATCGCATTTCAAATTGACCCTGAGCGGAGCGGAGCCTTCCCAGAAGAGCGCGAACATCTTTGTTTCGCTGCGGGCTCCAGCGGGAACCGCCGCCCTGATCTTCATCACCGCAGTCTCGGGGCCGAAGGGGTGATCCTCGAAGGCTCCCGGAAGTGCCAGGCAGAGCTGGCGAAGACGAGCGAGCTGCATCAGCGCACCTTGAGGAAGTCTTCGAGCAGCACGACCTTGAGCCCAGATTTCTTTTGCGCTGCCAGGAAGGCCGCGAAATCTTGCGGAAATTCTGGTCGGAAGTGCATCAGCACGATATCTCCGGGCTGAAGCGAGTTCCCCTCTTGATAGCTCACCTTTCCCGCTTTCACCTCGACGTTCCAGTCGATGAGCGCCTTCAGCCCGCATTCGGCAGCCGCTTTCCGCAGGGATTTCGTATAGGGGCCTCCGGGTGGCCGGAAGAACACCGGCTTGCGCCCATAGATTCCTTCTTCGTAGTCCGACATCTGGCAGATCTCTTGCTTCTGCTTGTCATGAGGCAGTCGGATCAGGTTGAGCAGATGGGAGATCGAGTGGTTCTCGATCAGACTGCCGTCGGCCAGAAATGACTTGAAGTACTCTGGGTTCTCGCCGATAAAGAGTTGCGCAAGGAAAAGCGTGGCCTTGATATTGTGCGCTTTGAGCAACTCGACTTGCTGCTGGGTCTTATTGGCGCCGTCGTCAATGGTGAGGAAGACGACCTTCTGCTGAGTGGGGACCTTGGTGACCACCGGAACCATGCCATCTTTGACCTCCGGCAGTGTGAAATCACCCGCAGGAGCGCCGGGCTCAGTGGTGTTCGATCCGGTGGAAGGACTCGAGCTGTGCGAAGGGTCCGATGACGGCGTCTCCGTTGCGTTCGGGCTCGCCGAAGGGGTCACCGTGGAAGGAGAGCTTGAGGCGTTCCCCACCGGGCTCCGAGGAGCTTCCAACTGCCATATCGTGTCCGCGGCGAAGCCCAGCACCAGGAGAACGCAAAGCGCAGCAAGGATCCAGCGAAGGGGTTGAGCTCTCTGCCGAGATTGCATTGATGATGCCTCGTTCTATACAGCGATTAAGTCCCCCTGAAAAGGGTAACTGAGTTACTGCCCCAAACCGATCAGGGGAGCCTCAATGGCGGGGCAGGTGTCCATCACCACCGACAGTCCGGCGGCGGTTGCTCGCTGAGCGGCAGCTTCATCGACGACTCCCAGTTGCAGCCATACTGCCCGAGCACCGATCTCAATGGCCTGATCGACGATGGCTCCCACCCGTTCGGAATTGACGAAGCAATCCACGACGTCGATCGAACCGGGAATCTCGGCGAGCTGAGTATAGCCTTGCGCACCGTGGACCTCCTCGCCCTTTGGATTGACCGGTACGATCTCCATCCCGAGCTTCTCCTGCAGGTACTTGGCCACCCTGAAGGCGGGTCGCAAGGTGTTGTTGGACAAACCCACGACGGCCCACCGCCCCGGAGAACCGAGGAGCGCTGCAATGGTCTCTCGATCTTTGAACTGATCGACGTTGAAATGGCCCATGTTTTCAGCCTACGCCTGATTCTCGGGGGACTTTATGACGCATCTCACCCTCCACTGCCCGTGTTTAAGGCCGGCTTCCTCACATCGGAGGTCGGCTACCTTACCTCACCTGCGAGACCTTGGCACAGTGATGAACCAGGTCACTCAACTATTCAGGAGGAGCTTTGAGAAAGTATTTGACGCGCTGGCTTGGCCTCATCATCGTGATGGCCACTCTGCTTTTACCACTCAATCAGGCAAGCGCGGTTGCAACTGGCTGGAAGCTGGGTGCCGGGCTGGGCTCGACCGAGCTCTGGGTCGGTCAGCAGAAAAACTCTGGAGGGCTGCTGGTCTACTGCACCGACTTTGAAAAGCTTTCACCGCAGAGCTCGGATGTCTATACCGATGGGCATCAGGGGCCGTTCATTAGGAGCAATGGCAGCAAGCTGAGCGAGCAGCAGAACTACGCGCTGTCATATCTGCTTGACCGCTGGGGCAGCACTCAGGACAACAGCACTGCGGCCGCGGTTCAGCTCTCCGTCTGGGCGCTCACGGCGGTCAAGAGAGGCTGGGACACTCCTGGCATGATGCAGATCGTCCAGCGGGCCAAGCTGCCTTCGCAGGTGGTTTCGCTGGGCCGCAGTATCACGATGCAGGCATTGCGGTTCGCCGGTCCCTACCGAATCGTGGTCAGTTTTCCTCGGCCAGGAACGGCCTTGGTCAGCACCCTGGGACCCTCGGGAGCGCAGGTTCCGGGGCTGGGCGTTCAACTCAGCACCTCGGGCTCGCTCAAGCTCTCCGGTGGGCCGGCTTCCTGGGTCAGCGGCGAACAAAGTCGCTTCGTGCCAGTGCAGCGGACCGGGTTCAGTCCAGGAACACTCAGCGCGCAGATCTCCCGTGCCCCTGCTCCCGCAGTTCACTGGCTGCAACCGAACACCGCCAAGAAGCAGCGTCTGATCAGCGGCGCCGAACATTCTCCCGTGCGCGGCAGTGGTGAGCTCTCCACACTCAGCATGCGGCCAAAAGTTCGTACGGAGACTTCAGCTCGGATATTGACGACGCCGGGGCAACTCAAGGATGTTCTCACCGTGTCCACTGACCAGCAGTCACCCTGGCTGCTCGATCCGATCACTGGAAAACCCGTTCGGCTCACTGTGGTCTCCACACTCTGGGGACCTTTCAACTCAATACCCCGAGAGAGTGCCGCGGTGCCTTCAGGGGCCAGGGCGCAGGGCAGCGTCCTCACCTCGGTCAGCGCGCCAGGGCGTTATGAAACACCGGAGCTTCCGATCAAGCAGCCCGGTTATTACGTCTGGACGGAGCGCATAGATAGCACAAGCGCTGTACCAACCGGGGCAAGCGCCTACGTTAAACCCTGGCAGAGCGGTTTTGGAGCTTCCCAGGAGACCACGCTGCTGCGCTGGCGGCCGTCGATCACCACCGAGCTTTCCCGCCATACCGGCCTTCCCGGCGACCGGGTGACTGACACCGTGAAGGTCCAGGGTGCGCCGCCCGCAGCCCTCGGCACCCTCTTGACGTTGAGCATGTACGGGCCATTAACCGATGTGACTGGCCAAAGTGCAGCGGTTCCGCCCGGGGCAGCAGTGCACCGCCGAATCACCGTGCCGCTGGCAGAGGCGAAGTCCATCGACTTCGGTCCGCTCAAGGAGGTCGGTTGTTATACGGTGGTCGCCTCGATTCCCGGTTCCACCGAGGTGCTGGCATTTCAGAGCGCATTCGGTGAGGCGAATGAGACCATTTGCCTCAAGCAGCCTTCCCCACCGAAAACAACCCCCACGCAGCCGGGGCCAGCAGCACCCACGGTCACGAAGCCCTCGGCACCGGCCAAGCTGCCACACTCAGTAGGAAGAGGCCCGGCGCAACACGCTGCAACCGGGCCACGACTCGTGGCCGATAAGCAACTCGCAGCCACCGGAACGCCCATCCCATGGCTGCCCGCCGGGCTAGCCGCTGGGTTGGTCATGCTGGGTGCCGGCTGCCTGATCTATGCTCAAAAGTCTCGAAGGTCCCGGCGACCTTAGCACTCTCAGAGCTCCTGGTCCGAGGCCCGAGCGGCAGAAGATCCGGGGTATCCGCTGCGAGAGAACCCGGATAGGGCCATGATTAGAAACTCTGCCTGCCAATACAACGCTGGCAGGCAGAGCGGAGATCTCGATAATCGTTGTGCCGGGTATCGAGGCACACCACTAAGAGGTTCGACTCACCGGCGAATACTCAATCCGGCACAGGTGCGCCGAGCATTCGATGGGTGCGTGCTCAGACTCCCAGTCTGCTGAGGTCAGTGTGCCGGAACGATTTCTCGCACGGACTTGATGCGGCGGTTCTTCAGCACCGGAAGGAACTCACGCACCTCAGCAATCCGCTTGGTGGTCACATCAGAGGTGGCAACGCCCTCCGGCTCATCATTGAGGAAGGCCGTTGGAACTCCCATCGGATCCAGGATCACCGAATGACCGATGCAGTGCTCACTCGTGGTTCCGGCAGCTGCCACCCAGCAGGTGTTCTCGATCGCCCGAGCCTTCAGCAAGGTCTCCCAATGATCGATCTTGTGCTCACCCTTGAACCAAGCCGCCGCGACCCCCAGCAGGTCAACATCCTGCTCGGCGAGCGCGCGGGCCAGCTCTGGAAAACGCAGATCGTAGCAGGTCATGATCCCGACATTGAGGTCGCCGATCCGGACCACCGTCAGTCCGCCGTCGCTCGGCAGAATCCTCTTGGATTCCTGGTAAGAGAAAGCGTCATAGAGATGAAGTTTCCGGTACGTACCCAGGATCGCACCCGCGGAGTCCAGGGCCACCAAGGTGTTGTAGGGCCGGTCTTCGCCACTGGATTCATAGCCACCGGCGATCACCGCGATGCCCAGCTCCGCGGCGATGAAGGAAAGCTGCTGCACGAAGACGGTCCAGCCGGCATCGACCGCCGCCCGGAAATCGGCGGCGACTTTCCCGACCGAGAACATCGCCTCCTCTGGGAAGAGGATCAATCCGCTTCCCTCAGCCTTCGCCTGTTCGGCCAGTCTGCGCATCACCGCGATATTCTCCGTGACGTCGCCACCCGGAGTGAACTGCCCCACGCTAACCTTCATCCGGCCACCTCTTTCTTGAGCCCTAGCTGTTTCTTCACTTCAAGTCTGTTGCTCCTGCCAAGGGAAAAGCAACGACTATTCATCGGAAATAGCTCCTGCGTTCTAGCTTAATCGTCAATCAGATCGTGCAGCACAATGGTCTGGTCACGATCCGGACCCACGCCGATGGCCGAGAACCTGGTGCCCGACATCTTCTCTAGAGCAAGCACGTATTCACGGGCATTGACCGGAAGATCCTCCAAGGTCTTTGCCCCGGAGATGTCCTCGGTCCAACCGTCGAAATATTCGAAAATCGGCTTGGCATGATGGAAATCGGTCTGCGTCATCGGCATTTCATCGTGGCGCACGCCGTCGACGTCATAAGCCACGCAGACCGGGATCTTCTCCAGACCGGTGAGCACATCCAATTTCGTCACGAAGTAATCGGTGAAACCGTTGATTCGCGAAGCGTGACGGGCCAGCACCGCGTCATACCAGCCGCAACGACGCGGCCGCCCGGTGTTGACCCCGAACTCGCCACCCTTCTTCTGCAGGTAGTCACCCATCTCATCGAAGAGCTCAGTGGGGAAAGGACCTGCGCCCACCCGGGTGGTGTAGGCCTTGATAATGCCGACGACCCGGGAGATCCGGCTCGGTCCGATGCCTGAGCCGACCGAAGCACCGCCCGCTGTCGGGTTGGAAGAGGTGACGAAAGGGTATGTGCCATGGTCGACGTCGAGATAGGTAGCCTGACCGCCTTCCATCAAAACGACCTTGCCCTCGTCGAGAGCGCGATTCAATTCAATCGTGGCGTCGATCACGAAGGGCCGCAGCCGCTCCGCGAAATCGAGGAAGTACTGCACGGTCTCGTCGATGCTCACGGCGCGCCGGTTATAGACCTTGACCAGCAGTTCGTTTTTCTGCGCTAGAGAACCTTCGACCTTCTGCCGCAGAATCGACTCATCGAAGACGTCCTGAACGCGAATGCCCAGCCGGGCCACTTTGTCCATATAGGCCGGGCCGATCCCGCGCCCGGTGGTTCCGATCGCACGTTTGCCCAGGAACCGCTCAGTGACCTTATCCAGCACCTGATGGTAAGGCGCCACCAGATGGGCGTTCGCTGAAATACGCAGCCGGGAGGTACTCGCGCCTCGTGCTTCAAGGGCGTCGATTTCCTCGAAAAGAGCTTCCAGATTGACCACACAACCGTTGCCGATCACCGGTGTTGCGTTGGGGCTCAGAATGCCGGCAGGAAGGAGCTTGAGCTCATACTTCTCACCGCCGACCACTACTGTGTGCCCGGCGTTATTGCCACCATTGGGCTTAACGACATAGTCCACGCGACCACCCAAAAGATCGGTCGCTTTACCTTTACCTTCGTCGCCCCACTGGGCGCCGACGATCACGATTGCTGGCATGGGAACCTCCCCCATTTCATGGCGATGCCCCTTCGCTCCTTCATTCGCGCCGGCCTTGATCAGCACTGGCGAAGCAAGAGTTCCGGGGCTCTTACCTACCAAGTTTAGCGGACGCGGCTGCTCAGCCGAAGTTGATGTCGGCCGCAAACCGACGATCAGCGCCATTGCTGCCCTCGGTTGAGCCCGTCATCAACAGCCCGGCCCACCCTGAAAGAAAATTTTCCCGTTATGATCGAGACTCCCAGTTTGTCGATCTGAACCTGGAGCCTGCAATGCGATTTCCCAGCATGATCCGCCGTGACCCTCACGAATCCCATCGAGTATCCACTCCCCTTGAGCTGTTCTTCGACTTGGTCTTCGTCGTCGCCGTCGGCGCTGCCGGCCGTAATCTGCTGAGCTTCGAGGCTGAAGGTCATTTCAGTGTAGGACTGCTCGGCTATGCAATGGCTTTCTTCGCGATCTGGTGGGCCTGGATGAACTTCACTTGGTTCGCCACCTCCTATGGCACCGACGACTGGTATTACCGGGTGCTGACCCTGGTGCAGATGGCGGGAGCTCTGGTTTTCGCAGCCGGTGTCACGGGGATCGCTAATCCCGAACATCCGGATTTCACCCTGGGCATCACGGGCTACATCATTATGCGGGTCGCCATTATTCTGCAGTGGATCAGGGCCGCCATCGGTGATCCGGCGGGCCGGAAAACCGCCCTGAGCTACGCCGTTGGAATTGCCATTGTGCAGGTCTACTGGGTGGTTTTCGCCATTGCCGTGCCTGACGGTTTCAAGCCCTGGATGTTTCTGCTCGGAATCGTCGCTGAGCTCGCGGTCCCGGTGTTGGCTGAACGTTCAGCCGCGACGCCGTGGCACCGTCACCACATCACCGAACGCTACGGATTGTTCACCATCATCGTGCTCGGTGAGTCCGTGCTGGCCTCCACCACCGCCATTATCGAGGCGAGCAACGAGCATGAGCAACTCAGCGATTTACTGCTCATCGCGGGCACCGGTTTTGTCATCGTGGCCTGCCTCTGGTGGATCTATTTCGCTCTTCCGCAGCACGAGCTGCTGAGCAATCTGAAGACGGCGCTGCGCTGGGGCTACGGTCACTACTTCGTCTTCGCCGCAGCCGCGGCTGTCTCGGCGGGCATCGAGGTCGCCCTCGAAGTGGAGACGCATCATTCCAAGCTCGACTCGGTAGCCGCCGCGGCCACCCTGTGCATCCCGGTGGCCGTCTTCGTGTTCTTCGTCTGGCTGCTGGCGATCAGACCACAGGCCACCTCGGTGACCAATGTGGTCGCTCCGGCAGCAGCAGTGTTGATCCTGCTCAGTGTCTTCGTGCCGTTCTCGCAGCAAATCACCGCGGTGATCCTGGTACTGCTGGTGGTTTTCCTGACCGCGTACGCCGTGCCGCATCGCACCAAGCATCTCGGCTGAACTGCCGAGCGCCCCCGCCGAGTTCGTGGCTTCTTCACTCGTTCGCCTGAGATGACAGGCGAATTTGAGAATGAAGCACGAACTCGGCCAGGTTATTGCTGAACCGAGTTACTGCTCCAACTCGGCGAGCGCCGTAGGATCAGAGTCATTGAGGAAGGTGGCGATTCTCTCGGCTTCCTCGGCCTCGCCAATAGCTCCCGCAGCCCGCCCCAGAGCGTAGAGGGCCTTGAGGAAACCACGATTCGGTTCATGCTCCCAGGGAATCGGCCCCGCGCCGCGCCAGCCGTTCCGGCGCAGCGCATCCAGGCCGCGGTGGTAGCCGGTACGGGCGTAAGCGTAGGCCTCCACCGGATGGCCTGCGGAAAAAGCTTCTTCTGAGAGCAGTGCCCAGGGCAAGGACGAGGCCGGGAAGCTCGCTGCGACGTCGACCGCCTCATCACCAGCAGCCAATCGTTCGGTGACCTCCGGCTCCGCCGGCAGAAGGGTCGGAGCTGGCCCTTGGGTGAGGTTCTGGCCGATCAGGTTCTTCCGGAACTCGTCAGACATCCGGCGCGCCTACAGGCTCTTGCCAGCGGAGCCGAGCTCCTGCGCGGCGATCACCAGACGAGCAGCCAGACCGGCTTCCGCGGAAGCTCCCCAGACCCGGGGATCGTAGGTCTTCTTATTGCCCACTTCACCATCGATCTTGAGCACGCCGTCGTAGTTCTTGAACATGTGATCGACCACCGGGCGAGTGTAGGCGTACTGGGTATCGGTGTCGATGTTCATCTTGATCACGCCGTAGGAAACCGCATCCGCGATCTCCTGCGGGGTGGAGCCCGAACCACCGTGGAAGACCAGGTCGAAGGGGCTGTTCTTACCCAGCTTGGCACCGACCGCTTCCTGGATCTCCTTGAGGATCTCCGGGCGCAGCTTCACATTGCCAGGCTTGTAGACGCCGTGCACATTGCCGAAGGTCAGTGCCGTGATGTAGCGGCCATTCTCACCCGAGCCCAGCGCCTCGACCGTGGCCAGGCCATCGGCAACGGTGGAGTAGAGCTTGTCGTTGATTTCATTATCGACGCCGTCTTCTTCGCCGCCCACAGCGCCGATCTCCACTTCGAGGATCATCTTGGCGGCAGCCATCCGGGGCAGCAGTTCCTTGCCGATTCGCAGGTTCTCTTCCAGGGTCTCAGCCGAGCCGTCCCACATATGCGAGTTGAAGAAGGGGTTACGCCCCGCAGCCACCTCAACCTCAGAAGCAGCTAGCAACGGCAAAACGAAGCCGTCCAGCTTGTCCTTGGGGCAGTGATCGGTGTGCAGTGCCACCTTGATCGGGTAGTTCTTCGCCACTTCACGGGCGAAAGCCGCGAAGCCGAGCGAGCCGGCGACCATATCCTTGGTCTTGGCGCCCGACCAGTAAGCAGCACCGCCGGTGGAGACCTGCACAATGCCGTCCGAACCGGCGTCAGCAAACCCCTGCAGGGCTGCATTGAGGGTTTGCGAAGAGGTGACGTTCACCGCCGGGTAGGCAAAGCCGCCTGCCTTCGCACGATCGATCATCTCTGCGTATTCATCCGGTGTCGCGATAGGCATACGAGCTCCTTTGAGGGTTGTACTGAGTCGTTTTCATCTTAACGTAAAGTGCGGTCGACCGGGCAGCCAGAGCCGCTGATCGACCGCACTTTACGCGGCTAGAACGAACCGCAGTTCTTGGGCGGCTGAAGACCAGCTACCCGCCCCTCTAAGAAACTGAACAACTCGGGCAGCAACCCGATATAACCACCGATATGCGTGGGTATCGAAGTGGTGGAATACTGCACCGTGACGCCGGCATCGCACCAGCGCTTGGCGAGCGCCCGCGCCTGAGGTTCCGGCACGACGTCGTCATAGAGGCTCTGCCCGATCAGAATAGGCGCCTGAGGCGCCCCGTTGACCCCGATTTTCTGCTCATCCAGAATCGTCTTCAACTCACCCGATTGGGTCATCTGGGAGAAAGTCTGACCGGAACGAGTAATAGTGGTGGTGTCCATAAAGGCTTTAGACGCCAGAGTGCTGAAAAGGCATTCCTGGGAGGCGTCTTGCAGGGTTTGCAAACCGACCTGATTGAAATAACGAGCGGGATCGATTCCTCGCTCAGCCAGGAACCCATTGGCGGCATAGAGCAATAAGCCACTGTAAAGCGTGCCGTCTATATTGCTTGCAACGCTCTGCAGATCGGCGGGAACAGCACCGGCATAGGTTCCCATCACCTTCAGTTCCGACCCGTAACTAGCAGCCAATTCCGCGGCTGAAGCGGCGGCTCCACCTCCCTGGGAGTAGCCCACGATGCCGATTCGGGTATTGCTGTTCAGCCCGCTGACGCCCAGTCGCAGTGCGGCTCGGGCGGCGTCCAGCACCGCATGCCCCTGCGAAGCGCGTGAGAGATAGGTGTGAGTTCCGTTGGTTCCCAAGCCTTCATAATCGGTGACGGCGACGGCATAACCGCGCAGCAGCAGACCCGCGAGCAAAGCCCCCTCGTATTCGGTACCCATGGCCAGCTGTTTGCTCGGTGCGCACTGATCGCCTTGCCCCTGGGTTCCAGCGGCCAGGCTGATCAAAGGCCTGCTGCCCGCGCCTACCCACTGGCTCCTGGGCACCAGGACCGTGCCGGTCACCGCCATCGGCTGCCCCAGGCTATTGGTGCTTTTGTACATCACCCGCGTGACATCGGCGTCTGCGCTCGTGGTCTTGAAGGGATCGAGGTAATAAGCCGAGGCTTCCTGGCGGATCAGTGCACCGTTTGCGCTGGGAAGCTGGGCGGGTAATTGGTAGAAGTCTGTTGCTGAGCCTGCTGAAGAGCTCTCTGCTTGAACCTGGCTGATGCCGGCAAAACTCAGACCGGTCAGGGCAGTCACGGCCAGAATGGCCGTCGCGATTCGATGAAGCGACATTCGCATCTCCTTTGATGACGATAGTGATCTGCAACACACTACCGTGAGGTAACTTGCCCGGGTGAGCGCCGATCAGGAATTGACAACTGGCAGTTCCCTGGGATTTTCCCAGTAATAACCTGGAGGGGGAGAACTCCCCATTGTCCGGAATTCCTCCGGCTGTTTGACTGAGTCCGCTCGATGATTGTCAACACAACGATCTGGAGAACATCCATGGACCCTCAAGGACTGAGCCGAAAGAGCTTCCTGCGTGGCAGCGCGATCGGCACCGCAACAGCAGTGCTCAGCATTCCTGTGCTTGGAACCACCTTCGCCCATGCCGCCCTGCCCGCCACCGATATGGAAAAAGTCATCCTGGCCGCCCAGGTGGACCCCTATCGCGGCTCTTTTGCCATCACGCCCGGTTGCGGCCCCTCGGTGAAGCTCGTGCAGCAAGCACTGATTGCGAAAAAGCTGCTCGCCTCGGGATCCGACGACGGCAACTACGGCAGTGTGACCATCGCCGCCTATCAGAAATACCAGCAATCTCTCGGCTACACCGGGCTGGATGCCACCGGCCTGCCCGGCCCCACTTCGCTGAAGAAGCTGGGCACTGACCGTTACACAGTAAGCCGGGTGATCACTGTGGGCGCCAAGACCACAGTAAGCGGCAAAACCGTGAACACCCGGACCAAGAGCATGCTGAGCGAAGCCGGTAAACGCGCCGGAATCACCATGTCACTGACCCAGGGCTCCTACAACCCGGGAGGCGTGGATGCCTCGGCGGGAACTCACGACGGCGGTGGCGTGGTGGACGTTTCGGTGAGCGGCAAAAGCGACGCTCAGATGACCGCCATGGTGAAGGCTCTCCGCGAAGTCGGCTTCGCAGCCTGGCATCGCACCCCGGCCCAGGGATTTGCTCATCACATCCATGCGGTCGCCATCTGCGATACCGATATGTCCCCTTCGGCGCAGGCTCAGGTCGGCGACTATTATCGGGGCCGCAATGGCCTGGCCTCGCACGCCGCGGACGACGGGCCTAAGGTCACCAAGACCTACTGGGAAGAGTATCTGCGCTAAAACTACTGGCGGCGGGGTTCCTTCGGATGACGTCTGAAGGGCCCGGCCGCCGCTGTTAAGATCTCTGCTGATTCAGGGTCGCTCCTGGCGGTGGCGGGAAGGCCTGCCGAGCGCATAACGGACCGCTTCGGCCCGCGAGTGCAGATCAGCCTTGGCGAAGAGATTATTGATATGGGTCTTCACCGTCGCCTCGCTGATCACCAGCCGATCGGCGATTTCGGCGTTCCGCAGCCCCAACCCGATCAGTCCCAGAATCTCTTCCTCACGCAGTGTCAGACTGACCGGATCACCTTCCGGGGCGGGCACCCGGGCAACCAGTTGCAGCAATCTGAGTTGCACCTGGGCGTCCAGTACCGACTGCCCCAGCGCAGCGCTACGGATCGCCTGCACGATTCGCTCCCGGTCGGCGTCCTTGGTCAGATAGCCCAGCGCACCGGCCCGCAACGAGGCGAGAATCGACTCTTCGTCGTCGAAGGTGGTCAGCATCATAATGGCCGTCCCAGGGATTTCCCGAAGGATCTTCTCGGTGGCTCGAATACCGTCCAGAAGCGGCATATTGATATCCATCAGCACGACGTCGGGTCGCAGTTCGACGGCCAGTTCAGTCGCTCGCAGGCCATTCTCCGCGGTACCGACTACTTCCATGCCGTCCTCCAGATCGAGCATCACCTCGAGGGCTTCTCGCACCACCGTCTGATCATCGGCGATCAGCAGCCTAATAGGTTCCGTCATCCTGGCAACTCCATCTCCACCAACCAGCCATCTCCCTCTGGACCTGCGTGCAGCGCGCCACCGAGCAGATCAGCGCGTTCCCGCATTCCAATCAAACCCATTCCGGAGCCAGCCCCCGGAGCAGAACGACGGTTCCCTACTGCTGGTCCGTTGAAGACCCTCAGCCGGATCGACGAGACGTCAAAGCACAGGCTCACCGTCAGGGCTGCACCTCCGGCGTATCGTTGAGCGTTCGTCATTGCTTCCTGTGCGGCTCGGATCAACGCCTGCGATGTCTCGACCGATGTCTGCCGCACAGCGCCACGCTGGATGAATTCGGCTGCTTCGTTTCGGGCCATCACGCGAAGAGTCTCAGTGAGTGGCAGGGTCTGCTGACGCAGCGCCTGCACGGCACGCCTGGTCTCCGCGATACCACCGACAGCGAGCGCGCGAGCCTTCACAACGGCTTGGTTGGCTTCGACTTCCCTGCCCCGGCGATGCAGCGCATCGGCCATATCGAGCTGCAGGGAGATTCCAGTCAGCGAGTGGCCCACGACGTCGTGCACCTCTCTGGCGATCCGGCTTCGTTCCGCGAGCGCGGCTTCCCGGGCCTCAGCGTCCGCCGCCCGTTGAGACTCTTGCAGCGCGAAGTGGGCCTGCCGATAGGCTTCCCTGCTATTGCGCTGCGCCAGCCCGATATAAACCGGCAGTCCGACCAATAAGGCCACCCAGAGCGAGGCGCTAACCGCTTGTGGCTGAAAATTCTGCAGGTACCAGACGCAAGCGAAGGTCCACAGAGAATTCGCCGCGGCAAGGCTGATGGATATCCGCTGCGAAGCGAGCTTCTCGCCAAAAATCGCGGAGCCAACGAAGCTGAAGAGCACCGCGATATTGTCTTTGCTGAGTGCATAGAGCATTCCGCAGAGCATGAGGTAGCCGGTGAAAATGACGATCTGGCACCAGGTCGGCAGCCGCTTCCAGCTGAACAACGAGGCCGCGGAAAGCAGTGCCACCGGGATATACAGCAACCAGAACCGATCCCCCTCGGGCTTATCGGCCAGCAGTTTTTGCGCCGCACTCACTGAAGCGATGAACAGCAGCCCTAGGGGTTTCAGTAGATGATCACGAAAGGTGTACGACCAGGGCACCGGCGGCTCAGCGCGCTCACCGATCACCGCGGGTTTCTCGCTCACTGGCCTCCCTTTTCAGCCGATTCGGGCTCAGGCCCTCTCCTCCCTAAGCCTAGAAGATCCCCCGCCGCTGTCTTGGGCCGAGGAGAGCAATTCTGGGTGGAGAAACCTCCTCCACCCAGAATCAGAATCGTGCCCAACGGAAGTCAGCTCAGGGATTTAACCGATTGGCCGAATTCGTGCCGTCGGATCCAGGCGTGCATGGCGATGGCGGCCGCCGCGGAAGCGTTTATCGAACGGGTGGAGCCGAACTGAGCGATGGAGAGCGTGGCCTCTGCCGCCCGATGCACCTCTGGGGTGAGCCCCGGGCCCTCCTGACCGAAGACCAGCACACAGCGACGTGGCAGCTGATAGGTCTCCAACGGAACCGAGTCTGGGAAGTTGTCGATGCCGATCACGGCCAGCCCTTCGGCGGCCGCCCAGTCGACGAAGTCCTGCACACTCGGGTGGTGCCTGACATGCTGATATTTATCGGTCACCATGGCGCCCCGGCGGTTCCAACGACGTCGTCCGATAATGTGCACTTCCTTGGCCAGGAAGGCGTTGGCGGTACGCACCACGGAGCCGATGTTCAAGTCATGCTGCCAGTTCTCAATGGCCACATGGAACTCATGCCTGCGCTCATCCAGCGCCGCCACAATCGCGTCATGCTTCCAATAGCGAAACTCGTCCACCACATTGCGGCGGTCCCCCTGGGCCAGCAATTCTGGATCCCAGTGATCTCCTTCGGGCCATTCTCCGGCCCAGGGGCCGAGGCCAACCTCTTCCGGCCCTAATTCTTCCGGCTTCGATCCTTCTTGATCGACTGCTTCTCGATCGGCGGGCCGCGCTGCCGGGTCGCCGTCGTCCGGCTGAGCGATTGTTCTCACAGATCTACCCTACTTCGCGCAGAACAGTGGAAGACTTATGCCATGGCACATGACGAACCGCGCAAGGCTGAAGATATTGAATGCTGGCTCACCGATATGGACGGCGTACTGGTCCACGAGAACCAGGCGGTCCCCGGAGCCGCCGAGTTGATCCGGCGCTGGGTAGACACCTCGAAGCGTTTCCTGGTGCTGACCAATAATTCGATTTACACGCCGCGGGACCTCGCCGCCCGGCTGAAGGCATCCGGTCTGGAGATCCCGGAGGAGAACCTCTGGACCTCCGCTCTGGCAACCGCTGAGTTCATGAAATCCCAATTGCCGGGTGGCCGGGCCTTTGTGATCGGTGAGGCCGGGCTGACCACGGCCTTGCATGAGGCGGGGTTTGTGCTGACCGACCAGAGCCCTGACTACGTAGTGCTCGGAGAGACCCGGAGCTATTCCTTTGAGGCCATCACCAAAGCGATCCGGTTGATCGGCGATGGCGCCCGGTTCATCGCCACCAACCCGGATGCCACCGGGCCTTCCATGGAGGGCCCGCTGCCGGCTACCGGAGCGATCGCCGCGCTGATCACCAAGGCCACCAACCGGGAGCCCTATGTTGTGGGCAAGCCCAATCCGATGATGTTCCGTTCCGCGATGAACCAGATCGAGGCGCATTCGGAGACCACGGCGATGATCGGCGACCGGATGGACACCGACATCATCGCAGGCATGGAAGCCGGGCTGCACACCGTACTGGTGCTCACCGGCATCACTCAGCGCGGGGACATCAACGCTTATCCGTTCCGCCCGGATGAGACGCTCAATTCGGTCGCCGATCTGATTCCGTTCATCTAGTTCTGCTGAGTGTGCAGATCTACATGTTTTGAACACACTTTAAGGTGTAGATCTGCACACTCAGCGATACTGCGGGGCTGTGAAGCTCAGTCGAGGCCGAGTTCGTCCTTGGAGAAAGCGTAGAAGTACGGCACGCCGGTTTCTTTTTCGATCAGATCCTTGGCACCGGTGGCGCGATCCACAATCACCGCGACCGCCTGCACTTGGCCGCCCGCGTTGCGCACTCCTTCAACGGCTTTGAGCGGAGAGGCCCCTGTGGTGGAGGTGTCTTCCAGCACCACAACGGGTCGTCCTTCGACTGAGGGGCCTTCGACCTGACGGCGCATACCGTGCGACTTCTGTTCCTTGCGCACCACGAAGGCATCGATCGAACGGCCCTGAGCAGTGGCTGCGTGCATCAGCGCGGTGCCCACCGGATCCGCGCCCAGGGTGAGGCCGCCGGCTGCTTCGAACTGGATCCCGGCCTCATCCAGCATGGCCAGCATGACCCGACCCACCAGGGCACTCGCTTCGTGATGCAGAGTGATTCGGCGCAGGTCGATGTAGTAATCGGCCTCTTTACCGCTGGACAGAGTCACTTTGCCGTGCACGACGGCCAATTCCTTGATGAGTTCCAGCAGGCGGGCGCGGGCAGAGCCAAGATCCAACACGTCAGTCATGATTCCAAGCTTATCCTCCGAGGGACCCGGACTGAGCTTGCGAAGTCTGGGAGGAGGCGGGACTGTCGCGAAACGCGCCAGGGAATACTAAACCGCGAGGTGCTTGGCCTCCAGCTGACCACCCGACCCCTGAATACCCGAGCCATGAACACTCCGCTCGGCATCTTCGAAAGCGGGAACCTCCACGACTTCCTGGTTTCTGAAGTGGCCGATCAGCGACAGCAGCACGCCGAGCACCGCCCAGCCCGCCAACACGAGCCAGGGGAAGAGTGTTGGGCTCTCCGGAAAGTAGGAGGCGTCGCGGAGCAGAGTGGTCGAGGCACCGGGTACGAACCACTGGCCGATGGCACCCCAGGGTTCGACCATGAACTGCACCGGCTGGGTGGCCGCGGAGAGCGGGTTGCCAATCAACATGGTGACCACCGAGCCGACGGCAACTCCGACTCGCCCCAGCAGGGCCGTCACTCCGACGATGAAGACTGCGGTGGCAAAGGCCGAGAGCGCGATCACCGCCACATTGAGCAGGTAACTGCCCTGCAGAATACCAAACCACGGACCCAAGACCGCCGCGGCCAGGAACCCGACCAGCAGCGAGTAGAGCGCAGCACCGGCCAAACGACGCCAGACGCCGACCAGCAAGAGCGAGAGCAGAATGCCACCGATCATCCCGCCCAGCACCATCGGGAAGGAGGCCGCCGTCAGACCGGTGCCACGCGCATCGGAAGCCGCCAGTGGCACGACGTCGGTGACCACCAGCTTCACCGCGGGGCTCGGCGGCGCACCTGCCGCAGCGGCCTGCGCACTCTGCAGGCTGAGCTGTTGCTGCAGATTCTGCGCCAGCTGATTCATAATCTGCAGCGGCGCGGGACCGGCAGCGGAGGCTTCAAGCAGTTCGGGGTGCTGACTCACCACGATCGCCCCGTAGTAACTGCGGTCTTTGATCCCCTGCACTGCGGCGTCCCGGCTGTCCAGCACGGTGAGCTCGAGCAGATCGCCCGTTCCAGCTGCTAGCTGCGACTTCACCTGCTGCACCTGAGCCGCCGGGCCGGTGATGGCGACCGGAAGCGACTTTGCGGAGGAGGTCACAGTAGGCCACAGAAAGGCCAGGATCACCAGGGTGACCAGGAGCGCCGCCGCAGCGGCAAGGCCCACTGCCACGCTCCATTTGGTGTGCTTGAGTGGCTCAGAATTACGCATCGGAACTCCTAGAACTTAATAAAAAAGAATGTTCGTTTTTTATAATGATCCCGATGCGCTAGATTGTCAATTGCAGGAGTTTCCAGGGAGAGATATGCCGAAAGTTTCAGAGCAGTACCGCAAGGACCGCCGACGCCAGATCGTGTCTGCGGTTCTCAACTGCTTTGCCCGCAAAGGGATCAAAGCCACCTCGATCAACGACATCATCGTTGAATCAGGGCTCTCAGCGGGGGCGATCTACGGACACTTCAGCAATAAAGACGAGCTGGTGCTCTTCGTCGTTTCGGAAGTCTTCGAGCTGATCAGCGAGCAGTCGGAACTCAATCAGGCGCAAGCTGAAGTGCAACATCCGGCGCAGCTGATCCGAAGCTTGGTGGACCACCTCCGGATGGAGATCGGCAGCCCCGCGCTGCTACTCCAGATCTGGGGCGAAGCCGTCACCGAGCCAAAGGTGCGCGAACTCTTCACCTCGGTTTACGGCGTACTGATCAGTCACTTTGCCGCCAGCGCCAGTTCCTGGTTCCAGCATCTCGGCCTCGACAGGGCGGCGGCAGATCAACGCGCCACCGAGCTGATGCCGCTGCTGATCGGGATCGGCCAGGGGTACATCCTCCAGACGACTCTGATTGAGGGCTTTGACGAAGAGGGTTACCTCAAGAGCTTCGAACAGCTGCTCAGCGCTTAGCCCTTCAGTTCGTTCGCCCCTCCGAGGTAGTCCGCTGACGCCGCGATAGCTGACCGCTGGGACAGCACGCCACTGCCCGCAGCTAGGCCCGACGTCGGCGGTAGATCAGGGTGCCACCGGCGAGCACCAGCAGAGCCGCCACAGCGCAGAGCGCCCACACCTCGACGCCGGTCGCGGGCAAGGAGCCAGCGGAGCCGTTGGAACCAGCGGAAGCGGCAGCTCCAGGATCCGAATCGCCGCCGGGTTGAGCGCCGTCCACCGCGTTGGGCCGGGCTCCGGAGGGATCAGCCAGCACTCCTGCGGCAGTCACCGACAGCACCCTGCTGGCCACGCTCTTCCCAGCCACCGAAGCGATCAGGGTGTGCACCCCGGCTGGAGTCCGTCCGGGAACCGGCAGGCTGGCCTGTGCCGAACCGGACGCGTCCGCCGTCACTGTGCCGAGCAGCACCGGGGTCGAGTGCAGCCAGAGTTCTATCCGTGCCCCCGCCGAAAAGCCTGCGAGTCGAACGGCCAACGGCCTTCCAGCCTGCGCCGAGCTCGCCGCTTCGATACTGGGATTGCCTCCGGAGTTACTCACCGGCGGGATCACCGCAGCTGCGCCAGCCAAACCGATATTCCCGGCGACGTCGGTCGCCCGGTAGAGCGCCGACAGCCCGCCGGCGCCGGCGGCTATCGCGGCTGAATACCGCTTCCAGCTCTTGCCGCCATCCAGGGAGTACTCGAGTGAGGCGACTCCGGAGCCAGCGTCCTGAGCGCTGAGACTCAACTTACGCCCGGTGGTGGCTGCTGAGACTTGAGGCTTGGAGGTATCCACTTTGAGCGTCAGAGTCTGCGTTACTTCGGTGTTACCCGCCCGGTCCAAGGAACGGTATTCCAATGTCTGAGCGCCTTCGGAAACCACAAATGGGCTTGTGTATTCGTTCCATGCGGATGTCGATCCAGCCGTCGTCAGCCGGTACTGTGTCGTCGCAACGGCGACGTCGTCGGTCGCGGTGAGGCTCACGCTGGGTGCTTTGAGGTACCAGCCGGAAGCGGCTGGCTGGCCGGAGACCGAAGCCTTAGTCATGGGCGCGGCGGTGTCAGCAGGCGAGCAGCTGAACTTGGCATTACCCCAGACGCCATGCGCACCATTAATCGCTCCGGCGTTGGCCGGATCCAGCGTCAGCTCCAGGTATTGCACCCCGCTCAAGTTCGCGTTGATATGCTCTGGCGCGAAACCCGGGGTGAAGGTTCGGCTCTGATAGAGCTGCTTTCCGTCGCCGTTCACGGTGAAGATAATCGCGCCGCCAAAGCCCTTTTCCAGTCCGACGTCGGCGGTGAAGGCGCTGCACTGGCCGCCCAGATAGTAGGTGATCTTGCTGGCCGCATGCGCACCGAGGCCCTTGGAGTACGTCGGGTTCTGCCCGGTGGCCGGGTCGGTGTAGTTCAGCGCGAGCGGCAGATCGGGCGAGTTGGCGGCGTCCTTATTTGCCACGTCCTTGCCGATCACGCCGTAGCCATTGGTGGCGCTGACCCAGGGCCAGTCGGAGGCGAAGACGTTCTGATCGGGGGCGGCGGGAAGCTTTTGGCTCACCACCTTCCAATCGAAGAACTTCACGTTGCCTGCTACCGGCAAGGTCACAGCGGCAAGTTGCTTACCCGGGATCAGCCGCAGCGTGTTGGAGAACACTTGATATTTGTACTGGGTGTACTCGGGCGAGGGACCATTGGCGTTGTTCCGACCCTGGCTGGAGACCGCCACCACACCGCCACCGAGGTCCGTGGGCTGTAGCCAGTTCGGGAAGAACACGCTCTGCTTCTGTTTACTGCCGTCGGCGTAGATCAGCGTGAGTTCGGGGCTCACCCCGCCGCCTTTGGCCGCCGAGGCCAGGATCGCCAGATGAGTTCCGGCCCCGGAGAGCGCGATGGTCTGCCCGTTCAACGCCACCGAGTCGTTTACATCCGGACCGGCGGTAGGCCAGTTGTAGTTGATCGTGGAGCCGTCCGAAGCGGTCACCGAGACCTTCGAACCGGGTTTCACTCCCCCGCTCGGCACGCTCGCGGTGGCGAGTTGCTCCGCAGAGAAGGTGGCACCGCCGCCGTCAAAATCGCCACTCGCCTTACCCGCGACGGTGGTGACTGAGACCGCGTTATAGGCACCCGCCAGGCTGCCATAGGCCACGTCGATCTGGTTAGCACCACTGAGGGCGTGCGAGGCTCCAAGCGAATCCTGGTACTGGGCGCTCGCCTCCAGAGTCTGCAGTCCGGCAGCCGCAGCAGCACCAGGGACCACGACGAATTTCGCGGTGACACTGCCTCCCGCTGGAACACTGGCCGCTGAGGTTCCGGTGGAGGATTTCACACTCCAACCAGTGGGAACCTTGATGCCGAGCGAAACCTTGCCCTTGGCTTGATCTCCGCTGTTGCTGAAGACGGCGGTCGCCGTGGTCTCGGCACCCTGGAAGACCTGGGCGGGCAGCGAGAGCTTGAGCTGAGCGGCAGTGGCATCGGAGTTCTTACCGCCCACCGCGCTGGAACCCTTCAGCACCACGTTGCTGGCCGCCGTTTTGGCCAGGCTGCCGAGCTTGATCTGCACGACGCCGCCCGGTGCGCTGCTGTCGTAGTACCAGCCGCTCTGCGCGGCGTCGAAAGCTGCTTTATCGGCGAGCGCGGTCAGGGTCACACCATCTTTGACGACGGAAGCCGGTTTGGAGCCGGAGTGCACGCTCAGCTGGTAGGGCCGGGAAGCGGCGATGCCGCTGTAGTCGCCCTTCCGGGCACCGATGGTCACGGTGACATCGCCGGCGTTCTTGACCGGAGCCGCCACCGCGAAATCCTGGCTTGAGCTCTGGCCTTTCTGGTAGGAGCGGCTGGTCTTATCGTCCTCGTAAAGGCTGAACTGCGAATTTCCGCTCGGGTAGATATCCAGGGTGAGCGCCGAGTTCTCCGACACCAGGGAGGCGTTCCGAGCGACAGGGCCCTGCGGCACCAGCGCCCCGGCGCGAACGAAGAGCGGCAGGGTCTGCAAGGGGGCCTTATAGCCGTTGAGCACTTGGCCGCCCTGATAGATGGTGCCGGTCCAGTAGTCCACCCACTGGCTGCCCGCGGGGAGCACGATGCCATTGCGGATGTCGGTGCTGGACGAGATGGGGGCCACCAGGTAGTTCGAGCCCAGCATGAACTGGTTGTTCGCCTCGGCGCTGTAGGAGGCAGGGTCCTGGGGGAATTCCAGCGCCATGGTGCGCATCATCGGAGTCCCGTTGGCGTGTGAGCTAGCGGCCAGCGAATAGATGTAGGGCATCAGCCGCTGGCGCAGTTGCAGGTACTGCCGGTTGATCGCGGTCGCGGCGTCCCCGTAGAGCCAGGGTCGCTTGTCAACAGGCGCCCAGCCGCTCATCGAGTACAGTGCTGGCGCGAAGGCCTTCCACTGCAGATCCCGCACATAGCTTTCCGCTGAGCCGCCGAAGATGCCGTCGATGTCGGCGGTGGTGAAAGCGAGACCGGAGTTGCCAGAGCCGGCGAGCGCGGGCACCTGCCAGCGGATCGCGTCCAGGCTGCCGGTGTGGTCTCCGGTCCATTGGATGCCGCAGCGCTGTGAACCGGCCCAGCCCTCCACCATCAGGGCGACGCCGCGGTTCGCTGAGTACTGCTCGATGCCATCGTGCGCGCTTTCGCAGCCGGTGAGCGCCATCCGGTAGCCCTCGCCGACCCAGGCGACGTCGAGCTTGCGCAGCGCGATGCCGTCCTGACCGACCTCGGTGGCCTGCTGGGTCAGGCTGCGCTGGGTCCACAGACCGGTCTGCAGATCCGCGTTCTTCTTAATGGCTTGAACCGTGCCGCCCAGGCCCTGCCCCGGATTGGCGGGGTCATAAGGACTGGGATCTTTGGTGTACTCGCAGCCGTAGCCGTCATTGACCAGCATCCAGGCGCCGGGCATGTCATTGGCTTTGAACTGCTCAGCGGTTTTGACGGCGTCGAAGGTGTGCTGTTTCGGCGCGTTCGGATCGTTGAAGCCGGAGGAGGAATAATCGGGGTTGGACCGGTTGTAACAGTCGGCGTCGCCGTATTCCAGGGCATAGATCGGCGGCATCATGGGACGTCCGGTGAGTTTGGTATAGCCGTCCAGGGACTGCTTGTAGTCACCGAGGAAGTAGTAAGCGTCGAAGCGCTTCTCCTGATGGGTGCTGGTCTCATCGCTGCCGGCTCCGGCGCTGCCGAAGTCGTAGCTGCCGGGCGCGAAGGTGTTCCGGAAGACGCCGTAGCCCGCGCTGGACATGTAGTACGGCACCGCGTTGGGGTTGCCGCCGTCCGTCCAGTTGTAGTCCTTGGAGATATTGATGGTCTGTCCGGTGTGCACGCTGCGACCGTTCTGCATGCCGCCGCCCAGGAATTGCTCGCCCGCTGTGGGGGCTAGATGCTGAGTGGCGGAGGAGCTGCCGAAGCTCAGCGGAGCGGACTCTTTCCAGATCAGGGTGCCGTCGGCCTTGCGCAGGGTGAATTTGCCGGAGGATTTCTCTACTTCGAGTTTCACCGCGCTGGTGCTCATCACAATGCTGCCGCCGTCGCTCACCGATACCGTGGGCGCACTGAACTGGGCGGCACCGACCACCAGATTGGCCGAGCGGGCCGGGTCGTTCTGTGAAGTATTCGCCGGATCGCTCAGGACGCCGGAGGGGTCAGCTTCGATGCGGAAGGTCTTAGCGTCCAGAAAACTGACTTTGACCACGCCGGTAGCCGGTTTCAGGCTGAGGCTGGCTCCGTTCTGCTGATAGCTCGAGATAGCACCGAGCGGCTTGCCCTGCGGGTCCACCGGGACCTGTGCAGAGATCGCGGCGCTTCCGAGTTGTGCGGCGGGAGCCGGAACTGCGGACGCCGGGGCCGCAGCGATCAGCGGGGAAAGGGCGCCGAGTCCGAGGGAGACAGCGATAACGAGGGCTCCAGCCCGGGGTGCACGCACAGCAGAAAAAGCGACCACGATGTCCAACCTTCAGCAGCATGATTTTATGTGATTGCAATCACATCATAACGATCACTTAAAATCAATGACTGGGGAATGTGGCAGCTTTGGCGGGGCTGAGAATTTCGCGTTTCTGGAGAATACCCCTCTCGGAGTGAGCAGAACTCAAGGGAGGGCGCCGGGAGCCGGCGTAATCTTTGACCGGTGAACGCAGCGACAGACGGCCCGTCCGGATCAGCCAGCGAAACCGGAGTGCCTAGCCACAGTGAACCCCCGGGTCAGTCCGGAGTGATCCAGCTCGTCGACGGCCTGCAACTGCGGGCCGATCAGACCGCAGAGCTGCCCAAACCCGACTGGCAGACCTCGAATCTGCGCCGCAGGTTTAGCTGGGGCGCCTCTATCATCGTCTTAGCGTTAGGCCTGCTCTTCGTCGGGGGTGCCATCGGAACTGTTATTTCCAGCCGACCCTTTTGGGGTGATTTCGTCCAGGTTTCAGCGACAGTGACCAGCCAGCGTCAGTATTACCACAAAGGTGAACAGTGTGATCTGGGCTTGAGGTTCAACTTTCGAGGCCAGGTCAGAACGACAACCTACGACATCGATAACCCCTGCCAAGTAGCCCCTGCGATTGGCTCCACCGTCACCGCCAGCGTGAACCCGAACAAGCTCTCGGAGGTGTTGGTCAAAGGGTACGAAGGCTTTCGTACCGGACTTCCCTATTTCTTCGGCTTCTTCGGTCTCGTACCGCTCGCTTTTCTGATCGCACTGCTAAAGGTCAGCAGAAAAACTTATCAAAAGAATCGTCAGTTGATGTCCACCGGCCGTTGGCAGCAGTTGACCGCAACCGTTGCTCAGCCAGCCCTGTATCGAAGAATTGGCAGAATCAATCTCTCAGCTGCTGACCTCGATGGAACCGAAAGGATTTTTGCACTTGGCTACTCACACAGAGGGCCTTGGACTAAGCGACCTCTAGTCGGTGAGACGGTAAATTTTTGGATCATCAGTGACGGAACGGTCTTTGTCGTGGTCAGCGAACCAGGCGGCGCGCTCGCTATACCTTGCAGTGTTCAGGTACCGAATAGCTATCAACTGAGAGCCGGAACCTGGTAAATCCCCACGTTGAATCTCATCCTGAAACTTCGTTGAAACCTGAGGGTAGTAGGCTTTTTCCATGCGAGAACTTCAGGCGAAAATCATTGCAGAGCTCGGCGTCAAACCTGTGATCGATCCGGCAAGGGAAATTCAGCGCCGAGTCGCTTTCCTCGCCGAGTACGCCAAGGCCACCCACACCAAAGGCTTCGTGCTGGGGATCTCCGGCGGCCTCGACTCTTCGCTGGCCGGAAGGCTCGGGCAACTCGCCGCGGAGAAACTGCGCGAAGAAGGGCTGGAAGCCAGCTTCACCGCCGTCAGGTTGCCGTACAACACCCAAAAAGACGAGGACGACGCTCAGGCCGCGCTGGCCTTCATTCAGGCCGACCGCTCCTGGACCTTCAACGTGGCGCCCGGCGTCGACGGTCTGGAACAAGAATACGAAACCACCACCGGCGAGCCGCTGAGCGACTTCAGTAAGGGCAATATCAAAGCCAGGGCCCGGATGGTCGCCCAGTACGCACTGGCCGGGGAACACAATCTGCTGGTCATCGGCACCGATCACGGAGCTGAGTCGGTGACCGGCTTTTTCACCAAATTCGGCGACGGCGGAGCCGATATCCTGCCGCTCTTCACCCTGAACAAGCGACAGAACCGCCAGCTCCTCAAAGAACTCGGCGCCGCTGAGCGGATCTACACCAAGGTGCCTACCGCAGATCTGCTGGACGGCGTCCCGGGTCGCGCGGACGAGGACGAGCTGGGTCTCTCCTACGAGCAGATCGACGACTATCTTGAGGGACGCGAAGTGCCTGACGATGTCGCAGAGCGGATCGAGAAGCGCTATCTGGCCACCCGTCACAAGCGCACCGTGCCGGTGACCCTGCTCGACGACTGGTGGAAGTGAGCGGCGCGTTCCAGTCCCCTGATTCAATATTGCTATGAGCAGTAAAAGAATCGCGAAGGAAACCCGTCCCGCTGACTCGCGGCCCAGTGCGGTAGGCATTGAATCCCGGGCCGCCACGGTCGCTCTGATCTCGATGATCGTGGCGACACTGCTCGCTTTTCTGATCTTCTTGGGCGAACGCCCACCGCTCTCCGGCGATGCTTCGGTGGGCCTGCTCGCGAGTTCTTTTGCGGCGATCGTCAGTGCCGCTGTGTTTTCGGTGAGCTACCTGAAGTCTCTCAAGGGACCGCAGGCTCTCTGGCTGCGCCGCACAGCGCTGTTCCGGCGAATCCTCGACGTCGTAGGCTTGGCTTTTGCACACGCCTCGATCGCCTTCATGGTCTTTCAAGCCGTGTTCTACATCTTCCAGAACGCTTTCAGCGGGCTGACTCTTGACCCACTGGCCGGCAGCCTTTTCGTCGGCGTCAGCTGTGCGGCAACCGGTTATGCCGTCTACCTCTCCGCTGCCAGGATCACCACCTACTCGCTTTCCAATATTCTGGCGGCCTTTCTGGTCAGCGGAGCGCTGACCGCTATGGTGACCACCAACAACCCCAGCTGGTGGCAGATCAACTTCAGCGTTCTGGGGGCCAGCGATAGCGGCTTATCCGCTTATGCCTTCAACACCACGCTGATCATCTCCGGGCTCGTCATCACCACCCTGGCCTCCTATATGACTCAAGACCTGCGGCGCTGGAGCGCCCTCAGGGGCGAGTCTCAGACCAAGGTCTCAGCCGTGCAGTGGGCCCTCATCCTGCTCGGCATCCTGGCCGCCGGGATCGGCTTGGTACCAGTGGATGTGGCGATGCCAGTGCACAACACCTCAGCGATCGGCATGATCTTGATGTTCGTCGTCATCGTGATCTTCCTGCGGATCTGGATTCCAGGTTTCCCCCAGAGCTTCTTCGTCACCTCCTATGTCATGCTGGCCGGAATGATCTGCTCGGTGGCGCTGTTCTGGCCGCTGGGCTATTACAACCTGACCGGCTTGGAACTGGTTTCCACCGCCCTGATCTTCGGCTGGCTGGTGCTATTCATCCGGAATATCGCCGCCCTACTGGAGGACAGCAGCACATCGGGAACTATCGCGGGAAATCCGTAGATTCCAGTGCGACGCTCGGGATAGTCCGCGGTGAACGTAGGATTGCCCCATGCCACCAACAAGCGCTGCCCTCACTGTGACCGAGCTCAAGGTCGGTTACGGCAAAAAACAAGTCTGCGGAGAGATCTCCTTCAAAGTCGCCGGTGAGGCACTCGCTTTGGTCGGGCCCAATGGCGCGGGCAAGTCCACCGCACTGCGCACCGTCGTGGGCCAACTCAGCCCGCTCTCCGGCAAAGTGCTGCTGAACAAAGCGCCGATTGACGACCGCAGCGCTGAATTCCGCCGGCTGGCGGCCTTAGTTTTCGACGACGATGCCTTCTTCCCCGAGCTGACCGTGGGAGAGCACCTCACCATGGTGGCGGCGGGGCATGGCGTGAGCGATCCGGTGGCCGCCGTCGACGCCGAGCTGGACTTCTTCCAGCTCACCGAACACGACCATTCGCTGGTCACTAGTCTCTCCTCCGGGCAACGCCGCAGGCTGCTGCTCGCCTCCGCCTTCGTCCGGCCGCGTCAGCTGCTGGTCCTCGACGAACCTGAGCAGCGTCTGGACACCCAGATGCGGCGAGCGCTGGCCGAACGGGTCGCGCAGTGCGCCAAAGCGGGAGAGACCGTGCTGCTGGTCACCCACGACCCGGAGTTCCTCACCACGGCGTCCCGAAAAGCTCTCTATATCGCGGACACGGTGGAAAAGCTGAGTGCCGCGAATGCCGCCGAGCGGATTCAGGCGATCCCAGCGTGAGCCAGCCAGAGATCGCCGTCCCGGGGCCTCCCACCGCCAGTGTCGAAGACGAACTCAGCGCCGCCGAGCTCCGAAAGTATCTCCGGGAAGCTCCACTGAGCCGCCAGACGGTCGGCTTCGGCTCGCTCTTCGGCGAAATCTACACCACTGTCTTCGGCATTGTCGTGCTGCTGGTAGCCTCCTACTCCTTGGTCGGCGGGATCCGGACCAGCTACCTCTCCAGCCAGGTCGCGGGAAATCAGCCCACCGAAACCAACCTGCTGATCCGGCAGCTCGACCCGCTGGTGCCAGGCCCGGTCGCCTGGGCGGTCGTGCTGCTGGCAGCCATCGCCGGAACGCTGCTGCTGGTCAACCGGCTCGGCCCGGCGCACCTCGATACCCCGCAGACCCAGTGGCTATTGCCCCTGCCGGTCTCGCGCAGATCCCTGCTGCGCCCTAGTGTGCTGCGTTCCGCCGTGATTTTGACGGCGCTCGGTGCGGTCGCCGGTGCCGCGCTCGCCATCCTGGAATCGAGCGAGCTGAACGCCACCACCATCGGTTTAGCGGTCGCCAGCACGGCGGGCCTCTTCCTCTGCGGTTTCAGCCTGGCCCAGTTGGCACAGAACGTCGCCCGGGGAAACCTGTTGTTCCGGTTGGCTCTCGCCGTGCTCGGTTGCCTGGCACTGCTCAGCCTGGCCGCGACCCTCGGTTTGCCGCTGTTGGGGAACTGGTTGCTCGTGCTGCCCAGCAGCTGGCCCGTGCTGGCCAGCGCGGGCCATTACTGGGCCGCCCTGCTGCTGCCACTCGGCGTCGTACTATTGGTCTTCGCCGCGCGGGGACTGCCAACGGTGAGCACCAAATCGCTGCGCGAACACTCCGCCCGGGCTTCGCTGGTACGCAGCAGCATCGTCTCAATGGACTCCGCCGCGCTTTCCAGTTCGCTCGGTTCCGGGGAGACGACCGGCGATCGGCACAGTCGGAGGTCCCTTCTGGTCGCCAGCAGTCCGGGCGCGGTGCTGGTGCGCGCCGATGCCGTGCGTTATCTGCGGCATCCCGGACGGATCGCCTGGGTCTTCGCGCTGGCGGTGATCCCGGCGATCGGCAGAGCCTTTATCGGCGGTAGCAGCTCCTGGCCCGTGGTGGTGTTATTGCTGATCTGCGGACTGCTGGCTACTTCCTCCGTCTCCAGCCCCTACAAACTCAATGCGATCAACCCGGTACTCGACGATCTACTCCCGCTTGACCCGGGCACGGTGCGGAAACTGCACGCCGTAATGCCCGGATTCATTCTGCTGCTCTGGGCGGCTCTGGCTTTCGGTTTGCTCTGGCTCAGCGGCGCGGGCTCGCTCACGCTTTTCATCACCGGAGTTATCGCCGGACCGGCTCTCGCCGGGGCCGCCTTGCGCGGCGCCTTCAAGAAGCCCGCCGACTGGAGCCAGCCAGCAATTGCGACGCCGGGTGGCGCACTGCCTGCTGGTGTTGCAGCGCAGTTCCTGGCCGGGCCGGATCTGGCCGCCATCGTGCTGGCGCCCAGCTTGATCAGCTTGATCGCCGGCTCGACGGTGAACCTCTTACTGCCGCTTCAGTTCGCACTGAGCGCCATTGTGCTGCTCGTGGTGACCCGCCGCCGGAACCCGCAGCGCTAAATTCCACAGCGCTAAATTCCGCAGGGCTGATTTCCACTGGGCTGAATTCCACTGGACTAAAACAGGTATGTTGGAAAGGTGAAGATTGCAAGCTGGAATGTGAACTCGCTGCGAGCCCGAGCTGATCGGGTGGAAGATTGGCTGCGCCGCACCGATATGGACGTCTTGGCCATCCAAGAGACCAAGTGCAAGGACGAGAACTTCCCCTGGGAGCTCTTCGAGAACAACGGCTACGAGGTGGCGCATTTCGGTTTCAGCCAATGGAACGGCGTCGCGATTGCTTCCAAAGTGGGGCTCGACGACGTCGAACGCACCTTCCCGGGGCAGCCGGCCTTCGGTAAGGGCGACGTCGCCCCGGAGCAGGAGGCCAGGGCCATTGCCGCGACCTGTGGCGGGGTGCGCATCTGGAGTCTCTACGTGCCCAACGGCCGGGCGCTCGACGACCCGCACATGCCCTATAAACTCGAGTGGCTGCGGGTGCTCAACGAAGAGGCCAAGGGCTGGCTAGCCGCTGATCCGCAAGCGCAGATCGCCCTGATGGGCGATTGGAACATCGCCCCGAAGGACGAAGACGTGTGGGATGTGCAGTACTTCCTGGACGAAGGACTCACCCATATCAGCGCCCCGGAGCGCGCGGCCTTCCAAGCTTTTGAGAGCACCGGTTTCTCCGATGTGGTGCGGCCGCAGCACCCCGGCCCCGGCGTCTACACCTATTGGGATTACAAGCAGCTGCGGTTCCCCAAGAAGGAGGGAATGCGGATCGACTTCGTAATGGCCTCCCCTGCCCTGGCTGCGCGAGTCAAGGACACTCAGATCGACCGTGAGGAACGTAAAGGCAAAGGCGCTTCGGATCATGCACCGGTGATTGTCGAGCTCGCCTAGTGGCACGCGAGCTGTATCTGGGGCACAGCAGCCTTCCCTATCTCTCCATGTTGCGGCTCTACCTGCCGATGGATTCTTTCAACGAGCCGACACAACTGCTGATTCAACGCGCCGCACCCTCAGTGCAGGACCGGATGCGCTCGGATCTGCAAGAACTCACCGATTCGCTGGGCCGGATCATCCGGGACGAACAGATTCCCGGTGCCTCCAGTGAACGCGTCCGGTCCTTGCAGTTGAGCAATGAATCCCCGGTACTGTTCAACCTGAATCAGGTACTGCCCCGTTCGCTGCTCGCGCTCGATGAACTCAGGCAGGGCAACAACGCCAAGCTGGCCAGCGCGGTGTTCTCTGCTGAGCTGCTGAAAGAAGCGGAAGAACGGGTCAGCGAAGGAACCGGGCAAGCCACTCTGACCCGTTCTTCCAGCTGGGGAATTCCTTTCGGCTGGTTCGTGATGATCTCCGAATCGGACCGTACCGAAGTCGTGGAGTCGCGCAGCCGAGTGATCACCGTCAGAGTCCACGTACCGATCACGGTGGCGGCGCAACGCCTATCAGAAGCCATTGAGAATCTCGAGGTCTCAGCTCCGGAATTAGACCTGCTCGATGAGCTCCAGGATCTGCAGGTCTGGCTGGACGGCGTCTCACCGGAGGCCGTGCTGGAACTGGACTACGGCGCGCTCGCCGATCGGATCTACCCCGATGAATCCCCCACCGACGTCCGGCTGGGCCTGGAGTGCTTAGCCGAGGGCGATCTCACCGGTGCAGCCGCCGCCTACCGCAGACTGGCCTCGCGCTGGATCCCGATCCGACAACTCTCCCGAGCATCGTGAGCCGGTGATGGCTAGAGCGAACTAGGCCAGCACGGTCTTCAATCGCTTGCTGCGGCCGAAGAGCAGCCCGTCAACGCTGAACTTCCCGGCACCGGTCAACGCCAAGGTCCCCGCCATCGCGGCTAGCGCGAGCACATACTCGTATCCGCCGGTCGCGGCGAAGAACCCGTTGGGCAGATGAACCAGGAATCCGGCTCCGATCATATTGGCCAGCAGCAGTACCGAGATGGGCCTAGTGAGCAGCCCGATGATCAAAGCGCTGCCGCCGAACAACTCGAGCCCCGCGATGAAGGGTCCCATGAACTCCGGGGCCAGCACACCGAGCGAGCGGAAACCGTCCACCGTCGAGGTGATGCCGCCGTTGAACTTTTGCCAGCCGTGCATAATGAAAATCAGGCCGGTGACCACTCTCAAGAGAATCAATCCGAGGTGGGCGGTATTTGAGGTCTTCGCCATGGGGCGTGCTCCTTTAGTCAATAGGCTGAGGATGTCTCATGGACTCCGAGTAACACCTTCGACTACGCGAGGCAGCAGGAATAGGTTCAAGGTTCACGCAGATTAACCCCGAATTAACAGCATTCTCCCAGGCTGGCTGATCGCTACTTTCGGCTAAGCCGAAATAGGGACTAGCGCGACGGCGGGGCCGTGCTGGAACGACGCAGCAAGTGGAAGGGGGCCGCGACGCTGTGCACCGCATCGGCTTTACCGGACAGTTCGTTCAGTAGCATCTCCGCAGCAAGCCGGCCCTGCTCAACCGGGTTCTGCGCCACCGTGGTCAGCCCTGCCGGTGCGGCGAATTCGTGGTTGTCGATGCCGACCACCGAGAGATCCTGCGGCACCCGGATGCCGCGGCGCTCCGCTTCCATCATGACCCCGAGAGCCATCTCATCGGAGGCGCAGAAGATCGCCGTCGGACGTTCCCCGGGCGCGTCGAAAAGATGTTCCGCGGCTCGTACCCCACCCGCCACGGTGAAGTCACCATCCAATTCCCATTCCTTCCGGAATTGCAGCCCGGCGGCGAGCAGGGTCTCTTCGAAGGCTTTATCCCGCAGCTTGGGCACCGCAAAATTCAGCTGGTTCTTATCCTCCCCCAGCACTTGGGCGATCCGGGTGTGGCCCAGGTCGATCAGATGCTGGGTGGCCAGCTGAGCCACCTGATAGTCGTCGATGCAGACCTGATGGAAGCCCTTCACCGGGCCACCCACCGCAACCAGCGGGATTTCGGTCTTATGCAGATGTTCCAACTCTGAGGGAAGCAACGCAAGGCAAAGCACCACCAGCGCATCGATCTGCTTGCGCAGCATAGTGTGTTCGAAAAGTCTCTCCCGGCCACCGCCGTACCCGGCCAGATTGATCAGCATGAGGTTGTATTGATTCTCTTGCAGTGCGACGTCCACACCTTCGATGGCACGCGAGAAGAACCAGCGGCTGACATAGGGAGCCAGCACGCCGATCGTCCGGGTCCGGCCGGTGGCCAGTCCCGAAGCCGCAGAAGAAGCGACGTAGCCCATCTCCGAGGCGATCGCCAGAATGCGTTCCCGGGTCTGCGGACTCACCCTCGGCAAGCCCCGGATAGCCCGCGACACTGTGGCAGTGGAGACTTTGGCGGCTGCCGCGACATCCTCAATACTGCTTGCGATGATGAGCTCCTGTGATTCCGGATTGCCAGATACTAAGTGTCAGTTTTCAGTCGACGCCCTGTTGCTGATCTCTGTGCTGCAGTTTCACCCGCAGCCTGAGCAGGCTGAACAGCACCAGTACTGCCGCTGCCAACACCAATGCCCAGCCTAGCGCGGAGCCGCCGCTGAGCTCCTGCCAGATGACGGTGATGAACAGGATGAGCGCCCAGAAGCCGATGAAGCCGATGCCGATATCGAGCTGCTCGGCAGCCCTGCTGCGCGGCGCGGCACTGCGCTCCGGTACTCTCATTTCACACCACCGGCGGTCAGTCCGGCAACGATCTTGCGTTGGAAGATCAGCACCAGGATCACCAGGGGCACCGTGACGATGGTACCGGCCGCCATCACCGCGGTGTAAGGCTCTTGATGAGGCTGCGCACCAGCGAAGGAGGCAATGGCCACGGTGACCGTCTTGGTCGCGTCATTGGAGAGCTGACTGGCGATCAGAAACTCATTCCAGGAGGCGATGAAAGCCAGGATGGCGGTGGTGAAAATGGCGGGAGCAGCGAGCGGCATGATCACTTTACGGAAAGCCTGGCCCTGCGTCGCACCATCCACCCGGGCGGCCTCCTCCAGCTCCCAGGGCATTTCCCGGAAGAAGGAGACCAGGGTGTAGACGGTGAGCGGCAGCACAAAGGAGATATTCGGCAGAATCAGGGCCTGGTAGGTGCCGATCCAGCCCCAGTCGGTGAAGAGCTGGAAGAGCGGAGTGATCAGCGCGACGCCGGGGAACATCGAAGCGCCGAGGATCAGGCCCAGGATGATGAATTTGAAGCGGAAGTTCAGCCGGGCTAGCGCATAGGCGGCAAAGACCCCGACCAGCAGGCCGATCACCGTGACCACAACGCCGATCAGCAGGCTGTTGAACAAGTTCAGCGCGAAATGGTTCCCACGGTCTTCGGCGAAGGCCGTGGCGAAGTTGTCCCAGGTGGCATTGCTGGGCCAGAAGGAGATCTCGAAAGTGGAGTCTGAGGGCCGGAAAGCGGTCACCATCATCCAGTAAAAGGGCGCCAGGCACCACAGCACGATCACGACGGCGCTGATATAGGTCCTGGCCTGAGCCCAGCGATTGCGATTGGTCGACTTGGAGTTGATGGGGGCCACCGGGGCTTGCCGGGTCTGAGTACTCATTTCGCGGCCTTCCGCTTGCCGGTGGACGATTGGAAGGCATTCGCGCCGAGGAATCTGACGAAGATGAAGGCCACCAGGAAGATGATAATGAAGGTAATCGTGGAGAGCGCCGACGCCGAGTTATACCCCTGCCTGATCTGCTGGACCACCAGGATCGAGAGAGTATCGGTGTTATTGGCGCCTCCGGTCAGGATGGCCGGCAGATCGTACATCCGCAGCGCATCGAGGGTGCGGAACAGAATGGCCACCATCAGGGCGGGTCTGACCATCGGCAAGGTGATCATCCGGAACCGCTGCCAGGCGTTCGCCCCATCGACTTTGGCCGCTTCGTAGACCTCGGCCGGGATCATCTGCAAACCGGCGAGGATCAAGAGCGCCATGAACGGCGTCGTTTTCCAGGTATCGGAGATGATGATCGCCCATTTAGCCGGCCACTCGGCTCCGGTCCACAGGATCTGGGTACCGAAGAGCTTATTGATCACGCCGTCGAAGGCGAACATGAAGAAGAACAACTTGGCGGTGACGGCGGTGGGGATCGCCCAGGGGACCAGGATCGCGGCGCGCACCAGGCCGCGGCCGCGGAAGGTGCGGGCCATGATGATCGCCATCCAGAAACCGATCACGGTTTCCAAGGCGACGGTGACGATGGTGAAGAAGAAAGTATTGCCGGTCGCGGACCAGAACTGCGCACCCAGCTGACCGGGCGCACAGGCCGCGGTGCCGCCGTCGGGAGCGGAACACTGCTGGAAGATCCAGGCGATGTAATTGGCGAAGCCCGCCGGACCGCCCTGGGAGAAGAAGCCATTGGCGTCCAGCCCAGCGTCTTTGCTGAAGGACATCACGACGGCGGAGACGATGGGATAGCCGATCACCACGGCCAGCAGGATCAGGGTGGGGACGAGTAGCCAGGCCGCCCAGCCGTTCTGGAGCTTCTCAGGGCGAGCTGAGGGATCTTTTTTCTTACTGCGGCGGCTCGGTGCAGCCGCCTTACTCTCTGGGTCGGTGTCATGTGCGGCGATGGACATGCCCCCTCCTTCGATCCCGCAGCGGAAGCTACGGGCTAGGCCTCAATGGTTTTTGGTGCTCGGCTCACCGGCGGCGCAGCAGAAAAGCGCTGCGCCCGCAGGTGGTGCGACTGCGTCGAAGCGCAACCGCACCACCTGCGCTAGAGGAGCGTTATTTGACCCCAGCGGATTGCATAGCGGTCTTGATATCGGAGATCGCTTGATCCACCGGTTTCTCGCCCTTGATCGCCGCATAGGCATTGTCTTGGATGGCCTTGGTGACCGCGGGGTAGAACGGGGTGACCGGGCGGGGCACCGCGTTCTCAATGGAGGTCTTGAGCACCGAGAGGTACGGCAGCTTCTGAGTCAGCGTCGGGTCGTCGTAGACCGAAGCCAGCACCGGGGCGGCCGAGGCCTGTGTGACGTAGAACTTCTGGATCTCCTCGCTGGTGACGAACTTCAGGAAGTCCAGAGCGGTCGCCTTGTGCTTGGAGTACACGCTGATTCCCAGGCTGTGTCCGCCCAGAGTGGAAGCTCCTGGGCCGTCCACGCCGGGCAGCGGGGCGACGCCGAAGCTGGACTTCACCTTTGAAGTGGCGTCAGTGGTGGCGAGGTTGTAAACATAGGGCCAGTTGCGCAGGAACAGCAGCTTGCCGTCCTCAAAGGCCTGGCGGCCCTGCTCTTCCTGGTAGGTGATGGCCTGCTTCGGGATGCTGCCATCCTGATAGGCGGTCACCAGGTTCTGCAGGCCGGCCTTGGCCTTGTCCGAGTCGATGGCGACCTTGCCGTCGTCACCGATGATCTGGCCGCCCGCGGAGTTGATCGCCTCCGAGGCGTTCACCGTGAGGCCTTCGTACTGTGCGAACTGCCCGGCATAGCAATCGATGCCCTTGGCTTTGGCGATCGAGCACATACCCACCATCTCTGCCCAGGTCTTCGGCGGATTCGGCACCAAGTCTTTGCGGTAGTAGAGCAGGCCGCCGTCAGAGGTCTGCGGGGCGGCGTACAGCGTGTTGTTATAGGTGGCTGCCTTGATGGTGGCGGGCAGGAAGCCCTCGGTCTTGAGTTCCAGCTGACCGGTGAGCGGCTGCAGCCATTGCTTGGCGGCGAACTCGGCGGTCCAGATCACATCGACGCTCATCACGTCGTAGTTAGCGTTCTTGGTCTGGAAGTTCTGCACCAGATCGTCGTGCTGCTGATCGGCGTTATCGGTCTGCTCCTTGAGCGTCACCTTCTGATCAGGATGTGCAGCGTTCCACTTCGCCACGATCGGCGCCGCGACGTTCGAGTTGTCCTTGCCCTGCACGTAGGTGATCGGGCCACGGCCATCGAGATTGTTGGCGGCATCGCCGCTCAGTCCGCCGCCGCTGCCGCTCGGGGTGCTGGATCCGCCACCGCAGGCGGTCAGGCTGATGGCTAGGACGCCAATGGTCAGCGCGGGGGCGAGTACTTTGGCTAGCTTCATACTCAGTTCTCCTCATTGAGATAGTGAACCGGGACTTTGCAGAAGCTGTTAGAACTCTGAGAAAAACCCGGTTGAGTGATGTGGCTCATCCTAGTAACGTGAGGAAAGAAAGTGCAAGCGTTTACGCAAATCTGACTGAAAGGCGATTCGTGAGCCAGACCATATTGCAGACCCCGCCCAGCGCCACCGACCAGAAATGGTGGCGAAACGCCGTGATCTACCAGGTCTACCCACGCTCCTTCGCCGATGGCAACGGGGACGGGATGGGCGATCTGCCCGGCGTCACCTCCCGCTTGAAGTACCTCAAAGAACTCGGAGTGGACGCCGTCTGGCTCTCCCCCTTCTACCGCTCCCCGCAAGCCGATGCGGGCTACGATGTCTCCGACTACCGCGATGTGGACCCGAGCTTCGGTACGCTCACCGACTTCGATGAGATGCTGAGCACCGCGCACGCTCTGGGGCTGCGGATCATTGTGGATCTGGTGCCGAACCACACCTCCGATGAGCATGCCTGGTTCATCGAGGCGAAAGCCGCGGCGCCGGGCTCAGCGGCCCGCGAGCGCTACATCTTCCGCGATGGCAAGGGCGAGGACGGCGAGTTGCCGCCCAATAACTGGCAGTCGATTTTCGGCGGCAATGCCTGGACCCGGCTCGTCGAAGCGGACGGCAGCGGCGGGCAGTGGTACTTGCACCTCTTCGATACCAAGCAGCCTGATCTGAATTGGCAGAACCCGGAAGTGCGGGCCGAAATGGAATCGGTGATCCGCTTCTGGCTGGACCGCGGCGTAGATGGCTTCCGAGTGGACGTGGCACACGGCATGATCAAGGCCGAGGGGCTACCCGATTGGGACGGCGTGGCCTCCATGGTGGAGGGCGAGCACTCCGAAGAAGAGGCAGCGAAAGAACGCGCTATGAATCCGCCCTCGCCCTTCTTCGATCAGGAAGGAGTGCACGAGATCTACCGGGCCTGGAACAAGGTACTCAAGGAGTACGAGGGTGATCGAATGCTGGTCGCCGAAGCCTGGGTTGAGCCCGCAGAGCGGCTGGTCCGCTATATCCGCCCCGATGAGATGCAGCAGGCCTTCAATTTCGAGTTCCTGCTGGCTGGCTGGGACGCCGAGCGGATGACGACGGCGATCGACAATTCGCTGGCCGCCGTTGAGGAGGTCGGGGCCCCCAGCACCTGGGTGATGTCGAACCACGATACCGTGCGCCACACCAGCCGCTACGGGCTCAGCGTGCCGACCAGTTTTCCCACCGGGATCAGCCAGAGCGATGAGCAGCCCGATGAGGCCCTCGGGCTGAGCCGCGGCCGCGCCGCTGCGGCCATTATGCTGGCCCTGCCCGGTTCGGCGTATATCTATCAAGGCGATGAGCTGGGCTTGCCCGAGCACACCACCTTGGCCTCGGAATTCCGCCAGGATCCCGCCTTCGCCCGGACCAAAGGGGCCGAGACCGGCCGCGACGGCTGCCGAGTGCCGCTGCCTTGGTTCGGCCAGGAGGCGAGCTACGGTTTCAGCCACGGCTCGGTGAGCCCTGGGCAGCCCTGGTTGCCACAGCCGGAGTCCTTTGCCCGTTATGCAGCCGATCTGCAAAACGGCGACGCCGCTTCCACCCTTGAGCTGTACCGGGATGCGCTGGCTCTGCGCCAGGAGCACCGGCTAGGGGACGGCGCAGTGGGCTGGAGTGCCCTGCACGACCCAGCTGCGGGAGTCTTGGCTTTCGCCAATAACGGAGTGCTCGTGGTGACGAACTTCGGCGATCAGCCGGTGCGACTGCCCGACGGCTTGCTCGAAGAACTCACGGTCAAACTGCGTAGCCAGCCCACTGCGCTGGCGGACACCGGTGAATCGACTGCTCCGGCGTGCGCCTCCGAGTTGGCGCCCAACAGCACGATCTGGCTGGCCTGAACCGCTGGCTCAGCAGGTCAGGCTCAGCATTCCGGGCTAAGGAACTCCCAGGATTCAGCGAACCCGCTCCGCCTTGGTGAACCTGACCCGGGTTCCTGAGGCGATGCTGAGCAACACCGGGGTCTGCTGCCCCAGGGTCAGATCGAGGGCCTTAACTAGAGCGGAGATCTCGCTGGCCAGTTGGTGCGGTGCTACGCCCTGCCGGGGCAGCAGCTTGATCTTGAGACCGGCTTCACCTTTGATCTCATAGCTGGCCACGGTGGCACCCAGCAGATCTGTGCGTTCCGACAGGGCCTGCTTCACGAGTTGTTCTGCAACGCTGCCGTTGATAGACACCAGGCCTTCGGCCTCACCGGTCTCACTATCGGCGGCCAGAATACTGGTTCGTCCTTTGCCTTGCCCAGCCACCCAGCCGATCATCACGATGATCAACACCACGAGCACTACGGCGACGCCGACCCAGAGCAGACTGCCGCCCTGTCCGGGCAGTGCCGTCTGAGCCGCTAGGTCTTGAAGCTGACGGGCCAGCGGGGCCGCCCAGTCCTGCCACCATCGGGCAAACCTCGGCACAGCGGCCAAGGCCACCGCCAAAGCTCCGGCCGCTAGCAGAAGAAGACCGAAGAGGCAGAGTAAGAAACGATTCAGTCCGCGTGGCGTCTCGTTCAAACCCCGATCACCCCCGAAGAGGCCAGGTTGACTCGTACTTGCGGCATCGGCGAGAGCTGCATGCTCTGCAATTCAGCTTCAACCGCGGCTTGGATCTGCCCTTCGGCCAGCAGCACCCCCGAGGTAGGACGGATATTGACCACCACTGAACGCTGACCGACCACCACCATCACCTGTTCCTGGGTCACGCCAGAAGCTAGACGGGCTCGTCGGGCCAGGGCCGAGGCGATCACTTCATCCTCGACCACGACCGAGAGCCGGGGGTCTGACAGGGTGTGCCGAGCACGGCGTCCGGGCAGCACCGCGGACAGGAAGAACACCAGTCCGGCGAGCAGCAGCACACCGCCGATCGCACCGAGCAGCAACGGGCTGATACCTTCCGGCAGGCGCGCCAGGCGATCGATTGCGGTCTGCGGATCAATCAGCCAGGCTGGCTGATTGACGATGCGGAGTCCGCACTCCAGAAGCCCGTAAACCGCCAGCAGAATGATCACCGAAGCCGCGACGCCGGAAAGAATGGATCGCGCGGAATGCAATTCGCGCTTCACGACCCGGTCCATGTTCATCGTGCCGGACTTTTGCTCGGGAGCTGAAGTTTCGGACAGCACTTCATCGAGTGAGTTGAGTTCGCTCATTGCACCCTCCCGCTGGTGTTCTTGCTGGACTGCGGATTGCGTACCCCGGTGATCCGGATATCAACCCGGGCGACGTCGGAACCGGTGAGGTAGCAGACCTTGTCCAGAATGTACTTCTTAGCCGCAATAGTGCGATCCCAGATCGAGACTTGCCCATTCGTAAGGGCAGCGGTCTCGCCGTCGCTGCGCACGATGCCACTGCTCACTAATGAGGTCAGCGGAGGCACGGTGATCGGTGTGGCCAGCGAAATGGCGAGTCGACCCGCCGAATCGCTGAAACTTACCCGGATTTCACTGATCTGCACCCTGAAGCATTCTGCGGCGGCAGCCTGCGTGACACTGGTGAGGGCGGCGGTGCTGATCCGGTTGTGCCCGGCCAACGTCTCCATGGCCGGGCTTTCACTCGTCACCACGGCTGAGGTCATGAGGAGGATCGCCGTCCGGTGAGGGCGTCCAGAACACCTCGCAAATCAAGTTTCCCGTCGAGTGCCCGGCCGAGGATCGCACCCACCGCGATGAAGATGAGCGCGATCAAGAACGCCCAAAAGCCGAAGGCGAAGGCCATAAAGGCCAGGAAGGCTCCGACCCCCATACCGATGATCGTGTTGTTCATGCTGACTCCTCGCCTGCTGGTTGATCTGATGCTCCAGGGGCTCGCACGCTCGCCGCAAGCCTTTCGGTCATTGTGGACTGAGTTCTTGGCGGTGCAACGGCTTTGACGCTGTCAGTTCCCGGCAGGTGCACGTCATTGACCTCAACGTTCACTTCGATGACGGTGAGTCCCACCAAATCCTGCACCGCACGGTAAACGGCGAGCCGAACCTGATGGCAAACTTCCTGTAGGGGTAGGCCGTATTCAGCCACTAGAGAGACATCCACTGCTACTTGAGTGGCCCCCACCTCCACCCGGATGCCCTGGGAGAGATCGGTTGCACCCACCACATCGCGAATGGCGCCGATGGCCCGCGCCGAGCCAGAACCGAGGGAGTGCACACCGGCCACCCCACGAGCGGCAATGCCCGCGACCTTGGCGACTGCCGCGTCAGCGATCACTGTCCGGCCGGAGGCATCGGATCCGAGTTCCGGTTCTTGCGGGCTACGAGTCTCGATCTCTTCGGGGCTGTGGTTTCCCGAGCCGACGGGAAAAGCGCCGTCGTCCTTCTGTGGACTATTCACAACGCCTCCTTTGCTGCTAGCTCTCCTGTGTGCTTGATTCAAGCCTACTGCCAGCGGGACGCAGTGAGGGGAAGCCGCTCAGTTAGGGCAGTTCTTGGTGCCCCAGTCGGTGATCGGTTTGAGTTCCTTCTCCCACTCAGCATCGCTGGGTTGCTGACCGCCCTTGAGCATCTCATCAACTCGTTGTTTGACCGATTCGAGGCTGGGCTTCAGCTCTGCCGGAATTTTGCTCTGCAAAGCCTCAATATTCGCCAGTAGTTTCTTATTCTCCGGATCGTCGGCTTTGCCAGCAGCCGCTGTCAACGGAAGCACCATCAAACCGAGCACGGTGGCCTTGACCGCAGTGCAGGTATCGGTGTTGGGGCCCAGGAAATCGGAAGGCATTCCTGAAGCGGAAGGACTGGCGCTTTCAGACTGCGGGCTACTGCTCTGTGCGACACTGGGCTGGCTGGAGCTCTTCTGGTCCGAACTCTTCTGGTCCGATGCGGCCGGATCGCCGCTGATCGTACATCCCGCCAGGCCGAGGCTCGCCGTCAGCGCAGAGACGATCAACAGATTCCGGGCGTTTTTAGGCCGTAACAAAGCTTTCAAAGGAAGATTCATAAGGTATCTACAATAACCGAAGCCGCTATCGCGAGGTAACTTTTTGCGAGAGAATTAGCACGACGGCGGAAAGGTGCACAAGATGGGCGGTGGCCTCGGCGGAGCCTTCGGTTCGATTGATTCTCTTTTCAACCCTGGCCGGGCGCACCAACTAGAAGAGGAAGCTCGGCAATTGATTCTGCCCGTCATGGTTGATGCCCCGGATCAGGGCGGCAAAGGCGTCGATATCGATTTGGACGGCGGAATCGCGATTGTGCGTCGTGAAGCTCCATACCGCTCCGCAGATTAACGGTCGCAAACGGATCTCACCACCGGCTAAACCAGGCACAGATGATGAAGAAGCAGATCGCCAGAATCATGGATTCCTCCTTCAGCCTCATCGCGGCACGCAGCGCTCAGCACCGTTTTTCCATCCTTGAAGGAGCAAGCTCCGGGGTTTCTATCCGAAACACTTCTTTCAGAGCGAGCTTGGCCGCGTTGAAACCTGACATCCCATGCACTCCCGGCCCAGGTGCCGTTGACGAAGAACAGAGATAGAGGCCGTCGAGTGGCGTTTTCCAGGGCTTGCTGCCGATCACGGGCCTGGCGAGTACTTGCCGCAGTCCGGTGGTTCCTGAGCCGAAATCCCCGCCGATATAGTTTGGGTTGTATTCGGACAGCTGCATCGCGGTAGTCACTTTTGAAGCCACGATGGTATCCCTGAAGCCAGGAGCGAATCTTTCGATCTGGGCAGTGATTGCTTCTGTCATATCCATCGTCGAATATCTGGGCACATGACAATAGCTCCAAAGGATGTGGCGCCCTGAAGGAGCCCTGGTGGCATCGAATTGGCTAGGTTGCGATATCAGCACATAGGGGCGTTCAGGATGCTGGTTCCGCGCGACTTCGGCTTCCGCCTGAGCGATTTCTGCTCTCGTTCCGCCCAGATGGACGGTGGCAGTTTGAGCGATTTCCGGGTTTCGCCAAGGAACTGGTTCAGACAGGATGAAGTCGACCTTGCAGGCAGCATTGTTATAGCTGAATTTATCCAGGGTCGAAATATAGCGAGCGGGTAAGCGATGCCCGGCGATCGACAGGAGAGCCTTGGCTGAGGTGTCCAGCAGAACAGCTTTTGCTCCGGCCACCTCCGCCAGATCGGTGATCTGCTGACCGGTATGAAGCTGACCGCCATGCGCTTGGAAATCCGTCAGCATCGCCGCCGCTATCTGGGCCGAGCCGCCCTGAGGGATGGGCCACCCCTGGGTGTGCCCCAAGTGCGCGAGCAGCAATCCAGCCAATGAGCTGGCCAGAGTGGGCATCGGCCCCACGGGGTGAGCCGCCACCCCGGTGATCAATGCCGGAGCCACCGGCCCGCGAAAGCCCAGATTCCACAGCCCGGTGCCCTGCCAAAGCGCCGCCCCAGCTAGAGCGATCGGCCCTACTTGAGCAAGGCGCTGCGGACTCATCGAGTTCAGCGCGGCAGCCAGAATAGCGTCCGTATGTTTGATCAAAGGCTTCATCAGCCGGCGATATGCGGGGCCATCGGCGCCTAGAGAATCGACGGTTCGTTCCAGGTCGCGATAGGCCAGACCGGCGATCCCGCCGTCAAGCGGGTGTGCATAAGATAGTTCGGGCACAAACCATTCCAGGCGCTCTCGGATGCCGAACTGCTGGAAAAACGGGGAGGCAAAGGCCATCGGATGAACCGCGGAACAGATATCGTGCCAATGGCCGGGAAAAATGAGTTCTTCGGTTCGGGTACCACCGCCTGCTGTCTGCTTTGCCTCATAGAGATCGACTCGCAACCCAGCTCGAGCGAGCACCACCGCAGCCGCTAAACCATTGGGCCCGGAACCAACCACCACAGCATCCGTCATGATTTACTGGCTTCTGCGGAGGCCTCACGCTGGAAAGATTCTTTGAAAGTCTCTCTGATTCGCCCGCCGATGGCTTTCCAGGTTCTGTCTCGGATAAAGATGAAATCGATGGCGATCATCGTGAGGGAAAACCAGGGAAGACCCATCAGCACCGCTATTCCGACGTGGAACGAGAAGATTCCGATTAACGCCAGGATTCGCGTGGGACGAGTCAGAAGCATCAGCGGGAAGCACATCTGCATAATGATCGAGCCCCAGCTGATCAGGGTGACCATGGGCGCCCAGTAGGTGACGAGCTGGCTGAGTTCCGGCCAGGTGCCGAAACGATCCGTCATCAGCGGATTGTAGATCGCATAACCACCGGACCAGGGCGCACCGCCGGCCTTATAGAGTGCCCCGGAAACATAGACGAAGCAGACCTGAGCGGTCAAAGCTATCAACGCCAGGTTATGCAGCAATGAGCTCAGTTGCGGGTCGACGAGATTCTGGCCCCGCCACTTCCTGAGGATCCATGAAGAACTAGAGGTATATGCAGCCTTCGCCCGACGTCGGGCATCAAGAGAAATCCGGGCAGCCGGATCAGCGAAAAACAACAAGATAAGCGCAATGCGGTACATATTGTCGCCCTGGTCACCGACCATATCGTTCGCCTCAATGAATGACACCCACATGATGAAATACAGCGGAAGCACTATTCTGAAGCGCCAGCCCAGGGTGAAAAGCACGGCCAACACCATCAGCAACAGGTACAACAGGGTGTAGACCGGACCATTCAGCATTGCGTCATGGAAGATCCCGAAGATCCAGATCTTCGGGAAATCACTTTTCGCCGCAGCGGCCTCACCATTCCAGGCAGAACCGGGGCCAAAGCTATACAGCCGGGTGGAAAAGTTGAAAAGCAGCAGCCCGAAACCCGTGACGCCGAAGACGATTCGAGTCATCGCCAAGCCGTACAGTGATTTCTTGCCGTCAAGCAACCAGCTTTCCGCCCAGTCGAGACCTTGCCGGAAAACTTTTGAAATCAGCTCGATGAACTGACGGAAGAGACTGAAGATCAAGGAGAAGCTACCTCGGAGATACCTCGTGAAAAGGCCTTCTCGACGCGGTGAATCAGCCACTTCTGGCAGGTCCTGTTGAAGGACTTCCTCTTTAGTCTGGGTCATCAGCGCATCTTTTCATATTGTTTACGAAACACATCGGCAAAGTCTTGATCTGACTGTCCCGGTGCGATCTCTAAACCGCGCCAGCCAACATTAGCGATTTGCAGTGGCTGCGGGGAGGGCGTCTTACGGTCTTTGAAAGGCACGACATTCTGGCGATAGATCTGGAACTGCACTCGGACTACGGAGTCACCCCAGATGGCTTTGGCGACTTGTGTGGAATATTTGATGACCGTGTTCTCAGACTCGAGGTAAGCCGCAACAGCTTGAGGGTTTCCGTAGGATTGCAATTTTTTGTTCAACCGAATGGGCCAGTCGGTGCCGACGTAATATCCCAGGCCGACAACGACTTTGTGGTCAGCACTGAGCGCGTCCCAGTTGGATTTGAATTCCGAAGCCAGTTCCATGGCTTGGATTCCCGCTCGGGGTGGGAAGAGATTGTGCTTGATCAGAGAAACTTCAACGGCTGTGGCGTCGACCCAATCGGTCGTCTGATCCTTGCCGTCCTGCCTGGTCTGCGCACGCACTTTCAGAGTGAAATTTCCATTGATGGGTTCGGGGGCGAAAACGCTCCAGGACTGACCGAAAAAAGGAATCATGTACCCAGAGAGCACCTTATCCGGAATGACTCCGCGAAGCGGCGAGGGCGGTGCTATCCATAAGAATGATGCGGTTATATGCCACACAGTGAGTAAAACAGCTACGAACATCGCGACCTTGATCCAGGGCTTACGTGTCTTTCTCGCCGTGGTTGTGTCTTGATCTACCAATTCTTCACACCCCTACAGCAGGCTGTGTGCTGACCAGATCATGGAATAGGGTCAGCACACAGCCTGCTCATTTAGATAACTTGATTATTCGAATAACGTGCAGCGAGAATTTCTTGCCTTCTGAGGCTGAGAAATTTACTCGCTCAACGATTCGCTATGGCGCTTACGAACCATGGCGACGACGACCAAGCCAGTTCCGAGCAACAACACGAGACCGCCCAGGACCAGGAACATCGTGGTGTTATCGGCTCCTGTATTGGGCAACTCGCTACCTTGAGTAGCGGCATTCGCATTAGCAGCCGATGCCGTATTCGCGTTGCTATTCGAACCACTGTCAGCCGCGGTATTAGCCGAAGCCGAGGAATTAGCTGCAGCATTCGCTGAAGCGGCTGCGCTAGCATTCGCATCGGCGTTTGCGGCGGCTTGTGCCGAAGCGGCACTCGAGGCATTGGCATTCGCCGTTGCATTCTGATTCGCGTTTGCTGAAGCCGAAGCATCAGCTGCACTCGAAGCGTTCGAGTTGCTCGCCGCATTTGCAGCAGCCGCAGCCTGTGCCGAAGCATTGGCGTTAGCCGCAGAAGCAGCATTCGCCGTAGAAGCGGCATTAGCATTGGCCGCCGAGGCGGCGTTTGCGTTAGCAGCCGCATTAGCATTCGCATTCGCAGCGCTCGAAGCATCCGCATTCGCCGCTGAAGCAGCATTAGCATTAGCCGCCGAGGCCGCGTTAGTCGCCGAAGCAGCGTCCGCCGTCGCAGCCGCATTAGCGTTCGCATTCGCATCCGCAGCGCTCGAAGCATCCGCATTAGCCGCAGCATTAGCATCTGCCGTCGCAGCCGCATTGGCATCCGCATTAGCCGCTGAAGCAGCGTCCGCGGTCGCTGCAGCATTAGCGTTTGCGTTCGCGGCACTCGAGGCATCAGCGTTAGCCGCCGAGGCGGCGTCCGCCGTCGCAGCCGCATTAGCGTTCGCATTCGCATTAGCAGCGCTCGAAGCATTCGCATTCGCCGCAGCATTAGCATCTGCCGTCGCAGCCGCATTGGCATCCGCATTAGCCGCTGAAGCAGCGTCCGCGGTCGCAGCCGCATTAGCGTTCGCATTCGCATTCGCATTCGCCGCCGAAGCAGCATTCGCATTGGCATCTGCGGCCGCCGCAGCCGAGGCATCCGTGGATGAATCAGCATTGGCCGCCGAAGCAGCAGCAGCATTCGCATTGGCGTTAGCTGCCGCCGAGGCTGCCGCATTCGCATCACTATCAGCAGCTGAATTGGCCGCTGCCTGAGCTGCGGCATTCGCAGCAGCGTTAGCCGCAGCCGTGGCATCGGCAGAGGCATTGGCGGTCGCATCGGCATTGGCCGCCGAAGCAGCGGCAGCATTCGCGTTAGCCGTCGCTGCCGCATTCGCGGCGGTTGAAGCGTCGGCATTAGCTGCCGCCTGAGCCGCGGCCTGAGCCGCTGCATTGGCGTTCGAGTCAGCGTTCGCTGAGGCTGCCGCAGAAGCGGAAGCATTGGCATTCGCGTCTGCTTCCGCCGCACGGACGGTTGAAGATGCCAGGCTGATCTTGCCAACACCATCCCCTAAGCCATTCGGCAAGAGTGTCAGTGATAGCGCGCGAACAGTGAATGAACCAGCTCCAAGATCCCCGACGCCGACAGCACGAGTGCTGAGCTTGGTCGGTTGCTCATTGATGGTCAGTTGCACCAACTTCGCAAGAACCTGATCAAAGATCGGCTTCAAAGTAGCCAGCAACGGAGCGGTGAGAGCATTCACGGTCGGGGTGAGGCCCGTGGTCACGGTGGTGATCAAGGTCTTCAGGACCGGGCCGAGCGTCGCGGTGATGGCAGTGTTAACCAGGGGCGTGACAATGAGATTTATCGCAGATCCCAGATCAAGTCCCGCAACAGCAAGCACTGTCTTCACCACGGGAGGCTTCGGAGGGGTACTCGTCCCAGCGAAGTCCGAGAGTTTGCCCGAGACCTCAACCCCACCATCGGCGCAAACAGCCAGCGGTGCTACGCCAACGCAGGCATTAAGCCCGACATTGAGCTTGACGCTCAGATCGTTCAGGACCTGAGTCACGGTATCGGTGATTTTTGTGGTGAGTCCACTAATCGAATCAGTGATGCCAGTCAGGATGGCCTGAATCATCTCAGACGAAAGAACCTGAGTATTCGGAGGCAAGGAGTTGATATCGCCCCCACCAGAGGTTTCAGCGAGCAGCTTTGCCAGATCCAATTCAACGGAGCCGTCGGCAAGGTTGATCTTAATAGAACCGCTGACATTCTGAATCGGAGTTTGCAGGAGCTGATTAGTGATGGTCTGAGCCGCCGCATTGAGACCATCAATAGTGGCGGTCGCATTAGTGACTTTGACCGAAGCAGCCAGGATATTGACGTTGAGCGCATTCTTGAGCGTGGTCAGCAAGGTATCAATCGAACCCCCGGTTTTAACCAGGTCATTTACCGGCTGAATCGCTGTATTAATTGCGCTGGTCAGACCACTTGAAAGCTTTGCCACCAAAGGGCTGCGAAACTTCAATTTGAGTCCAGCGAAGACATACTTCGAGGTGATGTTTTCGCCGTCTTGCGCAGCTTGCGAAGCCAGCGCTCCAAGTTCAACTCTCGCCTGGTCCAGGATCTCATTAGTGAGTCCACTAATACCGAGCTGGCCGAATAATGAGGTCAGATCCGCATAAGCTGGATTGGTTCCAACCCCGGATCCCGGACTAACTTGAATCGATCCGTCTGATCCAATAACTCCAGAACTCGCGGATGACTTAATGACATCAGGGGACGAGCTGTGGCTACTGAGCGCACCTAAAGCACCCAGATTCAGCAATCCACCATTCGTGCCATCGCCAATAACAGGCAGCGTTAAACTACCTAGATTGACCGTTTCATTAGATAAAACTCCAATGTTCAACGGACTGTAGTTTGGCCCAGGCGCTGAAACATTTCCAGTATTGGTGAAACCAAGATTCGCCAAGGGAATACTGCCGAAAAGCTCACTGCGCAATACTTGCGCCTGGCCCTCAGATTTATCCGCTGGCGCGGCTTCTACGGTGGAAGCCAATGGTACTGCAACGACCGCAACCACAACGAGGCTTGCGAGGGCGCGCCCTAGAGCGCTTCTAGGTTTAATTCGTGCCAAAGGCACCGGAGGTGAGGCGGATCTCTTCATTGATTTGCATCCCTAAATTCGGTACAGAGTTTCCATAACGGTATTCATATGGAAATACAACCCCTATGACCCCCCGCGTTTCCTCCCCCTGAGAGATGTCGAACAGAGCCGAACAAATCTATGGAAACAATCAAAGCAACTTCACTCTACGAGCACAGCGAAGAGTTGTATAGCTTTCCATGCCATCTTTTATACCAGGCATTGTGGCGCACTAAACACCGACCAAGCAATAAGTTCAACTGAAGCTCAAGGTGAAAGCTATAATCTCAAACATTCCCACTAAGCCATATAGGCTAAATCATGCGGACTAAAACGGTTAATGGCGTCATGTAAAAAAGTGAGATTTTCCAAATAGAAATATTTGGACTTCATTGAAAGCAATCAATTTCATCCGGTCAGACGATAACAAACGAGCAACTCCACAGCTTGAGCGGTTTCGGAAATCCCGTTGAGACCCTTATTCACGCAGCAAAATTCCCCACTACAAAATCACCCACTCACCTTCGGAAGTTTCCAGCTTTGAGCATCATAAAAGCTTGAAGATTGCACTAAATAGCTCGCTGGAAAACTCACTCCAATGCTTTAACTAAATCGGTCAATTCATCTAATGACGGTCGCTGCAATTCAGTTCGCTACTTGATCGACGACGAAACCGCTCATACCGCCGCAAGGGCGGCATCATCAAACTAAGAAACCATGTCTACCAAACCGAGTTCAACACTCTGGCCGGCGGCGACCGGATGAGGAGCGGCAACCCGCTATGCCCCATCGGAAACTCAGGAACCGACAAATCACAGCTACCATCGGCTTGGGTACCGCTGCGGCGGAGAAAGGCTTCAGGGTGAAATACGTCCACGCCACCGGGGTCATTAACGAACTCTCGAAGCAGCGGACGATCTCAGCTTCGAGAAAACCATCGCCCGCTACAGAGGGGATGAGCTGCGCCGCATTGACTGACTCGGATACCCCGAACTCGGCGCTCGGGAACTACCCCCTCTTCCAAGTCCTCTCAGAGAGAAGAGCAATCCTGCGTTGCCGCCGCCTCCAATGAGGCGTTCAGTGGCGGACGAAACCGCTTACTGATCCACGTCTGCGTGCTGCGATCATCGAAACAGCCACTGACTCCTATCGGCTCGTCAGCACTCGGAGCAACAGATCAAGGAATTACTCGCAGGGAGCGGACGAGGATTGAGTGGATAGTTTCACTAGCATTTGCGTGAAGTCATTACGTTGGTCCCGTAATGCTGAAAAGTACTCAGTGTCAACGGCTTCTACAACCGCTGTGGCCTGGCGAGCTAGTTCTCTACCTGCCTCTGTTGGGCTCACCGATCTAGCCCGGGAATCCGTGGGATGTGCCACACGAGAGACGAGTCCCTTCTTCTCCAGTGTGCGGATCACTTCCGAGGTCATCATAGGGTCAGTATCGGCATGGTCAGCCAACTTGCGTTGAGTGATCACACCATGAGGCTCTAGCCAAACCACCGAGGCCAGCAGGACGAACTGAACATGCGTCAGCCCAAGATCAGCCAGCGCCGCTCGTTGTGCTGCCTGCCATTTATTCGTCACTTTCCACAGCAACAACCCAGTACTCTGATCGGCGTCCTGGAAAGAGCTTCCTAGAGAGTTTTCCGAGCCGCTCATCTAGCTTCTCTACCCTGAGCTGCTTTGAGCAGCTCCTCCATTGCTATCGGAAAGTCTCCAGCGATCTGCTCACCCAGTTCAGGACCAACGATCTCAGCCTGTGGACCATCGATCACCAGTTGATGCGTCACCCTAGTCCCACCAGAAGACAGAGCCTCCAAGGTGTGACGGAACAAAAGAGAAAGCTCACCAAAGACAGTCCGATCGGCATAAACCTTCTCTTCCTCCAACTCAACGATCACGGAACTCATCGTTTCCTGACCCTGAGGAGTCACTAACACCTCAGTGCCAACGGCGAAGGGGCCCTGCAGTTCGAAACGGTCACTATGCGGACCTAAGGCCACACCACTATGCAAATCACGCAAAGCTGCCCAAATAGCCCGCTGACCGATCCCTGTCTCCACACTATGCTCAGTACTCCACACGACAACCACTCCTAGAGCTAAAAGTAATAAGTGCACTTATTATTTCATTACTTTCCCCACAAGGCAACAGACAAGCGGCACTAACCAAACCGTCCTAGCGCGCTCCCATCAAGGTGACGCATCCATCCCTCCCCTGCAGAGCTGGGCGAAGCCAAACAAAGAGCGGGTCTGCAATAAAGCGCGATCGTCTGAACGACCTAGCAGCATCGACATGTTCCAGGAGAACGGTGCCGGACTGGGTTCATCGCTGAGGTGTGTTTCGCAATCTGAACTGCGCTGAGCTCCGAGTTCCAGATCGCAATTTTCCTGATTGCACCGTCAAACCGTGAATACAAATTGCGAGTTCCAGCCCTGAAAGGCGAAGACCCTTGCTCCGGCACAACCACCTGACCGCGATCAGCGGGCTTCCCCATGGATCACACACCACACTAATGGGCGGACAAGTTACCTTAGGGACGAGCTGATGCACTCGCTTGCGCAGCGATCTGCCAACCGAGGCGGCAGTCGACCTAGTGCTACTCGACGCTGCCGAGCTATCGGTCGAGGCCGGATACCTAGGCGGCGAAGCTGTTATGTGAAACTACTCGCATAGCGCCTTTTCACTCGTCATTGCCCACTTGTCGGTCAACTAGCTGGCTGGTGTTCAGGCGATGCCACCTGCCCCTCCATCGGAGCAAGTAAATTGCGGAAGCACCCGATAAATGACGTCGTATGCGTTAAAAGATGGAGCCCGCTTCCGAGACTCTCGATCCGCGAAGCGGGCTCCATCCTCAGGAGCGATGAATGCGTGCTCAGCTGTTCTTCAAGCCCACGGTTTTAAGAGCTTGGAGTTCTGCATGGTGTCCGTCGATGAACTTCTGTTCCAAGCTGAAACGGATCTTAAGAGCCTGCTTTTTGTAGTCACTGCGCTGCTGGCAGCGCAGATCCTGAGTAGCAAGTCTGATCTCTTCTTGACTGAGCTTCGCCAGCTCTGGATCGGTTTTCGCGTCGAGGTGTGTGTTCTTCGCGTAGAGAGCTTTGACCTTCGCGAAGATGCTCGGTGAGGCATCGGCCTGTTTCACCAACCCCGGGAAGCCGGCCTTAGCCATGCAGCTCGACCAACCTTGATACAGGGTGTTGTAGGCCGGAGAAGATTCCTGAGTAGCCCAGAAATCTTCAATCTGCTTATTTAATCCTGAAAATTGCGGTAGCTCCAAGAGGTTCACGGGCTTCACCTCATGCTTCGCCTTGCCGTTACAGCCGCCCTCTTTCCAGTCATAAGTGACCTTGTCGGGGTCTTTCACGAAGAAAAGAGGACCATACAACGCTAGGTAATAAGGCTTATCCGCGACAGCGATAATTTGTTCGAAGTTCTGATTCGGATCCTCCGCCCCACCCACGCGATAACGCTCCACAATTCCGTAACCGTGCTGAGAAACCCATTCGGGATCATCGAGATTCAGCGGAGTGTCACTAGAAACTTGTCCAGAATTATTCTGACCAGAAGCATCAGATGAACTGCCGGGTGGATTATCCATACCCAGATCGTTCATGCACTTCATGGTCACCTGCTGGATTTGATGATTGTAATCAGAAAGAGCTTCCTTTAACTGCTCAGGAGATCGATTACCTGCCATTGCGCTATCTAGGAATAAACCCAATGGAGAATTCTTATAGTCCAACCCGTGAGAAGTAGCACCAGTCGGAGGTGACTCGCTACTAGCACCGCAAGCAGCTAAGCCAAAACTCAATGCGAGCACCGTAATAACCGTCATAGAACGCACAACAGGCATACAAATTCCTCAAAATCTATTTGATGTCAATGACCTTTAAACCAGGAAATGCGCAGGGTGCTTATTTCTTCAAAAGTAGGAATAAGCACCCTGCTCGCAACTTCAGTTTCTGCGCTCTCGTTGTTTCTTAGAGAATACGAATCCCATACAGCTGGACAGTGCCAACGGTGGGGAAGTCAATAATGTACCAACGCGGAAGGAAGTTCCATTTCTGATCCATGCTCGCCCAATTTATGTCGTTATTGCCCGAGGCAATAGACCGAACCCAGTATCTATCCGTAGGCAGACTGCCAAAAGTTATGTCCCCCCGGTTGGCGAGGCAATCTTTTCTGCCGCTGTCACGTACCAGCTCAACGAGTCCGGGTTCGTTACAAGCTGTCCAGTTCGTCGCCTGCGCGCTGGTAGCCGGAAAGATCATCGCGCCGCCAGCAATCACGGCTGCGGTAGCTACAGCAATAGCACGTCCTTTGATGCTTTTCATAAATTTTTCTCCAGGATTCTATTAAAATTTTACAAAAATAGGCCAAGGGATGAGGCGCCAGAGAACTTTAGATTCAAGTTCTCCGTAAGGAACACCTCAGATGATCTCGAAAGAATAGATCCTTACGGTTCTCACGGTGGGGAAGCGGAGGTCATTCCAACGAGGAAGGAAATGCTTTCCATCGTCTGCCCACCAGTTAACGTCGTTGTTGCCTGTTAATATTCGGCTAACCCACATCCCTGAACCCCAGGCCTTAGCTCCGGAATTAGCAAAACAGACATTGTACTGGAAATCAATATTGAATAGCAGGAAACCGTCACTGTCGCACGGAACCGAATTTATTGCGTTAGCGCTACTGGCCGGAATCAAAGAGCCGAGTGCAATGATCGAGATAGTTACCGCAGCAACTAAACCTTTCTTCATCTTCTTCATATCTCTCCTCACAAAATGCCGAACACAAATTTTTAATTACTATGTGCTTGCTTTGTTCTAGCTGTGCACATGCTTGAACCATAAGCAGAATCTATTGATCTAATTCGGTTAGCGGTCGAAAAACGAATCCAATGGCCAATTAACGCAAACTCTTACGGCCCCTCACTCTTATGAATCCTTTCAGCACCCTTCCTCCAGGCGACAGGGCAAAATTCCTCATCGTCTCTGAAATAACGTTTTCGGCGAAGTGCATCTTGACAGATTGCAAAAATGCTCCATCGGTGAGGGGTCTCATGTTGATTAAGTTTTATCTTCAACTTAAATAATTTGCTGAAACCGCCCACAGCAAACTCCCAGTTGAGAGTCAGCTAAAAATCAGATTCTGGTAGGAACATCCAAAACATGCTGACTACCATAATGAATTTGCTTTCACTTTCTGCGGTTGGCTCGACGGTAGGCCCGCAATCCACCATGGAGTTGCTTGCCAGCCAATTCAGCCTCAAGGCCTTGACCTTCGGCCTGGCTACAAATGACCAGGAACTCCGGGTAACCCACGTTGACCTCGAAGCAGTTCAACTCAGCCACATCAAATACAGCGGCAATATTTCCTTGCAGCCTGACACTTCCCTCGATCGGGTCTTCATCGGAATTCCTCTCAACGCGATTTCCAAGGAACAGGGTCAGGACAGACGATCTACCGCTGCAACCATGCCCGGAATAGTGATTTCACCGGGGATGGACGCCACGTTCACCAAACCGGACTCCATGGATGCCTTACTAATCAATGTCCCCTGCCGCTCCTTAGAATCTTTTAGCAGCAGACTCGCTCCCGAGGAGCAGAGCAAGGATCTGCGGTTCAACCCCACAATGGATCTGGTCGACCCTGCAATTAGAAGCTGGCTGCGGCTGATTCGAGTGCTCATGATAGATCTGGATGGTCCTGATTCGCTCTTCCGCACTCCGCTGTTGTCCGTGCAGGCCGAGCAAATGGTTATTGCAAGCCTCATACACGCCCAGCCGAACAGCAATGCCACGGCTCAGCACGGTTCGTCGTTGCGAAACTTGCCCCGCACGCTCCACAACGCGCTTCATGCCATGCAGAGCGACCCCCGCCGTTCATGGAGCATTCCGGAGCTTGCTTCGCTGGTCGGCATCTCGGTCCGTACTCTGCAGATTCAATTTGTCCACGAATTCGGAATGGGCCCGCTGGCAAAGCTTCAGCAGATCCGGCTGAAGAACATTCACCGGGCTCTCACTCTCGGCTCCCCCGAGGAGGTCTCCGTGACCGAGGTCGCGATGAAGTGGGGATTCAAAAATCTCGGAAGGTTCGCGGCCGCTTACTACCGGGCGTTCAGCGAGTACCCCTCCGATACTCTGCGCCGATAACTCATCCTTCGAGTCGATGAGGGAAACGCAAAAAAAATCCAGGGCGTTTCGGGAGTTCTGATGGGTATTTTAAACATAAAATCCCCGGAAAATCGGGGTAATTTCCGATTATCCGGGGATTTCGTAGTGGTGGCTCCGACCGGCGTCGATCCGGTGACCTTTCGATTTTCAGTCGAACGCTCTACCAACTGAGCTACAGAGCCTTGGTGCCTAAATATCAACAGCGCACCGGATCCCATTGAAGGAACCTAGCGACCCTGACGGGACTTGAACCCGCGACCTCCGCCGTGACAGGGCGGCGCGCTAACCAACTGCGCTACAGGGCCTTGCTTTTTTTGCAAGAGTTACAGCTTACCAGCCATTTCTCCTACGTACCCCCAACGGGATTCGAACCCGTGCCGCCGCCGTGAAAGGGCGGTGTCCTAGGCCGCTAGACGATGGGGGCATCGGACACATCCTGGACGGCCGGCGTAACCCGAACTCTTCCCGAAGTGGACCTATAAAACTATAGGGCCTAATCACAGAATCCACAAAACCAGCCGGATAAGAACTCCTCCGAGCCACCAAAGAACGCGGACATAAACTGTCCGGAAACCGCCAGTCCCGGTAGTCATCATGAGCTAATTTGAACTAGTGAAACCAGCTGAGCTCGCGAATCAGGGCAGCGCCGCCCGTTTAGACCCCCCAAACCCACTCCCCAGAGCCGGGCAGGGCCTAGCCCTGCTGGCGATCGCCGTCACCCTCATCCTCTGGGCTTCGGCCTTTGTCGGAATCCGGCTCGTCGGCGCTGACTACTCCCCCGGCGCCCTGACTCTCGGCCGCCTACTGATCGGCACTATCGCCTTGAGTTTCATCGCACTACCCACCCTGAAGAATCTGCCGAAAGACTGGCTGAACTGGCGCAATGGCTTGGCGATCCTCAGCTACTCGCTGATGTGGTTCGCCGGTTACAACCTGGCGCTCAATACCGCCGAGCAGCACCTAGATGCCGGGACCAGTGCTCTGTTGATCAATATCTCACCTATTCTGATTGCCGTCTTCGCCGGAATCTTCCTCCGTGAAGGATTCCCCCGCTGGCTCATTATCGGCGGGCTGGTTGCCTTGGCCGGAGTGGCGCTGATCGCACTGGGCTCGGGGCAGCGCAGCAATGTCGACCTGCTCGGCGTCGTGCTCTGCCTGCTTGCCGCAGTCCTCGCCTCGCTCAGCGCGATCATCCAGAAACCCGTGCTCCGCACCATGAGCGCGGTGCACTCCACCTGGCTGGGCACCGGGATCGGGGCGATCTGCTGCCTGCCCTTCTCCGGGGAACTCGTCCAGGCCGTCAGCAGCGCACCGCTGGCGAGCAGTCTCGGCGTGGTCTACCTCGGCGTCTTTCCCACCGCCATCGCCTTCACCACGTGGGCCTACGCGCTCTCACGATCCAATGCCGGGCAACTCGCCGCCTCCACCTACCTGGTTCCAGCCATCACGGTACTGATGTCCTGGGCCTGGTTGCATGAAACGCCGACCGCTTGGGGTTTCCTGGGCGGCATCGTCGCGCTCTGCGGAGTGGCCTTGACCAGAATCCGTTCCAGGAAAACCCTGAACTGAATCAACTGGATCCACCCTCGGCCGAAGGAATTAGGCTGGAGGAATGCAGAACACCGAGCCGGAGCTTCAGATCAGACCGCCAGTCGCCCGGGAGTATCAGGAGATCTCAGAACTGGTCAGCGAAGCCTTCGGTGAGTCCGGGGACGACGTCGCCGCCTTGGTCGAGAAGCTCCGAGAGCTCTGGACGGCGGAGCGCGGCTTCGAGCTCGTGGCGAGCAGCCTGAACGAAAAGTCACAGCCAAGGGTGCTGGGGCATATCGGTTTCACCCGCGGTTACCTGGACGCACCGGAGAAACTGCACCACGTCTTGGTGCTCAGCCCACTCGCGGTGCGTCCGGATACCCAGGGTAAGAGCATCGGCTCTGCGCTGGTCCGCCGCGGGCTCGAACTGGCCGCTCAGCTCGGCTTCAGCCTGGTTTTCCTTGAAGGGGCTCCCAGCTTTTACCCCCGGCTCGGTTTTGTACCGGGCGCTGAAGCGGGTTTCGTGAAACCTTCCGCACGGATTCCCGATCCGGCGTTCCTGGTCCATCACCTCAGCCCCGAGGCGAAGTCGCTCAGCGGTGCGTTGATTTACCCGGAGGTCTTCTGGGAAACCGATTCAGTGGGCCTGCGCGATGTCTGATCCGCTCGCCGGAATGCCGCATTTCGGCCGCTACGAAATGTCTCTGAGCGACTTTGAGAACGCGGTTGATGACGCCGTAGCCCAGATCCCGCCAGATCTCGCCGCTTCCATCGAGAACGTTGCAATCGTCGTCGAGGAACGCTACCTGCCTCGCCCGGGTGAGGACCCCCATCTGGTGTTGCTGGGGCTCTATCAAGGGGTTCCGCTCACTGAGCGAACGGAATGGTCCTCCATCGGCCACCTGCCTGACAAGATCAGCATCTATCGGCAAGCCATCCTGGATCTCTGCCGCAGCCGTGAGGAGGTGGTGGACCAGGTGCTCATCACGGTGGTGCACGAAATCGCGCACCACTTCGGCATTGACGACCGCACCCTGCACGAACTGGGTTGGGGGTAGAAAATCTGAAAAAAATTTCTGCGACACGCCGTGTCGCTACCGGTAAATGACATCAGTGTTGTTTAAGTTAATGATGTGACTAGTGTTGCCAAAGTGACATTTGACCACGTAACCTCATGATTGCTGTGTGAATGCAGTTGCCTGCGTTCACCCATTAATCGCTAGTGAGGCTTAGATGAGTGCGAATGTGAAACGCTGGATGACCATGTCACTGGCAATCGCGGCGAGTACCGCCCTGATTGCCGGAACGGCTTCGATCCCGGCCAATGCCCAGCCGCTTCCGCTGTCTCCGGTGAATGAGCCGGCTACTCCGGTGATCCCTTCCGTTCAGGATATTGAGGACGCCAAGAAGAATCAGGCCGCTACTAAGGCCGAAGTGAGCAAGATCCAGAGCATTCTGGATGCCGCCAATGACAGCCTGCAGGCTTCCATCGCCGCTTCGATGCGCACCAATGACGCGTATTCCACCGCTCTGGTCAATCTGAAGAATCGTCAGGATGCCGCCGCCGCCGCGGAGGCCAAGGCTACCGCGGCCGCAAAATCAGCCGATAAGGCCAAGCAGCAAATCGGTCAGCTGGCGAGCACGATCTATAAGACCGGCGGAATGAGTCCGAGCGTTCAGTCCTTTATCTCCGCAGGCAGCTCCTCAGATGTGCTCTACCAGGCTTCTACGCTCTCCATGCTGGGCGCCAGCCGCAGCAAAACCTTCGACGAAGCCCAGTCAGCGGCGAGCGCTGAGAAGTCGCTCAAGGATGCGGCTGGTCAAGCTCGCCAGGCAGCCGACGACGCCGCTCAGGAAGCCCAGTCAGCCAAAGCGGCCGCAGACGCCCAAGTCAGTGCTCAGAACGCTTTGATCAGCGATAACCAGAAACAGCGCAGCACCTTGATCGGTCAACTGGCCACGCTGAACAACACCACGACGGCCTTGGAGAACGCCCGGGTGACCGGCCTGGAGCAGCAAAAGGAAGCAGCTCGGTTGGCTGCCATCATCGAGGCCAGCAAGAACCAGCCGCAACCAGCCCCGCCAGTCCGGCCCAACCCGGGGACGAGCAATCCGGGGACAACTGACCCCGCCCCGAGCAACCCCGGTACCGGCAATCCGCCGCCGGTGGTGCAGCCGCCGGTGGTCACACCACCGCCCGTGGTGAAGCCCCCCGTTGTTGTCCCACCGGTCACACCGCCGAGTTCGGGAGTCAACATCGCCGGGATGGTCTCCTTCGCAATGTCCAAAGTCGGCGGCCCCTACGTCTGGGGCGGGACCGGCCCGGTGGGCTACGACTGCTCGGGTTTGATCTGGGCGGCCTTCCAATCGGTGGGCGTGAACCTGCCCCGCGGCGGTTCGGACCAGTTCTGGAACGCGCCGGTCCGGGTACCCCTTTCTCAGTTGCGCTACGGCGACATCTTGGCCTTCAATAACAACGGCGCAGGCTTCTTCACCCACGTTGCCATCTATATCGGCAATGGCCAGGTGGTGCACGCGCTCAACCCGCAGCAGGGCATCCTGGTGACGCCCTTGAGCTGGCTCTCCGGGATGAACTTGTACGGTTACGCCGCTCGGTACTGAAACCAGGTATTTGAAAACGTAGAGAAATGCCGGGTACACGATGAATCGCGTACCCGGCATTTCTGCGCCTGAGACCTAGACCTCTTTGAGCAAAGGCCCGAACTTCTCACGATCGGCTAAGCGTGGGTCGTCCTTCTCCGGAACCACCATCACCGGGCCCTTGGCATGATGTAGCACGGCGTCAGTGGTGGACCCCAGGATCATCCCGGCAAAGCCGCCATGCCCCCGGCTGCCGAGCACCAGCAGTTCGGAGAGCTTGGTTGCTTGAATCAGAATCTCAATCGGTGGCCCGTCCACGACGTCGGCACTGATCGAAAGCTGAGGGAAGTGGCTTCGAATCCAGGCCGCGCCGGCCGCCATCTGCTCCCTCACTTCCTCCAGAATGCCCTGCCTGTCGAGCGGCGCGGGCAGCCAGGTCATGGCCCCGGAATACGGCGGCACCGCACACACCACGCGCAGCGATAAGCCGTTCCGCTGAGCGTGTTCGGCAGCTCTCAGCACCGTGTAGCGAGCCCGCTCGGAACCGTCCACGCCCACGGTGACCACGGATTCCACTAGTGGCTCGTCCTTCGATTTCCCAGCTATCCCAAGTCTTGAGGCACAACTCAGCGGAACCGTCACGGTGGGGCACTTGGCATGACCTGGCAATCCAGAAGAAACCGAGCCGAGCAGACGCCCGACGAAGCCACCGCGACCTCGTGAACCGAAGACCAGCAGTTCAGCGCTCTCCGAAAGTTCAAGCAGCACCCCGGAAGCGTCACCAGCCTCTACCCTGGTGTCATATGTCAGGTCGGGGTACTCGCCCAACTGCTGCGCAGCCTGCTCCAAGACGACTTCCGCACCTTGACGGATCACATTATTGTCGATCGTGGCAAAGCCTCCGTCCAGGCCGGAGGCGGCAAAAATCGGCACCGAGTACGCCGTCACCAAATGCAAGGGCAGTTTTCGGCTTTGGGCTTCCCGCGCGGCCCAGATCAAAGCACAATTGCCATGATCGGATCCATCCACACCTACTACGATGCCGGTCGGCGGCGGAAGCTCACTGCCCTCCGGTGCCTCCTGTGACTCGGTCATGATGCGCCCCTTCATAGAGATCGGCGGACTACTTACTTTTCACTATTCACGCTTCCTCAGAGCACGTCAAGGATGCTTGACAGCCAGCTTAGGTATGGCGAGAGTGTGAAGATGCTCGCACTCGATCAAGCTGCGCTTAAATCAGAAATCAATCAAAGCACCCGGACCGCCGATAGTATCGGTATCTGGCGGCGAGCGGACGCCGCGACGTCCCAGGTGGCCGCTCCACTGGCGGTGCTCGACCGCCAGGCGCTCTCGGTCAATGCGGGAGCCATGCTGCGGCGGGCTCAGGGGAAACCCATCCGAGTGGCGAGCAAGTCGATCCGCTGCCGCGAGGTACTGCGCGCCGTCCTCGCACAACCGGGATACGCCGGCATCTTGGCCTACACCCTGCCGGAAGCACTCTGGCTGGCCGAGGAGTTCGACGACGTCGTCGTCGCCTATCCGAGCGCGGATGCTCCTGCTTTGCTCCAGTTGGTCAGGGACCAGGCAGCACTGAGCCGCATCACCTTGATGGTGGACTCGGCCGAGCAACTCGACTGGATCGATTCGGTTTTGCCTGGCGTTACGCCGGGAAGCGCCGGCCCACTACGTCTCTGCATCGATCTCGATGCCTCCTGGCGGCCCGGCGTGGGGCATCGCGAACTGAGCCATATAGGGGTGCGCCGCTCCCCTATCCGGCAGCCCGCAGAAGCGGTTGAGCTGGCTCAGGAAATCTCCCGGCGTGGGCACCGGCTAGTCGGCATTATGAGCTACGAAGCGCAGATCGCGGGCCTGCAGGACAACCCGGTGAATCGGGCGCGTGCCGTGATCATCCAGCGTTTACAAGCCAGTTCGGCCCAGGAGATTCTGGCTCGGCGGGCCGAAGTCGTCTCTGCCGTGCGCCAGCTTGCAGACTTGGAATTCGTCAACGGCGGTGGCACCGGGAGCCTCGAACTCACCAGTTCGGATGCCTCGGTGACCGAAATAGCCGCCGGCTCTGGACTCTTCGGACCGACCCTCTTCGATCATTACTCTCGTTTCAAGCCCCTTCCAGCGGTTGGCTTCGCGCTGAGCGTGGTGCGCCGTCCCAAGGAGGATATCGTGACAGTACTGGGCGGCGGCTGGATCGCCTCTGGTCCGGCGGGGCCAGACCGGGTGCCGTTGCCGGTGCATCCAGCGGGGCTCTCCCTGCTTGGCAATGAAGGGGCTGGAGAGGTGCAGACCCCGCTCCGCGGGGAGGCCGCGCGTGCCCTGAAGATCGGGCAGAAAGTCTGGTTCCGTCATGCCAAGGCCGGTGAGCTCTGCGAACATGTGAACTCGTTGCAGGTGATTGACAACGGCACGCTCTCCGGTGAAATACCCAGTTATCGAGGCGAAGGGAAGAATTTTCTATGACCGCCCGCGGCTGGCACAACTGGGCCGGTGACCAACGTTGCTCACCGGAGCGCATCGCTTACCCCAGCACGATTCAGGAGATCTCTGAGCTGGTCAGTAGGGCCGCGGAAAGCGGGAGCCGGGTCAAAGCGGTGGGAGCCGGCCACAGCTTCACCGATATCGCGCTGACCTCCGGAACCCTGCTCGAACTCTCCGGCTTGAGTGGTCTGCACAGGGTGGACCGAGTCACCGGACAGGCCACGTTCGCGGCGGGAACGCCCTTGCATCGGATTCCCGCGCTGCTCGCCCCCTATCAACTGGCGTTGACCAATATGGGAGATATCGATCGGCAGAGCATCGCCGGCGCGATCTCCACCGGAACCCACGGAACCGGGTTGAACTATGGTGGGATCGCCACCCAGGTGGTCGCGCTCACCCTGGTGACCGGCACCGGCGAAGTCCTGGAATGTTCCGCCCGGCAGAACCCGGAGTTGTTCAGCGCCGCACGAGTGGGGCTTGGCGCACTGGGCATCATCGTTCAAGTCACCTTGCAATGCGTCCCGGCCTTCCGGCTGCGGGCCGTGGAACGCCCCGAGCCCCTCGAGCAGGTTCTGGCAGAGCTCTCGGAACGAATGACGAACACCGATCACTTCGAGTTTTACTGGTTCCCGCACACCGATCGAGCTCTCACGAAATCGAATACCCGGATACCAGCCACTGAGCAGAACGGCACGGCCGCTGGAGACCGCCCGATCGGCTGGACACAGCATCTGATCGACGAGGTATTGGTGTCCAATAAGGTCTTCGCCGCGATCTGCCGAGGAACCCACGCTTTCCCGCAGAGCATTCCGAGGGTCAATCGACTGGCTTCTCAGCTCACCGGGAATCGTGAATTCACCGATCAGTCCTTCAAGGTCTTCGCCACCGAACGCAGCGTGCGGTTCCGTGAGATGGAATTCGCGGTGCCTTTCGAAGAACTCGCCACCGTGGTGCGAGAGATCCAGGCGATGATCGAACGGCGTCGATTCAGCATTTCCTTCCCGATCGAAGTGCGCTGCGCGGCAGCAGACGACATTCCGCTCTCCACCGCTAACGGCCGACTGAGCGGTTATGTAGCAGTGCATCAGTATTGGCGAACCGAGGCCGCTGAATTCTTCGCAGCGGCTCAGGAAATCTTCGTCGCCCACCGGGGAAGGCCGCACTGGGGCAAATGGCATTTTCTCCAGTCGGAAGAGTTGCGGGAGCTCTATCCAGAGCTGGAGAACTTCTGTAGGCTTCGAGACAGTGCGGACCCGGGGGGAGTCTTCACCAATGAGTATCTGGATCGCGTTTTGCTTTCCCGATCGGCGTCATGACACTCGACCAAGCGGGGCGCTTCAAGGGAAGCGCTCTAAGGAGGCCTACCTCAATGACTCGTGTGATTGATCCAGTCCGTTCCGAACACACCACAACCGTGGTGATCGGCTCAGGACTCTCCGGGCTGGCTGTCGCGAGTGAGCTGAGCCGCCAGGGCATTCAATCCATCGTGGTCGATCAGCTTGAGCTCTTCGGCCCAGCCCCGGTCAGCAGGAATCATGAATTCAGTGAGCCGGGCAGTCTGATCGAACGCGGCGAGATCCTCCGCGTGCTGCGGCACTATGCCTCAAGTCATAGCCTCGACATCAGGACCCGGGCCAAAGCCACCGAACTGAGCATCAGCCCGGCAGAAACCGAGCGCTGGACCATCTGCACGTCAGAAGGCGTCATCTCAGCAGAGAACATCGTGCTGACCCGCTGCGCACAGAGCCAGCTGAGACGTTTCCTCGCTTCGCTGGGAATAGCTATCGGCCGGGACATCATGACGGCGATCAGATCTCTGGGTATCTACCTGGTCGGAGTCGGCGATGCCATTCTGCCGAGCACCAGGGAGATCTTGATGCAGGCTAAAAATGTCAGCCAGGCGATTTGCCAGAACCAGCTCAACGATCAAAGTCGGCGAAGCGTTCTGGCCTGAACACTCAGAGTCCGAACCATCAAAGCCGCTGGCAAAGAGCGTGAGGGGTTCACTGTTCTTTTCTGAGCCTGCGTACGAAAAAGATCAACACCAGCAAAATAGCGACGGCGACCACGGCGACCGTGACCAGCAACCAGGGGAAGCCACCAGCCGCCTCCGAAGTCTGAGCCGCCTCGGGAGTGCTCACCGGGCCGGGAGTGCCGAGTGTGGCTGGCGAAGAGGCCGCTTCACCGACCGTGAAGCCGAAGCTTCCCTCAATGGGATGGCCATCGGAGGAAACCAATCTCCAGTTGACGGTGTAATAACCCGCTGGGGCGCCCGCCTTCAGTTGCTCGCTGGCAACCTTGTCCAAGACTGAGACCTCACCTTGCGCCCAGTCCGTACCGGAGGCGTCCTTCACCTCGATTTTGGAGCCGATCGCTGCCGGGGTGTTATTCAGGCTCAGGCTGATCTGCTGCGGCATCGTTGCCACAGAGGAGCCGTTGGCCGGTGAAGTGCTCTCCACGACGTCGTGCGCGCTCGCGGCCGCGGCGGGCAACAGAACACTCAGCGCTAAGGCAGCCAGCAGGACAAAAGCGGCTCGACCGAAGCGGAGCAGTGGATTCCGGACTGAACGAGATAGCGAAAGACTCATACTTCTACATTGGCATACTTCCGCGCTGGATGTTCTGCCCTGCGGCTTAGCCGACCGATGTCTTAGCCGACCTGCGTCTTAGCTGACCGGTTTCCTGGCGGTGGGTCATCCTCGAATCAGGGCGGTGGTTGACGCTAGGATCATGCCATGGCTCGTTTACCCTCCGCCCTGGACCGTTACTTCAAAGTCTCCGAGCGCGGTTCCACGCTCTCCCGGGAAATCCGTGGCGGCCTCGCTACCTTCTTCGCGATGAGTTACATCGTGGTGCTCAATCCCTTGATCCTCGGCGGCCCGGATTCTACCGGTGGCTTGCTAGGACGAGATCGTGTCGCCGCGGTGACCGCGCTGGTGGCGGGTGTGCTGACCATCCTGATGGGCGCCTGGGCGAAGCACCCCTTCGCGCTCGCCACAGGGCTGGGCGTGAACGCCTTCGTCGCCGTCACCGTCGCCTCGCATCCAGGGCTCAGCTGGGCGGACATGATGGGCCTGATTATGATCTCCGGTGCCACCATGCTGATCCTGGTGCTCACCGGTTTCCGGACGGCGGTCTTCAAAGCTGTTCCCGCCGGGCTGAAGACCGCGATCGTGGTCGGTATCGGACTGTTCATCGCGCTGATCGGGCTGGTGAATGCCGGCTTCGTGCGGCGCATTCCCGACGTCGCCGGAACCACGGTCCCGGTGGGCCTGGGTTTCGACGGCAAGCTGATCGGCTGGCCGACCCTGGTTTTCATCGTCGGCCTGATCCTCACCATCATCCTGGTGATCCGCAAAGTACGCGGCGCGATCCTGATCGGCGTGGTCGCCTCGACGGTGCTCGCCAATGTGCTGGAACTGGTCTTTAAGATCGGTCCGAGCTTCGACGGCAAGACCAGCAATCCGCTGGGCTGGTCTCTGGTGGTCCCGGAGCTCAAGAGCTTCTCGCTGCCCGATCTTTCGCTGATCGGCCAGATCAATATCTTCGGCGCCTTCAGCCATCTGGGCGGCATCGCCGCTGCCCTGCTCGCCTTCTCCATTCTGCTCAGCATCTTCTTCGATGCGATGGGCACCATGGTGGGCCTGGCCAATGAGGCTGGAACCGTCGACAAAAAGGGCGATATCCCTCACGTCAACCGGGTGCTGCTGGTCGATGCCATCGGCGCGGTCGCCGGTGGCGGGGCCTCGGTCTCCTCGAATCAGATCTATGTGGAATCCGGAGCCGGCATCGGTGAGGGAGCCCGTACCGGCATCGCCTCGGTGGTCACCGGCTTCCTCTTCCTGGTCGCGATGTTCTTCACCCCGCTGATCTCCCTGGTGCCCTTCGAAGCGGTGGCTCCCGCGCTCGTCGTGGTGGGCTTCATGATGGTCTCCCAGGTGGGCAAGATCGATTGGTCGGACTGGGGCATCGCGATCCCAGCGTTCCTGACTTTCATTCTGATGCCTTTCACTTACTCCATCGCGAATGGCCTGGGAGCGGGTTTCGTCTCCTACGTCATCATCCGCACCTTCCAGGGCCGGGCGAAGGAGATCCATCCGCTGCTCTGGGTGGTCGCGGCAGCCTTCGTGGTGTTCTTCGGCATCGGTCCGATTCAGCAACTGTTGAATATTCACTAAACCAAAAACCCCTCGAGAACGCTGATAGCCAGGTGGATAAGCCATCCGGTTAGACCTTTGCCATACCCCTAGCGCCCTGAATTCGACGGTCTTACCCTGAAAGAAGTCGAGCTATCTCCAAATGGGGAGGGGTGAGTCGCATGAGTACATCTCCGGTTGATCCGCGAGAGCCCAGCAGGTCAGAGCTGGTGCTTGAGAGCAGCCGGAAGCTGCCGAGAATTCTGCGACTCGCCGCCCTATTGGGGATCGCAGGCTCCGCGACTTTTCTGATCGGCGTTCTCGGTGCTCAGTCGGCCGCTGCCGCCGCCAGCCCTGATGGTTCAACGAACTCAGGTAAGAGTTCGGCAACCTCCGGCAGCGGCTTACTCAGCCCGCTCGGCAATCTGCTGAAGGATACCGCGAATACCGCGAACTCCGCCGTCGGAGATCTGCTGGCAGCAACGCATCCTGCACCGACGACGGCCAAGCCGGCAGCGGCGAAACCCGCGAATCAGTCGGTAACTGGCCTGGTGAGCAACAAGCCGACCGTCAGCGCAATGGCTCAGACGGCCGGGACCGCCGTCAAAGCCGTGGTGAGTTCTCCCGCGGTGCAGCAGTCTCTCCATCAGTTGGCGAACCCCGGTTCTCTCGTGAAGCCCATTCAGCCGGTCACCCAGGCGGTCAATGACGCCGTGGCGCCGGTGCTTCAGCCCATTCTCGGGGCGGCTTCACCGGTCACTCAGGCGATCAAGCCGGTGGTGGCAGCCGCAGCGACCACGACGGTCAGCACGGTGCATCAGGTGATCGACGCAGTGGTTCGACCGCTCGGCGGCCTGCCAGTGGTGGGAAGTACCGTCCCCCCTATCGCCGATGCGGTGGACGGCGTGGTCGATGGGCTGCTGCCCACAGTGACCTCGACGCTGCCGATCACCGGAGGGCTGATTCCTCAGCTTCCCGGGGCGACAGAGCCCGCGCAACCGCCCGCTGGGCCCGTTAACCCTTCGGGCCCGGGATCAGCGGCTGATCCTGGCAGCCCTCCAGGGACTTTTCCCGGCCTGCAGCCCGGTTCTTTGATTTCCACTCATCCGGTGGCAGTGAGAACTGCGGTGAGTAACACGTTGCCAGTTGTTCGATCTACGGCCCTGGCACCGTTGACATCGCTGGCCGCGCTGCTGACCGGGCAATCCTGGTCGGTCAGCAGCAATCCGGCGGGAGCTGCCGCCGTCCCGGGCCAAGGCCCTTCAAATCCGGCAGGTCCGCAAGGTCCCCTGCCCGAGTTGCCTTGGAACACAGCCGCCGGAGCCTCGGTGTCGCCTTCGGGCCAGGGCAGTCCTGCTCACGGGCTGAACGCAATAGTCTCGGCAGGGTTCGACCTGCTGTTCAACGCTTCATCGGACCGTCTGAGCCTGCCAAGCTCTTTCTCCCCGATGAGCCTTTCCTACGATCCCGGATCATCTCCTGACTAATTGGAACGGGTCTGTCCCTGAGCGGATGGGCAGCAGTGCACTTCCAATTATTTGTCCCTTTTCAGCAAGTCAGGAGACTTGATCATGAACACGAATGTACGCAGGGTTCTTTGGGGAACCCTCTTCACCGGGGGAATCATCGTCCTCGGAGCCACCGCGGCTCAAGCCGCGGAACAGCCGAACACCGCCAATGCCCAGGCCACCCCGGCTGCAGCGTCAACGGGAGTTTCTCAGCTGATCGGGGGCCTGCTGGGACAGTCTTCCAGCGGAGCTTCCGGAGCAGTGGCGGGGAATCAGGCAGCCATCAATCTGAAGCTTCCGGTCACCCTTTCCGGTAACGCGATCAGTGTGCTCGGCAATTCACACAGCACGAATTCGACCGCGCAGAACGGAGTGACTCCCTCGCTGACAAGCGGCCAGAGCACCGGCGGTAGCGCTTCACTGCTCGGCGGAAACCAGGGACTGATCAATATCGCGGTTCCCGTCACGGTTTCCGGCAACTCGATCAGCGGCATCGGCAATTCCACCAGCAGCGCTTCGAAGGTCACGGCGTCAGCCGCCCCCGCAACACCGGCAACCACCCAGAACACTAGCGGCAGTACGTCGCTGGGCGGCGGGAACCAAATCCTTGGCACCCCGTCCCTGCCGATCGCGGTCTCGGGTAATGCAGTCAGTGTGGTGGGCAATTCCACCAGCACTGCTGCGAATACCCAGAACGGGGCGACGCCTGCCGCTGCGGCTACCACCAATCAGGGCACTGGTATTCAGGGCACTGGCATTCAGGGCACTGGCGGAGCAGCTTCACTGCTCGGCGGAAATCAAGGACTGCTGAATATCGCGGTTCCGGTGAGCGTTTCCGGCAACTCGATCAGCGGCATCGGCAACTCCACCAGCACCGGAGCAAGCACACAGAACGGCGCTACCGGCACTACCGCAGCACCGACCGCAACGCAGACCACCATCGGCGCTGGCGGACTGCTCGGTGGCAACCAGCTCGGCCTCAACCCGGCACTGCCGGTAGCCGCAGCTGGCAACGCGATCAGCGGCATCGGCAACTCCACCAGCACCGGAGCGAATACCCAGAACGGTAGCGTGGCAGCGGCCCCGGCCAATGGCAATGGCAATGGCCAGAGCAGCAACGGCGCAGGTTCACTGCTTGGCGGAAACCAGGGCTTGCTGGGTGGCGGCGCCCCGGTCACTGTCTCCGGAAACGGCATCAGCGGTATCGGCAACTCCACCAGCACGGGTTCAAAAGTCACCGCACCGGTGATGGCAGCGGCCCCGGCCGGTACCGGACAGAATGGCAATGGCACGGGTTCGCTGGGCGGTGGAAACCAGATCCTCGGCACCCCGTCCCTACCGATTGCGGTAGCCGGCAACGCGGGCAGCGTGATCGGTAACTCCGTCAGCACGGGAGCGACTACCCAGAATGGAACTCCTGCCGCTGCCTCAACCGGCAATGGCCAGAGCAGTAACGGCACCGGTTCACTGATCGGTGGCAACCAGATCGGCCTCAACCCCGCGCTACCGGTAGCCGCAGCTGGCAACGCGATCAGCGGGATCGGCAACTCCACCAGCACTAACGCCACTACCCAGAATGGAGCGGCTTCTGCTGCCTCAACCGGCCCACTGACCACCAGTGGAATCGGTGGGCTGCTCGGTGGAAACCAGCTGGGCTTGAACCCGATGCTGCCGATCACCCTGGCGGGCAACGCGGTGAGCGTCGTGGGCAATTCTGACACCAGCAATTCATCGGTGACGCCAGTAACGCCCGTAACCCCTGTCAACCCAGTTACCCCCGTAACGCCAGTAACCCCAGTAAGCCCGGTCACCCCGGTGACACCGAGTACGCCGGTTGCGCCAGCTACTCCGGGCAACAATGGCACCGAACCGACGACAAGTGGGGCCTCCACCGTTGAGCCATCGGCCACCGTCATCTCGGCTGCCGGATCCCTGGCCTATACCGGAGCCTCGGGAATGGACCTCGGCTGGATCGCCCTCACCGCTCTGCTACTGGGCGCCTTCCTCCTGCTGTTCCTGAACAGCCGCCACAGCAAAGGAGACATCTCATAATCAGCTCAGCGGAACTCCAATGATGGGAGTGAACCCCACAGCCGGGCTTCACTCCCATCACCGCCGACAATCGCTAACTCATCAGTAGCTGGGAAGCTGAGCGTCGCTGAAGGGTTGATGACTTCGAGCGAAAGCCCGGAACTGCGCGTCGTCCCAGAGCGTGGCTGGCATCGCACCAGCCAGCAGGGCCCTGGGCAAGCCCGCCCCGGTGGCCAAGGGCGCATCGCTGCCAGCCATCACAATATTGCCGAACCGCCTACCCTTGAGCATCGGCGGATCCGCGATCAGCGCGGTGTGCGCAAAGCTCGCTGCCAGCGTGGCCGCCTCCCGACGCGCGTTACTGAGCGCCGGAGCGTCTCCGCAGTTGAGCAAGTAGATCCCCTCGGGGCTGAGCACCCGTTTCACCTGCGCAATGAACTCCTGAGTGCATAGCGCGCCCGGTGTGAACCGTCCGGAAAAGACATCGCGGATGACCACATCCCGGCTATCCGGGCTCAACGCGGTGGTCACCTCCCGCGCCTCGCCCACCCTGATCTTCAGCAGCGGCGCCCGCGGCAAGCCGAACCAATCGCGCACATACTCCGCGAGCTGGCCGTCGATCTCCACCACCGTATTACGGGAGTCCGGGTACTTATTGCTCAGGTACCGGGCCACCGAGCAGGCGCCTCCTCCCAGGTGCAGTACGCGCACCCGGTGCGACGTCGGCCAACGATCTTCGATCAGGCTGACCAGCCATTGCATGTACTCGAATTCCAGCCGTGAAGCGTTCGCCAGGTCGATATGCGACGATTGCATGCCGTTGATCTTGAGCAACCAACCATCGGGGTTCCCCGGCTCCGGTTCCAGTTCGGCCAGCCCGGTATCGATCCGGTATTCACCGGCCACCGGTTTCGCCTCGGCGGCTCTCACCCGGCGTGAACCAGTTCTTGAACGCTCATTTCACGACCACCACGGCAAAGCCATCCCAGCCCTTGGAGCTCGCCGTCTGAATCGCAGTGGCTTCGAGTTCCTCAGTGGCGCCCAGGAACTCGAGAGTCTCTCTGATCGCCAGTTCATCTCCGCTTGCCGCCGGGTCCAGGAACTGCCCTTCCCAGATCACGTTGTCGACCACTATCACGGTACCCGGACGGCTGAGCTTCAGGGCTCGTCGCAGATAGTTGACGTTATTGGTCTTGTCAGCATCGATGAACACCAGATCGAATTCGCCCTGCAAAGTCTCTAAGGTCTCCAAAGCTGGGCCGAGCCTGATCTCGACCTTGTGCCCCACCCCGGCTCGATCAATGTTTTCTTGTGCGACGGCGGCGTGCTGGGCGAGGAACTCACAGCTGATCACCCTGCCGTCCTCGGGCAGTCCGCGCGCCAACCAGATCGTTGAATAACCAGCCAAGGTACCGATTTCCAGCACTCTGCGTGCTCCGGAAATCCGGGCCAGCAACATCAGGAACTTGCCCGCCGTCGGCGCTACCTCGATGGGCGGCAGGCCGGCCTGCTGAGCTGTGGAAACAGCTTGAGCGAGCGCCTCATCGGCTTTGATCAGGGTACGGTTCAGGTACTGCTCGACATCCAGCCAGTCCTGCTGGCTTCGGTGTTCAACCATCGCTCAGTCCTGGTCTTCCAGCAACGCCTTCTCGAGGCGTTCCAGTTTCCCGGTCAGCTCTCCGGTGTAACCGGGCCTAATATCCGCCTTGAGCACCAGCGAGACGCGTGAGCCGAAGGCACCGACCGCCTCGGTGGCTCGCTTTACGACGTCGAAAACCTCATCCCACTCCCCCTCGATAGTAGTGAACATCGAGTCCGTCCGATTCGGCAGACCGGATTCGCGCACCACCTTGATCGCGGCCGCCACGGCGTCGTGCACCGAGCCATCCGGGCCGGAAGAATTGGGAGAGACAGAAAAGGCTACGAGCATGATTCATCCTGACATGTTCCGGGCACAAAAAACATCCCGTGCAGAAGCGATACCGCTGCGGCGCTGATTGCTAAGCTGACAGCATGTCGGAGGCTTCACCGGAGCGGCCACGTCGTGCAGACGCCACCCGCAATATCGACTCATTGATTTCCGCTGCGCAATCCTGCTTCCGACACTACGGCCCGGATATCTCACTGCAGACCATCGCCTCCGCGGCAGGAGTGGGGGTCGCCACTCTTTTCAGGAACTTCACCGATAAAGACGTTTTGATCAGCGCGGTGCTGAGCCGCCAGGTGGAACTGCGAGTCAAGCCTTTGCTTCGCCGAGCCCTGAACGACAGCAATCCGGGCCGCGGGCTGATCTACGTCAGTTACGGCATCCTGGGGATCGCCAGCCGCGAAGCCAATATGATGACAGCGATCCGCAGCAGGCAAGACACCCTTGCAGGAATGGCGATTCCGGTGGTTGATTCGCTCTTCGAGCTGCTGCGCAAGGCGCAGGCTCAGGGCAGCGTGCGGCCAGATCTGGGGCTAGAGGATGAGCAGTCCATTCTTTCGATGCTGCTCGGTGCGGTGGAGACCACTCCGAGCGGCACGCCCGCCTGGAAGCGGTTCGCCGAGCTGCTCGGCGATGCCATCTTCATCCCGGTTCAGCAGCGGGCACTGCATCACGAGCCGCAGATGACCCGGAACCCTGAAGTCTGGGGGCCGGAGTCTCAGGCCCGAGTGCGCTGAGCGGCGGTTTGCAGAGCGTCTGCCGCCCCCACCAGAGCCAAATGAGAGAAGGCCTGTGGGTAGTTACCCACCATGCGACCCAGCTGAATCGAATACTCCTCACTCAGCAGGCCCAGCTCGTTCCCCAGCCCGACCAGACGATCCATCAGGGCAGTGGCCTCCGTGAACCGCCCACTATGCGCGTACTGCCCCACCAACCAGAATGAGCAGGCCAGGAAGGGATGCTCCCCGGGTTCCAGTCCGTCCAGCCCGGTTTCGGTGCGATAGCGCAGAAGCAGACCGTCCGCATCGATGAGTTCCCGCTCGATCCGGGCCACCGTGCCGAGCATCTTCTCGTCCGAGTAAGGGATGAAGCCAACTTGCGGCAGCACCAGAAGCGAGGCGTCGGTGGTGTGCCCGCCGTAGGTCTGGGTAAAGGAACTGAGCTCCTGATTGAAGCCCTGGCTGAGCACTTCCTCGCGTAGTTGATCCCGCAAGCGTTCCCAGAGTTCCACCGGGCCGTCCAGGCCGTGTTCACGGACCGCGCGCACCCCGGCGTCGAACGCCGCCCACATCATCACCCGGGAATGCGTGAAGTACTGCGGCTCACCGCGCATCTCCCAGAGCCCCTGATCCTTCTCCGCCACGTGCCGCTCAGCGAAACCCAGCAGGGAGCGTTGCAGGGGCCAGGAGAAATGATCTTCGGCTCCGCCGATCTTCCGCAGTTTCTCCAGCGCCACCATCACCTCCCCCACCACATCGGCCTGATACTGGTGCACCGCACCATTGCCGATTCGCACCGGCGTCGAATGCTCATAGCCGGGCAGGTGGGGAAGCTCTTCCTCCTGAAGCCCTCGCTCACCGCCCAGACCGTACATGATCTGCAGATCCTCGGGGTCCCCGGCCACCGCGCGGAGCAGCCAGTTCCGCCAGGTCAGAGCCTCTTGGGCGTAGCCGTGGGTCAGCATAGCTTCCAGGGTGAGGGCCGCATCGCGCAGCCAGCAGAACCGGTAATCCCAGTTCCTCGCCCCGCCGAAGTCCTCAGGAAGTGACGTGGTGGGCGCCGCCACGATTCCTCCGGTGTCCTCGTGGCTGAGCGCCCGGAGCACCAGCAAGGAGCGTTTGACCTGCTCAGCGTACTTCCCGTCCTGCGAGCAATCAGCGGCCCAGTCCTGCCAGTAGTCCACGGTGTCCTTGAGCACGGCGTCGACGTCGAGCGCCGCTGGAATCGGCCGGTGCGAGGGGTACCAGAGCAGCTCAAAGTCGAGGGTCTGGCCAGCTTCTACAGTGAATTCACCGTGGTGCCGATGATCAGTGGAGTGCGGAATATGCGGGCCGCGCAGCGCCAGCGCATCCGGACCGGCGATCGCCAGCAGCGCCGTCGCACCGTCGGCGTCCTTGACCCTGGAGACCCAGGGCAGCACCCGGGCGTAGTCGAAGCGCATCCTGAGCACCTGGTGCATCTGCACCGTGCCTTCCAGGCCCTCGATCCTTCGCACAATAGAGGCCCGCCGGTCACCGACCGGCATGAAGTCCGTTACTCGCACCGCACCGGTTTCGGTTGACCAATCGGTCTGCAGCACGAAGGTGCTGTCCAGATAACGGCGCTCTACTACCGTGGCGTGCTCCGTTGCCGGAGCCAGCAACCAGTGTCCGTGTTCCTCGGTGCCCAGGAGGGCTCCGAAGATCGAGGGCGAATCGAATCTCGGGAAGCACAACCAATCAATGCTTCCGGTTCGGGAAACCAAGGGACCGGTGTGCAGATCCGAGAGGAGGGCGTAGTCTTCGATGCGCGATGCCATTCACACACTTAATCACGTGCTACCCCTGGGGCACCTCATTTTCCGTGCTTTGAGTGCGCTGTGCCTTCATTCAGCGATGGGCGGTTCCGCTTGAGCCATCGGGGCATCAAGTCGCTGTGCTGGGTTATCGCTCAAAGTTATCGCTCAAAGCAGTGCGCGAACTTCAGCGGGCTTATTGGTGGTGATCTCCTGCACTCCCGAGTCGAGGCAGAAACGGACATCCTCGGGCTCATCCACCGTCCAGACCCGGAAGGTGCGGCCGGCGTCGAACCAGCGTTGAATTTGCTCCGGCATGGCCCGAAGATACTCAAGCCCCGGGCCCGCGATTCCCGCTTCACCGTCGTCCAGCAAGCGCAGCCCTTTAGCCAGCGAGGCCCGGATCGCGCTGGCCGCGGCCGTTGCGGCAACCGGGCCAAGACCAAGTTCCTTCGCCACCTCGTCGACCTTGACTTCGGCGACCAGCTGGCACAGATGCCGGGCAGGAACCGTCTGGCTCAAATACTCAATGGCGTCCGGATCGAAGCTCATAAAGGAGATACTCAAAGAGCCGAGGCGTGAACTCTGCGGCAACCAGCCGCGACTGAGCAGAAGCTCGAGGGTAGCCTCCTCAAGCCGGTCACCGAAAGGGTTGGGGTGCTTGAACTCAATAGCCAGTCCGAGTGGCCGCTCCGCGGCGAGCAGCAGGTCCAGCAACTCGTCCAAAGTGAGGAACTGCTGAGAAACCGAGCCGAACTCGTCCGGCACATCCACTCCTTTCCAGGAGCTGAAATCCAGGGTCCGCAGCTCCGCCAGAGTTTTATCGGCTACCGCCCCGCTGCCATCCGAGGTGCGATCCACCGTGGAATCATGCAGCAGTACGACCCGCTGGTCGGCTGTGAGATGCACATCGCATTCCACCCCATCCGCGAGTTCCGCCATGGCTTGCAGATAGGCAGCCCGGGTGTGTTCGGCGTAGCGAGCGCTGGAACCGCGATGAGCATAGATAAGCGTCATACTCCCAGCCTATTCCTTCCCAGCTATCCCAGTGAGTGTTACCAGAGTTAACAATGTTGCGATGAACTCAGCACAGCTGCATCATCAGCAACATCCATTGGGACGGCTGGTTGAGGGAGGTGGGGGTTGGGGCGGGGGCTTGGCGGCACACTAGGCTTGCGTCATGGAATCGGAGTCGGAACTGGACACAGAAAAGCTCAGGGCACTGCGCAGAATGAAAACACTCGCGCTGAGCCTGCTGATCGTGGCAGCCGTGGTGTTCGCCGTCTCCTTCTGGCTGCAGCGCCAGTACCCTTGGCTGGAATATGTCCGGGCGAGCGCGGAAGGGGCGATGGTCGGCGCGCTGGCCGACTGGTTCGCGGTGACCGCGCTATTCCGCTACCCGCTGGGTCTGCGGATTCCACACACCGCGATCATCCCGACCCGGAAGGATGCCATCGGCGCCAGCTTGGGTGAATTCGTGGAGAGCAACTTCCTCTCAGAAGACGTGGTGCGGGAAAAGCTGGGCAGCCTGAACGTCGCCGAGCGGCTAGGCAACTGGCTGGCCCGCGAAGAATCGGCTGATCGGCTCGCCACCGAGGGGGCTGCCGCGATCAAAGGGCTGCTGGAAGTGCTCAAGGACGACGACGTCCGCGAGGTCATCGAGTCAATGGTCCGGCAATACCTGCTCAGCCCGCCCTGGGGTCCGCCGCTAGGGCGGCTCGCCGGCCAGGTCTTTGCGGACGGCCATCACCGCAAGTTGGTGGACCTGCTGGTGGACCGCGCGGTCGAGTGGGTGGAAAACAACCCCTCGGCGGTTTCCAGGATCGTCTCGGAACGCTCCCCTTCCTGGCTTCCCGGTTTCGTCGACGATCTGGTGGCAGATCGGGTCTATGCCGAGGTGCGCAAGTTCGTGCTGGCGGTGCAGACCGACCAAGATCATCAGGTGCGCCGAGCCCTGGACGAATACCTGATGAAACTCGCTGACGATTTGCAGCACGATCCGGCGATGATCCAGCGGGCGGAAGAGGTCAAGGCCCAGCTGCTCGATTCGCCGCGAATCCGCGAACTGGCGGGGCAGACCTGGCAGACCTTGAAGGCCGCGCTGCTCGAGGCAGTCGAGGATCCGCAATCCGCGCTGCGGCTGAAGTTCGTCTCAATGGTGCGAGATTTCGGCACCCGGCTGGCTAGCGATGAAGAACTGGGCGGTAAAGTCAACGGCTGGATCACCGAGGTGGCAGCCTATGCGGTGCGCAACTACCGGCACGACATCGCCTCGATCATCACCGACACAGTGGAGCGCTGGGATGCCCAGGAGGCCTCCCGGAAGATCGAGCTCCAGGTGGGCAGGGACCTGCAGTACATCAGGATCAATGGCACCGTAGTGGGTGCCTTGGCGGGGTTGGCGATTTACGCCGTCGCCACCCTGGCCTTCGGCTAGCCAACTGCGCCCACCGCGGGTTGCCCGATATCTGGGCTACCGCGAACCGAAGCAGCGATTCAGCGCACAGAACTCAGCCCTGGAGAAAGTTCAACCGCTGACCGGGCTGGGCTTGGCCAAGCAGGTCGAGATCGGCACCTCGGACGACGGCGATCACCGGGTAGCCGCCGGTCACCGGGTGGTCGGCCAGAAAGATCATCGGCAGCCCCGAGGGTGGCACCTGAAGCGCCCCGCTGACCATACCTTCACTGAGCAGTTGTTCGGTACGGGCGAATTCCAGCGGCCTACCCATGAGCCGGGCAGCGATCCGATTGCTCTCTGCCGAGATCGACCACGGCTGCGCGAGCAGAGCCGCCCAAGCTCCGGGCGCGAACCAATCCAGCCGTGGACCCGGCGTCAACCTGAGTGAGATGGATCGTTCACCCCGGGGTGGATCCCGCAGGACCTGCGCACGCTGCGGCGAATTTCCAGACCCCTCAGAGAAGGCAAGCCGGCCGAAACTGAGCAACTGGCCCGCGCTGAGCGGCGGCGGGCCCATTCCGGCCAGCACATCCCGCGAACGGGAACCAGCGAGCTCTTCGGTGGCCACTCCCCCGGCGACCGCCAAATAGAACCGAAGCCCCGCACTGGCTGTGCCGATGCTCACCCGAGAACCGGCCGCGACAGCATGTGCCACATGCTGTTGCACGAGTTCACCGTCAATCCGCAGCTCACCGCGTGCCCCGGTGACCGAAACCATAGCGGGCTCGAGAAAGCGCAGGGAGAAACCACCGAGCAGGATTTCGAGCGCTGCTGAGGACGCCGGGTTCCCCACGAGGGCGTTGGCGGCTCGCAAGGCGGTCCGATCCAGCGCCCCGCCCGGCCCCAGACCCAAGCCGGAAGCGCCGGGGCGGCCCAGGTCCTGAACCAAGGCGAGCGGTCCCGGCTCGATAACCCGCGCCGTCATAGTGCCGTGAAGCGAACCCGGGTACCGGGCACGATCAATGCGGGCGAGTTCGACGTGCCCGGGCGTTCGTCGCGCGAGCGCGCTGAGCCGGAAAGTCCGGCGCTCGCTTGACCGGCGTCCCACAGCTGGGCGGAGGTATGCCCAATCAGTTGCCAGCCCGCCGGTGAGCTGCTCGGGTAGATCGCGCTGAATTCGCCCGCGAGCGCCACCGAGCCCGCCGGGACCGAGGTGCGCGGGGTGTTCCGCCGTGGCACCCGGAGCTTCTCGTGCGAGGTCACCAGATAGGCGAAGCCCGGGGCGAAACCGGTGAAAGCAGCTGTCCACTCCGAGCCGGTGTGCAACTCCACCAGCTCGTCCTCGGAGATCGCGAGGTACTGGGCGACCTCGGCAAGATCGGGCCCGTCGTAGCAGACCTCGATGGTCACCAGCGGCCCCTCCGAGACAGCTCGCTCGATGGGCCGCGCCGCCAAGAGCCAGGTTCTGACCGCCTCCATCCGGAGCCGCTCCGGGTCGAAGGTCACCAGGATGGTGCGCGCTGCGGGTACCACGTCCAGAACGCCTTCCGGAACCGGGGAAAGCGCCCGATAGAGCGCCAGCACCTGGTTCAGCGTCGGCAGTTCGGCGAGGATCGCACTATCTCCGCAGGGCAGCAATACCGGGGACGCCGCGGAATCCGATTCAGGCAAAGCGCTCAATCCGGACCCCCGCTCCGCTCAAGACCTCGCGCACCGCGCTCGCCATCGCGACCGCACCCGGGGTGTCCCCGTGCACGCACAGTGAATCTGGGCGCAGCGAGATCACTGAGCCACCCTCGGCGGTGACCGTGCCTTCGAGCGCCATCTGCAGCGCCCGTTCGGCAACCGATTCGACGTCGTGAAGCAGCGCTCCAGCGGCTCCGCGTGGCATCAGGGTGCCGTCGGCGAGATAGCCGCGGTCAACGAACGCCTCACGGAAAAACGGCACCTCCAGTTCCTGGCACACCGACTCAATGACCGAACCTGGCATGCCCAGCATCGGCAGCCCGGCACGGAAATCCCGTACCGCGGCGGCGACTGCCTTGGCCTGCTGCCGATCAACGGCGATCCGGTTGTAAAGCGCTCCATGCGGTTTCACATAACTCAACGCGGCACCCACGGTACGCAGCATGCCGTCGATCGCGGAGAGCTGGTAAAGCACATCCCCATAGAGCTCATCCGAACTCAGATCGAGGAACCTCCGCCCGAAACCGGCCAAGTCCCGGTACCCCGGATGCGCCCCGACCGCCACCCGGTTCTCGACTGCGGTTTTCGCGGTTCGCAAGATGGTGAGCGGATCACCGGCGTGGAAGCCACAGGCCAGGTTGGCGCTGCTGACCAGGGAGAGCAGCGCTTCGTCGTCGCCCAGCGACCAGGATCCGAAGGATTCCCCGAGGTCGCTGTTCAGATCGATCCTCAGTTCAGTCATGCTGCGACTTCCGGGGTCCGGGCAATCTGGAGCCGATGGCCTTCAGCGGCCTCCGCCATTCAAGAGCGTGCGACGTCGGGGCGCCGTCGATCATCTTGACCGGCGGCAGCGCCAACTCACCACGAAAATCCAGCGGCGGTGGCCCGAAGGCGATCTTGGTGGCCTTCACCACGGAGCGGCCCATCATCAGATTCCCGGCACCGCCGATCACCGCACCGATGCCGAAAGGCACCAAACGGCCCATCATCGCTCCGCCCTGACTGAGCATTAACCGCCGGATGAACATCTTCTGCACCCGCGATCCAATGGCTTTCACCGCGGTACTGGGAAGCCCCTTGCCGAGCGCGGTACCCCAAGCGTTCAGCGGAGTACCGCCCCTGCCCAGGGCATGACCGGCGAAGGCCTGCATGAGTGAGGTGCCTTCCTCTCCCAACATAATCGCCATCACGGCGGTTTGCGCGCGTTCCGGATCGTCGAGATGGACTCCATGGAGTTCAGCGATGGACAGCGCATAGAGCGCCGAGGCTTCGAGGAACATCAAGGTGGCTCCCGCGGAGATCCCCAGCGAGGCCAAGGTGCCGATCCCGGGAATGATCGCGGTGGCGCCGATGGCCGCACCCGAGCCGGTCACGGTATTAATAAATTCGCGGTCCAGCTTCAAGGCCAGCTCGCCCGGAGTAGCCTGCGGCAGTTTGCGCCGCAATCGCCGCAGATTCGCCTGGGCCAGGGGCCGCTGACTCTCCACAGCACGGCTCAGGGCTTGCTGTAAGGCGGGTTTGGGCTGCCCTTCCGGGGTGAAGGCAGCCCCCGCGGCGATCTTCATCGCTCGATTGGGTTTCTGCCTGGCTGGTGTCTTTGCCATGCTCCCAGCTTAGGGGACTACGGATCGGCAGCCCCGGCTGAACCCTTTTGCCCGCAGCGAAACTCCAGGGCCTTCGCGTGCTCGTCTCAGCTAATCTTGCGCCGATAGACCACCGTGGCGAAGATATACGCGATCACCAGGATGCCCAGGCACCAGGCGAGGGCGATCCAGATGCTACCGCCGACCGGGCGGCCAGCGAATAGGTCTTGAATGGTCGTGACGATCGAGGTGACCGGCTGATTCTCGGCGAAAACCCGCACCGGGGCCGGCATCGTATCGGTGGGCACGAAGGCCGAGGAGATGAAGGGCAGGAAGATCAATGGATAGGAGAAGCCGCTGGCTCCGTCGACCGATTTGGCCGAGAGACCCGCGATGACCGCCAGCCAGGTGAGCGCCAGGGTGAACAGTGCCAGGATTCCGATCACGGCAAGCCAGGCCAGTGGGCTCGCCGCAGTGCGGAAGCCCATCAATAGCGCCACCAACACGATGATCGCCAAGGAGAGCGCATTGGCCACCAGCGAGGTGAGCACATGTGCCCACAGCACCGCGGATCGAGCGATCGGCATGGACTGGAAGCGCTCGAAAATGCCGCTCTTCAGATCGGTGAATAAGCGAACCGCGGTGTAGGCGATGCCCGAGGCGATGGCGATCAGCATAATGCCCGGCAGCAGGTAATCAACATAGTTTTCGTCACTGCTGATACTGGTCTTGATGGCGCCGCCGAAAACATAGACGAAGAGCAGCATCAGCGCGATCGGTGTAATGGCCGTGGTGATGATGGTGTCCACGCTTCGGAAAATGTGCCGCATTGAGCGGCCCAGCAAAACAGTGGTGTCCTTGAAGAAATATCTGCTCATGATCTGTCCTTCGCTGGTTCATCCGGATTTCCACCGCCGATTAAGGCGAGGAAGATGTCTTCCAGGCTGGGTTGCTTCTCGACGTATTCGACCTCCGCCGGCGGCAGCAACTGCTTCAGCTCGGCGAGAGTGCCGTTCGCGATGATGCTGCCCTGGTGCAGAATCGCGATCCGATCCGCGAGTTGCTCAGCCTCTTCGAGGTATTGGGTGGTGAGCAGCACGGTGGTTCCTGAGCTAGCTAGTTTCTTGACCGCTTGCCACACCTCGAGACGCGCTTCCGGGTCGAGACCGGTGGTGGGCTCGTCGAGGAAGATCACCTTCGGCTGCCCGATCAAGCTCATCGCGATGTCCAGGCGACGGCGCATCCCTCCCGAGTAGGTGGCCACTTTTCTGTTGGCTGCCTCGGTGAGACTGAAGCGACTGAGAAGCTCATCCGCCAGTTGGCCAGGATTGCCCAGATGCCGCAGTTTGGCGATCAGCACCAGATTCTCCCGGCCGGAGAGGATCTCATCGACGGCGGCGAACTGCCCGGTCAAGCTGATCGACTCCCGCACTTCGGAGGCCCGACCGACGACGTCGAGATCTTCCACGGTGGCTTGACCGGCGTCCGGTGTGAGCAATGTGCAAAGGATTTTCACCATCGTGGTCTTTCCGGCTCCGTTCGAGCCGAGCAGCGCGAAGATACTGCCGCGTGCCACCTCGAAATCCACTCCGCGCAGCACCGGCAGAGCACCGTAGGATTTCTCAACGCCCTGCACCCGGATCGCTGCGTCCCCGCCGAACGGAGCGGCTAGCGCGCTCACGGGGTTTCCTGCTGATCGGTCACACCTTTGATCGCCTTGACCAGCCGCTGCCGTTCCTTGACGACCCAGGAGCCGTTCGGATAGTTCCGCAGGAAAGCCTCGGCGAACTCCACCGGATCATCCCCGACGATCGACCGGACCGGCGCGCCGTCAGCGATGCTCTGCTCGAAGAGATCGGCGAGGTCTTCGAACATCACCGCCATCGTGGTGCCATCCCCGGGGCCGAAGTACAGCAGATAACGCTCCAAGGCGTTGATTGCCGTGCGATATGCCGGAGGAAGCTGCGCGGCCCGTGCTTTGTACTGCCGCCAGCGCCGCTTCTCGCCGATCATCTTTGACGTGAAATCCGAGATACCCATTTCAGTGCCCTCCCTTTCGGAGCTGTTCTAACCGTTCGGAGAGAAAGCTCCATGTGGTCCAGAATTCGTCCAGTTCTTTTCTGCCTTGTTCGTTGAGTGAATACACCTTGCGCGGCGGCCCCTTCTCGGAGGGCCGTTTTTCGACGTCCACCAGGCCCTTCTGCTCGATCCGCACGAGCAGTGCGTAGACCGTGCCTTCGGCAATATCGGTGAATCCCTTTGCCCGGAGCATCGTGGTGATCTCATATCCATAGGCCGGATTCCCGGTCAGGAAGGCAAGCACAATGCCCTCCAGCGTCCCCTTGAGCATTTCTGTCATCTGCTTGCCCATCGGACACCCCCTTACTACTCAGTGATACTAGCTACTAGTACATAGTAACGCTAAGTAGCTTGAATACAAGTCTTCCTCCGGGAGGATGCAATGAATCTGAGCGGCCTTGAACTGCCGCCGTTTACCCCCGTACCCCAGGGGCGCGCTTAGCTAGCGGAAGGCCGGAAGGAGCCGGGAACCTTGAGAGTCAGGAAAGAACTGGCATCGATCAGCTCAGCCGGGCCGATCGAATGCCCCATTCCCGAGTAGAGCTCTTGTTGGAGAAGGGTGTTCTCGGCGAGCCACTCGCCGGTGAACTCTACAGCATCCGGATTGATCACCAGATCCGCCTCATCCCTGGCCCAGAAGAAGGGCACCCGGTGATTCAGCGGCTCTAAAGCCCCCAGCAGGGGGTTGTTGAGGACGAACCCGGAAAACCCGACGACGGCGGCAAAACTCTGCTGCCGCAGGCGGAGCAGCGTGCTCGCCATCGCCATACCCTGCGAATGGCCGAGCAGGCTGACGCTACTGAACCGATGCTTCGCCAACTCGGCATCGAGCCAGCCAAATACCTGGTTTGCGGCAGAGACCACCTGAGCGAAGTCATTGTTCAGGAAGTAATCGAGCAGGAACCAGCCATAGATTCCATCCATATCGAAGCCACCCCGCGGAGCCACGCAGGTGAAACTCTGCGGCATGGCCTGAAAGTGCTGGGCCATGTATTGCTCGTCGGCCCCATAACCGTGCAGCATCACGAGCAAGGGCGTGTCTGCCCGCTCAGCTTCGGGCTTGGACCAGACCGCTTGCAGCATCCCCTCATAATATCCGCTGGCACCCGGACGGGGATAAGGTTTAGCCATGGCTGAAGAATCCAGGAAGTCAGCGCTGCTCACCGCGATCAAAGAACACGGCGAAGCGGGAGAGACGAAGTCCGAAAGCACCTTCACGGTGATTCTGGCTTTCGTTGCCAACCTGCTGATTGCAATAGCGAAATCCTTCGCCGCGGCGATCACCGGTTCGGCATCCATGGTCGCAGAGGCTGCGCACTCCTGGGCCGACGCGGGGAATGAGGTCTTCCTGCTGTTCGCCGACAGACGATCCCAGCGGCCCCGGGACGCCAGGCATCCGATGGGCTATGGCAGAGAGGCCTATATCTGGTCCATGTTCGCCGCCTTCGGCCTCTTCACCGCAGGCGCTGTGGTCTCGATCATGCACGGCTTTCAGGAGTTGTTCGAACCTGAACCCGCCGGAGATTTCTTGATCGCCTACGTAGTGCTGGCGATCTCCTTCGCCCTCGAGGCAGTCTCCTTCACTCAGGCTTACCGGCAGGCCAGGAAGACCGCGCAAGCCATCCGAGTACCCACCCTGGAGCACGTGGCCAATAGCTCGAATCCCACGCTTCGAGCGGTCTTCGCCGAGGACGCCGCAGCGCTGATCGGCCTGCTGGTCGCCTTCCTGGGCATCCTGTTACATCAACTCACCGGCTCGCCGATCCCGGACGCCATCGGCTCCATCACGGTAGGAATCCTGCTCGGCGTGGTCGCCGTGGTGCTGATCGACCGGAACCGGCGCTTCCTGGTGGGCCAATCGGCCTCGGCCGAAGTGCAGGAACTCGCCGTGGAGTTGCTGCTCAAGCGGCCGGAAATCGACCGGGTGACCTACCTGCACCTTGAATTCGTCGGCCCCAGCAAGCTCTATCTGGTGGCCGCCGTCGACCTGCAAGGCAATCAGGGTGAGGACGATGTAGCGCTCAAATTGCGGAAGCTGGAGCGCGAGATGGAGAACTTCAATTACATCGAGGAAGCAGTGATCACGCTCTCCACCAAGGACGAGCCCTCGCTCGCCAGTTCTCGGGAATCAGGTCGATCTCCGGCCTAAAGGCCGTTCATAATGGCTTCATGGCGAACACCAGCTCGCGAACCCTCAGGCTGCTCTCACTTTTGCAGCATCATCGATTCTGGGCTGGCCAGGATCTAGCCGATAAGCTCGAGGTCTCGCTGCGTACGCTGCGCCGGGACGTGGATCGGCTGCGCGAGCTCGGCTACCCGGTGGAGGCTAACCGGGGAACAGCCGGAGGCTACCAATTAGCCGCTGGTGCTTCGCTGCCGCCGCTGCTGGCGGACGACGAAGAGGCCGTCGCCTTGGCCATTGGCCTCCGCCTCGCCGCTCAAGGCTCGATCAGCGGCATTGAAGACGCTTCCGTGAGCGCCTTATCCAAGGTCATTCAAGTGATGCCCGCTAAACTGCGGCGCAGGGTCGAAGCACTGCAAACCGCAACGGTTCCCACCGCCGGTAGCGGGCCGATCGTCAATGTCGGATTGCTGACCGCCGTCGCCCAGGGGTGCCGCGACCTGGAACGGCTCAGTTTCAGCTATACCGCCCAGGACGGCCGGGACAGCGAGCGTTTGGTCGAACCGCACCGCCTGGTCTCCTTGCGTCAGCGCTGGTATCTCGTGGGCTACGATCTGGGCCGGCATGCCTGGCGCAGTTTTCGGCTGGATCGAATGAGCCTGCCACGCAATACCGGGGAACGTTTCAGACAACGCGAGCTGCCGGCTGAAGACGCCGCGAGCTATCTTGTCTCCAGCCTGGAGTCGCTTTCAGCAGGGCCTCGCCCCTATCGGATCCTGCTGCACGCCTCAGCGGAGAGCCTGCGAGAGCGATTGGGGCAATGGGCCGAGTTGAAGAGCATCGACGGAGATCGCTGCGAGCTGTCCATTTCAACCTATTCCCCCGATTGGGCGGCCTTCGCGGTGCTCAGCAGCGGAGTTGAATTCGAGCTCATCGACGCCATGGGGCTGAATAGGGTGCTCTACGACTGGACGCTGCGAATCCAGCGCGCCGAAGAAAGACAGGACGCAAAGGAAAAATCAGCACCCTGAGGGGCTAAGGTCAGAACCGTTGATACCGTGGCAGTTTGGAGGGATTCTGGGAGGAGATCGCAGTGCAGACCTACAAAGGCGTTGGAGTTTGCCCCGGCAGGATCGTCGCGGCCATCAGGCAGATGCCCTCCCCCGTGCTTGAACCCGCTGATGGCCAGACCAGACCGCAGGGCAGCACGGCAGAAGAGGCCTTTGAATCACTGCGCAGCGCTTCCGAAGCGGTGCGGGCTTCGCTGAGCGCTCGGGCCGCCCAGCTCAGTGGCGAAGCCCAGGCTGTTTTGCAGGCGACGGCGTTGATGGCCGCCGACCCAATGCTACTCAAAACCGCCAGGAAGTTCATCGATTCAGGGCTCTCCGCCGAACGCGCGATCTGGCAAGCCGCCGAGGGAGTGGCTTCCACCCTGCTGAGCTTGGGCGGGGCCATGGCCGAACGCGCGAGAGATGTTTTCGATGTGCGCGATCGGCTGGTCGCGCAGTTGCGAGGTCTCAGCGCTCCAGGAATCCCCACCTCCGCGGAACCCTTCATCCTGTTGGCCGATGATCTGGCCCCGGCGGATACCGCCACGCTGGATCCCAGCAAGGTGCTCGGGCTCGTGACAGCTTCGGGGGGTCCTCAGTCTCACACCGCGATCATTGCTCGTTCGCTTGGTCTGCCCGCTGTAGTGGCTGCCGCCGGGATCACCCGGATTCCGGCGGGCACGGAGGTGTTCATCGATGGCGCCGCGGGGCTGCTTGTCACTGAGCCAGGCCCCGCGGAACGGGAGGCGGCCAGCAGCTGGTCTTCGCAGGCCTCGGCCCTGAAAGCTTTCGACGGCGCAGGTCGGTTGGCCGATGGTACGCGCATAGCCCTCTTGGCGAATGTCGGCAATGCACAGGAGGCGAAAGCGGCCAAGGCTGCTGGAGCCGAGGGCATCGGGTTGTTCCGCACCGAATTTCTCTTCCTGGAACGCGATGCCGAACCCAGTATCGAAGAGCAGACCACCGCCTATCGTTCGGTTTTCCTGGCCTTTGCCGATCCAGCAGACCGGCCGAAGATCGTGGTTCGCACCCTGGACGCCGGTGCGGATAAACCGCTACCGTTTTTGAGCAGCGCTACGGAGCCGAATCCGGCTCTGGGGGTGCGGGGTTACCGCACCCAGGAGAGCCGGCCCGCTGTACTGCAACGGCAGCTTGAGGCGATTGCGGCAGCGGCCCGGGAAGTGGACGTCACTGTGTGGACGATGGCTCCGATGATTGCCACCCCCGCGGAGGCCAAGAACTTCAGTGAATTGTGCGGCAGCGCTGGCCTCACCAACTGCGGAGTGATGATCGAAGTTCCCGCAGCCGCGCTGAGCGCTGGAAAGATCCTTGAACACGTCGATTTCGCCAGTCTTGGTACGAATGACCTGACCCAGTACACCATGGCGGCAGATCGACAGTCCGCTGCACTGGCCGCATTGAACGATTCCTGGCAACCCGCGGTGCTCACCCTGATCGCGCTCTGCACTCGGTCTGCCGAATCCGGCTCGGCAGACCGGGGACGGCCGATCGGAGTCTGCGGCGAAGCGGCAGCCGATCCGGCACTCGCCGTCGTACTGGTCGGCCTGGGCGTCAGCACGCTCTCGATGTCCGCTCGGGCAATCCCTGCGGTGGCAGCAGTACTGAAGAGTGTTTCGCTCTCCCAGGCGGGCGAGCTCGCAGCGCTAGCACTAACGGCTTCGAGCGCCACCGAGGCGAAAGATCTGGTGCGTGAGCGGCTGCCTATTTTGCTGGAATTAGGTCTCTGATTTCGGTTCTTTCCCGGTGGAATCCGCGGTTTTTCGACGTCGGCCCTTCGCCAGAATATAACGATAAAGTAACGATCATTTCAGCGCTTGAGCGCTGGGATGCACTCGGCTGCCCGGCACGCTGAGCACCCCATCCGGGCCGCTTTCCCCGACATCCCGGGAGCGAATTCCGTAGAGTGGAAGGCCTGCCCGCAGCTGGGCAGCTAGAAGTCGCAAGCAAATGACCTCCTCGAAGAAGACAATCAGAGAGACCCAAATGCCCATAGACAGAAGCATTTCCACAGCCGACAACGGCGTGAAGAACGCCAGGAGCAAACCCTCTGGACGGCTGAAAAAACGCCGGCTGAGCAAGAGCCACATCAATGTGGTGAACCAGCCCATGTTGAAAAGAGCACTCGGTGGAACCGTGGTGGGAAACACCATGGAATGGTACGACGTCGGCGTTTACGGTTATCTAGTCGCCGTGATGGGCGCGGTCTTCCTCTCCGACGCTGCCGATAACGTCCAGGTGCTCTTCAGCTTCGGTGTTTTCGCCGTCACCTTCATCGCCCGCCCGTTGGGTGGCATCGTCTTCGGCTATCTGGGCGATAAGCTCGGCCGGCAGAAGGTGCTCGCGACGACTTTGATCATGATGGCGGCCTCAACCTTCGCTATTGGCCTGCTCCCTGGCTACGCCGTGATCGGCTGGTGGGCACCCGTGCTTCTCGTGCTGATGAAACTGATCCAAGGTTTCTCGACCGGCGGTGAGTACGCCGGTGCCACCACTTTCGTCAGCGAATACGCCCCGGATAAACGACGCGGCTTCTTCGCCAGCTTCCTCGATATGGGCAGCTACCTGGGTTTCGCCATCGGTGCCGCGATGGTCTCCATTATGCAACTCGCCCTGGGCTCCGCCGCCATGCAGGAATGGGGTTGGCGAATCCCCTTCCTGATCGCCGGTCCGCTCGGCGCGATCGCGATTTACTTCCGGCTCCGCATCGAGGAGTCTCCGCAGTTCCAAGCAACTCTCGATGCCCAGGAATCCTCGGCGAAGGAAGCCCAGGCCGGCGACGAGATCGCTGCCAGGGGCCCGCTCGGCATCGTGCTGGCCTACTGGCGCCAGATGGTGGTCGCGGTGCTCTTAGTGGCCGCCGCGAACACCGCAGGCTATGCCCTGACCTCCTATATGCCGACCTATCTGACCGAGAACAAAGGCTACGATCCGATCCACGGCACCTTGCTGACCTTGCCGGTGCTGGTGATTATGGCGGTCTGCATTCCGCTCACCGGGAAGCTCTCAGACCGGGTAGGACGCCGTCCCGTGCTGTGGATCGGCGCGATCAGCACCATTGTCTTCGCGATTCCGGCCTTTATGCTGATCGGCGTCGGGGAGATCTGGTCCACCCTGCTCGGGCTGGCCCTCATCGCCTTCCCGGTGACGTTCTACGTGGCCAACCTAGCCTCTGCGCTGCCGGCCCTGTTCCCCACTCCGAGCCGCTACGGCGGAATGGGAATCGCCTATAACTTCGCGGTGGCGATCTTCGGCGGAACCACCCCGTTCATCATCCAGGGCCTCCTCGAGCTGCTGCACACCGATATGACGCCGGCCTACTATCTGATGGCCACCTCCATCATCGGGGCGATCGCCATCTTCTTCCTCCGCGAGTCCGCCGGACGCCCCTTGCCCGGCTCGATGCCGAGCGTTGACACCGAAGAGGAAGCCATTGAATTGGTTGCGGGGCAGGATCACAACCCCCATCTTGACCTCAATGAGATGCCCTTCGATGACAGCTATGAACCGGCCGCACCTGCCGGTGGACCACCCAGCACGCAGCCTCATTGACACCGTTCAGCACGAAGCTGCCTGGCTTGGCGCGCGCTGAGGCGTTCGCCAAGCCAGGCGGCTTAGTAATCGCCCCGCAATAGCGCCAACCCTGCGTCAGGCCCTGGGGCGGAGGGCCGGCAGGTGTGGATTACCAGCGGACTTTACGCTCCCGCCGTCCTTGTTTTCCGCTCGCGTGAGTCGGTTTATGGCCGTGCGCCACGGACTGCCCGCCGGGCATCGCCCGAGCTTGCTGACGAGCCAACGACTCCTTGGCGGCATCACTCAATTTGGCTTCGACCGACGGGGAGAGGTGAATGGCAGGCAGTTGTTTGGAATCACTTTCAGGATGAGAATCATGGGGACGCATTTTTACTCCTTCAGAAATGGAGGCTCGCCAAAGGCGCGGCAGTACACACCGCAAAGACCGGGGATATCCACTCGGAGGCATACCTCAACGAGCCGAATTGACGGGAACTGGTGAATCGGAATTCCGGCGATTAATCGCTTGGCCGGAATTAGCCGTAAATCAAAGTGTCCATGTTTCAATAATACACAGTCGCCCTTTAACGGCCACGCTTTCCAGCAAAAGTGCCGAACTTATCAGAACTGAACTTACTCAGGAAGGCGAGCGCTTTATAGCGTTTGGAAGGCACGCTCACCGATTTGCCGGAGAAAGCATCGGCCAGTCCCTCGCGCACCACCCGGTCGGCATTCAGCCACATCCAGTTCGGAATACCATCGGTGGAGGCGTTCATCCGCTGGTGGAACTCGGTGTGCACGAAGCCTGGGCAGACCGCCGTCACCGTGACTCCTTGAGCGGAGTACTGCACATTGGCCCAGCGGCTGAAGCTGATCAGCCAGGCTTTGCACGCGCCGTACGTAGCCCGCGGAATGAAGCCGGCCACGCTGGCCACATTGATGATTTTGCCTTCGCCACGGGAGAGCATCCCCGGCAGCACCGCGTGCATCAGCAGCATCGGGGTGGCCACGAGCAGTTGCAGATGATCAGATTCTTCCTGCACGGTATTTTTCTCAAAGGACTTGGTCAGGCCAAAACCGGCATTGTTGATCAGCATGCTCACCGGGGCCTGTTCCTGCTGCAATCGCGTGCTCACCAGCTCGATACCAGAGGGAGCCTGCAGATCGGCGGAGATCACCTCGACTTCAACGCCGAAATCCTGACGCAGCCGAATCGCTTTGACCTCTAAACGCTCTTGATTCCGGGCCACTAAGACGAGATGGTGCCCCTGAGCAGCCAATTGCTGGGCGAATTCGGCGCCCAATCCCGCCGTCGCACCGGTGATCAGGACTCTTTGCGTATTTGCAGGCATTCACCCATGCTACGCATCTCTCGCTCATCTATGCTGAGAATCATGTCGGAAAATGCAGAGTCGATTCAAATTCATGAGCTGGATGAGAACGGTGTCCGGTTGGCTGCCGCTGAAATCGAAGCAGAGCTTGAGCACGCGGTGCGCTTCAATCCCTGGCTTATTGCGCTCTGGGTGCTGAATGGGCTGGCTGTTGTCCTCACGGTCTTGGGATTCATCGGAATCTCGCAGAGCATGCCAGGTAGTTACGACGCCTCGTCAGTGCAAACCACTCTGGAGCGAACCTATTGGCTCAGCCTCTTAGCCCCTTATACGGTGGTCTTTCTGGTCTTTGCACTGCTCGGTGTCCTCGCCACTTTGGTCACCCACGCCGTGCTGTGGGAACGCCGCCGCAGGGTTTAGTCGCCGCAGGGTTTAGTCGCTAACCGTCCTTCGCTAAACCAAATAAGGGCCGTCCTTTCGCAGGCACGGCTGCCCAAGTTTCAGCGCCATGATTCAAAGCTCGATGAAGTCTGAATACGCAGCTCAAGCTCGGGTGAGGTCTGAGCCGAAATCATTCTGCTGGGGAACCTAGTATCAACCCGATGCAGAATTGATGGCAGAAATGCTCCTGATCCGGGAGAATGGCGCAAGGCTGGCTGGAGGTACAGAGAACTGGGACGATCCTAGGTTCAGGGAAGCTCTGCGCAGAATATCTAGTGGCACATGGATTTCATTTTGCAAGTTTGTATCTGGCGCAGTTAAAATTTTTTCCAACTCAGGTGACAAGTCTAGATGAGTCAGTCCCTGTGCTTGATCTGGCTAAGATCCTCAGTTCGAATGAGGTCACAACTAGGGATGAATAAGTGAGTGCAACGCTTGTAGCGAGGGGCCTCTCAGGCGGGAGTCCTCACCATGTGCTTTTTACTAATCTGGATCTGACAATAGCGCCAGGAGACGTTGTTGGCGTCGTGGGTGCGAACGGGGCTGGCAAATCCACCCTTCTGAAATTACTGGCAGGAATAGACAGACCACTATCTGGCCGGGTACTAACTACACCGAGGGATGCTTTTGTGGGTTGGCTGCCTCAGGAGCATGAAAGAAAAATTGACGAAACTGTTGCAGGCTATATTAGTCGTCGAACCGGCTCTACAAGTGCCACGATGTCCCTGGAAGCTGCGTCAGAGGCGTTAGCTGCTGGTTCCCCCGGTGCAGATGAACGATTTGTCGCTGCTATGGATCACTGGATGGCTTGTGGCGCTGCAGATTTAGAGGAAAGGCTTCCATTAGTCCTGGCAGATGTTGCCAAAGGCATTCCGCCAGAGGCGTTAATGACAGATCTTTCTGGTGGGCAGTTAGCTCGTGTTGCTCTCGGAAGTTTGCTGCTGAGCCGCTTTGATCTTGTGTTACTCGACGAGCCGACAAATGATTTAGATGTTGAAGGACTCGATCGACTCGAGAAATTCATACACAGTCTAAGAAGTGGTGTAGTACTTGTATCACATGATCGTGAGTTTTTGGCCCGTAGCGTCACTAGTGTTGTAGAGCTCGACTTAGCTCAAAATAAAGTTGCCGTGTATCAAGGTGGCTATGACAATTTCTTAGAGGAGCGTGAAATAGCTCGTCGTCATGCACGCGAATCGTTTGATGAATTCGACGCCAAGAAATCAGACTTGGTGTCTAGGGCACGTACCCAGCGTGAATGGAGTGCGCAAGGTGTACGTAATTCCGTTAAGAAGAGTCCAGACAACGATAAAATTCGCCGGAAAGCAAACAAAGAATCATCTGAGAATCAAGCGCAGAAAGCGCGTCAAATGCAAAAGCAAATCGCCAGGCTCGATGTTGTAGACGAACCTCGTAAAGAATGGCAGTTAAAATTTACGATAGGCAGTGCTCCCCGGTCCAGCATGGTAGTCGCGACCTTGAATAAAGCAGTAATTCGTAAGGAAAATTTCACCCTCGGACCTGTCTCGCTCCAGGTCAATGCAGGACAGCGAATAGGAATCACCGGACCTAACGGTTCTGGAAAATCTACTTTGCTGCGTCTTATACTTGGGCATCAAAGACCTGACGCAGGTTCTGCCTCGATGGGATCCAATGTGTCTGTAGGTGAGATCGACCAGGCGCGTATACAGTTACCTGAAAACAAAAGCCTATTGGAAGCCTTTATATCCGTTACACCGGGGTATTCCGAGTCAGAGACGCGACCTTTGCTGGCAAAGTTTGGGTTAGGAGCTAATCATATCAATTCCTCCGTAAATACTTTGTCTCCTGGCGAACGGACCCGGGCCAGCCTAGCTCTGCTGCAAGCTCGAGGTGTAAACCTTCTTGTGCTTGATGAACCAACTAATCACCTAGATTTGCCAGCAATCGAACAGTTGGAACAAGCACTTGAAGATTATGAAGGCACATTGTTGTTAGTGACCCATGACCGACGACTGATGCAAAATGTAAGACTTGATGAGCACTGGCAGCTTAACGATGGGAAGATTCTTTAGCTCACCGAGCTGGAACTTCATTCTTGCCATACATTAATAAACATCTGTCGGCAAATTAGATACCTCAGATTGAAGTTAAAGATGATGTCTATTGATCCATTAAAACTAGCGCCTTCTGAATTTTTCCCTGGCTCAGAAAGAATATTTTTATCTAAAACTATATTGCCATAGATGGAGCTCCTGGGAAAACGTGTCGACCATCAATCTTGACAGCAATAATTCTTATAACCTTATATTCCAATATATTTTTAGCAGTGGAGATAAGGTCATTTTTGAAGATACCCGATGCTCAGCATTTACCTTACACGCCCGACTCACCGTGCTCGAGCGCTGCACCGAAATCTACGAAACCGCAACCGACCATATTCGCAGGCTCCTCAACCAAGTCCTCACCCACCGGATCACCATTACAAAAGATCAGGTCACCATCGAACTCGCCGAGCTCTTCAAAACCCTTGCAACCACCGCTACGACCCTGCTAAACCCGCAACCGAACACAAAAAGTGAAGGACCCGCCCAAACAGGCAGGTCCTTCACTGAGAACAACTTCAATTTTCGTGTCGGGGTTTGACTACCGACACTGTTGGTGGGCCCTGAGGGGCTCGAACCCTCGACCCACGGATTAAAAGTCCGATGCTCTACCATCTGAGCTAAAGGCCCCGACCAGTCCGCACCGGAAATTAGGCTGAGCCGAAATTCCAGTACAAATGGACTTTAATACCTTACCGCACACCTCGGCATCCTCGACAATTTGACGGTACGCCAAGACCTGCACATCCGCCGCAGCCAATTCCCCGAGCCTCCTCCTCGACCCCGTCGACGCACAGGAGTATCGTCAAATCATGAGCGAAGATGCCGGAAACCACAGCCCGAGGCCACACCGACCTATTCCCTTGGCTCCCGCAGATTTCGAACCGTTCGCTGGCGGCGCGGACCCGGCTCGAGTCTCCGAAGCCGCCCATCTGGCCGCCCACGCCCTGGTGCACCATGGCCGGGCCAATGACGATCCGGAGATCACCGCACGCCTGGTGAGCCTCGCCGATCAGCAAGGCCTGGAAGTGATCGCCGAGCTGTGGGCGGAGAGCCCGGCTCGTTCTCTGCCAGGAGCCCTCTGGCGGCTTTACGCGCTTCGCGCCGCCACACAGCGTGATCCGGAGCGGATCGCCGTCTACTTCAAAGCAGGCAAGGACACCGCCCAAGTTTCGCACGTCGTCGCCGGGGTAGCCGAACCTCCAGGGGCCGAGGAATTGAAAACCATGACGGACGCGATTCTCTCCGGAGCTTTCGACGGCGATTTCGACGTCGCACTGGAACGATCCGCTGCTTTCTGCAGGGTGGTGGCACTCGGCCAAACCGAGGTCGCTGATCAACGCGAGATGAGCAACGAAACTCATGCCAGCAAACTGACTCATAGTGCGCAGCGACTGGTCAAAACAGCTGAAGATCTGGAGCACGCCGCATCCGCTTGGCGACGCGGAGAATTAGATTAGAGATCTTTTTTTCCATTCGGTGGAACACTACACTTGGAGGCATGACCGCTTACCCGCTCACAGTGCCTTCACGGGCCTCTGCCCGAATTATTGGCGCTGTCCTCGGTTTCGTGCTGACTCCTATCGCGCTTTGGCTTTTGGCCACCGGGGCTGCCGGCACTTATAGCGTCCTATTAGAAAGCTATGAACTCTTCAACGAAAGAATCATCCCCGCTTTACTGCTGGTACTGCTCGGCGGCTTGCTGTTTGCCGGTGTTTGCTGGCTTTCCAAGCTGACATCGCTGGCCCCTACCCTGGCTACCCTCTGGCTGTTGCTACCTATGGCCAGCATGTTCACACCTGCCATCTATGGTTTCCTCAACCCCTGGACTCGGCAGTTCATGCCGTATGCGGTCTCTGATTTCTTGTTCACCGGAAGTGCTGGCCCATTAGGTATCGTCACCGCGCTGCTCTGTGTGACCACTGCCCTGCTGCGGCGCAGTAAGGTCCGCACCGGCACTCCACTAACTGTCGCGGCTGCCATCCTCGGAACTCTGCTCGTCCTTGGCGGCTTCTATGTGATGAACCTGGCGGTTACCGAATATCGATTGGAATTAGTGCGATATATGTGGCTGGATCCCCTTTCTTCGTTCACCGCCTTGCTGATGACGATCAGCATCGTCTTGATCGGTTTAGGCTTTATTTGTGCGCTCCGTAGTTCGTCGGTGCTGTTCTTCAGTGGCGGCGCCCTTATCTTGCTCGTTATTTTTTATGTCATCTCCGCTCTGATGAATGTCAGCTTGTCCTCCTCGATCATCACTCTGGAGATGGAACGGACCCTGACTTACCAGACTTACAGCGGAATTCTGTTCAGCCTCGGCCTGGCAGTAATCGCTGGCGGTATAGCGCAGTGGCAGCTCAGAAATCAGATCTTGCGGAGTCAGTCCGTTATCCCAGTGGGACCGTCGTCTTACCATCCCCATACCACGTTGTTGAACGGCCAACCGCTCAACAACGACCAGAACCGAGGGCCAACGAGTTACTCCAATAGCTGATCGGAGCTGGCAGCCGAAAGCCGCTACTGGCAGCGCGGCAGAGCTCCGTCCGCGTTGACATCAGCCGGTTGAGGCGGGAGACTAAAGGTGGTGTCGAACTGCGGAACCCCCGGGCTCCATCTTTTAGCCGCTACGAGCGGCCTAACGCCGAGAGGCGCTCCCGGTTCGGCACCATTTTCATGCTCTGCGGCGTTTTCCGCCGCTACCGGCGCCCGCTCGTGAGAGTTGGTAACTTTGAGGCGCTAGTATGTGTTTCAGCGCGGGTAGAGAGCACTTTCCCGGCATCGCAGCAGCAAACCGCAAGGATCTCCGTTGAAGTTTCGCCTCTACCCCCAAGAACGCGCCGGATTGAGCATTCTCGCTCAGATGGCCCAGCAGTTGGTTCTTGGCGTGCACGTCCTCTCTGAGATCTTCGGGGCCCCGGTTCAGGAATACCCCCGCTTGGCCGCGCAAATTCGAGAGCGCGAAGCCGAATCCAACGATCTGCATTACGCACTGCTGACGCATATGCGCACCAGCTTCATCAGTCCGTTACCGCGCGAGGACATGTACGCGCTTTCGCGTATTCTGCACGAGGCGATGGAGACCCTGGACGCCGCAGCGGAACTTCTGACGATCTATAAACTCGAACGGATCCCTCGGCGGGCTTCAGACCAGCTCGAGGTGATCGCCCGACAGGCCGAACTGACCGTCAATGCGATGAACTCACTCGATGATCTCGATGGCCTGGAAGACTACTGGCTCGAAGTGCTGCAACTGGCAAAGCGCGCGGAACGAACTCAATTGGTGTTCTGCGCAGAACTGCTGCAGGAACAGAAGCCCTCGAACTACATCCGACACCGTGATTTCGCCAACCACCTGATCGAGGTCACCAGGGGGTTCCGTCAGCTGGCTACCAGGGTGGGCAGCATCATCGTCAAGGAATCCTGAGCATGGCGCTCGCCTTCTTCATCCTGCTCTGCCTTTTTACCGCGACCTTCGCTGTTTTCAATGGATTGCGCGATGCCTCATCGACGGTCGCGGTCGCGGTGCGTACCAGGGCGCTCACTCCGACCGTTGCCGTCCTTCTCGCCGGAGTCTTCAACCTGATCGGAGCGCTGCTCAGCGGAGGCTTCGCAGTGAGCCTGCAGACCCAGGTCTTTAATTTCGCCTCCGGCACAACGGGTTTGGCCATTCTGCTTGCCGCAGTGCTGGCAGCCCTCTTCTGGGGCATCTATCAATGGTGGATCGGTTACCCCTCCTCCTCAACGCACGCGCTGATCTCCGGAATCGCGGGGGCGGCTTGGGTTGCCGGCTTGAAAGGCGCTTCCCCTTCGACGGGCCTGGGTGAAGCAGTGGTCTGGCTGGTTTTGCTGCCACTGCTGATCTCGCCGGTCTTCGCCTTTGTTTTCTCCTACCTCGTGGTGTTCCCGGTCGCCTGGCTCTCCCGCTATGCTCAGCCGAACGACATCAATCGCAGGTTTCGCAGGATTCAAGGCATTACAGCGAGTGCTGTAGCTTTCGGCCACGGTTTGCAGGACGGATCTCGAACCGTGGCATTGATGCTTTTCGCGCTCTCCGCTGCCGGGCTATCGAATTCGGGAGCGGAGGTCTGGTGGCTCACCTCAGCTGTCGGACTGCTGATGATGGCGGGAACTCTGCTGGGCGGTTGGCGGATCAGCTACACCATGGCGCACCGCCTGGTGAGGGTTGATCCGATGCGAGCAGTCACCGCGCAATCGGTGAGTGCCTTGATGCTCTTCGTCGCGGGATTCGGTTTCCATCTGCCGTTGGCGACCACTCAACTGACCACTGCAGCGGTACTGGGGGCCGGAGCAAATCAACGATTCGCCGCCGGTAATATCCGCCTGGCCGGCAGGATCATGCTTTTCTGGTTACTGACTCCGGTCAGTTCCGCGGTCTTCGGTGGGATTCTCTACCTGGCACTCAGCCCCCTGCTCTGAATTTCCTCCGATTAATCACGAACGCTCTGGCACTCGTTGTCGTTATCAGCGGTAGATAACGGCTTAAGTGCCAGAGCGTTGCAGCGAGAAGCGATGGTCACCCGAAGCGGCCGGAGACGTAATCCTCGGTTGCCTTCACGGACGGATTGTTGAAGATCGTGGTGGTCTCCGCGTACTCGATCAGCTTGCCGGGCTTGCCGGTGCCCGCGATATTGAAGAACGCCGTCTTATCCGAGACCCGGGCCGCCTGCTGCATATTATGGGTCACGATCACCACGGTGAAGTCAGACTTCAGCTCGTTGATCAGGTCCTCCACGGCCAAGGTGGAAATCGGATCCAGCGCTGAGCATGGCTCGTCCATCAGGATCACCTCGGGCTGCACCGCGATCGCCCGGGCGATGCAGAGCCGCTGCTGCTGCCCACCGGAAAGACCCGAGCCCGGCTTGTCCAGGCGATCCTTGACCTCGTTCCAGAGATTCGCGCCGCGCAGTGATTTCTCTACCAGCTCAGCGGCATCGGACTTGGAGATCCGCTTATTGTTCAGCTTCACCCCGGCCAGCACATTGTCCCTGATCGACATGGTGGGGAACGGGTTGGGCCGCTGGAAGACCATGCCGACCTTGGTGCGCACAGCCACCGGATCGACTCCGGGGCCATAGAGATCGTCGCCGTCGAGCAGCACCTCACCCTTGACGCTGGCCCCCGGCGTCACTTCGTGCATCCGGTTCAGGGTGCGCAAGAAGGTGGTCTTGCCACAGCCGGAAGGGCCGATGAAGGCGGTCACCGAGCGCGGCTCGATATTGATGTTCACACTTTCGACGGCCAGGAAACTCCCGTAATAAACATTGAGGTCTTTGACGTCAATCCGCTTGGACATAGTAGCTTTCCTTAATCTTCGACAGCAATCTTCGACAGACAGCTCAGCGGCCGGTCTTAGGGGCAAAAATACGGGCAATCAACCTGGCGATCAGATTCAATAGCATCACGATGATGATCAGCACCAAAGCCGCGGCCCAGGCTCGCTGGTCACTGGGGCCGATGGTATTCGGCGAGGTGGGGTTCAGGATCTGGGTGTAGATGAAGGTCGGCAGCGAGGCCATCCAGCCGGCGAAGGCATTGAAGTTGATCGAGGTGGCAAAGCCGGCCGTGACCAGGATCGGCGCGGTCTCGCCGATCACCCGGGCGATGGCCAGGGCGACGCCGGAAGCGATGCCCGAGATCGCCGTCGGAATGACGACCTTGGTAATGGTGCGCCATTTGCGAACGCCGAGCGCATAGCTCGCTTCACGAAGCTCGTTGGGCACGATCTTGAGCATTTCCTCGGAGGAGCGAACCACCACCGGGATCATCAAGACCGAGAGTGCGACGGCGGCCACGAAGCCGGTCTTGGTGCCCGGGCCGAAGATCACCCCGAACAGCGCGACCGAGAACAGACCCGCCACAATGGAGGGGATGCCGGTCATCACATCCACGAAGAAGGTGATAGCGCGCGCCAGCGGGCCGCCCTTGGAGTATTCCACCAGATAGACAGCGGTCAACAGGCCGATCGGCACCGAGATAATGGTCGCCCACAGCGTGATCAGCAGGGTGCCGATAATCGCGTGATAGGCGCCGCCGAGCACCGGTCCGCCGGTTGCCGTGGCATTGTCCTCGACACCGGTCACCCCGTTCATCGAGGTATTCAGGAAGCCCGGATCGAGCAGGCCGGGAACGCCCTTCTGCAACACGATCCAGATCACCGAGACCAGCGGCAGCACCGCGATGATGAAGGAGCCGTACACCAGGAAGGTGATGAACCTATTGCTGGCTTTTCGCCCGCCCTCGACCACTCGGGTGGCTATGGTGGCCGCGATCACGAAGAAGATCGCGGTGAAGATCACGAAGCCGACCGGATTGAACCCGATCAGCGCAGAGAGCGCAGCACCCAGGATGGCAGCACCCACGAGTACCAGCCACAGCGCATAAGGAGGCAACTGCCCACGGGTGAGCTGGGACTTGTTTCTGGTCAAAGTCGCATTGGCCATTTAGTTTGCCCCCGAGAATTCTTTGTGACGGCTGATGATCCAGCGGGCGATCATATTGACCGCCAGGGTGATCACGAAGAGCACCAGGCCAGCAGCGATCAGTTCGCTCAGTCTGGTCCCGAAGGCCTCCGGGAAGTTGAGCGCGATCTCTGCGGCAATGGTCTGATTTCCGGTGATCACCAAGCTCGCGATCAACGGACCAGCGGAGAGCACTAGGGCTACCGCCATGGTCTCACCAAGGGCACGCCCCAGACCGAGCATAATGGCGCTGATAATGCCGGGACGTCCGAAGGGAAGCACCGCGACCCTGATCATCTCCCAGCGAGTGGCGCCCAGGGCGAGGGCAGCTTCCTCGTGGAGCTTAGGGGTCTGCAAGAAGATCTCCCGGCACAGCGAGGTGATGATCGGGATCACCATCACGGCGAGCACAATGCCCACGGTGAGCAGGGTGCGACCGGTGTTGGATGCAACACCGGTGTGGGGGTCTGGAGCGAAGATCGGAATCCAGCCGAGATATTTCGCCAGCCATTGGTACACCCCGGTGAGCTGCGGAGCGAGGAAAGCGACGCCCCAGGCTCCGTAGACGACTGAGGGAATGGCGGCCAGCAGATCGACCAAGTAGCCGAGCCCCTGGGCCAACCGACGCGGGGCGAAGTGTGAGATGAAGAGGGCGACGCCGATCGAGATCGGGGTGGCGATCACCAGTGCGATCACCGCGGCGATCAGGGTGCCGACGACGAGCGGCAGGACATAACCGAAGAAGCCCTCACCACCGGTCAGATCAGCCGGATCGGCGAGGAAGGTTGGGAACGCCTGAACGATCAGGAAGACGGCGACCAAGAAGAGTACAGCGAGGATGAGACATCCCGCAACGAGCGTCGCAGTGGAGAAGATCTTGTCCCCGGCGCGGTCAGCGCTGGAGCTTTTTGTCAGAGCAGGTGTCGTCACCTAAAGCCCTTCCGACTGGTTGGTGGAACTGGCAAACCGGTTGCGTCCCATGTTCGTGGGACGCAACCGGTTCGTCAGAAACGGCTAGGAACCGACCTTGATGGAGTCGATCGCTTTCTTGGCCTTGTCGGTCAAAGAAGCGGAGAGCGGTGCGTTCTTGGCAGCGGCGACGGCGTCCTGCTGACCCTGAGTGCTCACCACATAGCTACCGAAGGCCTTGACCAGATCAACGGTCTTCTGATCCTTGTAGGTCGAGCAGAACACCTGGTAGCTGACCAGCACTACGGGGTAGACGCCGCTTTCGGTGGTGGTGCGATCCAGCTTGATGGCCACGTCGTTCGGTCCACGGCCGTCAGCGACCTTGGAGAGCTCGACGGCCTTGGCTGCGGCGTCGGCCGAAACCTTGACGAAGTCGCTGCCGACCTTGATGCTCACAGTGCTCAGAGTGCCCACTGCGGACTCATCGGCATAGGTGATGGCGCCTTCGGTCTGCGTGACCTGCTTGACGACGCCGGTGGTGCCCTTAGCGTTCTCGCCGCTCAAGGACGAGGGCCAGTCACCGCTGGACTTGTCCTTCCAGACATCGGGAGCGGCCTGCACCAGGTAATCGGTGAAGTTCTGGGTGGTGCCCGAGTTATCGGAGCGGTGCACCGGGGTGATCGCGGTGGACGGCAGGGTGACACCGGAGTTCAGCGCGGCGATCGCCGGGTCGTTCCAGGTCTTGACCTCGCCGCGGAAGATCTTGGCGGTGGTAGCGGCGTCCAGCTTCAAGTTCGGGACGTCCTTGAGGTTGTAAGCGATCGCGATCGGCGAGATGTAGACCGGAACGTCAATCGCTCCATCGGGGCCGCAGACCTTCTTGGAGTCAGCGAGTTCCTCGTCGTTCAAGTAGGCGTCCGAGCCGGCGAACTGAGCAGCACCGCTGATCAGGGCCTTACGGCCAGCACCGGATCCATCGGGGGAATACTGCACCTGAGCGCCCTGGTTGGCGGAAGCGAACTTGGTCTTCCAAGCATCCATCGCGGAGGTCTGTGAGGAAGCTCCGATACCGGTCAGCGTTCCGCTCACGCCCGCGCCGGCTGCACTGCTGCCGGCGTTGTTCGATGAACCAGGAGTGGCGTTATCGGTGCCACAAGCGGTCAAGGCGATGGCGCCTACCGCGATAACTGCCGCGACGCGGCTGTAGCGAAGTACCTTCACTGTATTGTGCCCCTTCCAGGGATCTAGCTGAGTTGGCACGTTTCCCCCCATAGGGCTGCACCTCAACTTTGTCTGTATTGCGTAGCTGTACAACATTGAACTTAGGGGGCAGAGGTAACGAGATAGATCGGTGTAGGTGAACAAAGGGTTAACAAATCCAGGCCATTACATTCCCTTTAGACTTAGAGCATGCCCGTCTCACGGCGTCCGATTCCCTCCACTACCCGCTTCCTGCGCGCCCATGCCAGCACCGGTTTCCGGCGCAGCGGAAATTCGGTGGTGCCCGCGATTCAGATGACCATCTGCGCGGTGGCGGCCTATGCCTTCGCCGAGTATGTGCTTGGTCACAGTGGACCGATCTTCGCCGCCACCTCATCCTTGATCGCTCTCGGCTTCTCCCGCGATCCCCGCCTCCGCCGGGTCTTGGAAGTCGCGATCGGCTGCACTCTGGGCATCATCATGGGCGAACTGGTGCTCGGCTGGGCCGGCCCCGGGATCTGGCAGGCCGCCGTGGTGCTCTTCCTCTCCATCATGCTGGCGAGGTTCCTGGACGGCGGGGTGATCTTCGCTACCCAGCTCGGCCTGCAGTCGGTTCTGGTGATCCTCTTGCCGCTGCCCACGGGAGGGCCTTTCAGTCGCAGCCTGGACGCCGTGGTGGGAGGTTGCTTTGCACTGATCATCACCCTGCTCACCCCGCGGGATCCGCGTAAGGAACCGCAGCAGGACGTCCGCAAGCTGCTCACCGAGCTGAGTGAGATTCTGCGAGGCTGTGCCGAGGCGCTCTTGGCGAGCGACTCGACGGTGGCCTGGCATGCTCTGGTGCGAGCCAGAAGCGCCCAACCGCTGATCGATCAGATGCGTGTCACCTTGCGCTCCTCCGGGGAGATGACCAATATCTCTCCGGCTTACCGGCGATACCGCGGTGAGATCATCTCGCTTCAGGATTCTCTGGAACACCTCGACTATGCAATGCGCAATGCCCGGGTGTTCACCCGCAGGCTGACCAGTGCGATCAATAATGCCGCCCTGAGCGACTCTGCGGTACAGGGCATCGCCCAGTTGCTGGAGGACTCCGCGAACGCGGTGGATCTGCTGGCACTGGGGCTCTCCGAGCGGGATGCCACCGCGAGCGCCGTGAATCTGCACTACGCAAGGGCCGAGTTGGTGGCCATCGCCGAAGCCCTGCACCCGAAACTACTCGGAATACAGCGGCTCGAGGGTGAAACGGTGGTGATGCTGTTCCGCCCATTGCTGGTGGATCTGCTCGAAGCCGCCGGAATGGAGACCGAGGAGGCTAAGCATGCGCTCCCCAAGGTCTAGGCACTTCACCTCGGGCATTCTCGGTGAAGCCGAGCCGCGTTGTCGGTACATCTCGATAGGCTCTTGGCATGGTTAAAACCTCGCGCTCCGTCGCCGCACGTCAAGCCAGCAGCGGTTATAAGTGCTCTGAATGCGGTTGGACCACGGCTAAGTGGGTGGGCCGTTGCGGTGAGTGCCAGGCCTGGGGCACTGTTGAGGAGCTCGGAGTCACGGTGGCGCGCACCACGGCGGCCAGCAGCATCGCCGCCCCGGCCAGCAAGATCGCCGACGTCGATGCCACGGAATCCGCGTATCTGCCCACCGGGGTCAGCGAACTGGACCGCGTGCTCGGCGGCGGCGTAGTGCCCGGAGCAGTGGTGCTGCTCGCCGGGGAACCCGGGGTGGGCAAATCCACGCTGCTGCTCGACGTCGCCGCGAAATTCGCCCGCAGCAGTGGAGATGTGCTCTATGTCACCGGCGAGGAATCCGCCGCTCAGGTCAAATTGCGAGCCCAGCGGATCGGTGCGATGGCTGATGCCCTCTACCTGGTGGCCGAGAACGACCTGGGTAGCGCTTTAGGGCAGGTCGAACAGCTCAAACCCCGGCTGCTGATCGTGGATTCGGTGCAGACGCTCAGTAGCGCTGTGGTGGAGGGTTCGGCGGGAGGCGTCACCCAGGTTCGGGAAGTCGCCGCTTCTTTGATCGCCGCGGCCAAGCGCCTGAATATGACGACTTTACTGGTCGGCCATGTCACGAAGGACGGCTCGATTGCCGGTCCGCGGCTACTGGAGCACTTGGTGGATGTGGTGTGCCAGTTCGAGGGCGAAAGGCATTCCCGCTTGCGCATGTTGCGGGCTGCGAAGAACCGTTATGGGCCAACGGATGAAGTTGGCTGCTTCGATTTGAGTGAACAGGGCATTGAGGGCCTGGCCGACCCGAGTGGCCTTTTCATCTCACGCACCAAAGAACCCGTCTCGGGCACCTGCATCACGGTCGCCCTGGAGGGCAAGCGGCCATTGCTAGCCGAGGTGCAGAGCCTGCTCGCCAAAAGCTCGACGTCCCAGCCACGCCGCGCCACCAGCGGTTTGGATTCCTCACGGGTGGCGATGCTGCTGGCGGTTCTGCAGCAACGCACCAAAGCACAGCTGAGCGAGCAGGACTCCTACGTGGCCACTGTCGGCGGGGTGAAACTCACCGAACCGGCCACCGACCTCTCCATCGCCCTGGCCATCATGTCCGCCAGTAGCGGCAAGCCACTGCCCGCTCGATTGATCGCCTTCGGCGAAGTCGGGCTGGCCGGGGAGGTCAGGCCGGTCCCCGGGATTAACCAGCGCATTCAAGAAGCCCATCGCCTGGGTTTCAGCCACGCTGTGGTACCCGCCAGCCCGAACGGCCCGGGGCCGATTCCATCAGGTTTCTCGGTGCGCGAAGTACATCAGCTGGGCGACGCCCTAGCTTTGCTCTTCCCATAACCCCGCCCTTCCGCTGACCCGGCTCTTCCCATAACCCCGCTCTTCCGCTGGCCCGGGGCAGACAGCACTTTGGATCATCCTTTTGTCCCGCTGCTTGGCCCAGCTGCCTCACTTTTCCGCCGCCCAAATTCCGCCGCCCAAATTCCTCCGTGTCGATTTCCTCTGTCCCACTGAGTGTTACTGATGAGGCAGATGTTGCTCAGAAACAGCCACATCTTTCACCTTGGCAACACTCAGTGGGACAGCCGGAAAAAAGTATCGGTCTAGGCGGAGGTTTCAGCTGAAAACGCCCCTGTTCGCCAGGTCTTAGCACGAACCACTAGTATTGGGCTAGCGGCTGGCGCATTTTAGATGTGCGGCGATATTGGTCTGGATAAGCGCACTCTGCGCTTGGCGAAAAGGAGCAGCAATGGTTCGCAGCCCCGAGGACTCGCTGAAGGCAACGCTGGCTCGCGTTGCTCCAGGGACCGGTCTTCGCGATGGCTTGGAACGGATTCTACGCGGCCGTACCGGAGCTCTCATTGTGCTGGGCTTCGATAAGACCATTGAATCCCTGTGTTCCGGCGGCTTCGAGATCGATATTGATTTCGCCCCGACCCGGCTCCGCGAATTGGCCAAGATGGACGGCGCGATCGTCTGCGATAAAGACGCCTCCAAGATCCTGCGCGCAGCGGTGCAATTGGTTCCGGACCCCAGCATCGAGACCCAGGAATCCGGCACTCGGCACCGCACCGCCGAACGAGTGGCTATTCAAACCGGGGTTCCGGTGATTTCGGTCAGCCAGTCGATGCAGATCATCGCCCTGTACGTCGACGGCTTGCGCCACGTCCTGGAAGGCTCTGAAAAGGTGCTGGCCCGCGCCAACCAGGCTCTGGCCACCCTCGAACGCTACCGGGTCCGGCTGGATCAGGTGACCTCTTCGCTCTCCGCACTGGAGATCGAGGCGATGGTCACGGTACGGGATGTCGCCGTCATCCTGCAGCGCCAGGAGATGGTGCGCCGGATCTCCGAAGAGATCGCGCAGTACGTCCTGGAACTCGGGGTGGACGGCCGCTTGCTCTCCTTGCAACTCGATGAGCTGACGGTTGGCCGAGGCCCCGGCAGCGAGATGGTGATCCGCGATTATTCGGCCTCGGAAACCAGCCAGGAGGAGATCGACTCCGCTGTGGCCGGCCTGCACGATATCGGGCCGACTGAATTGATCGATCTGGCCAAAATCGCCGGTATCGTCGGCCTGATGGACAGTAACGGATCCTTGGAGACCGTGATCCACCCCCGCGGTTACCGCTTGCTCTCCGGATTCAAGGCGGTGCCCCGGGCGGTGGCCGATCGCTTGGTGGAGCACTTCGACGGCTTGCAGAACCTGATGGCCGCAACCATTGAAGAGTTGATGGCCGTTGAGGGAATCGGGGAGCAGAGAGCCCGCACGGTTCGCGAGGGGCTCTCCAGGATCGCCGAAGCGAGCTTGCTGGATCGATTCCTCTAAACCACGCAGCTAGATCCTAGGAGACCAGCGTGAAAACGGCTTTGCTGCTGGTGCGGTCCCCGAGCTTGACGGTCAAGGTGTAAAGCGCATTCGGACCGACCCCGGGTTTGGCCGCGACGGCTGTGCAACCTTCGACGGAGCGATTGCGCTGCCAGGGGAAAACAGCCTTCTCTGAAACTCCCGGAGCAATCGTCTTCTTGAGATCCACTGCCTTCTCCTGGCAGTCCTTCGAAGAAAAAATCCGGTCCTCACCGCTGAGCACCAGGAATTCCATCTGCGAGGTGCCGACGTTCACTTCGCAGGCAACGCTGCCGCCATTGGTGACCGTGAGTGTGAAGACCGGGTTTTTGCCGGTGCTGTAACTCTCCGCGTCGGTTGAGGCTTTGACGGTCACCTTGCTTTGATCGCAGGAAGGCTTCTCCGCCGTGGGCGGATTGCTGCTCTGCGGGGAAGCCGCAGAGGGCTCATTCGATGGAGCGCTGGAGTTCGACGTCGTGGGCGCCGAGGGGTTGCTCGCTTCCGGCTTGGCGAAGTGCCGAACCAGCAGGGTGATTCCAGCGATCAAGCCGATCACCACCAGGACGGCGAGCACTCCGACGACCAGCCTCCGGCGACGGTACACCGCGGCGGACGGTCGCCGTCGTCGGTTGCCACTGGAATTCGCCATGTTTCCAGACTACGGAATGACCAGGGCAGCCCCCGCTCCCCCACGCCGCTAAGCAGCGGAATCGTTGAAGAGCTACCCCGAATAAGGGGTCAGCTGGACGCTGCGGATGATATCCCGCACGGTGTCCAGATCGCGCTCCTGGTTCACCGGCGAAATCGATCCGGTGAGCTGCACGGTATCGGTGAAATCTCCCAGCTGAACATTGGTGGCGGCCATCACCTGGATCAAGGTGCCCACCTGCGGGTGGACGAAGACGTATTCGTGGACGTGCCAGTCCCGGCCATTGAGCGTCACGTCCACGCTGTCGAAAAGCTCTACCTCATTGAGCTGGGAGGTCGCCTGCTCAATGTTCTGGGTGGTCTCCGCCAGAGATCGCGAGCTGGCCAGCCGGGTGATGCTCAGCACCAGGTTGGAGGCAAAATCGCCGGATTCATCGGGAAACACCCACGCCGCGACAGTGTCCTGTACCGCGCGGGGCAGCCAGCCTTCGGGGACCTCGACCTCAACCGAGGGAAAACCTGGGAATTGCGCCGAGGGGAACCGTGAAACCGTCATTATCAGTCCTTATGAGTCTTTTAGTTGAAATCTTGTTTAGAACCACTTGCCGGGATTCATATTGGAGATGATCTTGCGCGGCGAAATCTTCAAATCCCCGCCAACGCTCACGCCGAGTCCTAGAGCCGCACCAACTTTGAAACTAACCTTGACTTCATCATAGGTAACCGAGGCGCTGCCCTGTGCGCGCGCACCGACCCCGGCCATCGCTGACGCATTGGCTCCAGCTTCCACCCCGGCGATCTGCGCCTTAGCCGAGGCTTTCGCCTCAGCGCCAGCAAAGGCATCCCCGCCCGCCGAGACGCTGGCGCCATCGAGGCCCAGATGCGCTTTCGCATCGGCGCTGGCCCGCGCCCCGGCAAAGGCGCTGGCATCGGCGCTTCCCGAAGCCAAACCATAGAGCGCGGAACCGCCCGCATGCGCGGAGGCCTCAATCCCGGCCATCGCGGAGGCTTCGGCTTTACCGTTGAGGCCTTCGGCCAGGCTGGCTGAAGCTTCTGCGCTCGCTCCGGCCTTAGCGCCGACGAAGGCCTTGGCATTCGCATCCCCCTTGGCGAGCCCGCCCAGCAACTCACCCGAAGCCTTGACCTCCGCACCCGCGCCAACCGCGGCATTGGCCTTGGCCTCCGCTTTTACCGTGCCGTTCTCAGCGGTCACCTTCGCCAAGGTCTCGGTTCTGGTGCCCGCCCAGGCCTCGGCAGAAGCCTTTCCGCTGAGCGCGCCGTCCAGAGTTGAGCCCTTAGCCTCAACCTTGGCGTGCGGACCCCAGTAATTCACCGTCGACTTCGCGGGGGTACCGGAATTCCGGCCATCCTGCCCGGCACTTTCAGCGTCACCCCCCGAGCCGCCGTCGACCGCCGAAGCCTTCTCCTGAGCCTTGGCCTGTTCGATCAGGCTCTTTCCGGTATTTCGCAACATATCGCTGGCGTGCATCAGCTTGGGCCGGAAAGTCCCCGACCAGTTGCCACGGAAAGCATGCGAATCCGGCCCGCCCCAGCGCACGCTGGAGATTCGCCCTTGAATTCCCGCAGCCGCATTCTCCAGCTTCTCCGCGGAGGCGTTCATCTGACGCGCTAGTTCCCGCAGATCTTCTGGGTTGGCACCCAGCATCTCGCCGGCCATTGGCACTCCTCGGTGAATAAAAAGCTCAGAATAGTAAGTCTCTTCAAAAGATATTACGTTTGACCTGATGAAACCTGCCATGGATAGAACTCCCCATTCACTGCTGCCCTCCATTCAGCTGGACATTGCCGACTGGTTTTCCGACCACGCCCGGCAGCTGCCGTGGCGTTCGGCCGACTGCAGTCCCTGGGGCGTACTGGTCAGCGAAATCATGTTGCAGCAGACCCCTGTGGTGCGGGTGCTGCCTCGCTGGCAGCAGTGGCTGGAGCGCTGGCCGACTCCGGCGGCACTGGCTGCGGAGCCCGCCGGAGAAGCGGTGCGAGCCTGGGATCGCCTGGGCTACCCGCGCAGGGCGCTGCGTTTGCACGCTGCGGCGAGCAGAATCACTGAAGAGTACGACGGCGAGGTCCCCTCCACCGTGGCGGAGCTGAAGTCCCTCCCCGGGATCGGTGACTACACAGCGGCCGCGGTCGCAGCCTTTGCCTTCGGAGTTCGGGCTACCGTGGTGGACACGAACATCCGGCGAGTTGAAGCCAGGCTGTTCTCCGGTCTGGCGCTGCCGTCACCCAGCCTGACCGCGGCTGAGATGACTCTGGCCGACTCTGTGCTGCCCCTGGAGGAAGCCGGATCAGTCCGCTGGAACGCCTCGGTGATGGAACTCGGGGCACTGGTGTGCACCGCACGCTCACCGAAATGCTCGGATTGCCCGGTCCGCGATCGCTGCGCCTGGATCGCCGCCGGGGAACCAGAGCCCACTTATCAGCCCAAAGGACAACCCTGGGCAGGCACCGACCGGCAGCTTCGTGGCGCCGTGATGGCAGTGCTGCGGGCGGCCAGCACACCCACCCCGTGGGATGTGTTCTTCACTCCGCCGGTACTGCTACACGAGGCCTCGCTCAGCAAACCGTTGAAGCACCTGCATGCCCTGGGGAGCGAGCCGAGCCGGCTGGAGCGCATCCTGGAGGATCTCGTGAAAGATGGGCTGGCTGAACGCACCGAGAATGGCCTGGCGCTGCCCGCTTAGCCCAGTCGATCCGGGCTGCTCAAAGCATGGGGCCGCTCGAACGGCCACTCAAGCCCGAGCCGGTTGACGATTCCCTCAGAGCTCGCCGAACCCGGCTTCCACCTCGGCCTTCACCAGCTCGACCGCGCGCCCGGCGTCGGGACCGCTCGCCACCAGATGCAAGCTGGTGCCCTGGGCCGCCCCCAGGGTCATCAGCATCATCACGGATTGCCCGTCAACGCCGTTGATCTCGATCTCCACATCCATCGCCCCCAAGGCAGCGGCCAGAGTCGCCGCGGGTCGTGCGTGCAGGCCCATTGGATTGATCAATACGACATCCGCCGTCACCTCCGTGAGACGGTTCTCCGGCTGCGCTGCGGCGGGCACCGGAGTGGTACCGAAGGCTGCACCCGCCGAGAGCGCGGTTTCCGCAGCCTGGCGGACCCGGGCGAGAGCGGCTCCCGACTGGGCTTCCACGGCGGCGGCCACCGCCCCTTCGACGAGCGGCGCCTCAGCCAATTGCAGTCGCTCCGGGTTGCCGATGAATTCAAGAGCGGATTCCGCGGTCATCACGGCGGAGCCCAAATCTGCCAGGATCAGCACGCCGTCGCCGGCATCTGCGGCGTCCAACGCTGCGGTGATCTTACTGAGCGAGGTGCCCAGCGCACTCTTGCCGACGGCATCGGAGTCCATCCCGCCGGCTGGCAGGATCCGCACATCGGGTGCCATTTGCCCAGCGAGTTCAGCCAGGCCTTCTGCGAGCTTCTCGCTGTGCGAGACGAGGACCAGTGAGACCGTCATGCTGCCTCCCTCGCGGTTCGGGCTGCGGCAGCCAGAATGAGCGCCGTTGACTGCGCACCAGGATCTCGATGCCCCGCGCTGCGTTCAGCAAGATAGCTCGCCCTGCCCTTATGGGCTATCAGCGGCTCGGTCTCCCTGGCTCCTTCGTGAGCTGCTGCTGCGGCGGCGGCGAGCACTTCCTCCGCTGCGAGGCCGTTCTGCACCGCCTCGTCGGCGGCTTCCACGGCTGGAGTCCAGGCGTCGATCATGGTCTTATCCCCCGGGGCTGCCTTGCCGCGAGCCACGATGCCATCCCGTGCCGCAGTGAGCACCGCCGAGACGGCCTCGGCGTCCAGGCTGCCGGCATCGCCGAGTGCGCTGGAAGCCCTCAGGAAGGCCGTGCCGTAGAGCGGGCCGGCCGCGCCACCCACTACTGACATCAAGGTCATGGCCACCATTTTGAAGACCTCGGCGGGGGAAACGTATGCAGCATCCAGCTTGCCGAGCACGGCTTGGAAGCCACGGTCCAGATTCTCGCCATGGTCGCCGTCGCCGATCGCCCGATCCAGTTCGCTCAGCGCGACGCGGTGCTCAGCGATTTCTGCGGCAGTCGCTTTCATCCAGGCCACGGCCCAGTTCTTATCCAGCATCTAAACTCTTCCTCCTCGGCTTCCCACTCAGACTCCCCAGCGCAAAGCAGCGGTATGCACCGGGGCGTCCCATAACTCGGTGAGCTGGTGGTCCAATCGCAGCACAGAGAGCGAGCAGCCCTGCATCTCCAGGGCGGTGATGTAGTTTCCCACCAGCGAGCGGGTGACTTGGATGCCTTTTTCCGCCAGCAGCTGGGCGGCTCTGCGATAAACGATGTAGAGCTCGCTCAGCGGTGTGCCTCCCATCCCGTTCACGAAGAGCAGCACCGACTCATCGGCTTGTACCCCAAGATCGGTGAGCACCGGCTCAAGCAAGCGGTCGGTGATGCCGTCGGCGGCTTCCATCTCGATGCGATGCCGTCCAGGTTCGCCGTGAATTCCGATGCCGATCTCAATCTCGTTCTCGTCGAGTTCAAAGCTCGGCACCCCCGCGTGCGGCACGGTGCAAGCACTCAGCGCAACTCCCATGGTCCGCACATTATCGTTGACCCGCTGTGCCACCGCGGTGACGGCGTCTAAATCGTCTCCGCGCTCGGCGGCGGCTCCGGCGATCTTCTCCACCAGCACCGTTCCGGCCACCCCGCGCCGACCTGCGGTATAGAGCGAGTCTTCGACGGCGACGTCGTCATTGACCAGCACGGTACGGACCCGTATGCCCTCAGCCTCCGCCATTTCGGCGGCGGTCTCGAAATTCAGCACGTCTCCGGTGTAGTTCTTCACGATCTGCAGCACCCCGGCACCGGAATCGGCGGCCAGAGTGGCCGGGATGATCGCATCGGGAGTCGGTGAGGTGAAGACGGCGCCCGGCACGGCCGCGTCGAGCATTCCGCTACCTACATACCCGGCGTGCAATGGCTCGTGGCCCGAACCCCCACCGGAGATCAGCCCCACCTTGCCGACTTTGGGCTGCCGACGGAAGATGTACAACGGTTCCGGGTTGACCAGCACCAGATCTGGATGCGCCAGAGCGAACCCCTCAACCGATTCCTTGACCACATCCTTGGGGTCATTGATGAGCTTCTTCACGGCAACCTCTCTCCCTCGAAAGTATCCTCACTAAGCCTATCCCCAGGTCGAGTCCTAGAGCTCCCTCAGCATCCGGGTATTGCCAAGGGTATTCGGCTTCACCCTCGCCAGGTCGAGGAATTCGGCGACCCCCTCATCATGAGAGCGCAGCAATTCGGAATAGACCTGAGGGTCCACCGCCGACTGATCGGCCATCACCTCGAACCCGTGCCGACGGAAAAACTCGACTTCGAAAGTCAGACAGAAAACCCGGCTCACCCCGAGCGCACGGGCGTTCTCCAGAAGCTGCTCCACCAAAGCATGCCCCACTCCCTGACCGAGCCAATCCGGAGCGGTTGCCAAGGTGCGCACTTCAGCCAGGTCATCCCACATGACGTGCAAAGCACCACAGCCGATCACCACCGGAGAGAGCTGTCCGCCGGTGGTCTGCGCCACCAGCATCTCCTGGATCCCCTCGAAATAAGCCACTGTCTCCTTCGCCATCAGAATTCGGCGAGAGGCCAGCGGAGCCACCAAGGCCTTGATCGCAGGCACATCAGAGGTTCTTGCTGGGCGAATCAGAAAGCTACTCACTTGAGTATCCTATGCCTCGACGAGGCCTCAGAGTCCCAGTTCCTTGGCCGGGTTACTCGATCAGATCGGGCGGCTCCCCTTGCACTCCAGCGGCAGATGCACTCCAGCGGCAGAGCAGCTAGCCGGCAGGCGGTGAAGCCTCAGCGTCCTCGGCCTCAAAGCGCGCCGTCTCTCGTGCCACAAAGCGACGCCAGCTGATTCGATGTTGGATAAGGCTCGCCGGAAAGATCAGTATCCAGAAATAAAGGGCCACATCATTGGAGATAAAAGCTAGGGGTATGGAGAGCAGGAAGACGGTCCAGACCGGTGCTGTCGAGTACAGCGAATATCGGTAGAGCGCTTCGGAGACTCTCTGATCCATCAATCCAGCTCGCCGAGCATGCCGCCAGAGCAGATTCAGGCTCAGTGAGATCCCGGAGACCACCACGGCGTAGAGCACTACGGGCCAGGGCGAACCAGCGTTCGCAAAGAGCAGACTGGTGGGCACCGGCATAAAGGCGACGAAGAAGAGGAACAGCAGATTCAGCTGCTGCAATCTCGAGTCATAGGATGCGATGCCGTTGAACCGGCGATGGTGATTGACCCAGTTGACGCCGACCAGGATAAAAGAGAGCACGAAGCTCGCAAAGGCCGGAATCTGCTCGATCATTGCCTCGTTAATCTCCTGCACGCTGGGATTAGGTGGTAGTTCCACCCGCAGATCCAGCACCAGGAGAGTCATCGCAATGGCAAAAACAGCATCTGAGAAGAACATTGTCCGTTCGGTATTTGGCCCATGCCGCAGAATCTGCGCGGAGGCCTCAACTCGCTCGGCAACACTCGGGCTTTGTTCGCTCATAGGCCGATCATAGCCGAGCGGTTGTTCGGGTGAAGTCGAGGCATTGAGATCTCTGGGTGGCCATTCATCGCCGAGAATTCTCAGTGCGAACTGACCTAGCTGACTCCGAATTGCTGCATGATCCGGGGCATGTTGTTCCCCAGGGCGAGCCGCCAGACCGCCCAGCCGTGATCGCCGTCCACAGTCTGCAACTCGACTTGGACGTCGGCTGCCTTCAGTGCCCGATAGACTTCTTCGCCCTGCGGCCGGTAATAATCAGAGGAGCCCACCAGCACTATGGCCTTCGAATGCGGAAGCTTCGTGGTCTTTAGCAGTTCGAGCGGAGAGACTTCCGCGAAGGCGTCGGCGTCGCCATTGAAGTATTTACTGATAATCGCGGCATCACCGCCGTTGATATAGGGCCCCCGCTCACCGGAGAAATCCAGGAACGCCGGGTACACGGCGGGGAAGGTCACGCCCAGTTGCAGGGCGCAAGTGCCACCGTAGGACATCCCGCCGATCATGAACTGCTGACCGCCGGCGAGGCCCAGGCCGAAGGTCTTCTTGACATAGTTTGGAACGTCAACCGCAAGAAAGGTCGCCCCTTTGCCGCGCGGCGAATCCATGCACAATGACCAGCTCTCAGCATTCCCGCTCGTCACATCGGGCATCACCACCAGCGGCGCGATTCCCTTGTGCTCGGCGGCATACGCATCCATCTGCTGAGTCACCAGACCGCCTCGCTGCCAATCGACGGAATCCCCGGGATTACCGTGAATCAAGACCAGCACCGGAACATTAGCCGGGTTCTGAACCCGGTAGGCGGGCGGAATATAGACATAGGAGATACCGGAATGCACATTCGAGACGCTCGCCGGGATCTGCACCGTGATCAACTTGCCCGAATCAGGCATCGACGTCGGCGGCTGCCAGTCCTCTTCCCGAACCGTCGGGGTACGCGCGGTGAGCTTTGACTTATTCACTGTATCGGAGGGGCTGAAGGCCTGGACGTCAACGCCGTTGTCGCCCCAGAGGCTACCCGCTGTCGGGTAGTAGCCGAATACCTGATTGATCTGCAGGCCGAAGGCGACAATGACGAGAATTGCGGCGAGCGGCGCCAATAATTTGGTGTACCAGCGCTTGAAGCTCAGCAATCTGGGCACCAGCAAGGCGAGGGCGGCGAGAGCGAGACCAGTGAAAAGATAGATCCGCCAATGCAGTGGCTGGCCCCAGAGATCGAGCACGCTCTCGGTGAGATATCTGACGCCCAGCACGAGCAGCCCACTGCCGATCAGCGTGATCGGCACCGCTCTTTTGAGGTGCTTTCTCGGGCCGCTCACCAAGAGAACCAAACCCAGCAGACCCAGTGCAGGGAAGACCACCGTCACCCATCCGGTGGTTAGCTGAAGAGTTGAGATGACTACCCTCCTAGCTCAAACGAAACACGCCCACCTTCAGAGTCCCTGTATCAGTTATACCGATTCTGAATGTGAGCGCGTTGTGAAAAGCTCAAAACCGTCTTCGGGAGCCTGCTCTCTACTGCAGGCTCCCGGAGACGGTTCGGCTTAGGAAACCGGGGCGATCTCCGGAATCCGCGGTTTGCTGTTACCGGCGAAGGTGAACTTCGCCTCGTCGCCTTCACCCTCGACGTCGATCACCACGATCTCGCCGGCCTTGATCTCACCGAACAGGATCTTCTCGGAGAGCTGGTCCTCGATCTCGCGCTGAATGGTCCGGCGCAGCGGCCGGGCGCCCATCGCGGGGTCATAGCCACGGGTGGCCAGCAGGTTCTTGGCGGCGACGGTGAGCTCGATGCCCATGTCCTTCTCCTTGAGCCTGTTCTCCAGCTTGGCCACCATCAGATCGACGATCTCGATGATCTCGTCCTGGGTGAGCTGCGGGAAGACCACGACGTCGTCAACACGGTTGAGGAACTCGGGGCGGAAGTGCTGCTTGAGCTCCTCGGTGACCCGTGCCCGCATCCGGTTGTAACTGGTCTGGGTGTCGGTGCCGGACTGGAAACCGGTGGCGACGCTCTTCGAGATATCCCGGGTGCCCAGGTTGGTGGTCATGATGATCACCGTGTTCTTGAAGTCGACCACCCGGCCCTGGGAGTCGGTCAGTCGGCCGTCTTCCAGAATCTGCAAGAGCGAGTTGAACAAGTCGGCGTGCGCCTTCTCCACCTCGTCGAAGAGCACCACGGAGAACGGACGGCGGCGGACCTTCTCGGTCAGCTGCCCGCCCTCTTCGTAGCCGACATACCCTGGAGGCGCACCGAACAAACGAGAGACGGTGTGCTTCTCAGAGTATTCGGACATATCCAAAGTGATCAGCGCGTCTTCCTCGCCGAACAGGAACTCCGCCAGGGCCTTCGCCAGCTCGGTCTTGCCGACGCCGGTCGGGCCGGCGAAGATGAACGAGCCACCTGGGCGCTTCGGATCCTTGAGCCCGGCACGAGTCCGGCGGATAGCCTGCGAAAGCGACTTAATCGCCTCGTCCTGGCCGACCACCCGGCGATGCAGCTCATCTTCCATCTTGAGCAGTCGGCTGGATTCCTCTTCGGTGAGCTTGAAGACCGGGATGCCGGTGGAGTTCGCCAGCACCTCCGCGATGAGTTCTTCGTCGACCTCGGAAACACTGTCCAAGCTGCCACTGCGCCAAGCGCGGTCTTTATCGGCTCGTTCGGTGATCAGCTTCTGCTCGGTGTCGCGCAGTGCCGCAGCACCTTCGAAGTCCTGAGCATCGATGGCCGCTTCCTTCTGCACCTTGACGGCGGCGATCTCTTCATCCATCACCTTGAGTTCCGGCGGTGCGGTCATCCGGCGGATGCGCAGCCGGGCTCCGGCTTCGTCGATCAGGTCGATGGCCTTATCCGGCAGGAAGCGATCCGAGATATAACGCTCGGCCAGGGTCGCCGCGGCCGTCAAAGCACCATCGGTGATGGAAACCCGGTGATGTGCCTCATAGCGGTCACGCAGGCCTTTGAGAATCTCGATGGCGTGCCCGACGTTCGGCTCCGCCACCTGAATCGGCTGGAAACGGCGCTCCAGGGCGGCGTCCTTCTCAATGTGCTTGCGGTACTCGTCCAAGGTGGTGGCACCGATGGTCTGCAGTTCGCCACGGGCCAGCATCGGCTTGAGGATCGAAGCGGCATCGATCGCGCCCTCGGCGGCACCCGCGCCCACCAGGGTGTGGATCTCGTCGATGAACAGGATGATGTCACCACGGGTGCGAATCTCCTTGAGCACCTTCTTCAGGCGCTCTTCGAAGTCACCGCGGTAACGCGAGCCGGCGACCAAGGACCCGAGGTCCAGGGTGTAGAGCTGCTTGTCTTTGATGGTCTCCGGCACGTCGCCGCGCACAATGGCCTGCGCCAGGCCTTCGACGACGGCAGTCTTGCCGACGCCGGGCTCACCGATCAGCACCGGGTTGTTCTTCGTGCGCCGAGAGAGGACCTGCATCACGCGTTCCATCTCTTGCTCCCGGCCGATCACCGGGTCGAGCTTGTTCTCCCGGGCGGCCTGGGTGAGATTGCGACCGAACTGGTCGAGCACCACGGAACCCGCCGGGGTGCCTTCTTGCTGCCCTTGACCGACACCGGCGGTCGCGGTCTCTTTGCCCTGGTACCCGGAGAGCAACTGGATGACCTGCTGCCGTACCCGGCTCAGATCAGCTCCCAGTTTCACCAGAACCTGAGCGGCTACGCCCTCGCCCTCACGGATCAGGCCGAGCAGAATGTGCTCGGTACCGATGTAATTATGGCCGAGCTGCAAGGCCTCACGCAGCGAGAGTTCCAGCACCTTCTTAGCGCGTGGAGTGAAGGGAATGTGACCGCTGGGGGCCTGCTGGCCCTGACCGATGATCTCCTGCACCTGCTCGCGCACGGCGTCGAGGGAAATATTCAGCGATTCCAATGCCTTTGCGGCAATACCTTCGCCCTCGTGAATGAGGCCGAGCAGAATGTGCTCGGTACCGATGTAATTGTGGTTGAGCATGCGGGCCTCTTCTTGGGCCAACACGACAACTCTCCGAGCTCTGTCGGTAAATCTTTCGAACATTTCGCCACACTCCTAGCTACTGCGTACTTTGATGCTACGCACTTTTTGCTAGGAGTGGGGCGATGTTCGCCACAGGGAAAACTGCGGAATAAATCAGTCGTTAGCCTTGTGGTAGGCGGCGACGATCTCGGCCTGAATCCGGCCCCGATCACTCACGGTATGACCGTTCTCGCGTGCCCAAGCACGAATCTGCGCAACCTCGTTGCTGCGGTTAACCGCGCCTTGCTGACGAGTTTTTGAAACACGACCCGCTGATTTACGGCCGACCGCCGCAAAAGGCTGAACGGCTTCACGCAATTGAGCAGCGTGTGCACTGGACAGATCAACCTCATAATTGACGCCGTCCAGCCCGAACCTCACGGTTTCATCGGCATTTCCGCCATCAAGATCGTCCACCAAGATGATTTTAACTTTTTGTGCCATTTTTTCCCCTAAATTTTAGGCAATGCGACATGCGCCATGTCTGAAAATAAATTACCTTGACAGACACATCTTAGTCAAAATATTACTTGGATACCCGCTGTGAAACTAAATTTCATACCTCGCAGAAAACAAGCAATTATTACTTTAGAAGACAACCAATTATTTAGCTTGACGGTAGAAAAATAGCCAAAAATTCGATCGTGAAACCCGGCTACTGAAACTATTTACCCTGTTCAGAAGCATTTTTTGCTTCTTCTTCGGCGCGCGCCAAAGCTTGCCGCTCTGAACGATCAGCGTTGAAAATCGCTTTCATGGCGAAGAAAAAAACTACTCCCACACCCAGCGACGGCACGATTACTGCGAGATATTCCATCGATCAGTTCCTCGATGCATCCGGCTTGAGCAATGGGAAAAGAATGGTTTCACGAATTCCCGAGTTGGTGAACAGCATCACCAGCCGGTCGATTCCCAGCCCGATACCTCCCATCGGAGGAGCCCCGTGCTCCAGCGCACGGAGGAAATCCTCATCCAATTGCATGGCCTCCGGGTCACCGCCCGCAGCGCGCAAGGATTGCTCAGTCAGCCGTTCCCTCTGGATCACCGGATCGATCAACTCTGAGAAAGCAGTGCCGCGTTCCATGCCGCCGATAATGAGATCCCAGGCCTCAATGAGCTGGGGTTCACTGCGATGCGGCCGGGCAAGCGGCTGAGCGGACGGCGGATAGTTATAGACAAAAGTGGGTTGCAGCAGATTCGGTTCTACCAATTCTCCGAAAAGCTCCACCACCAGTTTTTCAGCATCCCAACCGGGATCAACCTTGATATCGTGTTGCGCCGCCAACTCACGAAGTCTCCCGCTCTCAGTCTGCGGAGTAATTTCCTCCCCGAGCGCAGCAGATAACCCTGGATAAACGGCTAGCCATTCCCACTCGGCATCAAGATCAATGATTCCTTTAGCGGTTTCAATTTGCCGGCTACCCAGTAAATCAGCGCAGTTGAGAATGATCTGCTTCATGCGCTCAGCCATCACGAATTGGTCGGCGTAAGCTTCGTAGCATTCCAACATGGTGAATTCAGGACTGTGCGTTGAATCGACGCCTTCATTTCGGAAGATCCTGCCGAGTTCATAGACCCGATCAATTCCACCCACCACGGCTCGCTTGAGATACAGCTCCAAGGCGATGCGAAGCGTCATCTTCTGGTCGAACGCATTGACATGGGTTTCGAAGGGGCGTGCGCTGGCTCCGCCGTGGACCAGTTGCAGCACGGGGCCTTCCACTTCGACATAGTCGAGATCATTGAGAGTCTGCCGCACCGCTCGGGTAACGGCGGCTCTGGTGTACACCATCTGTCGTGCCTCTTCGCGGACCATCAGATCCACATAGCGCTGGCGGACCCGGTTCTCCTCATTGAGCTCGGCGTGCAGCACGGGCATCGGGCGCAGCGCCTTCGACACCATCTGCCAGGAATCCGCGAGCACCGAAAGCTCACCGCGCTTGGAGGAGATCACTTCACCGTGCAGGAAAACATGATCGCCCAGATCGACCAGCGCCTTCCAGTCAGCCAGCGCGGCTTCGCCGACCCTGTCAAGGCTGAGCATGCCTTGCAAACGAGTGCCATTGCCCTCTTGCAGAGTGACGAAGCACAATTTTCCGGTATTGCGGACAAAAACCACGCGGCCAGCCACACCGACCATCTCGCCAGTGGTTTCGTCGGCTTCAAGAGCCGGGAACTTCTGCCGGACCTCTGCCAGACTGTGCGTCCGAGGCACCCCCACCGGATAAGCCTCAAGCCCTCGTTCCAGCAATTTGGCGCGTTTCTCGAGCCGAATCTGCATCTGCTCGGAAACTTGTTCTTCGGTGGGCTGGGTTCCTTGTTCGGTCACAAGAAAGTATTTTACCGTTACTGGCTACAACAAGTTGCACTAACTTGCTACGCAACTGCTATGTAGCAGCAGTAAATTGCACTCACCGAGCCGGCTAGCCCGCTGAGCCGAGCGGAATATTGTCGATCAGCCGAACGGGGCCGACCTTGGCCGCCACCAGGGCCAAGGCGCTGCCGGTGAAGGGAGTTTCCCTGCGCTCGGCGGCGAGCGGGGCGAAGCTGAGCGGATCAACCACCTCGAGATAGTCCAGGTCCACCAGCGGTTCGCTGTTAATCAGGGCCGCTGCGGAGTCGATGTCGAGCGCTTCATGCCGCGCCGCACGTTCGGCGAGCAAACGCAGGGCCCGCGAGAGCACCAGTGCGGCTCCGGCTTCAGCTGTGGAGAGGAAGCGATTGCGACTGGAGAGCGCCAGCCCTTCCGCGGAACGCACCGTCGGTACGCCGACGATCTGCACCGGGAAATTCAGGTCGAGCACCATCCGGCGCACCAGCGCTAATTGCTGAGCATCCTTCTGCCCGAAATAGGCTCGGTAACCAGCCGATTGCGGGGTTCCAGCGTGCAGTAATTTAGCCACTACGGTGAGGGCGCCGTCGAAATGACCGGGCCGGGATGCCCCCTCGAAAACCGTGCCGAGTGATCCGGCGCTGACCCGCACCATCGGCTCGCCACCGGGGTACATCTCCTGCTGGCTGGGTGCGAACACCAGTGTGGCGCCCGCCGATTCCAGCAGTTCGACGTCGGCTTCCAGAGTACGGGGATAACGTTCCAGATCTGCCGGGTCGCCGAATTGCAATGGATTGACGAAGATTGAGGCGGCCACCACTGACTCTGCGGCGACCGCTGCTCTGACCAGTTCCGCATGGCCGGCGTGCAAGGCGCCCATGGTCGGCACCAGGCCGAATGAAGGCTGGTCGAAAGCACTCAGCAACTCGGTGCTGGCCTGCCGGAATTCAGCTAGCGTCCGGGCAATTCTCATTGATCCCCCTCCAGGGCGTCCTCGATCTCCGCGAGTTCCGCGGCACTGATCCGGCCGCGTGCCAGGGCTCGCAGCGCCGTCGTCCGGGCCATCGCACGGTAGGCGGCCAAGATCTCCGCTGAGTTTTCGGCGAGCGCTTGGACGTGGGAGCGCACCGTACCGCTATCCCCGCGGGCGACCGGCCCGGTGAGCGCCTGTTCCCCCGAGGCCAGCGCATTGTCCAAGGATGCTCTGAGCAAGGGGCCGAGCAGCCGCTCCGGCCGTTCCACTCCTATGCTCCGGAGCAATTCGGCAGACTGCGCGGTCAAGGTGACCAGATGATTCGCACTGTGCGCCAGAGCTGCGTGATACAGCGCTCGATCCGCCTCGGCCACCACCACCGGCTCGGCACCGATCTCAACCACGAGCGCTTGAGCGATGGGTAGCATCGCGGCATCTGCGGTGACGCCGAAACTCGAATCAGGCAGCCTGGCCAAGTCCATGCTCAGCCCCGAGAAGGTCATCGCCGGATGAATCGCCAACGGGATCGCGCCGGCAGCCCGCACCGGCGCCAGCACTCCCACCCCGAAGCGGCCGGAGGTATGCGCCACCAACTGCCCCAGCTGCCAGGCGCCGGTCTTGGCCAGACCAGCGACCAGTTGCTCCAGTGCGTCATCGGGGACGGCGAGCAGGACCAGCTCGGCTCGCTCCACCAATTCCGGAATCTGCAGCACCGGAACGCCGGGAAGCAGGCTTTCCGCGCGATCGCGGGATTCTTGAGAGACGGCGGAAACCCCGATCACGGCGTGACCCGCGGAACGCAGCGCGGCACCGAGCACCGCCCCGACCTTACCCGCGCCGATCACGGCGACTCCTAGTCGGCCTGGCCGTTCACTGGCCCGATCCATCAGGCTCTCCCTTCGCCGACTCGGCTGAGTGCAATCTTTGCCTTCGTTGTCACTGACCCTCCGGAGGCCGCGGCTGCATCCAGTGTTCAGACTGGGCGATCCGGCGCGCGGTAGCTGCCCGAGCCCCCTGCTCGCTGAAAAGATCCCGCCCTGTCTGCAGATCCAAATGACGCACCAACGGCCTGATCGGGCCGGGCGTGGAATGCAATTCGAAATCGACCAGGCCGAGCCAGCGCTGCAGCAACCCCTGCTTCAGCTGCAATGACTGAGTTCGCTCGTGCGGTACCACTTGCAGACGGCGGGTCAGCACACCGTGCCGGCAGAGCAATGCCGTTCTGGTGGCCCGGTAGGCGTTCCGCCGCCAGACAAAGGGGCCCAGCCAAGCAGCCCGAGGAGGCGAGTGCTGGAAACCTTCCGCCCCGGCGCTGCCTCTCAAGCCTGCCTCGAACACCGCCTGCGGGTTCTCCACCCCGGGGTCGGGGAATACCAGCGAGAGCACTGAAAGCACTTCCTGAACGGTGCCGACAGGCAACAGGGTGCTGCGGTTCTGTTCGCCCTCATTGCCATAACCGGCAACATTGAGCTGAATCCGATACCAGCCGAAAATCCGCCAGATCAGTCCCTGGTTGATACTCACCGCCTGCACTCTGCCCGGCGGAATGGTCTGCGAACGGGTCTCCAGCAGCCCATAGTGCAATCTCACGCCATCTGGCGAAAGCGCAATGCGGAAGTTGAAATCCTTGCTGAAGGCATTCCAATAACCGGCAAAGAGACCGAGCAGCACGGGCAGGAATCCGATCAGCGCCCCCCACCACCCCAGGATGACCAGCACCACCAGCCCAAGACTGACGATCAGCAGCGAGACACTGAGCACCGAGAATACCGTGGCACCGATGATCCGCCCCGGCGAGAGTTGCAGAATCTGCTGCTCCGGAGCTTCCTGGACCTGGCTCGGGTGCTCGGGATCCACCCGAACCCCGGCTGCCCGGGCAAGGATGGCTGCCCTGAGTCGTTTCGCTTCATCCACTTTGAGAAAGGAGAGCCTCATCGCGGATTTACCGGCGTCCGCGACTTCGAATTTCAGCTCCGCCAGATTGAAGATCCTGGCTAGCAAGGGCTGCACCACATCGATCGCCTGCACCCTGTCGATCCGGGCCTGTCGCTGCTGCCGGAAGATGAAACCGGAGTTGATCCGGACATGGTCATCCGTCACCTGATAGCGGGTGAAGAACCAGGAAAAGACGAAGCCGACGCCGAACACCAGGACGGCGGCAGCGATCACCAGCAGCACGATCCAGACCGGCAAACCATCGCCGCCTCGTTCGCCCCGCGATGCGGTGCTCTGCACCAACTGCTCGATGAAGCTCCTCCCTAAGACCACCATGACGGCGACGATTGCGATCCAGCCCCGAATGGCCGGCGAGGCCGGGTGGACGCGGTGCCAAGTCTGCGCCGAATCGGTATGGAATTCGGTGTTCTCCGAAGAATCCTGAATGCTCACTCAGTGCTCACAGCCCGGCCAATTTCGCCTCGCCAAGCGATGAGAGCTGTTCCCGCAACCGGCTCGCCTGTTCAACTGGCAGGCCCTCGAGCTCTGCATGAGTGCCGGGCGAGGCGGTATGAAGTTTCAGAGTGGCCAGGCCGAGCGCACGTTCCACCGGTCCCACCGAAACATCAACGTACTGCATCCGGCCATAGGGAACCACCAGAACCTGTTGGAACAGGATGCCCCGACGGATCAGCAGATCATCGTCTCGTTCAGAGAACCCGATGGCCCGTACTTGCCTGGGAATCAGGATCAGTCTCCAGGCCTGCACCACGGCAGCGGCGATCACCAGCGCCCAGGCCAGCCAAGCGGGGAATCCCGGCCAGATTCCGCTCAGCCTGAAGATCAACGGCAAGCCGAAGACGGCCAGCACGACTAGGCTTCCAGCCCCTTCGCGCAGAAACCGTAATCGCACTAGTTTCGGGGAGACACGCAGCCATTGAATTCCGGCTGGATCAATTGGCTCGCTCACGCTGGCTCCTAAGAATTTCATTGAGGGGTCGAAAGAAACCCTACCGCGCCAGCAGAGGATTTTCTGGGTCACCGAGGATTCGATCAGCTCCGTGGCGCTGAGAGCCCGAGTTAAGCGGAACTCCCACTGGCATCCGCGCCGTCCTCCGGAGGTATCCGGCAGAACCTTTCCACCAGCATCCCCACCCCGATCATCAAGAGCGAACCAGCGGCAAGAGCCGCAGGCAGGCCGAGCACGCCGAGTGATGCACCGTAGAAAGTCGCGGCGAGAGCATCGATCAGGACACCCAGATGCCAGCCCAGGATGACGGCACCCGTATAGGCACTCGCCTGTGCCAGAATCAGCGTCCGGGCGGCCTGAAGCGGATTGAGTGACCGCTCCCGGTGACCGTTGCGCCAGCTACGCACCCTGAGTCCCAGGATCAACACCACCAGGATCACCAGAGCGAGGGTTATCAAGGCCGTATAAGGCAGCGCCGGAGCGGGCAAACTCAGCCGGTTGGTCAGCACGGTGGCGAGCCAGCCGACCACGGTGGTGACCAAAGCGATGATCACCAGCCAGCGCAGCTTGAGAACTCCCATCCGAGACTTCATGGCTGCCCCGGAGAACTGCCGAACCGGGTATCGGCAAACTGGGCATCGTCAAACCGAGTGTCGTCAAACTGGGCATCGTCGAAATGCTCAATGCCGTCCAGGTCTTCCGCCTGGGCGGCAAGTTCACGAACCGGCTGACCGGCCAGTTCGGCGTGCGGGTCCATCAGCATCCAGGGCACCAGCACAAAGGCCCGCGAGGCGGCTCTGGGGTGGGGCAAGGTGAGTTCCGGGGTGTCTCGTTGCACATCGCCGTAGACGATGATGTCGATGTCCAGGGTTCGCGGGCCCCAGCGGATGATTCTCTCCCGGTGATGTCTAGCTTCCACCGCTTGGCAATATGCCAGCAGCTCTTCCGGGCTGAGCTCGGTTTCCACTTCCATCACCATATTGAGGTAGGCGGGCTGGTTCTCCGGCCCGCCCACCGGCTGGGTCTGAACTACCGGGGAAACATCGCAGAGCCGCACCTGGGGGTGCTCCACCAGATCGGCGACGCCGCCCGCCAGTGTCCCGGCTCGCTCACCGAGGTTGGAGCCCAGTGCCAGGATCGCCCGGACACTCATTCGCGCTCCCGATGGACGGTGACTGAGACGTCGCCGAAAGGCACCTGGATCGGGGCCTTGGGCTTGTGCACGGTGATCTCAACGGCATCGACCGAGAAGCTCTCCAGGATGCGCTGCGCCGTCCTTTCAGCCAAAGTCTCGATCAGATCAAAGGCCTCACCGGTGATCATCGCTTTGATCTCCTCGGCGACCTCGGCGTAATTCGCGGTCTTGCCGAGCTCATCATTGGCTGCGGCCGGACGCACATCGGTGAACAGCACGGCGTCGACGATGAACGGCTGGCCGTCCCGTTTTTCACGATCGAAAACCCCGTGGTGACCGATCGCGCTGACGCCGGTGAGCGTGATCCGGTCAGGTTGCTTGAGCTGCGCCATCAGTGACGGGCCGCCGCGTTTTGATGAGCGAGCGTCATGCGAGCAGCGACCTTGGCGGCGTGGAGATTTCCGGTGACTTCGTGCACTCGGACGCCCCAAGCGCCCTTCGCCGCGGCCAGCGCGGTAGTGGCCACAGTGGCGTGATCCCGCTCCGCGGGCGCCGCCGCCTTCCCCGCAGTGCTGAGCAGTGAACCGAGGAATCGCTTCCGGGAGGTACCCACCAGAATCCGATGACCCAGTTGATGGAAGAGTTCGAGCTTGTCCAAGAGCTCCCAGTTCTGATCCGCTGTTTTGGAGAATCCGATTCCCGGATCGATGATCAGTTGCTCGGGGGCCACCCCGGCGGCGTAGAAGGCCTCGCGGGCTTCCTTGAGCTCAGCGATCACCTCCGGCACGGTATTGCGATAGCTGGTGAGCGAATCCATGGTCTTTGAATCACCTCGGCGATGCATCAGCACATAGGGCACTTTTCGCTCGGCCACCAGCGCGACCATTTCCGGCGAGACACTCATCCCGGAGACGTCGTTGATCAAGGCAGCTCCGGCGTCAATCGCCGTCGCCGCGGTCTCCGCGTGCCTGGTATCCACGCTGACCAGGGCGCCGGCCTTCACCATGGCTTCCACCACCGGCATAATGCGCTCTTGCTCGGTCTTCGGATCCACTTCCGCGGCGCCGGGGCGGGTGGACTCCCCTCCGATGTCGATGATGTCTGCGCCCGCGTAGAACATCCGCAGACCGTGCGCTATTGCGGTGTCCAAGGAGTTGTACGAACCACCGTCGCTGAAGGAATCGGGGGTGACGTTCAAAATACCCAGCAGCACCGCCCGGTCAGTGGGCAATCGGTCGAAGCTGGCCCGGGGGCGCGGGGTGCGCAAAGTGGGCAGCGGAGAAGTAGCCGGGCCTGTCCCGGGAGCGGCAGCTAAAGAATCCATTGAATAGTTACCTTCTCATTTTCCTAAGATCAAACTCATGGCCTCGGCCCGAGTAGCCGGTTCATGCAGAATGCCGCGCACCGCCGAGGTGACGGTCTTCGCCCCCGGCTTACGGACCCCGCGCATTGACATGCACATGTGCTCGCACTCCACCACGACGATGGCTCCGCGAGGCCTCAGATGCTCCACCAGGGCGTCCACGATCTGAGTGGTCAGCCGCTCTTGGACCTGCGGACGTTTAGCGAAGACATCGACCAGTCGAGCGAGTTTGCTCAGCCCCGTCACCTGCCCGTCCTGCGAGGGGATGTACCCGACGTGGGCGAAGCCGTGGAACGGCACCAGGTGATGCTCACAGGTGGAATAGAACGGAATGTCCTTGACCAGGACGAGTTCTTGATGCGAGATGTCAAAGGTCCGGGAGAGCACCTCAGCCGGGTCTTGCTTGAGCCCGGCGAAGACCTCCGCATAGGCTCGGGCTACCCTGGCCGGGGTGTCGACCAATCCGCTGCGTTCCGGATCCTCGCCGATGGCCAACAGGATTTCCCTGACGGCTCGTTCAATCCGGGGCAGATCGACCCCGGCCTCGGAGTCCGGGCTCAGCGGGGTTTCTTCGTCGGCTTCACACACGAGGATGATCCTATCCGGCTCGGCTAGCTTTAGCCCGGCTAGCTTCAATGGCGGCTAGAACCAGCTCAGTCACCGGACTCACTGCCCTGCTGAGCCTGACCGCCGTCGTAATTGTCCCCCGGCCCGCCATGGCCGCCACCGGGCTGGCCCAGGCTGCCGCCCGTTGCCCCGCCCGGAGCATCAGAGGGTCCGGAGAGGTTCGCCGAAGCCAGTTGCTCCTGCGGGGAGACGCTGTCCGGATTAGGCTCACCGGCCGCTGCGGCATCCCGGCGCTCCTTTTCGGTGACCACCGGAGGGATATCGGAGACCGGGCGGCTATCCGCGGAGAGCCAGACATCGCGCAGCTCACGCTTGCGGATATCGTGGAAGATCTCTTCGATCTCCCGCTGGTTCAAGGTCTCCCGCTCGAGCAGCTCCAGAGCCAGCCGGTCGAGCACGTCGCGGTTCTCGATCAGCACGGCATAGGCCTCATCATGAGCCTGCTCGATGAGTTTGCGCACCTCGAGGTCGATGATCGCGGCGACGTCTTCCGAGTAGTCCCGATCACGGCCAGCGTCGCGGCCCATAAAGGGCTCACTGCTGCCGGAACCGAGCTTGACCGCGCCCACGCGCTCGCTCATGCCGTATTCCATCACCATTTTGCGGGCCGTCGCGGTCGCCTTCTCGATGTCGTTGGAGGCGCCGGTGGAGGGGTCGTGGAAGACGATCTCCTCGGCCACCCGGCCACCCATTGCATAGGACATCTGATCCAGCAACTCATTGCGGGTCACCGAGTACTTATCGTCCTCGGGCACCACCATGGTGTAACCCAGGGCACGGCCACGGGGCAGGATGGTGATCTTGGTGACCGGCGCGGAGTAGCGCAAGGCAGCCGCCACCAGAGCGTGACCGCCCTCGTGATAGGCGGTGATCTTGCGCTCGCGTTCCTTCATCACCCGGGTGCGTTTCTGCGGTCCGGCCATCACCCGGTCAATCGCCTCATCCAGTGCCCGGTCGTCGATCAGCTGGGCATTGGAGCGGGCGGTCAGCAAAGCCGCCTCGTTGAGCACATTGGCCAAATCGGCACCGGTGTAACCGGGGGTCTTCTTAGCGACGCCGTTGAGATCGATGCCGGGAGCCATCGGCTTGCCCTTGGCATGAACCTGCAAGATCTGCTCACGGCCGATCCGGTCCGGCGCCTCGACCGGAATCTGCCGGTCGAAGCGACCCGGGCGGAGCAGCGCCGGGTCGAGCACATCCGGTCGGTTGGTGGCGGCGATCAGGATCACGTTCGTCTTGACGTCGAAGCCGTCCATTTCGACCAGCAGCTGGTTGAGGGTCTGTTCGCGCTCATCGTTGCCGCCGCCGATGCCGGCGCCACGATGGCGGCCCACGGCGTCGATCTCGTCGACGAAGATGATGGCCGGCGAATTCGCCTTGGCCTGTTCGAACAGGTCACGAACCCGGCTGGCGCCGACGCCGACGAACATTTCGACGAAGTCGGAACCGGAGATCGAGTAGAACGGCACTCCGGCTTCACCAGCGACCGCGCGAGCCAACAGGGTCTTGCCGGTTCCTGGCGGACCGTAGAGCAGCACGCCCTTGGGGATCTTGGCGCCGACAGCCTGGAACTTCTGCGGTTCTTGGAGGAATTCCTTGATCTCGTGAAGCTCCTCAACGGCTTCGTCCGCACCGGCCACATCGGCGAAGCTCACCTGCGGCATGTCCTTGGAGAGCAGCTTGGCCCGGGACTTGCCGAACTGCATGACCTTGGAACCGCCACCTTGCATTCTGGACATCAGGAACCAGAAGATGGCGCCGATCACCAGAATCGGTAAGACCAGCGAAAGGAAGCTGCCGAGGAAGTTGTTCTGCACCGGTTGGTCATCGTATTTGGTGACCTTAGCGGAGTTCAGATCCGAAATGACATCTTTGATGCGGTCCTGCACCACGAAGAATTGAACATTTTTGCCGAGGTTCTGGTTGTCCTTGGAGAAATCGTCCTTGAGGACTAAGTCAACCCGGCCCTCGGCGTAGATCTTGGCCGACTGCACCTTCTGATCGGTGATCAGTGAAACGCCGTCCGAAGTGTCGACGCGGGCCGAACCGCCGATATTGAGCAAGGAAAACCCGAGGATCGCCAGTGCGAGGACGACGACGATCCAGACGATGGGACCCTTGAGGATCTTTTTGATGTCCATGTATTCGGGGCGGCTGCCCCGTCCTTCCTGATACTGATGCTCACTTCGGCACAATAGCGGGCTAGCCGCTATCAACCGTCCGCCAACATTCACGCACAACAGTGCTGCGAAGTTCCCTTCGAGCCCGCGGTGTTCCCTGACAGCGGAAATAAATACCGGGTGGTCTGGCGCCCTGCTCTACTCGTAAACGTGAGGAGCCAAGGTTCCGACGAAATCCAGGTTGCGATACTTCTCCGCGAAGTCCAGACCATAGCCGACGACGAACTCGTTGGGGATTTCATAACCGACGTACTTCACATCGATGTCGACCTTGGCGGCATCGGGCTTACGCAGCAAGGTGCAGATCTCGACACTCGCCGGACCACGGGAGATCAGATTGGCACGCAACCAGGATAGCGTCAGGCCGGAGTCGATGATGTCTTCGACGATCAGCACGTGCTTGCCCATCAAATCGGTTTCCAGGTCCTTCAGGATCCTCACCACGCCGGAGGACTGAGTACCGGAGCCGTAGGAGGAAACCGCCATCCAGTCCATGGTGACGTGGCTGTGCAGGGCACGGGCCAGATCTGCCATCACCATCACGGCGCCCTTCAGGACACCGACGATCAAGAGATCGCGCCCAGCGTAATCCTCGTCGATTTGGGCGGCCAGTTCAGCGACTCGCTGCTGAATCTGTTCTTTGCTGTACAAAACGTGCTTGAGGTCTGCCTCGACGTCGCGTGAATCCACGATGCTCCTGAGTTGAATGATTTAGGGTGCGGCTAACTGTCGCGTCTCACCACTAGCTTCCCATATTTAGCAGCCTGCTTTGAATCGCGGGGTGAATTCTGAGCGAGCTCAGCACGCGACCGGCGGTAGATGCTGACCTTGCCGGAAAGCTGGATCGGCCCCGCAGAACCCGTTCTGCGGAGCAGACCCTCGGCGGCCAGCAGGCGTTCAAAGCTGGGCTGGACGCCGCCCAGCGCGGTCACTGCGAGCGCCAGGATACGCTGGCGAATCGCCACTGGATGCGCTCTCAATTCTTCCTCCGGCAGCAGGATCTCCCCGGGGTTCGAGGAGGATTCCACGCAAGCTCGATACGCCTCGCGGGCGAGCTGGTCAAGATAGTCGGCGTCCTGAGCCAGAATCCGGGCCGATCTAAAGAGCGATTCAGCCACCCCGGGTCCCAGCTCGGCTTCGAGTAGCGGGAGCACCCGGTGCCGCACCCGGCTGCGGGCAAACCGCGGATCCTGATTACTCGGGTCGAGCCAGGGCTGCAGGCCTTCGATCCGGCAGATTTGAATCGTCTCAGCGCGACGCAGTTCGAGGAAGGGTCGCAGGTAGATCAAACCGCTGGAACTATGACGGCGCTGCGGCATTCCGGCCAGCGACCTGGTGCCAGAGCCCCTGGCCAGGCCGAGCAGCACTTGCTCGGCCTGATCGTCCAAGGTGTGGCCCAGGAGCACCATCGCCGCTCCGCACTCTTTGGCCACTGCCTCCAGGGCCGCGTATCTGGCGGTCCGGGCGGCGGCCTCGGGGCCGTCTGCGGAACCGACCTGCACGGCGCGTACCTCAACCGGGTCGAGGCCCAGGCGGCGCAGGGATTCAGCGGTACGCTGAGCGACGGCGGCGCTTCCCGGCTGAAGGCCGTGATCCACTACGACGGCGCCAACTCGTATCGATTTCCTGCGCGCGAAGAAGGCCGCCACCGAGGCGAGCGCTAGCGAATCCGGGCCTCCGCTGCAGGCCACCAGCACCAGGTCTTCAGCGCTCAGCTCAGTCAGTTCCTGGCGCAGCAGGTTCCGAGCCTTGCCGATCAGCGGCTTGAGCCTGCCGCGCCCAGGCAAGGCCGCGGCGTCCTCGGTCATCCGGCGAGGCCCATCCTCCGCACCCACAATGCGGGCTGATGGATCTCTTCTTCGGTGGGCAACTGCTCGGCCGATTCCCAAACCCGGTTGAAACCGGGCATTCCCACCTGATCGACCACCGCCCGGACGAATCGGGCACCGTCGGTGTACTGCCGCATCTTCGCATTCAATCCCAAGAGGTTGCGGATGAACTTCTCTACCGCACCGCGGTCCTTGCCCCGGGAGTTGAAGCGCTGTCGAATGGTCTTCACGGTGGGCACGATCGAGGCGTCTACGGCGTCCATCACCACATTGGCGTGGCCTTCCAAGAGGCTCATCACGGCAGTCAGGTGTGACAACGCGGCCTTTTCCTGAGGGTCCTGCAACAGATCCAGCACGCCGCCGCGCGAGGAATCAGCCGCAGTACCGGAGCCGGGAAGCCCTTTCAAGGCCGAACTGACCCGCTCTCCCAGGGAATCCATATTTCCCAGTAGAAGGCTGCTGAGTTTATTCACTTCACTGAGCATGTGATCTCGCAGCCACGGAGCCGCAGCGAACTGCACTCGATGAGTCTGCTCATGCAGGCAGACCCAGAGCCGGAAGTCCGCTGGGTCAACCCCCAGCTCTCGTTCCACCGAAATGATATTGGGTGCCACCAGCAACAGCCGTCCGGCTGAAGGAACCGAGGATTCGCTCGCTAGGGCGGCGAAGGGATCGTACTGTCCCAGCACCTTGGAGGAGAGGAAAGCGAGGACAGCGCCGAGCTGGGCGCCCGTGACGGTGCCGCTGATCGCTCGAGCCGCCGGTTTCAGAGCGTTCTGTTCCCTAGCCCGCTGTTCGACTCGCACCAGGGTGGAGGCGAGCATCACCGAGAAACCCTGGGTATTAGCTTTGGCCCAGGAGGCCCGATCAACGATGAGCACCTGTGAATCTCGTAGATCCGCCGCAACCTCCAGGCCGGTGATCTGATGCACATAGGGCACCGACCGATCAGCCATCTTCCGCAGATCCGCCACCGCGGCGCTGACCTCCAGTCCGCTCAGCTTAGGACCCGCGGGGGCCAGCTTAGCTGCTGTTGATGCCGCCAGATCCCAGTTAATCAGTGTGCTCATAGGGCCATCACATCACAGAAGTCAATGGCAAGGAATGGATTCTGCTCTCGGCCAGATTACCTTCGGGTGGAGTGCCGGAGCAGCGCTGAAGAGCTGTTCAGCGGCAGCCGCAGCCGGCGAGCACTGCCGCGGCTTTATCGAGCACGGGCTGCGCCGTGGCTGGGCCGCCAGTCAGATTATTGGCCATGAAGGAGAAGATCAGCAGCCGGCCGTCGCGGTCCACTACGTATCCGGAAAGGGTCAGCACGGTATTGAGGGTGCCGGTTTTCGCCCGCACCACCCCCGCACCATCAATCGTGGAAGGCACGTTGTAGCGCTGGCTCAGCGTGCCGGTGAGCGCCCCGATCGGCAGGCCGCTGAGCGCTGAATGCAGGGCCGGGTCGGAGTCCGAGGTCATCACCTTGACCGCCTGGGTGAGTTGCGCGGCACTCACCCTGTCCCGGATCGCCAAGCCGGAATTATCTGCGATCACCAGGCCGTCGGTCTTCAAGCCGAGCGATGTGAGGGTTTCCGTCACCAGAGTCGTGGCTTCGCTGAAGTCACCGGCCTTGTTCTGCTGGACCGCGGCAAGCCTGGCCAGCACTTCGGCGAGATAGTTATCAGAGTTCGCCAGCATGTAGTTGACCTGCTCAGCGACCGTGGCAGAATCCACTGCGGCCAGTTCCTGCCCCGCCGAGGGATCAAGTTTGGGGCTGTCTGCGGGCCTTCTGCTGACCTCCGAATCGACCGGTACGCCCTGTTTGCCCAGGGCCGCCGCGAAGGCCTGAGCCACCGCGAGCGCTGAATCCTGGGGACGCGCAGCGGAGCTCTTTAAGCCTTCAGGCACAGCGGAGTTCAGCGCCATAGGATAAATCGGCGCGATTTCTCCGGCAGCCACATCTTCCGGCTGCCATTCCGGGCTCAACGCCGGCCCGCTGAACAGCGAATCATCGACCACGATGCTCACCGGAACGTCAACCTTGCCCAAAGCTTTTGCGGTGAGCTGGGCCAGGGTCAGCAGACCGGCATGGCCGTTCGTGGCTTCCGGTACGGAAGCCCCGCTGCTCAGCAGCACATCGCCGCCCGCCTGCAGGATCAGCTGGTTCGGCGTTGAGCCGCGCAGCACCTTGGTGCTGAACCGGTGATCGGTGCCGAGATTCTTCAAGACGCTTAGCGCGGTCAGCAGCTTCAGATTGGACCCCGGGATCACCGGCTGGTCAGGATCTCTCCCGTAGAGAACCTGACCGCTCAGGGCATCCACTACCTGGCCGCTCAGACTGCCGATCGGGGACTTGAGACTGGCATCCAGAAGGTCGCTGAGCTGCTGCTGAGCGGGCAGCGGCGCGTCTTTATTCAAGCCGCCGACCACGCTGACCTGGCTGAGCTGCTGAGGCGGGCGTTGCGCCGCCGGAACGGAGGCTTCAGACTGGGCATCCTTCGGCACCACAAGAGCCGGGGCAAGATTGATTCCCACTGGAACGGCGAGTGCAGCCAATAGCACTGTGAGCAGTCCAGCCTGGGCCAGGCGGGCTGTTCGACTCATACGCTTCTACTCCAGGTGTCTGCTTTGGTTTTTCACGGCTTAGCCAAGACTTGTATCCTCAATACTAAACGGAGTCATACATTCTCTGATCCCAACTTAAGGAGCCTCCATGAAGCACGACGTCACGATCGAGATCCCGCGCGGTTCCCGCGTTAAGTACGAGGTGGATCATGAAACCGGCCGGGTGCGTCTGGACCGAGTGCTTTTCACCTCCATGCAGTACCCCACCCACTACGGCTTCTTCGATAACACTCTCGGCGAAGACGGCGATCCGCTGGACGCTTTGGTGCTCATGCAGGAATACGATCTGTACCCCGGCGTCGTGGTCGAGGCTCGCCCCATCGCGGTCTTCAATATGACCGACGACGGCGGCGGCGACGCCAAGGTGCTCTGCGTCGTCGACGATGTGCGCTACAACCACATCCAGGAACTCTCAGATGTGGATGAGTACCTGGTGAAAGAGATCGAGCATTTCTTCACCCGCTATAAGGACCTGGAGCCCGGAAAGTGGGTCAAGGCAGAGGGCTGGGCGGATAAGGCCGCTGCCGAAGCCGAGCTGGAAGCCTCGATCAAGCGCTACTCCGCGCACTCCTGAGCGATTTCGCTAGCCCGCTATAAACACCCAGTCCGGCGCTAGTGGGATGCGGACCTTCACATCCCACTAGCCAAGGCAGCTGGCAGAGTGCTCTCGGCCGCATCCTGGAGTCGCCGGACGGCTTTCTCCGCCTACCGCGCCTACCGCGGTACGTCGACCAGGCGGTTGGCGCAATCTGCACCTTCTTCGATGCACGGCTTGCAAAGCCGCACGGGGTGACGATCCAGCGGTGCGAAGGCTCGAAGAGCCCAGGCTCAGCTCAAAATCCACAGGTTTCAAGCACTCCTCTTTGTGATAATTTATCTCTTATGGGGAGCGCGGTGCTTCCCGCCAATCAGGAGGTCGCACCATGCGCAAGATCGCCATCAGTGTCGTTGTTTCCGTCTTAGCCGCTCTCGGCGTCGTCGCAGCAAGCGCACCTGCCGCCCAGGCAAAGGCCGATTTCAGTTGCGTGAATTACGGGGCATCCGGAAAAGGCTGGTCCTATGAGGTCATTCGCTGCAACGGCTAGCGAGCGGAGAGTTCCAGCAAAATCGATACCCGAGCCCGCTGAAACCGCGTTTCGCCGGGGAGGGACGGTTTAGCCCACTGAAACCTGGCTTCCCTGCGGCTGGGGTAACTCGGCGTGGCAAGCTGGCCTGGCGAGAGACAGCCATCCGTCCGGCGACATTCCGGTGGGGAGTTCTCCCCATGGTCAGCGTGATACCAGGCGGCTAGCATTCTGTTGAGAATGCGGAGCGTTGTCAGGCAAACCGCTGGCCACAAGGAAGGGCGCCATGGAAGGCTTCATCGGAGCAAACCCTCAAGAACTGCGTGATTTCGCAAAGCAGGTCTCCAATGCCGCCGGGCTGATCCGCGATCAGGGGAATACCCTGACCGCTACGATCAATTCCGGACGCGGTTGGAAAGGTCCCGATGCGGCTCAATTCCGGCAGCGCTGGAACTCCTCGCAGCATCCGCTGCTGAACAACACCGCGGATTCGCTGCTCGACGTCGCCAAAACCCTGAATCGCAACGCTGACGAGCAAGAGAAAGCCAGTGCGGTGGACGGCGCCGGAGGATCGTCCGGCGGTGGCCTCTTGAGCACCGTGATGAATATTGTCGGCTGGGGATCGACCACCATCGGCTTGGGACTCAAAATCAAAGACGCTTACACCTTTCTCTTCACCGAAGGTGGCATCGCCAAAGGCGCTGAAGCATTGGCCAAGGGCAAATCCTTGCTCGGCGGGGCCGGGAATCTGGGGAGTCTCTCCGACGAATTCCTGGCTGCCAGCAAATTTGGCAAGTTCGCGCGCATCGCCGGCGTCGTCGGTGCACCGCTGGCCATTTTCGGTGGCATTCACGACATGATCAGCCCCGAGCACGAGGGCTGGCGCGGCGGCGGCGACCGGGTGGCCGGCGGTTTGAGCGTTATCGCCGGTGGTGGCTCGCTGCTGATGGCGGCAGGACTGCTGACCAATCCGGTGGGTATCGGCATCGTGGTCGGTGCCGGTCTGATAGCGGGCGGCTGGGCGCTGGGCAATATGATCGCGGACAGCGAATGGGGCAAAGCCGCCGGGCGCTGGATCGGAAACACCGCAAGCAATATCGGCCACGGCGTGGCAAATGTTGCTAGCGACATCGGCCACGGCGTTGCTAATGTAGCCAGTGACGTGGGCAAGGGCATCAAGAATGTTGCCAGCGGCGTAGCGAACGTCGTCAAGAATCCCATTAAGGCACTAGGGGGCCTCTTCGGATGACCGAACAAAGCACTGAAATCGCCTGGTCACAACATGACCTGGAGTGTGCTCGGGCGGTGATCACACTCAGCAGCCCGGAGAGCGACAATCTGCCAACCTTGACCGATGAGGAGATCGTCGCACTCGACGGCATCAACCGAGATCAGTTCGTGGAACTGCCCTGGCTGGCCGAGCATCAGGACCAAAAAGAACTGGTCTGCAATGTCGCACTGCGCACCCTCTTGACCAAGGGCCTCGCCTTTCCTCTCGTGGGCGAAGGAGAAACTCTTCCGAGCGCCCTCGGTGCGACCGACAATATCGTCGGGCTGATGACCTTACGGCGCACCGGCCAGCGGATCATCAGCGCCGAACTCACCAAGTCCGATGACAAAGCCTGGCTCTACGGGTACCTGCACGATGATCAAGTGCTCGAGGAACTCGTTGACTCAGCAGGAACCCATACCTTCACGGTGGTTCCAGCCTCCGAATTCGGCGATCATCTGATCCAGCTCGCGGACGCCGCGGAGCTCGAGTCCGAAGACGGACCGGAGCAGAGCTACAACGAAGCAGAATTCGAAGCCGCCGCCCAGGCGACTCTGGCGGATGCCCGCGGGGTCACCGTGATCACCGGAATCAGCGCTAGCGAAGACTCCTTCCGGCATTACACGATCTACACGACATCCAGCGAGCTCTTCGGCCTGACCTCGGCGGAGAAGGACGGCGCCGCCGAACTCACCTTGCGCAAGGTCTCCCGCTCCACCGCGGTGGCCGCCGCTCAGCACGTCATCTTCCCCAGCTAATATCGGAGATCACCATAGCTACCGAAGCAGTGCGTTATATCCAGTTCAAAAACGGAGAGCAAGCGGTCCGGGCTCCAGGCAAGGCTTACTTCGGGGCATGGCTGATTGATTTCATCCTGGTGCTCGCCCTGGCGGCAGTGGTTTTTGCCGTGCTGCCGAGAACAAATCTGGGTCTCACGATCACTGTGGCAGTGCTCGCTTGGATCGTCATCGGCTGGCTTTACGGCTTCATCCTGACCGGCAGGCGGAGTCTGGGCTGCCTGCTGTGCGGCACCCGGGTGGTGAAGCTTTCCGACGGCGGGCGGCCCGGTTTCTGGCGCTCGGGCTGGGTTTCCTTCGTGCGGACCGTCGGATTCGTGGTGTTCTCGCTGATTATTGTGATCGGCGCTTTAGGCGGTTCCAGTTCAGGCAACGCAAAGGACAATGTCTGGCACGTCAGCATCAGCACCCGCTAGAGCAGGCTGCGCAAGACCTCTGCGGCGCCGTCCTGATAGACGGATGAAGTCACTTCACGGGCTGCCCGCTGGACTTCTGGCGGAGCCTGACCCATGGCCACGCCTCGATCGGCCCAGGCCAGCATCTCCAGATCGTTGAACCCATCCCCCACCGCCACGGTAGCAGACCGAGCCATCTTCAGTTCGGTGCGCAATTGCTCCAAGGCCGTCGCTTTGGTGACTCCAGCGGCAGCGATATCCAACCATGCGGACCAGCCCACCGAATAGGCCACCCCGTGCAGGCCGACGCTGGAAACGGCGCGTTCGAACTCTTCCAGAGGGATCTCCGCGCTGTGTACCACGACGCGAACCGCTTCTGTGTCCAGCAGCTCCTCGAACTGCACGCTGCGGGCCTCAATACCGAAACTGGCGTCCTGGAAGCTGTGCGTGGATAAGAACTCTCCCTTGGCGTCCTCCAGGGCATACATCGCCTCCGGTAGCCGACCGCTCAGCGCGGTGAGGGCCCGTCGAGGGGCGAAGGTCTTACGACGGGTCACTTGGTAGCCCTCAGGAAGTGAGGGGTCTAACCGAAAAGTCACCCCTCCGTTGCAGCAGACGCCGAAACCTCTTTCCAAGCCGATCTGGCGGATCACCGGCAAGGTGGCGCCGAGTGAACGTCCAGTGGCAATCACCACCTGGTGTCCTGCGGCCACCACGTTCCGGGCGGCGTCCCGAACTGCTTCGCTCATCGTCCCGTTGTGGTCCACCAAGGTGCCGTCAACGTCAAGGGCGATCATTTTCCGTGGATCTTCTCTCTGGTCATCGATGCCAGAGACTGAATATTCAGTCTGTAGTGTCATGTATCCAGTGAAGCAGATTGCGCGAAAAGCAGCTAGCACACGGGCCGCACCTTGAGTGAACGGCAAGTGAATACTCACAGGCAATCCACACTGTGAATGTTTACCCAAGCTAGCTCAATCTCAACGCCGTAACACGTGGGGTCGTTATAGCTCGGTCACAACGACTCTGGCTGTCACAGCGTTGGCCGATTGAGTGTTTTAGACGAGTTCGAGCTTTTCCAGGCCGCCCAAATATGGCCGAAGCGCCTGTGGAACGGTCACTGAGCCGTCTGGATTCTGATGGGTTTCCAAGATGGCCACGATCCAGCGATCAGTCGCCAAGGTGCCGTTCAAGGTGGCCACCGCTCTGGTGCCCTTCGATTCCGCTCCTGGAACCCGTTCCCTGATATTCAGGCGACGCGCCTGATAACCGGTGCAATTCGAGGTTGAGGTCAACTCACGGAATCTTCCCTGGCTGGGAATCCAAGCCTCACAGTCGAATTTGCGCGCCGCGGAGTTACCCAGATCTCCGGCAGCGGTATCGATCACCCGGTAGGAGACCTCGATCTTGGCGAGCATCTCCTCTTCCCAGGCCAGCAGTCTTGCGTGCTCGGCTTCAGCTTCCTCCATTGGAACATAGCTGAACATCTCGAGCTTGTTGAACTGGTGAACTCGGATGATCCCCCGAGTGTCCTTGCCCGCCGAGCCGGCCTCCCGCCGGTAGCAGGATGACCAACCCGCATAACGCAAAGGGCCTGCTGAGAGGTCGATGATCTCATCGGCGTGGTAACCGGCGAGCGCAACCTCAGAGGTACCCACCAAATAGAGGTCGTCCTTCTCGAGGCGATAGATCTCGTCATCGTGCTTGACGTCGAACCCGGTGCCCGCCATCGTCTCGGGGCGCACCAGGGTGGGGGTGATCATCGGGATGAAACCGTTGGACAGCGCTTGATCCAGGCCCATGTTCATCAGCGCGATCTCCAGCCGTGCCACTTGCCCTTTGAGGAAGGCAAAGCGCGCACCGGAGACCTTGGCGCCGCGCTCCATGTCGATGCCGCCAATCAGCTCGCCGATCTCAAGGTGGTCCTTCGGCTCAAAGCCCTCGGCAGCGAAGTCACGGGGCTGCCCAACGGTCTTGAGCACCACGAATTCGTCCTCGCCACCGGCTGGGATTCCTTCGATGATCCGGTTCGGGAAGGTCCTGAGCAGTTCATCCTGCTCGGCCTGTGCAGCATCGGCCTCCGCGGACGCCGATTTGACCCGAGCAGCCAGGTCCTTCACCTGAGCTAGTAGCTGCTGCTTTTCTTCGCCCTTGGCGGCGGCCACCTTCTTGCCGAAGGCATTCTGCTCAGCACGCAGAGCTTCAAAAGCGGTGATCGCGTTCTTCCGGGCGAGGTCAGCCGCGATAATGCTGTCCACCTGGGACTCGTCAGCACCTCGCGAGCGCTGGCTGTCGCGATACTTTTCCGGATATTCATTGAGGTCTTTAACATCGATCACCTTCTAAGCGTATCGTGAGGGCCCCATCTGGTGGGTCCACGGTTGCAGCGTTGCCCAACCGAGCGCAAGCTGAGGAAACGGCGGGGAGGTGCGAGTGATCGTTGCTTTCCTTTGGCAGATGCAGCGCTCCGGGCACCAACGGCTAGAGTTGAAGAACTATGGATGTTTGGCTCTGGATTCTGCTGATTGCGCTTGCTGCAGCCATTCTGTTCGTGCTCAGTTGGCTGGGCGTCCGAAAACTGCGAGAAAAGCACACCCGGAGCGCGGTCAGCGAAAAACCTCAGCCCACCCCGCCCGGACCGCAAAAAGTCGCGGTCATCATTAATCCGGTCAAGGCCCAGGCCGCGGCAGCGAAGTCTCAGATCCGCGCTGCGACCGCACTAGCGGGTTGGCCGGACCCGCTTTTCCTGGAAACCACTGTTAGCGATCCTGGGTATTCCCAGGCGAGACAGGCACTGAGCTGGGGGGCCGACGTCGTCCTAGTGGGTGGTGGGGACGGCACTGTTCGGGTGGTCGCCGAGATTCTCAAAAAGACCGGCGTTGCGATGGGGTTGCTCCCCCTAGGCACCGGAAACCTGCTGGCTCGTAACCTCGACCTCGATGTCAATGACCTGGAGGGCAATATCCAAGCTGCCCTCTTCGGCCAGCAGCGACTCATTGACACCGCCACCATGGAACTCGAAAATTCAGTTTCTGGCGCTCGCTTAATACACACTTTTCTGGTGATCGCCGGTATCGGGCTGGATGCTGAGGTAGTCGGTGACACCAACGACGAACTCAAGAAGTCCTTGGGCTGGCTGGCCTATAGCGAAGCCGGAGTGCGCCATCTGCCAGGACGCAGGAAAAAGGTGAGTATCGCCCTTGACGACGCCCCCGCTCAGCAACGACAGGTTCGCTCGGTGCTCTTCGCCAATTGCGGTCTGCTGCCCGGAGGCATTGATTTCATCCCCGGCGCGCTGATCGACGACGGCGTCCTGGACGTTGTAGTGATGAGCCCACGTAGTGCCTTTGGCTGGCTCGCGCTGGGCGTGAAAATAGTCTTCCAACACAGCCGCAGACTGCCGGTTATCGATTTTTACCGTTCGCAGAAGGTGGTATTACGAGCGGCGGTGCCTCAAGAAACCCAGCTCGACGGTGACCCAGCGGGCAAGGCCACTAAGGTCACGGTCGTGGTGGAACCCCAGGCCCTCTTGATCAGGGTCGCTACCGGTCAGGAGTAAGAACTCGTCTTCCAGCTGCCGAATCAGATTAGTCCGAAGCGCTCCACTCGACTAGCCGCCCATCTCGTAGGGTGAGCAAATGCGGGGTGAGGACTTAGATACCGTGCAACGGCGATCTCGTCCTAGGCTGGATCTTCCTCGCTGTGCGACTGCTCGCGGATCAGCACTTCTTCTTCATTGAAGCGCAGATCGTTGGCTTCATCCGCCACATCGCCGACCTGATCGTAATCCAGCTGGGGGTCGTACACCGCACCCGGATTGACGATCGTTCCGTCGCTATTGCTGTCAGTCATGATTCCTCCTGGTTAGCGTGCTTGGAGCACATCATACGGTTAAAGACCTTGTTCTGGCTGTTCGCGTTCAGAGCGCGAGCCTAGCAGATCCGCGACCCACTGCTGAGCTTCCTGGAAGGCCCGATCAGTGGTGTGGGTCGGCACCAGCGGATACTGAGAGTCAGCTCGCGGGTAGGAACCGATGAACCGCAGTTGCGGGCTGATCCGGTGGAGCGCCCTTAGTGCATCCGCCACCCTGGCGTCTTCGAGATGCCCTTCAGCATCAATACTGAAAAAATAATGGCCGAGGAACTGACCAGTGGGGCGGGATTCAATCCTGCTCAGGTTCACGCCTCGGGTGGCGAATTGGTCCAAGATCTCCATCAGCGCGCCCGGGCGATCCTCGGGCAGTGGGACGGCGACAGTGGTTTTGTCGGATCCGCTGGCCGGTGGCAACGGGCCGGGCCGGGAGACCAGCACGAAGCGGGTGACCGCTCCCGCATTGTCCTCGATTTTCTCGGCGAGGATCTGCAAGCCCAGGCGTTCGGCGACCAACTTGGCGCAGATCGCCGCTTGATAGGCCGGGCTCTCCGCGAGGAGTTCATGCGCGGCCGCCGCGGTGGAAGTCGCCGGAACATATTCCGCTTGATTCATATTCGCCTCGACCCATCCTCTGGTCTGCGCCCAGGCATGCGGATGGGTACCCACCCGACGGACCTCAGAGAGTTCGACGCCGACCGGAGCGGCCAGCACGAAACTCACCGGAACGATGGCCTCTCGGATGATCCTCAGCTCCTGACCGGTGGCTATTGCATCAAGAGTCGCCGATACCCCGCCTTCAATGGAATTCTCGATCGGCAGCATGGCGGCATCAACCTCACCGCTGCGAACCATCACCAGGGCCGTGGCAGCGCTGTTCGAAGGGACCCGGCGGGCCTGTGCGGCCCCGGGCACCTGGAGCAGTGCGAGTTCGGTGAAAGTGCCCTCCGGCCCCAAATAGGTATAGGAGTCCATATTTACATTCCCCTCAAAGAATATTTCGCATCGCTTCAGCGTACCTGTGGGGGCTGGCCGTTCTCAGAGACCATCGGCCGTTCGGCATCCTGCCAGGCGCCCATTCCACCGGCCACATTGAAAGCGGAATAGCCCTGCGCGATAAGCCACTGCACGGCACGGAAAGAACGACCCCCGGTCCGGCAGATGAGATAAAGATCCTCATCCGGATCGAGTTCTTCGAACCGCAGCGGCAGTTCATCTAAGGGCAGGTGAATGGCACCTGCGATATGCCCTTCGTCCCATTCGTACTGCTCCCGAACGTCAACGATGGTGGCACCCTCAGCAAGCTGTTCAACCGGCACGCTTTCAAACTCATTCATTTCCGCACCTTCCGGTTCTTGCGCAAAGTTCTCTGCTTTGCTCAAGCCTATAGTGGAGTCATGCCAGCAGCAGAACCAACGATTTTAGCCACCTCCGGCGGCCTGCGGCCCGGGGAGCGCACCCGAGTGGAATTCAGTCCTCTGGTGCATCACGCCGTCGAACTATCGGGAAGCTCCGGGCGGGCGCCGCGGATCAGCCACCTGGGCACCGCCTCGGGTGATCAGCGCTGGTGGGCGGGCGAACTCGACGAAGCCGCCCGAGTCGCTGGCTTCGATTTGAGTCACCTCAACCTCTTTACGATGCCAAATGTTGACGATCTAGAGGCTTATTTATTGGAACAGGACGTGATCTGGGTCGGCGGCGGCTCGGTGGTCAACCTGCTCGCGGTCTGGCGGGCCCATGGCTTAGAGCCAATCCTCCGCCGCGCCTGGCAAGCCGGCGTGGTGCTCAGCGGAGTTTCAGCCGGTTCGATCTGCTGGTTCCATGGCGGAGCGACCGATTCTTTCGGACCCGAGTTAAGCGGCATTAATAATGCCCTGGGGTTCTTGCCCTATGGAAACGGCGTGCACTATGACAGTGAAGCCAAACGTCGTCCCTTGATTCATGAATTGGTTACCCAAGGCAAATTACCGGAAACCCACTGCACGGACGACGGCGTTGGATTGGTCTATCGAGGAACCACCCTGAAAGAGGCCGTCTCGGAAGTCTCTGGGAAAGGCGCTTATCTGGTTCAGCTCTCCGAGGGGTCAGTGACCGAGGATCGCTTAGAACCCAGGCTGTTGAGCTAGGACTCCGGCAATTCGGCAAAAGCCGAGTGGGTGCCACGATCTTAGTATTGCCCGGCCTCACCTCGAAAAAAGCCTTCGGAAATACGTTTAAAAGTCCAGTCCTCGGCTCGCTCAGCAGAATCCAGGCGCGGGCTAGGCAAAGCGGAGGTAGCGGTGGCCGGACAGCGGCAAGCCATTTGGCGAACACCGCGGGATCAGCAGAGAATATTCGGGCAATAAAGAAGGACTCAGAACTTTAGCCCGGAAAAATCCAATAAACTTTTATCTTCAAGTTACTCGGCACCCAATATTCTCTAACATACGAAAATCATCGACCTCAAGCGAAGAAATCACCCCCTCAATGCTCGCCGAGGGCTAGCGTATTTTTTCGGAAAACCATTCAAAACGGCCAAATATACCGGCAAAATAAACGAAATATAAATTTCAACATATTTCGGACTTAACAATATTGAACAAATTTAGGTAAACAACCGCTTAATCATTCATTGACAACTTGACGCATTGAATTGCCACCCTACAATAATGATTAGAAGTAATGAGAAGATAAATTTTCTTCACTAAAATCTTTTGTCGGTTAATTTTTTACATGGGGGGTCGACCGACACCCAGAGACGGGAATACCCATGTACGTCAGCCCTGCCCAGCGCATGTCGATCATCGCAGTAAGTCCTTTTGCCACTCCGGATGCCCGGCTAGTCGCCGCAGCATCTAATTCTGGAGCACTGGGGGTACTCGATTTAGGCTCCCTGCCCAGCCAGGCACGGCAGGCGTTACGCTCTCTGCGACAGTGGACCTCCGAACCGTTTGGCGTCCGGGTGGATACCGCTTATCCGATCGGCCCGGAGGAAGTCTTCGGACCCGATCGAGCACATCCCAGTTACGTTCTCTTGGCCCGCGAGGCCGCCGCTCTCCCGGCGTGGTCACCCGATGCGCTGCCCGCAGGAACCTCGGTTCTCGCGGAAGTGCGAAGCCTCGAAGAGGCGATAGCTGCCCAGCAATCCGGCGTCCATGGCTTGATCTCCCGCGGCAGCGATGGCGGCGGACTAGTAGGACCGCTCAGTTCGTTCGTCCTTTTGCAGCAACTACTCGGCTCCCCCGACGTCGAGCTCCCGGTCTGGGCAAGCGGAGGTATCGGCGCTCATACGGCCCGCGCGGCCGTGGCTGGAGGAGCCGCCGGCATCCTGCTGGATAGCCAGCTCGCACTCTTAGAAGAAGCAGGGACCTCCGCGGAGCTCAGCAGCGTGCTATCGGGCATGGACGGCTCCGAGACCACAGTGGTCGATGGCTACCGGGTACTGCGTCGCCGCGGGCCCGGGCGAGAAAAACCGGCTGAAGACCTCCCCTTGCCGGCGGGTTTGGGCAGCGCCGATCTGAGCAAGCAGCTCGTTCCGATCGGCCAAGACGGCTTCTTAGCTGCTCGCTTCAAAGACCTCTGGGGAACGATTCCGGCAACCGTCAAGGGACTTCGCAAAGCCGTCCAACTACCCACCGATCCATCGATACTGCTGCCGGATTCACCGCTAGCTCAGGCAATGGGAACCACTCTCGGCCTGGCTCAAGGACCGATGACCCGAGTCAGTGACCAACCAGCCTTCGCCGCAGCCGTCGCCCAGGCTGGGGGGCTGCCTTTTATCGCCCTCGCCCTCTCGAACGCCGAGCAGAGCAGGAAGATGCTCGAAGGAACCCGTGAGCAGTTGGGTGAGAAGCCCTGGGGTGTGGGGATTCTCGGCTTTGCGGACGATGCGACCAAAGAAGCGCAGCTCGACATCGTCCACCAGATCCGCCCCAGCCACGCGATTATTGCCGGTGGCAGACCCGCCCAGGCGCTGAGCCTGGAAGCGGTCGGCATCAAAACCTTCCTGCATGTTCCCTCGCCCGCCCTGCTGGATCAGTTCCTCACCGCTGGCGCGCGCCGTTTCATCTTCGAAGGCTCCGAATGCGGCGGGCATATCGGCCCTCGCAATAGCTTCGCGCTCTGGGAGGCCCAGCTGGCCGTCTTAGAGGACCGGATTGCCACGCTCGACGGCGATCCGGTAACGGTCTACTTCGCCGGTGGGATCAGCGACGAACGCTCTGCGGCGATGATCGCCGCCCTGGCTGCGCCGCTGGCTGCTCAGGGGGCTTTGATCGGACTACTAGCAGGAACCGCCTATTTGTTCACCGCTGAAGCCGTCAGCTCGGGCGCGATCAGCCGGGTTTTCCAAGATCAGGTGGTGACCGGCAGTTCCACGGCCATGTTGGAGACGGCCCCGGGCCATGCGACACGTTGTGTCAGCAGCCCCTTCACAGAAGAATTCCTCGCCATCAAGGCCCGACTGAAAACCGGTGGTGTTCAGGATCGAGAGGCCTGGCAAGAACTCGAGTCGCTCAATCTGGGCCGTCTGCGTCTGGCCAGCAAGGGCATTGAACGCGTGGGCTCCGAACTGCAAGAAGTCGATCCAGCCCGTCAGCTCTCCGAAGGCATGTTCATGGCCGGAGAGGTCGTGGCACTGCGTTCCGCCGTCACCACTGTCGCCGAACTGCACGCCACGCTGAGCAGCCGGGCCGCAGAGTTCTTAGCGGAGCACGAGGTTGGCAAAGCTGAGCAACAGGATGAAGCGGCCACCGCTGCCCCACTGGACATCGCGGTGGTCGGAATGGCCGGGCTGTTCGCCGGAAGTCCGGATCTCGCCGCGTTCTGGGCCACCATCGTGAACGCCGAAGATCGAGTCACCGAAGTGGATCCCGAGCGCTGGGACCCCGCGGTGTACTACGACCGCGAAACCTCCAACGGCATCAGAACTCCCTCTAAATGGGGCGGATTCCTGCCGGAGATCCCCTTTGACCCGCTGCGTTACGGCATTCCACCGGCGTCATTGGCCTCCATTGAGCCAGCCCAGCTGCTGGCCCTGGAAGTGACTCGCCGCGCCCTCGAGGACGCACAGGTCGATTCCGACGTCGATCGCTCCAAGATCTCGGTGTTCTTCGGAGCGGAAGCCGGCAGCGATCTATCCAATGCCAGCCTGCTGCAGACCGTGTTGCCGAACTATGTCGAGAACATCCCCGCGGAATTGGCGGAGCAGCTTCCCCGACTCACCGAAGACTCGTTTCCCGGGATGCTCTCGAACGTTATCGCGGGGCGAATCGCGAGCCGGCTGGATTTAGGCGGCGCGAACTACACGGTCGATGCGGCCTGCGCTTCTTCACTCGCCGCCCTGGATGTCGCGTGCAAAGAACTCGCTCAAGGCACCAGCAATATCGTGCTCTGCGGCGGCGTCGACCTGCATAACACCATCAACGACTATTTGCTCTTCGCCTCGGTGACAGCGCTCAGCCCCACTGGCCGCTCGCGGGCGTTCGATAGGAACTCCGACGGTATCGCGCTCGGTGAAGGAGTCGGCTGCCTAGTGCTCAAACGGCTCGCCGATGCTGAGCGAGACGGCGACCGGATTTACTCGGTGATCCGCGGCATCGGTAGTTCCAGCGATGGAAAATCGCTCGGATTGACCGCGCCCCGCCCGGAAGGCCAGCGCTCAGCACTGGAACGCGCTTACCGCAACGCTCGGGTCGAGCCCTCCCGCGTTGGCCTGGTCGAAGCGCACGGCACCGGCACCGTGGTCGGCGACCGCACCGAGCTGTCGATGCTGACCAAAGTCTTCCTGGAAGCCGGGGTTCCGGCGGCCAATGCGGCCATCGGCTCGGTCAAATCCCAGATCGGTCACACTAAATGCGCCGCCGGAATCGCCAGCATGATCAAGGTCTCTCTGGCCATCTACAACGGCGTCAAACCACCGACCCTGCATATCAAGACTCCCAGTGCTGCCTGGGAACAGGGCAAGAGTCCTTTCGTCTTCAACCGAGAGGCCGCTCCGTGGCCGGTGCCGCTGAATGAGCGGTTCGCCGGAGTGAGCGGTTTCGGCTTCGGCGGCACCAACTTCCACGTAGTGCTCAGCGGACATAAAGTCTCCGCTCCGCAACGGCACAGCCTGGACGAATGGCCCGCCGAGCTTTTCCTCTTCCGCGGGGATTCCACCGATGCCATTCGGTTAGTCAAGGAACTCGGGGCCCTGGTCTCACTCGGAAACGACCACGGGCGGCCCTGGAAACTCCGTGATCTGGCGGCTAGCAATTCACTGAACGCGGCGAGCAGCAGTAAACCCGTCTCGATCGCCGTGGTCGCCCGGGACATCGATGAACTCAGCCTGCTGCTGGCCCGTGCGGCCCAGGGTGAGCACGATCCGGCTGCCGGGCTGTTCAGCGCGGTCGCAGCGGCCGAAACCGGTTCCCTCGCCTTCTTGTACCCCGGCCAGGGCAGCCAAAAACCGGGCATGCTCAAGGAGCTTTTCGTGGCCTTCCCGGAGCTGCACGAGACTCTGGCGCTGGGCGGTGAATGGCTGGAGACGATGCTTCCGCCAGCCGCTTTCGACGCTGAGTCAACCGCGGAACAGCTGGCCCGGATCACCGATACCACGGTGGCTCAGCCCGTGCTAGGGCTCGCTGCACTGGCCCTGGGCAAGCTGCTGGCGAAGAGCGATATCCGCCCGGAGTTCGCCGCCGGGCACAGCTACGGCGAGTTGGCGGCCCTGGCAGCGGCCGGGGTGATCGACGCGCAGACCCTGATCGCGCTCAGCACCGCCAGAGCCGAAGCAGTTGTTGCCGCGATTGGTGAAGAGCCCGGGAAGATGGCGGCGATCTCCGCTTCCGCCGCGGAGATCGAGACCGCCCTGGAGAGGGCCGGACTGGCTGGCAGCGTCACCCTGGCAAACCGGAACTCCCCGACCCAGACGGTGATCTCCGGAGCCAGCCTGGCGATTGAAACCGCCGTCGAGAAATTGCGCGAGGCCGGACTGAGCGTCAAGACCTTCCCGGTGGCGTGCGCTTTCCACAGCCCGGTGATCGCCCAGGCTTCAGCGAACTTCGCCGAGGCTTTGACCGGTGTACCGCTGCAGGAGGCCGAGATCCCGGTGTGGAGCAACCGCACCGCAACGCCGTATCCGACCGAAACTGAAGCGATCCGCGCTGAGCTCGCCGCTCAGGTGACCGCTCCGGTGCACTTCGTCGAACAGATCGAATCGATGTACGCAGCCGGTGCCCGCACCTTCGTCGAAGTCGGGCCCGGACAAGTGCTGTCCAAGCTCGTCACCGCGATCCTCGGGAACCGCCCGCACACCGTAGTGCCGCTGGCGCCCAGTTCTCATGGCAGCATTCGTGAGTTGCTCATCGCGCTGGCAACGCTGGCGACCAGAGGAACTTCGCTCAGCACGGAATGGCTTTACCGAGGTCGCAGCATCCAGACCATCGATGGTTCAGTCATTCCAGTGACTCCAGCTTGGACAGTCAACGGAGTCACCATAAAAACCCGGGACCGCAAGATTCTGCCCGGTGCTCTCACCCCCGCCCGACGTCTTCAGGAGGTCACTGTAGTGCAGCAAACTCAGCAGCCAGGCAACGAGCGCGACGCCCTCGTCACGGAGTTTCTCAGGACCAGCCGAGAGATGGTCGCCGCTCAGCGTGATGTGCTGCTCGGCTACTTGGGAACCGCCTCCTCCGGTCCGGCAGTGCCTTCGATTGCGTCCCAGAGTTACCCCGCAGTGCCTCTGGCGAGCGCACCGGTAGGCTCCGGGACAGCAAGCCGGCCGTCGGCCGAATCCGGATATCCCAGCACTTCTGGAGCCACCAGGACCCTGCTGCAAAGTCCGGTTCACACCACTTCACTGCCCGATGCATCCCACCAGGGCTTAGCGGTGCAACAAGAGACCGCACAGCAAGAGGCGGCTGTGCGATTGACCCCAGCCGCGATCCTCAGCGCGGTGGTTGAGATCATCAGTGCGCGTACCGGTTACCCGGCGGAGATGATCGAACCCGATCTGGACCTGGAAGCCGATCTGAGCATCGACTCCATCAAACGCACCGAAATCGCCGGAGAACTCGCCAGCAAACTGGCCGGTAGCGGATCCGCGATAGCTCTGGACGACTCACAACTCGAAGAGCTCTCCAAAGCGCGCACCACGGGAGCCATCGCAGACTGGCTCTCGGCGCGGCTTGGCAGCGCAGCGACGCTGCCCGCCGTTTCGAACGGCCCAGCGATCGCGGCCGATACCTCGGAATCAGGAACGGCGCCAATCTTGGGCGCGGCAGAGATCTTAGCCGCGGTGGTTGAGATCATCAGTGCGCGTACCGGTTACCCGGCGGAGATGATCGAACCCGATCTGGACCTGGAAGCCGATCTGAGCATCGACTCCATCAAACGCACCGAAATCGCCGGAGAACTCGCTGCCCGCTTCGATGGGCAAGCCGGCCAGGCCTTGGATGGCACGCAATTAGAGGAGCTCTCCAAAGCGCGCACCACCGGAGCCATCGCAGACTGGCTATTGACGGCGCTCAACGGACCTGGCTCAGGCACCGCCAGCACCGCTGCGGATCCGCTTCAGCCGACCTCATCGGCCCCGGCTCCCACCGCTGGTCACCACGATATTGCAGGTCATACTCCGGAGCGGTTGATCTTCCGCAAGACCCGGTTGGAGATCCCTTCCCCCGCGCCCGGCGCGCTCGAAGGGGCCAACCTGCTGGTCATCGGCTCGGGAGAGATCACCGCGAACGCGGTGGCTGCGGCAAATGCTCTAGGAGCCAGTGCACAGGCGATCGACGCTTCAGCCGCGTTGGCAGTGCTCAGCGCTCCTCAGGCCAGCTTCCACGGTGTGCTCTACCTCGATCCGCTGGACAACCCGGAGACCGCGAGCGTGCCGGATGTCTTCCCGCTGTTCAAAGCAGCTGTGGCTCTGGCGCCGCGCTATCTGCTGGCCGCCCGACCGAGCACTTCCAATGGACATCGCAGCGCCGAGCGGACCATCGGGTTGCGCGGGCTGTTCCGCAGCTTGGCCCGCGAGTACCCGGAGACGCTGGTGCGTCTGGTTGATCTCGAACCGACCAAGCCCGCCGACGCGGTAGCTGCGGCCTTGATCGCCGAGCTCACCGATACCGCGCTTGAACCGATTGTGGATCTCTTCAATGGCGAGCGCAGTGGGCTGGAACTGGCCAGCAGCGATCTCGGCCTATTGGGAGCCACCGGTGCAGGCCCTGCCGGAGACGGTGCCGCCGAAGCCGAAGCGCTCCAGCTCGACCGGGACGCCGTCGTGATCCTGATCGGTGGAGCCCGCGGAATCACCGCGAAATTCGCCGCGACCTTAGCTTCAACGAGTCGCTGCAGAATTGAGCTCTTCGGCAGGACCGCTCTTTCCAGCGACCCCGAGTCACCCGATACCGCGGTAGCCGCTGACCGAGCCGAACTGCGCCAGATCTTGGCCACCCGGCCAGGAGCCACTCCGGCCTCGGTGGATCGTGAGGCCAGTGAGATCTTGGCCCGCCGCGAAGTGAATTCTACGATGGAATCCCTGCGGTTGGCCGGTAGCACGGTGGAGTATCAATCGCTGGATGTTCGAGATGCCGGTGCGGTCCGCGCAGCCATTACCTCGGTGCAGCAACGCTATGGACGGATCGACGGTGTGGTCTACGCGGCGGGGGTGATCGAGGACAAACTCGTGATCGACAAAGACCCCGCTTCGTTCCGTCGGGTGTACAGCACCAAAGTCGACGGAGCGGCAACCATCCTGGAGGTGGTGGACTCGCTGCCGGTCTGCCCCAGTTTCGTGGTCTTCTTCGGCAGTATCGCGGCCGCCCTGGGCAACCGCGGGCAGAGCGACTACGCGGCGGCGAACGACGCCCTGGAAGCGATGGGCACCGCCTGGTCGCTGCGCACCGGGAAGCGCGCGGTGACCGTGCACTGGGGGCCCTGGGCGCCCTCGGGCCACAACCCGGGAATGGTCAGCCACGAGCTGGGCCGCGACTACATCCGCCGCGGCATTAAGTTGATCGATCCGGAGGCGGGCACCCATGCCCTGCTCAAAGAACTGGCCTGGGGCGAGCGTGATGTGAACGCCGTCGTCTACACCGCCTCGGGGTGGTGAGCTTGGCTGCCGAACCGAAGGGATCCGATCCAGTGATCGAGCCCCAGCAGATGCCGATCGCGGTGGTCGGTATGGCGGCGATGTTCCCCGGAGCCAAGAATCTCGGTGAGTATCGGGACAATCTGTTCGGCGGCGTCGACGCGATCACCGATGCCCCCGGAAGTCGCTGGGACCCGGCGCTTTACCACCCGGAGGCCGCCAACGAACCGGCCAGCTCCGACCGGTTCTACTGCCGACGCGGTGGTTTCATCGATGACTCCCCGGAGGTCTCGGTGGCTCGGTTCGGGATTATGCCGAACTCGGTCGAAGGCACCGAGCCGGATCAGCTGATCGCGCTGGAACTGGCCGCAGCCGCTTTGGCCGACGCCGGTTTGTCCGGTGAGTTGCTCGACGGTGTGGACCGCTCCCGGATCGGCGTCGTTCTGGGGCGCGGCGGGTACATAGCCCCCGGGGCGTCTCGGCTCAGTCAACGGGTGAGCACCGCGGGCCAGTTGGCGACCACGCTGGGTCAGCTGCTGCCCGAGCTTGGCCCCGAGGTCCTGGAGCGAGTGCGCAGCGCCTTTATCGATCAGCTCGGCCCCGATCGGCCTGACAACGCTATCGGTTTGGTTCCGAACCTGGCCGCCTCAAGGGTGGCCAACCGGCTTGATCTGCGCGGTCCGGCCTATACCCTGGACGCTGCGTGCGCTTCCTCGCTTTTGGCGGTGGATCACGCGATCAGGGAGTTGCAGAGTCAGCGTTGCGATCTGATGCTCGCCGGGGGCGTCCACCACGCTCACGACGCGACGCTGTGGAGTGTCTTCACCCAGCTCAAAGCGCTCTCCGCGGCACAGCTCAGCAGGCCTTTCGACGCGAATTCAGACGGCATCCTGATCGGTGAGGGCACCGGCGTGCTCGCACTGAAGCGCTTTGCGGACGCCGTCCGAGACGGGGACCGGATCTATGCCACGATCCGCGGCAGCGGAGTCGCCAGTGACGGACGCACCTCCAGCTTGATGAACCCCGATCCGGGCGGGCAGAGCCGCGCCATTCGGGCGGCCTGGAACCGGGCTGGATTGGATCCCCGCCAGGGCGGTTCGGTGGGCCTGATCGAAGCGCATGGCACCGGCACCCCGGCCGGAGACGCCTCGGAGCTCAGCACGCTGCGCGAAGTGTTCGGCCCGACCGATCCGGAAGGCCCGAAGGCGGGCATCGGATCGGTGAAATCGATGATCGGACACGCCATGCCAGCGGCTGGTGCTGCTGGTTTGATCAAGGCGGCACTCGCTGTCTACCACGGGGTGCTGCCGCCGACTTTGGGCATCAGCGAAGCGCATCCGGCGCTGGCTGGAACCCGCTTCGAACCGGTGACACACGCCGCGGAGTGGAGTTCAGACCCTCGGCAGCCGCTGCGCCGGGCCGGGGTGAACGCCTTCGGCTTCGGCGGGATCAACGCGCATGTGCTGCTGGAACAGGTGCCGGGGCAGGCCGCAGTGCCGATCTCGATTGGCGAAGTGCTCTTCGACGCGGACCGGCAAGCCGTTCAGATCTCGGCAACTTCTCCGGTTCAGAGCGCGGCAGCCCACTCCCCGTCGGTCGCCGAGACAGGCGGGGCGAGCGGGGCGAACGGCTATCTCCCCGAACCGGAGGCAGCGCCGGTATTGTTATTAGCCGCAGAATCGGTGGAGGCGCTTGAACGTCGGCTCACCGCGAGCGATGAAGAGCTGCTCGGCGCCGTCGGCTCAGCTCCCGGTGAGGGTCCGGTCCGTGTGGGCATCGTCTCTCCTACCGCGAAAAAGCTTTCGATCGCCCGCAAAGCGGTGTCCCGCGGTAAGGCCTGGCACGGCCGCAGCGATATCTGGTTCCGGCCTGAACCGCTCCTGGCTTCAGCCACCACAGACAGCGACGACGGGTCAGGGAAGCGCGGTTCGCTGGCCTTTGTCTGCCCCGGGCTGGAGGCGGAGTTCAGCCCGCGGATCGACGATGTGATCTCGTATTTCACGCTGCCGGGAATTCGCGGGGCCGCCGCCGAGGGCGAGGTCACCGAGAACGCGCACCTGCAAGGGAGTGCGGTCTTGCAGGTGTCCCGGACGCTGGCAGCCGCCCTGGGCGAACTCGGTGTGGCCCCTGATGCTCTGGCCGGGCACAGTGTGGGCGAGTGGTCGGCTATGGTGCTCGGCGGGATGTACGACGCCGCCGCGGTGGACTCGTTCCTGGAGGACTCCGGAATGGCTCAGACGGTCTTCCCCGGTTTAGCCTTCGCGGTGATCGGCGCACCGCATACCGCGGTGCTGGCCGAGTTGGCTCCCTATCCGGACACCGTGCTGTCGCACGACAACGCCCCGCAGCAGTCGATGATCTGCGGTCCGCTCGAAACCGTGGAGATCCTGGTCGAAAGATTTCGAGAGCAGGGCTACGTCTCTCGAGTGCTGCCCTTCGCCTCTGGCTTCCACACCCCGATGTTCCGGGAGTTCCTCAGCCAGCTCGACAATCTGACCGGCAATCTGACCGCGGCTCCGGCGAAGATTCCGGTCTGGTCAGCCAATACCGCGCAGCTCTTCAGCCCTCACCCCGAAGAGATCCAGCGAACCTTCATCAACCATCTGCTGGAGCACGTCCGCTTCCGTGAGCTGGTGCAGAACATGCACGCTGACGGGGTCAGAGTCTTCGTCCAGATGGGTCCGGGGCAGCTGGGCAGTTTGATCACCGATACCCTGCAGGGCCAGGAACACCTCGTGGTCAGCGCCAATGCTTCGCAGAACAGAGGCCTGGATCAGCTGCGCACGGTCCTCACCGCGCTGTGGGCCAGTGGCAGGGACGTCGACTTAGAGTTCCTCGGCGTCGCCCCGGCCCTCGTCGCAGCGGCCCTCGACACTCAGCACGGCTCGCGATCAACCTCGCAGGAAAACTCGCAGGCACAGCAGCTCAACGCCTCCTCGGCTTTGGCCAGCACGGAGATCGTCTCGGGGCCACGGAGTCGTCTGGACCTCTCGACGCCGGTAATTCTCTTGGACCCGGAGCAGGCCAAGGGGATTCTGCAGTTGAACCGGGTCAGCCTGAACCGGGTCAACTCGGGCAGCTCCGACAGGGCCGACTCGAGCACGGCCAGCCCGCGCAGCTTCGCCACTGGAACCCTGTCGCCCGCGGTGGCCAGCGAACTCGAAGCGTTCCTAGGCGAGACCGAGGCTCTAGTCACCTCGGTGTTACAAGCCTCAGCGAGCCTGCCCGCGCCGCTCGATCCGAACGGCCCCCTCGATCCGAGCGGGCTGGTCCCCCCGCCATCGTGGGCAAGCGGGGCGGCCGCTATGTCGGACGGCGGAACTCCGCTGCCGCAGCTGATGCCCGAGATCCCCTCCCGGAGGATTGAGATCTCACTCGAAGCGATGCCGCATCTGGCCGATCACAGCTTTTTCCGGCAACGCGACGACTGGCCCGAGGCTATCGATCGATTCCCGGTAATGCCCGGCACCACGATCATCAGGTTGATGATGGACTTCGCGGAAGAATCCACCGGAGCCCGCGCCATCGCGGTGCATTCGGTCCGCTTCAATCAGTGGGTGGACCTGAGTGAAACCTCCGAGGCGGTCTTGACCGCCCGCTGGATCGACGAGACGCGGCTCGCGGTCTCCTTCGGAAACTTTTCGCATTGCACCGTAGAGCTCGGCGCGGAGTACGGCAGCTCAACGGCGGAAATCTGGCGGGTCGATCCAGCTCTGGAGGAAGCCCCAACGGTCAAGGACGCCTCGGAGATCTACACCGAGCACTGGATGTTCCACGGCCCGCAGTACCAGGGGATCATCGGCGTCCACGGGGTCAGCGACAGCCACATCCGAGGGACCATTCTGGCCAAAGCCGCCAAGGGTTCGCTGATGGACAATATTGGTCAGCTGGCGGGCTACTGGCTGATGTCCAGATTCGAAGAACGCGCCACGGTGTTCCCGGCGGGCATGCAGACGCTCAGGTTCTTCGGTCCTGACCCGGCCCCGGGAGAGAGCGTGGAATGCCTGATGCGAGTGACCGAGGTCAACGACACTTTCTTCCAGGCGGACGGCCAGTTGCTGCACAACGGCACAGTGTGGTGCGAGATCATCGGCTGGCAGGACCGCCGTTTCGACAGTGCGCCTAATATCCGTCAGATGGACCAGGCGATCGAGCACCACGCCTTCGCTCATCCGCAGCCCGGTGGCTGGGTTCTGATGCCCGACTATTGGCCGGACCTGGCTTCCCGCGATCTGACCATGCGCAAGTACCTGGGCAGGGCCGAGAGGCTGGAGCACCAGGGCAGTCCGCCGCGCGGCCGACGTCAACGCCTGCTCGGTAAGATCGCGGCGAAGGACGCCGTGCGGCTGCAGATCTGGCGGTCCGAACCTGATCGGCCGATTTTCCCGGCCGAAGTCGGAATCGGCCACCTGGACAGCGGCCAGCCCTTCGTGGCTGGCGTCCACGGAGCGAGCTTGCCCGAGCTGGCGGTGTCCATCGCGCACAGCCACGATATCGGCGTCGCGATCGCCGCCCCGGGGCCGGAACACCCGGTCGGCATCGATATCGAGTCGATCGAAGAGCGCACCGGTTCACTCGAGGCGGTCGTTTTCGGTGAGGCCGAGCAGGGCTTGCTCGACCGGCTCCGCGCTGCCGCTGGGGCGGATGTGTTTGAGGCCCGAGCCTGGTTCACCCGCTTTTGGTCCGCCAAAGAAGCGGTCGGAAAGGCTCTCGGCACCGGCTTGGCGGGCCGCCCGCGACAGATCGAAGTCGTCGCGGTCAGCCAGGGCGGTGACGACTCGGACTACCGTCTCGACGTCGAAGTCGGCCAGTGCCGCTACGCCGTCCAGGTCAAGACCATTCAGAACCCCGAAAAGCTACCGGACCGCAGCTATGTGGTGGCTTGGACTCTCGGCGGCCCCCTTCCGGACCGCCAAAATTCAAAAACCCCAGATTTAGACCCCGAAATTTCAGACCCGACAGTCTCCTGAAAGGACAACAGATGACTATCAACCTGCCCGGCACGGCGCCCTCCGAGGAAGCGGTGCTCGCCAAAATCACTCGAATCCTCGATGAAATCCTCGAAGAGTACGGTCTGGACGAGACAGAGGTAACCAGGGAGACCCTCTTCCAAGAAGATCTCGAACTGGAGAGCATCGACCTGGTCACTCTGGGCGGCAAGCTGCGCGAAAGCTACGGGGACACGATCAACTTCGCGGAGTTCCTCGGCGCTCTGGACCTCGACGAGATCATCAATATGCGGGTCGGCCAGCTCGTCGACTATGTGACCGGCCGCCTCGCCGAGAGTCCAGAAGCAGCGAAGCAGACCGCGCTGAGCACCAACCCCTGAACCTTCGATCCGATCGGCCATTGATGAGAATCCTGATAGTCGTGCCACCCCTGGTGGGCCATAGCAGCCCGCCGCTCGCCATCGCCGAGGAGCTCGAACTCCGTGGCCACGAAGTCGCCTGGGCCGGCGTGGCCAAATTCCACTCTCTCTTCCTGTCAGCCAGAGCTAAGTTTTACGATTGCCGGACCGGCTGGGAAGACAGCGGCCCGCCGGAGCGGCCGGCCACGTTAATGGGCCCCGGTGCACTCAAGTTCCTCTGGGAGGACGTCTTCGTGCCGCTCGCCGACGGTTCGGCCGCAGACCTAGAAGGTGCTGTGCGGGATTTCAACCCGGATCTGCTCTTCGTCGATCAACAGGCGCTCGCCGGGTCAATGCTCGCTGAGCGGCTCGGCATACCGTGGGTGACCTCGGCCACCACCATGATCGAGTTGATCAATCCGGTCGGCAGGCTGCCCAAGGTCCTGGAGTGGCGCAATCAGCTTTTCGCCGGGCTGCGAGAGCGGATCGGCGACCCGGAAGCAAGCCACGATCCGCTGTTCTCCCCCGCTCTCACGGTGGCTTTCGGCATCGGCGAGCTCTTCGGCGCACGCAGCGAGATCGGCTCGCCCATCGAATTCGTCGGCCCTGTCTTTCGCCCGCCCTCGGCGTCCGCCGCGGTGATCGCCGAAAATGAAAAGATTCTGCGCTGGGCCCAGGAATCGGGACCCACCGTGCTGGTCGCGCTCGGCACAACCAATATCGGTGCCGGGGACCGCTTCCTCCGGGCCGCCGCAGAGGGCTTGCTCGAGGCGGGGTACCGGACCATCATCGCCGACCCGAATAATGCGCTGGCTGAGCTGAGCGACCCGAACCTGCTGGTGGCGCCGCACGTCCCACAGCAGCAATTGCTCGCCCACGTCGCCGCCTTTATCAACCACGGTGGTTACAACAGCGTGTGCGAAGCCCTCTGGCACGGTGTGCCGATGGTCGTGGCGGGCATCCGGGACGACCAGCCGCTGATCGCGGAGAAGACTGAGGAGTACGGCGTCGGCGTCGCGGTGCGTTTCTCCCGGGCCACCTCGGCTCAGATCGCAGCGGCCACTCAGCGCGTCCTCGAAGAGCCGACCTTCCGCGAAGCGACCAAGCCCTATGCCGCCGCGCTGCGCGGCGCAGGTGGAGTGACGGCGGCCGTCGACGCAATTGAAGGCGTGCTGGCGCAGGACCCCATCTCAGCTCAAAAGAGCAGCCTTCGGACAGGAATCTAAGATGACCATCGCCATCGTCAATGGACTCAAGCTGAACTACGAGATCCTCCGGGCCACCGATCGCGGTCCGGACGTCCCGAGGGAGACCCTGGTGCTGATCCACGGCATCATCATCGACAATCTGGCCAGCTACTATCTGACCATCGCCCCCGCGATCGCCGCAGCGGGCATCGACGTCATCATGTTCGACCACCGCGGGCACGGGAAGAGCGAAAAGATCGTCAGCGGATACCAGCTGGAGAACATCGTCGACGATCTGGCCGAACTGTTGGATCTGATTCACGACGGGACGCCGGTCCACCTCGCCGGAAACTCCTACGGCGGAACCATCGCCTACTCCTTCGCACTGCGTTTCCCCGAACGGGTCGCCTCACTGGGCTCCTTGGAAGCCGAGCCGCCCACCCGGGCTTGGTCGGACATTATGGCGGACTCTTTCCGGCAAGGTGACGCGGAGATGCACAAGGCCGATGCGATGGCGCGGGCTATCGCCGCTTACGGGCTGGCAGGCGCCAAAATGCTGAAGATCGCGCGCAGGATGGCCAAGGAGACAAAGTTCTTCGAAGAGCTCCCGCAAGGGCAGCTGGTTGCCGACGACGCTATCAAGGATCTGAAAGTTCCGCTTTTGGCGGTCTACGGCAGTGAATTCATCCTGGTGGAACAGGAGCCCAGAGTCAGGGAACTCGTCAGCGACGTGAAAACCGTGATCTTCCCGGGGATCGGCCACTCCGTGCTGACCGACGTGCCGCGGCTACTGGAGCAAGTGCTGATCGACTGGATTCTGAAACACCCGGCGGTTGTCGCACCCGTGCCGGAAAAGGTCTCCTAACACGGTACCGCTCGGGTTTCCGGTATTCAACGCTGAACACTGAACACTGAACACTGACGATCTTGGCGTCAATGCTAGGCCGCAATACGCTTCTTCTGCTGATCGCTGTTCTCCGGAAGAGCACTCTGGCATGCTAGGGATATGGCGAACCGAGCGGGTACCGTAGCCCTCCCCAGCGATCTAGTCGACCTCACCGCGCTTCTCGATGCGTACTACGATTTGAAGCCCGATCCGGCCAACCCCGATCAGCGCGTAGTCTTCGGCACCTCGGGCCATCGAGGCAGCAGCCTGAAGACCTCTTTCAATGAGAATCACATCGCCGCCACCACTCAGGCCATTGTGGAATATCGCCGAGCACAGGGTACTGACGGCCCGCTCTTCCTGGCCAAAGACACCCACGCGCTATCGGAACCCGCTCAGAACACTGCCCTTGAGGTGCTGGCCGGTAACGGTGTGACCGTGCTGATCGACGCCCGCCACGGTTTCACCCCGACTCCCGCGCTGAGCCACGCGATCCTGAGCTACAACCACGGCTCCGAGAGCCATTCTGACCAGGCGGACGGCATCGTGGTGACGCCCTCGCACAACCCCCCGGGCGACGGCGGCTTCAAGTACAACCCGCCGCACGGCGGGCCGGCGGACAGCGATGCCACCGGCTGGATCGCCGACCGGGCGAACGAACTGCTGGAGAACCGTTTGGACGGCGTCCGCCGGGTTAGTCTGACCGAGGCTCTGCAGCACGCCGGCAGCTTCGACTTCCTCTCCAGCTATGTGGACGCCCTTCCCGAGATCCTCGATCTCGAGGCGATTCGCAGCGCCGGTGTGCGGATCGGAGCCGACCCGATGGGCGGCGCGTCGGTGGACTACTGGGGCGAGATCGGCGAACGTCACAATCTGGACCTCACCGTGGTGAACCCGACCATCGATCCGCAGTGGGCCTTTATGACCCTGGATTGGGACGAGAAGATCCGGATGGACTGCTCCTCGCCCTACGCGATGGCCTCGCTGATCGCTCAGGCGGCCAACTACGACATCGCCACCGGCAATGACGCGGACTCCGACCGGCACGGCATCGTCACCCCAGACGCAGGGCTGATGAACCCGAATCACTACCTCGCAGTGGCAATTCAGTACCTCTATACTCACCGCCCGGAGTGGCCGGGCCAAGCCAGTGTCGGCAAGACCTTGGTGTCCTCCTCGATCATCGACCGGGTGGCCGCGGACCTGGGACGCGAGCTGGTTGAAGTCCCCGTCGGTTTCAAATGGTTCGTCCCCGGTTTGCTTTCCGGCCAGGGGGTCTTCGGTGGCGAGGAGTCCGCCGGGGCGTCCTTTGTGCGGCGTAACGGCAAGGTCTGGACGACGGACAAGGACGGTATTCTGCTCGCCCTGCTGGCCTCGGAGATCACCGCGGTCACCGGTTCCACCCCCTCTCAGCACTACCTGGGCCTGACCGAGAAGTTCGGCGCCCCGGCCTACGCCCGGATCGATGCCGCCGCCAGCCGTGAGCAGAAAGCGGTCTTGGCCAAGCTCTCAGCCGCCGATGTGAGCGCCACGGAACTCGCCGGTGAACCGATCACCGCCAAGCTCACCGAAGCGCCGGGGAACGGTGCCCCGATCGGCGGGCTCAAGGTCACCACCGAGAACGCCTGGTTCGCGGCCCGGCCTTCCGGCACTGAAGATGTCTACAAGATCTATGCGGAGTCCTTCAAAGGTGCGGAGCACTTGAAAGAAGTCCAGGAGGCCGCCAAGGCTCTGGTGGACGGCGTCATCTCCTAGCTTTCGGCTTGGTTCCTACTCCGTCATCATCTCATCTCGCTTGGAAAGGCGATGCAGGAGGTACCCACCGATGAGCGCGGTGAGAACCGCGGCGACCGAAGCCACGATGAGCAGCAGAGATACCTCGGGTTTAACGAAAATGACGACGAGTGCCGCGCCGAGTGGTTGTCCACCCCAGGCAACGGTTCGGGCAACACTGTTGATCCGTCCCTGCATCTGCAAAGGGGTCGCCTGAGTACGAACGCTAATACCGTTCAGGATGACCAAGCTACTTCCACCCTGATAAACCGCCAGACCAATCAGGCCCAGAACCGGCTCTGAGGAGAGCGCCCAGAGCAGAATTCCCGCAGCGGAGACCAGCATCCCCCAGAAGAAATATCCCGAAGGCGAAGCTTTAAGCCTGGGCAGGATGACGCTGCTCAGCAAAGCCCCGACGCTCAGGGCTGCGAAGAAAAACCCCATCCAGCCTCCACTGCTGGAAACCGCATAGGTATTAACCGCCTGCGGCACCAGCAAGGCCGTGACTACGCCACCGATCAGACTATTGGCGGCACCCAGTATGGTGAGAAACCTCACCAAGGAGTGCTTCCAAAGAAACTTTAACCCTTTGCCAAGATCTGAGAACCACGTGACCGCCTGGTTCCTCACCGGCGTTAAACTTTCGCTGACACCCAGCAGTAACAATGCGGCAACCGCAAAACTCACGGCATCGAGGGCAAGCAGCCCAGCCGGAGGCATTATCGTCAGCAGGAAACCTCCGAGCATCGGCCCGATCAGCCTGATCAGGGTCGACCAGCTCATTGCGCTGGCGGTGGCTTGCGGAATGTTTTCCTTCTCGACAAGCGAAGGGATCAGACCGAACACCGCCGCATCGAAGAAGACCAGGGCAATCCCGGAGCATAGAGCAACGATCAGCAAGAGGGGCAGGCTCAACCAGCCGACATACCAGGCAAATGGCACGATGCCCGTACAGAGGGCCGCAACCGCAGCGCACCAAATCATCATCCATTTCCTGGAAGTTCTATCGGCAAACACACCGGCGGCTATCCCGAAGAACAGATAGGGAGCGGTTTCGACAATGGTCAAGGTAGCAGTCCACGCTGCGCTCTGGGTGAGCTCGAAGACGAGTACTGGCAAGGCGACGAGCGTCAGAGCAGAACCGGTCCACGAGACGGCCCTCGCGATCAGGGCTCTCCGGTAATCCGGTCCCAATCCCGGCTGTTTGAGAGACTTGAACAACCGATTAATAATGAGAATCATTCTCAGTAGTCTAAACTAATTAAATGCTCAGGAGCCAGAAGCCAAGTCCGAGTTCCAGCCACACCTTGGAGCTCGGTCACCAGAAACCCTCCAGGAAGCCTAGAAGCACTGCGCCGTTTCACAGCAGAGGGCGTTTCACAGCACTCCTCATGGGGCTAGTACTGATCGCCATCGCGGCAGTTTGTATCGGACTCTTCGCCGGTGCAGCATCAATCAGTTGGCCCCAGATCCTAGAAGTCTTCCAGCAACACCTCAGCGGGCAACCTGGCTCAAGTGATGCACTCGGATATGTCATCTGGGAATCCCGGGTTCCCCGAGTGATCCTCGCATTGCTTGTCGGTAGCGCCCTCTCATTAGCAGGGCTGGTCTTGCAATCCGCGGTGCGCAATCCAATGGCCGATCCTTATATCCTCGGCGTCACCTCGGGTGCCTCCGCGGTGAATGTCCTAGTGATCGGCTTTTTCCCCGCAGCTTTGGCGGCGGCAGTGGGGCCAGCAGCGGCTTTCGTTGGAGCCTTGCTGGCAACCTCGATCACCTTGCTGCTCAGCAAAAGCAAAGGCAAAATGGTTCCGTTGCGCCTCATCCTTGCCGGAGTCTCAGTAGGATATCTGGGCACGGCGATTACCAGCTACGTTCAGTATTCCGCGTCCTCCGACAAACTCAACACGATGATCTTCTGGCTCTTGGGTTCCTTAGCGGGAGCCCGCTGGGATACTCTGCTGCTCCCAGCCCTGGCGATCGGTTTGATCTTCGGCTGGCTTTTGTTGCGCCACCGCCGGATGGACCTCTTGCTCCTGAGCGATGAATCCGCGAGTTCCCTGGGGTTACGGGTCAACGCGGTGAGAACAGAAATGCTGGTAATCGCTTCCTTATTGTGCGGAATCGTAGTGGCTCTTGCCGGCGGCGTTGGCTTCGTTGGCTTGATGATTCCGCACCTAGCCCGCCTATTGGTAGGGCCCACACACCGCCGCCTGATCCCAACGACGCTTCTCCTGGGAGCCGGCTACCTGGAAATCGTCGACGTACTGTCACGAACTATACAACGCCCTCAGGAACTCCCCTTGGGCATTCTGACAGCGGCGCTCGGAGTGCCGTTCTTACTTTGGCTGCTCCGGCGAGAGTCACAGCACCAAGGAGGCATCTGATGGAACTCGTCTTCGATGGAATAACACTTCAAGTCGGCCATCAACAGATCGTCGAAGAGCTAGATCTCACTGCGAGCTCAGGGAGGATCACTGGGCTGATCGGAGCGAACGGTGCGGGGAAATCGACTATTCTGCGTGCAGCCTACCGCTATAGACCCCCGGCGAGAGGTCGCATCCTCATCGACGGCATCGATTTGTGGGGCGACACAAACTGCTCTGAAGCTGCTCGGATCATTGCGGTCCTGCCGCAGAACGACGAACCGTTACCTGGTTTCACCGTCCGCGAGGTGGTGGCCTTAGGACGATTCCCGCACCATGGGAGTTTCTCTAAATTGCGCTCCTACGATAACGACGTCGTCGATCAGGCACTCGATTCCGTGGGAGTCCGCCATTTGGCCCACCGTGACTATTCGGCACTCTCCGGCGGCGAGCGGCAAAAAACGTTACTCGCCCGCGCACTAGCTCAAGAACCGAGAATCCTGATTCTCGACGAGCCAACCAACCACCTGGACATTCGCACTCAGCTGGAAGTTATGGAAGTCGTGGAATCTCTCGGGATCACCACGCTGACCGCACTCCATGAGCTGAATATCGCGGCCCGGTACTGTCAGGCCATTGGCATCCTGGACAATTCACGGATCTCAGCCTTCGGCCCGCCAGAAGAGGTCTTCAGCACCGATAACGTCGAGAAGTTCTTCCAGGTAAGGACGCATCAGGTAATCAACCCGATGACCGGATCGGTCAACCTGCTCTACTCACCACTTCGCTAAAACAACCGAGGCTCCTGCCCCCTCAACCCTATGAACAGAAAGTACCGTGAAATGCCCCATACTTCCGGCTTCAATCGCCGAAATTTCCTGCTCGGCGGAGCCGCCCTGCTCTGCCTCAGCGCGTGCGGCACTGCCAGTCCCCAGAACACGGCAAGTCAAGGAGCGAGCTTCACGCCAGTGACCTTGCAGAACAGCGGACGAACCCTCACCGTCACGTCACTTCCGCAGCGAATCGTCTCCTGCTATCCGTCGATGACTGACCTCGTGATAGCGCTCGGCGCGGCGGACCAGCTGGTCGGACAAGCTGGAACCAGTTATTCGGTCAATGACCCCGAGTATGCAGACCGAGCATCAAAAATTCCGCGTCTTTCGCCCAATGAGATGACCACCGAATCCTTACTATCCGTCGCCCCTGATTTCGTGATCAGCGAGCAGGAATACCACTTTGACGGAAAGAAGCTTCTGACCATCAGCGATCTCGAGCACCAGAAGGTCCCGGTGTACGTGAGTCAGGCCCTCTGGGAGCAAACCCAGACTAAGACGAGCCTTGAACACGCTTATCAGGACATCTCCGACGTCGGACGGATTCTCGGACAGCAGGCCAAGGCCGAGGAACTCATTGCCACGCTGCGGAACAAGGTCGCTGAAACCCAGGTGGTGATCAAAGGCAAACCTCGCCGGAAGGTACTGATCATCACTCTTCAAGGCTCGAATCTGTACACCCACTCCGGTGCGATGTACGAAGAAGTACTCAAACAGGCAGGAGCTGATAATGTCATCGACCCCGGCATCGTGGAAAACGGAAAGGTCTACGCGCAAACCTCAGCGGAGTACATTGCACAGAAAGACCCTGAGTTCCTGGTCTTCGTCTATCAACAGCAAGACAGCAAGGATGCCTCCGAGAAATTTATCTCCGAACGCTTAAGCTCTCTTACCGCGGTCAAGAAAAATAGAGTGGTCGCCATCCAGCAGTCCGCTTTCGGTGGCGCTCTTGCCTCCCCCAAAGCGGTCCCCGGGGTCGCTAAACAGCTGTACCCGGAATTGTTCTGAGCCGATCACCACCATGGACAGTGAAAAAGAGCTACTGAATCAGCGACTCAGAACCGCCCAGGTTATTCACTCCGCCCTCTCAGGGCAGGGCTCAGCTTTCAGCAACGGCCCTCAGCCTGCCCAAGGCTCCGAAGAACCCATCCCTCTGCCCCTGCCAAGAGGGACTTTGCCGATCTCGCTCGGCAGAGCCCTCACCCTGCGACGCTCTTGGTACGGGAGGCCAATCACCGGGCTGAAGAACCAAGATCTGGCGGATTTCCTGGGCTGGACCGCCGGATTTCAAACCAGCTTCACTCACCGCGAGGAAGAAGCCCCTCACAGCTACGCTCCGAGCGCCGGTAATCTACCGTCTTTGAGTTGCTATCTCGCACTCACCAGAGCCACAGAGGATTCGCTGAGCATCGGTCCAGGCCTCTTCAGATACCTCAAAGCCGAGCACGCCCTGGTCGATCTGCACCGACCCGATGTGCAGAAGCAGCTACAGGATGGGCTTGTCCAAGCGGAATTTGCTAGTTATCCAGCGTTGGTGATCGTGGTAGCCGATATGGCAGCTACGATGCGGAAGTATTCGGCACGGCATTACCGGACCCTGCACATCGATTCCGGAATCATGGCTCAGACCCAATACCTGGTGACCACCGCGTTGGGCTTAGGCGGCTGCTGCATCACTGGTTTCAGCGATCTTTCCCTTCATCGGCTGCTCGGCTTGCCCTCAGGCAGCTTCCCAAGCCATATCTTCTCCCTGGGACGACCCGAACCGGCCCCTCCTTCTGGCGCATCAGGCTTTAGTGAGGCAACGGAATTCGCCGAGTGAAATCCCCTCGCTCCGCCAATCTCTTTTGGAGCCTGTCCCCGCCGAGAAAAGGGAGACCCGCTGAAGAATTCGAATACAGTCCCGGTGCGAGTACCTGGACAACCGACCAGCCCAGCCGTCCGACGTCGGGCGTCGTCAGATCAGCATAACTGGCCAAGATCCCCAGCTGCCGAAAACTCAGGTCGAGCTTCGAGATGAGACCGGGAATATTGTGGGCCGCCGACTCATCTCCGGCAAGCTGCCGCCAGTCGACCGACTCCGCCGCCAGACTGCTCTCCAGTTCCAGGTGAAAGTCACTCTGCATTCTGGGGTCCAGATAGAGTTGCAAGTGCACCAGGTACTCCACGACGTCTGAGAGGTCGGGCTGGAAGCTCGTCAAGTAGTCTCTGTTCTCTCGCCACGGTTTCAAAGGGCTCATCGGCGAGTGCGCAGCTTTCATATAAGCTCCGGAAGGGTCATCGAGATCCGCGCTGAAGAGCTGTAGTTGCAAAGCTTCCGCGAGAGCCTTCTCCATCGCGGGGAGCAGCGAGGGCTTGCAACTGGCCCCCATCGTCAGGTACCCGCGCTCGAGGTCCGCTACGAGTGCCCCAACCACTTGGAGACCGAACTCATTGGGAAACTGAAAGAATCGGGTTTTCAAGGTCTTTCGCGCCCCTTCGCCCCAGGCCGCTAGATAAGCCGGAGGGATGATCTCGGTGAGAGTGGCCCTACCCGACCAGGCTAGGGTCAAAGTGTCACGCTCGATCAATTGGCACAGAGCAGACCATAACGCCTCATCCTGAGTTGTGCCCGCGGCCAAACCGGAGACTAAGGACGGCAGAATCGGTTTTCCACGGAGTGTCCGACGGGAATAGGGATAAGAGATCCAGACCAGGTCCGCTGGTAGTAAAACTGGCTGGTCATCACTCAGCCGACGCCCCGATATCCACTCCAAGGGCTCATCCGGAAGATATTTCCTGAAAGGGAACTTCGGCTGGGCGAATTGGGTTTCATCGAAGAGCTTGAATTCTCGTGGGTCGAGGTAGTTGGCTCTGAACCCTTGAAGTTCGTTGACCGAGGCACGTCTCAGCTCCGGGGGCACCAGATGGGCGCAGTACCGTTCGACCGCCTCACCGATTGCGGGTGCCAGAGCGGCAGCATCATCCCTCAGCGAATAGCCCGCGCCCGCGGAGTCAACATTCCATGGCGAGAACTGTGCCGCATCGGAGAGCACTGCGGTGAACATCCGAAAATTTTCCGGAAACGAATCTGGCACAGCGGCCCGGAAGGTCGAGCGGATGATGCCGGTACGAGGGTCTATGAGTTGGTTGAGCATGGTTTCTTTCGCCGTCGGTTTCAGACATGAGGGATAGGGTGCGGGTACAGATCCTCTGCGGTGAGCACGGAATCACGCATCCCGAGTTGTTGCGGAATCGTGTAAAGCCGGGTTCCGCCCAGATACGGGAAAGCCGCGGGCGGGTTTCCGTAGAGTCCTGGCGCTACCACCCTCACCACCGAGAGCCCGGCCTTTTTGACATCGCTAGTGCTCACATCGACCGAATAGCACTCCATCCCAGACCGGGTGAGAATGTCCAGGTAGCTGGCTCGGACAGATTCCCAATCACCCTCGATACTGGGCATTTCCGCGAAGCTGGTCACAGGATAATCCGTGTGCGATTCGGGCCGCAGCCGGTCAAGCGGCTGCGCTTGCATTCTGGGATCGAGGTACAGCTGCGCCACCATTGGTAAGTCGACGAAATCACGGTAGTCACCACGGAAGTCATTGCAGTACAGTCGGTCTTCGCGAAACGGCACAAAAGCCTGCTGAGGCAGTTCACCCCGGTTCAGGGCCTTCCAATGGTTACTCTCGGGGTCAGCGACCTCCGCGGTGAGCTCGAGCATCGCGAAGGCTTCAACCAGCGCTTTTGCGGCAGCTTCACGGGGTTTGGGTCGGCAGGCCGTGCCATAGGAGATAAGGCGTTCAACCGGGTCTTCAATGAATGCGGCCACCACCGGGACGCCGAACTGATGAGGAATCGAAAAAAGCCGTACTTTCAGTTCCCCGGGAAATGAGTGCTTCCGAGCCACGGGGTCGTAGCCATCGATAGCATGGTAGTCGAGGAAATCCTGAGTATCGGAGATCCTCACCGCCGGAGCGCCGCTCGCCCACCAGATGGTATTCGCATCGCGTTCGAAGAGTTCCGCCAAGGCGAAATGCTCTGCGTGTTCCACGCTCTGCCCTGTCGCGATACCTGCGTACTGCAAAGCATGTAGGGCTGGCTCACTCAGCCGCTCACCTCGGTGAAAGTTGAGGTACGCCATCGAAGCAGGCAGAGCGACCGGCTGCTTTGTTCGCAAGTTCATACCAATAACCCAGGAAATCTCCAGCGAATCCATCAGCGGCTGAAAAGGGAAACCCGGATCCCGGTACTGCTCCTGAGAATAAAGCGCAAATGATTGCAGATCGACGACGTCGACGCCCTGGCCTCGCAGCTTCTCCGCGGTGCTGAAGAGCAATTGCTCGGGTACAGCGTTTCCACTGTAGCGCTCGGCGACTTCACCTACGCAAGCCCGACGCGCTCGATCGTGTTGATTCAGGGCCGCTCCGAAACCGAACCTTTCTCCTTGCCAGGAGGCGAATTCCAGGCTGTTTGAAGCTTTAGCACTCCAGCCGATCCAGCTCCTCGGCATTCGGCTGCTGGCTTGATATTCCTGAACGTTGACGACCAGGCCCAATCGCCGGTCGAAAAGCTGTTTTTCCGACTCTGGTGCCTCGATAGCAGCGAGGTAAGCCTGCAACTGAGTCGTTTTCACAAGAAAGCTCCTTCTGATTCTGGGATTGAAGCTCCGCTGATCGGCAAGTGCAAAATACTGCCGCCGGCTCCGGTCAGCAGCCCCTGGCAGGTAACACTTTCGACGGCGACGTCATGGTATCTATCGCGTCCGGGGAGATTCCTGGCCAGGAAGGGGAAGTCGCCGGTGGCGAGTTCAAGCTCCAGACAGCTTCCCGCAACACACCAGATCGCCGTTTCGTTCAGTTCCAAGGTGAGCTGCGAAACCCCCGGTTCAACGACCCCCGCTCCGGAGCAGAGGCGGAGCGCCTTGCCATCGGGCAGTATCTGGTTGAGGTGGCAGATCCAGTCTCCTCCGCTGTCGTTTTCGGGAATCCGCAACGTCATTCTCGGAGCACCGGTGATCGCGAAACCGTGTTCCACGGTCTCCGTACGGAAATACAGCGCATCGGTTCTCGTCCGCAGCGAACCCCGATCGCTCTGCCAGACTAAGCTAGGCCGCGGGTTTGCCAGATCATAAGTGCACTGGCTGATCCCTGACCCGCCGCTCGCCCTGCCCCTGAGCATCTGATCGACATCGAGAATAAGATCCAGCTCTCTACTCTCTGGTTCTGGCCAGGCCTCAAGCCAGGTATTTTTGGCCATCATGAATACTCGCTCGCCCCTAGAAAGCGCAGTGGAGGGGCCTGCGGGGTCGAGAATCGAGTGCGCCCAGGCCAGTTGCAACGGCCCGAGCGCCAGCTGTGATGCTGGGCCGTGGTCGCGCCCTCCCGCCTCCGAAGTGTCTGGACTGGACAAAGCATGCCCCCACGGGCCGATAACAAGTCTCTTCTCCGGAAGGGCCCCTGCTGAGCTGCCGGCGAGAGACCATTGCCTCAAGGTTTCGCCGAGGAACAGATCGTACCAGCCACCGATATGTAGCGTGGGAACTGTACATTGGCTGATCGCTTCATCAAGGCCCAGATCGTCCAAGAACTGCTCGAAGCCCCATCCCCTCAGCCCTGGAGGAATCCCCCTGAAGACCGAGTGAATAGGTAAGGTCAGGAGCATCTCGGCCAGCACATCGCGTCCCGGCAGCTCAGCGGGGTCGCAGCTTTCGCGACCCCAGCCATGTCGCAGGGTCCACTGGACGAATTCAGCAAGACGCAGAATGCCCGAGTCATCTAGATGGGCTCGGCGGTGTCCACCTGCGGGTACTTCACTGATAACGCCGCAGACACTCGGATGCTTGGCGGAACCCCAAGCGGTGAAGGAACCGTAAGAGGCACCTGAAGCAATGACCCTCCCATCAGACCAGGGCTGCCTCACAATCCAGTCCACCGCAGCAGAACCATCCTGTAGCTCATTCCGATAGGGAATCCATTCTCCTGTCGATCGATAGCGTCCTCGAACGTCCTGAGCGACAAAGACAAACCCTTCCCGGGTCCAGCCTTGGGCTACTGCCCTGAGCTGGCTCTTGTCATAAGGGGTTCTGGTGAAGATCACCGTCTGGGGAAGTACCTCAGGGAAGAAGACCTCAGTTGCCAACAGAGCACCGTCGTTGAGCTCGACCCAGTGCTCTTCGCTGAATCTGCCGGGCTTCATCCGTTGACTGCGACGGACGGCAGAGGAAGGACATAGTGGCGAGTCAAAGTGGAGGTTTCTCGGTGCAATACCAGCTGGTGGTTTTCACTAGGGATGGGTGTGCCACGCAAATAAGCGAGTACATCGGCCATCAGCAGCCCAGCCGCTAAGGCCGCCGAAGCCTCATCCTCTACCGGCGGCAGAATCTCCGTGCCGCTTTCCAGATAACCCCAGAGTTCCCTCATCTGCTCCGGCTGTGCTGCTGCCGCCAACCTCCGTCCCCGCAGATCACGATACTGAGGCGTCCTCCCCGGAATGGAAAACGGCCCAAGCACAATGGAACCCGGTTCGTAGTGGCAATAATGTTTAGGCTGCTGGGGTTTGGATTCCTCTTCTGCCCGCCAGCGCTGATCCGGTAGCCACCCTGCGCAATCGATGGTCAGGGCTGCGCCCTGCTGATAAGCGATTCCGCTGGATTCCGCGATCCTCTTCACCCACTCCGCCACCAAGCCATCACCCACGACCTCTATCACCGGTTCTCGCTGAAAAGACGGATTGGATCGCGTGGTGAGCACTCCTCGGCTGAGAAGCTGTTGCTCGATCTCTAGGAACGAGGTGGATTGGGCTGAATCTTCTGGATTCTGGGCACGATGCTTAGCTGCAACCGCGCCAACTATCTCTGGGTCAGCATGGATTTTCGTGAAGCTGTCCTGCGGTCCGCTGTATATCCAGAGTCCGTCTCGGCCTCGATAGAGGTGATGATTTTGGGAAAGCATGCTGGAGTTCCTTAAACCTGAGGTAAAGCTGCCCCGGCTCGTGCGAAGAGCCAGGGCAGCTTAGGGATTACGAGAAATTAGTTCTCTTCACTCCAGGCGAAGGGGTTCTGAACCATTGCGTGAGTTCCCGGATCCTGCGGGGCTGCCAAGATATCGGAACCATTCAGATCTTCAAAGCGGACTTCAGCCATGATGCTCTCCATTCATAATCAGACTAATGAGAACGGTTCTCATTAGTCTGATTACACTAACCCCGACCTGCTGAGGAAGTCAATCTCAATCGCGGCGCGATACAGCCGCTGAACCACTAGAGCCTCAGGCGTGCACTCCGTGCTCGTGCTCGTTGTGTGCTTCTAATTCGAGCTGGAAGGTCGAATGCTCGATACTGACCTCGAAGTGCTCCGCCACGCACTTCTGCAGTTCATCGAGCATCTGCGGAGCGTGTCCGTCCTGGAAGCAGGAGGCCTCCAGCACCACATGGGCGGTGAGCACCGGTAGGCCGGTGGCGATCTGGCTGACGTGCAGATCGTGCACGTCCAGGACGTGGGGCAGCTCGAGGATATGCTGCCGGAGTTCTGCGACGTCGAGGCCTTTCGGCGTCGCCTCCAAAAGCACATTGATCGTCTCCCAGAGCAACTTGACGGTGCGCGGCAGAATCATCACGCCGATCAGCATGGCGACCAGGGCATCTGCCTGCACGAAACCGGTGGTGGAAATGATAATCGCGGCGACGATGACGGCGAGCGAGCCAAGAGCGTCGTTGAGCACTTCAAGGAAAGCTGCTCGCATATTGAAATTGGCACCGCGCCCGCCGGAGAGCACCAGGAGAGCGGCAATATTTCCGAGTAGACCCAGCGCACCGAAGACGATCATCTCCGCACTGGCCACCTCGGTCGGATTGATCAACCGCTGAATGCCCTCCACCAAAACAAAGAGTCCGACGCCGAGCAACAGCGCAGCCTGCGCCGTCGCGGCGAGCACTTCGGCCCGGGCAAAGCCCCAGCTGCGCTTGTCGGACGCCGGGCGGGAACTGAGCCAGGCGGCGACCAAAGCCATCACCAGTCCGGTGGCATCGGTCAGCACGTGCGCTGAATCGAAGAGCAACGCGAGAGATCCGGTGATAATCGAGCCGATCACCTGGAAGACGAAAACCGCGAGGGTGATCGTCAAGGCGATGGCTATCCGCCGCCGGTGCTTACTATCGCCGGCGACTGGGCTGTGGTCATGACTGTGTCCGCTCATAATTCAATAGTACATCAGATTATGTATTCACAAAACGCTGAACTAAACGATAACTGGAGTCATTCTCAGCTGTATCGTTGGAGCATGGAGAAGATCACCAAGGGCGCCGTACTGGCCAGATTCGGCTACGCGCTCTCCGACGCAACCCGAGCCCAGATTCTGATGACGCTGGTGGAAACCCCCAGCTACCCTTCTGAGTTGGCCGAGCAGCTGGCGGTTTCCCGGCAAAGCATCTCCAATCACCTGGCCTGCCTACGAGACTGTGGTCTGGTGCTGGCGATCCCCGAGGGGCGCCGTACCCGCTACGAACTAGCAGACGACAAGATCTCACACGCCCTGGAGGACCTGCTCAGCCTGGCACTCGCGGTGGATCCAGAGCACCAGCCGCTACACGCAGAGCACTAACCTTCATCGAGTGTGCAGATTTACACCTTAAGACCCGGTTTTAAGATGTAGATCTGCACACTCAGCGGCTGAGCAGAGCATCCCAGGCGAAGGAAGCCAGCCAGTGCGAGGACGCGAATTCATCGGTGGCCACCGCTTCCAGACCGTGACTCAACAGCAGATCGGCACTCTCCCTAAGTTGCTGATCGCCCAGAGCTGAGGAGATGCGATACAGCGCACCAGCCCGAGAGAGATTCAAGCCGTCCAGGTGCACCATCTGAGCGTCGCTCTTATCCGTCACCACGGCGAGGCGGACGACGTCCTCCGGTTCCGGTAGGAAGGCCTCGAACCACACTGAGAAATCGGTGGCGCTCAGCACCCGGGACATTAGATCGACTTCGGAGAGCCCCGCCGAGAGAAAATCCTGCCCGCTGAGTTCCCAACGGCCAGCCCAATCGCGGTCCGCACGGAAAAGTCGCAGTGCGGCGGCTTTGAGCACCGCCGAATCTGCCGTGCGTCCCAGCTCTTTCGCCGCGCTCATCAGCCAGGAGATGCCAAAAGCTGTATTGGAGTGCACACCGTGACGCACCGGGTGATTGATCGACGTCGACCATTTCCTGGCGTTGCCGAAGACCGCTTCACTGAGCGGCGATAAGGCTGCACTCCAGCGCTTGGCATCGGCATCGCCTTCGCGGCCAAAAGCCTCAGCGGATGCGGCCAGCCGGGCCGCCCACGCCCAACCATAGGGCCGCTCAAAGATCGGATGGCTCAGCAGGTACTCCGCTTCCACCTGGAGTTTGGCTGCTTCCAGATTCTCATTCAGCCTGGTCCGCAAGGCCTCTGATTCCAACCCCGAACGCAGCAGTTCGACTCCGAGCCAGTGCATATGGACGCAGGAGTGCCAGTCATAGGAGGTGTGAAAAGCCGGGTAGAGCTGCGTTGCAGGCCGTACATCCTGTTCGCCCTTCACCAGGTGAACCAGATGATAAGGGTAGCTCCGGGAGAGATTCTCCAGCACGATCGAGGCATAGACCGGCGCCAGCTCAGCTTTGCTGGGGATGCGCATACGAGAACTCCTGATCGTTGAGATTAGTGCTGAAAGCCAAAGAGAAACATGATCACGATATTGGCCAGCAAGATGATTCCTGCGGTGGGCAGCTGGGCGGTGATCACGCCGTACTTGTTCTTCATCTCCAGCAAGGCTGCCGGAACGATATTGAAATTCGCCGCCATCGGGGTGCACAGCGTGCCGCAGAATCCGGCCAGCATTCCTACCGCGAAGATCACCGCGGGGTTGCCATCAAAACCTTCAATCAGCAGCGGCCAGCCGATCGCCGCCGTCATAATCGGGAAAGCGGCAAAGGCGTTGCCCATCAGGATGGTGAACAAGGCCATCCCCAGACAGTAGGCGATCACCGCGAAGATCAGCACGCCGGGCGGGACGATTGATTTCATGATGTCACCCACCGCGGCACCCACCCCGGCCTGGGTGAATAAGATGCCCAAAACCGAGAGCATCTGCGGCAGGATCGCCGCCCAGCCAATCGCCTCTAGCAGGCGCTTTCCTTCGTAGATCGATGTCACCGGCTTCACCGGCCGCAGCAGGATGAGTTCCACCACGACGGCGACCACGGCACCCAGCCCGAGGCCGATCAAGGTTGCACTGCCGGTGGCGAGCAACGGTTTCCCGGCCGCGGTCAGATAGGGCGCGGCAATCGTCACGGCGATCGTGACCAACGGGATCAAAAGAGCGGGGATAAGGAGTTTATTGCCGTACTTCACCGCGCTCACCTCGCGCTGTTCGGCACTCGTGGTCTGCGCCGTCCCAGCCAAGAGCAGCTTCGAGGAGGAGCCCAGGAACACGATGGCGAGCACCACGATGCCCAAGGTCCAGGCCGGCACTGCATTGGCAGCGACCCAGCTGCCGTAGATGAAGCTCGCACCGATCAGCGACCAGAAAGCCCCGGAGGTATAGCGTTTGGGATTGGTCTTATCGACGAAGATCAGCGCACCGAAGACCAGGAGAACCAGGCCGATCAGCCAGTAGACGGGTTCTGAGTTGATCATTTGACGACTCGGTTCTCAACGCTTCCGGCAACCGATTCGGCCCGCACCAGCCGGTCGAGTTGGCCGTCTAGCCGAAGCAGGCGGAACCCGTGCACCAGGAGAGCGATAATCGCCGTCGGAATGGCCCAGAGTGCGAGTTGGATCGGTTCCAGCTGCAGTTTGTACTGCGCGTCGACAAAGGAAGTGATGAGCAGGATCGAGCCCACCGCGACGAAGACGTCCTCGGCGAAGAAATTGCCGATATTGTCCGCACCGGCAGTGTGGCCCTTGATCTTGTCCTTAGTCTTTTCCGAGAGCTCCCCGTATTTGGCCTCGGCAGCGCCCTCGGCCATCGGGTAGATCAGCGGGCGGACCATCTGCGGATGTCCGCCGATCGGCAGACCGAGCGCTATGGTGACTTGCCGGATCACCAAGTAGATCAAGATGATCCGCCCCGCCGTGAGTCTGGCCAGTTTGCTGATCAGACGTTTGGCCTGTTGTTGCAGGCCGAAACGCTCAATCAGCCCGATCACCGGCAGCAGGATCACGAAGATGGTGACCGATCGACCGCTGGTGAACCCCGAGCCCAGCGCATTGAGAATGTCCAGCGGACTCAAACCGCCGATCAGCGCGGTGATGATCCCGGAGACCGCAACCACTAAGAGAGCATTCAGTCGCAGCGCGAAGCCGACCATCACCAGCGCCACCCCGATCAGCACGAACATGATTGATCCATCGCTGTTTCCTTCATCAGAGAGCTGCAATGTGACACACACTACATGTTGTTGAACAATCCTTCAATCAATGGAATTACGGTACAGTCAGATCACACCGTGGAAGGAGAGCAGCATGCCGGAGATCGATTTTGTCGAGCTCTTCGCACGGAAGCGCCCTGAAATCCAGCGGAGCGGCACCGGCGAAATGGTGGCTGCAGTACTCCGTCAGCGGATTGGCGAAGGTGATCTGCCACCGGGAACCCAGCTGGCCGAGGAGGCGTTGGCTGAGTCCCTGCATGTCTCCCGCAACTCCCTGCGTGAGGCATTCCGGTTACTGGCCCACGAACGATTGATCAGTCACGAACTGCACCGCGGCGTCTTCGTCCGCAAGTTGAGCCGGGTCGATGTGCTCGAGGTTTATTCGGCCAGGATCTTCATCGAGGTCGCCGCCGTCGCTAACTGCCCTGCTGACCATCGTCAACTGGAGAGTGCGCTGCACGCCGTCGGGCAAGCTGAAGAGGCCGCGCTCCGGCAGGATTGGTCGCGCGTGGCCACCGAGAATCTGGCCTTCCATCAAGCCCTGGTGGACAGCGTGGGCAGCAAACGAATCTCCGAAACTTCACGGCAGCTACTCGCCGAAGTCCGGCTGGCCTTTTACAGCATGGCCGATTCAAAAGCTTTTCTGGCACCCTATATTCCCCGCAATCGGCTGATTGCGCAGACCCTGTTGAGCGGTCGGTCCGCCGAAGCGGCCGAGCTGATGCGGGACTACCTCAACGACAGCCGCGAACAGCTCTCCGAAGCCCTGGGCCTCGAGTAACCGACACGTCCAATGTGCCGGTCTGCAGACCCGGCGGCCTGCTCATTCCACCCAGGGCGTGCTACCGTCTCCGGGACGCCGGGCGATCCACACCAGGTCCCTGGTCTCAATGAAAAGGGTCAGCCCGTACGAATAGTCATCGGGCCAGCACAACTCCCCGTTTTCATGGACCATCTTGTACCTGACTTCCGAAAAAGCAGCCAGCGCAGTGGTGGTGACTTCTATGCTCAAAGTCACTGTTTCCCCGGGGTGCGTGGGCGGCGTTTTAACTAGCTCTGGCGAGCGGGGGAAGAGCGGACTCATCGGAGTCACTCTTTTCCACGCCCGATTCAGCCACGGCACGGTTCCGGCGTTCTTCACCGTCCAGCTCTTTGTGAAAGTCGTATCGAAAGGGAAGAGCGAACCATCCGGAACAGTTTCACTGATGAACTGAGGAATATCTTCGGAAGCTCCTGTCCCCTTCGAAACATCTACCTCGGTGGAGAAAGTATTCGGGGCTCCGATCAGTCTGCTAGCGAGTTCAGCCTGGTCTGTTTGAATCGCGAATTCTCTAAATTCTTTCGGGTGCCCTAGGCCATAACGCAATGCGCTCGCGAGCGTATCTTTAAATTTGGGCCGTAGAGTCTGACCAGACTTCGAGGTGTAGCTCTGTTCAGGGCTGAACAGCAAACTGCGCTTGTAATTCATGAACGCCCACGTATCCCTGATCTGCTTGGTATCTCTCTTCGCTGGCTTGATCCCCGGATTCCCTCGGAAGATCAGCGCATAATCGTGTTCGGTAGGTATCAGTCTGCAGAATAGAAAGGCCAAGCTACCTCGCAAAAGCGCGCGCTCCTCGGTATTCACCCCAGCTTTTTCACGCAATCGCGAAGCCGCGAACACTAGATTGTTGAGATCTCGCTCGGAGACGCTTTCCTTCTCAAATACCCACCTCGCGATCAACGACAAGGAAGGACATGAATCGACGCTGAGACTGCAGCTTCCATAACGTTTCAAAAAATGACATGAGAGCTCAGTGACGCCGAGCTCGATCAATGACTGGTCCATGGCTCATTCCATCTCCCTGCGAAACCGGCCCGAGCTAACGCTGGGCTGTTCCTATAAATCGTATCGTCCCATAGAATCAGCCCGCTCAACCGTTATCCTTAGCCTGAGCCCAGGGCGAGGAGACGATAATGAGCGGGAGCAGCATGACGTGGAAGATTCATGGCAATGGCAAGACCGTCAGCCCTGGGGAAGTCGTTGCCCCCGATGAGCGACTGAGCTGGCCACGGACCATCGGCATCGGGTTGCAGCACGTAGTGGCGATGTTCGGCGCCACCTTCCTGGTTCCCATTCTGACCGGGATGCCACCGGCCACCACACTGTTCTTCTCCGGCATCGGTACCATCCTGTTTCTGCTGCTGACCGCAGGGCGGGTGCCCTCGTATCTCGGTTCGAGCTTCGCCTTCATCGCCCCGATCATGGCCTCGCACGCACAGTACGGCGTGGCTGGAGCCCTGGGCGGCGTGGTGATGGCCGGCGTCGTGCTCTTTTTGGTGGGGTTGCTGGTGCAGCGCTTCGGCGCAGCGTGGATCAACCGCCTGATGCCGCCCGCGGTGACCGGCACCATCGTGGCGCTGATCGGGCTCAATCTAGCGCCCTCGGCCAAGGACAACTTCGACAAGGCTCCGCTGACCGCATTGATCACCCTGCTGGTGATCATCCTGGTCTCGGTGCTCTTCCGTGGCATTCTGGGCAGGCTCTCCATCCTGGTGGGCGTGGTGGTGGGGTATCTGGTCGCGATTTTCCAGGGACAAGTGGATTTCTCCGCCATCGACTCGCAAGCGTGGATCGGCTTGCCGCAGTTCCAGACGCCGTCCTTCAATCTCGCAGTGGCAGGGCTGTTCGTGCCGGTGGTGCTGGTGCTGATCGCGGAGAACATCGGGCACGTGAAATCAGTGGCACTGATGACCAAAGAAGACCTCGATCCCTTGGCGGGTCGCGCTCTGATGGCCGACGGGTTGGCCACCACCCTGGCCGGTTTCGGCGGGGGCTCCGGCACCACGACCTATGCGGAGAACATCGGCGTGATGGCGGCTACCCGGGTGTATTCCACTGCGGCCTACTGGGTGGCGGCGATCGCCGCGCTGCTGCTCAGTTTCTCACCCAAGTTCGGCGCGCTGATCGCCACCGTGCCAGCCGGGGTGCTGGGCGGGGCAGCCACCATGCTCTACGGCATGATCGGCGTGCTCGGGGTGCGGATCTGGGTGCAGAACAAAGTGGACTTCGGCGACCCGGTGAATCTGACCACCGCCGCCGTCGCACTGATTATTGGCATCGCCAACTACACCTGGAATATCGGTGAGCTGCAATTCGCCGGCATCGCCTTGGGCACCGCGGCGGCCCTGCTGATCTACCACGGTATGCGGGCGCTGCTCCGGCTCCGCTCCGCTTCCTCGGAGCCCGCTTAATCATCGAGTGTGCAGATCTACACCTTAAGATCGGGTCTTAACGTGTAGATCTGCACACTCGATGGGGCTTAGATCCCATTGAGGGCGTTTTCGGTGGCCTGACGCAAATAGCGTTCGGGTTCGGCCATCGCCAATTCCGCACTGCGCGCGCTTTCCGCGGCGGAGGCCGCAGCCACCACTCCGAGTTCGGTGAGCGCTTCGAAGGAGACACTCAGCTGGCCCGCCACCAGTACCACCGGGACGCCGAGGGCTTGCGCGGCTCGAGCCACCCCGATCGGGGTCTTCCCGGCGAGGGACTGCTCGTCCACGCTGCCCTCACCGGTGATCACCAGATCTGTCTCAGCGAGTTTCTCGCGCAATCCCAGGAACTCGGCAACCAACTCAGCCCCGGATTCAATACTCGCCTCGCCAATCAGCCCTCCGGAGAGAGCCAAGAACGACGCCGGGAAGCCACCCGCCGCACCGGCTCCGGCGACGTCGGAATCCCAGCCGTAGCTCTCCCGGAGCAAGGAGGCCAGGTTTCGCAATCCGGTGTCGAGCAGTTCCACGCCATCAGCATCGGCACCCTTCTGCGCGGCAAAGACCTGAGCCGCGCCCCGCGGACCGTACAAGGGGTTATCCACATCCACGGCAATCCGGAAGCGCACTCCGGCCAGCCGGGGGTCGAGCCCACTCGCATCGATCGCCACCACCTCGGCCAGGGAGCCACCACCCAAGGGCACGATGGCTCCGTTGACGTCGAGCAGTTTGAGCCCCAGAGCCCGTAAAGCCCCGGTTCCGCCGTCGGTCATCGCCGAGCCGCCCAGCCCCAGCACGATCTCGGTCGCTCCGGCGTCCAGAGCAGCGGCGATCAGCTGACCGCAGCCGTAGCTGTGCGCCCGCAGCGCATTCTCCGGCGTGGGCTCGGTGAGCAATAGCCCACTGGCCTGCGCGGTTTCAATCACTGCCCGGCTGCCCTGCACCGCCCAGACCGCGCCGGTGGGTCGCAGAATCGGGCCGACGACGGCGTTCAGCCGCTCCTCGAAGCCAGCGGCAACTGCGGCATCAACGGTGCCCTCACCGCCGTCCGCCATCGGCAACACCGTAGTGACCGCCTCGGGGTAGACCCGCAGCACCCCTTCGGAGATCGCCGAAGCCGCCTCCACCGCGCTCAGGGTTCCCTTGAATTTATCCGGAGCAATCAGAACACGCATGTTTCCATCCTGCCATTTCCCCGCGGCCGGTTTGATTCGGCGAAGAATTCTGCACAGGCGAGGTGGGAAAAAACATCGGAAAACGGCAGCCGCTCGCTATCGCGCTGCGGGGAAATCTCGCTCATCCCGGATATCCAGGCCCAGGTTCCCAGCCAGCACGACGGCTTGCGGCAGATCGACGATCGCGCCGCGAATCTCCGTTTCGCTCGGGTTCAATGAGTTCAGTATCGAACCGCGCAGATCGGCCTCGGTGAAGTCCGCCCGGCTGAGCTCTGCCGCACCGAAGTCCACTTCGCGGAAAACTCCTCCTGCACAGACAGCTCCCCTCAGATCGGCTTCCACCATCCGCACGTTCTGAAAAGACGCCGAGCCCAGTTTGGCACCGGGCAACCCGACAAAAGACCAGTTCCCGCCCTTCACCTTCAGGATGTCGAAGCTGCACAGCTCGAAAACGCTGCCGACGAATTTACAGCGCTCCAGCAGGGCGTCGAAGAAATTGCAGCCGATGAAGGTGCAATTGGTGAAAGCGCTGTCAGTGAACACCGAGGCATTGAACTTGGCTCGGCGGAAGGTGCATTTCTCGAACACCGTGCCGTCACCTCGAACTTCAGTGAGGTCCAGATCGACGAATTCGATGTCCGAGAAGGCCTGCTCCGTCAGTTGTTGCCCGTACCAGTCCTCCGAGTAGCGACTTGAGCCGGTGGGCGGCCTCACCAGTAGCCCCGCTCCCGCATCACTTCGGCCAGCAAATCGGCCCTATCGGTCATCACGCCGTCCACACCGAGATCGAAGAGCGCGTGCATCTGCTGTTTGTCATTGATCGTCCAGGCGTGCATCTTCAGGCCCAGGGCGTGGGCTCGCTGGACCGATTTCTCAGTGATCAATCGGAAGATTCCCCAGCTGACCGGTAACTGCAAGCAATCCACATCGTGCAGCACGCCGCGCATCAGCCCTCGTGGCAGCCACCCGGACAGCAGGACAAAAGCTGCTATCGACGCCATTCCGCCGGAGCTAGTGGTCGCCTGGCTGAGCCTCCTGAGCACCGCCCGACGCCGTCGATCGGCGAAGGAAGCGACGCAGATCCGGTGGTGCAAGGAGTGCTTCTCAATCACCTCGATGAGCGGCTCCACCGACGCGGCGTCCTTGATATCGAAATTGATCCGGGCTTCGGGGAAGGTCAGCACCATTTCCTCGAAGCTGGGGATCGCTTCGCTTCCCCCGATCAGCAGGTTTGAGAGCTCCGCCGCGCTGCGACGTGAAAGCTTCCCTTTGCCATTGGTGGCGCGGTCCAGCTTCAGATCGTGGAAGACCATTAAGACACCGTCCGCAGAGGTCCGAAGATCGGTTTCCAGATAGCTGAAACCCTGCTCAGTGGCCGCCTGAAAGGCGCTCAGCGAATTCTCTATGGCGGTTCCGCGCGGTGAGAAACCGCGATGAGCGAAAGCCAGCGGGACGTCGGACTCAAGGTAGCCGGTTCGCGGCGGAATGCTCACGCGGCTAGCGTATCAAGCGGTGCAGACCCTCAGGCAACCCGCGAGGCGAGCAGGCGCTCGAGAACCTGCGCGACGCCGTCATCGTCGATCCCGGGGGCGAGCAGATCGGTAGCTCGCTTGGCCTCTGGATGTCCGCTGGCCATTGCGTAGCCCTGCCCGGCCCAGCTGAGCATCTGCACGTCATTGGGCATATCACCGAAAGCCACCACCTGACTGGCCTCGATGCCCCGCGAAGCGGCGAATTCGCTCAACGTCGCGGCTTTATTCACACCCCGCAGGGACATCTCCAGCAGAGCGATGTCCGGGGCTGAGTGGGTGGCCTCAACCCATCTGCCGACCACCGGGCGCACCGCAGTGAGAAACTCATCGGCGGTACTGTCCGCCGCTTTGGCGAGGAACTTGATCACTCCGCGCTCTCCCCGCAGGGACTCTTCGAGCGGGCGGGCCGGAATCCGCTTGAGTGCTTCGGGGGACTGCTCACCAGCAAAACCGGGTTCCAGGTGAAGACCGTCCAAGGTCTCTGCGGCGAAGGTCGCCGAAGGCACCGCCGTCTTAATGGCGTCTCTCGCGGCGAGCAGATCGGGGATCGAGAGGCACTTGGTGGAGAGTATCTTTTCCTCGGCCAAGTCATAGACCAAGGCGCCGTTTGAACAGATCACGGTACCCAAGTGACCTATTTGCTCACGCAGTGGAGCCAACCAGCGAGGCGGCCGACCGGTCACGAAGACGACCTCAACCCCTGCCGCTGTGCAGGCTCTGAAAGCTTCCACGGTTCGCCCACTGATGCTGCCGTTATGGGCGAGAATTGTGCCGTCGATATCGCTGGCCACCAATTTCATACCCTCAGGCTATCGGCTTTCGCGCTGACCGCTCAGCGAGTGCAGAAAATCGAGCGCCGAATCCTACAGAACCGACGCCGAGATCTGCGCACTTCGAGCGGTTCACAGTGCGCAGATCTCGGCTCTCGGCGGTGCTGCCGAGGCGACTGCCGGATTACTGGCTGAAGGTGCCGGTCAGCAGCGCCCGGGCAATAGCGTGGCCGAAGAGGTTGAAGCCCAGGTACGCCGGGGAAGCCTCAGCGGGTAAATCGAGGGACTCCACATCGAGGGCGTGTACCGCGATGATGTACCGATGGTCACCGTGGCCCGCCGGTGGAGCCGCTCCGACATAGCCGGGAACTCCGGCGTCGTTCTTGAGGGTGACGGCGGATTCAGGCAGTGCAGATGACCCCGGGGTTCCTGCCCCGGCGGACAAGGAAGTGACCGAAACCGGAAGATTGAAAACCGCCCAGTGCCAGAAGCCGCTCGCGGTCGGCGCGTCCGGATCATAGACGGTGACGGCAAAGCTCTTGGTCTCCTCGGGGAACCCCGACCACTTCAGTTCAGGGGATTCATCGGCTCCGCCGGGAACACCCATCGCACCAGAAGCCTGAGCCGCTGCGAGCCTTGCGCCATCGTGCAGGGATTCACTGCTCAGTTCAAAACTGGGTAACTGCGGCAGGGCCGCATACGGGTCATAGCTAGACATGACAACCTTTCGATGATCTGTGGATGATTCCAGCCTCCAGCAAAGCGGGGCTTGAATCAATCCCCGTTCGGTGAGAGAACTCCCGAATCAGCGGACTCCCAGTGCAGGCAACTCATGACGGCTCGGCGGGTTAGCCCCGGGACGGGAGACCGTGATAGCAGCCGCAGCAGCGGCGAAGCGCAGCATTTCTGCAAGCTGCTGCTGGCTAATCTGATGTAGCTGCTCCCTGCGCTGCGCGCCGTCCAGTTCCTGATCCACGATCCAGGAGAGCAGTGCCGCCATGAAGGAATCCCCCGCACCAACGGTGTCAGCCACCTCGGTCGGTGGCGCAGCAACACTGGCTTCACCGGATCGAGCGAGCGCCCAGGGGCCTTTTTCACCCTGGGTCACCACTACCAGTGCGGGGCCCAGGGCCAGCCAGTTCCGGGCCGCTTCGTGCGGCTCCAAACCAGGGTAGAGCAATTGCAGATCTTCATCGGAGGCCTTGACCACATCCGCCAGCGCTACGAATGCCTCTGCCCAGCTGCGGGCAGTCGCCTGATCAGGAACGATGCTCGGCCGATAATTGGGATCGTAGCTGATGGTGGCGTGTCCCCGGGCGCTCAGCACGGCTTTCTTCACTTCGTGGACTCCGGGTTCCAGCATCGAAGCGATGGAGCCGGTGTGCAGCAGAGTGATCGCTTGCAACTGCCTGGGTAAAACCTCGGGGAGCTGCCAGGCCAGCTGGAACTCATAGTTGGCGGCCCCCTCGGCATCGAGGACGGCGCGCGCCACGCTGCTGGGCAACTCATCCGGAGTGCCGGGCAGCAGAACCGAGTTGGCATGCAGATGCTCGGAGATCATAGTGCCGTAGGGATCACGGCCGAAGCGTCCGATGAATTGCACCGGATGTCCTAATCTGGCCAGTCCCACTGCGACATTCATCGGACTGCCGCCCACATGAGCCACGGCTTCCGCGCCAGGGCGCAGCACTTCATCCACCAGGGCCTCACCGATCACAGTCAGCATACGGTTAGCCTACAAGACCTGCCGCGCTCAGTTGACGCCTTGCTCATCTGAGAGCGAACTCAGCCGAGCTCGTGGAACACCAGTTCCCGGCAGCTCCGCCAGGCCTCGGTCGACGGGTCTATCAAAGCGTAGTGGTCCCCGGGCACCGCGAGCGCAGCTGCGCGTCCGCCAGCGGCGAGCGCGGTGCTCACATAGTCCGTTGAGAAGTGCGGCGGAACGGTCTCATCGGCCTCACCGTAGACGGCCCAGACCGTGGCCGAGACCGGCACTCGCTGCCGGGGATCGGCCCAGTGATACCGCGGATCGTCCGGGCTTGCGCCCAAGAAGTTGAGCACCGCATCATCGCTCAGCCTCAGTTCCCGGGCCGCCACCAAATCGAGCACCCCCGACTGGCTCACGACGGCGGTCGGCATCACCTCGGGCTGGGCCCCGGGAGCCTCCGGCGGCAAGGCTGAACGGCCAGCGGCCCAGAGCGCCAGCTGCCCGCCCGCGGAATGCCCTATCAGCACCACAGCGCTGAGATCGAGGTCCAGAGCGGCCAGAGCGTCGATCCCCGCGGCGATGTCTTCAAAAGTCTCGGGCCAGCCTCCACCGTTCCCGGCACGGCGATATTCCAGATTCCAGCTGGTCACCCCGTGCGCCGCCAGATCCTCGGCGAGCGGCCGGCCCAACTCGGCCCCGTAACGGGCACGCCAGTAACCGCCGTGGACGATCACCGCCACCCCGGGCCTCAGCAGCGGAGCGGCCTGTGAGCTCGCGGCGGCCCGGTACAACTCACCGTATTGCTGCGGATCGCTGCCATAGCTGATCCGCTGCACTGCGGCTCCCGGCACCGGATCAGTCCTTGCCGTAACGCTGCGCGAAATTGCGCAGGATCCGGGCGGGTTCCACGACCTTCGCGGCTAAGGCCTTCGCTTTCACCTGTTCGAAGTCATCGGCGGGAAAGTAGCCCGCGTGCTGATAGACCTCGATCCGCGTCAGAATGCCCGCCACATCCAGTTCCGGGTGGAATTGCGTGGCGTAGAGGTTTTTCCGGATCCGGAACATCTGCACCGGGGAAGTGGCGGAAGAGGCCAGCAAAACAGCGTGCGACGGCAAGGCGGAACAGGCCTCCTTATGCCCCACGAAGGCTTGAAAACGCTCCGGCAAACCTGCCAGCAGCGGGTCTGCGGCGCCGTCGTCGGTCAGCTGGATTTCGACCGGGCCGATCGGCTCACCGAATCTCCGGTCGATCACCGCCCCCTGATGCTTGCCCAGGGTTCCCACCCCGTAGCAAGCACCGAAAAAGGGGAAGTCACGGTCGACGACCTCGTCCAGTAGCGCGGCGAGTTCAACTTCCACACGCTCCTGAGTGACGCTTTTCAGCGAGGGCCGATCCGAGGAGTTGAAAGGACTGCCGCCGAGCACGATTCCGGAGTAGTCAGAGAGCTGCAGCCGGGGCAGCGGAGCCGCCTCTAGGCGGTGCCAATGCAGCAGTTGCTTGCTCAGGCCGGTGTACCGCGCGAAGGCTTGCGCTTCCTCGAGTGCGGCGCCGTCTTCGGCGCGCGTGGAGAGCAAAAGAAAAGGCTTCACCACTCCATGCTTCCACATCCAGATTTCCGGGGTGCGGCGCGGACAGTGTTAAGCTCGTGGCATGGCCAGCAATTGGGAACGGCTAGACGAACGCCTGCGTCCATCGGTGGCCGCGAGCGTTGAAGAGTATGCCCGCATCAGGCCGACACTGAAACGCGTCACCGCGGAAATGGAAACCCGGATCCGGGAGATCTTCTCCGAAGCCGAGGCGAAACCGCTCTTCGTCTCGAGCCGGACCAAAACGGTGGACTCCTTCAGGGAAAAAGCCTCCAGAATGCTCGAAGCCACCGAGCCGGACGGCGAGCCGACCCTGCAATTCCCAGAGCCGCTGCGGAATCTCACTGATCTGGTGGGAGTGCGGGTGATCACCACACTGCCCAGCGAGAACGCGATGGCGGCTAATCTGATTAAGCGGCAGCGTCATACCTTCGATTGCCGCGGGGATCGGGAGAAAGATATCGGTTCCATCGAATCCGGCACCTATGGCTATTCGAGTCGGCATCTGATTCTGCGCAGCATTCAGAATGAGGTGGTCCGTGATTTTCAGGAAAGCCTCGACGGCTCGGTGAAACCCAGCGGAAGCTACATTTTTGAATGTCAGATTCGTACCGTCTTCGCCCACGCCTGGAGCGAGATCGAGCACGATATTCGCTTCAAGGCCGAGGACCGCCGGGCCTGGAGCCCCTATTTCGACCGGCAATTCACCGCCACGGCGGCCATGCTGGAAGCCGTCGAATCGGCTTTCTCCGAATTGCACGAACGCTACGAGACGGTGACGAGTTACTGGGACGAGGACGGCGAAGGTGCCGCGCCGCTCACTCCAGAGCGGATCAAAGAGATCTGGCAGACGCTCTTACCGCATGTGGACCGCAAGTCCGACGACGACTGGGGCTGGGCGGCAGAGCTACTGGCCGCCCACGGACTGACCACGACCATTGACCTGGCCGGTCTCTTGCAGCCAGAGTCGATCATCGATGTGCGCACCGCCCTGGACCACCGCTATTCCCCTGGGCCGGACCGGCTACTGGATGACTTGCTGCTCTGGCGCTACGGGCCGGAGCACATCGAGCTCACCGCCTCCGGAGAAGCCGGGAACAGCCGCCGGGAGAGCTTGCAACGGCGCTGGCGTCAGATGCTCAGCTACCGGCAGTCCCGGAGCTGAACAGTCGCCCAGGTATCCCAGCCGTTCAGAAAACTGAGTGAGAAAGAAGAACTCCGATGGAAGAACGCCGCGCCAAAATAGCGGTCACCGTGTTCCCGCTGCTGGTGATCGCCGCCGGGATCGTGGGTTTCCTCTGGCCCAGCGGTCTGAGTCCGCTCGCTCCAGCGGTACCTTATCTGCTCGGCGTCATCATGTTCTGCATGGGGCTGACTCTGACGCCGCCCGACTTCGCTTCCGTGGTCAGACGCCCGTGGGCTGTCGGACTGGGTCTGCTGGCTCACTACATCATCATGCCGGGCGCTGGCTGGCTGATCGCCGTCGTGCTGCATCTGGACCCGGCGCTGGCCGCCGGGGTGATCCTGGTGGGCTGCGCCCCCAGCGGTACCGCTTCCAATGTGATGGCTTATCTGGCCAAGGGCGACGTCGCGCTCTCGGTCGCCGTGGCCACCGTCTCCACCCTGGTCGCACCGCTGGTCACTCCACTGCTGGTCTTGCTGCTGGCGGGCAGTTTTCTGAATATCGACGCCGGAGGCATGGTGCTCGATATTGTGAAAACCGTGCTGGTCCCGGTGATCGCTGGCCTGCTGATCAGACTCTTCGCGAAGAAGCTGGTGAGCAAGGTGCTTCCTGCACTCCCCTGGATCTCGGCCCTGGTGATCGCCTTTATCGTCGCAATCGTAGTGGCCGGAAGCGCCAGCAAGCTGGCCAGCGCGGCCGCTATCGTCTTCCTGGCCGTGGTGCTGCACAACGCCTTCGGGCTGGGCCTAGGTTACCTGGCCGGGAAGCTCGGCGGGCTGGATGTGAAAGCCCGCCGCGCCCTGGCCTTCGAAGTCGGTATGCAGAATTCCGGGCTGGCGTCCTCGCTGGCCACCGCGCACTTCTCACCACTCGCTGCTCTGCCAGCAGCTATTTTCTCGGTCTGGCACAATGTCTCCGGCGCGATCGTGGCCGCCGTGATGGCGCGCCGGTCGGAGCCCTCAAGGTCTGAGCTGGAAATTGGGCAGAACTCGGCAGGCTAGCTGATCAGGAGCAGAGTCAGAGCCTGCAAAATCCTGATCAACGTTTTTTATTCGAGCGGCCGCTTTGCTTGCCGCGAGGCTGAGATTTGCCCGACCCGCCCTTTCTGGGCTGCCGCTGTCTGCTGGCTCGCTTGCCGCTCCCCGGCTGTGTTGAGCTTTTCTTCGCGCTCTGCTTCTCCGGACGACTCGGCGGAGTCGGCTCTTGACGTGAGCTATTGGCGGTCCGGCCCCGGACGACGCCGATGAATTCCTCGATCTCCGGCTCTTCACGCTCCACCAGCCAGGCCAAGCCGATATCACTGCCCGGCGCATCCAGCACGGGGCGATGCCGCAGCTCCTTGCGGTTGTGCTGCCGGGCCAGTGACTGCGGGAGCAAGAGAAGTCCGACGCCGGCCTGCACCAGATCGAGTGCGGCCTCAATCTGCTCGGGGTGATCGGAGGCGGTCAGCAGATTCTCATCGGCGAGATCCTTGAGCTCGAGTTCCTCAAAGACGGTGACTTCATGGTCTTTAGCCGCCACCACCACGGCGACTTCTCGGTACAGCGGAATGAGGTGCAGCCCGGTCCGATCGATCGGGAGCCTGACGAAACACAACTCGACTCGATCTTCCAGGAGCGCTGCCCGCTGCTCCGAACACTGCACCAACTCGGGTTGCAAGGGTTCCGCCGGATGCCTTTCGGCCCAGCGATGAAACCACTTGTCCGGACTCACTCCCGGCACGAATCCTATCCGCAACACTGCACCAGCCTAGTTGACGAAGACTTCTTATAGGTCATTCGGCACAATTGACATCTTCGAATCTATATTCGAGTATTAACAAATGAATCCACTATCACAGGCACATCAGTTCGATAGCGTGACGCGCCGTAGCACCCCGCTCTCCGCTGTGCCCGAGTCAGGTCGATTCAAAAACCTCAGTGGAGTACCGGCCGAAGAACGAGCCAGCGGCGAAACCATTCGGGAGTTGCGCTCGAAAATAGGCCAGGCTCAGCTGAGTCGAGCAGAAGGCGGACGCCTGGAATCCCGAAACGTGGAGACCTATCCCGCGCTTCGACCTGTTTTGCCCGGAGGGGCGCTGCGCGCGGGCAGTAGCTATACGGTTCATCGGTCCAACGCCATTGCGATGGCCCTGCTGGCCGGTCCCTCTGCCGCTGGCGGCTGGTGCGGGGTGGTCGGCGTCCCGGAGTTCAACGTCGAAGCGGCCGCCCAGTTTGGCATTGATGTGAATCGTCTCGTCTTGATCCCCTCCCCGGGAGAGCACTGGCTGGGGGTTTCAGCCGCTCTGATCGATGTGGTCAGTGCCTTGCTGCTGAACCCTCCAGCTCAGCCTTCGACCGGCCAAACGGCTCGGCTCGGTGCCCGCCTGCGGCAACGCGGCGCAGTACTGATCTGCCAGACTCCTTGGCCGCAAGCCGAGGCTGAGCTGTCCGCGGCGGCCACCCACTGGCAGGGCCTCGGTGAAGGTCACGGGCAATTGAACGGTCAGCACATTACGGTGGCCGCTACGTGGCGTCGTCGAGGTGCTTCGCCTCAAAGACACACTCAATTGCAGATCCCTGGTTCCTGGCCCGCAACCGCACAGCGATTGCCGCAGATCGGCAGCACCCGGCCAGCCACCGAGCATGCTGCACGGGCTGTGGCGATGAGCTCATGAAGCATCGTGCTCTGGTGCTCTGGTGCCCGGACTGGCCGATCAGCGCGGTTCTTCAAGAACAAGCACACGATCCGGAAACGCCTCTCGCCTTGGTCAAGGAAGGCGAGATCTTCGCCTGTTCCTCGATCGCTCGTCTGGAAGGGGTCAAACGGGGTCTCACAGTACGTGAAGCACAGTCGCGCTGCCCCCGGCTTCAGGTGCTGCCCTACGATCCAGCGGTGGACGCCCGGGTCTTCGCCCCGGTTATTGCCGCTATTGAACAGATCATGCCCGGAGTCCAGGTGATTCGCCCTGGTACCTGCGCCATCCGCGCCAAGGGTCCAGCCCGCTACTTCGGCGGAGAGCAGCAAGCCGCAGAGGTGCTTCGGAGTACGCTGCTCGGTCTAGGGGTGCGAGACGTTCGAGTGGGCATTGCCGATGGCATCTTTGCGGCAGAACAGGCGGCTCGCAAAACCTCGAATCTTCGCATTGTGGAACCCGGTGCCTCCGCCGAATTTCTTTCCAGGTTGGGCTTGGACGTCCTGGAGCAGACAGAACTTGTGAGCCTCCTGGAGCGTCTGGGGCTGCAAACCCTGGGGGATTTCGCAGCACTCACCACAGTGAAGGTGCGAAACCGCTTCGGTGAAGACGGCGCACGGGCCCATCTGCTGGCTCGGGGCCTGGATCCCAGGGCGGTGGTGCCCCGGACTCCACCGACTAATTTCGAGGTCTTCTTGAACTTCGAACCCCCGTTGGACCGGGTGGATCAGCTAGCCTTCGCCGTGAAGACCTCGGCAGAACGATTCATCGAGGCAATAACCGCGGCGGGATTGGTCTGCACGGCACTCAGGATCCAGCTGCAGAGCGATTCCGGCGAGCACCTGGAGAAGGTATGGAAACACCCGCGCTTTTTTGATCCGGAGGACGTTCTGGATCGAGTCCGCTGGCAACTGCAAAGCAATGTCAAGAGCAGCGCCGATTGGAACAGCGAGCTGGACTCCGGGATCACCAAGGTCGTGCTCAGCCCGGAAACCACTGATCAGCTCAGCTCGCATACCGCGGGGCTCTGGGGCAATGGGCCTCAGGAGCGAGTGCATCACGGCCTCTCCCGCATTCAGAACATGCTGGGGCACAGTGCGGTGCTGACCGCGGTGCTGACGGGTGGTCGGATGCTGGCTCAGCGAAGCGTGCTGATTCCCTGGGGAGATTCCACCGACGTCGAGCCAGCAAGCAAGAGCCGCCAGCAGCCGTGGCCCGGTGCCGTCTCCGGGCCGCTTCCGGCGACGCTGTTCGAAGCTCCATTGCAGGTTCATGTGAAGGATGCTCAAGGTCAGCGGGTTGAGCTGGATGAACGCCTCGAGTTGAGCGGTGACCCGGCTTTCTTCGCCCCTCCGCGCTCCGATGACTCCGGGGAAGCCGAGGAACGACTGATTAACGCCTGGGCCGGGCCCTGGCCGGTCGACGAGCGCTGGTGGGAGGCCTCGGGTCAACAGCTGTATCGCTTTCAGATCATCGACAGCACGAATTCCGCCTGGTTGCTCTTTCACCGGGATGGGCAGTGGTTCGCGGAGGCGAGTTATGACTGAGCTCAGGTCATCTCCGGGCCCTCACCGACTCCGGACTGTGATTCCGGACTGTCATCGCTACGGTGCGCACCGTAGCTGCTTCGTCAACCACCGATTCTAGGATTTTCAAGGAGCTGAGATGGGCTGGCATAACCCTCCGATGCCGTGGAAGGAATTCGAGCGCAGGCTCTCCGGAAGAGCGGTCAACCACCCCGATCGGGCAGCACCGGGCCAGCACGATTCGCCCAGCGATGAACCAGAGCACGACGGCGGAGCTGCTCCGGCCTGGAATTATCAACGGGGCCCCTACATCCCGCGTGAAATCAGCCCGCCCGCCGGGCCCCTCGTGCCCTACGCAGAACTTCACGCACACTCGAATTTCAGCTTCCTGGACGGCGCCGCCGACCCCGCTGAATTGGTCGAGGAAGCGGTGCGACTGGGGTTGCACAGCATTGCGCTCACCGATCACGATGGCCTCTACGGCGCCGCTCAATTCGCGGAAGCCGCGGCGGCCTACCCGGAACTGAAAACCGTCTACGGCGCCGAGCTCTCGCTGGGCCTGAGTAAACCGCAGAACGGGGAAGCCGATCCGGAGGGCGATCATCTGCTCGTGCTGGCCCGCGGCGTCGCCGGGTACCACCGGCTCTCCAGTGCCATCACCCGGGGGCAATTGGCTCAGGAGGCGGCGAAGGGCCGCCCTCGTTACCAGCTGACCCAGCTCGCGGAAGCAGCGGAAGGGCATTGGCTGATCCTCACCGGCTGCCGAAAGGGCACCGTGCGGCGAGCTTTAGCCGAGGGCTTGCTCCACGGTGATGACGGCGCCGCCGCGAAGACCGAGTTGCGGCATTTAGCGGATCTTTTCGGCCAACGGAATGTGGCAGTCGAACTCTCTGACCACGGTCACCCCCAGGACAGCACGAACAACGACCTGCTGGCTCGGATCGCTCGAGAACTCGGGCTCCCCATGGTGGCCACCAATAATGTGCACTATGCCCGGCCGGAGCAGTACCGCACCGCGGCGGCCTTGGCCGCGGTGCGAGCCCGGCGCAGTCTGGCCGAACTGGATGGCTGGCTGCCCGCTGGTCCGAGCGCCTTCCTGCGCAGTGGGGCAGAGATGGCTCGTCGGTTCTCCCGCTTCCGGAATGCTGAAGGGGACAGCGCCGTCGAACGCAGTGTGCTGCTGGCCGAAGAACTGGCCTTTCCGTTGGAGAAGGCCAAACCTCGGCTGCCAAAACTCAAGCTGCCTGCAGAGCACACCCAGATGAGCTACTTGCGCCAGGAAGTCTGGAAGGGCGCGGCCCAGAAGTATCCGGAGCTGAACCAGGAGAAGCGCCGCCGGATTGAAAACGAACTCGCCGTCATCGAGGCGAAAGACTTCCCCGGTTATTTCCTGATCGTGCACGATATTGTGCGTTACGCCAAGACTCAGGGAATTCTCTGCCAGGGCCGGGGTTCGGCGGCGAACTCGGCGGTCTGCTACGTGCTGGGCATCACCGCGGTAGATTCCATCAAGCACAACCTGCCCTTCGAACGCTTCCTCTCCAGTATCCGCGATGAAGAGCCGGATATCGACGTGGATTTCGATGCCCGACGTCGCGAAGAAGTCATTCAGTACGTTTACCGGAAGTACGGCCGCTTGAACGCCGCGCAAGTCGCCACCGTGATCAGCTACCGGCCTAAATTCGCGGTCCGGGATATGGCCAAGGCACTGGGCTACTCAGCGGGCCAGCAGGATGCCTGGTCCAAGCAACTGGAGAATCCCTATGGCGGCGGCATTCGAAAATCCGCCCAAACTGAAGAAAGCGGTGCAGCCACTACCGAACAGCGCAGCGTGGAACCGGAGAACGATATTCCGCCCGACGTCAAGAAGCTCGCCGCCGATATCAGTAAATTCCCGCGCCACCTGGGCATCCACTCCGGCGGAATGGTGCTCACCGATCAGCCGGTGAGTGAGATCTGCCCCATTGAGCACGCCCGGATGGAGAATCGCACCGTACTGCAATGGGACAAGGACGGCTGCGCGTATATGGGGCTGGTGAAATTCGACCTGCTCGGCCTGGGCATGCTGGCCGCCCTGCAGCAGTGCTTCGAGTTGGTCAGCGAAAACTGCGGTGAAAACTGGAGCCTGGACGATATCCCTCCAGCAGAGCAGGCGGTCTACGACCAGCTCTGCCTCGCGGATACCATCGGCGTCTTCCAAGTGGAGAGCCGGGCCCAGATGAGCATCCTGCCCCGGCTCAAACCCCGGAAGTTCTACGATCTGGTGGTTGAGGTGGCGCTGGTCCGTCCGGGACCGATCCAGGGTGGTGCGGTGCACCCGTATATGCGTCGACGCGCCAACCCAGAAGAGATCACCTACGATCATCCGCTCTTGGAACCCGTCCTGAAACGCACCTTGGGCGTGCCGATCTTCCAGGAGCAGCTCATGCAGATGGCGATTGCGATCGGCAATTGCAGCCCGGAGGACGCCGATCTGCTCCGCCGGGCGATGGGCTCAAAGCGCGGTCTGGAACGGATCGAATCCTTGAAAGCCCAGCTCTTCGCCGGGATGGCGGAGAACGGCATCACCGGTGAGACGGCGGAGGGCATCTACCAGCAGATCGCGGCCTTCTCCAATTTCGGCTTCGCGGAGAGCCACTCGATCAGCTTCGCGCACCTGGTGTATGTCAGCGCCTGGTTACGGCTGCACTACCCAGCCGCCTTCCTGGCTTCTTTGCTGCGTTCCCAGCCCATGGGCTTCTACTCGGCTCGCACCCTGGTCGAAGACGCCCGGAGGCACGGCGTGGAAGTGCGCGGGCCGGATCTGCTGCGCTCCGGGGTGGACGCCGACCTCGAACTCCTGGATCTAGAACCCTCGCACGCCACACCGCAGGCGCAGACGGCCCGATCGAAGACCCCCCAAGTAGAGACAGTTCAGCCGCGAGAGAGCAAAGCGCAACCCACTATCCCGGCGATAAGCACTGGTATGCCGTCCTGTCTGAACCAGGAGCAACCAGACGTCGGCGCCTTCGATAGAAAGGCGGATCACCGGCTCGCCGAACACCGCCGGGATGGCGGCCATGCCGTGCGACTCGGCCTCTCCAGCGTGAAAGCGGTGAGTAAAGCCCTCGCCGAGCGGATTGTGGCGGAGCGCTCGAAGGCTCCGTTCATGGACCTGGCGGACCTGGCCCGGCGGGTTCAACCCAGTGCTGCACAGTTGGAGGCCTTAGCGGCAGCGGGGGCTTTCGACGCCTTCAACAAGAATCGCAGGGCAGCGCTTTGGGAAGCTGGCCCGGCCGCTCAAGAGCGCAGTGATCAGCTTCCTGGCACCATGCCCCGCTATGAAGCTCCGATGCTGCCCGAGTTCACCGAGCTGGACAAACTGGTCTCTGATATCTGGGCCACCGGGATCTCCCCCGATGACAATCCGGTCCGGCATCTACGACCGGAACTGAGCCAGCAAGGGATCCTCGCTGCGGCAGATCTGAAGCACATTGAGCCGGGACGGCGAGTCAGGATCGGCGGAGTGGTGACCCACCGACAGCGGCCGGCCACCGCGAACAGCACCACCTTCATCAATATCGAAGACGAGACCGGGCTGATCAACGTGGTCTGTTCCGAAGGCGCCTGGAAACGGCATCGCCGGACGGTCCGCGAATCAGAGGGGCTCGTGGTGCGTGGCATTCTGGAGCGCTCAGCGGAAGGGGTGATGAACCTGCTGGCCGACCACTTCGAAGAGCTCAAACTGCCGGTGAGAATGCATTCCCGGGACTTCCGCTGACCCACCTACTGGCTGAGCCACTGACTCGATCGGCGCCACTGGAATGCATCGCTCATCTGAATCCGGCGGGCAGCTAGCGGGATAGAATCCGTGAAGTATCCCGAAGCCAGGCCAAGGACTTTTCGTATGGTGAAACTACAGCAAGCAGCCCTGTCAGAACTCCCTGAGCAGTTGGCGGTTCCCGGCTACGACAGAGCGCAGTTGCGCAGCGGAATCGTGCATTTCGGAGTCGGTGGATTCCATCGGGCTCATCAGGCCATGTACCTGGATCGCCTGATGAATCAGGGCAAAGCCCTGGACTGGGCGATCTGCGGCGTCGGAGTGCTACCCCATGACGAAAAGATGGCCCAGGTGATGCACGACCAGGATTGCCTTTACACCCTGGTGGTCAAGAATCCGGATGGCACCCGGGAGGCCCGAGTGATCGGCTCGATCGCCGAGTATCTCTTCGCCCCGGCGGACCCGGAAGCGGTGATTGAGAAAATGGCCTCTCCCGACATCCGCATCGTCTCGCTCACGGTGACCGAAGGCGGTTATAACTTCCACCACGTGACGGGCGAATTCAACGCCGAGAATCCGGAGGTGCAGCACGACCTGCAGCCCGGAGCGGCGCCGAGAACCAGCTTCGGCCTGGTCATCGAAGCCCTGATCCGGCGTCGTGCACGAGGCCTGGAACCCTTCACCGTGATGTCCTGCGACAATATCCAGGGGAACGGCGACGTGGCGAAGAGGATGTTCACCTCCTACGCCGCACTGAAGGATCCGGAGCTGGCCGACTGGATGGATGCCCAGGTGCCGTTTCCGAATTCCATGGTGGACCGGATCACGCCGGTGACCACCGATCAGGACCGGGCGAGCATCACCGAGCAGTTCGGTGTTGAGGACGAGTGGCCAGTGGTCTGCGAACCTTTTGAGCAGTGGGTGCTGGAAGATCATTTCACCCTCGGCAGACCCGCTGTCGAAGAAGCCGGGGTGCAATTGGTTGAGGACGTCGAGCCGTACGAGCTGATGAAGCTGCGGCTGCTCAACGCGAGCCATCAAGCGCAGTGCTACTTCGGCTACCTGGCCGGGTACCGTTACGCCCATGAGGTCTGCCAAGACCCGCTCTTCGCTCAATTCCTGCTGGATTATATGAAATATGAAGCGACTCCAACCCTGGAACCGGTGCCGGGAGTCGATCTTCCCGCCTATCAGCGCACCCTGATCGAACGTTTCTCCAATGAATACGTCCGGGACACCCTGGCCCGGCTCTGCGCGGAAAGCTCGGACCGGATCCCCAAGTGGCTCGTTCCGGTGATCAAGATCAATCTGGCGAACGACGGGGAGATCCAGCGCAGCGCCGGCATCGTGGCCTCCTGGGCGCGTTATGCGGAAGGCCTGGATGAAGCCGGCGAGCCGATCGTCGTCGTCGATCAGCTCAAAGACTCCCTGATGGCGGCCGCGGCTCGGCAGATCCCCGGCGTACCCGGTGGGGACAAACTGGCCTTCATCGCCAATCGTGCGGTTTTCGGCGATCTCATTGACGATGAGCGATTCGTGGCCGCCTACTCGGTGGCCCTGGACAGCTTGCATCAAGCCGGCGCCAGGGCCACCGTGCGGAGCCTGAGTCATCAGGCCTGACGGGCCTGAGCAGGACCGCCGTCAGCGGAGCTGAAGCACAGAAACTAGAAGGACTCAGTCTCTCCGCACTCAGTGGACTTCGGCAGCTTGCCGGTCGTATAGAAGTCGGCGACCGCGGCTGCTGCACAGCCGGTGCGCACTGGGACGCCGTGCCCTTCACCGTCCACCGTGATCATTGCGGCCCGTGGACCGAAAGCTCGCAGGGTCTGCTGGGCGCCCAGCAAAGCGGTGGCCGGGTCTGCGGTGTGCTGCACCAGCAGGAGATTCGCCGGGCCCTGGGCGCTGGCCGGAACACTGGTCTGAGCCGAAACGCCGGGAAAGGACGCTGGCCAGAAAGCGCAGGGCAGAATTCCATCAGCGGAGCCCGCAGTGAGCGGATATTTCGCCGCACTCTGCTGCATCGCTTTGGCGTAATCCAGCGGATTGCGGCTCACCGCCGGGCCGTCATTGCAGATGAACGCGGTCTGCGCGCTGATCAGATTGTCCGGAAGCTCGTTGTAGAGCGGAAGCTTTACCGCTATCTGCGGGGTGAGTTTGCCGGATTCCGCGGCACCGATCAGCTTTGCCAGCTCGGGGAAGTTGCTCGGTTTTTCCAGTAACGCCTGGTCAGCGGTGAGCAGTTGATTGCCGTAGAGAGTCTTGCCATTCGGCAATGGAATGGGTGAGGCGTTCAGGGCCGCCACCGCGCGGAGGAAATGACTCTGCACCGTCGCCGCATCCGTGCCCAGGTGGTACTTTGCCGGATCTTTGGCTGCCCAGTGCGCGAAGACCGTGAAGGCCTGCTGCACGCCGACGTCCTTATGCCGGATCGACAGCTGGGTGCCATCCGAAGAGACCACGCTGTTCAGTACCACCGACCCCGAGCTGTCTGGGAAGAGTGAAGCGTAGACCTGGCCCAGGTAGGTGGCATAGGAGGTGCCGAAATAGGAAAGCTTGGGCTGCTGCAGGGCCAGCCGCAGCTGATTCAGGTCGCGGGCCGCATTCGCGGTGTTGATATAGGGCAGCGCGGTGCCAGCATTGGCCAGGCAGTCCTGAGCGATTTGCCGTGCCTGGGTGACGAGTTCCGCGGTGCTTCCCTTGGCATCGGGGTAAGCGATGTTATTCGCTTCCAGCAGTTCATCGGGGCCGAGTCGGCAGCTGATCGGCGAACTGTTGCCGATGCCCCGGTAGTCCAAGCCGTAGAGATCATCATCGGCAACCGTGGATGGCGGCAGATTGCTCACTCCCCAGGAGGGCAGGTCCAGCCCGGGCAAGCCTGGGCCGCCCTGACCGATCAGCAGGGCGGGGGCATTCGGCTTCCCGCTGCTAATGCGTGAGATCTCCAAGCTGAGAGTTTTAGAGCCCTGCCCGATGGGTGCCGAATAGTCCAGTGGCACCTGGAGACTGGCGCACTGCTGGCGCGGATTCCGCGGTATCTGCTCGGTCGAGCTCGCGGCTGGCGGCGGACAGCTTCCCCAGTTCAGGTCGGCTTGGCTGATCACGGGCCGACTGAGAGCGGACTGGCTCGGTGCACTCGAGGGGGAAGCACTGCTGCAGGCCGCCAAACTCGCTCCGAGCAGAGCGACGGCGGCTAGGGCTAAGGTCTTGGACTGGGAAGTTTTCATCTTTCCAGGCTTCCAGCGAGGCAGGCTCACGGCATGAGTCAGCGGGTGGAAATCCTGGCGGATTTCACCTTGAGGTCCGAGTGGTCCCCGGGTGGATGATGGGTGGATCAGCCGAGTCGTGCCCTCACTGAGGCTGTGAAGCTCATAAGATTCCGGTATGAGCACAGCAGCGCTGCTCGATCAGCAACTTCCCGATATCGACTGGTCAGTGCCACCGGCTGGGGTGGTTTCCAGTACTTTCAATGCACCGAGCGGCCCGCTTGCCCTGTGGTCTCTAGGCACGCCCGGGCAGCCGCGGGTGGTGTTGGTGCCCGGCGTCACCGGCTCGAAAGAGGATTTCTGGTTCGTTATGCCGATTCTCGCCGAAGCCGGGTACTTCGTGCAAAGCTACGATCTAGCCGGTCAGTATGAGTCCTATCAGGCCGGACCCGAGCGGCTCGACCCGCCACGCAAGCACTATGATTATGAGCTCTTCGTGGACGATATGGTCAGCTTTCTGGAGTCCGCGGGCGCTGCTCATCTACTCGGCTACTCCTTCGCCGGCGACGTCGCCCAGCTGGTCACCCTGCAGCGCCCGGATCTAGTGCTCAGCTTGGCCCTGCTCAGCACTCCTCCGCTGCCGGGTCAGAGCTTCCACGGCGTGAAGCGGATCGGCTGGCTCAGTTCGCTGGCTAGCCCGGCCGTGATAGCCGGATTGATGAAATGGGGAATCAAGCGGAACTTCATCCCGGTCTCCGCAGCGCGCTTGAATTTCGCAATGCGCCGCTTCGCCCTGACCCGCCATGCCTCGCACGTGGACATCATGGGATTGATGCGGAACAGCCCCGATCTGGCCGCTCAACTCAGAGCACTGCCGCAGCCCAAGCTGCTCGCAGTAGGTGAACACGATCTGTGGCCCTTGGAACTTCACCGAGCTTTTGCCGCTGAGCTGGGTGCCACCCTGGCCAGTTACCCAGCGGGGCACAGCCCCAGCGAGACCACGCCGTATCAACTCAGCCGCGATCTACTCGATCTGTATCAACGGAGTGAGCAGCCGCTTCAGTAGCGTTCCGGCGGGCCCATTCCCTGCGCGCCCGGCGACGGCTCCACAGAGACTGCTCGCGCAGATTGATGCCCAGCGCTCTGAAGGCCAGTGCCAGCCGATGCATTAAACCGGCCAGGGAGTCGAAAGGCCGCGCCGAAACCCCCACCTTCAAATCGGGGTCATAGAGCGCAGCCATATCCGGCTCGAATTGAAACGTGATGTCGGTATCGTCGTTCACCGCCTTATCGCGGTGCACTTTAGCCCTGATCCGGTACCAGGCTGAGGCTCTGATCGCCATATTGGAGCCATAGAGCGGGGTGTACCCCAAGCCCCAGGCGAGCAGCCTGAAATTTCCCCCGCTGATCAGATTCTTTCCGCACCAGCGCATCCAAGGCGTACCGCCATAGAACTCACCGGTTCCGGTGATGGCTGCCGCCTCCGGATGCGTAGTGAGCATCCTCTCCACTCTCCCCAACCAATCGGCGGAAGGCAAGGAGTCGGCATCCAGCCGGGCGAAAACCTCGCCCTGAGCGGCGTCGAAGCCGGTCGAGGTGGCGGAAAGGATGCCACGCCGGGGCTCGACGACGACGCGGGCGCCAGCCGCCAGAGCAATCGCCACCGAATCATCAGTGCAACCGTTGTCGACCACCAGAATCTCGTCGGCCGGTCGGCTCTGCTTGGCTAAGGCGGCTAAGCAGCTCGCAAGAAAGGCCGCATCGTTGAGTACCGGGATCACCACCGAGATGAACACGCTTCGAGTCTAGCTCTCCGAGAAGCTCAAACCCAGTATACCGAGCTGCGGGTCTGAGCGTATCGGCTTCGCAGCTCAGCGGCCCAAGCGGAATCATCCGGCTCGAATCGTTCCTCGATCCGCCGCTGCCAGCTCGGTAGCTCACCGCTGGTCATCCAGGCGGCCTGCCTGGCCGCGCCCAGGGCAACGTATTCGGCCGCCACCGGAATCTCCACCTCGACGCCGAGCAGCGAGGCCGCCGCCTGCCGCAGCGCGACTGACTTGGAGCCACCACCGATCAGCAGCACTCGTTGCACTGGCAGATCGGCAGCCTTGAGCAGCTCAATTCCGTCCGCCAGCGAGTTCAGTACGCCGAGCACAGCCGCTCGGGCCAGGTTCTCAGCGGTCATCGAAGCGCGGCTCAGACCGACTAAAGTTCCTCTGGCCTCAGGCAGATTAGGGGTGCGTTCGCCGTCCAGATAGGGCAAGAGCAAAAGACCACCGGCGTCGGCGGGAGCGGCGAGCGCCAACCGATCTAGCTCGGCTAAATCGACGCGCAGCATAGCCGCCGTTGCCGAAAGAGTCCGAGCCGAATTCAGCATCGCCAGCAACGGCAGAAACTTCCCTTGAGCATCGGCGAACCCCGCGATCTGCCCGGTGGGATCACTGATCTGCTGGCTGCTAGTGGTGAAAACAGTGCCCGAGGTTCCCACCGAGACCACGACTTCGCCCGGCTGCAATCCCAGGCCGAGCGCGGCGGCGGCATTGTCCCCGGCGCCAGCGGCGAGCGAAGCGTTTTGCAGCCCCCATTCGTCAATCAGCCCACCCGCACACTCATGGGGGCTCAGCACCGTGGGCAGGGTTGGCACAGTGCCAAGATAATGCTGCAACAGCTCAGGAAGATACTGATTGCCCACCGGATCGAAGTACGCCGTCCCTGAAGCATCGCTGCGATCCGTGACAAAAGATCCAGCGAGCTGAAGATTGAGCCAGTCATGCGGCAGACAGACCCGCGATACCTGGGCCGCGAGTTCCGGATGTCGGTTAGCGAGCCAGGCTAGTTTGGTCAGCGTGAAGGAGGGCACTGGTACTGATCCAGTGGTCGAGGCCCAGTATTCAGCGCCCCGTTCAGTCACCATACGTTCGGCTTCCCCGGCGCTTCTGGTGTCATTCCAGAGCAGCGCATCGAAGATCGGTCGGTAGCCGGAGTCGAGGGCCACCATGCCGTGCTGCTGGGCCCCGACGGCGACGGCGGTGACGGTCTTTCCAAAGTCCGTCACCCGCGCTTCACCCCAGGCGTCGTGCAGCGCGGCCGTCCAGATCCTGGGATCAACCGCGGTGGCGTCGGGGTGAGCCGCCGATCCGGTAGCTTGAATTTCGCCTGTTTCGGCGTCGACCACCAAGACTTTGCAGGATTGAGTCGAAGAATCGATGCCGACGACGTGGGTCATGCCGCGGGCTTCCCCGAAAGAGCTGAAGCGAGCGATTCGTCAATCACCAAGGTGCTGACCACTCCGGCGGCAATCGCCGCCCGGACGGCGGGAGCACGTGCGGCGCCTTGGGCCACCGCGAGCACCGTCGGAGTGCGCTTGAGTTGTTCCAGGGTGACAGCCAGCACCCTGGGGTCCAATTCTGAGCGGACCGGCCTACCTTCGGCTGAGATCAGTCGCCCGGAGCACTCAGCCACCGCGCCCGCGGCGAGTGCATTCTGACGCACCTCGTTATCCACTCGATCCCACACGGTGGAGAGACCGGGCCCCCAGGCTCCGATTGCTATCGCCGCAAGATCGAGTGAATTCGCTTTGGTCAGCGCGGTGGAGATCTCAACCTGCTGCCTCAACCCGGCGGCTGTTCGTGCGCTGTCCACGACCAGCGGCGCCCAGAGCGGCCAGACCGTTCCATTGGAGACCCGGCCCAGTCGTTGCACGAGTTCCAGCGGATTCGAGTTGCCCGAACTCGGCAGTGCTCCAGCCAGTTGCACGATCTCGCAGCGCGGCAGGCCAGTGACGTGACGCGCCGCCATATCCAGGGTGCGGGACCAGGAGACACCGACCGTCATCCCCGCCTTGGTGTTCCTCATCAGTTCGGTCGCTACCGCCTGGGCCAGCAGATCCCGTTGCAGCACATCGTCGTTCAGGGTGCGGGTGAGCACGAGCTTCTGAACTCCGAGCTGTTCCGCCAAAGCTCTGCTGTCAATGGAGTCCAGATTGCCGGGGAAACGCACTTCGATATGCACGATACCCTCTGCCCGCGCCTCATCGAGGAGCCTGGCCACCTGAAATCGGGAGATGCCATAACGACTGGCAATCTGCACCTTTGACAGGTTATCCAGGTAGTAGTCCTTGCCAATCAGGGCGAGCAGCCCTTCATGGTCAGATTCGATTGCTGTCATAGCTCCTCGTGCCTCACGATTCCTCCGTCACATCCGCACCGAATGAGCGACATCTATTGCTCAAACGATCATATCTGACTACAGTCACTTAACAAATGAGCCATAATTTATGCTCAGATGAGTGAATATAGCACTCCCAGAAAGGTAATCGATGAAGTTACCCCGTAGTGCGAACCGGCGACGACGCCGGCTCGGCAGCTGCGCGGCGCTGGCCGCCGTCGCCCTGACGCTCGGCGGCTGTTCCGTCGCCGGAGCCAGCGCGACCGAAACCATCACGGTCGCCATCGTGGCGAATCCGCAGATGAAGGATGCCATTTCCTTACAGGACAACTTCCGCAAAGCGCACCCCGCGGTTAATGTCCGGTTCGTCACCCTTCCGGAGAACGAGGCACGCGCCAAGATCACCGCTTCGGTGGCCACCGGCGGGGGCGAGTTCGACGTCGTGATGATCTCCAATTACGAAACTCAGATGTGGGCGAAAAACGGTTGGATCACGGACCTCCAGCCCTATGCGGAGAAGACCAGCGGCTACGACCCGGATGACTTCATCCCCACCATCAAAGACGCCCTGAGCTACCAGGGAGACCTCTACTCGGTGCCTTTCTATGGCGAGTCCTCTTTTGTGGCGTACCGCAAAGATCTCTTCGAGAAGGCCGGGCTGACCATGCCTGCGCATCCCAGCTGGGATGACCTGAAGAGTTTTGCCGCCAAACTAGACGATAAGAAAAACGACTTCGCCGGCGTCTGCCTGCGTGGCCTGGCCGGCTGGGGTGAGGTGATGGCCCCGCTGGACACCATGATCAACACCTACGGCGGTCAATGGTTCGACGAGGACTGGAACGCCAAACTCAATTCACCGCAGGTTGAGTCCGCGGTGAACGACTACGTCAGTCTGCTGAAGGACTATGGCCAGCCCGGTGCCGCGACCAGCGGTTACGGTGATTGCATCACCCGTTACAGCCAGGGCAAAGCCGCGATGTGGTATGACGCCACCGCGATGGTCTCCTCGGTTGAGGATCCCCAGTCCTCCAAAGTCGCAGGTCAGACGGCGTACGCCCCGGCTCCGGTCAAGGACACCGCCTCGGCGGGTTGGCTGTACAGCTGGTCGCTGGCCATTCCGAAGACCTCGCAGCACAAGGACGCCGCCTGGGACTTCGTCTCTTGGATGACCGATAAGGACTATATCAAGCTGGTCGGCAACCAGATCGGCTGGGAACGGGTCCCTCCGGGCAGCCGCCAGTCTACCTACCGCATTCCGCAGTACGCCGAAGTCGCCAAGGCTTATGCCGGGCCAACCCTCGATGCCATGAACAATGCTTCGCAGGCCAATTCCATGGTGCAGAAAGTACCTTATTCCGGCTTGCAATTCGTTGGCATCCCCGAATTCCAGGATCTGGGAACCCAGGTGGCTCAGCAGATCTCCGCCGCAGTCGCGGGGCAGAAGAGCGTGAAAGACGCACTAGAACAGGCCCAGCAATATGCCCAGGTGGTCGCGGACTCATATAAATCAGGAGCCAATGAAGCGGAGGCCGGCAAATGACGACGGCACTCAAGAGCCGGGTTGATCGGCGCACTGGAGTGATCGACCCCGCAACGGACTTCTCGCGAGCTGAGGGCTGGCGCCGTCGGGCACCCCTGCTGCCAGCATTGATCTTCACCATCGTGGTCACCCAAGTGCCCTTCATCCTGACCATCTGGTACTCATTGCGGAACTGGAATCTGCTCCGACCGGGTAGTGATCAGTTCGTCTTCCTGAAGAACTACGCGGAGATCTTCCTGAACTCGACCTTCCGCGGGGCTGCCTTCAATTCCGTGCTGATCACCCTGGCCTGCGTCCTGGTGGCCATGGTGCTCGGCATCTTCCTGGCCATCCTGCTGGATCGCAGCTTCCGGGGCCGCTCGGTGGTACGCACCCTGCTGATTACACCTTTTCTGATCATGCCAGCCGCTTCGGCAACACTCTGGAGCGTCTCAATGCTCAATCCGAGCTTCGGCCTGGTCAACTGGCTGACCTCTTTGGTGGGAATTCCCGCGGTGGATTGGACGTCGAAGTATCCGGTGCTCTCCATCCTGATCGCCTTGGTCTGGCAGTGGACGCCGTTCATGATGCTGCTGGTGCTGGCAGGTTTGCAAGCGCAGCCCAAGGATGTGCTGGAAGCAGCCCAGATCGACGGGGCAGGCTGGTGGAAGACCTTCGCCTTCGTCACCCTGCCGCAACTGCGCCGCTACATTGAGCTGGGAATCCTGCTGGGCGCGATCTATGTGGTGAACACCTTCGATCAGATCTATCTGATGACCGCGGGCGGCCCAGGTACCGCGAGCGCGAATCTGCCCTTCTATATCTACCAACGGGCCTTCCTCGGCTTCGATATCGGCCAATCGGCCGCGATGGGTGTAGTCACCGTGATCGCCACCATCATCATCGCCACCTTTGCCCTGCGTTTGATCTTCCGCAGCTTCGACACGAAGGACGCGCTATGACCAGCTCCGTCACGACGACCAGGCCTCACGGCAGGTCGGTCACCAGTCGCCCCGGGAATCCCCGGAGCCGGAAGAACAGGGTAGGCGCTTCAGCGCTCACCACGCTCACCTGGCTGATCGCCTTGATCTTCTTCGCTCCCGTCCTGTGGATGGTTCTCACGGCTTTCAAACAGGAGTCGGACGCCGCCTCCAATCCGCCGAAATTCGTCTTCGCGCCGACCCTTGACCAGTTCTCCGCGGTACTCAATGCGGGGGCTGGCAGCTATTTCCTGAACTCTTTGATCGCCACCGGCCTTTCCACCGTCTTGGTGATCGTGCTCGCGGTGCCGGCAGCCTATGCGCTGAGCATCCGGCCGGTGAAGAAGACCTCCGACGTGCTGTTCTTCTTCATCTCCACCAAGATGCTTCCCGTGGTGGCGGTGATCATGCCTATCTACGTGATTGCAGGGCAGCTGAAGGTTCTGGACAATATCGGCACCCTGGTGGTGCTCTATACCTCGATGAACCTGCCGATCGCCGTCTGGATGATGCGTTCCTTCTTCCAAGAGGTGCCCGCCGAAGTGCTCGAAGCCGCTCAAATGGACGGCGCCGGGTTGCTCAAGACAATGCGCACCATCTTGGTGCCGATGGTCTCTCCGGGTCTGGCGGCCACCGCGCTGATCTGCGTGATCTTCGCTTGGAACGAGTTCTTCTTCGCCTTGAACCTGACCGCGGCCAATGCCGCGACCGTTCCGGTGTTCCTGGTTTCCCAGATGACCAGCGAAGGACTGTTCCTGGCAAAGCTCTCCGCCGCTTCGGTGCTGGCTTCGCTACCGGTGGTGATCGCTGGCTGGATCGCCCAGAAGCAACTCGTCCGAGGGCTCTCCATGGGTGCGGTGAAGTAAGTGGCGGAGAGCGAGCTCGGCTGCTCGAGCTCCCGACCGGACTGAGCTGAGGGACCTCTCGGGAGAATGAGACACGCGGATCCTCAGATGCCGATCGCAGCTCGCCCGGAAGGCCCGTACTGACGGGTAACACCGGGTCATCAACCCTCCACAGAAGAGAGCTACTGCGCCCTTCAGCTCGGCTATCAGCGTAAGGTGTAGACAAGAGTCAACGAAGACACCCGCATCGTTCTCCAGGAAATGAGAAAATGCCCCAGGTAAACACATCAACTAAACGAGGCGCTGGACGCCCGGCTTTGATCTCACGAGCCAGCATCGGTGAAGCTGCATTGGCTGAACTAGAAGGTATCTCTTCCACCAAGGTCGCCAAGCGCCTCGGTGTAGCTCAAAGCTCCCTCTACCGACATATCACCGATCGGGCTGACCTGATCCGGCTGGCTGTGGATTATGCCTTGGACTCCCATGAGTGGCCTCCGCCTCATGATGACTGGCGGCAATATCTGACCGAGTATGCGATCAGCTTCTGGAAGTTACTCGAGAAGCATCCGGGGCTCAGTGATGCGCTCAGGATGCTGCAGCCCACTTCCCAGCGGGTGATCGATGTGCTGAGCAAGGTGGCGATCGATCTGCTGAGTTCTGGTTTCACCGCCGAAGAGGCCAATATGGCAGTGGACATGCTCTCGCATGTGACCATCAATGCGATGATCTCCGAGCAGGTCTTCAACTCCCCGGGACGCCGCGGCACCACGGTGCGCCAGGAAGCCCGTGACGCCTGGCTCACCCAAGATCAGCGGCTCGCCGAGCACACCCGGCAGACTCTGGAGCAAAGCATGTTCCTGAACCTTCAGAAGCGAGTGGATCTGGTGCTCGACGGCCTGGAGATGAAGCTGCTTCGGCGCGCCCAGCAGTAGCTCCAGATATACCCCCTAGGGGTACTTGACATATACCCCTAGGGGGTATACTTTGGTGTTCATGGAACACGGTTACACAGCAGATAAACAGGCCTACCTACGTCGGCTCAGCCGAGTCGAAGGCCAAGTGCGCGGCATCGCCAGGATGGTCGAAGAGGATAAGTACTGCATCGACATCCTCACCCAGATCGCCGCGATCAATAAGGCGCTGCACGCGGTGAGCGTCGGCTTGCTGCAGGATCACATCGGGCATTGCGTGGTGGACGCCGCGGCAGAATCCGCGCGCACCGGCAACCCCGAAATCGTCAACACCAAGGTGGAAGAAGCCACCGCCGCCATCTCTCGACTCGTTCGCAGCTAGGAGCTCCGATGAATACTTCTGATATCAGCACCCAAGTCTCCATCTCGGGCATGACCTGCGGTCACTGCGTGAACGCGGTGAGCGAGGAACTCGGATCATTGGCCGGAGTGAGCAGCGTCGCTGTCGATCTCAATGCGGGCGGAATCTCGACGGCGACCATCATCTCCGAGCGAAAGCTCAGTGACACCGAAATCGGCGAGGCAGTGGCAGAAGCCGGCTACCTTGTCGTCGCGGACCAGGCTTAGGCGAGCCGAGGAGAACTATTAGGAGGAGTAAAGATGAGCAGCGAGGAATTGCTGAGCGGCACCGGAGCTCAGCTGCGCGTAGTCGATCTCAAGATCAAAGGGATGACCTGCGCCTCCTGCGTGGCCAGAGTGGAGAAGAAGCTGAATAAGATCGACGGCGTCCAGGCCGCGGTCAATCTGCCGCTGGAGTCCGCGCAGGTCAGCGTCCCGGCCGGGATCAGCGACGAACAGTTGGTGGAAGCAGTTAACTCCACCGGTTATCAAGCCACAGTTCATCACTCTGGACAACATCACGAGCAGCACGCCGGGCACGAAGGCGGCGAGGACCATATGGCGCACGGAGGCACCGCGGAGGAACTCAAACCGCGGCTGATTCTGGCCATCATCCTGACTGTGCCGGTGCTGCTGATCTCGATGATCCCAGCCTTCCACTTTCCCGGCTGGGGCTGGGTCGCCGCCGCATTGTCCCTGCCCGTGGTCACCTGGTCCGCCTGGAGTTTCCACAAAGCAGCCGCGATCAATGCCCGGCACTTGGCCTCCACGATGGACACTCTGGTGTCCATCGGCATCATCGCCGCCTATGTCTTCTCCTTAGTGACCTTAATCGCCGAATCGATTTCCAGCGCGCAGTCTGATGGCGGCGAGCAGGGCATGGAGCTGATGCTCTACTTCGAAGTCGCCGCCGTCGTCACCACTTTCCTGCTGCTCGGGCGTTATCTGGAGGCTCGCGCCAAAGCCAAGGCTGGAGATGCACTCAAGGCGCTGCTCAGCCTGGGCGCCAAGGAAGCGACAGTCCTTCGCGAGGGGCGCGAAATCTCTGTTCCCGCGGAACAGCTCCAGGTGGGCGAGCTCTTCGTGGTACGGCCGGGCGAGAAATTGGCGGCGGACGGCGTGGTGCAGGAAGGACATTCCGCGATCGACGCCTCGCTGATCACCGGCGAATCACTACCCGTTGAAGTGGCTCCCGGGGACGCCGTCACCGGCGCCACGATCAATACCTCGGGTCGTCTGGTCATTAAAGCCAGCCGGGTGGGTCACGAGACCACGCTGGCTCAAATGGGTCGACTCGTCTCAGCGGCACAGAGCGGAAAGGCCCCGATTGCCAGGCTGGCCGACCGGATCAGCGCGGTTTTTGTGCCCATTGTGCTGGGCTTGGCCGTGCTGACTTTTGGCCTCTGGTGGATCTTCTCCGGTGATCTGCAGGCGGCCTTCATCGCCGCCGTCGCGGTCCTGGTGATTGCCTGCCCCTGTGCGCTGGGCCTGGCCACTCCCGTGGCGCTGCTCACCGGAACCGGTCGAGGCGCCCAATTAGGCATTCTGATCAAAGGACCGCAAGTCTTGGAAGACACCCGCACGGTGAACACCATCGTGCTGGACAAGACCGGAACGGTCACCAGCGGTGCGCTGTCGGTGACTTCCACCGAGGGCCTGGGCGATTTCAGTTCGAGTGAGGTGCTGCGGCTCAGCGCCGCGGTGGAGCAAGGCAGCGAGCATCCGATCGGCAAGGCCGTGGTGAGGGCTTTTCAGGGTTCCGAGCTGCCAGCGGTGAGCGGTTTTCAGGCAACGGCGGGCGGCGGGGTCTCGGGATTCATCGAAGGGCGTGAAGTACTCGCGGGAACTCGGGATTTCCTCGCTTCTCACGGCATCCAGACCACGGAGGCGCCGGCCGTAGGAACCGAGGTCTGGCTCGCGGTTTCCGGGCAGCTCGCCGGTGCCATCGTCTTGCAGGACACCGTCAAAGAAGGCTCGGCCGCCGCAATCGAGCGCTTGAAGGAACTCGGCCTGCGCCCTCTGCTGGTGACCGGAGACAATTCCGCAACGGCCAACAGCGTTGCTGCGGCGGTGGGCATCGCCCCGGAGGATGTCCGAGCAGATGTCCGCCCGGAAGGCAAAGTGCAAGTGGTCCGCGAACTGCAAGCCAGTGGGGCGACCGTGGCGATGGCGGGCGACGGGGTCAACGATGCTGCGGCGCTGGCGCAGTCCGACCTCGGCATTGCGATGGGTTCCGGCACCGATGTGGCTATTGAGGCCGCGGATCTGACCGTGATGGGGAACGACCTGAACCAGGTGGCCACCGCGATCGAGCTCTCCAGAGCCACGCTGCGGACCATCAAGGTCAACTTGTTCTGGGCCTTTGCCTACAACGTGCTGGGCATCCCGGTGGCAGCTCTCGGACTACTCAACCCGATGATCGCGGGGGCTGCGATGGCTGCGAGCTCGGTGCTCGTGGTCGCCAACTCGCTCCGGCTGCGGCGCTTCCGGTAGAAGTACACATTGGGCCCCGCCGGATCTTCATCCGGTGGGGCCCAACGCTTTAAGAGTCAGGACTCTGAGAGCCGTCGCTTTTTACTGCTGCTAACCGACCGGAACCCGCTCTGGAACCTTCAGCTCCAGCTCGGAGATCTCGGGTGAGGAGGCTGAACGCTGCTCTCCCATTCTGACCAGTATCACGCCGAGCATGATCAGGGCCCCACCCAGCAATTGAATGGGGTGCGGCAGCTCGGAAAGCAGCAGCCAGGCCCAGACCACTGCGAACAGCACCTCCATGAGCGAGACGAAGGAAGCCACCCTGGTGCCGAGCCTGCGCACCGAAAGCACTCCGGTGGTATAGGCGAACACCGTGCCCACCAAAGCCAAGCCGAGCACCGGAACCAGCCAGCTCATGCTCTGCCCGGCGAAGACCACGTTCTGGGTGCTGAAGGTCATCGGCATCACGCCCAGCACTCCGAGCACCAGGATCAGCACAGCGCCAACCACCAGACCGCCACCGATCATCAGCACCGGCGGGACGCCGTCGACCGCTCGGGCGGACATCACGAAGTAGAAAGCTGAGCACACTGCGGCGGCCAGGCCCCAGAGCACGCCCATCAGATCGACGGATTGCGTGCCGCTGAGATCCAGCACGAGCAAAAGCCCGGCAACAGCGCTGATGGCACCCGCAAGAACCAACACCTGGGGGCGTTTGCGGGATTGAGCCCAGCTGAACAGCACGAGCAAAACCGGAGAGAGGTATTCGAGCAGCAGCGCGACGCCCACCGAGAGATGCTGCACCGCGTTGAAGAAGAACAACTGGCAGAGCGCAATCGGCACCACGCCGTAGAGGGCGATCCGAGGCAGTTCACCGCGTACCGTGGGCCAGCGGCGAACCAGCATGACAATCACCGGGATCAGTAATACCAGGGCGGCTCCGCCGATCCTGCCCAGAATGGCCGCCCCGGAGGACCAGCCCGTTTCAAAGAGGCCTTTTGCGAAGGTGCCGGAAAAGGCGAAAGCCACCGCGGAGGCTAGCGCAAAGCCGAACCCGGTCAGAGAAGAACGTGAAGTAACGGTCATTGGAGCCCCCTTGGGTGTAATGAGCAAAGTAAAGTACACTCATTACAATAATGTATCCACCTGACAGGAGTCAAGATGATCTTTGCACCTGACACGGAATCTGCTTTACGTTCCGCCGTCGCTTTGATCAACACCCTGCCCTCGGTCCACTCGGATCAGCTGGACCGGCTGAGCAGCTTGAAAGACCTGGATGACTTCATCCTTGAAGAACAGTTCTTCGGTTCCCGCACTCACGATATGGTCGAATTGAAAGCCGTCCAAGGGCTGCGCTTACCCTTCCGCGAGTTGTGGAATGCGAGCGAAGAAGAAGCGGTACACCGAGTGAACGCGATCCTGCTCAAGTCCAAAGCTCTGCCTCAGTTACTCAAGCACGACGGCTTGGACTGGCACCTGCACGCCACCTCTCAGGAAGCACCCCTAGCCAAGCGCATGGCGGTGGAGGCCGCGATGGCCATGGTCGACGTGATCCGCTCCAAAGAGCTCGACAGGCTAAAGATCTGCGCAGCACCGGATTGCCAGGACGTGCTCGTCGACCTCTCCAAGAACCGCTCGCGCAGGTTCTGCGACACCGGCAACTGCGCGAACCGGATCCACGTAGCAGCCTACCGAGCGCGCAAGGCGGGTAGCTAGTCAGCTGCACTCGTCGAGAGGGGCATCGGAGCCCGCTGGAAGTCAGTTTCGCTGGGGAGGGACAACTTATCCCACTGAAACCCCTTGTTCAGTGGGGAGAGGCCTCTCGTTCAATGACACGACAGTGCCCCGGCTCAAAGCTCAGAGAAGAGCCATGCCCCGGGGCGCTGTCGTCAAGAGTTTGTTACTACTTCATCGTGCCCTGGCTCACTGAGCCCTGAAGCTGACGCTGGAAGATCACGTAGACGATCAGCACGGGAACCACGGTGATCACGACGGCGGCGAAGAGCGAGCCGAAGTCCACGGCGTAGCCAGCTTGACCGGCAAAGGCACCCAGGGCCTGCGAGAGTACTCGATTCTCCGGCTTAGAGGCATTGAGCGCGACCGCCAACAAGTACTGATTCCACAGACCTACGAAGTTCAGAATCGCCACCGAAGCCAACCCCGGGCGAGCCATCGGCAACATCACCTGGAAGAAGGTCCGCCACTCCCCTGCCCCGTCGATCGCTGCCGCTTCGGCGATCTCAAAGGGCAAGGACTTGAAGAAAGCGAAGAGAAAGAACACCGTGAAGGGCAGAGCGAAGGCGACGAAGACCAAAATCAATCCTGGAAGGGTCCCTAATAAACCCATGCTCTTCAAGATGCCGAACAACGGCACAATGGCCAGGAAGATCGGGAAAGTCAGGCCAGCCAGCATGGCCAGGTAAATGGCCCTGCTGCCGCGGAACTTGAAGCGTGCTAGGACATAAGCGCACATCGAGCCCAGCAGCATGACTAGGACAAGCGAGCAGCCCACAACTACCACTGAGTTGAGGAATGAAGCGCCGATCCCCGAATCGGTCCAAGCTCGGAGATAGTTATCGAAATGCCATACCTGAGGAAGCGCAAAAGGCGAAGCGAAGATCTCCGAACTCGTCTTAAACGAACTCATCACGGTCCACAGCAGTGGCAGGACCACAATGACCGACCAAATCACCAGAATGGTGTGAGAAACTCCGCTAACGACCTTATCGCCAGTGCTCGTTTTGGGTTTACGCAGCGCAAGAGCATCAAGACGCTCGGTCTGAGAAGTGAGTTGAGTAGTCATTAATACGAAGTATCCTTACTGCCGCCGGTGAGCCGGTTCACCAGGAACACCAATCCAGCGAAGCACAGGGTGAGCAATGCGGCGATGACGGCCATCGCACAGGCCAAGCCGAAATTGCCCTTCTTGAAGGCCACTTCGAAGAGCTGCTGAGCCATCACCCAGGTCGAGTTGTCCGGACCGCCACCTGGATTCAGAGCGGCCATATAGACAAAGGCATCCAGCGCAAGAATACCCATATAGATGAATGAGGTTTGAACATTATCCCGGATCAGCGGGATGGTGATCGAAACGGCGATCCTGAACCTTCCGGCACCATCGATCCTGGCGGCCTCGTAGATCTCAGCCGGCACTCCTTTGATCGCGGCGATGAAAAGCACCATGTAGAAGCCGACCAGGCCCCAGACGATCACAAAGATGCTGGCGCCCATCGCGGTGCTCGCTTCACCGAGCCAGTTCCAACCCGGGATTCCGAAGATCCCCAGGATGCCATTGAGCAAACCGCCATTCGGGGTATAGACCTGAGCCCAGATCAGCCCGATGGCGATAGCCGGGATCACGTACGGGAAGAAGGAGACGACCCGATAGAAACTGGAACCCTTCAAGCCACGGATCTGGCCGCGGCTCGGGCCACCGATAGTGACCATAGTCGAGAAGACCAACGCGATCACGACAGTCACAATAGGCACAATCAGCGCAAGGATGACGTTGTTAACCAGAGCCTTGACGAAGATGTCGTCCTGGAAGATCTTGACGTAATTCTCTAGACCAATGAACTTGAAGACCGAGCTGAAGCCAGACCAGCTGGTCAGCGAGTAATAAATCGCCTGAACAAAAGGCGAGACCACGAAAATCAAATAGATCAGAACGGGCAAGCCGAGGAACACGAGGAAGAAACTGACCCGATCAAAGGTCAGTTTCTTCCGACGGCCACGCTGGACAGCGACTGCTGAGTCGCTGTCCGAGCGCGGCTTGAGGGGTACTGAGGTCACTTCACTTCAACCTTCGTTACCGACGAGTCGTTGCGGATCTTGTCGAAGATCTTCTGTGATTCGCTGGTGAGCGTCGCAACATCGGACTTACCATCCAGGAACGAGTTCCAGAGGGTCAGGAAGTCCTTGTTGGTGCCATAGAAATCATTGAAGTTGAAGGTGAAGACCTTGCTGCCGGCGGCCTCGATCATCTTGGACTGGGAGACCAGGGCGGTGGAGCCGAAGCCATCGGCAGGCACCGTGCCCTTGACGATGGTGGGGGCGAGCTTGGTCTTCGAGAAGTTCGTCGCAGCTTCCTTGGAGAGCATGGTGCGCAGGAATTCCTTCGCTCCGGCAACGTTATTGCCCTTGCTCGGAATCATGAAAGGCTCACCAGCGGCGCTGTGCAGAGCCTCGTAAGGCAGCTTGGAAGAAGCAGAGACGGTGGGAACCGGCACACCGGTCATCTTGAAGCCAGACTTGGTCTGGTCCTTCATCTCATTCTCAATCCAGGAACCCGAGGGGTAAAGCAGGGCGTCCTCGTTGTTCGACCATTGCGCTTGAGCAGCGGTGAACTGGGTGCCGGAACCGCCAGGCACAAAGTAACCCTTCTTGACAGCTTCACCGATCTTACCGAGCACACTCTGGATCGCGGGGTGGGACCAAGCGTCAGCCTTCAGATTTTCCAAAGCTATCCGAACCTCATCGCCGCCTTCCTTGATGGCGGAAGCAACCGCGAGCTCCATATAGTAGGTAGCCGCTTCTTTGCCCCAAACGAAGAGCTTCTTGCCCTTGGCTGCGGCCTTGGCACCCAGATCGAGTGCTTCGTCCCAGGTCTTAGGCGGCGTCCAGCCATTGGCTTCGAAGAGCGAGGCGGAATACCAGATCGCGTAGACCGTCAGCGCGTAGTTGAGCGCAACGAACTTTCCATCGAAGGTTCCCGGAGCGGTTACGCCTTCGAACAAGGTGTCCTTGATCGGGGTGCCTTCCAAGTTCTTAGCGTCAAGAACGGAACTCAGATCCTCGAGCTGGGCGAGAATAGTGCCTACGCCGATCGACTTGGCCCCGGAGTTGTCGAACAGATCCGGCGGAGTACCACCGGCGAAGCGCGGCTGCAGTTCGCCCGAGATATCGGTGGAGGGAGAAACCTTATTCGTCACCGTGGGGTGGTTCTTCTTGAGGATATTGGCAGCGAATTCGGCATAGTCAATGCCGTAACCGCCCTTGAAGACCACGACGTCGATCGTTGAGTTATCAGCGACGCCGAAGGGGTTGCTGTCCGAGACGGTGCCACTCTGCTGCGGGGCGGCGTCGCCACCCCCGCTCGCACAAGAGGCCAGGGTTCCGCCGAGTGGGACCAGCACGGCGGCAGCGAGCGCACCGCGCAGGAATCCGCGCCGTTCAAAGGATTTCTGTTGAATAGTCATTTCTTACCTTTCATCGTTGGTGCGATTGAGTCGGGCTCGTACTGCGTCATGCGTCACGCCTGATTCTTTGCCCATAAAGTGCTTCCAGAGCGTTGTTGTGATCGTCTCCGCCGGGAGTGTTCGCCGAGATGTAGACCGGCGGGCGCTTCCCGGATTCAGCCAGCCGGGCCACCGTGCCAATGGTGAGCAACTGTGCAATGTAAGCCGCGGTCAGTGAGGATACTGCCCCCAGACCCGTACCGTCCGCGGTTTCCAGCGTGCTATCGCCATAAGGTGCCAGATTGTCGATCACGACGTCGGCCAGCTCACTGAGACGCTTTCCGCTGGGGTGTTTCGTGCTCACCGCATTGGTGTGCTGCAGGCTGGTCACCGCGATCAGCCGGTGACCGCGTGCCTTGACCTGCAATGCCAGCTCAACGATCGAGCCGTTCACCCCCGAGTTGGAGGCGATGATGAACACGTCTTGTGGGTGGATCTCGGTCAGCTCGAGCAGCTCGGTCACTCCGGAGGGATCTCGCTCGAAAGCTGAGCCGACCAGCTCCTCCACCTGATGATCGCCACGGAGCACCAGAGTCCGCAGCGCGATCTTATTGGTCGGAATCAAGCCACCCGCCCGGCCCGCGATCTCCATCGCGAAGGCTTCCGAATGACCGGTGCCGAAAACCTGGATCACGCCATCGTTCTGCACCGATTCGACGAGCAGGTCAATGGCCGCGTCCAAAGCGCCCTCGGCAACTCCCGCGGCGAGCCGATCGAGCCGCTCGGCGACCTCCTGGTGGAACTGGCCGAACAACTCACGAGCTGCCGAACGCTGAGTTTCAGACTGCTGTGCTTGAACCAAGGTTCTGTCTCTTTCGCTCGACCGAATAGGGTGTCAATTGCTCCATCTGCTCTGCAGCACTGCTGACCTTGCCCGGCCTGCGATGCGGGGCCACAGCGAGAGCCGAGGCCGCCAAATTGGTGGTAGCGCTGTTGAAGTTCTCCTGAGCCACCAGGAGATACAGCAGGTCCAGCACCAGAAGCTGCACATGCTTGGCGGAAAGATCGTCTGGCTGCAAGAACTGCTCATGGGCGTTGGTGGTGATCTGAAAATCAGCGACCTCGGCGAGCGGAGAGTGCGGGTTATTAGTGAGCGCAATCGTGGTGGCCCCCGCGATCTGCGCCTGACGCAGCATTTCAATGGTTTCTTCAGTGCGGCCGGTATTGGAGATGCCGATCGCCACGCACCTGGTGTTCTGCCGGGAGGCGCTGACCAGACCGGCATGGACTTCCGACCAGTTATGCGCCGGGATGCCGATTCGGTACAGACGGCTCTGCAATTCTTCCGCCATCACGGCGCTGCCACCGATGCCGTAGATATCGAGGTGCGAGCACAGTGCGATCTGCCGAGCCAGGTTCTTAATGAGCCGCAAATCGAGCACCGCCGCTGTCTCTTGGAGAGACCGGGTGTGCGCGTTCACCAGGGTGCTCAGCACATCGCGTGGCGAATCATCCGGACCGAAAGCCCTACCGATATCGGTCTTCCAGGATTCCCTGGCATCGGAGCGCCCCACTGCAGCCGCTACACCCACCCGGAACGGGGCGTAGCCGGTATAGCCGATCAATCGGCAGAAACGGGTGATCGTCGCGGCCGAGGTACCGGTCTCCTTCGCCAGATCCTTGATCGACAATTCCAAGGGTGCCTGCGGCTTCTCGATTAAATAACGGGCGATTTGCGACATCGCCCCACTCATCTCAGGTAACTTGGCCTTGATACGATTGACCACTCCCACAGCTGAGTCAACCGCGTACGGTAACGCCGCTGACCCCGGAGCTGTCACAATGAAAATCCATTTCTTGAAAATGAGTGATGTTGGAAAACTATTCTCATAAGCTAGTGTGTGTCAAGTCACAACCAACACGGATCGATAACAATGCACAGTCATGACGCCTTTCTCGCCGTGGATGCCGGGGGCACTTCCACTCGTGCTGTAGTCCTCGACTCCTCCGGAAAGTGTCGGAGTTTAGGCAGGTCAGGCCCGGGAAACCCCGTATCCTCGGGCTTTGAGCTGGCAGTGAATTCACTCCAGGACGCCATCCAGCAGGCCATTCACGACTCCGAGAAGCTTCCAGAAAATTTCCATTCCGTGACGCTCGCGATCGCGGGCGGGTCAACCCAGCTGCCTCTGGATCGCTTGACTTCACGTTTTAGCAAGCTGGGCCTCACTGGCAAGATTGTGATTGATTCTGATCTTTTGGCAACGTATTGCGCCGGAACTTATCACTCTGATGGCTATGCATTGGTAGCTGGCACGGGCGCAGTCTGTGCGCGGGTGAAGAATTTCTCTCTGGATCGGGTCGTCGATGGGACCGGCTGGCTGCTCGGCGACGGAGGCTCCGGCTACTGGATCGGCTACCACGTTGCGCGGGCTGTCGCTGCGGATCTCGACGGCCGGGCCCTGAGCACCGGCATGACTCCGCTACTCGCCGCCCGATTGGGCCTCTTAGCCAGTTCGGCTACCTTTGAGGGTCGCCCGGTGCAACTTCAAGAACTGATTCGAACGGTGTATCACCTACGCCCTATTGAACTCGCTTCCTTCGCCACCATCGCTTTTGAAGCCGCTGCGGCTCAGGACGCCGTGGCACTGGGCATCCTGCGAAGCGCAGGAACCGCGCTGGCTCATTCGCTCTCCGCAGCTCAGTTACCCGAGGTCGATGGCCCGGTGGTGCTGGGAGGCAGCATTCTATCGGTCGACTCGGTGATCGTGGAGGAACTGGCAACCGGCCTGAGCGGCCGCGAGGTGTTCAAGGTTCCGGACGGCTTGGCGGGCGCTGCCTCACTTGCTCTGCGCCATGGCGGCGTCCAAGTGGATCAGCAGATCTTCGAAACCATCAAGCAGAGTCTGTCGATGTTACGAGGGCGCTGACCAGAGAGTCAGTGAGAGCTGGGAGGCTCCGGAGTTCCTGGAGCCGATTCCGGCCCCGCCTGCGGCGGTTCATTGAGTTTCTTGAGTCGATCCGCCGACCGCAGGTTCACACCAGAACCCTGACTGAGCTCCTCGGGATTCTCTTTATGACTCATGAGGAGCATCGCGCAAACCACCAGGCAGACCACGAAGGTCACCCCGAAGGCGATACCACCCAGATCGAAGCGAATGATGCGGGCGGAGCCCGTGCTCACCCGACCGCCGGTGCCGCCGGTCGCGAAAAAGATCGTGACGATACCTGCAATGAGCGCAAGGACCGTAGAGAAGATCAGCGGCCCTTTAATGCCTCTGATCTTGCCATTCGCTTTCTGCTGGCTGGCGCCGTCGACCGAGCCAGCCGGTTGCTCACCGCTGCTGTTCTGCTCGGCCACTGCTACACCTTCTTTGCCTGATGCTGGATTCTGCTCTGACTGCCCGAACTATTCTACGCCCCGTAGAGGCGGAATTTCACCCGAGCCAGCCGGGCGGCTTCCCTCATGACGATAACTCAGCGCGGCGAGTACGGCGACCACCCCGATCATGACGGCGGAACCACCGACCACCCCGATCGGTGCCCGCGCGGAAGTAGTCGCCAGCAAGGCCAGCAGAATCGCTGCCAGTACAGCCACCGTTCCGGTGATCAGCCAATCTCTGCCCAGGACGGTACGCAATCGATAACGGAAGCCCAGAAAAAGTTCGATCACTCCGGTCAGCAATAGGCTGCAAGCTGCCAGCACAGTGAAGGATAACGACCCCTGGAAGACCATGACCAGGATTCCACCCAGTAGGAAGACTCCGACCTCAGCCCACAGCCAGGGCACCGAGCCAGGAAGCCCCTGGCGAACCGCTAATCCCAGCGAGATGATGGCCAGCCCAGAGGCTAAGAAGTAGAGACCGGTGACAATGGCCCGGAAGAGTGGTGTGATATCCGGCCAGAATACGGTGATCAATCCGAAGACCAAGGCAAGCACAGCACGCAGGAGTACCGGCTTCCACAAATCTGGCTCCGCCGTCGGCCTTGCGATCTGCGGGCTGCTCACTGGACCTCCACTGGTTCGCGACTGAAATCATCTCGTGGCTTCCAAGTCTATTCGCTCGCGTGCGACCTACCGTGCCGCAGAAGCCAATCGCTCAGAACCCGATCAAAAGCACTCATCTTCGGCTGCTCACAGTCCGGTCCGCTGCCAAGCATCCGTACGAGCCCGGAACAGCAAGGTCAGGGCGCGAGCTAAGAGATAACCTCCGGCAAAAGCGGCCCACAGCCACGCCAGGGCCGGAGGACCCGAAAGGTTCGAGAGACTGACCGCCCACAGCAGAGGCAGATAGCAGATCAAGGCGAGCAGACCAGCGAGCGCCAGATACCGCGCATCGCCCGCTCCGATCAGCACCCCGTCCAGCACAAAGACCACCCCTGCCACCGGCTGGCCGAGCGCCAAGACCAGCAAAGCAGCGCTCAAAGCTTGGTGAACAGCCTGATCGCTGCTGAAGATCCACCCTATCCAGGGCGATGTAAACAGCACCAGCACGCCGGTGAGCACTCCGAAACTCAATCCCCAGAGCGTCATCTTCCGGGTCAGCGCCTTCACCAGCGGCAGATCGGCTGCGCCCAGCTCCTTGCCGATCAGCGCTTGGGCGGCAATCGCCAAGGCGTCCAGGGCAAAGGCCAAAAAGCTGAAAATGGTCATCGCGATTTGATGAGCCGCAAGATTGACCGGCCCTTGAGCAGTGGCGAGCAGTACCGTGGCCAGAATCGCCACTCGCAGGCTCAGCGTGCGCAAGAGCAGCCAACCGCCGGTCGAAGTGAGAGCGAGCACACCTCGCCACCGTGGCAGCAAGGATAGCTCCTCACGATGAGTCGCCTTCAAGACGATCACCAGGTAGACGGCGGCCATCGCCCATTGCGCTACAGAGGTGCCGATCGCCGAACCCGCTACTCCCATTCCCACGGGATAGACCAGCAGCCAGTTGAGCAGGGCGTTCAGCGCAAAACCGGCCCCCGCCACCACGAGCGGAGTTTTGGTGTCCTGAAGTCCACGCAGTACACCGCTGGCGGCGAGCACCAAGAGCATCGCGGGCACTCCCGGCATCGAGAGACGTAAATAGCTGCTGGCAGCTTCCAAGACCGCCCCTTCGGCGCCCATGATCCTCAGAATCGGCTCTGCGCAGAGTGCTCCGAGCACGGCGAGTGCCGCGCCCAGGATGGCGGCCAGCCACAGTCCATCCCTGCCCACCGCAATAGCCGCACGATGCTGCCCGGCGCCGATCAGCCGGGCCACTGCGGGAGTGGTGGAGTACGCCAAGAAAACCAGTAGCCCGACAGCGGTCTGCAGCAGGGTTGAGGCCAGGCCTACACCGGCCAGCGAATCAACGCCCAGGTGACCGACAATCGCTGAATCGGCGATCAGGAAAAGCGGCTCAGCGATCAGCGCACCAAAAGCGGGGAGCGCTAGAACCAGAATCTGTCGATTCAACCCTGGCCGATTCAGTCCAGGGGGCGTTTTTGGAGTCACCCTGTGATCGTAGCGGCCTTCACCCACAACGGCGCCGGGCAGCCCGCCAACGCCGTAATGATGCTCCGCCTAGGTGCAGCCACCCAGACCGGGAGCTGCCCGCTAAGCCTTCGCTTTGACCACGGTGAACTCGTCGACGAGCGTACCGTTCGGCATCAGTGCCCGAACATGCAGCTTGGAGTCCAGATTGGCACTGGGCCGCGGCGTAGCATCGATGCGCAAGAAGGCGAAGCCGGTGAACCGTACCCTCGACCAGTCGATGGTCTCCTTGGTCTTGGCCCGCGGCGCGGACCAGAAGTAGCTGTCCACTTGCTGGTGTTCCTTGATCGCCCCGGCATAGGTATCCGGCGCCGGGAAGCTGTAGAGGCTCTTCCCGGCGGATCCCGCGGTGACATAGACGATGCCATCGGTCACTGGATTGGTGGTGCCGCCGATCTCCAATGGCTTGACCACCTGATTGGCGCGCAGCGTATCGGTGCGTTCGTAGACGTGGTTGTGCCCCTGGATGACCAGATCGACCTGGTATTTGTCATAGAGCTTGCCGAAGGTGTCCCGCACGTGCCCATCGGAGGCGTGCTGGTTCGTCGTCGAATACGCGCAGTAGTGGTGATAGGTGATGATGAAGTCGATGCCGGGTTGTGCCCGGTATTTCTTCAGCTCAGCTTCCAACCAGGCGAGCTGCTTACCCGCGGTGTATCCGTTGTTGCCGGTGATCTCCCAGGAGTTGTCGTTGCTGTCCAGGCAGAGCACGGCGACATTCGAATAGCTGAAGGAGTAGACACTCGGTGCGTTGCTCGGGTCGAATCCGGTGGTCGGGAAATCGAAACGGGCCTGGTGTCCGCCGTAGCCATTGACCGAGTAGTAGGCTTCCAGATCGTGGTTGCCGGTGGCCACCATCCACGGAGCCGATTGCGCCACCGGTTCGTTCTGCACGAAAAAACGGTCCCAGTTGGTCGCGTCGTACTGATCGCCGACCACACCGCCACCGGAGGGGTTGGCGTAGCAGATATCCCCGGCGTGCAGATGGAACGCCGGTTTGATGGCGGCGATCGCCTTCACATTGGCTGCGGCGTCGGCAGTCGTGCCCTGGTCGCCGAAAGCGGTGAAGGTGAACGGCTGAGTGCTAGCCGGGGCGGTCTGGAACGGTATCGGAGCGTCGCCCCGGGCGATCGGATCGTATTCATCGCTGCCCACCACATAGTAGTAGGTGGTACCGGGGATGAGCCGGGTGAGCAGAGCATGTAGATAGTACTGATCGACGGCCCGATAGGACGTCGTCGCACCCGGGGTGATCCCGGTGTGCAAATTGCGCAATTCGGCTTTCACCTTTGCGCCGAGGTCCTTTACGGAAGCACCGAATCGCAGGTAGGGGTTCTTCACCGCTTTACCGGTCTGCCAGGCGATCGCCACCGAGGTCTGCGGGTCATTGCCCCAGGCCAGGTGGCGGCCCATCGGCTTCACCGAGGCATCCGCAGCGCCGGTATCGCTGGCCAGCAGGGAGGGGGCAGCGAACTTCTGCGACATGCCCGGAGCGAGTGCGGTGGCGGCCACTGCGGCCACCCCGGAGAAGCGCAAGAAGTCCCGGCGGTTGACCCCGCTGCGGCTTCGTCCGAACTTTTTCTGCAGGTACTCGTGCTGCTCTGCTATCGACAGCCGCTCCATCAGCTCGTAGGGAACGCCCATCTCTGGGATATCGAGTTGATTCATTTCTTGGTCTCCTGAACGCGATGAAGGGCACGACGACGGCTGAGCAACAGGGCAAGTGCTCCCAGGACGAGCAGTGCAAGCCCCGCTGTACCCCACCACAGCCCGCTGAAACCGGTATTGGGCAGATCCTCCCCGTTGGCAGCGGGAGTCGCGCTGACGGCAGAAGACGACGAAGGCTGGGGCGTAGTTGAACTGCTCGGGCTGGCTGACGACGTCGGGCCAGCCGAAGGCGTCGCAACGGCTCCCAGCACGGTCACCGCTTGAAGCAGCACTGGTGTTGTAGTGCTGCAGGTGAAGAATTCATTGGTCGGCACTCCAGCAGCATCACTGAAGGTGACATTGACGGTGAAACGGCTCGGCAACCTCAGTTCCTTGGTACCTGGGGTGTCAAAACTGAAGGTATTGAAGCTAAAGCTGCTCTGGTAGCTGAAACCGCCGGAGGTCACCGGTAGCTGAGCTTGCAAGGCATCTCCCTGGGTGACTTTGGCACCCGATACCTCTATGCCCGGGTTGAGGTAGACGTTCGCCGTGGTCCACCCTCGATTCGCCGGAAGCGAGTTTGCCGCGAGCTCGAATCCGCCGGAGGCGGGGCCCAGCTGCACCTGCGCCCCGGGCTTGACCGGTGCGACGTCGGCCGGGCTCAGACTGAGTACTCCGGTGGCTCCAGGGACGTCCCGGGAAGCGCATTGATAGCTGCCACTCTTCACTCCAGCGGCATGACTCGGCAAGCCGGCCGCGGAGGCAATGACCGTTGCGATGACCGCGGCGGCGGCTATGCGTAGCGGGATTCTCAAGCTCATCAGCTTCCTCTCCTGAGACGAAGGAACGTCTTCACAGGGATCAGAATAGGAAGCCAGGCTGAGAAAAGTGCCTAGGTGAACGAAAGCTAGCAGAAGTTCACCGAGGGTTCACCCAATCAGCTCATCTGAGAGCCTGCTGAGGTTCAGTGTTACCTCAGAGTGCCGTGCCTTCACTTCAGCACCTCCGGTGAGACTCGGCAGCTCAAGGAGATCAATACTCCCAGCTCAGGGCTAAGCTGCTCTCAGACGATCATCCTTGGGCTGATAGGAGGAATGATGAGATTCGAGTTCAGCGGCACGGTGTTTCATTGGCGCGGCCCCTCGCCCTTCCACTTCATCCGGGTTCCCGAAGAGCAAGCGGCAGACATCCAGGGCATCTCCAGATCCGTCAGTTACGGCTGGGGAATGATCCCCGCCCAAGTGACCATCGGGAACACCAGCTGGAAAACTTCGCTCTTCCCCAAAGACGGCAGCTATTTGCTGCCCTTGCGTGACTTCGTGAGGGCTGACGAGCAGTTGGAGATCGACGACGACGTCCAGGTCACAATGGAGATCTGATCTCCGTCCTGCGGGCTCGACAGCTGGCGTCCGCTGCTCGGTGAGCTATCTGCAGTTCGGGCTTCCCTGAGCTTATCCCTTGAGTGATAAGCCTTTCTTCTTTTTAGCCGGTTGCTTGAGGTACCCGGTTGCTTGAAATCCCTGTGTTGCTGAGATCGCTGTGTTGCTGAGATTTAAAGAGTTCGGGGTGTCAGCTCCCTCATTGAGAGGAGGCTGACACCCCGATCGTCTAACTACCTGGCCAAGTTAATCGGCCGGGCGTTTAGGCGTTAGCGCGTTTCACGCCGTCTGCGCATGATGATCAGCAACAGCCCGCCTGCTAGCAGCAGGAACAAGCTCGCACCGAGCGTTGCCGGGAGCCACGGGCCCACACCGGTATTCGGCAGCGGCTTTGTGGGCGCCGGCGGAACAGGCTTCGAGATATCGATCAATCCTGCATCGACATCCGTCACATCCATCGCACCAGGGACAAGCGAGATGATATCGCTCAAACCATTAGCGTCGATATTGGAATCAGCTCCGCGATCATTACCGATCTTCACCCCGGTGGCCTTGAAGCCCGGAGGCAACTCGACCTTGATCCGGTAATCTCCCGGAGGAAGATCCGTGAATCGGTATTTCCCGTCCTTATCAGTGACCACCGGCTTGATCCCAGGAATCGGATTGCCGTCCTTATCGACCAAGGTCACCTTCACACCGGGAACCCCGGGTTCACCCGGATCCTGAACCCCGTTGCCATTCCGGTCGACCCAGATCGTGTCACCGATCGAACCGCGGAACACCAGACCAGCATCAATATCAGGGTGATGCGGGTTGTTCTCATCAATCGTGATCACACCCGACTTCCCGGCGACGTTGATGTCGGAGTCCTTAGCACGGTCGCTACCCTGACCCTGCTTGCTGGTCTTGGCATCCTTCGGAACATCGATCTGAACGCTGTAGTCACCAGCTGGAACATCGGTGAACTGGTATTTGCCGTTCTGATCGGTCGTGGTCTGCCGGATGACCTTGCCATCCTTATCCAGCAACTTCACCGTGATCCCTGGAACACCTGGCTCCTTCGGATCCTGAATGCCGTTGTTGTTGTCATCGCGCCAGACCGTGTCACCGATCGTGCCCAGGACAATCAAACCAGCATCCACCGAACGCGGATTCGGGTTGTTCTCGTTGATCGTCACGACCTTGCTGACACCGCCGAGATCGAAGTCGGAATCCTTCTCCGGATCATTGCCAGCGGTCTGCTTGGTGAAGCCACGATCCTTCGGAGGATCAACCTTGATCTTGTAATCTCCAGCGGGCAGGTTCGGGAACAGGTAGTTACCGTTCTCATCCGTGGTGGTGGTGATCGGATTGCCATTGGCATCCTTGACCGGCTGGCCGTTGCCGTCCAGCAGGCTGACCTTCACTCCGGGAACACCGGGTTCGTTCGGGTCCTGAATGCCATCGCCGTTCTGATCCAGCCAGATCTTGTCACCGATCGAACCGTTGACCACTACACCGGCGTCGACATCACGACGGTTCGGCGTCGCCGGAGTAACACTGACAACATCAGAGACACCGTCAGTACCGACATTGGAGTCCTTGGTCCGGTCATCACCAGCGGCCTGAGGTGCGAACTTCCGATCCGCAGGCAGATCGACCTTCACCTTGTAATCACCAGCCGGCAGATTCGGGAACAAGTAGTTACCGTCTGCATCAGTGGTGGTTGTCACGGGCTGACCATTCGGATCAATAACCGGGTTACCGTCCTTATCCAGCAGGTGAACAGTGACGTTCGGAACACCGGGCTCGTTCGGATCCTGAACACCGTTGCCGTTCTGATCCAGCCAGACCTTGTCGCCGATCGAGCCGTTGACCACCAGACCACCGTCGATGTCCTGACGGATCCGGTTGTTCTGATCCACTGTAACGGTATCGGAAACGCCGGTCGGGTCGAGGTTGGAGTCCTTGGCCGGGTCTCCTCCAGCATTGGGGTTGGTCGGCTTGAAACCGTCCGGAACCTCTACCTTGACCTTGTAATCACCGGTAGGCACGTCAGTGAACTGGTACTTACCGTTCTCATCGGTGGTGGTTTCCCGCAGAACGTTGCCGTCCTTATCCAGCAGGGTCACCTTCAAACCAGGCATCCCCGGCTCGTTCGGATCCTGAACACCATCACGGTTGTCATCGCGCCAGATCGTGTCACCAATCGTGCCGCTGACCACCAGACCGGCGTCGACATCACGACGGTTCGGCGTGTTCTCATCCACGGTGACTGCATCGGAGATGCCGTCGGTACCGACGTTGGAGTCCTTCTCCCGATCAGTGCCAGCAGCGGTCGAGGTCGTCTTGTAACCCTCGGGCAGCTCCACCTTCACCTTGTAGGTTCCAGCGGGCAGGTTCGGGAACAGGTAGTTGCCATCAGCATCAGTGGTCGTGGTGACCGGCTGACCATTGGCGTCCAGCACGGGCTGGCCGTTGCCGTCCAGCAGATCGACCTTCACGTTCGCGATACCGGGCTCGTTCGGGTCTTGGATGCCGTCACCGTTCTGATCCAGCCAGACCTTGTCGCCCACTGAACCGTTGACCACAACACCGGCGTCGACATCACGACGGTTCGGCGTCGCCGGAGTAACACTCACGGTGTCGGAGACACCGTCGGTGCCGACGTTGGAGTCCTTCTCCCGATCAGTACCAGCAGCCTGAGGTGCGAACTTCCGATCCGCAGGCAGATCGACCTTCACCTTGTAATCACCAGCCGGCAGATTCGGGAACAAGTAGTTACCATCGGCATCAGTGGTCGTGGTAATCGGATTGCCATTGGCATCGTTCACCGGCTGACCATTGCCATCCAGCAAATGCACCGTTACCCCAGCGACACCGGGCTCACCGGCATCCTGAACACCATTGCTATTGCGGTCGAACCAGACCTTGTCACCGATCGAGCCGTTGACCACCAGACCACCATCGATGTCCTGACGGATCCGGTTGTTCTCGTCCACCGTCACAGTGTCAGAAACACCAGTCGGATCCAAGTTGGAGTCCTTCGTCGGGTCTCCACCAGCAGCAGGATCGGTCGGCTTGAAACCGTCCGGAACCTCTACCTTGACCTTGTAATCACCGGCAGGAACATCAGTGAACTGGTACTTACCGTTCTCATCCGTGGTGGTCTCCTTGACGACGTTGCCGTCCTTATCCAGCAGGGTCACCTTCAAACCAGGCATCCCCGGCTCGTTCGGATCCTGAACACCATCACGGTTGTCATCACGCCAGATCGTGTCACCAATCGTGCCATTGACCACCAGACCGGCATCGACATCACGACGATTCGGATTCGCGGCGTCAATCGTCACAGCATCGGAAATACCATCCGTGCCGACGTTGGAGTCCTTCTCCCGATCAGCTCCAGAAGCAGTGCTCGTCGTCTTGTAACCCTCGGGCAGCTCCACCTTCACCTTGTAGGTTCCAGCGGGCAGATTCGAGAACAGGTAGTTACCCTGAGCGTCCGTGGTGGTCGTGATCGGCTGACCGTTCGCATCCAGCACAGGCTGGCCATTGCCATCCAGCAGATCGACCTTCACCCCGGCAACACCAGGCTCGTTCGGATCCTGAATACCATCGCCATTGCGATCCAACCAGACCTTGTCGCCCAGGCTGCCATTGACTTGCAGGCCAGCGTCAACATCACGACGGTTCGGCGTCGCCGCATTCACCGTCACGGTGTCCGACAAACCGGTCGGATCAACGTTGGAGTCCTTCTCCCGATCAGTGCCAGCAGCGGCAGGGGTCGTCTTGTATCCGTCTGGAAGATCGACCTTCACCTTGTAATCACCGGCGGGCAGATTCGGGAACAAGTAGTTACCGTCTGCATCAGTGGTCGTGATGACCGGCTGACCGTTCGCATCCAGCACCGGCTGACCAGCACCGTCAAACAGATGCACCGTGACATTCGGAACACCGGGTTCGTTCGGATCCTGAATGCCGTCACCGTTCTGATCCAGCCAGACCTTGTCGCCCACGGAACCGTTGACCACAACACCGGCGTCGACATCACGACGGTTCGGCGTGTTCTCGTTGATCGTCACGGTATCGGAGACACCGTCGGCGGCCACGTTGGAATCCTTCTCCCGATCAGCGCCAGCGGCCTGCTGGGTGAACTTCCGATCTGCGGGCAGATCGACCTTCACCTTGTAATCACCAGCCGGGAGGTTCGAGAACAGGTAATTGCCATCGGCATCCGTCGTGGTGGTGATCGGGTTGCCATTGGCATCGTTCACCGGCTGACCATTGCCATCCAGCAAATGCACCGTGACATTCGGAACTCCGGGCTCGCCAGCGTCCTGAACACCATTGCTGTTGTTATCCAGCCAGACCTTGTCACCCAAGGAACCAACCACGACCACGCCGGCATCGACATCACGACGGTTCGGCGTGGTTTGATCAATGGTGATCGCATCCGAGACGCCGTCAGCTCCAACGTTGGAGTCCTTCTCCCGATCAGTGCCGCTGGCTTGCGAGGTGAACTTCCGATCCTCCGGCAAGTTCACTTTTACCTTGTAGGTTCCAGCGGGCAGGTTCGGGAACAGGTAGTTACCCTGAGCGTCAGTCGTCGTGGTGATCGGCTGACCGTTCGCATCGTTCACCGGCTGGCCATTGCCATCCAGCAGGTCGACCTTGACCCCGGGGACGCCGGGCTCGTTCGGATCCTGAATGCCGTCACCGTTCTGATCCAGCCAGATCTTGTCACCGATCGAACCGTTGACAATCACACCGGCGTCGACATCACGACGATTCGGAGTCGTCGCATTGATCGCTACGGTGTCCGAGACGCCGTCAGCTCCGACGTTGGAATCCTTCTCCCGATCAGCGCCAGCAGCCTGAGGTGCGAACTTCCGATCTGCGGGCAGATCGACTTTCACCTTGTAATCACCAGCCGGCAGATTCGAGAACAGGTAATTGCCCTGAGCGTCGGTCGTCGTGGTGATCGGCTGTCCGTTCGCATCGTTCACCGGCTGGCCGTTGCCGTCCAGCAAATGCACCGTGACATTCGGGACACCTGGCTCGTTCGGGTCCTGGATGCCATCGCCGTTGAGATCAAACCAGACCTTGTCTCCAAGGCTGCCATTGACAACCACACCGGCGTCGACATCACGACGATTCGGCGTGTTCTCGTTGATCGTCACGGTATCGGAGACACCGTCGGTGCCGACGTTGGAGTCCTTCTCCCGATCAGCGCCAGCGGCCTGCTGGGTGAACTTCCGATCTGCGGGCAGATCGACCTTCACCTTGTAATCACCAGCCGGCAGATTCGGGAACAAGTAGTTACCATCGGCATCAGTGGTCGTGGTAATCGGATTGCCATTGGCATCGTTCACCGGCTGACCATTGCCATCCAGCAAATGCACCGTTACCCCAGCGACACCGGGCTCACCGGCATCCTGAACACCATTGCTGTTGTTATCCAGCCAGACCTTGTCACCCAAGGAACCAACCACGACCACGCCGGCGTCGACATCACGCCGGTTAGGCGTGGTCGCGTCGATCGTCACAGCATCGGAGACCCCGTCGGTACCGACGTTGGAGTCCTTCTCCCGATCAGTGCCACTCGCCTGAGAAGTGAACTTCCGATCTGCGGGCAGGTCGACCTTCACCTTGTAGGTTCCAGCGGGCAGGTTCGAGAACAGGTAGTTACCCTGAGCGTCAGTCGTCGCCGTGATCGGCTGACCGTTCGCATCGTTCACCGGCTGGCCATTGCCATCCAGCAAATGCACGGTCACCCCGCCAACTCCGGGCTCGTTCGGATCCTGAACACCGTTGGCGTTCTGATCGAGCCAGACCTTGTCGCCCAGGCTGCCATTGACCACCAGGCCGGCGTCGACATCACGACGATTCGGCGTCGCGGCGTTGATCGTCACGGTATCAGAGACGCCGTCAGCACCGACGTTGGAGTCCTTCTCGCGATCAGTGCCACTCGCCTGAGAAGTGAACTTGCGGTCCGCAGGTGCATTTACCTTGACCTTGTAATCACCGGCGGGCAGATTCGGGAACAGGTAGTTACCGTCAGCGTCGGTGGTCGTGGTGACCGGCTGACCGTTGGCGTCCAGCACGGGCTGGCCGTTACCGTCGAGCAGGTCGACCTTGACCCCGGGGACGCCGGGTTCGTTCGGATCCTGAATACCGTCACCGTTATTGTCCAGCCAGACCTTGTCGCCGATCGAGCCGCTCACCACAACACCAGCGTCAACCGTGTTGTCGACCGGCTTGGCACCGGTCAGTTCAACGACGTCGGACTCGCCGGTGGCCGGGTTGATATTGGAATCCTTGGTGGTGTCGGTGCCAGCACCCTTGGTGGTGAAAGCCAGTCCATCGGAGAGGCCGCTGACCTTGACCTTGTACTTGCCCAAGGGCAGATTGGTGAAGCTGTAGTTGCCATTGGCATCAGTAGTCGTGGTGATCGGCTGACCGTTGGCATCGTTCACCGGCTGGCCGTTCTCATCGAGCAGATCGACCTTCGCACCCTGAATACCGGGCTCGTTGGCGTCCTGGACGCCATTGCCGTTCTGATCGAGCCAGACCTTATCTCCGAGGGAGCCGCGGAGTACCAGGCCGGCGTCGACGGTCGTATTGTTCGGGTTCGCCGGAGTGATGGTGACCACATCGGAAACACCGGTGTTATCGACGTTGGAGTCGTTCGCCGGATTGCCGCCCTGCAGAGCGGGAGAGAAGTTAGCACCAGCCGGAGGAGTGACCTTGACCCGGTAGCTGCCCAGTGGCAGGTTCGGGAAAAGGTAGTTGCCGTTCGCATCGGTGGTCGTGGTGATCGGCTGGCCGTTCGCGTCCAGCACGGGCTGGCCGTTCTGGTTCAGCAAATCGACCTTGACGCCTGGTGCACCGGTTTCGGTTCCGTCCTGGATACCGTTGTTATTGTCGTCGTACCACACCCGGTCACCAATGCTTCCGGTGGGCAGAATACCCGCGTCGACGTTCAAGTTCTGTGGCGCGTCAGAGGTCAGCGCCACCACACCTGATTCACCGGTGGCGGGGTTTGCATCCGAATCCTTGGTGGGGTCCCCACCGGCACCCGGCGTGGTGAAGCTCTGCCCCGCAGGGAGATTGCTGAACTTCACTTTGTAATTGCCGAGCGGCAAGTCAGTGAAGCGGTAGTTACCGTTAGCGTCAGTCGTCGTGGTGATCGGATTGCCATTGGCATCGTTGACCGGCTGGCCGTTCTCGTTCAAGAGAGCAACCCTGACACCAGCCACATTGGCCTCACCGGCGTCCTGGACGCCGTTGCCATTCGCATCGGCCCAGACCCGGTCACCGAGCACACCGGTCTGCGGCAAACGGAAGGAGACTCGCTGCAAATCAGCGTTGTAGAGATTGGTGGTTGTCGTCGGCAGCAGGATCCGCTCACTCATGGTGACGTTCAGGCCGTTGATGCCGTCATGGTTCGGGGTGCCATTGTCTCCGAAGAAACCGGAGCCGGTGCTGTAGGTAGCAGCGGGGAAGGCACTGTACGGCGTCGCCATCGAGCCGAGTTGGAAAGTGACAGAAGTGAAGGTGCCCTTCAGTACAACCGACCCACAACCGGCGAAGTCCTTCGTGGGGCTCGCAAATGCCGTTCCCGGTCGCTCCTGAGTGTTCGCATTACACAGGTTGTTGGTATTCCGGTTCTGTACCTGCATGACGGTATCGGTCACCGAAAGGTTGGTCTTCCCGGTCGAGGGGGAGGCGAAGGTAACACCGGGAGAAGTGATCGTCCACACCGTGCTGTTAAAGGAGCCACGGCCGAGTGCACCATCAGCCCGGAAGGCGCTGCCGCCCAGGCCGCTGATATCCATCGTCATATCGGTCACCGGCTTGGAGAAATTGATCGTCAGGGTGCCGACGGTACAAACTCCGTTGAAGTTCTGGTGCCCTGCGCTGCCCAGAACACCACCGCAACCGGTGGTGCCGTTGGTCACCAAGCCGAGGGCTGGCAGATTCGCCGGAGTCGGGGAGCCGGTGAACATAGCTGGCTGGCCACCGTAAGCAGATTGGTTGGTGCCGTTTTGAAGGCTGCTGGCACCCGGGTTTCGCGCTGGGTCAGAGGTGAACTGCGCAGTGATCGCAATAGGGCCCTGACTACTCGGCAACGACGACGACGCCGAGTTGGTCGCGTTGGTGTTATAGGCGTCACCGGTGTACTGAGTGGTGGCGGATCCTGGGTTCTGCAGGGTCCATGCATCATTGAAAACATACCCGTTCTGGGCAGCGGCGGAAGCAGCGGGAGCAACAGCTACGCTCATCGCCACCAAACCACTAGAGAGCAAAAGAGCCGCAGACAAACCTGCGGTGAACCGTCTTAATCGAAGCGGTACCATAAAAGCTTCCCAATCCTCATATCAGTGTAGTTAGCAACCCCGACACCCAGAACCATTCATATCCGCCCGCAAATTCAGTTCGGAATATGCCAATTCACATCAGTGTCACAGAAATTTCTAGATCATCGTACCCTGTCAGGCCAAGCGTTAACTACCGCTGAGCGGGATCCTCATAAGATTGTTACCAAAGGCAAATATGCCGTCTAAAGAATATTATTCGAGTAATTCGGTTTAGTCTGCGCAGGGGTTTCAATCCTCGGTAACCGAATCGATTTTTATAGCGTGAAAATGATGATGAAGAATCTTCATTCATTCCGCCCGCTGACTTTTTGAATTGTCTCTTCAATCAATAAATTCAATCAACACTTGAACTACGGCGGGGCATGGCACCCGGTATGCTCAGCCGTCCGGCTCATGAGCAAAGAGCACCACGGAAGGCGGCAGCCCGACTAGACGCCGCCTCCGACGTCGGGAGCCATATTGGAGAATCTGGAATAGTGGCCTTGGAAGCCCACCACAATGGTTTTGGTCGGGCCGTTACGGTGCTTGGCCACGATGACATCAGCTTCCCCCGCTCGGGAGGATTCCTTATCGTAAATATCCTCACGGTGCAGCAGGATGACCATATCCGCATCCTGTTCGATCGAGCCTGATTCACGCAGATCAGAAACCATCGGTTTCTTATCGTTTCTCTGCTCAGAACCACGGTTAAGCTGAGAAAGCGCAATCACCGGTACCCCGAGCTCCTTCGCCAGCAGCTTGAGAGCGCGAGAGAACTCGGAGACTTCCTGCTGCCGGGATTCCACTCGCTTACCAGAGGACATCAGCTGCAAATAGTCGAGCACCACGAGCTTCAAATCATGCTGCTGCTTCAGCCGACGGCATTTCGCCCGGATCTCCATCAAGGACATATTGGGGCTGTCATCGATGAAAAGCGGCGCTTCATTGAGCGGGCCCATCACCTTGGCAATCTTGGCCCACTGCTCATCCTTCACCGTGCCCTTGCGCAGGTCCTGCAGCTGAATGGTCGCTTCGGCACTCATCAAACGCATCGCGATTTCAGTGCGGCTCATTTCCAAGGAGAAAAAGACGGTGGCCATCTTGTGCTTAATAGCCGCTGAGCGGGCGATATCCAGGGCAAAGGTGGATTTACCGACCGCAGGACGAGCCGCGATCACGATCATCTGACCCGGGTGCAGTCCGTGGGTCAGATCGTCGAGATCGTAAAACCCGGTGGGGACGCCGACCAGGCCCTCTCCACGATGTCCAGCAGCCTCGATCTCGTCCATCGCCGATTCCATCACTTCACCCAGCGGCACATAGTCCTCGGCCGCACGGCGCTCTGCGACGGAGAAGATCTCAGCCTGAGCAGCATTGACGATATCCTCGACTTCGCCATCATTGCTATAGCCGAGCTGCACGATCTTGGTGCCCGCGTTGACAAGCCTTCGCAGCACCGCGCGTTCGCTGACGATCTGCGCATAGAACCCCGCATTGGCTGCGGTGGGAACGGATTGAATGAGCTGATGCAGATAAGCCGGCCCGCCAACCTTGGAGATCTCACCGCGCTTAGTCAGCTCATCAGCTACGGTGACGGCGTCCGCGGGCTCGCCTCGACCATAGAGGTCAAGGATCGCTTCGTAGATGTTCTCGTGAGCTGGACGATAGAAATCCTGGCCGCGCAGCACTTCGACGACGTCGGCAATGGCGTCTTTGGAAAGCAGCATGCCCCCCAGCACACTCTGTTCTGCAACCAGGTCCTGGGGCGGAGTTCTGGCGAAATCTGGCTCGCGGAGAGAGTCCGGCGAGGCATCGGGACTTGTTACGGACATCGCCGTTCACATCCCTTCACTAAGACGTTTTTCTTCGAAACCGGCAGCTGGGCAGGCCAGCCGATCACTTACTTCCCACGAACACTTCTACCCTCGGGCACCGACATTTTCTTCAGGACTGAGGGACTTCAGGGCGGATTTAGATACTGTGCAACGTTACCTCAAGGCCACTGGACGCCTTGTGGATAACATGTGGAGACTGCGGCGTGTTTTGTGAAAAATTTGGGGACAACCCTGTGGACATTAATATTCTTTTCTTTAAAGATCTCTACTGACATGGGGAAACATTAGGCACAGCCTGTTGATGAAGAAATCTTTTTTGGCAACCTTCATCCACAGCTTGCATGTTGACAACCTGTCAGAGGACGCTTTCGGAACAGCTCAGGGTTTTGAAAACTGGAACCGTTCGAGCTCCCCGCGCCAACCATGGCTTCCCGCCCGTGATCACTGCGGCGAACTTTGCTATGCAGCCCCGAATGCTGGGGCTAAGCTGACAGCATGGAATGGTTCTTCGTGGTTCTGATAGCCGTCATCGGAGTAATCGTCTTGGTCTGGGCCATGCGGGTCGGCCGGACCAAGGGACCAGGGGTCTCAGAGGCGGACCGTTACCTCAATCAGTTGACCGCGCGCTCCCATTCTTCCCAGGTCGCCCGGCCCCAGAACCTCACCTCGGCTCAATCGGCACAGGCGTACGCTCAGCCGCTTCCGGTCCAGCTTCCTCCACAGCTCATCGCTCAGGCCCAAGCGCTGGTCCGGAGCGGTCACAAAATCGAGGCCATCAAGGTGATCAAGCAGGCCACCGGGATGGATCTGGCTACGGCCAAACGATTCGCAGACAATCTCTAAGCGAGACGCGCATCCGATGACTCCGAAAGTCGCCCAAAATAAAACCGTAGAAACTGACGCTTCGGTGCGAGTGTTTCTCGAAACCGTTCAGCACCCTGCGCGCCGAGCTGATGCGGAGACGCTGGTTGAGCTGATGACCGAGGTTACTGGCGTTCAACCCAAAATGTGGGGCGATGCCATTATTGGCTTTGGACGCAACCACTATAAATACGCCAGTGGCCGAGAAGGCGACCAACCCGCCGTCGCTTTTTCTCCCCGCAAAGCCAATCTGGCGATCTACTCGCTAAGCCATACCGAGGCCTCGCGTCAGATGCTGCAGAGGTTGGGGAAGCATAAGACCGGAGTTGCCTGCCTCTACGTCAACCGGCTGGAACAGGTCGATCTTGAGGTGCTGAAGGAACTCATTAAGGAAAGTTTCGACCTCTACCACGAGGCTTGAGCTGCGCATCCGGGCTGTGCATCCAAGAGCGCTGGAGCTCACGGATCAACCTGCCGTAGACGACAGAACGCCCGCCCGCTCGCCACGTTCCGTTGAGGAACGGTGACGGCGCGGACGGGCGTCTATCTAGTGAAGTATCGTGCTACTTAGTTATCGCGAAGCAACGACGTTCAGATCGATGACGGCGGAAACGTCGTCATGCAGGCGAACATTCGCCTGGTACTTGCCAGTGCTCTTGATGTGCGCGGGAAGTTCGACCTTGCGCTTGTCGATGCTGCCGAGACCAGCGGCCTCAACAGCCTTTGCGACGTCCTCAGCCTTGACGGTGCCGAAGAGACGACCGGATGCTCCGGCCTTCACCTCGAGCCGCACCGGGGCAGCCGACAAAGCGGCGGCCTGAGCCTGAGCAGCTTCAACCGAAGCGTGCTCGCGAGCGGTGCGAGCAGCCTTGATGGACTCAACCTGCTTCTCACCGCCCTTGCTCCAAGCGAGCGCGAAACCGCGAGGCAGCAAGTAGTTACGTGCGTAACCGTTCTTCACCTCGACGATATCGCCAGCGGCACCGAGACCAGTTACTTCGTGGGTCAAAATGAGCTTTGCCATGTGTTATCTCTCCTTAGTTGCCGCGGCCGGCGCCCGAGTAGGGCAGCAGTGCAACTTCGCGGGCGTTCTTGATCGCCAGAGCGATCTTGCGCTGCTCCTGCACGGTCACGCCGGTGACGCGACGAGCACGGATCTTTCCGCGGTCAGAGATGAACTTGCGCAGCAATGCGACGTCCTTGTAGTCGATGACGGTGACGTCAGCGGCCTTCAAGGGATTGGACTTTGGTTTGGGCTTGCGAATTTCAGCCTTAGCCATCGTGGAGCTCCTTCAGTGTTGTGGAGCCCGTGAATATTGATCCACGGGATGGAGATTGGGACGCTCCCTCAGTGTCGGGCAAGCCGCCACGAAGGGAACCCTCGCGTCCCACTCTATGGTTTGCTTAGGAAAGAACGGATAATTCTTTTTAGAAAGGGGGTTCGGAAGAATCCGGACCATTGCCCCAGCCGGAAGAACCGGATGACGGCGTGGCCCAGGGGTCTTCGACGGGAGAGGACTGTTGTCCAGGCGCTCCCCAGCCATTTCCACCAGCGGGAGCAGCGTTTCCACCGGAGTTTCCTCCGCCGAAACCACCCCCGCCAAAGCCGCCGCCCTGACCGCCGGAGCGCTGAGTGCGATTGACCTTGGCGTTGGCGTACCGCAACGAGGGGCCGATCTCATCGACCTCAAGTTCAATAACGGTGCGCTTTTCCCCTTCTTTGGTTTCGTAGGAGCGTGACTTCAGCCGGCCGGTGACAATAACGCGAGTGCCCTTGGTCAGGGACTCGGCCACGTTCTCGGCGGCTTCACGCCACACCGATGCACGCAAGAACAGCGTTTCGCCGTCCTTCCACTCATTCGAGTTTCGATCGAAAGTACGTGGAGTCGATGCAATGGTGAAGTTGGCCACCGCAGAACCGGACGGGGTGAACCGCAGTTCCGGATCGTTGGTCAAATTGCCAACAACGGTAATGGTGGTCTCGCCTGCCATAGTGCCTGCTTCCTACAGTCTTAGATCAGTGGTTGCGCCTAATTACTCGGCGACAACCTTCTGGTCTTCGGGGCGAATGATCTTGGTGCGCAGAATGGTCTCGTTGAGGCCAAGCTGACGGTCAAGTTCCTGAGCGGTAGCTGGCTCAGCGGTGAAGTTCACCACGGCGTAGATACCTTCGGACTTCTTCTTGATGTCGTAAGCCAAGCGGCGGCGACCCCAGATGTCCAGCTTTTCGACGGTTCCGCCGTCTCCAGTGATCACCTTGAGGAACTTCTGCAGGGATGGCTCAACGGTACGCTCGTCGACCTCTGGGTCGATGATGACCATCAATTCGTAAGGACGCATATGTGAACCCACCTCCTTTGGGCTAAGCGGCTACGGTCTTTCCGTAACAGGAGGTTCATTTGCGTGATTCTCTCGCTTTCCGAAGAGTTCAGAAGGCGCAGAGAATCGCGTCTGCGCAAGCACAGACTTATCAATGGTAGCGGACCGAGACATTCAATGCCTAACGGCGCCCGCCCTCAGCATCGAGTGTGCAGATTTACACGTTACGGACCACTCAAAAGATGTAGATCTGCACACTCGGCAGCCAAGGTGAGGCGGACGACGTCGGGATCGGGACGGTGTCGAGCCTTGGGTCACTCGGGAAGTGGTCGGTGAGCGGTTTCCTTGAGCCCGAAGATGTAGACCAGGAGCGAAATCAGGCATAGCGCAGCCACATACCAGCCGAAATAGCCCGGCACACCCCAGCTCTTCAGCAAGGTGCCGACGAACGGCGCGGTACCGCCGAACAGGGCCACGGTCAGGGAATAGGGAAAGCCAATCCCCGCACTGCGCACCCGGGTGGGAATGATCTCCGCATTGAGCGCAGCGGAGATCGCGGTGAAGCCGCTGAGCACCAGCATGCCCAACAGGGTCACCACGAGGGTTCCAGGGAATTCCGAGCGGGAAAGCAAACTCAGCGCCGGCACGATCCCCACCGCGAAGATTCCAGCGGTGCCGATCAAGAACGGTTTTCGACCGAAACGATCCGAAAGCATTCCGATCACCGGTTGAATCAGCATGAAGAAAAACAAGGCGATCGTCGAGATGATCAAGAACTGGCCCGAATTCACCCCGCCATTCGCCGGAACATAGGTCGTCAGATAGGTGGTCCAGGTGTAGTAAAGAATCGTGCCGGCGATGGTCACCCCGATGATCAGCAGCGACGCCTTGGGGTACTTGAACAGAGCCTCGAAGAGTCTCGGACGCTCAGCAGTGGCCTTCACAACGAGGGTTTCCTCGGTGCCGCGCCGGATCCAGAGTCCGACAAAACTCAGCAGCGCACCGACGACGAACGGCAGCCGCCAGCCCCAAGCGCTCATCTGCGCCGGACTCAGAACATTCACCAGCAGGGCAGCGAGACCCGAGGCGAGGAGTTGCCCCGCGGTGGTGGAAACGTATTGAAAAGAGGAATAGAAGCCGCGCCGATTCGGCGGCGCAGACTCGACGAGGAAGACCGTGTTCGCGGCGAATTCACCGCCCACCGAGAGACCCGAAATCAACCGTCCCAGCACCAGGATGATCGGAGCCCAGACACCGACGGCTTCAAAGCTCGGGGTGAGCCCGACGATCAACGACCCCAGGCCCATCGCACTGATGGTGAGCACCAGGGTATTTTTCCGGCCGATTCGATCCGCGAGATTGCCGATCAGTAGACCGCCGATCGGACGCAATAAGAAGCTTGCGGCAAAAACCGCAAAGGCCGAGAGCAGACCCGCGGTCGGATCAGCCGAAGGGAAAATCTGCGGTGCAAAGATCACCGCGAGAAAGCTGTAGACATACCAGTCGTACCATTCGACGGCGTTGCCCACTCCGGATGCGAGGATCTGCCGCAAAGGCCGGCTGACCGGTTGAACTGTGGCGGTTTGGCTCATGGCCACATGCTACGCGCCGGGCATATCGAGTGTGCAGATCTGCAGGTTTTAAGACCGCTATAAGGTGTAGATCTGCACACTCGACGGCGGCGCGCGCGTAAGATCAAACCGTGGTGTCGCCTGCACGAGAAGATCACCGAACCCGCCGGGCCAAGATCGCCCGCGCCCGCTTCCTGCTGATGCTCGTGGTGGCCGTAGCGGGCGGCGTCGCCACCGGGCTGCTGGATTCCTGGTTGCACGCCCCGGCCGTGGCCTGGGCTGCTGCTGCCGGGGTCTACAACCTCGGGGTCTGGCTGTCGATCTCCCGGATGGATGCCGAAACCACGGCGGCCCATGCTACTGAAGAGGATCCCCGGCGACCCACCGCCAACCTGCTGATCACGCTCTGCGCGCTGGCCAGTCTGGGCGCCGTAGCCGTCGTGGTGATCGATGCGAAGAACGCTAGCGACGGCGGACGCCTCGCCCTCGCCGCCCTGGCCCTGGGAACCACGGCACTCTCCTGGCTCATGGTGCACACTCTCTACACACTGCGCTACGCGGAGATCTACTACACCAACACTCCCAAACCGGGAGGCATCGACTTCAATCAGCCGGAGCCTCCGCAATACACTGACTTCGCCTATATGGCTTTCAGCCTGGGCATGACCTACCAGGTGTCGGACACCAATATCGGCACCCGGGCGATGCGCTCAGCGGCGCTTCGGCACTCCTTGCTGGCCTTCGTCTTCGGCACCGGCATCCTGGCCACCACCATTAATCTGGTGGTTAGCCTGGCCTCATAGCCGCGACCGACCTCATGACCCGCTATCGAACACCAAGGGAAATCGCGGCGCAAACCCGGCACGCCTATATGACATCGGATGAAGGCTAAGGCGAGATCTGGCCTGCAAGGTTGCTAACTTCAGGAGGACCAACCAAGTACACTCGCTGAGGAATAGCCGTGCTTTCCGCTTTTGCGCCTGGGGCGCAACCCCTCACTGATCGTCCACGATCAGCTTTCCGCGCCCTGCTGCGAACACCCTCCGGGGTGACCGGAGTCGTTCTGGTGGTCTTCTTCGTCCTGCTCGCCCTGACCGCTCCGTTGCTAGTGGCTCTCAGCGGTCAGGATCCGCTGAGCTATCACCTGGACACCCTTGACCCCTCCGGGGTTCCTCTGGGATTCGGCGGCGGAATCAGCTCCACCCACTGGTTCGGAGTCGAACCGCTGACCGGCCGTGACCTCTTCGCCATCGTCGTCGTCGGCGCACAGACCTCGCTCTTCGTGGGTATCAGCGCAGCCCTGTTGGCGCTCACCCTGGGCACCGTGATGGGGCTCAGCGCCGGTTACTTCGGCGGCTGGTGGGATACCGTCGTGACCCGCTTGATCGATGTGCTGCTGGGCTTCCCCAGCCTGATCTTCATGATCACGCTGGGCGCGATTGTTCCGGTGGAAACAGATAAAACTCTCTTGCTGATCGGCATCATCGGCTTTTTCGGCTGGTCAGGAGTGGCCCGAGTGGTGCGCGCAGAGAGCATGACGCTCCGCCAGCGCACCTTCGTCCAGGCCTCGGCAGCTATGGGCGGAAATCCACTGCACATCATCGGCAGCCAGATCTTGCCGAATCTCTGGCCCACCATCATCGTTTTCGGCACCCTGAGCATTCCCGCGATGATCGGCGCCGAAGCGGCGCTCTCTTTCCTCGGCGTCGGCGTGCCACCGCCTACCCCTGCCTGGGGCCGGTCAATCGGCTCCGCAGTGGCCTGGGTGCAGACCGACCCCTGGTTCTTGCTCTTTCCGGGTTTGGCCCTCTTCCTGGTCACCCTGGGCTTCAATCTTTTCGGCGATGCACTGCGCGATGCGATCGACCCTAAGGGGGCGCGCTGAATGACGCTGCTTCGCTATCTGACACTGCGGCTCGGCGGCATGCTGCTGGTTCTGCTGCTGATCGCCGTCGCCACCTTCCTGGTCTTCAATCTGCTGCCCCAGAACGTCTCGGCGCTCAGTTGCGGCAAACCCTGCACCCCGGAACGGCTGGCCGAGGTGCGCAGCTTCATGGGCTACGACCAGCCCATGCTGCAACAGCTGTGGAACTTCCTCAGCGGAATCGTCACCGGCAGAACCTTCGGCGAAGGACCCGCCGCAGTGCAGTGCGGAGCACCCTGCTTCGGGTACTCCTTCCGGCTGGGCATCCCGGTAGGCACCCTGATAGAACAAGCTTTTCCGATCACTTTTTCCATTGCCATCGGTGCCGCGGTGCTCTGGCTGATTGCCGGCGTCGGCGCCGGGGTGATCTCCGCGGTGAAAAAGGGCAGCCTGCTGGATCGTGCGGTGATGACCGGAGCGATCATCGGCGTCTCCACTCCGAGCTATCTGCTGGCCCTGCTAGGGATTCTGCTCTTCGGCTTCACCCTGAACATGGTGCCGGTAGGAGGCTATGTGCCCTTCACCGAGGATCCGCTGGGCTGGGCCTGGCATCTGGTACTGCCCTGGACCGTACTGGCGTTTCTCTCAGCCGCTATCTACGCCCGGATCAGCCGGGGGCAGATGATCGACGTGCTGGGCGAAGATTACATCCGAACCGCCCGGGCCAAGGGCCTCAGAGAGCGCACAGTGGTGGGCAAGCACGGCTTGCGCAATGTGCTGCTCCCGGTGGCCACGCTCTTCGGCCTCGACCTGGGCGGTCTGCTCGGCGGGGCGGTGATCTCGGAAAAGATCTTCAGCATGCAGGGCCTGGGCGCAGCGCTGCTGGACGCCGTCGGAAATCTGGATCTGCCGGTCATGCTGGGCATCACGCTGTTCTCCGCCTTCCTGATCGTGCTGGCCAATTTCCTGGTCGATCTGCTCTATCTGGTTCTCGACCCCCGGGTCAAAAAAGCTTCATAATCCTCATCCATCCGCCAACGAACAAGGGACACAGCATGAAAATCGCCAAGGTCATCGGCGCCACCGCGCTGATCGCGGTCTTAGGCCTCACCGCCTGCAATGCCAACCCGAGCACCTCGGGCACGGGCTCGAGCGCTCCGGTCACCAAAGGAGGAACGCTCAATATCCTGACGGCGGCCACCGAGATCAACCTGGACCCGGCGAAAAGCCAGAATCTCGCGATCACCACACTGGGCCTGATCGAGCGGCGGCTGACCACCTGGGATATCTCCCAGGACGGACCGGCGAAGGTTGTTCCGGATCTGGCCACCGACACCGGCACCCCGAGCGACGGCGGGAAAACCTGGAAGTTCACCCTCAAGGACGGCTTGAAGTACGACGACGGCAGTGCCGTCACCGCGGCCGATATCAAATACGGGCTGGAACGCTCCTTCGCCCCGGAGCTCTCCGGCGGTCTGGGCTACCACAAGACTCTGCTGGTCGGGGGTGAGAGCTACAAAGGTCCTTACAGCGGTAAGCAACTCGCCTCGATTGAGACCCCCGATGCCAAGACGATCATCTTCAAGCTGAATAAGGCCTACGGTGACTGGCCATGGATCGCTTCGATGCCCGCTTTCGCGCCGGTGCCGGCGGCGCGGGATGCCGAACCGCAGAAATACGCCCAGAAAGTAGCGGCCACCGGACCCTACCAATTGGACAGCTATCAGCAGGGTGCCTCCCTCAAGCTCAAGCGGAATCCCAACTGGAGTCAGGAAACCGACAGCGTCCGAGTCGGCGCGGCGGAGAACGTGGTCTTCAAGCTGAGCCAGGACGCCACCGTGGCGGCCCAGAAGCTCATCGCAGACAGCGGCGAGGATAAGAACAGCTTCGGTGCGGGTTTCGTGCCGCCAGCCCAGCTGGCTCAGATCCAGAGCAATCCTTCAGCCAAGGCCCGGCTGACCACCTCGGACGCCGGGGCGCTGGCTTATCTGGCGATCAATACCAAGCGGCTCAAAGATCTCAAACTGCGCCAGGCGATCCAGTACGCTACCGATAAAAAGGCCTATCAGACCGCGGTCGGCGGCGAAATCGGCGGTGCGCTGGCTACCACCCTGATCACCCCTGGCATTCCGGGCCGGGTGGATTACGACCTCTACAAGGCTGATCCTTCGGGGGATGTCGCCAAGGCTCAGGAGCTGCTCAAGGAATCGGGCTTCGACACGAACACCACGCTGACCTTCGTAGTGGGCAGTGACGATCAGAATCTGAGCAAGGCCCAGGCGATCCAGCAGGGGCTGCAGCGGATCGGCTTGAAGATCACCTTAAAGCCGCTCGACGACAACGCCCTGATAGAAGCCACCACCGGAGCCGCTGGCGACTACGATCTGGCGCTCGGCAGCTGGCAGCCGGACTTCCCGAGTGCGAACGCGAATATCCAGCCGCTCTTCGCGAGCAGTGAGATCGGCAACGGTGGTTACAACATCTCGCGGTATTCCAATCCGGAGGTCGATCAGCTGATCGCTGCGGCCACCGGGGAAACCGATCAGAGCAAGGCAGGCCAGCTCTGGGCGCAGATCGATCAGAAGATCGCTCAGGATTCTCCCGTGGTGCCGCTGGTGTACACCAAGAACTCCTTCCTGCACGGCTCGAATGTGCAGAATTTCTTTATCGGCGGTTTCCCGGCGTACCCCAATTATCTGAAGGTCTCACTCAAACAGTGAACACCACAGTGCAGAGCGGCCCGAGCCGCCAGGTCTCCGTCCCCCTGCTGGCTGCCGAAGGAATCAGGATCTCCTTCGGCAGCGGCCGGGGCGCCCGGCATCGCCTGACCGAAGTGGTGCACGGGGTTGATCTCAGCCTGCACGCCGGTCAGGTGCTCGCCCTGGTGGGGGAGTCCGGCTCGGGGAAGAGCGTGCTGGCCAATTCGATTCTCGGCCTGCTGCCGCGCAATGCCGAGGTCGGCGGCAGCATCAACTTGCAGGGGGAGCAACTACTGGGGGCCTCCGAGGCCGCGCTGCGCAAGATCCGTGGCAATCGGATCGGCTCGGTTTTCCAGGAACCGATGCGGGCCTTCAATCCGCTGATCAAGATCGGTCCGCAGATCTCAGAGGCGATCAAAGTGCATCAGCCGCATGCCGCGAATGCGCAACGCGTATACCAACTCCTGGTCTCCGTGGGCCTATCTGAACCGGAGAGAATCGCAAAGTCCCTGCCGCATCAGCTCTCCGGCGGGCAGTTACAACGCGCCATGATCGCGATGGCGATCAGCTGCGGACCGAGCCTGATCATCGCCGACGAACCGACGACCGCGCTCGACGTCACGGTACAGGCGGAGATCCTCGAGCTGCTGCGGCACACCAAGGAGACCCTGAACACCGCCATTTTGCTGATCACCCACGATATGGGGGTGGTAGCAGATCTGGCGGACGACGTCGTGGTGCTTCGGGAGGGCGCCGTGGTGGAGCGCGCCCCGGTGGCTCAGCTTTTCGCCGCTCCACAGCACGAATACACCAGGATGCTGCTCGCTTCGGTACCCCGGCTGGGCTCGGCGCATCGCGGTACGGCAGCACTGAAGCCGCAGCGCCCCGGCGAAGCCGCCCTGGTGGAACTCGACAAGCTCACCGTACGATTCGGCGGGGCCCGGCAAGCTCTGGCCCTGGATGAGGTATCGCTCTCGCTGAGGCCAGGTGAAGTGCTCGGCCTGGTCGGTGAATCGGGCTCGGGTAAAACCACCCTGGGAAAGGTGCTCGCCGGTCTGCAGGCCCCGAGTTCGGGTTCGCTGAAGTTCCAGGGCGTTGAGCTCGCCCCGAAAACGCTCAGATCGCTGAGACGGAGTCTTGGATTCGTCTTCCAGGATCCGGCTTCTTCGCTCAACCCACGCCATCTGTTGGCTCATAGTATTGCGGAGCCGCTCAGACTGCACTCCTCGATGAATAGCGCGCAGCGCCGCACTCGGGTTCGCGAGCTACTGGAGGCGGTGCAGTTGCCGAGCACGATGGAGAACCGCTACCCGCACCAGCTCTCGGGCGGTCAGCGGCAACGCGCAGCACTAGCCAGAGCGCTGGCTCTCCAACCCCAGCTGCTGATCGCGGATGAACCCACGAGCGCTCTCGATGTCTCGGTTCAGGCTCGGATCATTGAGTTGCTTCGGGAGCTTCAGGACGAGTTGAATTTCGGGTGTCTGTTCATCAGCCACGATCTCGCAGTGGTCGAACAACTGGCACATCGGGTCGCCGTATTGCGCAGGGGGCAGCTAGTGGAAGTCGGCCCCGTCGAAGAGGTACTGAACCATCCCGAGGATCCCTATACTCGTCGGCTTCTGGCCGCCGCACCGGTACCCGATCCGGAACAGCAGAGCCTACGACGTCGGGCCTGGTCAGAACTGATCGCGCCTTAGCGCTTGAGATCAGGCGGTTGCGAAGAATGCCTCAGCCAGACGAGTCAGTTCGTAGGGGTCCTGCACACCGCACATCTCCCTGGCGGAGTGCATCGACAGCAAGGGCACACCGACGTCCACGGTACGGATTCCCAGTCTGGTAGCGGTCAAGGGGCCGATAGTTGAACCACAGGGAATATCATTATTGGAAACAAATTCCTGATATGGAATATCTTCCTGAAGTGCCAGTCGAGCCACCAGAGCCGCGCCTTCGGCGTCCGTCGCGTAGCGCTGATTGGCATTGATCTTCAGCAGCGGTCCGGCATTGAGCTTCGGGTGGTTCGCTGGATCGTGGCGCTCGGCGTAATTCGGATGCACGGCGTGACCGGCGTCGGCCGAGAGACACCAGGACCCGGTCAGCGCACGTTGCCAGTCCTCTGAGCTGGCTCCGAGCCCGGAGGAGATCCGGCCGAGGATATCTGACAGGATGGGGCCGCTCGCCCCCGAGGTGGAGCCACTGCCGACCTCCTCGTGATCGAAGGCCGCCAGCACCGCAATAGGAGCCTGCGCGCTCTTCGAGTTATTGGCCGAGAGCAAGGCCTGCAAGCCGGCGTGCACGGAGCTGAGGTTATCCAGTCTTCCGGAGGCGAAGAAAGCCTGATCGGCACCGAAGACCTCTGGCCGCTGCGTATCCGCGAGCACGATGTCATACCCGCCAATCTGGGCGGCCTCGACTCCGGCAGCCGCGGCGAGTACGCCGAGCAAGTCCGCGTTAGTCGGATCCCCCAACCCCCAGATCGGATTCATCTGGTGCTGACGATCCAGGCTGAGCCCATCGTTCACCGAACGATCGAGGTGCACCGCTAACTGGGGGAAGCGCAGCAGAGGCTCTGTACGGGTCAAGACGGTGCTGCCATCCAGCAGCACGAGTCGGCCAGCCAGGCTCAGCTCCCGATCCAGCCAGGAGTTCAGCAGCGGACCCCCGTAGACCTCGACGCCCGCCTGCAACCAGCCGAATCGACCCGTGGTGGGTTTCGGCTTCAGTTTGAAGGACGGCGAGTCGGTGTGCGCGCCCAGAACATGGAAAGCGGTGCGCGGCCCGGCATGCTCCGGGGTGATCCAGGCGATTAACGCACCGTGCCGAATCACGAAGTAACTACCAGCGCCGGTGGGCCACTCCGCACTCTCGCTGAGCTGGGCGAAACCCGCTTCGCTCAGCTGGCGGGCTGCCTCTGCTACGGCGTGAAAGCTCGAGGGAGAGGCCGAGACGAAACGGCCGAGGTGCTGGACATGATCGAGGGCAGACTGAGTGGGCATACCTCGATTCAATCAGATTCTGCTGGCATTGCCAGAACGATCCGGCGATCTGAGGCCGCTGAACCGGTTGCTTTCACCGAACTATTTTCACCACGCTATCTTTGCAGGGCCTCAATTAGATCGGTTCCCAGTCTCGCGGTGACCAGCAGGTTGATGTCGTATCTGACAAAACGCCCTTGCCGGCTGGAATCCACGATTCCCGCCTCCTTCAGAACGGCCAGATGGCGGGAGACCTCAGGGGCACTGAGCTGCCAGGTTTCCGCCAGCTCGAGGGTGGTGAGCGGTGAGCGCAGCAAGCTCCGGACCAGACGGAGCCTCACCGGGTGGTCAAGAGCATGAATCCGCTCTTGTAAAGCTTCTAGACCGGTAATAGCGGGTGAGGCTAGCTCGGTCACCGGATACTGAATCACCGGTTGCCAGCCCGGCGCATGCACCACTAAAAGATGCGGATGGCCAAAGGCACTCGGCAGGAAGGTCACCCCCTGGCCGGCCGCCGACGTACCCCTGTCTTGCAGCTTGTCCACCACAATCCGGTGCCCGGAGCGATCCAAGGTCACCGCTTCGGAGACGGCTTCCAGAGCACTGGAAATCCCGCTGCTCAACAACAGGTCGTGCTTTTGCCGGGCGTCCCGCTTGAGAGAGCCGACGATCTGCTCCCAGGCCACGGCGAAAAAGGCATTTTCGCAGTCTTCTAAGAGTGTGCGCACCCAGGCTCGAACCTTGGCTGGCTCTGAGAGCACAAAATCGACAAAGTCCAGCTGCCGTTGACCTCGTACGCCGGCCCGATCCCTGGCCAGCTTCCTCGCTGCCGGGTCGACCAGCGGTGATTTGAGTTCGGGGTGCAGCGGGACGACCCCGCAGCTGCTGGTGATCAAAGCCGCGTTGACCCAGGTTTCGTCACTGAGCCGGTCGAGTGCATCGAGTTCCTCCCCGAGCGAAGCCCCCGGATGAGCGGGCAACAGCATATCGGCACGGGAAGTCCGCCAGAGGAAATCCGCGGTCTGCAACCGATCCATCAGGTCGGCGTCTATCGCCTCAAGGGTTCGCCGAATCCAATCCTGCTGGCTGGCGTGATGAGCCGGTTCCACGATGAGGTGCAGAGCGGATCCCAGCTCGGCCAAGGCGGAGGGCAGGAAGCGGAAGCTCTCTTTGCCGAGCCCGGAGATATCGATGGTTACGCTCATAGCCCTATCTTCGCCCCTGAATACTCCAGAGCGCTTATGGATTGACGATGTTCGTCAATCCACGTGCTTTCGGACGCCGCGCAGCCGAGGGTTGGTCCCATGCAAACCACCATGACCCCCGATCTCCCCTCGCCCGTCTCCGACCGACCGGCCGGGCTGAGCCCGATCCGCCTGCTCCGCGCAATGGGCGGCGGCAGATACGCCTTCGCGGTCTTGATCTCCGCTCTCGGCGGCGGCCTACTCAGACCTTTCCTGCTGCTCTACGCCGTGACGATCAGCCAGCTCAGCATCGAGTGGGCTGGCCTAGCCCTCTCCGCCGGCTTCGTCATCGGGCTAGGTTTTGTGCCACTGGCCGGACGGTGGATAGACACCGGAGCCAGAACCGGCCCGATGGCGGCTACCCTGCTGATCCGCGCTCTAGGCCTGGTGCTGCTGATCGCCGTCCCGGGACCTATCGGCTTCGTGCTGGCCTGTCTGCTGCAAGGAATCGGCAATCAGGCCGGTCCGGTGACTCAAGGAGCCGTGGTGGCCAGCCTGAGCCAAGGTTTTGAGCGGGATGCCGTGCTGGCCTCGATCAGGTCCCTGGGGAACGCCGGGCTGGGGGCGGGGGCGCTGATCGCCACCGTGGCGGTTGCTGGCGGCGGGCTGGGGCTACAGTGGTTAGCCGGGATCACCGCTGCGGCCTATTTCCTAGCGCTGCTACTGATCTCCGGCGTCAAAATTCCCACTCCGCCCCGCAGCGGCAAGGAAATCACCAGACGGCCCGGCAAACTGGCCGAGACGGATAAGCTTGCGATGCGCCAGTTGAACCTGCTCAATCTAGCCAATCTGCCGTATGCGTTCTGCTTCGACATCCTCGAGGTCGCGCTACCCGCGATTCTCGTCACCCAACTCCTGGCGTCGCCCGCCTGGGCGTCCGGGATCTTCGTCGGGAACACCGTGATGGTCATTCTGATCCAGCTTCCGGTAGTGATCTGGATGGCCAAACGGGCACGGCGCACAGTCTTCGCGGCCGCAGGATTTGTGCTGAGCCTCTCCTACCTCGGTTTCATGTCCGCCGGACTCTTAGCGGGCGACCTCGGTGCTGGAGCGATTGCCCTGGTCTCGGTTCTCTACACGCTGGGGGAGATCCTCTACACCGGGGTCAGCACCGCCCTGGTGGTCGATGCAGCCCCAGCGCATCTGCTGGGCCGCGCTCTGGCGGGCTGGCAGCTTTCAGCGGGAATCGGCCGGGCTCTGGCGCCGTTCCTGATCACCCTGCTGATCAGCGCCAGCCCGGGGTACCTCTGGCTGACTCTCAGCCTGAGCACCGCCGTGGGCGCCGTGGTGATCTACCTGCTCGCGCCTCGCGACTCAGCGAACCGCTCACTCCGGGAATCCGGCTGCGCGGAGGCCATTGACGCTCCGCTTTCGGCTAGCTCGCCGAAGCTGAAACGCAGCAGGAGCTATCAACAATTGGCACGTCAGGCGGAGCGCGAGGCGTTGCTGGAACACCACCGAGAGCAAGCGGCTCAGCAGTGGCATCAGAACTTACGGTGATTCCGGTAACTGGCTCCTTGAAAAGTTGCTCCGTCCACGAGCTGGCTCCGATTGAACGGGTGAGGCCAAAGTTCGATCCTTGCCTCAATCCGTCAGGAGGTATATCTTTCAGATATATCTGAAAGAGGCATTATGACCGAAGAGGCATCACTCACTCCCACTGCCTGGGCGATTATGGGGTTTCTCTCGCTCGCACCGCAGAGCGGCTATGACATTCTGCGCCAAGCCAAAGAAACCATCACGGACTTCTGGGGCATCAGCCCCGGGCAGCTCTATCCGCAACTCCAGACTTTGGCGAATAAGGGCTTCATTCGGCCAATCGGTGAGGCTCAGGGACCGCACGCCAGGCAGCGCTGGGAGATCACCGAGAACGGCCGTCAGGCATTGCAGCGCTGGCTGAAAGCACCCAGCGCCCCGCTCAGGATCCGTGACGAACGACTGGTGAAACTGTTCTTCAGCAGCCGGGCGGAAGAGCCTGAGCACCCGCACAATGCGCTGCACGCCTTGAAGGCGGAGCGGCAGCGACTGCTCACCCACATCGATTCCGCCTTGGGCACACTGCTTCCCGAGAAGGAGCTTCCCACTCCGAGCGAAGCAGCCAAACTCGGCGCCCCTGAACTGGTCATCCGCTATGGAGCGCACGCCGCCAGAACCGCTGAGCACTGGGTGAAGCGGGTCGTCGGCAAGGAGCAGGCCTAATGGATATCGCCACCCTTCTCTCGCTACCTTTGATTCTGTTCTTCACCCTGCTCTTTGCAGTAATAGCCGCCTTTGTGGCTCGCCGCATCCTGGGGGTCCCGGTTGGCTGGCCACGCTCCATTCTGATCGGCCTGGCCGTCAATTTCGGGGCCACTCCACTGATCAATATCTTCCTCACGGCCTCCGGGCTCACCGCCGAGTCGATCCTCCAACCCCAAAATCTGGGTGGGGCACTGCTGCTGATCGTGCTCTCCTTCGCCTGGGCCTTCGCCTTCGGCGTCGCCCTCCTGGTGGTCAGCGAGGTACTCTGGCCCACCGGCAGCGTGCCCTCGCCCGTCGCTTTCCTGCGTGCCCGGCGAGCCTCCAAGGCCAGACGCCGCCGCTACTTCCAGGTTGCCGGGATTGCACTGCGAGCCGGGCTACTCCGCCCCACCGGCGCCAAGGCACTGCAAAGCGGAACCCTTGAAGCGGCACGAACGGCCAAGGCGCTCGCCAGCACTCTGAATAAATCGGGCGTCGCCTTCATCAAACTCGGTCAGATGATGTCCACCCGGGCGGATCTACTGCCCGCCGAGTACATCTCCGAGCTATCAGCTCTGCAAACGCGGGCCACACCCGAGGAATGGACAGCTCTGGAACCGGAGATCACCACGGCCTTCGGAGCGCCCTGGCCCGCTGTGCTGAGCAGTATCTCCACCGAACCCCTGGCCTCGGCTTCGGTGGCTCAAGTGCACACCGGGGTCTTACTCTCCGGCGAGCCGGTGGTGGTCAAGGTGCAGCGCCCTGCCGCCCTGGCTCAGGTCAAGGTCGATCTGGATATCATCGAACGCTTCGCCCGACTCCTGGAACGCAGCACCTCCTGGGGCAAAACCATCGGCGTGGCGGCGCTAGCTTCCGGGTTCGCCGCCTCGCTGCGCGAAGAACTCGATTATCGGATCGAGCTGGATAATATGCTCGCGGTGGCTGCCGGATCCTCCAGTCTGAGAATCCCCCGGGTCTTCCCGGCCTTGTCATCGCGCCAGGTACTCGTGATGGAGCAGCTGGCGGGAGTGCCACTCGGTGACGCCGAAAACCACTTGACGGCGCTCTCCGAAGCCGAGCGGCACGGCCTAGCACAATCCCTGCTGACCGGGATCTTGCAGCAGATCGTGGTCACCGGGGTGTTCCACGCGGACCTACACCCCGGGAACATCATTTTCCTGCCCGCTCAGTCACAGCCAGGGAACGGAGCGGAGAAAAGCACTGCACAGCTCGCCCTGCTCGACTTTGGCTCGGTGGGCCGGCTCGCCAAGGACACCCGCTCCTCACTCGCGGCCTTCCTGGTCGCGGTGAAAGCCGAGGACAATGTGGCCGCCGCGGATCGGCTGCTTGAGATGCTCGACGTCCCGGAAAGCCTGGATCGCAGGGCCTTTGAAAGAGATCTAGGCATTCTGCTCACTTACCTTGGCTCCTCCACCAGTTCACTCGTGATGCGGCTCTTCCGCTTGGTGCAGCAGCACGAACTGGGCATCCCAGCTCAGCTTGCCGCAGCACTGCGGGCCATCGGAGCCCTGGAAGGCTCGATCCAGCTCATCGAACCGGGCTTCAATGTGATAGCCGAGGCGCAGCATCAGGCTGCTGCCTTATTGAGCAAAATGTACTCGCCGGAGGCGATCAAAAACTTGATCGCCTCCAACACCATCGGCTTTGTTTCCGCGCTGCAACGACTGCCCAGGAACCTCTCCAGCCTGAGCGAGAAAATCGAGCGCGGCACCCTGCAAGTCCAGATACGGCAATTCTCCGACCCGGCGGACCGAAGCTTCCTGACCAGTCTGGCCCATGAGGGCATCGTAGCGGCGATCTCGATTGCCGCGATCATCGGCAGCATCGTCTTGCTGGTTTCGGACGGCGGCCCGCTGATCGCGCCGAACCTGCGGCTCTACCCCTTCTTCGGCTACACCCTGGCTCTGGGCGGCTTCATCTTCGGCCTGAGGTCACTGGTGCGGGCCTTCCGCGGTCGTTCCTAGCTCCGCTAACTCATTCGCTGCCCGGTACCACGACCCCCGACTCATAGGCCCAGACCACCACCTGGACCCGATCCCGCAGGTCCAGCTTGGTCAGAATTCGCCGGACATGCGTTTTGACCGTCGCCTCGGAAAGGTAGAACCGAGTGGCGATCTCAGCGTTGGAGAGCCCCTCGGCCAGAGCGCGGACCACCTCGACTTCGCGCGCCGTCAGGCCCATCTCGGAGCCATCGGAGAGCGGGGCCGCCGGAGTGTTCCGGACGAAGTTCTCCAGTAGCCGCTGAGTGACTCGCGGAGCCACCACCGCCTCGCCGCTGAAGACCACTCGGACGGCCTGCACCAGATCTGCGGGAGCGGCGTTCTTTAGCAAAAAGGCACTCGCCCCGGCTTGCAGGCCGGCAAAGGCGTATTCATCCAGATCGAAGGTGGTCAGGATGATCACCCGGGCGGCTGAACCAGAGGCAATGATCTGCCGGGTCGCTTCTATGCCGTCCAGCACCGGCATTCGGACGTCCATCAGCACGACGTCCGGCTGTAGCGTGGCCGCCAGCTGCACAGCTTGCGCGCCGTCCACCGCCTCACCGACGATCTCGAAGTCCGGCTCTCCTTCCAGGATGAGTCTGAACCCCATGAGCAAAAGCGGTTGATCATCAACCAGCAAGATCTTCACGATATCTCCTCCGGCATTCCACTCGCCGAATCCGGGCAGGCAAGCCGAGCTTTGACGGTCCATCCACCGCCGGCTCGCGGCCCGGCTGCAACGTCACCGGCATAGGCGGCGGCCCGCTCTCGCATCCCGATCAGACCTCGTCCGCTGCCGCTCACCAGGCTGCTTCCCCTTGACAGGGTGCCTCGGCCGTCGTCGCTCACCACGAGTTCCACCCACGGATGCAGATGTGAGATCTTCAGTTCCACTCGTGAAACATGCTGTGCGTAGCGCAGCACATTGGTCAAGGATTCCTGAACTATCCGATAGATCGCCAAGCGGAACCCCGGATCGACTGACAGCGGCGGGCCCGAGTAGGAGAAGGAAAGCGGCATGCCCGCGGCCTTGAATCCGGTCAGCAGGGATTCGACGTCGAACTCTCCGCTGAGCGGCCGGCGCTCAGACTGCTCAGCGGGCTCTTCGAGCCGCAGTACGCCGAGCACCCGCTGCATATCGGCGAGCGCGCTCCGCCCGGTTTGGGAGAGCTTTTGCAGGGCCTCGTCGGCCCGTTCCGGTGACTTCTGCAGAGCCACCTGAGCGCCGTCAGAGAGCGCGATCATCACCGAAAGCGAGTGCGCCACGACGTCGTGCATCTCACGGGCGATTCGGTTGCGTTCAGCCGCCGAGGCCAGTTGAGCGTTATCTCGCGACCACTTTTGAAGATCCAGGTCGTGCTTCCGATCGCGCCAGATCATCACCCCGATTCCGGTGGCGATCACATTGCCTAGGATCACGAATCCGACGGTGGAGATCCACAGCGTCCAGGGGTAAACCCCTTCTAATCGGGCGGGCAATTGGGTGTGCGAGAGCACCCAAAGCAGCAGCGCCCCGAACGGCAGGCTGATGATCGCGGTAGCGGTGAACCCCCAGCGAGCGCCCCGAGCAGCAGCGAGCGCATAGAAGCCGAAGAGCATCCCGGTCCCGCTGTTGTAGACCAGATTCGTGGGCAGCAGCAGCACGATGGTCTCACAGACCGCGACCAGCACCAGCACCAGCAGAGGAGCCCGACGTCGGAAGAAGAGCAGCCCGGCGATGACCGCGGTGATCAGAATGGGGAACGGGTGCCCCATCACGCTGAGCGAAATGGAGTTGCTGGTGGAGAGCAGCAAATAGATCAGCACCACAGTGAGATCCATCATCACCGGGTGCTTGAAGAAGTAGCGCCGCAGTGGTCCGCGGCGCTTAGCGCTGAATTCGGTGGGGTCGACGGCGGCCGTTCGTTCCGCCGTCGGCCCCACCTGGTTTTCTGAGCTCATCTACTGAGCTTAGGCATCCCGCTTCTTCAACAGGAACACCGCGGGTATCAAGAGCACCACGATCCAGGCCAGGAAGACCAGGCCGGCGGCCCAAGGATCCATCAGACCGTCGGTGTGACCGGTTGCCAGCATTCTGCTGCCCGCATTGCTCGGCAGGTAATCAGGAACGTACTTCCAGAAATCTCCCGGCAGCAACTGCAGGAAGTTGCCAGCGATCGGCAGCACGAACAGGATGCCCACCAGCACCACGATGCCCCCGGCGGAGTTACGCAGCAGGGTACCGAGCGAGAGGCCCATCAGGGCGACCCCGGCCACCAGCAGACCGCAGAGCAGGATGCCGGAGAGCATGCCCTCCTGGTCCAGGCTGATGTCCACGTTGTAGGCCTTGAGGATCGGGATAGCCACCAGGAAGCTGAGGAAAGCCGCCACGGTGGTCACCAGATAAGTCACCACTATCAGCACGAGTGCCTTAGCGGTGAAGACCGGCAAGCGACGGGGCACCGCCGCGAAGGAGGAGCGGATCATTCCGGTGCCGTACTCGGAGGCGATGAACATCACGGCGAGCGCGCCGAGCACCAGCATGCCGAGCTGCACCCCTGAGTGCGGGATCGAGGAAAGATCCAAGGCCTGAGAGCTAGCAGCTGCTGGCCCTTGCGGCCCGACGCCGGTCGCCCGATCCTGGGTGATGAAGCCAATGCCCCAGGCCCCGATGGCGGCAATGCCGACGATCGCGAGCAAGGAGATCACCAGCAGCAGCTTGGTAGAGAGCAGCGTCCAGAACTTAATGAATTCGCTCTTCAGCACGCCGCCGAAGTTGAGTCCGCGACTTCCCGCGCTGGAGAGTGGAACAGGGTTGAGAGTCTGTGTCGTCATGGTGGTCACTTCCCGGACGTTGGCAACGAAGCGGCGGCCGAAAAGCCTCCGTCAATCTGCGAATGGTATTCAACTTCGTCCTTCGTCAGGTCGAAGTAGGCTTCCTCAAGCGAAGCCGATAGTGGAGCGAGTTCATAGACCAGAACCCGGTTATCCAGGGCGATCTGGGCGATCTGTCGGGAATCCACACCGGAGACTTCCAGGGTTTCAGTCTCGCTCACCTTGGTAGTGACGCCACTGGCCGCCAATAAATGGGTCAGTTCGGTGACTTGCGGAGTGCGCACCCGAACTCGACTGGCCCGGCTGCCCGAGATGAGTTCGGCGATCGGCGCATCGGCGATGATCTTGCCTCTGCCGATCACCACGAGGTGGTCAGCGGTCTGCGCCATCTCGCTCATCAGATGTGAGGAGAGGAAGACCGTCTTGCCTTCAGCGGCCAGGTAACGCACCAGATTCCGTACCCAGAGCACACCTTCCGGGTCCAAGCCATTGACCGGCTCGTCCAGGATCAGTGTCTGCGGGTCCCCCAACAGTGCATTGGCAATGCCCAGGCGCTGCCCCATTCCGAGCGAAAAGCCGCCCGCTTTCTTCTTCGCCACCTGGCTCAGGCCGGTCATCTCAATGACCTGATCGACCCGGGATCTCGGAATGCTGTGCGTAGCGGCCATCGCCAGGAGGTGGTCATACCCACTCCGCGAGGTGTGCACCGCTTTGGCATCGAGCAGTGCGCCTACCTGATGCAGCGGGTTCTTATGCTCCGCGTAACGCTTCCCGTTGACCGTGACGCTGCCGTGGTCCGGCCGGTCCAGACCGACGATCATCCGCATCGTGGTGGATTTTCCCGCGCCGTTGGGCCCTAGGAATCCGGTGACCTTACCGGGCTGAACGGAGAAGGAAATCCCGTCCACAGCGGTTTTGGTGCCGTAGTGCTTTGATAGGTGCTTGACTTCAATCATGGAAGCTCCTCTAGTAGCTGAATCTACCCATCACACTACGGAGTTCAGCCCGGCAAAGCGCCAAGCTCAAGGATGATCTTGGAACCCCGCTCCGGTAATCCTTGAGGATGACGGCTCAGCCCGCTTCGACGTCGTCTAGCTCATCGGCAGCGGGCGCGTAGACCGTCAGAGCCGCTGGCAAAACAGCGAATACCGCCGAGCGGACGCCGTCGAAGACCTCACCGTCGATCGCCAGCGCAAAAGCGTCATCCGCCATCTCAAGGCGTACTGACGTTGCGGTACTCAGGGTAACCACCGGTGAGACTTCGGTGCGCCCGGTCAGAATCGCCCCCAGCAACCGGAACCTGGAGAAAGCGGTACGCGCCGAGATATAGCGCGCGTCCAGCACGCCGTCATCGAGCACTGGCCGTTCCAAGGGCGCGAAACCGCGCGGGTAATAACGACCCCTGCCCAGATAGATCAACCAGATCTTGCTAGGTTTTCCATCGATTTTGAGCTTGGTCGGCCTGAGCACCACGAAAGTACGCAGCCCGGCGATAATGGAGGCCACCGGCTTGCCCAGGGTTTTCTGCAGGGCTTCGCGCCGCTGAACCAGCTCGGGATAGATGCCCACACTTGCGGTGTTGAGCATGATCCGCGTTTGCTGTCCCTCGGCGGTTTCGAGTTTCACCTCGGCGACATCGGCCAGGAGCGCGGTGCCCTGCTGCACCGCTCGCTCAACATCGGCGACCCGGGCGGTGTGCACATCCCGGGCGAAATGATTGAAAGTTCCGCCCGGAAAGACCGCCAACGGCAGTTTCTCGGCGATCGCCCGCTGGGCCAATGACCCCACCGTGCCATCACCACCCCAGACCGCCAGTGCCTCGGTGTCAGCTGCTGCCAGCGCTTGATCGACGATTTGATCGAATCCCTGATCTTCACTGAGCTCGGTGATCCGGATTCCCGGCAAGGATTCCCGCAAATCTGCCATCGCTTCGGGGGAGTAGGAGCCACTTCCCGGATTGGCGATCAACTGCAATCCGGCACCTCCTGCCAGCGGCGCAGCGGCTACCTCGGTGATCCTGCTCGCTGGCGTCACCTCATGCGGCGGGAACCAATTGCGCACCACCAGGCCAGCGGCAACTCCGATAGCCGAGCCGAGCAGCACATCCGAGGGCCAATGGGCCCCGGTATGAACCCTGGAATACGCCACTCCGACGGCGAGCGGTGCGAGCGCCAGGCCGATCCCCGGGCTCACCGTGCACACCCCGGTGACAAAGGCTGCCGCCGAAGCCGAGTGCCCGGAGGGCAGAGAAGAACTGCTCGGTTGAGGGTTGACGAACCTGAAGATCGGCAAGAGCGAAGCCGCCGGACGACGACGCGGCAAAAGGGTTTTGAAAATCAAGTTGGTGGCCGCTGAAGCGATGCCCAGGGCGAGCACCCCGCTGAGAGCTGCGCGCCGTGGCCTCCCTGGAATCAGCGCGCCGACGCCGGCCAAGCCGAACCAGAGCTTGCCCTTGGTCGCGGAAGCCGAGAGGCCTCGCATCACCCCGTCGAGAGGGCCCGCGGGGATCGTGCTCACCGCGCGGACTATCCGACGGTCCAGTTCGGCAAAAGGGCGCAAAGCTTTTCGCATCACTTCAGCCTAGCCCAGGCCATCACACAGCCACCCCTCAGTCAATCCGCTCAGTTGGCATAGCACCGGCTCTTACGCTTCAGTCATGCTTTCCAAAACAGCTCTGATCAACACCGGAATCGGCGTGCTGATTCTCGGTCTCGCCACGGGCAGCTTCTTGATCATCAACCACTCGACGGCATCGAACACCGAGACGGTCCGCACTGTCGCGGTGAGCCGACAGGATCTGAGCGCCGTCTCCACTGCGAACGGGAATGTCTCCCCGGCCAGCACCACGGTTCTCAATGCCCAGACTTGCACGGGAGCGATCACCTCGCTCAGCACCGCCGTCGGTCAGCAGGTCCATCCAGGGCAGTTATTGGCGACCATCGACCCCTCCACGGCGCAGAATGCGCTGAGTGCGGCTCAGGCACAACTGGATTCGGCGCAGGCTCAAGTCACTGCGCAAAGCGACTCGGCGGCTAATCAGATCGCGCAAGCGCAGCAGAACCTGAGCAACGCCCAGCAGTCCGCAACGCTCGATGCATCGCAGCAAACCGCAGCGGTCAGCGCTGCCCAGGCCCAGCTCACTGCGGATGACAATGCGCTCCAGTCGGCGGAGCAAGGACCGAGTCAGCAGGCAATAGCTACCGCCCAAGCCGCAGTGGCAAAAGACGCCAGCGCCCTGGTCCAGGCGAAGAACGCCCAGGCCTCTGGTTCACTCAAGGACCAGCAGTCGGTGGCCAATGCTCAGACTCAACTGGGCTCAGCCCAAAACACCTCCGTGAATTCTGCCGGTATCACCAGTGCCCAGCTGGCGGTGGATACCGCGAAGAAAAACCTGGCGGCCTGCAAACTCACCGCGCCGGTCGCCGGCACGGTGACCGCGGTGACCGCAGTGGTAGGCGGCAATGCGGGCTCTGCCTCCACAGGTAACGGAGCATCGAGCGGAACAGCTACCAGCTCTTCGACAAATAGCTCTTCGACCGGGTTGATCACCATCTCGGATACCGCTCATCTTCAAGTGACCGCCAATTTCGCCGAATCCGATGTCGCCGCACTAAAAGTCGGGGACTCGGCGAGCTTCAGCTTCCCCGCTCTCAAGCTAGATGGCAAAACAGCGATCACCGGGAAGGTGACGGCGATTGCCGCGACCGCCAGCACCACTAATAATGTGGTCAGCTACCCGGTCACCGTAGCGATCAACAATCCGCCGAGCGGGCTGAAACTGGGGCAAAGCGCGAATATCGGCGTCACCACGGCCACCGCTGCGCAAGCGCTCAGTATACCGACGCTTGCCATCAGCTCGAGCGGTGGGAAGCAAACCGTTCAGCTAGAAAGCGCTGGGAGCGATAAAACCGTCACCGTGACGACGGGCATCACCGCCGGTGGCAACAGCCAGATCCTGAGCGGGCTGCAAGAAGGTGATCGGGTGGTGCTGCCCGCGATCACCTCGAGCACTGATGGCTCGACCACCCCGACCGGTGGGAACTCCGGCAGAAATGGCAACGCCGGTTTCGGCGGAGCAGGCGGACGCAGCCGTGGATAGGCCGGTGCTCCGGGTGGAAGAGGTAACCAAGGTCTACGGTCGCAACGACGCCGAGGTGCGCGCGCTGGACGGCGTCAACCTGAGCGTGCAACGCGGTGAGTTCCTTGCCATCGTCGGGGCCTCCGGCTCGGGAAAATCGACGCTGATGAACGTGATCGGCTGCCTGGACGCCCCCAGTTCAGGGCGTTACCTGCTAGACGGCATCGACACCGCACTGATGGACGAGCATCAGCTGGCGCAGATCAGAAACCGCAAAATCGGCTTTGTCTTCCAGAACTTCAATCTGATCGCCCGCACTCGGGCGATCGACAATGTGGCGATGCCACTGGCCTATGCCGGTGTCCATCGCGCAGAACGTCGACAACGCGCGCTACGAGTTCTCGACGCCGTCGGGCTCTCCGAGAGAGCGACCCACCGACCCACCGAGCTTTCCGGAGGGCAGCAGCAACGGGTCGCAATAGCTCGCGCGCTGGCGGCAGATCCGGTGATGCTACTGGCGGATGAACCCACCGGGGCACTCGATACTCAGGCTTCGGCGGAGATCATGGACCTCTTCGATCAACTGCACCATGCAGGCCGTACCATCGTGATGATCACCCACGAGCTCGACGTGGCCTCGCGGGCTGAACGGGTGGTGCGGATGCAGGACGGCCGGATCATCTCAGACCAGCTGAAAGGCGCGGCAGCGTGAATCTCGTAGAGTCAGCCCGGTTCGCGCTCTCGGCGGTCGCCGCCAATAAACTGCGTTCCGTGTTGACCAGCCTGGGCATTCTGATCGGGATCGCGGCGGTGATCATCCTGCTCGCCGTGGGGGCGGGCAGTTCGGCCGCCATTAGGAACCAGATCGCCAAACTCGGGACCAATGTACTGACCGTTTCACCGATCTCCGCTGGCGGCCGGAGCGCCAATGGCGCAGTGAGCCAAACCCGGACTCGAAGCGCGGATCTGACGCTCGCAGACATGCAAGCGCTCAACAACTCGGCGCTGGCACCAGATATCGCGCGCACCGCACCGGTCATCCAAGCCTCAGCGGTGCTGGCGAGCTATCAGGGCAGCACGCACACCATTGCGAGCTTTCTGGGCAGCACCCCCGACTACTTCGGCACCGCCAATGACTCACTGGCCTACGGTAGCTACTTCAGTGACGCCGATGCGAGTTCGGGGACCGCCGATGTGGTGATCGGCAGCACCGTGGCGAGCGAATTGTTCGGCTCGCAGCTGCGCTCTGCCATCGGGGCGAGCGTCTCGCTCAACGGCCAGAATTTCACCGTGCTGGGTGTTCTGGCCAGCAAGGGCGCCTCCGGTCTGAACGATCCGGACGATGTGGCTATTGTTCCTTTCGCAGCAGCTCAGGATAAATTCGTCGGCTACTCGGCCACTCTGAATTCGGTCGCCGTGCAGGCGAAGTCGGCTGAGGTGATGAATCAAGCACAGAACGAGATCGAGATGATCTTGGATGCACGGCATTCGGTCAGTGCGGCGGACCGCGATTATCAGGTGCGTAATCAGGCTCAGGTGCTGAGCACCGCGACCTCCACCACGCAGACCCTCACCCTGCTGCTCGGCACGGTCGCCGGGATCTCCCTGCTGGTCGGCGGCATCGGGGTGATGAACATCATGCTGGTCACGGTGACCGAACGGACCCGGGAGATCGGCATCCGCAAGGCGATTGGTGCCTCCCGCGGCTCGATCGTGAGTCAGTTCCTGATTGAATCGCTGGTGATCTCCCTCATCGGCGGGATATTGGGCGTGCTGATTGGCCTCATTGGCTCCTCGTTGCCGTTCTTCGGCACTCAGCCCGAGGTGCAGTGGTGGACGGTCTGGCTCGCGGTTGCAGTGTCAGCAGGAATCGGCCTGATTTTTGGAATCTATCCGGCGAATAAGGCCGCCAAGCTCAAACCCATCGATGCACTGAGGTACGAATGACATGAGTGAGCAAGCCACCCCTGAAACCCAGAAACTCGAACTATCAGAACTTCAGCCGCTCTCCGCTGACCATGATTTCGTGCCACGGCCCCGCTATCGTCCGAGCCGTTCCACCAAAGTTCTGGCCGCCGTCCTGATTTTCGTGCTCGGCCTAGGCCTCGGCGGCATCGTCGTGCATTCGGTGGACTCGGCGAATCGAAGCGGCAGACCGCAGATCAGCGGGAATTTCGGCGGTAACCGGAACGCTCCGGAGAATTCCAGCAGCGATCTGGGCGGCGGTCGTTCAGCGCGGCCTGGGGGCTAACCGCCCTCAACGCTCAGCCGATTTGGCTCTCGTCGGCTTTTTTGAGCGGCCGGGCAGCTGGCACCACGAGCAGGGAGAGCAGCATCACGACGCCGATCACCAGCAGGGCGGTCCTCAGCGTCAGTTGATCGCCCAGGAAGCCGATCGCGGGCGGGCCGGCGATAAAGGCGACGTAGCCGATCGTGGAGACCACCGATACCCTTTTTGCCGCCCGTACCGGATCATCAGCGGCTGCGGACATCCCCGTGGGAAAGCCGAGGGCAGCACCTGCTCCCCAGAGTAAAGCACCCAGCACGGCGATCCAGAGAGTGGGCGCAAGGACGAAAGCCACCAAGCCGGCCAAAGAGCTGCCCAGACTGGCGTAGAGCACCGGAACGCGACCCCAGCGATCAATCAGGCCGCCGCCGAAGAAGCGCACAGCGGTCATCGATGCAATGAAGATCGCGAAGACCAGAGCTCCTATCGACTCAGAAGCACCCAAACCATCGACGGTCGCCTTCGCCATCCAGTCAGTAGCAGCACCCTCCGTCAAGGCAGCCCCGAGTACCACTAAGCCGATCAGCAAGGTACGTGGCTCGAGCCAGGGGTTCTTGGTGGGAATCGAGCTCCGTTCGGCAGCCGCCTGCTGATGAGCGGAATCGGGCAGGAAATACCGCGTGCCGGAGAAAATCGTGAACAACACGACGGCCACCAAACCAAGTAAATGCCATTGCATGGCGATGTTCAGTCCGGACAAACCCGCCCCCAAAAGGGCGCCAAGGAAGGCACCAGCCGAAAAAGCCGCGTGGAACTTCGACATCACACTGCGCTGCAGAGCACGCTCGATCGCCGCACCTTCGACATTCTGCGAAACATCCCACAGGCCGATTCCTCCGCCGAAGAAGAAAAGCCCCAGCACGGTGAGCGGAACCGAACCACTGGCCAGCGCCAGGGTAAGGATCAAAGCACCTACCGCGGAGATTCCGGCACCGAGACGCACCGTGTTGGCGGTGCCGATGCGGAACGCCACGGAACCGGCCATCGGTAGCGCGATCACCGATCCCACGGCCATGGTGAGCAAGACCGCACCCATCTCGCCGGTACTCAGCTCGAGCACCCGGGCGACGGTGGGAATCCGAGCCGCCCAGCTGGCGATGGCCAAGCCGTTGACGGCGAAGATCACCATGGTGGCGATCAGCGCTGGCCGAGGATTGAACTCTTCGGGGCCGGTCATAGCGAGTTCACCTCAAAGGGAGCAGCGCGGACGAGTTCGGCCTCATGCTTGGTGAGCTGGTAATCGGTGACCACCACATCGATCTCCTCGGGAGGACCGACCACCACCGGGGCCGGGCGATTCCACTTCTCCTGATGGCAGGCCATAATGACCCTGCTGGCAGAGGACATGGCCGCCTGCTTGACCGCAGCATCTGCTAGATCATGAGCCATTAAGCCCGTTTTCAGATCAAAAGCGCACGGCACAATGATGGCCGTGTCGAACCGCAGAGATCGAATATTCGATTCGGTCAGCGGTCCTCGTATGGCTAGTTCCTGTTCAATCAGCAGGCCGCCCGGCAGGATCACTTCCGCCCGGCCGCCCGCCAGTTCCCGAGCCGCATGCAAGGAATTCGTCAGTACCGTGATCGGCTGTTCCTTCAGCGCTACCGCGATCTGGGTCGCGGTACTGCCGCTGTCCAGGAAAACGAATTCTTGGGGCCTGAGATAGGAAGCCACGGCGAAAGCGATCCGGATTTTCGCTCGTTGACTCTCCAGGGCGCGCTGCTGATAGCCCGGATCGAAACCGCCCAGGATGAGCGAAGCAGCCCCACCGTGCACCCTTTTCAGAACGCCACGCTGCTCGAGCAGGTCAAGATCGCGCCGCACGGTCGCCGTCGAGGTGTTGCAGAGCTCCGCGAGCTCGTCCACCGTGACCCGTTCCCGACGGTGCATTAAATCGCTGATCTGCCGATGCCGTTCGCGCCCAGTCATCCTTAAACGATATCAATCTTGATCATATAAACATGATTAATGCTCAAATGAGCAGAATAATCATTCAGCGCTGACGTACCACCCGTGACTCATCCCAGACCGGCTGATCGGACTCATAGACCTTGCCATCGGAACCGAAGACGAAGAAGCGGTCGAAAGAACGCGCGAACCAACGATCATGAGTCACTGCGATCACAGTGCCCTCAAAGCCATCGATCCCCTTTTCCAATGACTCAGCGGAGTGCAGATCCAAGTTGTCAGTCGGCTCGTCGAGCAACAACAAGGTCGCCCCGGAAAGCTCCAGCAACAGAATCTGCAAGCGGGCCTGCTGCCCGCCGGAGAGCGACTCGAAAAGCTGCTCGGACTGCTTGGCCAATCCGTATCGATCCAGCGCCCTCGCCGCGGGCTCCTGAGATAGACCATCCCGATGTTCGTCGCCACGGTGCAGAATCTCCAGGAGAGTACGGCCCTGCAGATCGGGACGCGAATGGGTTTGAGCAAAGAAACCGGGCCTGATCCGAGCCCCGAGTTTCACCTTTCCGGTGTGCGGCACCTGCTGAATCACCACCTCGGAGACCGGCAGGTGCTCGCGTTCCGGGTCGGTACCACCGGCAGCGAGTAGCCGGAGGAAATGCGACTTGCCCGAGCCATTGGAACCCAGTACGGCTACCCGGTCACCGAACCAGATCTCGGCGTCAAAAGGCTTCATCAGCCCGGTCAGCTCGAGTTTGCTGGCCACCACCGCACGCTTACCGGTACGGCCACCGGCGAGCCGCATATTCACGTTCTGCTCGATCGGCACGGCCTGGGGCGGGCCAGCCTCCTCGAACTTCCGCAGCCTGGTCTGCGCGGCTTGATAGCGGGAGGCCAAGCCGTCGTTATAAGCGGCCTTGGCCTTGTACATCAGCATCAGTTCACGCAGCTTGGCATGATCCTCGTCCCAGCGCCTACGCAATTCCTCAAAGCGCAGATTCCGGTCCGTTCGGGCCTGCTGGTAGCTACCGAACCCGCCGCCGTGGGTCCAGGAAGTGGCACCGAGCGCACCCGGTTCCAGGGTGATGATCCGATCCGCCCCGTTCGCCAGCAATTCCCTGTCATGACTGATGAAGAGCACCGACTTCGATGAAGTCTTCAGCATCCCCTCAAGCCAGCGTTTCCCGGGAACGTCAAGGTAGTTATCCGGCTCGTCGAGCAGCAGCGTCTCATCTGGGCCGCGGAAGAGCGCTTCGAGCACGAGCCTTTTCTGCTCACCGCCACTCAAACTGGCCGCGGCTCGGTATTGTGCGCGTTCATAGGGCAGCCCCATCGCGGACATCGTGACTTCATCCCAGGTGGTCTCAATGTCATAGCCACCGACGTCTCCCCAATCGGCGAGCGCCTGAGCATAGGACAGTTGAGTCGGCTCATCGTCACGTTCCATCATCGCCAGCTCGGCGGCGTCCACCGCTTCACCAGCCGAGCGAATCGCGGTGGGAGCAACGTCGAGTAAGAGATCTCGAACCGTAGATTCATCCCTTACTTGGCCGATGAACTGGCGCATCACCCCCATGCTTCCACTGACCGTAATAGCGCCGGCATCAGCTTTCAAATCACCCGCGATGATTCGCAGAAGCGTGGTCTTACCGGTGCCGTTAGGCCCGATCAGCGCGCTTTTCGCGCCATCGGCCACTCTGAAGCTGACAGCATTGAGCAGCTGTCTGCCATCGGAGAGGAAGTAGTCGACCTGGGCAACGTCAATATGGGCCACCGAACCAGTCTGCCACCAATCCTTGTCAAAATCAGGAGAAATCCCGCTCAGGAACGGCGACGACGTCGGCCGCTCAGTAGCAGCAACCCGCCGGCGAGCAGCGCGCCGAGCGCCACTACGGCGAGCGGGGCAGTGTCGAAACCTGTCCCCGGCATAGCGCCGGAGCCGTCCACTACAGCACCTCCGGGCCCGGAACCTGGCTGGCCGGTTCCTGTACCCGGGTTACCTGGCTGCTGGCCCACCGGCTGCTGCTGCACCGTGAAGTCCACGCTGATCGGCGCCTTGGAGAGCACTCCGGCGATCACCACTTGATGCTGGCCGAGAATTGCTTTCTGCGGAACCACGAAGGACGTGCTCAGAATGCCGTGGGCATCCGCCCGGGCGGTCACTAGCAGCAGAGGATCGGAGTGCAAGGTGACCGAAACCAACTCATTCGGCGCGAAGCTATCACCGGTCAGTTGCACACGCTCTCCACGAGCGGCGGCATTCTGCCCCAGCTGCGCGTTCGGCCGGTAGACGATCGGCGGAGTGGCTTGGCTGACCATAATGGTCCCTGCCACCGGGACCTTGCTGGAATCTCCGATCAGGGTGATCGCATAGGGGCCGGGTTTGGTGCCCTGCGGCACTGCGAACTGGAAGCTCACCACGCCTTGCGCATTCGCCGCTGCGCTGAGCCGCAGTTCAGGGTCGGTGCTGAGCAACAGGCTCACCTTCTCTGCGGCGTCGAACTTCCTTCCGTTGACCGTGATCATACTTCCGGGAACCACCTGGGCCGGGGCGGCGATCGTCAGTTCGGGGTTCGGCTTGGCTGGCACGCTGACCGTCACGGGCAGTTGCACGGTACGAGAGCCCAGGGCATCCGAGGCGGTGACGTTCACGGTATAGGAACCCGCGTTAGCGTAGTGGTGCTGAGCACTGATCCCCGCAACGCCCTTGGCATCCGGAACCCCCAGAACGGCATCTTCGGTGGGTGTCCCATCGCCCCAGTTGACCCGGGCGCTGTACTGCGCTGGGATCGATTCGCCCGGCTGCAGGCCCGGAGAACCTCCGGAGACCGTGCCCAGGGCCGCTTGCACAGGGCCCTCGGTGCTCGCACTCAAGGCGGGTCCTGCGGAGAGCTTGAGCTCCGGTAAGGGCAGGATCTTGCCATCCGTGGCAATCGCGAAGACATGGATCCGGCCGGATCTTTCTTCACCGCTCTGTTGCGGCAAGGTCACCGTGTCGATCGTCTTGCCCGCTGGGATGGTGAAGGGCGCGGTGGCGAAGAGGAAAGGCACTGCGCCGTCCTTAGCCGAACCCGCTAGGCGATAGGCCGATTTAGCCACCACGGTATTGCCGTAGAGCGGGCTGCCATTCGAATTGCCGCCCAGCGTCCAGTCGGAGAATTGCAGCGGCAGAGAAGCAGTGCTCCCGTCGGTGAAGGTCACCTTCGCCTGAGTGTTTTGATCGCCCTGCGTGCCGGTGCCGATGAAGGAGATCGCGGTGCTCTCCGGGCTCAGCGGGAGCTTGATCACCTGACCATTGCCCATCGCGTTGTCCGGTTGCCCCGGCGCGACCTTGGGCAGGGTGAAATTGAAGGTCTTAGCACCCAAAGTCACGGTATTCGCGGTGCCCTGGGTGATTCCGGCAGCGGCGAGCGCCTGACGGGAGTACGAATAGCCCACTGAATCGCAATTCGCCCCGGGGTATCCATTGGGCACCGTGCTGTCATCGCCGAGGCAGACCTTATCGAAACCCGCTTCCAGAGTGCCGATTGCCGGAACCGAGATGCTGACCGGAAGGCTGGCGCTCTGTTTGGCCTTACCGTCGGTGGCCGTGATGGTCACGGCGTAGACTCCGGGCTTGGTATAGCTGTGGCTTCCGCTGATCGCCCGCACGACGCCGTTACCGGCTACCGTGGCGGAGGTCGGTGCGCTGCTGTCACCCCAGTCGACGGTGGCGGTGTAGCCATTGCTGGGGCTGCCACCGCCCACGCTACCCAGGGTGGCTTGAAGCACCTTGCCTACCGTGCCTTTGAGGGGTTCCGCTGCGCTGACCACTAAATCGCCCGCCACGGAATCGCTAGCCTTCGCCAGGATCTCCAGTTCGGAGAGCACCGGCAGCGAACTGCCGTCCCTGGTGGCGGTGATGGTCAGTCGGTAGTGCGTGAAAGCGGTCGGAGCGGTGATCTGGAAGGGCCGGGTCTGCAATCGCCAGCTGAAGCTCTGGTCTTTTCGACTGTCCAGCTCCGTCCAGGTCTTGCCGTCCTTGGAACCCTCCAGCGTCCAGGCGCTGGGATCCGAACCTGCGGCGGCCGAGCTTGAGGTCAGGGTGTAGAAACTCGCTTTCTGAGCTGCCGCAGGGTAATTGAGGGTGATCACGGGTTTCGCAACGCTGAAGGCCACCTGGCTGACCGAATTGTCATCGGTCAGGTTCTTCAGGTTCTCTCCGCTCGAACTGCTCAAATCGGCTTGCACAGTGGTGTCCATCAAAGGTTCAGGGACCTTGGTAGCGGTAGCTGGCAGCTTACCCCAGTCTGAGGGTTGCGGCCCCATCACGAAGTCGAGGGTGCCACCATTGGCGATTTCGCTCTGCTCCAAGGTGCTTGAAGGGTGGTCCTTGCCATTGATCCGCAGCGATTGCACATAGACGTTCTTCACCGAGTTATTGGGAGCATTGATCACCAGATCTTTGCCATTGCCCCAGTGCACCGTCGCCTTAGTGAATTGCGGGGAGCCGATGGAGAACTGGGGCGAACCCACTTGCAAGGGGTAGAAACCCAGCGAGGAGAAAATCGCCCAGGCGCTCATCTCGCCATTGTCCTCATCACCCGAGTAGCCCTGGCCGATCTCCGAGCCGACGTACAGCCGTTGCAGGATCTCCCGCACCGTGGACTGAGTCTTATAGGGGGCCGTGGTGTAGTTGTAGATATAGGGAATGTGGTGCGACACCTGGTTGCTCATGCCCAGCTGTCCCATTCTCACCGCCCGGGCTTCCAGCATCTCGTGGATCACGCTGCCGTAGCCTCCGGGCTTATCGGCGTCCTCCGAGGTGGCGAAGAAAGCGTCGAGCTTATTCTGCAAACCCTGTGGTCCGCCGTAGAGGCTGGCCAGCCCCTGGCCGTCCTGCGGAGCGTGGAAAGCGAAATTCCAGCCATCGGTCTCGGTGAACAGGCCTCCCCAGGACTCGGGGTCCAGGCCAGCGTTGAACTCTCCGCTGGCGCTGAGGCCGTTGAAGAAGTCCTGCTTGGTGTCGAACATATTGACGTAGTACTGCGCCCGGTTCAGATAATAGGCTGATTCTTCCTTCAATGATACGCGGCGGCTCTCCGGGGTCGCCGGATCGACGGCGAGCTTGGCCGCCATATTACCCAGGCCGAAGTCATTGATGAATCCTTCGAGCCCCCAGGAAACGCTTTCACCGGTCTTAGTGCTGGTGAAGCCCTGGAAGATCGAGTTGGTCAGCCCCTTGCGGCCCACCGCCGAATCATTGGTGGAAGGCACGCTGGCATTGCGCACCGCGGCATCATAGGCGCTCAGCGGATCAGGCAGCGGGACGCCCTTGAGATAGGCGTCAGCAAAGGCCACGTCCGAGGAGGTTCCGGTCATCAGATCGGCATAACCCGGCGAGGACCAGCGGGCGATCCAGCCGCCGTCCCGGTACTGCTGCACGAAGCCGTCCACCAATTCCGCGGCTTTCTGCGGATAGAGCAGCGAATAAGCCGGCCAGGCAGTGCGATAGGTATCCCAGAAACCATTGTTGACGTAAATCTTGCCGTCAACGATCTTCCCGGCATTGACCGGGCTGCGGTATTGGAACTTGGGCGTAGCCGCGGTTCCGGTGTTCTCGAACCCGGAGTTGGGATAGAGGTTGAGCCGGTAGAGGTTCGAGTACATCGTGGTGAGCTGCGAGTCGTTGGCACCTTCGACGTCGATCACCGCGAGCCGGTCGTTCCACAATTGCTGCGCCGCGCCGCGAACCTGCTCGAAGCTTTGCCCGGAGATCTCCAGTCCGAAGTTCTTCTTGGCCTGATCAGCGCTGATGAAGGAAGTGGCGAAGCTCAACTCCACTGACTTGTCCGTACTGGTGTCGAAAGCGGCATAGCGGGTTCCGCTGCTTGAGACATTGAGCGGACTCCGGCTGAAGCTGCCGTAGACATACATCTGGCCCTGGCCGGAACCACCACCGGCCGGAACCGTGCCGCTGATCTCATTGCCTTGCAGGGTGAAGTTGCCGCCGCTGCCGGGAGTATCGAAGACCAGATTTCCCCGATCCCCCGGGTAGCTGAACCTCATGATCGCACCGTGATCGCTCGCCGTCATCTCGGCCTGCAGCGCCTCACCGGGATTCGGGCCGTCAAGTTTGACCGAGTAATAATCGGGCTGAGCGGTTTCGTTATCGTGGCTGAACGGCAGCGCGCGGCTCTGCTTACTACTGCTGGGCACGCCGGAGTCTGTGGTGGGCATCACCGAGAACTGATTCCGATCGCCCATCCAAGGGCTCGGGATATGCGAGACGGCCAGGCCCTGCAAGGTCGGTTTATTGCTCGCGTTGTTGCTCGACTGGTACGAATATTCCCAGTTGCTCGAGCTGGCATTGGTCACCGGGGTGAGGAAGTTGAAGCCATTGGGCACCGCGGTGAGCGGCAAATTGTTTCCCCGGGAGAAAGAACCGGAAGCATTGCTGCCGCGCCGGGTATCGACGTAGTGAGTCCGGCTGGAAGGATCGATGGGCTGGGCGGCGCCTTCGATCTTCAGATCGTCGAGCCATCCGCTGAACACCGAGGACGCCGGTGCGGTGGCATTGCTGAAGGAGAACAGAATGCGATCGATCGTCTTGCCTCGGGCAACCGAGCCGATGTCGCTCTGCACGAAATTCCATTGCCCGACGTAGAGGATCTTTCCATCGCCTTGGCCTTGGGCGGTCAGCGCGATGCCGTTCTGATCGGTGGCCGAGAGCTGCGAAAGGTAGCTTCCATCGGTGAAGTGCAGGTCCACTGCGACGTAGCTGGAGAGGTAGTTGACGTAGTCCTCGGTGGGGATGATCTTGTAGGAGAGCCTGCTCTGCGGGCCGACCGGGATGTTCACATCGAACAGCTTGTTGGTCGCGAAGGCCTGCCCGGCGGCGGTCTTGGTGCCGCCGTATTTGAGCGCGCGCACTCCGGTGAAGCCGGCATTGGCCTTGATATTGAAACCCGCGCTCGGCCCGTTGCCGACCGCGGTGTCCATCGGCTTGGCGGCTCCCGGCCCCGGTTTCACGATTCCTCCGGTAGCGATGTCCCAATCCGCCAACTGCACGATGCCGACGTCGCCGGTTTTAGTGATATTGAGCCGGTAATAGCTGTAACTGCCGGGAGCACGGACTTCATAGGCCTGCTTGAGACCGCGCTGCGCGAAGCTCTGCGCCGTCCTAGAATCCACAGTGGTCCAGTCACTGCCATTAGCGGACCCCTGCAACTGCCAGGCCGCCGGATCACGTGGCGGGGCGTCATCGGCGCTGGTCAATGAATAGCTGAGCACGGTTTTGGCGGCATTCAACTGGTATTGCGCCCAGCCCGTGCTGCTGAAGGCGAGCCACTTCGTCGATGAAGCGCCGTCTTTCAGGTTCTGTGCCAGCTCGCCGCCGGCCGTGTTCTCTGCACTCGCCTGCACCGCAGTGACCTCACCCAGCACACTGTCCTTGAGTTGCACTTCGGTGCTACCGCCACCGGAGACGCCCTGCTGGATGGCGGTGCCGTCGGCACCGAGTTCCACGGTGTTACTCGACGGTTTGGCCTGTTCGGCGTCTTCGAAAGAGGCTGAGAAATCCGCCGTCGCACCCGGCGCGGCCTGGGCTACCGAAGTCATGCTCAATCCTGTCAGAAACACCGCCGCGACCGTCACGAGGCCCAGAGCTGATAATTTGATCCCCGATGAAGGGAAATGGCTGCTGAACAAGTACGTCCTCCTCGACGCGACTGCGGTGTTTTGAGCGAGCTGAGACTCAGCCGTGAAAACGTTTCCAACTTCTAGTTGAGGCTACGATGCCGCGCTTTTCCTGTCAAGGCTTTCCGCTTTCTTGAATTCGCCTCAAGCTTTTCCCGAATCCGCATTCCGTGCTGCGGTAACGTTTCCACATGAGTACAACCCGTTCGCGCGCCACTATGAAGGACGTCGCAGCCCACGCCGGAGTCGGGCTCGCCACCGTCTCCCGGGTTGTCAACGGGGATCCCAACGTCAGTGAGCACACCCGAGCGATGGTGCACGCAGCCATCGCATCGCTGGATTTTCAGCGCAACGATAGCGCTCGACTGCTCCGCCAAGGCATCGCGGCGAGTATCGGTGTGATCCTCGACGATATGGCGGATCCTTTTTTCTCAACACTCAATCGGGCGGTGGAGAACGAGGCGACGGCGCGCAGCACGCTGTCGATCACCGCTTCGAGCAATAATGAGGCCAGTCACGCCCGAGAACTGATCAGCGCACTGTGCGCCCGCCGAGTCGATGGGCTGATCGTCGCCTGCCCCCGAGGAATCGATGAGGATTATCTGCAAAAGGAGATCGCCGCGGGCACACCGATGGTCTTCGTCGATCGTGCACCACTGAAATTCGACGCCGACACCGTGCTGAGCGATAACTTCGGCGGCGCTTTCGACGGCGTCACTCATCTGATCGCGCACGGTCATCAGCGCATCGCCTGCCTGAGCGACAGCAGCAAGCTGTATACCGTGAATCAGCGAATCCTCGGTTATCGACGAGCGCTGGAGAGCGCCGGAATCCCGTATAACAGCGATTGGGAACACGCCGATCTGACGGCCGGGGTGAGCCTCGAGGAATGGCTCAAGAAGATCAGCTCTCTCGCCGCAGATGAGCAGCCGACCGCTTTCTTCTGCACTAATAGCCGGGCCTCGGTAGCGGTATTGCGCGCCTTGCGGAACAGTGAAGCCACCTGGCCCGCCATCCTCTGCTTCGACGACTTCGAGCTCGCCGATGTGATTGAACCCGGCATTTCCGTGGTGGCGCAGGACCCTACTGCGATGGGCGAGCTGGCCGCGAACCTGCTCTTCGAGCGGCTCGGTCAACGCTCTGCGAAACAGCCTCAGCCTGATCAGCAGCAGAAGTTCAGGAACTCCGTGGTAAAGACCAAGCTGATTCCCCGAGGCTCCGCTGAGATCGTCTTATAAACCCTCACTCGCAGCCGGATCGAGCCGGTAGCTACTTATGTAACGTTTCAGAGGGATACTCTCTGAAGACCCGGTAGTAGTTAGCTGCAAACCTTCCGAGACTTCCGAATCCCCATCTGAGAGCGACCTCGGCGACCGAGGTTTCCTCGGCTGAAGCCGCAGCCAGCTCCCGATGGACGTTTTTAAGCCGGATCTGCCGCAGCTTCGCCAAGGGCCCAATGCCGAACTCCCTCAAGAACTGGGTTTGCATAGCTCGCACTGAAATGCCGGCCGAACCGGCAAGCTCAGCGATGCGCCAGGGGTACTCGGGCCTTTCCAGCATTAGCTGAAGAACGTGCTTCAATGCCGGTGACCGTTTTTCCAAAGGCCTATCAGCGGCCAGGTTATTCGGCTGAGACTGCAGAAAACTAGCGATCAACAACTGCTCAGCGTGCACGGATAGCAACGGCGTTCTCAAAAGCGGACTGACACTGTTTAAGTCGGCCACCAGCATCTGAACTATCCGAAACCAACTCTGCGTGGCTGGATCCAAAAGATTCAAGCGAGGATCGAATTGCAGCTCGCTGGAAGCTTCCACCGAGAGGGCATCCGCCAGAAAGGGGGTCAAGGAATCGGAGGGAATGGTCACCATAAGACCCTCCGTGGCCTTCGATTTACTGATTGATGTCTTCATCCCGGGAGAGATGACCACACCTCGACCAAGCCCGGTGAGGAATTTCTCCTTATGGACTTGAACTTCACCGCCCTCTTTGAGTGGAATACCTATCGTCACTCGGCCAAGAGAAACGTCAGGTTGCACGGAAACCTCGGCACCATATCTGAGATAACTTATTCGGACTTTGGCGAGGTCTACGTGATTCAAGACAAAATCCACATCGGTGACTTCGGCGTCGAAATGTACCGCTGTGCCGAACTGACGGAAGATCGCCCTGGAGGCGAAAAGGGGATCTCTCGTTCGAGCAACAGCATATTGAGCCAGCAGGGGTTCCTGACGGTGTGCCACAATCCCGTACTCTAACGGATCCAACCGATGGCTGGCTAAAAATCAGATAAGAAAATCCGCCCCTGGACAAACGCAAAAAAGCCACCTCAAATCATCGAGAATTCCGCCATCTGGCGGGGAAAAAATCTCCTGAGGCCGGGTATTCGATAGCCCTCCAGTGCGTTAAATGCACAATTCAGGTTTTTTTCGAACAATGCCTCAGCACGTGCCTCGGCTCTCCCTAAAGTTCTAGGCATGCACACAGAAACTGCAAAGTGTGCAGATCGATGAAGTGTCAGATTTGCAAATACCTACTAAGGAGCAAGTATGAAGCTTTTCACAAAGAGTCTTGTCGTGGCGGGTGTCAGTGCCGCATTAGCTCTCGGTGCAGCAGGCGTGGGAGCTGCACCGGCCCAGGCAATCAATTATCCAGACCCGGTTAACTGCGCTTGGAATACGACTTTCGGCGCGGATGACTATCTGCACCTCAAGATTGCGAACTTCTCCACCGGCCAGATCACTCCGCTGTGCTACGTGAACGCCGGCGTAATGACCGGGCTGAACGTCACGAATGTCTGGGGAATTCACTCAGGGAACAACGCCGGATGGATTGAGTTTCATACCGATTTCTGGGGTGTCAAAGTGTTCCCGAAGTGGTACGACGACAGCAATTACTACGGCACGGTTGCTGAAGTTGAAATCGACTAATAGGTGATCAGGTACTGATCATCCCGCCGTATCGTTCCTGGCTGAGCAGAACGACTACGACCCAGGTGGTGGCTGTGGCCAGCAAAGCCGCAGCCACCACCTACTGCACGATCCTCTTCGATGAACCACCTGATGGACGGAGCCAGATGACAGTGAAAGAAACTCAGGAGCCTCGCCGTGAATCGGCATTCCTGAGCGAATCAGCGAGCTCTCAGCAAGGCGGGAATGCAGCCAAAACCAAGAAGAGCGCACTGAATCGTACCGCCACTGCGGTGGCTATTCTGATCGTTCTTACAGCGCTGATCTTCACCGGCGGGTTCTTGCTGAGCTCAATGAATCAGCCGCAGGCAGCGCCTTCCCCGGACGCCGGCCCAAGCGCCCCCACCACGACTCCTTCTGCCACCCGAGTCAAGGGTTTGGACCTCCCCGAGAGAATCGTGCAGGACCCCGTGCAACTCGATAAAGCACTCGCTGCGGCTCATATTCCGCACAATATTCAGATCGTGCGGTTGAACAATATCGACGGTAAGACGGTTATTGGTTGCGCTGGAAATGACCAAGACGGCCTCCCTCAGCTTTATCAAGTGATGGGAGAGCCACCGCTGATGCACGAGCTCAGTGCCGGCGGAACCGGGCTCACCATCGATAAATCCCAGATGCCGGAAAACAGCAAGGTCAGATTCCTTTTCTGGTTGAAACCGGGCGACTCCAAACCCATGCCTCAACCCAGTATCGCTCTGCAGTCCGATACCACTCCACCCTGCGTGGCACCCACCGAACTTCCGAGCGCACCAGCCAAATAACCGAAGTCGGGCAGTGAATCGAGCACCATCTCCGAAGACCTCTTGCCGCGAACTCCGGCTGCGACTTCACGGGCCGAAATCAGGGATCGGAAGGCAATAGAACATCCTTGAACGCCGTCTGAGCCGCAGACCAAGCGCAGAGCCAGGGCCCGCCAGGCCCGGCAGCCACCAGCACGGCTTCAGCCGCGTGGGGAACCCGCCAGAATCGCAGTGTCCTGTGCTTCATCGAAGGCGTCTCGGGCCTGCATCATCTGCGCGGCATTGCTCTCTGCCCAGAACCGCAGAACCTTGAGCGGCTCCAAGAGAGTGCTGCCCAGCGGGGTCAGCTCGTAGTCAACCCTCGGCGGCACCTGGGGATACATGGTTCTGGTCACCAGTCCGTCCCGCTCCAGAGCACGCAGCGTATGAGTGAGGACCTTGGGCGTCACCACCGCGACCTTGGCCCGCAAATCACCGAATCTCATCGGCCCGTCTTCCAATACCTGAATCACCAGGGTGGCCCATTTGTCCCCAACCCGCTGAAAGACGATCCGAGAAGGACAATTCGGATCGAGAATATTCGTTTCCATAGTTACCTCTGGGGTACATAGTTTCATTGAAGCCATCAGTATCAATAAGATACTTTAGCACTATCGAAACTACAGGAGGAATCATGAAGATCGCCATCATCGGAGCAACTGGCATGGTCGGCCGCGAAATCAGCGCCGAAGCTCTGCGTCGCGGGCATCTGGTTACCGCAGCTAGCCGCAGTGGCAAAGCAGTGGAATCAGCCCCCGAAGCAACCGCCGTCTCGGTGGAACTGGGCGACGCCGCTGCGGTGAGCGCGCTGGCGCAAGCCAACGACGCCGTCGTACTGGCTACCGGCCCGAGCCGCACAGGAGGCGATCACCAGCAGTGGCTTGCCGCAAACCGTACCGCTCTGGAAGCCATTGGCGAGGTTCCCGTTCTGCTGATTGGTGGCGCGGGTTCGCTGCTCGTCAAGGGAAAGCGTTTAGTCGACGATCCTGCTTTCCCGGAGGCATATCGGCAGGAGGCCCTGACTCTCTCGGCGCTGCTGGAGGAGCTCAAAGAAGCTCCTGAAAGATTGAACTGGACGATGATTTCGCCCTCACCGCTGATCGCCCCCGGTCAGCGGACCGGTAACTACACCCTGGGGTTGGACAGCCCAGCCGGTGAGAAGATCTCCAGCCAGGATTTCGCGGTGGCGATCTTGGACGAGATTGAAAAGCCACAACATCAGCGGCGGCGTTTTACCGCGGCCAGCTGAGGCTCAGGGCAGGCCGTGGACCGGGGTAGTGGGCACGGTCTGCCCAAGCGCACTGCCGGTACTGCCCTCACCCGCTCCGCGAAGATCAGGAAGCCAGCCGAGCAAGGGATCGTCCGAACCAGAACGGCGGACGGCGTCATACTGCGGGTAGGCAATATCACGCACCACCAGAATGATCAGCAGTAAGGTCGCTATTCCTGAAGTGACTAAAGCCAGCACGAAATAGGGCAGATCGATGCCATGCTGTGAGTTGTTATCACCGAGGATGACGCCGAGGTAGAGCAATTGCGCCAGGTACCAGAGCACGCCGAAGACTTGCCAATTGAGTACCGCACGCCAGTTGGGCCTCGCCAGAGCAAGTAAAGGCAGCAACCACACCAGGTGTTCAGGCGCCGCATGCTTATCCACCAGCAAGAACCAGGCGACCAAGAGAAAGGCCAGGGCCGCGAGCCTAGGCGGTCGCTGCGATCGGAAGCAGAGAAAGATCACCGCAGCGATTCCCAGCAAGAGCAGCACCAGGGCTGCCCAGGAGGCTTCGACTCCGCTGAAACCGCTGCCTCCGAGACGTTGGGCGATAGCATTGATCGCCTGATAAACCGAGCCAGTGGATGCGTCATTCTGCCAGCCGTTGCTCCAGTAGCTCGCCCAGCTCACGGGGTTCAACATGATCGGCGGCAGATTGATCACCAGCCAGCTGAGCACAGCGCCGAGTAGCACCGGCAGTGAGGTCAGCGCAGCTGAGCGTCGCAACGTCACGAGAACAAGGGCGAGCAGAATCAAGGCCGGATAAGGCTGCACACAACAGGCCAGCCCAATCACCAGTCCGGAAAGCAACAGACGACGCCGAGACAGCAAGAAGCAGGCGATCGCGCTGAGTGAGGCCGCCCAGAGATCCCAACTCGAGAAAGCGGTGAAGAGCAGCAGTGGCGCAGCGGCGAAGATGGCGGCGTCCCATGGCCTGCGACGATTACTACGCGCCAGGGCCAGGGTGCCGATAATCCAGGCGATCACGAGGAATACTGCGCTCAGATCGAAGAATCCCAGCACTCGCGCCGAACCCGATCCAGCAAAACCGCTCAGCCAAGCGGTGACCCCGGCGATCAAACCGGCCAACGGGGGATAGTCAAAGACAGACCCCGGGGAGAAATAGGGAAAGAGCTCGGTCAGGTTCTGCTCTTTGAAGACATTCGGAATCTGCGAGTAACAGGTCGTTGAGAACTGATCCGGTGTGATCCAGCCCAGCTGCCGACAGTGATCCTTGAAGATCAAGGCGATGACTGCGGCGATCAGCACCATGATGACCAGGACGCTTTCCACTCCGAAGAAACCGTTGCGAATAAGGCCTGGGGAAGTTCTTCTGCCGAGTGGACCCCCGATGATCTCGGTGTTGTCCTTCAAGAATCGATCATCTCTGCTGGGCACCACGATGCGGCGGCGGGCTCGGCTCTGCTCCATGCCTTCGAGCATACTTGGTGAGCTCCAATGAACCGGGCAGCGGCTGCTGCCGAGCCACACAGCACTTCTCAGCCTGATGATCAACCGAATAGGATGAGGCATCTAGCGGCGAGAGGATCGGGACATTGTCATTCAGTGAGGCCATCCGCATTGTCTTCAAGAAGTATGCAGAGTTTAACGGGCGGGCTGATCGGGCCGAATTCTGGTGGTGGGTGCTATTCAACCTGTTGGTGCTGGCCGCACTGAATTTGTTCGCCGGCTTACCGCTCGGCGAAAGCACAAATCTGGGAACCTTGCTGGCTAGTCTTTGGAGCATCGGCGTCTTACTGCCGAGCCTGGCGGTTACTGTTCGACGACTGCGTGATGCTGGCTATCACTGGAAGCAAGTGTTCTGGGGGCTGATCCCCATCGCTGGAATTTTCATTGTGCTCTTCTTCGCGACTCAACCCACGAAAGACCAGAGGCTTACCCAGCTAACTGAGTAAAAGGCACTTCGCCAGAGGCGTTGCGAGCCAGCTGGTGCGTCAACTTAAACGAAGAAGCCCACGCTGGGCGGCGTGGGCCTCTTGCTTGGCTATTGGCTTGGAGGGAAACATCCGAGCCTCCTTAGAAGACTCAGCGGATGTTCAAGATGTTCATTGAGCGGAAATCGTTCTCTACCCGGTCACGCTGGCGCTGCACGCGCTCTGCGTCGATGGGGGTGAAGAAGATCCTTTTGATCGAGGACAGTGAAGGCATGGGGCTCATAGTGGTCACCTCCTTTGCGGCACGTTCATTGAATGATGAATGAGTACGGTGAGCGTTAGACACAATAACTCCTCTTTATTTAGTGAAAATAAAATTGAATGAGGCGCAACAATTAAAGCTGTTATTAAAACAGCTTTAATTGTGACGAAATAGGCGCGAATTAAATTACGTCGAGGGATTCAATACAGCAGCTACTGCTGCCATTCATCAGAGGAGTGCCAGAAGGCGGGGCTACAGCCTATGAAGCGCTGAGCATGCCACGAACCGGGGCCTTGCGAATGGCGGCGACGGTGTAACCGTACGCGGCTGAGGAAATTTTCGTATTCATTTCAAGGCCTCCCTTCTCATCGTGGCGAACGTCCAGGCGGATGCGCTGAACTCTTTTAATAAGATACAGCATTAAAAGTGGTTCTCAATACCAAATCGTGAAAATAACTTAAAAACTTTTCAATACCGCTAATCCTAGAGACCCCATTGCTCAATGGCGGGGGTGCGTTTATCCCAGCCGAGAGTGCAGACTTTCGCGGTCCCCAAGACGAAGTGCCTGCCCTGCCGCGGATCGAGATCCAGCCAGCGAGCGGTCAGCACTCGCAAGAAATGCCCGTGCGCCACGAGCAGTGTGTTCTTCGGCACCTGGCCCTCAAGCCGGCCGCTGGCCTGCGGCGTCATCACTCGAGCAATCACCGCGTCCGCCCGGGCAGCAACCTGCTCGAGCGTTTCTCCACCGGGCACCCCGTCATTCCAAATCAGATAACCGGGACGCTCGCGCCGCACTTCAGCGCTATTGACTCCCTCGTAGTCGCCATAGTCCCATTCGTGAGCCAGCGGCTCCACCACGACCTCAGGGAATCCTGCGAGTTCCGCGGTGCGCTGAGCTCTTTGCATAGGGGAACTGAGGACCAGATCAAACTCCACACCGGCGAGCACTGGGCGAGCGGAACGGGCTTGTTCTTCACCCAGTTCGGTGAGCGGAAGATCAGTCAATCCGGTGTACTGACCACTGCGCGACCATTCGGTCTCACCATGCCGAAGCAACCAGAGCTTCGGCAGAGTGACGTGGTCCCACGGTACTGATTCAATGCTCACGATGATCTTCCGTCGATTCTGTGCCTGGGTTCGCTTCGGATGGCTTGTTCTCGGCCCACCAAAGCCGAAGCCGGCGCTCGGCCTCCTGCTCGCCAAGCGGCCCGTCTTCCATCCTCTCATTGAGTAAGTACTTATAGGCACGCCCCACCAGCGGGCCGGGTCGGATGTCGAGCAAAGCCATGATCTGGGCACCGTCTAGATCTGGTCGGATGGACTCCAGTTCTTCCCGCTCAATGAGTTCTGCTACCCGGCGCTCCAAGTCGTCGTAGGCGAAGGCGAGCCGCTCAGCCTTTCGCTGATTGCGGGTGGTGACGTCGGAGCGGGTCAGCCGGTGCAGGCGCTCGAGCAACGGACCTGCATCCGTGACATAGCGACGCACCGCGGAATCAGTCCAGCCGGCGTCTCCGTAGCCGTAGAACCTCATATGCAGTTCCACCAGCCGGGCCACTGCCTTGATGGTGTCATTGTCAAAGCGCAGTGCTTTCATCCGCTTGGCGGTGAGCTTCGCTCCCACCACATCGTGATGCCGGAACGTCACTCCACCACTCGGTTCGAAGCGTCGAGTCGCCGGTTTTCCGACGTCGTGCATCAAGGCCGCGAACCGCAAGATGAAGTCCGGGCGCGGCACTGCACCATCCGGCCCGGTCTCCAGTGCCGCCGCCTGCTCCAGCACCTGCAAAGAATGCTGATAGACGTCTTTGTGCCGATGATGCTCATCCACTTCAAGGCGAAGTGCCGAAACCTCAGGCAGAACATGATCGGCCAGACCGCTGTTCACCAGAATATCCACGCCGAGGCGCGCCTGGGGCGCGCAGATCAACTTAGTCAGCTCATCACGCACGCGTTCGGCCGAAATGATCTTGATCCGCTCAGCCATTTCGATCATGGCGGCCTCGACTTCAGGATGCAGCGCAACCCCGAGTTGCGCGACGAAACGCGCCGCTCGCATCATCCTCAGCGGATCGTCTGAAAAAGAGTCCTCCGCCCGACCCGGCGTCCGCAGCAGCCCGCTGTGCAGGTCCTTGATGCCGCCGTAGGGATCGACGAGCTGCATGCTCGGCAACCGCAGGGCCATCGCATTCATGGTGAAATCCCGACGTCGCAGATCGGCTTCCAGCGAGTCCCCGAAATCCACCTCGGGCTTCCGGGAGTTCGGGTCATAGGACTCAGCACGGTAAGTGGTGACTTCAATGGTGAACTGACCCTTGCGCAAACCGATGGTGCCGAAGGCCCTGCCGATCTCCCAGAAGGCGTCAGACCAGCCTTTGATGACTCTGAGGATCTCATCCGGGGTGGCGTTGGAGGTGAAATCCAGGTCCGGCGATTGCCTGCCGAGAAAAAGATCGCGAACCGGTCCACCCACCAAGGAAAGCTCGAATCCGGCGTCAACAAAGCGTTGTCCCAGCTCAAGGACAACCGGATCGAGAGAGTCGCTGTTCAGAACCTGCATCATAGTTCCTTATATCCTGCCAGATTTCGTTAGAGTGGAATGCATGACCCGCCCCGTTCCCAGTGCACCCAAGCGCACGCCTTTGCCTTCGGCAATCGGCGCGCAGCAGGCTGCCGGGCAACAATTGAGCAGCGTTTCAGCACTGCCCACTGTTGAGGAAGTCTCTGCCGGCGGCGTGGTGGTCGATCAGCACGGAGACGATTTACGGGTGGCGATCATCGCCCGGCTGAACCGCGGAGGCCGGGTTGAGTGGTGCTTGCCCAAGGGGCACCCCGAGGGCACCGAAAGCCACGAACAAGCCGCCGTCCGTGAAATCGCCGAAGAAACCGGAATCAGCGGGGAGATCCTGGCCCCGTTGGGAAGTATCGACTACTGGTTCACGGTGACCGGCCACCGGGTGCACAAGACAGTGCATCATTTCCTGCTGCGCGCCACCGGTGGGGAACTCACCATCGAAAACGATCCGGACCACGAGGCGATCGACGTCGCCTGGGTAACCTTGAGCGATTTGGCGAAGCGGCTCTCCTTCCCCAATGAACGGCGAATCGCAGATCTGGCGAACGCCAGCTGGCCAAAGCACCTCAATTCTTAGCTGAGTAATCGCCACGAGATCACTCACTCCTGGCACGCCATGGTCCATGAAGCACAGCGGATCTGTTGACCGCCGAAAGCAGCCAAATCACTGGTTCAGTGGAATCAACATGGAATGATGGTGGCAAATGGCAGATTACAACCCCACCTCCAGCGAAGAGTCGTCAAGCGATCACCCCCGGGTCAATGTCGCGCGCTCCAGCGCTGTGATGGCCGCCGGAACCTTAGTCTCCCGCGGTTTAGGATTCTTCAAAGGTGTGCTCATCGCCTATGCTCTGGGCGCTCTGAGTGATATTTCGAATATCTTCGCGATCTCCAGCAACATACCAAATCTGCTCTACATCATGCTGGCGGGCGGGGTTTTCAATGCAGTGCTGGTGCCGCAGATCATTAAGGCCAGCAAATTACCGGACCGCGGTTCGGACTTCCTCAGTCGATTGCTCTCCCTCGGTGTGCTGTTCATGGCGGGAATCACCATAATCCTAACTTTGTGCGCCGGGCCGCTGATGGATTTTCTGACTCAATTCAGCGGCCGTCAGCTAGATCTTTCAGTCCAGTTCTCCATCTGGCTGATCCCGCAGATCTTCTTCTACGGTTTGTATGCTCTCCTGGGCCAAATTCTCAACGCCCACAGTCGTTTTGGCGCCTATATGTGGGCACCCGTGCTCAATAATCTGGTGGCAATCGCAGGAATTTTCGTTTTCATCCTGATCTGGAGCGGCAACACCAGTAATCCACATAATCCGGGGAACTGGAGCAGCAGTCAGACTGCGGTTCTAGCCGGCGCCACCACCTTGGGCGTTATTCTGCAAGCTTTGATCCTGCTCAGACCAGTGAGAAAACTCGGACTCCAATTGCGCCCGAAATGGGGCTGGCGTGGCATCGGACTGGGGGCCACCGGAAAGATCGCGGGCTGGGTAGTCGGCACCATGGTGGTTGGGCAGGCCTCTTATCTGGTGATCACTTGGGTGGCCACCAAAGTAGCGGAGAACTCCGGGGATCCCGGAATGTTCCTGTTCAGTCGGGCCAGCGATATCTATATCCTGCCGCACTCGATCATCGTGCTCTCGGTAGCCACGGTTCTTTTCAGCCGGATGGCGCGATCAGCTTCGAGTGGTAACAGACAAGAACTGCGCTCTTCGGTTTCGAAACTGCTGCGAACCGTCGGTGCAGCCACCATCTTCTTCGGCGGCGTATTACTGGTGCTCTCCGGTCAGCTGGGCATGCTACTAGGCGGTGGAGTGGCATCAGATGGCCTAGCCGTGGGTATCGCCGTGGCAATCCTGTCCATCGGATCTCCTTTCCTGAGTGCTAACTTCATGATCAATAGGGTGTTCTATGCCACCGAGGACGCCCGCACACCCTTCGTGCTGCAATGCATCCTTATTGTTTTCGGAGTGGCTTCGGCGCTGCTCGTCTCCTTGGTTCCATCGAATATCTTGATCTACAGCCTGCTCGGTACCGTGACCGTCGGCAATATCCTGGCGCCGTTCCTCTCCGGCTTCGTACTGCGCGGAAAGATCGGTGATTTCGGCGTCGCCAGGGTGATTCGTTCGCACGTGCAGTATCTGGTCGGAACCGTGATCGCTTCGCTCGTAGGAGCTCTGGTGCTTTTCGGCCTGGGCGGTGCGACGTTCTTGGGAAACCGTTTTGACGGTTTCGCCTGGCAGTCCACCTGGGCCGCGGTGCTGACCATCCTGGTGGTCGGTCTGGTGATGGCACTGACTTATTTCATGGCTCTCAAGCTGATGCGAGTCAGCGAGCTCGAAGAGCTGCTCGCACCGATACTTCGCCGTTTCGGCCGTTTAATCCCCGCTCAATCCACTGCGCATCGGATAGGATCGAAAGCCAAGGAGGGCAGCATCTTGTCGCAGTCTGTGGAAGTCGGTACGGTACTCGGCGGTCGCTATAAAGTAACCGCTCATGTTCTGGTCTCGGCCGAAGGCGATCAAGTGCTTGACGGCGTCGATCAAGTACTCAATCGTCCAGTGAGCATCGTCATCGCTGGGGAGGAAAACACCGAAAACCTCACACAGGGCGCTCGTGAAGTGGCCACTGGGGAACGCGATGCCGGGTTCCAGATCCTGGATCTCGGCCTGGGTGACGGCACCGCCTACATGATCGCGAGTAAGAGCCAGGCCGCGGACCTGCTCGATCTGCTGATTCCCACCAGTCCTTATGTGGAACCGCATTTCACCGATGCGCTCGGCGTCGACATCTTCGGCTCAGCACGCTCCGTAGAGCCCTCAATCGGCGGTTATGACTACGTCTACGAGGACAACACTCCCTTCATCCCCGAGAACCAAGCTCCCCCGAGAGCCACCTCTTTGCCCAATGTACCCCCGCCGCCAGCCGTTGCACCTCGCTCCGCTGGTACCGAATCCTCGGCTCACCCGCAGACCGCTCCGGAGGCAACTCAGAGCCCTAAGGTCTCCCGCTGGACGGAAGAGGAAACCAAGGTCAGTGCTGCGCCGGTGATCAGCAGTGGGATCAATGAGCCGATCACGGCTGCAGAACCCTCCGGGCGTAAGCCAGGGACCTTCCCAGCCGGTGCCGTGGCCTCCGTGAGAGAGACCAGCGATCTCGACACCGCCTACCAAGAGGACGACGAGATCAATGCCCCGCGAAGCGGCCGCTGGTTGGTCGGCGGAGTGCTTTTGCTGATTCTCGTTCTCGCCTTGATTTTTGCGGTGCCCGCCATCACGGGTCTTTTTTCCCATAATCAAGCTGCTCCCAGTAGCTCCAACTCAGCGGGTACTCAAAGCAGTTCAAGCGGCAATAACAGCAGTTCTCCCAGTGATGCTCCCACCGTGACGCCGGTGATCACCGGTATCACGCAGCAGGTTCAGGGCGTCACGACGCCCGCTAACTTTCCTGATGGGAAGCTTTCCAACCTTTTCGACGGCAATCCGGCTACCTTCTGGCAAACTCTCGAATTCACCAATGACACCTATATCGGCACCGCCAAGAGCATTGCCCTGGTCGTCCAGCTCAAGGACCCCTCGGACATCAGCTCGGTCAGCATCGCCCAATCCGGTGGTTCTGGCGGCAGCTTCGAGGTGTTGAGCAACAGCAAGCCAAGCCTCGCGGGCGCGAAGCAGATCGGCACCGGCAGCTTCACCGGGCCGAACATCACGATTCCAGCAATGGACGGAGCACCAGCCCAGTACGTGATTATCAACTTCACCCAGTTGCCGAAACAGCAATCACCGCGCACTTACCCCTATGCCCTGAAGATCGGGGAGATCACCATCAAGTAGGCTGGTGGTTCACCGGACCCGTCCGGAATAAGCCTTGCAACGAATAGGTTGTACAGGCCGAAGGAATCTATCACCTATCAAGGAGTTCTGCGTCCGTGAGCACTGAAACCAGTCAAAGTGATGTCCGCGATGTGATCATCGTTGGTTCCGGACCCGCTGGCTATACCGCAGCGATCTACACCGCACGTGCCGATCTCAAGCCGCTTGTTATCGCGGGGTCGGTGACCGCCGGTGGTGAACTGATGAACACGACCGAGGTGGAGAACTTCCCGGGATTCCCTGAGGGTGTGATGGGCCCGGATCTGATGGATAACCTCCAGCACCAAGCTGAGCGCTTCGGCGCCCAGATCGAGTACGACGATGTCACCGAGCTCTCGCTCGAAGGTCCTCTTAAGCACGTGACCACTGGCTCGGGTCAGCGCTACTCGGCTCGAAGCGTAATCATCTCAACCGGTTCCGCCTACCGTGAACTGGGCTTGGACGACGAGAAGCGACTTTCCGGGCGAGGAGTCAGCTGGTGTGCCACCTGTGACGGCTTCTTCTTCAAAGATCAGGATATTGCCGTGATCGGCGGAGGTGATTCCGCTATGGAGGAAGCGACCTTCCTGACTAAATTCGCGCGCTCCGTTACCGTGGTTCACCGGCGGGACTCGCTGCGAGCTTCCAAGATCATGCAAGAACGTGCCACCAGCAACGAGAAGATCCGGTTCATCTGGAACACCGAGGTCGTCGGTATCAGCGGTGAAGACAAGGTCTCCGCCCTGACGCTTCGGAACGTGCAAACGAATGAAGAATCCGAATTGACGGTAACCGGATTATTTGTTGCTATAGGTAACGATCCTCGTGTTGATCTGGTCCGTGGAATACTGCAGTTAGGCCCTGAAGGCACCATTGCCGTAGAGGGTCGATCCTCCCGAACCAGCCTGGCCGGCGTCTTTGCAGCCGGTGACGTTGTTGACCCGACCTATCGTCAAGCAGTGACCGCGGCTGGCTCTGGTTGCGTTGCCGCTTTGGACGTCGAGCACTACCTAGCGAGTCTGAATAATCACGAACTCATTTTATCCGACGCAGTCTCTGAAGGAGCCGCATCATGAGCAATGCCAAAGCCGTTACCGACGATACCTTCCAGAGTGAAGTTCTCGGTTCAGAGAAACCTGTAATTGTTGATTTCTGGGCTGAATGGTGTGGACCTTGTCGCAAGCTTGGTCCCATCCTGGATGACATCTCGGTTCAGTACGCTGACAAAGTTGAGGTTGTCAAAGTGGATGTTGATGAGAACCCTCGAATCGCCGCCGAATACGGCATCACCTCGATTCCCGCGGTTTTCCTTTTCTCCGGGGGAGAGCTGAAGAACACCGTGATCGGCGCCAAGCCGAAGCCGTTCTTCGAGCAAGAGTTTGCTGAGTACTTGAAGTAGATTCATCTGGCGACTTAACTCAGAAAGGCCCGTTGTTTCACGTGAAACAACGGGCCTTTCTGTTATTCGAAGAGTAACTAACGGAGCCTCTAGTCTTCCGGGTTCAGAACTGCCATGATCCTATTCAGATCCTCTACCGATGCGAACTCGATACTCACCTTTCCCTTTCGGGCACCCAAGGAGATCTTCACGTTCGTATCCAATCGGTCAGCCAACGAGCTGGCTAAGAAATCAAGTCGTTCGTGACGTGCCGTGGCTCGCTCAGAGGCCGGTCGTTTTCCCGCAGATCCTTGCCACAGCGCGACCGCCTCTTCCGTGGCTCGAACAGACATACCCTCAGCCACGATTCTCTGAGCTAACTTTTCCATCGCCTCCGAATCTGGAAGCGATAGCAACGCTCTGGCATGACCGGCGGAGAGAACACCGGCGGCAACCCGGCGCTGTACCGCAGCAGGAAGCTTCAATAACCTCAGGGTATTTGAAACCTGGGGCCGCGAACGTCCAATCCGATCAGCCAGTTCCTCATGTGTCGTACCAAAATCCTCAAGAAGCTGTTGGTATGCGGCTGCTTCTTCTAGGGGATTCAACTGACTGCGGTGTAAGTTCTCCAAGAGAGCATCTCGGAGCAGATCATCATCCGAGGTCTCTCGAATAATCGCTGGAATGGTCTGCATGCCCGCGGCTTGACTCGCCCGCCAGCGACGCTCCCCCATCACCAATTCATAAAGTTCTCCACCCGGCTCAGTGTTTTTACGCACCACAATGGGTTGCAAAACACCTATTTCACGAATGGAATGCACCAGCTCAGCCATATCATCTTCATCAAAGACCGAGCGTGGCTGTTTATGATTAGGTTGAATCGAGGTCAGATCGAGCTGAGCAAAGCTAGCTCCTGGCACTTCAACCAACTCTGGCGTTTCACGTGAAACCTTTTGAGTGGGGGCTTTCTTGGCCGCACCCTCTGGAAAAAACAGATCAACGGGGCGGGAAGTGTTTGGCTCTGTTTCACGTGAAACATCTGAAGAGGGAATCAGTGCACCCAGACCACGGCCCAAACCGCGTCGTTGCTTATCGGAAACGGGACGTTTTTCAGCCACTGGAACACCTATCTAGATCTGTACGGATTGCGCTCTGCGTATAGAAACAATCCTAGCCTCTCTATACCGCTCGATCAGCCAATTCGGCAGCAGCCTCAAGATATCCCAGGGCTCCAGTGGAGGAGGGATCATAAGTCATCACCGTCTGCTGAAAGCTGGGAGCTTCCGAGATGCGAACCGAACGGGGGATGACAGCTTTCAAAACCAATTCCGGAAAGTGTTCCCGAACGTCGGCAGCAACCTGAGCAGCTAGATTTGTCCTAGCGTCGTACATAGTGAGCAAAATAGTAGAGACCGAAAGCTCGCTGTTCAAATGCTTCTGGATCATGCTCACATTGTTCAACAACTGACTCAGGCCCTCCAGGGCGTAGTACTCGCATTGAATAGGAATAAGCACTTCGGAAGCGGCACAGAAAGCATTGACCGTAAGGAGTCCTAAGCTGGGCGGGCAATCGATGAAAATATAATCCAACCGAGGAAGTCCATTCGCGGCACGTTCTTCGACGTAGGCCGCAATCGCTTTCCGCAATCTCTGTTCACGAGCCACCAAAGACACCAACTCAAGATCAGCGCCAGCCAGATGTATGGTAGCCGGAGCACAATAGAGATTATCCAGATCCGGGCTTGCAGCCACCACATCAGCAAGAGGAACATCGTCAATCAGAACTTCGTAAATACTCTCGACATCGGCCCGATGATCGACCCCGAGAGCCGTTGAAGCATTGCCTTGCGGATCCATGTCGATCACCAGAACCTGCAGACCCGCAGCAGCCAGGGCGGCCGCAATATTGACGGCAGTCGTCGTCTTACCTACGCCGCCCTTCTGATTAGCCACAGTAAGAATTCGGGTAGACGGCGGCTTGGGCAACTTACGACCTAGCAGCTTCTCACGTCGCCTGGTTTCATTGGCGAGCTCACGACCAATCGGGCTCTCGTCATCCACATCGTCGATAACGCTCTTTCCGGACTTTGTTTCACGTGAAACCATATCAACACCAAGCTTATCTACTGAATTAGATTGACTTATGCTCGAAAGGCTTGAACTAAGAGCACTAAAAGAAGGAATTCGCTGCGCTGAATCCCGTTGTTTGCTCACTTTCACTGCCTTCCTCTGCACCGTCGATCATCGTCAACAGCTACTAGCCTACCGGGCGAAGTCACGCATTCTCGTCCGGGCGTCCCACCCTGATCCGGACAACCGTAGTAGGTTCCGTCAAGACAGTTGATCCAGCGGTCAGAACCTCGGGCTGAGAGCCTCCCAGTTTACGAAGAACCTTTGCTGCCTTGGTGATCTCCTCCTGGGCGCTACGTCCCTTGATCGCCAACACCTGGCCCGATCCATGCAGTAAAGGAACGGTCAGTGGCAGCAATTTATCCAGCGCGGAAACCGCACGCGCCGTAACGACTTCACAGTCAACCTCGTTGATCGCCTGCTCAGCCCTCATTCGCAAGACCCTGACGGACGTCAGAGCAAGGTCCGCAATAACTTCTTCCAGCCAGATCACCCTGCGCTCCAGAGGCTCAATGAGCGTCACTTCCAAATCGGGGCGGGCAATCGCCACGCACAGCCCCGGCAGACCCGCGCCGCTTCCGACGTCGGCCAGATGTGCGTCCCGGGGAATGAACTCTGCTAAGACCGCGCAATTCAGCACATGCCGATCCCACAGTCTTGGCACTTCACGCGGACCGATCAATCCACGTTCAATCCCCGATGTTGCCAAGTGGCGAACATATCTCTCAGCGAGCGGTAAGCGAGCACCGAAAACGGTATGAGCTGCTGCCGCCAACTCTGGACTTAGATCTGACATAACTGGCTATTCGGCAGCGCTGATCACAATGTGGCGAGCAGAACCTTCGCCTTCAGATTCACTGATGAAACCAAGTTCAGCGACGGCGTCGTGAACGATTTTACGTTCATAGGCGCCCATCGGCTGCAGGGCAGTGGGCTGACCCGACTCCTTCACCTGAGCGACGGCGTCTTCAGCAATTTTGGCCAAGACTCCTGCGCGCTCCTGCCGGTAACCCGTGATGTCCAGTACCAGCCTGGAACGATGACCGGTTGCGGAGAGCACATTGAGCCTGGTGAGTTCCTGAAGGGCCTCCAGCACCTCTCCATCCCGCCCGACCAGGTTATTCAGCGCCTGGCTCTGCTCATCGGTGACAATTGAGAGATAGCTGCGGCCGTTGCGGACCTCAATATCAATATCTCCATCGATATCAGCGATATCCAGCAATTCCTCAAGGTAATCCGCGGCGACGTCGCCCTCTTCTTCAAGGCGACTGACCGTGGGTGCCTGCTCTTCGGCTTCTACTGCGGCAGCTGACTCTTCAACAGGTAGTTCGGCGGTCATGATCTCTTCTTTCGATTCTTGCGTTGCGGCTGGGCACGCTGACCCTTGGGTTCTTCGACTACTTCAGCGACCGGCTCAGGCTTCTTAAGATTGCCGATCAGTGGCAATCCTTTGGCTTCGCGGCGCTTCATGTACTCGCGGTATGCGGGGGAGCCCGGTGTGGGCATCCGGCGGATCACGAAGAATTGCTGCCCCATGGTCCAGAGGTTGGTGGTCGTCCAGTAAATCAGGACACCGATCGGGAAGTTGATGCCGCCCACGCCGAAGACCAACGGCAAGATATAAAGCATCAGTTTCTGCTGACGCATGAAGGGCGAAGCCATCGCTTCATCACTCATATTCTTGGCCATGATCTGCTTCTGAGTGATGAACTGGGAAGCGATCATCGCCAAGATCATCACCAGAGAAAGGATGATCACCGAAACATTGGGATTGCCGTTCTGAATCATTGGCAAGAAAGCGTCGGAGAGTCGAGCCCCGAAAATATCTGCGTTGTCGAACTGCTTGATCTGATCCGCGCTCAAAGCGAAGATTCCCTGGTTGTTCTGGCTGGCATGTGAGACGCCGGAAAGCACCTGGAACAGTGAGAAGAAGAAAGGCATCTGAATCAGAATCGGCAAGCAGGCCGAGAACGGATTGGTTCCGTGCGATTTGTAGAGGGCCATCTGCTCTTGCGCCATCGCCTGGCGAGAGAGCTGATCGGTCTTACCTTTGTACTTGGCCTGCAGTTTCTTCATCTCGGGTTGTAGCGCCTGCATGCCGCGCTGTGCTTTGATCTGCCGGACAAAAACCGGAATCAAAGCCGCTCGGATCACCAAAACGAGTCCTACGATGGACAGCGTCCAGGTCCATCCCGAACTGGAAGGCAGGCCGATAAAAGTGAAACCTTCATGGAAGGCCCACATGATCCAGGACACCAGCCATTTGAATGGCGTCAGGATCGTTCCGAAGAATCCAAAGAGATCCATAGTTCGCTATTTTCCCCTCTAAGCCTCAGGCAGCCCGGTTCAAAGAACCGTCCCCGTCGTGCAGGTGGTCAAGGTAACGCTCAGGATGGTTGAGCACTACAATCCGCGGCGTTTCCTCGATGGGACGCCCGGCAAAATTTTGGTGTACATGACGATGCGCCGGCACATGATCGATACCCCCGGCGCTCCAAGGATGGCACCTCAGCAAGCGCCTGACCGCAAGATAGCTGCCGCGTACCGCACCATGAATCGTGATCGCTTCAAGAGCGTATCCAGAGCAACTGGGGAAATATCGGCAGACCTGCCCATAGAGCGGCGAAATCAGCAGTCGATAGCCCTTGAGTAAGAGGATGAGTAACTGACGAGGAATATTCCACAGAAAATTTCCAAGGGAAAGCACGGCACGTAATGCGCTAGTCAGCATGCCTCACCTTTCCCTCAGAACCCTTACCGGAATCCCGTTTCGTGGTCTTATCCAAGTTTGCCTGCAGGGCAGAGCTGTAGTCTTTCGACAACTCTTGCCAACTCGCTGTAGCAGCAGCCGGCAAAGCTCTCACCACAATTCTCAGGCCGACCGGGCGCTGTGAAACGGTGGAGGCAGCAGCAGCGCGTAACCGGCGTCTTATCCGATTACGAACCACAGCATTGCCCACCGTCTTAGCGACAATAAAGCCAACACGGCTCGGCCCCGTTGGTTCAACGAGCGTATATAACACCAAGTTCCGGCGCCCAGATCGGACGCCGGAACGGACGGTGTATGAAAAATCGTTCGCCGAACGGATGCGGTGAGGTGCTGGAAGCACGGCTGATCTCTGATCTCAGAACAGAATGAAGAGCACGCTAACAGCCCAGAGTCATCGACCTAAGCCGACAGCTCAACGCGTCCCTTAGACCGGCGTGCAGCCAGAATGGCGCGGCCGGCGCGGGTACGCATCCGCAGACGGAAGCCATGTTTTTTGGCACGACGGCGGTTATTCGGCTGAAAAGTCCGCTTGCTCACGGTGTCAACTCCAAGAAAATCGTGGACGCGCCGAGGCTGTTGCGACTGGGGAAGAAACAGGCCGACGCTGAAATATCGTGTGCCTGAAAACAGGCACAAAGGACTTCCTAACGTTAGGCCATGGGTGACCGGCCAGTCAAACTGAGCCTCCGGTACACCACGGATAGCCAACAATCCGCGTAAGTTATCCACAAGGAAGGGCTGCACCGCCGCTGTGCTACCCGATGCCCTGCCAATCCCATACTCTTGATGGATGACCCTTCGTTATCGGTTCAGATTAAACATCGAACGACGGCGCTCGGTCCACAGCCTAATCACGACGGGGAAAGCATGAGCACTGATAGCACGGACGACGTCACAGCAGCCTGGCGAAAAGTAGTCAAGATCCTCGAAGCTGATGAACACGTCTCTCCCCGGCAACGAGGTTTCATTGTTCTCGCCCAGGCACAGGGACTGATCGGCTCGACGCTGCTGGTAGCGGTACCCAACGAACTCACCAGAGAAGTACTACAGAATCAGATCAAGGGTTCATTGGACCTAGCCTTGCGCGAAGTCTTCGGCGAAGACGTGCTGTGCGCGATCAGCATCGACACCGAACTACCGCCGGTGCAGGACGAAGAACCAATCGTCGAAACAGTTGAACAGGATTCAGACTCCGAAGCAGAATCCAAACCGCAACCGACGCCACCGAGCACTTCCAATGAATTCGGCCGTCTCAATCCAAAATATCTCTTCGATACCTTCGTGATCGGGCAATCAAATCGTTTTGCCCATGCAGCTGCGGTAGCCGTCGCGGAGGCTCCTGCTAAGGCCTACAACCCACTCTTTATTTACGGCGATTCGGGGCTAGGGAAAACCCATTTGCTGCACGCCATCGGGCACTACGCCCGACGGCTCTACAGCGGAATCCGGGTTCGCTACGTGAATTCAGAAGAATTCACTAACGAATTCATCAACTCGATCCGGTATGACGAAGGCACCAGCTTCAAAACCACCTACCGGAATGTCGACATCCTACTGATCGACGACATTCAGTTCCTCTCCGGTAAAGAGGCAACCCAGGAAGAGTTCTTCCACACCTTCAATGCACTGCACAATCACAATAAGCAGGTGGTCATCACTTCCGATCTTCCACCCAAGCAACTCTCTGGTTTCGAAGAACGGATGCGTTCCCGCTTCGAATGGGGGCTGCTCACCGACGTACAGCCACCTGAATTAGAAACCCGAATCGCGATCCTGCGGAAGAAAGCGATCGGCGAAGGCTTGCACGCTCCGGATGATGTGCTGGAGTACATCGCCTCAAAAATATCCACGAATATCAGGGAACTTGAGGGAGCACTGATCAGGGTCACGGCTTTTGCCTCGCTCAACCGACAAGAGGTTGATGTGAACCTCGCCGAAGCCGTGCTGAAGGACTTGATTACCGACGACGGCGATCAACAGATCACCGCGGCTACCATCCTTGGCCAGACCTCTAAGTACTTCAAGCTCAGCCTTGAAGAGCTCCGCTCTAAATCGAGAACCCGGACCTTGGTCAATGCGCGACAGATCGCTATGTATCTGTGCCGTGAGCTGACTGATCTCTCGTTACCCAAGATCGGCCAGGAGCTGGGCGGTAGAGATCACACCACGGTGATCCACGCCGACCGTAAGATTCGCGAACTGATGGCTGAGCGTCGAACCATTTTCAACCAAGTGACGGAACTCACTAACTTGATCAAACAGCAGCAACGCGAGGGTTGAAGTTCAGCTTGAGGGATAGTTTTTAACAGCTGTGGAAAACTATGTGGATTACATCGTGGACAATCCACCCTCAACTGCTAACAACTTCCCTCCAACTGTGGAACCTGGAAATGACAAGAAAAGTTGTCCACCACTGGAAAAGCAAGCACTGTCACTGAACCAACATTTTGTGCACAAGCAAAAACAGCCAAAAACCAAGCCGAGAGTGACTTATCCACAGTATCCACAGCTGTTATTAACACTACGAATCCCATTAATCTGTTCTTCCAAAAAACAACTACCCATTCCTGATCCACCCACAGAACGTCCTCCGCCAAGACAACTCGACTCACGAAGTAGCCAGCAAGCCAGCACATGGACGAATGAGAGTCGGAAGCAGCTAAGCTGTTGGAGAGTATGTCGTTTAGAGCAACAACCTGAAGAAAAGGGGCACCCTAGCCGTGAAGTTCCGAGTCGAACGGGATGTTCTCAATGATGCAGTGGGATGGGCAGCTCGAGCGCTTTCCCCACGACCACCTGTTCCGGTGCTCTCTGGCCTTTTGTTAAAAGCCGAATCAGGTACTTTGAGTCTTTCCAGCTTCGACTACGAGATCTCTGCTCGTCTGGAAATTCCGGCGGACATCTCGGAAGAGGGGACGATCCTGGTTTCGGGCCGCTTACTAGCGGATATTTGCCGGAGTCTGCCATCCGCCCCGGTGGAGGTCAGCACTGAAGGCTCGAAAGTCATTTTGAGTTGCCGTAATTCCCGCTTCAACCTGGCCACCATGCCCGAAGCAGATTACCCGGAGTTGCCAGCTCTTCCGCAGTTGAGCGGTACGGTTGCTGGTGATGCTTTTGCCAAGGCCGTGGCACAGGTGACAGTAGCTGCCAGCAAAGATGACACGCTGCCCATTTTGGCCGGCGTCAAAATTGAGATCGAGGACGATCTGATCACCTTGCTCGCCACTGACCGCTACCGCCTGGCCATGCGAGAATTGCATTGGAAGCCAGCGGTTCCCGGAATCTCTACCTCGGCACTGGTGAAGGCCAAGACGCTGAGCGAAGTCGCCAAGACTCTGGGCGGTGCGGGGGAGATCAATATCGCGCTTTCAGATAACTCCGAGCTGATCGGCTTTGAGAGCGGTGGCCGGAGAACGACTTCACTGCTGGTAGATGGCGACTACCCCAAGATCCGTTCGCTCTTCCCGGACAGCACCCCGATCCATGCCACGGTGGAAACTAGCACCTTGATCGAGGCTGTGCGACGAGTAGCCCTGGTCGCGGAGCGCAACACCCCGGTTCGCTTGGCTTTCACCGACGGTCAACTCAGCCTGGACGCAGGCACCGGCGAAGACGCTCAGGCCTCAGAAGCCTTGGAATCGGGACTTTCCGGTGAGGAGATCACGGTAGCTTTCAATCCGCACTATCTGAGTGAGGGCCTGGGTGCCTTCGAAAGCAAATATGTGCGTTTTTCCTTCACTTCTGCGCCTAAACCGGTCATGATGACGGCGCAGAATGACATCGATGGCGATGATCAAGACGACTACCGCTACCTGGTCATGCCGGTTCGGTTACCCAATCAATAATTTCGCAGGAAAGAGTCACAAAATGCACATTGGTTTGATCGGCCTTGGAAAAATGGGTTTCAACATGCGTGCCCGGTTGCGTCAAGGGGGCATCGAGGTCACCGGCTATGACCGGAACCCCGAAGTCACGGATGTTGCTACCGTGGAAGCTCTCGTCGCCGCGCTTCCATCACCTCGAGTCATCTGGGTGATGGTGCCTTCAGGCCAGATCACTGACTCGGTGATTGATCAGCTCGGTACTCTGCTGAGCCCCGGCGATCTGGTGATCGACGGCGGTAACTCACGGTTCACCGAGGATCAGAAACACGCTGCTCAGCTGGCTGAAAAGTCCATCCGCTTCGTTGACTGCGGAGTTTCCGGCGGAGTTTGGGGCTTGGAGAACGGTTATGGCTTGATGGCCGGTGGCAGCGATGAAGATATTGAAAGCCTGCTGCCGATCTTCGATGCGCTGCGCCCTGAGGGCGAGCGCTCCGATAGCTTCGTGCACGTCGGTGCCGTCGGTGCCGGGCACTACGCCAAAATGGTGCATAACGGCATCGAATATGGTCTGATGCAGTCCTACGCCGAAGGCTACGAGCTGCTAGCGGCCAAGGACATCATCAAAGATCTTCCTGGCACTTTCCGGGCCTGGCAAAAAGGCACCGTTGTACGTTCCTGGTTGCTGGATCTAATGGTCAAGGCACTTGAGGAGGATCCCGGCCTGGCCTCGATTGACGATTATGTCGAGGACTCAGGTGAAGGTCGTTGGACGGTTGAAGAGGCCATCGCCAATGCGGTACCCGCCCCGGCGATCACCGCAGCGCTCTTTGCTCGTTTCGCCTCACGCGAGGATTCCTCGCCCGCGAACAAGATGGTCTCCGCGCTGCGCAACCAGTTCGGCGGCCATGCCATGAAGCCAGCTAAGTAGTGTGTATCTAGAAAAGCTCTCGCTGACCGATTTCCGGAGTTACTCCCAGGTCGATCTTGAGTTAGTGCCCGGCGTCACCGTTTTCGTCGGTTCCAACGGACTCGGCAAGACGAATCTGGTGGAAGCTCTGGGATACCTCGGTTCGCTCGGTTCGCATCGAGTGTCCAGTGACGGGCCGCTGATCAGATTCGGCGCAGAACGCGCCATCATCCGGGGTGCTTTGGTGCGCGGTGAGCAGCGGCTCAGCCTCGAGGTGGAAATCAATGCGGGCAGAGCTAATCGGGCCAGGATTAACCGGGCTAATCCGGTGCGAGCCAGGGATATCTTGGGGCTTTGCCGCAGTGTGCTGTTCGCGCCAGAGGATCTGGCCTTGGTTAAGGGCGATCCCGCGCATCGCAGGCGGTTCATGGATGATTTGCTGCAGTCGCTGCAACCTCGTTATGCCGGGGTTCGGGCGGACTACGAACGGGTATTGAAGCAGCGCAATGCGCTTTTGAAGTCAGCTCGAACTCACGGTGGCTTTCGCAATAAACCGACAGCTGAGTTCCTTTCGACCATCGAGATCTGGGACCAGCATCTCGCAGAGCAGGCGGCACAGCTGCTTTTTGCCAGGTTGCAACTGCTCCGAGACATTCAGCCACAGCTAGCCGAGGCATATACACAGCTGACGGATGGATCTAAAGAACTCAAGGCTGGCTATCGAAGTAGCCTCGGCGGTTATGAGGAAGATTCCGAAACTGCTTCGGAGAGCGCCTCCGCCGAGGACGAGTTGGTTCAGCTGACAGTGCCCGAATTGGTCGAGCGTTATCTTACTGCGTTAGCAGCGGCGCGATCGCGGGAGATGGACCGAGGGCTCACCTTGGTCGGCCCGCACCGTGACGAGCTTGAATTGCAGCTCGGCGGTGCCCCGGCTCGTGGCTATGCCTCTCACGGGGAGACCTGGTCGGTGGCCTTGGCTTTGCGACTGGCATCTTATTACCTGCTGCGCGATCAAGAACACGGCGCTGCCGGAGCGGATCCCATTCTGATCCTCGATGATGTCTTTGCCGAGTTGGATGTCTCGCGGCGCAATAAGCTCGCCACAATGGTTGCCGGTGCTGAACAGGTATTAGTCACTGCCGCTGTCGAAGAGGACATCCCGGAAGAACTCTCCGGCGAACGAGTCCGGGTTATCGCGACCGGGGTCATCGATGCCCAACGATGAAGTTCCTGATGCGGCCGGGCAGGCGGAGCAGGAATCAGCGGAGCTCGATGCCGCCCAGGCTGCTCTGAACCGGATGCGGCAAGCTGCTCAGTCCCGAGGGGAGCGCCGAGTGCGCAGTGCTTCAGTGCATCGGCAGCAGAAAAAAGCTGCTAGATCGGCGAATCAGCGTTCGACGTCGGGGTCCGCAAGAGATCCACAGGGACTCGGTGGCATTCTGAATCGGATGGTCGCGGAACGTGGCTGGACTTCACCGGTCGCTGTCGGATCGGTCATCGCTCAATGGGACACCTTAGTAGGTGCTGAGATTGCGGCCCATTGCCAGCCTGAATCCTTTGATGGCTCGGTGCTTCAAGTACGTTGCGATTCCACCACCTGGGCTACCCAGCTCAGATTGCTTTCAACGACTTTACTGACCAGATTCGAGTCAGATCTAGGGCCAGGAGTGGTGACTAAGATCCAAGTGCTGGCCCCCACCGCACCGAATTGGCGCAAGGGCGGGCGTACCGTGAACGGCCGGGGACCTCGCGATACTTATGGATAATCCCTGAAAGGCCCTGTGAGAGGCTGAGCCCTCCGTAAGCTGTCTGGGACCCATACTAGAACTTTCGAATTCGTCCTGAGTGGGATTATTGGCCGTTCAAGGGCATTTGTGCGTCGTGTTTACCCCTAAAACTTCAAGACCCTGTAGAATAGTCACTGAGAGTTATTTTAGCTGTGTCCGATCGTCTGGCAGCCTTTGGCCGCCGGCGGACCGCTGAATCAGGAACGTACAACAAGATAAAGGGGTCGAGCACGCCTGTGTCCACCAGCAACTCAGAAAACCCGCGGAATCCGGAATCCCCGGATGAAGAGACGACTCCGAAAAACAAACCGACCTCGCATGTTTCACCCGAGGATTCTCATTACGATGCCAGTGACATCACCGTCCTCGAAGGCCTAGAAGCGGTCCGTAAGCGTCCGGGTATGTACATCGGCTCCACCGGTCCCCGTGGTCTGCACCACCTGATCACCGAGATTGTCGACAATGCTGTTGATGAAGCACTCGCCGGATACTGCACGCATATTGAGATCACTCTGCAGGCCGACGGCGGCGTCCGGGTTGAGGACGACGGTCGCGGTATCCCAGTGGATATGCACCCCACCGAGGGCAAATCGACCGTCGAAGTGGTGATGACCATCCTGCATGCCGGTGGCAAGTTCGGCGGTGGCGGCTATGCGGTTTCCGGTGGTCTGCACGGCGTCGGCGTCTCGGTGGTCAATGCGCTTTCCACCAGGGTTGAAACCCGGGTCAAGCGTCAGGGCTTCAACTGGTACCAGTCCTTCGCTGACGGCGGTAAGCCGGTTGGTTCGCTGCGCAAGGGCGAGCCGACCGAGGAAACCGGTACCACCCAGACTTTCTGGGCGGACCCGGCGATCTTTGAGACCACAGATTATGATTTCGAAACGCTGCGAGCCCGTTTTCAGCAGTATGCCTTCCTGAACAAGGGTCTGCGGATCACGCTGACCGACGAACGAGCTGCCCAGGAGATCGACGAAGAACTCGCTTCGGACGACGAATCGGCCGAGGAAACTTCAGCACACCGTCAGGTGGTCTACCAGTACGACAATGGTCTGATCGACTATGTGACGTACCTGAATTCGTCCAAAAAAGTCGACGTGATCAACCCCGAAGTGATCGCTTTCGAGAGCGAGAACAAGGATCTGAACGGGCGCTCGATCGCGCTTGAACTCGCCATGCAATGGACCACTGCCTATTCCGAGAGCGTGCATACTTACGCGAACACCATCAACACTCATGAGGGCGGTACCCACGAGGAGGGCTTCCGTGCCGCGATGACCTCGTTGATCAACCGCTACGCGCGTGAGAAGAACATCATCAAGGAAAAAGATGAGAACCTCACCGGTGACGATATCCGTGAGGGGCTGACCGCGGTGATCTCGGTGAAACTCTCCGAGCCACAGTTTGAAGGCCAGACCAAGACCAAGCTGGGTAACTCGGAAGCCAAGGGCTTCGTGCAGCGCGTGGTCACCGAAGAACTGGGTGACTGGCTGGAACGCAACCCCGGGCCAGCTCGCGATGTGATCCGCAAATCCATTCAGGCTGCCCAGGCGCGGTTGGCCGCCCGTAAAGCTCGCGAGTCCACCCGGCGTAAAGGTCTGCTGGAATCCGGCGGAATGCCGGGCAAACTCAAGGACTGCCAGTCCAAGGACCCTTCGAAGAGTGAGATTTACATTGTGGAGGGTGACTCCGCAGGCGGTTCTGCGGTGCGGGGTCGCAATCCGGAGACTCAGGCGATCCTGCCCCTGCGTGGCAAGATCCTCAATGTGGAGCGGGCCCGCCTCGACCGGGCGCTCGGCAATGCCGAGGTTCAAGCGATGATCACCGCCTTCGGTGCCGGCATCGGGGAGGACTTCGATGTCGAAAAAGCGCGCTACCACAAGATCGTGCTGATGGCCGATGCCGACGTCGACGGTCAGCACATCACCACCCTGCTGCTCACCCTGCTGTTCCGCTATATGCGGCCACTGGTGGAGAGCGGTTACGTCTACCTGGCGCAGCCTCCGCTGTACCGGATCAAGTGGTCCAATGCTCCGCACGACTACGTCTTCTCCGATAAAGAGCGAGACGAAGCACTGGCCAAGGGCAGCGCCGCCGGTCATCGGATCCCCAAGGACAACGGCATCCAGCGCTATAAGGGTCTGGGCGAGATGGACTACACCGAACTGTGGGACACCACGATGGACCCGGATCACCGCACTCTGCTCCAGGTGACCATGGAGGACGCGGCTGCCGCCGACCAGACCTTCTCTGTGCTGATGGGCGAGGACGTCGAATCACGTCGGCACTTCATCCAGCAGAACGCTAAGGACGTGCGGTTCCTTGATATCTAGGTTTTTAGGCTGTAGGGCAGGACGTCTCCGCCCGACTCGCGCCACACACGACTTCGTCGGAGTGTCGCTCCTGCGCCCGTCCACGCCCCAGCCGTCCTGCCCTACAGCCGTTCCAAGCTGCAATGAAAGCGATGTGACTTATGTCTGACGTAACTGGCGGAGAAGTGACCGACCGGATTGAACAGGTCGATCTGCAGACCGAGATGCAACGGTCCTATTTGGACTACGCGATGGCGGTTATCGTCGGCCGCGCCCTTCCTGACGTACGAGACGGCCTGAAGCCGGTGCACCGGCGCGTGCTGTACGCGATGTACGACGGCGGCTACCGGCCGGACCGTTCCTTCAATAAGTGCGCCCGGGTGGTCGGCGAAGTAATGGGTCAGTATCACCCGCACGGTGATATGGCGATTTACGACGCCCTGGTGCGGCTGATCCAGGACTGGACCATGCGGTACCCGCTGGCTCTGGGCCAGGGCAACTTCGGTTCACCGGGCAACGATGGCGCGGCAGCACCTCGTTACACCGAAACGAAGATGGCCCCGCTCGCCATGGAGATGGTCCGGGACATCGACAAGGACACCGTCGATTTCCAGGACAACTACGACGGTAAGAACCAAGAGCCGATGATTCTGCCGGCTCGTTTCCCCAACCTGCTGGTCAATGGCTCCTCCGGTATCGCGGTCGGTATGGCCACGAATATCCCGCCGCATAACCTGCGCGAAGTCGCTGAGGGCGTGCAGTGGTACTTGCAGAATCCCACCGCCAGCAAAGAGGAACTGCTTGATGCGCTGATTCAGCGGATCAAGGGGCCTGACTTCCCCACCGGTGCCCAGATCCTCGGTCATAAGGGCATTGAAGACGCTTATCGGACCGGTCGTGGGTCCATCACGATGCGTGCCGTGGTCAATGTGGAGGAGATTCAGGGCCGGACCTGCTTGGTGGTCACCGAACTGCCCTATCAGGCCAACCCCGACAACCTCGCGGTCAAGATTGCTGAGCTGGTCAAGGACGGCAAGATCGCCGGCATCGCAGATCTGCGAGATGAGACCTCTGGTCGTACCGGCCAGCGCCTCGTCATCGTGCTCAAGCGCGACGCGGTGGCCAAGGTGGTGCTCAACAACCTCTACAAGCACACCTCACTGCAGGAGAACTTCAGCGCGAATATGCTCGCCATCGTCGACGGCGTGCCGCGTACCCTGAGCTTGGACGCCTTTATCCGGCACTGGGTGACCCACCAGATGGAAGTCATCGTGCGGCGCACCCGCTTCCTGCTCAATGAGGCGGAAGCCCGGGCGCATATTCTGCGCGGCCTGCTCAAGGCCCTGGATGCCCTCGATGAGGTGATCGCCTTGATCCGCCGTTCCCCCACCGGCGATGAGGCACGCACCGGTCTGATTCAGCTGCTGGACATCGATGAGTTGCAGGCCAACGCCATCCTGGATATGCAGTTGCGCCGTTTGGCAGCTTTGGAACGGCAGCGGATCCAGGATCAGCACGCTCAGCTGGAACTCGAGATCGCTGAATACAACTCGATTCTGGCTTCCGAGGAACGCCAGCGGACCATCGTCAGCGAGGAGCTCGCGGAGATCGTCAATAAGTACGGAGATGATCGCCGCAGCCAGATCTTGCTCGGTTATGACGGTGATATGAGCATGGAAGACCTGATCCCTGAAGAGGAGATGGTGGTCACCATCACCCGCGGTGGTTACGTCAAGCGCACCCGTAGCGACAACTACCGTTCACAGCACCGCGGCGGTAAGGGCATCAAGGGCGCCCAGTTGCGCGGGGACGACGTCGTCGAACACTTCTTCGTCACCACCACCCACCACTGGCTGCTGTTCTTCACCAACCTCGGGCGGGTTTACCGCGCTAAGGCTTATGAGCTGATCGAGGCTGGGCGGGACGCTAAGGGCCAGCACGTGGCCAATCTGCTCGCTTTCCAGCCCGATGAGAAGATCGCTCAAGTCCTCGATCTGCGGGATTACGCGCAGTCCCCCTACTTGGTGCTGGCCACCAAGAACGGTCTGGTGAAGAAGACCAGGCTGGAGGATTACGACACCAACCGCACGGCGGGCGTGATCGCGATCAACCTGCGCGACGAAGACGAACTCGTCTCTGCGCAGCTGGTCTCGGAGACCGATGATCTGCTGCTGGTCTCCCGGAAGGGTCAGTCCATCCGTTTCACTGCGACGGACGAAGCCCTCCGCCCGATGGGCAGGGCCACCTCGGGCGTCACCGGGATGAAGTTCCGGGAGAGCGATGAGCTGCTCGCCGCTGATGTGGTGACCGACGATTCCTATGTCTTCATCGTCACCGAAGGCGGCTACGCCAAGCGCACCGCGGTGGAGGAATATCGTACCCAGGGACGAGGCGGACTCGGCATCAAAGTTGCCAAACTGGTAGAGGATCGCGGTGATCTGGTCGGTGCGCTCATCGTGAAGGACGACGACGAAGTGCTGGTGGTGATGGAAGGTGGCAAGGTGGTTCGCTCCAATGTCGCCGAGGTACCTGCCAAGGGCCGTGACACCATGGGTGTGATCTTCGCCAAGCCCGATAAGAACGACCGAATCATCGAAGTCGCACGCAATAGCGAACGGGGTCTGGAGAGCTTAGTGGGCGAGAACGAAGAGGATGAAGTACCGTTGACTGAAGACCAAACGGCAAGCCAGAGTGAAGCTGTGCCAGATGATGCCAGCCAGAACGAGGCTGCCGACGAGGGAGGCAACGATTGAGCACGAATAATCCGGGCCCGAAAATAAGTGCGCCAGCGCGTCCGGCGCAGCGCCCGACGTCCGCGGCTAAGCCCGCAACCCAGCAGCGCCCAGGCTTAGTCAAGCCGGCGCCCAAGGGAAAAGTCCGCCGGGCGAGACTGCAGATCTCACGGCTGGATCCGTGGTCGGTGCTCAAGATGGCCTTTTTGCTTTCGGTGGCTCTCGGCATCATCACCGTGGTGGCGGCCATCGTGCTGTGGGGTGTGCTGGATCTGACCGGTGTTTTCGACCGGATCAATTCGCTGCTCAATGACTTCCAGGGCCAAGAAGGCGGCTCGGTGGACATCAAGTCCTTCGCCTCGCTGGGTCTGGTTGCTTCTTATGCGGTGATCCTGGCGGTGGTGAATGTCGTACTGCTGACCGCTCTCTCCATGCTGGCCGCCGTGCTGTACAACATTTCGGCAACCCTGGTCGGCGGCATCGGGGTCACCCTGACCGACGACTAAAGTCCCCACGCCTTCCCTCACCTCCTACCTCGGTGTGGGGCCCTCGGGCGCGTGGGCCCCGGTGCACTCACATAGCGTGTATCGATTGAAGGCTTCGCACTGATCTCTATCTCCGCTCTATTTGGAGAGGTCGGCGGGATGCTGTAGAGTTTTATCTCGGCCCGAGAGGGTCGAGGGGGCGTATAGCTCAGGCGGTTAGAGCGCTTCGCTGATAACGAAGAGGTCCCAGGTTCAAGTCCTGGTACGCCCACGGAATCTTTGAAGGAGAAGCTGTGAAAAAGTTGATCTTCATTGCTGCGGCAGTGTTCGGTGTGATTTTTTTGCGGAAGAAAATTCAAGAGTCCACTAGCCAGAAGAACGTGTGGAACGAAGCAACTGATAAAGTTGAATAGCTTCCAACACTGACGGGGGCATGGCGCAATTGGTAGCGCACCTGCTTTGCAAGCAGGGGGTTCGGGGTTCGAGTCCCCGTGCCTCCACCGTCAAGGGCCGATCCACTCAGTGGATCGGCCCTTTTAGGTTTAAAGACTTGCGCCCGGTGCAGGGATTGCCCAATGACTTCGCGATAACTCACTGCCTGGTCGGAGACCTATCCAGGGCTCGGGAGGCTATTGGCGCTGAGGACGCCGATGCGAAGAGTGGTGCTGCGGTCCCCGAGAGGGCGTCATATTGGCACGGCCAGCCGAGACAACTTCGGCTGAGCACTAGGGTTGAGGGGTGAATTATCTTCTGGTGGGGCTCGCCGTACTGGGGGTCGCGGCCTCGGGGCCCATTATGGCCGCCACCGCTGCCCCCGCACTTGCTATAGCCTTCTGGCGCAATGCCTTGGGTGCGGCGATCATGGGCACACCTACGGTGCTTCGGCAGCGCCAACAGTTCCGTCAGCTCACTCGCCAGGACTATCTGGTGTCCACCCTGGGAGCTGCGGCGCTCGCGCTGCACTTCGCCAGCTTCATCACGGCGCTTCAGCTGACGTCTGTGGCGGCAGCCACCGCTTTGGTCTGCCTGCAATCCGCTTGGATTGTGCTCTTCCAACTGATCAGGGGAATCCGTCAGATCCCAGCGATCTTCTGCGGCTTACTCTTAGCCCTGATAGGTGTGGTGGTGATCACCGGTCTGGATTTCAGTACCTCCGCTCAAGCTCTTACCGGAGACCTGCTCGGTGTAGCGGGTGGTGCCTTAGCCGGAATATATACCATGGTCGGTGCCAAAGCTCGGGAGACCATGACCACGGGGGTCTATACGACGCTCTGCTACGGTATCTGTGCCCTCTTCCTGCTCATTCTTGCGCTGATCTTCAGTGTCCCGCTGATTGGCTTCGGAACCTGGGTATGGTTAGGCATTATTGCGGTGACCCTGGTGGCGCAAATCATGGGTCATAGCATCATTAACTATTTGCTGGCCAGCATGAGTCCGTTAGTGATTTCTATGCTGATCCTGCTGGAGATCCCAGGTGCTGCTCTTCTGGCCGCCGTCTTCCTGAATGAAAGGCTTCCCTCGGGAACCTATGCCGGGTTGTTACTCATTCTGGCCGGATTAGCCGTGGTAATTCTGGGTCAGAGTAGGGGCTTGCCGAGGTCACAGCGGCGTTCCCCTTGAAGAATGGACAACCCAGCGATCCGATGGATAGTCGCTGGAATAAAAATTCGGGCCGCTAAGAGGCTATTTCTTCCAGGTCCCCCGGGCTCCAGTAGGCTTGAAAGTGAGTGATCAGCCCTGCCTCGTTCAGAGAAACCACATCGATTGCAGTAGCTCCAAAGCGTTTGCCATCGATTTCCACTTCGAAGCTGAAGGCCATCGCAGCGCGATTCCCCTCCGAGCCCCTGATCGGACCGTCGAGGGTCATGTTGAGGGAGCCGATCAGCGGACTGTAAACCTCGCGGAGTGCTTCGCGTCCTTTACGAACCGGGGAGCCATAAGGGTCTTCCCACTCGACGTCTTCGGCGAATAACCCGAGCAATCCTTCGAGATCATTGGCGTTGATGGTGTCGATGTAGCTTTGAAGAACGCGCTTGCCTGGGTGCGGAGCAGTCATGGTGAGGTTTCTTTCGATTCACTGAGCAACTTGTACATTACGGACAACGCAAAACGGGGGATTTTGTTCCCCTAGTTGGGCGCTTGAGTTACCCAATCGCTCGGATCCGTTATTTGATTCGAGAGCAAGTTATCAAGATAAGCGGAAAGATCGGATCCCTTTTCAGATTGCTCTTCAGGGCCGTAGGGCGGCGCGACGTGCCATCTGATTGACACTCGCAGTGTGCACGGCACGTAGTACTTTAGCCGGGAAATACACCGAGAAGAAGACCACCATAGGGGCCTTGAGTGCGAGCTTCTTGACGTTATGAGCCTTGTACGTGCGTTCGAAGCGGCTCACGTAGTAGCGGTAGTCCCGAGGTGAATCCTCCAGCCGACGAGCTGACATCCCGCTCACCATGCTCGGAACGTACTGAACTTTGAGTTCATGATCGGCCAGATGCAGGGAAAGATCAATATCCTCGTGCATCTCGTCTTTTTCGTCTCGGCAGGTCTCTCCGCGGATTTCTTCCCAAGCGGTACGGCGCAGGGCCATGTTCGAGCCGAAGAGGAAGTGGTACTGATGCTTGGCCAGCCGGAGCATCAGTTGCCGCATCTTATCGTCAGCCTTGAGTCCGAAGCGACGCATTGGCATATCGTAGTAGACCACCGGTCCGGTAGCTGCCGCCACCTGATCATCCCGAAAGGCTTGCTGCACCTGTTCGACCCAGTCAGGTTCCAGCACCGAGTCAGCGTCGATCCGCCCCAGCACATCGCCCTCGGCGTGATTCAAACCGAAATTACGGGTCGGAATCAAGCCTTGCTCATCGTTCTGATGAAGTAACCGAATCGGGCTTTCCGGGTACTCGAGTTGCATCTGCTCGACGATCGCGCAGGTCGAATCAGTGGACCGGTTGTCGACAACGATGATTTCATCAGCCGGAACAGACTGATAAACAGCGGCAATCAAGCATTGCCTGATCACGCTCTCCTCGTTGTAGGCGGGGATCACAATGGATACACTCGGCAGACCCGAGGAGGCACCAGGGGTCGGGGTGTTACTGCCTGACTCGGCTATATCGCTTGGCATTATGTAACAAATCTAGCATTGGGCCCCAAAAAGCGGCGTTTACTACTTGTCTGTAGCGTCTTTCACGACGTCCTGGGCCGCCTTCTTGACCTCTTCGGCCTTATCCTTGACGGTGCTTTTAGCCTGGTCGACAGTGTCTGCAACCTTGTCCGTGACGTCTTTGGCAGTGTCTTTGGCCTGGTCAGCGACCTTAGCCGCTTCTTCCTTAACTGCGTCTTTGGTGTCCTTCACTGCTTCTGAAGCCTTTTCGGCAGTGTCTTTCACCGTCTCTGAGACCTTTTCTGCGGTGTCCTTAACCGGCACCGGGGTCTTCCAAGGATCTTCAACAGGGCGTGAAGCCCGCCAGACTGCAGCACCGGCAGCCACAGCAGCGGCAATCACACCGAAGATGAGCCAGCCCTTGCCACCTGACTTATTCGCCTTCTTCTGTTCGCGCTTGAACTGTTCAGCGGCCTGCTTGGCGGCTTGTTCGGCTGCTTTACGCGCCTTGGAGGCGGCTCGCTTACTCTGCTTGATCACTGGAGCCAGGGCTTCGGATGCCTGGGAGACAGTTTGATTGGCAACCGGCGCCACGTGTTCGGTGACGTATTCGGAGACATTGCTGTTCACTCCATCGAGCGCCTTGCCAACGGCCTGGGCGGCATCGCCGAGCTTATCGGAGAGCAGGGGCAGATATTCGTCCACCACCTTGTCCTTCGCGGTCTGCAGAGCGGGGGTGGCCTTTTCGAGGGCTTCAGCGATCTTGGGGGCGGCGTCATCAACCGCGTCAGAGAGGCGAGGCCCGAACTTTTCGAGGCCTTCCTGGATCTTGGGAGTCACGGTGGCAACGCCATCCGCGGTGAACTGGGCTGCTTTCCGCAGGCCCTCCTGGACCTTGGGCGAGGCGGCTTCGATGCTCTTCTCCGCCCAGCTCCTTGCGGCTTCGACGCCGTTGCTCAAGGTTTCATCAAAGTCCCGGGCTACCTGGTCTGCCTTTTTCACAATTACCTCCCGATTATTGGATTTCTCTCTAGCCTACGTCGATTGAGCTCGGCCTGCGAGTCTGCGTTGTGACTGTGCGCTGTGAGTGGAACTCCGATTTCAGCTCGACGAACGTGAAAGAATTACGTTATGACTGCTATTCCTACCGCAAAAGCAACCCTGCACACCAACCACGGTGATATCACACTGAACTTGTTCGGCAACCACGCGCCGAAGACCGTAGAGAACTTCATCGGTCTGGCCACGGGTGAGAAGACCTGGACCCACCCGGCAACGGGAGAGAAGAGCAATGAGCCCTTCTACAACGGGGTCATCTTCCACCGCATCATCCGCCAGTTCATGCTCCAGGGCGGCGATCCGCTCGGTCAGGGCATCGGCGGCCCCGGTTATACCTTCGACGATGAGATCCACCCCGAGCTCGTCTACAACAAGCCCTACCTGCTTGCGATGGCCAACGCCGGTATCCAGATGGGGCGCGGCACCAACGGTTCACAATTCTTCATCACTACCGTGCCCACCCCGCACCTCCAGGGCAAGCACACCATTTTCGGCGAGGTCGCGGACGAGGAGTCCCGCGCCGTCGTGGACGCCATTGAGGCAGTTCCCACCGCGCGTGGCGATAAGCCACTCGAGGACGTGGTGATCAACTCGGTCACCATCGAGAAGCTCTAAGGCACAACAACGTGAGTTACGGAATTCCGACGGCGGCCTCCGGTCAGGGTGCCGACGTTCCAGTGTGTCCAAGGCATCCGGACCGGGTGTCCTATGTCCGCTGCCAACGCTGCGGCCGACCGGCCTGCACCGAGTGCCAGCGGCCGGCCGCCGTCGGAATTCAATGCGTGGACTGCGTTCGTGAGACCAGCAAGGCCGCTCCGGTAAAACGCGCCGTCTTCGGCGGGGTAGCCCGTGGCGGGCGCCCGGTGGTGACCTTCACTCTGATTGCCATCTGCGTTTTGGTCTTCATCGGTGAGTGGATCCCTGGCCTGGGGATTTCCGACGCCTTCCTCTATGCGCCAGTAACCACCGAAACCCAGCCTTGGCGGATGCTGACCTCGGTGTTCACGCATTCCACCGGGTTCCTGCTGCACATCGCCCTGAATATGTATTCGCTCTATGTGCTCGGGAATGCACTTGAACCGATTTTTGGCCGATTGCGCTTCCTAATGCTGTTCTTGGTCTCTGGATTGGCCGGCTCGGTAGGGGTGCTTTTGATCGCGGCACCGGGACAGGCCGTGGTGGGTGCTTCCGGAGCCATTTTCGGTCTCTTCGGTGCCTTGTTTGTGGTTCAGTTGAAGCAACGCGGCGATCTCCGTCAGATCGTGGTGCTTCTGGTGATCAACGGCGTGATCGGCTTCCTCCCGGGGACTAATATCGCCTGGCAGGCTCATCTGGGCGGCCTGATCGGTGGGGCCTTGCTCGCCGCCATCTTCATCTATGCTCCGGCCGGTAAGAGTCAGCGTATTTTGCAGTGGGGTGGTATGGCTGCACTGCTCGTCGTTCTACTGCTCTGCACGGTGTGGCGGACAGCCGCGCTGCACGAGATCAGCCAGCAGTACATCTTCTAGTTATCCACAGAGAAATCCACATCTGGGCATAACTTACACGCTTGTAGTTCACCTTCCGATCGAGGCTGAGATTTCATAGCGGGGCCCACCGAGAATTCGGTGGGCCCCGCTTTTACTTCTCTTATGCGTGATTCATTGCGCTGAGCAGCCGGGTGTTTCGGGCGAGGATATTAGACTCAGCTGGCCTCGCCGACCTCCCCGTCCGAATCCTCGAACTGCGCCAATTCCTCGTTCATCAGGAAGCGCTGAAATCCACAGAGTTTTCCACAGTTGGGCATAACTTACACGGATGTAGTTCATGGACTCAGGCGCTGATTTCCAGGGCACCGGACTAAGGCTCCGCAGTCTTGGTGAGATGTCAAAGATAGGGCAATTGACCGAGGTAAGGCGGTTACCTTAGACGGAAATATTGGGTACATCGAAAGAACACCTGGAGGAACGATGTTTACCAACCCAGCATTGATTTCAAGCACTTTGGCAGAGTATGAAGAACGTGAGTTACGGCGGCGGCTCGAACGACGTCGGATCGAGCGCGAGCTGATCGCGGAACGTGCGGAGGACGGCTGGTTAGCCAGACTGATGAAGTACTTCAGGTCAGCTGAGCTGACGCATCGGCGGCCGGTCCGGAATCCGTCGGTCCAGAACCAACCAGCTCAGAACCAACCAGTCCAGAGTCCCTGCAAAGGCATGGCGGTTGGTCACTAGTGACCAGAAGCGTTGCTGCCCTGCTGCTGAGCAAGGCAATGATCGACACCGTGAAAATCAGCTCTCGGTCATTGACGCGGCGGCGGTAGTCCATGAAACGATGATCTGGTGATGCTGCCGGTGACGAGCCCGAAGATGGTCGGCCGAGAGGCCGACCTCTTGGTCTTACACGAGCATTTTGCCGCGGTTGAAGCTGGTGAACCGCGAGCGGTGGTGCTGAGCGGAGAAGCCGGGATTGGTAAAACCAGGCTGATTGAGAACTTTCGTCGCAACATCAAACCCTCGGCCTTGGTGATCAGTGGTCAATGCGTGGACCTGGGCCAAGTCGCCGTTCCCTATGCCCCGATCATCGATCTGATCCGGCAATTGGTCGCTCAGCTCGGGGCGCAGACCGTGCTGGAGGCCGCTGGTCCGGGCCGTGATGTGCTCGCCACCTTATTGCCTTCGCTCGCGGGTTCGGAACAGCCTGAATCCCATCCCTCGGTCGGTGCAGTCGGCACTGCGGGGCTTGGCAGATTACACGAGACCGTTGCAGTGATTTTGGAGACCTTCGCGCGTGACCGTCCCGTGCTGGCCATTGTGGAAGATCTTCATTGGGCTGACAGCGGCACACTCCGCCTGCTGTCCTTCATCATCCGTGCGCTCAGTTGTGATCGGGTGATGCTCTTACTGAGTTATCGCAGTGAGGATGTGCCGCGTGGGCATCCGGTCCGCGGATTTCTCACTGAGCTGGAACGCACCCGTCGAGTGGTCAGGCATGAGATCGGCAGGCTGTCCCGAGATCAGGTAGCCGCGCAGGCGAGGGAGATCCTCGGCAGTCAACTCGGCACGGCAGCGGTGGAAAATGTTTTCGAGCGCAGTGAGGGCGTACCGTTCTTCGTCGAGGAGCTCTTGGGTCTGGATGAAACCTGCAGTGAAGCCGATTTGCCGGACACCCTGAGAGAGCTTCTACTGGCTCGTTATGAACGGCTTTCTTCGGAGACTCAGCGGACCCTGCGACTGATCTCGGTCGGCGGAGTGAGGGTGGCTCATCAACTCGTGGAGAAAGTCTTCGATGGAGACGCCGGAGCACTCGATTCGACACTGCGCGAAGCGGTTTCCGCGAGTGTTCTGCTGGCGGAGGGCGATAGTTATGCCTTCAGGCACGCTCTGGTGCGTGAAGCTATCTACACCGATTTACTGCCCGGTGAAAGACTGCGATTCCACGCGGCCTTTGCCGAGGCCTTGCAGGAAAGTGCTTCAGAGACCCCGGTTGCGGCTGAGATTTCGTATCACTGGATATCGGCCAGAAACCCTCGCCAGGCCTTCCCCGCGACGCTCCTCGCGATGGCCCAAGCGCATGCCAGCTATGCCTTTGCCAGCGAAGCGCAGTTGGCCGAAAGGCTTTTGGAGCTGTGGGACGAGTTACCCCAAGCTGCTGAGCTGGCCGGAGCGTCCAGGGTCGAGCTCACTCGGCGGGCCGCCAGTGCATTGCGCAATGCCGGGGATAGCGAGCGGGCGATTGCGATGCTCGATTCAGCGATCGCCGATCCGGAACCGCGATCAGCGCTGATTCAGGTGAAATTATTGCGCGATAAAGCCGCCTACCTCACCACGATCAGTAAAACCGGCTCGGTTGAACTGCTGGAAGAAGCCCTGTCCTTGCTGCCTGAAGACGCCCCGCAGTACTTGCGGGCGAATTTGCTCAACAGCCTGGGTGCGCGGCAGATGATTCATGGCAGGTTCCAGGAGGCGATTCGCCTTACCGAGCAGGCCAGTGAGGCGGCGCGAGGTTGTTCGACCCGGGAGCTTTCGATAGCCGCAAGCATCAGCGGTTGCAGTCTGGCGCATTTGGGTGAACTGGAGGCTGGGCTTACCGTGATGAGCTCGGCGGAGCACCTCGCCGAGGGCGATGGAAGCGCTTTACTGAGGTACCGGGTCAATGCCTCTGATATGACGAATCTGCTGGGGAGGTATGAGGAATCCGTCGCTCTGGCTACCGAAGGGGTCGCCCGGGCCAAGGCTTTGGGCGTCGAGCGCAGTTCTGGTGCGCTGATGGCTTCCAACGCAGTGGACCCTTTGATTGCGCTTGGCCGCTGGGAGCTGGCGGAAGAAGTGCTGGATCGGACTCTGGCACTCGAGCCGCCTTTGGCTTTCCTGGTCTACCTGCGGCAGTCGAAGATGCTCTTAACTCTGTGGAGAGGCGATCCGCAGCGGGCAGCCGAACTCTATCGCGGTTGGCGTGGCCCGATGGAACGATTAGCGGCCCAGGAACTGCAGACCAAAATGCAGAGCGCGCTGGTCACTGCGGAAGTGCTCTTCGCGGTGGGAGAGCTGGAGGCCGCCTGGGCGGTCACCCGACACCTCTCTGATTCAGAGCATTGCTTTGCACCCGCCTATGACTTGCCGCTGCTGGGCATCGCGGCCCGGGTGCTGGCAAAGCTCAGAGAAAAATTACTGGCAGGAGGTTTCCCGCCCGGCAGTGAGCTCGCCGAACTCACTCTGCAAGATTTGGATGCTCGGGAGCAGCAGTGGCGAGCCCTTGTGAAGCGCAGTTCTTTTTGGCCCACTATCGGGATCTGGGAGTCCTTGGTGGAGGCAGAACTTGCCGGAGCTCATCGAACCGGCGATGATCCCGAGGCGTGGCGCCGGGCCGTGCAGCGCATAGCAGCTCCGGATGCTCAGGCTATTCTCCGACCCTACGCTGCCTATCGGCTGGGAGCAGCGCTGCTTGCGCGGGGTGATCGGGAAGCAGCGCAGCAGGCTCTGACGCGGGCCGTGGAGGCGGCCGAGGAGCTGGGCGCCCGATTGGTCAGCCAATGGGCAGAGGAGCTCGCAGCCGCAGCCGGGTTGGCGTTGGCTGGTCAAGGTCGAAAGCGCGGTGCTCCGAACTCCGAAGAACTGACAGCGCGAGAACGTCAAGTCCTGGCGCTGATCTCCGAGGGTCTCAGTAATCGACAAATTGGTGAGCGCTTGTTTATCAGTACCAAGACCGCGAGCGTCCACGTTTCCGCGATCCTGCGCAAACTCGGGGTGGCCACTCGCACCGAAGCCGCAGTGCTTTCGAGCGCAAGGCTTTCCAGGGTGGGTCCGCCGGCTGACTAGGCGCCGGTGCCGCTAATGACGCTCCGGTAGTTCTTCGATCGGTCCGTTTCCTATCAGCTTCAGCGCGGTGTCGACGAACGCAGCCTTGGTCTGCTCGACGCCGTCGAGATAGCCGCCCACCAAGGCGGCGTCCCGAAGCAGGATCAAAGTGGCAGCCACTTCCGCGGGCCGCTCGGCCCCCGAGGCTTCAGCCGCCTCGCTGAGTGCCTGGCGAAACCAATTGCGGTGCGAACTGATGACGGCCCTGACCCGTCCTGAGGCGTCAGGATACTCAGCGGCGGCATTGATGAACGGGCAGCCACGGGTGTGGTACTTGGAGATATCCTCTGCGATAAACTCGATTACCAGGCGCAGCAGTTCGCTTTTCTTGATGGTTTCGCTCGCGGCGTCGCGAAAATATCCGCGAATGATCGAGTCTTCCCGTGATAGATACGCCTCGACTAGATCTTCTTTACCGGGAAAATGCCGGTACATGGTGGCCCTGGTGACCTGGGCTTCAGCCAGGATCCTATCGATGCCGACCGTGTGGATCCCTTCCCGATAGAAGAGTGAAGACGCCGTGGCTAGCAGTCGTTCCCGGGCTGCGGACGTCGTAGTGCTTACCCCCTCCGTCATGCGATCACTTTAGCAGACTGATCGTTCTACCACTTGACAAAATTCTTCTTTCATTCGGATAGTAGATAGAACGTTCTATCTACTAGGAGTAAAAATGAGCACTTCATCCTTGACCCGCCGGGAACTGGCCGGTATAGCTCAGCTGAATGCCAGCGATAAAACCCCTTTGATCCTGGTGCACGGGCTCTGGCTTTTGCCGGAGAGCTGGAACCGCTGGATCGAGCTGGCTCAATCGAGCAGTTTCATCGGTTTCGCCCCGGACTGGCCTGACGATCCTGAGACGATCGAAGAAGCGCTCAGGACGCCGGCGGTTTTCGCGGGAAAGTCCGTTGCTGCGGTGACCGCTCATTTTGCGGAATTCATCGCGCGGTTAGATCGCAAGCCGGTACTGATCGGCCACTCCTTCGGCGGACTCATCGTTCAGAAACTAGCTGGTCAGGGCCTCGCCAAAGCCTCGGTGGCCATCAGTCCCGGTCCGATCAAGGGGGTCTGGCAACTGCCGTTCTCCTCCCTCAAGGCAGCAGCGCCCGTGCTCGGGAATCCGGCCAATTATCGCCGTCAAGTGAGGCTCACGGCGAAGCAATTCCGTTATGCCTTTGCCAATACAGTCTCCGAGCAGGAGGCAGCGGAACTCTACCGAACCTTTTCGGTGCCGGGTTCCGGAATGCCACTTTTCCAGGTGGCGGCCGCGACTTTCAATCCAGCTGCTGAGACCAGAGCCGATACCTCTCGCGCGGATCGCGGACCGCTACTGGTGATCGCCGCGGAAAAGGACCACACGGTGCCTCCCGCGCTCTCCCGTGCTGCTTTCAGACTGCAGCGGAGAAATCCCTCAACGACAGAGCTCATTGAACTGCCAGCTCGCGCACATTCGCTGGTCATAGACTCGGGATGGGCTGAAGTGGCAAAAATCGCTCTGGACTTCCTGGAGACCTCGACCGCAGCAACTGATCCACGGTGAAATTCCTTGAGGCTCCTCGTGGTGAGCGAGTGACGGCGGTCGTCGGACCAGGATTCAAGTTCGGGAATAACGATTGAGTGACTGAGGTTCTACGCAGTGAGTTTAGATGCAAACGCATGTACTCGAGATGAAAATCGTTAAGGAGAATCGCAGTGAGCAATGTGTGGGATGCAGTGACAGTAGGGCGCCGGGAACTGAAGAACCGGTTGGTGATGGCGCCGATGACCCGAAATCGTGCGACGGCGGACGGGGTGCCTACTCCGCTGGTGGTCGAATACTATCGGCAGCGGGCCTCGCTCGGTCTGCTGATCACCGAAGGCACCCAGCCCTCTGCTCAAGGGCAGGGCTATATGCTCACTCCCGGAATTTACAATGACGCACAGATCGAAGGCTGGTCCCGAGTCGCGGAGGCCGTGCACGCCGAGGGGAGTGCCCTGTACATTCAGGTGATGCACGCCGGAAGGATCGCACATCCGGACAACACTCAAGGCGGCCTGCAGCCGGTGGCACCTTCGGCGATCACCCCTGAAGGTCATATGCACACCTTGAACGGCGTCAAAGACCTGCCTACTCCCCGTGAGCTGAGCACCGAAGAGATCGCTTCGGTGATCGAAGAGTTCCGCACCGCGGCCCGATCAGCGATCGCCGCGGGCGCCGACGGCATCGAACTCCATTCAGCAAACGGTTACCTCCTGCACCAGTTCCTTTCTGAGAACAGCAATCAGCGCACCGATCAGTACGGTGGCAGCGTGGAAAACCGCGCTCGCCTGGTGATCGAGATCGCCCGGGCCACCGCGGAGGAAATCGGCGCCGACCGGGTAGGAATTCGTTTTTCCCCGAACAATGGCGCTGGAAGCACCCAAGAAGGCGCGGAATACGCCGAGACCTACCGCTACCTGGTCAAAGAGCTGGCGCCCCTGGGCCTGAGTTATCTGCATCTGATGCACATCGGCGATGAGGAACTTCTGGAATGGATCCGGGCGAACTGGCCTCAGAAACTGATTGTGAATCGTCCGGGTCGCGCCGCCGAGGACATTGGCTCTGATATTGAAGCCGGTCGCGCGGATCTCGAGTCGGTGGGCCAACTGGCACTGGCCAATCCGGATCTGGTCTGGCGGCTGAAGAACGGGGCCCCCTTCAATCAGGTCGATCAGAGCAAGTTCTTCGGTGGCGCCGCCGAGGGCTACACCGACTACCCGACCGTCCCGGAGGACGTCGACAGCTTGGTGTGACCGCTAGGCCTCTAGAGCCTGGGCGCTGCCCAGGCTCTGCAGGTACTCGGCGTTCCCTCTGATCGCTGCTTCGTAGCGGACTATCTCGGCGCTGTCCAGACGATCGGCGATGAGCAGCAGCAGTTCAGCGATTGCACTGTCGGCCTGCTCTGCTGCGTGAAGAGAGAGCGCGTGAAAGACCCGCAGGGAATCGGATTCCGGGAACTCCTCTCGAGCTCGCAGCAGAATCTTCAAGGACTCCTGATGCCGATCCAGATTTCGCAGAGTCGAGCCGTATTGCAGTAGGCAACGCCGTCGGGTGTCTCCGCTCAAGCCGCTTTTCAGGGCTTGTTCGTAGTACCCGGCGGCTTGCTCTTCCTGGCCATCGGTATCGTAAGAACCGCCCACTTCATAGAGCACTGCCGGGTTTCCCGGGTGTTCTTCCAGAAGCCGCAGAAAGTACTCGATGGTGGGACCCATATTATTGCGATCCCGCTCCTCAAAGCCCTTCCGAAGGGCTGACTCAAGCTCGGGGCTGAGATCGGCGGTCATTGTTCGTCCTTTCCTGATGGCGGTCAGCACACAATGATCGCCTTGTCTCAAGCTGTCACTGACTAGGCTACAGCTCTGTAACAGGGCCCTAGCGGGACCATGTCCGCGGTCTAGACTGGCCTCATTGGTAAGCGGCTGAGCCAGTCACATCACGATGGAGCATCTTCGACCGGCCAGCGCGTGATGACAGGAGATGGTTTGGCGAGGATTCTGATCGTCGAGGACGATCCCGATATCAACTCCGCTTTCAGATTGGCGCTCTCGCAGCGAGGTCACAGCGTTTCAGGGGTGTATCTCGGTGCGGAGGGTGTGCGAGCCGCGCTCGGTGATAATCCACCGGAATTGCTGATCTTGGATCTTATGTTGCCGGATCTGGATGGCCTTCAAGTGTGTCGTCAGATTCGACAGCACCGTCAGCTGCCGATCATTATGATGACCGCGAGAGGCGACGACGTCGACGTCGTACTCGGTCTTGAGGCTGGAGCTGACGACTATGTGGTGAAGCCCGTCGAACCGGTGATTCTTGAGGCGAGAATACGAGCGGTCTTGCGGCGTGGTTCAATCGAACCTGCTGTTGAGCAGGCAGATATTGTGCTCAACGGCTCCTTGCGGATAGATCGTGATGCCCTCCAGGTGACCAAGAACGGGCAGCAACTGGCCCTCTCACCCACTGAAATCCGCTTATTGCTCGAACTCTCGCGGCATCCGGGCCAGGTGCAAAGCCGGGAGCAGTTGCTGCGCTCGGTATGGGGGGTGGAATACCTGCTGGAATCCCGGATGGTCGATGCATCGGTGCAACGACTGCGAAGCAAGATCGAGGAAGATCCGGCGAACCCCAGCATCGTGGTGACGGTCAGGGGATTCGGATACCGATTCGATCAGCAGCGATGAGGAGGATTCGGCGCCTTTTCGGCAGCTTGAGCTTCCGGCTGGGCTTCGGGTTCGCACTGATAGCCGCTCTTGCTGCCGGTACCGTAGGAGCGGTGACCACCTGGTCGGCGCGGGACAATATTCTGGAAGCCGAGCAGAACAAATTACTCGGTGAGTTCGACGATGTCTATCAGCAGCTTCCGACTGTCATAGACCGAGATATCTATGGCAAACCATCCTCGGAGGCCGAGATTTTCTCGGGCATCCGAAGTATCAAGGGCCCTACCTTGCTGAGCTCCCCAGAGCTCGGGCTCTCCCAAGGGAATATTGATATCTCAATGATTCCGGAGAGCCTGCGAGTTGATACTTATTCGAGCGCTCTGCCTCGTTTCCTCCGAATCACCCAGGGCGGTGTCTCTTATTTCGTGGTGGCCCAGGCTAAGGCGATCACGCTCTCCGCCGGGAGCATCCCGCCGGCTAGCCCGCCCACGACTTCTCTTCCGCAGGCCTCCTCTGACGCTTCGTCCACGGCATCTTCTTCGGCATCTCCCTCTCCGCTGTCGGCGGAGGGAACCCTGAATACCATGCTCTACGGCCGGTATCCCATGGATAAACAAGATCAGCAGATTGCCCAGTTGACCGCCACAGCCGGGCTATTGACCCTTTTGATCGGGGTGGGAGCAGCATTGATCGGGCTCTGGCTCTCCCGTCAGCTCCTCAAACCTGTCACCGCGCTGCAGAAAGCCGCGGAAGGCTTCGGTACTTCGCATTCACCGACCATGCTCCGGAGCAGTGGGGTGAGCGAGTTGAACGGCGTGATCAACAGTTTCAATCAGACCTCCCGCAGACTCAGCAAGAGCATGTCCGAATTGGAGCAATCGGACTTCAGAGCCAAGAGGTTCGTCGCCGATGTTGCCCATGAATTGCGAACTCCCACGGCAGCCATGGTGGCTATTGCCGATCTTCTGGATCATCCAGAGACCTCCTCGGCTCATCTCGCCGAAGCGGGTCGGGTCACGGCTTCGGCGTCTCGCCGGTTGGCTTCGCTGATCGAAGATCTGCTGGAGATTTCAAGGCTCGACGCCGGACAGATCGCGGTGAAAACGCTCCCTTTCGACGTCGCAGAACGGCTTCGTCTGCTGGTCGCTGAGCGTGCCTGGCTGGATCACGTGGAATGGGGAGAGCTGAGCAGTGCCCGGATTGACACCGACCCACGCCGCTTCGACGTCATTGTGGGAAACTTGATCGCCAATGCTATTGCGCACGGCGGCGGAACCGCGAGGGTTGCGGTGCAGTCTTTCGAGCAGCGCTGCCGGATCGAAGTTCGTGACTTCGGCCCCGGCATACCAGAAGCCGATCTGCCTCATCTATTTGAACGTTTCTACAAATCCGATCGGTCCCGCAACAGCGGTGGAACCGGGCTTGGTTTGGCCTTGGTGAAGGAAAACCTTCGACTGCTGGGCGGCAGTATTTCGGTTTCCAGTACACCTGAGGGCACCGTTTTCTGGGTAGATTTTCTTCAAGCATCGGAAACCGATCCGGCGCACTGAACTTCTGCGAACGATATCAGCCGAGTTGTAGCTCAACGGTGACACAGCTGGGGCCAGACGCGGAAATCCGGCTCATAGCTTGGGAGCATGAGCAAAAGAACCTGGTGGAAACTCCCGATGGCTTTTTCGATGCTGGTCTTGATCAGTTCATGTGCTTTGTCGATGAACGCCCTGGAGAACAAGGCTGGCTCGTCGAGCAGCCCGGAATTCGGTTTCTCGGTGGACTGGACCTCGACGGCCTCGAGCATTATGCCGGTGGACGCCACTCTGCCCTTGGTGAATCAAGGCAATCAGGCGCCGGCAGCGATTGCGAGTACCGCAAAAGTCATCACGGCGCTCACGGTCCTGAAGCATACGCCACTCACTGTAGGGCAGAGCGGGCCGGTTTTCGAGATCGGCGCTTCCGACGTCGAACGCTACGAGAAATACCTGGCGATGAACGGCAGTGTTCTGCCGGTCTATCAAGGGATGACGCTCACCCTGCGGCAGGCGCTGGAAGCCATGCTCTTGCCTTCGGCAAATAATATTGCTGACAGCCTGGCCATCTGGACCTTTGGCTCACTGGATGCTTACCGGCAGGCCGCGCAGGCCTTAGTCCAGGAGCTAGGGCTCAGCTCGACCTCCGTGGGAACCGATGCGAGTGGGTATGACCCATCGACGACGAGCACCGCGCGTGATTTGGCGGTGCTGGCCGCTCATGCCATGAAGAACCCCGCGATTGCCGGGATCGTTAAGGAACCCAGCGCCAATATCCCTGGTTATGGGCCGGTGGATAACACCAATACCTTGCTGGGTGTGGACGGCATTATCGGCTTGAAGACGGGCACCAGCAAAGAAGCCCGGGGAGTGTTCCTCTTCGCTGCGACCATCGTCATCAAGGGCAAGAGCACGATGGTTGTCGGAGCGGTACAAGGCGCTGGAAGCGCAGCGAAGGACGCTATGAGTGTGGCGCAGCAGTTGATTCTTTCGGTCAAAGAGCTCTCTGCAACGGGTAGTGCGGATTTCTCCACACGGAAGGCCATGGCCTCGTGGCAGCAGAGCTTCGGACACCTGCTGCAGGAAGCATGATGATGAACTCAGAGAAGTCGAGTGAAGGTGCCACACGCACTTTGCTGATCTTCCTGCTCGCGCTGACCATGGTGGGGGCCGTTCTGGCGATTCTTGCTGGCTTCGGAATCGCTAAGATCATTCCTCCGGGCGCGCCGCAAGCCGTGGCGTGCCCCACGGAGACCATCCAGTCGAAACCGCCTCCTGAAGTTTCGTTGAATATCAATAATTCGACGGCCATCACCGGTTTGGCCGCAAAGACATCGAAATTGCTCAAAACGGCGGGCTTCCGGGTGCTTTCGGTGGTGACGAAACCCTCGCCCCTCTCGGTGAGTTCGATGGAGCTCCGGATCAAGGAGCAGAAGCCACAAATTCTGATCGCCACCCCCGCGAGCCAGCTCGACTCGGCGGTGACATTGCAGAACTACTTTCCGCTCTCCTTGGTCGTGATCAAGCCGAACGAAGCCCCATCGATCGAGCTCTATCTGCTCAGCGACGGAATCAAAACCCAGTCCGGCGTCAAGGAGCCAGCGAAGCTGCGCTGCCTCCCGCAGGACACTCGGATCAAGTTCTCGACGGCGTCCTAGCTGCGGTGCGCGGTGGGTAGCGGAGGGTTCCGCACGGTCCGAATGGCAGAGCTGACTCTCCATCCCCCGATGGTGGAGAGTCAGCTGGGTGTCGGCCGGACGCGAATCGGACATGATGCGAGCGGTGGTCCCCGGTGTATCCGGGTTTCGGTGGGCAGGACCGGTTTACCCCACTGAATCCCCGATTCACTGGGCCAGGCACCCACACACGGACCCGACCAGAACCTGCCAAACGAAACCCGACCAGAACTGCGCTGAGGTTCAGGGAAATAGGTTCGGCCCGTCACTCCTGGATAAACCAAGAGCAACGGGCCGAACCAACAGATCAAAGGAAACCAGTTACACCAAGCCTTCACACTCTGGATCTCTGGAGCTGGTGGTGTTGCTAGTTAGCAGAAGTATCAATCTGCTGCTGACGTTGCTTCTGCACGGTCTGACCCACCTGATGCAGGTCATCAGCGACCTTATTCAGATTCTGCTTATGCTGCGGCCACTCAGTGTGCTTGAAATTATTAGCATCCGGACCATTCCACTGCACCGAAGTAGCCTTCGAATCCAAACCATTGACCGCCTGATGAATCTGATCAACCGCCTGATTGATCTTCGTGATCAAATCCTGCATGTCCTCCGGATTATTACCGAGAAACGCTTCACCCATGAGATACACCCTTTCATCAAAGAGCCCCGGAACCTCCAGCGGACCCTGTGCCCGGCGAATCTGTTGTCCCGAGCGATTACTAAAAATCTATCCTCTCGAATCACCGGTGTCGATGGGGAGGACTCCCCATGCCAACGGCCGGTTCCGCTCGCTCTTTGGCCTCCGGGGAAGAGCGGAAGCAGCCCACGCTATGACAATTTTGGCAGAAAATCCTAGGACTTTTTCAGGTTACCCGAGGGTAAACATGGTTTTCTTCACAGCATGCGCACATTCGTGCACTGATCCAGAACAGTATGACGATTGGGAACTGACACTGTGAAAAGTAGATTAATCAGGATCTCCGTGCTGGCTTCGGCACTCGCCCTGGGATCGGGTTTGCTGATTCCGGGGATTGCCACCGCTAAGGCTGATCCCACACCGAACACCTCTGCTCTGGCTGGGGTCTTGAAAAAGCAGAAACTGACCTGGGAGGAATGCGCTTACCCCTCCGTGACGGATCCGAACACCGTGGCGAAACTCAAGGCGGTTCCGAATACCCAGTGCGCGAGCGTGACCGTGCCGATGGACTGGCACAATCCGTCGAACGGCAAGACCATCTCGATCAGGATCTCTCAGACGGTCAATTCCGAGATCAAATCCTCGCGCCACAAGGGCACCATCTTCGTCAATCCGGGCGGACCCGGTGGTTCCGGCATTCCCTGGGCGGCTGCAATGACGCTGCGCGCAGTGGATCTGGCACCTTATTACAACTTCGTCGGCTTTGATCCGCGAGGCGTGGGCGAATCCACCGCTTTGGAATGCACCTATACGCAGGATCCCAACGCCACCCCGGTAGAAGATACCAAGGCGCAGGTCGCTGGTTGTCAGAAGAACGAGCTGACCAAGTTCATCAACACCGAGCAGACCGCTTACGATATGGATTTCATCCGGGCGCTGCTCGGCGAGAAGAAGCTCAGCTACATCGGCTATTCCTACGGCACCTGGCTCGGCACCTGGTACGGCAATGTCTTCGGCAAGAACTTGGACAAGATCCTGCTGGACTCCTCGACGAACACCACACTGCCGACCCTGCAGAAAACCTGGGACTTGCAGCCGATCGCCCGGGATCGCCAGTTCAGGCAGCACTTCCTGCCCTATATGGCTCGGCATGACGATCTTTACCACTCCGGCACCGATCCGGAGAAGATCTGGCAGAATTACCAAGCGGCCGGAGGTACCAAAGCGGCCATCTGGATCTTTGCCATCACCGGCGTCTTCGGGGCTTTCTCCGATAACTCGCTGTACCCCGACTTCGCCGAGATCACTTCCATCTTCACGGCGAGCGGTGAGAAGGTGCTGGCCGGGGAGAAAGCCGCACCGAAGCTGGATACCGACGCGCAGGTACTCGCCAATGCCAAGGCTGTGCTGAATCAGGCCGCGACTTCCCCTGAGGTCTCACCGACCCTTCAGCAGAAGGCGGCCAGCGGGGCTAAGGCCATTGACGGCTACCTCGGCACACTCCAGCAAAAGGCCAAGCTGAAAGCGCCGGGTCTCGCTGAGGCTCAGGTCTACGAGCCGGTTTTCGACGCCGTTCGCTGCCAGGATGGGCAGTGGACTCAGGGCGCGAACTACTGGACCGACTGGGTAGCCAAAACGGCTAAGAAGGCTCCTTTCAACGATTCGGACGCCCTGCTCTCCGTTCCGGCCTGCGCTTTCTGGCAGACTCGCAACCTGATGCCGGTGGCCGATCCGGCGACTTTCCCGAAGTCCTTGGTGGTGCAGGGAGAGCTCGATTCGCAGACAGCTTATGAAGGCGGATTTGCCACCGGAACCAAGCTGCCGGGGGCGAAGTTCATCGCCATCGACAACGAAGGCTCGCACGGGCACTTTCCCTATGGCACGGAATGCGTTGACCGGCCGGTCTACAACTACTTCCTGACCGGGAAGCAGCCGAGCAAGAACATCTCGGTCTGCAACGCCACCCCGCTCCCGGGAGAGACCGAAACCTTCCAGTCCTGGGGAAAGATCGGACCCGATGGCAAGGAGCATCCGGTGACCTTCTCCGCTGCTGAGACCGATCTGAAGACCTTGTCGAACGGCAAGGAGCTGCAGGTCGGCGTCGATCAGGACACCGTGATGCAGCAATTGCTCAAGGACTACGGGCTGGCTTCGAAGAAGTAATTCGCTGCGGAACTTGTTCCAGAAGCGGGGCGGGCTGTCGGCATCGGCGGCTCGCTCCGCGGTTTAAGATCCGCTGTTCAGGAAAAGACGGCTTCAGAAGCGAATTCTTCACGATAACGGCTGGGGGTGGTGCCGAAGGCAGTGCGAAAGTGCTGCCTGAATCCGGCCGGGGAACCGAAACCGCAGCTGGCCGAGATCTCTTCGATTCCCGCGTGGCCCGACTCGAGTAGCTTGCGAGCCTGATCCAATCTCTGCTGGGTGAGCCAATCGAGGACGCTGAGTCCTGTCCGGTGACGGAACTGCCGGGTGAAGGTCCTGCGGCTCATCGCTGCCGTCGCGGCCAGCTGGTTGATACTGATCGCCTGGCTCAGATCCAGCCGGGCCTGCATCATGGCCCGCTCTATTCCGTCATGTCCGTCGTGATCGAGACTGCGTGGTGCCCGCACCGGAATGAACTGGGCTTGAGTCGCGGTGCGGTGTGGTGCCATCACGAGTCCTCGGGCCACTCGATCGGCCACGCTTGAACCGTGGTCCTTTCGCAGCAAATGGATGCAGCAATCGAGTCCGGCAGCAACACCGGCCGAGGAGGCGACGTCGTCGTGATCGGACCATAGGACGTTCTCCAGCACCTGCACCCGGGGGTAGCGCCGCTGCAGCTGAGAGCTGTAACGCCAATGCGTCACTGCCTCCCGGCCATCCAGCATCCCGGTTTCGGCGAGCAGGAAGGCGCCGAGGCAAAGCGAGACAATGCGCGCTCCTCTGTGGTGCGCACTCAGAAGTGCTTCCAGCAGTTCATCGCTGGCGGGAAGCTCGGGATCCCAGCTCGGCAGAATCACGGTATCAGCCCAGTCCAGGGCCTGTAGGCCGAATTCAACCACCATATCCGGGCCGTGGCCCATTCGCAGTTGACCGGGCTGGGGAGTGAAGACCCTCAGCTGATAGAGCACTGAGTGCTCCGAATCGCCGATGTCCTCGAAAACCATCTGCGGGATCGCCAGGTGGAAGGGACTCATTCCGGGCATCGCAAGAACGGCGAGATGATGAGGTCGATGGAGCATCATGGCCCAATCTTATTGTTAAATGTCCTTCAGGCCACTGTATCCCCATCAGCTCCGCGGGCAGAGTAGTCATATGAATTCCTCTCAGCACCTTCAATGGCCTACTCTGACGTACCTTGGCGGTCCGACGATCCTAGTCGGCTATGCGGGGTTGAGCTTCCTCACCGATCCCACCTTCGATCCTCCCGGTGAGTATCCACTGGGCGGCGGACGAGTTCTGGTCAAGCTCGCCGGCCCCGCCATCTCGGCTGAAGAGCTGGGAGCCGTCGACGTCGTCCTGCTTTCTCACGATCAGCACCCAGACAACCTGGATCGCAGTGGGCGGAAGTTCCTGAGTCATGCCGGACTCATCCTCAGTACCAGTGCGGCGGCCGACCGGATCCCGGGGGTCCATGGGCTGAGGTCCTGGGAGCAGGTGGTGCTCAGCGCTGCCGTTCCGGTGACGGTGACCGCGGTGCCGGCGCTGCATGGACCCAGTGGTGCCGAAGTGCTGACCGGAGAGGTCAGCGGATTTGTTCTGGAAGCTCAGGGTTGGCCTACCATCTATGTCTCGGGAGACAATGCTTCGCTCGAGCTGGCCGCCGAGATCTCTCGGAGATTCCCAGATACCGGCCTGGTGATCGTCTTCGCGGGCGCCGCCCGAACAGCCCTTTTCGACGGCGCACCGCTCACCCTGGGTTCGGCGGAAGTCGTGCGATTAGCAGAGATCTTCCCCGCGGCCAGCGTGGTTCCGGTGCACACGGAGGGCTGGCAGCACTTTACCGAAGGTCCGGAGAAGGTCAGGAGTTCGATGAGTGAGGCCGGTCTGGAAAGCAGGCTCATTCTGCTGCAGCCCGGGCAGCTGGAGCACCTCGGATCCTTAGGCCGCTGAGCTGTTTGCTCGGCGGCCCAAGGCAAAGCCGATTCGATCCTCTTTGGTAGGGTTAGCTCGTTATTCGGGCAGTGGCGCCAGCCGTGCAGTCGCCGGACAGTTCTGCCTTGCGAGGCCGAGACGACGAGGAAAAAGTCTCATGAAGGTACCCACTGCGGCCGCAGCGTACTCTTGGGAGGGCCGATAGTGGCTGCTTCCTTGCCTTGGCGTGGAGTGCTCTATGCGGCTGGGCTCTCCGCAATAGCTGGCTTCATCGACGCCGTGGCCTACCTCCATTTGGGCGGATATTTCGTTTCCTTCATGAGCGGCAACAGCACTCGAGCGAGCGCCGATCTTGCCCGAGGTTCCTTCACCGGGGCTGCGCTCGCACTGGGCTTAGTGGGGTTTTTCGTGCTCGGTGTGGTGGTCGGCACGCTGCTGAGCCGCAGGCGGACTACGAATCAGCGCACCCGATCGCTCACCGTGGCCACCGTGCTGCTGCTTGCCGCCTCGATTCTCGGGCTCTGGCCATCCAGTGAAGCATTGACGCCGCCTTTGCTGGCCGCCGCAATGGGAGCGACGAACACCTCCTACACCAGAAACGGTGAGGTCAGCATCGGCTTGACCTATATGACCGGGACCTTAGTGAAACTGGGTCAGCATCTCAGCAATGCGCTGACCGGTGGCTCCAAAACCAGCTGGCTGCGCTATCTCACCCTGTGGGCGATGATCAGCGTAGGGGCCATCGCGGGAGCGAACAGCTATCACTACTTCGGCTTGCCCAGTCTCTGGCTGGCCTGTTTCATGCTGCTCGGCTGGACGCTGATCTCCGTCGCACGCCGGGAGGCGGCTTCCTCCCAGGGCGACTCGGCGAATGGCTGAATCGGCTGCCCTCCTCTAGTTCAGTGGCAGCAGATCTCGTTCGGCGAAGACCTTCTTAGCCACAGCCACCGCGTTCAGAGCACGAGGGAAGCCGCAATAACCTGAGGTGTGCAGCAACGTTTCCACGATCTGCTCCGGCGTCAGCCCAACGTTCAGCGAGGCGTTGATGTGGACTTCCAGCTGGGGCTCGCATCCGCCGAGGGCGGTCAGCATGCCGAGGGTGACCAGCTGGCGGTCTCGTGGCTCCAAACCGGGCCGGGCATAGATCTCCCCGAAACCCCAGGCCACGATCTGATGCCCCAGCTCGGGAGCTATATCGGCGAGCGATTCGATCACCCGGTTGCCGACGTCGCCGTCGATCGCATCGAGAATGCGCTTCCCACGGGCGAACCGCTCTTGCCGCACTTGTTCTTCATTCATGGTTTTCATCTCTCCGGTGAAGGGATTGCTGCGGCGCTGAGTTTCGGTAGCCGCAGTGATCAGCCTATTACTACTAGTTCCCGGGGACGGCGAGCAGTGCTCCGGATGACGACGTGACCGGAGTTCCGGGGTCTGAAACCTCGTGCCGGACATGAAAGCGGTGGCAGCGCTGCGGATGCAGCGCTGCCACCGCGATCTTCACGATGGTTGGGTCGCGGGGTTAGCAGCTACCCAGATCTTCCCAGGGGCCCCATTCGCTGGCGCCTGGCGCTTCATTCTGAGTCCACCACTTGGCCTTCCACTTCTTGCCCTGGTAGGTGGTCTGATCATCTTTGACATAAGTCGCGGTCGCTGACCAGGTCGGCAACCCAGCACAGCCGGCGGGCGGTGTGGTGGGCGGCGTCGTCGGAGGCGTGGTTGGTGGTGTGGTAGGGGGAGTTGTCGGCGTCGTCGGATCACTCGTGATCGGGCCCGAGGGAGCGGCCTTCAGCGTGTTCACCAGAACGGAACCGAGTTCGAAGCTCTTATCTCCGGAGAGATCCCACCACATGCCGCCGCCGAGGCCCTTGGAAGCGATGTAGTTGGCCTTCTGCTGCACGGTTTGAGCGTTATCGTAGCTCCACCAGAGATTTCCGTCGGAGCGCCAGGCTGCTCCAATAGCGGAGTTGTAATAATCGGTGCCGACGGTCTTGATGTCGTCGTAGTTATTGATGCCGGTCTCATACTTCCCGGGCGCACCCGCCGTGGCGGAACCCCACGGCGTCGAACTCGGTGCACCTTGCCAGCCGCGGCCGTACATCGCCAAGCCGATTCCCAGTTGTTTCGCTGGGACGCCGTTGGAGAGGTAGGCCTTGACGGCTTTATCCACGCTGAACTTCTGCGCTGCCGGGCGAGGGTCCTGAGGATCGTCATACAGGTTTCCCTGGTGGCCGGTCATGGTCGGTGCCCAAGCGCCCCAGAGGTCGTAGCCTTGGATATTGCCGAAGTCCAGGTAGTTGTAGAGCTGCGGATCATTCCAGCCGCCGGATGCGATATCAGCTGGATTCGCCGGCAGGAATGCACTCAGTTCGTAGTGCTTACCGTTCTGGGCACCGAGGGCATCGAGTTGAGTGCGGAATTCTTGCAGCAGAGCCTTGAAATTCGCACGATCATTCACTGTATCCACGTGATTGCCGGTGTTGCCGTTATTCGAGCCGGGCCATTCCCAGTCGATATCTATGCCGTCGAAGACCCCCGCCGCCGCGCCATCGCCGCCGCGTCCGTCGATCACCGGAAGGTTGCCTTTCAAGTACAAGTTCACGCAGCTGGAAACGAGCTTCTTACGCGAAGCATCGGTTGCTGCAGCGAGGGAGAAGTTCTTGGACCAAGTCCATCCACCGATGGAGATCATGGTCTTGAGGTTGGGGTTCTTAGCCTTCAGTTGCTTGAGCTGATTGAATGATCCGGCCAGTTTCTGATCCCAGGTATCAGCGACTCCGGCCACCGAATTATCTGCCGTGTACCCCATGCCGAAGTCAGCCCAGGCGTCGCCAGCACCGTCTGAACCGTTGGGTCCATCTCCCTGCGCTTTATTGGCGATGAAGCAGGTTAGATCCTGATAGTGGATGTTGCCGAAGGCATAGTTCAGGTGAGTCAACTTTGAAGCTCCACCTGAATCCTGTAGCTTCTTCAACTTGAAGTCTCGGGCATAAACGCCCCATTGCGGGAAATACCCGACATTGCGGTATCCATTGACCGTGGGGTCTACTGCTGCGGCTTGTGCCTGCGGGGCGGCGGTGCTGGTGGCAACAACGCCAACTCCAAGCAGTGACGCTGCCATAACCGCGATCAAAGTGGTCCGCAGCGGAAGATGCTTCTTCACGTTTTTAGACATATCCGACCTTCTTTTCGATGGACCGGCAACGGAGGTCCGAACCGGTTCCCCTCAGAATAGGGAGCGGAAAGAACCCCGTCGTCCGTACAATCCACATAGAATCCGCTCAGACTACTGCCAAAAATAAGTGAAAACACTTACCTTTGCTGCGTATTCGCCCTCAGGGGTTGGGGTTCTTATGGTGCGCCTGAATGGTGAGTTCAACCCGCGAGCGCAACCCCAGTTTGGCGAAGATCCGGCTCAAATGCACCTCCACGGTGCGCACCGAGAGGTGAAGTTGATGGGCGACCTCGCGATTGGGCAAACCCGTTGCCACCAGCCTTGCCACTTCGGTTTCACGTTCGGTGAGGTTTTTAGTCCACTCCGGCAGCACTTCGGTTTCGGCGTTGTGAGAGGCCTCTGCCGGGAGGGCGCCGGAGAGAGGCTCCGGTCGAGTCAGGCCTTGAGGTTGCTGCTGAGAAGTGACTAGTTCACGATCCGCCGCCGCCCGCCAAGCCCTTGCGCCGGCTTCCTCGAAAGCGTAGGAGGCAATCAGGAAATGTCCTTTGGCCAGCTCGTGCTGATCGTGCTGATCGAAGGCCCTGCCCAATTCCAGCTCGGTGCGTCCTCGCTCAAAAGCAGAGACTTGTCCACGGCTGAGCTTCACGCAATCAGCAGCTAAGGCCAGCAGGTCCTCAAGGGTACTGACCGAGATTTTGCTTCGTAGCCTGCAGAACTCGCGCTGCCGTTCGGAACGACCCACCACCACGGAATCCGCGAAATCCAGCGGGCTGTCCAATTGCGGCAGATATACCCGGGGCGCCCGCGGATCGATTCGTTCCGCTGCGAAGGCCAAGAGACTTTGCGACTCTGAAGAACGACCTTGAAGGTAGGTCAGCACCGCCCGATCGAGTAAAGAGCCGATCCGGCCCACGGGCGTGAACGGAGAATCCTGAGTCAGGGTCTCGGCGAGCGGTCCGACCGTGCCTCTGATGTCGATATCCAGCCGTCGGGCCAGCTGACAGGCGATTCGCCCGAAGATGGAGCCCACCGGATAACTCAAAGCTGCGCGAGAAAGCTCCACCTCGGAGGCCCTGAGGTTCCCGGCCCAGTAATAAACCAAAGCGCGGGCCACTCCACGTACCGCAGCTCCGATCGGCGTCGGAATATCAGGCCAGCCGGACCAGTCGGACCAATCCAACGATAAAACCGAGCTCGCCAGATCGCTTTCCTCCGCCAGAAGTTTTATCGCGGGTTCAAAAGCATCTTTCTCAGCGAGTCGGAATGCGTGAGCGGCGCGCTCATATTCAATCGTCAGACTGCTCGTTGAATTCTCGGAATGCTCAAGATTCTCGATCAGCGCCTTAGGCAGCCTCCCGGTGACGAAATCGTCCAGATAACTCAGCAATTCTTCCGCTTCGCTGGAGATCGGCTCATCGGCTGAAGGCTGGGCTGTCAGCACGCTTGAGGCTAGCGTCGAGGGCTGAACCATTGAATCCGCGGTTTGACTTCCGGAAACCGTGATCGGGATGCCGGGGGTTGGAGTGCCAGAAACCGGATCCCGAAATGCCGGAGTGCTCGGCACTGAGGTCAAGGAGGAGGCCCAATGCATTGCGTCGAGCAAGCAACCGGACTGTAGAGCGGTTTCCGCCGCTAGGAGCCGTGCTTCGTCGGCTAATTCAGCGGATGCCCGGCAGGCTGCTTCTCGGCTCACCGCATGAGCCCAGTCGGCCTTGCCGCGCTTGAGCGCCGAGCGGGCCAACTCCAGTAAGCCTGCAGTGACGTCCTGCTCGCCCTCGACAGCACTCAGGGTGCGATGCCAATTCGCTATCTCGGCTTCGCCCGCGGCTTGAAAAGCTCGGTAGAGATCACCGTGCGCGGTGCTTCGTTCACTCAAGCTGGCTTGTTCGTGCACCACTGCACGTACTCGCTGATCGACGAAGGAGAAACCACCGGCGACAAAACGCAGCAGCACAGCTACTTGCCCCGAAGCTACTTCGGCCATGCCGAGGCCACAGGCATTCAGCAATACCGGGGTCTTTCGAAATACTGCCACCCCGGCTCGTAACAACACCGCTCGCTCGGTTTCAGTGAGTCCGTCCACGACGTCGCCCACAGCATCCAGAACGGCGGGCACTACGGGCAGGGGGTCGGGCAACATGACCTGCCCAGCCCGCTGTGCGGCAGACAGCTTTGCACCGACTTCGGCTACCGCGACTTCGTCGCCTCCTAATAATCCAAAAAGCCTGCCCGCAATATGCGGGGCAAATCCTAACTCCACACCCGCCGTGGACCCCAGCCAAGCCAAAACACTCTTAACTTTGACCACAAAAACCTCCACCTACCAAACAAAACACCAACCCCCCGCATAATACGCATAAAACAGTCAAACAAACCACGCAACGCTCCAAAACAACTAAAAGCTACCAATCGTCGTCGATAAAGTATCGAGACGAGCTGTGAAATCGTGCTTAAGGTGCAGTAAAAATCATCCAAATGCGATATATATCGATCTTCGTTGAAACTCTTTCAGAGGGACTAATGGGAGGAAGTAGACGTGAGATGCGGATTCTCAGCACTTCGCGGACGCTAGAGCTGTGCCTCCCCAGGGAGTGCTCGAGCGAAGCTGGCGGAGCTGAGGCTCGCGAATGGATTCAGCTTTGAATAGCTTCGAGTGGTTCTCCTGGGCGGCGCGGCAGGGTGGATGAGGTCTGGTGTCTTGAGCGTGATGTCGATGAAGATGGAAGCAGAAACTAAATTCTTGTATTTAGCGATTCGAAAGAGATATTATTTTTTGTTTGTTTTGGTCCATTTCATGGTATTTATTTTTCTTTTCAGGAATATTTCCCTGAAGGAAATCGAGCTATCGTCTCCAGAGATTCAAATTTTTCCAGCGGAGGATATTTAATTCTTATTCAGTGTTGTGACAAATGCTCCGGATTTCCGCGCAGGCAATCAGCGCCTGAACCGAGCAGTCGTAGGCCTCCGGGTCGAACTGAGGGCAGCTATCGCGGGGGCTGAGATCTGCTGACAAGAAGTTGCTGAATGGAGGCAGAGCGGCTCCATAGGGGCGGCAATGACTCACCTCTATTTCTTGCATGATGAATTTCGTGACCCCGCTTGAGGGAACTTCAGTTGCAGGTTTGTGATCTCATCGCTGTAGATTATTGAAATAGATCATGCTAGCGTCCCGTGTTGTTGACAACGGTGTCGTCGATATTTGATCGTTTAGTCCGTATCAAGTTAAGAGAACTTTGAATGTGAGGAATCCTGATGACGTCTCTCTCAAAGGATTTCACGCAACGGACAAATATCAGGCAGCGAGCCACGATGCGCCAGGTCGCGGCGCTGGCCGGCGTCGGCCTCAAAACGGTCTCCCGGGTGATCAATGAAGAACCCAATGTCTCTGAAGCGACCATCCGAAAAGTCCAGGCAGCAGCTAAGCAGCTCGATTACCGGCCTGATTTTCAGGCCGGTAATATGCGGCGCAGCGATAGGAGAACCCATACTCTGGGCTTGCTGGTGGGAAGCGTCGCCAACCCTTTCTACGGCATGATCCATCGCGCGGTGGAAGATGAAGCGATGGCTCGCGGCACCGCTGTCTTCGCCTCGAGCCTCGATGAAGAGGCAGTCCGGGAACGGGGCATCGTCGAAACCTTTTTACGACGTCGCGTCGATAGTTTGATCCTCACCACCGCCACCGAGACTCAGGCCTATCTGTTCCCTGAGTTCGAGCGAGGCACCCCCATGGTGTTCATCGATCGTGAACCCATCGGTCTCGAAGCGGACTCCGTGGTGAGCGATAACGTCAACGGCGCCGCTCAGGCCACCCGTCACTTGCTCGAGCGCGGCCATCGCAGGATCGCCTTTCTGGGTGACAAAAAGAATATCTGGACCGAAAAGCAGCGGCACCGGGGTTTTCTTCAGGAGCTGGGGAAGGCCGGAGTCTCCACTGGGCTAGCCACGATGATCGAAGATCTGAACGATGAAGAGGCGGCCCGCCGCCGAGTCCTCGAGATGATGAGCGGAGAAGATCCTCCTTCGGCGATCTTCAGCAGTCAGAACCTGATCACTGTCGGCACTGTTCGGGCGCTGCGCGAGATCAATGCGAGTCATCGGGTGGCTCTGATCGGCTTTGATGATTTCTTGCTCGCGGACGCACTTAGCCCGGCCGTTTCAGTAGTGGCGCAGGACCCTTACCGGATCGGCCAGCTGGCGGCTCAACGAGTATTCGAGCGGCTAGAGGGCGATAATTCGCCCGCGCGTTCTGAAGTGGTTCCCACTCGATTGATTGCCCGGGGTTCGGGAGAAATTCGAGCAATTGAAGCTTAAAGCGTCTAGGCTATTGTGCAAGTGCGGGGGTTGCCCCGGCAGTCACCGTGACCGCCAGTGAAAAATCCCCTGCTAACGGTGTCAGCTGGAAGTTGGGTTGTCAGCCATAAGGCTTGACTTGGTGGGGATCAATGGTCTAAAACTTCTTATGACACCGTTGTCCACAGTTTATGCCTAGCCTCGTCAAGGGAACCTTCAATGTTGAAAACCAAGACTCGCAGTAGCTCAGGAAAGCGAATCATCGCCATCAGTTCAATAGCAGTGCTTGCCGGGCTGGGTCTAACAGCTTGTTCGAGTGCTAATGACGGCGGCACCGGCGGAGAGTCCGGCGGCAAGGTCGGCGTCAGCCTGATCGTCAAAACCACCACGAATCCGTTCTTCGTAGCAATGCAGGACGGCGCAAAGACCGCGGCTCAGGAGCAGGGAGTGGATCTCACCCTGGCCGCTGGCAAAGCTGATGGTGACGAGGACACTCAGATCCAAGCGATTGAGAACGCCATCTCCAAGGGCGACAAAGGCATTCTGATCACTCCCAATGGTCCATCAGTGGTCGATGCCATTCAGAAGGCTCGCAATGCGGGGCTCTTCGTGATCGCCCTGGACACCGCTCCTGACCCGGCCGACGCGGTGGACATCACCTTCGCCACTGACAACCACGCGGCGGGGGTGGCAATCGGTGAATGGACGGCCGCCCAGCTGAAGGGCAAGAAAGCGACCATTGCGCTGCTTGACCTCTTCAGCGACAAAGTGGTCTCGGTCGACTACAGCCGCGATCAGGGCTTCCTGACCGGAATGGGAATCGACGTCGCCAATAAGAACGTCAACGGAGATGAAGCGAAAACCGGTTCGTACTCCAAGGGCAGCTACGAGATCGTCGGCAATGAGGCTACTCAGGGCAATGAAGACGGCGGTCGTACCGCTATGGAGACACTGCTGTCGAAGAACCCCAATATCAATGTGGTCTACACCATCAACGAACCCGCCGCCTATGGTGCGTATCAAGCCTTGCAGGCCGTCGGCAAAGAAAAAGACGTGCTGCTGGTGTCGATCGACGGCGGTTGTGCCGGGGTAAAGAACGTCAAAGAGGGCGTCATCGGTGCCACCAGCCAGCAATATCCGGTGAAGATGGCCAAGCTCGGTGTCGAGGCGATCGCCAAGCTTGCCAAGGGAGGGGAGAAGCCGACCACGAGCGCCGGTTTGAACTTCTTCGATACCGGGGTAGCACTGGTGACCGATAAGCCGGTCGACGGAGTGAAGAGCATTGACAGCGCCGCGGCTCAGAAAGTTTGCTGGGGCTAGACTTCGCGCTGAGTGGCTGACTGCGGGCGGTCGGCTCTGAGAACCTTGCCCGCAGCCAGCCGTTTCGGCTTCACTGCTAAGAAGCAAAAGGAGTTTTTGTGAGTCTGCCAGACAATAGTTCACTGACCTCACCAGGCACAGTCGATCTCGCGTCAAATTTTCTCGATCGGCGCACGCCGCTCGATCGTATTCGTCATACGCTGCATCGCTTCCCCGCGCTCAGCCCGGCAATCGTCCTGGTACTTGCTGTCATCGTCTTCGGCTTGCTCAATGATCGCTTCCTGGCGCCGTCGAATCTCTCACTGATCACTCAGCAGGTCGCCGTGGTCGGCACCCTCGCGGTGGCCCAGACCCTGGTGATTCTGACCGCTGGCATCGATCTTTCGGTCGGCGCGGTGATGGTACTGACTTCCATGGTGATTGCGCAGAGCGCGACGAATAACGGCTTACCTGCTCCTTTTGCGCTTGTTGTCGGCCTGGTTGTCGGCTTGGCCGCCGGAGCGCTCAATGGACTGCTGGTCACCGTGCTGCGGCTACCACCGTTCATCGTCACACTCGGTACCCTGAACGTCTTCGTTGCGCTAACCCTGCTGTACTCGAACGGTGCCACGGTTCGCGGCACGAATATGCCCAAGTTGCTGACCTTCACCGGTCAGACCTTTGAGGTGGTAGGGGTTCGGATCAGTTTCGGTGTGATCATCATGCTGCTTCTCTACATCCTTCTGGCCTTCATCCTGGGCAGAACAGCTTGGGGGCGTCATGTTTACTCCGTCGGCGACGATAAGGAGTCAGCACGGTTGGCGGGTATTCCAGTCAATAAGGTGCTACTGAGCGTCTATCTCGCTGCCGGCGCGATCCTCGCTTTAGGAGCCTGGATTCAGATCGGTCGCAGTAACGCGGCGAGCCCCAATGCCGGCGTCGATCTGAACCTGGATTCGATCACCGCCGTGGTGATCGGTGGTACCAGCCTTTTCGGTGGCCGCGGCACGGTCTGGGGAACCCTGCTGGGTGCGTTGATCGTCGGGGTCTTCCGGAATGGCTTATCGCTTGCCGGCCTGGATGTGCTGTACCAGACCCTGGCCGTGGGAGTTCTCGTCATCGTGGCTGTTTCAGTGGACCAATGGATTCGGAAGGTACGCAAATGACTGTTCCCCAGCTGGCGGAGAGCGCCGGATCCGCTGGGCCGCGCACGGCGGTGCTCAGCGCCTCGAACCTCGTGAAGACCTTCGGCCGGGTGGTCGGTCTCGATGGGGTCAGCCTTGAGCTGTATCCCGGCGAAGTGCTCGCCATCATCGGCGACAACGGCGCGGGCAAGTCAACCCTGATCAAGTGTCTGACGGGTGCTGAGGTTCCGGATAAAGGCGAGATCTTCCTCGATGGGAACCCGGTCAGCTTCAAACGTCCTCAGGATGCCCGCGCCGCGGGGATAGAGACGGTCTATCAGAACCTCGCAGTGTCCTCTGCTCTCGACGTCGCTTCCAACCTCTTCCTCGGCAGGGAGCTGAGGAAGAAGGGGATCCTGGGATCCGTTTTCCGGATGATGGATACCAAACGGATGCGCGAGGCTGCTCGCCAGAGTCTCACTGACCTGGGCATCTCCACTCTGCAGGACGTCACGGTCCCGGTGGAGAACCTCTCGGGCGGGCAACGCCAGGCCGTTGCTGTGGCCCGTGCCGCTGCCTTCGGCTCCAAGGTCGTCGTGCTCGACGAACCGACGGCGGCACTCGGCGTCCGAGAATCCAATCAAGTACTCGAACTGATCCGTGCGCTCCGCGATAAGGGGACTCCGGTGATCCTGATCAGCCACAATATGCCGCACGTCTTCGACGTCGCCGACCGCATTCATATCCAGCGACTGGGCAAGCGGGCGGCAACCATCACCCCTCAATCGCATTCGATGACTGACGCAGTAGCAATTATGACGGGGGCGAAAACCGAGTAGTCTGCGCTCGCCGTCCAGATTTACCACCTCTAACCACGGCACTTCCGATCACAAGGGAATTAGCTCAATGTCGAGAAAACGAACCTTCCTGAACTACCTCACCGTGACGACCGTCGCGCTGACCATGACCTTCGGGGTCAATGTGTCAGTGGCGCAGGCCGCCTCTCCGAATGTCGGAGACGAGCCTTACCGGCAGCATCTGCATTACTCGCCAGCCAAGAACTGGGTGAACGACCCCAATGGAATGCTCTATTACAAGGGCACCTATCACATGTTTTATCAACATAATCCGCAGGGTGATCAATGGGGCAATATGTCCTGGGGGCATGCCACCTCCACCGATCTGCTCAACTGGAAAGAGCAGCCGGTAGCCATTCCCAACACCGCCAATGAGTTCATCTATTCGGGCTCGGCAGTGATCGACTGGAACAACACCACAGGCTTCGGCACACGAGAGAATCCCCCGATGGTCGCGATCTACACCAGCGCCTATCAGAATGATCCGGTTCACGGCAATCGGCAGGCGCAGTCCCTGGCGTACAGTCTCGACGAGGGAAAAACCTGGACGAAGTACTCGGGTAACCCGGTCAATGATCGAGGACGCAATGACTATCGGGATCCGAAGGTCTTCTGGTACGGCGATCAGAGCACCGGCTACTGGGTGATGGCAGCGGTTGAGGCTGATGCCTCCCGGGTGATCCTGAATCGTTCATCGGATCTGAAGACCTGGACCTATATGAGCACCTTCACTTCGAATACGGTGGGTGGTTTCTGGGAGTGCCCGGATCTTTACCCGATCAAACTCGACGGGAATGATTCGCGCACCAAATGGGTGATCGCGCTGAGCACTTCAGCTTCTCAGCAGTCCTATATCGTCGGAGACTTCGATGGCTCGAGTTTCAAGGAGGATCCGGCTCAGCCCGTTGCGGTGCCACCGAATGCGCCTCTATGGGATTTTGAGAGTGGCAATTATCAGGGCTGGAAGGTGACGAATGATCAGGTTAGCCCGGCGGGCGGGCCTTTCGGCACGGCACCAGCCACTGGTGCCTTACCGCAGCAGCAAGCTGTCAGCGGTTTTGCTGGTCGTGGGCTGGTAAACAGCTATCTCGGCACGGATTCAGCGGTTGGCAGCCTCGTCTCACCCAACTTCGTGATCAATTCCAGCTACCTCAGCTTCTTGCTCGGTGGCGGTAATCATCCTCGTGAAGCAGGCACCGGGAGCGGACTCGCTCCAGAAGGCAGCCGGACGATCTTCGATTTCGAGACTCCCGCTGGGAAGACCCTCGCTGACGAAGGCTGGACGGGCACCGGTGGTCTCAATCCGGCCTCTCAACCGGCATCGCCTCATCAAGGGGAGAATGTCGCCTGGGGCTACGGCGGAAAAGGATTTCTGAGCACTTTCTACACCCCGGAAGGTAGCGACGCCGTCACGGGTTCGCTGACCTCGCCAGCTTTCACCATTGACTCGCCGTACATCGATCTCAAAGTTGGCGGCGGAGACGGCCCGGATCTAGCCGTCCAGCTGCTGGTGGACGGCGCCGTGGTGAAAAGCGAGACCGGTAAGCGAGATCATCTCACCGACTGGCGAAGCTGGGATGTCACTGCTTATCAGGGAAAGCGCGCTCAGTTGAAGGTTGTCGACAATAGGACCGACTTCTGGGGAGCGATCTGGATCGACGACGTCGTTGCGAGCACCACGCCTGCGTTGCCGCGCTCGACCGAGACCTCTGTCAATCTGGTGATCGACGGTCAGACGGTCCTGTCGACTACCGGACCCAATAGCGAGACGATGAACTGGGCGAACTGGAATGTTTCACAGTATCGCGGACGAACGGCCCATCTGGAGATCATCGACAATAATCGCGGCGGGTACGGGCACATCATGGCCGATCATTTCGTCACGGGCGATAAGCCTGTTCCACCGACCATTCACTACGACACGCACCGGCTTGATTTCGGCACCGATAATTACGCGGCGAATACCTACAATGCCGCACCGGACGGCAAGCGGATTTTCGTTGGCTGGATGGGTCAGGCTTTCTCCAGCCCCACCTCTCCTTGGCGTGGCAGCTTCACGATGCCCCGTGAGCTCAACCTGAAAACCGTCAATGGGGTGCCAACACTGGTTCAATCCTTTGCCTCTCAGCTTTCGAGCTATGAAAAGACCTTCGCGGCTTATAACGCTGCTTCGACTACGGTCACCGGAGCGGTTTCTTTGCCCGAGACCGCCTCAGGCACTCAGCAGCGGATTCGGTTTTCGCTGACGCCGGGAGCCGGGAAGTCGGGCATCGTGGTACGAAGCTCGGCGACCGAGGGCACGAAGATCGGCTTCGATCCGGCGACCAGCTCGGTCTTCATCGACCGCAGCAAGTCTGGGCTGATTCCTTCGGATCGCTTCAACACACCGTCCTCCACCCCGGTCCGGGTGATCAATGGAAAGGTCAGCTTCGACATCCTGATCGACACCTCTTCGGTTGAGGTGCTGGTCAACGGTGGCGAGCAGGCTTTCACTGAATTCATTTACCCCTCGGAGAGCAGCAATAAGGTGTCGTTGTTCTCCGATAGCGGCTCCTCGACGGTCACTTCGCTTTCGGTGGTGCCGATGTACAGCTCGGTGTATGACGACGGGCAGGTGCGGCTCACCGTGCCCGGCGCTCCGACCGCAGCAGCGGCGACAGCCTCGGGTTCCTCAGCCGCTCGGGTCAGCTGGAAGGCTCCCGTCGACACCGGGAACACCGCGTTGACGGGGTACACGGCGGTGGCCAGGATCGCTGGAAAGTCGAAACCGGTGGGTAGTTGCCAGGCCCCTGGCAATAAAACTAGCTGCACGGTGAACGGCTTATCGACGGGGAGCAGTTACGTCTTCTCCGTCTCAGCGCAGAACATCGTGGGCAAGGGTGCCGAGTCAACTCCGTCCAAGCCCCTTCGAATCCGCGGCGGCCATGACTGCTCCGGTTACCCCGGTTCGCCCTGGCACGGTGCCTGGCGCGGATTCTGCTGCCCCGACTGAGCCCATGCACTGAAGCATCCAGCGTTGAGCTGGATGCTTCAGTGCGGTTTAGCCTGATGCCCGGTGGATCAGGATCTTCGATGGCTCAAGCCAGTTGAGTCGGGTGATTGAAGGATTCTATTCTTTGCCCGATATTGTTTTGCCCGGAAGTCTTCCCGAAGCTGAGAGGTTCGAAGGGATTCCTTGGTGTAGTGGCTTCATCATGAATAGCATTTTTCCAGTATCACTCAGTGACTAACGCAGGTTTCAGTTACGGGACTAGTGTTCTGATCTTAATCACCTTTTGTGCGGAGTGATTTTTACGCCTCTTGGACTAGATAATTCGGACCTCATCTGCTGAGGCAGTATATATTTATGAATCATCCTTAAGTTCTAGAGCGCACCGTATAAACGGTTGATTCTCAGCCAGTTCCCCCTCATGATCTTGGAGTGGATTCATCGAGGGTCGAATTCACGGCGGCCGCCCCCGGCTGCTTCGCGTGGGCGTTGCGGAACTTGTGGAGAGCGCTTGCTGGCATGGATTCCGGTTGATCGAGTTCCCTTGTAAAGCGCGGATTATGAGAGTTTTCTACTCGCTTCCACGGGGTGGGCAGCCTGCCGATCGGCTTTGCCCGGCAGGTCCTCGCGTCTGCTCGCTGGTCTTCGCTTTAAGGGGCAGCGCAGACCAGTAGGGCGGGCCGAGCGAACTTCTCTCCCTGAATTACCTCTCTTTTCTATGTCTATATTGTTCGTTATGTCCTCCGCCGACCGGTGGGAGGCGCATGGGCGGGTTTGTTGTAAGGCTGTGTTTTCATTCCCGCCACAATGCAAAGGTCCCTGACCGATGCTGGTATGACGAACGACGAAATTTTGGAAGCATCCTTTTTCGAAAGGATTCATTCAGAAGATATGAGAGATAGGAATCTCCACCTAATGAATCGAAATAAGGGAATACGTCGAAGAGGCAGATGTTTTGCTACTGCATTAACCGGCGTTTTATTAGCGCCGGGTCTGGTTTTGGGGGGTGCTGCACTGGCCTCTGCTGCTATTTGGGATCTCCCAGCCGCGCAGCGCGCTGTCCAGCTTGATGCCAAGTCTTACTTCTACGGCTCGGGGCCGGTCAATGCCGCGGAGCAGTACAAGAACACGCAGCTCTACCAGATCAATCCGCTGACCGGTCTCAACACCAAGATCGGTGAGCCGTATGCCAATGGTTATGACGGCTTGGCTTACGACCCGAAACGCAAGGTGCTCTACGCCTTCGAGACCAGCGCCAGCGGACTCTACAATCTGTTGGTCATCAATCCTTCCACTGGAGCGATCATCAAGCGCGCTGATCTTCGGGAGACGTGGAAGCTGGCTGGTGTGACGAGCCTCAATGGCACCTTCTCCAATGCCTACATCGCTATTGGCAGCTATAACCCTGAAACGCAGAAATATGTGGTGGCTACCACCAGTTCTGCGACCGGCGCCATTTCCATCAACCTTTCCAAGATCGATGTCAATCCGAGCACGGGTGAAGGGAACTACGGCCTGATCACCGCGCAGGACATTGTCGAGGGCGCGCGCAATGTTGACGGCGGCTATCAATACGACTGGGCGGTGAACCCGGTCGATGGTCGTACTTACTACCTGCACAAAGGCTATGTCTATGTGCAGGGTGCCAGCCCTGTCGACGGTGATTGGTGGCAAGTTTCCGCGAACCAGGTGGTCAATGACGGCCCGGGCTATAACAAAGGCATCTTCTTCGATTCCGATGGCTTCATGTATGTGGTGAATTCACCGCAGTGGCAATCTTCCTCGTCAAGGGTCTTCAAGATCGATCTCAGCAAGATGACGCCACCGGCGGCCGGCGTCAGTGAACGGGATGATCTCAAAGCCCTCTCGGACAATAAGCGAACCTTCACTGGTGAGCAGGTTGCTAATATTGCCGCTCCGATCACAGACGCGGCAGGCTACGTGGTCTCCAATGACTTCGGTGACGCCCCCGAATCCTACGGAACCACTCTCGCAGGGAACGGCCCGCGCTCCTTGATCGACCAGAATGCGGTTGCTCTGGGTACTGAGATCACCGGTGAGGCTGATGCTCGACGTCCTATTGTCAATGGTGCTGAGGACGCACCCTACGATGCCCGGGGTGATCAGGATGATGCGCTCAGCGGTGATCAGAGCGTTCCCGAAAAGGCGAAGACCTTCTCGATCAAACCCACTGTCACCATCGGCACGGCGCAGAATGTGACCGTGGCAGCTTGGCTCGATGTCAACGGTGACGGAAAATTCGATGATAGCGAACGGAAAGTTGTCTCCCTTTCGGGTAAGACCGGTGCGCAGACTCCTGAGTTCTCCTGGGATCTGGGAGGCGGAATTGTTAAGTCCAGCTCTGCGCCAGCCGGAACTGATGAAACCTATCTGCGGCTTCGGGTCTACGACGCAAGCCAGACAAATCCTAGTCCGCTGGGAAACTATGCTGGTCAGGGCGAGGTCGAAGACTATCCGGTGAGCATTGTCCGGGAGCCGGTTTCGAATGTGAATGCGTCGGCGTCGGCGTCTGCTGATTCGAGGGCTAATGCTGCTGCGGTTGCGGCGGCGAAGGCTGATGCTTCTTCGCAGGCTTCTGCTGCGGCGTCGGCGAATGCGGAGGCTGCGGCTAAGGCTGCTGCGGATGCTGATGCGTCGAAGGATGCTTCGGCTGATGCTGGTGGTTCTGCTCAGGCTGCGGCTGTGGGTTCGGCTGATTCGAAGGCTGCGTCTGCTTCGAATGCTCAGGGTTCTGCGGCGGCTAATGGTGATGCTTCTGCTGCGGCGAAGAGTGCTGCGACGGTTGATGCTTCGGCTGATGCGTCGGGTGATTCGGATTCCAAGGGTGCGGACAGTAGCTCGGATTCCAAGGGTGCGAATAGTAGCTCGGATTCCAAGGGTGCGAATGTGAATGCGTCGGCGTCGGCGTCTGCTGATTCGAAGAGCAATGCGAAGGGTGCGAATAGCACTAGTACTGCGACCGCTGATTCAACAGCCAGTGCCAGTTCTACTGCGAGCAGTGATTCGAATGCTAACGGCAACTCCTCAGGAATCAAGGTGGCCATCGATAAGTCGACGGTTATCAAGGGAGCCAGCACCGAACTGACCGTCACTGGTCAGGGATTCAAGCCCGGTGAGAAAGTCGCTGGCGTGCTACGGTCCAATCCGATCGATCTGGGCGTCAAGGTAGCTGATGGTCAGGGCCAGGTGCTCTTCAGCTTCAATAGCGGAGATCTCGAACTGGGCGATCACTCAGTCACCTTGACTGCGACGGCTGACAGCAACCGCACGGGTGCCGTTGGCTTCAAGGTCATCCCCGTTTCGGAAAGCAGCGCAGCTGTCGATGGCAACGGTCAAGGGCTAGCTCACACCGGTGCTTCCGGTACTTTGCCCCTAGTTGTCGGCGGTGCCGCTCTGGCCCTGCTGGGCGCTGCGCTCTGGCTGTTCGGCGCACGACGTCGTAAGGGTCAGGGAAGCTAGCTAAGTCCCTAGCCGGATTGACTCAATTCCCCGTCATTGCCGGCTCTCGGTTCAACCGAGAGCCGGCAACGACCCCTCAAAGACTGCCTGCTGGCTGGATCCCTCAGCTCCGGTTGCTCTGCGGTCATGTTGAAGAAAGCAAGATTTATGGCTGATCTAGTCAGCATTGATATTCCTAGAAAATCTCGGAAGCCATGGATCCGAGGTGTTCTGATCGTGGCGGTTCTCGCCACCATCTGGCACGTATTTGCCTCGTTTCTCTGGATCGCACCTTATTCGAAGAGTGCGCGGGAGATCTTCCCCGGCGGTCAGGACACCCTGTCCTCGTACATGATCCCGATGTTCGGCCAGTCCTGGAGTGTTTTCGCCCCGGAACCGATCAACGGCGACTATTTGCTCAAAGTCCGAGCGATCCTGCCCAAGGACGGCCAAGAGCAGACTACCGATTGGGTGGATGCCACGGCTGTTGAAACCTCGATGATCAGGCACAATCTGTTCCCACCCAGAGCGGGGATCGGCGCTGGAGAACTGGCTTCCGAATTCAAGGGGAAGTGGGACGCTCTGACCGCTGATCATAAGGTCATCGTGGGTTTGAGCTACTTCACCGGCGGTGATTGGCCGGTTCGACTTAATGACAAGCTCCAGTCATATGGAGCACCAACTTTGATCGCTCCCTATCTGGCCTCGGAGAACACCGTCATCAAATATGCCACCCAGGTTGCTCGCGCTGTCTGGGGGAACTCGGTCATCAGGATCCAATTCCAGGTCTCGCGTCAGAACGTGGTTCCCTTCGAGGACCGTAAGACACCGGGTGTTCAGCCTCCAGCCCCGCAGATAGCCACCACCGGATGGCGGGGACTGCAAGTTGCTCCTGGACAATCGGATCAAGACTTTGCCGAGGTCTTCAAGGCTGCTTACGACAGGCTTCAACGATGAGCGCCCTTCAAGAACGGGAAGCAGCACTCGTGCAGCAGGACGCCGAAATCAGTTCGCCGAAGAACGCACCCTTTGCTCGGCCTGGTAATCCGCTCCTCGGCTTCCTGCGAGGTCTGGGTCGGTTTGCGCTGAACCTGTTTCAGGAATTCCTCGGCATTGTCGTAGGAATCGTCAAACGAGGCTATTTCTGGTCCGAAGGATGGCTACTGGATTCCAGGAAATCGCTTTACGGGCTTGCAATGACCAGAATCGTTCTCGGCGCTACCGGGTTCGGACTGCTGTTTTTCAACTTCTCCACTCGGTTATACAGTTTCGGTCCGGGCTCGGCCTGGAACGGTGAGGCCGCATCGGCCAAAAGTGACTTTCCTAAGCTCTGGATCTTCAGTGCTTTTCATGACGCCATCCTGAACGACGCGGTGTACACCTTTCTCTATCTGGTGCTGATGGCCCTCTCAGTGCTTTTCATGATCGGCTGGCGTTTCAAGCTCGTGCTGCCCTGCTACTTCGTTCTCTGGGTCTCCTTCATCGAAGCCAACGACATGTTGGGCGACCAGGGCGACAATATGTACCGGATCGTCCTGCTTTTCCTGTTTTTCGCCGACCCGGCGGCGAGGATTTCGCTCGATGCCCGACGTCGAAAGAAATGGGCGGCAAAACTGCAGGGAAGTCCCTGGCTGGTGCGCAAGTGGCGAGGGCAGCGTATCTTCGATGAGCAGCTCGGAAACCTCTTTCACAACCTGACGTTGATTATTCTGACCGCACAAGTCTGCTTCGTCTATGTCTCAGGGGCGCTCTACAAAGCGGGCGGGACCCCCTGGTCCACCGGCTATGCGATCTATAACCCTTTGATGACCGACCGCTTCGGCACCTGGCCCGAGCTGAGTCAGTTGCTCACTTACTGGGCGCCCTTGGTGGCCCTGATCAGCTGGGGGTCGATCATCATCCAGATGTCCTTCCCACTGATGCTGCTGACTCGGCCGACCAGAGTGCTCGCATTGATCGGCGTGATGTCCTTTCACCTGGGAATCGCCTTGCTGATGGGCTTACCCTGGTTCTCTCTGACCATGATCGCGGTGGACTTCATTTTCATTCGGGACCGTACCTGGAAGAATCTAGGTATCCGGTTGAGAGGGAGTTATCAGAGAGCCATGTCGAGCCGAGAACTGCACCCAGATGACTGACGCCGCGGTAGTCGGTTCGGGTCCGAACGGACTGGCGGCCGCCGTCATCCTGGCTCGTGCGGGTCTTGAGGTGGATCTTTACGAGGCCAGGGAGAGCGTCGGAGGCGGCACCCGAACCGAAGAATTGATCGAGCCGGGGCATTGGCATGATGTCTGCTCCGCGGTGCATCCGATGGCGATGGCCTCCCCCTTCTTCCGAGAGTTCGGCATCGCTGAACGAATCGATTGGCTGGTTCCGGAGCTGTCCTACGGTCACCCCCTCGACGGCGGGCGCGCTGCCCTGGCATACCGAGATCTGGATCGTACCGTTGACTCGCTCGGCGTCGACGGAGCCATCTACCGGCGTCTGATGGAACCGTTGATACGCACAACCGAGCAGGTGGTGGCTACCGCGCTCAACCCCCTATTAGGTGTTCCCCGCGGCGCCGCAGGTGCTATCTCACTCGGACTGAGAGCCCTCTGGCAAGGAGGACCCTGGTGGAACGTGGGCTTCAAGGGCGAGCTCGCACCGGCGTTGATCTCCGGGGCGGCCGCTCATCCGGTGGGTAGCTTGCCCTCACTGGCAAGCAGTGCCGCCGGTCTGGTGCTGGCACACCTGGCGCACACCGGGGGCTGGCCCATTCCACGCGGTGGCTCCGCCCGGATAGCGGACGCCCTGCTGGAGGACTTCGTGGCTCATGGCGGGCGGGTTCACCGTGGGCATCGGATTCGGGATCTGGCTGAACTCTCCGGTGCGAAGATCGTCATGGCGGATACCTCTCCGCGAGCCCTGGACGCTATTGCCGGGAATCGCTTTCCCGCCAGGTATTCAGCTGCTTTGCAGCGTTTTCGGTACAACAACGCCGCTTGTAAGGTCGATTTCATCCTCTCCGAGCCGGTTCCCTGGCAGAATCAGCAGCTTCGTTCGTCCGGAACCTTGCACGTCGCCGGCACTCGTGCAGAGATGGCGCATGCCGAAGCTCAGGTCGCCCGCGGCGAGCACCCGGAGAAGCCGTATGTGCTGGTTTCGCAGCCCAGTCTCTTCGACCCCGATCGCGCGCCGGCCGGCCGGCAGGTTTTATGGACCTATTGTCATGTGCCTGCTGGCTCCACCCGTGATATGACCGAGGCGGTGGTGAGTCAGATCGAACGATTCGCTCCCGGCTTCCGGGACGTCGTGCTGCACAGCAAAGCGATCACTGCGGCTCAGCTGGCTGAATACAACGTCAATTACATCGGTGGAGATTTTGGGTCCGGGGCGACGAATCTACGACAGTTGATCGCACGGCCGGTGCTCAGCGGGGCGCCGTGGAGAACCCCTCTTCGAGGCCTTTACCTCTGCTCCAGCTCCAGTACGCCGGGCCCAGGAGTCCATGGGATGAGCGGTATGCACGCGGCCAGGCTGGCGCTCAAAGATATTTTCGGAACTGACCTTCCCGACCTTGCTCCGCCGCCGCGGTCCGATATCGGATGAGGTGCGGGCATGCCTGGAAAGGAAGAGCTGATACTCCGCCGAAACATAGCCAGGGCTGTCCACGTTGGATAAAATCCGATTAAGAAAACTCTGGATCGACTACTTTATGTGCAGCCGATCTCTTGTCGAAAGAATTAAATATCATCGCAAATGGGGGGCGCCGTCTTTAGCTGATTTCACCGGGAGTGTTGATTCTAGATGAGTACTGATTCAGTGGAACTGTACTTGGATACTTTCAACGGTGAGATGCGTCGAAGTCGGGCGATTAAGCTGATGCGCTATACCTTGCACATAGGGTTCGCGGTCCTTTGGATAACGGGTTTGGTCGGAACGCTCATCTGGCTTGAAGAACTTCATAATGACCCGATTTGGATCCCGCTTTCACTGCTCCTCGTGATTCTCTATGTCGCCGCATTGATATATGACTACAAGAGGTTTCCGAGGAAGAGCGGGCAGAAGCTCGAGCCGATCGCTTATCTCTGGGCGATTGCAATCAGCTTAGTGTGGGGTTTTCTGCTGTACTTCTCCTTTGGGTTCTCTTGGGTTGGATTTCCGCTGGCCTTTTTTATTCTCGGAGTTTTCCCCCGTTGGTTCTTCGGAATCATCTGCTGTACTTATACGGGCTTACTGCTCTGGCTGGTGTGGCCTTACTACAGCGGGAAGCCTCCTGGTGGGATAATCCTCTTGATTCTTATCGCGATGATTCTCGGCATCATTGCCGATATGGTTTTCAAGGCGCTTCTCGCAGAGACAGCAGCACATCGAAAGATTGCACTCGAACTGATTAATGCTCGATCTGAGCTAGCCGCCCGGCAGCATGAGGCAGGCGTCAGGGCGGAAAGAAACCGGATTGCAACGGAGATTCACGACACCCTGACCCAGGGTTTTGCCGGTATATCACTCTTAGCGCGGAAGGGTAAGAGAGCAGTTGAGAAGCGTCATCAGACTGAAGTCTTGGAGGATTTCAGTCAGATCCAGGAACTGGCAGATGAGAATCTAGCGGAGGCCAGGAGATTCGTCCGTGGCTTCTTGCCGCAAGTGCTGGCTCGCAAATCTCTGGTCGAGGCGATCGAAGAAGCCTGTCGTGATGCGGAAGCATCGTCGATAAGGCACGGAAAGAACATTGAGATCGGTTTCACCGTCATAGGAGGCGAGATGCACGTGGCGGCTGCAATTGAAGCGGCGATACTGAGAGCCGCCCAATCTTGTCTGGCTAATATTCTGCAGCACTCGAGGGCTTCTCGGGCAGATGTCACACTGAGCTTCTTCGATCAGGAGCTCACCCTGGATATCTTCGACGACGGGATAGGTTTCGACGTCGCTAGTGTGGCTAAATCACCCGTGCTCAGCAGAGATGGCAGCGGACTTGGTCTTAAGCTGCTGGAGTATCGAGTGTCCCTTTTGGGCGGAGAACTGAAATTCACATCACAACAGAACTATGGCACGGTCGTGACGATAAGACTCCCCAGTACCCCGCCTGGTGACCCCGGCCCTGGTTCAAGGAGAGAGGCGGCTAGCCATGGAGTCTGAAATCCGGATATTGCTGGTTGACGATCATCCCATCGTGCGACGTGGGCTGAGGGCGATGATCGAAAGCCATCCCGATCTGCGGGTTGTGGGAGAGGCCGGAAATGGGGCGGAGGCGATTGATGCGATTGAACGTTTCGAGGAGATCGAAGCTCCCGTTGACTTGGTGCTGATGGATGTTCAGATGGGCGGCCGTCATGACGGAATACTGGCGACGAAGGAGATCCGGTCGAGGGAACTGGCGCCTGTCGTCATCATTTTGACTACTTTCGAAGACGATGAGGACATTTTCGCTTCTCTTGAGGCAGGGGCGAGTGGGTACTTGCTCAAAGACGCCCCGGAGCGGCAGATCTTCCATGCCATTGAATCCGCCGTGCTGGGACAATCGGTTTTCGCGCCGGCCATCACCACCAAACTTGCTGGCTTTGTTCGACGCCCGGAGACTTCGATCAGCCCGCTGTCCCCGCGGGAAACCGAACTTTTGGCTTTGCTCTCCCAAGGCCTATCCAATCGGGAGATTGCCCGATCTTTACATATCTCTGAAGCCACCGTGAAGTCACATCTGGTCAATATCTACGGAAAACTGGATGTCAGAAGTCGGGTCGACGCAATCCTCGAAGCCCAGCGTCGCAAGCTCATCTCTGGATAATTCGCCGCTCCTCAATGCAACTAAATGACCAAAGCTGATCAACCTTAAGATCGATTGAATCCTCTAATTCTGATAAATAGAATTTAACTACGATGCAGTTAGCGATGATCCTTCACCGCTTCCGCGCATCTTTCATGAATGCGCGGAAATTTCTGAATATTTTCGAGGCATGAGTTTCAGCTATCGAGGTGAAATCCATGTCTCGGAGCCCGACTTCGTTGTCCCCCAATTCAGCGAAGTCGTATAACGATGGCGTGCTGGTCGAACCCCAATCCTGAACCAGTGCGCCATCGTTATTTTCACCAAAAAGCTCTTTCGCTGCTTCCTGGCCCCTCGGGGTCTTCAGCAGAGGGTCGTCGTCACCGAACGGGACCTTTGGCTGCGAAAAAGATGGGGCCGGTAACCGCTTTTGCGGTTACCGGCCCCATCTTTGTTTGGTCAGCCCTTGGCTATGCCTTGGCGCGACGTCCGAATCGTGAACGCGCCATGAAGAAGGCCGCTATTCCGGAGGCCATGAGCAGGATTGCTATTCCGGTCGGAGCAATGAACTCCATGCCGGTATTGGGCAGTCCATCACCGTCTCCTGGGTTGAACGGTGTTTGCGGGGCGCTGGTGCCGGGTTTGGTCGGCAAGGCGCTATCCGCCGTGACGGTCACCGCCAGAGACAGGGTGGTATCCCCTGACTGGAGGGTCAGCGTGTGGCTTCCGGGAGTGACTCCGGCCTTCTTGAACAGGAAGTTCAAGACACCCTGCTGATCAGCCACCTCGGTGCTCACCAACTGGCCATCGAAGAGCACCTTCACTGAAGCATTGGCTCCGAAATTGCTTCCGGTGACCTGAATGCCCTTCGAGCCCAGCTCCGATACTGACAAATTGCTGGTACTAGCGTTAGCGGAAGGCTTCGGTGTGGTCGGAGGAGTATTGGCCTTGACGGTAATCGTCACCTCAAGCTGAGGAGCAGCTGCTGCCGCGAGCAGAGCGCGCTGCTTCGGAGCGAAGGCCGTCCAGCTGAATTGAATCTTGTGCTGGCCGGGTGCGACTCCACTGCGCTGATAGGTGAAGCTCACCTTGCCACTCGCATCGGCCCGGTGGTTTTCCGGGTTAGCGCCATCGAAGGTGACAACGACCTGCGCATTTGCCGGGAAGTCCTTGCCCACCACGACGATACCGGGGTTAGCCAGCTGGTCCACGGTCAGGGTGGTTGGTGTTGCGGTGACGGTGGGGTCGGGGATGACCGGGTCGGCGTTCACGGTGAGGTTGACGGTGGCGGTTTTGCCTGCTGCGGTGAAGCTGAGGGTGTGCACACCGGGTGCGACGCCTGCTTTGGTGAAGGTGTAGTCGATCTTGCCTTCGCCGTTGGCGGGGGTGGTGCCGGCGTCTGCGCCGTCGAACTTCACAGTGACGGTGCTGTTGGCTGCGAAGTCCTTACCGGTGACGTGAGTTCCCGGGTTGGCGAGCTGGCTCACCGTCAGGGTGGTTGGTGTTGCGGTGACGGTGGGGTCGGGGATGACCGGGTCAGCATTCACCGTCAGGTTCAGCGTGGCGGTTTTGCCTGCTGCGGTGAAGCTGAGGGTGTGCACACCGGGTGCGACGCCTGCTTTGGTGAAGATGTAGTCGATCCTGCCGGTGTTAGCCACCTGTGCGGTTCCGGCATCGTTTCCGTCCAAGGTAACAAATGCTCCAGTAGAAGGCGGGAAGTCCTTACCAGTAATGTGGGTGCCCGAGCTAGCCAGTTGCGAGACAGTCAGCGTGGCCGGGTCGGCGGCGACGGTGGGCTCCTGGATGACCGGATCGGGATTCACCGTCAGGTCCACGGTGGCGGTTTTGCCTGCCGCGGTGAAGCTGAGGGTGTGTGCCCCGGGTGCGACGCCTGCTTTGCTGAAGGTGTAGTTGATCCTGCCTTCGCCAGTGGCGGGGGTGGTGCCGGCGTCTGCGCCGTCGAACTTCACAGTGACAGTGCTGTTCGCTGCAAAGTCTCTACCGGTAACGTGGACTCCCGGGTCGACCATCTGGCTCACCGTGAAGGTTGTCGAATCGGGGTTCACGGTGGGGTCGGGGATGACCGGGTCGGCATTCACCGTGAGGTCCACGGTGGCGGTTTTGCCTGCTGCGGTGAAGCTGAGGGTGTGTGCGCCGGGTGCGACGCCTGCTTTGGTGAAGGTGTAGTCAATCTTGCCGGTGTTATCCGACTGCGTGGTGCCGACGTTGCTTCCATCAAGGGCAACAGTTATCGCGGTAGAGGCTGCAAAGTCCTTGCCGGTGACGTGGGTTCCCGAGCTAGCCAGTTGCGAGACGGTCAGGGTGGTCGGGTCAGCGGTGACTGTGGGGTCGGGGATGACCGGGTCAGCATTCACCGTGATGGTCGTAGAAGCGGTCTTACCGCCCGCAGTGTAAGCAATAGTGTGCTGTCCGGGAGCGATATTGGTGCCGGTCACCGGATCCTGGAAACCACCATTTGCATTGGTCGAGACATTGCCGTTCATCTGCTGGCCGTCGAAGGTCGCTGAGAGCGGGGAATTCGGTGGGAAGTCTGTCCCGGTGATCACGGTTCCCGGGTTGGCGAGCTGGCTCACCGTGAGGGTCGTGGGATTTGCGGTGATCTTGGGAGTCAGTGGCGAGGTGCCGCCAACTGTTGCATTGAAGGTGAATTGCAAGCCGGAGCAGCCCAGATCAGGCATGGTCGCGCGACCCTGACCGCTGGCCTGGCCATTCGAGCCGACCACGCCGGAGAGTGTGTATTTAACCCTGTTATCCGGATCGCCGAAGAACCAGGTGACATCGAAGGAGCCATCGGCGTTCAAGGCAGTGGGAGGCATTCCGGTCCACTGGATGGGCGTTGGGAAGCTACCGCAGAAGAGATAGCTTTCGGTATTCACATCCGCCATCACGCCATTGGCGTCTACCGTGAAGGAGATGGTTGCCCCGGTATAAGCGGTACTGGTGCCGGTGTACGTGCCCGCTGGCGCAGGCGAGGCCGCTCCGGCCGAGGCGGGCAGGCCCAGAATCGCCAGCAGAGAGATCGCTATTATGGCGATTATTTTGAATATTAGTGGTTTTTTATGCGCATCAGTGGTCAACACTGGGTTCACCCTCTTGGTCGAATTTGCGGATTATCCTCATGCGATCCCAGATCCCCCAGGGACGCACAGTTGCTAACAGGATATTCGGCGAAAAAACGGAAAGCAAGTGATATATCCACCGAAAGCGAAAAGATCTCTCATATTAGGCGAATCCCGCGCTATTGCTGAGGCTAAGGCTCAAATCTGCTACTGAAAAGTAACCGGATCGCCGTCATTATTCGACTCGATTGATCGGGGTGTCTCAGCCCGATGGGCGGGGTTCGATGACCCCCGGTTAAAGGTGACTCTTGGTGAGCACTAGAGGCCCGGTTAAAACAGAGGCCCGTGCCTTCAACCGGGTGTGAAGGCACGGGCTCAGTCTGGCAGCGCGCTGGTTCAGCCTTCGCGAATGGTCATCTTGGTGATCAGCTCACCGTCGACCTCGAAGCTGAACTTGCTCAGGCCATTGGCGTGGTTGCTGCGCCAATCGCCGATCACGGTGATGCCTTCCGCCGTGGAGTTCACTTCCTGGACGTTCAACGTGCCCCGCGAGCCGATGAACTCCTTGTCGCTCCAGCGTTTGATCTGCTCGCGGCCACTGAATTCCCTGCCCCAATCATCGACGACGCCGTGCTCACTGAATGCGCTGAGAAAGGCTTCCTCGTCATGACGATTGACGGCCTCGATGAAGGAGGCAACTGGTTCGGGTGCTTGATCGGTCATCTTGGTTCTCCTTGTTCTGCGGTGCTTGCTTAGCGGGTAGTGTAGCCGCCGTTGGCGAACAGGGTCTGGCCGGTGATCCACCAGCCCTCGGTAGCCAGGAAGCGCACGATCGGTGCGATGTCCTCGATCTGGGTCAATTGATTGCCCATTGCCTGGGATTTGTGAAATTCAACCCGCTCGGGTGTCTCCTGGCCGTAGAAGAATGGCGTATCCATCGGGCCCGGGGCGATCGCGGTGACGGAGATACCGCGATCGGCAAATTCCTTTGCGGCTGCTCTGGTGAAGTGCTCCACCGGAGACTTGCCGCCCGCATAAGTGGAGTAACCATCGGTGAAGGCCGCCAAGAGCGAGGTGACAATGGTGATCACCTTGCCGCCGTCGCGCAGTTGCTTCCCGGCTTCTTTGATGAAGAAGTAGGCGGCTTTGGAGTTGATGTCGAACATAGCGTCGTAGTCCGCTTCCGTGGTGTCCAGAATCGGTTTGCGCAGCACCTTGCCCACGGTGTTGACGGCGACGTCGAGTTTGCCGATCGCGGCTTCAGCGTCAGCGAAGAGCTTCTCGACGTTTTCCGGAGTGCTGAGGTCCCCGCTCAGGATGACCCCTTTGCGACCAGCCGCTTCAACGGCGCTCAAGGTCTCTTCTGCCGCGGTGCGGCTCGACTCGGAGTTGTAATGAATCGCGACGTTTGCTCCAGCTTCGGCGGCCTGCCTGCTGATCAGTCCGCCGAGGTTCTTGCCCCCGCCAGCGATGAGAACGTTCTTGCCTTCTAGTGTGTGCGTGCTCATGCGATCTCCTTGTTTATCATCTGTATAAATGCATATATCAACGATACATAAGTACTATATCAATATGACATCGAGTACGCACGGCGATACACGGTCTCGGCTTCTCGATGCCGCCGCGGAATTGATCGCCCGAGCTCCCGGGGAGGAGTTCTCACTGCGGGAGGTTTGCAATCAGGTGGCGGTCAAGATGCCGACCCTGTATCACTTCTTCGGCAGCAAGCAGGGGCTGATCGACGCCGTCGTCGAACGCGGCTTTGACCTCTATATGGGGCAGAAAGATGGCCAAGAATCCTCGGGTGACCCGATTCAGGACATTCGCCAGGGCTGGGACGCCCATGTGGCCTTCGGTCTGGCGAACCCCGGTTTCTATTCGCTGATGTACGGCAAAGTGCGGCCGGGTTACTCTCCGGCTCCGCAGGCCCGGCCGAGCCAGCTCCTACGCTCGCTGACCCGGCAAGCTGCCGCGCAAGGCCGGTTGGCCGCCGATCCGGATCAGGCGGCGGCGCATATCCTGGTGACTAATATTGGTGTCACTCTGCGGCAGATCATTCTCGCGCAAGAGGATAGAGAGCTCTCTATTGCGGTGCGGGAGGGCGCGATCGCTGCGATCACCGGGACCTCGAGCTCTCGGCGGGGGCGGGATGATCGCCTTGTCGCCATTCACCAGGTGATCGAAGAGGTGGCACGGCATCCAGAGGTGCTCGGCGTCCAGGAATCTCAGCTTCTCTCCTCATGGCTGATCAGGCTGAGTGAAAACGATTCTCCTTCACGCTGATTCAAGCTGATCAGGAAATAGCGACGCCCCCGCAGCCAACGCATTGCGTTGTGGACTGCGAGGGCCGCTGGTCCAAGCCGCTGGGCTGGCCAGCGAACTCGAGTACCTAGAAGGGCGCTATCGGTGCTTATTTGGCGAGGAAATCGAGCAGAATCTTATTGATTTCCGCTCCGTGGGTCCAGAGCATGCCGTGCGGGGCTCCCTCGATCTCGATGTATTCCGCAGCGGGCAGAGCCTTGTGGAACTCGCGGCCGGTCGAGTCGATGGGCAGGATATTGTCAGCGGTGCCGTGCACGATGAGCGAGGGGACCTTGATCTTCGCGACGTCGGCGCGGAAGTCGGTCAGCCAGGTCGGCTGAGCCAGGAAAGACGCGAACGGAGAGGCTGCATAAGCCAGTGAGGTGTTCGCGACCAGTGCCTCTTGGCTCAGTCGATTGCCGAGATAATCTTCGGTGTTGAAGAAGTTCTTGAAGAAATCGCTGAAGAAGGCGTAGCGATCGGCTTTGGCGCTGGCGAATAGCCCGTCGAAGACTTCCTGCGGAACTCCGGTGGGATTGTCCTCGGTCTTCAAGAGGAAAGGTTCAAGCGAACCCAGGAAGATGGCCTTCGCGATGCGATCGGAGCCATAGCTGCCGAGATAGCGCCCCACCTCTCCGGTGCCCATCGAGAATCCGGTGAGCACGACGTCGCGAAGATCGAGGTGCTCGAGCAGCGCCTTGAGATCTGCCGCATAGGTGTCGTAGTCGTGACCGGTGGTCGGTTTCGATGACTTGCCGAAACCGCGCCGGTCGTAGGTGATGACTCGATAACCGGCGTCGAGCAGGGCGGAGGTCTGCTTCTCCCAAGATGAGCCGTCGAGCGGATAGCCGTGGATCAGCACAACGGGCTGGCCCTGCCCATGATCTTCGTAATAGAGCTCGATATCGGTGCTGTTCTCAACGCCAACGGTAACTAATGACATGATCTGCATCCTTTCGATCCAAACTGAGAACGTTCGTTCTCAGCGATATTCACGATGTTACTGGAACGATCGTTCTCACGCAAGTAGACTGGTTCGCATGGTTGAGGAAAAGACGGATTCACTGCGCGAGCACATTATTGAAACCGCGGATGAGCTGTACTACGGCAGGGGTATCCAGACCGTGGGGATGGATGCTCTGCGCGATGCCGCCGGGGTTTCGCTGAAACGCCTCTATGGGCTCTTTCCGTCGAAAGAATCGATTGTGCTAGCGGTTCTTGAGCATCGGGATCGTTCCTGGGTCAACGGCTTGGAGGGTACCGTCAACGCCGTCGATTCGCCGCGAGAACGGCTGCTCGCTATCTACGATTATTTAGCCGACTGGTTCGAGGGCGACCTGTTTCGGGGTTGCGGCTTTATTAATGCCTTTGGTGAGCTGGGTGCGGTTTCGCCCGCTGTCGCCGAGGCCGCTCGGAAGCACAAGGCTAATTTTCAACGGTACGTCGCCTCCTTGGTTAAGGACGCCGGTGGCCCGCCGGAACTCGCCCCGCAATTAGCGATCCTGGCCGAGGGAGCTCAGACCACTGCAGCGATCAGCGGCAGCAGTGATGCTGCCGGACAGGCGCGCCGCGCCGCGGAAATCCTGATCGATTCGGCGGCCTGATGTCATCGGTTGCCGGCCGGCGGCGATGAATTCTTTGCTCAGGTGGGTCAGCCGGCAAGGGGTATGGTGTGAACTGTGAGGACCCGCTCTGGACGGCCGGAGCGATGCTCAGCGGATTTTTACTGGGACGAATTCGAAGACGAATTACTGTGACGAAGGAGAGAATGTGACTGACACTAGCCCTCGAACTGCCTTGATCATCGGTGCTTCCCGAAACCTCGGGCTCGGTCTCGCCCGGGAATTCGCTCAGCGCGGCTGGAAGGTGGTGGGGACCGTGCGCGGCGCTTCGCGGACTGGGTTGCACGACCTCGCTGATACCTCGGAGGGGCAGGTCGCCGTCGAGGAAGTGGATATCACCGTTGTCGAGAGCGTCGAGCAGCTTCGTGAGCGGTTCGCGGAGGCCAGCTTCGATCTGCTCTTCGTCAATGCTGGCATCACCGATCCGGATAAACCTGCCAGTGAGGTCGAGACCGAGGTCTTCACCCGGGTGATGGTGACCAATGCGCTTGCACCTCTGCGGGTGATCGAGACGCTGGCGCCTTTGGTCAAGCCCGAGGGCACGATGGGTGTGATGTCTTCACGGCAGGGCAGCATCAGCATGAATGAGCGGGGCGGCCACGAAGTGTATCGGGCGAGCAAATCCGCATTGAATCAGCTGATGCGTAGCTATGACGCGCGTCGCGACGATAAGAGGACGCTTCTGCTGATCCACCCCGGATGGGTGCAGACCGAACTCGGTGGTGAAGGCGCGCCGCTGACGGTGGAGCAGAGCGTCCCCGGCATCGTGAGTACCCTTGAGGCTCATGCCGGGGACGGCGGACTGCAGTTCCGCAGTTACGCCGATGAAACGGTCGCCTGGTAGGCAGGCCCGAGAACTGTCCGACGGCTGGGACTCCCGTAGGCCGGAGGCGAATGCCTGACCGGCGTCAGGTTGAAATTCTTTCCCGGCGTCCATTTCCTTCCAGGTGAACCACGGCTTGTCCGGGCTGAAATCGGGAGCTCGGGTCGTGTGGCTTAGCGTCCTGCTTCCGTGGCAGGGTTTCGGCCACCGGGGATTCCAGTGGAGGTCCACGAGTTGGAAACGGACTGATCGACTCCGAGCACTCGCGCGAGACCATCCCGCGAGACTACCGGGCGAGACCATCGGGCGAGAAGTCGCCATCCTGCCTGCGGCTCCAGCCATGACGCCTGACGATGAGTCTTGAGGTCTGGGGCCCTTGGAGTTACAGACCGCGGATCCGGCGCGAACCGGCGGTCTGGTTGAAGCTTGAACCGCTTTCCCCAGGTCGATACTTAGAAGTAACCGGCTGGGCTTGAGGATCGGGACTGTGCCGGGTCAAAGCGGCGTTTTCCCGTGAAATACCTGCCAGGAAGCGGTTCTAAGCTGAGTTACACACATGTAATTCCACAGCTGTGGATATCTCTAAACCGGGAAAGCTGGCCGTTTGATCAATTTTTCCCACAAAGTTATGCACACTGTGGATAACTTTGCTCACAGGCTAGAGACGTTCTCGGGACGGTACACCTGCGCCTTGAGGCCCGATTGAAATTGAGGGGCGCTGATGAGGTTCAAATACCTTGGCTGCTGCAATTCCGAGAAAATCGGGATGCCGGAGCCGAGCAGCACCGGGTGGATCACCAGTCGGTATTCATCGACTAGGCCGAGCTGAATCAGGCCGCGGGCGAAACCTGCGCCGCCCTGGGCGAGGATGTAGTTCCCTGGCTCTTCTTTGAGGCGGTTCATCTCAACTGTCAGATCGCCATTTGCTACCCTCGCTGACGCCCAGTTCCCCGCACTGGAAGCTTCCAGATTGTTATCGAATGACTTCTGTCGGGTGAAAATCACCTTGGGAATATCGTTCATCGGTGCTGCCATCGGCTCGGTCGATGTCGGCCAGAAGTCCGCCAATGCGCGGAATGTCTTGCTGCCCAGAGCGTGCAGACCTGCATTCCGAACCGTATCCAGAACCCAGGCCGTGGAGTCTTCACTTCGCCCGCGGAACATCCAATCAACCTCGCCATTGGGGCCGCTGACAAAGCCATCGAGCGACACTGACATCTTCAGTATGAGCTTTCTCAATTCTGATACTCCTCGTCTCGATTTTCCTCGGATCATTGAGGCGGCTGAGTTTGACGATGAATTGCAGTTAATCGAGTGCTTTCGCCGTTATCGCTTAGAATACTCCTCGGCATTTGAGAGGCTTTTGCCCTGCCCCTGCTGACCCAAATGGCTCCGCAGATGAGGGCAGCGGCTGCGGCGCTGCTGATCCGGTATAGCGAGCCGAGAGCCGGATGATCTTAGGGCCATCGGCTTGTTCCAACACATTGTCACACCAGCCGAGCAACTGTGCAGCGGCGAAAGTCGGCGGGAAGAGCTTTCGCTTCAGGCCGCAGGGCTCCATTACAGTGGCTGCATACCACTCAAGATTGGTGTACAGCTCTCAGCCCGGTTTGAGTTGCTTGATGCCGCGTTGCTGCTTGTTGATCGATCATGAACTGGCGGCTTCCACCTTGGCGAGCCGTTCGACGTCATAGCGGCTCATCCCACCGGAACAACAAATAGCCGAGCAGGTGCCACAAGTGGGCCCGCGCGCCGCAGGGATCCGCGCCTTCCCCAACCTCGCTAGCTCGGTTGGGAGCTGAGGCCTACTTTAACTTAAATCTCTGAGGGAATAAGTGCAGTTGCGAGGGGCCCCGAGGCGAGGTACGAGCTGCGGGGTAGCAACAAGGGGCCCACGCGCCCGAGGGCCCCAACGCGAAGGATGAGCGTTGGGAGGGCGTGGGGACTAGCTGCGCCAGCGAGTGGTCATCAGGAAGCCGACAATGGCGATGCCGAAGCCGATCACAATATTCCAGGCACCGATGCCGGGGATGGGCAACTGCGTCGTCGTATTGGAGGTGATGTAGAAGGTGATGATCCAGAGCAGACCGATGATCATCAGGCCGAACATCACCGGCTTGTACCAAACGGCATTCGGCTTAGCTGCTTTGCTGCCGTCCGGATTGGTGGGACGAGCGGTGCGACGGCGGGACTTGGACTCGGGCACAGGATCTCCTTGACGGGTGGACAGCCTATGCTGAGCCACCGAATGGGATGCGGTTCACGCAGTTGGTATCCTGCTAACAGCACTATTGCTGCTGATCCACATGGTTTCTGGCAGCAATTCTAGCGTCAAAATCGTGCGCCGCACCTCAGCGAGGCGGGTTCGGCACTATCCAGGAGTCGCAGTGGAGAGATCACCGGGGGGAAACTCGGAGGACGTAGGGTTCGACGAGCTGGTGGAAGCTGCCGATCTGCGGGATCGTTCGAACCGTTCCAGGCGGCAGCGAAGCGTCCAACCCAAGGGTGTCTTCCGCACCATAGTGCAGGTGATCGGCGAGCTCTTGATCACTCTCGGCGTGGTGCTGATGCTCTTCGTAGGCTGGGAGCTGTGGTGGACCAACCTCTCGGCCGACCAGACTCAGCAGCAGGCGGCCCAGCAGTTCGCCGGCCAATTGCAAGGCCCGGTGGACCCCTCGGCCACGACTAAGAATTATGGCGAGCCGGTAGTCACCAAGGCGCCTACCGAAGCTATGCAGACCTTCGGCTTGATGTACATTCCGCGCTTCGGACCGAATTACGCTCCTCGCCCGCTGGTGCAAGGCACCAATCAGCAGGAGTTGGATACCCTGGGGCTAGGCCACTACCCCGATACCTCGATGCCGGGCGCGGTGGGCAATTTCGCCGTCGCAGGTCACCGGCAAACCCACGGCGCGGTGCTGGACAATATCCATACCCTGGTTCCCGGGGACAAGATCTATGTACAGACCAAAGATGGTTACTACACTTACGTCTTCCGGAATACCGAGATCGTGCTGCCGAGTCAGGTGAGCGTGCTCTACCCGGTCCCGACCGTGAAGGATGCCGCACCCAAAGAGCGGATTCTCACCATGACCAGTTGCAATCCACGCTTCGGAGCTCAAGAGCGCATCATCGCCTATTCGGTGATGGAGTCCTGGCAGCCGCTCAGTGCAGGCCCGCCGGCCGCGATAGCCGCGCAGTTCAAAGCCATCGCAGGAAAGGGATAGACACCATGTACGGCTGGATCTTTCGTTCCTTACCGGGCCCTCTGTGGCTGCGGATCATCTTCTCAATCCTGCTGATCGCCGCTGTGCTGGCGGCGTTGGTCATCTGGGTTTTCCCCTGGCTCTCGCTCTACAACCCCTTCACCGATTCGACGATTGGTTCGCAATGAGTACTCGCATCTTGGTGATCGATAACTACGACAGCTTCGTCTACACCCTGGTCGGTTATCTCCGGCAGCTCGGTGCGGAGACCACCGTGGTGCGAAACGATGCGGTCACCCTGGAAGAAGCAATTGAACTGGCGTCCAGCAGGGACGGCGTACTGCTCTCTCCCGGCCCCGGCAATCCCGCGGAGGCCGGTGTCTGCATTGAACTGATCCGCTGGTGCGGGGAGCACCATAAAGCCATGTTCGGGGTATGCCTCGGCCACCAGGCGCTCGCCGAGGCGTATGGCGGTAAGGTGACGCACGCTCCGGAACTGATGCACGGGAAGACCTCCTTGGTCGAGCACGACGGCGGTGCCCCCTTCGACGGCGTGCCCTCGCCTTTCACGGCCACTAGGTACCATTCACTCGCTGCGCTACGAGAGACCATTCCCGCGGAACTGGAAATCACCGCGCAGACCGCGAGCGGAGTGATCATGGGACTCGCACATCGCACTGCTCCACTGCTCGGTGTGCAGTTCCACCCCGAATCGGTGCTCACCGAGGGCGGCTACCGAATGTTGGGCAACTGGTTGGAATCCTTGGGCATGGAAGGCGCCGCCGAAGCCTCGGCTCAGCTCAGTCCGCTGATTCACCACTGAACAGTCCACCACTGAACGGTCCACCACTGAACGGTCCACCACTGAACCGAGGCGATATCGAGCAGCCGTAAGGGCTCGAATCTTGAACTGAGGCGCCGGAGTTTTCGCTAGGGCTTGTCCGTGGAGCAGCCCGTTGGCGGGCTACTTGCTCCAGGGCTTGCTGTGCAGCTCGGATCCGAGCTGGAACCCGGACTGGATTTAGCCGGCGCCTTGGCGATCGTCACGGTCACTGTGCTGCCCTGATCGACGTCCTTTTTCGCCTCCGGGGCCTGATTCGTTACGTTTCCAGCTTTTACCTGAGAGTTCTCTTCTTCCACGAAATTCACTTGCAGGGTCGGGGATGCCTCGTTGAGCAGCTTGGTGGCCTCATCCTTGGTCTTGCCGATTAGCGAAGGCATGGTGACTTTTCCGCTGGAGATATTGAGGTTCACGGTGGCTCCGGCCTCGACCTTCTGTCCGATGGCGGGTGAGGTGGAGACCAGCAGCCCCTGGGGAATGGAAGGATCATTGACCATCGTCGTGGTGCCGGGATTCAGACCGAGCTGACGTAACTGATCGCGAACCGCGCTCTCGGTCATCTTGGCCAGATCCGAGGGAATCAGCACGCTGGCCGGGCCCTTGGAAATTCGCACGGTCACCGAGGATTGAAGTTCCACCGCGGTGCCTTGGCCTGGCACGGTGTCAATCGCAATGCCCGCTTTATAGGTATCGCTGTTGACTCGTTCGACTTGCGGCTTCAGTTGCATATTGCTGAGCGAGATCACCGCATCTGTCTCCGGAAGCCCTGCCACGGCCGGAATATTGACCGTCGGCGCGGGAGCCGGTTTTGCGGTCATCTGATTGAACAGGAAGAAACCGCCGCCGCCCAGTATCAGGACGAGGACTACGAATAAGGTGATGATCCAGGCCCTACGCCGTCGCTTGGTGGCTTTGTCGACGTCCTTGGCTTCCAGGAAGGTCAACGGGACCTGCTCCGGCTCCTCCTCCGCTCCCTCCGTGGTGAGTGGTCCACCGCTGAGCACCTTCGCCATGGCGCGGGTCACCGGTTCTTCCTCTGGGATGGGGATCGGAGCCACAGCGGGCAGCTTGGTCGGGATTTCGGTAGCTAATTGATCGGTGCTGGCATCTTGTTTGACCGGCGCCAGTTCGACGCCGGCCTTGGCCGCCCGCAGCGCTCTGCGGAAAGAGGCGGCGTCCTGAAAACGATCCTGACGGTCCTTCTGCAGGGCGCGCGCCAGCACGCTGTCCACCGCAGGGCTGACCTTGTCGTTGAAGTGACTCGGTGCTTCGGCGGTCTCCCGGACGTGCTGGTAGGCCACGGAGACCGGGCTGTCACCGATGAAAGGCGGCCGTCCAGTGAGCATTTCGTAGAGCAGGCAAGCCGCAGAATAGAGGTCGCTACGCGCATCCACTGTCTCGCCTCGGGCCTGTTCCGGCGAGAGGTACTGCGCGGTGCCGATCACGGCCTGGGTCTGGGTCATCGTAGCCGAGGAGTCGGCGATGGCTCGGGCGATGCCGAAGTCCATCACCTTGACCGCTGAGCCATCCTTGGTCACCATCACATTGGCGGGTTTGATGTCGCGGTGCACGATCCCCGCGCGATGGCTGTACTCCAGGGCGGAGAGCACGCCCAGGGTGTAATCGATCGCATTCTCGATGCTCAGATCGCCTTGACGGACCAGGTCTCGCAGCGTCCGCCCCTCGATGTACTCCATCACGATATAGGGCACCCTGGTGTGCTCGGTTTCGTGGCCGGTGACGTCGGTTGAGGCGTCGCCGGTATCGTAAACAGCGACGATCGAAGGGTGATTGAGCCCGGCGACCGCCTGCGCTTCACGGCGGAATCTGGCCTGAAACTGCGGATCCCGGGCCAGATCTGAGCGCAGCAGCTTGATCGCAATGGTGCGGCCGAGCCGGATGTCCTTTCCGAGATAGACATCCGCCATTCCGCCACGGCCCAGTAATTTGTCCAGCTCATAGCGACCGTTGAGCACACGCGGTTCAGCCATTACGCGACTCCTTTCTGGTCAGGACGAACTTTCACTGGAACGAGGTGGTGAGGCACTGCTTTTTAGTTGCCCCCGGGTGCGCCCGAGGCTGGAGGTGACTTCGCGGGACCGGTGGAGACGATGTAATTGACCGTCGAGCCCTTTTCGACCTGGCTGTTCGGCCCTGGGGTGGCCGAGATCACTTGGCCCGCGGGTACCGTCGTCGAGGTCTGGCTGGTGATCGCTGGGACCAGACCCGCGGCCACCAGATCGTTGTTGTACTGCTGGGCCGTTTTACCTGCGAACCCGGGAACACTCACCTTTTCAGTGCCCTTGGAATAGGTCACCTTGATCGCGTCGCCCTTCTTCACCGCCCCGGTCGGCGAGATCTTGAGCACCGTACCCGCTGCGCTGCTATCGAAGACCTCTTCGGGATCGACCTGCATCCCTAGCCCGATGAGTTGATTCTGCACATCGGCGAACTGCTTGCCGAGATATTGATCGGGCAGGATCGTCACGGTGTCCGGCGCGCTGGTGCTCGGGGTGGAGGACGGCGTCGTCGTGCTCGGGGTGGAACTCGACGTGCTCGGAGTCGACGAGCTCTGACTCGCTTGGCTGGAACTCGTCGACGGGCTGTTGTTCGGCCGGGAGTTGAACCAACCGGCCTGATTGGCGATCAGCGCGCCGATCACGAAGAGTGCCAGCACGATTAAGGCCACGAGAGGCCAGGTCCACGGGCTGCGCTTGCGTGTCGCGGGCGGTTCTTCTTCGCCGTCCAGGATCTCCTGATCGTCTTCGGGCTGCCATTGTCGTTCGGCCGCCAGCGCGTCCGCTCGGCTCAAGGTCGGCATCGCGGAGGTAGCCGGGGCTGAGCTTTCAGCGACGATCGGCGCACCCACCACGGAGGTGGGAGCAGTGCCGCCGAGATCCACCGGGGCGGTGATCGGCCCGGTAGCGGACTCGAAGAGCAGCATTCCGGGAACCGCCGCGTGGGCAGCCTGGATATCGCCGCGCCGGATAGCTTCTGCTGCTTCGGCCAGCCTGGTGGCGTCCGCCGGGCGATTGGCGGGATCCTTGGCGAGCATTGACATCAACAGCGCGCGCACCGGCGTCGGAAGCGACTCCGGCAGTGGCGGCGGGGCATCATTGACCTGGGCCAGCGCTATGGCGATCTGCGATTCGCCGGAGAACGGACGGTGCCCGGTGAGGCATTCGTAGCCGATGATGCCGAGCGAATAGATATCGCTCGAGCCGGTGGCGGACTGGCCGGTGGCCTGCTCGGGAGCCAGGTACTGGGCGGTGCCCATCACCTGCCCGGTCTGGGTGAGCGGAACCTGGTCGGCCAGTCGGGCGATGCCGAAATCGGTGATCTTGACCCGGTCGTCCGGGGTGATCAAGAGGTTTCCAGGTTTGACGTCGCGGTGCACCAAGCCTTGAGCGTGGGCGGCGGCCAGTGCCTCCGCGGTCTGCGCGATGATGCTCAGGGTGCGATCCGGGGAGAGCACGTGCTCCTGCTCGATGATCGCCGAAAGCGGCTGGCCCGGGACCAGTTCCATCACCAGATAAGCCGAACCGGCCTCTTCGCCGTAATCGAAGACATTGGCGATGCCGATGTGGTTGAGCAGTGCGGTGTGCCGGGCTTCAGCCCGGAACCGCTCGAGGAAGCCCGGATCTCCGGTGTATTCCTCTTTGAGGATCTTGATCGCCACGGTGCGGCCGAGCAATTGGTCTTGGGCACGCCAGACCTCGCCCATGCCACCAATGGCGATGCGCGATGTGAGCTGGAATCTGCCGCCTAAGGTGATGCCTGAAGTAGGTCTCACTTATTCAACACCGCCTTGATGAGTTTTGCTGCGTTCGGACTGGTCAGGGTATTGCTGGTGAGGATGTCTTGACCTTGCACCATGATTGAAACTACTACCTGCGGATCGTTCGCCGGAGCGAAACCCGTGAACCAGGAGTTCTTCGAGGAATCCGGGATATCGGTCACGGTCTCCGCGGTTCCGGTCTTTCCGGCGACTTCGATGCCGGGAACCTTCGCACCGCCGGCGATCCCGTTATCGACCACACCGGTCATCCATTCGGTGAGCTGCTTGGCGATCTCAGGGGTGGTGGATTGCCGCAGGACTTCTGGTTTGAAGTCGAAGCTCGTCACTGGTTTGAGGTCAGGAGTGCGCACTCCCTGGATGATATTCGGCTTCATCTGCACGCCGCCATTCGCGATCGCTGAGGTCATCATGGCGACCTCCAGCGGAGTGGCCTGTACATCCTGCTGCCCCACCGCGCTGCGCGCCAGTTCGGCCGGGCCCAACTGACCGCCAGGGCCGCCGGGGAACTTACTAGTCGGCGCCTTGGTGTTCACATTGGAGTTATTGGCGATATTCACATTGGGGTCATTGAAGCCGAACTTGGCGGCCTGCTCGGTGATCGCCTGCTGACCGAGGTCGAGAGCGATGCCGGCAAAGGGGGTGTTGCAGGACTGCTCTAACGCGAAGCCGAAGTCTGCCTGAGTCCTGGCCGAACAGCCACCGCTGACGTAGTTGGGCAGTCCGACGGGATCACCCGGAATATTCAGTCTGGCGGGGTTGGGCAGCACCGAGTCCTTATTGTATTTACCCGACGCCAGGGCGGCTGCGGTATCGACGAGCTTGAAGACCGAGCCCGGGGAATAGGTGCGCTTATAAGCGGCACTGCCGTACATATTGCCGTTCTGCTGGAAGTCTTTGTATTGCGCGGATTGCGTCAGTTGGTCGAAGTTCTTCGCCACCTGATTCGGGTTATGACTGGCCATCAGATTGGTGTCATAGCTCGGCGTCGAAACCATCGCGATGATCGCACCGGTCTTCGGGTTCATCACCACGATGGAGCCGGTGACGCCCTTGGGGATCATGCTGTAGGCCAGTTTCTGGATTTTAGGATCGATGGTCAGTTCCACTGAGGAGCCCTTGGGCTGGGAACCGGTCAGGATCTGCGAGATCTGATCATAGAACAATTCCGGAGCTTGCCCGGTCAGCGGCTCATCGAGGCTCGCTTCCAAGGCGGTCGAACCGAAGTTCTTCGAGTAGTAGCCGGTCAATCCGGCATAGACCTCAGGGTCGACGTACTTACGCGTGAATTTGCAGGAATCGTCGGCGGGAGATGGCACGGACTGCGCGATCGCCTGACCGCCCACCAGGATGGCGCCGCGCTCATTACAGTAGCTCTGCTCCAGGCTGCGGCTGTTCCAGTCGTTGGTGCGCAAGGAATCGACCGCAAAGAACTGCACATAGGTCACCGAGCCCAGAATGAGGGCAAAGAGGGCGGCAGCAACCACCCAGGAAGAGCGAATAGCTTGGTTCATGACGTGCTCACCGCCTCCGTGGAGTCTTTGCTAATACTGATCGTAGGGTTGCTGCCGGTGCCGACCTCAGCCGGTTGCGGTTCATCGGGCAGTGGCGTGGTGGAGATCGGGCGTCGAGCTGCATCGGAGATCAGCAGCAGAAGAGCCACGATGATCCAGTTGGCCAGCAAGGAGGAGCCGCCAGCTGCCAGGAACGGTGTGGTCAGGCCGGTGAGCGGGATGAGGCGGGTCACGCCGCCGATCACCACGAAGCACTGCAAGCCGATGGCGAAGGAGAGCCCGCAGGCGAGCAATTTGCCGAAAGCGTCCCGGGTGCCTAGCGCGGCTCGGAAACCGCGGGTCACCAACAGTGCGTAGAGCAAAATGATAGCCAGCAGACCGATCATGCCGAGTTCTTCACCGAAGGAGGCGATGATCATATCTGAATTAGCAAAGGGCACTCGCTCCGGTATGCCTTGCCCCAGGCCGGTGCCGAACAAGCCGCCGCTGGCCATGCCGAAGAGGCCCTGAACGATCTGCGCACTGCCGCCGGGGCTTCGGTTGTAGACGTCCGGATCGAAGGCATTGACCCAGGAATCGATGCGCAGGGCGACGTGGTCGAAGATCCTGACGGCCAGGAAGCCGCCTACTGCCACCAGTAAGACACCGATAATAACCCAGCTGATCCGGCTCGTCGCGACGTAGATCATCGTGATGAAGAGGCCGAAGAAAAGAATCGAGGAGCCAATATCTCGCTGGAAAACCAGCACGCCGACACTGGCCAGCCAGGCCACGATCATCGGCCCCAGGTCGCGTGCCCGGGGGAGCTGCAGTTTGCCGATTTTCTTTCCCGCCAAGAGGATCAGATCCCGATTCGAGGAGAGATAACCGGCGAAGAAAATCGCCAGCGTGATCTTAGCGATTTCGCCGGGCTGGAAGGTGGCCGGTCCGACCTTGATCCAGACCCGGGCGCCATTGACGTCTCCCGCGGTGATCCCTGGAATGAGGGGCAGCAGCAGGAGCAAAACACTCACCGCGAGTGAGATATAGGTGAAACGCCGAAGGACCTTATGGTCCCGGAGGAACCAGACCACCACGATTGCTGCAACCGCGGCCACTGATGTCCACAGCCACTGTCTGCTGCCAGCATTATCGCCGGTGGCGACGTCCAGGCGGTGAATCATGGCCAGGCCCATACCATTGAGGGCGATCACGATCGGAAGTATTACTGGATCAGCATATTTAGCGCGGAACCGCAGCGTGATATGCATCGCGAGGGCGAGCACGGTGAGGATCAGGGCTTGCAGGTAGAAATCGCCGCTCAGCGGGACGTCCAGATTTATATCCACCAGGGCATATGCGCCGATCGCGATCACCAGGGCGAAGATCAACAGCACCAGCTCGGTATTGCGACGTGGTTTGGGGACGGTCAGAACCTGACTCATGGCCGACCTCCTTTGCAGTCTGGGCTGGCACTTGAGTTGCCGGTAGCGGACGGAGAGGCTGAGCCACTGGGCTTTGCTGAACCTGAGCTGGGGCAGCTGCTCGGACTAGAGCTGGGTTTCCCTCCCGAAGGAGAAGAGCTCGGCTTGGAGCTCGGGCTGGGATTTTCGCTGCCGGGCGGGCTGACGATGCCCAGTTGCAGATCGGAGACGATTTGATTGGCATCGGTGAGGGTCGCGGCGGCCAGTGTCTGGGCCAGTCGCTGGCGGGAGAACTCGGGGAGCGAATCCACGGTGACCGGGGTCTCGGTGTAGACGCGGGAGAGCTGGATCGGCCCGAGGGATTGCGAGATGCCGTTGAAGATCGCCACTTTGCCGTGGTATTCGCCCACATAGTAGCGAGTCTGAGTCCAGGCATAGCCCAGCCAGGCGCCGCCAACGATCACTACGAGCAGCAGTGCGCTTACCGCCAAGGTGAACCAGCGGCGTCGCTTCGGCGGCTCTGAGCTGAGCACTTCCTCGTCCTCGGCTTGCTCGGGCTTGTGGGTCAGCACAGCAGCTGCCCGCCGGGAAGTGGAACGGCCAGCGACCATCGGGATCTTGCCTTCGGCGGCGGCGGTGATCGCTGCCCCGACGAGCTCGTGAGGCCGATGGGCCAAATCCTCACGCACCACATCCGCAGCGATATGGCTGCCGAGTGGCTGCCCATCGGTGCTCTGTACAGCAGCGGAAGGGCTATCTGTGCCCACCGGAGTGTCGCTGCTCTGCTCGGTGAGTTCAGCTGCGGCAGCGGCCGGCTGTTGTTCTGCGGTGCTTATCACTGACTCGGGCACAGCCGTCTCTGGCAGCTCGAGAAGTTGTTCCTCGGCGGGCGGCACAACCTCGAATTGATCGGTGCGCAGATCATCGGCACTGGCTTCGGAAACCTCGATCACGACAACCGTGACATTGTCCGGCGAGCCCACCCCGAGAGTGAGCTCGATCAGTTTTTCCGCGCACTCACTGAGTGAAGAGGTCTCCCGGAAGACCTGTTCCACCACTGGAAGGTCTACGAAGTTCAGTCCGTCGGAGCAGAGCAACCAGCGCTCGCCGGGACTTGCTTCGAAGCTGGTGAGATCCAACTCCGGTGAGGCATCGACGTCTCCTAGCACCCGCATCAGCACATTTTTATGTGGGTGAGTCTCGGCTTCTTCCGGAGTCAGTCGGCCCTCTTCGATCAGCCGCTGGACGAAGGTGTGATCGGTGCTGATCTGCTCGAAGACACCGTCCTTGAGCCGATAAGCCCGGGAATCGCCGATGTGCGCGAACTCCAGCTTTCCTTCGGAGAGCAGGACCGCTGTGACGGTGGTGCCCATTCCGGTCAGCTTCGGATTCACGTGCACCATCTCGGAAAGCAGCGAGTTTGCGGTCTGGATCTCATCGGCCAGGATGGTTCCGGCGTCGCCACGATAACCATCCCGATCCAGATGGATCAGGTCGAGCACCGTCGAAGCGCTCGCCACATCGCCTCCGGCGTGACCGCCCATGCCATCGGCGACCACCGCGAGATACTGCCCGGCGTAGGCCGAGTCATCGTTTTTCGCGCGAATCTTGCCCACATCGGAACGTGCTGCGTAACGCAGAATCAACGGACCGGCCATTACGGCCTCAATTCGATGACCGTCTTACCGATCCGAACGGGGACGCCGATTTCCACCGGGAGCGAGCGAGTGAGCTGCTGATCTGCCAGGTAGGTGCCATTGGTCGAGCCGAGGTCCTCGATGAACCATCGGCTGCCCTGCGGGAAGAGCCTGGCGTGCCGTCCCGAGGCATAATCGTCCTCCAGTACCAGGGTGGACTCCTGGGCTCTACCGAGCAGGATCGGGCTATTGCCGAGTGGGATGACCTGCCCGCTCAGGGGACCCTCGGTGACCACGAGTTGGTGAGCCTGCTGACGGGCCGGTGGTTCTTCCACCAGTTCGGGGTGCTTGCGGACCTGCCGGGCCGTCGGAGCGCCGGTGCGCGCCTTGCGGCCGATCGCCAGATCCCGGCGCATCGCGGTGATGATGCTGAAGATCAGGATCCAGAGCAGGAACAGGAAGCCAAAGCGCAGTACGGTCAGGGTCAGCGTGCTTGTTTCGATCATCCACGGCCTCCCTTGACCGGAAGCCAACGGAAGGTCATTCTGGTCCGGCCAATCGAGATCATCGCTCCGTCGCTCAGTTCCAGACTGCCGTTGACCCGGGAACCATTGACGAAGCTTCCATTGGTGGAGCCGAGGTCGACGGCGGTGGCGCGGCCCGGTTCGATCCGAATCTCTAGGTGCTGCCGTGAGACGCCGGTGTCGTCTACCAGAATATCTGCTTCTGAGGAGCGTCCCAGCACGATCGACGAGGCGTTCAGGGAATATCGCTGGCCGTCGATGTCCAGGACAGCCTGCAGGTTCTCCGCCGCTTGTGCCGGCACCGCTGGCCTGGCCGGAGGGCGAGGGGCTTGGCTGGGGCGCTGCCCGGGGTAGCTCGGCTGCGCCCGCTGAGCCTGTTGTTGGGGTTGCCCATCACTCTTTTGAGTATTCGAGATGATCTCGAAATTGCCCGCTTTGAGTTCCAGGTCCTGGGTGAAGGAGACCCGGACGGGGCCCTGCAGGGTGTAGCCCTGCGACCTGGCGTGCCGGATGGCGACGTCGCAAAGCTCTTCGGCGAGGGCGACTCCCCAGGAACGCGCGCGCTCAAAATCTGCTTCGCTGAGCCGGGTGTCGAAGACATTGGGGGCAAGGGTGCGTCCCGCAGCGAGCGTCATCGACTTATCGTCCATTTCGCGACGCAGCGCACTGGCGATCTCCACCGGCTGAACCTGCGATTTGGAACCGCGGGAAAAAACGCCTCGGACAGCTTTTTCTAAGCCGCGTTCCACGTTGTCGAGTATTCCCACGGTCACCTCCTCTTGTCGTCGCGGTGTCTGCCTGCAGAGCCGGAAAAGTGGCTAGTTGCCACCACCCGCTGAACTACTTATCGCCTAGATACTACTTGGTAGAACTGTTAAAGGCCTTAAGGAAGGGCGTTCCGGCTTGTGGAAAAGTCAGCTCCAGAGCCTTCTCGAGGCCCGTCAAACCGGGATTTTCACGTGCTGTTTAGGAGTATTAGCCAAGTTTCCGCTATGCTTGTTTTCGCTGTGATTCCAGCTTGCCGAGGGTTTTGATATCGGCCAAGTCGGAATTGACACTTTGCGCGAGTGGCGGAACGGCAGACGCGCTGGCTTCAGGTGCCAGTATCCGAAAGGGTGTGGGGGTTCAAATCCCCCCTCGCGCACCATTGAGAGCCCTCATCCCGAACCGGGATGAGGGCTCTCTTAGTGTCTCGCTAGGTTTTCAGGAGCCGAAGACCGGGCGCAGTTCGATGGTTTCACCCGGCCCGGAAAATCCGGCGGCAATCTGTTCTGCCCGCTGCTGCGAGGAAACCTTGATCAGGAAATATCCCGCGAGGTGCTCGGGCCGTTCAGCGTAGGGCCCTTTGGTGGCGAGCTTCTCGCCTTCTTCACCCCAGCGGTAGAGCGTGGACGCCGCAGGATCTCCGAGTGCTTCGGCGCTGATGAGTTCCCCCTTGCTCTGAAGTTCGGCTAGCAACTCGTCGAACTCCTGGTCCATCAAGGCCCGCCGTTCCGCGGGGAACGTCTGATAAACCTCCAGATAGTCGGCGGTGGGGTGGCCCCAGGGCTGTGGGTTCGAGTAGATCAGGATGGCGTATTTCATGATTCCTCCTCGTTTATGCTTTCGGCGATTGCTCTGAACTCTACCGAGTGTGCAGATCTACATGTTTTAAAGTGGTTTTAAGATGTAGATCTGCACACTCGGCGGGGGTTAAAAGCGGTGGCCCGAAATGGACACCCCAGTGAAGCTTGCCGGCACACCGGAACTTCGCGCTCACCCTCAGACGCAGGCTAGACCAAGGCAAATTCTCCAGAGTCTACAGCGACACCAGCGGTCAATGGCGCATCACGCTCACTGACTTACTGACCGAAGGATTCGCTCCTGCCGAACCCCTATTCAAGGTCTTCACTGAGATAGCTCAGCTGAGATGGCAAGAGTACGAAAACCTTCTAAAGACACTACAAAAAGACCTGTTCACTGACCGCGCTCACGAGCAGCCCTCAAATAAATTGCTCTAACTCATGAAAAACGCGCCGACACAGCAGGACGCGCCCTCAGAATGATCAGTTGAGACCACCAAACACAAAAACCCACTGAGCTCCAGCACAGCAAAACAACGCTGGCCGCCTCCGCAAGAGAACGGCGCTGATGGCAATGCAAAATCAGTAGAGCGCAGAATGCCCTGGATATCCTGGTCAGGGCATTCTGCGCTCTTGCCTCGGTTCTTCGAGCTCTACGTTGATTTTCTGCACCTTGCGGATATATCTGACAACAAACCACACCCCCAGTAGCTACGACAGTAGCTAAAACCCGGTACAAGATGATCAGGATCGAGAATTGAACTGAGGTAGGAACTATATTGCAGATAGGCCTTCCGGGTTACCGTTGGTTCAAATTTTTCTTAGCCCGAATGGCAAGGAAAGCCACGAAAAAAACCCACATAATCGGAACGAGAGTTGAGGATAATGTCGTAAACGACCTCTCACCTGGGAAAACAATGTATTGAAGAATCAATAGAACGAGCGATGCGGAAAAAACAGCCACGGTCAAAATTAAGAACTGGCTTCGAAACGCTAGCCGTCTCACTTCCTTAGTCATCTGCATCAAGTCCATAGCTATGCCGCCCTCCAAAAATTTGACTTCTCTGCCTAAGCGTAGCAATCGACAATAACGGGATACGGAGCACCCGGGATAGGGAACCCATTTCCCCAGCGGATACCCAGGCACTTACCTTGGTTCCTAGCATTGTTCGCGACGACGACAGACGCACCGGCGAGCACTCCACAAGCAGCTGCAACTGGCAGCAATGCAACTGCTCCTCCGCAGATAAGCGCAAATCCACCAGCACTATCAGCAGCGGTTGCTGTTTCGCCGCGAGTAAATTCCACCGTGTTGTTGAGCCAATCTTTTTGGAGCCTAGGGTCTGCAATCACGGGGAACTGAGCGTTGGAAAAATCTATTTTCTGAGTTACGACGTTATTTGAGACGGAGTAAGTAGTCTTGAGTGCTTTACCAGTCGCATCTTTTGCCCATGCCGGAGCAATGAGGTTGTTAGCCTTGCCGCCATGGTCAGAAACCAAAATCGAGCCACTTTGTGTAGCTGAAAGCTTGGCTGGTTTCCCACCGACGTTGATTTCATAGCTGTACTCTGTTGGAGAATCCTTTGAACCGATGATGCTATACCCAGCTGTTGCCCCGGAAGTTGCGTCAGTCAAAACATAGCTATAGTTTGCAGAACTTTTGAAGACTAAGGCGCCATCAGCCGAAGATGCCTTGAGGTCACCAACAGGTTTCATTGTTAGGGCCGATGATGTGTTAGGTCCTGCCACTTTGAGACCTTCATTGATCACAGCAGCAGATGCTGATTGAGGCTGTTTCGCTACACGCTCTTTGAGGCCAGTGGCAGATCCAGATGGGTTGTACAACCCAATTTTCGCCAATTGGCTCAGTGGGTCATTCTTTGTTTCCGAAGCCTGCACTGGAGCTGCACTAAGCCCTAAGGCTCCTAGTGCGGCAACCGTTGCAAGCGCTGTAATCAGTCTCTTCATCGTGATTTTCCTTCAGTGTCTCACTATCGTTATGTAATTTTTTCCTTGCTCAATCCACCACTCTGCACCAAAAGCACCAAGTATGGATTAAATGGCGGAGGTTTCAGTTAACACCATCCCTCTGATGGTTTTTTGAACACAGTGGATAACTTCCTCACCATGTCAGTGCCAGGCTTCCCGGACGCCTGGCCGAGCACATAAAATTTTTGGCGCAATATTCTGCGGCAGCGTCCTCTTGGTTTGCAAGATGTGCCTGACGGATGCCGCAAGGCGCTGGCCAATGAACCTATTCGCCCGCACCGAATCTGGATTGATCGCTGCCTTCTGAGCAGGACGCTTCCGGCGATTGCTCTGAACTCTACCGAGTATGCAGATCTACATGTTTTAAAGTGGGTTTAAGATGTAGATCTGCACACTCGGCGGGGGTTAAAAAGTGGTGGCCCCGACCGGAGCCGGGACCACCACGGAGAGCGTTCAGAATTCACGCTGTGAAGCTGTGAACTCAGATCCGCGAGAGGATGTCAGCCGTATAGGTGGTGACCCGGGTGTAGACGCCCGGATAACCGGCAAGCGCACAGCCATTGCCCCAGGAGACGATGCCGACCAGCTTGCCGCCGATCACCAGGGGGCCACCGGAATCGCCCTGGCAGGAGTCCTTGCCGCCCTGGCTGAGACCGGCGCAGACCATCGAGGTGGCGTCGAAATCGGAGCCATAGGCCGAGGAGCAGCTTGAGTTGCTGGTGATCGGCACGGTGACCTTACGGAGCTTGTTCTGGTAGGTGCCATTTCCCGTGGTGTCGCCCCAGCCGAGGACTACGGCGTTGGTGCCTGCCGCGTAGACCGCGGGGTTCGTCTCCAGGGTGGCGACCGGGCCGGTGAAGGCGGTGGAAAGTGTCAGGATGGCGTAGTCGCCTTCGCCGGTGCTGGCGTAGTCCGGATTGGCCCAGACGCTGCTCACGGAGGAGGTGTTCGGGCCGCCGGTGCGGTTAGCGCTGCCACCATTGATCTTGAAGAAGCTGGTAGGCCGCTTGCTGCCGCTTCCCGTGAGTACGCAGTGCGCCGCGGTGAGAACTTTCTTGGGCGCGATCAAGGTGCCGCCGCACCAGTTATCCCCGTTAGAGGCCTGGTTCACCGCGACGATGGGTGCATAGTCGCTGATGGTGGCGGTGGTGCCGCCGACAATCTTAGGAGCCGGAACCGCGGCATTCGCGGTGGCTCCTCCAGTGAGGATGAGGCCAAGAGCAGCCAACCCAAGCATCGTCGCTTTGACAGTCTTTCGCATTATTGCCTTTCTTGTTGATTGTCCCCGGTCAACAAGTGATTGCGCTCACAGGAACTTTATAGCAAATTCACATCCTTGTCTCTGCTTCGAGGTGCGGATTTAGCTGGGAATATCCTGACAGTGCCTCAGCGGAGCAGCGGAGCAGCGGCGCGGCGAAGAAGTCCCGTTCGTGTTCAGCCGAGATGCGGAAGGCCCGCTGCATGGCGCTCCGCTCAGCTGGCCCGGCTTGCACTGCGGCCGTCATCACGAAATCAATGGCTCGGCGGGTGGCTTCCGTGAACTCCGGATCGGCGTAGGTCTCCAGCCAGCTCCGGTAAGGATGCTGTTCCGTGACGGCGTGCTGCAAGCGGCTTCCGACGTCGTGATAGAGCCAGAAGCAGGGCAGCAGCGCGGCGATCAAAAGCGGATAGCTATCCCGGCAGGCGTGCAGGTGCTGAAGGTAGTGAGTAGTGGTTTGGCTCGGCTCTTGCTCGAACACCGTCTCGGCGCCGAGCCAGTCTCGGTGTAGTCCCAGCTCGGTGGCAATCGCGTTCTGCGCGCTCGCCGCCCAGAAGGCTTGCTCGGCGGTGCTCGGGGCGAGCTTGCTGGCTTCCGCCAGGCCTCGGGAGTACTCGCGCAGATAGAGAGCGTCCTGGGCCAGGTACCAGCGGAAGCTCGCTGGCTCCAGGCTGCCGTCGGCGAGTTTGCGGATAAAGGGCAGCTCGTCGATGGCTGCTCTCCAGGCGGAGATGTCCTGCCACCACTCCTGCTTTAGATCTTCAGGATTCGCACTGGTGGCTAAGCCACCTCGCTGCCAGAGACCGGCGAAGTGATTGATCGGACCCCGGCCCTTGCCAACCCGGAGTTCTGCACCGTGCGCAATGCTCTCGCTCAGCCAGCGCTTCACTTCGCGGAGGCTGGAGGGCCAATCCTCACCCGCCGCTCGCCGAGTGGCCAGACCTGCGGACAGCGAGCAGCCGGTGCCGTGGGTGTTCTCGGTGCGGATTCGGCGAGCGGGGAACTGCGTCACCCTTACCTCCTCACCGCGGGAAGGTTCGATCAGCGCATCGGGGGCCTGCTCTCCTGCCAGATGGCCGCCCTTGGCCAGTACTGTGACTCCGTAACGGTTGGCGAGCCGCGCTGCCTGGGCCAGCGCTTCGGGCCAGTTGACCGCAGGAGCTTCCTCGGCCAGAATCGCCAGTTCTGGAAGATTGGGGGTGACCAGATCCACCGTGCTCAATAATTCGCGAAGCGCATTTTCGGCGTCCTCATCGAGCAAGCGATCCCCGCTGGTCGCCACCATCACCGGATCCAGCACCACAATGGCTGGTCGGTGCCGAGCCAACCAGTCAGCAACCGTCTTGATCACTTCGCGGTTGGCCAGCATGCCGATCTTGACCGCGTCGATCTCGACGTCGTCGCTCACCGCGGTGAGCTGCTCGGCTAAGAAGCTCACCGGAGGGACATGCACCGCGCTGACTCCCTGGGTGTTCTGGGCGACCAGCGCGGTGACCACCGCCATGCCGTAGCCGCCCTGGGCCGCGATGCTCTTCAGATCGGCCTGGATGCCCGCCCCGCCGCTCGGGTCGGTGCCGGCGATGCTGAGTACCCGAGGGATGCCAGATGGTGGGGTGCTCAGTTGCCGCAACCGTTGGCTCGAGCCGCTCATTGCGCGGTCCGCCAGGCCCGGGAGAGTTCTTGCGCTGCCGCGAGCGGGTCACTTGCGGTGCAGATCGCGGAGACGACCGCTGCCCCCGCAGCTCCCGAGCGACGTAGCCCGGGCAGGTCGGCGATGCCGATGCCGCCGATCGCCACCACGGGCAGTGAGCACTGCTTGACGAGCTCGCGGAAGCCCTCTATTCCCAGGGCGGCGGGTGCATCGGGCTTCGTGCTGCTGGGGTGCAGGGTGCCGATTCCCAGATAGTCGATCAGCGTCGCTTGCTGCTCGGCGGTCCGAAGTTCCTCCGGAGTGGCTGCACTCAGCCCGATCACCGGCTGCTCGCCGATCAGTTCGCGGGCCAGTGCAATCGGCAGATCGGACTGGCCCAGATGCACCCCGGTCACCCGGCAGCCCAGCGCACGAGCCGCCAGAAAGACGTCGACCCGATCATTGACGAAAAGGCTCACCCGCTCCGGAAGCACCGTGAAGACTTCGGTCACGGTGCGCAAAAAATCAGCCGTCGACGCCGTCTTCTCCCGGAGCTGCACCGCGGTGACGCCGCCGGAGACCGCCAGGCGGACGACGTCGGTCAAGGACTTGCCCTGCGCGGCGATCTGAGCCGCATCGGTGACCAGGTAGAGGGAGAGATCGAGATCCGTCCCGGCTCGCTGGCTCATCGAGTCACTCGTTCGACCTGGATCCGGGCCCGTTCGCTGAGGTCCTCGGGCCGCAGCGCGGAGAGTTCGTCAAGGAAGGCCAGGGCGAAGCTACCCGGTCCGGCAGCGCGTTCCGCCGCGATCTCGGCGGCCACGGTGTAGACCGTGACGGCGGCTACCGTAGTGCTCAGTTGATCTTCGCTCGTCGCGGCGAAGGCCGCGATCACCGCTCCCAGTGCGCAGCCTCCGCCTGTCACCTTAGTGAGCAGATCGGTGCCATTGGCGATGCGGACTCGGTACTGTCCGCCGACGATCAGATCGATCGGGCCGGAGATCGCCACCACGCTGTCGCCCGCAGCCAGTTCGGTGGCTGCGGGCAGGGCCGCTTCCACGCCGTGGGCGGCGTCCACTCCTCGCCCGCCTGGGCCGTTTCCAGCCAGGGCGATGATCTCCGAGGCATTGCCGCGGATGACATCGGGTTTCAGCTCCCTGAGCCGCATCGCGAGTTCGGTCCGCACCGGCAGTGAGCCAATAGCGACCGGGTCGATCACCCACGGGGTGCCGGCGGAACTCGCCCCGGCCACCGCGCGCAGCATGGCTTGACGGTGTTCGGCGGTGGGAGTGCCCAGGTTCAGCAGCAAGCCAGAGGCCACCCGGGCAAAGGGCTCTGCTTCCTCTGGAATGTCCACCATCGCGGGGGAAGCTCCCAGGGCGAGCAGTACGTTCGCGGTGAAATTCACCACCACGCTATTAGTGATGCACTGCACCAGCGGCGCTTCGGAGCGCACTGCGAGCAGGGCGGATTGACTGAGTGAAATGAATTCTTCTGGCGTGCGCATGATGCGCGACATCCCTTCGCTAGTACTAACTAGATCAGGTTCGACGGGTGTGATCTCAGCCCTTGCGGGCACCCCGTGTCACGTGGTTAGCACCACGATATCGCACCGCTGAACATCTCGCGGCCGCTGGTTCTCTATTCGACGAGGGATTGAGTGCCGATGACTAAGGCGAGAGCGAGCCGGTCGGCATCTGCGGTGCCTGGTTCTGCGGTATAGATCATCATCCTCAGGTCATCGGTGGCGACGAAGAGCACATCGCAGTCGAGCGTGATCCGCCCGACCGCGGGGTGCTCGATGATCTTGTGCTTCGAGGTGTTCTCCCGGTTCGGAACTTCCCCCGATTCCCACAGCTGCTGAAATCGAGGGCTCCGGGAGCGCAGTTCGGCGATCAGCGATTTCAGGCTCCGGTCGGCCGGGTACCGGCTCGCCGTCATCCTGAGGTCGGTCACCTGCCCCGCCTGAAGTTCCGCTCGCTCCTCGGGGGTGTGCAGCACCCGGGAGCCCAAGCCGGTGAAGTTGCGCCACAAGGCATTGCGTTCCAGACCGTGCCAGGCTGAGGTCTCGCCCAGCAGAGCGTTGTACGGCGCATTGGCGAGGATCAGCGTCCAGGTGGCGTCGAAGACGGCGACCGGGGTGTTGGATAGCCGATCCAATATCCGCTGTACGCTCGCGGTAATCCGTGAGGGGACCATATCGGGCCCCGGGGTGGCGTGGCCCGCCAGCTGGTAGAGCAAGTCCCGCTCTTGATCGGGTAAGCGCAGTGCCCGGGCGAGGGATTCGACGACCTGGGCCGAGGGGGAGGTGGCTCTGCCCTGCTCGAGGCGGGTCAGGTAATCCGCCGAGATGCCTACCAGGCTGGCTAGTTCTTCACGGCGCAGTCCGGAGGCGCGACGTCGGCCGCCAGCCGGTACACCGACAGCTTCCGGTGTGACTCGATCACGCCAGCGACGCAGTGTCTGTCCGAATTCCCAGGTTTCCATGCTTCCAGTGTGCACGGCGAGAGGGGCTTTGTCCTGGACCTGGCAGTCCTACGAAAACGGGACCACTGGTTGGCTCTCGATGTTTCCAGAAAGCTGAAGTCATGACAATCACACTGATCACCGGAGCCAATAAAGGCATCGGATATGAAACAGCACGACAGCTACTCGAACTCGGGCACAAGGTCTACCTCGGTGCCCGCAGTATTGAACGCGGGCAGGCCGCAGCCAAGGACTTAGGTGCTCACTTCGTTCAACTTGACGTCACGGATGACGCCTCTGTGGCGGCAGCCTTACAGCAGATCGATGAAGCGGAGGGCCACCTCGATGTGCTGGTGAACAACGCCGGCATCGTGCCCACTGCACCGTTCGGCCCCGATGCGCTGCAGGTGTTCAACACGAACCCGGTTGGAGTGGTGCGCGTCACCCAGGCGGCGTTGCCCTTATTGCGTAAATCCGAGGTGCCGGTCGTGGTCAACGTCACCAGCGGTCTCGGCTCGTTCTGGGCGGTGACCAATCCGGAGAGAACCGAGTCCCTGCAACCGGCGGGGGTCTACGCAGCCTCCAAAGCCGCTGTGACGATGCTGACAGTTCAGTACGCCAAGGCGGAGCCCGGGATCAAGTTCAACGCGGTCGAGCCGGGGCTGACGGCGACCGACCTGATCGCAGGGTACGACGGCGGGCGTCCCGCCTCGGAAAGCGCCAAGGTGGTGGTCCGGATGGCGACCATCGGCGCCTCGGGTCCCACCGGGACCGTTCAAGAGGACGACGGCGTTTTGCCCTGGTAAATCCTCACCGCCTCATCACCACCCATCGACTGAAAGTCTGAAACGCCATGCCGCACACCTCCAGCACCGTCGGATCCGTCCTGATCACCGGCCCTACCGGCGGACTTGGCCGCGCCACCACCCTCGAACTGGCGCGCCGTCCTCAATCAACCCGTCCTGACCTGCTGCTGGTCGGAAGGGCTGGGCCAAAACTAGCCGAGATCGCCCGCGAGGCACGTGAAGCCGGTGCCACCGTGCACGAGATTCCCACCGATCTCTCCCGGCTTGCCGACGTCGGAGCCGCAGCTGCCGCCGTGCAGGAACTCATCGACAGCGAGGCAGCCCGACCGCTGAGCACCGTGATCGCAAACGCCGGCTGGTCCTCCGCGGACACCCGGGAAGCCTCGCACGACGGATTCGAGATGACGTTCGCGGTGAACTACCTGGCGCACGCCCAGCTGATCGGCGATCTCCACCACCGCAAACTGATCGGCGCCTCGGCTACCCCCACCCGGATCGTGCTGCTCAGCTCGAATCTCTACAACCCCGGCCTGATGCAGCGCATGATGGGGATGCCCCGGCCGGTCTGGCGCGATCCCGTCGAGCTGGCCACGCCGGCCGCCGCCGGCACCTCGAAGAGCACCAAGGCCGCTGCCATCGCCTATGCAAACGCCAAGCTCGCCCTCATCTACTACGCCCATGAAGCGCAGCGGAAGCTGGGCGACGGGGTCGCCGTCGTGGTGTTCGAGCCGGGCTGGATGCCCGGCACCGGCCTCTCCCGAGAGCAGGGCGCGGCGGTGCAGGCGATATCGCGGATGATGGCGCGGATGCCGGGGGCGACGACGCCGGAGCGGTCGGCACCGGCGCTCGCCTCGGTGGCTCTCGACAGCCGCTGGGAAGAGCTCCGCGACGGTGCTTTTATCGAGGTCGATCGGGTGATCGAGGTCGCCCCCTTCGCCCGGGACCGCGACCGGGAGAACCGGCTCTGGGAGGCAACTACCGAACTGCTCCAGAAGGCCGCAGGCCTCTGAACGGGTGACCGCCGGCCGCTAAACCTTACTGCTGGCCTCCGCTGATGTTGACCAGCCAGGCGATGCCGAATTTGTCATTGCACATTCCGAAGCTGTCTCCCCAGGGTGCTTTCTCCAGCGGCATCGCCACGATGCCGCCGTCGGAGAGCTTCTCCCAGTAACCTCGCAGCTCGGCTTCGTCTTCACCGCTGAGCGACACCGAATAGGTGTTACCGGGCTTGAACTCCATATGCGAAGGAGTGTCGGAGGCCATGAGGGTCAGGCCGCCAGCGGTTTCCAGCTGAGAGTGCATGATCAGGTTAGCCTCATTGGCTTCCACCGGGGCGTTGAACTCCGCGAAGGTGCTGGCGGTCAGCTCGCCGCCGAAGACGCTCTGGTAAAACTCCATAGCCTCTTTGGCGTTGTCCTTGAAGCTCAGATAAGGGTTCAGGCGAGTAGTCATGATATTCCTCCGCAGCTCGAGTAGTTGCTCAGATCGTACCCCCGGGCTCGGTTCGCGTCGATGGTTCCCAGCTCTGGGCGAACACTGTTTGCGGCAAGTTCTTCGGCTCAGCCCGCGGATTCGGTCAGCGTTTCGAAAGGTAGCGGGACTGTAAGCCCTGAATGATCGATTCGAGACCCAGCTCGAAGGCCGGTTCGGCTGAGTAGCGGCCATGAACGGCTTCGCGCGCTGCCACCGCGCTGCTCAGGGCGGGAGCCTCTGGTTGCAAGGCTCCGATGTCGAAGATGCTCTCCGGAGCGGTGGCGTCAAAGGCTGAGCCGTAGATGAAGGATTCCAGGGCGACTACCGCATTGACGATCTCGGCCTCAGGCCAGCCCACACGGTTGAAGCCCTTGGTCACCGCTTCGTAGATCCGCAGCGTCTGGGGTGAGTTGGTGATCGGCTGGACCGCGATCAGCGGGATCAGCGGGCTGTGGTGCGCGAAGACGTCCCGGTAGGAACGGGCCCAGTCACGGATGGCTTCATCCCAGGGTTTGCTCTCAAAGGAGGAGACGTCAACCAGCGACATCAAGTGGTCCTGCACCAGGATCAGGAGTTCCTTCTTTGAGCGCACATGGTTGTAGAGCGCGGAGGGTGCGACATTGAGCCGTCCCGCCAGGGCAGACATGGTGAGTCCTTGATAACCGCTTTGGCGGACCAGGTTGAGGGCTGTCTGGATGATTCTCTCGACGGCTAATACGGCCTTGACCGGCCGGCCGGCCCGTCGTTTGCCGCCAGATTGCTGTGCGGCAGCCATATCCGCCATGGTGGTCCCTTCGAATTGCTCAGAAGTTGATTATCTCACCCGGTGGCAGAGCCTGAAGTGTGATGTCCTTTTTCTTAATTGTGAGCTAGCATACATATAAATGAATTGTATTCATTTATATGTATCAGTCCGATGTGAATGAATATCGACCTAATCAAAGGGGAGCCATGAGCACATTGACGAGGGACGTGGTCGTGGTCGGGGCCGGGCCATCCGGGCTGAGCGTCGCCTGGAAATTGAAACGCGCCGGGTACCGCGTGGCCGTTGTGGAAGCCCGGGATCGGGTGGGCGGCCGCACCTGGACGGACACCGTGGAAGGCGCTGTGCTCGAAATCGGCGGTCAGTGGGTCTCACCCGATCAGACCGTGCTGATCGGCCTACTCGAAGAACTCGGCTTAGAGACCTTTAGCCGTTACCGGGATGGCGAATCGGTCTATCTCGCTCCCGATGGCCAGCGCACCCGCTATACCGGAGAGGTATTCCCGGTCTCCGAGCGCACCGCGGCGGAGATGGATCGGCTGACCAGGATTCTCGACGAGCTGGCCGCCGAGATCGGTGCGGAGCAGCCCTGGGCACACCCCCGGGCGCGTGAATTGGATACCATCTCTTTCCACCACTGGTTGCGGCAGCAGTCTGACGACGAAGAAGCCTGCAACTGCATCGGGCTGTTCATCGCCGGGGGCATGCTCACCAAGCCGGCCCATGCCTTTTCCGTGCTGCAAGCGGTGCTCATGTCGGCCTCAGCCGGCTCGTTCAGCAATTTGGTCGATGACACTTTCATCCTGGACAAGCGCGTGATCGGCGGCATGCAGCAGGTGTCCGAACGGATGGCCGCGGAACTGGGCGAGGACGTCATCCTCAATGCTCCGGTGCGCACCATCCGCTGGACGTCGGATTCGGTGCTGGTCGAAGCCGACGGGGTTTCGGTGTCTGGACGCCGGGTGGTGATGGCGGTGCCGCCCAACCTCTATTCCAGGGTCTCCTTTGACCCGCCGCTGCCACGCCGTCAGCATCAGATGCACCAGCACCAGTCACTCGGCCTGGTGATCAAGGTGCACGCCGTGTACCAGACCCCTTTCTGGCGCCAGGACGGACTCTCCGGAACCGGCTTCGGAGCGGCGGAGCTGGTTCAGGAGGTTTACGACAATACGAACCATCAGGATCCGCGCGGCACCCTGGTGGGTTTCGTCTCAGATGAGAAAGCCGATCGGGTCTTCGCCTTGAGCGCTGAGGAACGCCGGCGGGAGATCCTCGCTTCACTGGCGCGTTACCTGGGCCCCCAGGCGCTGGAACCGGTGGTCTATTACGAATCGGACTGGGGTTCGGAGGAATGGACTCGCGGCGCCTATGCCGCCAGCTTCGATTTAGGCGGTTTGCACCGCTACGGCGCCGATCAGCGTGCTCCCGTCGGCCCCATCCACTGGTCCAGTTCGGACCTTGCCGCCGAAGGCTATCAGCACGTCGACGGCGCCGTCCGAATAGGGCAGGCCACGGCCGCTGCGCTGGTCGATGAACTGGGTGCTCCGGCGCACCTGCCCGTCGCGAATCCGGTTGCACCGGCGGGTACCTGATGCGCTATGTGGTCTGCTACAGCGCCAATGCCCGGGGCCGGGAAGCGCTCAATCTGGCGATTGCGCTAGCCCGCAGGCAGGACGCCGAACTCGAGATCGTGCTGGTGCTCCCCGCCGCTTCGCCCTATGGAGCGGTGTACCCGCCCGCTCCCGACTCGATTCTGCAAGAGCAGGCGGAGCAGTGGCTTCGTGAGGCCGACGAGCTGGTGCCCCAGGACATTGCTGCAAGAACCCATCTGCGCCACGGCGAATCCGAGGCGGAAGCGCTGATTGCCGCTGCCGCAGAGTTCGACGCCGGGCTGTTGGTGATCGGGGCAGCCAATCAGGGACTGTTCCGCCGGTTCACGGTGGGGAGCACCGCGAGCTCCTTGCTGCATGCAGCAAGGGTGCCGGTGGCCCTGGTGCCGCGGGGGTACCAGAATCAGCAGCCGATCACCCGGCTGAGCTGTGGAATCGGCGATCGGGCCGGCGCCGATGAGGTGCTTGAACTGGCTCTCGACTCGGCTGAACGCCGTGGCCTGCCGCTACGCTTGATTTCTTTACTGCCTCTGGACGGCTTGGAACTCGCAGCCCGGGAGAGTTTGCAGTTGAAGCTGCGACTCGCGCTCGCCAAGCGTCCTGCCTCCGCCGTCAACCCCGAGATCGTGGTGGCGCAGGGCGGAAGCATAGAGCAGACCGTCGACGCTCTGCCCTGGGAGGAGCCCGGAGAGATTCTGCTGATCGGCTCCAGCCGGCTAGCGGCGTCCAGAGCACTATTCCTGGGCAGCACCGCGCACCGAATCCTGCGGGCTCTGCCGGTGCCGATGATCGTGCTGCCGCGCGGCCATCAATCTCGAAACACACCTTGAGGGGAAAGATGAGCAATTCTGCAGCAACGGAGCTGGGCGGAAAAGATGCCCCAAAGTCTCGGGTCAAGGCCAAGGGTGAAGAGGTGCTGAGCGAAAAAGGGCTGAGCGAGAAGGGGCTCAAAGCCGGATCGGTCGGCCTCCTGGGTGCCGTGGTGATCGGGATCTCCTGCATCGCCCCGGCCTATACCCTGACCGCGGCGCTCGGGCCCACCGTCTCAGTGGTCGGCGTGCAGCTACCCGCGATCTTTCTGGTCGGCTTCATCCCGATGCTGCTGGTGGCCTTCGGCTACCGGGAGCTGAATAATGCGATGCCCGACTCCGGAACATCCTTCACCTGGGCCAGCCGGGCTTTCGGCCCCTGGATCGGCTGGATGGGCGGCTGGGGACTGATTGCGGCGACCATTATCGTGCTCTCCAACCTGGCCGCCGTCGCCGTCGATTTCTTCTATCTGATGCTCGCCCAGATCTTCGCCAACCCGGAGCTGGGTGAGCTGAGCAAGAACCTGCCGCTGAACATCGCCACCACTTTCGTCTTCATCGCCCTGGCCTGTTGGATCTCCTACCGTGGCATGGAGACCACCAAGAGCTTTCAGTACATCCTGGTGGGGTTTCAGTTGCTCGTGCTGGGCTGGTTTGCGGTATCGGCATTCGCCCACTTGGCCGCCGGTAGTGCCTTCGATGCCACCGCGATCAGTCCGGATTGGTTCAACCCCTTTGCGGTCAGTTCTTTCTCGGATTTCGCCGCCGGGGTTTCGCTCTCCATCTTCATCTACTGGGGGTGGGACGTCACTCTGACCATGAACGAGGAGACCAAGAACCCGCAGAAGACTCCGGGGCGGGCGGCGACGCTCACCGTGGTGATCATCGTGGCCATCTATCTCGTGGTGGCGCTCGCTACGCTGTGCTACGCCGGAGTGGGTGATACCGGGCTGGGGGCGGGAAACCCGGAGAACCAGGCCAGCATTTTCGCGGTGCTGGCCGGACCGGTGATGGGCCCCTTCGCGATCCTGATGTCGCTCGCCATCCTCTCCAGCTCGGCGGCCTCTCTGCAATCGACTTTCGTCTCGCCGGGCCGCACCCTGCTCGCGATGGGGCACTACCGGGCGCTGCCCCAGTCCTTCGGCAGGGTCAGCCCGAGCTATAAATCCCCCTCGGTGGCGACCATTGCCTCCGCCATCGCGGCTGCCGCCTTCTACGCGCTGACCAGGATCATCTCGGAGAACGCGCTCTGGGACACCATCACCGCGCTGGGCATGATGATCTGCTTCTACTACGGCATCACCGCGCTGGCCTGTGTCTGGTACTTCCGGAGGCGCTGGTTCGCCTCGGTCCGCGGTTTCTTCTTCACCTTGCTCTTCCCACTGCTCGGTGGTCTGATCCTGCTGATGATGTTCGTCAAAACCGCCATCGATTCAATGGACCCCGGCTATGGCTCGGGCTCCGAGGTCGGCGGAGTCGGACTGGTCTTCATCTTGGGAATCGGCGTGATCCTGCTCGGTGCGGCGCTGATGCTGGTGATGTATCTTCGAAAGCCGGAGTTCTTCCGGGGCAAGGTGCTCAGCACCGGAGTGGCCGCCTAACGGCGTCTGCGTCTCGGTTCTCCGGCGGGCCGAGCGCTGGAGCGCTGCGGTTTTGATGGGTAGAATGGTGTGCGGCCTGGGTGCAGACGGGTCTTTCAACTAGCTCTCAGACCAGGAACCCGATGAAATCTACCGCACCCGCCCGTTACGCAGCTCTGGGCAGCCGTTACTTTGGAATTCTGCTCGCCGTGATGGCGGTGATCGTGGTGCTTTCCGGAATCGGCGCCGTGAAAGGCGTGCAGTTCGGCCCGATCATCACTGATGGTGGTTTTTTCCTGTTCCCTTTCGCCTACATCCTGGGCGACGTGATCAGTGAGGTCTACGGCTTCAAAGTGGCCCGTAAAGCGGTCTTCACCTGTTTCGGGCTCTCCGTTTTCGCTTCCCTGAGCTATTGGATCATCATTATCCTGCCGGGGTTCGATGACGACTTCGGGCACCAGAGGCAGGCCGCCCTGGAGAACGTGCTGGGGCCGGTGCCGCAGCTGGTCGCCGGTTCCTTGCTCGCTTTTCTGGCGGGGCAGTTGATGAATTCCTTCATCATGGTGCGGCTCAAGGCTCGCCAGGGGGAGCGCCGAGTCTGGGTCCGGCTGCTCGGTTCCTCGGGAGTCGGCGAATTCATCGACACGTTGATTTTCTGCACCGTGGCAGCGCCGGTGATCGGCATTACCGACGTCGGCGGCTGGGCGAATTATGTGATCGTGGGCTTTGTCTACAAGGTGGCAGTGCAGTATCTCTTTGTTCCGGTGACCGCCGTGGTGATCAACTGGATCAAACGGCACGAGCCCAGCTATGGGCTCGAAGCCGCCGAGCCAGCAGCCGTTTAGCTGCTCTGGCGTCCTCAGCCGCGTAGCAGTCCTTTCACATAAGCAGCCTGGCCGACGTGCTGAGAGCAATCGGAGAGCACGCTCACCAGGCGCACGCCCAGGGTCACCGGCGGATTCCAGCGTGTATCGACCACCCGATCGAGATCTGCCGAACTCAGCCCCGCGATGAACTGCTGAGTCGTATGATGCACAGCATGGTGGTATTCGGAGAGCAACTGCGGTCCGTCGAAAACCACTGAGGCAGCTTCGTCCGCGCTGTGCCCGTAGCCGGTGTCTTTGTTCTGCAACGGCAGGCCAGCGCGCTCCGCGAACCCCTGCTGGGTCCACAGTTGCTCGGTTCCGGCGACCTGCGCCAGGTGATCATCTTGAATTCTGCTCAGATGCCAGATCAGCCAGCTGATCGAATTGGCACGCTCGCGATGGCCAGCTGCCGGCTGGGTATTCATGGTCTGGGTTGCCAATCCGTCGAGTACTTCTCGGACTTCTTCGTCGATCCGGTTGAAGGCATCGCTGAGTAGTTCGGTGGATTCCATGGTTTCTCCCTTTTCTGTGGTCCTGCTGACTTAACGCCCAGAGGCATACCCTTGCATTCCCCGAGGGTTGGCTGCGGCATAAAAAACTTCTGATGCGGGGTCGACGCCGACCACGCAAAGCCTGCCCAGCGCCCAGTCGCCGGCCCGGGTCACCCGGTGCCCTCGGTGCTCCAGCTCAGTGATCACCTCTTCGCCGAGCCGGTTTTCCACCACGGCACCTCCGGGCTCCCAGGTTCTGGGCCAGAACGAGCCCGCCAAGGAGGTGGTGTGCAGGGCCGGCGCGTCGATGGCCTGCTGAGGGCTGTACCCGCCCACCAGGGTGCGGAGCAGAAAGAGCAACTGCCACTGATCCTGCTGATCTCCTCCCGGAGAACCCAGTGCGCTGACCGCCCGGCCGTCTTTGAGCAGCAACGTCGGTGTCAGGGTGCTTCTGGGGCGGTGACCGGGTTCCAGGCTTGCCGGGCCGCCCGGCTCCAGCCAACTCATCTGCAGTCGGGTGCCCAGGCAAAAACCGACTTCAGGGATATACGGTGAGCTCTGCAACCAACCGCCCGAGGGGGTGGCCGAAATGATATTGCCCCAGCGGTCAATCACATCCAGGTGGCAGGTATCGCCGCGGGTTTCGCCGCTCGCCCGCACAGTGGGTTCGCCCAGCCCCGCGCTGTTTATGTTGCTGGTGGAATATTCAGTGCGGAGGGGCGGCGTGAAGGCTTCTCGACCTGGAACGACGCCGGGGCGGAAGGAATGGCTGGCTCGCTCACCGATCAATGCCCGGCGGCCTGCTGCGTAGTCCGCCGAGAGAAGTACTTCAAGGGGAATATCTTCTCGATCACCGTAATACGCCTCGCGGTCGGCGTAGGCCAGTTTCTGGGCTTCCAGGATGTGATGAGCGCCGAGTGCGGTGGACGGGTCCAGGTATTCATCGTCGAAGCCGTCCAGGATGCGCAGGCTTTGCAAGAGCGCTGGTCCCTGGCTCCAGGGCCCCGCTTTGACGATGGTGTGCCCGCGGAATTCCAGGGTGACCGGAGTCTCGTAGTAAGCGGAGAAATCCCGGAAGTCCTGCGCGCTGATCACTCCTGCATGATCGCGTCCGTCCGAATGCCGATGCGGTGTCTTCGCGAAGGTTTCGACGGCTGCTGCGATCTGCTGTTTCCAGAGTTCCCGGGCCGCGGTGATCTGCTCGTTTCGAGAGCCATCGGGTGCAGCCTGGCTGAGTTTCTGCAAAGTGCTCGCCCAAGGGTGGTTGAACACCAATTCTCCGGTGCGGGGAGGCTTGCCATCGGGTAGCCATTGAGCGGCCGAGCTGGTCCAGTGCTCTGCGAACAGTTCGCGGACCGTCTCAATCGTCCGGCAGACTCCGGCGGCAACCGGGTGCCCGTGCCGGGCGTAGCCGATCGCGTAGTCCAGAACGTCCGGGAGTCTCCAGCTGCCATGATCGTGCAACAGGAGCAGCCAGGCATCGACCGCTCCGGGAACCGCCGCCGCGAGCGCGCCAGAACCAGGAACCAGATCCAGGCCCTCGGCGAGATAGTGTTCCCGAGTGGCGGCGGCCGGCGCGGGTCCCTGACCCATCAAGACTTTCGGGGCTGGATCTTGGGCGTTGCTGAAGATGGCGGTCAGATCGCCGCCCGGTCCGTTCAGATGGGGTTCGACGACGTGCAGCACGAAAGCCGCGGCAGTGGCGGCGTCGAAAGCGTTACCGCCGCGTTCCAGCACTGACTGAGCGGTCGCCGTCGCCAGCCAGTGCGTGCTGGCGCTCATCCCGAACGTGCCTTGCAAGGTCGGCCGAGTGCTGAAGCTCGACGGCGCAGTGAAGCTCATACCCCCAACCTACCAACAGCCGTTCAAGCCCCCGCAGGTTCCAGCCGTCCCATTGAATGTGACGGATGTTGCAGATGTTGCGAAAAATGCTGTGCATCAGTAACACCAGCACCACTCGGTGGGATAGCTGGTTTTGGAGATCAGGACTTAGTGGCTGTAGTAATTGCCCAGGGTCTCGGCTTTGAACTCAAAGAAGCTGCCGTCGTCGATCGACAGCCGGGCGTCGTCGACCATTTTGACCACGAAGCGCTCATTGTGGATCGAGATCAGGGTGTGCGAGAGCATTTCCTTGGCCTTGTACAGGTGGTGGATGTACGCCCTGGTGTAGTGCGCGCAGGCGTAGCAGTCGCAGCCCTCCATCAGCGGGCCGAAGTCCTTCTTGTACTTCGCATTGGAGAGATTCTTCCGGCCATAGGGGGTGTAGAAGGCCGAGTTGCGGGCTACCCGGGTGGGGGAGACGCAGTCGAAGGTGTCTGCGCCGTTCTCAATGGCGACGAAGAGGTCATCCGGCTCCGAGATGCCCAGCAGATGTTTCGGCTTGCTCTCCGGCAGTTCCTCGCAGCACCAACGGACAATGGTGCCCAGGTTCTCCTTCTCCAGGGCGCCGCCCAGGCCGAACCCGTCGAAGCCAGCGCCATCGATCTCCATGCCGCCAAGATCTATACAGGCCTTGCGCCGCAGATCTTCATACTGAGCGCCCTGAATCACCCCGAAAAGTGCCTGATACGGCTTGGCGATTCGCTGCTGAGTGAGTTTTTGATGCTCCGCTATACAGCGTTCCGCCCAGAGCCTGGTGCGTTCCAGAGCGGCTTCTTGGTAGCCGCGGGAATTGTGCAGGGTGGTGAGCTCATCGAAGGCGAACATGATGTCCGCGCCGAGCTGATGCTGCACCTGCATGGAGACCTCAGGGGTGAAGCGGTGCCGGGAACCGTCGAGATGAGATTTGAACCAGACGCCGTCGTCATCGATATGCGCCAGTCGTTCCCGGCCCGCGGCGACTCGGTCATCGGCCCCTGAATTGTCCACCGCATCCATATTGATCACTTTTTTGAATCCCGAGCCCAGGCTCATCACCTGGAAACCCCCGGAATCGGTGAAAGTTGGGCCCTGCCAGTTCATGAAACGCCCCAGACCGCCCGCTTCGTCCACGATCTCCGGGCCCGGTTGCAAATAGAGGTGATAAGCGTTGGAGAGCAAGGCCTGGGCGCCGAGTTCCTTCATTGAATCGGGCAGTACGGCCTTCACTGTCGCTTTGGTCCCAACGGCGATAAAAGCGGGAGTCTGGATCTCACCGTGCGGGGTGGAGATCGTCCCGGTTCGGCCGAGGAACTCGCCCTGATCCGGGGCGGTCTCGGTCAATCTGGAGGTGACGCTGAAGTTGAAATCTGAGGCAGGCACTCACCCATTCTCCCTGAGGCAAGTGGATGGAGCGTAATGCAATATATGCAAATGAGAATCATTATCGTTATGATGAAGCGAATCTCCTTGGAAAGATCCTGATGCTACTTTCAACTCGTCCGCACCGTGGCCGCTTGCTGCTCACTGCTGCCCTGGCTGTGCTGTTCGGCACCGTGCTCAGCGGTTGCGCGGTGAGCAGCACCTTCGATACCGCTGATCATCGGATCAAGGTGGTGACGACGACCGGCATTATCGCTGACCTGGCCCGGAACGTCGCCGGTGATCGTGCCCAGGTGATCGCGCTGGTGCCCGAGGGTGCCGACCCGCACAGCTATGAGCCGAGTCTGCGGGATGTCCGCAATATCGCCTACGCGAACCTGGCCTTCACCAACCATCTGCTGCTCGAAGAGCACAATCTGATCAAATCCCTCGATGCGAATCTGCCCTCCGGTGTGCCGAACATCTCGCTCGCCGAAGCGAGCGAAAAATACGGCGCGAACATCATCCCACTGATGGAGAACCTGACTCTGGATACCATCTGGCTGGGGCTACGCGTGCGCGGTACCGGCGCCCAATGGGGGGCGGATCGGAACTCAGATGTGCAATTGCGAGCCAGCAAGGTCGAGGGCCCCGGTTCGCTGATCGCTTACGGCACGGAGTCCTTCGGCAAGACCGAGATCTACTTCAACTCCGCTGACGGTCTGGATGGCCACGACCAGACGATTTTGCCACCCGATGCGCACACCCACGTCAGTTGGGCTTTCACCAAGCCCGGGATCTACCGGCTCACGGTCAACGCAGAATTACGCCCGGCTCCGGGCAAACCCGCTCAGCAGATCGGACAGCAGGAGTTCAGTTTCGCGGTGGGGGTGAATCCCGAGGACGCCGGGACGGGCCGGAACGGTAAGCCTCGGACGGTGCTCGGCAGCGGCCATGCCGACCTCGCCGCTGACCTGGACGCCAAACGACTCTACCTCTACGCCGACCCGGAGGGCTCCGGGGACTACACGCAATCTGAGTTCGACGCCGACAACACCGTGATCGAAGTGCCGAACAAGGCGCTGCACGAGATTCCCGCCGGGCCGGGCTACCGCTTCCTGGGCAACTCTGGTGAGCAGGTCTACCAACTGCCCCAGGCCGTACTCGGTAAGCACGTGCACGGCGAAATCGACCCGCACCTCTGGCAGGATGTCCGCAACGCCAAGGCCTATGTCGGAGTGATCCGGGACGCGCTGATCCGAGTCGATCCCGCCGGGCGCGAGGTCTACCTGAAGAACGCTCAGCACTACGCCGAGCAGTTGGATGCCCTGGACAGTTATGTGGAATCCAGGATCGATTCGATTCCTCTTGCCCAGCGCCAGTTGATCACCACTCACGATGCCTTCGGCTACTTCGCTGACCGTTACCGGTTGACCATCGCAGGTTTCGTCACCCCTAACCCGGCGGTCGAGCCGAGCATCGCGGAACGTCAGAAACTCACCCAGACGATGACCAACCTGCGGGTCAAGGCGGTGTTCCTGGAACCCAATCTGCGCACCAGGTCATCCACCCTCACCCAACTCGCCGCGGAACTGGGAGTTCAGGTGTGCACCATCTACGGGGACACCTTCGACGAGCACGTGCACAGCTACCTGCAGATGATGCGCGCCAACGCCGATTCCGTGGCTGACTGCCTCAATCCCGACCGGAAAGTTGTTCCATGAAATTGATTCCCGCAGCTCTGGTGACTGCATTATTACTGGGCACGCTGACTGCTCCGCTCGCGCTGGCTGCCACGCCCCCTCCAGATCTGCAGCAGAGCATCTCCCCTGATGAGCCAGCGCTCAGCGGCCAGGCAGTGATCTCCGATGGTCACATCGATATTGGGCCGCGCTTCGCAAAGGGAGTGAATTCGGATTGGTCTGTGCAGATCCACGATTCCTCGGGTCAGCGTCCGGTCTGGCGTTCGCTGCCCGACGTCGTGCTGCAAGTCTCGGATCGGGCCAAGCAGGTGGTGCCGGATGATCCGAGCTATGGCTTCCTCGGAGTGGCACCCGGCGAGTCAGTCTACGTGGTGCCGCAGACCCAGCAGCCCGGGGTGGTCTGGGCGGGCTGGAACACTCAGGATCCCCGGGTGATCGAGCTGCTCAAACGCCAAGTGCGGTTCAGCCTGCTCTCTACTCAGGGCCCCGGCTCGGTGATGATGTACCTGCAATCGGGGGATCTCGGCCAGCCGCAGATCCTCTGGGACTCCAAGAAGCCCGCCCGGCAAGATATCTTCGTCGATGCCAATGTGCACACCCATGCCAATTGGGTCTTCAGTGAGCCGGGGGTCTACCTGCTCACTGTGGAGTTCGCCGCCGAATTGAAGGACGGCCGAAGCACCTCGGACCGCCAGGTGCTGCGCTTCGCCGTCGGCTCGGTTGCCGACCCCCGGGCGGCCTTTGCCGAGGTTGCGACCCAGCAGCCCACTGCGTCGGCGTCCAGCACCTCCCAGTCGCAGGCCTCACCGGAGCAATTGCTCTGGCTGATCGGGGGAGGCCTGCTCGGGGTGCTGGTCATCGTGGTGCTGCTGCTGTTGTTCCGCTCGATCGTGAAGAGCCGACGCGCTAGAGCAGAGGTGGAGCGGGCTGCGAGCGGCTCGGGGGTAGGAAACGGGGATCCGCGATGAAAGCGCTTGAAATGAAGGGCGTCGAGGTGGAGTTGGCGGGTCGACGAGTGCTCCACGGCGTGGATCTGGAGATTGGTCCGGGTGAGCAGCTCGGCCTGCTCGGACCCAATGGCGCAGGGAAGACGACGCTCTTACGGTCGATCCTTGGCTTACTGAAAAGCCGGGGAACGATCCGGATCGCCGGGCAGCCGCTCGCAGCGGCCCGGCATCGGATCGGTTATGTACCGCAACGCCATGAATTCTCCTGGGACTTTCCGATCACCATTGAAAATGCCGTGATGACCGGGCGGGTGGCCCGAATTGGCTGGTTTCGCCGCCCCGGCTTAGAGGATTTCAAAGCCGTGCGGCTGGCACTTGAACGAGTCGGCCTGACCGATTTACGACGTCGTCCGGTGGGCGAGCTCTCCGGCGGTCAGCGGCAGCGCGTGCTGGTGGCTCGGGCGCTCGCGCTCAACCCGGAACTGCTGCTGCTCGATGAGCCGTTCACCGGGCTTGATACCCCGACTCAGGAGATCCTGACCGCCTTGTTCCGGCAGCTCACCAGCGAGGGCAAAGCCTTGCTGATGACCACCCATGATCTCTACAGCGCGGCCCTGGAATGCAGCAGGCTGGCCCTGCTGGATCGGCGGATCCTGATCGATTCGAGCCCCGGTGAGGTGCTAGCCTCCGAGCATTGGCGGAGCATTTTCGGCACCCGAGTGCTGCTGCCCGAACTACCTGAATTGTCTGGATCGCCTGAAACGGCTGGCCAGCTGGGCCTGCCTACTTCTTCGGTGGTGCAGCGGTGACGCCGATCGAATTCTTCCAGGATCTCAGCAATCCGACGCTGAGCTTCCTGCCCAAGGCACTTCTGGTCTCGCTCTTCTCCTCGGTGATCTGCGGGGTGATCGGTAGCTTCGTGGTGTTGCGTGGGATGGCATTTATCGGCGATGCGGTATCGCACGCGGTGTTCCCCGGTCTTGCGGTGGCGTTTGTAGTGCAGGGGAATCTGATGCTCGGCGGCGCTGCCGCAGGAATCCTGACCGCGGTCTTGGTCGCGCTGTTCTCACAGAACCGGCGGATCAAGGAAGACAGTTTGATCGGGGTGATTTTCGCGGCGGCCTTTGCACTCGGCATCATCATCATCTCCCGATCCCCAGGCTATGCGGGTTCGCTGGAGTCTTTCCTGTTCGGCTCAATCACCGGGATTCCGATGGAGGATGTCTGGACAGTGGGAATCGGTGGCGCTGGGGTACTGCTCATTGTGGCGATCTTCGGAAAAGAGTTCGTGGCGGTCAGTGTGGATCGAGATATGGCTCGCGCTGTCGGTTTGCCCGTGCTGTGGCTCGATATGTTGCTCTACGTGCTGGTCACCATTGCGGTGGTGCTATCCCTGCAGACCATCGGCAATATCCTGGTGCTCGCCCTTTTGATCACCCCCGCCGCGGCGGCCCGGCTGTTGACCGACAGGCTCGGCGTCATGATGATCCTGGCACCGCTGATCGGCGGTTTCTCGGCGATCACCGGGCTCTACATCTCCTGGAGTCTGGATTTCCCGGTGGGCGGCACCATCGTGCTGGTGGCCACCTCGCTGTTCCTGCTCGCTTGGCTCTTCGCGCCCAAGCATGGATTGCTGGGCAAGGTCAGGCAACAGAGGACACGTGTTATTGACAATGATTCTCATTTAATGAAGGATAGATTTATTGAGAATCATTCTCAATAAATCTATCCCCCGACGCTAGAAAGAGCGCATCGTGACTATCAGCCACACCTTAGAACATCCTTCAGCGAGTACTAAGCACCGTCATGGAAACGCCAGGAGAGCGGGTATTGCGGCTACCGTTTTCGCTGGCATCGCAGCACTCAGCCTGGCAGTAAGCACCCCGGCGCAGGCTGCAACCGTTATCTCGGTCGGCCATATCGACGTCGTCCGGGCCTCCGTGAGCAGCGACGGAAGCAAGCTGGTGCTTGGCACCAACGATGAGAACGCCGGGAATTACTACACCGCAGCCCAGGCTGCGAACATCGAATTCTCGGTGACTAAGAAGGAAGGCAATAAGTGGATCATTCCGGCCACCCAGACCGGTAATGAACTGTTTACCGGCTTTGCTGGCTCCGGAAACGAAGCCCCAGGCGCTGACTCAGGTGAGCAGGGTCTCTACACCAAGCTCAAGGGCGGGGATCATATTAAGTTCACCGTGAGCCCGGCCTCGAGTAATCCGGGCACCCTGAACCTCAACTTCCCGAGTGGCAGCGGAGTAGTCAGCTCCGGAAACAGCCACACGGTGGCTTTGGAGGCCGGTGAGGATGAGGCCTTCCACGCTCATCCGAAGTGGACCTTCAGCGCCAAGGGCACCTACCTGGTGAACGTCACGGCGAGTAACCCCGAGGGCAAGGTCGGAGCCTCCGGAACCATCACCTTGAAGTTCGTCACTAAGTAATCGTGCCCTCGGAGCCGTGGGATGGCACCCTCAATTTCAAGCCATCCCACGGCTCTTTGGCGGCCAGCGCCTCCCGTATCGCGAGCTCGTTTTCATGAGCTTAGAAAGAACTCCGTGAAATTCCGCACCGTTTTAACCCGCACCGTGATAGCCCGCAGCACCGTGATGTTCGGCGTGGCGGTGATCCTGTCAGGCACTGTGCTGCCGGTCGCCGCGATCGCTGCCCCGGCGGCTGCGGCAACCCCGGCGACGCCGGCCGTGCTCGATGCCGGTTATCTTCAGATCGCCCCGCTGGTCAAAGCCTTTGAAGGTAATCCGGGCAGGGTCGAATCATTCACTCCCGGGCTCGCGGTCAATCGGGTTCCTTGGCTCGATGCGGAGGGCAATAAGGATTTCAGCCAGCAGAGTTTCGTTGCCGCTGATCAGGCGATTGTGCACCTGTCTGCTCAAGACCAGAGCAGTTCAGGGAGCTATCAGACCCCGGCCACGGAGAATTATCTGGCCTCCAATGCCTTGATTGGCTCTCAGCAGAACGGTTCGAGCTATGTCGGTTCCGGCAGATTGCTGCTGGGCACCGGCACCCTGGTGGGCAAAGGCGCAGACAAGAACTCCTCGGAGCTCAACGCCCGCGGTGAGACCATTCGAGATTTCAGTGGCAGCAACTCGGCGAATGTGTTGAGCCTACGCAAGGTCGTCGCCCCGGAAGGCGGCAAGGTCTCCTTGACTGGCAAGGCTGCCGGAGCCGCAGTAACCGTGGAGAGCACGGGGCTGACTCAGGGCGGCTCCGCAACCTCTCTTGCACCCCCGGCCTCTCTTGAACTGGGAGTAACTAGCAGTTTGGCCACTGAGTTCACCCTCCCGGGCAGGTACTGCCTGACCATTGAGCAGTCGATCAAGAGCAAGCAGGGCGGCCTGCTCAGCGCGACCGGCACGTATACCTTCTACGTCGGCGCTTTGCCCGCAAAGCCTGCGCTCTGCGGAGGCTCGCCCACCGATCCGGGAACCTCTGATCCGGACCCGGATACCGTCAAGGTGATCGGTCAGGGGCACCTGGACGTCCGAGCGCCCCTGAGTGGGGATGGCCGGTCCCTGCAGCTTCAGGTCGCGACGTCGCAGCAACGCGTGCCCTTCAAGGACCTGGTGCTCACCGGGGTGCGTTCGGGCAAGATCCCGACCGCGACCGCCCAGCAGAACTTCGGCCTGGTCGGCGCCGCGGGTAGCCCGTACTGGTACTACGGGCAGAGCGAGGCAGATCTGGCGCACCACCTCTGGCCGGGGTTCAGTGGTGAGGATTTCGCTCCCTCGGATCTGAGCTTCGGCTTTCAGGATGCCAGCCTGACCCGCGTGCTCGGGCCGGCGGGTGGGCATTTCGCAATGTTCTTCAATGATGCGGTGACCGACAGGCTACGACCCGATGCCGTTTACTTCGACAGTCGTCAGGGAATGCCGCAGAGCTACCCCATCGGTGCGGCCAGCCACAATCACTTCAATTGGACCTTCAGCCAACCCGGAAAATACTGCCTGGCCTTCGAAGCGAAAGCTGGGATGTCCTCGGGTAGCTGGGTCAGTGATGCGGCTCAGCTGACCATCTGGGTGGGCGATCCAGCCCTGGCCAGTCAGCAGATTCCGTGCGATCGATCCGAAGGCACCAAGGGTCTTAGCCTGCTCTCGCACCCTAAAGTGGCCCCCGCCCCAGACGCCTCGAAGAGCGTGCTGCGCTCAGGGCTGGTTGCCTTGGAACCGCTGCTGAGCAGCTCAGGGTTGGGGCTCAATGCCCGGCTGCAGAGCAGCACCGTGAGCCCGGTAAAGGACGCCTCAGCCACGGCGCTGATCCTTTCCTCCGGGTTGCTCTCCGGAGGTCGGTATCTCTTCGAGGCCGGGGACGCCGACGCCGCACCGGCGCTTTTACTCGACTCGGGGCGAATCGCTCCCTCGACGCTTAGTGGCCTGATGGGTCTTTCCTTCGGCCAGATCCGCGGGCCCGGCACTGTCGAATTGCTGCGCGGCCAGACGCCGGTGCTGTCCAGCAATCCTGCGTCCGGCCTGCAGCAGACCTCGCTCGCCGCGCAATCACGGGATAACAGCCTGCGCTGGTCCTTCGATCAGCCAGGGGTCTACTGCGTTCCGCTGAACGTCTCGGCGCAACGCCCGGGCACTTCGCAGGCCCTCAGCTCGAGCACCCTGCTGACCTTCGTGCTCGGTTCCGAAACCCCGGGAGCCCCGGATTACCTTGACCGCGGCAAGCTCAAGCCCTGCGCTCAGGGTGGGTCCGCAAGCAAGCCGGGCGACGTCGTCAAACCCGGAGGTAAGGACGGTTCCCCGGCCGGGCAGAAACCGGTCGGCGTCACCGTGCTCTCCGAAGGACATGTCGATTTGGCCAGCAGACTGGGTGGCCGAGGTCTGACCACTCAGATCAAGGACTCCTCGCGTGGGCCGGTGCAGTATCGTGACCCGGCCAAGACGGTGCTTCAGGTGAAGAATGCGGCGAAGCACACCATTCGTTCGGGTTCCAGTTTCGGGTTCTTGGGCGCTTCCGGCGCGCAGGTCTACGTCCTCGGCCAGACCCAGGAAGCCGGATTGCTCTGGCCCGGTTGGTCCACCGAAGAGGTGCCGCAGCTCGGGCCGGTGGGCTGGACGCTGACCAGACTCGGTACGGTGGGTTCTTCCGGGCCGGCGCCCGGGGACTTCGCGATGTATCAGCTCAGTGATCTGGGGCAGGCTGAGATCAAATTCAACTCTGCCAGCGGAGTCAATCAGTTCACTATTCCGGCGGGAGTTCATCAGCACGGCTCTTGGGCCTTCTCGACGCCCGGGGTGTATTGCACGGCTTTCCACCGGAGTGCGGCAAACGGCCAGAGCAGCGATTTCACGGTGACCTGGGTGGTCGGCGAGCACATTGATCCGAGCGGGGTCGATCCGGCGCGATGCTTCGCCGGTGAAAAGGTGCACGGTCTGCCGAAGTCGATCAAAACAGCCGATTCCTCCGGTCCTTCCGCGGCCGCTCCGGGCGGATCGAAGCCGCAGCCGCCGCTGGCTTGCCTGGCCGGGGACGCCGGGGGTGCTGCTCAGGCACTGCCGCCGGGAGCCGTGGTCCTCGATCAAGGGCACGTCGACTTCGCCAGCCGGATCGTCGACGGCAAGCTGCGATCCCAGATCAAGGATGGCACCTCGAGCGCGGTGCAGTGGCGCGAGCCCTCCGATACCGTGATCAAGCTGAAGCCAGAAGCCAAGATCACCCTGCCGGGGGGTGCCTTCGACTTCCTCGGGGCGGCTGGTAGCCAGGTCTACCAGATCCCGCAGACCCAACGACCCGGTCTGGTCTGGCTGGGCTGGAACACCGAAGAACTCGGCCTAGGGCAGGTCTCCAGTCCGGTCAGCTGGACCTTGGATGCAGTAAATGGCCCGGGACAAGTGCACATCTTCGAGCTGAGTGCCTTCGGCTCGCCGATCCAGGTGCTCAGCGCTGGCGGCAGTTATCAGATCCCGCTGGGCACCCACGCCCACGGCAATTGGGCCTTCAGTGCACCCGGGATCTACCGGCTCAGCATGACTCAATCCGCTGTGCTCTCCGGCGGCGAGCGGGTGAGCGATCACCAGACCCTCACCGTTCTGGTCGGTGATGCTCCCGCTGCTGCGTCCTCCGAGAAGGGCAAACAAGGCGAGACTCAGCAGGGGAACACGAAGCAGAAGGCCCAGCAGACCGCCTGCCCGCCCGATGCAGCCGCGAAGAAGCCACCGCAGAAACCTTCTTCGAACAAGTTGCCGATGCTGGGTCAGGCTACGGTTCCCTGGGTCGATCAGCAGGAGGTTTCAGAGACGGGCTGGCCACTTTGGCTCTGGGTCGTGCTAGGGGCGGGGGTCTTGCTGGCCGGTGCCGGGCTGGGAACCGGTGGCACGATCTGGGTATTGCGGAAGAAGTGACTCACTGACTCGCGATGCCGGCGTAGGCCAGTGCCTGGCGCACCAGCTCGCCGCGACCGCCGTCGAACTCCGCCTGCACACCGGGGCTGAGCACCTCCTGTGGGGTCATCCAGGTGAGTTCCAGAGCATCCTGGCGCGGGCTGCATTCGCCGGTCACCGGGACGATATAAACCAGGGCGACGGCGTGCTGCCGTTCGTCGGTGAAGCTGGTTTGCGAGGGGGCCGGGAAGTACTCGGCCACGGTGAAGGGCACCGGGCTGATCGGCAGCAGCGGAAAAGCCAGCGGGCCGAGGTCCTTCTCGATATGGCGCAGCAGAGCCGCCCTGATGGTCTCCCGGTAGAGCACGCGCCCGGAGACCAGGGTGCGAATCATGCTGCCGTCTTCATCCGCCTGCAACAGCAAGCCGATCTCATTGACGTAGCCCAGCGGGTCGAGCCGCACCGGTACGGCTTCGACATAGACCATCGGCAAGCGGTTCCGCGCTTCGTGGAGATCGTCTTCGGAAAGCCAGCCGGGATAAGGGTCGGGGGTGCGTACGCTCATGATTCAGTTCTACCGGAAATTGCCCCGGAAGTCTGAACGCTCGCACCCCGACCCTCCGCCGAGTGTGCAGATCTACACCTTTTGAGGGTGTTTTAACGTGTAGATCTGCACACTCGATGCGGGCAGCGGGCCCGGCTAGCATAGGTTGATGGCTATCGAACTCCCGGAACTGCTGCTCAAGAACGCCGCTCAGTGGCGGGATTGGCTCGTCGAGAACCACCAGAGCAGCCGCGGAGTATGGCTGGTTCACCACAAAAAGGGCGGCCAGGTCACCGAGGTCACCTACGATCTGGCGCTGAATGAAGCACTCTGCTTCGGCTGGATCGACGGCCAAGTACGACGTCGGGACGAGCAGAGCTTCTTCCAGCGCTGGACGCCGCGCGGACCCAAGAGCAGCTGGTCGGTGCGTAACACCGAGATCGTGGCCAGGCTCGAGCAAGAAGGAAGGATGTTCCCGGCCGGCTTGGCCGCGGTACAGGCAGCGAAAGCCGATGGGCGCTGGGAAATGGCCTATGCTCGGCAGAGCGATGCCAGTCTGCCCGAGGATCTGCTCGCGGCGATCAGCGCCAATCCCGAGGCGCAGAAAATGCTTCAGGTGCTCACCGCGCAGAACAGGTTCGCCCTCTACTTCAGGCTCAGCCAGCTCAAGACGCCGATCGCGAGGCAACGCAGGATTGCCAGTTTCGTCGAGATGCTCTCTCGGCATGAGACGCCCTATCCCCAGAAAGCCAAGCCCTAAACCTCACTCGATACCGGGGGACACAGCACTTGCTCAGCTTTCTCGGGCAAGATAACCAGGTGAATTCTGCGCCAGTAGCCGTGCTGCCCACGCAACATCGACGAGGCCTGCTCATTCTCAGCGGGGTGCTCTTGCTGCTGGGCATTGTCGGATTCACCCTGATCTATTCCATGGTTCACGCGAACGCCGGGCTGGCTGCCCTGGATCGACCGGTCTTCCAGGATCTGCTGCGGCAGCGCAACCACGGTTGGACCATCTTCTTCGCGATCATCAGCACCCTGGCTTCTCCTCCTTGGCTCGCGAGTATCGTGCTGATCTCCGCTGGCTTGTGGTTCCTGATCCGTCGGGAATGGTGGCGGCCGACCCTCTGGGTGGGCGCTATGGCGCTCGGCGCAGCGAGCTCCAACATCATCAAGCACATCGTGGGGCGGCGTCGGCCACCGCTCGCCGATATGGCAACCGGCGTCAATCACTCTTTTTCGTTCCCTTCCGGGCACACCCTGGGGATGGCGATCTTCATCCTGGTGCTGGGCTATCTTCTGCTCAGCAGAAGTTACCGCAGTGGCAAGCTCGTGCTCTGGCTGCTGGCCGCGCTGGTCACCATCGGACTGGTCGCACTCAGCAGGCTCTACCTGGGCTATCACTGGTTGAGCGATGTGAGTGCCTCGCTCTCGGTGGCCCTGGTTTTCCTTGGCTTGGTGATTCTCGCGGATGTCTTCAGGCCGAAGCGAGCCGATACGCTGCTTCGAAAATCATCCAAGCCTGTAGCTGACTCGATAGCTCGATCGGAGTCCCCGGTGGATACGCCTGATCAGCGTTGAGCGCTGAATCCCGGGTGAACACCAAGGGCCCGCCGGTGGAGCGTGAAGCCCACAGTGCTTCAGCGGTTGCGAAGACCAGCTGACGGGCAGTCTCCCGGCTGGCCGGTGGCAGAGCGGCATCACTCGCAGCGAGCGATAGATACCGCACCAGTATCCCGGTGAACAGTCCTAGGTCGCCGCTGCCGTGCAGCACGAGGGCGCCGTCCCTCAGCAGGCCTCGTTTGACGCCGTGAATCAGAGCCTCCGCAATCGACAGATTCTCAGCGGTCGGTCGGCTGAGCAGAGCGCTCAGCACCGGTCCCTGGTTGTAGGTCCAGAGGTTCTCTTCCCGCTCCGGGCCGCTGGCCCGCAGATGGATTCCGTCAATAAAGAGCTGGCGTTGCGGGTCCCAGAGAGCGTGCTTCATCCAGTCCAGCACTTGCTGAGCCCGCTTCTGGTCTCCGATTCGTCCGAAGTACAGGGCCCCCGGCCCGTTGATCGCGGTGTTCTTGTAATCCCGTTGCTTGGACCAGAACATCCCGCCGCCGAGATCCGGGCTGAGCGCGCTCCGAAGCTGCGCCCGCAAGCTTTTCCGGAGACTTCGCAGCTGGGGCAACGCCTGGCCATCGACCCGTTGAGTTAGTTCATTGGCTCGCTCAGCTGCCAGCGCCAGCCAGGCCATATCGTCGAAATAACTATTGCTGAAGCGCAGGAAATTGCGCAGCCGGATGCTACGGGGCATGGCCTTGATGCGTTTCAAGGTGAGCTCAAGCTCGACGACGGCCTCACCGGAGGGCTCGGAGGGCTGCTCCACCGGCCGGCTGCGGTGGGAAAGTTCTCGCCAGCCTGAATCCACCAGGCAGTCCAGGTAGTGCGCCTGCCACCAGTAGTGCCATTCCACACCGCAGCGCGGCGGACTGGAGATGTTTCCCAGCCAGGTGCCCGGTAGGCCCAGCAGACGGTGTCCGAAGCGCTTATTGACGGCGGCTGCCGCGCTCGCCGCGCGGTTGGCCCAGTGCTCGGCGCTGCTCATTCAAACACCTTATCCTCCACAGGGCGGGCTCGCTTTCAGCATCTCAGTTGATAGTGGGCGACGCGCGGAAACAATCCGTTTTCTGGCCTGGGGTTCTCAGTTAGGATTCATTAACGAACGATTCTGAGGAGGACTTGTGGAGCTGACTAATCTGGTTGCGGAGCACGCTACGGCCCTGATCACCGGCGGTGCGTCCGGGTTGGGAGCGGCCACAGCACGTCGGCTTCACGCTGCAGGACTCACCGTGGTGCTGCTCGATCTTCCGAACTCGAACGGCGCGGAACTGGCTCGGGAGCTCTCCGCTCAGCGGGAGAAGAGCGCGGTCTTCGTACCGGCGAACGTGCTACACGATCAAGAGGTCAAAGAAGCCATCGAAATCGCAGCACAGCTGGGTCCTCTGCGGGTCGTGGTGAACTGTGCGGGAATCGCCACCCCCGGCAAGGTATTGGGCCGTGATGGCGTGCTGCCGATGGAGGCCTTCGTCCGGGTGATCCAGGTCAATCTGATCGGTACCTTCAATGTGCTGCGATTGGCTGCTGCGGCGATGGCCGAGAACGAGCCCTTGATCGGAGAATTCGATACCGAAGAGCGCGGCGTGATCGTCAATACCGCTTCGGTGGCGGCTTTTGACGGGCAGATCGGTCAGGCCGCTTATTCGGCGTCCAAGGGCGCAGTGGCTGCTATGACGCTGCCGGTGGCCCGGGAACTGGCGCGCTCGCTGATCAGGGTGATGACAATCGCCCCGGGTATTTTCGAGACCCCGATGATGGCCAGCTTGCCGCAAGCCGCGCAGGATTCACTGGCCGCCCAGGTGCCTCACCCCTCGCGACTGGGCAAGCCCGCCGAATACGCTGGCCTGGTGGAGCACATCGTGGCCAATGCGATGCTCAATGGTGAGACGATCCGCCTGGACGGTGCTATCAGGATGCAGCCTAAATGATCGATGTCACCGCGCTGCCCAGCGCAGATTTCTTCTCCCTGGAATCCGGACTGACCGGTTTCGAGCAGCAAAAGCTCGGCCGCCTGCGCGAATTTCTCAGGGAACAAGTAGCGCCCTATTGCGTCGATTGGTGGAACAAAGCGGAATTCCCCGAGTCGATTCTGCCCGGGCTGGCCGGATTAGGGTTGTCCACCGCGATTCAGCAGGGCTACAGCCCTCTCTTCTCCGGCCTGGTGATCGCCGAGATGACCCGGGTGGATACTTCATTGGCCACATTCTTCCTAGTGCATCACGATCTTTTCGTGGAATCGCTGTACCAGTTCGGCACCGAGGAGCAGCGGGGCCGCTATCTGGCTGATGCCTTGGCTCTGCGCACCACGGGTGCCTTTGCGCTCACTGAGCCCGAACACGGCTCCGATGTGGCCGGTGGAATGACGACGACCGCGCGTCGTGACGGTGATGACTGGATTATCAATGGCGCAAAGCGCTGGATCGGCAACGGCACCTTCTGCGATTACATGCTGCTCTGGGCGCGCGATGCGGAAAACGGTCAGATGCGCGGCTTCATTCTGGACGCCGAGCTGCCCGGAGTGAGCCGGGAGAAGATCGAGCACAAGATCGCGCTGCGCACCGTGCAGAACGCGCACATCTTGCTCGAAGACGTCAGGATCTCCGAGGCTGACCGGTTCCAGGGAATCGACTCCTTCAAGGACACCAATGTGCTCTTGCAGGGTTCCCGGGTGATGGTCGCCTGGCAGGCGGTGGGACAGCAGCTGGGAGCGTTCGACGTCGCCCGGCAGTACGCCGTGGAACGCTTGCAGTTCGGCCGTCCGCTGGCTTCCTTCCAGCTGGTGCAGGCGCAATTGGTGAAGATGCTGGGCAATGCCACCGCCTCTTTGGCACTGATGGCGCAATTGACCTCGTTGCCGGAGATGAGCATGGAGCAGGTGGCGCTGGCCAAGGCTTTCACCACCGAGCGGATGCGGGAAACCGTGGCGATGGGACGGTCGATCCTGGGCGGCAACGGCATTGTCACCGACTACCGGATGGCCAAGTGCTTCGCTGATGCTGAAGCGATTTACACCTACGAGGGTTCTCACGAGGTGAACACCCTGATCGCTGGCCGGGCAATCACCGGGATCTCCGCGATCGTCTGAGCTAGAGCTTCTTCTCCCCCGCCAGTACGGGCACCGAGAGCTGGTTCTCAGGCACCGGCCGGGGGCAGGTGCCATAAGCGCTGAAACCGCTGGGCCAGTTGAGCGCGTAGTTGAAGTCGAGCTCAAGCTGCCCGGAGGCATCCGGTGCCGGGACACTCAGAAAGCGCCAGCCCGCGGTGAGTTCCCCGTTGCTCGGATCGTGGAAATTCACCAGTAAGTCCGAGCCGTTCTGCTCGGCGAGCAGCCGCTCGGGGCGACCGGCCAGCTCGAAGCTGATCTCACCCACTACGGTGCTCTGCCCTGGAACTCGGGGGTTCGCGGTGGAGATCTCGCGTGCTTGCGGGTCCGGGTAGGGCGTGAACCGCCCGCTGACTAGGAAATCGGGGTTGTAGTCAAAGCTCGGCACGGCGCTGAAGTTCTTCAGGGTAGGTGCCTCGGAATCCCGGGTGCGGATCGCGTAGTGGCCGCCTCGTCTGGCCAGTTCAACGAGCACGCTGCCATGGCGCAGCCAGTTCAGTGACTCGTTCTCCTCGAGCCGGGCGCTGATCGTTCCGGTCACCGGCGCTTCACCGTGGACCAGCAGCAGCTTGTCCTGGGCCGTCGCTGTCACGGTGGCTGCGCCGTCCTGAACGCTCCACGACCCCGGTAGCTCCAGCAATTCTCCCGGCGATTCGGGCAGCCATTGCAAAGAGGTCAGACTCAGCCAACCATGCGGGCTGGGCAGCGTCCGATTGCGATTCTCGCGGAACTGGGTCCACTTCTGGTTCTCCATGTTCCTCCCAACGTGTGTTGCCGTGGGTTCATTCCGCTGTGTCGTCAAATGACACGGAATCACGGATCAGCTCGCTCTGAGCCGCTCAAAACGACTCGAAGTGTCATAGCGTTGGTGAGTGCCTTCTTATCGAGCCGTGCTGCAAATCACCGGGTTGCGCCCGGGAAATCATCCCGAATCAGTGATAAAAACCGCGCTTGAGACGCTGTCGTCTATCCACTTGGTGGAAGCACACCAGCTGGACGTGGTGGGGCGTGTACCGGTGATCACCTTGAGATTCCTGGTGGAGACCAGCACAGACGAAGAGGAGGACGCTCAAGCCGCTGCGGCAGCTCACGCGATGCGCGAGGGCGTGCAGCAGGTGGCGCTCACCGGTCGGCTGACTACCTTGCGACGGCGTGGCGGCAAGTGGCTGTTCGTCGCCTAACGAGCCTAACGGGCTTCGCCGAGGTGTAGTTCGCTCTGGAAAGTCACCGGGCGCTGGCTCAGCGGGTCGACGAATTCCAGCCGGTGAGCCAGTAACTGTAAGGGCTTGGTGTAGTCGTCCGGAGCCTGCTCCAGCAAGCGTGGGTAGAAAGGATCGTTGAGGATGCCGATCCCGAGTGAAGCCAGATGAACCCGTAGTTGATGAGTTTTTCCGGTGTGCGGTTCCAGCTGGTACAGGCCGTGTTCGCCCTGTGGGGTGGCCCAGCTGCGGATCAGTGAGATGCGGGTTTCAGCATTGGGCTCGCCGGGAAGTTCCTGGCTGAGCAGATAGCTGCGTGATTTGTGAATCCGGCTGCGGGTGGTCAAGGGCAGTGCAAGGTCCGAGCGAACCGCTGCCACTGCTTGGTAGCTCTTGCGGATCTGACGCCGTTCGAAGAGCAACTGGTACTGCCCCCTGGTCCGCGGATTCGCGGCGAAGAGCAGCACCCCGGCAGTCATCCGATCGAGTCGGTGAATCGGCACCAGGTCGGGTAAGTCCAACAGCAACCGCAGTCTGACCAGGGCTGATTCTGCGACGTACATGCCGCCGGGGGTAGTGGGCAGGAAGTGCGGTTTATCCACCACCACAAGGTGCTCGTCCTGGTGCAGGATGCTCAGTTCCACGGGCAAGCGCTGCTCCACCGGTAATTCGCGGTAGTACCAGAGGAAGGTATGCTCGCCCAGCGGCGTCTCCGGTGTGATGATGCCGCCGCCCAGCCCGCGTACCTCGCCGCGTTTGAAGCGGTCCACGATGCCTTGCGGGTCAACGTGGTTGAAGCGTTCCAGCAGATACTCCATGGCGGTCGCCCAAGGCCCGGATTCCGGCAAGCGCAAGCGGGTGGCGTTGACACCATTGCGCACCGGGAGCGGGGATTCCATCACCCAGCGAGTCTACTGTGAGTCTTGCTTCTCAGGTTCCTGATGTCCGAGCGCCTGGCAGCGCGGGCAACTATAGATCACCCGACCGGCCAACTCGGCTTTCACGATCAGGGTGCCGCAGCGCAGGCAGGGTTCATGGGCGCGACCATAGACCCAGGCCCGGATCCTGCCAGGAGCTCCCGTGGTATTTCGCTGAGTTCGGCCCTTATTGGCTTCCAAGAGCCGTTTGGCCTGATCGACCAGCCGGGGTAAGTCAGGGACGTCAGCCACCGGCAGGGTGGGATGCACCCGGGCCAGGAAACACAGTTCATTACGGTAGATATTGCCGATTCCCGCGAGGTTGTGCTGATCGAGCAGAGCTAGCCCGATCGCTTGTCCGGGGTCAGAACGTAGTCGACGCTGCGCTTCGGCGGCGTCCCAATCGGGGCCGAGCAGGTCCGGTCCGAGGAAAGCCAAAGCGGCCTCGGTCTGGGCCGGGCTCAGCAGCTCGAGGATGCCCAGGGCGAAGCCAACCGCCACGGTATCGCCGGTGTGCAGCACGATCCGAGCGGTGTGCGCGGGTCTCCGCCAGGGCTCATCGGGCCGGTAGAGCTGCCAGCTGCCTTCCATTTTGAGGTGCGAGTGGATCACGACATCCTCGGCACCAGGCTTGCGACAGGTCAATAACAGGTGCTTGCCGCGGGCGGTTGAACTTTCGACGGCGTACCCGGCGAGATCCGCGGTGGCGAAAGCCGGGACTCGCACATCGCTTCGGCTCAGTATCTTTTCCTGCAAAGCCTGCTCAAGGTTTTTGGCCTGCCGCCAGACGGTGTCTCCCTCAGGCACGAATCCGCACTCCCCGAGGCGTCGAGTAGGCACCGGCAGCGGTCAGTGCTTTGGCCAAGGGGGTTTCCAGCACATCCTGGCCGTTAACCTTCTCAATCGCCAGCTTATCCACCGAACCACTGCGTACCGTGCCGATCAAGGATTCCGCCGCAGCCTTGAGGGCGGCCTGATCCGTAGTCGGCTGATAAGGGTCGGCGCCCTGACGATTTAGGCCCTCGGCGTCCGGCTTCTGAGTCCCAGAGCCGGAGCCAAAGCAGAGCACGGTTTTCCCGCCACGTTCCACATAGAGCACCAGCTCGCCATCGACCAGCACGACGAGAGCCCCTGCCTTACGCCCCGGCCGGTGACCGACATCCAAAGCTGGCCAGGGAAGTGCGGCTCCAAAGGGATTCGCCGGATCCGTCGCGGCCAGGGTGACCGTTTCGTAGCACCGTTCGGCAGCGGAAAAATCTTGTGAGAAGCCGCGTAAACGATCCACCGTGGCGGGAACCGCGAACTGTGCGGCACCCAGCTTTTCGATGAAGTAGCCTCGACGGCAGCGGCCCTGCTCCTCGAGCCGGGCCAGTACCTTGTACATCAGGGCGAAGCCCCCAGGCTGCTCCTCCGCGGCGACCGAGCCCCGGGTGACCACCCCATAACGGTCCAGCAGCAGCTCGGCCAAGCCGTGAGCTCGAATGGTGGCCTCCAGCTCGGGAACCCGCAGCGCGCTCCAGCGGCCGCTCAGCATCGTGGTAGCCGGGCTGCTCGCGGCACGACCGGTCGCCAAGCCCGCATAGCGGCCGGCGCTCTGGATGGAACGCAGCCTGGAGGGGCGCAGCCGGGGAGCCGAGGTCTTCTGCCGGTGCGCGATATGGCCGCCGCCCAGCATTGCCCGGATCGGCGCGAAGGTATCGTTGCTCACCCGGCCTGCCCAGACCAGATCCCAGAGCATCGAGGTGAGTTGAGATTCATCCAGGATGGACGCCGGGTTCTGCGGTTCGGCCAGAGCTTCGCGCAGCTGATGAATGAAATAGGCACCGCCTGAACTGAGAAGTTCCAGCAGCTTCGCGGCCGGCTCCGGGAGCTCCTGTTCAGAGGTGATCGGCAGGGTCAGAGCCGCGGAATCCGCTAAGTGCAGTGAAACCCAGCCGTCATTGCCCGGCAGTGCTCCCGCTCCGGCCCAGAGCACTTCACCCGAGGCCATTAACTCATCCAGGATCGCCGGTGAATAATCGCGAACCCGGAGCGGCAGAATCAAAGATTCCAGGGCAGAAGCCGGCACGGCCACTCCGGCCAGCTGGTCCACTACGGTGAGTACGCCGTCCGCACCGCGCAATTCGGGAGCTCTGCGACTCGAGCCGAGATGCTGCCAGCTCGGCAGGAACCGCGCGTAGGCACTACGATCGACCGGCTCGACTTCGGAGCGCAACGCTGCCAGGGAGCGTTGCCGAAGACGCCGCAGCACCTGGGCATCGCACCACTCCAGGCCGTCGCTGAAATCCTTTGCCGGCTTAGCAGCCGCGGTTTCTTGCACCGTCGAGCCTGGAACCGCCGCTATATGCTGCGCTGACTCTGCTCTGCCACCGGGGATGAATTCACCCTGCACCACCCGCCCATCGCTTACTAGTCGCTCCAGCGCCGAGAGCACGACGGCGATTCCCAGGCCTAATCTGGCCGCCACCTCCCGGGCCAGGAACGGCCCGTGGGTACGGGCGTACCGGGAGACCAGATCACCGAGCGGGTCGGCGACCGGCTCTATAAAGGCCAGCGGAATGCCCATCGGCAAGGGCGTGCCCAGGGCGTCCCGTAGCCGAGCCGCGTCCTCCACCGCGGCATAACGAGGCACCCCGGCCAGAGAGGTCCTGAAAGCGCGATTGGCCTTCACCAGGGAATCGAGCACCTCGATAACCTCAGCGATTTCCACGGCATCAGCCACCTCAGATTTTTCCGGAGCCAGTCGCAGAGCGACTTCCTCCACGCTGAGCGGGCCGAGCTGTCGGAGCAGATCCGCCACTCCCTCCAAACCTCGGGCCTTCCGCTCAGCGGCGGTTCTCTGCAACTCGGCTTCGGTGCGCTCGATCACGGCGGGGTCTAGCAGTTCGCGCAGTTCTGCCCGGCCGAGCAGCTCATTCAGCAGCACCGGATCGAGGGAAAGCGCGGCGGCCCGGCGCTCAGCCAGCGGCGAATCCCCTTCATAGAGGAAACTCGCCACATAGCCGAAGAGCAAGGAGCGTGAGAAAGGTGAGGGCTGGGCCGTGGTGGTCTCCACCATACGGAGCTCCCGACGCTCGATGGCCTGTGCCAGATTCTTCAGAGCGGGCAGGTCATAGACGTCTTGCAGGCATTCCCGGACGGTTTCCAGAATGATGGGGAAGCTGGGGTATTTGCGGGCGACGTCGAGCAACTGCGCCGAGCGCTGGCGCTGTTGCCAGAGCGGCGAACGTTTGGCCGGGTTCTGCCGGGGAAGCAGCAGCGCACGGGCAGCGCACTCCCGGAATCGTGAGGCAAAAAGTGCGGACCCCCCGACCTGCTCGGTGACGATTGATTCGAGTTCTTCCGGGTCGAAGCTGAACAACTCGGCACCGGGTGGCTCATCATCCATCAGCGGGACCCGAAGCACAATGCCGTCATCGGAGGCCATTGCGGAGCCATCCAGGCCATAACGTTCCTGGAGTCGTGCGCCTACCGCCAAAGCCCAGGGTGCGTGCACCGGCATCCCGAACGGGCTGTGCAGCACGATGCGCCAATCCCCCAGTTCATCGTGGAACCGCTCGATCAGCAGAGTGCGGTCATCCGGCACCACGCCGGTGGCCTGACGCTGTTCGCTCAGATAGCCCAGCAGGTTCTTGGCCGCGAATTCATCCAGTCCGGTCGCGGTGCAGCGGGCCAGCGCCTTTTCCACTGAGGCGGCTGAGATCTCACGGATGAAGCTGCCGATCGCCCGGCCCAGTTCCACCGGTCGGCCCAAGGAGTCGCCCTTCCAGAAGGGGAGTTTCCCCGGCTGGCCGAAGGCCGGGGAGACCAGCACCCGGTCGTGAGTGATGTCCTCGATGCGCCAGCTTGTGGCTCCCAGGGCAAAGACGTCCCCCACCCTGGATTCGTAGACCATCTCCTCGTCCAGTTCACCGACCCGGCGACTGCCCTTCGCGCCGTCATTGTCGGTTTCGGAGCCCACCAGATACACCCCGAAAAGCCCGCGATCCGGAATGGTCCCGCCCGAGGTGACCGCGAGCCGCTGCGCACCGGGCCGGCCAGTGATGGTGCCGGCATTCCGATCCCAGATGATGCGCGGACGCAATTCGGCGAATTCATCGGAGGGGTAGCGGCCTGCCAGCAGATCGAGGGTGGCGTCGAAGGCGGAGCGGGGCAGCGCATTGAAAGGTGCGCTGCGTCGCACGGTATCGAACCATTCCTCGACGTCAATGCTGCCTAGCGCGCTTGCGGCAACGGTTTGCTGGGCCAGGATGTCCAGCGGATTGGCTGGGATGAAGAGCGGCTCGATCTTTCCGGCCAGCATACGTTCTACGGTGACCGTAGAGTGCAGCAGATCGGCGCGGTGCTTGGGGAACAAGACGCCTTGCGAAACCTCACCCACCTGATGGCCGGCCCGGCCCACTCGCTGTAAGCCGCTGGCCACCGAGGGCGGTGATTCCACCTGGATGACCAGGTCCACCAAGCCCATATCAATCCCCAATTCGAGGCTGGAGGTGGCCACCACGCAGCGCAACCGTCCGGATTTCAGATCGTCTTCGATCAGGGCGCGTTGCTCCTTGGAGACCGATCCGTGATGAGCTTTTGCCAGCACGGATTCAACTCCCGCGGTGCTGCCGGCTTGCGCCATGATCTCCGCTGGCGGCGCCTGGACCGGCCGGGCTGCTGATTCCTCTGACTCTTCTGGCTCCGCCTGGCGCTCCAGGTAGATTTCATTGAGCCGTCCGGTGAGCCGCTCAGCCAGCCTCCGGGAATTCGAGAACACGATGGTGGAGCGGTTTTGCAGCACCAGATCAACGATCTGCTCTTCGACGTGCGGCCAGATCGAGGCGTTGGGCTGCAAGCCTGAGGCTGGGCCGAGGTCGTGCGCGGCCGCCGCTGAAGCTAGATCCGACATGTCCTCCACTGGCACAGTAACGGTGAGATCCCACGTCTTGCTGGCCGCGGGGGCGACAATCTGGCAGGGCGCACTGCCCGCCAGGAACCTGGCCACCGTGCTGAGCGGCTCGACGGTGGCGGAGAGCCCGATGCGCTGTGCGGGCCGATTCAGCAAGGCATCGAGGCGCTCCAGGGAAAGTGCCAGGTGTGCGCCGCGTTTCGTGCCGGCCACCGCGTGCACCTCATCGATGATCACGGTCTTCACCGAACGCAGGGTTTCTTGGGCCTGTGAGGTCAGCATCAGAAAGAGCGATTCGGGAGTGGTGATCAGGATATCCGGCGGATGACTCAGCAGCCTGCGCCGATCTGCCGCCGGGGTGTCCCCGCTGCGCACGCCCACGCTGACCTCTGGAACCTCCAGGCCGAGCCGCTTGGCGGTCTGGGTCAGCCCTATCAGCGGGGAGCGCAGATTGCGTTCGACGTCGACGCCCAGAGCTTTGAGTGGCGAGATATACAGCACCTTGCTGCCTTTTCCGGCTTCCGAAGCTGGGTTTTCCGGCAGGGCCTTCGCCGCGGAATCCAGTTTCACGAAGGAATCGAGCGCCCACAGGAAGGCAGCCAGGGTCTTACCCGAGCCGGTAGGGGCCACCACGAGGGCATTGGACCCCCGGGAAATGGCCTGCCAGGCACCGACTTGAACCGGGGTCGGCTGATCGAAAGCACCCATGAACCACTCACGCGTGGGCGCACTGAACCGGCCCAGCACCTGATCAGCCTGAGATTCCGAGCCGGTGGGGCGAAAGCCGGTGGAGCCGTCGTCGGAGATACCGCTCATAACTCCATCATTGCGCACCGTACCGACAAGCGTGGCATCATCTCGGGCAGCCGGGTCGGGCTCTCAGCGAGGGCAACGGCCGACGTCATACCCGTTTCGAACCGGGCAGCCGGCCGCTTGCAGGGCAGCGGAACTTCAAGCCGCGGGCTGCCGCTGCGCCATGAGCTGGTCTGCAGGGTTCCCTGACGCTGCCCGACCTGCTGGCCCGAGAGGTGCTCACGCCCAGCTCACGCCTAAAGCCCAGCCCAAAGCCGAGTCTCTGGCCGGCACGCTCTCGTTAGCAGGGTCTTCCGGGCTAGCTCTTCTGGAAGGCGCCGATATGCAGTAGCACCAGATTCTGCTGGGTGCAGGCATTGATCGGATTGAGCGGATTAGCGATGTACAGCGCATCCGTTGCACTGGGCGGATAGACCCTGAAGCCGTCTGTTGGCGAGAGCGTGCACGCTGCACCGTAGTTCTCGGCCCGGCTGTATTGCAGCTGGGCAAAGGCTGAGTCGCCGACAGCCAGCAGTATCGCTCCCTTTGAGGGGCGATCAGGGTCGCGTCCGGCTGCTGCACCGAGCTGGGTGCCGTTGCCCTGGCCCACCAGGGACACTCCGGGGTAGCCGTCAATGCTACAGGGCTGACTGCTCTTGTTCTTCACTGCGAGCTTGAGATAGATATTGCCCGCCCCGCTGCCCTCCGATGCGATGGAACCGCTCAGCATCGCTGCGCTGCACAGCGGTGCCGCGGCTGAGCTGGGGGGCGTGGAACTGGGAGCAGCGGTGGTCGACGTCGGACTGGTGGGGCTCGACGAACTTTCCGAAGCGGTGCTTGAACTGCTAGCGCTCGGGCTCGGCGAAGGCTGGTCGGGGTTTGAGGGGGTACAAGCGACCAAGACCATACCGCCGAGCAGGAGAGCGCTCGCGGTGGTCAGGAGGCGTTGACGGGGGAAAGAGCTAGTTGGACGCAGCATAGCTTCACCCTCGTCTTAACTGACGGCGGAGTCAATCAGCCAAGCGGAGGAATCGAGGATTGAGCTCCAAATCTCGCCACTGCTCAGGCGCTCGCGTACGGCCTGCCGGGTTTGGGGGTGCCGGGTTTGGGATGCCGGGTTCGTTGCTGTGCGGGAGGCCGGACTTCAGCGTCCCGCACAGCAACGAACCAGCTGATCTCAGGAGCGAGTTTTCCGGACTAGGAACAGCGCCACGCCGCTCAGTACTAAGGCCAGAAGGCCAGCACCGAGACCGATCCAGCCGGGCAGCGGGGAGCTCTGCTGATCCGCTGCCGGAGTGTGCGCGGCTGCCGTCTCCCCATGCTCCCCCGAGGACGCCGCGGTGAGCGTGATCGACGGTGCGGGGTCTTGGACGGCGTCGTGGTCCTGGCCTGCTTTCACCAGGTTGGACCAGTTGGTCTGGCCTTTGACGCAGCTCTGCAGCACCGGGAAGTTGAGCTGTGAACCGACTCCCTCGGGTAGCTTGAGGGAGAGCACCAGGGCATCGCGAAGCTCGGCCGAAAGCGGGACCTTCGCGGTGTAGATCACTTGGCTGGTGCGTTCCGAGATCTTGCTGCCGTTCTCCAGGGTCTTGGGCTGGGCGAGCTTCTCGGTCAGCTTACTGACGGTCCAATTTGGATTCACCGTGGGGGTGGCGTCATTGATGTTCTCCGGCAAGGAGATGGCGATCTTGGTGGTCGCTGAGCCATCGCAGCCGTGCGGAATGCTGAAGCTCAGCAGGGAGTACGAGTTCTCAGCGGTGCTCGAGGCATCCACCGTGACGTGAGCGGAGGCTGTGCTGATTCCCAGTCCCATCAGACCGATGGTGCCGAGGGCGATCAGAGTGGTTTTGCGCAGCAGTTTTTTGGGCGCGGTTGAATTCATTGTAGGTTCTTGGCTTTCGTTGAGGTGCGGCACTCTCAGGTGACGCAGGGGTGTCATGAATGAGTGGACAACCCGAATGATGGCGGTCCGCGTAACCGCAGTGCAGTCAAGAATTGCTGAGGTTCTGCCCGAACTGTTCTTTGAGGCGCGATCAGCTTGCCGGTGAGGATGGGAAGCAGCGCCGGGCTGGGAGGGCTCAGAAGCGGGCGGAGCCAGTCCGCCAGAGCGCAGAGTGCGGCTTCCCCGCGGGCCACCAGTAAGGCGGTCAGCACGGTGGCCACGGCGTGTGCTGAGAGCATCCCGAGACCGTCGTTCATTCCGCTGGAAACCATGTTGTGCGTGGCTTCCCCAGCGATCGGTTGCTGCATCAGCTGCATGCCGTGATGCTGCATACCCGATAGTGGAAAAGGCATCGGCGACGCCGAGAACCACTCGAAGCCTTGGTGCAGGGCGAACTGACTGCCGATCAGCAGGCTGAGGACGGCGGTCGTGCCGAGCCTCCAGCGTGAGACCAGCATGCACAGTAGAAGAGTGAAACTAGCCATCGCGGCGAATAGCAGCGGGTCCGGGAGTCTGCCGCCGGCGGCCGTATGCGCACCAGCGGCGAGGGAAAGGGTGCTGGCTGCCAGCACCGAACTGCGCAACAGCCGGAAGGGTGCAACCGCGCGCATCGGCACCCCTTTCCTGGCGACTTTCATCTCAACTTTACCGGATCGGGTGCGTTCTGAAAGGGGCGCGCTGAGCGAGCGGGCTATTCGTGACGACGGGTCGGACTTTTGCAAGCCCGGCAAAATCTACGGTATGGTTTACTGCTGTCAAGGCCTGTAATCAAGTTGTTATTTCAGGTAACAATTCTTGAATGGCGTTACAACTTCATCGCTTGCGCGAAAAAATACTGCTTTCTTTGGGGGATAAGCATGCAAAAAGATCTAGTCATCCAGGGTGCTCAAAAGAGGCCCTTTTCTTTGATCGGCTTCATCGCAGCCGTACTCCTGACGTTCCTCAGCTTGGGGGCGTTCGCCATGCCCGCGCAGGCTGCTGAGATCCCGGGCGCAATCAGCCAAGTCACGGTGGATCCCAAGGATCCCGGCCAATACGATCCGATGACGGTCGGAGTGAACTGGGCAGTGCCGGATGGAGCCAAGCCTGGGGATACCTTCTCTTTGCAACTGCCGCCCGAGCTGGTAGCCCTGACTCATAGCTTTGAGCTGAAGGATTCCAGCGGTCAGGTGATAGCAACCGCTCAGGTAGTGAACGGTGTTGTGGTTTTCACTCTCACTGACTATGTGAAGACCCATAAGAACGTCCAAGGTGTGGCGAACTTCAAAACCCAGTTCAGCAAGAAGGTCACTCCCGAGCAGCCGATCGCCTTGGACTTCGGCCCGGCCGGTAAAGTCACCGTGACTCCGAGCGGCGATTCCCCGCGTGATCGCAATCAGCCGATTAAATACGGTTACTGGGTTGATCGGAGTGGAAACTACTCGGCTGCTCCGACGAATCGGATCCGCTGGGTGATCGAGTCTCCTCGTGGTGCCTTCAATAACGCACTGTTCGAAGACCAGTTGGGGGCTGGGCAGCGCAATGACTGCAGCTCTCTGGTCGGCGGGGTCTCCACCGGCTTCGATGCCAACGGTGAAGTGAGCGGCTGGGCCGGAGTGCCCGCCGGAGGTTTGACGGTGAATTCCTGCACCGCTAACGCCTTCTCGGTGAACATCGCTTCGATTCCCCAGGACAAGATCGTCTCGCTGAGCTATATCGCTGAAATCACCGATCCGGCTCAGAGCTCCTTCACGAATGCGGCCGATGTCACGGTAGACGGCGAGAAGTTGCACACCGAGGCCGAACTGGTCGGTTATCAGGCCGGAGGCAATGGCAAGGGTGAGCTGACCGATCCGGTGACTCCCCCCACTCCGGTCAAGCCCACACCGGCCAAACCGGTGGTCGAGCCCAGCCCGGTGGTCCCGACCTCTCCGGCTGTCGTGAAGCCCGCGGGCGGCAGCACGCCGACGCCCGCCGCTGAAGGTGAACTGGCAAACACCGGTCCGGCTGATGCGCTGCCTTTGCTGGGTGTCGCGTCCCTGGCGATTTTGGCAGGCGCCGGCGCACTGCTGCTCTCCCGACGCCGGGCCCACTAGAAGTTCGACAGTTGCCTGGAGCGTCATCCGCAAGGGATGGCGCTCCAGGTGCTTAAGCCCTCAACTGCTTAGCTCAGAGTCTCAGCTTTGTTGCGGCCGGGCCATTCGGAGTTCGGGGAGGGATTCCCACTCGGGTGGCAGAACGGCGGTTCGCCCATCGGGTTGAAATCCGTGCTTCTGGTAGAAGGCCGTGGCCCGCGGGTTGCCTTCGAGAACCCATAGATAGGCCTCAGCATGACCAATAGCGGTTTCGAGAAGGGCTTTGCCCAGGCCGCTGCCGTAGGTGGCGGCCAGGGTATAGATCGAGTAAAGCTCCAGCGCCCCTGCTTTGTCTTCGTCCCGGCCTGGCCCGGCATCGGCTAGACCGACGATCTGATCTTCGGCGTCCAGGGCGATAATTCTGGGGTCAGCACTGTCCAGGTAGGTCCTGCGCCTTTCGATTCTTTCGCGGAGGCTCTCTCTCCTGCCAGCGAAGAAAGCCGCTGAGAGCAGCTGCCCGTAACACTCTTCATGGGCCAGGGTATGCATTCGGACGAGCTCCTCGGCGTCGTCCGGCGTCGCTTGCCTCAGTCGGTACTGCATATTGAAAGCATAATCGTAGGGTTTCCCGGGTTTCCCGGGTTTCCCCGTTGCCCGCGGACGACGTCGTCCGAGCTCAGTCAGTGGGTGGGCTGAAGTGCTTTCCAGCCCACCCACTGACCCTGGTGCTCAGCTTGAGAACCGCAAGGGACTCAGCCTGGGTAGACCCGCCAACCCTCGATATTGGTCGGAGCATTGAAGGCCAGGTCCTTGACCCCGTTCGTGTAGCAGACCGTATAGGGCTGATGGTAGAAGCCGTTGACCCAGTAGCCACTGGTCACAACCCGCTTGAGCTCGGTTCCTCGCGCGGTGACATCGTAGGCTTCCACGCCATAGTCTCCGCGGATCGAGGAGTGCGCGGGCACCGGCGAAGTGATCGAGACGCCGATCTGGGTGGTCCGGCTGTTGGTGATGGTGGCGCTCACCGAGGCATTGAGGAACTTCAGCACACTGACCGACATCGAAGCGGTGACCGAGATGGTGTAAGTCTTCGACAGTGAAGAGGTGAAAGTGGTGCTGATCGGAGCGTCGGTGTCGTTCTTTGCCACTCGGGTATCGCTGACATTGAAGGTCGGAGTGGCGTTGTAGAGGTCGTATTTATAGGAGGTATAGGTGGTGGTCGAGGGGCCGTTGAATTGCCAGCCGCTGGTGCCAGGAACGTAGGAGGTCAGTTCTTCGGTTGAGCTGTCGATGGAGTTGCAGTTCACGGCATCTGCTTGTGCCGGAGCGGCGCTGCCCAGCGCAATTGATCCGAGGACCAAGGGGATGACCATCAGGTGGATTCTCTTCTTCATGTTTTCCTTCGTAGGTGAACGCTGTCGCGAGTCGTGCGGCCCCCGCCGTCAAAAGTTGATCAGTTGATCAACTTTTACCCTACTCTGCGGTCACTGCACAAGGCAGGGCTGGAATCCGGCCTCGGATTAACGGGAATCAAGTGCTTCGGCAGCGGTCTATCGAAGGTTCCGAGGCGGTGTTAGCGCTCCAGCCAGGCGCTCATCGGCGATGGATCATCGAGCAGAATTCCGAGGTGGCTGCTCTGCTCCGAGATTTCCAGGCTGATCAGCTGATTGGAAGCGGAGTCCACCGCAGAGACGATCAGCTCGTTCGGCAACAGCTCATCACTCCCCGCGAGTATCAGCAGGGTCGGCACCGTGAGACGGGCGAGCTGCTCCACGGGTTTTGACGGCGTCAGGGCATTCGCCATCGCCACGCTGTAGCGAGCTACATAGCCGCGGCCGATGAGCTCCTGGGGGTAGCGCAGTGTGACCGCATCGATGTTCTTGCAGAGCCGCCCGCCGCTCATCGCATTGAGGACGAAAGGCCAGAGCCGGATCGTCGCGAAAGGATCCGCGTCCTTCCGCTGCTTTCGGCCCGGCAGGAAGGGGCCGAGTTCAGGGGCGAGCATGATCAGCGAGGCCACCTCGCGGGCTGTGTTCCGATGAGTCATCGCGTTCAGCACCATCCCCGCACCGCTGGAATGCCCCAGCAGGTGGATCCGAGCAGCGGGGAACCGCTTTCGCGTGGCTTCGATCACGCTGTCCACATCCGACCAGATCGTTGTGGTAGCCGGCGTCTTGCCTCGCTCGCCGAGCGACCGGCCGTGACCACGGATATCGACCAGAGCAACGGCGATCGAGCCTCGGGCGGCCAGCCGGCGTCCCAGCTCGGTATAGCCGCCGTCGATCATTGCACCACCACCGTGATAGATGATCACGACGTCCTGCACCTCGGGCGAGCTGGAAATCCACTGCACCTGGATTCCAGCCACCGATGCCTCGCTGAGTTCTCGGGCTGAAGGGGCGGGAATATCGGCGAGTCTGGCTTCGTAGGTCGAGAAATCAATCACTGATCAAGAATATGGCACGTCCAGACCCTCAGATTCGGGCCTTCGGCTGGTTGAGGTTTTCAGTGCGGTGCTGGGTTATGAGGCGCCGGGTTCTTAGTTGCCCGGTGCTCGCGCAGCTTTCGGTTGATACTGCCGCACGACCAGCTTTGCGCCATTAACTGATCTTTAGTGTTCCTCTACTAATCTTGGGTTATGGGTTTTATCAATTTTTTTGGAAAACCGCCGGTGCTGATCTGTCTCGGGGTGCTGTGCTTCGTCAGCGCAGGTATCCAGTTCTTTGTGAAAGAGCCGAGTGTCTGGGGTATAGCATTCGCGGGAATCGTGGGTCTATCGCTCTTTTTCAGTGCGACTGCGCTTCATTTCCAGAGAGCTCGGATCGCAGCGGGAATCGAGCGGCAGCGACTCAAGCAATAAAGGGCTGATACCGGGATCCCGGCGATCGGCTTCTTGATCAAGAGCTCTTCGGTCACCCAGCAATATGCTTTCCAGCTCGTTCAGGAAGGATCACCGTCCCGGTCTCCCTGGATGCGCCCGGTGGAGGGTGGGAGGTCGATCCGGTTCCAGACGTTGAGCTGAGCGGGAGAAATATCCACTGTCCAGCCCGCTAGATGCAGAAAACCCCTGGCCCGCTTACGCGTACCAGGGGTTTTCTCATCGCGGTGACGGTGGGATTTGAACCCACGTTAGGCTCTCACCTAAACAACATTTCGAGTGTTGCACCTTCGGCCGCTCGGACACGTCACCAACCTGAATACTCTACTTCACCGGCGTGCTCTGGCCCAAAACCTGGCTTCGCACCCTGTGCTGTGAACCCATCTCCGTGAAATCTCGTGCCGTGATGACCAGCTCAAAGCGACCCTGGGTGTCACAGCATTTCGCCGGAGCGCTGAGCGGCGAAGAAGTCCTTGAGCAATTGACCGCATTCCGCTTCACGCACCCCTGGAAACACCTCGACCCAGTGATTGAGTCGGCGCTCGCGCAACACCTCGAAAACCGAACCGGAAGCGCCGGCCTTCTCATCCCAGGCCCCGAAGACCACTCGTGGCAGCCTGGCCAGCACGATCGCCCCGGCGCACATCGCACACGGTTCAAGGGTGACCACCAAGGTGCAGTTATCCAGTCGCCAGCTGCCCAGTGCCCAGGCTGCCGCTCGGATGGCGAGCACCTCGGCGTGCGCCGTCGGATCCTGATCGGCTTCCCGCCGGTTGCGGCCTACCCCGATGACATGGCCGGCGCCGTCCAGAACCACTGCGCCAATCGGCACATCGGAGGTCGCCAGGGCTGCCCTGGCCTCGGAGAGGGCCAGGCCCATCCAGGAATCGAAAGCAGCACCGACAGTCACCACTCAATGGTAGCTTTTAGCTATGCGTGTACTGGTCGTTGATCACCCCCTGGTTGCCCATAAACTCACCGTCTTGCGGGATAAGAACACTCCCTCGCCGGTTTTCCGCCTGCTCACCGAGGAATTGGTGACCCTATTGGCCTATGAGGCCACTCGCGACGTCCGGGTTGAAGACGTGAACATCGAGACGCCAGTCACTTCGACCGTGGGCACGGGCTTGGTCAAGCCGACCCCGCTCGTGGTGCCGATTCTGCGCGCCGGCCTCGGCATGCTCGAGGGGATGACCCGGCTACTGCCCACCGCAGAGGTCGGATTCCTCGGTATGGCGCGCAATGAGGAGACTCTTGAGGCGATCACCTATGCCGAACGGCTGCCCGACGACCTCACCGGGCGTCAGGTCTACGTGCTGGATCCGATGCTCGCCACCGGCGGGACTCTGAAAGAAGCCATTAAGTTCCTCTTCGACCGCGGCGCGATGGACATCACCTGCATCTGCCTGCTCGGTGCACCGGAAGGCATCGAGGCCCTCCGCGAGCAGCACGAAGGCGCGAATGTCACCATCGTGCTGGCCTCGGTCGACGAAGGCCTCAATGAAAAGTCTTATATCGTTCCCGGCCTGGGTGATGCGGGTGACCGGCTCTACGGCGTCGTCGGCTGAACCGCTGCCCCCGCACGAATCGAAGGACGCCGGGAACGCCGAGATCTCCACTCTGGCGGCTCCCGGACACGCCCTGCGCTACGGCGGCGCTGAGGACGTCGAAGCCTGCGTCGCACTCTGGCGGGAAGCGATTCTGCGTCGAGACGGAGCCACCGCGGACCCGGCTGGCCTGGAGCTGCAGATCGACCGGCTGCGGGAGAACTTCAGGCTCCCCGGTGGCATTCTGCTGTTAGCCGAGGACTCGGCTGGTCAGAGCGGGTTTGCGCTGCTGATCCCGCAAGCCGATGGCCCCAGTGGCTATCTCTCGCTGCTCGCCGTCGCACCCCGGGCACAAGGCCGGGGGATCGCTCAAAGCCTGCTGTCCAGCTTCACGCAGGCCCGGCGCGCGGCCGGAGATCGTTGGCTCGTGCTGAGGGTTTTGGAGGATAACCGGGCCGCCCAGCAACTCTACCGAAAGCTGGGCTGGTTTCCCTTCGGACCGCTTGAGCCGCACGAAGTCACCGGGAAGCCCTTCCAGTGGTACAAACTTTTGCTTAGCTGAGCGCCCTCCTTCAAAGGACTGAGGGTTGTATATCGGGAGGCGCAGTCGAGAGGGCGTGGGCTAGGCTCTAGGAATGGACCAATTTCAGCCCCCGAGCAACCCTCAGTTGCCCCCACAGCAACCCAATCCGCAGCAACCCAATCCGCAGCAGCCGGGTCAGGCTCCGCAGTACGGCCAGAATCAACCGCCGCAGTTCGGCCAGCCACCAGCGCCGCAGTTCGGCCAAAATCAACCGCCGCAGTACGGTCAGAACCAGCCATCTCAGTACCCGCAGGCCCAGTACGGCCAAGCGCCCTATGGGCAGCAGTTCCAGGCCTACCCGAGCGGCCCCATGGGGTACTCTCAGCTTCCTCCGGTGGAGAAGCCTGCGACCTTGAAGAACGCCGTGATTCTGATGTTCGTCGGAGCAGCGCTGGCTCTTTTAGGCGGCATCTTCTCGCTGTTCCAGATCGATCGAGTGCTCGATTTAGCGCTCTCCCAGGCCAATACTTCTGAACTCAGCGGGAGCAGCTACGAGTCTGCGAAGTCGATAGCTCAAGCGGCTGCTTATGGTACCGCGATCTTCAGCTTGGTGATCAGTACAGCACTGTGGATCTGGATGGCGCTGGTGAACAACGCAGGCAAGTCCTGGGCGCGCGTCGTCGCCACGGTTTTTGCCGGTATCGGAATCATCGGCGGGATCTATTCGCTGATTTCCGGTCTGGTGAGCAAGATGATGTTCTGGGATAACCTGATCTTCGGCATTCTGACGCTGCTGGTCTCGATTGCGGCTTTGGTGCTGATCTGGCTCAAGCCCTCGACCGAGTACTACAAATTCAAGAGCCAGAAGGTTCTCTACTGAAGCTCAGTACCACCCGGTGGCCTGGGAATGTCCCCAGGCGCCGCAGGGTGAACCGTAGCGTTCTTTGATGTAACCCAGTCCCCAGCTGATCTGGGTTTTGTAATTGGTGCGGTAATCGGCGCCCGTGCTCGCCATCTTCTCCGCGGGCAGCGACTGTGCAATGCCATAGGCCAGGCTCGAGGGGTTTTCCGCTGTGGTCTGCCAGCTGGATTCTTTGGTCCACAGTGGCAGTAGGCAACTCATCTGGTCCTGCCCCCAGCCGAAGCCAGCCAGTTTAGCGGCCGCGAAGGTCTGGGCTGCTTGTGGGTCATTGATCTTTTTGATGTCGGCTGCCGTCGCGTCAGCATCGGGCGTGCCGGATGCGAGCTTTGAGCTTGCACTCACCCGGCTGAAAACCACCTCGGCGTCGGAAGCGGCGGAAACGGTCTGCGTGTGTGAATTCTGGGCCGCCGGCACCGGAGCGGAGATGCTCGTGCTCTGCTGAGAGGCACTGACGCCCGCTACCAGAACGCCTGCTACCGCGACTGCTGCGACCTGCTGAACCGGGAGCTTCGGAGTGGCGTCCCAGAGCAGGCTGAGATTGGACTTCTCAGCTGCGCGACGCCGTCCGGCGGCTTTGCCTCGGCGGGATCTCGGGGACCCCTCTTGGGGTGCTGCCACATGGCGTGCACGATGAGTGCGTGACTGATGGGCGCGTTGAGCCACTGGCTTGCCTCTCTTTTGCCTGCGAGGTGAGCTGTCGGATTCGGCTGAGAAAGCCGGCCCTGCGCTGCAGGGCTTCACCCCAAGGCCATCTGAAGATGACCGAAAGTGGTTCCCCCGTCTCTGCCAGAATTGCTGTTATCCGTCCGGAGTGGCAGAGCTCGGCGTCTCTCCGAAAAGGTGCGCGGCTTATGCTGCGCACCTCTCAACGATACCTGAGCCACCTGGATAAGTCACATTTAGGTAACGGAGTGCAGAATCTCTAATTTACTTAGCAAAGGTAATGACTTATGCTAAGTATTGTGAATTCAGCTCAAAAGTCGCCTTCTCTCGCGGTGCAGCTTCGAATGGCCGTGATGCGCACTTCACGGCGGCTGCGCGCCGAAGCGACCAGCGAGAGCGTCACCCCGGGGCAGTTCACCGTGCTGGCGATCTTGAGCGACGGTCGGCAAACTCTCCGGCAGCTCGCTGATCGGGAACATGTGCAGGCGCCCTCAATGACCCGGATGATCAATGCCCTGGAGAGCGGCGGTTTGGTCACCAGACAGTCGGATCCCAGCGACGGCCGCCAGATCCTGGTCGAACTGACTGACGCAGGCCGGGAGGTGCTTCGGGATACCCGGCAGCGCCGTACCGAATGGCTTGAGCGGCGACTGGCCGGGCTGAGTGCCGAGGAACGCAAAGTGCTGCGTGAAGCAGCCGCGATACTGCAGAAAATGAGCGCGAAATAATTGTTTAGTGCACTGAAGGTCTTCAACTACCGGCTCTGGGTCTCCGGGGCACTGGTCTCCAATATTGGCACTTGGATGCAAAGAGTGGCCCAGGACTGGCTAGTTCTGACCATTCTGACGAACCAATCGGGAACCGCGGTGGGGATCGTGACCGGTCTGCAATTCCTTCCCATCTTGCTGCTCGGCCCTTGGGCGGGACTGCTGGGAGACCGTTATTCCAAACGCAAGATCCTCCTGATCACGCAATCCTGCATGGGCTTCTGTGCTTTGATCCTGGGGCTCTTGGTGGTCACCAACACCGTTCAACTCTGGCATGTCTACCTGCTCGCACTGCTGCTCGGCGTGGGAAGCGCCATTGACGCCCCCTCGAGGCAGGCCTTCGTCTCCGAGGTGGTCGAATCGGATGACGTGCCCAACGCGGTGGCGCTCAATGCGACCTCATTCAATTTGGCCAGGTTGGCCGGGCCGGGACTCGCCGGGCTGCTGATCGCTTGGATCGGAACCGGGCCGGCGTTCTTGATCAACGCGGCGAGCTTTGCCGCCGTGATCATTTCCCTTGCCAAGATGCGGGTGACGGAACTGCACCCCGCCGCCCGCACGCCGCGGGGGAAGGGGCAGATCCGGGAGGGACTGCACTATATCCGGCAGCGCCCCGATCTGATGATGATCATGGTGCTGGTGAGCCTGGTGGCAACCCTGACCATGAATTTCCAGATCACCAATGCCATGATGGCCACCTCGGTCTTCGGCCTCGGGCCGGGAGAGTACGGGCTGCTCGGCACCGTGATGGCGGTCGGCACGCTCTCCGCCGCGTTGCTGGCGGCGCGTCGCCAGGGCGTGCGGATGGCCTATGTGGTGGGCGGCGCCCTCGCCACTGGAGTGTTCACCATACTGGCGTCGTTCGCCCCGAATTACTGGGTCTTTGCGATCGCCCTGGTTCCAATCGGCCTTTCCTCGATGACCTTCCTGAATGTCTGTAACACCACCATTCAGCTGACCACCGATCCGGCGATGCGCGGTCGGGTGCTAGCTGTCTATATGGCGGTGATGCAGGGCGGTACGCCGATTGGCGCCCCGCTGGTCGGCTGGATCGGCACGCTCTTCGGCCCGCGCTGGTCACTCATCGTTGGCGGGCTGGCCGCTCTGCTGGCCGGAGCGATAGCGCTCTCCGTGCTCAATAAGCGCAATCACACCACGCTGCGCAGCCAGGTCGGTTCGCTATTGCCCCATCGCGTCAAGGCCTGATTTCCGCAGCGACGGTGCGGTCGCTGGTTCAGTGGCCGCGGGGAAGATCGACCATGAACTCAGTGTCTCCAGGTTCGGATTTCAAAGTGATCTTCCCGCCGTGAGCCTGCACGATGGCGTGCACGATGGAAAGTCCCAGTCCGGTGGTTCCATCGTGGCCGGAGCGAGCCACATCGACCCGGGAGAAGCGATCAAAGATATCGGACTGGAAGTCCTTCGGAATGCCTGGACCGTTGTCTCGTACACCGAGCCGCAGCATTCCCCCCTCCACATTGCGCAAGCTGGTGGTCACCACAGTGCCGGCATCGGTGTGCTTGGCGGCATTGGACAGCAAGTTGAGCAGCACCTGACGGATCGCCCCGGCGTCGGCCTTGATGATGAAGGGGTCGCTGGGCAGGTCAAGCTGCCAGCGATGATCGCCGAGGGCGACCTTCATATCGTTCACGGTCTCCAGCACCAGCTGAGTCATCTCGGTATCGGCCAGCTCGAGCGGTTTGCCTTCATCGAGCCGGGCCAGGGTGAGCAGATCTTCCACCATGGCACCCATCCGCTTGGACTGCGACTCCACCCGGGAGAGCGATTTTTCTCCCGATTGGCTCAGGTTCTCGGTCATCCGGAGCATCTCGGTATAGCCACGGATCGCGGTCAACGGGGTGCGCAATTCGTGGCTGGCATCGGCGACGAATTGCCGGACTTTGGTCTCGCTGCGCTGCCTGGCCTGCAGCGCCTGGGAGACATTGTCCAGCATCCTGTTCAGAGCCAGGCCCACCGCGCCCACTTCAGTATTGGGGTTCGCCGCGGAGGTGGGGACTCGCTCCGCGAGGTTGACTTCACCCTCGTCGAGCGGTAGCTGGGAGACTTTGGTGGCCACTGCCGAAAGCTGATTGAGCGGCGTCATCGCCCGTCGGATGATCACGGTGCCCACCATGCCCATGGCGATCAACCCCGAGGCCGAAACCAGAATGATGGTGGAAATTAAGGTAGCTAAGGTGTCATTGAGGTCGTTAAGCGGCAGCCCAGTGATCAGGGAAGTGCCGTTCGACAACGGAATTGAGACCAGCCTGTAGTCGCCTTCATCGAAATGCGCATCGTAGAACCGGCCATCCGAAGGGATTGAGGTGATCGTCTTTTTGTCTTTTGCACTGAACGGCTGGAGACCATCAGGCTGACCGGTCCGTGAATCAGAGACAAATCCGCCAGTGGCCTCCGCATTCTGCGGGACAGTGGCGATGAGTGTACCGATAGCGATGCCGCGCACTGTGGCATATGACTGACCATTGAGATTTGTTTGCACCGAAAAGGTCGTGGAGGTTCTGTAGGAGCTGTCCACTAAATCACTGTTGAGCCGATTATTCAGCACAAAACTCATCGAGGCGTAACAGACCAGCCCGACGATAAAACAGATCGCGGTGAGTAGCGCCAGCGTCGCCATCACCATTTTGGAGCGCAGGCTCCAATCGGAAAGTTTCAGCCAGGCCGGTGGATGAAAGCGCTTAGTCAGGCTGTCCCACGACGCAGTTGACGTTCCAACAGGCGCCGCCTTGCTCACTGCTCAGCCGGTTTGAGAATATAGCCTGCTCCGCGCACGGTGTGGATCATGGCGGGGTGATTGGCTTCGATTTTCTTACGCAGATAGGAGATGTAGAGCTCGACGATATTGACCTGCCCGCCAAAGTCATAGTTCCAGACCCGGTCAAGGATCTGCGTTTTGCTGATCACGCGTTTCGGGTTCTCCATCAGGTAGCGCAGCAGCTCGAATTCGGTGGCGGTCAGAGTGATTTCTTCCGACCCTCGCATCACCTGCCGAGTGTCATGGTTGAGCACCAGATCTCCCACCCGGATCTCGGCGGAATCAACTGAGGTCACCCCCGCGCGCTGCACGATGCGGTGCAGTCGGAGCAGCACCTCTTCCATGCTGAAGGGTTTGGTCACATAGTCGTCGCCACCAGCGGTGAGGCCGGCCACGCGATCCTGCACGGCGTCCTTGGCGGTCAGGAACAAAGCGGGGATCTCAGGCGCGAAATTCCGGATCTTGCCGAGTAGCTCGACGCCGTCAAAACCGGGCAGCATGATGTCGAGCACCAAGACATCGGGCCGGTACTCGCGGGCGATCTTCACCGCGGTGGCACCGTCATGGGCTATCTGCGTCTCCCACCCAGCCATCTGCAATCCCATCGACATCAGTTCAGCGAGGCTCGGCTCATCGTCGACCACCAGGGCGCGAATCGGTGAACCATCCGGATGACTGAGTTTCGGCAGGTTCTCGGTGAAGTTTCTTGTAGTAGCCATAATCTAACTTTCTGACAATCCAATATATTTAAGCTTGAAGCTAGCTGGATATTGACTGTGGAAGCTGTGAATTTAAATTTTCACTCTGCTCACAGCCAGTGAGTTGCGTTCACAGCCAGCGATTTTTCCGCTGTCAGTTCAATCACAGCGCTCAGCGATTCACTAGAGGTCAACAAGTGATGGAAGGACCTCAGATGGAACAGCAAGCTCAACAGCACAACGAAAATCGGCCTCAGGGCGTGCCCGAAGCGGCCTCCGGCCTCGGCGGTCCGCCGAACGCCGCCCCAGGACCGGCCTCGGCCACCCCGGGAGCTCCAGAGCAGCGCACAAAAGCACCCCGGAGGCAGTGGCCACTGCGGACCGTCATCATTACCGGGGCGGTGGCCTTCGTGGTGGCCGGAGGTGGCGGAGTGGCCACCGGCTGGGCGATCGGCTCGGTGGCGCATGACCGACCGGCACTGCACCATCGGCCAGCTGGCCAGCAACCCTTCCATGCGCCGGGCGACCAGCAGGGAAAATCGCCGGGGGAGAACTCAGGAAGGCCCACCGGCCCAGCCAATAACCCCTGAGTTAACCTCTCGTCCGTTTCGAGGCCATTCACCTCCGGCACGGCACAGCGCTCGTGGCGCTGTGCCGTGCCTCTCCCGCTGATCTTCTCCCGCTGATCCTCTCCTGCACCTCCTCTCCGGTACCTCCGCGCCGCTTAGCTCGAGCTTTGACGGCGTCCCGGGCCTTCGGCTGAGCTCGACAGACTGAGGTCGATTGGTCAAAGTGTGAGAAGTGGATTTTTGACACATTCAGGAATCTAGCCGAATAAAATTCGCCACAAAGCCAAATTTATGGATTAAGAACCGTAACAATCCGCGGATACTGCGTCATTTAAGAATTAAGTTCGCTTCAATACCTCTTTGTGATCTCTGTCACAATTCTACGATTTGTCTCAAAATGCGGACATTTAGGGGCATTGTTACTTGCAAGTTGTGATTGTTACGTTGCACACTGCATATGTGAAGATCCACTCAAGCGCATCTGCAGCCGCAGCTATTCGATCCGACGCTTTGCTCGGTCGCGACATGTGCTGTTGTCGAATGCAGGCCTAACTCCCCATCCCAAGAGTTTCAGGCGTCGACCACACAAGGTCAGCCCAATGGCGGGCAAAATCTCGCGGTAAAACTTCAGCGAGATCAGGCATTCGAGTCATTCCCGTGACGGAATGGCAATTCACAACGAGGTCATCATGTCAATCGCACCCGGTTATGTTCATATTTCAGTCCGCAATGCCAATAAGGTGTCCCGCACCGGGATCCCCGGCTTCCCGCAGAATGCGGTGAATCAGCCAGCGGCAACTCGCCCCGAGATTCAGCGGCCCAATCAGCTCCGCGCAGTACCGCCTCGCCCAGCCGCGCCGATGACCGCTCCCAGCACCCTGGTCGCTGGTACCGGCTCCTCGGTTCGCGGCGTCGGTCAGGACAACGTCGCCCACGGTTTCGTGCTCTACGTGGGAATCGACGAGGAGACTGCGGCGGCCAATGGCACTTCGCTCGCCAAGCTGGCTCAGGATATTCGCGCCTACGCTCAGTCCCTGGTGCCCCAGGCGCAGAGCTATGCCGCGGTGGCCATCGCGGCAGCAGACGCTCCAGGGTCTTCTCTCGACGTCGTTCGCTCCACTTTCGGGGACCCGACGGTTGCCTCCCGGCAGCGCCCGGAGCCTCGGGTCAACAACACCCAGGAAAGCCGTCCTGCGGGCGTGCTCATTGACTTGGCTCGCCGGGAGGTCCACCTCGACGGAGATACCTTGAATCTCACGTTCAAGGAGTTCGAGCTGCTCAACTACCTGGTAGAAAACGGCACCCGGACGGTGCGGCGGGAAGAGCTTCTCGATGGGCTCTGGAGCAACGCCGAAGAAGTCCCCAATGAGCGCACCATCGATGTGCACATTCGTCGACTGCGTTCCAAGCTGGGCCGGCTGGCTAATACCGTGCGCACCGTGCGCGGCGAAGGCTATCGCTTCTATGAGCATCCTGAGGTCGTTGTCTGGGCTGCTCCGGAGTACTCGATCTGATCCGCCGGCTAAGGCTTGGATCGGCTTCCCCCTAGACTGTTGGGGTGACTGAGCATCATCTGAAACGACTGACCCTGATGCGTCATGCCAAATCGGATTATCCGATGGGTGTCTCTGATCATGAACGCCCCTTGGCTGCTCGGGGTCATCGTGAGGCGGCGCTCGCCGGTCAATGGCTGGCAGCGCACGGCGCTCCGGATTTCATCCTCTGCTCCTCCGCCTTGCGTGCCAGGCAGAGCTGCACTTGGGTGTGTAAGGAGCTGGCTGAACAGGCGCCCACGCCCAAGTTGGAAGACGATTTGTACGACGGCGGCCCGGTGCGGATGCTGGCGCTGATCAATCACCTACCCGAGACCGTCACGTCGCTTCTGGTGGTGTCACATCTGCCGACAGTGCAGGATCTCGGCCTGCGGTTGGCATCCAGGGACTCCGATCCGGAGGCCTATATGCAGCTTGCGGAGCGCTACCCGACGTCCTCCCTCGCGGTCTTCGAAACGGGTTCAAGCTGGGCGGAACTCGATGGCCAAGACGCCAGCTTGAGTTATTTCGTGGTGCCTCGCTGAAATTTCAGCTTTGCTGGTTCAGGGTTCTCTGGCGAGTTCCTGCAAAGCCTCGACCAGATAGTTGATCGCCGGGCTGGCGCTCAGGCTGCGACGATAGACGATCTTCACCTCCCGCTGCTGGAGCGGCGCCAGCAGTTCGAGGGCCACCACGTCGGACGGCAGCTCGGGGCGACCCAGCCGCGGCACCAGGGCGACTCCGACGCCGAGCTCCACCAGCCCGATATGGGTGCTGAAATCCGGATCGAAAAGCCTGATCTTGGGGAGTACGCCGGCCTCGGCGAACATTCTCATCAACGCCTCGTGGCAGATCATCCCGGCCGGCGTCGCCATCCACCAATCGTCCAGCAAATCACTGATCGAGACGCTTTGCCGGTTCGCCAGAGGGTGCTCTCGGTGCACCAGGACGTCTGCCCGATCATTGCAGAGTTCCCGCACGACGAGTTGCTCGGGGATCGGTAGCGGCACCGAGCTCCAGTTGTGAACCAGCGCTAAATCGGCTTCCCCATTGGCCACGCGTTCCACCGCTTCCCTGGGGTCCTCGCCGATGACATGAAGCTGGATCTGAGAGCCCGCCTGCTCGAGCTTCCTGATCAGCGGCCCCACGAGGCCCCGGCAGGAGGTGGAAAAGGCGCTGATCCGCACCGGCCCGCTGGGCTTATTGGGATCGGCCATCAGTGTGACTTCAAGCTGCTCAAGCTCTTCCAGCACTTTGCGCCCTTGCGCGGACATGCTGAGTCCTCGCTCGGTCAGCAGCACGCCACGACCATGCCGTTCAAGCAGCGCTCCGCCGGCTTGCTTCTCCAGTTTCTTGATCTGCTGTGAGATCGCGGAAGGGCTGTAACCCAGAGCTTCTGCGGCGCCGATCACTGAACCGTGGTGTGAGACGGCGACCAGGGCCCGGACGGCCATCACATCAATCATGAAGTAAATCTACATGAATATACTTCAGAACGTTTGCTTTTACTTCATTGAAATCCCTGTGATGCTGAGAACATGAAACTCAAACACGCCCTGCTGGCGATTCTGGTTGCCGTGATCTGGGGAACCAACTTCCTCGCGATCAACGCCACCTTGCAGGACATCCCACCGCTGCTTTCGGTGGCCCTGAGATTCCTGCTGGTGGTCTTCCCGTGGATATTCTTCATCAAGCGTCCAGCGGCAAAACTGAGCATGGTACTGGCCATCGGGCTCACCACGAGCCTGGGACAATTCGCGATTCTCTACCTTGCTCTCAAGCTGGGCATGCCGGTGGGGCTGGCACCCTTGGTATTGCAGGCTCAGGTGCTCTTCACCGCGCTGATTGCGATGGGCTTCCTCAAGGAGCGTCTCAAGGCGATGCAGCTGATCGGCATCGGCCTCGGGGTGCTGGGCTTGGTGATCGTCGGCATCGGGCGCGCTCAATTGGCGCCGTTGCTGCCCTTCATACTCACCTTACTGGCAGCATTCTCCTGGTCGATCGGGAACGTGATCACCCGGCTCGCGCAGCAAACCAAGCCCTCCTCCGGCGAGCCCGCTGCTTCCGGCTTGAGCATGGTCGTCTGGTCCAGCACGATCGTGCCGATTCCGATGTTCCTGCTCTCGCTGCTCTTCGAAGGCCCGAACGCCCTGGGGGAGGCGCTGAGTCAACTGCACTGGCCCGCGGTGGCCGGCATGCTCTACACCGTGCTGATCTCGTCCCTGGTGGGTTACGGAATCTGGAACAGCCTACTGAGTCGCTATCCAGCGAGCGCCGTCGGCCCTTACTCCTTGCTGATCCCGGTGGTGGGCATCGTCTCCGCCTGGTTGGTGCTGGGGGAGCTGCCCAGCCCGGCCGAAGTGCTGGGTGGCGCGTTGCTGCTGGCCGGCGTCGGCTTCGCGGTGCTGCGCTGGCCGCGTCCTGGGCTGGTGCCGCCGGTAGTTGCCCAGGCCCCGAAACGTCAGCCCGTTCAGTCGCGCAGGTAGCCGTTCATCACCGTCATCAAGGCCATCAGGGTCTCCTGCCGGGTCTTCTCCGGATGGAACACCTGACGGTCCAGCCCGGTTACCAGGGTGGCTCCGAGAATCAGGCCTACCATGGCTTGCGGGGCTATCTCTGAACGCACCGAATGCTCCTGGGCCACTCTCTCCATGGTGTTCCCCGCCAACAGGAAGAGCCGTTCTCGCAGCATGGTCAGAGTGTCTCGCCAGGTACTCGGAGTCCGCCAGAGCTCGGAGATCAGCAACTGACTGAAGGAAGGGTACTCCTCGAAGAAGTCCAGGGTCTGATCGAGCATGCTTTCGAGCGCTTCAAGGGAGGGCTTGCTCTCATCGGGGGTGAGCCGTTCCTCCAGCAGGCTCACGCCGTATTCCAGAAGCTGCGAGATCAACTCGTTCTTACTGCCGAAGTTGTAGTAGACGGTGCCCTTGGAGACTCCTGCGGCGGCGGCGATCTCATCGACAGTGACCTCCGCCGGGCCGCGCTCTCCGATCAACTGCATGGAGGCCTCGAAGAGCTTCTGCTTGGTCGCATTGGTGCGGCCGGGGCGCCTGGTCACCTGAGGGCTGGCTGTGGTGCTCATATGCTGATCTCCGGTTGCAGAGCGGTCAACGTCCAGGTCTTCCGCTTCCGCACCGCCAGTACCGAGAGCACGAGGCCGATCAGGGCGTAGATCACCAGGCTGATCACGATCGGTCCCAAGGGTGCCAGATCGGCGCCGTAGATCAGGTGACGCATGCCTTCAACCACATGCCCCATCGGCAGCAGGGTGTGCAGCACATGGAGTGGCTCCGGGGTGGTCTGCCAAGGGAAGGTTCCTCCCGAGGCCACCAATTGCAGTACCAGCAGGATCAATACCACGAGCTTGCCGGGGGTGCCCAGGAAAGCCACGATGCCTTGAATCAGCGCGGTGAAGGCCATCGAGGCGAGCAAGAGCAATCCGAGGGTGAGCACCGGATGCACCGGGCTGAGTCCGACGCCGAACATCACTACGGTGTACATCACCACTGCCTGGATCATGGAAACAGTGAGGAAGGGCAGCCAGCCCCCGACGGCGATCTTCCAAGAGGCCGCGTTGGAGGTCAGGGCTCGCTGGGTGAGCGGCCGCATTGCCTGGACCAGCATGAAAGCTCCGATCCAGAGTGCCAGCACTAGGAAGAACGGTGCCAGCCCGGCGCCGTAATTGGGGGCTTTGGCCTGATCCAGGTTATTGATCGCCACCGGATCTGAGATCACCTTTGAGGCATTGGCTTTAGCTGCATCGTCCGGGTTCGGAATGTCCCCGGCGCCTTGATGCAGTTGATCCGAGAGCGTCTTTGCGCCAGCGGCGAGCTTTCCGGCGCCGGTATCCAGGGTGCCGATGCCCTCATTGAGGGTCTTCGCCCCGCTGGATAATTTATCTGCCCCGGCCAGGGCCTGCTGCTCCGACGTCGCCAGTGTGGCAGCACCCCCGGCCAGCTGGGCGGCGCCATTCTTGGCCTGATCGATCGCTCCGGTGAGTGCCGGGGTCGAAGCAGCCAGCTGGGAGGCCCCATTTGCCACCTGTTGGGAGCCAGCGGCGAGCTTCTGAAGATCGGCGGCGTCTGCATTGAGCTTCGTCTTGACGCTGTTGACGTCGGTTTTCAGCGCGCTGGAGATCGAATTCTTCTGTGCCGGAGTGATCACCCCGTCGGCGACGAGTTTGTCCAAAGCGCTGCCGACGGCGGTGGAGGCCTGGGTGTCAAGCTTTCCCAGATTGCTCAAGGCGGACTGCACCTTGGAGTTCAGCGTGGCATTTCCTGCGGCAACCTGGGCTGCTCCGCTGGCGAGCTGTTGGGCTGACCCCGGCAGGGTCGCGGTCTTGCTCTGCAGTTGGTCCAAGCCGGAGGAGAGTGTGCCAGCGCCGATGCTCAGCTGGTTCGCTCCGGCGGCCAGCTGCTGCTGCCCGGCGGCCAGTTGATCGGCACCTTCAGAGAGTTCCTGGCTACCGGAATGCAATTTACCGCTGCCATCGTGCAACTGACTTGCCGCGTTGGCCAGCTGACCGGCGCCGTCGGCCGCTTTGAGGATCTGCGAGTGCACCGTGCCGTAGCCGGTGAGTAATTGATTCGCGGTCTTTTCGCCGACCTGATGGGCCACGCTGTCGTGCACCTGCGTGGTCACCTTGTCCACGATCGAAGACAGGATGTAACCATTGGCGTCATTGGTGGTGACGTCGAGGATGGCCTGCTTGGCCGAATCGAAGTTCGACGGCGAAGCCAGGTTCGCTGAGAAGTCCTTCGGGATCTTCAGTGCGAAGGAGTAGCTACCGTCGGCGACTCCGGCATCGGCCTGCTGATCGGTGTCCACGATGACCCAGTTGAACTTCTTGCCGTCCACCAGGTTCTGGGCCACTTCATCGCCCACCGCTAGCTTCTTACCGTCTACTGTGGCGCCCTGATCGTCAACCACGATGGCAGCTTTGAGCTGATCGAGATTGCTGTAGGGATCCCAGTTGGCGTAGAGATAGACCGCGCCGTAGAGCAAGGGGACCAGGGCCATGGCGATGAGTGAGAGCTTGGGAAGGACCCCGCTGGTCATGCGCTTGAGTTCGGAAAGCGCCAAACGGAAGACGGTCATCAGAGTGCCTGCGATTCTACTTCGGAGTGTTCTTCGGGGGTTTCCAGAGCTTCGGGTTCGGACGTCGTCGCTTCGGCGTCTTCCGGCTCTGTGGTGGGGGCTTCAGCGGTGGGATTTTCAATGCTCGCCACGGCGCCGTGCCAGGTCTGCGGTAATTGCGAAACCGTGGCCACGATGCACAGTGGGCGGCCGCGATCCTGGGCCAGATCCTGGAGCAGAGGCAGCCAGTTCTGCGGGTGTGGGCCGCGGCGATCCGGGGAATCAACGACCAGCAGGTCGACTTCGGGGTTGGCCAGTGCCAGGGTGCAGAGCAATTTGAGCCGCCGAGCCGCGGGAAGTTCTTCCACCTGGGCGTTCGCGATGTCTTCGAAGGAATTGATGGTGAGCCAGTCAGTGGCGCGTCGGATACCGCGATAGCGGTGCGGGATCAGTGCCAGATCTTCGGTCACCAGGTCTTTGACGCTCAGGTGCTGCTCCGGTTCGTTGACCGTGGGGGAGTCGATCAGTGCGCTTCGCTTGCGGAGGTGCGACATCTTCGAGCTCTGCCCCCAGCTCACCGCGCCCTCGCTGGGTTTCATCCGAGCGCTCAGGGTGAGCGCCAGTGCCGTGCGCTGAGGCTGCAGATCGCCGACCACCAGAGTGAGTGAGCCGACGGAGGCTTCCAGATTGAAGGACGGAACCAGGTCATAGTGGCGACCTTTGACTCTGAGATTCTGGGCAACGAGCACTGTAGTGCCTTTCGACGATGTTCTTACCTCAGACTAACAGAACTGACCGGTCAGTTCAAATAGAATGACCCGAGATACTACGCACTCAGCCTAAGGTCAGCAGAAGCTAAACTCGACCCTCTATGGAGGAATATTGAGCGACCGGGTGGCCAGGCCCTGACGGCTTGGCCACCCGGCCTGGTATTCGCTCTGAGTCCGCTGGGAACTCATGCGAACCGAGCTCCATTCAGGCCCGGTCGAAGAGGAAATCCCCGATGAAACCACCGGGCGAACAACCCGGCGGGATCGCGAAGACAGCCGAGCCGATCGGCGTCGTCCATTGGTTGAGCAGATCGAGCTCATCCAGCCTCTTCTGGATCGGCAGGAATTGCTGAGCGACGTCCGCTTGGTAGGAGGCGAAGAGCAGCCCAGCATCCGCGTTGGCCGAGCCCCGGCCCGGCTCATCGTAGTTATAGGCTCGCCGGAAGATCCGTTGCCGGGGGTTCTCCGGACGGGCCCGGCGAAGGTGCGAGAAATCCGCGATCACCGGGAAGCCCAGTCGGGTCTTGGCGGCGAAGTCGGGCTCGTCGAACTCCGCCGATCCGGTGAGCGGGGCTCCGGTGTCCAGGGTGCGTCCCACTGATTCCTCGCGGCCGCCCCGATCCAGTTCATCCCATTTGTCCAGGTTCATCGAGATCCGCCGCAGCACCAATGAGGTGCCATTCGGCTGCCATGCGGGTATTTCATCGTCACCCCAGATCACCCGCTCCTGATCCTTCGACCGCGGGTTCCCGGTGCCGTCGAGCTGACCGAACAGATTCCGCATGGTGGCGCCAGCCTTCTCGGTGCCGTAGGCCCTGCGGAATCCGGATTGCAGCCACTGCACGGTGCAGAATGACCTGGCGTCCTTGAGTAGCATCCGCTGGGCGTGCGCCAAGGTCAGCGGGTCGTCGCAGCACAGTTGAAGCAGCAGGTCGCCCCCGCTGAACGCGGGTCGCAAGCGGTCGACGCCGAAGGCGGGCAGTGGCTGGGCGGCTGCCGGTACGCGCTGCCCGATCGCCTTGAACAGCCCCGGACCGAATCCGAAGGTCAGACTCAGATTGGCTGGCTCGGCGGCCAATTCCCCCTCCATATCCGCGAGCGCCGCCTTGCCCTGACTCAGGGCGACGGCGTCAGCGGTGAGCAGGCTGAGCAGCCGCCGCACTCCCTCCGGGCCGAGCCCGGCATTGAGCCGCAGGGCCAGAAAACTGGCGTGCGCCTGAGCCGGGGTCTCGATGCCGGGTTGCCGGGGTGCGTGGAATGCGAGTTTGCTCCCTCCATTGAGTACTTGTGACGACGGCTTCGAGGTGGCGTTCTCCGGTGCCGCCGAGAGGGTGCCGCCGATCAGCGCGGCGGACCCGGCGCCGATTCCCGCGGCGGCGCCTCCGATCAGCAGGTGCCGCCGCGGGATCCGTTTTCCCGAGGGTTTCATCAACCGGCGTAGGTTTCAATGGCGCCGGAGAACGCCTTGGCTGGTGCTTTGAAGCTCATGCTCTGACCATTACTCAGGGTGAGCTCGAAGCCGAGTTCATCACCGGGGTTGATCGCTTTGGCGATTTCCATCAGCATGATGTGATTGCCACCGGGTTTCAGCTCCAGCTGGCCTTTGGCCGGAATCACGAAACCGCCCTTTTTGGGCTGCATCTTCATCGTGCCGTCACTGGCCATCACGGTTTCGTGCAATTCCACCATGCCGGCAGAAGGAGTGCTCGCCTTACTCACCGTGATGTCTTGATCGGTGCTGTTCTTCAGCACCCCGAAGGCTCCGGTCATCTCGGTGCCGTTGGCCTTAACCCAGGCCTCTTCGATGGTCAGTGCCGAACTCGCCGGGTTCTGTGCGGCCTGCGCTGTGGTGCTTGCGGTGCTGCTGGATGAGCTACCGCATCCGGTGAGCGCGAGGGAGACAATGGCGAGGGAAGTGATGGTCAGGCTGAGTGTTTTCTTGTTCATGATTCTCCTTGCAGGCTGGGCCTGCGGTCAGTTGTCGTTTTTACGTGCATTGCTGACGGCGATATAGACCAGGTAGGCCAGGATGCCGATGGCGGCACCGATACTCGCCCAGAGCAGCCAGGGCTGCGACCACCACGAGCCCACTGGCTCCGCGGCGACCTCAGGCACCGTCGCTGCCACGCTCGGCGTGCTGGTCGGGATTGCGCTCTCGGTAACGTCGGGTAAGAGCGAATCACCGTTGACCGGTTCTCTGATGGCGAAGCGAAAGCTCCCGCTGATCGGGTGGCCGTCACTGGAGATCACCCGCCAGCGCGCTTCATACTGCCCTTGAGGCAGGCCGGGCTTGAGTTGCTGGCTCATGGTGTCGCCGTCGAGCGTTGACTTCCCCGATGACCAGTTGCTGCCCTTAGCGTCAGCCAGGACCACTTCATTGCCCAGTTTGAGCAGCTTTGCGCTGAAGGTCAGGGTGAGTTTGCTCGGCGCGGTATCGAGTTGTGCATTATGTGCGGGAACGGTGGAAATGAGCTGATCGTGAGCTGAAGCGTTGGGCGCGCCAGCCAGCATCACGGCAGCGAGAACCGTGATGGCAGCAAAGATTTTCCACCAGTCCCTGAAGAGGACTGAAGGCATAGTGGTTCCCCAGATTGTGCCCGCCTGAGCGGGCGGATCAATGGTTAGCTGAAAGCGTGGGAAACCGGCGGACCGCGGTGCCGCAGGGTGAGCCTGGGGGCACCCAGGTCAGTGAGGGTGAGCAGCTGGCTGGTATTGACGGCGCTGATCGTCTCCGGCGCAGGCGGCAACGATAGCGGGGCGCGGAGGATGCCGCGCAGTTCCAAGGCGATGGCGTGCAGCAGCGCCATCATGGCTACTTCTCCGCGCCGTAGGAGAACGATGGTCAGCAAGGCGGCGACCAGGTGAGCGCCGAGCATACCGAGAGAGGAGTGATCCATTTCGGGCATTGCGGGCGGAAGCATCTGCTGCGAGTTCATCATGCCGCCGTGGTGCATCGCAGAGGGCACGAGAGGCGCGGTCTCGGGGGTCACAGTCTCGGTGGTCACACTGAACAGCAGATGGAAAAGTCCCTGGCTGAACAGCACTCCCAGGGACAGCCTGGTCAGTGAGAGTACTTTACCGGCGAGGGCGAGGCAGAGCAGTCCGGAGATCGCCAGCGAGAAGACCAGGATCAGCGGATTCGGCACCCCGCCTCCGGCCAGGGCGTGAGAGGCAGCGGCGATCGAGGTGGCGAAGCTGGCCGCGATCCAGCCGCGCCACACTCGCGCACCGCGACTGACCATGACCCTGCTTCCGCTCTGCCTGCCGACCTCTGTCGTCATTCCAGTATGAAATGTTTTCTACGGGCTGTCGAATAATTTCATAGCGGCCGTTGTCATTCTGGATCTTGTCGCTAAAGTCCGAGCTTCTCCAGCAGACGCAACCAGACCTCGCTGATCGTCGGGTAGGAGGGCACCGCATGCCACAGCCGGTGCAGCGGCACTTCGCCGACAATGGCAATGGTGGCACCGTGCAGCAGTTCCGCGACATCCGGGCCCGCGAAAGTCGCTCCCACTATGGTGTTCCGATCTCCGTCGATCACCAGTTGAGCCCAGCCCTGATAGTCATCGACATAGAGGCTCGAACCAGCCACCGCGATCGGTAAGGAGACCTCGATCACCACTAGGCCGTCGGCTTCTGCCTGCTCGACGGTCCGCCCCACCGTGGCGACCTCCGGATCGGTGAAGATCACGCTCGGCACCGCGTACTGGTCCGCGGTCTGCGCATATTTGCTCCACGGCTCGGCGACGCCGTCGAAAGCCCCTTTCACCATGGCTGCAATCGCGTCCCCGGTGATCCGCGCTTCGTACTTGCCCTGGTGAGTCAGCAGCGCTTTTCCGGCGGCGTCCCCCACCGCGTAGAGCCAATCGGTTCCCTTCACCCGGCCGCTCTGATCGGTGCTGAGCTGCTTGCCGTCGAAGTCGGGAAGATCGAGGTTGTCCAGGGCGAGTTCGCTCAGTGCAGGGATTCGTCCGGTGGCGACCAGTAGCTCCTCGGCTTCTAAGACCTGACCGTCATCGAGTTCCAGCCGGACTCCGCTGGCGCTGCGGCTGAGCTGTTTGAAGCCAACGCCCTCTCGGAGGTCGACGCCGTCCTGACGTAAGCCCGTTGCCACCAGTTCTCGCGCCGGATCGGGTATTTTGCCGAGCACTTTTCCACGGACCAGCTGACTGACCTTGGAACCGAGCCGGGCATAGATCTGGGCCAGTTCGGTTCCGGCGACGCCGCCGCCGATCACCAGCAAACTCGCGGGTATCCGCTGTGCGCTGGTGGCCTCCCGGGTCCCCCAGTAGCTGATCTCCGAGAGGCCAGGGATCTTCGGCGGGCTGGGCACTGAACCAGTGGCGAGCACGACGGCGTGCCGGGCATGTGCCAGCCGGGTTCCGGCTTCATCGGCCCCTGAAATCTCCACGGTGCGCTCGCCGAGAAGCCAGGCCTTGCCGCGCGCTAAGGAGATATTGGCTCCCTTGACCCAGGCGACCTGACCGTCGTCCTGCCAGTGCGCGGCAAAGGAATCCCGGCGCTGCAATACCGCGGTGACATCGAGGTCCCCGGTGATCGCTTCGCGGGAACCGGCCAGGCTGCGGGCATTATTGAGCGCGACGGCGGGCCGAATCAGGGCTTTTGAGGGCATGCAAGCCCAGTAGGAGCATTCACCACCGACTAGTTCAGACTCGATCAGCAGGGTGCTCAAGCCGCCTTTGACCAGGCGGTCTGCGACGTTTTCCCCTACTGGTCCGGCTCCGATCACAATAGCGTCATAGGTCTGTTCTGAGCGCACTTCAGTCATGTTCCGAGCCTACGCCGTGATGCTTTGCTTTGCGCTCATTCATACCCGGACCAGCCGTCCCACTGAGTGTTACCAGAGTGACGGAAGTGGCTATTTCGACTGTGATTGCGTAACTTCGGCACTATTCGATGGGACGGCTGGCCGGGAGAAGAAGGTTAAACGAAGAATCCCGCCACTAAAAGGTGACGGGATTTCCGAGGAGTGCGGGCGAAGGGATTCGAACCCCCAACCTTCTGATCCGTAGTCAGATGCTCTATCCGTTGAGCTACGCCCGCAATTCAAAACCGGCTAAAAGGCCAGAGACTACTGTAGCGCGGAAGCACCTCTGGCATCAAATCAGAGCCCGAAACCTCAATATATATAGACCGGTCTATATGATCTAGATCACAAAAAACCAAAGTTCATTCGGAGGAAATCCGCGGGAATCCGGCAATTTGCGGAAAATTCAGCTGAATCGGCTTCCCAGGCGTCTCCTCGACCAAACCTTACTCTGAGATGCATACACCGACCCAATGAAGGGAAGATCATGGGCCAAACCGCACAGCAGGTTCTCAGCGATGCACCTACCACCCATCAGCGATTGCGAGATTGGGTGGCCGAGGTTGCCCAGCTCACGCAGCCTGATCGGGTCTATTGGGTGGACGGTTCCGAGCAGGAGTATGCGGTGCTCACCGATGAACTGGTCGCAGCGGGAACCCTGAAGCGACTCAACCCTGAGCTCTTCCCGAACTCCTTTGCGGCTTTCTCCGATCCGAAGGACGTAGCCCGGGTCGAGGAGCAGACCTTCATCTGCTCGGCGAAAGAGGGCGACGCCGGTTTCACCAATAACTGGATGGAGCCTTCCGAGATGAAGACCAAGCTGAACGACTTGTTCGCCGGCTCAATGCGTGGCCGCACGATGTATGTGATTCCTTTCGTGATGGGGCATCTGGAGGCCAAAGACCCTAAGTTCGGCGTGGAGATCACCGATAGTGCCTATGTGGTGGCCTCGATGCGGATCATGGCGCAGATCGGTACCGATGTGCTGCGCAAAATCGAGGAATTGGATGCCTTCTTCGTCCCAGCTCTGCACTCGGTCGGCGCACCGCTGGAACCCGGTGAGCAGGATGTGCCTTGGCCCTGCAACGAGGAGAAGTGGATCGTGCACTTCCCCGAAGAGCGTTCGATCTACTCCTACGGCTCGGGCTATGGCGGCAACGCGCTGCTCGGCAAGAAGTGCTACGCGCTGCGCATTGCCTCGGTGATGGCGCGAGATGAGGGCTGGCTCGCTGAGCATATGCTGATCCTCAAGCTCACCTCTCCGGAGCAGAAGAGCTACTACCTGGCGGCGGCTTTCCCCTCGGCCTGCGGCAAGACCAATCTGGCACTTCTCGACCCCACGATTGACGGCTGGAAGGTCGAGACCCTCGGCGACGACATCACCTGGATGCGCTTCGATGACGAAGGACGGCTGCGCGCCGTCAACCCCGAAGCCGGGCTGTTCGGCGTCGCTCCCGGCACCGGTTGGGACACCAACCCCAACGCGATGCGCGCCATCAGCAAGGGAAATTCGATCTTCACCAACTGCGCGCTGACCGACGACGGCGGAGTCTGGTGGGAGGGCATGACCCACGAAACCCCGGCTCACCTGACCGACTGGCAGGGCAACTCCTGGACTCCGGAGATGGACCATCCGGCAGCCCACCCGAATGCCCGGTTCTGCACGCCGATCAATCAGATTGACATGTTGGCCCCGGAGTACCACGAACCCGATGGGGTGCCGCTCTCCGCGATCTTCTTCGGAGGACGCCGCAAGACCACGATCCCGCTGGTCACCCAGTCTCGGGACTGGAGTCACGGCATCTTCATGGGGTCGACGCTCTCCTCGGAGACCACCGCCGCCGCCGCTGGTGAACTCGGACGCTTGCGCCGCGACCCGATGGCGATGCTGCCCTTCATCGGTTACGACGCCGGTGATTACCTCAAGCACTGGGTCAAGCTCTCCTCGGCCGTCGACGCGGAGAAGCTGCCGAAGATCTTCCTGGTGAACTGGTTCCGCAGGACGCCCGACGGTGGCTTCGCCTGGCCTGGCTTCGGCGATAACTCCCGGGTGGTGAAATGGGCCATCGAGCGGATCGAAGGCAAGGCCGAGGCGGTGGATACCCCGATCGGCTTCGTTCCCACCGCTGATTCGCTGGATCTGGATGGTCTGGAGATCTCCACGGAACAGGTCGACGCGGCGCTCAAGGTCGACGCCCTGGAATGGGCTGAGGAAGCCGAGAGCATCGACGAGTGGTACCGCCGTTTCGGTGGCTCGCTGCCGGAGGAGCTGCTCAGTGAGCTGGAAGGTCTGAAAAGCCGCCTCGGCTGATTGCGTACCAGTTATCCCAACGAGTGTTGCTGCTGGGGTAGAAGTTCACTCAGTTGTGCCACTTTGGCCACACCTGTATCACTGAGTGGGACAACTGGGCGGGCAGAACGGCTGTGGGTGGGTTGGATATGAGGCCGTCGACGGCGGTATTCCCTGCTTCCGCTCAGATGTGCCGCTTGAGTCCTTCTGTGAGGGCAGCGCGCAGTGGGTCGTGCTGCGGTCCGAGGGCTGTGTTGGCGTGGTGCCAGTTCGCCTCCGGGTAGAGCCAGACTGGCCTACGCCGCAACTCCACTGGTTCCCAGCTGTACCGCGGGAAAATATGTGTATGCAGGTAGGGATCGGCATTGCCAAGGATCTCGATATTGACCCGGAGGAACGCCGGATCCATCGCTGCACAGCAGACTTCAACCGCTTCCGCCAACCGCTCGACGCTTTCCAGATACTCCTGCCGAGCTGGTTTCGGCAGCTCAGAGAGCCTTGAAACAGTTGGATCGTCGGTGAGTAAAACACAGTAACCCGGGAGCCACTGCACATCACCGATCACCGCGAAGCTCTGCGGTAACCGAGCTAGCACCGTCGGGTTCTCCCCGCGATGAGCCGCACCAATTCGATCCGATCGCCAGTCAGGCACTGTTCCTTATCTCCCATCCTGGACCAGGACTCTCGCCAGGAATCAGAGCCAAGTACGCGGAACAGGTTGTGAAGGGGAGGGCTCTGAAAACCGGACCTCGCCGCTGGAGAGATCGCGTTCCCAACGAGTGAAGGTGCGAAAACTTGGCCCCGAGGCGAGATCGATATCGACGGCGATTGCTGCTTCCGGCTCGGAATCTGCACTTTCACGAAGATAAACTTCGGAGGCAATGCCGGCAGCTCTGAGTTTTTCTCGTTCCTCGCGTTGACCTAAAGCGATGATCTCGATCTGCTGAGCGCTATCTACGGATTCTTCACCGACCATGGTGAAGTTTCGTTCGCCGGACAGATCAATGGTCTGGCCGAAGGGGAAGAACTCACCATTCTTCTGTATCTGCTCTTGAGCGAACTCAAGCAAAGATTCGTGGAGCGCGTCGAAATCTTCAGAGGCATAAGCCGGAAGACCAATAAATTGGCGGCCTAGTTCGAAGTATGTCTTGCGATCTTGATCGTCCCAGAGCAAGGGAGTTGAATCCAAGCCCTCGATCTCGCCGACCAGTTTAGGCGCTGAAAGCATTTTCTTCCGAGTGAAATTGGTTCGGCACTGCAGGTTATTGCCCAGCAAGTGCTCAACTCGCACAGTCGCGCTGGACTGAGCGGCATCGTCCATCGGCTCAGCCACCACGAGGAAACAAGAGAAGTCTGCCCGGCGTGGTTTGAGTTGCTCCACAACATAGGCCAGCACAGCGTCAAAACCCTGCGGCGCCAGAGCGGCGAGCTGAGATTCATCCAATCCAGGGTCAATGATCCGGTTCTCAAAGTCATTGAGCCGGATAATGGGGCTGGCGTTGCGGCCGCGCTTTAGCGAGTTAATCAGCTCGATTTCGGCGACCTGGAGCAACCCGTTCGTCATTTGACGGGCATTGTCCGGATCAATGATGGTCATCGGGTTCCCTCTCGAAGGCTTACTCAGTGATCCTGAGCGGCTGGTGCTGAAGTTTTCAGGCCTGCCGTTCAGCCGCGCACCAGAGCGAGGACGGCGTCGCGCACTGATTCCATCGTGGCCCGGTCCTTGGCTTCGCCGTTATAGCGCAGGTACGGCTCGGTGTTCGAGGGGCGCAGGTTGAACCACCAGTCCCCCGAATCCGCGGTGAAGGTGACGCCGTCCAACTCGTCCACGGTCACGCCGTCGCCGGCGTACTCCGCACGCACCCGGGCGACCGCTCCCGCCTTGTCCTCGATTTTGGAGTTGATTTCCCCCGAGGCGACATAGGGCTCGTATTCCGCGCCCAGCTCGGAGAGCGGCCGAGGCTGTTCGCCGAGCGCGGCGAGTACGTGCATCGCCGCGAGCATTCCGGTATCCGCATTGTAGAAGTCACGGAAGTAGTAGTGCGCGGAGTGCTCACCACCGAAAACTGCCCCTTCGGAAGCCATCACCGCCTTGATGAAGGAGTGGCCGACCCGGGTGCGAACCGGGCGTCCGCCGTCGGCCAGCACGAGTTCGGGCACCGCACGGGAGGTGATCAGATTGTGGATGATCGCCGGGGTCTCTTCGCCGCCGGCGCGAGCTCGGGCGATCTCACGGCGTGCCACCAGGGCGGTCACCGCGGAGGGCGACACCGGGTGGCCCTTCTCATCGATCACGAAGCAGCGGTCGGCGTCGCCGTCGAAAGCCAGGCCGATATCGGCACCGTGAGCGACGACGGCGGCCTGCAGGTCCACCAGATTCGCCGGTTCCAGCGGGTTGGCTTCGTGATTCGGGAAGGTGCCGTCCAGTTCGAAGTACATCGGCACGATCTCGAGCGGCAGGGCGGGCAGCAGCTGATCGCCCAGCACCGCAGGGGTGGTCAGGCCGGCCATCCCGTTTCCGGCGTCGACCACTACTTTGAGCGGGCGGGAGCCGGAGAGGTCGACGAGGGAACGTAGGTACCCGGCGTAATCCTTGAGCACGTCCTGCACGCCGATCTGGCCGAGCTGCTCAACCACCGGAATGCCCTCGGCGAGGTAGCGCGCGGTCAACTCCTGGATGTCTTTCAGACCGGTCTCTGAGGAGAGCGGAACTGCCCCGGCGCGGGTCATCTTAATGCCGTTGTACTCAGCCGGGTTGTGGCTCGCGGTGAACATTGCGCCAGCCGCGTTGAAATGACCCGAGGCGAAGTAGAGCTCGTCTGTGGAGATCAAGTCCAAAAGCTTGACTGAGGCGCCGCGCTTGGTCGCTCCCTGTGCGAAGGCCTTGCAGAAATCGGGGGAGGAGGGGCGCATATCGCCGCCCACCAGGACGGTCTGCCCGGCCAGTTCCAAGACATCGACGAAGGCTGCCCCGATTGCCTCGACCATCGGCACCGTGATGCTCTCGCCGACGATGCCCCGCACGTCGTAGGCCTTGAAGGACGCGGAGAGGTCAAGGGACTCAGGGTTCTGAATATTAGTCACGGGAGAAGTCTAATCGGCTCGGGCTGAATCGGCATTTTGTCTGCCGTACCGGCCATACTGGAACCATGCCTGCAGCCGAACAACTGGAACACGATGCCCGAAAGATCCTGGCGACTTTGGTGGGCAGCCCGGAGGCCAGCTTTCATCCGGGGCAGTTCGAAGCCATCGAAGCGCTTGTCGACGGCGGTCAGCGGGCGCTCGTCGTGCAACGCACCGGCTGGGGAAAATCCGCGGTTTACTTTGTCGCTTCGCTGCTCTTACGCGCTCGGGGTGCCGGCCCGACCCTGATCGTCTCTCCGCTGCTGGCGCTGATGCGTGACCAGATCGCCGCAGCCGAGCGAGCCGGAGTCCGTGCGGTGGCGATTAACTCCGCCAATGCGACCGCCTGGGACGAGGTGCGGCAGGCTCTGGCGGACGATCAGGTTGATGTTCTCTTGATTTCTCCCGAGCGGCTGAACAACCCGGGATTCCGGGAGCGTGAGCTGCCGGAGCTGATCCGGCGCACTGGGCTGCTGGTGATCGATGAAGCCCACTGCATTTCGGACTGGGGGCACGATTTCCGCCCGGACTACCGGCGGATCTCTGAGTTGATTTTCCGGCTGCCGAGCACTGTTCCGGTGCTCGCCACCACAGCGACCGCGAATTCCCGGGTGGTGGAGGACATCGCCGAGCAACTGAATGGCGGATCTCCCAAAACCGGGCACCCGAACTTCGAACAGCCGGGTGTGGAGGAGCAGCTCGATGCCGCGAACCGGGATTCTCAGGTATTGACCATCCGTGGCGCGCTGGCTCGTACCTCACTTCGTCTAGGAGTTCTGCGGTTGCCGAACTCGGCCAATCGACTGGGCTGGCTGCTGAGCCACCTGAATGAGCTACCGGGCAGCGGAATCATCTATGCATTGACGGTCTCCGCCGCCGAAGACACGGCCAGGCTGCTCGCCGAGGCTGGCCATCGGGTGCTCGCTTATACAGGGCGCACGGACAACGCCGATCGAGAAGAGGCTGAGCAGCTTCTCAAGGACAATAAGGTCAAGGCTCTTGTCGCCACCAGCGCGCTGGGTATGGGCTTCGATAAGCCCGATCTGGGTTTCGTGATTCACCTGGGGGCGCCGTCCTCGCCGGTGGCCTATTACCAGCAGGTGGGCCGCGCCGGCCGTGGCACGGCCAACGCCGATGTGCTGCTGCTGCCGGGAACGGAAGACGTGGAGATTTGGAAGTATTTTGCCACCGCCTCGATGCCGTCGGCGGAGCGAGCGACGGCGATTCTCCAGGCCCTCGCTGAAGCCGGTGGTGCGCTTTCGACGGCGGCCCTGGAGACCCGCGTGGACATCCGGCGCACCCCTCTGGAACTTTTGCTCAAGGTGCTCGCGGTGGATGGGGCCGTCGAACGGGTCAGCGGTGGTTGGCAGAGCACCGGGCTGCCCTGGGTCTATGACCAGCAGCGCTACCAGCGCATCGCGCAGGCGCGTCGGGATGAACAAGCGGCGATGCTGGAATATCAGAACACCTCGCAGTGCCGGATGGAGTTCCTGGCACGGGCGCTCGACGATCCGGCGGCCGCGCCATGCGGGCGTTGCGATAACTGCGCTGGGCGCTGGTTTAGCGGCGAGCTTGAGGAAACCGCGGTGCGGGCGGCGTCGAATTCACTGCAACAGTTAGGCCTGCCATTGGAACCACGGGCGCAGTGGCCCACCGGGATGGACCGGCTCGGGGTGCTCAGCGAGGGCAAAGCGGTCAAGGGGAAAATCGCGCTAGAAGATAGGTCAGCTGAGGGGCGGGTTCTGGCTCGCCTGACGGATCTGGGCTGGGGCGGAGCCTTGCGGGAGCTCTTTGCTGAAGGCGCGGCGGATCAGGAGATCAGCCAGGAAATGCTGCGGGCAAGTGTTCAGCTGCTCAAGGAGTGGGCGCAGAGCGGCTGGTCCGGTGCCGGGCGGCCCGCCGTCGTGGTCTCGATACCATCCCGCAGGAAGCCTCAGCTGGTGAAGTCCCTAGCGACTGGAATCGCCCAGATCGGGCAGTTGCGCTACGCGGGTGAACTCAGTCTGGTGCATGGCGGCCCCAGCGGTGAGCGAGGGGGCAATAGCGCCTACCGGCTCGCTGGAGTCTGGGAGCGGTTGGCCGTCGGTGCTGAACTCGCTACCCAGCTCAGCGGGCAAACAGTGCTCTTGGTCGATGACCTGGTGGATAGCCGCTGGACCGTCACGGTCGCCGCCCGAGCGTTGCGCCAGGCAGGCGCCAGCGCCGTGCTGCCACTCGTGCTTGGCCAGGCAGGTTGAGTAGTTTTCACGGATTCGCTGTGCCTGTCATGTCTTGAAAATTTTCATCGGAAGAATTTTGCTCAAGCGTTCTGTTGGAAGGTTTTCGATGCCCCTTGAGGGCAGCCGTGATGCTGATCTGAGGCCTTTTTGTCTCCGGCAATGCCGGATTCTACCGGCGAGGACGATGAACTACCTGTGTTAAAGGCTTGTTACAAGTATTGACCTTTCGGCGGAAGTCCAGCACAGTCGTCCTGGGAGACAAGTGATTAATATCATGTTTTGGAAACGTTTCCTTGGTCGTATTCAATCATTTCATTTCAAGGTGTTCGAGCGATGCCCCCTTCCCTTGAGTACCTTCCAGAGGAGAACTCTTGAAGAAAATCATCTCTGCCGGCCTCGCCGGGACCGTTCTATTGTCCGCAGCCATGTTCTCGGGCACCAGCTGGGCTGTAGCGGTTCAGCCGAATCCCGCAATGGCCAGTCACTCGTCGACCGAGCAAACCTCGGCCAATTCGGTCAATTCGACCGATCAGGCCCTGGTCTCTCAGGTTCTGGCCAATCAGACTCTGGCCAGCCAGACTCTGGCCGGCCAGACGTCCGCCGGCCAAGCAACTGGCTTCGCTCCGACCCAAGAAAACCTCTATAGCCTGCAAACCCACTCCACTCTCCCGAAGCTGGCGCCAGACCCTGCGGTAACCGAGTCAGCAGTGCCCGCTGCGCCTGCCGCAGGCGCTGCACAAAAGCGGCCGCCGCTGGACCCGACCGATCCCCAGATCCAGAATGAGAAGATGCCCGCAGGCCAGGGTTTATTGCCCAGTGCCAAGCAGTTCGCTGTTCCGGGCTCGGAGAACACCTTCAAGCTGACTCGGCCGACTCCGGGTGGGCAGAGCACGGGTGTGGTGCCGAAAGGACTGGATGAGTTCTATGCCCAGAAAGTGAACTGGGGCTCCTGCGCCGGATTCTCCACGAACCGAGACCTGGACATCATTCAAGGTCTGATCGATACCGGGGCCAGCGGTTTAGCGCGCATCGAAACGGCTTATAAAACGCCGGGTCTTGCCAAAGACTGGGCCGGTATGAAAATCACTTGCGGATACGTCATGGTGCCGGTGGATTACAGCAAGCCCGATGGCCCGACGACCGCGATCGCGGTTTCCAAGGCCTCGACCGGCACCGGCGCAGCTGGCAAACCGAAGCACGCCCTGTTCGGCAACGCGGGTGGCCCGGGCCAACCTTCACTCCCCTTCGTCCTTCAGTGGGCCTTAGAATTCCGGGCAGCTCTGCCGGATTACGACGTCGTCGCTCCAGACACTCGCGGTGCAGGGGCCTCACTGCCGCAGATCCGCTGCGCCACTAATAAATTCCTGCAAGCCCAATCGGAGGGAATGGACGGGCTGGCTAGCACCAAAGAGGGCCTGGCGAAACTAGATCAGATCAATAAAGCCAATACCGAGGCGTGCTACACCAATACGGGATTGGGCTTCCTCAACCCGGATGGTTCGGCCTTCAGCTCCGAGAGCTATCTGCCCAAGGTCAGTGTGGACGACGAAGCACGAGACATGGATGTGATCCGCTCGGTACTCGGCAATACGAAGCTCAGTTACCAGGGAGGTTCAGATGGCACCGGGGTGGGTTACACCTATGCTCAAGAATTCCCGGAGAACACCCGCGCCATGATCCTCGACTCCCCGGAGAACCCCTTTGAGAACAACCCGGTGGAAGCGGCTAAATTCCAGGATCTCACCGGCACTCCGAAAGCCGACCCCTATGCTCAGGACAAGGGCTTCCAGGACACCTTCTATCAATTCGCCACTGAGTGCGCCAAGAACGATGGCTTCACTTTCAACGGCGCCAAGGTGCCCTGCGCCTTAGGCACAGAGCCGGACCGTCCGAAATTAATGGCTGCCTATCAGGCCATCTCACAGCGGGCTTTTGGTGCGACGACCTACTACAGCGAGTCTCTGGGCCGTCCGCTGAGCTTCAAGGACTTCACCCAGGCGACTCAGGGAGCGCTTTATAGCAAAGACAACTGGGCGCAACTGAATGCAGGGCTGAGTGCCGCCAAGGACGGGAAAGACGTCAAGGACCTTTTCGGACTGAGCGATCAGTACTATCGCTGGAGCGGCAAGGGGGACTATCCCTTCTTCGTGGTGGCCACTTTCCCGACCATCGCCTGTCAGAATTTCTCCGCCGCTGCGAGCGAGGTCACCCTGCAAGGCAGCTACGCGGTGGCGCCGTTCAAGAGCCCCGGAAAGGACCCCGTGACAGGAGCACTCAGGGACACTCTGGACAGCAAGTTCGGCTGGTGCGATTTCTACCACACCAAGAACCAAAAGGCCCCTGCCCAGTCGGTGAAAGCGTTGCCGAATATTCTGGTGGTCGCTTCTTCACATGACCCGGCGACTCCCTATATCGGCGGGGTGCTGATGGCTAAGGGCTTGGGCGCTACCCTGCTCACCGTGGAGAACTCGCAGCATATCGCGGTGGGGAACGGCGTTGAATGCGCCGATCAGATCGCCGGAGCCTATTTGAGGGCCCTCACGGTGCCCACCGATATCCCCGGGAAAACCGGAATCGAGGTGCTTGACCTGAGCCAGCGTCCGATCGATCCCGCGACGAATAAGAATGTGATCGGCGATGAATGCCGGGTGGACTTGGCGAATCGGCCACGTCCGCTGGTCGCCTCGGCGTCCGCGGTTCTCGGCGCTTCCTCGGCTGTGCGGGTGACGGCGACCGGCTTGGTCCGTGGCGCGGCCTATAAATTAGTGGTCACCTCGGCCGATGGGAAGGAGCTTTCGGCGAAAACGGCCGCGGCTCCGCTGATCGCTGATGCACAGGGCAAGCTCGTCGCTCCGCTCAGCCTGCCGGCTTCGGTCACTGCGGGAAAGTACGCGCTCACCTTGGTTGGCCTTGAGGACGTCAACGAAAAGATCCTGGTGCCGGCCGGAACCTTGACCGTCACTAAGCCGTCGCCGGTGCTCTCCGTGGCGAAGTCCACGGTTCTGGCCGGAACGGAACAAACGATCACCGGCAAGGGGTTCATCCCCGGCGCTGAGGTTCGGTTGGTCCTGCACTCCACTCCGGTTGAATTGGGTACGGTGACCGCAGATGCCACGGGCGGTTTCACCAAGAAGTTCACCGTTCCAGGGAACCTCGAGGCAGGAGCTCACACTGTCTCCGCAACCAGCGCTGACGGCAGCGCCGTCCAAGCAGGTTTCCAGGTCACGGTGAAGTCTCCGGTTCCGGCGATTCATCCCGCCGGAAAAAGCGGTGAATCAACGCAGGGGAGCGGAGCCCAGGGTGGTGACTCAGCCAATCAGGCCGCGCTCGCCAACACCGGCAATAGCTGGATGTTGCTCTGCGGAGTATCAGGTCTGCTGATCCTGCTGCTCGGGGTGATCGTGCTGATTGCCTTCCGACGTCGTGCAGTGAGGTCGTGCAGTGAGTAGGAGTCTCTAGCGCCGAGCGCTGAGGAGAAAAGGGTGGGGTGGCGAGTAACTCGCCACCCCACCCTTTGCATTTCTAACCTTTTAGCTGGTGGCCCATTTCTGGTTCGCGCCGCCATTGCAGTCCCAGAGTTTCAGCTGGCTGCCGTCCGTGCTGTTGAAATCCGGTACGTCCAGGCAGCGTCCGGGGCTGGAAGCTCCATTGCGCAGTTGCCCGCCGTCCCAGGTCCACTTCTGATTGCTGCCGCCATTGCAGGTCCACAGTTCCACGACGGTGCCATTGGCTCCGGTGTGCCCCGAGGATTCCAGGCAGAGAGCGGGATTGCTGGCCAGTTTAATGGTGCCGTCCGCGTTGAACACCCAGGACTGATTGGCTGTTCGCAGGGCACTCGGAGTGTTCAGGGTGGCCGCCGATCCGCTGCTCGGGGTGCTGCCGGCAGCATCCACAACTTTTCCGGACAAGCCGGTGATGGTGGTCGACGTCGACGCGTTGCGGGCGGTGAAGGAGAGGGTTTGATTGCTCGTGCTGTCACTGGTTCCCAAGGAGCTTCCCGTGTTGTTGACCCAGTTGCGATAGGGGGTGGTTTGAACGCTGCCACCCAGGCTCAACACCAGGCCGCTGTATCGGTTGATCAACCGATAGCTGCCGCTCGGCGTCGAGGCTCCTTCTGCGGGAGTGCTGACAGCCTGTTGGATGAACCACTGCTGCCCCACGCTCGGCCCGCTGCTCGCCAGCGCGCTCACTCCTGGCTTAGTGCCCCAGGAGCGGCTTGCCGTGCCGTTGGAATTGACGCTCAAAGCGAGTCCCGAGGAGGAATTCGTCACGGTATAGGAGCCGTCTGCATTGCTGGTTAACTTCCAGCCTTCTAGATTCGATCCGGTCGGGGTGTTGATCACCGCGGTTGCGCTGCTGCCACTCTGGGTCAGCACCTGTCCCGAGGCGGAACCGATCAGATAGGAGGCGTTCGAATTGAACGGTGCGGTCGCGGGAGCGCTCGAGTCGATGCTCACATTGACGTACTCGCCGGAACTGGTTCCACCACTCGAGTTAGCAGAGCAATCGAAGGAGCAGTAAGAGCGGAAATTCTTGCCGAGGATGTTCCCGGTAGTACCGGTGGCTGAATCCACCATCCAGCGGTACCAGGATTTCTGCGTGTAGTTCGGCAGGCTGCCGATATCGGTCCACTTCTGAGTGGCCAGGTCATCGGTGGCGTAGAAGTGCAACGGCAGTTTTCCCTCACCCGAAGCGCCGGTGTCGGTTTGCGGGGTACCGATGTACTTGCCGAGGTAGGCGTTGTAGGAGACGTTCATCACGAACAGCGGTGAACTCTTGAGCTGTCCGTTCGCGATCTGCTGCTGCCAGGTGCCGGTGTTCTGCGGGTTGTATTCCTGGCTGGCCGGTAGGTAGCCATTCGGGTAGCTGCTGGAGACCGGCATCAGGGTGCTCTCTTGCCCTCCCACGCCGGGGCTCTGCCATCTGCCGTTGTAGTACTTCTGCCAGGAGCCCTTCGCCATCTTCTGTGAGATCGGGGCTCGGGCTACGTGGGAGGTGAAGGCACCCCAGCCGCCGCCACTGCCCTGATTCACCACCCGGGAGCTGTAGAACACATAGAAGTACCCGGAGGCGGTGTCGACGGTGAGCCGCTGGTCGCCGTCGCCGTAGTAATAGGTCTGGTTGGGGAAGGCAGTTTTGTCGTTCCGCGTGGTGCTGAACGGCGAGGTGATGGCGTGGTCTTTGATCGACCAGGTCTTTCCCTGATCCTTGGAGACCGCATAGTCAATGGAGTCCATGTGCAGATTGTCACCGAAGGGCGATGGGGTGAATTCGTTGTGCACCAGACCGTACCAGTCGCCGGTGTCCGGATCGACCCAGACGCTGGAGAGGTCGCAGTAATTCCGCTGCGCGTACCAGGTGGGCTGCGGTGGGTTGAGATAGCTCGATTCCAGGCCGGTCGGGCTATTGTTGCATCGCCAGGTGGTGTCGTTGTTCTTGTCGTTGGAGTTGGCGGGGTTGACCGCATTGCTCAGCGCCGAGGACTTAGTGGCGTTATCGAAATTGCTGCCGGTGTAGAAATCCCATTTCCGCGGGTCGGATTGCGCGTAGAGCGCGGCTGATTGCTGGAAGTAGAAGGTGCCGTCCTTGTCGATGAAGGGATTGGCCGGAGTGTCGGTGGGAGTGGTGTACGGGACGACGGCGCCGCTACTCAGAGTGTAGGTGGCAGCCGCTGTTGCGGGGCTGGCGGTGGTTGCGCCAATGGCGAGAGCGGCGCAGGCCGCTGCGGTCAGCAGTGCGGGGGCACGCAAGCTACGTTGCTTGAACATTGGGGTCCTTCCTATGGTCCGAGAGGCCTCGGAGCCTAAAAGACAAATATTGATTCTTTTTAATCATTTTCAATCAAGATCGATCATTCGTCTTAGTGTCGCGCCATCCCGGCCCAAAAGCAAGAGGTTAGTGAAAATTTAGCGGTGCGAACGGCGGGCGGGGTGTGGGGGAGCTGCGAGTTCAAAGGCGTTTTTGCCGGAGAGGACCCCAGCGAAAGAGCGGGTTCACTGGGCGAAGCCGGCTGTGCCCACTGAATCGGGGATGCGGTGGGCCTGGGTCTTCGGTAGGGATGGGTAACTGGACGGCTCGGCGCTTCGAACTGAGGCCGTGCCGCGGAGGTGGCCTACCTCAACCGCGCTTCAGGGTGTAACGCTGAAGCAAGCGGCCAGGCTGGCGCGAACTCAGCATGACTTCTCGGACGGTGAGGATCTTTCGCGGGCTCATCCACCCTTGAGAGGGTTTATGGAGCGCGTAGCCACCGCCAATCGTGACGGCGGCATGCTGTGCCAGCCCATTCGGCGATCGCCAGACCAGAACGGTTCCGGGTTCGTGGTCCTGCTCGCCGTTTCTGCTACCTGGGACGGCTGATTCGGCCAACCATTCCTCAAAGGGCTCATGAATAACCCAGTTGTCCGCTGCCCCTGAAACCCCGGCTGCTCCCATCACGGTCCCAAAACAATTGGGACCACTGGCTGTGGGGAAGGTCCCGGCGAGTGCCCTGGCCCCGGGAAGTACGACGTCGGCCCGCTGCCAGATCAGCTTGGGGACCTCAGCATGCCTGCTGCTTCGCCTACCGTATTGCAGGTAGGCATCCAGGACGCTTTCTTCGTGTCCTTCGAGCAGCGAGGGCCACCAGAGGAAACGATGGCCGTCGGCCTGTTGGGAAGCTCTTTCCCGGACCGCGGTGGGAGCGCTTCGCACAGAGGGGACCGTTTCGGAGCGAAAGCTCAGCTGGCTCCGAACCAGCTCGGTGCGAACTTTCCGCTCGAGCGTGTAGAACTCCTGCTCGCTCAGCAGGATGCAGACCAGACCGTGGGGAAGCCCATAGATCTCGAAGGTGTCGCGGTCCTCCGCGGAAAGCGGTTCGTGCAGCGGAGCGGCTTCGAGGTGTTCAGCCAACTTTTCGGAGACGAGAAAAGGCTGGTGTGCCGGCGCGAACCATCCGGCTTGGCGGGATGCCAGCTCGGGGGAGATCTCAATTCCAAGTGACTTCAACAGCGGCCTTCTTCCGATGGCTGGTAGGTACCTAGTGGATTGACATTGAACCTGCTGTGCCAAAAAGTGGAGGCATGGATGTTATCGCTGGGTTCTTAGTCTCTCTGGTTCCGATTTTCTTCGGCGCTCTTCTGCTATACGGCATTGTTCGCCTGGCGGTGAAACATGCCTTGCAAGCTTATTTTGAGAAATTTTCTGGCCCTGGGCAAACCATCCCTCAAAAGCCCGCGTCATTCTGAGATTGAGAATTAGCTTTCTTTACCTTGTCCACCACCAGGAGCTGGCTGTAGACGACTCAAATGAGTGCTCGAACGAACAAGATAATACCCGCTGAACAGAGCTTTCGAATAAGCAAAAAGACCGGAATTCTCAAAATCCTGAGGTCCTCGTACTACTTAGCTTCGTGGTGTTTCAGCACTTACCTCAGCACAAACTTCACATAATCGGACAAAAACAAACCCGGCGGAGACGGGGGATTTGAACCTCGAATGGGAGGTTGAGCGGTTGTGGGCCAGTTCATAGAGCATAGCTAGACTAGCGAGATCAAAATGCCAAGTAAATGTCTAGCAGGCGCTAGGTGAGGTTGCCGAGGTTCTTTACAATGAGGTCTGTCAGGGTTGTGTGCGGATCTTTTCAACCTTATCGGCTAGTGCCGTGATGCTCAGGTGCCTGATCTCGGCATGCTTCCTTCTAACGTTCTCGAAAGATGAAGTCAGTCTTCTGATATAGCGCGATGGAAGGTTGCATATTCATGTGATCGTGGACTCTCACGCCTCCGACCTTCTTGCCGGTCATGTCCTGGTATCGGTTCTCAAGCAGCCTTAGTCTGGGACCGTAACGCGTGCGGATATCAGCGTACTGATCTGCAATGTGGACATTATCGATAAGTGAGTTGCAGAATGCTGCGCACCCCATAGGGAACAAGAATGCTGAGGAAATAATGTCGGCTAATTGAAGTACCACATGAGCATCGCTGTGCCCAAAAACCGGAGACTCAATAAGATGTCGAAAAGGATCCCCACCCCGCTTGAATCTTTCTGTGGTGATGCGGTTGACGCTAGGAACGTTCTTGGTTTTCGTACTCGCATCGAGAACCATGGCTCCGGGTACTTGGGCGGCTCGAAGCTGAGCTTCAAACTGCAGCGCGAGCGCGGCGACTGCCTCAGCGTAGACCCAAGGGTTTAGAGGGCCTGCATTCTTGACGTAGATCTCACCCAGGATCGATACGTTGTGACGTTCGAGCATCTCTATCACGCGATCAAGAAAACCATATGAGCGCCGCCACGCTCTTCGGTTTCCGGAGCGAATTTCTTTGCGCAATTCACTACCTTTTACTTCAAATTTTAGAATTTCGGAAAGGCGGATGTCATCCTTGGCAAGCATTGGATTGTATTGCTTCTTTAGCTGCAAGAATTCCATGATTAAATTTTTTGCATTTTCGTGGTCCACGATTAGACCCGCCATCACAAACAGAGGTGGATCTGTCGCTGTACGGAGTTGCTGTTCGTCGCCAGATTCATCGATATAGCAAATTAGCAACACTACCCCCTGACGATACAACTACGGCCACCCTCTCTCGAGAGTGGCCGTAGGACCTGCCGCATAGTATGCGGCGAATGCTTTATGCTCTTCCAGTATGCGTAGTATCTTGCGTCGACGCAAGCCCATCAAAATGTGGCGTGGCCAACACCTATGATCTAGAGCTTACTCATCGTCTTTCATAACCCAAGGTGGAAGCTCACAGCGAGAGCAGGGCACCGGTCGGGGCTTAGCGGGTTCAGAGCAGATTGGCTAGACGATGCCGTGGTGGTGAAGGTCCCCGTTATTTTGAAACCGAAGTTCCCAGCGGGTCACAGCGTACGGTGTTTGGAGAGACGCCAAATACCGTACGCTTGGTCTTCACCAAAAACAAACCCGGCCCACACTTTCGTATGAACCGGGTTCAAAACCTGGCGGAGACGGGGGGATTTGAACCCCCGGTGGAGTTTTGCCCCACACTTCATTAGCAGTGAAGCCCATTCGGCCGCTCTGGCACGTCTCCAAGGTGCTGGCTCCAGTAGAAGCCTAGAGCCAGCCTCACAAGGCTACCGAACATATGGCCTTCTGCGCAAAGTGACTTCGGCCATGGCTCGCGATCGGAAAAGAAGCAGCTAACGTATCATTCTCAGCTCCACCAGGTTCTCCCAGTCTTCGACCACTTCGCGGCCACCGTCGAAAGTGAAACCTTGATGCTGGTAGAAGCCAATTGCTTGAGAGTTTTCCTCGGCAACCCACAGCGACGCCGGGCGTTGTTCCAGCGCAACGCGCAAAAGTGCACCGCCAAGACCGAGCCCTTGATGGCTCTGCAATAGGTATAAACCCCAGAGCTCCTCCCGCGCCGCTTCGGTCCCGGGCTTTGCTGGCTGTACTCCGGCAAATCCGACGATGATGCCGTCGTCCTCGGCAACCCAGTGTCGCTTCATGCCCTCCGGAGTGGCCCTCTGCCACATCTGAAGTCGGGATTCCGGCGTGACCGCGGCTAAGAACTCCTCGGAGAGCATGCCAGCGTAGGTCTCTTTCCAGGCCTGAGCATGTACTTCAGCGAGCCGGGGTATATCCGCGGCACGCATTTGTATCACAGAGGTCATCAGGACATCCCGGTCATAGCTCGCCGTCGTTGAGTGCTCGCCAGATGAATTCCAGCGGTGCGGTAGCCAGCCGGGCCCGGCCAGCGTTGTCCGCTGCCCCGGCATGGCCACCTTCTAAGGACTCCAGATACCAGAGCGGGGCGATTCCCATCGCTTCCATCCGGGCAGCCATCTTCCGAGCTTGCACCGGCCCCACCCGGTCATCGGAGGTCGCCGTCCAGATGAAAGTCGGCGGGTAGTCCACTCCCGCCTGGAGCAGATGATAGGGCGAGAAGGTTTTGATGTACTCCCACTGCTCAGGGACGTCGGGATCACCGTATTCGGCGATCCAGGAGAACCCGGCGCTGAGCTTGGTGTAGCGCTTCATATCCAGCAGCGGCACACCACAGGAGATCGCGCCGAACAACTCCGGGTATTGGGTGAGCATATTGCCCACCAGAAGCCCACCGTTGCTGCCGCCCTGACAGGCCAGTTTCTGCCGTCGGGTGACTTTGCGAGCTATCAGGTCTTGAGCCACCGCGGCGAAGTCCTCGTAGGCTTTGTGCCTGTTTTCCTTGAGCGCTGCAAGATGCCAGCCAGGTCCGTATTCACCGCCCCCGCGGATATTGGCCACCACATAGCTGCCACCGCGCTCCAGCCAGCCGCGGCCCACAACACCGCTGTAGACGGGGGTGCGAGAGATCTCGAAACCGCCATAGCCCGAAAGCAGCACCGGGTTATCGCCGTCCAAGGCCAGGCTCCGCGGCGAAACCTGGAAGTAAGGGATCTTGGTGCCATCCAGCGAGGAGGCGAAATGCTGTTCCACCCGATAATTTACCTCGTTGAAGAAGGACGGTGAGGCCTTCAGCTGGCGCGCTGCCGGACTGCCGGGGGTGACCGAGCCGCGCAAAAGCGTGCTCGGCGTCAGGAAGCCGGTGATCGTCAGCCAGTAGTCGTCACCCGCGAAGCCCTCCGCGCTAAGCCCCTCGTCGTCACCGTCCACCGGAGTGATGCCCACGACGTGCAGAGGCGGACAAGCATCGAGTTCCCGGTGCGCGAAACCCGCTGCGGGATCACAGATCAGGATCTTGCTGGAGACATCCTGTAGCAGTTCTAACAGCAGGTAGTTCTTGGTCCAGCTCCAGCCCTGCAAGGAGGTCTGCGCATCTGGGCTGAAGACCGTGATGAAGCCTCCTGCACCGGCCAGGAATTCCTCCAGCTCGATCGCGTAGAGCGCGCCGCCGAGCAGGGCTGTGCCTGCTACTTCGGTGTCGCTCTGCGGCCGCAAGAGCATCCATTGACGATGCAGTTCCACATTGACGTCGGCGGGGAGTTCCAGACTCTGCCAGGCCTCGCCGCGACGCAGATAGGTCTGCCGGGAGAAGAAATCAATCACATCCAGCGCGATGTCCCGCTCGAAGCCGGGGGTGTCATCGTGGAACACATGAGTGACCATATGTTCCGTTGGAACCTCGAAGTACGGCTCGGCTGCACTGAGTTCCTGGCCACGTCGGAGCAGCCTGGCGGTTCTGGGATAGGACGAACTGGTCAGCGTTCCGGGCCCGAAGTCCGTCGACACGATCAGGGTATCGGCGTCCTTCCAGGAGGCATCGGACTTCGCTACCGGCAGTACGAAGCCACCGGCTGCCGGATCGACAAAAGCCTTCTCGACGACGTCGAACTCGCGCTGTACGTGCGCGTCCCCTCCATCGGGGGACAATCTGATCAGGCAGCGGCGGTGCGGTTCGCCCTTTGCCGGTCGCAAGAAGCTGGTGCCGTGCCAAACCCACTGGCTGCCCTCCGCTGCTCCCAGGGCGTCGAGATCTAGCACGGTCTCCCACTCAGGAGAATCTGAGAGGTAGGATTCCCAGCGAGTCCGCCGCCATACTCCGCGGGGGTTCGCCTCGTCCTGCCAGAGGTTGTAGTAGTGGTCGCCGCGTTTCACCACCTCAGCGATCCGGTCCTTCGAGTCCAGAACCTCCAGTACCCGGTTTTCGAGTGCCGCGTACTCGGCACTTTGCAATTTCTCCTCGGTTAATGCATTGCGTTCACGGACCCAGGCGAGTGGAGCCTCACCGTAGATGTCTTCCAACCAGAGGTTTTCGTCGTCGTGCTGCGTAACGGTGGTGTGAGAGGTCATACCACCATCCTAGTAAGCTCATTTCATGCTCTCCTCGCCGTCTTCGCAGACTCTCCGTGTCGCCATTATTGGCGCGGGGCCGCGGGGCACCTCCGTGCTGGAACGGCTGATCTCGCAGCTCAGCGCGCGGTCGACGGGGCAGCCTCTCGCGGTATCCATCCACCTGGTGGACCCTTTCCCCGCGGGGCCTGGGCGGGTCTGGCGCACTGAGCAATCTGAGCTCTACCTGATGAACACGCAGTCCTTCTTCCCCACCGTGGTGCCCGATCAAGGGGTTGAAGCGGTCTCGATCACCGGGCTGACCTTCAATGACTGGCGGGCTCGATTCGCCCCTGAACTCGGCAGGGAAGAGTTTCCGCCACGAGCGGTCTACGGCCGCTATCTGCGCTGGACCTTTGAGAGACTGCTGAACTCGCTGCCCCCGGAGGTGAGCGTGCAGTGGCATCAGAGCGAGGCGGAGTCGATTGAAAAGAACGCTGAAGGCGGCTATTCGATTCGGCTCTCCGACGCGGATTCGTCGGCGCTGGAGGCCGACGCCGTGGTTCTGGCGCTCGGCCACCTGCCTGCGAACCTCAGCGCTGAACAGAGTGAGTTCGCCGAAGCCGCCCGCTCCGAGGGCCTCGGCTACTGGCCGCCCGCGATCCCCGCTGATGTGGACTGGTCACAGGTCTCCGCGGGAGAAAACGTCCTGGTGCGGGGTATGGGACTGAATTTCTTCGATCTGCTGGTGCAGTGGACCCAGGGCCGCGGCGGACGCTTCGAAGCCACCGGCGACGGAGCAGGGCGAGCGTTGCGATATTGGCCCAGCGGTCAGGAGCCGAAGATCCTCGCGGCTTCCCGGCGAGGCACCCCCTACCGTGCCAAGGCGGAGCTGAAAAGCTATTATCCTGCCGCGGTGGAACTCAGATTCTTGACCGAGCAACTCGCCCAGCAGAGCCAGCAACTACCGGGCTTTGAGCACGATCTCTGGCCGGCATTGCACAAGGACGTCCTCTGGGCCTATTACACGACCCTGTTGGGTGGGACGTCGGAGGAGCTCGCCACCGCGCTTCAGCAGCCCGATTGGCAGCTCGCCTGCCAAGCCTTTGAATCCGGCATCCCGGTATCCCAGCGGCTCGCTCTGGAATCGTTGGCCAAGCCCTTTGCCGGTCGTCGTTTCGCCAGCCACCGAGAGTTCGATGCGGCAGTGCTCAATGAGTTGGAGCGGGACGCGCAAGGTTCGGCTGCGGGAGAGTCAGATCCGGTCAAGATGGCGATCGGCGCGCTCAATAAGGGGCGGGCTCTGATCAAGGGATTCGTGCTTGATGGCGGAATCACCGAGGCTTCCTGGCTGGCCGAGCTGCGGGGCTGGTTCGAGCCTCTGGTGGAGGGCCTGGCGAGCGGTCCTCCTGCTGTGCGGATCGAGCAGCTCGCCGCTCTGGCCCGAGCCGGCGTCGTGCGCTTTATCGGCCCGGACCCCAGGTTCTCGGTTGATCAAGAAGGATTTCTGGCGCGTTCTCCTTGGGTGCAGGGAGCCCCTTGGCGAGCTAAGCAGCTTGTGGAGGCGATGTCCCCCGCCAACCGGGTGCTCCAGAGCTCATCGCCGCTTTTGCAACGCTTACTGGCCGATGGCTTGGCCAGGCCCAAAGCGATGCTGGCTTCTGACGGCGACGTCGTGCTCACCAGCGGTCTCGACGTCAGTGAGCCGCCCTATCGCCTGCTCGACGCCTCCGGAACCGTGGTGGATGACCTTTATCTGCTGGGACTTCAGCTCTCTTCAACCCAATGGGGCACCGCGATCGCAGCCGAAGCGCAAGCTCAGTACCCCAGCGGATATCAGACTTTAGTGGACGCCGATCGGATTGCCAGCGATATTCTGCGCACCCCGCGCTGAGCTCTCCAACTCTTGCGGATCGCGTCGCAGCCGCTTAAAGCAAGACGCTGCACCGGCCTCCCTGAGCCGGGAGACCGATGCAGCGTCTTTCACTGGCTACTAGTTAGTGACTTTCCTGCGTCGCGCAGCGACCGTCAGCGCCACACCGGCACTGAGCAATGCCAGCACGCCGAGTCCCAGGGGCGCCAGCGGGAAGCCGGTATTCGGCAACTCGCCTTCACCCGCGGTGTTGCCGCCGTCGGTACCCGGGTTGGCACCGGGTTGGGTCCCGGGCTTCGTGCCCGGTTTAGTTCCGGGGTTGGTCCCTGGGTTTGTCCCGGGGTTCGTCCCCGGGTCAACCGCGGTCTTGCCGATATTGATCGGCAATCGTGCATAGCTTCCGCCATCGGTGGTGATGGTGAGGCGTCCGCCGTTGACCTGTGTCGGCATCTTGAAGCTCACGGTTGCCGCGCCACCGGAGACCGAGGTGCTGCCCAGGTCGGCTGGAACGACCGCAGTGGTCAACGCCCAGCCCTTGCCGCCACCGATTCCGGAAGGATCGTAGCGAACGCTGACCTTGCTGCTCACCGGGGTACCCAGCGAGGTCAGATCGAGTTTCTGCAGCTTGACCGAGACCTGGTCGTTCTCCTTCACCGAGCCGGGGGCATCGCTCACGCTCAGCCCGCGACGGCTGAAATCGGGAGCGATCGGCGCTTTGGCCGATTCAGTGGAGAGGTACTTGAACCAGGCATCCCGATCCACCAGCCCGCTGTCCTTGGCATTCTTCCCGTCCTTGAAGATCCGGAAGTTGTCACCGCCGGTGGTCAGGAAGCTGAAGGTGCCGATCCGGTAGGACTTCGCGGGATCGATCGGTGCCCCGTTGATCACGATCGAGGTCACGTGGCTGCCCAGGGGTTTGGACGGATCGTAGGTGTAATCCACGTTCTTCGACAGTCCCAGGTTCAGGAACGGACGACTCGGGATGGTGCCATCCGCATTCGTCTGCCACTGCTGTTCTAGGAGCGTCTTGAACTGCGCACCGGTCAAGCTGGTGGTCCACAGATTGTTCAAGAACGGCAGCACGGCATTGGCCTCCGCGATCGTGACCACGCCATCGCCTTCCGGACCCGCTGCCTTGAACAGCAGGTCGGAGCGCAGGCCGCCCGGATTCACGACGCCGATCTCAGCGCCACCCAGGTTCGGATCGGAGAGCGAGGACTTCAGCGCATTGGCCACCAGATTTCCCAGGGTGGATTCGTTCTGCCGGTCATCACGGGAGTACTTTCCGGTCGCCGGGTCGAAGATCTGTGCCGTGGTGATATCCGCGGCGATCTTGCCGATCGGCTTGGAGCCTTCCGCCTTGGCATAGGCCAGAGCGGCGTCCACGATCTGCTTGACCTTCGCTGCGACCGGGAACTGGCTGACCAGATCGGCGGCAGGGGTGGTGGTGCGCGGAACGTTGCGCTGCTGGTAGCTCACAACCTGCTTGCTCGTCGGATCGATGTAGAGCTGAACCTGTCCGACGTTCTCACCGTAGTCACCGGTTTGCAGCACTGGACGGGTCTTCACTGGTGCATCAGCGGCAACACCCGGAATGGGAGCGTCCCAGGCGTATTCCTTATGGGTGTGACCGGTGAAGATAGCGTTGACGGCCGGAGAGGTCTGGTTCACGATCTTCTTGAACGCCTCGTTCTGGCCGGCCGGAGCATTGAGTTCCTGCTCCAGGCTAGCTCCGTCCGGGGTGCCTTCGGCAGCGCCCTCGTGGTATTCGGCCACGATGACATCGGCTAGGCCCTGAGCCTTGATCTTGGCAGCCACCCGGTTGACCGCATCCACCGGATCGCCGAATTCGAGCTGGGTGATGCCACCCGGGCTCACCAGGGTCGGGGTTTCACCGGTCACCGCACCGATCACGGCGACTTTCACGCCGTTCACGGTGAGGATCTTGTACTCGTCCAGCGCCGGGGTGGTGGTTCCCTTCAGGTACACATTGGCACCCAGATAACCCCATGCGGCATTGCCTCCGCCCTTGATGATCCGGTCCTTCAGATCGGTGAAACCGCCGTCGAACTCGTGATTACCAACGGCTGACGCCTGCAGGCCCATGGCGTTGAGTACATCGATGGTCGGCTGATCCTTCTGCACTGCCGAGGCGTACAGCGAAGCGCTGACATTGTCCCCGGCCGAGAGGAAGGCGGTAGCTCCGTTCGGCGAAGCCGCCTTGAGCTGCTCAACCGTGCCGCTGAAATTCACCGTGTTCTCATCGATCCGACCGTGGAAGTCGTTGATATTCAACAGGTTCACTTCGAGCGGGTTCGCTTCGGCGCTCTTCAGCTTGAGGCCGACGACCACCGGGTCGTGGTCACTCGCGGCGTAGGGCTCGGTGTTGTAGTAGTTCGTGACGTTGTAGTTGTAACGCGAGTAGTTCAGCGCGATCGGCTCGACCGAGTTGATATTCCAGATATCGGCACCGGTGATTGAGGGCACGAATTCGCTGGAGACCAGCACATGGTCGAGCGAGCCAACCCGGCCGTCGTAGAGATAGGAGTGCTTGCCGGTCTGCGGATCGAGGTCCGTGTAACCGGCGGCGGTCAGCGTGTTGATCGGATCTTCTTTGCTGTAGGCATTGAAGTCGCCGATCAAGAGCACCCGCTGGGTGTTCTTCTGCGCTTTGAGAGTGTTGGCGAAGCCGATCAGGGCCTGAGCCTGCTTGACCCGGGCCTTATTGGAGTTCCCCTGGCCCTTATCGGTGTCGCTGGGGTCATTGGCTGGCGCCGAGCCCTTGGACTTGAAGTGGTTCACAATGGCCAGGAACTGCTCGGAATCCGAGCCGCCCTTCGGCTTGAAGACCTGTGCCAGCGGCTGACGAGCGATGCCGGTGAAAGCGACGTCGTCGAGGATGATCGAATCGCCCACCGGTTCGGCTGCCGCCGTCTTGAAGATGAAGGCGGTGCGGATCACATCTTCTTTGCTGACGTCCGGGCGGGTCTGCGGAGAGCGCACGTAGTCCCAGACGGTGGAGCCGAGCTTGGCGTTCAGCGCGTTGACCAGGGTTCGCAGCGCTTTGTCCCGGTCAGTCGCGCTATCGGCGAATTTAGCCGAGTTCTCAATTTCCTCCAGGGAGAGAATATCTGCTCCGGTGCCGATGATGCCGGCAACCACTTTGTCCTGCTGGCGTTGCAGATTAGCCGCGTCCCAGGCGCCACGCTGAGTGCAGCCGGTGCGTACCGTGATCTTGTTCCCTGCTCGGTCAGAATAGGCCTGACAGGCCGGGTCCAGATCGCCGGTGTGGATGAAGTAGTTCTGCACATTGAAGGAGGCGATCTTCAGATCGCCGCCGACATTAGCCGGAGCTGAGCGGGTGTCGGAGAAACTGGCTGGCTGCACGCTCGCCGCATTGGCGGGAGTGAGCTGGGTCAGCGGCTGCAACTTATAGTCGCCGTTGCGGTTGTCGAAGATGACATTGGTCTTGAAGGTGACCGCTGAGCCGACCCGCAACGACGACGTCGTAGTCAGGTAGGGCAGCGGGGTGCCCTGGTTGGCGGCACTCAGGAAGTTCGTGGAGGCGCCGTCGTCAAGACCGATCGACTTAGCCGCATTGGAAGCGATCAGTGCGGTGTTCTCGCTGCTCCCATAGGGGTAGAGGGCGTTCGGCTGGACCAGTGGCGAGTTGCCTGAAGCGAGTTCGAGCTCGCCGTACTGGTTCAGGGAGTAGTTATCGGAGACAGTGAAGTCGCCCTTAGGAGCGAAGAGCATGCCTTCCAGGGATTCGCGTTCCGCTGCGCTCGCGGGAAGATCGACGACGGCGGCCTTCACCGCGACCGCAGGCTGGCTCAGCTTGCTGAGCTTATCCGCGGGAACCGTGATCTCGGTGAGCGACGTGGCGTCATTGGCGCCCTTGTACTCACTGACCGTGCCGGTGACCTCGACGAAGTCGCCGGGCTGCACCTGGGTGACGGTTGAGGGAGAGTAGACGAAGACGGCGTCCGAAGCCTTGTGCGTCGCGAGATCGAGATCGCCGCCGGTGCCCTCGGTCTGGATGTAGTAGCCGTTGAAACCACCCGTCGGGTAGACAGCGGTGACCACACCACGGGTGGTGACGCTCTGGTTCACCAAGGGGCTGGTATCGCTGGTGCCTTGGATGTCCTTGATCGCGGCGATGGTCGGGTTGCCAGGTCCTGGGTCGCCCGGGCCGGGATCGCTCTTGCTGCCCTGCGGGGTGACGTTCGTGGAGGCGCTGAAATCGGCGGAATTGTTATTTGTGTCCGCGAAGTTCGTTCGATTCAGCGATTTCGTCACGCTGGCGGCGCTGGAGGCCGCGGTTTCAAAAGTATTCGAGGTGCCGTAGCCGAGCAGATCGGCGATATCGGCGTTGTCCGTGACAGAGCCGGTGGCGAGCGGGTTCAGCGCGGAGGCCTTCTTGGCCAGGATGAGGGTGCCGCCGGCTGCGGCGAAGCTGTAGTTGGAAGCATCCGCGTCGGCTGCCGGGAGTTCCGCGCCGTTGGCGGCATTGCTGTTTCCCTTGATCAGGTAGTAGCCGTGCGGTGCAATGGAGCCGCTCAGCGGGGTCACCCCGGTGGGGGCAGCTGAGCCGGTCGCGCTGCGATACTGCAAGGACCAGCCACTGAGCGAGACCGCAGCATCACTGGTGTTGTAGAGCTCGACGAATTTATTCTTATAGACGGCGCCAGCTGAACCGCCATTGAGATAAGCCTCGTTGATCAGCACCGGTGAGGTACCGGCAACCCTTGGTGTTTCGTTGGCTGCAATGGCTGGCGCGGTGGCTAGCGGTGCGGCAAAAAGAGCCGCAGCGAGCACCGCCCCCAGCGTCATGCGGATGGACTTGACTGTCATATTTCCCCGTTTCTTTTAGCTCGTCTTTGAGTCATACCTAGGCTCAATGGCCCCCTGAGCCTGATGCGATAGTGAAGGCGACGCGACTGAAGCACTTCAGTGAATCAGATGGGGGTTAACGCTAGGTTGCGTGGTAGCGAGAACTTCACAAACATACGCCAAAGGCGGCTCCGCTGAGTTGCAGAACCGCCTTCAGGCTGCTGGCTACTTCTTGGCGCCCTTGAGGCTGCCGGTGACCTTTACGCCTTCTTTCTCGCCAGCAATGAGGCAGAGAATTTCGCGATCATCGGCTTTCCAGCTCTCTTCGGTCGGGAAGAAGTAGGTCATGTTCAAGACAGAGTCCTCGGTTTTGACCCCGACGAACTTTTCAAAGGCTGGTTCGCAGTAAGCATCGGCTTGATCTGTTACTGCCTGCTTGCCTGGGTAGTCGCCGTCCTTCATCAGGGTGCGGTCAAAAGCCTCGTAGTCATGGGGCTGACTGCAGGGCACGCTCACCACATCGGTGACCGAAGTGCCACCGGGATCCTGAATGCAATCGCCGACCTTGATCTGGAAGGCATCCGAGGTGGAGGTCGCTGTCACGGTGCCGCTGGGGTCGCGTGCCGGGCCGCCTCCGTCGAGCAGGCTGCAGCCACTGAGCGAGAGACCGAGTACTAAGGCCCCGCCTGCAACAGCTGTAATACCTAAGCGGCGTGATTTCATCGCAGCGAACATCGTTGAACTCCTCAGTCATTTCACGGTTCCAGGCGGGCTACTCGAGCTAACCAATTCATTTTTGAACAAAAGTTACTTGCTGAGAATAGCCCATTCGTACAGGAGATTTACAGCTAATTTTCCGGAAAATCTAAAAATTTCCCGATGCTGTCATAAATTTGTGAAACGCTATCGGTATCTACTGCCGGACTGCCGCCGATCCGGCGTCGCCACCTCCCCCATCGAGTGTGTAGATCTACATGTTAAGGGCCCCCAAAAGATGGAGATCTACACACTCGATGAGGGGGAGCCAACAAAAAGCCCTCCGACCGAACTCGGTCAGAGGGCTTAGCGCGGAAGGTATGGGATTTGAACCCATGAGACGGGGTTACCGCCCACTGGTTTTCAAGACCAGCTCCATCGGCCGCTCGGACAACCTTCCAGAACTACTAGTGTTTCACGACTCTGCCCCGTCAATCAAAGTCAGGCAAAGCCTGCCCAGCGCCCCGAGGGAGCGCTTAGCTTCCGGATGGCGAGGCCTCAGAGCAATCTGCGGACCCGAACATCCCGCAGCCACAGACCCAACCACAGGCCAATCCCGACGTAGACGGCGAAAAGCACGGTGCTGAAGAGCGGGGCTTCGACGCGGAGTTGGCTGGTCACCGCGCCACCTAGATAGCCGGTCATCAGGATAGCTCCAAGAATCGCGGTGCGCGGAATGAGGGTCAGTGCCAAGATGACGAGTTCTACGATGCCGATCGGCAAAGCCAGCCCCTCGGGGTAGCCCAATTGCTTCATCGATTCCTGCACCACCGCCGGATTCAGCAGATGAGTCACGCCGTCGAAAGCCAGGAAGAGAGTGACCAAGCCCGTCACAATCCAACCTGCGATCCTGGCGCCTTTGCCGATACGCTGAGTTGAGCTAACTGTCGGATGTTGTGTCATGGTCACATCATAGGAGCCGAAATGAAAGCCGTCACTGCTTTAGTCCCCGGAGGTCCGGAGGCTCTGCAACTCACTGAGCTGCCGGATCCTTCTCTGAAACCCGGCGAAGTACTGATCGACGTCGTCGCCGCTGGGATCAACCGAGCCGATGTGCAGCAGCGACGGGGCCTATACCCCTCGCCTCCTGGCGCCCCGGATTTTCCCGGTCTTGAAGTGTCCGGCCGGGTAGCCCAGGCCGCTCAGGGGTTCGAAGAAGGGCAGCCAGTAGTGGCGCTTCTTGCTGGCGGCGGCTACGCGGAGCGCGTCGCGGCACCGGCCGGGCAGGTGCTTCCGGCCCCGGAGGGCATAGATCTGATCGCCGCCGCGGGAATTCCCGAGGTGGCCGCCACCGTTTATTCCAACGTTTTCATGCTCGCCAAACTTCGCGCTGCGCAGACTCTGCTGGTTCACGGCGGAGCGGGCGGGATCGGTTCGATGGCGATTCAATTGGCGAAGCACCACGGTGCACAAGTGATCAGCACCGCGGGCAGTGCTGAGAAGTGTCAGCGGATACTGGAACTCGGAGCGGATCAGGCGATCAACTACCGGGAGCAGGATTTCGTCCACCTTGTTCAGCAGCATGGCGGAGCCGACGTCATTCTCGATGTGATGGGTGCTGTTTATTTGTCGAGGAACGTTGAGGCATTGGCCCTCGACGGTCGACTCGTAGTGATCGGTTTGCAGGGTGGGAAAACCGGAGAACTTGATCTGGGAGTTTTGATGGCTAAGCGCGGCGCGGTCTTCGGCACCGGTCTGCGCTATCGGTCCCTCGAGGAGAAGGCGGAGATCATGCGCCAGGTGCAGCAGCATGTTTGGCCGCTGCTAGCAGACGGCCGGCTCACCCCGAGCATCGGTAAGACCTTTCCCCTCTCAGAAGCGGCGGCGGCGCATGAGTATTTTGATTCGGGCGAGCATCAGGGAAAGATCCTGCTCACCGTTTAATGGCGAGAGCCTCCGGTTAATCCGGTTAATTAAGCGAAAGTATTCAAGCGAAGGCTGGGCCGAGATTCCCGCAAGGGGACGCCTCATCGGGACGACGACGGCGAGCCTGGGAGTTCTACTTTCGGGCTGCCGCAGTCCATCCAGAGTTCTTTGGCGATGTTTGATTGCTTGTTCAACGGGTCAGCCAATTTACTCATATAGAGGTAGTCGAGCTGTTTCTCGGTCTTATCCGGTGGTGGCGGGAAGGCTGCGGCGATGCCCTGCAACTGAGTGGCAACTGGGTCGAAGGCTGCCGCGTATTCGGTGAATTTTGCGGATAAAGGCGATCCTTTGAGCTTTTCTGCCGCCGTGGTTACTTCGGTTCGAAGCTGGTCGAGCTTTCCGGCGACTTCTGAGGGGTTCCCTTTTTTCGCGAGCGGGTAGAGCTCATCGTAGATCGATCCGTTGATCTTCTGCACGGCTACGCTCACGACGTCGCAGGCCTGTTGGGTGTTCAGGATCGGCGTATCTGAATCAGTGGGCGCAGCATCGCTGCCCGTACAAGCAGTGAGCAATAGGAGTCCGAAGACGACCGCGGAGCAGCAGAGAAAACTGAGATTGCGGGTCATGTGCGCTTCCCCAGGGTAATGAATTGACTGTCAGGTGAGGGAGAACTGGCCGGGTGCGGGATCCCCGTTGATCAGGCGAGGATCCTGCACCTTGGCGCTAGAACAGAGCAGCCGCGCTCACTCTAGAGAATGGTGAGTGAGGTGACTTTGATGGCGTCACCGTAGCTGTGACCTTCCCCTCGGCCGAAGAGGCGGATTGCCGTAGCTCCCCAGCCGTTTTGCTCGACGAAGGTATATGCGCCCTGGTTATTGCCGGTGCGCACGGTCCAGACCCAGTTGACATCAACGCCGGTAGCGCCCGCTTCTGCATAGCAGAAGGGAACTACGGCGTTATTGGCGGGATCCCGTTTGATAAAGATGGTGTAACCGGCATTTCCGGTATACACATCCGCGAGGCAATCGAACGGGTTGGTGAGATAGATAGCGGGAGCAACAGTGGTGGGCACTGATGCAGCGGGTGCGACGGCCGGCTGTGCGGCCTGTGCGGAGGTGACTCCGGCGGAAGAGAGTGCCAGAGCGATACCGAAAGCGGCGATTCCTTTTTGCAGTGGTTTCTTTGTCGTGAACATAGGGCGATGCTCCTTATGAAACGATGCAGCTGGTGATTATCTCCCGGGTAGATCCGATAAGCACCAACCACTTTTCGGATTTAGTGACTAAAAAGCTTTAGTCGCTATGAGTTTGCTGTGTTTTGGGTGTGAGCCGCAAGGGAAATGCGCGAAGATTGAGCTAAATTTTAGAGTTTTTTCAGAGTACTACAAGGTAACTTTGCGCAACTGACTAAGTGAATCGTTTTAGCCTCAGGTGCACTCAGTAAGCGCCCGGTGGGTTTCTGCGGATGGCTCTTAGTCGGTGAGGTGATCTACCAGTCGAGCAGCGATTCCGGTGTACGTTCCAGGGGTCAGCGCATGCAGCCGGTTTTCGGCATCCTGGGAGAGGCCGAGTTCCGCGACGAACTCCCGCATTCTGGTGGCGTCCACTCGCTGCCCGCGAGTGAGATCCTTGAGGCGTTCGTAAGGATCATCCATGCCGGGCACTCCGGCGAGGGCTTCTGCGCGCATCACGGTCTGGATGGCCTCACCGAGGACCTCCCAGTTGTGGTCGAGGTCTTCGGCGAGGACCTGCTCGGCGGTGTCCAATCGACCCAGACCACCCAGCACGTTATTGATCGCCAAAAGGGAGTGCCCAAAAGCGACGCCGATATTGCGCTGGCTCGATGAATCGGTGAGGTCTCGTTGCCAGCGTGAAGTGACCAGGGTGGAGGCCAAGGTATCCAGCAGAGCAGAGGAGATCTCCAGATTGGCCTCGGCGTTCTCGAAGCGGATCGGATTCACCTTATGCGGCATGGTCGAGGAACCGGTGGCGCCGGGTACCGGAATCTGCGCGAAATAGCCGATGGAGATATAGCTCCAGATATCGGTGCAGAGGTTATGCAGGATCCTGTTGAAACGTGCGATATCGGCGTATAGCTCGGCTTGCCAATCGTGTGATTCGATCTGCGTGGTGAGCGGATTCCAGCTCAACCCCAGACCCTCCACGAAACTACGGGAAATGGCTTGCCAATCCAGTGCGGGTGCTGCGGCGTAGTGTGCGGCGTAGGTGCCGGTGGCTCCATTGATCTTGCCCAGGTACTCGGCGTTTTCAATTCGCTTCAGCTGCCGGTCCAGGCGATAGGCGAGGACGGCGATCTCCTTGCCGAGGGTGCTCGGCGTCGCCGGCTGTCCATGAGTGCGGGAGAGCATCGGCACGGCACGATTCTCTTCGGCTATCGCGTGTAACTTGGCGCTCAGCGTCCTGGCGGCTGGCAGCCAGACATGTTGCACCGCGCCCTTCACTCCGAGGGCATAGGAGAGGTTATTGATGTCCTCGCTGGTGCAGGCGAAGTGCACGAGCGGTTTGAGCTGCTCGATGCCGATTCCGGCCAGACGGCGGCCGATGTAATACTCCACCGCTTTCACATCGTGCACGGTGGCCTTTTCGATCTCGGCTAGTTCCTCGATCGAATCGGCGTCGAATTCGGTGACGATAGCACGTAATTTTTCCTGCTGATCAGCGTTCAGCGCACTGATGCCGGGCAGTGCGGAAGCTGAACTCAGGTGGATGAGCCATTCCACTTCTACCGCGATACGATCCCTGTTGAGTGCGGCTTCCGAAAGATAGTCAGTCAGCGGTGCGACGGCGGGGCGGTAGCGTCCGTCCAGCGGCCCTAGTGCGATGCCGTTCTCCTGTGCGGCGAAAGAACGCCGCCCCGAGGCGATCCGGGAAACATCAGTGAGGGTCTGATCAGCAGAGGAGATGTGTGCCATGGCTCGATTCTTTCATGCCTCAACCCCATCCACACCTCGGCCTCCGCTCTCCGCGACCAGCCGCCCCTTCCAATGGTGCAGACGTTACCCCAGGGGCAGATACGACACATCATCTGCCACCGGCGTAACACTCAGTGGGACGGCTGAATCAGAACGCGGGAGGGGAGGGGAGGAACGCGGGCAGGGAGGCTAGCGTTTGTGGTCGGCGGATCGATTGATTCCGGTGACGGCATTACCGATCATGGACAGGATGCTGATGATGATGGCGGCCCAGATGGCGGTCCAGAAGAAGCTGTCGATCGTGAAGTGCACCGGGGTGTAACCGCTCAGCCATGAGGTGAGCCAGAGCATCAAGGCATTGATCACTATGGTGAAAAGCCCCAGGGTGAGAATCGTGACGGGCAGCGAGATGAGCTTCACCAGGGGGAGGATCAGGGCATTGACCACGCCGAAGATCAGTCCGATGAAGAGGAAAGCCAGCACGGTGGCCAGGGTGTCATTTCCCTGGGTGAGATCCAGGGTGCCCTGATTGCCGATCTTCGCTCCGGGCAGGATCCAGCTGGTGATCCATAGTGCAATGGTGCTGATGAGCACTCGGACGATGAACTTTCCCATCCCTCCATGCTGGCACACTTCCCAGCATTTGAGCAGTTAGAGTGTGAAGGTGAGCACTGAGAATCCTGCAGAGTCTACGGTTCGTCCACGTTCCGCGCTGGGGCGGCTGCCCCGCTACGCCGCGGGTAAACCACCGGTTCAGGTGGCAGGGATGGAAAGCTTCAAACTCTCCTCCAACGAGAATCCGCTGCCCCCTCTGCCGGAGGTGCTGGAAGCTCTTGTCGGAGGCCCGGAAATCAATCGTTACCCCGATCCGAGCGGAACGCCATTGCGCACGGCGCTGGGCGATTTTCTCGATGTACCCGCCGAGCACATCGTGACTGGCGGAGGCAGTCTCGGGGCGCTCAACCAGATCCTGGCGGCATTCTCCGGTGCCAACGACGGCGCGGAACCCGATGAGGTGATCTACGCCTGGCGCTCCTTTGAGGCCTACCCGATCTCAGTGGGCTTGGCCGGTGCGCGCAGTATCCAGGTACCGCTGGCTGCGGGTGCCCGCCATGATCTGGAGGCGATGGCCGCAGCGATCACCGAACGCACTCGGGTGATCATTCTCTGCACCCCGAATAATCCGACCGGTCCGGTCTTGCACACCGCCGAAGTTGAAGATTTCCTCAGCAAGGTGCCCGAAGACGTCGTCGTGGTGGTCGACGAGGCCTATCTGGAATTCGTCACTGACCTCAGGGCTGTGCAAGGCCTTGAGCTCTACCGGAAATACCCGAACATCGTGGTCTTGCGTACATTCTCCAAAGCGTATGGACTGGCTGGCTTACGCGTCGGTTACTCGGTGGCGCAGCCGGAACTGACTCAGTACCTGCGGGTCGCTGCGGTACCGTTCGCGGCATCGAGTGTTGCACAATACGCCGCCATCAAATCGCTCGAGCTCTACCCCAAAATAGTGGAACGGGTACAAAGCTTGGTGCTGGAACGAGACAGGGTGATGATCGGTCTCAAAGAGCTAGGCTGGCAGGTCCCGGAGGCCCAGGGCAATTTCATCTGGCTCAATCTAGCTGAGAATTCAGTTGAATTTGCTGGCCTCGCCGAGGCTCAGGGGCTCTCTGTGCGGCCCTTTGCGAACGAGGGTGTCAGGGTCTCCATCGGCGAAGTCGAGGCTAACAGCCGCTTTCTGCAGTTCTGTAAGAGTTATACAAAACCTCCTGTGGCTTCCTAGTCGGTCACATGGCCGGATTTGCGTGTTTTTTTGATTAGAGTGGAAGATGAGTCGGAGAAATATTCTCCAAGAGTTATGCATTCCTTGAGGGGAATATATTTATAGCCGAAGCATGGATTGAGGTCTGCTGTGTCAACAGCGAATCTGCCCGATATTGAAAAGAACGCCCAGCGCGGAGAGCTGCCGATAGCACCCGAGGCGGGAAGCTCCGGGGCCGAGCAGGACCTATTGCAATTGCTCACGCCAGAAGGCCGCCGAGCCTCCGATCAGGTCTTCGGGGCCTACGCGGAGGAGTTGAGCGCTGATCGGCTTCGCCAGTTCTACCGCGATATGGCGCTGGCACGTCGTTTCGATCAGGAAGCAACTGCCCTGCAGCGCCAGGGTGAGCTGGCCATGTGGGTGCCCTTGGTGGGTCAAGAGGCGGCTCAAGTCGGTTCCGTCAGGGCCACTCAGCCCGAAGACTATATTTTCCCCACCTACCGTGAGCACGCGGTGGCCATGGCCCGCGGAATAAATCCCGCGCAGTTACTGAGTCTCTTCAGGGGAATTTCTCACGGAGGCTGGGATCCGAGGGAAAACAACTTCCATCTCTACACTCTGGTACTGGCCGCCCAAACCCTTCACGCGGTGGGTTACGCGATGGGGATGCAGCGGGATAAGGCTGCCGGGCAGCTGGAGGATTCCGCCGTCGTCGCCTATTTCGGAGATGGCTCCAGCTCTGAGGGCGACGTGCACGAATCGATGGTGTTCGCGGCTTCCTTCCAGGCGCCAGTGGTCTTCTTCTGCCAGAACAACCAGTGGGCCATTTCGGTGCCGTTCTCTGTGCAATCCCGGGTGCCTCTCGCCAACCGAGCTGCGGCCTATGGCTTTCCCGGGCTCAGAGTCGACGGTAACGATGTGCTCGCGGTCTATGCGGCCACTCAGTGGGCGCTCGAACATGCCCGATCGGGTAAGGGCCCGGTGCTAATCGAAGCAGTCACTTACCGCTTAGGAGCACACACCACAGCGGATGATCCGAGCAAGTATCGCGGAAACGCTGAAGAGGAAAGCTGGCGTCTGCGGGATCCGCTCTTGCGCCTGGAGAAGCTGCTCAGAGCTGAGGGCCACGCCGATCAGGCTTTCTTCGAGGGTCTGAAGCTCGAGGATGATCAGCTGGCAATCCAGTTGCGCCACGATGTACTGGCCATGAAGGCACCTGATCTGCGAGCTTCGTTCGCCTCCGTTTACGCGGAACAGCACCCGCTGATCGCTGAGGAGCTGGCTTGGCTGGAAGAGTATGAAGCCGGTTTCACGGCGGAAGGCGAGCAGTCATGACGAGGCTGACCATTGCGAAGGCCATTAACGAGGGCTTGCGCCGCTCGCTGGCTGATGACCCTAAGACCTTGCTGATGGGTGAGGATATCGGTTCCCTCGGGGGCGTCTATCGGGTCACCGAGGGGCTCAAGGCCGAATTCGGTGCGGATCGGGTGGTGGACACCCCGCTGGCCGAGTCAGGCATCATCGGCACCGCGATCGGTTTGGCGCTACGCGGCTACCGGCCGATCTGTGAGATTCAGTTCGACGGGTTTGTCTTCCCGGGTTTCAACCAGATCACCACTCAGCTGGCCAAGATCCACGCCAGGAGCGCCGGTCAGCTGAAGACCGGGGTGGTGATCCGGATTCCTTACGGCGGCGGGATCGGTTCGATCGAGCATCACTCCGAATCACCCGAGGCGCTTTTCGCGCATACCGCGGGCCTGCGGATCATCACTCCTTCGAATCCGCACGACGCCTATTGGATGACGCAGCAGGCGGTGCAGTGCCCCGATCCGGTGATTATTTTCGAGCCCAAGCGGAGGTACTGGCTCAAGGGCGAGGTGAATACAGAGTCACCCGCTGGCAGCCCCTTTGAAGCCCAGATTCTGCGTGAAGGTCTGGATGCCACCGTGCTCGCCTATGGACCCCTGGTTCCGGTGGCGCTCGCGGCGGCAGCCGCCGCCGAGCAGGACGGGCGCAGTCTCGAAGTCATTGACTTGCGCTCGCTCTCCCCGATTGACTTTGAAACCATCACCGGCTCGGTGCAGAAAACTGGCCGACTGCTGATCGCCCATGAAGCCCCGACCTTCGGGGGACTTGGCGGCGAGATCGCGGCCCGGATCAGTGAGCGTGCGTTTTATTCACTGAAGTCCCCGGTGATCCGGATCGGTGGCTTCCACATGCCCTATCCGATAGCGAAGGTCGAGGAGCAATACCTGCCGGACATTGACCGGATCCTGGAAGCACTCGACCGCGCAATGGCCTACTGATTCAATGCCTACCATCTTGAGGGAGTCCAGATGAGTACCTTTCTATTGCCGGACGTCGGCGAGGGGCTGACCGAGGCGGAAATCGTGTCCTGGAAGGTCAAAGTCGGCGATACCGTGGCTATCAATGACGTTCTGGTGGAGATCGAAACCGCTAAATCGCTGGTCGAGTTGCCCTCCCCCTACGCCGGGAAGGTCACCGAGTTGATGGTGGCTGAGGGGCAGACGGTCGACGTCGGCACCCCGATCATCTCGATCGGTGCCGCGGCGGGTGAATCAGCTGCGCTGCCAGCCCCGGGTCTCTTGGATCTCGATCCGGCGCTGCTGGAGGAATCAGCGAGGAAAATCACTAAGCCCGCTGAGCAGACGCTGAGCCCTGCACCGGACTCCACTGAGGCTCCGGCGCCCCTGGTGGGTTCAGGGCCGAAAGCCGATGCGGTGAGACGCAGACCTCGCAGGGCGCAGCCGGCTCCAGCTAGCACGGCCGCGGACCTCTCGTCCCCTCCACTCGAGGCCCCGGTCATCAGAGTGCTTTCCACTCCGCCGGTGCGTAAAGCGGCCAAGGACTTGGGTGTGGATCTCACCGCGGTGATCGCCACTGGTAGCCGTGGTGAAGTGACTCGGAGGGACCTTCAGGAGTATTACGATCAGCGGGCCCTCGGGACGGACGGTTCGCCGTCCGTGAGCGATTCCACCGACAGAATTGACCGGATTCCGGTCAAAGGGGTTCGGAAAGCCACCGCGAGGGCGATGGTGCAGAGTGCCTTCAGTGCACCCCACGTCTCTATTTTCGTTGACGTCGATGCGAGTCGGACCATGGAGTTCGTGAAGCGACTCAAGGCGAGCCGGGACTTTGAAGGAATCAAGGTCTCGCCGCTGCTCATCGTGGCCAAGGCAGTGATCTGGGCGGCATCGCGTAACCCCGGAGTGAACGCCAGCTGGGCTGAAGAGGAAATCCTGATCAAGCACTTTGTGAACCTCGGAATCGCTGCGGCCACGCCACGCGGTTTGGTGGTGCCGAATATCAAGGATGCACAGCAGCTTTCGCTCAAGGATCTGGCGGTCGCCCTCAATCAGCTCGCCGCCACCGCCCGCGAGGGCAGGACTCAGCCAGCCGATATGCAAGGCGGCACGATCAGCATCACCAATATCGGTGCACTGGGTCTGGATACTGGAACGCCGATTCTGAACCCCGGTGAGGTCGGAATCGTGGCCTTCGGCACTATTAAGCAGAAGCCCTGGGTGGTGGACGGCGTCGTGGTACCGCGCTGGATCACCACCTTGGGTGGTTCTTTCGATCATCGCGTGGTGGATGGCGACCTCTCGGCTCGCTTCATCGCGGACGTTGCCGCGATTCTCGAAGAGCCGGCGCTCTTACTGGACTAGCCGGCGGCAGTGGTTTCGCTGGGCTGCTTCGTGACGGCTTTGGCGAGGATCGGGGCGAGGCGGCGGACACCTTCCCTGATGTTCTCGGAGCTCACCGCGCTGAAGGCGAGCCGCAAGGAACTGCTCTTCGGCTTGGTGCTGAAAGCCGCACCGGGAACGAAGACCACTCCGGCGTCGATACCCTCGCGCAATAGCGGATAGCTATCGACGTGGTCCGGCAAGGTCAGCCAGACGAAGAAGCCGCCCACCGGCCTGGTCCAGGTCACTCCGGCAGGCATATGCTCTTCGAGCGCTTCGAGCATGGTCTCGCAGCGTTCGGCATAGAGTTCCCGGTAGCGTCGCACCTGCGCCAGCCAATCGTAGTCCCTGATATATGCCGAAACCAGCATCTGATTGAAAGTCGGCGGGCAGAGCGTCACTGCTTCGCTGGCCAGGTAAAACCGCTGCTTGAGTTCGGCGGGGACCAAGGCCCAGCCGATGCGTAGGCCTGGCGCGAAGATCTTGGAGAAGGAACCCAGGTAGAGCACGTTTTCCGCGTCCCGAGCGCGCAGCGGCGGCAAGGGGGCGCCGTCGAACTTCAGCAAGCCGTAGGGATTATCCTCTAGGATCAAAATATGCTCTTTTTTGCATATATCGATGATCTGCTGGCGGCGCTGCTCGCTGAGCATCACCCCTGAGGGGTTATTGAAGTTCGGGATGGTGTAGAGGAACTTGACCTTCTTGCCTGCTGTGCGCAGCTGCGCCAATTGCTCGCGCAGGGCTTCGGGCAGCAGCCCCTCGCCGTCTCCGGCCATCGGAATCACTTCCACCTGATAGGCCTCGAGAGCATTGAGTGCACCGACATAGGTGGGGTCCTCGACTAGCACCACATCGCCGGGATCGCAGAACACTTTGGCTGCCACATCCTGGGCGGATTGCGAGCCCGCGGTGATCACGACATTCTCCGGATCGGCGTCTGTGATCCCTTCGGCTGCCATCACCTGACAGATTTGCTCACGGAGTTCGAGGGTGCCCTGACCGCCGCCGTACTGCAGGGCTTCGAGTCCCTGCTCGGCAATGATCCGGGCCGCCGATTCAGCGAGCTTTTCCAGCGGTAGGGATTGCAGATAAGGGTTCCCGCCGGCGAGTGAGATGAGCCCCGGTTGCATGGAGATCTCGAAGACGTCGCGCACGGCTGATTGTTTGATATTTGCTGCTCGAGCGGAGAAGAGACTGGTCAGCGATGCGTCATTGGCTAGAGGAGAAGTCACCTCTCAAGCATAACCTTGCGGTTGTTTGGCAGATAACTTCTGTTGCCTATTCCTCCATGTGCCGTAATGCAACTGGTGACGGTTTAGTAACTTTTGGGTAACGCAATGAAGTCCAGCAGATCACACGGCTGTTCCAGCTGTGGGGCCTGGGGTTACGTGACTTCTGGGTTGTTTGCCTGGAATTCGCCTAGATGTCGGGGGAAATTTGCGGAATCAAGGCCTCGGAGGTTACTCAGTTACCGACGAGTTCGGTTGCTTCCCTTTGTTAACGCGGGGAATGCTTCCCTGTGAATTGTGGCGATGGTGTGAAACTGCTGTGTTAGATTCGGTGCAATGTGATGCGCGACATAGTCGGTAGGGGCGTGGAAAGCTAAGCGGCTGCACATGCAAAATCCGCCTGAGAGCAACCGTCTTCGGGCTGAGCACGCGTCATTCATCAGGCCACAAGCCGTTCGAGAGGAAGTACAAGGTGTCAACGTTGGTCATGGGAAATCCAGGAAAAGCTCCAAGCAAACCATCTGCCTGCGTACAGAAGAGTTCCTGGTCCTAGAAGCTTTCGTTAGATGCTTTTATATTTGCTCAAGCGAGCCGGCAGCTATTTGGTCATGATCTTCCTGACCACCACCGCGACGTATTTCTTGGCTGTTTCCACCATGAAACCCGCGCTTTTGGAGCAGGAGAAGATCCCTAGGCCCACACCGGAACAGGTGCAGGCCAATTTTACGAGTCTCGGACTCGATCCGATCAAGAATCCCTGGGAGCGTTACGTCGACTGGTTGGTCGGCGTGGTCACCCGGTGGGATTGGGGGCGCAGCCCCAATGGTGGATTCGTCAATGCCCAATTCGGTGACCGAGTCTGGGTTTCCACCCGCTTGATCCTGGTCTCACTCATCCTCACCATCATTATCGGTATTGCGCTCGGTGTTTATTCAGCCGCTCGGCAGTATAAGATCTCTGATCGGGTGATCACGGGTTACAGCTACTTCGTCTATATCCTGCCGGCCCCGATCGGTTACTTCCTGATTCAGCTGCTGGCCATCAAGATCAATGAATGGACGGGCGCTCAGACCCTGTTCGTCACCGGGATATCCTCGGTCGGAGTCGAGCCTGGGTGGCCAACTATCGTGGACCTGGCGGCACACTATCTGGTGCCTACTTTTGCGCTCACCATCCTGGGCTGGCAGGGCTATCAGGTGGCCCAACGGCAGTACTTGCTGGACAATATCAATGCCGATTTCGTTCGCACCGCCAGGGCCAAGGGGCTGACCAGAAACCAGGCGATCCGCAAGCATGCGCTGCGGGTGTCGTTCATCCCGGTAGCGCAGAGCATCGCCTTCTCCATTCCCCTGCTGTTCACTGGTGCGTTCTTCGCCGAGCAGATCTTCGCCTGGCCGGGCATCGGCAAATGGTCTCTGGATGTGATCAGCGCAGCTGATGTGAATGGCACCGTGGCCACGGTGACCTTCGGCTCGGTGGTCTTTGCGGTCGGTGCGGTGCTGGCGGACTTTGCCACCACCCTGGTCGATCCGAGAGTGAGGGTTTCATGACCACGATGAATATGCCCGATCCGGTGGAAGTCGAGATTGAGAAGTCGATGGAATCCGGCGATGCTGTGATCAGCAAGAGCCGGATTATTCTGCGCCGCTTCCTGCGCAATAAAACCGCTGTTGCGGGTTTGGCGATCTTCCTGCTGCTCTGTCTCTTCTCAACCGCCGGCGTGCTGCTGCAGAAATGGGATAAGACTACTCTCGACGTCTTCAATATCGGCGTCGGTCCCTCGGCAGATCATTGGTTCGGTACGACCCAGTCAGGGCGCGATCTCTTCGCGCAAATGGTCGAAGGCTTACGCACCTCGATTTTGATCGGCCTGATCGTCGGTGCCGGTTCCACACTGATTGCCGCGATCTACGGCTGCACCATGGCCTACTTCGGTGGACCCGTGATGCGGATCATGCTTTTCGTCCTGGAGACCCTGATTATGGTGCCCTCCATTCTGATTGTGGCCATTGTGACCAGCGGTGGCGGTCGTCTCAAGGAGAATATTCCCGGCTGGATCCTGTTGACCATCGTGCTGTTGGTCTTCGGTTGGATGGGTGCTGCCCGTTTGATCCGCTCGCTGGGTCAGTCCTTGATGACCCGGGAGTTCGTCAAGGCCGCGCAGTTCATGGGAGTGCCACCGCTGAAGATCGTCTGGCGGCATCTGGTGCCCAATATCGGTTCCCTGCTGGTTCTCGAGTTGACTCGAGGGGTGACGATAGCAATTCTGAGCGAGGTCGCCTTCTCCTTCGTCGGCATCGGCATCAAGGATCCGGATGTCAGCCTCGGAGTTCTGATCGGCCAGTCAACGGCCCAAGTGAGTTCTTACCCCTGGATGTTCTGGTTCCCCTTGATCGCGATGTTCCTCTTGACCGGCTCACTGTCCATGATGAACGACGGCTTGCGTGACGCCTTCGATCCAAGCTCCTCCTCGGTCGGCAAAGCGAAGAAGAAAAAGAAATGACGGCAGAACTGCAACCCGAATTGATCGATATGAATGCTGCCGCAGGCACTAGGCCGGCAGCGGACGACGCCGTGCTGACGGTGCGGAACCTCAGCGTCAAGTTCAACACGGAGAACGGCCTGAATCACGCTGTGCGCGGCATCGATTTCGATGTTCGGCCGGGTCGTACCCTGGGCATCGTCGGCGAATCCGGATCAGGGAAATCGGTGACCTCGATGGCGGTCATGGGCTTACTCCCCGAGACGGCTGAAATCACCGGTTCGATCCGCTACCGAGGTCACGAACTGCTCGGCATGAACGATCGCAAGATGTCGGGGTTCCGAGGCAAAGAGCTATCGATGATCTTTCAGGATCCGCTCTCCTCATTGACCCCGGTGTTCACCATCGGTGATCAGATTATCGAGACCCTTAGCATCCACAATCCGCGGATGAGCCGTGCTGCCAAGGAAGCTCGCGCGATTGAGCTGCTGGGGCTGGTCGGCATCCCCAGCCCGAAGAGCCGGCTCAAGGCTTTCCCCCATGAGTTCTCCGGCGGTATGCGGCAGCGAGTGATGATCGCGATAGCGATGGCCAATGATCCCAAAGTCCTGATTGCGGATGAGCCGACCACTGCGCTGGATGTGACGATCCAGGCGCAGGTTCTTGAGGTTCTCAAGGTGGCTCAGGAAGAGACCGGCGCGGCAGTGGTGATGATCACCCATGACCTCGGCGTAGTGGCGGGGATCGCGGACGAGATCATGGTGATGTACGCCGGACGTTCGGTCGAGACCGGTGATGCAGAGGACATCTACTACCGCCCCAGAATGCCCTACACCATTGGTTTGCTGGGAGCTATTCCCCGGGTGGACACCAGCGCGAAATCCGCTTTGGTACCGATCAAGGGCACTCCGCCGAATCTGATTTCGCCTCCCCCCGGTTGTGCTTTTGCGGCCCGCTGCCCGCTGGCCAGCGAGGAATGCCGGACCACCGATGTGAGCTTAGTGACCGTTGACGGCGATCCCAAGCACCAAGCGGCCTGCATTAAGACCGAGAAGATCGGCGCCGATGCGGATGCCCATGAAGTCTATGATGTGCCCGAGATTCCGGTGTCGGTGTTGGAAAATGTGCCGCGCAGCCAGCGCAAGATGGTACTTCAGCTGACCGACGTTAGGAAGCACTTCCCGCTTTTGAAGGGTGCTCTGCTGAAAAGGCGGATCGGCACGGTCAAGGCTGTCGATGGGATCAGCTTCGATATCCGCGAAGGCGAATGCTTTGCCGTGGTGGGCGAATCCGGTTGCGGTAAGACCACGACCTTGCTGGAAATCATGGAGTTCAAGAGCAGCCAGCCCGGAGAGATCAGAATCGGTGAGGCGCTGAACAAGACGGCGAGAGTCGCTGATGTACGGCGCACGGTTCGCAAAGACCTTCAGATGGTCTTCCAAGACCCCACGGGTGCGCTCGACCCGAGGTTCACGGTTTTCGAGGCGCTCGCTGAGCCCCTGGAAAACCAGGGCGTCGCCAAGGCCGAGATCAAAAAGCGGATTTTGAACCTGATGGAACTGGTGGGCTTGCAACCGGACCACGTGAATCGCTTTCCCAACCAGTTCTCGGGCGGTCAGCGGCAGCGCATCGGCATTGCCCGCGCACTGGCCACCAACCCGAAACTGGTAGTCCTCGATGAACCCGTCTCCGCGCTGGACGTTTCAGTGCAGGCCGGGGTGATCAACCTTCTTGAGCAACTCAAGGCCGAACTCGGCTTGAGTTATCTGCTGGTCTCGCACGATTTGTCAGTGGTCCGTCATATTGCGAACCGAGTCGCCGTGATGTACCTCGGCAAGATCGTCGAGATCGGCGACGTTGACGAAGTCTTCGACAATCCGCAACACCCGTATACCAAGGCCTTGCTCTCGGCGATCCCGATTCCGGACCCGAAGATCGAGCGGCAGCGGGAACGAATCCTGCTCAAAGGCGACCTGCCGACGCCGCTCGATGCGCCGTCGGGTTGTGTTTTCACCAGCCGTTGCCCGATCTATGCGGCGCTGCCGCAGGAGAAGCAACAGCGGTGCCAGGAAAAGATGCCTTTGCTAGTTCCCGCGGTTGGCGACGGTCCGCATTCCGATGATCATGAACATGCTTGCTTGTTTCCGGACGGCAGGCTGGATGAGGCGATGCTTGTGCGCTGAATTCTTCAGACCGATCACCCAGATTGGCTTGCGCGATGACGGGCAGGCTTCAGAGTAAGAACCCAATGAGTACCGCTGGAAAGGAAAACCATGAATAACAAAATCAAACTCGGGGGAGTGATGGTGGTGGCTTCTGCGCTGCTGCTCACTGCCTGTGGCAGCGGAGGCAACTCCGGCGGCCCGACCTCCGCTGGCGCACAGACCGCCGGCGCCGATATCAACAAGCTGATCAGCATGAACACCCAGCCGGTGGATAACCTCAAGCAGGGCGGCACCTTCACGTTGGCGGTTGGTAATCTGGGCCCCGATTTCAGCCCTTTCAACCAGAACGGCAACAACACCGACAACATCTCTCTTCAGCAGCCGATGAACAATGTGGCGACCAATGGCTGCTGGAACTCTGAAGCCGATGGCACTCCGGCGCTCAATAAGGACTACTGCGAGAGCTTCGACTCCAAGGTCGATGGCGGCAAGCAGACCATCACCATCAAGATCAACGAAAAGGCGATCTGGAACAACGGCACTCCGATTGCCGCCGATGCTTTCATCAATAGCTGGAAGCAGCTCAGCGGCACCATCAAGGAAAACAACATTGTGACCCCGGGCGCCTGGGAGAACATCGAGAACGTTGTGCAGGGTGCAAGCCCCAAGGACGTCATTGTTACGATGAAGCACCCCAGCTACCCGCTGAGCGATCTCTTCGCTGGTCTGGTGAACCCGGCCATTAATACTACGAAGATCTTCAACGACGGCTTCGTCGACAACCTGCACCCGGAGTGGATGGCCGGCCCGTTCAAACTGGACAAGTACGACAGTGCGGCTAAGACTGTCTCCCTGGTGCCGAACGACAAGTGGTGGGGCGAGAAGCCCGTACTGAACTCCATCGTCTTCCGCCAGATGGAAGATGCCGCAGAGATCGCGGCCTTCAAGAACAAAGAGATCGATATCGCCTCAGGCCGTACCATCAACTCTTTCAACCAGTTGAAGGGCACCCCGGATTCCGAGGTTCGCACCGGACAGCGTCTGTTCGGCGGTGGTTTGAACATCAACGCCGCAGTTGCTCCGATGAATGATGTCAAGGTGCGCCAGGCTATTCTGACCGCGGTCAATCGCCAGGAAATCGCCAAGGTTCGTTTCGCCGGCCTGAACTGGAATGAGAACCCTCCCGGATCCCAGATGCTGATGCCGTTCTCGCCTTATTACCAGGACAACTACCCGGTCAAGGATACTGGAGCGGATGCCGCTAAGAAGGTGCTGACCGATGCCGGTTACACCATCGGTTCCGATGGCAAGGCCGTCAAGGATGGTAAGACGATCGCCTTCAAGATCACCAACTTCGGTGACGATCCGACCACTCTGGCCACCGTGCAGACCCTGCAGAAGCAGTTGCAGGACGCTGGCCTGGATGTCGGCATTGATCAGAAGGGCAGCAACGACTTCGGCAAAGTAGTCGGTGAGCGCACCTTCCAGATGACCATGAGCGGTTACGGCATGGGCTCTGACGCCACTGGTGGCGTGAAGCAGTACTACGACTCCAAGAACGGTGAATTCGGAGTGGGTGACGCTGAGATCGATGCCCGCATTGCCAAGGTGAGCAGCATTGCTGATAACGCTGAGCGCAATAAGACGGCGATGGACATTGAGAAGGACTTCATGGCCAAGTACTTTGTGCCCGGTATCGCCTTCAACGGCCCGGAGATCTTCTACGTCCGGACGGGTCTCGCCAACTATGGCGCTTCCTTGTTCAAGACCGTGAACTGGTCTGAGGTCGGTTTCCAGAAGTAAGTCTCGAGGCTGATTCGCTGATTCAGCGAATACCTGATCGGCTAAGACAAAGAGCTGTGGCCCCGGAGAATTCCGGGGCCACAGCTCTTTAAGTTTCCCAGCAGTTCTGGAGGAAGTCAGGCTATCAACATCCAGCAGCTAGAGGGGAGCCCGATTGAGGAGCTCTGAACTTCAGGCAGCGACCTCATCCTTCAGCGCACCGAGCAGGGTTTCCAGTATTTCGCTGACCTGCGTCGAGACCTCGGCATCATCCTTGGGGTGCACTTCAGCGAAGCGGACCAGTGAGCCGGGAATGGAGAGTTTGGCTTCTTCGACGACGTCGGCGCCAGCGATCTTAAGCGACTTACGAGCGTCGTCATGAGCCCACACTCCGCCGTACTGACCGTAAGCGGTACCGATCACGGCGGTGGGCTTGCCCTTGAGGGCGCCTTCGCCGAAGGGGCGGGACAGCCAATCGATGGCGTTCTTCAGCACGGCGGGAATCGTGCCGTTGTGTTCGGGGGTCAGCAGCAAGAGAGCATCGGCGTTCTGGGTGGCCTCGCGCAAACGCTGGGCAGCGGCCGGAACTGAGCCCGGCAGGTCAATATCGTCATTGTAGAAGGGGATATCTGCCAGGCCGTCGAAGATCACTACTTTGCTGCCACTCGGGGCCAGATGAGCCGCGGTCTCGGCGAGCTGACCGTTGGTGGAGCCAGCGCGCAGGCTGCCCACTAGAGCGAGTACTGTGTTTTCAGTCATGATAGTTACCTGATGCTTTCTAGGTTTAAGGGGTGGGGACTGCACGCCATGCGGGCAGTTCACTGATAAAACGGACCGTAGTCCGATTCATATTCCCGAGTTGAGGTTTTTTGTCAAAATTTTTATTACCGGTTATTTCGAATCCACCCGGCGATCCGGCGGAGCGGGGCGATGCTGCCCGTAATCGGCAAAAGCTATTGGAGATCGCTGCGCAGATTATTGCCGAGGGTGGTGTAGAAGCCCTGACGATGGATCGACTCGCGGAGCAGGCCGGTACGGGTAAGGGCACTATTTTCCGTCGCTTCGGTAGCCGTTCAGGACTGCTCGAAACACTGCTGAACCACACCGAAAAGGCTTTTCAGCGGGAATGGATGTTCGGCCCTCCGCCGTTGGGGCCCGGAGCTGAGCCGCGTGAGCGCTTGTTGGCTTATGGCCGGGCGGTGATCGACCGGGTGGCCATCACCGGAGAATTGCAGGAGGCGGCGCGGGAAGACGCCGAACATCGATTCGGCGTCCCCGCAGTGCAATTGCATCGAATGCATCTTGCGATGCTCTTGCGAGCCGCCGGCGCCGAGAGCACAGGAGTCGACATCCAGCTGCTCTGCTATGCCTTACTGGCCAGTCTGGAGCCCGGGCTGTTGCGGTTTCAGCGTCGGAACAACGGAATCGACGCCGAACGGCAGTACGAATTCTGGCAATACCTGGTGGATCGCATTCTGAATCGTGAAGCTGAGCTGAGCTGAGGATCGCGCTGCACCGAGCCTGGAACTGGGCTCAGCTTGGAAGTGGGTTCAGCGAACTGGACTCAGCGACCTGGGCCCTGCGAACTGGGCCCAGTTCCAAGCTCGGCTCACGGAAGCTCAGAGCAGGGAACGCCAGTCCGCTGTGAGTTCAAGCCCATGGGCTAGCGCCACCGAACGGTTGGTCACCTTTCCACCGGCGACGTTGAGGCCTTCAGCGAGGGCCGGATCCCGTTCCAGAGCGGCTTTGGTGCCCAGGTTTGCCAGTGCGACGGCGTAGCGCAGGGTGACGTTCGTGAGTGCATAAGTCGAGGTGTTGGGCACCGCGCCGGGCATATTGGCCACGCAGTAGAACAGCGACTGATGCACCGTGAAGGTGGGGTCTTCGTGAGTGGTGGGGTGGCTGTCTTCGAAGCAGCCGCCCTGATCGACGGCGATATCCACCAGCACGGAGCCCGGCTTCATCCGTGCCACGAGTGAGTTGGTGACCAGTTTGGGTGCTTTAGCCCCCGGAATCAGCACGGAACCGATGACCAGATCGGCCTCCAGGAGTGATTTCTCGATCTCCAGGGTGTTCGACGCGATGGTCTTCAAACGCCCTTGGTAAAGAGCGTCCAGCTCACGAAGCCGATTGATATTGATATCCAGGATGCTGACATCTGCACCCAGCCCAAGAGCCATCGCAGCAGCATTGCTTCCGGCAACCCCGGCTCCCAGGACAACCACCTTGGCGGGCCGCACTCCGGGGACGCCACCGAGCAGCATGCCCCGGCCACCGGCTGGGGCGGTCAGTGACTGAGCACCGACCTGCACCGACAGTCGGCCAGCGACTTCCGACATCGGGGCCAGCAGCGGCAGCGCGCGACCTTCCTGCACCGTTTCGTAGGCGATGGCGGTGACGCCGGACGTGACCAGTTCTGCGGTCAGCTCAGGCTCGGCGGCGAGGTGCAGATAGGTGAAGAGCACCAGGCCCGGTCGAAAGCGATGGTATTCAGCCGCGATCGGTTCCTTGACCTTCATCACCATATCCGCGCGGGACCAGACCTCATCGGCCGAGTCGAGGATCTGCGCTCCGGCGGCGAGGTACTCGCTGTCAGAGATCGAGGAGCCGGTGCCGGCGTCCTTCTCGATCAGGACCGTGTGGCCGTGACTGACGAATTCGTGCACACCCGAGGCGGTGATTGCCACCCGGAATTCGTTGTTTTTGATTTCCTTGGGGACGCCGATGATCATGGCTGGGCTCCATTTTTGGACTGGATGGAATACCTCTCCAGAATAATTCCGGTGTGAGCCAGCAGACAGCGTGCCTGAGAGCGGTAAGAGCCCTGTTCCCTGACTTTTCAGTGATTTACTCAAAAGTAATGAGACAAATGTCGAGCTATTAGGCGGCAAATGTCGCCTGATGTTGTATTTCGACGTAGTCTTGGAACGTGCACTCTGCCGATGTCGAAGGTCTGGTCGAAGAGGTTGCCCTTGCTCTGGGCCGCGGTTTATCGCTTGAGGATCTGGATGGCATTCTGCTCGCCTACAGCTCTAATCAACCGCACGCCGATAAGGTGCGGGTCAACTTTCTGCTCAGCAAGCGAGTGCCTTCAGACGTCAGTGCCTGGCAATTGGCTCATGGTATTTCAGTTGCGGTACGACCAGTAGCGATTCCGGCCAATGAATCACTCGGCATGTTTGGCCGGGTCTGTGTTCCCTTGCTGGTGCGTGGCTACCGGGTGGGCTATCTCTGGGTTCAGCAGGAGGCGGATGAAGAATCCGCCACCGCCATTCTGAGCCAATTGCCCTCGGTCCGCGATCAACTCGATTTGCTGGCCGCGCTGCTGCTGGATTCGAATACCGCAGAATCCGAGCAGCGCCGCCGCCGGGAACAGGAATTCCTGGCCGCATGCCGTGGTGAGCCAGCTGCCCTCGGCTCCATCGCCGGCTGGCGCGAGATCATGAACCGGGGGCCTTGGCAGGTGGTCTCGGCCCTTGAGGTGTCAGCTGGTACGCCATGGCGAGCGGATGATCCGCTGGCTGCCACCCTGACGCATCGTTCCGCTGCGCTGCAGGCCACGATCGGAATGGACGCCGCCCTTTTCAGCGCGGGCACCAGCACTCACGCGGTTATGCTGTTCCGGGATTCGGTGGGGCGGGCAAATCATGCTTCGGTCCTGGTGCAATACCAAGTTGAGCTGAGCAAAAGAATGGGCCGCTCGGCGCATCGAGTGCTGCTCGGCATCAGCGAGCCGTTCTCCTCGATTGCGATGCTTCCTGAGGCCAGTGAGCAGGCGAAGATAGCGGCCCAGGCGGCCGCAGTAGACCCCGGCTTGGGAGAACTCGTGGACTGCCGCTCAGTGGGGATCTATCAGCTTCTCGCGGGAAAGTACTGGAGTAACCAGACCTCCATCTACTATCGTCGTCTTGCCGCAGGGGATCGCAACCGGGAACTGCTTTCCACCCTAGAAGCGCTGTATGACGCCGATGGCTCTGTGCAGTCCGTCGCCGAACACCTCCACGTGCACCGCAGCTCGATCTATAACCGCTTGCTGAGAATTCGTTCGATGATCGGGGCGGATCCTTTGAGCGGTGCAGTAAGGCTCGAACTGCACTGTGTGCTCAAAGCGCAGCGGTGGGCTAAGCGCCCGCGCCTGGAGGGATCTCTTCCTCAAGCAAACTGAGGGTGCCGTGTCCATCCGTTTTCCACCGCTGACCCAAGCCATCGGTAAAAGTCACTGAATCGATCTGATACTTGCGGGCTTCCGTGAGGGCAGTGAAGTTTCCCGGCAGGACTTCGGTGGACTGGGTCCACCCCCAGCAGCGTTCCTCCTTTTGCCTAAAGGGCGTGAAATAGGAACCAGGGGGCAGCGAGTGAATCCTCACCGGGAGGAGTTCCCTGCCGTCAAACGTGGTTTTGATAACTAGATTGTGAAAAATGATGTTCGCAGAATTTGAAATGACCAGGCCGCGGTCACGATTGATTTTTTCCGCTGACTCGGTCGGGGAACTGTTGCTCTTTTGAGTCGCTTCCTCCAAGGTTTGGTACTGGCCTGCGGCGATATGGTGGGCCCACCAGATCCCCAGTCTGGCCGGCTGTGCCTTCCGTTCCCTCTCATGGCGGATCGCGTTCTCGGCAAGGTCCTTTCGATACTGTCGCAAACCGAACCAGGCTGCTACTCCCGCGATGAGTGCGGTAATCCAGCTGGGTAAGTCTCCCCAGAAATCCATAGTTTTAGCCAAACATTGGAATATTGCATTGAGCAATATCTAGGCGGTAATTCCGGGTCAATTCCAAGCTGGGACTCAGTTGAGAACCCATACTGAGCTCTGCTTCTGCTGAGCATTGCGGGCACAAGAGCAACGATCGCGAAAAGATCCGCGGCGACTGGCTTAAATCGTGCTGCTCAGAATAGGGTCGATTCATGACTGATCCGCTGCTCGAGCAGCCAACCAAACGTGTCTCACCCCTGCCGTCCGGACAGGCGATCAATATCGCCCTTGTCGGTTACGGCTTAGCGGGCAGCGTCTTCCACGCTCCCGCCATCGCGGCCGATCCTGATTTCCGGCTGCACTCGATCGTGACGAGCGATCCGCAGAAGCAGGCCGAGCTCAGTTCCAGGTACCCCGGGACTAAAGCCGTGGCCTCCTTTGAGGAACTGCCCTTCGCAGAGCTCGATCTGGTCGTCCTGGCCACTCCGCCGGAGACCCATGTCCGTTTGGCCTCGGCCGCGCTCGAAGCTGGCAGCTCGGTCGTAGTGGATAAGCCCTTCACGCCCACTAGCGCTGAGGGCTTGGAACTCATTGCCAAGGCGGAACGCCTCGGCAAGCTTCTCACGGTATTTCAAAATCGACGCTGGGACGGCGAGTTCCTCACCTTGCAGAAACTGCTCGCACAAGGTGCCCTGGGCGAGGTCTATCGCTTTGAATCGAGCATGGAGCGCTGGGCACCAACGATTAGCAAGGGCTGGAAGGCCGAGGCTAAAGCCGGTGGCGGAATCCTCTTCGATCTGGGCACTCATTTGATTGATCAAGCCCTACTGCTGTTTGGCCCGGTGCAGCACGTCTACGGAGAGCTGAATGCGCGCCGTGCGCAGGAACCCAGTGACGATGACGTCTTCATTGCCCTGCACCACGCCAACGGTGTGCGATCTCATCTGAGTATGAATCTCTCAGTGGCTCAATTCGCCCCGCGGCTCCGGGTGCTCGGTAGCGAAGCTGGTTACCTCAAGGAGCACGGCGATCTTCAGGAAGCGCAGATCATTGACGGGATCCTGCCCGGCGACGAGCGATACGGTGTTGACCCCGAAGAGAGCTGGGGCTTGCTGGGCAGGACCGGTGAGACTCGCAGGATCGAGACCGAACGGGGTGACTTCCCGGCTTTTTATGCGCTGCTGGCGCAATCCCTTAAAACCGGAACGCCGCCCCCGGTCGATCCTCTCGACGCGGTGGCGGCGCTTCGGGTTATTGAAGAAGTCCGAGCCCAGAACGGTTTCTAGAGAGCTACGGCCGCTTCTTCTTGAGCGGCTGCTGCTTCCTTCGGATCGGTGATCTTCTTCTTGGGCAAGAAGAAGGTCACCAGGAAGGCGACGGCGACCAGGATCGCCGCGCTCAGCATCACCAAGTCGATTGACTGGGCGAAGCCGTCTCGGATCGGCTGAGTGAGATCCTTATTTGCGTCATGCAACCAGGAAGTGTCATTCAGATTGCTGCTGCCACCGCTCTGCGCGTTCTTGATGAAGTCCAGGAAGCCCTTATTATCGGGATTCTGCACAATGGCGGGATCCTTGAACATGCCCGCATAACTCGGGTTCTTCATCGCATCACCCAGTAGGGTGGCGATCTTGTCCTGTGCGGTGGAGAAGAGCATCGAGATGAACACCGCGGTGCCCACGGTGCCGCCCATCGAGCGGAAGAAGGTAGCGGTCGACGTCGCCACGCCCATATCCTTCGGCGGCACCGCGAACTGCATGGACAGCGTGAGGGGCTGCATGCAGAAGCCGAGGCCGAGGCCGAAGGCGATGGCGATCCCGCCCGGAACCAGCAGGGAGGTGTCCACTCCCAGCAGCAAACCCATGGCCAGTGCGGAAACAGCCAGAATCAAGGTGCCCAGGATCGGGAAGATCCGGTAGGTGCCGGTTTTCGAGATGACCTGTCCGCTGGTGATCGAGCCGGCCAAAATGCCCACCGTGAAGGTGATCATCAGCAGTCCAGCCTCGGTCGGCGTCAAACCCGCGACAAGCTGCAAATACATCGGCAGCATGGCGATCGCACCGAACATGCCGATGCCGATGATGAAGTTCAGCAAGGCGGACACCCCGAAAGCCGGAATCTTGAAGAACCGCAGGGGGATCAGGGCTGAGTCGCCGGCCATCTTCTCCGCCAGGATGAACGCCACGATGCCGAGTGCGCCCAAGCCGTAGCAGAGGAAAGCGGCACCCGAGGTCCAGCCCCATTCGCGGCCCTGCTCGGCGATGATCAGCAAGGGCACGAGAGCCAGTGTGATGCTCGCGGCTCCCCAGTAGTCGACCTTCTGCCGAATTCCCTCTTTCTTGGGCAGATGCAGGAAGATCCAGACCACCACGAGGGCGGCCAAGGCGATCGGCACATTGATCAGGAACACCCAGCGCCAGCCTTCGAGCCAGAGGATCTGCGAAGATCCGGCGAAGAAGCCGCCGACCACCGGGCCGAGCACCGAGGAGATACCGAAGACGGACATGAAGTAGCCCTGGTACTTTCCGCGATCCTTGAGCGGCACGATATCGCCGATGATGGCAAGGCCGAGGGACATCAGGCCGCCAGCACCCAGACCCTGGATGCCACGGGCAAAGGCCAACTCGCCCATCGAGTGCACGAAGCCCGCGTAAATCGAGCCAGCCAGGAAGATGCTGATCGCAATCACATAGAGCGGGCGGCGGCCGAAGATGTCGGAAAGCTTGCCGTACAGCGGGGTACTCACCGTGGAAGTGATCAAATAGGCGGTGGTGGCCCAGGCCTGCAGGGAGAGCCCATTGAGGTCATTGGAAATGGTGTAAATGGAACTGGAGACGATGGTCTGATCCAGGGCGGCGAGGAACATACCCAGCAGCAGACCGACCAGAACGGTCATGATCTGCCGGTGGGTGTAGGCCTGTCCAGCCTCTGGCATTCGTCGCTTGCTCGATGTTGATGTCATCGCATGTGACATAGTTTTGCTCCGTGTCTGAGCTCAGGGATACCCCCGGTACCCGTAAAATTAGTTGCTTTCGTGAAACAAGTATATGCCTGGAGTGGCTGCTTGTCGTTAAAAATAAAGTGATCTTTACCGCATCCCGCGTTAAATTTTTGAAAGTCTCGCCGGAGACGCCGTTGCCGGAGCCGATCGGAAGGGCTCAGAAACTTTTCAGAACCGCCAGATCCAGCCCGGCCCTTCGGTGTTCTTCTGCGAGAGGATGAGCGCGCCCGAGTTGATCGGTGAATCGAGTACCAACAATCCTCGGATTCGTTGGGACGGCGGGATCTTCGCGGGAAGTCCCAGGCCGTTGTCCAGACAGGCGTGGGCCGGGTAGGTATCCAGGGGTGAGGTGACCTGGGTGCCATCGGGGGCTTGCAGATCGAAGTCCTTGGCACTGACGCCGAAGTACGGGTCCTTTGAATTGGCGAGTTCCGCGGTGGTTTCGATCCACAGCTCCACGGCGATGAAATGCCCATTGGCGGGCTTCACGGTGCCGGGCACTTCGCAATGGTAGTCAGCCTTGATCGAGGCGACGCTGAAGTTGACCAATCGGACGCCGGAGTTCTCGCTGGCCACCACGCCAGCCAGCTCTCCCACTTTCTTCTGCAGCATCCCCGTGGCATCGGGTCTGATGGTTCCTGAGGAAGAGGGCAAGGTGAAGTCACTGCGCGGCGTGGCCGGTGAGTTATCGGTCCCTTTGCGGTCCTTGACACTGGCGGACGGACTGGCAGATGGATTGCCCGAGGCATCACCGAATGGCGCCCAGCCGCCGTCGGAAGCAGCTGGATCGGGAGCGCAGGCAGCGAGTAGCAAGACGCAGCCGAGCGACAGGGCGAGGCGCGTTCGGTGACCGAGAATAATCGGTATCCGCACGGCGCTCTCCTTTCAACTGTGGATTCGATAGGCTAAGTCAACGTTACCGGGCCGATTTCCCCACAGTGAGGCTTTGGCGCAGTACACAGGAACGCACAGAGACAAAGGGCCATGACACAGTATCAAGCTAGTGCCGATGATCTTGCGGCGCTTCCCCCGGCGCTCGCCGAGCCGCGCTTGCGGGTCGGTCCGCTGTGGACCACTGCTGTGGTGCTGGTCAACGTCGGGATCAACGCAGCGTTTTTTGGTCCAATTCAGGTACTGCTCGGCACTCAGGCCGCGTCTTTCGACGAAGGCCAGAAAGAGGCGATTCTGGCTTTGGTGACCGGGGCCGGAGCCGCTGTCTCGCTGGTGGCAAACCCCCTGTTCGGAGCTTTCTCGGATAGCACGACCTCACGGTTCGGACGCCGGGTGCCCTGGGTCTTCATCGGCGCGGTGCTGGGCATGATCGCCTTACTCGGTTTGACTGTGGCGCCGAGCGTCGCGGCGATGACCCTGCTGTGGTGCCTGGTGCAGCTCGGTTGCAATGGCGCATTGGCTGCTATCACGGCGGCTGTTCCGGATCGAGTCCCGGTGCCGCAACGTGGCGTGATCGGCGGACTGTTTTCGATGGGCACCGTGGCAGGAATCCTGGTGGGAGCAGGAATCGGAGCGGTTGCCGGACGGAATTTCGCTCTCGGTTATCTGATCTGCGCGGTGGCTCTGCTGCTCGGGGTTCTGCTCTATGTGCTGCGGGGATCCGATGAAAAGCTCAGTAAAGCAGACCGCCCCGCCTTTTCCTGGCGGGGGTTCCTGAGCGGATTCTGGATCAGCCCCCGGAAGTACCCGGATTTCGGCTGGGCCTGGCTCACCAGGTTCCTGGTCCAGCTGGGTAATCACATTTGCACTCTTTACCTCTTGTTCTTCCTGACGGACGAGGTCGGCTACGCCGACCCGGCTTTTGGAGTGCTGGTGCTCACCGGTATCTACGCGATTCTGACCATTGTCACCGCGGCCATCGGCGGAGCCTGGACGGATAGGGTGGGGCGCCGCAAGCCTTTCGTCATCGCCTCCTCGGCGGTGATCGCTGTGGCCTCTTTGGTGCTCGCGTTCTTCCCCACGTGGACCGGAGCCATTGTCGGTGCCGCGATTCTCGGCATCGGCTATGGCGCCTATTTGGCGGTGGATATGGCTCTGCTGACCCAGGTGCTTCCGGCAGCGGTGAGCAGGGGCAGGGACCTGGGCGTGATCAATGTGGCGAATTCACTTCCTCAGGTTCTGGCGCCATTGATCGCTTTCCCCTTCGTGGCTTATCTCGGCGGCTACCTCACGCTCTATATCGTGGCTGGAGTGATCGGTCTGCTCGGTGCGGTCTTCGTCGTGAAGATCAAGGGCGTGAACTAGGGACGCCGGTCGCGAGGCTGCGCCGTGGGCCAAGTGCCGTGGGTCAACCGGGCCTAGCCGGCTACTGATTCTGGACGAACTCCGCGAGTGCTGCGAGCTGATCCTGGCGGCACTGCGGGTTCAAATACATCATGTGACCCGCCTGGTGATAGTGATGGCTGAACCGCGCACGGGCCTCCGGGCTGATCTTCAGATGAGCCCAGACATATTCCGCAGCGAAATGCGGAGTGGCGCCGTCGTGATAGCCGTAGTCCACGTGCACCCGCAGGTCCTGATTGTAGTTGAGCAGTCTTTCCAGATCCTCGGTGACCTCGATCGGCCTGCCCTCGAAGGTCTTGTAGCTCCAGGGTTGCACTCGTCCGGTCAGGATCTCGTAGGGCAGGTCGTTGTGATAGCCCAGCTCGGAACGGATGTAGTGATTCACAGCTGCGGCATACGGGCCGTTGATCGCGTTGAGCGAGGGGTCATCCCAATTGATCGAGGCTTGACCTCGCAGGTTCAGCTGGGTGAAGCGGCCATCGATCCGGCCCACGGTGAGGCCCTTCTCGCGCAAGAGCTCGGCTGAGAACTCAGAGTAGTCCCAGCGCAGATCGCTGCGCCGCACGAAGTCTTCGCTCAGTGTGGTGAGAGCGGCGAGTTTGCGGACGACGTCGTCGTAGGTGGCCTGGTCCAACCTGGAACCCTGGCTGAGCGCATAACCGAAGTCCTTGGCGGCGAACTCCTCGGCCTCGGCCACCACCTCTCTGAGCTCGCGACCCGGATGACGGCCGTGGAAATGCGCGATCGCGGCATACGTCGGAACATGCAGCGCGTACGGGACGTCGGAGCCCGGGGCGAAGTCCAGAGTGGACATATTGAGGACCGTGGAGATCAACCCCAGGCCATTGACCGCCATGCCATAGGTGTCAAAGAGCCTGGCCGCCACGGCCACCGCTCGTAGCGTGCCGTAGGACTCGCCGACCAGGTACTTGGCGGAGAGCCAGCGGTTGTTCCGGGTGGTCCAGAGCCTGATCACCTCGGCGACTAGATCGCGGTCTTCAACGAAAGCGTGGAATTCATCGTCCTTGCCGCCCTTGACCACCCGGGAAAAACCTGTGCTCACCGGGTCGATCATCACCAGATCGGCGTGCTTGAGAATGCTGTCGTGGTTGTCCAGCAGACCGTAAGGCGGCGGGGTCAGCGCGCCGACGTCGCCAGAATCGACCAGGCGAGGGCCGAGCAAGCCCAGGTGTAGCCAGACAGAGCTTGATCCTGGGCCTCCGTTGAAGGCAAAGACCACCGGCCTGTTCTGCTCGGATTCGGCAATATAGGAGGTCACGAAGATCTCCGCTTTAGCCTTGAAACCCTCGTTCTTGCCGTCTTTGCTCTCCTCTATGCGGAGCACCAGCCGACCAGCCGTCGAGGTGTAGTGCAGGCCGTCCAGCTCGTGCTCCCGACTGACGAAGTCGTCGCTCACCTCGGGCTCGACGGATTCTTTTTCTGATACGCTCTGCTGCTCAGCCATGTCTTCGAGCTTAGGCGTTCTGACGAAAATTTGCAGTGCTTTGAGCGCCGAGGAAACTCAGCACCCTAACGGCGGGGCAGGGAGGGTGCTGCACTTTTTACTACTACTCAGTAACATAGCCTCATGCACTTGCTCTTCAGGACCCTCCTGCACCTCTTTCTCTCCTATCGCCGCACTCCGCTGAGCCTATGGGGACATTCCTCGATCAAGCTGCGAGCCTGGCCCGCTGATATCGACCTCTACGGGCATGTCAATAATGGTAGGTACTTTTCGCTGATGGACCTGGGCCGGGTTGATCTGATGATTCGCTCGGGCATCTGGAAAAAGCTCCAGCAGAAGGGCTGGAGGCCGGTGATGAGCGCGGAGACGATCTCCTTCCGCAAATCCCTCAAGATGTGGCAGCGCTACACCATGGAATCCCGGCTGATCGGCTTCGATGATCGGGCGATGTACTTCGAGCAGTGCATGGTAGTCAGCGGCGAGATCTATGTCAGGGCCTTTATGGCGATGCGGGTGGTGGGCGGTGGTAAGCCCGTGACCAACCAGGAGCTCTTCGAAGTGATCGGTCAGCCACCCGCCGATCTGGTGCTGCCGGAGTGGCTGCACGGCTGGCGTTCGGATGTTTCGCTTCCGGGTACCAGGAAGCCCGCGCCTTTTAACTGGTCCAGCTTGCTGCCGAAGGGCTAAGCACTGACGGAAGTTCCAGAGTGGCCCGTAAGATGGCCTGAATGAGCTTCGATTTCTCTTCGCCGACGCCGACGTCTTTGCGAATCCGTGGTGGCATTAAATGGAACGCGTATCCCACTGACGTCTTTCCGGCGTGGGTGGCGGAGATGGATTTTCCCGCCGCGGAAGTGGTGACTAGTGCTCTGCAACAGGCTGTGGGGCGGGAGATGTTCGGTTATCCGCCGTCTGCTCAGCCAGAGCTGGCAGTAGCTCTCGCGGGCTTCAGCGAGCGGCGGTACGGCTGGTCCTTCGACCCGGAGAGCGTGCGGACGACGCCGGAGGTGCTGCGCGGCGCGGAGCTGGCCATCGATGCTTTCAGCCCACCGGGTAGCCCGGTGATTCTGCCGGTGCCCGCCTACATGCCCTTTTCCGAACTCATTGAGTTGATGGGGCGGGAACGTCTTGAGGTACCGATTCTGCGGAGCGGCGATGGCTGGGCGCTCGACCTCGAGGCCTTGGAAGCGGCTTTTCTGCGCGGTGGGCGCTCACTGGTGCTGACTAACCCGCACAACCCGCTGGGCAAGGTTTTCAGCGAGACCGAACTGAACCAGATCGCGCAGGTCGTTGACCGGCACGGCGGACGAGTCATCTCCGATGAGATCCATGCACCGTTGGTCTACCAGGGCAAACACATACCTTATGCATCGGTGAGCGAGACCGCTGCGGCGCATTCGGTGACTTTGGTGTCCAGTTCCAAGGCTTGGAACCTCCCCGGTCTCTGTTGCGCCCAGGCGATCCTGCATACCGAGGCCGACCGCTCGGCCTGGGACAAGCTCCCGGAGGTGCGAATGCACGGGGTGTCCTCGCTCGGCATCATCGCCTCGGAAGCGGCCTATCGAGCAGGTGGCCCCTGGCTGGACGCTTTGCTGGTGCAGCTTGCGTCCAACCGGGACTACCTCTTCAAGGCGCTCGCCGCTGTGCCGGGCTTGCGAGCCGTTCCACCGCAAGCCACCTATCTGGCCTGGCTGGATTTCCGCGCCCTGCCGTTGGGCGGTCGCGAAGAGAGCCCCGCAGAGTACTTTCTGCGGGAGGCCAAAGTGGCCATGGTGGATGGAAAGGCCTGCGGTGAGATCGGAACAGGCTTTGCCAGATTCAATTTCGGTACCACCGCGAGCCTGCTTGAGCAGGGTGTGAAAGCCCTGCTTTCCGCGCTTTGAGATTCTTCAGCTTCGTACTCGGCTGATGAACAGCTCAATTCTTTCGCACAGCCCGGAGATCTGACGTTCTCTGATGGTCGGCCAGTCGAGGTGCTCGGCTCTGCTGGGAAGCTCGAAGCGGACATTGGCCGAGCATTGAAAATCGGCGCAGATCAGAGTTCCCACGGTGTTCCCATTACGACCTGCAGCGCCTGTCCGCCGAGCGACGTAGAGATAGACCACCGCCTCACAGCGGACGTCGCGGCACAGATCGCAGAGTACTTTGCGGAGCTTGCCGCTGCCCCCTTCGGTAGCGCGCAGTAGCAGTCCGATCAACCCTTCCGGGGTCGGGTAGATCAAATAGCCGCGCTGTGGCATCTTGGCATCTCGCCAGCCCAAGTAGTCCAGGTTCTCCCAGTCAGTCTGTTCGAAGTCGGCCGGGAAGTTGATCGCTTTGACTTCGCTGCGAGAGGCATTGATGAAGCTGCGCCGGATCTGTTCTTGAGTGTAATTTTGCATGTCGAATCCTTCAATCAGCTGAACTTTGTGAAACAGCCGAGATTTCTAGTCAGTGAAGCGAGACCGACATACTCAATGAGTGCAGCACAAAATAGCCGGTTCACGCTAAGGGCTCAAGGCGTCGACGACTGACTGAAGATTACCGAAGGGTTCAGCGGATCCTCGACGCGGAGCTCGAAGCGAAACAGGCCTGCAAGGCCAGCACCTCGCTCACTATGGCAGCGATTCGCATGCTCATACTCCGTTCAGAAAAGGACTCTTGATCTGCTGCCAGCTCAGGCGTTGCCGCGATTTCGGCAGCAGAGCAAGCTCGTGCAGATCACTCACCAGAGTAGCATTCTTGCCAGTGGCCCATTCAAGGAGCTGGAAATTCTCAGGAGGAAGAGCGCAATGCGAGCTGCAGTTCTACACCGATCTGACGCAGGTCAGCCCTATGCGCAGAGCCAGCCTCTGATCCTTGAGGAGCTGGAGGTGCCGCATCCTCGGGCCGGAGAGATTCTGATCCGCATCGAGCGGGCCAGCTTGTGCCATTCCGATCTCTCGGTGGTGAATGGCTCCCGACCTAGGCCCTTGCCGATGGCGCTGGGGCACGAGGCCGCGGGTATCGTTGTGGAGACCGGGGCCGGGGTGCACGATCTGCACGAAGGTCAGCGAGTAGTCACGGTCTTTGTGCCGGCCTGCGGCGCTTGCCGGGCCTGCACCGCCGGAAGGCCTGCACTGTGTTACCGAGGCGCCGAAAGCAATGGCAGCGGTGACCTGCTGCACGGAGAGGCTTTGCTGCGCTCAGCTCAGCAAGAACGGGTCAATCACCATCTGGGAGTATCGGCTTTCGCTGAGTACGCCGTGGTGGCCCGAGAGTCGGTGGTGCCGGTGGACGATGACGTTCCGGCCGAGATCGCCGCGCTCTTCGGCTGCGCCGCCCTGACCGGGATGGGCGCCGTCTTCAATACCGCCGATTTACAGGCCGGGCAATCGGTGATCGTCTTCGGTCTCGGAGCGGTGGGATTGGCTGCCGTGATGGCGGCGGCGATGGTCCCGGGGACCACCGTGATCGCCATCGATCCACTGGAATCCAAAAGAGAGCTTGCTCAGCGCTGTGGCGCTGCGCTGGTGGCTCATCCGACCGAGGCCGCCGCACTCGTGGCGGAGCATTGTGACGGCGGTGTCGATCTGGCCATCGAAGCCGTCGGTAGCGCCCGGGTGATGGAGAGCTGCTTAGGGCTGCTGTCCAGAGGAGGGGCGCTGGTCTCGGTGGGGTTGCCCGCCCCTGATCAGCAACTCTCGGTTCAGGCGTTGCAATTCGCCGGGGTGGGGAAGCGGCTTCTCGGTTCCTATATGGGGGATGCCGTGCCGGAGCGCGATGTGCCGCGGTACCTGGGTTTTTGGCGGGAGGGTCGGTTGCCGATCGAGCTGCTGCACACCGATACCAAGGCTTTGAGCGAGATCAACGAGAGCCTGGACGCATTGGCCTCAGGCGCGGTGGTTCGCAGGCTTTTCATCCCCGGGGAGTGAGTTGTTGTGATGCAGACCGAGCAGCCGCTGTATCCCTCGGGGAGCTACCAACTCCTGCTGGCGCATCGATCCGCTGCTTCGACATAGGCTGAGAGCATGAGTCTTAGCCTTCGGATCCCCATGCGATGGGGCGATATGGATGCCTACGGGCATATCAACAACGTTGAGATCGTGCGCATTCTGGAAGAAGCCCGGGTCCACGCATTCGGCCCTCCGGCGGGCACTGGCCTGCCCGGCATCGAGGTCGAACAACCGATCTTCGCTGATCTGCCCGAGGGCATCCAGGCCCTGGTGGTGGAGCATCGGATCAAGTACCTCTCACCCCTGCACTACCGGAATCTGTCGGCCAAAGTCGAGATCTGGGTCAGTGATGTGAAGGGAGCCAGCTTCACGATCGGCTACGCCATCTATGACGCCGTCAGCGGGGTGAAATGCGTTATTGCGGAGACCACGTTGGCGCTTTTCGATGAGCCGGCGCAACGCCTGATCCGGCTCAGCCCGGAGAAGAAACAAATGCTGTCCGGCTTGCTGGAAGACTCAAATTTTCGCTGAGCTTCGCGGGCAGAACTCTCCCGCCAGATAGTCCTCGGTGGGCAGCTTGCAATTCAGCACGGCCTCCGCGATGAGAGCTATTTGCCGCACGGTGTCCAGAGCGTCGACGGTCCTGGACAGAATCGTCATCACCAGGCCATCTTCAATGCCGAGCAGCAGATGAGCCAGCTCCTGGGCCGGAATGATGGTTCGGAACTCCCCCGTAGCAAGGCCTTCCTCGATCACCGCCAGATATAAGGATTCCTGCTTCTCGGTCAGACTGTCCTCGACGACCTTCATCTCCGGATCGCGGATGCTCATACTCCAGAATTCATAGAGCACGATGGATAGATCGTCATCGAGTCCGCCGGTGACTCCGGTATAGATCAAGGCGGCTAATTTGGCGCTCGCTGATCCGTGGGGTTTCGCCATGGCTGCTTCCAGCCGACTGATGAATTCGCTGGCCGTGGCGCTTTGCAGATCGCGGATCAGCGCATTCAGATTGGGGAAGTAATAGAGCGCCGCCGAAGGCTCCATCTCGGCTTCGGCGGCGATGGCTCGCAGTGTGGTCCCGGTTGCCCCCTCGCGCACGGCGACCGTCTTCGCAGCATTGAGCAGGCGCTGACGTTGTGCGATTTGAGTACTGGGTCGAGGCACAGCTCAAGTCTGCCCTAATCCCGGGCTCTTGACTTCGGACACGAGCAACTCAACTGAATCTATTTTTGTTGGAGGTTTTCAGCCGGTGAACAACCGTGAGATTTCCGCGCAGCAGCGACACTGACTTCTCGATTCCTCAAGACATAGCTGTTTTCCAGTGTTTGGTGCGAAGATCGGAGAATGGCTGAAATGATTACCCTGGACAACGAATTATCCGCATATCTCGTCGAGCCTTCCGGCACCCCTCAGGGCGCACTCATCGTGATTCACGAAGTGTGGGGCCTGGTTCCGCACACCAAGGATGTCGCCGATAGATTTGCCGCGGAAGGCTACCTAGTGCTGGCTCCTGATCTGCTCTCAGATGCAGGCCTTTCCCCGGAAAGAGCGGAGGAGGTTCAAGCCCTGCTTTTCGATCCTTCGATCAGTCAGGAAAAGAAGGCCGCCGCGCAGCCGATGCTCCGAGAGCTGCTGGCTCCGATACGTTCCGAGGAATTTGCCGCTAAAACCCTAGAACGAGTGAAAGTCTGTTTCGATTACCTGGCGGCCAGGGCCGAGAAGGTCGCTATCACCGGATTCTGCTTCGGTGGCACCTATGCCTTCTCGCTCGCGGTTCACGAACCTCGGCTGGCCGCAGCGGTCCCTTTCTACGGTCACGCTGATTTCAAGGTCGCGGAATTGAAGAACATCACTGCCCCCGTGCTGGCATTCTATGGCTCCACCGATGAGCCACTGATGGTTAAATTACCGCAGTTGGAGCAAGACATGGCGGAGGCCGGTGTGGATTTCACCGCCGTCGTCTATCCAGAGACCGGTCATGCCTTCTTCAATGACTCCAACCAGTGGGTCTACCGGCCGGAAGCCGCAGAGGATTCCTGGGCCAAGACTTTGGAATTCCTGGCAACCAAGCTTCAGGCATAGCTCAGGGGATCAAGCGAGACCTTCGGCTCAGCCGTCCAGTTCTGGCTGCTGAGCCGAAGGCCTTCAACTATCGATGACCTGCTGAAGCAAAGCGCCGTATTGCTGGATGAGCTCCTCGGGCGGAACCTCGGAGAACAGCCCGAGGCCCCTCATGCCGGTTCCGAAACCGATCAGCAGGCTCATCACCAGTTCTGCCTTCTGGTGGTGGACGCCGAGAATCTCGCGTAGCCGTGCCAGGTATTGGGTGCGCACTTCCCGCCGAGCTTCCTCCTTATCCGGGGCGTCATGCACCCGGATCGCTGCCATCGCCCAGGGCTCCGCGTGTTGGGCTTCACGACGTTCCACAAGGCGCCGTGCCAGATGAAACCCCAAAGGCTCTCCGGACCAGTTCTCATAGCTCGGCGCGGCGGGTGTTGCAGCGGCGTAGAGCAGGGCTTTACTGCCCATGGTTTTCATCACCATGGCGGGGGAATAACCGGCTTTAGCCGCCACCTCCTTGATGGTCACTGCGGTATAGCCTTGTTCGCCGAAGAGCTGCTGAGCGGCGCTAATAATGGCATCCCGGGCATTCATGATCCGACCAGCTCTGCCGAGGGCAGCTCATCGAAATCCACCACCGAGGATTGCGAAGTCAACAGAACCTGCCGGCTAGCTGCCAGTGAAGCGCCGGACGCCAGAGCGGTGAGAATATAGCGGCCGGTCTGCGGCAGCGGCATCTCATAATTGCCCTCGGCGTCGGTCCTCGCCGAGTCGACGAATTCACCGGTCGGCCTGGTCAGGGTGACCAGCGCCTGTGGCAGTGGCAAGGTGGCAGAGCGCACTGTGCCACTGAGGGCTAGGCGTTCGGAAAGCCGGATCGTTCGATCACGCTCGCCGGCGCTGAAATCGGCGACTTGCGACGTCGGGGCCCAACCTTCCGCAGCGGAAATCACTAGGTAATGACCGGGTCCCGGCAGGACCAAGGTGTATTTGCCGTCATTGTCGGCGCGGCACCAATCGGCCGGACCGCCGTCCAGATCGAGCGCCGTCACCACGGCATTGCGCACCGCTCTGCCAGCGGGGCCGACCACGATGCCGCGCACCACGATTTCGTCATCAGCCATTTGCAACTCGGTTTCCCCGGCGACAGTGGGGAGTGCTCCTGTGCTGGATTTCAGCGGAGTCTCAGCGCCTGGAATCACCTTGAGCGCACCGGTTGCGGTGCTCAGGGCCTTTGCCGCCGGAATGAAGACCGCGACGGCGATGGCTGCCAGGGCAGCGATCGCGGCCAACCAGAATACCGTGGTGAAGGCGTTCAGTGTCGGCATCGAGACCCCGCCGTGCTGAGTGACGAGGCCGGTCAGGATCGCGGCGATGACGGCGCTCGCGGTTGAGGTGCCCACCGCGCGGAGCAGAGAGTTGAGGCCGTTCGCCGAAGCTGTCTCGGTGATCGGCACCGCCCGCATAATGAGGGTCGGCATAGCGGCATAGGCGATCGCCGTACCCACGCTGACCGCGGTGGCACCCAAGATGACCATCCACACCTCCCCGGTCAGGAAGACTCTGGCCACATAGGACAGCGCCAGCACGCTGACTCCGATGATCAGCGTCGTCTTAGCGCCGAAACGTTTGGTCAGCCCCGCGGAGATCGGCGCAAAGGCCACCATCGCCAAGCCCGAAGGCACCATGCACAAACCAGCCACGGTGACCGCTAATCCGAAACCGAAGCCGCTGCCTTCTGGCAATTGCAGCAACTGGGTGGTTGCGAGCATATTCGCATACATCGAGAAGCCGACCAGCAACGAGGCGATATTGGTCAGCAGTACAGGGCGGCGCGCTGAAGTACGCAGATCCACCATCGGCTGGCTGACCCGCAGTTCATAGGGCACCCAAGCGGCTAAGAAAACCGCTGCGGTGACGAAGAGCAGGATGACCGGCTCGCTCGTCCAGCCCCAATGCCCGCCCTTGGAGATTCCCAGCAGCAGGGTGGTGAGCGCCACCGAGAGCAAGACCGCGCCGAGGTAGTCGAAGCGGCCGTGAGTGCGCAGTTCCGATTCGGGGACCACGGCCAGCACGCCGATGATCAGCAAGATGCCGACTACCGTGCTGAGCCAGAAAATCGCTTCCCAGCCCAGGTTCTGGTAGATCAGTCCGGAGAGGGGCAGCCCGAGTGCGCCGCCGATGCCCAGCGTGGCGCTCATCAAGGCGACGGCGGAAGCCACCCGTTCCTTGGGCAACTCATCGCGGAGAATCGAGATTCCCACCGGGATGAGCGAGGCGGCGAGCCCTTGGAAAGCCCGGCCGACGACGAGCCAGCCGAAGGACTCACCGACGGCGCAGATGATGGAGCCGATCACCATGGTCACCATGGCGACGAGCATCATTCGTCGCTTGCCGTACATATCCGCCATTCGGGCGACGATCGGCGTTGCCACCGCGGCGGTGAGCAGGGTCGCGGTCACCAGCCAGGAGACATCGTCGGGGCTGGTGCGCAGAATCCTCGGAAAATCGGGGAGCAGCGGGATCATCAAGGTCTGCTGCAACGAAACGACAGTGCCGGAGAGACAGAGAATGGTGACGATAAGCCAGGTGGGCCGACGTGCGGTGATGGTCTTAGTGCTTTGCAAATGCGCGGGCACAGGAGGTCCTAGCGTAGGGGGTGAATGAGCGTTCACTGTCAAGTGAATCATAATTAACTTGCCTTTGGCAACTAAATTTGAAGTGAATTGCACTACTTCGCTCGCCGCCAGCTGATCAAGAATTGCCGGGTGGAGGACCGTGTTCGTCTTTAAATCGTCTTTTACGTTGCATGGCATCGTTGTCTATCTCTCAGATGTGCTAGCGGGTTGAAGCCGCCACGTAGGCTAAGAGGATGCAAAACGAGGGGTGGAGACAATCAGCCGCGGACGCGCAGCACAGTACTAAGGGTGCTTATGTGCATGCTGGGGAGGAATTCACTCGGGATACCAATTACATCGAAGACAGAATCACCCGTGCCGGCGAGCCCGGAGCTCGGGGTGAAACCGGTTGGCCAGTGGAACTGGGGCGGTATCGGCTGGTGGTTGCGCGAGCTTGCCCCTGGGCGCATCGCGCGACCATAGTGCGACGTTTGCTCGGTTTGGAGGACGTGATTTCCTTGGGAATCTGCGGGCCGACTCACGATGCGCGCAGTTGGACTTTTGATCTTGATCCGGGTGGCGAGGATCCTGTGCTGGGTATCGAGCGCTTGCAGCAGGCCTACTTCGCCCGCTTTCCCGATTACCCTCGCGGCATCACGGTGCCCGCTATTGTGGACATTCCTTCCGGTGGGGTAGTGACCAATAATTTTCCGCAGATCACCTTGGATTTCAGCACGGAGTGGTCTGAGTTTCATCGACCAGGAGCCCCACAGCTCTACCCTGAGGAGTTACGCGCGGAGATCGATGAGGTCAACCGGCGAATCTTCACCGAGGTGAACAACGGGGTCTATCGCTGCGGTTTTGCGGGTTCCCAGCAGGCTTATGATAAAGCCTATCAACGGCTTTTCGCGGCTCTTGACTGGCTTAGCGAGCGGCTCGAGAAACAGCGATATCTCGTGGGTGAAACGATTACCGAAGCGGATATCCGGCTCTTCACCACCCTGGTTCGCTTCGATGCGGTGTATCACGGGCATTTCAAATGCAATCGCTCGAAGCTCACTGAGATGCCGGTGCTCTGGGCCTATGCGCGTGATTTATTTCAAACACCTGGCTTCGGCGACACGGTCAACTTTGAGCAGATCAAGCAGCACTACTACATAGTGCACACTGATCTGAACCCCACACAGATCGTGCCGCAAGGCCCGGATGAGGCCGGTTGGACGACCGTGCACGGTCGTGAGGCGCTCGGTGGTCGTCCTTTTGGCCAAGGCACGCCGCCCTCCCGAACTGCGAGCGAGGGATGAATTGATAGAAGAACGAACAGCGGGGGTTGTGGCATTGAAGAATGTGGAACTGGAGGGCCGGAAAGTTAAGAATCAAGAAATGGATGAAGTCGAATGGCTGTCCACCCAAGAGCGTCGTACCTGGTTGGCTCTCATCTCGACCTTCTGGACGTTGCCGCGAGAATTCGATTCGCTTTTATTGCGTCGAGCAAAGCTCACTCTGTTCGACTACACCGTCCTCGTCGGATTGAGTGAGGTGCCCGACGGGCAGCTGCCGATGAGTGAACTCGCCTCGCGGACGATGGCTTCGCTTTCCCGGCTTTCCCATGTGGTGAGCAAGCTTGAAAGGCGCGGGCTTCTGATACGAAGTGCCCACGAGGAGGATGGTCGGGTAACCACAGCGAGCATCACCAATCTGGGCCGCGAGCTTCTCCAGGAAGTGGCACCGGATCATGTGGCGCATGTTCGACAGCTGGTTTTCGAACAGCTCAGCTCGGCCGAGTCGGTCCAGCTCGACAAGCTGCTGCGAAAGGTCCTGCTCGGTGTGAACCCGAAACTGTGGACGCTCAGCGATGAGGCCACCATGATCGAGGAAAAGTAACCTTTGCCACATTTGAATAATTAGGGCACATCTTTGTTTTCTATTCGGGAGCACTGCGCTAGCCTTAGTTAGGTTTGGATTACCTAACAGAAAGCTTGCCGTGAAACTCTCTCGCACCCATCGACTCCTCGGTCTGGGGACCGCCGTCGTAGTCGCTGCCCTTGCCCTGAGCTCATGCTCCACCGGAAGCGTGGCTTCAGGTGACAACACCACCGCGCCGAGTTCCGCCAGTGCTCAGTTCCCGGTGACCATCAAGCATGTCTTTGGTGAAACCACGATCGAGAAGCAGCCTCAGCGAGTGGCTACCGTGTCCTGGGTGAACGATGATGTCGCTCTCGCCCTCGGCGTGGTGCCGGTCGGCATGCCCAAGGTGGAATGGGGTGGTGACGCTCAGGGGTTGACGCCGTGGAAGGCTGAAGCGCTGAACAAGCTGGGTGCTTCGCTGGGCAGCGAGAAGGCGCCGAAGATCTATTCAGAAGCCGACGGGGTCAACTCCATCGAGATCGCTAAAACCACACCCGATGTCATCCTGGCCGCGTATTCGGGGCTGACCAAGGAGGACTATGACAAGCTCTCCAAGATCGCTCCCGTGATCGCCTACCCGGACAAGGCCTTCGGCACCTCCTGGCAGGATTCCACCACCTTGATCGGTCAGGCCCTGGGCAAGACCGCCGAGGCGAAGGAACTGATCGACAACACCGATAAGACCTTCAAAGACGAGGCCGCAAAATTCCCGCAACTGGCTGGTAAGACTTTCATCTCCGGCAATCTGGAACCAGGCAAGGCCGACGGCGTGAGCGTCTACACCGATTTGGATAACCGGCCGAAGTTCCTCAGCAGCCTGGGCCTCAAGCAAGCTCCCGTGATTGAGGCTGCAGAGAAGAACTCGAAGGAATTCTTCCTGCCCTGGTCGCTGGAAAAAGCCAATGAACTGAACTCCGATGTCTTCGTCAGCTGGGTCTCGGATGCTGGGGCCAAGGCAGCGATCGTCAAGGATCCGCTGCTCAGCCAGGTTCCCGCCATCAAAAAGGGTGCCCTGGTCGCCGATCCGGACAAGACTCTCAACCTCGCCATGTCGGCTGCATCACCGCTGAGCATCCCCTGGGTGCTGGATAAATTCGTCCCGCAGCTCGCCGCTGCCGTTGACGCAGGCTCGAAATAAACTCATGACGGCGGTCATCCCGGCGGCGGCAGGTCACGGCGCTTTGCAGCCTGCCGCCTCGGGATGGACTCTGCAGAACAACCTCACTCGATGACTATCTCAGCCTCCCCGCATTCCCGGACTCAGCGACCGGGCGCCCCGGACTCCTCGGTACTTCACTCGGCGCCGCCGCAGAGCCGCACACCGCTGAGCCGTAAGGCCCTGGTGCTGCTGGTGCTCGTGGTGATCCTGGTCGTGGTGTTGCTCTCCTCGGTGGCGATCGGTGCCCGCTTCATCGCGCTACCCAGCGTGCTCGACGCGCTGGCCCACCTGAGCCAGAGCGACGGCGGGGACTGGGACGTGGTGCACGAACGGATCCCGCGGACCGTGGCCGGATTGCTGGTCGGCGCTTCGCTGGGTCTGGCGGGTACAGGAATGCAGGGCGTCGCCAGGAATCCCTTGGCCGATCCGGGGATCCTCGGGGTCAATGCGGGAGCGGCGCTCGCCGTCATCATCGCCGTGGTGTTCTTCGGGGCGGGCACCGTGAGCGGCTATATCTGGTTCGCCTTCATCGGCGCGGCGATTGCCGCCGTCGTGGTCTACGCGGTAGCCAGCCTGGGCAGGGAGGGCGCGACGCCGGTCAAATTGGCGCTCGCCGGAGCCGCACTCACCGCGGGGCTGGGTTCCTTGCTGAACGGTTTGCTGGTGACCAATCAGGACGCGCTCTCCTCCTTCCGCAATTGGCAAGTGGGTTCCTTGGTGAGTAAGAACTGGGATCAGATCCTCTCGGTGCTGCCTTTTATGCTGCTCGGGATGATCATCCTGCTCTGCACCGGCAGAGTGCTCAATGGCCTGGCGCTGGGAGACGATCTGGCCCGCGGCCTGGGGCAGAATCCAGCGCTGGGCAGGTCGATTTCGGCGATCGGCGTGGTGCTGCTGTGCGGCTCGGCAACCGCTGTGGCTGGCCCTATCGGCTTCATCGGATTGATCGTGCCGCACCTGCTGCGAGCGCTGATTGGCACCGACTACCGTTGGCTGTTGCCGTATTCGGTGATCACCGCGCCCATTGTGCTGATCGCGGCCGATGTGCTGGGGCGGGTAGTGCTGCTTCCCGGCGAGGTTCCTGCCGGGATCATCTCGGTGATGATCGGTGCTCCGGTCTTCATCTGGCTGGTCCGCAAGCGCAAGGCGGTGACCCTTTGAGTGCGGTGACCCAACAGCCGCCGGTTTCCTCCGAACCCAATTCAGCTCTTCCGGAGAATCCTTTAGCGAGGCTGCGTGCCCTGCGTAGTAAGCAGCGCGGCAAAACAGCTCTGCTCTGCGCCTGCTTGGCGCTGCTGGTCTTCGGACTGCTGGCGGTCAATATCCTGCTGGGCAGTTTTACCGTGACTATCCCGGATTTCTTCGCCATGCTCTTCGGTAAGCGCATTCCGGGGGCGAGCTTCATTGTGATGGAGAACAAGTTCCCCCGCGCCTTGCTGGGACTTCTGGTCGGCCTGGCCTTCGGCGCCGCAGGCAGTATCTTCCAGACTCTTTTGCGCAATCCGCTGGCCAGCCCGGACATCATCGGCATCTCGCAGGGCGCCAGTGCCAGCGTGGTGACGGCGATCGTTTTCTTCGGCGCCGGCGGTGCCGTGGTCTCACTGGTCTCCATGGCTGGCGCCGTGCTGATCGCGCTACTGGTGATCGCCTTGGCGGGCCGGAACTCTGGTGGAAAACTGATCCTGATCGGCCTGGGCGTCTCCGCCATCATGAGTGCTTTCGTGACCTTCGTCTTACAACGTGCCGACACCAATCACGCCCAGGAGGCGATGCTTTGGCTGACCGGTTCACTCAACTCAGCCAATTGGGATCGGGTTGGTGCGCTGAGCGTGGGCCTGATGCTGCTGGTGCCTTTCATCCTGTTGTTGGTTTCTCGCTTGGCTGCGCTCCAGCTGGGGGATGATTCGGCTGCGGGCCTGGGGGTTCCGGTGGGCCGCACCCGGACCGGACTCATCGTGGTCGGGGTGATCCTGGCTTCGCTGGCCACGGCTGCCGCGGGGCCGGTGGCTTTTGTGGCCTTCCTGTCCGGGCCGATTGCGCGCAGGTTAATGGGAGGCAGATTCTCCCTGCTGGCCGCTGCCTTAGTGGGAGCAGCCATTGTGCTGGCCGCCGACTATGTCGCGGCATATTTGATTCCTGGCGGCAACGCGCTTCCGGTGGGGGTAGTGACCGGAGCGCTCGGTGCGCCATTTTTGCTGTGGCTGCTGATCAGCAGTAACCGACGAGGGAACGGTGCCTGATGACGAGGGAGAGAAAAGAGTCGATGCCACGGAAAACTGATCCGCCCACTGCTCAAGTGGCTGAAGAGCTGCCCAGTCTGAGTGCGGCCGGAATCTCTCTGGGCTACACCGAACGTCCGGTGGTCAAGGATCTCAGCGTGGAACTCCCCGCCGGGCAGGTGACGATGATCGTCGGAGCCAATGCCTGCGGTAAATCGACGCTTTTGCGCGGTCTGGCCCGGTTGTTGAAGCCGAGCACGGGTTCGGTATTGCTCGATGGTCAGGATATTCATCAGCAGTCGGCCAAGCAGGTGGCCCGTAAACTCGGTCTCTTGCCGCAATCTCCTACCGCCCCCGATGGGATCACCGTTTCCGAACTCGTCGGTCGCGGACGCTACCCTCACCAAGGCTGGTTCAGGAAGTGGAATAAGGACGACGACCTCGCCGTCGCCGAGGCGCTTTCGGCGACCGACACCTTGCAACTCGCGGAACGCGACGTCGATGAGCTTTCCGGCGGTCAGCGGCAACGCGTCTGGATAGCGATGGCTTTGGCACAGCAGACACCGCTCTTACTGCTCGATGAACCGACCACCTATCTCGATATGGCCCACCAGGTCGAGGTGCTCGACTTGGTCACTGAATTGAATCGCCACCGTGGCACCACCGTGGCTATCGTGCTTCACGAACTGAATCTTGCTGCGCGCTATGGAGATCATCTGATCGCGATGAAAGCCGGTCAGATCGCCGCTCAGGGCAAACCGAGTGATGTGCTGACCGCTCAGCTGGTTCGGGAGGTTTTCGGGCTTGAATCGGTGATCGTGCCCGACCCGATCACTGGCGCGCCCATGGTGGTGCCGCAAGGGCGGCAGCATTCCAAGACGCTCAGTGCCTTTCCGGACAGCCCGGCAGGCCTGAACCAAGAGATTTCAAGCGAGGCCTCTAGCGCTTCCACAGCAACGTCATCCATCCGTTGTGCGGCTCATCATTCTGCCGCCGTCAGCTCTGAGGGGGCAGAAGCATGAGCGCCAATGCCGAGCAGATTGAGGAAACGCCACTTCAGGGCGGTGCCATTCGTCAAGCTCCGGAGCTTCAGCCGATCATGGCTTTCGAGGTGGAGGTTGCTAGGGTGCGCAGCCTGAGCCCGCACTTTAAGAGGATCACCTTTTATGCTGAGCAACTCCGTCAGTTCGGGGCCAATGCCGAGGGCCAGACGCTGGATTTGCGGATCAAGGTGATGATCCCCTCCGCGGGCCATCCACTGCCGGACTTCGCCGCACTGATGGAACTGCCGGGGATGAGCTGGTACCAGAGCTGGCTGCGCATGGATCAGCACAGCCGCGGATTCATGCGCACCTACACGGTGCGGGAAGCCCGCCGGGAGCTCGGCGAAGTGGATGTGGATTTCGTCTTGCATCCTCCGGTGAACGGTGGCCCCGCTGGTCCTGCGGCGAGCTGGGCCGAGCAGGCCGCGGTGGGCGAGAAGATGGTGCTGATCGGCCCCAACGGCTTAGCCGGCCCCTGCCTCGGCATCGAATTCAAGCCGGGTGCTTCCCGGCGGCTACTGCTGGTGGGAGACGAGACCGCCGTCCCGGCCATCGCCGCCATCGTGGAAAGCCTCGACCCGGAGACGACCGGAACTGTCATCCTGGAAGTGCCTGACGCCGCAGACTTCCAGGACTTCAGAGCCCCGGACGGCGTGAGCATCCAATGGTTGTCCCGAGCCGGTCAGCATGGCATCGGGGAACATGGCGCTGTGGAACATGGCGCTGTGGAACATGGCGCTGTGGAATATGGCGCTGTGCAGCACGGAGCATTGCTTGACGCTGCGGTCCGCGCCGCAGTGCTACCCGGCTCGCATATCGCCCCGGTCGAGCTAGAGGATGTCGACGTGGATCAGGAGATCCTCTGGGACACCCCGGAAGACGACGGCGCCGGCCAGGCCGGCGCCGCGCCAGCCGAGCGGGGCTGTGCGCAGCTGTACGCCTGGATCGCCGGTGAAGCCGCGGTGATCCGGGAGCTACGGCGTTACCTGGTGCGCGATGTCGGGATGGACCGGCATCAGGTCGCCTTCATGGGGTATTGGAGGATAGGTAAGGCCGAGAGCTGAGGGCATCCTGGTGGCGCGGCCCGCTGGTGACTCAACTGCTAGGGGCGCAGCAACACCTTGATGGCCCGCCGTTCGTCCATCGCCCGGTAGGCTTCCGCTGCTTCGCTGAGCGGCAGTTCCAGATCGAAAACTCGTCCCGGCCGCAGGCTGCCGTCAAGGATCTCGGGCAGCAATTCGGGAATGTAGGTGTGCGCCGGAGCGATTCCGCCGGCCACGTGAATATTCGTTTCGAAGAGGTAACGCAAGGGGAGTTCCGGCCCACCCGCGGGAACTCCCACGTAGCCCAGATGCCCACCGGCCCGCAGCACACGCAGGGCCTGATCCATCGACTCTTTGGTGCCCACGCACTCCAAGGAGCAGTCCGCGAGGCCCCCGAGCAGCTCCTTGATCTTGGCGATGCCCTCCTCGCCGCGCTCTGCAACGATATCGGTGGCGCCGAACTCAAGAGCCAGCTTCTGCCGATCCTCGTGCCGGGACATCATCACAATCCGCTCAGCGCCTAAACGCGCGGCTGCCAGCACGCCTGAGAGTCCGACCGCGCCGTCGCCGACCACGACGACTGTCTTACCGGGGCCGACCTCCGCTGACACTGCTGCATGGTGGCCCGTGCACATCACATCGGCCAGGGTGAGCAGATCGGGGATCAATTCCTCCGGGGGCATCTGCTCAGTGGCGATCAGCGTGCCGTCGGCGTAGGGCATTCTGACGTACTGGCCTTGAGCGCCGTCGACCGGCAGGCCGAAGCCATCGGTGGCGCCGAAACTGGCGCCGTGCTCACAGGCCTGGGTCCAGCCGTTCCGACAATTCACGCAGCTGCCATCGCTGATCGAGAAGGGGGAGATCACGAAGTCTCCAGGCTTGACCGTGCGGACCTCGGATCCGATTTTTTCGACCACCCCGACTAGCTCGTGCCCGATCGGGTGCGGTTCCTCGGTGGGCCTGATTCCGCGATAAGGCCACAGATCTGAACCGCACACGCAGGCCGCCAGTACCCTGACCACGGCGTCCGAGGGATGCTGGATTTCTGGCTTCGGGCGTTCATCGACGCGGATGTCCTGTGGGGCGTAAATCATCGTGGCAAGCATGGTAACTCCTGTTCGCAAAGGGCTTCAGCAGGCAATGCTACTCCCGCTGGCTGAAGCCGCGCCCGGAGGTCAGGGAGCGTTCTGCCGCAGTAGAACCGAAAGCCGCTGTTGACGACGAAAATCTCGCGGTGAGAGTCCCTCGAGTTGCTTGAAGAAACTCGAGAAGTTCGAGCCGTCGCGGAAATGCAGAATTCGAGAGAGCTCCAGGACTGAGACCTCGGAGTGCGTGAGGTAGCGCTTCGCCTCCAAGTGCACTCTCAGATCGATGATCTGCTTCGGGCTCATCGAGGTGGCTTCCTGGCAGGCATTTCGTAGGGTCCGCAGCGAGACTCCCAGCTCCTTCGCGTACCAGGCGACGTCACGGTGCCGATCGAAATTCGCTTCGAGGGTCGCCCGGAAGCGCTTGTGATGCTGATAGCCAGGAGTACTATCTGATGCGGTCGGCGAGGAACTCAGGTTGAGATGCAATAGCATCGCGGAGAGCTGATGATGCAACAGCGCCGCACGGAGTTGGTCGCCGCGGCGTGCGGTCGGGTAGCTTTCTAACAACTCGAACTGGCAGCTGAAGGCCTGCGCCAGAGCACTGCCCAGCCTCCAGTGATTGTTCTCGTAAGGAGAAGGCAGCGAAGCAGCGAGCTGCGGGCTCAGCGCATCGGGTTTGAACAAGACGCAGTGCCCTTCCGCGGCGTTCAGATCGCCCCAGAGGACCAGCTGTCCCGGATGAATCAGCAGCAGTGAGGCGGGCCGTAGCTCGATCCGGTGGAAATCCACCAGCTGATCCAGCGCTCCCGAGTCGATGTAGAGCAGGATGAAGAACTGCGGCCTTTGCGGGCTACGGAATTCGCCGGGCGGTGCTTGTTCACGCAACGTGCTCAATGCCAGGGTCTCCACCCCGCCAGCTGAATTCGGATTGTCGAAGAACTCGACTTCTCGGGGCTGAGCATTGCCGATATTCACCCGAGATTTGCCGATTTGCATATTAATCATTGGATCACATGCCGAAAAATGCACAAACTAGCAGATCGGCAATTCTTCGAAGGGCTGATAACGGCTATCGAGATTAGAGGGGTATTGTGCAAAAATCATCGACCGCTTACCGAGCGATCTGGAGTGTCGGTCTGGTCCTGGCCTTAGCTGGATGCTCCACCGCTGCGCCGCAGCCATCAGGTTCCCCGGCGTCATCCCCGGTCACTGTTGATCCGAGTGATCCGGCGGATCCGGCGACGCTGCGTGCGGAGAAGAACAAACAGCTCGCCCAGGATTTCTACCGGTTGGCTTTCGACCAGCGGAAGCCCGATGAAGCAGCGGCTGAGTATCTCGGTTCCAGCTACCTTCAGCACAATCCGGGTATCGCGGACGGGGCGGCTGGCTTCGTCAAAGGAATCGAGGCGCTGCTCGCTCAGTCTCCGGAACTTACCACGGTGCGGCATCGGGTCTTCGCGCAGGGCGATCTGGTGGGCATGCAGAGCTCGATGACCCTCAAGGCCGGGGGCCCCGAGCAGGCTGTGATGGATATCTTCCGCTTCGATACGGACGGGAAGATTGTGGAGCACTGGGACGCCATCCAGGAGGTTCCGGCGAAGAGCGTGAGCGGTCGCACTATGTTCGACGGCCCCACTGAGATAAAGCAGGTGGCCGCTTCAACCCTGCAACGCAATACCGAGACGGTGAAGGGCTTCTTGGAACTCGCCTTCAACCAGGCGAAGGCTCAGCAGGCGGTGGATGACTTCGTCGGCGCCGAATACCTGCAGCACAACCCGAACATCGCCGATGGCGGGGCTGCCTTCGTGGCCGCTTTCGCCGGAGCGAGCCCGCTGAACGGAGAGAAAGCGACGAAATTCCCCAGGTTCATTGCCGAAGGCGATTTCGTGATGGCCCAGACCTTCGCGCCCTCGGGCAAGGGCCTGGCTGGCTCGGGATCGATCGATGTCTTCCGACTCGATGCGAACGGAAAGATTGTGGAGCACTGGGACGCCGTGCAGGACTATCCCGAAAAAACCGTCAGCGGCCATACCGTCTGGGACGACGGCGAGTAGCGGCGGTCCCTGGTCTGAAACTCAGGATGAACCTCGTATGACACTGGCAGACCAGGCAGTCCCGGCATTGGGGGTCGGGGCTGCCGACTCGTTCCTTGGCGAATCAGCCCCGGCCCTTCCGAGAGCCAAATGTTCAGAGAACACCGAAAAGGAGAGAAAGATGAAGATTTTCACGATAGCCCTGAGTGCCCTGGTGGTCGCCGCCGGCGGCGTGGTCGTTGCGCAGCCCGGCGCTGCGGAAGCCGCCGTCGGGCAAAACCCGCAGGCCGCCGTCGTTAGCCAGCACCGGCCGCAGGCGCCGGTGGTCCCGCAGGGCCTGGCGGGCCGCGTGGTGGAGGTGAAGTTCGATAACGGTGCTGCGAGTACCCTGACTTTCTCCAAGGACGGGAAACGGGTGACCTATCTGGACCTCAGCAGCGGCGAGGCGCCCACTGTTCCGGTGAGCGTGGTGAAGAATGCCAAGGGTCTCTTCCTGGTCACCTGGTACGAGCCGGCCACCGGCTACACCGTGAGCCATCTGCAGAACTACAACACCGGTACCCTGAGCTCCACCTGGACTTACCTCGATCCGGCCACCGGCCAGTACGTGGTGGAACCCCACCAGGGAACCTTGAAGCTACGCCGCTAGAAGGTGGTTCTAGCTCAGCGCCCGCGGACCGTGAGCACCGGGCAATCAGCCTCCAGGATCACCTGCTGAGCCATTGAGCCCAGGAAGAGCTTCATCACGGGTGAGCGCTTCCTGGTGGCCAGCACGATCAATTCAGCGGAGTGGGTCTCGGCGAGTTCTAGGATCTGCTCCGCTGAGTTGTCCCGCGCGGAGACCAGTTCGAAGTCCAGCCCAGCGGCTCGCAATTCGGTGGAGATCTCATCGAAAGCTTGCGGTGAGGAGTATACCGGGGTGCCGCTCGCGTCCCCTTGCGTGCTCACCGCGATGACCTGGGCGCTCCGCCAGAGAGCCTGCTGAGCGGCCTCCTTAATGGCGGCTGCGCCGTCGTCGCCTTTGACATGAGCCAGGATGATGGTGGGCATCTGGATTCCTTTCGAGGGTTCAGGGCGGGTGATGCGGAGGATCAGCGACCGAAGGGGATGGTTCCGACCAGGACGCCGACGGCGAGCATCACCAGGGAAACCACCAGGGCCCGCCAGAGCACCTTTTTGTGATGATCGCCCAGATCGACATTGGCCAGTGAGACCAGGAGCAGGATGGCCGGCACTAAGGGACTCTGCAGGTGCACGGGCTGCCCGGTGATCGAGGCCCGGGCCATCTCCACCGGTTGAATACCGTAGTTCTCCGCCGTCTTGCTGAGCACCGGCAGGATGCCGAAGTAGAAAGCGTCGTTGCTCATGAAGAAGGTAGCGGGGATGCTGATCAGGCCGCAGAGCACCGCGGTGAACGGCCCGAGCGAGGGCGGGATGATGTTCACCAGCCACTGCGACATGGCGTCCACCATGCCGGTGCCGCTGAGCACCCCGGTGAGCACCCCGGCGGCCATCACCATGGCGACCACGGCGACCACCGAAGGCGCATGGGCGATCAATTGCTTGGCCTGATCGTGCACCTTGGGGAAGTTCACCAGCAAGGCGATCGCGCTACCCAGCATGAAAACATAGGGCAGCGGAATCAGGTCCAGCACCAGCATCACCATGATCAAAACGGTCAGGCCGAGGTTGAACCAGATCAGCTTGGGGCGGAGTGTGGGGCGGCCCGGGTCCAATACGGTGTCCGCCATCGCGGAATCCGCCGGATCGGCTTTGGCCTTGACCAGCTGCCCGGCATTGCCGAGGGCCTTGCCGAGACCGCCACCCAGCGGGCCCTTGCCGGTCTTAGCGTCCAGGCCGGTTGAGGAGGAGATGGTTTCGCCCGCGCCGGGTGCCCAGGCAATCGGGTCGAGTGCGCGCAGCCTCTTGCGTTCGCCGACGCCGAGCAGCCAGGCGAAGACGAAGGCGACGGCGAGCCCGGCCAGCAGTGAGGGGATCATCGGCACGAAGATGTCCGTGGCCGAGACATTGAGCGCGGAGGCGGCGCGGATCGTCGGGCCGCCCCAGGGCACGATATTGAGTGCGCCATTAGCCAGTCCGGCAACGCAGGTGAGCACCACGGGGGAGATGCCCAGCCGGAGGTAGACCGGCAGCATAGCGGCGGTGGTGACGATGAAGGTGGTGGAGCCATCGCCGTCGAGTGAGACGGCTGCGGCCAGGATCGCGGTGCCCAGTACCACCTTGGCCGGGTCGTTGCCGAGCGCCTTGAGAATGAAGCGCACCAAGGGGTCGAAGAGCCCGACGTCGATCATCAACCCGAAGTAGATGATCGCGAACATCAGGAGCGCCGCGGTGGAGGACATCCCGCCGATCGACTTCATCACCATATCGCCGAGGTTGTGGTCCTCACCGCCCCAGAGCAGGCCCCCGGCGAACAGGCCGAAGACCGTGGGTACCAGGATGAGGGCCAGCACCGGCGTCATCCGTTTGGTCATGATCAGCACCATGAAAACAGCGATCATGAGAAAGCCGAGAACTACCAGCACGTTTTCTCCCGTTGGTTGCGACGTCGTTGTCCGTGTTGCGGTGGCTATGCCCCCGTGTTTATTGCCCCCGGAGGGCTGTAGTCCCGGGGCGGTTGGGCCGCAAGGGCTTCTCCGTTCCCGGGGCTGGCCAGCCTTCACACGGGCCGACCTTTCAAGACCCTAATACATGTCGTGGGTCACATTCGGTTTGCGAAGATAAAGCAGCGATCTGCTTGTTTACCGGGTTCTGCGCATTGTGCTCAGCTTATGTGGTTACTAGACATTTCAGTGCCGCTGTTGGAGCACCAGAGCCCACTGAATCCTGCGATTCGGTGGGCTGGAATGCCTGGCCCCAGCCAACTTCAGGATTCAGTGGGGTCAGCTAAGGCGGTTGGGCGAAAGTGCTTTTCATCGCGGGTAGGGAAGCAACTCATCGTTTCACTCGTAATGAAAAGGTCAGTCGGGCTCATCCCTGCACGCAGGGAAACAACATCAAGTTTCGGCAGCTGACCATCGCCGACCTGGGCTCATCCCTGCACGCAGGGAAACAACACCTCCAATAAACCGCCCATCGTAATGTCTAGGGGCTCATCCCTGCACGCAGGGAAACAACGACCCGTACAGTGCTTTCAGGCCGGCCAGCTCGGGCTCATCCCTGCACGCAGGGAAACAACTCGGCTAGCTGCTGCTTTGTCGAGGATGATCTGGGCGCATCCCTGCACGCAGGGAAACAACTGTCTGCCTCTTCTGCCCTGGCTGCTGCGGCGGGGCTCATCCCTGCACGCAGGGAAACAACATAGCGCGCTTGTGGAGTCGTCGCAAGGGCGTGGGCTCATCCCTGCACGCAGGGAAACAACACTATGGTGTGCACCGTTTTCATTGGTCCTGGGGGCTCAGCCCTGCACGCAGGGACACAACGGTGCCCCGCGTGGAGACAAGCCCGAGTTGCCGGGGTCATCCCTGCACGCCGGGAAACAACGTTGACCGTCTCGGGAAGGTCATCGGTGCCGAGGGCTCATCCCTGCCCGCAGGGAAACACCTGGCTCCAGTCCTGCCCCCCTGGCTCAGCTGGCGGGCGCATCCCTGCACGCAGGGCAACAACGTTGAACGGGTCGGTACGGTCATCGGTGCCGCGGGCTCATCCCTGCTCGCAGGGAAACAACCAGGATGAGAACATCATCAACCTGAGCAAGCAGGGCTCATCCCTGCACGCAGGGAAACAACGCGCTCATGCTGGCACCTTCTCAGCGCGCTCAGGGCTCATCCCTGCACGCAGGGAAACAACTTGACGTAATCAGCGTCAGTGAGAACTCCACCGGGCTCATCCCTGCACGCAGGGAAACAACGGCTGGTAGCTGGCCGGTTTCGCCGTGGCGACGGGCTCATCCCTGCACGCAGGGAAACAACCGGCACGAGTTCGTTGCTGACGTATCCAGACAGGGCTCATCCCTGCACGCAGGGAAACAACGTTTCCGCCTCAGCATTGACAGTGCGCCGGAAGGGCTCATCCCTGCACGCAGGGAAACAACCCAAAAAGTTGCCCGCTTATCATTGTTTGAGTGGGCTCATCCCTGCACGCAGGGAAACAACGACTTTTCGAAACGCATAGAGACGGCTGGTGTGGGCTCATCCCTGCACGCAGGGAAACAACACTACTTGACCTGCGGTTTTACTGCCGGTAAGCATGTTTTGCATTCACTTTAGCGGATGCTTTAACTCAGCGTGGATACGTCTCTATGCCTTCTTTAGGTCTTAATCGGAAGGGAGCCGCTCACAGGATGTGAACGGCTCCCTTCTGGAGAGCTTTTTACCAGCTCGACTTCTTGATGCCGGGCAGCTCGCCACGGTGCGCCATGTCGCGGAAACGAACGCGCGAGATGCCGAACTTCTGGAAGGTGCCACGCGGGCGACCGTCGATGACGTCGCGGTTACGCAGACGGATCGGGGAAGCGTTGCGGGGCAGCTTCTGCAGGCCCAGGCGGGCAGCTTCGCGCTGCTCGTCGGTGGACTCCGGATTGACCAGAGCCTTCTTCAACTCGAGGCGCTTCTCAGCGTAGCGCTCGACAATGACCTTGCGCTGCTCGTTACGAGCAATCTTCGACTTCTTAGCCATCTCTTAGCGCTCCTCTCGGAATTCGACGTGCTGGCGGATCTTGGGATCGTACTTCTTCAGAACCAAACGGTCTGGGTCGTTACGACGGTTTTTGCGGGTTACGTAGGTGTAACCGGTGCCCGCAGTGCTCTTCAGCTTGATGATCGGACGTACGTCCTTGTCTTTTGCCATTAGAGCTTCACCCCACGAGCGAGAATTTCGGCGACGACGGCGTCAATACCGCGGACATCGATGGTCTTGATGCCCTTTGCTGAGAGCGTCAGCGTCACATTGCGACGCAGGGAAGGAACCCAGTAACGCTTCTTCTGAATATTCGGGTCGAACCGACGCTTATTGCGACGGTGCGAGTGCGAAATGCTATGCCCGAAGCCCGGCTCAGCTCCAGTCACTTGGCAGTGTGCTGCCATGATTTGCCTCCATTGATTGTGTATTTGTCCACGCAAAGCGACGTCCAGCACGATCTAGAGTGAAGTTTCACGGAGTGCGAAAGCACCTTCAGAATCAGCTAGCAGAGGGTCCGTGCAACGTGAGCCCCTAACTACCGGCTGCCGATTTTTCGGCCACCGGAGCAATTGCCCGAGTTCCACGCCGCTTAGCGCCTTACAAGTTTACCGACAAGACGGGGATTAAAGCGAATTTGCGAGGGTGGTTGCGATGCCTTGAGCTGTCCAATGTGGGCATTAGAAAACTTTCCGCGTCAAATCACACTAGGCTTATGACTGCTGCACATCGCTTCCTGGCTTGATGCTTGGATGATCCTTTATGGTCGTTTTGTTGCAGTAACAAATCCCTGCATACCCGCAGGGCTCTATTAATAAATTTATTTAAACTTATGTTCATTCTCTTGAAGATACTAAGATTAGTAATAATAGCTCTTTACGTGGAGGTATATCGATGCTACGCTCACCTCAACGGAATCAGCTAAGGAGCCGTCGTGGTCGAAGAAGATCATCACTCAGCATTAAGCCCCCGAGCACTGACAGTGTGGGCCAAGAGTGTTGTTGACCCGGAACAGCCAGGTGTTCTTCGGGGTTGGCTTCCACTCCATCAGCACCTCGATGATTCTGCTGCGGTAGCAAACAAGTTATGGAAAGAGTGGCTGCCCGAGAACGTCAAGAAGCTCATCGCAGCCCCGTTCGGCGGAAGTTACGAAGTGACTCAAAGGCTCTATACCTGGATCGCCTCCACGCACGACGTCGGCAAAGCCTCGCCAGCCTTCGCCGTCCAAGTTCCAGACCTCGCAGAGACTATGCAGCGCAGTGGTTTCACGATGGACTTCTCTCTCAGGGGCACGGACGAACGCCGTCAGGCACGTCACGAGTTGGTGAGCTACCTGGCGATGTCGGAGCGGCTTTGCACGACCCATAACTTTGAGAAGAACACAGCCAAAGGCTATGCCTCCATTATTGGCACCCACCACGGCAACCCGCTCACACGACAGGGCATTGATCACGTCGGGCTGAATGCCCGGCTGTTCGGGCGCGGTGCCTGGGACGAAGTGCGGCAGGAATTCCTGCGCAGAGCAGAACAACTCCACCTAGAAGAAGGCGACTTGGCCCTTTTCAGGGAGACGAAACTGCCGCAGACAGTGCAAGTCCTGCTCAGTGGCATGGTGATCGTCGCGGACTGGATTGCCAGTAACGAAGAGCTCTTCCCCTACGCCCGGCCCGGCGAGTCAATCGAGGAAACCACTGCGGAGCGTCTTGAACATGCCTGGCAGCAACTTGAACTTCCGGGTCCTTGGCGGCTCTCCAAACCCCCGATGGAACTCACCGAACACTTCAGCCAACGGTTTTCCCTGCCCCCTCAAACGACCCCTCGCCCCCTGCAAACAGCACTTTACGACGCCGCCAACTCAGCCCCCTGCGCAGAGCTGTTCATCCTGGAAGCCCCGATGGGATCAGGAAAAACCGAGGCAGCCTTAGCCGCCGCTGAAGTGCTCGCTGCTACTACCCAAGCGGGTGGCATTTTCATTGCCCTCCCCACTCAAGCAACAAGCGACGCCATGCTCGCCCGAACCTACGAATGGTTGAAAGCACTACCCACGAGCAGCACGCTTTTCCTCGGTCACGGAAAATCCCAGCTCAATGCGCAGTACTCGGGACTGCTCCGGGACGCCTACCAGCGCGCAGCAGGAATTGGCAGTGAACCACGGAGCCGGAAAGTCACCGATGACGACGTCGTCGCGCACCAATGGCTGACCGGGAGCAAACGCGGATCACTTGCCAATGTGATGGTCGGCACCGTTGACCAGGGACTCTTCCTCGCACTGTGTAGCAAACATCTCATGCTCAGACATCTGGCCCTGGCCGGAAAAGTGGTCATTATTGACGAGGTCCACTCCTACTCCGCCTATATGAACGTGTACCTCAACCAGCTCTTGCACTGGCTTGGTGCTTACGGAGTCCCAGTCATCTTGCTTTCAGCCACGCTCCCCGGCGCTCAACGTGAAGCCATGCTCCGTGCCTACGACGACGGACGCCGTCGTTCTCAGGGCAGCTACTCAGCCCGCCGGGCGGAACGGGATGCGATCCGCCAGAGCTACAACTTCCTCGCCGAGGATATTGGTTATCCGGTGATTACTCACACTCGGAACGGTGAGCTGCCAGCGATCCGCAAAATTGATTCCGACGGTCGTGGTATCAATATCGACTTAGAACGGATTGCGGACAGTTCCCAAGCAGTGGCAGAAACGTTACAAGAGGCCCTGGTCGAAGGCGGCTGTGCCGTGGTCATTCACAACACGGTGGCCCGGGTGCAAGAAACCGCCAATTATCTTCAACAACACTTCGGCGAGGACACCGAGATTATTGTGGCGCACTCTCGGTTTCTGTCAATTGATCGTTCCGCTAAAGATGCACTGCTGCTCGATAAATTCGGCTCGCAGAGCAGAGCAAAACAGCGTCCGCACAAAGCCATTGTGGTGGCATCACAAGTGGTGGAGCAATCGCTCGATATCGATTTTGACGTCATGGTGAGCGATCTTGCGCCCATTGACCTGATTTTTCAGCGGGCCGGCAGATTACATCGGCATCAGAGGGGGCTAAACCAGGTAGAAAGGCCACAGCCACTCCGCAAAGCGAGATTGATCCTCACTGGTGTGGATTGGGCGGCAACCCTGCCGGAACCGGCTAAAAAATATCAAAAGGTCTACTATCTGCACATCCTTTACCGCACCTTGGTGGTTTTGGATTCGCTCAAGACGCTCACCATACCGGAAGACATCCCACGACTCGTTCAAGAGGTTTATGGTCCGGACCAGCTCGGCGCTCCAGCCTGGCAGGAAAGTATGCTCGAAGCTGAGCGAGATTACCTCAGGGAGGTCAAAAGTAAACAAGAAGAAGCCAGAGTTTTCCGATTGGGGGACGTTCCCACTGAGCCCGCAAGCCTTGCTGACTGGAATCAACGGAGTATTGGCGATCTCAAAGATACCGTCAAAGCGCAGGCCACGGTGCGAGACTCCTCGCCCACTCTTGAAGTCTTGGTGCTCTGCCGTGACGACGTCGGCAATCTGATCACCCCGCCCTGGCTAGCGAAGCATGCGGCTATTCCGCTGCCGCTCAATCAAGCCCCACCTCCTTGGCTGAGCAAGATCATTCTGAGTTGCTCGCTCACGCTGCCCGCCACTATGTGCTTCGGCAATAAGATCGACCAGCTGATTGACGAGTTGGAAAAGCAGACACGGATCCAACTTCCCGAATGGCAAGCCTCCCGTGAACTTCGGGATGAATTGGCCATTGTGCTGGATTCCGAGCACAAGGTAGAGCTTTTGGAATACTCCCTCAGTTACTCTCCAGACCGTGGATTGGATGTGAACAACCTTGATTGAAAGTCTTGTCCTTGAAGAGATCCCTGAAACGGGAAGCAACGTTGCAGCAGGCTCCAGCGTCGTGAGTTTCAACCTGATCGACCAGCCGTGGATCCGGGTGAGATACCAGGATGGCAGTGTGACCGAGGTATCTCTGAGCACTCTGTTCCAAGACGCTGAGCAGATTATTCAGATCACCGGAGAGCTACCTAGCCAGGACTTTGCCGTTCTGCGACTTCTGCTGGCGATCCTGTACCGCAGCTTCGACAGCGAATTCACCGAAGACGACTGGAAAGCGTGGTGGCAAGAGGGCCTTCCCTTGGATGAAATAGGGCGGTATCTGAAACAGGTCGAAGACCGCTTCGATCTTCTGCATCCGAAAACCCCCTTTTTTCAAGTCCCTGATCTGCAGACGGCTAAGGGTGAGAACAAAGATGTTTCACTTTTAGTCTTCGACGTCCCACCGAATAAAAGGCTTTTCAGCATGCGGGCGGGAAGCGGCTTGGAACGCCTGAGTTTCGCGGAAGCCACCCGATGGATTGTGCACACCCAGGCCTTTGACTACTCAGGGATCAAATCTGGCGCAGTCGGGGACTCCCGCGTCAAGGGTGGAAAGGGGTACCCCATCGGTGTGGGGGCAGCCGGACGCCTCGGTGGAGTGAGTATCGAGGGGAAAAATCTGCGAGAAACCTTGCTGCTCAATCTAGTGAAACCTGCAGAGCGTGACGATGACTTTGGCGACGATGATCTACCACCTTGGGAAAAGCCTCATCTCGGCCCCGCTGAGGAATCAGAAGGACGTAAACCCACGGGCCCTGTCGACCTCTATACCTGGCAAAGCCGAAGGATCAGGCTTTTCCACGATGAGACCGGTGTGATCCGATGCCTGGTTTCTAACGGGGACAAGCTGGAGACTCCTGACCTCTTTACCAAAGAAAACTTGACCGCCTGGCGGCGAAACCCAACTTTTGAAAAATCATTGGGGCGTGCTCAGGTTTTCACCCCGGTGCAGCACAATCCGGCTCGGCTCTTCTGGAGAGGTATTTCAGCGCTTTTACCCAAGAAGACACCGCCAGCAGCCCTGGCTAAGGCCGGCCGAGAGACTTTTTTACCCGCGGTCATCGAGTGGCTTTATAAGGTGCAGGACGAGCTTCCCCGCGATGCTTATGTTTCCCTCAGAGCCTCCGGTGTGCTCTACCCCGACAGTCAGAACTCCACGGTGGGGGAAATTTTCGACGATCGCTTGCTAGTCTCCCTCGCATTGCTTTCCCAGCAAGACGGGGAACTGGGCACCCTGGCAGAGAACGCCGTCGTCCAAGCTGAGGGAGCGGTGCAGGCACTCAAGAATCTGGCTAAGGACCTGGTAGTTGCTGCGGGTGGTGACGGCGATGGGCAACGGCAGCGTAGCGATGAAACCGGCTACGCCGCCCTAGACCGGCCCTACCGGCGTTGGCTCAGCGGACTTGACCTAAACACAGACATCGAAGAAGCCAGAAAAACCTGGCGAACCGAATGCCGCCGCATAGTCGTCGGCCTAGCCAATGAACTACTAGACACAGCAGGACCCGCCGCCTGGAAAGGCCGAGAAAGGGATGGTTATTTGATCAATTCCTCATTGGCTGAACGAAAGTTCTATCAGCAAATTGCCAGAGTTTTCGGACAACAGAATTCCGGGACTGAAGATGAAGGGCCTCACGGAAGTGGAGGAAATGACGATGAGTGACCCACAAGAACCACGCTCTGTCCAGTTGAAAAGAGTAGTGCGCAAACGAGTCTCTGAACTGCAAGATGGCTACTTGCGGGATCGCAGTGCCGCGGTTGCACAACTTGCCCAGCTACGTTCAGGCGTCACCAAGGCTATTGGCGAAGATTTTTCCCTGATTGGGCTGACCATCGCCGAGCTCTACCAGGATGGTGATGAACTAGGGCAAGAAGCAGATTTTGCCGAGAGAGCTGCTTATGCCGCCATCACACTCTACGCGGTTCATCAGCAGTCCAAGCGGGATCGTCGGATGCATCGGGAGGGTGGTAACTCCCTGGGCCGAGCGGCCGGTGTGCTCCGCGTTAGATCGAAAAATGATGAAGCCGTGCGGCGGCGCTTCAACTCTTTAGCAACCGCGTCAACTCACGAAGGTACCTTGCACTATGCCCGTAGCTTGGTTCAACAGTTCCGGGCAGAAAACATCAGCCTGGACTACGTGAAATTCGCTGAAGACCTCTTCTGGTTGCAGGGAACAGGTGCTAGTCGAGTGCGAAGGCAGTGGGGCATCGACTTCTACCGGGTACCTCAGGACGCCGGGCAAGACGACGAAGATTAACGCTCACTTTTGCGGGTGAAGAACTAAAACAACTTCTAAGGAGACTGAGATGACCAATACTTATATTGACCTGCACGTTCTGCAAACTCTGCCGCCGAACAATATTAACCGAGATGACACCGGCAGCCCGAAGAGCGCTATCTATGGTGGAGTGCCCAGAGCCCGGGTCTCCAGCCAGGCGTGGAAAAAGGCGACCCGAGATGCTTTTGAAAACACCTTACGGGCTGACCAGCTAGGTGTCCGTACTAAGCGCGTGGTCGAGCTGCTCGCTGAAAGGATTTCGTCGAAATCCACTGAAATCGACGAAGATCTTGCGCTGGAACTGGCTAAAGACACGCTTGCAGCGGCAGGGATTAAGCTGACGGCTCCCAGGACGAGAAAAGGCGAAGAAGCCAAACCAGAGGAAGCTGGCTACCTGGTATTTCTGAGTTTTCTGCAGGTCGACCACCTGGCCGAGGCCGCTCTCAAAGCGGTGGGAGCCGAGGATAGAACTGGGTACTTGAAGAGCCTGGAACTGAAAAAACAACTCAATCTGGATCATTCGGTTGACCTTGCGCTCTTTGGACGGATGCTTGCGGATGCTACCGATCTCAATGTGGATGCTGCAGTACAGGTAGCTCACGCGCTCAGCGTGCACGCGGTGGATAACGAATTCGATTACTTCACCGCCGTCGACGATCATAAAGCTCAGGACGTCGAAGAAGATGCCGGAGCGGCCATGATCGGAACCGTTGAATTCAATTCCTCCACCCTGTATCGCTACGCCACCATCAATGGCGCCGGGTTACTCAAGAACCTCGGTGATGTTGAGGCAACTCGGGAGGCAGTTGAAGCCTTCGTGGACTCTTTTGTGACCAGCATGCCGACCGGCAAACAGAACACTTTCGCTAACCGCACCCTGCCGGAGGCCGTTGTCGTGCAGGTTCGCGCAACTCAGCCGGTCAACCTAATAGGAGCTTTCGAGACTCCCGTCGAGCAGCCGCGGCTCAAAAATGCCGCTCAGCTTCTTACAGCGCAGTCCCAACAGATCGATGAAGCCTATGGGACAGCACCCGTGAGCGCCTGGGTGATTCGAACTTCAGATGCTTTGGCCTCCCTTGACGCCTTAGGCCACCGCAGCTCTCTCAGCGACGCCGTCAAAGAGCTGGGAGAGCTTGTTGCGGAGCGTCTTCAGGAGCAGCAGTGAGTTCACTGACTTTCGTGTTGAAAGGGGCAATGCAGTCCTGGGGTGGCAGCAGCCGCTTCCTTACCCGAGGTACTGAACAGGCTCCGACGAAAAGCGGCGTCATCGGCCTATTGGCAGCAGCGAAAGGTAAGCGACGTACCGAACCGCTCACTGAATTTCTGAATCTGAAGTTCGGTGTGAGGATCGACCAGCCTGGTCGGTTGATTCGTGACTTTCAAACCGCCAAGCCGAGTGCAGGAGAAGCAATGCCTTTGTCATATCGGTATTACTTGGGCGACGCGGTGTTCTTGGCGGGTATAGAGAGCGAGGATGAGGAGTTTCTCGAAAGTCTGGCACAGAGCCTGGCTCATCCTGTTTTCCCGCTATACCTCGGCAGGCGCTCGTGTCCGCCGATCTTGCCGCTGAAAACCGAGATTCATTCGGCGGGGGTTCTGGACTCTTTGAAGGAACATCCCTGGCAGGCTGCGCAGTGGCACAAGAAAAAGGTTCAGCAAGAAAAGGTGAAACTGGAGATTCTTCTGGACGCCGAGCCGCTTACCCCAGGGGCGGAGACTTTCCGCGATGAACCGCTCAGCTTTGATCCCCGCCGTCGAGAATACGGCTGGCGCAGCGTGAAGAGTGAACAGGTCGAGGTTGGAAATGACTGTTTTGTTGAACCTCCTGGACCCTCAAAGTTTCCCGAGAGCGGGCACGACCCGCTTGCCGCGTTTTAGGAGAGCCTGAATGTACCTCACGAGATTCCAGATCAATCGGAAGAGACCCGGAGCCTATAAATTTCTCGGTTCGCCACAGGTGATGCACGCTGCAGTGCTGGGTGGATTTCCTGACCCGAGCCCGCGAGAGAGCGGACGAATTCTGTGGCGGATAGATAGCTGGGAAGGTAAGACTTTTCTTTACATCGTCAGTCCCGAGCAGCCTGATCTGACCCATTTGGTAGAACAAATCGGTTGGCCAACGACGCAAAGCTGGGAGACCAAACCCTACGGGGAATTGCTCTCACGTATTCAAGAAGGTGAACAGTGGGCCTTTCGGCTCACCGCTAATCCGACGAGAAGCATTCCTCATCGAGGAGTTGAGCAACAAAGAGGAAAAGTCTCGGCCCATGTCACTGCTGATCAGCAGAAGCAGTGGCTTCTGGACAAGGCAGAGAAGAGTGGCTTTGAGTTGCTCAGACCGGCTCATCCCGCCAGTTGGGAGACCGATCCACAGAGCGTTGTGCTGAGCGACCGTCGAACACTTAAGTTCAAGCGCCAGGGCGCTGAGGTGACGATTGCCACGGTAACTTATGACGGCGCATTGCAAGTCACGGATCGAGATGCGTTCGTCAATAGCCTCACCTGGGGAATCGGAAGGGCAAAAGGGTACGGCTGTGGTTTATTAACCATCGCTCCGTTGAATCTTGGTAAGGCGAGTTGAGATGAAACCTCCGGGTGCGCCTCCGCCGTCGTTACCCGAGTTGGTGCGAGTCGAGGACCGCATGACCTTCATTTATCTCGAGCACAGCGTGGTGCACCGGGAAAGCAACGCTATTACTGCCACGGATCAGCGAGGCACGGTGCATCTCCCCGCGGCTTCTCTGGGCGCGCTGCTGCTGGGGCCAGGTACGAAGGTGAGTCATCACGCCATGATGTTACTTGCCGAAAGCGGATCAACGGTTGTTTGGGTGGGAGAACAAGGAGTCCGCTACTACGCTCACGGGCGTTCACTCGCCAGGAGTTCCCGGCTGCTGGAAGCGCAGGCACGGTTGGTGTCGAATCAGAGTTTTCGTCTTGGTGTTGCGCGGGAAATGTATGCCATGAGGTTTCCCGGAGAAGATACTTCTGGGCTGACTATGCAGCAGCTGCGGGGCAGAGAAGGTGCACGAGTGAGACGCGTCTATCGTGAGGAGTCTCAGCGGACAGGTGTTCCCTGGACAGGCAGGACTTACGATGTGGCATATTTCGAGGCGGGCGATCCGGTAAATCAAGCGCTTTCGGCTGCGCATACCAGCCTCTACGGCGTCGTCCATTCGGTCATCGTGGCACTGGGATGTTCCCCTGGTTTGGGCTTCGTCCACACCGGTCATGTGAGGTCTTTTGTCTACGATGTGGCCGATCTTTATAAGGCTGAACTGACCATCCCCGTGGCTTTCGATATCGCACATCAGGGTTTGACCGACGTCGGAGGTGCGACGAGAAGGGCAGTTCGGGATCTGATGTACGGCGGAGCTTTCCTGAGTAGATGTGTGCGGGATATTCAGCATCTTTTGCTTCCTGATCAGGATGCCGATGGCATTGAAAGTTCTCTGAGCGAAGATGTGGTGCAACTCTGGGATGGGACGCGAAGGAACGTAGCCAGCGGTACATCCTATGAGTCCTATGAGGATGTGTACTGATGGTGGTTCTGGTCTTGTCAGCTTGCCCAGCCGGGCTACGAGGATATTTGACGCGGTGGATGCTCGAGCTTTCCGCCGGGGTTTTTGTGGGGCATATCTCTCAGCGAGTACGCGAGCTGATGTGGGAAAAGTGCGTCTTAATGATCGGCTCAGGGCGGGCCATTATGGTCTTTAGCGCGCGAAATGAGCAGCGTATGGACTTCAAAGTGCACGGTCATCATTGGTCACCTGTAGATATTGATGGAATCAGTTTGCTGCTGCGTCCTGCTGACGGTGCTCCGTCTTTTCCATCGGGACCTTCAAAGACCGGCTGGAGCAAAGCTGCCCGTAGAAGGAAATATGGGAATGGATGAGTCCGCCTGAGCTCGAGTTTAAGATGTTTAAAGTGAATGAAAAACCGCTTGCGACGTTGTAACGTCCCAGGTCAGGAAGTGTTGGTTCCCCGCTCGCGGGGATGAACCCGAGAATGGAGATTACTCTGGTGGGTCAATCTTGTTGGTTCCCCGCCTGCGGGGATGAACCCGCTCGATCTCAAGTCGTTCATCGTCAGTTTCCGTTGGTTCCCCGCCTGCGGGGATGAACCCAGAGTCAGTTCGTCGTCTGGATGTAAGTGTCTAGTTGGTTCCCCGCCTGCGGGGATGAACCCACAAGTTCCCCTTCACCAATCGGTGAAGGGGAGTTGGTTCCCCGCCTGCGGGGATGAACCCGCCGCGCAGCTTCGCTATCCACGGCACAACAAGTTGGTTCCCCGCCTGCGGGGATGAACCCGCAGGTTGCATGATCTGAATGTATCTAGGATGGTTGGTTCCCCGCCTGCGGGGATGAACCCTGGACCGACGATGACAGTGAAGAGAACGGAGAGTTGGTTCCCCGCCTGCGGGGATGAGCCCAAAGATGCCAAAGTGGGACAATTCAATGCCTCGTTGGTTCCCCGCCTGCGGGGATGAGCCCGATGGGACGGCGAACCAATCAGCAAAAATATCGTTGGTTCCCCGCCTGCGGGGATGAGCCCAGGCCAGAGTCAGTCGTCACAACCAAGGTAACGTTGGTTCCCCGCCTGCGGGGATGAGCCCCGGCGTCCGGGAAGTCGTGGTGTACGCGGTCGGTTGGTTCCCCGCCTGCGGGGATGAGCCCAAAACCTTGACGCACACGCTTCACCTTGGAGGGTTGGTTCCCCGCCTGCGGAGATGAGCCCAGCTGGAAGCAGTGCTCAGCTGAGCGGTTCTCGTTGGCTCCCCGCCTGCGGGGATGAGCCCTCCCCGGATAACGACGAACCGGTGCAGATCCTGTTGGTTCCCCGCCTGCGGGGATGAGCCCGCAAGCTTGTCTAGCTCAGTGGTCAGAGCCAGGTTGGTTCCCCGCCTGCGGGGATGAGCCCCCTTTCTGGCGCGACGGCGGAAGAAATGGACGGTTGGTTCCCCGCCTGCGGGGATGAGCCCTGAACCAGCTGGCCCGCGATAAGTCAGTGCAGGTTGGTTCCCCGCCTACGGGGATGAGCCGCTCTTGACGGTTTTAGCCGTCCCGTTCTTATCGTTGGTTCCCCGCCTGCGGGGATGAGCCCCAGCCTTGCAAGACCTTGCCTTGCTCGGTATCGTTGGTTCCCCGCCTGCGGGGATGAGCCCGGCAAAAAGGTTTACATCGACTTCGCCCCCAAGTTGGTTCCCCGCCTGCGGGGATGAGCCACCCAGATCGACCATGCCGCTGCTGCCACCGCGGTTGGTTCCCCGCCTGCGGGGATGAGCCCGCTCGTGCGGTGGATGTGGGGGAGTGGGTGCCGTTGGTTCCCCGCCTGCGGGGATGAGCCCTCGGACGGACGCTCACCCGAGACTTGCAGATCGTTGGTTCCCCGCCTGCGGGGATGAGCCCACCTGCGGAACCACGTTCGACGCCAAAGAACGCGTTGGTTCCCCGCGTGCGGGGATTTTAGGTTTCTGACAGTGCGCGTTATCTGACCCCACTGAATCCTCGGTTGACTGGGGCAAACCGGTATACCCCAGCGAAACATCGGATTCGCTGGGACCAGATACCCACCCACTGTCCAAATACTCGAAACATTCCTGAGTGCAACTTACAGAGCCAGTCTCCGCAGTAAGGTCATAGGTCTGAGGGTGCCCAAGCATGGTCAGGAACTCAGGAGTGTGAGATGAGTAGCGAGTAGAGTTCAGACGTTGTTTTCCCTGTACGAGGAGGGGATCTAGATTTCAGGATTAACCAGGTCACCGAGTATCTGCCCTGTACCTCCCGCTGGAATGAAGAAGATAGAGGAACGAGGAGCTCGAATGTCCGTTGAACCGGTGAATCGATAAACTCGTTACCTGTCGCCAAGAATTTGAGGTTCAGCTAAGAACCTAACAGCGGACTCGGTAGCTATGAACTCAGCGGGCTGTTGAACTGGCCAGCTTCAGCTGCGGTGCCGGTTACCGTAACTCGCTGTTGCTAGGCCCACGAAGGAAGTCCTTCGAAAGCCGTAACTACGCCGCTCGGCACTACTCTGAGAGCGAACAAAGGCCCCGAAACACCGGGAAACATGACGAAAACCGCCGATTTCCGCGGAAATCTCGGCGATTTTGCTGGCGAAGTCAGTGAGAACTGGTATGTTTTCGAACAGTGGCTAGAACGAATCCCATGTTTTAGCTCCATTCCGAGGTCCAGGAGGACATAAATGGCTAAGAATCGTAGTGAGCTTGTCGCTGAGGTTGCCGCCAAGGCTGAGACCAGCCAGGCTGCTGTGAACAACGTTTTGGATGCGGTTTTCTCCGTATTCGAAAGCTCCGTTGCAGCTGGCGAGAAGATCACCATCCCCGGATGGCTCGCTGTTGAGCGCACCGACCGCGCCGCACGTACCGGCCGCAACCCGCAGACCGGTGAGACCATTCAGATTCCGGCGGGCCACAGCGTCAAGCTGACCGCTGGCTCCAAGCTGAAGGCTGCCGTCGCGAAGAAGGCTCCTGCCAAGAAGAAGTAACCACAGACTTCACTCAGAGGCGGTCCCTTCGGGGGCCGCCTCTGGCGTTCCCGGGGGATTCCCGGGGTGCTTCTCTCAGCATCGCCACAGCTGATTGGCCCGAGCCACTCCGATGCCGGAGAATGGAGGGGTGCCTGCAGCGTCGATGACCCCCAAGACCCCCGAAGGCATCCGCAACCCCTGGATACTGTTGGCGGCAGTGGTAGCAGCGCTGGCGCTGGTCGCTGCCCTGCTCTTCGGCGGCGCGCTCAGTGCCAGTAAGCTTCTCGACGCCGGCCCTCTAGTCCGCTGGGCTCTGCCGATAGCGCTCATGGTCCACAATCTGGCGGTGGCCGTCGTCGTCGGTGCGCTGCTTTTCGCCGTCGTGATCTTGCCCAAGGATAGGGTCGCAAAGGGCCGGACCAGTACAAGCAAAAGCGTTGAAGAACACCCCGCGTTCAGCCGGGTGATGGCTCTCGCATCAGTTGCCGCAGTGGTGTGGACGCTGGCCGCCATCGCGGTGTTGATTCTCACCTATCTCAAACAATCTGGCCTCGCGATCTCCGGCGGTTCTGATTTCACTCGGGGCCTGGTTTTCTTCATGACCGATATCGACTCAGGCCGCGCCTGGCTCGCCATCTGCATCTTCGCCGCTGTGGTGACCACGCTGTGCTTCGGTGTGCGGGCCCTGACGGGTCTGGCATTGACCCTCATTCTGGCCGTGATCGGAATGGTTCCGCAGGCACTGATCGGGCATTCCGCTTCGGCGGCGGATCACCAGGGCGCGGTCAATTCGCTGCTGCTGCACATCGTCGGCGTGGCCCTCTGGTTTGGCGGCATCACCGCGCTCACTTTCATCTCCGGCAAGCTCGGCAAGCCCGAGGCGCTGACCGCCAAGGTGCTCAAGCGTTTTTCCTCGTTGGCGCTTTTCGCCTTCTGCCTGGTCTTCGCCTCGGGCGTGGTCAACGCCTCGATCCGGGTGACCAGTTGGGATGCGCTGTTCAATTCGCCCTATGGGCAACTCATCCTGATCAAGTCCGTCGCCACCCTCTTGCTCGGCGCCATCGGCTTCATGCACCGGCAGTGGATCATTCCGCAGCTGGAAAAGGGCGTTCGGACTGCGAAGCGGGTGCTCTGGCAGCTCATCCTGGTGGAACTCGTGGTGATGGGGGCGACCAGCGGAATAGCGGTGGGCCTGAGTCAATCGGCCCCGCCTCAACCCACCGAATATGCCCCCAACACCTCACCGGCTGAGATCCTTTCGGGGTACCCCTTGCCCCCTGAACTCACCCCTGTCCGCTGGCTCACCGAATGGCGAATGGACTGGCTGTGGCTGGCCTTCGCGCTTGGCGCTGCGGTGGCTTATCTCCTGGCCGTCCGTAAGCTCCGCAAGCGCGGCGACAGCTGGCCGATTTGGCGTGCCGTGGCCTGGTTGGTCGGGATGGCGGCGCTGATCTATGTCACCTCCGGGCCGCCGAGCGTCTATGGCATGGTGCTCTTCAGCGCGCATATGGTGGATCACATGGCGCTCACCATGGTGGTGCCGATCTTCTTGGTGCTCGGTGCCCCGGTCAGCCTGGCGCTCAAGACCTTGCGGCCCAGGGGAGACGGCAGTCGTGGAATTCGCGAATGGATTCTGGTCATCGTGCATTCCAGATTCTCCAAGTTGGTGACCCATCCGCTCTTCGCGGCGGCGAACTTCGCGGGCAGCATCGTGATCTTTTACTACTCCGGGCTGTTCGGCTATGCCCTTCGCGATCACGTCGGGCACGAACTGATGATCGTTCACTTCACCATCACCGGTTACCTCTTTGTGCTCTCACTGATCGGCACTGACCCGGTGCCCTATCGATTCCCCTACCCGCTTCGATTGCTCCTGCTGCTCGCCACCATGGCGTTCCATGCCTTCTTCGGCGTCGCCATCATGAGTTCCACAGCGCTGCTGCAAGCCTCGTACTTCGGCAACCTGGGCAGGTCATGGGGAGCCTCGGCGCTGGCCGACCAGCAAATAGGTGGAGCGGTGGCCTGGGGAATCGGTGAGGTTCCCACCGTGCTGGTGGCGATCGGCGTGGCTCTGATGTGGTCGCGATCCGACGCGCGTGAGACGAAACGTAAGGATCGCGCAGCCGATCGGAATAATGATGCCGACCTGACCGCTTACAACAACATGTTTGCTCAACTGGCTCAGCCCGGTTCGAAGCAAAGCTCGTCAAGCAATGCTCAGGGCACCAAGATAAGTTCTGAAACCAAGCCCTCCAGCCAAGAGAATCCAGAGGAGAAGCGATGACCGCGACCGCACCACGAGTACGCGCCTCCGAACTGATCGGCCGCGGTTGGCTGAATACCGGCGGGCAATCCCTGGACCTGGAGGCGCTGCGCGGCAAGATCGTGATCCTCGACTTCTGGACCTTCTGCTGCATCAACTGCCTGCACGTCATCGATGAGCTACGGCCTCTGGAGCAGAAGTACTCGGACGTTCTGGTCACGGTGGGAGTGCACTCGCCGAAGTTCGAGCACGAGGCGGATCCAGTGGCGCTGGCCGCCGCCATCGAACGCTATGAGATCCACCACCCGGTGCTGGATGATCCTGAGTTGGTAACCTGGCAGGCTTATTCAGCGCGTGCCTGGCCGACCCTGGTAGTGATCGATCCTGAGGGCTACATCGTGGCGAACCTCTCAGGAGAGGGCCACTCAGCAGGGCTGGAGTCCTTCATCCCCGAGCTGGTCGCCCAGCACGAAGCCAAAGGCACACTGCACCGTGGCAATGGCCCCTATATCGCTCCGGAGCCGCAAGCCGGAACATTGCGCTTTCCCGGTAAGGTGCTGCCGCTCGGGCAGCTGCCTGGCCACGAAGGGAACTTCCTGGTCTCTGATACCGGCCACCATCAGGTGCAGGAGCTGGCATCGGACTTAGAGACCGTGGTGCGCAGCTTCGGTAGCGGTGTCAAGGGCTTCACCGACGGCGGCGCGGAAGCCACTCAGTTCAATGAGCCGCAGGGGCTGACTTTGCTGCCCGTCGAGCTGGCCGCTCAGCTCGGTTACGACGTCGTGATCGCCGATTCGGTCAACCACCGGCTGCGTGGCCTCTCGCTGGCCACCGGCGAGGTGCGCACGGTGGCCGGAAACGGCGTCCAGCGCCTTCTCGATGCCGGCCCGGGGCGAGTGAACGACGACGGCGAGGCTGCTCTCGGTCTCTTGGCTGAGGACCCGCTGTCGGTGGCTCTCTCCTCGCCGTGGGACGTGGTCTACTCCTCGAAGCTGGGCCAAGTAGTGATAGCGATGGCAGGTGTCCACCAGATCTTTGGCTTCGAGCCCCTCGCCGGCGCGGTCAGCGTGCTCGCTGGCACCGGCCTGGAGGGCCTGCTGGATGGGCCAGCCGACCAGGCCTGGTTCGCTCAGTCCTCTGGTCTCGCGGAAGACGCCGAGGGCGATATCTGGGTGGCTGATTCAGAGACTTCGGCGCTGCGCGTGCTACGGATTGCGGATGGACGGGTCTCCGCGGTGGAGACCGCAATCGGCGAGGGACTCTTCGACTTCGGTTTCCGGGACGGCGAGGCCGGGCAGGCCAGGTTGCAGCACCCGCTCGGTGTTGCGGCGCTCCCCGATGGTTCGATCGCCGTCGCGGATACCTACAATGGCGCGGTCCGTCGCTACGATCCGTCAGCCAAGACCGTGAGCACCTTGGCTCGCGGATTAGCGGAGCCTTCGGATGTGCTGCTCGACGGCGAGCTGCTGATCGTAGTTGAGGCCAACCGGCACCAGCTGATCCGCCTGCCACTGCCCCAAGACGCTTTGCAGGTCGATGAGGGCGCGGCGCAGACCCAGCGTCCGACCAGCGCGGTGGCTCCAGGGGATTTCGCCTTGCAGGTGCGCTTCAGTGCGCCGACCGGGCAGAAGCTCGACGATCGCTGGGGGGATCCCACCCAGCTGAAGATCTCCTCGACCCCGCCGGAGCTGCTGCTCGGTGGTCAAGGCACCTCAACCGGTCTCAACCGGACTCTGGTGCTCAATGGCGAGGTAGCTGAGGGCATTCTGCACATCACTGCCCGGGCCGCGGCCTGCGATGGACCGGAGACCGCAGACGGCGAGATCCCGGACCACGCGGCTTGTCACCTCTACCAGCAGGACTGGGGGATCCCGGTGAAGCTCGTGGTCGACGGCGACTCAGGGCTGGAATTGGACTTGCGCGGAATGAACTGAGCCTCGTTTAACCGCCGAGTGTGCAGTTCTACACCTTTTGAAGGCTTTATAAGGTGTAGAACTGCACACTCGATAAGAGAGAAGTGCTTAGAGTGCTCCGCCGGCGGCTTCCGGAGCAGAGGAATCCTCGCCGCCGTCGCCAATGGTCTCGCGGGCGATGAAGTTCTCGATGTCGAACAGGCTGTCCGCGCGCTCGGCGATATTCACCAGGGTGCTCATCGAAGCTACTTCTTCCACCTGCTCTTTGAGGAACCACAGCATGAACTGCTCGCCGAGGGCGTCGTTCTCCGCACGCGCGGTGGCGAACAGCTTCTCGATCTGCGAGGTCACTTGCTTTTCCTGTTCCAGGGCGAGCTTGAGCGGCTCGGTGACGTCCTTGAAATCGTTGTAGATATCGCCGATGCCCGGGATCGCGACCTTCTGATCGCGGTCGAGCATGTACTGGACCATCATCATGGCGTGGTTGCGCTCTTCCAGGGACTGCTTGTAGAAGTGGGCAGCCAACTGCGGCAGATCTTGTCCATCGAACCAGACAGATACCGCGATGTACTGTTGTGAGGCAGCAAATTCGTGACCGATTTGCTCTTGCAGGAGTGTGCTGAATTGGCTCATGGTTACAGCCTAGTTATTCTGAGTGATTCGGAAAAGCAAGCAGAGCCAATCCTCAGTGAGAGTAGCCTAAGCTAGCTTGGCTAGGAGTAGTCCACCACGGGCGTCACCGAGACGGAATCACCGTTGATACTGAGCTTCGCGGTGAAACCGTACTCTTGTTCCTGGTCGATATTGCTATAGGCTCCGGTGCCCAGATCCTGCTCTTTGTACTGGATCCGCGCTTTGACTTTGAGCGGCGAGATGACCCATCCCCCGTTGTACGCCGAAATCGTCGCCTTGGGGTAGTCGGTGATGCTCCAGGTGATGGGGCCGCTGACTTCTTGCACGCTGTGGTGACTGAGCGGGCAGTCAGTTGGGAGCAGGACTTTCTGCGTCGTGCAGCCATCCAAGTACTTCTTCAAGGAGTCATTGACCTGGTCAACGAGTGCCTTCGAAGGCTCGGTGGTCAAGGCGAGCGGGGACGGCGCGGAGCTAGCGGATGCGAAGGACGCCGAGATCGGCTGAGCGGTGAAGAGCTTGCCTTGGTATTCAGCCTGATACTTTCCCGGGTAGAGCACGGAGAAGGTGTTCTTCCCGCTCGGCATGCTCACCGCCGTGCCATTGATCTGAGCCTGGTCCTGATTCACGATGGAGACCTCCAAGGTCGGCAAGGTGGTCGGTACAAAAGCCCACTTATTGAAGAACATCCATTGCACCCCGGCTGGCTCCAACGTGAAGTCCGTGTTCTGCGGTTGTCCATCCAGTTGATAACTCACCGAGATCTTGACCCGCCCACCGTTCAGCGTGGTCGGGTTACCGACGTGAATATCGCTGATGCCCGCAGCGGATTGCTTGAGGGCATCACCGTCCAAGAGCGCGGGTGAAGCGTTCGGCAGGTTGGCGCGCAATAAACCGATCGCCCGCTCGCCGTCGCCGTCCTGAAGTGCCTGGAAATAGTCGCGCACCGGCTGCTGAGGGCCGTAGAGGTTGGCGTTGACCAACTGAACGGTGATGATCGCTGCGGCCACGGTGAGTAGCAGCCCGAAGAGCCAGCTGGCCGCAATGCGTACCAGCCGTGGACTCGTGGGGGCTGTTGCCGTCTCCGGTTCACTCAAGGGCAAAGGCTAACGACGACGACGGCGCGAGCTAGTGCCGAAAATATCGCGCATAATCGAATTCCCCAACCCGGTTCCCATTGAACGGACCATCGACTTCAATCCGCCACCGAGAATGCCGCCGAGTGCGCCAGCGATCTCAGCGCCGAAACCGCCGCCTTGCTGCTGGGGTTCCGGCAGCGGTGCGGGTGGCGGAGGAATCGGCACAGGAGGTGCCGGGGCGGGAGGAACAGCCTCTCCCACGGAATCACCCGTGGCTGGAGCGGCTTTGTTCTGCAGTTTCTCAAAGGCCGAAACGGGATCAGTCTCGGTGCCGTACTTGGCGAGTAGCGAAGACCCTGCCACCGTGGACTTCACCAGGTCATCGGCGCTCGGGCCCATCACCGATTCAGGAGCGCGCAATCGGGTCAGTGCGACCGGAGTCGGTGCACCTTTCTCATTCATCACGGTGACCACGGCTTCACCGATGCCAGCGCTGGTGAGCACTTCCTCCAGGTCGTAGTCGCTCACCGGGAAGGTGGAGACCGTGGCCTTGAGCGCCTTAGCATCGTCAGGAGTGAAAGCGCGCAGCGCGTGCTGCACCCGGTTGGCCAACTGGGCCAGCACATCCGCCGGCACGTCCTTGGGGGTCTGGGTGACGAAGAAAATGCCAACGCCCTTAGAACGAATCAGCCGGACGGTCTGGGTGATTGCAGCCAAGAAGGCTTTGCTCGCTCCGTTGAAGAGCAAATGAGCTTCATCGAGGAAGAAGACCAGTTTTGGCTTATCCGCGTCGCCGACCTCCGGTAGCTCACGGAACAAATCAGCCAGCAGCCACATCAGGAAGGTGGAGAAGAGCAGCGGTTTATCCTGTACGTTCGGTAGCTCGAGGCAGCTGATCACGCCTCGGCCATCGGGAGCGTTGCGCAGCAATTCAGCGGTGTAGAATTCCGGAACTCCGAAGAATTTGGTCATCCCCTGAGCCTCCAGGGTGACCAATTCACGCAGGATGACGCCGGCTGTGGCCTTGGAGAGGCCGCCCAGATTGGTCAGCGCATCCTTGCCCTCATCGGAGGTGAGGAACTGGATGACGGCTCGCAGGTCCTTCAGGTCGTAGAGCTCAAGGCCTTCGGTATCGGCATAGTGAAAGATCAGCTGAAGGCTGGATTCCTGGGTCTCATTCAGTTCCATCACGCGGGAGAGCAGGATCGGGCCGAAGGAGGTGATGGTAGCGCGCACTGGCACACCGTTGCCGTCTCCGCCCAGCGCCAAAAACTCGACGGGGAATGCCTTGGCAGCCCAGTCCTGCCCCAAGCTCTGAGTGCGCGCGGTCAGCTTATCGCTGCTGGTGCCCGGCGTCGCCAAGCCCGAGAGGTCGCCCTTGATATCGGCCATGAACACCGGAACGCCAGCTGTTGATAGCTGTTCGGCGATCATATGCAGTGTGACGGTCTTGCCGGTGCCGGTCGCACCAGCCACCAGGCCGTGCCGGTTCATCATCGAAAGCGGGAGCCGTACCTGGGCATCTTTATAGACCTCGGAGCCCACCAGCGCTGCGCCGAGCGCGATCGCTGGAGTCTCGAAAGTGTAGCCCTGGGTGATATTTGCGACCGTTTCTGCCGCGCTCTTAGAAGCCATGAGGTTAGATTACCCGTTGCTTCCGCACTGCGTCCTCTTTACGCCATGAGCATGAGCAGGTTCTTCTTACCGATCAGTAGGTGCACTTCGCCGAATTCGGTTCTGCGAGCAGGACTGAAAGTCGTAGCTGCTCAGCGATTCAGCGCGAAAGGCGGTTGCTCCAAGCCAGCGGTGACGGCTTCGGCGGGATCATTCCCCAGCTTGACCACCTGGTTATCGGCATTCACATGAACCACCGTTGGCAGGTAGGCCCTGGCCTCCTCGGTGGTCATCTGCGCATAGGTGATCAAGATGACCAGATCCCCTTCGTGCACCAGATGCGCTGCGGGTCCATTGATACCGAGCACACCCGAACCACGTTCTCCCGCGATGGTATAGGTCTCCAGCCGTGCGCCATTATTGACGTCGACGATCGAGACGAGTTCGCCGGGCAGGATATCTGCGGCATCCAAGAGGTCCAGGTCCACGGTGACCGAGCCAACGTAGTGCAGGTTGGCGTGGGTGACGGTAGCCCGGTGAATCTTGGACTTAAACATGGTTCTGTTCATGACATATATAAGTCTAAACCGTGCCGGAATATTCGCCATTCACGCTAATCCGCAACTCATCGGTTCAGCGTTGAACGGCATTGAGCTTCCGGCCCATGATTGCCTGCTCCAGAGCGTCGACCACATCGCTACGTGCCAGCGGATTGCGGATCAGGGTGAAGTCCACCTCGCCCACCGGGGGTAGTTCAAAGCGGCGAGTGATCGACACCAGGTCTTCCGGGATCAGGGTTGAAGGCATCACGGTGACGCCGATACCTGCGCGCACCGCCGCAATCACCCCGTTGATCTCCTTGGTGTTGCAGGTGATCCGCCAGGTCCGCCCCGCGCTCTCCAGCGCATCGATGGCCAGCTTCCGGCTCAGGCTGGGGCTCGGATAGGCGATCAGCGGCACCGGAGCCTCCGGGTCAAGCTGGGTCTGCTCAAGTCCGACCCAGGAGAAGTGATCATGCCGCACGACCCGCCCTTCCTGGCCGGTGCCTTCTATCCCGCTACTTTCCTGCAGCGCGGAAACCCATTTCACGAAGACCAGATCCAGTTGCCCCGCCTTGACTCGGCGGTAGAGCTGATCGCTCTGGCTCACCGTCAGTTCTAGGTTGATCTGTGGGTAGAGCTGGCGGAAATCCCGCAAAATCGTGGGCAGCCGGGTGTAGGCGAGATCATCTGCGGTGCCGAAGCGCAGCCTTCCTCGCATCGCGGCGCCGGAGAAGTACCTGGCGGCGTCATCCTGAGCGGCCATGATGCTCCTGGCGAAACCGGCCATCGCATCACCATTGTCAGTTAAGCGGACCTCCCGGGTGTCCCTGGAGACCAGCTGCCGGCCCACGTGATCCTCCAGTTTGCGCACGTGCTGGCTGATGGTGGGCTGGCTCAGTCCCAGGCGCTCCGCAGCCCGGGTGAAATTGAGGGTTTCAGCTACCGCCAGGAAGCTGCGCAACTGATCGTTGTCGTACATCGAGACACCTGCTTCACGCCCTATCCATTACAGAACATAATGCTAGTTATGGGGATTATATGTCTTCCAAATGACGTTGTGGCTGGGTAGCGTTAAAGCATTCCCAACCCGAGGATTTTTCCGTGGCTTCCCCCGCAACCGCCCAATTACCCGTTCAACAACCAGTCCAGCAGAAGTCCCGTAGCCAGAGACCGGCCGCTCAAGAAGCTCCCCGGGTGAGCACTGTGCTCCCGGACACTGTGCTCCCAGCCACCGCGCTCCCGGACACCGCGAGCATGCGAGCCGTTGCCAGCCCTGATGTCACCGCACCGATCAGTGTGGTCTCCGCTAAGAGCAGCCTGAAGGACACCTTCGCCGCCTTGAGCATCCGGAATTACCGCTACTTCACGATGGCCCATTTTGTTGCGGTGATCGCACTCTGGATGCAGCGCATCGCACAGGACTGGATGGTCCTGCAGCTCTCCGGTTCGGTGGCTGCCGTCGGCATCACGGTGGCTCTGCAGTTCGCTCCCACGCTGTTCCTCGGACCCTGGGGCGGAGTGCTCGCCGATCGCTTCTCCAAGCGGACGTTGCTGATCATTGCGCAGTCCGCTGCTGGGGCGCTGGCCGCCGTCATGGCGGTGCTCGCGTTGAGCGGCGTGCTGCAGGTCTGGCACGTTTACGCCGTGGCCTTTCTGCTCGGCCTGGTCACCGTGGTCGATCAACCTGCTCGCTCTGTCTTCGTCAACGAGCTGGTGGGGCCGCGGCATTTGCGAAACGCGATCAGCATCAACTCCTCGGTCTTCCAGCTGGGCGGCATGATCGGTCCGGCGATTGCCGGCGTCATGCTGACAGCGGTGGGCGGAGGCTGGGCTTTTGTGGCCAACGCGGTGGCCTGTGCCTTCACCGTCTTCATGCTCATCGTGATGCGCACGGCAGATTTGGTCCGGTCAGCCCCGGCCCCGCGCTCCAAGGGAATGCTGGCTGAAGGGGCCAGATATTTGGTGCGTAAACCGGCAATCCTCTTCTCTACCGTCATGGCCGGCTTCGTCGCGGTCTTCGCTTTGAGTCTTCCGGTGCTGATGGCGGCCTTTGCTGATCATGTTTTCGACGTCGGAGCGGGCGGCTATGGCCTACTGAACACCTTGATCGCCATCGGTGCGCTGCTGGGTGCCTTGGCCTCTACCCGGCGCAGTGAGCTTCGGCTGCGCTCGGTGATCAGCAGCGCCGGGCTCTACGGCGTGGCCTTGGTGGTGGCGGCTTTGATGCCTTCGATGTGGAGCTTCGCCACGGTCATGGTGCTCGCCGGTTTTGCCTCCCTGATGTTCCTCACCGGAGCCAACCAGCTGGTGCAGATCTCCACCAATATGCAGATCCGGGGCCGGGTGATGAGCCTCTATGTGATGGTGTTAATAGGTGGCCAGGCGCTGGGCGGTCTGCTGATGGGCTGGATGGCCGAGCACTTAGGGCCGCATCTGACGCTGGTGATCTCAGGCGCGGTGCCGGTTCTGGCCGCCGTCGTTATCGGTATGGTGCTGGCTCGGCGGGGTGAGCTGATGCTCAAGGTGAACTTGAGGTCCTGGCGGCCAGCCGACGTGCTAAGGATTGTGCCTCGCGCTGGCGCTTAGACAAGCGTTTAAACCACGAAGGGTCATCGGCTCAGAGAGCAGATGACCCTTCAGCGTGGAGCGGGCGACGGGAATCGAACCCGCGTATCGAGCTTGGGAAGCTAGCGCTCTACCATTGAGCTACGCCCGCACTGAGAGGATTTTTCAGATGCCACCGAAAATATCCCGGAGACCAGCATAGCGGAGTTTTGCGTTTCACTTGCGATTCCCAGGGCCGGGCGAAGCAGCGGATAGGCTGGAAGCTGGTCGGTGCTGAGCAGATCGATGATGCGCAAGGGGAAATGAGCGATGGTTTTCTGGGCTAAGTGGCGGCAAGCGTTCCGTGATAACCGGGGGCAGAACGGTGAAGGGGACGTCACGGAGTTCCGCCGAGGTGACCACGTGCTGGTGACCACTTCGTGGGGGAATCCCAAGGAGCAGACGGTGGTGCTGATTCACGGCATCGGGATGGGGCAGCAATATTTCGGTCTGCTGCGTGAAGAACTGCTGAAATCCTTCAATGTCGTCACCATTGACCTCCCCGGTTTCGGCGACTCCCCCGAACCCGAGCACTCCTTGCCGATGCCCGATCTCGCCGATCTGCTCGCCGAGTGCTTCAAGGCTCAGCAACAGCCCCCACTTGCCCTGGTGGGGCATTCGATGGGCACCCAGGTGGTTGCTGAACTTGCGGTCAGGCACCCCGAGCTGGTTTCTCATCTGGTGCTCATTGCTCCCACGGTCAATTCCCGGGAACGTACCATGTGGCAGCAGTCCCTGAGGATGCTTCAGGATCTCTGGGGAGAATCTCCGCTGGTCGGTTTGGTTGGTTTAGTGCTTTACGCCAAGGCCGGGCCACGTTGGTTCCTGAAGAAGTTCAACACCATGCTGCAGCATCGGATTGAGCTGATTGCGCCCCGGATCACCGTGCCGACCCTGGTGATCCGAGGCTCAGAAGACCGAGTCTGCCCACGGGGCTGGGTGCAGGAAGTCTCAGACCTGATTCCCGGCGCTCATCTGCTGGAGGCTCAGGGCCGGGGACATGAGGCCATGATCACCGCGGCTGAACCCGTGGCCCGGATGATCTACGGCCACCTTCGAGGATGACGCCTCGGTTCAGACCCGGCGAACGGCTGAACCAGGCTGGTGATTGGGTGGTTGATTACCTGAGTGCTGGCTGGTGGCAGCTACGAGCTGGGCTACATCGAGTTACCTTGGAGAGCCTGCTGCCCGGAGCTGACTCTGGGCCGCTGATCGTCTTGCTCCCCGGGGTATATGAACCATGGCGCTTCATGTTGCCGCTGGCCCGGGCTCTGCAAAGCAGGGGCTACCGGGTGGTCCCGGTGCCGGGCTTAGGACACAATCGCAGGCCCGTCGCGGAGGCCGCTCAAGTGGTGGAGTCGGTGCTCGACGAGCTAGCTGAATGTGCAGCTGCCGAGGGCGGAAGGGCGCGGGTCGTGTTCTTGGCGCATAGCAAGGGCGGGCTGATCGGCAAGCAGCTGCTGGTTCAGCAGGTGCGGACGCCGCAGCGGCGTCCGCACCTCCGGCTGCTGGGCATGGTTGCAATTGCGACGCCGTTCGCCGGCTCGCGCTATGCCAGCCGATTCCTGGGCCGCACGCTGAACGAATTCGGGCTGAAGCACCAGACCATCCTTGAACTGCAGGCCCATGCCGAGGTGAATTCCAGGATCGTCTCCGTGCTGCCGCGTTTTGATCCGCATATTCCCGGTGACCGCAGCCTGGCCGGTGCCCGTGAAATACTGCTTAAGGCCTCTGGACACTTCAAGGTGCTGGCTGAACAAGAAACGCTAGAGGCCATTGTCGAAGGCATCGAGGGGCTGACCGCTTAGCTCACTAGGCGGGATGAAAAACAGGTTCAGGCGCCGGCGGCGTCCACGGCGCGAGGGAGAGCAGAGCTGTGCGGAGCATCTATCTGGTGACTCACCCCGAAGCAACTCACCACGTCGAGGGTTTGGTGGGCGGTTGGTACGATTCCGCGCTGACCGCCAAGGGTGAGCGCGACGCCGTCCTGATCGCCGAAGAACTGCGTCGCCGGATTCCGCTGGAGGCCGAGGTGGAGTTGTACGCCTCCGATCTGCAGCGCACGCTGCTCACCGCCCAAATCATTGCGGACCGTTTTCGGCTCAAACCGATTCTCGACCCAGGACTGCGTGAGAAATCCTACGGAGTCGCCGGAGGCAAGCCTCAGGCTTGGCTGAACGAACGGTTCATCCCGCCACCGGTGCAGGGGGAGCGGATGAACCATGAGGAAGGCATCGCCGGTGCGGAGACCATGGCAGAGCTGGCGGTCCGGGTCTATCAGGCTCTCCAGGCGATCCTTGAGAGTGAGTGTGAAACCCAGATCGTGGTCACCCATGGTGGCGCGATCAGCTTCGTGTTGACGGCTTGGATCGGCATGCCCCTGGAGTCACTGGGTTACGCCAACTTCAAGGTGGCACCCGGCAGCATTACTCTGCTCCGGGAAGACGATTACTTTCACAACCACCAGATCGTCAGCCTGGGAGAAACCGGCCATTTGCCGAAATGAATGAGCGGGCCCAGGATGACTGATCTACTCAGGATGCCTGACTTAACCGGCTTAACCGGCTTGGACTCCGGCGGCGTCCCTCAGTACGTGATCGGCTAACTGCCCGGCGTCGATCGGCGTCGGATCGAACCATTTGGCGTCAGCCCCCAATAGCCCGGACGCACGGTAATAGTAGAGTCCCGGGACGACGGTGACGCCTTCCTGGTGAACGACGTGCCCGTTGCCATCCAGCACCTCGCTGCTCAGCCAGCTGTAGTCCGCCCGGAGCCCGGTGGCCCAGATCACGCTACGTACCCCAGAGGCGTCCAGATCCAGTACTTCCGGTTCCACGAGCTCGGCGCTGGCAGCTTCGCGACTCTCATCCGGCAGTTCCAGGCCCTGAGCTGTAATGAGGGTATCCACCATGTCTTTGAATCCGTTGTTGAAGGCCTCCGCCTTCCGCAGTGACCGGTTCAGAGTCGGGGCAAAGTGAATCGTGTTAGCCGTCACCCGATCCAGCCGACCATAGAGTCGCATTCCTTGCTCGGCGAACTTGTAGAGATTGATATCGCGGCCGCCGTCCCGACCGGTGACATAGGGCGACGTCGCAAGCTCTTGACGGCCCAGCGGGCCACCGCTGAGCATGCCGGCGCGGCCCAGCAGATCGAGCCAATCCATCACATCGCGGCCCCGATAAAAGCGTGAGGTCCTCACCGCGTCGCCCACCGCGAGGTGGACCTCCCGGCCTTCGAGCATCAGATCCTCAGCGATCTGAGCTCCGGATTGTGCGGAGCCCACCACCAGCACCGCACCCTCCGCCAGTTGGGCGGCATTCCGGTAGTCGAGCGAGTGCAATCGCTGGATCGTGTGGGGTAAGAGCTCCGCCGAGGCCGGGAACCGCGGTAATTGGAAAGTTCCACCGGTGGCTACGATCACCGCCCGGGCTCGCACGGTACCCTGGCTAGTCTGCAGGCTCAGTCCCACCTCGGTGCGCGAGACTGACTGCACCTCGACGCTTTCGTGAATCTCGGCGTCAACCAGCTGCACATAGGCCTGCAGCCAGGAGTAGACCTCCTCTCGATTCATAAAGCCGTGGGGCAGCTCACCCTGGTAGCTGTAGCCGGGCAGGCGGCACATCCAATTCGGCGTCACCAGGGTGAAATTGTCCCAGCGCAGATCTTTCCAGGCGTGCATCGCACTGTCCCGCTCGAAGATCACTGCCCGCTCGCCGCGCTGTTTCAACTCCCAAGCCAGCGAAAGACCTGAGTGTCCAGCGCCGATGATCACCGTGCCGTAGTCCCTGTTCTCTTCGAGCATGTCGGTCTCCCTCCGATGGTGTTTCTTTGGTAAACCTAATCTAAGAGATCACCTATTGAGAATGATTCTCTTGTGATCAAGAACACAGTGCGCTCACTTCGCCAGTGGCTTCGGCGCTTAGCGCCCTTGATCCCGAGGGGGTCATGCTCGACGCCATGCTGCTCAGCTCGCGTCGGCGTACTCTGGAGGAGTGACGGTGAAGAAGAATACGCGCAGCTTGGAGTCCGGCATCGAGACCGACTTCCGGGACAAAATGAGCTATGGTCGCTATCTGGCGCTCGATGAGCTGCTCAGCGCGCAGCACCCGGTGAGTGTTCCGGAGCACCACGATGAGATGCTCTTCATCATTCAGCACCAGACCTCCGAGTTGTGGCTGAAACTCGTGCTGCACGAGTTGCGCACGGTACGGCTCTCCTTACAGGATGACGATCTGCGGATGGCGATGAAGTGCATCGCCCGGATCAAGCACATTCAGCGCTCGCTGACCGAGCAGTGGAGTGTGCTGGCTACCCTGACGCCCACTGAATATGCCCAGTTCCGGGATGACTTGGGTGCTTCCTCGGGGTTCCAGTCCTACCAGTACCGGGCCGTTGAGTTCCTGTTGGGCAATAAGAACGCTGGGATGATCAAGGTTTTCGAGTCCGATCCGGTCGCCGCGGAATTACTCAGCCGCCTGCTCAACGAGACCAGCATCTACGACGAGTTCATCCGCTTGCTGGCTCGCTGCGGGTTCCCGGTGCCCGCAGGGTTGTTGAGTCGCGACGTCACTCAGGCCCATGTCTTCTCCCCCGAACTGGTGGATATTTACCGGACCATCTATGAGAACACCGAGACCAATTGGGATCTCTACGAAGCCTGCGAAGAATTGGTTGATCTGGAGGACAATTTCCAGCTCTGGCGTTTCCGTCATCTGAAGACGGTGCTGCGCACCATCGGGATGAAAACCGGCACCGGAGGCTCTTCTGGAGTGGGGTTCTTGCAGCGCGCCCTGGAGCTGACCTTCTTCCCAGAGCTGTTCGCGGTCCGGACCGAAATCGGTCAAACCCACCCCGAGCCGAAATAGGCTAATTTATAACTGTGCTGATCTCAGACCGCGATATCCGAACCCAGATTGCTGCCGGGCGTATTGTCCTGGACCCCTTCGAGCCCTCCATGGTGCAGCCTTCGAGCGTTGATGTGCGGATCGACAAGCTGTTTCGGCTCTTCGACAACCACAAATACGCGCATATCGATCCTGCTGAGGAGCAGCCCGAGCTGACCCGGCTGGTCGAGGTGGCCGATGATGAGCCTTTTATCCTGCATCCCGGTGAGTTCGTGCTCGGCTCGACTTACGAGACGGTCACCCTGCCGGACGACGTCGCCGCTCGGCTGGAGGGCAAGTCCTCGCTGGGTCGGCTGGGGCTGCTGACGCATTCCACGGCTGGCTTCATCGACCCAGGTTTCTCCGGTCACGTGACCCTTGAACTGTCGAATATGGCGACCCTGCCGATCAAGCTCTGGCCAGGTTCTAAGATCGGGCAACTGTGCTTCTTCCAGCTCTCTTCACCCGCTGAGCACCCCTATGGCTCCGGTGAGTACGGCAACCGGTACCAGGGGCAGCGTGGCCCGACCGCCTCACGCAGCTACCTGAACTTCCACCGCACTTCCCTCTAACTCCGAGTGTGCAGATAACCATCTTTTGACCCGGTTTTAAGATGTAGATCTGCACACTCGATGAAGTTTTTCGGCTGCCAGGACGTTTTGCTTGTGGAAAACTCCGGGTTGGGTTGCCGGAGCTTCCACCATGGAGGGATGAGAACTCCTCGCGCACTTCCTTCGCATTTAGACGGTCGATCCTTCGCGCTGGCCGAAGCCACTGAGCTGAGCCGAGGTCGTTTGCAGGGAAGAGATCTGTTCATCGCGAGCCGAGGTATTCGCGTGCCGTGGGGTGCGGCTCAAGAGTTTCATCGGATCGTGGCACCTCTGCTCAGATTGAGCCCTGGTTCGGTGGCCTGCTGGGGCACTGCTGCACGGCTCTGGGGACTGCCGTTGCCCGCATGGGCACAGGGCGAACAGCGGGTGCACCTGGCACGGGTCAATTCTTCGGTGGTTCCGCGTCGTTTCGGAGTGGTCGGGCATCGATTGCAGCTCAGCTGTGACGAGATCTCTGACTGTTCCGGCATCCCGCTTACCAGCCCGAGCCGAACCTGGCTGGATCTGGCGGCGCTGCTGGATATCGATGAACTGGTTGCGGTTGGCGATGCTTTGGTCTGCTGCCACAGTCGTCCCTTCGGCCCCGCTAAACCGGCCTTACTCAACCTCGATGAGCTGGCCGCCATCGTCCGCAAACACTCCGGAGCACGTGGGATCCGCAAGGCACGAGTCGCCCTGGGGCTGATCCGGGTCGGGGCGGATTCGGCTCCAGAGACGTATTTGCGTCTCGCCGCGCTACGGGTCGGCCTGCCGGAGCCTGAGTTGAACGTCGCGATCCGGGACGATCGAGGGAACGAAGTCGCCTGGCCGGACCTGGCTTTTCGGGCATTCCAGGTAGCCGTGCAGTACGACGGCGGTCATCACCTCAGCGTCGAACAGCAGGCCTTCGACGCGCGTCGCGACAACGAAACCGCTAAGGCCGGGTGGATTTCGATCCGGGTCAGCCGTGCAATGGTGCGGGAGCTGGGATACGAGGGCGTGATGCGCCAGTTGTGGCCGCTTTTGAAGGCTCGCGGTTGGCAACCTCCGTATCGAGTGTGCAGATCTACATCTTAAAACCGGGTCAAAAGATGGTTATCTGCACACTCGGCGGGAGGCGAAAGGGGCTCAGCCTTGGGCGGGGCGCTTGACCGGGAGCAGCAGGAGCAGCCCGGCTAACAGCACGATGCCAATACCGATGATGCCGAAACGCTGGCTGCCGAACCAGCCGATGAAGCTGGCGAAGAGGATCGGGGCGATGAAGGACGCCGCCCGGCCTGTGGTGGCGTAAAGCCCATAGAGCTCACCCTCTCCTCCACCGGGTGCGAGGCGTCCGACGAAGGTCCGAGCCGAAGACTGCGCTGGGCCAACGAAGAGGCAAAGCAGCAACCCGAAGATCCAGAAGATGGTCTTGCCCGAACTGAAGAACAACACCACCGCCGAGACCAGCAAACCGATCAGTGAAATGACGATCACCGTCTTGGGGCCGAGCTTATCGTCGAAGTAACCCGCCGAGAACGCTCCAATCGCCGCCACCACGTTTCCGGCGATCGCGAAGATCAGCACATCGCCCTTGGCGAAGCCGAAGGTTCCGACGGCGATCACCGCGCCGAAGGTGAAAATCGCTGCCAGGCCATCCCGGAAGATGGCACTGGAAATCAGGAAGTACAGGGTATGCCGCTGTTCCCGCCAGAGCCGACCGATAGTGCGGAACAACTCGCGGTAAGAGGCCAGGAAACCGAGCTTCGCTGCCGTCGGATCGGCGTGATTCTCCGGAATCGCGAAGAGCACCGGGAGGGAGAACACTGCGATCCAGGCCGCCGAGAAGAGCGCGACGAAACGGTACTTGAAGTTCTCATCCGAGATGCCGAAAAAGCCGACCTCGGGTGAGAGCAGGCCGTAGTAGAGGATGAGCAAGGCGACGATCCCGCCCAGGTAACCGAAGGCCCAGCCGATTCCGCTGATCCGGCCAATGGTCTTGGGCGAGGAGATCTGCAGCAGCATGGCGTTGTAGTTCACCGAAGCCAATTCGGAGAAAACGTGTCCCAGCGCGAGCAGCGAGCAGCCCAGCAGCAGATACGAGGGGTTGGGCAGCACGAAAAAGCAGCTGCCGGTGAGCAGCACCACGATGAGGGTGTTGACGCCGAGCCAGAGCCGGCGTCGTCCGCTGTGGTCGCTGCGCTGCCCGGCCACCGGGGCGAGCAATGCGATCAGCACCCCGGCAATTCCCAGGCACCAGCCCAGCACCTGGGAGGTGTAGTCAGCACCACCGAAGATGTCTGTGGTCAGGTAGAAAGCGGTGAAGATGAAGGTGGTCATCACGGCGTTAAAAGCCGCCGAGCCCCAGTCCCAGGAAGCCCAGGCGAGGACTTGTCCCCAGTGGCTCTGCCGTCGCTTCGGAGCTGCTTGGGCCATGGTGACGTCGCTCATACCGTGAATGCTACAGGCGACTGAGGTCAACTCGGAGAAGTTCCACGAATAACTCGTAGAGAACTCGAAGGTCATTCGGTGAGGCAACCCATTGCTAGAATAGATAATCCGACCGACCGCATCCAACAGGTGGAGCCGATCGTGCTAGTGATTCTTGCCATTCACTTTGTGATGGCATTTATCGCGCCTTTTTTCTTCCGGCGTTTCGGCCGCAATAGCTTCTATCTGCTAGCCGCCGTGCCCGCCGGTTCCTTCATCTGGCTGCTCAGCCAGCACGATGCCGTCTACTCCGGAGATCTTCCCACCGAAACCGTGCCATGGATCCCGGATTTCGGCATGGAACTGGCCTTCAGGATGGACGCGCTCAGCTGGGTCGTCTCGCTTCTGGTACTCGGCGTCGGGGCGCTGGTATTGGCTTATTGCGCCCGTTATTTCAAGGCGAACGACGGCGCTTTCCAAGCTCATGGGGCCGGTTTCGGTGCCCAGCTGCTGGGCTTCGCCGGGGTGATGTTCGGCTTGGTGGTCTCCGACGATCTGATCCTGCTCTTCATCTTTTGGGAACTCACCACGATCCTCTCCTATCTGCTGATCGGTTATTCGCGGACTCGCATCGCGGCTCGCCGGGCCGCTCTGCAGGCATTGATGGTGACCACCTTCGGCGGCCTGACCATGCTGCTCGGCTTGGTGATGATCGGCCAGAGTGCTGGAAGCTACCGGATCTCGCAGCTCCTGGAGCATCCGCCGACCGGCACCGTGGTCGACGTCGCCATCTTGCTGGTCCTGATCGGTGCGGTGAGTAAATCCGCACTCGTGCCCTTCCACTTCTGGTTGCCCGGCGCGATGGCTGCGCCGACGCCGGTGAGCGCCTATCTGCACGCCGCGGCAATGGTCAAGGCCGGCATCTATCTGATCGCGCTGCTCGCTCCGGCGTTCTCCGAGACGCCATTCTGGCAGCCGACGATCCTGACTCTCGGCCTGGCCACCATGCTGGTCGGTGGCTGGCGAGCGCTCAGGCAATACGATCTCAAGCTGATCCTGGCCTACGGCACGGTGAGCCAGCTCGGCCTGCTCACCCTGGTGGTCGGGCTGGGCACCCCGGAAGCCGCGACGGCAGGCCTCGCACTGCTGCTGGCGCATGGCCTCTTCAAGGCGACCTTGTTCCTGGTGGTCGGGATCATCGACCACCAGAGCGGCACCCGGGATATCCGCAAGCTCTCCGGAGTTTTCCAGTCAGCGCCGGCGCTCGGAGTAGTGGCAGCGCTCGGCGCGGCCTCCATGGCGGGCATTCCCTTGCTCGCCGGCTTCGTGACCAAGGAATCGGTGTTCGAGGCGCTCTTGGACTACGGGAATCCATGGCTGCTGGCGGCTGTAGTGATCGGCTCTGCCCTCACTTTCGCCTACAGCGCGCGTTTCCTCTGGGGAGGCTTCGCTCGAAAGGCCAAGGGCATGTCCACGGTCTTTAAGAAGGTACCGGCGGAATTCCTGGCGGCCCCCGCGATCCTGGCCCTGCTCAGTGTGCTGTACGGCCTCTGGCCGGGGCCGATCGAACATTGGATCGAGCCCTATGTGGAGCAATTCCACGGTGAGGAAACCCCGCATCTCGCGGCGTTCTCCGGATTCAATGCGGCGCTCGGAATGAGTGCCATCGCGATTGGGCTCGGTGTGCTGCTCTTCCTGGCCCGAGACCGAGTGGGGCGCGTTCAGGATCGGCTGTACCCGCTGATCGACGCCGAGAAGGGTTACCGGAACATCATCGGAGCGCTCGATGACACCGCGGTCTGGATCACCGGTCGCACCCAGCGCGGTTCGCTGTTCTTCTACCTCGCGGTCATTCTGTCCACCGCCGTAGTGGTCAATATCGTCGCCATCGTGCTCTCCGGACGTCCGCTGCCCGAGCTCTATCTGATCGATCCCGGTTCGCCCGCTCAGGCCGTCGCAGCGGTGCTCATCGTGATCGGCGCCCTAGCCGCTGCTCGCGCCAATAAGCGTTTCCTCGCGGTTCTCATGGTCTCGGTCACCGGCTACGGGATTGCGCTCATCTTCGCTTTCCAGGGGGCGCCAGACCTGGCGCTCACTCAGATGCTGGTGGAGTCCATCATCCTGGTGGCCTTCGTGCTCGCGATGCGCTCCCTGCCACCGGAACTGCGCAATCGCACGACTGGCTCGCACCGTTTGCTGCGCATGCTGATCGGCATCGCCTTCGGAGCCACCATGGTCGTGGTGGCGCTCGTCGCACTGGGGTCAAGGGTTGATCTTCCGGTCTCGCTGAACTTCCCAGAACTCGCCTACGGCCAAGGTGGGGGGCTGAATATCGTCAATGTCACCCTGGTCGACATCCGGGCGTGGGACACCTTCGGTGAAATCTCGGTACTGGCGATCGCTGCCACCGGGGTAGCCAGCTTGATCTTCGTGCACAATCGGGGGCGCGCGCTGCCTCGGGCCGCCGGGATTGAAAGCGGCAGCGTGGGACGTCGTCCGGAGCATCCGGAGGACGGCGTTCGTGACGCCGCTGCCCTCACTTTGGCCCGGCGTTTCGCCACCGCGAGCCGTGATGTCTGGTTGGTGGCTGGGCGCACTCTGGCCCCGGAGCGGCGCTCCATCATCTTCGAAGTGGTGACTCGGCTGATCTTCCACTCCATGGTGATCTTCTCGGTGTACTTGCTGCTCGCTGGGCACAACTTCCCCGGTGGCGGTTTCGCCGGTGGGCTGATGGCGGGGCTGGCGCTCACCATTCGATATTTGGCCGGGGGCCGGGTGGAATTGGCCGAAGCAACCCCGATCAGTGCCGGTGCGCTGCTCGGCTCGGGCCTCGGCGTGGCCGCTCTCTCCGGCGGCTTGCCGCTGTTCTTCGGCGGTCAGATCTTTCAGAGCTTCATCGTGGATATCACCCTCCCGGTGCTGGGTCACATCAAATTTGTCAGCTCGACACTCTTCGATATCGGGGTCTATCTGGTGGTGGTCGGCCTAGTGCTCGATGTTTTGCGCAGCCTGGGTGCCGAGATCGATGAACGCGAAGAACTCGGCACTCTAGAAGAGCAGGAGGTGAGGGCTGAGTGAGCGTCAATCTGACCCTGCTGCTCGTGATGGGAGTGCTCTACGCCGTCGGCATCTACCTGTTGCTGGAGCGCAGTCTGACCCGGGTGCTGATGGGTCTTATGCTGCTCGCCAACGGCACCAACCTGCTGCTGCTCACCACCGGCGGTTACGCCGCTCTCGCACCGCTCTTCGATAAAGATATTCAGCCCGGGGAATATAACGATCCGCTGCCGCAAGCGCTGATCCTGACCTCGATCGTGATCTCCTTCGCGGTGACCGCTTTCATGCTCGGCATCATCTACCGGACCTGGATCCTGGCCCGCCAGGACGAAGTCCAGGACGACCTCGAAGACCGCAGGGTGGCCAACCAGCCCAGCTTCGATGCCGAAGAGGACGTGGAGATCCCGTTGGAGACCACGGAATTCGATGAGACGACAAAAGGAAGGGGTAAGCAGTGAACTTCACCGACCTGACCCCGCTCGCCGTCGTCTTGCCGATCTTCGGCGCGGCCCTGACCTTCATGCTGATCAGGCACCCCAAGGCTCAGCAGACGGTCAGCATCGCATTGCTCAGCATCACCTTGCTGCTGGAAATCAGCCTGCTCGCCCAGGTCTGGGACGGCGGCACCGTCGCGGTGAAACTCGGCGCCTGGATGCCGCCCTTCGGTGTCGTGCTGGTAGTGGATCAATTCTCCTCGCTGATGCTCGTGGTCTCCTCAGCGGTGGGGCTCGCAGTGCTGATCTATGCTACTGGGCAGGGTGCTGCCGATGGCGACTCCGAAGGCCCGGTCTCGATCTTCCACCCGACCTATCTGATCTTGATGGCGGGTGTTTCCAATGCCTTCCTTTCCGGCGATCTCTTCAACCTCTACGTCGGCTTCGAGATCCTGCTCACTGCTTCGTATGTCTTAATGACGCTGGGCGGCACCGGACCGCGGGTGCGCGCGGGAGTGACTTATGTGGTGGTCAGCGTGGTCTCCTCCTTGCTGTTCCTGATCGCCATCGCGATGATCTACGGCGCCACCGGGACCATCAACATGGCTGATCTCGCGGTCAAACTGGCGCATCTGGACCCCGGTACGCAGACCTTGCTGCACCTCATGCTGTTGATCGCCTTTGGCATCAAGGCAGCCGTCTTCCCGCTGTCTTTCTGGCTGCCTGACTCCTATCCGACGGCACCTGCTCCGGTGACCGCGGTGTTCGCCGGCTTGCTGACCAAAGTGGGCGTTTACGCCATGGTGCGCACTGAGACGCTACTGTTCCCCAGCGAGGATCTGAATAATCTGCTCATGGTGGTGGCGCTGCTGACCATGGTGGTCGGCATCCTGGGCGCCATAGCGCAGACCGATATCAAACGTCTGCTCTCCTTCACCCTGGTCAGTCATATCGGTTATATGGTTTTCGGGCTCGCGCTCTCCTCGAAAATCGGTCTGGGTGCCGCGGTCTACTACGTGATCCACCACATCACGGTGCAGACCAGTCTTTTCCTGGTCACCGGTTTGGTTGAACGACGTGGTGGCACCACCTCGATCGAGCGTCTGGGCGGGCTGGCGAAGCTCTCCCCGCTGCTGGCGTTCCTGTTCTTCATCCCGGCGATGAACCTGGCGGGAATCCCGCCCTTCTCCGGCTTCCTGGGCAAGGTCGGGCTGCTCCAGGCCGGCGTCGATCTGGGCACTCCACTGGCCTGGGTGCTGGTGGCGGGTGGGGTAGCGGTTAGCCTGCTCACCCTGCTGGCCATTGCGAGGGTCTGGAACAGAGCCTTCTGGCGCCGTCCTGAAGACGCCGAGTTCCCCGATCCGGTGCTGCTCGCGGGCTCCTCCAACGGAACCAAGACCGTGCTGCCCCGGATGATGGTGGGGCCGACCATCGGCCTGGTGGGAATGGGCCTGCTGCTCACCGTCTTCGCCGGCCCGCTCGTGCAATTGGCGGATGCTTCCGCTCAGGAGATGTTGCAGCGCACCAGCTACGTGCACGCCGTGCTGGGCGACGAAGGCGTGGCCGCGCTTGAGCAGAACGCCGACACGGGGGTGAAGCCATGAGCCGCAAACCGATCTCCTTTAAACAGGAATTGCCGCTGCTGATCTGGCTCGTGCTGGTCTGGGCCGCGCTCTGGCGTGATTTCAGCCCGGGTAACTTGATCTTCGGTGCTCTGCTCGCCCTGCTGATCACCAGGCTTTTCTACCTGCCCCCGGTGGAACTGAGCGGCCGGTTCAACCCCTTCTACTTTCTCGGCTATGCGGCGGTTTTCCTCTGGCAAGTCGTCAAGGCAAGTGCCCAGGTGGCGTATTTCGCCCTGACCCGGGGGCCCCGGATCACCAATGCCGTGGTCGCGGTGCCGCTGCGCAGCCACTCCGATCTGATGGTCACCGCAACCAGCCATGTGATCTCGCTAATCCCGGGATCCTTGGTGGTTGAGGTGGACCGGTCGACGTCGACTTTGTATCTGCACGTGCTCAATGTGAGCACCCCCGAGGAAGTGCAGAAAGTACGTCAAGAGGTGCGGGCTGCGGAAGCCTGGCTGATCCGGGTGATGGGGAGCAAAGCGGAGCTTGCCGCGCTGCGCGCCGAGTCGGCAACTCAGCTAAAGAGCAAGGGCGAGGTGGTCTCATGATGATCTTCGGTGTACCGCTCATGACGGCGGTGTTCTGGATTGTCGGAGTAGTGCTCAGCTTGGCTGCACTGGGTGCCATCTATCGTATTGCGGTGGGGCCCTCACTGCTCGACCGGGTGCTCGCGGCGGATGTTCTGCTGGCGATTTTTTCTGCTGCACTGGCCACCGATATGGCGCTCAATAAGCATCTGAACAACTTGCCGTTACTGGTGGCGCTCACCGTGATCGGCTTCATCGGCTCGGTGACGGTGGCACGCTATGTCTCGGATCGGAGAAAGAGTTGAGCGGGAACGACGTCTTAGATCTGGTGTCTGCGGTCTGCATTGTGATCGGCGTGCTGCTCTCACTCGCCGCCGCCATTGGTCTGATCCGCTTTCCCGATCTGATGAGCCGGATGCACGCCGCGACCAAGCCCCAGGTGCTCGGCCTGTTCCTGCTGCTGCTGGCGATGGCCCTGCAATTGCGGCGCTGGGAAGTGCTGCCGGTTCTGCTAATCGCTTGGATCTTTCAGTTGCTCACCGTGCCCGTCTCAGCTCATATGGTGGGCCGGGCTGGTTATCGCACCAAGCACCTGCACCGCGAAACCCTGAGCCAGGACGACCTCGATGAAGTGGTGGAGGCCGCGGCTCGAAAAGAGTCCAAGGGCTGAAGTCTTTGTCGCAAGCTTTGTTGCTAGGGCTTAGCGGATGCTTAGGATAATATCGTGCCAGGTAGCTGAGGCTCGTGGGGGAGATCAGACGCAGAGACGGACGAGGGCAGATGACACCACGAAATCAGCGGGCTGGCAGCACTTCTAGTGCGCGGAGAACGCCTTTCAGCGGCCAGCTTTTTACTTCTCGGAACCGGTCAATCGTGAAACGCGCGGCGCACACCGTCGTCGCCTCCATTGCCGTGCTGACCCTCTCGCTCGGGGCCTCCCTGGTGACTCCGACGATTGAGAACTCGGTGGCGGCACCGGCAGATCCAGCGCCCTTAGCGGCACCGCCGGCCACCCAGGATCCGACCAGCTGCCCCACTCCGATCACCCTGAGCAACGGTGATTTTGAACAACCGGTCTTGGCGGGTAACTGGGGGCTTTTCGCACAATCCTCGGTGCCTGGCTGGAAGACCACGGCCTCGGACGGCCTGATCGAGTTCTGGAAGAGTGGTTTCAACGGTGTGCCCGCTTCATCGGGTAGTCAGTTCGTCGAGCTGAACGCCAACTTCGCTTCTGCGCTCTATCAGGACATTCCGACCACTCCCGGGCAAACCATCCAGTGGTCACTGGCCCACAGGGGCAGGCAAGGCACTGATGTGATGGCGGTCAAGATCGGCACCACGAGCAATCCCATCCAGCAGCAGCGGCTGAGCGACGGTAATACAGCCTGGGGCAAGTACAGCGGAATCTATACTGTTCCGGCCGGTCAGACCACCACGCGCTTCCAGTTCGAGGCGATCTCGTCGGCTGGCGGGAACGCCAGCGTCGGCAACTTCCTGGACGCCATCCAATTCGGCAACGCCGCCTGCCTGATCGCGAATAAGACCGTCACCAACCTGAACGGCAATAACCCGGCAAAGGTCGGCGACGTGCTGGAATACAGCGTCGCGGTCAACAATGGCGGCGGGCTCAATGCGCCGGAGACGGTGTTGCAGGACGTCGTTCCGGCGGGAGCTCAGTACCAGCCCGGTTCGCTCAAGATCTCTTCCGGTGCCGGCGCGGGATCCTTCACTGATGCTGCCGCTGACGACCGGGCGGAATATGCTGCGAGCAGTAAAACGGTCACCTTCAGGCTGGGGACCGGCGCAACGGCCAGCGCTGGCGGCACCCTCGAACCCGGGGTGAGTACTACTGCGACTTTCCGTGTCGTGGTGACCGCGGCTGCTGCGGCCGGTGAGATCAATAACAAGGCCACGATGAACTACCGCGATACCTTGTCCAATACGGTCAAGACCTCCACCTCGCAGACCGTGCAGACCCTGGTGGCTGCTGCTGCGGATTTACAGATCGCCAAAGCTCTGGTGACCCAGACCCCGGTGGCCGGCAGCCCGATCCAGTACAAGCTCACGGTGACCAATAATGGGCCGCAAGCCGCCACCGGTGTGACCGCCGTGGATGTCCTGCCGTCGAGTATTACCGGTGGTTCTGCGCAGCTCGACGGTGGTGCGGCTTGCGCCGTCAACGGTCAGACGATCAGCTGCCCGATCGGCACTCTCGCCGTCGGTGCCAGCCAGACCATCACGGTCAATGGCACCGTCGCGGCTGCCGCGGCTCCAGGCAGCACCGTGACCAACACCGCTACTGTCTCGGGCAATGAGTTCGATCACGTTCCGGCGAACAACACCGCCACCACGAACACCGTGCTGCTCAATCCGGCGCTCACCGTGACTAAAACAGCGGGTGCGCTGCAGGACACCAATGGTTCCGGCCGGGTGGACGCCGGGGATACCCAGCTCTACAGCTTCCTGGTGCGCAACACCGGTAATACGGTGTTGAATTCGGTCTCGGTGGCCGACCCCAAGATCGGCACGGTTTCCTGCCCGGTGGCCACGCTCGCGGCCAATGCCACGGTGACCTGCACGGGTAGCTACCAACTCAGCCAGGCTGATATCGACGTGGCCTCGGTGACCAATAGCGCCACCGCGAGCGGCACCCCTCCCGGTGGAACCGCGATCACCTCGCCACCCAGCCAGGTGACCACTCCAATCAACACCTCCAGCACGCTCAAGCTGACCAAGACCGCCGGCGCGATCACCGATGCCAACGGCTCTGGCCGCACCGATGCCGGTGACACCATCGGCTACACCTTCGACGTCGAAAACACCGGCGCCACTACCCTCACGACGCTGAGCATCAGCGATGCCAAGATCCCCGGGGTGAACTGCCCGGTGAGCACCCTCGCACCCGGAACCAAGACCAGCTGCACCGCGAACTACACCTTGAAGCAGAGCGATCTCGACGTCGGCAAAGTGGATAACTCCGCCACCGCCAATGCCAAGAACAGCAGTGGCCAGGCGGTGATATCGAATACCTCGACAGCGAGCAAGCCGCTACCTCAGATCTCCAGCTTTGACTTCAATAAGTCCGCGAGCGCTCCGGTCGACGCGAACGCTTCAGGACGACTCGATGCCGGTGACACGATTGGTTACAGCTTCACTTTCAGAAACACCGGAACCACCATGCTGAGCAAAGCGACCGTCGCCGATTCGCTGCTCGGCGCCATCAGCTGCCCGCTGGCTCCGCTGGCCCCCGGCGATTCGGTGACCTGCACCGCGAACTACACCATCACTCAGGGCGATATGAACGCCGGACACCGGGACAACTCGGCTACCGGTACGCTGACGAAACCCGACAACACCAGCTCGACCTCTTCACCCAGCACCACCGATACGCCACTCACCGGGGTCGGCTCATTGACCTTCGATAAGCAGCAAGGCACCCCGGTGGATAGCGACGGCGACGGCGTGATCGGCAAAGGCGACCAGATTCCCTACACCTTCGTGGTGACCAACTCCGGCCCGCTGACCTTGACCGGCATCAACGTAGCGGATAGCAAGGTCAGTCGCGTGGATTGCCCAGCTACCACCCTGGCACCCTCGCAAACAGTGACCTGCACCGGCAGCTACCTGATCACCCAGGAGGATGTGGACTCCGGCAGCGTTCGGAATACCGCGCACGCCAATGGCAAGGACCCGCAGAACCAGGACGTGAACTCGGCGGATGATTCCACGAACCTGCCGATTACTCAGACGCCGAAGATCAGCCTGCTGAAGAAGGCCGGAGACCTCACCGATAGCAACGGCGATGGCCGTAGCGGCGCGGGGGATAGCCTGAACTACAGCTTCACGGTGACCAATACCGGTAACGTCACGGTCGATACCGTCGCGGTGAGCGACCCGAAGATCCCCGGAATCAGCTGCCCAGCCGTTGCCCTGGCACCGGGTGAATCGACCAGCTGCACCGGTAGCCTGGCCTTGAGCCAAGCCGATTTCGACGCCGGCAAAGTGGACAACACCGCCACGGCCACCGCGAAGAGCGGCGGTAGCACGGTGACCTCGAACGAATCCACCGACTCCAAAGCCCTTCCGTTGCTCGATGCCATCACCGTCGAAAAGAGCGCCGGTGCGCCATTGGACTCCAACGGCAGCGGCAGGATCGACGCCGGGGACACCATCGGCTACAGCTTCCTGGTCACCAACACCGGAAACACCACACTCAGCGGGGTGCTGGTGACCGATCCCAAAGTGACCGGACTGCAGTGCCCGGCCACCACCCTGCTGCCAGGGAACTCCGTCAACTGCACAGCGAGCCACACCATCACCCAGGCCGAAGTGGACGCCGGGGCAGTCGATAACTCGGCCACCGCAACCGGAACTCCTCCGGGGCGTGAAGCGACCACTTCGAGCCCGAGCACAACGTCCACCCCGATCAGCCAGCTGGATTCGCTCAGCCTGGTCAAGGACTCGACCGGCTCGGTGGACTCCGACGGCAATGGCAAGATCAACGCCGGGGATACGATTCCCTATACTTTCGTGGTCAAGAACACCGGAACCTCAACTCTCCAGTCGGTGCGGATTCAGGACGATAAGCTCAGCGCCAGCTGCCCAGCTGGCGCGCTGCCCCCCGGAAGCAGCGTGACGTGTACCGGCAGCTATACCCTGAGCCAGGACGATCTGAATGCCGGGGTGGTGAACAACATCGCCACCGCTTACGGCACACCGCAAGGCGGGCGCCCCGAGGTTGCTTCTGACCAGTCGAGCAAGAGCGTGCCGATTCCGCAGCTGAGCAGCCTGAGCCTGCTGAAAGAAGCCCGGGCAGTCATCGATAACAACAACAACGGCCGCACCGACCACGGCGATTTCATCCCTTACACCTTCACGGTCAGCAACACCGGCACTGTCGCGCTGAACACCCTGTCGATCAGTGATCCGAAGGCTGGTTCGGTACAGTGCCCGGTCACCGAGCTGCTTCCCGGCGCCATTGCGACCTGCACCGCGAGCTACGAGATCCTGCAGGCCGATGTCGACGCCGGCAAAGTGGTCAATCAAGCCACCGCTCACGCCGAGGACCCGGCTGGTAGCCCGGTGACTTCCAACCAGTCCTCGGTGACCACGCCCACCAGCACGGTGGCCTCGATGACCTTCGACAAGCGGGCCGCTACGCCGACCGACGTCAACAACAATGGCGTTACCGACGCGGGCGACACCATCGCCTACACCTTCGAGGTGAGCAATAACGGCGCGCTCACGCTGAGCGGGCTGTCGATCAGCGACCCCAAAGTCGGCCAAGTGAACTGCCCGGCCGGAGCCTTGTCTCCGGGGCAGACCCGGTTGTGCACCGCTACCTACACCCTGACCCAGGCCGATGTGAACAACGGGGCCGTGCAGAACACCGCTCACGCCACCGCCACGGATCCCACTGGCACCGCCGTCGACTCACCGCAGGACAGCACCACCACCCCGATCCTGCCGCAGACCGAGCTGACGCTACAGAAAACCGCTGGACCGCCACAGCCGGCGCCGGGCCAGAGCACGGTCGGAGCGGGTGGCAGCGTCGAGTACACCTTCACGGTGAAGAACAACTCGACGGTGACCATTAAGAACCTCGCGATCAACGATCCGCTGGTGACCGCGGTGAGCTGCGATCTGAGCCAGCTCGATCCCGGCCAGAGCGCGACCTGCAAGGGCAGTTACACCTTGCAAACCGGGGATTTCAACCGCGGTGAAGTCAATAATGTGGCCACCGCGACCGGCACCGCGCCGGATAACAGCGCGGTGGAATCCCTGCCGGATACCGCCAACGTCCCGCTGGTTCAGCTGCCCAGTCTCTCGCTCGAGAAGACCGCCGGGGCGATCCAGCATCAAAACGGTGGAACCTCGGTGCGGGCCGGAGATGTGGTGCCCTATACCTTCAAGCTGAAGAACACCGGAAACACCACGCTGCACCTGCTGGGCGTGAACGACGGACTGGTGGGTTCGGTGCAGTGCCCGGTGACCGATTTACAGCCGGGTGAAGAGACCACCTGCCAGGCGCAGTACACCATCACCCAAGCGGATATCGATGCCGGGACCATCCTGAACCGGGCGAAGGCCTTCGCCACCCCGCCCTCGGGAGATCCGATCACTTCCCCTGAGGACTCCGCAACTGTCGACGCTCACGGCGAAGGCAAGCTGAGCCTGGACAAAGAAGCGAATGCTCCCGCCGACAGCAATGGCACTGGCCGGATCGACGTCGGCGACACCGTCGCTTACCGTTTCGAGCTGCGCAACGACGGCAACGTCACGCTGAGCGATTTCTCGGTCATCGATCCCAAGATCGGCACGGTGACCTGCCCGGTGAACACACTGGCTCCCGGGGCCAGCACCAGCTGTACCGGAAGTTACACCCTGACTCAGGACGACGTGAACACTGGCAAAGTGGACAACACGGCGAGTGCCAGTTCCCAGGACCCCTATGGCGGAACCGTCGGCTCCGCTGATTCCACCGCTTCGGTGCTTGTGCCGCAGCAGAACTCCCTGACCATTAAGAAGACCGCCGGTCAGTGGAACGATGCCAATGGCAACGGCTTGATGGATCCCGGTGAGAGCATCCCCTACACCTTTGTGGTGACCAACTCGGGGACCACCACGCTGACCGGCGTCGTGGTTAACGACGGGCTGATTCAGAATGTGAGCTGCCCGGCCCCCACCTTGGCGCCCGGCGCGAGCACTTCCTGCACCAGTTCGTACCTCCTGAAACAAACGGACGTCGATAAGGGTTTTGTCTTCAACTCCGCGACGGCCAGCGGCAGCACGCCGGGCGGCGGCAGCACCACCTCACCAGGCAGTGAGGTGACCACGCCGATCCCGGCCAAGGCCCAACTCAGCTTCGACAAAGCCGCCAGCCCGGTACAGGACGCAAACAGCAACGGTCGGGTCGATGCCGGGGATCGGATCGGCTACACCTTCACGGTGAGCAATCAGGGCAATGTGTCCATCGATTTCCTGGCGATCGCTGACTCGATTATGAACGGGATCAGCTGCCCGAAGGACGTCCTGATCGCCGGTGAGGGCATGGTCTGCACCAAGGACTACACGATCACCGCCGCCGATCTGGACAGCGGCAGCGTGCAAAACAGCGCCTCCGCCAGTGGCGTGGACCCCAGCGGCAAGACAGTGGAGTCCAACATCGACCAGACGAGCACAGCACTCAGCCCGACAGTGGGGATGACGGTAGAGAAGAGCGCCGCCTCTGCGGTGGACGTCAACGGCAACGGCTTCGTCGACGCCGGTGACACCATTGAATACTCCTTCAAGGTCAGCAACACCGGAACCGTGACTATGAAGGGGTTGGCGATCAACGACCCGCTGCTCGGCAGCGCTCCGATCAGCTGCCCGGTCGCAGACCTGCCGGCGGGTGAATCGACCACGTGTAGCGGCAGCTATACGCTGACCCAGCAGAACGTCGACGCCGGTTCAGTGAAGAACACCGCCACCGCTACCGCGACGCCACCCGGGACCGACGTCCCGGTCACCTCGCCGCCGAGCAATGAAGTGGTGGTGCCGATCGCTCCGAACAACAGGCTCGGCATCCTGAAAAAGGCCGGGGCTCCGCGAGATGCCAATAACAATGGCCAGATCGACCCCGGTGAAACGATCACCTACACCTTCACGGTGACCAACCTGGGCACCACGACGGTGAACTCGATCGCCGTCGCCGATCCTTTGATTCCCGCGGCCACGATCAGTTGCCCGGTGACCACGCTGGCTCCGCAAGGAGTGGCGGAGTGCGCCGCGAACTACCCGATCACAGCGCAGAACCTCGACGACGGCGTGGTGAGAAACACCGCTACCGCCACGGGGAAAGCAACCGATGGCTCCGACGTCGTCTCACCCGGCAGCAGCACCGAGACGCCGCTCGCTGCGGCGGACCAGCTGGTGATCAGCAAGGCAGTGGTGAAGCAGGCGGGCAAGGACTATCAGGACTCTAACGGCAATAATCTGCCTGATGTCGGAGAGACGGTGGCCTACTCCTTCACCGTCATCAACACCGGTAACACCAGCCTGGACAATGTCGTGGTTTCGGATCCGAAGCTCCCGGCGGTGAACTGCCCCAAGAGCGCCTTGGCCGCCGGCGAGTCGATCACCTGCCAAGGCATCTACGCCCTGACTCAGGACGATATCGACGCCGGTCAGCTGGTGAACCGGGCCAGAGTGGCGGGGACGCCTCCCCTGGGCCGTCCCGAGATCAATGCCGACAGCAACGAAGTGACCACTCCGCTTCCCCGAGCGAGCAGTGTGAGCCTGCTGAAAACCCTGCAAAGCCACGGCGATGTCAACGGTAATACTCTGACCGATGCTGGCGATTCGCTGACTTACAAGTTTGTGGTCACCAACACCGGAAACACTCGGGTCAGCGACGTCAAGATCAACGACCCACTGGTGACAAATACCAGCTGCGATAAGAACGCCCTGAACCCGGGAGAAACCGCCGAGTGCACCGGAAGCCTCACCGTCACTCAGGCTCAGGTCAATGCCGGCAAGATAGTGAACACCGCCACCGCAAAAGCGACCGGACCAGACGGCGAGAAGACCTCCCCGCCATCAACGGTGACCGTGCCGACAGACTCCAACCCCGCCGTGAGCTTGGTCAAATCCGTCAAATCGGTGCAGGACAGCAACGGCAGCGGTGGTATCAACGCCGGGGACACGGTGAACTATCTGTTGAGGGTCAGTAATATCGGCACTCTGACGCTGAGCAACCCGCAGATCGTTGAGCAGCTGACCGGGGTGAGCGTGAGTTGCCCGACGGGAGATGTGCAGCCCGGAGCCAGCGTGGATTGCGAAGGCAGTTACACGCTGACCCAGGCCGACATCGACGCCGGTGAGGTGATCAACACCGCGACCGCCACCGCCAGTGCGCCGATCCCCGGTTCCGGTGGAACACAGACCGTGACCTCGCCCCGGGCGAGCGTGGAACAACCCCTGCTGCGGAACAACCAACTCGAATTGCAGAAGACCGTCTCCGGCATCGTGGACGTCAATGCCAATGGCAAAACCGATACCGGCGATCAGATCAAATACTCCTTGGTGGCGAGCAATCAGGGCAACACCACACTGAAGAATGTCAAGGTGGTCGACGAGCTGCTCCCGGGACTCAATTGCACCGTGGCGACCCTCGAGCCGGGCAAGACTCTGGAATGCTCGGGCGTATACACCCTCAAGCAGTCAGACGTGGATGCCGGGGTGGCCATCAATAGGGCCACCGCCACCGCGACGGCTCCGGATAACAGCGAACTGAGCAGCGTGGATTCGGTCAATACCCCGACCGCGAACGATGCGGCGCTGAATCTCAAGAAGACCCACGAGGCGCCGGTCGATGCGAACAACAACGGCCAGATCGACGTGGGAGAGACGGTGAAGTTCAACTTCACGATCAGCAATAGCGGATCGGTGAGCATCAAGGGGATCGCACTGGAAGATCCGATGCTGGCCGGCCAGCTGAACTGTGAATCAACGCTGCTCGCGCCGGGTGCCTCGATGAACTGCTCTGGAACCTACACCATCACTCAGCGGGACATCGAGAACGGGAGCATCGTCAATACCGCGAGAGTCGACGGCGTCAAACCCGATAACAGCACTGTTCCTCCGGCGGAAGCCACTGACACGGTGGTCCTCGATCGAAAGCCCGCCTTGAGTTTCGTCAAGAGCATCACGGGCACCCACGACCTCAACCACGACGGCCGACTGGCCTCCGGAGACAGCATTGACTATCGATTCACGGTGAAGAACAGCGGCAACGTTTCGCTGACCGGAGTCGGCGTTGCCGATGCCAAGCTGGCCGCAGCGGGTGTGCGGATCTCCTGCCCGAGCACTGACCTGGCGCCGGGTGCCAGCGTGGACTGCACGGCGAGCTATCCCATCAGCCAGGCGGATGCCGATGCTGGCAAGGTGGTCAACACGGCACAGGCCTCGGCGCAGTTCGGTGACACCACGATCGACTCGGTGGAATCCGCGGCGACCCAGCTGCTGACCGTGAGGGACGGGCTGAGCCTGCAGAAGAAGATCGGTGGCACCAAGGATCTGAATCGGAACGGCAAGCTCGACGCCGGGGACACCATCGAGTACCTCTTCACGGTCAGCAACACCGGCACCAGAACCGTGACCGGCGTCGTGGTGAACGATCCGCTGGTCAAGGTCAGCTGCCCGGAGACCAGCTTGGCCGCCGGGGCCAGCACGATCTGCAGTGCGAGTTACCCGGTGACCCAAGCTGACGTGGACTCTGGCAGCGTCAAGAACACCGCGACCGCGAGTGGTAAGACGCCGGACGGCAAGCCGATCGTCAGCGACCCGGATTCGGTGACCGAGAACCTGAACCCCGCTCCCGGGCTGCAACTGGTCAAGAAGGCCGGTGCGGTGCAGGACGCTAACCGCAACGGCCGCAAGGACGCCGGGGACACGATCAGCTACAGCTTCACCTTGAGCAACACCGGTAACACCACCTTGCTCAAGGTCTCGGTGATCGACCAGATGCTCAGCAGAGCCGGAGTCAGGGTCAACTGCTCGGTCCCGGTACTCGCTCCGGGAAGTTCAGTGACCTGTAGCTCTGAGCCTTACCGGATCACCGCAGCGGATGTGCTGGCGGGGGCTGTCTCCAATACCGCGACCGCTACCGGAGGCAGCAGTAACGGCAACCCGCCGGTCGTCTCACCGCCGTCGAGCACTAAGACCTCGCTGGATGCCAAGGTCAAGCCACTGCCGAATACGGGGGTCGACAATATCTGGCTCTTCGGGCTGGGCGGCGCAGTGCTCTTGATCGGCATTTTATTGGTGGTTCTCGGCGCATATCGCCGTCGGAACAAATCCTAGGAGAATATGAAACACCCAGCTGGAAATGATCTTGTTTTGAAGGCTAAACGTCTGCGGCTCCTCGGTGCTGCGCTATTGCTCATGCCGCTGGCGCTGGCTGCTTGCACTCCGGGCGAGTCCAAGAACCCGACCAGTACGACGCCGTCGGCTTCGGTGAGCCAGGCGACCCAGGGGCTGATCTCACCGCAGTTGCCGGAAATACCTCAGTTGGAGGGCGTCAAAGGCATTCACTCCAGCACCACGATGGCGCAGTGCTCTAGCAAAGCCGGCCCGGTCACTGCCAATGGCAAGGTGACGAATTCGACGTCGCAAACCGCTGACCTAGTGGTCACAGTGGATTGGGCTACCGCGAGCTCAGACGTGATGGCGCGCGGCGTCGCAGTGCTCAGAGCGGTGCAGCCGGGCGAGAGCAAAGCCTGGCAAGTCAGTGCCCAGCTGAGTTATCAACAGCCGGTCAACTGCATTCTGACCGCGCAGGCCGGAACTCTGAAGTAGGCTGAAGCCATGAATCTGTTGTTCAAACTTCTGGCCGCGGGGATCAGCTTCGGCGCTGGCTTCGCCGCGAACAAACTGGTGGACACGGTGTGGACCAAGACCACCGGGAACGCCCCGCCCAAGGACGGGGAGAACCTGGAACACAGCCTGCGGTCCGCACTGACCTTCGCCATCGTCTCGGCGACAGTGGCGGCGATCATTCAGACCCTGACCGGTCGTGGCGCGCAACGCGCGATAGCCAAGTTCAATAAGTCCCGCGATCTGACCTGAGACTTAGCCGTCGAGTGTGCAGATCTACACGTTTTGAAGCCTCTTTAAGATGTAGATCTGCACACTCGATGTGGGTTAAGCGGGTGTAAACTTACACAGCAAAGTAACGACAGGGGAGCGCCGCCATCCGGTGGGCGCTGAGAGTGCGGATCACCGCAGACCCTCGAACCTGATCCGGTTAGTACCGGCGAAGGGAGTCGAGCGCTCTTCGGCGTGTGGGAATACGTCGCCCCTCCTGAAAAGGAGGAATCATGACCAGCACTCTTTCAAGCAGCACAGGCTACCGCTGGCGGGTAGTGGATATCGTGGTCGCCGCAGTGATCGCCGTCGCGGGTGGCGTCATTTTCTGGGCCTGGTCGGCGTTGGCCTCCGGGATCAGTGTGCTCTCCGCGGGCTACCCGCCGCTCAGCGCCCTCTGGTCCGGCGGCTGGTTCATTCCGGCGGTGCTCGGCGGCTTGGTGATCCGCAAACCTGGAGCCGCACTGTTCTGTGAAACCGTTGCCGCGATGGGTGAACTGCTCGCGGGGTCGCCCTACGGCGGCACCGTGCTGCTCTCCGGAATCTTGCAGGGCCTCGGGGCCGAACTGGTCTTCGCGGCCTTCCGCTACCGCTCCTGGAAACTGCCCGTCTCGGTGCTCGCAGGTGCTGCCGCTGGCCTGCTCTGCGGGATCAACGACTGCTTCCTGCCCTGGGGCTGGAACATCGAATACACCGCGGATTTCAAGGCCGTCTACCTGGTGTTCTGCATGATCTCCGGTGCGCTGATCGCCGGAGCGCTCTCCTGGTTGGCGACCCGGGGCCTGGCTCGCACCGGTGCGCTCTCCAGCTTGGGTGCCAGAAATGCTCACCGGGAGCCGAGCTTCTGAAGGCGATGACCGAGGTTCGCAGAGCCGCCCGGCTGAGCGCTGAGGGCTGGTCCTTCAACCGGGCCGACCGAGTTCAGCCGGTGCTCCGAGAGCTGGACTTCTCGATCGAACCTGGGGAACGGGTCCTGCTGCTCGGTCCTTCGGGCTCGGGTAAATCGACATTGCTCCATGCCCTGGCCGGGGTGCTCGGCGACGGCGAAGCTGAGGAGGTCGGCAGGCTGACCTTGGACGGCGCCCACCCCAGAGCGAGTCGTGGCAGGGCCGGTCTGATGCAGCAGGACCCGGAGACCCAGGTGATCCTGCCCCGGGTCGGTGACGATGTGGCCTTCGGCGCGGAGAATCTCTCGGTGGCACCGGACCAGATCTGGCCGCGGGTCGAGAAGTCACTGCGCGCGGTGGGCCTTGAGCTGCCGATGAACCATCCCAGTAGTGCGCTCTCGGGCGGGCAGAAACAGCGACTGGCCCTGGCTGGGATCCTGGCCATGCATCCCGGAGTGATCCTGCTCGACGAGCCGACCGCCAATCTGGACCCGGAAGGCGTGCTCGAGGTGCGGGACGCCGTGGTCTCGGCGCTGGCGGACCGCTCGGCGACCCTGATCGTGGTGGAGCACCGGGTGGAAATCTGGCAGCATCACGTTGATCGCATTCTGGTGCTGAACTCGGCTGGCCAGCTGGTGGCGGACGGCGTCCCAGCGGAGGTGCTCAGCCGCCAGGGCGAAGCCTTGGCGGCACAGGGCATCTGGGTGCCGGATCACCCGCCGCGTGTCGAGCCCTTTGCGGCGGCGCCCGGTGAGGCTTTACTCAGCGCGCGGTCGCTGGGAGTCGGACGCCGGGGAATTGCCGTATCTGAAGGCCTGGAGCTGCTGGTCAACTCGGGTGAAGCTCTCGCCATCACCGGGAAGAACGGCAGTGGCAAGTCCACCCTCGCGCTGACCCTGGGCGGTTTGCTGAAACCTGTCTCGGGGCTGCTGCACGCGGAACCCGGGCTGTCGGCTGGGCTGGACTCCCGCCCCCGGCAGTGGAAGGCCAAGGAACTGGTCAGCCGGATCGGCAACGTCTTCCAAGAGCCGGAGCACCAGTTCGTCACCGGGAATGTGCGGGATGAGTTGGCTTTCGGGCTGCGGCACCAGGGCCGTCGGAGCAGCCAGGCGGAAACCGATGCGAGAGTCGATGAATTATTGGATGGGCTGGGGCTGACAGAACTGGCCGAGGCGAACCCTTTCACACTCTCCGGTGGGCAGAAGCGCAGGCTTTCGGTGGCTACCGTGATGGCGGCCAGGCCGCAGCTGCTCATTCTCGATGAGCCGACTTTCGGGCAGGATGCGCTCACCTGGCGGGCGCTCGTTGAACTGCTCCGATCGGCATTGCAAACGGGGAGCGCCGTCATCTCAGTGACGCATGACGAACAGTTCCTGCAAGCCCTCGGCAGCAGGCGTTTTCGGCTCGCAGAAGCGAACTCCGCCGAGCGAGAAATATTATGAAGATAACGCATGGGGGCTGGCTGGCCGAAGCTAACCCACTCAGCAAATTGAGTGCGGTGTTCCTGCTGACCCTCTCGCTGGCGCTCTCAGTGGATTGGGTTTCCGGCGGCATCGTACTGTTGTGCTTGCTTGCGGTCTTCCCGCTCAGCGGAGTCTCCTGGGCGACGCTCTTCCGGCGGATCTGGCCGGTCATCATTGCGCTGCTATTGGCCGCTTGGGGGACGGCGCTGGCCGCAGCGGATTCCGGACGCGTGCTGATGGACTGGGGTTACTTGAGCATCAGTGAAGGGTCCTTGGCCACGGGAGTTGCCATCGGGGTGCGCGGGCTGGCGATCGCCCTGCCTGCGGCGATCCTGGTGCTCACCACCGATCCCAGCGATCTGGCGACGGCGCTCGCCCAGAAATGGCGGTTATCGCCGCGTTTCGTGATGGGTACCTTGGCGGCGATGCGCCTGGTCGGAGTGATGGCGGAGGAGTGGCAGACCCTGAGCATGGCGCGCCGAGCCCGCGGGGTGGGGGCGAGCGGCTCATTGTTCAGCCGGGTGAAGGCCAATCTGGGGCAGGCGATGGCACTGCTCATTCAATCGGTGCGCCGGGCCACCCGGCTGGCGGTCACTATGGAGGCCAGGGGATTCGGTGGTAAAGCACGAACCTGGGCCAGGGAAAGCAGCTTCTCTCCAAGAGATCTGCTGATCCTGTGCTACGGGGTTGCGGTCTCGGCGCTGGCCATCGCTGTCTCCGTGGCCTGGGGAGCCTGGAACGTGGTGTGGGCGCGTTGAGAAATTTATCGCATAAATCGACTACAAAGCACTGCTGACCAGGATTTTCTTCAAGTATTAGTCATTGATATGCGTTTTGTGATATTTTCTTTGTGTGACTACTGACATTCAGGAAACCGCAGAATCCGTTGCACAGCTGCTCCGTGATGCCCGGATTGAGATGGGCTGGACGCAGGGCCAGCTGGCCGCGGAGCTGGGCACCAGCCAGAGCGCCGTGGCCCGGATGGAACAGGGCAAGCAGAACCTCAGCTTGCGGATGATCCAACGGATGGAGACCATCTTCGGCCGCAGTATCGTCAACGTTGGTGGCACGGCCTCCACGAAGATGACTCATCTGCGGGTTACCGGCGGGCATCAGCTTTCCGGCGTCGTCGACGTCAACTCCTCGAAGAATGCGGGCGTGGCACTGCTCTGTGCCTCCTTGCTGAACCACGGCACTACCACGTTGCGTCGTCTGGCCAGGATCGAAGAGGTGAACCGGATCGTCGAGGTGCTGACCTCGATCGGCGTCGAGTGCACTTGGCTGAACGCCAACGACTTGCAAATCCGCCGCCCAGCGGTGCTGGATCTCGAATCGATGGACGTCGAGGCCGCTCGCCGCACGCGCAGCGTGATCATGCTGCTCGGGCCGCTGCTCGACGAGCGCGAGCTCTACCGTTTGCCGTACGCCGGTGGCTGCGACCTGGGCACCCGGACGGTCGAGCCGCATATGCAGGCGCTCCGGCAGTTCGGCCTTTCCGTTGAGGCACATAACGGTTTTTACGCCGTCCAGGCCCCCGCCGCTGACCTGGAAGACCGGACCTTTGTGCTGACCGAGCGCGGGGACACCGTGACCGAGAACGCGATTATGGCTGCGGCGCACCGCGAAGGTGCCACGGTGATCCGCAATGCCAGCCCGAACTACATGGTGCAGGATCTTTGCTTCTATCTACAGGGGCTCGGTGTCGAGGTGGAGGGCATTGGCTCCACCACGCTGACCATCCGGGGCAAGGCCAGGATCGACACAGATATCGAATACGCTCCCTCGGAGGACCCGATCGAGGCGATGAGCCTGATCACCGCGGGTATCGTCACCGGTTCCGAGGTGACGATCCGCCGGGTGCCGATCGAGTTTATGGAGATCGAGCTCTCCGTGCTGGAGCAGATGGGCTTCCAGTACCGAGCTTCCGAGGAGTATGTGGCGCGCAACGGCCACACCCGCCTGGTGGACATCACCACCTTGCCCTCCCAGCTCAAGGCCGCGCCGGACAAGATCCACCCGATGCCCTTCCCCGGGCTGAACATCGACAATCTGCCCTTCTTCGCGGTGATCGCCTCCTGCGCCGAGGGCAGCACGCTGATCCACGATTGGGTCTACGAGAACCGCGCGATCTACTTGACCGAACTGAACCGCTTGGGCGCCAGGGTGAGGCTGCTCGACCCGCACCGGATCGACGTCGAAGGCCCCACCCGCTGGCGCGCAGCCGAAGTGGGCTGCCCGCCCGCGCTGCGCCCGGCCGCCTGCATTCTGCTGGCCATGCTGGCCGCTCGGGGGACTTCGGAGCTGCGCAATATCTACGTGATCGAACGCGGTTACGAGGATCTCGCTGAGCGGCTCAACACCCTGGGCGCTGAGATCGAGTACTTCCAGGACTGATCCACCGGTTCGCTTCAGCATCACTTTATGAGCTAAAAGTGGTGCTGAGGCGATTGCCTCTAGAGCTGCCCGAGGGCCAGTTCCAGATCCCGCTGCAGATCGTCTAGATCCTCCAGCCCCACCGAGAGCCGCACCACGCCGTCGCTCAGTCCGATGGCTGCCCGGCCTTCCGGGCCCATCGCGCGGTGCGTTGTGGTCGCGGGGTGTGTGATGAGGGATTTCGAATCACCGAGGTTATTGGAGATATCGATCACCCGCAGGGCATTCAGCAGGGCAAAAGCTTCGGGCTTCCCGCCTTTCAGCGCGAAGGTGAGTACGGTGCCGCCCGCGCTCATCTGCGAGGCAGCCAGTTCGTGCTGCGGGTGCGAGGCCAGCAATGGGTACTTGACCCATTCCACGGCTTGCTGCTGCTCCAAAAACTCAGCTAGGGCCAGTGCCGAGGCCGAGGAGTGCTTGACCCGCAGTGACAAGGTCTCCAGCCCCTTGGTGAGTACCCAGGCGTTGAACGAGGACAGTGCAGGGCCAGTGTGCCGCATCAATTGCTTGACCGGGCCGTCGATGAATTCCCGGCTGCCCAGGATCGCGCCGCCGAGCACCCGCCCCTGGCCGTCGATGTGCTTGGTACCCGAATAGACGACGACGTCGGCGCCGAGCTCCGTGCAGCGCTGAAGCAAAGGCGTGGCGAAGACATTATCGACCACCACCTGGGCTCCGGCGGCATGCGCTAGTTCGCAGACCGCGCGGATGTCAACGATCTCCTGCATGGGGTTCGACGGTGATTCGAAAAAGACAGCGGTGGCCGGCACCGAAAGAGCTTCCCGCCACTGCTCCAGATCGGGGCCATCCACAAAAACCGTCTCGACTCCCCAGCGCGGCAGAATCTCGTTCAAGATCACAAAGCACGATCCGAAGAGCGAACGGGAAGCCACCACTCGGTCCCCCTGAGCCAGCAGCGCACCGAGTGCCACAAAGACCGCGGCCATTCCAGAGGCGGTAGCGAAGCAGGCCTCGGTTCCTTCCAAGAGCCGTAGCCGTTCCTGAAAGGTGGCCACCGTCGGATTGCCGTAGCGGGAGTAGACGAATCTCTCGTCCTCTCCCGTGAAAGCCCTTTCCGCGGCTTCGGCGGATTCGTAGACGAAACCGGAGTTCAGGAATATCGCCTCGGAGGTCTCCTGAAAGCCGGTGCGGTCCAGGCCGCCCCGGACCGCCTGGGTATCGGAGGACCAGCCGCCGGCCAGCGGATTGAAGCTCATGAGCCCTTCTTCCAGGGCAGTTTGCGGTTCTTCCAGCCGTTCACGGTGCGATCGCCATAGGCATCCGGGACGCCTTCGAAGCCTTCCAGCACATTGAAAGAGGTGAACCCGGCCTCGGTGGCCGCTTCAGCGGCGGACACCGAGCGAGCGCCAGAACGGCAGAGAAAAACGATGTCCGCATCGGCCGGCACGGCGGCCTTGAGCTCATCCAAGAAGGCCTGATTCCACACCCCTCCGGCGAGGTTCCACTGCACGAAACGGGGTTCGACGGAGAGTGAAGCGGTGTCTGGGACGCCGATCAATTGCCACTCCGCTTCGGTCCGCACATCCACCAAGACGGCGCCGTCGGAAACTTTCTGCCAGGCTTCCTCAGGGGTCAGATCACCGGCGTAACTCATTGTGCCGCCTCCCCATCAGTCGCGGAGTTAAAACCGGGGAGCACCACGGCCTGGGCGGCGATCACCTGGCCGCCGTTGGACGTCACTGAGGGGCTGCCGTAGAGCAGGTAGCCTTCGGCGATCGCATCACTGACCCGCTGACAGAAACTATGATCATCGGGGCCGGTCAGAAGCCGGTAGGTCAAGGGGGCGTCAGCCATTTGTTCTCCTTTTGCCTGAGGCGCAAGCCGCAGCAACTCCACGCTTGCAACCCGTTCACGTTGCCGAGTATTCACCTGAGGCACCCCACCGGAATCGAGGGTTGCCGGCCAGCAAGTCAGGGCAGTGCACCCGGCCTCGGCCAAAGTGCGTGCTGGCGCTCGTTACTCATCGCAAAGCTAACACATGGCGTGGCGTTGACGGGCAAAATGATGTCTTTATTGCGCAGTACCAGCTCGACCTCGTCGGCTAGCAGAGCCAGGGTCTTGAGCTCAGGCCTGTCTGGCTTGCTCAGCATAAAGTGCGGCATAGCGGCCGTTCAGTGCGAGCAGTTCTCTATGAGTACCCTGTTCGGCGATTCGGCCCTGTTCCACCACGAAGATCACATCCGCACCGACCACCGTTGACAGTCGATGCGCAATGGCCACCGTGGTGCGGCCCTGTGAGGCGGTCTCCAGCGCGGATTGCACCACTCGTTCTGAGATCGAATCCAATGCGCTGGTGGCCTCGTCCAGAACCAGCACGGCGGGGTCTTTCAGCAGCACTCGGGCGATCGCGATTCGTTGCTTCTCGCCGCCTGAAAGCCGATAACCGCGTTCGCCGACCAAGGTGTTGAAGCCCTCAGGGAAGCTCATGATGGTCGAGTAGATATTGGCCTGCTGGGTGGCCCGGTCGAGTTCGTCCTGAGTCGCTCCGGGCTTGGCGTAGCGCAGATTATCGGCGATGCTGGCGTGGAACAGATAAGTTTCCTGACTGACAATGCCGATATGCGCCACCAGGGAATCCTGAAGCAGTTCGCGCACCTCTATACCGCTGAACTCAATACGACCGGAAGTGGCTTCGTAGAGCCGGGGAATCAGATAGGAAATGGTGGTTTTACCCGCGCCAGAAGAGCCCACGAAGGCGGCGAACTGCCCGGGTTCAATAGTGAAGGAGACCTTATCCAAGGTCGGACGCTCCCCGGGTTGAGCATCCGGGTAGGCGAAGCTGACCTCTTGGAATCTGATCCTGCCCAGTTGCCGCAGATCGCTTAGCGGGGCTGCCCCCGGGCTGTCGGCGATGGCGGGTTTGAGGTCCAGGTATTCGAAGATCCGGGCGAAGAGGGCGCCCGAAGTCTGGAGGTCGAGGGCAACCCGCATCAAGCTGGTGAGCGGGAAGAGCAGACGCGCCTGGACCGTGGTGAAGGCCACGATAGTACCCGCGGTAATCGCTTGGAAGCCGTTGTCCACCAGCAGACCGGCGACGAGGTAGACGATTGCCGGAATCGAGGAGAGGAAAATAGTCACGATGGCGAAGAACCACTGTCCGCTCATCGCCTGGCGGACTTGCAGCCCGATCTGATTGCGGTTTTCTGCCGAGTAACGATCGATCTCGGCCTTCTGCATATTGAAGCTCTTGGCCAGCAGGATGCCTGAGACGCTCAGGGTCTCCTGGGTGATCGCGGACATCTCGGAGAGCGATTCCTGGGTCTGGGTGGCGATTTTGGCCCGGATCTTGCCCACTTTGCGTTGCGCGATCACCAGAATCGGCATCAGCACGACGGCGACCACTGTCAGCTGCCAGTTCAGCAGCAGCATCGCGACAAAGGCGGCGATTACGGTCACGGTATTGCCGAGCACCGCGGAGACAGTATTGGTGAGCACACTGGCGACGCCTCCGACGTCGTTCTGCAGCCTGGACTGGATCACCCCGGTCTTGGTCCGGGTGAAGAAGCTCAGATCCATCGCTTGCAGGTGACCGAAAAGCTTGACCCGCAGGGCTCCCATCACCCGGTTGCCCACTGAAGCGGTCAGATAGGTCTGCCAGACACTGAGCAGGGCCGAACCGATATAGACCAGGATCATCACACCGACGATCAAGGTCAGTGCTGCCAGATCGGGTTTACCCGAGCGCGGGAACAGCCCGTCATCGAAAGCGCGCTGGGTGAGCAGCGGCGGCACCACGGTGAGTGCCGCACCGACGAGCACCAGGACGGCGGTCAGGATCAGCGAGCGACGATACGGTGCGAAAAGCCCGTAGACCCTGCGGAAAAGGTGCGGGATCTGCGGAGCCTGGGCATTGATCGCGCGCTGTGCGTCTTCGTCCCCGCCGCTGAGCCGGCCTCGTGCTCCGGGCGGCCGGATCCCGCTCATCGCGGAGCCGTTCCCTGTGGTATCTGATGGTGCCAGTTCATTCAGTACCGGCTAAGATCTCGCTTAGTTCGGCGGTGAGCTCGGCCTGATTCTGTACCGTGCCGATTTCTTTACCATCGATCCGGTTGATCGGAGCCAGCAGCCGGACGCTGGAGATCAACCAGGCCGCATCCGCTTCGAAAAGATCCTGCGGCACCAAGGGGCCGTAGCCGAGCTCCCAGCCCGCCTTCTGCGCCGCGGCGAACAGCGCGCCCTGGGTGGTGCCGGGCAAAATGCCTGAATCGAGTTGCGGGGTGATCAGTTGCTTTGTCTTGCCGTGCCGTTTCGCGATCAGCACGGACGACGTCGGGCCCTCCAGTACGCGGCCGTCGGCACTGGTGAAGATCACGTCGTCGGCACCTTGCTGGTGCGCGTACCGCAGTGCTGCCATGTTCACCGCGTAAGAGAGCGTCTTGGCGCCGAGCAGCAGCCAGGGCGCGCGCGGTGCCAGATCGGCGTCGTAACCTCGGTCGAGCAGGATGACGTCGAGGCCCTTCTCGCGTTGCTGTTTGCCCAGTTCGGGTACCGCGGAGACCTGAACCCAGGAGGTCGGCAGGTTTGCGCCTTCAATTCCCCGGGTGACCAGAAGTTTGACCACGGCCTCCGGCTGGTCGAAGGCTTTCAACCCGGTGTCGATCGCTGCGGTCCAGGCTTCCTCGCCGGGGATGTCCAATTCGAGAAAACGCGCCGAAGAGGCCAGCCGGCTCAGATGGGCAGACAGTTTTTTGGGCTTTCCGGCGACCGCGAGCAGGGACTCGAAGATGCCATCACCGCGAGTGGCGCCTAGATCAGTGGCCAATAGTTGGGGCTGGCTGGCATCGGCAAGTCGCCCGGCAGGGAAAGCTGGGTCGATAAAGACGAGCTGAGTTGATGAGGGAGTACTGGGCGATGAAGTGCTGGGCATGAATTCAGCGTACTGGTTTTTGGTTCCTGAGCCGCTCAGGTTTATTGGTTGAGTTTTAGCCAGCGAAGCGGAACACCATCACGAAGGCGGCAAGCAGCAAGAGCACGATATTCACCGGCAGGTTCTTGATTTCAGCTCGGCGGATATGCACCACGATGGCACCGATCTGGATCAGTACCAGGCCAAGGGCGGCCAGCGGGGTGAGAATCGGTGCGACGCCGGTGAGCTGCGGCAGGATCAGCCCGATAGCGCCGAGCACTTCGACGGCACCGACGAACTTCACCAAGCCAGTGGAGGCGTTCTCCACCCAGCCCATCTGCCCGACCAGCTTTTCTTTGGGTTGGATGATCTTGACGCCGCCCGCTCCCAAATAGGCCAGGGCGAGCAGTCCAGCGACGATCCAGAGTGCGATGTTCATGATTCTCTCCTTGGGCGTGCCGAAGCCTTCGGGGTCATTTTATGCCTGGGGTAGGTGGGGAGGAGAGATCATCGACCGTGTTCAGTAGTTCGTATTCTTTGGTTTCTTCTGCTTTCAGGTTTTCCGGATGACGATTGGAAAGTTTTGTTGGTTATTGAGGTTCGATGCGTTGACCGAGACCGAATCGGAAGGAACGGGGCGAGGGCAATGAATGAGGTGGTTGGTAGGAACTATTGTGAGTTCCTACCAACCACCTCGAGGGTCTCATGCCTGGCTTGGTTACTTGGATTGATCGCCGGCATGTAGTTAGGGGTCAATCTCCGTTGCCCGGAGGATCAGAGATTCTTCAGGTTTTCCAGTTGTTTGACCGGATCCCAGCTGAGAGGTGGCATTATTCCTTTGGGGCTAGGTTCAGTTACTTATTCAACGGAGGCCGAGACCGTGTCCCTTTGTCCAAGTTGGTGATTCGCAGTACTTCCGCGCCAATCGCGCCGCGCCAACCGCGCCATGCCAACCTCCCCGCGCGAATTACCCCGCCGGAAACTCCAGCCCCAGCGCCCGCAACACACCGGACGCCTTGGCACCCACTTCTTGCCACTCCTCTTCGGGCACCGAATCAGCGGTGATCGCCCCGCCGACTCCTAGGCTGGCCGACCAGCGGCTCGCAGCGCCGCCGTCAATAAGCGTGCCCTGAAGTACCAGCGTGCGGATCACCACCGAAAGATCGCAGCTGCCATCGCGAGAGAAATACCCGATCGCACCGGAGTAAACACCCCGTGGCCGGGATTCCAGGTCGTCCAGAATGTTCATTGTGCTGATCTTCGGAGCCCCGGTCATTGAGCCCGCGGGGAAAGCCGCTGACACAGCCTCCGCCCGAGAAGCCCCGCGCCTTAACCGGGCCTCCACGGTACTCACCAGCTGATGCACGCTAGCGTAGCTCTCCACCGCGAAGAGCCTGCTGACCTTGACCGATTCCGGTTCGGCGAAATGCGAGAGGTCGTTGCGCATCAGATCGACGATCATCACGTTCTCCGCCTGATCTTTGGCGGAATGAGCTAGTTCATCATGGAGTGCAGCATCCTTCACCGGATCGACATCGCGTGGCCTGGTGCCCTTGATCGGTTCCGCAGTGAGCGCGCCATCGCCGCTGACACTGAGGAACCGCTCAGGTGAGCTGCTCAGCACAGCAAGTCCCTCGAAGCGCAGATACGAAGCAAAAGGTGCCGGATTCGTGCGGCGCAGCTGAGAGTACAGAACCAGCGGCTCGGCGTCGACTTCGAATTCAACAGCCGTGGTCAGGCAGACTTCGTAGCTGTTACCCTCCACAATCTGCCCCTGTGCCAGGGCGATTTTGGCCTTATAAGCAGTGACGTCGTCACGCACCCGGGGAGCCGCTGCCACGGTGGGCGGTCCGGTTGCCGGCTCGGGTGCCGCTTCAGCTAGGGTGCTCGTCGAACGCGCGGCAGCCTGCACGGTTTCGGCCCAGTGATCCTGGTCAGGGCCAAGGCTGAGGGCCCAGAGCTGCTTCTCCTGGTGATCGACCACGACGGCGCGACCGGCGAAGATCAGTGCGGCGTCGGGCACTTGGCTGGAGCGCTCTTGATGATCGGTGCCGCCGGTCTCCCGTTTCAGCTCATAGCCGAGATATCCCAGCCAGCCCAGCTTAAAGCCTCGATCTCCGAGTTCGGCCTCGACTCCGGGGCGTTCGCCCTGAATTCGTTCTACCACTGGATCGGCTCCCGGCTGGCGAGACCCCCAGCGCCTGTCCAGCCAGTGGAAGAAGGGCTCCGTCATCTTCACTTCAACCCCGCGGAAACTCTGCCGGGTCACTCCGGAGCTGTGCCAGGCGTATTGGCCGAGCGGGCCGTCGTCGTCCGCCATCACCGAGAAGCGATTCCTGCCGCTGGCCGCTGCCGCATCGGAACTGTCCAGCCAGACGGAATGCTCTGCTGAACCGTAAAGGGTAGTGAAAAGACCGAGGGTATCGCCTTCGAAAGGCATACTGCTGGCCCGCAAACGGTGTTCCTTCTCCGCCGAGATCTCCGGCGCCAGCAGCCCACTCAATTCAGGCAGGGCGCACAGCGCAAGCAGCACATCAGTCGGCTCTACAGGAGTGGAACCAGCGGCCGAATCGACTAGGATCGCGGCTGTTTCCGCAGGGTCGTGCTGAATGAGCAGCTCGGTCTCCTGGGCCGCCCAACGATCCCAGTAGGGAGCGTAGTTCTCGCCATCGCGTGCTAACGCACGTTCTTTGCGAACGGAGTCCGCAGCGTGCACCCAGATCACCACATCGAGAAAAGCGGCGGCGCTGGAATGTGCTACTCCCACGCCCTCCACGATCACGATCGGGGCGGCGGCTGTCTCCCGCACCGCGCCGTCGAAGTGGTTCTGCCAATCCCAGCTGATCCACCGCGCATCCCTTCCCTCGTTTAAGGGGGTCAGCACGGTCTGCACATAACGGTCGACGCCGGCCGCTAAGCCGTTCCAGCCAGGGTAGACATCCTCCAAATGGAAGAGCGAAACCTCTCGATGTTCACGTAATAATGACGCCAACTCCAGCGCGAGTGAGGTCTTACCTGCCCCGGAGCGGCCATCGATGGCGATCAGCAGCGGTCTGCGCGTCGAACGCTGCGACGTGCCGGTGAGTGGTGGCTCAGACATGACCGGCCACTGAGCAGCGAACCTGTTCCACGATGCCTGGAAGCGCGGCAGCGATCAGCTGATAGCACTGCTCGAAATCAGCTAGCTCGCCGTACCAAGGGTCTGCGATTCCCCATTCGTCCGGAGCGGCCTGAGGGTCGAACTCTCGTAGCAAATGGATTTTCGAGCTGTCTTGCGGGGAGCACTGACGCCGCAGCCAAGCAGCATGATCAGTATCCAGAGCCAGCACCAGATCATTGCGCTGTAGATCCTCCGTGCGGATCTTTCTGGCCCGATGTTGCCCCGACTCGCTGATTCCATGACGGCGTAAAACGCTGGCTGCTCGTGGGTCGATCGGATTTCCCTGCTCACCGCTCGTGGTCCCGGCGGAGTCCAGTTCAACCGCAGATTCACTGAAATGCTGTTGCAGAGCCTGCTTGATCATCAGTTCGGCCATCGGGGAGCGGCAGATATTTCCGGTGCACACAGCGATGATGCGGTACGGAGATGTCATAACTCCACTGTACTCACGCCGCCGCCTGGCCGGAGGGCGACCGCTGCTTCGATAACTCAGCGCTGTGGATGGCTGGGACACCTACTCAGGCTTTCCAGCAGCGAAGAGCCGGAGGAATATCTGACGCATATTTCCGGGGCTCACCTCAGTTACGTGGAAATACTTACATAAATTTCCCCTGAGGAATTTACTGAAAGTTTTTATAAATTTTTCTGTATTTTTGCGCAATTTTAATGCTAAATATCATTCTGTAACGCAGAAAATTTATCCAGACCATTCAAAGAGGAATCACTATGGAACCATTTTCGCGACGAGCACTGTTGCTCACCGCACCGGCACTTCTGGTGCCGACAGCACTGGCATTGTCTTCGGCTCAGACCGCGGCCGCCACTGCAGCTAAGCTGACTTTCAGGATCAGCAATGGCTCGGATCTGAATCAAACGCTGTACCTCTATGTGATGGGAACTGACCTCGGGACCGGGCGACTCGGCTACGTCGATCCGGCCGGAAACTTCCAGCCCTGGCCTGCTGGTTCTATTCCGCCGTCGCCCGCGCCGGATGCTTCGATGCTGGGGCCGGGAATCGGCGGGACGACTTCGGTGCTCGTTCCCCGGGGTTTCTCCGGACGGCTTTACTTGGCCTTCGGCAGCAAACTGGATTTCCGGCTTACTCCGGACGGTTTAGTTCAGCCCGATGCTGCGAATCCGCCGGACCCGAACTACAACATCCTGTTCGATTTCACCGAATTTACTTATAACGATCAGGGCTTGTGGCTCAATTCTTCCCAAGTGGATATGTTCGCCATTCCGCACGCGGTCACCGTTACCGCGCAGAACGGCTCGGTAAAACGCAGCGGACAATTGGTTGCGCAAGGGCGTAATAATGTTGTGCAGCAGATCCAGGCTCTGCCGGATTGGCAGCGCTCGGTGATCAAGCGCAGTGACGGCACCGTGCTGAGGGTGCTTTCCGCGGGTAAAGCGACAGGTGTCGGCCTGCTCGACAGCGGTTATCTCGACTCCGAGATCAACCGGGCGTGGAACACCTATGTGAACACCCCGCTGACAGTTCGGCCTTTCACTGACCAACCGAATATCGTCTTCACCGGTCGGACTTCTGGCAACGTAATGAATTTCACCGATAGCTCGGGGAACTTCGCGGCGAGCTTCAATAAGCCGAGCAGCGCTAATGTCTGGAACTGCGATGGCAATCTGTTCGCACCCAATGACCAGGTGGTCGGGCCGATCGCACGAACTCTCGGCGCTGCGCTGAACCGTTCCACGCTGGCCGATAACTCCCAGCAACCGGCTCTGAACGCGGGCACTTATTATCAGAACGCCCGCACCAACCACTACGCCAGGATCATTCACGCCAATATGGCGAACGGAAACGCTTACGCCTTCCCCTTCGACGACGTCGGAGGCTTTGAATCACTGGTCTACGATCCGGATCCGCTCTCCGCGGGGATTGAGATCGGCCCGTTCAACTAGGCTGAGGGAAGTAGTTCGCGCCCAGCGCGTCCCCGGTGGATTTCCCGCCGGGGATGCGCCTTTTAAGCCTCGGACCAGTTGAGTCTCGGACCAGTTGAGTCTCGGGCCAGTTGATCAGCTGCTCAGTAGAAATGCACCGGATCGACGGAGTGCGGCATCGGAGTGCCTTCGATGAAGAGCCTCAGGTTCGAGATGAAGCGCTCCGCGATGAGCCTGTTCTCTGCCAGGCTCAGAGCGGAGGTGTGCGGGGAGATCAGCACCCGGGGATGCTCCCAGAGCGGGCTCGATGCGGGCAGTGGTTCCTTATCGAAGACGTCGAGGCAGGCATAGCCCACCCTGCCGTCGTCCAAGGCCGCGAGCAGTGCTGCTTCATCCACCACGCTGCCACGGCCAACATTGATGAAGATCGCACCGGGTTTGAATGCAGAGAACATTTCGGCGTCGAAGAGCCGCTCGGTCTCAGCGGTGGCAGGCAAGGTATTGACGACGGCGTCCGCTTCGCTGAGCAGGGCTGGCAGGCCGTCATTGCTCACCACGGTGTCGACGCCTTCCAAGGGTGTCGCCGTGCGCTTGCTGCCGCTGACAGACATGCCGAGCGCCCTGGCCAGCCGGGCGGTTTCCTTGCCGATTTCGCCGAGCCCTGAGATCACCAGCCTGGAACCGGAGAGAAGGCGGGTGGGCACCCGGAGCTCCGGCCAGTGTTTGGCCCGCTGATCCTGCTGTAATTCGGCGACCCGCTTGAAGCCGTTCAGCAGACCCATCAAGGTGAATTCTGCCAGGGGCAGAGCGTGCACTCCCGCAGAGGTGGTGACGGTCACTCGGCTGAGTTCCTCGGAGTTGAGCTGTGCGGCTCGTACCGTGCCACCCGCCCCAGCCGCCATCGCATGCACCCAGCGCAGTTGCGGATTTTCCCGGATCGCACGGGCCAGATCTGCCGGGGATTCGTTGGGGATTCCGTAGAGCGCGTCGGCCTGCCGGATATTCTGCCAATAGCGGGATTCATGCTCGGAGTCGCGCTGAAACTCAGGATCGCCCGAATGATCTGCCGGGAATCGCTCGGGAGGAAGCAGTGCCTGATCGTAGAGCACGGTAGCTGACGGACAGCTCTGTCTGATCTGCTCGACCAACTCTGCTTCCAGAGGAGCGCAAATGGCGATCACCGGAGCAGCTTTAGCGAGTGGCGCAGCCGAAGGCGTCGAAGAGTCAGGCATAGCTGCATCATACTGAATCGCCCTCGCCCCGGCGCCTCCAGGTGATCGGGGCTGCCTTCTCACGGCTCCCAGGGAATAGACTCTGAGTGTCCGCACCGTGGCGGGCCATGAAGACACAGGAGGAATTCCGATGCCTGCGATCACCAATTGCCTCTGGTTTCACACCCAGGCGGCAGAGGCCGCTGAGTACTATTGCGGCATTTTCAAGAATTCGAAGATCAATAAGACCAGCTATTACTCCGAAGGAGCCCCTTTCCCAGCGGGCACTGTGCTGACCGTTGACTTCGAACTAGACGGGCAGCGTTTCACCGCGCTCAATGGCGGCCCGGAATTCACTTTTACCGAGGCCATCTCGCTGCAGATCGACTGTGCGGACCAGGCTGAAGTCGATTATTACTGGGAAAAACTCAGTGCGGATGGCGGCGAGCCGGGGTATTGCGGCTGGCTCAAGGATAAGTACGGGCTGTCCTGGCAAGTGGTGCCCTCAGTCTTGGCCGATTTGATGAGCGGGCCGGACCCGGAAGCAGTCCAGCGAGCGATGAACGTTCTGATGGGGCAGCGGAAGCTCATCATCGAGGAACTGGAAAAGGCTTACAACGGCGACTGACCCGCTAATGCCCCGCTAGAAATCTTCGCAGAACCGATCCTCTAACATATCCACATGGAACTATTCATCGCCTTTGTAGGTTTTGTCGGAGGTTGGTTACTGGTGGCCGGTCCGGTCTTTCAGGCTGCCACCGAGCTGCGCGAGCACGAGGCGGCCGGCAAACGCTTCATGCCCACCCAGCCGATGCCGGATGCGCCGAAGCGGGTGTCCGCTTGGTGGTGGTTCCTGCCTCCGGTGAAGATCATCCTGGAACGGCGTCGCGGAGCCGAGTACCGAAAGTTCTACTTCGGCTTGCTCTCCGCCGACGATGCCCGGCTCATGGTCTCCTACATCAATAAGGCCACTGGCTGGATCACGGTCGGCGCCGGAGCTTTTCTGATCGCGGTCAAGGAGACTTTCGAACTGACTGAGGAGCTCCACACGCCGGGCTGGGTGTTCTGGGTGATTGTCGTGGTGCCACCGCTGTTGATCATCTCTTTCACGGTGAGCCGAGTGCAGCGCAGCGAAGCGATTTCGAAGGGCACCCTCGAAGTCTGATACCTGGCCTTCGGCTATCCGCCTGCCCCGGTTTCTGAGCATCTCGGTGTCTGAATCAGCGTGGAACATCGAATCCCTCCCCACTGAATCTGAGATTCAGTGGGGAGGGACGGTTTAGCCCACCGAAACCGCGTTTCGGTGGGCTTGAACTGACCGGTTCAAGCGGCTTTGAGGGTTTCCAACAGCGTTTCAAGCTGGTTGAGAGTGATGGTCATCCCCTCCAGCATTCCCATCTGCACGATGGCATCTCGCAGTGCATTATCGGCATAGTGAATCTCGCTGCGCACGGTGGTGACGCCGTCCTGCTCGGTGAAGGTCACGGTCGCTGTGCCTTGGGGCATCTCTTCGTTGACCTTACCTTCGGCGTCGCAGAAGGCGTCGGTCCAAACGATTTTCTCCGGGACGACGATCTCGTGATAGACCGCTTTGGACCAGAATTCTTCACCGGACTCGGCGCTGCGCATGCTGTAGAGCCATGTGCCGCCAACCCGGAAATCCATAGTCGAATTGCTCACCGGAAAGCCTTCCGGACCCCACCACTGGCGGAGCAGTTCTGATTCCGAATGAGCGCGGAAAACTAACTCCCGGGGAGCCTTGAAGCTAGCGCTGATAACGACGCCGGTGTCGACGATCTCTTTGGTTACTTCAGTCATGATCCTTGTTCCTTTTCTCGTGGTTCTTGTGGTTTTTCTTGTGGTTTGAGGGTGTTCAGCAGAGTGTCGAGACGCTGCCAACTGCCCTCCCAGAGGTTTGCGTAATGCTGGGTCCAGTCTTTGAGGTGCACGAATCCAGCGGGTTCCAGGCTGCAGGTGCGCCACTGCTGATGGACGGTGCGATTGATCAACCCGGCCTTTTCCAGGATGGTCAGATGCTTCGAAATGGCGGGGGTGCCTAACTCGAAGTGCGCGGCGAGCTCGTTGACCGTTGCTTCTTTCACGTGCAGCAGATCGATGAGCCCTCTGCGGACGGGGTGCGCCAAGGCGGAGAAGATGGCATCGAGTCGGGCTTCTTTGTCCCGGTCGATCTCATATTTTCCAAGCTTGGAAATTTCCATATATGGAAACTATCAGAAATCTCGAAGGTGAGTCAAGAGCGAATTGGTTGTTTCTTGGGAGGGATCCGGTACTCCTCCCCGGTGAATGCGAGATTTAGTGAGCGTGGGATGGTTTGCCCCACCGAAACCACGTTTCAGTGGGGGTGGCTATGGCGGTGCTCTCCGCGGGATTCTTGAGCGAGCGAGGGGTTGGAGGAATTTCAACAAGTTGAGTCACTTGCACTCAACTTCAACTTGACAATACTCGACTCAAGAGTAGAGTTGATTGCAGAGCACTCAACTTACTCAGTCGTTCAATCGAAAGGAATCCCATGTCACGTGCAGTAGGCATTGACCTCGGAACCACCAACTCTGTGGTTTCCGTCCTCGAAGGTGGCGAGCCCACCGTCATCGCGAACGCCGAAGGCGGCCGCACTACCCCCTCCGTCGTCGCTTTCTCCAAGAGCGGCGAGGTCCTGGTCGGCGAGATCGCCAAGCGCCAGGCCGTCAACAATATCGACCGCACCATCTCCTCGGTCAAGCGCCATATGGGCACCGACTGGACGCTGGCGATCGACGATAAGAAGTACACCCCGCAGGAGATCTCCGCTCGTATCCTGATGAAGCTCAAGAACGACGCCGAAAGCTACCTGGGTGAAAAGGTCACCGACGCGGTGATCACCGTTCCCGCGTACTTCAACGACGCCGAGCGCCAGGCCACCAAAGAAGCCGGTGAAATCGCTGGTCTCAACGTGTTGCGCATCGTCAACGAGCCGACCGCGGCCGCTCTGGCCTACGGTCTGGACAAGGGCAAAGAGGACGAACTCATCCTGGTCTTCGACCTCGGTGGCGGCACCTTCGACGTCTCCCTGCTGGAAGTCGGCAAGGACGACGACGGCTTCTCCACCATTCAGGTCCGTGCCACCGCCGGTGACAACCGGCTGGGCGGTGACGACTGGGACCAGCGCGTCGTGGACTACCTGCTGAACCAGCTCAAGGTGAAAGGCATCGACCTCTCCAAGGACAAGATCGCCCTGCAGCGTCTGCGCGAAGCAGCTGAGCAGGCCAAGAAGGAACTCTCCTCGGCGACCAGCACCAATATCTCCCTGCAGTACCTCTCCGTCACTCCCGACGGACCGGTTCACCTGGATGAGCAGCTGACCCGCGCCAAGTTCCAGGAACTCACCGCTGATCTGCTCGAGCGCACCAAGAAGCCGTTCAACGACGTGATCGCCGAGGCCGGCATCAAGGTCTCCGATATCGACCACATCGTGCTGGTCGGCGGCTCCACCCGGATGCCCGCCGTCACCGAGCTGGTCAAGCAGCTCGCCGGTGGCAAGGAGCCCAATAAGGGCGTCAACCCGGACGAGGTCGTCGCCGTCGGCGCTGCCCTGCAGGCCGGTGTGCTGAAGGGCGAGCGCAAGGACGTGCTGCTGATCGACGTTACCCCGCTCTCCCTCGGCATTGAGACCAAGGGCGGCGTGATGACCAAGCTGATCGAGCGCAACACCGCGATCCCGACCAAGCGTTCCGAGACCTTCACCACTGCCGATGACAACCAGCCCTCGGTGTCGATCCAGGTCTTCCAGGGCGAGCGTGAGTTCACCCGGGATAACAAGCCGCTGGGCACCTTCGAGCTGACCGGCATCGCGCCGGCCCCTCGCGGTGTGCCGCAGGTCGAGGTCACCTTCGACATCGACGCGAACGGCATCGTGCACGTCTCCGCGAAGGACAAGGGCACCGGCAAGGAGCAGTCGATGACCATCACCGGCGGTTCCAGCCTCTCCAAGGAAGACATCGACCGGATGGTCAAAGAAGCCGAGGAGCACGCAGCCGAGGACAAGGCCCGTCGTGAGCAGGCCGAGGTCCGCAACAGCGCTGAGCAGCTCGCCTACTCGGTGGAGAAGATCCTCTCCGAGAACGACGACAAGCTGCCCGAAGAGGTCAAGACCGAGGTCAAGGCCGACGTCGAAAGCCTGAAGACCGCGCTCGCCGGCACCGAAGAGGACGCCGTCAAGGCAGCCTTCGAGAAGCTCCAGGCTTCGCAGACCAAGCTCGGCGAGGCGATCTACGCCTCGGCTCAGGCTGAGGGTGCGGCCGCCGGTGCGGAAGCTCCGGCTGGCGAAGCCAAGCCTGACGAAGATATCGTCGACGCCGAAATCGTTGACGAAGACGAGAAGAAGTAGGTAGTCATGTCGGAGAACGACAACAACTACCCCAAGGATGACTCCGGCGAGGAGGCGAATAACCTTTCGTCTCCCGCCGGGGAACCGGGCCAGTCAGCGGATAGCTCGGCTGACGCCACCGAGGATCCTTTGGCTCAGGTCGAGGATATCCTGAACAATGCCGAGGTGCCCGCCGAGGAATCGGTGGCCCAGGGCAGCGATCAGGCTGACGCCGCCGAACTCAAGAACGACTTGCTCCGCTTGCAGGCGGAGTACGTCAACTACCGCAAGCGGGTCGAACGGGACCGTGCAGTGGCAGGGGAGAGCGCCGTCGTCGGCGTGCTGAACTCGCTGCTGCCGGTGCTCGACGACGTCGACGCGGCCCGGGCACACGGCGACCTCACCGAGGGGCCGTTCGCGGCCATTGCGGTCAAACTCGAAACCGCCTTGCAGACCTACGGGCTGGAGCGCATCGAGGAGACCGGAGTGCCCTTCGACCCGACAGTGCACGAGGCGCTGATCCAGCAACCCAGTGCGGACGTTCAGGTCGATTCGGTGAGCCAGGTACTGCGGGCTGGCTACCGCAAAGGCGACCGGGTGCTGCGTGCGGCCCAAGTGATTGTGGCCGTACCGGAGTAACTCCCAGAGCTGCTGCGCCGGATAGGGGCTGTGCCCGCTCCGTGGTGCCCACCACACCGCAGCCCCTACCCGGCCTCCGCAGCTACACCATCCGCAACTCAGAAATAATGCGAAACTAGAGAAACGAAAGGAGACACCTTGGCTAGTCAGGACTGGGTCGACAAGGACTTCTATGCGATCCTCGGTGTCTCCAAGGACGCCAGCGAAGCGGACATCAAGAAGACCTATCGCAAGCTTGCCCGGAAGTACCACCCCGATCAGAACCAAGGCGACGAAGCGGCGGAGAAGAAGTTCAAGGACATCTCCGAGGCCTATTCGGTGCTCTCTAACGCCGAGGACCGCGAACAGTACGACGCGATTCGCGCGATGGGTTCGGGAGCCCGGTTCAGCGCTGGCGGCTCCGGTGCTTCCGGCAGTGCGGGCTTCGACGATATGTTCGGCGGTCTCTTCAACAATGCCCGTGGTGGCCGCAGCAGCCGCGGCGGGTTCGACGCCTCCGGTCTGCCGCCGGAGTTCGCCGATATCTTCGGCGGCGCTTACCAGGGGTACCAGCAACCGCGGCCCACCAAGGGCGCGGATCGCATGGCGCAGACCACGATCTCCTTCGCTGGCTCCATCAAGGGCACCACGATCGGGCTCAAAGAGCCCTCCGGCGAAGTGATTGACGTGCGGATTCCGGCGGGAATCAAAGACGGGCAGAAGGTTCGAGTGCGCGGTAAGGGACAGGCTGGCTCAGCCGGTCCCGGCGATCTAATGGTCGCCGTGCACGTCAAGCCCCACGAGTTCTTCAGCCGGGACGGTGACAATATCAGGATTCACGTCCCGGTGACTTTCCCGGAAGCCGCACTGGGTGCGGACATTACGGTTCCCACTTTGGACGGCGAGTCGGTCAAAGTGCGGATCCCGGCCGGCACCCCTTCGGGTCGGACCCTGCGGGTCAAAGGCAAAGGTGTCAGCACCTCGAAGAGCGTCGGCGATCTGTTGGTGACGGTCGACGTCGTCACTCCGCAGAAGCTGAGTAAAGAGGCCGAGCAGGCGGTACGCGACTTTGCCTCCGCCACTGCGGAGGGTGATCCGCGTGCGGATCTGGCCGCAAAAGCGAAGCTCTAGGACCGCCGATGACCGCTTTAGTCGCCGACTCGGGGGAACATCGTGGTTGAGAATCAGCACGCCCCGATCTATGTGATCTCGGTGGCCGCCGAACTCGCTGAAATGCACCCGCAGACCCTGCGGCAGTACGACCGGCTGGGTTTGGTCTCGCCGAGCAGAGCGCCGGGGCGGTCCAGGCGCTACTCGCAGCACGACGTCGATTTGCTCCGCGAGGTGCAGAAACTCTCGCAGTCCGGGGTCTCGTTGGAAGGCATCAAACGGATCCTGGAGTTGGAAAATCAGGTCGCCGCTTTGCAAGCCAAGGTCAAGGAACTCAGTGCCCAACTCGAGGGGCGAGACGCTGCCCGGATCTTCGCCGCGGGTCTAGCCGGAGACGTGGTGCGGCTCAACCGTGGCGAACGCCCTTCGGCCCGATCCCAGGCAGTAGTGGTCTGGCGGCCGAACCGCAAAGACTGATCCCCGAAACCTCACCAGCCGTCCCATTGAGTGTTGCTGATGAGGCAGAAGTTTCGCTGAAACGGCCACATTCTTCACGTTGGTAACACTCAGTGGGACAACGGGAAAAGGAAAAAGGGTTTAGAAGGAGAATTTGCTGGCGAGCCCCAGGTGATCGCTGCCGATCGGCGCCAAGACCTCGGCCTCGTTGATCTTGAGCCCCTTGCTCAGGATATGGTCCGGGCGGGTAGCGGGGAAGCTGGAGGGCCAGCTGAAGCCGAATCCACCACTGCTGGAAAGCTTTTCCTCCAGCTGATTATTGAAGTTGTCCATGATCCGGTTGGTAGGTGCTGCATTGAAATCCCCCAGCACCAGAATCCGCTGCGAACTATCCTGACGCACTCTCTGCTGCAGATCGGTCAGCATCTCGTCCCGGGCCTGATGGTCACCACCGCTCACCGAAGCCCCGTGGATCACGTACACGCTGAGATTCCCTGAAGGGCTTTGCACCGTGGCGTGCAGTGCGCGGTAGGAGGAGAACCCCTTCAAATCAAGGCCAGCCGAATCCTTGAAAGGAAATTTGCTGAGCAGCGCCACCGTGCCGACCCGCTCTTGGTAGGGGTATTTGGCTAGTAACTCCCCCAGGACTTCGGGATTTTTGACTTCCTGCAGCGCCACTAGGTCGGCGTTTTTAGCGATCAGCGCGGCATTGGCTGAGAGCGAGCCATTATCGCCCTCCAGGTTCTGAGTCGCCACACTCAGAGTGCCCTGTCCCACCGCGGTAGTGTTACCGGGCAAAATCGCGGGGACAAAGGTGATCGCCCAGACCACTACGGGCACCAGCCAAGCAAACCACGCGGCCCAGGACCGGGAACGGATCGCCGGGATCAACAGGACGACACTGAGCAAGCCCAGCCAGGGCAGGAAGCTTTCCAGGCCCATCGTCCATTCCCCGATATCGGGGATCAGCCGGTGCGCTCCCAAGACCACGGCCAGGAACAGACTGAAAAGGACGACCACGGTGGTGGCGAACGGGCGTACCCTACGGCGTGCAGACCGGTATTGAGGCGGCGCGGCAGGCCGACGTTCGTCGGGGTCTAGGCGGTACATTACGGTGGTATCCATCAATTCACCATGACCGCTGATGCTGTGTGAACCCTGTAGAAATCGCACGGTTGTGTAACACCCATCAAGGAGATGGCCGGTTTTGCCGCTTCAGCACTACCCACTCATACCTCGGTCTGATTTTCATCTGAGAAATTGCTGAGGCCCGTTCCAGGGAGTTTTCTGAGCCTTTCCGCCTCGTGAGGAAGCTAGGCGGACTTTCGATATGTCAGATCGTGGATCTCACGGCCGGCCTGGATAGCCTTGTTCTCGAAGCTCGTGATCACCCGACCTTCGAATCGCGGGGCCCAGGCACTGTGCAGATTGACCAGCGAGGAAGCCTCGCCGACCTCGAGCATCTGCTCGGCATAGTGCTGCCAGTCCGTGGCCAGGCGCCAGAGCCCGCCTGGCGCCAATGCCCCAGCCACCAACTCGGCGAAGGACGGCGTCACTAAGCGTCGCTTTTCGTGTCGGCTCTTGGGCCAGGGGTCGGGAAAGAAGGTCCAGATTTCGCTCACCGTGCCCTGCGGAATCATTGAGCTCAAGACCTCCGGGGCATTCGCCTGCACGACTCTCAGATTCTGCAACTCCAGGGCGGCGGCTCGCTGGATGGTCTGGGCCAAGCCCGGCAGATAGACCTCAACCGCGAGAAAATCTCGTTCCGGCTCTGCGGAGGCGGCGTGCACGATGGCCTCACCCAGTCCTGAGCCGATTTCGACCACGAGTTCAGCTTGCCTGCCGAAGACTGCTGCGGCATCGAGCCGGTACTCCGGATCGACGGAAGTGTCGGCGATCAGCCGGGGAACCTCCAACAGATAGTGTTCGCTGTGCTCTTCCCAGGCTTTCTGACGGCGTCCCTGCAGGCGGCTTCCCCGGCGCACGAAGGAGACCGGTTGCGGGCGATAGGTGCTTTCATTCATGGTGACTCAAGCCTAGCCGAGACCGTGAAGCTGCTGTTCTCCCGGAGGAAAAGCTGCCCGGCTGCGGGTCGATCAACCGGGAGAAGATCGGAAAGAGGGCAGTCATCAGGTGAGATGGCACACTAAACCGGGTTAAATCCGGTTCTGCTGATAAACTATTAATACTTGATGTGTTTACGCATCCTGCGTCGATAGAACGCGAACGTTCGGTCCCGTGTTTCCAACGGTTGACTGTGCAGCTTTTGAGCTTTTCTTCGGCGAACCCCTGTGCCAACCGGTCACGGGGACCGTGCCTGCGCAGCTCAAACTGGGTAGGCTCAGCCTGAAAGATATCTTCTTGCAAACCTTTGCTTCCTTGGGTGTGCCCAAGACCCTTGTTTCCCTGCTCGATGCCCAGGGCATTGCAGCTCCCTTCCCGATTCAAGCTAAGACCCTGCCCGATTCCCTGGGCGGCCGTGATGTCTTGGGCCGCGGCCGCACTGGCTCCGGTAAAACCCTGGCCTTCGGACTTCCCCTGGTGGCGCGGCTCGCTGAGGCCGAAGCCGCTTACCGGCGCAAACCGGGCCGCCCCTTGGGCCTGGTCCTGGCGCCGACTCGTGAGCTGGCCACCCAGATCAACGCCACCATCGAGCCGCTGGCCAAAGCCCTGGGCTTGAACACCACGGTGATCTATGGTGGCGTCTCCCAGCAGCGCCAAGAGCGTGCGCTGCGCGCCGGCGTCGATATTGTGATTGCCTGCCCGGGCCGGCTAGAAGACCTGATGGGGCAGAAGATCATTTCCCTCGAAGCAGTGGAAATCACTGTCCTCGACGAGGCTGATCATATGGCGGACCTCGGCTTCCTGCCGGTCGTCAAACGACTGCTCGACACCACGCCGAGCCAGGGGCAGCGCTTGCTGTTCTCGGCCACCCTCGACAACGGGGTGGATAAATTGGTGCAGCGTTATCTGAGCTCTCCGGTCACCCACTCGGTGGACGAGCCCAAAGCAGCTGTCTCCACCATGGAGCACCACGTTCTGGCGGTGGCGGATCAGACCGTCAAGAAGCAGCTGATCGTGGAGCTCGCCTCCGGCAAGGGACGGCGGATGCTCTTCATGCGCACTAAGCACCATGCGCGGAAGCTCGCCAAGACCCTGACAGACGCCGGCATTCCCGCCGTCGATCTGCACGGCAACCTCTCGCAAAACGCCAGGGATCGTAACCTCGCCGAGTTCTCCTCGGGCGATGTACGCGTGCTGGTGGCCACCGATGTGGCGGCTCGCGGCGTGCACGTGGACGACGTCGAACTGGTGATCCACGTCGATCCGCCCACCGAGCACAAGGCGTACCTGCACCGCTCGGGCCGGACCGCTCGCGCCGGTTCGGAAGGCACTGTAGTGACCATCTCGCTGCCCGAGCAGCAGCAGGACGTCAAGAAACTGATGCGCTCAGCCGGGGTAGACGTGGCCTTTGAAAAGGTCACTGCCAGCTCGCCGCTGATCGCCAAGCTGGTGGGCGAGGTTGCCGACCGGGTGGATCCGAGGACTCGCGCAGCGCTGCTCGCTGCTAAGGCCCCCAAACAAGAACCCGGCAAGTCGACCGGTGCTAATGCCCAGCGGAAGCGCGCTCGCCGTCAGGGCGGTTCAGCCGCGGCGCCCGCCGCCGGTAACCGTCAGGAACGCCGTCGCGATCAGCCGCAGGCCAAGTACTTCGCAGCGGATGCTTCAGAGGGCGGCCGTACCGGAGGCCGCAACGGACAGCGCCGTGGTGGCCAGGCAGCCGGAGGCCAGGGCGCAGCCCGTCAAGCCGGTGGTCAGCAGCGATCATCCACGGGTCAGCGCTCCACGAGTCAGCATGCTGCCGGGCAGCACACCTCCTCGGGTCAGCACTCGGCTGGTCAGCGTGGCATGAGCCAAGGGGCGGGCACCACCGGCCATGCTGCTTCGGCACAGCGCCGCAGCAGGCCCTCTGGCCCGCGTCGCGCCGGTGCTCCGGCGTCCAACGCGCGCCGCGGCTAAAGATTGGTGCGCTCCCATAGTGTCGCCTTCGTCGCCACGATGGGCCCCTCGCGCACCACTCTAGGTGCGCTCCTCCTTGCCTCCGGCGAAGGGGCGGGGCCCTCGCCAAGATTCCTTGGTGCGCTCCCGTAGTAGGGTCGCCTTCGTCGCCACGATGGGGCCCTCGCGCACCACGCTAGGTGCACCTAAATAATTGCTGGAAATGCTCGTCACCTTATGGTGGCGAGCATTTCTGTTGAGCGATTCTTCAAACTGCTTATCTAGTCGGTGGTACTCGCTTCCAGACTGATCACCGCGATGAAACCTCGACCGGTAAGCTCCGGAGGGGTGGCCGCACCCTGGACGGCGTCGAAGCGCTGCAATTCGGTTTCGTCCTGGAGCTGTGCACTTCCCTGAAGAAGCACCACCCACTGGTCTTCGAAGACCGGATGCGGGCGTTTCTTGGAGAGCTCCAGCACGGTGACGAAGCCGTGGAACGCTCCGCGCCGGGTCATCAGATTGAGATCTTTGCCCGGCCCGGTCGGCAACTCAGCGCTGGTCTCGGCGTCCCCGGAAAAGCGAAAAGGCCGATATTTCTCCAGACCGTGCTCCGCTCCGTCCACCGTGAGCAAGAGGAATTCGCCGTCGATCAGCGTGATGATTCGGTCGATTCCGGCTAAGGCCGAAAATGGCCCGGGCTTGCTCACCTCGGCAATGCTGATTCGCCAGTCAGGAATTCCGTCGTCGGTACTGGCCGAGGCTATCACCCTGGTGATCCCGCCGCCGTTCTGCCAGCGCTGTGCTTTGAGGTCCTGATATCTCACGAGCTGCATCAGTCATCCACCGTTTCCACGCTGATCACTCGAATCCGCCGCGGCTCGCTGCGCCGACGTCGTACTTGCCGCCGAATTCTGTTCGCCACGACGCCGAAGACCATGGCGAGCACGAGCGCGGCCAGCAATTTCACCAGAAAAGGCCAGCTGACCAGGGAGAGCAGCAAATAGATCAGCACGAACCCGCCGATCTGCAGGCCCAGCTCTAACCAGTTAACTCTTCCTCGCATCCACCCAGCATAAGGCCATCCCGGCCAACCCAAACCAGCCGTCCCACTGAGTGTGAAAGAAGTTGCTGATGTTGCATGGATTACGGCACATCTGCAACACCAGCAACATTCAGTGGGACAGCTGGTTAAAGAAGGAGCGGGTTAGTTGGCGGTTTTGTCTTTGAGGGCGTGCCGCGGGCTGTCCGGGTTCATCAGCGAGTGCTTTCGACTGTAGAAGAAGTAGACCACCAAGCCGATGATCAGCCAGATCACGAAGCGCAGCCAGGTCTCCCAGTGCAACTGAGCGATCAAGTACCCGGAGGCGAGCACGCCGAAAGCGGGGATCACCGGCATCCAGGGCAGCTTGAAGCTCCGCGGGGTATTGGGTTTGGTGTAACGGAAGGCGATCACCGAAACGCAGACCACCACAAAAGCCGCCAGAATGCCGATATTGGTCAGGTCGGCGACCTCCCGGATCGGGAAAATACCAGCCAGCACGGCGGAGCCGACGCCAGCGATCCAGGTCACCCGTTGCGGAACACCGCGCCGATCCACCTTGGAGAACCACTTGGGCAGCAAGCCATCGCGGCTCATTGAGAACCATACCCGGGTGACGCCGAGCAGGAAGGTCAGCATCACGGTGATGATGGAAATCACCGCGAAGACCGAGATGATGGTAGCGATCACCGGCAAGCCGACGCTGGTGAAGGCTGAGGCGAAGCCTGCCTTGGGATCGATGTCCTGGTAGTTCTGCATCCCGGTGAGCACCAGGGTCGCACCGACGTAGAGCACCATGGCGATTACCAGTGACAGGATGATGGCCTTCGGCATGTGCTTCTTACCGTCGACGGACTCTTCTGCTGCGGTGCTCATCGCGTCATAGCCGAAAACCGCGAAGAACACGGTGGCTGAGCCGGCGATCACCGGACCGAAGCCGAAGGGCATGAACGGCGAGTAGTTATTGGTGTTGATGTAGAACATGCCGAGCCCGACAATGAACAGGATCAGCAGGATCTTCAGCGCCACCGCGATGATCTCGAAGCGGCCCAGCGCTTTAGTGCCGCGGCTCAGGATGAAGGTGACCAGCAAGCAGATCACGATCGCCGGAAGATTGATCAAACCGCCTTCGGAATCAGCGGTTTGTGACATCCAATCCGGCAGGTGAATTCCGAAACCGGAGAGGAAGGCATCGAAGTATCCCGAGATGCCGATCGCCACTACCGCGACGATGGCGATGTATTCCAGGAGCAGATCCCAGCCGATGAACCAGCCCGCGGCTTCGCCCAGCGCGACGTAGCCGTAAGTGTAGGCGGACCCGGCGCGAGGCACCATTCCGGCGAACTCGGCATAGGAGAGCGCTGCCGCGGCAGACGCCGCTCCGGCGATCAGGAAGGAGATCAGCACCGCCGGGCCGACCGCGGGATTGTTGATATCTCCATGGGCCACCAGCCCGGCGAGTGAGAAGACTCCGACGCCGACGATGCCGCCCACGCCGATTGCCGTCAGCTGCCAGAGCCCGAGGCTTTTCTTGAGACCGCTTTTGCCGCTTTCCTCCTCAATCTCGTCCACTGGCTTTCGCCGCCAGATTGAATAGGGGTTGGCTACCCGTGCCATCACTGCCTCCAGAACGTCTTTGTCATTGAAAAGCTATTGTCGCGGAACGTTCAGTGTAGCCGGGCCGGATGCGCTCGTGCAGTTATTCGCGGCCGTATGACACCCAGCTCGGGGTATCCGAGCGGCTGCCCACCACTGCTTCGGCGGCTTGATCCAGTGCACTCAGCTGGGTATCGCTGAGCGTGAGTGAGATTGCTCCGAGGTTCTCATCGATCCGCGAGGCACGACGCGTACCGGGGATCGGCACCACCGGAAGGCCCAGTCGGCCGCCTTGTGCGAGCAGCCAAGCCAGGGCTACCTGAGCTGGCGTGACGGTTGCCTCGGTGCTGCTCAATTCTCCGGCCACCCGCACGACCACCTCGACGACCGTCTGATTGGCGTCAACGGCGCCATCGACGAAGCGAGGCATCCGCCGTCGGATGTCGCCTTCGGCGAGTTCCGAGCTATTGACGGTACCGGTGAGGAATCCTCTGCCAAGCGGCGAGTAGGGCACGAAGCCAACTCCCAGTCGGGCAGCAGTAGGGACCACGCTGCGTTCGACGTCGCGACTCCAGATGGACCACTCGCTCTGCACCGCGGCGATCGGGTGCACCTTGACAGCCCTTTCCAGTTCACTCGCGGTGACCTCGGAAAGCCCCAGATGCCGCACCTTGCCTTCCTGCACGAGTTCGGCCATCGCCCCGACGGTCTCTTCGATCGGCACTCGAGGGTCTAACCGGTGCAGGTAGTAGAGATCGATCACCTCAGTATTCAGGCGCTTCAGGCTGGCAGCCGCCGATTCTCTGACATAAGCGGGATCTGCCCGGACTTCACGCTCGCCGGTGGCCGGATTGCCCGCGATGCCGAACTTGGTGGCCAGTTGTACTTCTTCACGCCGGTCTTTGAGCAGCTCGGCGATCAGCTCCTCATTGGCACCCATGCCATAGACGTTCGCGGTGTCGATGAAGGTGATGCCAGCATCCACCGCGTGATTCAAGGTGGCCAGCGATTCCACCGGATCGGCTGGGCCGTACACCGGGGTGAGCGCCATGCCACCGAAGCCGAGCGGGCTGACCTGCAGGCCATCTCCGAGATCAATCGTCATATCAGAATTCCATTTCGTCACTGTTGAGCTTTTCAGATTCCAGGCATTCCTGGTTCCGGGAGATCGCCTCACCGTAATAGGCGATCTTATGATCGACCATTTCCAGATCAGATCGCACTTGTTGCAGCTGGGCAAGCACCTTGATTCGATGTTCCAGCAGCAGCGTCATTCGTTCTTGATGTGTTTCGCTGCCGCCAGCCAGAAGCTGAACGAAGCGCTGCATATCGTGTACCGACATTCCGGTCCGGCGCAGCTTGACCAACAGCATGATTCTGGAGAGATCCGTCTCGTTGTACTGACGACGACGGTCGCCACCTCGGGTGATGTGAGGAAACATGCCCTCACGTTCGTACCAGCGCAGGGTGTCCTGGCTCAGCCCGGTGGTCTGGGAGATCTCCGAGATCGACATCGCCCGGCCTTCAACTCCGCTCGAGCTCTGTACCCCTGAAGAGGGGCTTGCTGTGGTTCGCTTCGGTCCGGTCATATATTCACCGTATGACCTGGAGTGCACTCCAGGTCAAGAAGAACTTTTCCCGTTCCCGGCCCGAGCCCTTCGGTCACTCGCTGGGAACGATCACTTTGCCCAGTGGCATCAGGGAGACTGGAATGAGTTTCAGATTGGCGATGGCCAAGGGAATGCCGATGATGGTGATCGCCATCGCAAGTGCGGTGAGAACATGACCGATGGCGATCCAGATCCCGGCTACCAGAAGCCAGATGACGTTGCCGAGAGTGGTTAGTATTCCCGGCCCTTGTGGTTTGTCGACGACGGTGCGGCCGAAGGGCCACAGTGCGTAGCCCGCGATCCGGAAAGAAGCCACGCCCCACGGAATGGTGATGATCAGAATGCAGCAGAGCACTCCCGCTAGGAAATAACCGAGGGCCAGCCAGATACCGCCGAAGACCAGCCAGATAACGTTCAGAATCGCTTTCACTTCTCAATTCTGTGCTATCCGACGGCGCGGCGCATCAGGGATGTCCCTGAAATCAGCTGATTGCCGTGCGGGCTGCTTAGTGTGAGGGCTGAGCCTCCGCATTCTGCTTGACGGTTTCCAGGGCGAGTTCGACCATAGCGCTGAAGGTTTGCTGACGCTCTTGGGCGCTGGTGGCTTCTTCGGTCAGGATGTGATCGGAGACGGTGGCAACCGTCAGAGCCTGCGCCCCGTACTTGAGCGCCAGGGTGTACAGCACCGAGGTCTCCATCTCAATCGCGAGCACACCGTAATCGGCAAGTTGCATGGCGAGTTCGGGCCGCCCGTTATAGAACAGATCCGAGGAGAAGAGCCCGCCGACTTTCGCGTTGAGGCCACGGCTTTCGGCGTTGTCGGCGGCGTACCTCATCAAGTTGAAATCCGCCCCCGGGGCGAAATCAATACCGTGAAATTGCAATCGATTGATCGCTGAATCGGTGGAGGCGGTGTTCGCGATAATGACGTCTCGCAGTTTGACCTGGTGGGAGATCGCACCGCAGGTGCCCACCCGGATGATGGTTTTCACGCCGTAGTCCTTGAGTAGCTCAGTGGCGTAAATCGACATTGAGGGCTGGCCCATTCCGCTGCCCTGCACCGAGACGGGAACCCCCTGGTAGGTGCCGGTATAACCGAACATATTCCGCACGGTGTTGTACTGCCGGGCATCCTCCAGGAAGGTCTCGGCGATCCACTGCGCCCGCAAGGGATCGCCAGGCATCAGGACATGAGGGGCGATTTCTCCGGGCTGCGCAGCCAAATGGATAGACATATCACCAGCCTAGCGTGCCGAGAAGGGGCACCTTCGCCTGAGCAGCAGAAAATCAGGACGTCGGCTCGGCCTGATAGCTGGCGCGCAGGAAAGGTAAGAATTCGGCGGTATTGCCGACGGCGATCTCCACCTGATAATCCAGCGTCTCGCTCAGCAGCCAGCGGTGCCGGGCCTGGCCTCGCGGCGTCGTCTTGATCAGCGAGAGCCTGGATTCCTGAAGGTTGCCCCGAGCTGGCTCCAGGGGCGGAAAGCCGAAGCTATCGAAGGTGAAGAGCCAGATTTCACCATCGGCCTGCTGCTGGTAGACCTCATGGGCCAGGAACTCGCTGCCGTCGGCGCGGTGCTGGCGATAATCGCGCAGCAGCACGCCGGGCGGGCCAGCAGTGACGATGAATCGACCGAAAGCTGTTCCGGCCTGCGACCAAGGGGAGTCGAACATTTCCTCTTGCCCGGACCAGGAGCCGAGCATCTTATCCATCATGACTCTCAGTTTTTCACGCAGGCTTCAGGCTGTGTAGCTCTGTGCGCAGGTTCTTTTCGGCTTGAGCCGCCCAGAGAACCTGCCCGGCCGGGGTACGAAAGAGCGGTTGGAGCGAGAGCAACTGCTGGAGCACCGCACGACGGCCCTCTCGGAATTCCTGATCAGGAATATGCGCGTAGTCCTGGCGCACTGCGCGAACGTAGCGCCTGTACTGCTCCTGAGACGACCCCAGAATGGCAAGATCTGCATCGCAGAGCACGGCGCCGGTGAAGTCCTCGACGGACGGATCATGAGAGGCAGTGAGACGGACCAGGCGTTGCACCTCGAGCAGTTCCGGATCGGAGATTATCCCGGAGAGCAGGCTCGCGGCCAGCAGAGCTGAGTCTTCTTCGTCTTGTCCAGCGACTCCCAGGTAGACGGCGTCGTGAAACCAGGCAGCCAGCTGAACGGTGCGTGGAATCTCTGCGGCAAGCTCTTCCAGGGCTTCCAGCACGGCCAGTAGATGAGTCCGGGAGTGATAATGGCGATGCGGCTCCGCCCAGCGGCTGAGTAACTCGCGGCCGAGTTCCTCGGTGTGGGGGAGCAGCGAGTTCCAGCGGAGCTGCAGGGCGGTGTCCAAGGATTCACTGCGTGCTCTAGCAGGCACTCTGAGCCCGCTGGAGATCAGCAAACGGGTGAGTTCGCGGCCCTCCACCTCGATAGCTCCCTGTTCGGTGAGGTCTTGATAACGCCGGGCGGGTACATCGTAGTGATCACGGTCGAAGGCGCGTTCCGGGATGCCGGCTTCCGCCGCGAAGGAATGCAGCTCCTCGAGCGAACTGTCGGAGATCAGGTGCGAGAACGTCGTCCCATGAGCTGGCCAGCGGGGCGGATCGATGTAGACGGACATAGCGGAAGTTTAGCGCTTGCAAAGCGGCCCTCCCGGCAGCTCGACCCTCTCGGCAGCTCGGTGCTGCCGGGAGGGCCTGCTTCACTGCGGGTCAGCGATCAGTAGTACGTGATATCCCAGTGATTTCCCTCATCGCAATAGATGTTTCCGGCGGAGGACTTCCACTGCGGGTAGCCGTCGCCGCGGTTGGCGATTTGGGTGAAGGAGTTCTTGATGTAGTTGTTGATGCAGGTGCTCTTAGCGATATCGGCTTTATAGCCGTTGTAGTGGCTGTAGGTGCCGGAGGCATGGCCCACTTCGGTGCCGCCGGTGACGTTAATGGCGCATTTGCTGGCGTTCTTGAGCGTGATCAATCCAGTCACCGTCGATTGGTTGATCTGATCATAAGAGGTGCAAGTGGAGTTCGAGCGGGTTGTGCAGTTGCCGCTTGAGGAGTGGGTGATCCCCGCTGCGCTCAACTGAGACGCCGCGGCGGACTGGCTGAGTTTGGTGACAGCTGCTGCGGGGGCGGCGGTCGCGAAGAACGAGCACACTGCTACGCAAACGCAGAGTGCGATTTTCCAGAGGTGCTTTAAAGTCATGTCGTTTCATGCCTTTCAGTGGTCGAGCCGTGGTAGCTCCGGAGCGTCCAATGGCTTGGACAGTCCAGAACCTATCAGCGAAAGAAGAGGGCCTGAAGGCTGCCCAGTGAATTAACTGAGAATTACCGGAGAACTGCCAGACAGGGTCGATCTGGGTGGATTTTAAGGGAGTTCCATCACTCGAAGGGGGCTTAAGGGCTGGCTCTATAGTCAGTCCCGTAAACTGAGATGATCTCATCACTCCAGCCGCTGGAGTATCTCAACGGAAGAATTCTGGATCGTGACCCTCCGCAGCCCGCTTGCTCAGAGCATCGTAACGTTATTGGCCCTGGTAGTAGCCGCTTTGCTGGTCTATTGGGCATTCTGGATGGCGCCGATCTTCGGCCTCGATTTCGGGGTTTATATCAGCGGAGGCCAGAGTGTTCTGGATGGTGCGGGTGAACTTTACACCAAGGTCTACAACGACCTTCTTTTTACCTATTCCCCTTTTTCGGCTTTGTTTTTCTCGATTCTGGCGCTCTTCGGGCTGAGCGCCGGTTTGACGATTTTCACCACGCTTTCGATGCTGATCGCCGGACTCACCGCGCTCTACAGTGTGCGGTTTGTTTTCCAGACCAAGAACGTGGGCGCAGTGCTTCTGCACCCCTGGCTGCGTCCGCTGACCATTGTCGCCGCTGGATTCATCGTGGCGCTCGGCCCATGGCGGGAAACTACCGCGTTCGGTCAGATCAATATCCTGCTGCTCGGCATGATTATGGCGGACTATCTGATCAAGTCCAAGCGCTGGCCCACTGGTGTTCTGGTAGGAATCGCTGCCGGGATCAAATTGACCCCTCTCGTCCTTGGACTTTATTTCCTCTGCACCGGGAACTGGCGCGCCCTGCGCAATATGGCCTTGGGATTCTTGGGCACTGTGCTCCTCGGCTTCCTGCTGATGCCTAAGGAATCGGTTGCTTACTGGTTCCACCTACTGCCGGACACCTCGAGGATCGGCGGCGCGGGGTACGTTGACAATTTGTCCATCAAGGGCGCCATTCTGCACTTCATGGGCCCTGACTTTGCGGTGAACCTGCCCTGGCTGGCACTTTCGCTGGTGCTCACCGTGCTGACCGGTTGGGCGGTGTGGTCAGCTAAACGTCAAGGTCAGCTGACCACCGGACTAGCGATGACGGTGCTCTTGATGCTGCTGATTTCTCCTATTACCTGGTCGCATCACTGGGTCTGGATCGCCGTCATTATGGCTGTGCTGGCATTCAACCTGAGGGTGATGCCGAAGGGTCGCAAAGGCTTGCGAGCGGTGGGTTATGCGCTATTGATTCTTGCCGTGCCGATTTTCCTCTACTCTCCGAAGACCATCGGAACAGCTTTGGGTGCGACCGATCTCGGTTCGCAGATCCCCACAGTGTGGTTGATGGCGTCGAGCGTAGGAGTCTTCTGGGGCATTGCAACCCTGATCTGGTGGTTTGTGGTGTTCTGGGAGAATCCGAAGACTGCCATCCAGCAGGGTACGCTCTCTGTGCAGGGCTTTTTTAAGGCCGTTTCAGGGGGGAGTCCCGAGTCTGCGACCGGCCAGTCCGCCCATGGTGCGGCGGTCAGGCGGCTCACCAGCAAAATCCTCGGTAGCAGACTGATCTTGATCGGTCTCTTTGCTGCGTTGGCATCGCTGATGCTGATCACCTCGAAGGGCAATAGCCAATGGGGCATCGATCTTGGTTGGATCCTGAACTTGGTCGGCTTCGCGGGCTTGTTATTGGCGCTGTTGGGTGGAATTCTCTATTTCAGGGCAAGGCGTGCGGAGAAGCGAGAAGAGCGGCCTACGGTAAGGGAAGACCGGCAGGGCTAAAGGATTTCGCCCTGGGCAAACGGGGCCGCTGTCAAGAACAATTCTAAGTTGAGCGTAGTAGACTCAACCTTAGAGATTGCCATTTACGCAGCGAAGGAGTGCAGCTTAGTTGGACACCAAATTCACCACCAAAACCCAAGAGGCGCTCTCAGCGGCCGCGATGAACGCCTCCACTGCGGGGAATCCCCAGGTGGAACCCGCTCATCTACTCAAGGCCCTGATGGACCAGCGCGAGGGAGTCGCGGTCGCATTGCTCAAGGCGGCTGGAGTTGCACCGGATGCGCTCAGTGTGCAGGCCTCGGCGGCGATCAAGGCGCTTCCTGCGAGTTCTGGTAGCACCGTTGCGCAGGCCCAGTTCTCCCGCGCCGGGCTGCAGGCGATTCAAGCCGCGGAGCAAGAGGCGCAATCCCTCGGGGATACCTATATCTCCACCGAGCACCTGCTGATCGGCTTAGCCGCCGGGACGGACGACGTCGCCCGCATCCTGCGTGAGTCAGGAGCCTCGGTGGAAGCCTTGCGGGCCGCCCTTCCCGGGGTGCGGGGAGACCGGAAAGTCGACTCCGCTGACCCGGAGAACACTTTCCAGGCTCTGGAGAAATACGGCCTGGACCTCACCGCGGTGGCGCGGGCCGGAAAACTCGATCCGGTGATCGGACGGGATTCCGAGATCCGCCGGCTGGTCCAGGTGCTCTCCCGGCGCACTAAGAACAACCCGGTGCTGATCGGTGAACCCGGTGTGGGCAAGACCGCGGTGGTTGAGGGTTTAGCACAACGCATGGTGGCTGGTGACGTGCCGGAGAGTCTGCGCGGTAAATCCTTGATCAGCCTTGACCTCGGGGCCATGGTGGCCGGTGCGAAATACCGAGGAGAATTCGAGGAACGCCTCAAAGCTGTGCTCGAGGAGATCAAGAACTCGGACGGCCAGATCGTCACCTTCATCGATGAGATTCACACCGTGGTCGGCGCCGGTGCCTCCGAAGGTGCGATGGACGCCGGCAATATGCTCAAGCCGATGCTGGCCCGTGGCGAACTGCGGCTGATCGGTGCGACCACGCTGGACGAGTACCGGGAGCACATCGAGAAGGACCCGGCTTTAGAACGTCGTTTCCAGCAGGTGTACGTCGGGGAACCCAGCGTGGACGACACGATCGGCATCCTGCGTGGGCTCAAGGAGCGTTACGAAGCACACCACAAAGTAGCCATTGCGGATTCCGCACTGGTGGCTGCGGCGTCCTTGTCGAATCGCTATATCTCGGGGCGTCAGCTGCCGGACAAGGCGATCGATCTGGTGGACGAAGCCGCCTCCAGGCTGCGGATGGAGATCGACTCCGCGCCGGAAGAGATCGACCAGTTGCGCCGTGCGGTGGACCGGCTGACCATGGAAGAGCTCGCTCTGGAGAGCGAAACGGACGCCGCCTCGCTGGAACGCCTGGAAGCTCTCCGCGCTGATATGGCGGATAAGAAGGAAGAGCTGGCAGCGCTGAACGCTCGCTGGGAGTCCGAAAAGGCCGGACTGAACCGAGTGGGTGAGCTCAAAGCCAAGCTCGATGAGCTTCGCTCGGTCGCCGAGAAAGCCCAGCGCGAAGGCGATCTGGAGCAGGCTTCGCGGATTCTCTATGGGGAGATCCCCGGCTTGGAGAGCGAGCTAACCGAAGCCCAGAAAGCCGAGGAGTCTCTCGTCGGAGCGACGAAGCCGGAACTCATGGTGGCCGAGGAAGTGACCGCCGACGATATCGCCGAGGTCATCTCGGCCTGGACCGGCATCCCTGCGGGCAGGATGCTGCAGGGTGAAAGCCAGAAGCTGCTCAATATGGAGCAAGTGCTAGGTTCTCGGCTGATTGGTCAGGCCAAAGCGGTCGCCACGGTGTCTGACGCGGTTCGTCGGGCACGAGCTGGAATCTCTGATCCGGACCGCCCGACTGGCTCTTTCCTCTTCCTGGGACCTACCGGCGTCGGGAAGACCGAGTTGGCGAAGGCGCTCGCGGACTTCCTCTTCGATGATGAGCGGGCAATGGTCCGGATCGATATGAGTGAATACGCCGAGAAGCACGCGGTCTCCCGACTGGTCGGAGCTCCTCCCGGCTATGTGGGCTACGAGGAGGGTGGACAGTTGACCGAAGCGGTCCGGCGTCGGCCCTACTCTGTGGTGCTGCTGGACGAAGTGGAGAAGGCACACCCCGAGGTCTTCGACATCCTCTTGCAAGTTCTCGACGACGGACGGCTCACCGACGGCCAGGGCCGCACCGTGGACTTCCGCAATGTGATCCTGGTGCTCACCTCGAACCTCGGCTCGCAGTTCCTCGTCGATCCTTTGCTGGATGAGGCGCAGAAACGTGATTCGGTGATGGCGGTGGTCAATGCCTCCTTCAAACCGGAGTTCTTGAACCGCTTGGACGATGTGGTGATGTTCGACGCGTTGAGCGTCACGGAGCTTTCGAGAATCGTTGACCTGCAGGTCCAGAAACTCGCCGCACGGCTCCAGGAGCGCAGGCTGAGCCTTGAGGTGACCGACGGCGCGCGGGCCTGGCTGGCGATGACCGGCTACGACCCGGCCTATGGTGCTCGGCCGCTGCGCCGCCTGGTGCAGCGCGAAATTGGAGACCGCCTGGCCAGGGGATTGCTCTCGGGGGAGATCGCGGATGGGGACGCTGTGCTGGTGGACACCGCCGCCGATGTCGATGAACTGCAGGACGCTACCCCGGCCGCTCCGGGATTGACGGTACGCAAAGCCTGATTATCTGCTGAGTGAGCAAGGGAGGGCCCGCACCGACAGGTTCCGGCCCTCCCTTTTGCCTTGACAGGTTACTTTCTCAGATCTTGCTTCAGCGTGTCTTGCTTGCTCGAGACGTAGGCGATGCACTGAATCAGCCGATCGCCGCTGGCCCAGGTGCCTTCCGTCGGGTAAGCGAACTGCTCCTTGACCCCGGCGGCGTCCGCTGAGCTGATCAGGGGCACGGCGTCGCACACCTCGTTGCCCTTGGTTCTCAGCGCATCTTTTCCGGGGAACGCGGCCGAGGCTGGGTAGCTGTAAGTGTTGATCAGCTGAGCGCTGTGCGGGGTGGTACAAGTGACGATATCTGCCCGGGTATTGATATCCACGTAGCCTTTGATGCAGTCGCCTTTGATCCACGAAGTCGGCTTGACATTGGCTTGGATCAGGCCATCCGCCGCGGAAGGAGTGGGCTCACTCGAGGGGGTGGGATTATCCGGCTGCGTTGGAGAATCGGTCTGGGTTGCGATCGGATCATCACTCGGGTCGCCGACGGGAGTCTTATTGCTGCCGCTGATCAAATTGACGATCAGCACGATCACCAGAATGATCAGGGCGAGCAGAACAACTCCGCCGCCGATGAAGATCCAGAGCTTATTGTTGTTCTTTGGCGCCTGCGGGCCGGGGCCGAAAGGACCACCTGGTCCCTGGGGGCCGCCGGGAACACCGTAGGGGTTTTGCGGGCCGACCGGCCCCTGAGGGCCACCCGGGCCCTGCGGAGAGCGAGGCTGATTCCAGGCGGGCGGAGCCCCTTGCGGACCGCCAGCTCCGGGACCTTGCGGCTGACCGTAGGGATTGTTGTTGACGACCGGCTGACCATAACCCGGTGCGGCCGGTTGCCCCGGGGTGCCTGGCGCTCCATAGGGCTGGTTAGGGGCGTTATTGTAAGCAGCTTGGGAGCCGCCCGGTTGCGGTACGCCCTGGGTGTTACTGACTCCAGGAGCCGCATAGGGGTTCGGCCGATTCGGAGATGTGGCCGGGTTTGCCGGATTCGGTTGGCCGTAGGAGGGCGCTTGACCGAATTGCTGGGTTGGATGACCGGGACCCTGAGCGCTGCTCTGGCCAGGACTGTTGGCCTGAGCTGGACCGTTGGCCTGAGCTGGACCGTTGGCCTGAGCTGGACCGTTGGCCTGGCCCGAACTGGCGCTCTGTCCGAAGGCGTTATGCTGGCCCGGCGCCTGCTGGTTCTGGGGCGCCCATGGTGAAGGTGCCGAGGGCTGTTGCGGTGCACTCGGCTGTTGCGGTGCACTCGGTGCAGCCTGAGGTGCGGCCGGAGCTTGGTGCTGGGGCTGTGCGGGGCTTGAGGGCGCCGTGGTCGGGGCTGAAGGCGTAGTGGGTGAGGGGGCAGCAGCTGGCGCAGCTTCGGGGGTGCTCTCGCCCCGAGTCCAGGGGTTGTTGACTACTGGCGGTTCATTGAAGTTGGTGCGCAGCGCAGTGGCTTCGTCCGCACCCCACTCATTCTCGGCAGAAGGTGCTGGCTGAGCGGGGTTCGACGCGGTTGAAGGAGCTGCCGGTGCACTCTGCTGCGGATTGGCCGGGGCTACGGGCGGTGCGCTGAATGCGCTATCCCATTCGCTGGATTCTTTACCCTTATCGAGCCAGGAGGGTTCGTTGGCGGTGGACTCGGCTTCTGCTGCCACTTTGGCGGCCTCTGCCTCAACCTCATTGAGGGATGCGCTTTGTGCTGCGTCCGGGCTAATTTTTGCTTCGCCGAGGGAAGGTTCGGGGAAATTAAGATTGGCGTCAGCCGGTGGTTGATTGCCGTTCGCTCCTCCGGCCCCCGCCGGATTGCTCTCGTTTTCGCTCATCGAGCCCTCAACACCCTTCTTGGTAGTCACACTCATTATTAAGGCTATTATTTAGCGTAAATCATTGATCGCGTTGATTGGAAAAGTCTTTAGAATGTGACTCTACCGAATTTCCGGGGTTCTGGGCAGGTGTGAAGCGGTGTTGAAGAGGTTTGACGCCGAACAGTTCACGTCTGAGGCCGTTAAACATGTAATCTAGTAACACGACAAATTGACCGATAATCCGGGGCCTCGCCCGCAGCCAGGGCGACCACCTCCGGTACAAGTACAAAAGGGGGTCACGCCATGGGGCGCGGCCGTCAAAAGGCAAAAGCTACTAAGCAGGCTCGGGACATGAAGTACTACTCCCCGAGCACTGATTACTCTGCACTGGAACGAGAGCTTTCGCACGCTCCGAGTTCTGCCTCCAAACGTTATTCGGATGATTCTGGCGAGCCGGACTACTCCGAGTACGAGGACAAGTTCGGGGACGACGAAGCGGATAACCGCAAGATCGGTTAGTCCTCTAGCGGTCGGTCATTATACGGTCGGCGTTCAGGTATTAGACGGTCTGCCGTCTTTACCACCGGCCTATCTTTGTCCGCTCCTTAGAGTACTTGATCTCAAGCATCGCAATGCCGAGCAGCCTTCGGGCTGGCTCGGCATTGCGTCGTGCTCAGATCTTCGGCATTTTCCGCAGCCACCCGGCCTCATCAGCCAACTCATCAGTCAGCCAGCCCCATCAATCAGCCAGCCTCATCAATCAGCCAGCCCAGCTCGCTGAAAAGGGGTTTCGCTGGGTGGCGGCGGTGGGGTCCACTGAAACCCGGCCTGGCTGATCAGAGTCTCCGTTCGACGAGCCAGCGAGTTGCTGCCGCACCGGAGTGGCAGGCCTCAGGCGTAGCTGCTGGTCAGCCGCACCGCTCCGCCGTCCACCCCTTTGGCGCCCTGCACGTAATCAGGGCCGTCCTTGGCTGCGGTATCGGAGGCTGTTGCCCCCACGGTGCCCATCACCCAGGACTGCACGCCGCGATCATTCAAATGCGCCACTGCCGCGTCGGCAGCCTGCGCGCTGACAATTGAGACCATGCCGACACCCAGATTCAAGGTACGTTCCAGATCCGGTAGGGGCACATTGCCCAGTTCCGAGATCAGCTTGAAGATGGGGGGCAGCTCCCAGCTTGACCGATCGATCGTTGCGGTGAGTCCCTGGGGCAGCACTCGAGCCAGGTTGGCGGCCAGCCCGCCCCCGGTAACGTGACTGAAGCCGTGCACCGCCTTTTCGGCGTCGACGTCGAAGGTGCGGGCCAGATCGAGGCAATCCGCGGCGTAGACCCTGGTGGGCTCCAATAGCTCCTCGCCCAGGGTGCGGCCGAGCTCGCTGACCTGCCGATCCAAGGCCCAGCCAGCGTGGTTGATGACCCGGCGAACCAGCGAGTAGCCGTTGGAGTGTAAGCCCGAGGAAGCCATTGCAATCACGACGTCCCCTTCATGTACTCGCTCGGGGCCGAGCAGCTTGCTTTTCTCCACCACGCCGCTGGCGGCTCCGGCGACGTCGTACTCGTGTTCGCCCAGCAGCCCAGGGTGCTCCGCGGTTTCGCCGCCGATCAAGGCGGTGCCAGCTTGCTGACAAGCGGCGGCGATGCCACGGACAATATCGGCGATGCGCTCCGGGACGACTTTGCCGCAGGCGATGTAGTCGGTCATATAGAGCGGTTCCGCGCCAACCACTACGATGTCATCGACCACCATGCCGACCAGGTCATAGCCAATGGTGTGGTGAATATCCATAGCCTGAGCGATCGCGACCTTGGTGCCCACCCCATCGGTGGAAGTCGCCAACAGGGGCTCACGGAAGCGCAGCAACTGCGAAACGTCGTATAGACCCGCGAAGCCTCCCACGCCGCCCAGAACCTGTGGTCCGTGGGTGGCTTTGACCGCCTCCTTCATGAGTTCGACGGCTTTGTCGCCGGCTTCTACATCAACCCCGGCACTGGCGTAGGTGATCGATTCGCTCATACTTTAAGTCGCTCCATGTCGTTCCAGATGGGGTTCAGCATCGTTGAGTAGTTTTTCCAGCTCTGAGCCAGGCCCGGGTTCGCAACCGTTCGCGCCGGGGTGGCTGCCATTGGCGTCGTTGCGCTCCAGCAGATTCTTGCCCAGCCGGTCTGCGGCAGGCAGCTCTATCGGGTACTGCCCAGTGAAACAGGCGGTGCAGAGCCGTTCCCGAGGCTGTTGAGTGGCATCGATCATGCCGTCTTCGGAGATATAGGCGAGTGAGTCAGCGCCGATGGACTTGGTGATCTCCTCGATCGCCGCACCGTTGGCGATCAGCTCGGCGCGGGAGGCGAAGTCGATGCCGTAGAAGCAGGGCCAGCGCACTGGAGGAGAGGAGATCTTGACGTGAACTTCGGCCGCCCCGGCCTCGCGCAGCATCCGCACCACGGCGCGCTGCGTGTTGCCGCGAACGATCGAATCGTCGACCACCACGAGCCGCTTGCCGCGGATCACCGATTCCAGGGCGTTGAGCTTGAGCCGGATGCCGAGTTGGCGGAGCGTCTCTGAGGGTTGAATGAAGGTCCGGCCGACGTAGGCGTTCTTCACGAAACCGTGGGCGAAGGGGATGCCAGACTCCTCGGCGTAACCGACAGCGGCGGGGGTTCCGGACTCCGGCACCGGGATCACAATATCCGCTTCGAACTGGTTCTCGCGGGCCAGCTGGCGGCCCATTTCAACGCGGGATTCATAGACCGAACGGCCCGCGATGGTGGCGTCCGGCCGGGCAAGATAGACGTATTCGAAGACGCAGCCAGCAGCTTGGGCGGGGGCAAAGCGTTGCGAGCGGACGCCGTCCTCATCGATCGCGATGAACTCTCCCGGCTCGATCTCGCGGATGAAACTGGCACCCACGGTAGCCAGCGCCGCGCTTTCCGAGGCGACCACCCAGCCGCGCTCCAGACGGCCCAGCACTAGGGGCCGCACACCGTAAGAGTCCCGGGCGGCATAGAGGGTGTTCTCATCCATGAAGACGAAGCAGAAAGCCCCTTTGATCCGCGGCAGCAGGTCCATCGCGGTGTCTTCCAGGGAGTCCGTGCCGCTGCCCTGCAGCAGGGTGGTGACCAGAGCGGTATCCGAGGTGTTGCCCTGCGCCATTTCGCCCGTTTTGGGCCGACCATAGCGTTCCAGAACCAGATCGAGCAGCTCTGCGGTATTGGTCAGATTGCCGTTGTGAGCGAGCGCGACGGTGCCCTCCGCGGTAGCGCCGAGGGTTGGCTGGGCGTTGGCCCAGGTGGAGGAACCGGTGGTGGAGTATCGGCAGTGCCCCACTGCCATATGCCCTAGCAGGGTGTTCAGTGTGGGTTCGTCAAAGACCTGGGAAACCAGCCCCATATCTTTGTAGACGTTGATCCGCTGGCCGTCGCTGGTCGCAATGCCGGCGGACTCCTGGCCGCGGTGCTGTAGAGCGTAGAGACCGTAATAGGTCAGTTTCGCTACTTCTTCGCCGGGTGCCCAAACCCCGAAGACCCCACATGCATCCTGGGGGCCTTTTTCGCCGGTGAGAAGATCGTGGGAAAGTTTGCCATCGCCGCGTGCCACTAAGCCATTCTAAGCTACTTTTGCGGTGCGCAGTGCTAGTTGTCCTCGGGGGCGTCTTCCGAGGTCTCCTCGATCATCGCGCGTTGTGCTCGGCGCCGACCGATGAAGTCGAAGACCAGTGCGGTGATTCCTCCGAGACCGACTCCGACCATGGTGATCAGCACCAGGAAGAAACCGAAAATCGTGCCCTTGTCATACTGGTCGTCTTTCAGGGCAAAGGCCACAATCGCGGTGACCACCAGACCCACCACGCCGCCCGCGACCAGGAAGGGGACGTACTTAGGGGCGCGACGTACCGAAACGCTCAGTATCTCGCCGTCGTCAGGCTGGGATTCCCGGGCCGGAGGGGTTTCACTCATGGTTCTAGGGTATCGGGCAAAAGCACCGCCGCTCATCTCGCCCGGGTATCCCCGCCCTGAACGTCCTCGGAATCAGCTCTCTGGAATGCTGAAAAGCGGCAGCAACTCCGCGAGGTTGGTGCGCGTCCCCGAAGCGGCCATGGCACCCTGCTCGATCGCTTCATCCCACTGTTGCCGCCCCAGAACCAGTTCCAGCCAGGTCTGGGCATCGGTCTCCACCACATTGGGCGGTGTGCCACGGGTGTGCCGGGGTCCTTCGATGCACTGTGTAACGCCGAACGGCGGAACCCGCACTTCGACCGAGTTCCCCGGGGCCCGAGCGGTGATCTCCTCCAGGCAGAACCTGACGGCGAGCGCCGTCACATTCCGAGCGCGGTCTCCCGAGCTCCAGGCCACGAGCGCCGCCCGCCCCTCAGCTTCAGCTACTCTGCGCTTGGCGACCATAGCCCTATCTCAGCCCAGTTCTCATCTCAGCCCAGTTCTCTCAGCCGAGCAGCGCCGAAACCGCGGTGCCCAGTCGGAGGCTGCCAACCACTCCGCCACCACCGGTCACCGGTTCCACCACCTTATTCAGTACGCCGGCGACAGCGGGGATGTCGATGGCGCCCGACGCCGCCAACAGGGTCAGTGCCACCAGCGTCGAAGCCCGTTCGTTGCCGTCCAGGATCTTGACCGCGACGCCGACGCCGGTCGGGGTGCCGAGGGCTAGCACGCCCTCGGCACCGCCCTTGGTCAAGATTCCGAGATCTTCCATCACCACGCTGTTCGGTTTTCCGCGTCCGTGCACGGCCCACGGGTAGTCCACCATCGCGGTGGCGATGGTGGCGGCCCGGGCATTGGCGTTCTTATCACCCGGGGAGCGGCTCAGCTTGCCGTAGCCCCGGGCCAGTGCGGTGAGCGAGATCGCGGCGACGGGCGCCCCGCAGCCATCGATGCCCAGTTGCACCGGAGCCTCGCCGGTGTACTCCTCGATGGCGGCGATCACCAGTTGCTGCAAGGGGTGCTTGGGGTCCAGATAGCTCTTGAGGTCCCAGCCGTTCTCGATGCAGGCCCAGAGGAAAGCCGCGTGCTTGCCGGAGCAGTTCATTGCGAGCGGCGTCTTCTGACGCTCGGTGCGCACCATCCAGCGGTAGGCTTCGGAATCCTGTGGCCAAGCGGCGGGGCACAGCAGGTCACTCTCCTGGAGCCCTGCCTTCTGCAACATTTCTCGGACCAGGTCCATATGTTCTAGCGAGCCGATATGGCTGCCGCTCGCGATGGCCGCCTGGGCTCCGCGGAGCGGCGCTCCGGCCTGCATCGAGGCGAGCGTCTGAAAAGGCTTGAGCGTGGAACGCGGGAAGATCGGGGCATTCGGATCGCCCAGGCTGGTCACCACGGAACCGTCGGCGGCGGTGACCACGGCGGAGCCGATATGCCGGGATTCAATGAAGCCACTGCGTTCGACGACGGCCAGTTCCACGGCGTCCTGCGCCAAAAATGTATGTGCCACGCCTTTAGTATTGCAGTTCCAAATCCAGCCGTCCCACTGAGTGTTGCTGGAGTTGCTGATGAGACGGTTTGACTGAAACATCCGCCACTTGGGTAACACTCAGTGGGATAGCTGGAATTGATCGGTAGGCTTGGTGGTTGTGAAGGTTCTTGTGATTGGCCCCGGTGGCCGCGAACACGCCATTGTCCGAGGTCTGCTGGCTGATCCCTATGTGCACGAGGTGCATGCCGCACCGGGGAATGCGGGAATAGCCGCACTGGTGCCCACCCATCAGCTGAATGCTAACGACCCCGAGGAAGTGACCGCGCTGGCGCGGAAGCTCGACGTCGACCTGGTCGTGGTCGGGCCGGAAGCGCCGCTGGTGGCCGGAGTCTCCGACCGCTTGCGCGAGGCTGGCTTCCCGGTCTTCGGTCCTAGCCGTGAGGCCGCCGCGCTAGAGGGCTCGAAGGCTTTCGCCAAGCAGGTGATGGCCGGAGCGGGAGTGCCTACCGCGATGGCCAAAGTCGCCTCAAATATCGGAGAAGCCGCGGAAGCCCTCGACACCTTCGGCGCGCCCTATGTGGTCAAGGACGACGGTCTGGCCGCGGGTAAGGGAGTCGTGGTCACGAATGATCGCGAGGAAGCTCTAGCCCATGCCCAGAGCTGCTTCGAAGCGGGTGGGGAAGTGGTGATCGAGGAGTTCCTCGACGGCCCGGAAGTCTCACTCTTCGTGCTCTCCGATGGCCGCACAGTGGTTCCGCTGGCTCCGGCGCAGGACTTCAAGCGTATTCACGACGAGGACGAAGGCCCCAATACGGGAGGCATGGGGGCATACTCGCCCCTCTCCTGGGCTCCTGAGGGCCTGGTCGATGAAGTAATCTCCCGGGTCGCTCAACCCACTATCGACGAAATGGCACATCGTGGAACCCCCTTTGTCGGAGTGCTCTATTGCGGACTCGCCCTCACCTCCCGGGGGCTGCGCGTGATCGAATTTAACGCGCGGTTCGGCGATCCTGAGACTCAAGCCGTGCTGGCCCGACTGCGGACTCCGCTGGGCGGACTGCTGATGGCCGCCGCTAAAGGACAGCTGGCATCGGTGGAAACCCTGCGCTGGACGCCGGAGACCGCCGTCGCAGTGGTGTTGGCCGCGGCGAACTACCCGGATACTCCGCGGACCAACGATCGGATCAGGGGTATTAAGAAAGCCAATGCACTGGACGGCGTCCACGTGCTGCACGCCGGCACCGCTCTCGATGAGGAGGGGAAGCTGGTCAGCGCCGGCGGACGGGTGCTCGCCGTCGTCGGTTTGGGAGAGGATCTGGTGGAAGCCCGCGAACGCGCTTATGACGGCATGGCGCTGATTCAACTCGAAGGCGGTCAGTACCGGCAAGACATCGCGGCGAAAGCCGCTTGGGGCAAGGTAGAGCTGCCCCAGCAGAACGCTTCACGGCAGGCCGCTTCCCGCTCAGCAGCGTCATCAACCGCAGAGGAGACCCGATGAGCGTCCTGGAACTCGAAGGCTGGAAACACAGCTATTCCGGCAAGGTTCGGGATCTTTATCTGCCGGTCTCGGGTGAGCAGGATCGAGTTCTTGTAGTGGCCAGTGACCGGATCAGCGCTTTCGATCAAGTGCTCAGCACCGAGGTCCCGGATAAGGGCAAGATCCTCACCCAGCTGAGTCTCTGGTGGTTCAGCCAGCTCGAAGTTCCTCATCACGTTTTGGCCAGTACCGTACAGGACGGCGTGCCGGAAGCGGTGCTGGGCAGAGCGATGATCTGCCGCAATTTGCAGATGTTCCCGGTGGAGTGCATCGTTCGTGGTTATCTCACTGGCTCCGGGCTGCTCGAGTACCGGGCGAATCAGACGGTCTGTGGACTGCCCTTGCCCGAGGGTCTCAGCGATGGATCCCGGCTCTCCGAGCCGATCTTCACCCCTTCGGCGAAAGCCGAGGTCGGTGAGCACGACGAGAACATTGACTTCGCAGCAGTGGTAGCAGCGGTGGGCCAAGAGCACGCGGAGACCTTGCGCTCAAGCACCCTGAAAATCTATCAGCGGGCCGAAGAAATCGCCCGGCAGAGGGGCATCATCCTGGCCGATACCAAGGTGGAATTCGGTCTGGATTCCGACGGCGTGGTGACGCTGGGAGATGAAGTGCTCACCCCAGACTCTTCGCGGTTCTGGGATGCCGCTCTCTGGCAACCGGGTCAAGCGCAGCCCAGCTTCGACAAGCAGTACGTGCGGGACTGGTTGCGCTCCGCGGCGTCCGGTTGGGATGGCCAAGGCACTCCGCCTGAGCTGCCGAACGACGTCGTCGAACGCACCCGGGATCGTTATGTTGAGGCGTATCAGAAACTGACCGGACAGGGCTTCTAAGCGTGGAGGGCCGCAATGAGGCAACCCCCTGAAGGAACACCCCGGGCTGAGAATCTGAGGTGCCATGACTGAGCCCTCACGGCCGAACTCGGCATATCAAACACTGGTGGCTCGCCTGATCCGACGGCCTCTACTGATCTCCGCGGTGCTGGCCTTGGCCTTCGCTCTGGTGTATTTCACGGTGAGTTTAGGGGGTGGTCAGCATCCCCTGGTGGCTCTGGCTCAGGCGGTGTTCGCCGCCATTCCTTGGGCCCTTATCTGGTACTTCGTCTTCCGAAGGCTCCAGAAGACTCAGCTGGCGCTAGCTCGTGAAGGCAAATTTCAGGGTGCTGTCCGGACGCCCAATGCTCTGAAGGATTCACTCAGTGAACGTTGGGCGGTCGGGGTTATTACTCCCGCCGCCACCGGCTTTGGCTTCCAGCACGCGAACCCGACGGGTGAGCTGCCGGAGGGATCGGTCAGTTGGTACGAAGTCCTTGATGAACCAGCATCCCGTCCGCTGACGCCCGCAGAACAAAGAAGTTTTGGCTCGCGTTGGCAGCAGGTTCGGGTTTACCAGACGAGCAAAGGCGCCCGGGAAATCATCGCCACAGCGCAAGATCTTCACTCCCTGGAGTCAACCTGGCAGCCTGTTCTCGCTGAGCCTGAAGACGGTGGAGTTCAGCGCGACTGAAGCCGAGTTTCTGAGTGCGAAGAGCGATTACCCCTAGGCTGGGGAGATGACGGCAGCACACGAGATGATTCACGCTAGGAGACGGCGCTGGTCGGTCAACTCCCTGGTGGATAATCTTTTCTTCGTTTTCAGTGGTGGGGCCTCGGTCTGGCTCGCTTGGTTGGTGCTCGATGAGAGCCTGCGCGGTGGTTGGTCGAGACTCTGGCTGACCCTGCCGTTCTGGGCGGTGCTCGCTTATGTCGCCTTGCCCAGGTTGCATCGGATCCTGACCAATATCTACGTTCCGGATTATTTCATCGGACGCTCCCGTACCGCTGACGGGTTGCTCGGTGACCCCATCAACCTCGCGGTTCGCGGTTCGCAGCGACAGCTGGAGACCACGATGCTCGCCGCAGGCTGGACTAAAGCCGATGAGATCACCCTGCTCAGCAGCTGGCGGATCGTCATCGCCACCCTCACCGGGCGCAGCTACCTGAAAGCCCCGGTCAGCTCGCTGATGCTGTTCGGCAGACAGCAGGACTTCGCCTTCCAGCAGGAAGTCGCCGATAGCCCCGCCAAGCGGCACCATGTGCGGTTCTGGCGCTGCCCGGATGGCTGGCTGCTCCCGGGCGGGCATCAAGCCGATTGGCTGGCCGCCGGTACCTTCGACCGAAGCGTTGGGCTTTCACTCTTCACCTTCCAGATTACCCATAAGATCGACGCGAATATCGATCAAGAGCGGGACCATATCGTGCAGACCATGCGTGCCGTCGATCCCTCGGTGAGCGTGCAGGTGATTGAAGATTTCTCCACCGGCTATCACTCACGTAACGGTGGCGGGGATGAGATCACTACCGACGGTGATCTGCCGATCGTAAATGTGCGCGAGATCGCGGTTCAGGAAGTCTCGGAGCTGCACGCCTCGGGCGCCGTCATCCCCGGCACGAGCGTCGACGTGCCAACTCTCGAGCGGCCGTTGCCCACCATTTTCGGGGCTTTTTTCGGACTGTTCACCGCCGTCGTCACGATTATCCTCGGAGTCAGCTTCCTGACTTCAGATGAGCTGGAAAGGGTGCTGGCGGAAGCTGGTTATAACCCGATAGAGCTCGCTCAGCTCTCCTCCGGAGTGACTCTCATCACACTGATCCCCTTGGGTCTGCTGGCACTTTTCCAGATTGCGGTGGCATATTTTGTCTGGCACGGGCACAACTGGGCAAGGATCGCTTTGATGGCCGCCACCGCGCTGTCGCTCATTATTACCGCGGCAAGTACGGCACAGGGTGAGCGGATCTCGCTGAGTACGAATCTGCTGGGCATCACCCTGGACATCTTCGCTGTGCTCGCCCTCTCGAGCGAAAAAGCGAGGGCTTTCGCCCGCAACCGCCGAGCCTGAGTTCAGCTATTGGCGCTATAGTGTCGAGGGCACGAATACTCGGAGAGGCGGAAAAGGAATGGCTCAGGACGGCGGGAACAGAAAGCTCCAGCTCAAGGTGATCGGATTGGCGATCTCTGCGGCGGTGGGCGGGTTCCTCTTTGGCTTCGACTCCTCTGTGGTCAATGGAGCGGTTGATGCTATCCAAGGGCGATTCGGCCTCTCCAGTGCCTTGACCGGCCTCGCTGTGGCATCCGCTTTGCTGGGTTCCGCCGTTGGCGCTTACCTAGCTGGAGCGGTAGCGGATCGCTGGGGACGCCGGGTCACCATGTTGCTGGGTGCCGTGCTGTTCTTTGTCTCCTCGATCGGTGCCGGGGTAGCCTTCGAAGTTTGGGATCTGGTGCTCTGGCGAATCGTCGGCGGCCTGGGCATCGGCATTGCCTCGGTGGTGGCGCCCGCTTATATTGCCGAGATCTCGCCTAAATTGATCCGCGGCAGGCTCGCTTCCTTGCAGCAGCTCGCGATCACCCTGGGTATTTTTGCCGCACTGCTCTCCGATACCGTCTTTGCGAATGTGGCCGGAGGTGCCGCCGAGAAGTTCTGGTTCGGCCTTGAAGCCTGGCGCTGGATGTTCATCGCTTGCGCACTGCCCGCTCTGATCTACGGCCTGCTGGCTCTGCGGTTGCCGGAATCTCCGCGCTATCTGATGCAAAAGGGTCGCGAAGCCGAAGCGACCAAGGTTTTCTCTGCGCTATGGCCGCAGGCCGACGTTGACAAGGCCGTCAAGGATATCCACAGCGCTATCGCCGAGGACGCCAAAGCTAAAAAAGCCACGCTTTTCGGCGGAAGATTCGGTCTGCTGCCGATTGTCTGGATCGGCATCGCACTATCGATGTTCCAGCAGTTCGTCGGCATCAATGTGATCTTCTACTACTCCACCACCCTGTGGAAGTCGGTTGGGTTCCACGAATCCGATTCCCTTTTCATCTCCGTGGTCACTTCGGTGACCAATGTCGCGGTGACCGTGGTGGCCATCCTGCTGGTCGACCGCCTCGGCAGGCGTCCTATTCTGCTGGCCGGTTCCATCGGCATGGCGGTCAGCCTGGGCACCATGGCCTTGGCCTTCAGTACCGCCTCCACGATCAATGGTGAAGTGCAGCTCACCGGAGCCTGGGGGCCGATTGCCCTGGTCGCGGCGAATGTCTTCGTGATCGCCTTCGGCGTCTCCTGGGGCCCGCTGGTCTGGGTGCTGCTCGGCGAGATCTTCCCGAACCGAATCCGTGCCAAAGCACTCGGCGTCGCGGCCATGGCGCAGTGGATCTCGAACTTCGTGATCACCGTGAGCTTCCCGGCGATGGCGAATATGTCGCTCAGCGTCACCTATGGGATCTACGCCGCTTTCGCGCTGCTGTCCTTCGTCTTCGTGTTCTTCAAGATTCCGGAGACCAATGGCATGTCACTGGAGGAAGCCGAGACGCTGTTCGTGAAGAAACCGAAGAAGACCGCTTCCGCCTGAGCCTCGGCTTGAACCAGCTTCTGGCACCGAATTATTGGTTCTGCACGGCTGAGTGTGCTGAGCCGCTATTCTGCGCCGAATCCCTCCCCGCTGAATCGGGGTTTCACTGGGCTAAGCTAACCCCTGCCCACTGAAACCTAGATTCGGTGGGCAGGGGTTCTCTCCTTAACCGGGCAGTGTCGTAGCCAATGCCGCCGGAGCTGCTGGGTGACCTAGCAAATTACTAGGAAGTCCGAGTATATTTCTAAGCAGGCAGGCCCGCTCACTCCGAGGCAGGTAACGCCACAGCAGAGGAGACCTCAAGCAATGGTGCGTGAACTTTCACATTACATCGGTGGCAAACATGTTGCGGGCAGCTCGGGCCGGTTCAGCGACGTCTTCAATCCCTGCACCGGTGAGGTGCAGGCCAGATTGCCGCTGGCGGGCCAGGCCGAGATCGACGCCGTGATCGCCAACTCCGAGCAGGCTCAGCTCGGCTGGGCTGCCACCAATCCGCAGCGCAGGGCTCGCATCCTGCTCAAGTTCGTCGATCTGGTCAATGAGAATCTCGACGAACTGGCCGAACTGCTCTCCAGTGAGCACGGTAAGACCTTTCCCGATGCGAAAGGGGACATCCAGCGCGGCATCGAGGTGGTGGAGTTCTGCGCCGCCGCCCCGCACCTGCTCAAAGGCGAGTTCTCGGACAGCGTGGGGGCCGGTATCGACGTGCACTCCCTGCGCCAGCCGCTCGGTGTAGTCGCGGGGATCACCCCCTTCAACTTCCCGGCAATGATCCCGCTCTGGAAGGCCGGACCGGCGCTCGCCGCTGGCAACGCCTTCATTCTCAAACCCTCCGAACGGGACCCTTCGGTGCCGTTGCGGATCGCTGAGCTGCTCACCGAAGCCGGGCTGCCGGACGGCGTATTCAACGTGCTCAACGGCGATAAAGAAGCCGTTGACGGGCTGCTCGAAGACCCCCGGGTCAAGGCTATCGGCTTCGTCGGCTCCACACCGATCGCGCAGTACATCTACGCCACGGCGGCCGCGCACGGCAAGCGCGCGCAGTGCTTCGGCGGGGCCAAGAACCACATGATCATCATGCCCGACGCCGATCTGGGTATGGCCGCGGACGCCCTGATCGGAGCGGGCTACGGCTCGGCGGGGGAACGCTGCATGGCGATCTCGGTCGCGGTGCCGGTCGGTCAGCAGACCGCAGATGCCCTGGTGGCCAAACTGCAAGAGCGAATCAAAGACCTCAAGGTCGGTGCCAGCATGGATCCGACCGCCGACTTCGGCCCGGTGGTCGCTGCCTCGGCCAAAGAACGCATTGAGGACTACATCCAAGCCGGGGTCGATGAAGGCGCGAGCCTGCTGGTCGACGGGCGCGGGCACACCGTGGAGGGCTACGAAAACGGTTTCTGGTGCGGCCCTTCACTCTTCGACAACGTCACCACCTCAATGCGGATCTACCAAGAAGAAATATTTGGCCCGGTGCTCTGCGTGGCCCGTGCCGCCGATTACGAAGAGGCGCTGAGCCTGCCGAACGACCACGAGTTCGGCAACGGGGTGGCCATCTTCACCCGGGACGGTGACGCCGCCCGCGACTTCGCCAGCCGGGTCCAGGTGGGCATGGTCGGCATCAATGTGCCGATCCCGGTGCCGATCGCCTACTACACCTTCGGCGGCTGGAAGGCCTCCGGTTTCGGCGACCTGAACCAGCACGGCGCGGATGCCTTCCGCTTCTACACCAAGACCAAGACTGTCACCACCCGCTGGCCCTCCGGCGTTCGGCAGGGCGCAAGCTTCGTGATGCCGGAAGGCAGCTAAATGTCTTCGGATTCCTCTGGCACAGACCCCTCGGGTACACCTTCCTTCGGCACAGACCAGGTGCTCTTTGAACGTCGCGGTTCGCTCGGCGTAGTGACGTTGAACCGGCCCAAGGCTGTCAACGCGCTGACCGAGCCGATGGTTGACGGGCTGCTGGAACGGCTCACCGCCTGGGCGCAGGACGACGACGTGGCCCAGGTGCTCATCCAGGGGGCCGGGGAACGCGGGCTCTGCGCGGGCGGCGATATCGTGGCGATCTACCGGGATATCACTGGCCAGGCCGAGGGAGACGCTTCTGCCGAAAACCCGGGCGAGAAAACCGCGCGTTTCTGGCGCACCGAATACAAGCTCAACGCTTTGATTCACAATTACCCGAAGCCGTATATCGCCTTGATGGACGGTTTGGTGCTGGGCGGCGGCGTCGGGGTTTCGGCGCACGGCAGTGTCCGCGTGGTCACCGAACGCACCCGTTGCGGGATGCCGGAGACCACCATCGGCTTCGTTCCCGACGTCGGCGGAACCTATCTGCTTTCCCGCTCTCCGGGACGCACCGGAGTGCACGCCGCGCTCACTGGCGCGCATCTGGATGGCTCTGACGCGATTTTCCTTGGCTTGGCCGATTACTTCGTGCCCGCCGCCAAGCTGCCTGAGCTCACCGCAGCCCTGGAGACCGAAGCTGCGGCCGACGTCGTCCCTCGATTCGCTCAGCAGCCACCGGCCTCCGTGCTCGCCGAGCAGCAGAGCTGGATCGATCAGGCCTATGCCGCTGCAACGGCGGAGCAGATCGTGGCTGAGTTGCGCAATGGCGGAGCGGATCATCCGGGCTATGAATACGCCGCGGTGATCGAAGCGAAGTCGCCCACCTCGGTCAAGGTGGCGCTGGAATCGATCCGCCGGGCGGCTCGCTTGGACAGTTTGGAGGAGGTGCTCGACCAGGAATACCGGGTGGGCACCCGGCTCGCCGCCGCGCACGATATGCGGGAGGGCATTCGTGCCCAGGTGGTGGATAAGGACAGGAACCCGCAATGGCAGCCGGCCACTCTGGCCGAGGTCAGCGAGCGGGATGTGGCTGGCTACTTCGGCGAGTGAGAACGTGAATATCGATGAACTGGGTCTGGGCGAAGAAGCCCAGTCATGAAAGGGATACGGCGATGAAGATCGGATTTTTAGGACTCGGCCACATGGGGCTGCCGATGGCGGCAAACTTGGTCAAAGCCGGTCACCAGGTGACGGGGTTTGATGTGGTCCCGGCCGCCTTGGAAACGGCGGCTGGCCTGGCAGTGCCGACCGCGGACTCCGCAGTGCAGGCCGTCGCGGGAGCCGAAGTGGTGCTCACCATGTTCCCCAGCGGAAAGCATCTGCTGGATGCCTACCGAGGGGGCCTGCTCGCGGCGGCGGATCCGAATACCCTGTTCCTGGATTGCTCCACGATCAATGTCGATGAGGCTCGCGCAGCTGCTGCGCTGGCCGTCGAAGCCGGTCACCGAGCCGCTGACGCGCCGGTCTCCGGCGGAGTGGTGGGTGCTGAAGCAGGCACTCTGACTTTTATGGTCGGCGCCTCGGACCAGGAGTTCGAAACCATCAGCCCGCTGCTCGAGGTGATGGGTAAAAGAGCCGTGCACTGCGGTGGCAATGGTGCCGGGCAGGCCGCGAAGATCTGCAACAACATGCTGCTCGGGGTGACCATGATCGCGGCCAGCGAAGCCTTCGTGCTGGGCGAGAAACTGGGACTGGAACACCAGGCGCTGTACGACGTGATCTCCACGGCCTCCGGACAGTGCTGGGCGGTCACCACGAACTGCCCGGTGCCCGGGCCGGTGCCGAGCAGTCCGGCGAACCGTGATTATCAACCGGGTTTTGCCGGGGCGCTGATGTCCAAGGACCTGGGGCTCGCGGTAGCGGCTTTGCAGAGCACCGGAGTAGCTGGTGAACTGGGAACGCTGGCCTCGCAGATCTATGCAAGATTCGCTGAGGACGGCGGTGCGGGCAGGGACTTCTCCGGCATCATCACCGAGATCCGCGAACACTCAGTCTCAGCGGATTAACCCGTGCAAATCAATCCGGCGCAGATCAACCTAGAGGGATGGCAATGAGCTACGAAAATATTCTGCTGGAACGGCATGGCCGGGTGGCTCTGCTCACCCTGAACCGCCCCGAGGCGCTCAACGCCTTGAACAAGCAGACCATGGACGAACTGGTCGCTGCGGTCACCGAGCTGGACGCCGATCCGCAGGTGGGCGCCGCGGTGATCACCGGTTCTGCGAAGGCCTTCGCCGCGGGCGCTGATATCAAGGAGATGGCCTCGCAGGATTATATGCAGATGTACGCCCAGGACTGGTTCCGGAACTGGGAGAACCTGACCCGGCTGCGGATCCCGCTGATCGCCGCGGTTTCTGGTTTCGCTCTGGGCGGTGGCTGCGAGCTCGCGATGATGTGCGATTTCATCATCGCCGGGGAGAACGCCAAATTCGGCCAGCCGGAGATCAATCTCGGGGTGCTGCCAGGAATGGGCGGCTCGCAGCGGCTCACCCGTGCGGTGGGCAAGGCCAAGGCCATGGATCTGGTTCTGACCGGGCGCTTTATGGGCGCTGAAGAAGCTGAGCGCTCCGGCCTGGTCGCCCGGGTGGTGCCGGCGGACGACGTCGTGAGCGAAGCTTTGAAGGCGGCGGAAGTGATCGCTTCGAAATCGAAGCCCGTCACCATGATCGCTAAGGAAGCGGTCAACGCCGCCTTTGAAATGGGTTTGGTGCAGGGTGTCACCTACGAGCGGCGGCTCTTCCACTCGGTATTCGCCACCGAGGATCAGAAAGAGGGGATGGCCGCCTTCGTCGAGAAGCGCGCCCCGGAGTTCAAGCACCGCTAGTCCTCCACAGCCTCTGCCCCCTCTGTTTGCAACCAGCTATCCCACTGAATGTTGCTGAAGTGTCTGCTGAGGTAGATCTCGGTGCACTTCTGTAACTCTGGCACCACTCAGTGGGATAGTTGGAAATAGAGCGGGGCTTAGAAGTCTCCGGATCGTTGGCGGAAACGGGCCAGCACCTTGATCAGGGTCTGCACATCGTCGTCTGCGAAGCCCGATTGGCTGAAGATCTCTTCGTTGAGGGCAGCCGTCGCCCGCTTGGCCAAGGTCTTCCCCGCTGGGCTCAGCGTGATCAGGGTAGCCCGGCCATCGGTGGGGTGTGGTGAGCGTTTCACCAGGCCATCGCGTTCTAGCCGGTCGACGGCGTTCGTCACCGAGGTGGGGTGCACTTGGAGCAGTGCGCTGGCTTTGTTCATTGGCAGTGCGCCGTGCTTGGAGAAGCTCAGCAGGGCGAGCAGTTCATAGCGGGCGAACTTCAGCCCGAAAGGCTTCAGCACGGCTTCGATCCGGAGCAACAGAATCTGCTGAGTCCGCATGATCGCGGTGATCGCAGCCATCGGCGAAGCCACCTCGGCCCAGCCGTGGCGTTCCCAATTGCTCTGCGCCTCGGCGATCGGATCCCTGGAAAGCGGTGTGTTCATCTTTGGCCGGGGCTTTCCTTGATACCGGGGAAATCGGCTTCCGAATATTCGACGCCGAAGCCCTCCGGCAGCGGTGCATCGCTGTGCCGCAAGGCTTCGTTCCGGCGCAGTTCAACGCGACGGATCTTTCCGGAGATCGTCTTTGGCAGCTCGGAGAATTCCAGCCGACGAATTCGCTTGAAAGGGGGCAGCTGTTCACGGCAATAGCGCAAGATCTCTTCCGCCGTTTCCGCGCTCGGCGGATAGCCGGGAGCCAGCACCACGAACGCCTTCGGCACCGAGAGTTTGAGCGGATCAGGAGAGGGGACGACGGCGGCCTCGGCCACCGCTGGATGCTCGATTAACACGCTCTCGAGCTCGAAAGGGCTGAGTTTGTAGTCGCTGGACTTGAAGACATCATCGTCTCGGCCGATATAGGTGATCACGCCGCTGGCATCCCGTTCGGCCATATCGCCGGTGTGGTAGTAACCATCGCGGAACGCGTAGTCGGTCTTTTCGACGTCACCGTAGTAGCCCTTCATCAGTCCCACCGGGCGGCCGTATCGGCTGCTCCGCGGGCTGGCGGAGCCTGGATCCGAGGAGTTTGAGGAGCCAAGCCGCAAGCAGAGTTCGCCCTCGTTGCCTTCCGCGCCGGTCAGCGGATCGACCAGCACGGCGTGATAACCGGGAAGCGGACGTCCCATGGCGCCAATGGTGACTTCTTGCCCCGGGGTGTTGGCAATCTGCACGGTGGATTCGGTCTGGCCAAAACCGTCACGGATGGTCTGTCCCCAGGCCCGCCGAACTTGCTCGATCACCTCGGCGTTGAGGGGTTCACCGGCCGAAACCACTTTCTGCGGTGGGTTCTTCAGCTGGCTCAGATCGGCCTGGATGAGCAGTCGCCATACGGTGGGCGGCGCACAGAAGCTGGTCACTCTTTCGGCGTCCATCTGTGCCATCAGGGCCTTGGCATCGAAGCGATCGTAGTTGTAGATGAAGACGCAGGCCTCGGCGATCCACGGGGTGAAGATGTTCGACCAGGCGTGCTTTGCCCAACCCGGGGAGGCAACGTTGAGGTGAACATCCCCGGGTTCAAGTCCTATCCAGTACATCGTGGAAAGGTGCCCTACCGGATAAGAGGTGTGAGTGTGTTCCACCAGCTTGGCTTGGGAAGTGGTGCCCGAGGTGAAGTAGAGCAGCAGGGTCTCAGAACCTTGTGTCGCTTGCTCCGGGAGGAACTCTTCCGCGGCGGCCGAGGAGCCGGAGTAGCTCAAGGCCCCTTGAAACTCCGCGCCGACCGAGATCAGCCGATAATCTCCCGGCACGGTGGCGAATTTCGCGAGATCTGCCGCTGCGGCCAGCGCCCAGCGAGCCTCGCCACGCTGCACTCGGTCGGCGAGGTCCGCAGGCCCCATCTGGGGTGTGGTGGGAATCAATACCAGCCCGAGTTTGATGCCGGCCAGCATGGTCTCCCAGAGCTCTACTTGATTGCCGAGCATCAGGATCATCCGGTCGCCGCGGCGAGCCCCCTGAGCCCGCAGCCAGTTCGCTACTTGGCTGGAACGCCTAGAGAGCTCGGAGTAACTGCGGCGGAGTGCGCTTCCGTCCTTCTCCACAATCACTAGGGCGGGTCTGTTCGAGGTCGCCGGATCGGTGGCGATGGAGTCGAACCAGTCCAGGGCGAAGTTGAATTCCTCGAAGTGTGGCCAGCGGAACTCTTCGCGGGCGGTCTGATAGTCGAGTCTGAGTTCGAGTAGGCGATCACGAGCGGCTCGGAAGTCATCGGTGACGGTCATGCTTGGCTCCTCGCCGGGGTTGAACTCCTCGCCATGATTCATGGCATTGTCTTAGCGGGCTGAAGTTATTCTGCAATATACTTGGATATCCTAGGGTTTGAAAGAGTGTCTCGCTCTTTGGCCCAGTGGCCGCGGGCCACAGAAGGGAATCAAGTGCTGGTCAACAAGCCTCTTGGGCAAGAAATCCAGTCCGCTGCAATGGAGCTGCCATTCCCGGACGCTGATCTGATGCAGATCGTGGATCTGCTGTCGCAGGAGGAACGGGAGCGCTACCTCTCGACCCGGCAGTTCCTGCAGCAGCGGGTCCGGCCCGCCAGCATCGATTACTGGAACAAGGAAGAATTCCCCTTCGAACTGCTGCCCGAGCTGGCTTCCTTCGGCCTCGGTGAGTTGCAGACCGATGGCAGCAGTCAGTTGTTCAAGGGCCTGATGTACCTGGAAGTGGCTCGAGCCGATGTTTCACTATCGGCCCTAGTGGGGATTCATAATGAGCTGATCGTCGGAATGATCGATGAGCTGGGCTCGGAAGAGCAGAAGCGGCGCTGGTTACCCGGCTTGAAATCCTTTCGTCAGCTTGGAGCCTTCGCTCTCACCGAACCGAATCATGGTTCGGACGTGGCAGGCGGCTTGGAGACCACGGCTGAGCTGATTGATGGTGAATGGCTGATCAAGGGGGCGAAGCGTTGGATCGGCTCGGGGACGATTGCCGATTTCGCCTTGGTCTGGGCCAGGGACTTGGCAGACAAGGAAATCAAGGGCTTCATCGTGGAAACGGATAGGCCCGGCTACAGTGCGAGCAAGATCGAGAACAAGATCGGTCTGCGGATCATGCAGAACGCAGACATCAGGCTGGAACAGGTTCGGATTCCGCAGGCTAATCTGCTGCCCGGTGCAGTCAACTTCGCGGCCGCCAACGAATTACTCAGGGATTCCAGGGCCTGGGTGGGCTGGCAGGGTGCGGGTATTCAGTTCGCGGCTTTCGACGTCGCCCGAGCTTATGTGGTGGGGCGACAGCAGTTCGGCAGGCCCTTGGCGAAGTTTCAACTGGTGCAGCTGGGGCTGTCTGAGATCCTCGGGGACGCTTCGTGTTCCTTGGCCTTGATGGTGCAGTTTGCCCGGTTGCAGACGCAACGAGAGGCGAAAATGGCCCAGGCTGCGATGGTCAAGGCAACCACCACCAGGCTTGCCAGGCAATCAGTGGCCAAGGGGCGAGCTCTGCTGGGCGGTAATGGCATCGTGACTGACTATGAGATGGCTAAGATCTTCGGGGACGCTGAGATCCTCTACACCTATGAAGGCAGCTATGAGATCAACTCTTTGATCGTCGGCAGAGCTGTCACCGGAATGAGTGCTTTCGTCTGAGGATGCGGCGGAGGTTCTTCTCGATGTTATTTCCGCGAAACGCGAAGTTGATATGTTGACGCCGTGCCGCTGGCCTCGACTGAGCCGCGGAGACCAAAGGCGATGCGGGCTTTGACCATCGCACCTGCGGCGCCTACCGTTCTAGATCTTCGTGGAGACGACGAAGCCCTGGTGAGAAGTACTTCTCACCAGGGCTGTTGGTCGGGGTGACAGGATTTGAACCTGCGGCCTCGTCGTCCCGAACGACGCGCGCTACCAAGCTGCGCCACACCCCGCTGCTTTCTGCAGAATCTTCCAGAAAGCAACCTCTCAAGGATAGCCGACTCACGCCGCCCACTCAAACGCGAAGTGCACAGCCCCGGTTCGAGGCTCAAGTAGCTTCCTTAAACCAGTGAATCCTGCCAGGCTCCGTGCAGCTTGGCGAAGCGTCCGCCGGAGGAGATCAACTCCGCTGGAGTGCCGTCCTCGACAATACGACCGTCATGGACAACCAGCACCCGATCAGCGATTTCGACCGTGGAGAGCCGGTGCGCAATGATGATCGCGGTGCGTGAGGTGCCGGCTACCGAGCTGAGCAGATTCTGCAGCCCTTGCTGCACGATTCGTTCGGAAGGGATATCCAGCGAAGCCGTTGCCTCATCCAGAATCAGTACCGCTGGTGAGGCCAGGAAGGCCCGCGCGAAGGAGAGCAACTGGCGCTGCCCCGAGGAAACCCTCCCGCCGCGTTTATTCACGTCCGTGTGGTAGCCCTCTGGTAGTTCCATGATGAAATCGTGGGCGCCTACTGCGCGAGCCGCTGCTTCGATCTCCTGCTGGCTGGCCGATGGCTTGCCCAGGGCGATGTTCTCAGCCACCGTGCCGCTGAACAGGAAGGCCTCCTGGGTCACCATCACAACAGCACGGCGCAGATCTTCATTGGAGAGCCGGTTGAGCGGTACGCCGTCAAGAGTCAGAGACCCCGCCGAGACGTCGTAGAACCGGGCGACTAATTTGGCGAGGGTGGATTTTCCCGCCCCGGTCTGGCCCACCACGGCTACCGTCTGGCCAGCAGGAATACTCAAATCCATGGTCGGAAGTACTACCGGGCCATCGCCATAACGGAACTCGACACCACTGAACACCAGTTCGCCGCGAGGCTCGGGCAAGGGGATGGGGTCGCTCGGCGGCCGCACCGTCGGCACTTCCTCCAAGAGCCCGGAGACCTTCTCCAAGGCAGCCTGCGCGGACTGGAAGGAGGTGTAGAACATAGCCATTTGGTCCACAGGGGAGAAGAAACGCTTGGTGGAGAGAATCAGCGCGAGTAGCGCCCCGACGGCGAGGCCACCGTCCAGCACACGGAACCCACCCAACAGCAGCACCACGGCAACCGTGACATTGCCGATCAGGATCAGCCCGGGCTGGAAGACGGCGTTCAGATTGATCGAGCGAACCGTCACCTCACGGTACTCTTCGGCGACCTCTTCGTAACGTCGTGCATTGTCTTTCTCTCGGCGGAAAGCCTTGACCGCACGGATGCCGGTCATGGTCTCCACGAAGTGGACGATCAGCTTCGCAGAAACCACCCGGGAAGCTCGGAAGGCCAGTTGAGAACGGGTCTGGTACCAGCGAGCCAGGAAGAACATCGGAATCCCGGCCAACAGCACCACCAGCCCGGTCTGCCAGTCCAGGGCGAAGATGCTGATCGCGGTGAAGAGCATGAAGATCATCCCGGAGGCCAGCGAGGAAACCCCTGAATCGAGCAATTCTCGGAGCGCTTCAAGGTCCGAAGTCTGCCGGGCGATGATCCTGCCGGAGGTGTACTTCTCATGGAATTCCAGGCTGAGTCGTTGAGTGTGCCGGAAAACCCGGCGCCTCAGATCCAGCAGCATGGCCTGGCTGAGCTGTGCGGTGGCGGTGACGTAACCCGCGGTCATCACCGAGGTGAGCACAGCCGCTAGGATATAGCCGCCGCCGGTGAACAGCAGGAGCAATGGATTTCCGTTGATCATCGAGGGCAGCGCGTGGTCGATGCCGAAAGCTATCAGCAACGGGCCGACCACCCGAGTGGCTTGCGAGAGCACGACGAGCACGATGGTGTAGATGAAACGTCCGCGGACCGGGCGGATCAGCGAACTGAGGAGCTTCAGCGACCTCTTCCGGACCAGTTTGGAATCGGCTGTGGTCAGTTTGACCCGATCTTCATCGGCGGTCCCCATGCTCATGCGCGTACCCCGTCCACATCTTCTGCGTTGTCCAGATCTTCTAGTTCCCTCTCATCTTCGAGGGCGGAGTCCAGGTCCTTCGGCTCTTCGGTCAAACTGGCCAGCACATAGCGATAGTGCGCATTGCTCGCTAGCAGTTCCGAATGGGTGCCGACCGCACTGATCGAGCCGTTCTCCATCAGTGCCACCCGATCCGCCATTGCCACGGTGGAGGGGCGATGGGCCACGATCAGCGTGGTGGTATTAGCCAGCACCTGGCGCAGCCGAGCTTCTACGCGTTCCTCAGTGTTGACGTCCAAGGCGGAGAGCGGGTCATCCAATACCAGGACAGCAGGTTTGGAGGCGATTGCTCGCGCCAGTGCGACCCGCTGACGCTGACCTCCGGAGAGGCTCAGTCCCTCCTCGCCGATCAGGGTGTCGACGCCGTCGGGCAGCGAATAGGCGAACTGCGCCTGCGCGACGTCGAGCGCTTCTTCCAGAGCTTCATCGGCCGCACTGCTGCTGGTGTCCAGGCCAGTGCCGAGCAGAACATTGTCGCGAACCGAGGAGGAGAACAACGTGGTGTCCTCGAAAGCGACGGAAACCAGCGTTCTCAGTCGTTCCAGAGGTAGTTGCCGGACATCCACGCCGTCGATGGTGATGCTGCCCGAGGTCACTTCGTAGAGCCGTGGCACGAGTTGTAGCAGAGTCGATTTGCCGCAACCGGTGATGCCCACCAGAGCCATGGTTTCGCCCGGCTGGATGCTCAATTCGACGTCGTGCAGCAGCTCCGAACGGGCATCGGCGTAACGGAAGGCGACCTGATGGAACTCCACCGCGCCGCGCGGCTGAATCAACTCGGTGGGCTGCGCCGGATCGGTAATGGTGTTCTCCGCGTCCATCACCTCGTAGTACCGCTCCACCGCGGTTTTCATGGTCAAGGACATGGCCATCAGCGGTCCCATGAATTCCACCGGAGTAGCCACCACGGCGGCGGTGGCAAAGAAAGCCACCAGCGAACCCACGGTAAGTGAACCATTGGTGACCAGCAGGACGCCGACGATCAGTCCAGTGCCCAGAGCCAGCTCGGGCAGCAGACTGATGACGAGCGAATAGGTGGCGAGAGATTTGGCCTTGGAGATCTCGGTCTGCCGTAGTTCCTCAGCCTGGTCACTGAAATTCTCCAGCGCCTCCCGGCTGCGTCCGAAGGCCTTGAGAACTCGGATGCCGTGCACGGATTCCTCTACCGCCGTGGCGAGATCTCCGGTTTGATCCTGGCTCTTCCTGCTGACTTGCCGGTAATACCGGTTGAACCGAAAACCATAGATTACGATCGGCACTCCGGCCACGATGAAAATCAGAGCCAGGGCCCAGCTGAGGGTGAACATCAGTACCAGGCCGATGAGCACGGTCATGGTGGTGACCACCAGCATGATCGCGCCGAAGGCCATCCAACGGCGCAGGAAGTTCAAATCGGTCATCGCCCGACTGAGCAGCTGGCCTGAGCCCCAGCGATCATGGAAGGAAACCGTGAGATTTTGCAGATGCCGGTAGAGCGAGATCCGCATCTTGGTTTCCACCGTGGTGGCCGGCGTGATCACGAACTGGCGGCGCAGGGCCACGAAAGTCGCCTCTAAGACGCCCAGCACTAGGACGACGCCGGCCGCGATCCAGACGCTGCTGGTCTCGCCGCCCTGATGCAGCGCGGAATTGATCAGTACCCGGTAGACCTGCGGGATGGCCAGGGCCACCACGCTGGCTGCCAAAGCGCAGAGCAAGCCCAGAGCCAGGCGGGGGATGATGGGCTTGAGGAAGGGATAGAGGCGGCTCAGGGAATGGAAGAGGGAGTTCTGATTACGTTTCGATGCAGTCATGCCAGCTTCTTTTGACGTCTTTGTGACCGATACCAATTAGTTGCGCAGAGTAAATATCCTAGTGCTTTGTGGCTGGGGTCACCAGCGCCATGATTGTGCTGTTCGGGACAGTGCTGCGTCGCTAACCACTACCCGGGCTACCAGCTACTGTACAGAGATCGGCAGCAGCCAGAGACCGGTCCAGAGCAGGAAGGTCAGCGCCGGGGCGAGATACATCAGGACGCCGAATAAACGAGGGCGCTGAAAGCTGTTGATGCGCAAGTTGAGGGCGAGTAGAAGCGCCAGCGCTACGGTGCCCAGCGGGATCAGATAACGAAAGATCCACAGCAGGTTCCAAAAATCTGGCACAGAGACTGAAAATGTGAAGAGCGGCACGGAAAACATGGTCAGCAGAGTCCACAGCACCGGAGCAAGGGTGAGTAGAGCCAGGATGATGAGGTTCAGCCAAATAGACCAGAGTGGCAGCAAGGTGTCTTGGCGTCCACGCACCCGACAGAGCACTGTCAGCAGGATCAAGGAAATCACCAGAACGACGTCGGGAAACAGCTCGTGACCGCCGAGCGAACGTCTCAGGCCGGCCGTATAGATCTGCAGCGAATAGGGCACTAGCCAGCAGAGCACGCACACGAAAAGACCCGTGAATACGATGCCCGAAACACGTGAGACCCAGATTTGTCCCAGCTTCTCCGGCTCTGTTTTTTCCACGGGTTCCTACTCGGTTCGATGCGTGACCGTCAGGTTCTGTCAGTCGCGAACGGAATTCTGTCGGTGGATGAAAACTATGAGATAGCCTACCTCTTATCGAATATTAGCCCGGATCAGGGTTAACGATCACCCCGGCAGGCCCTCGGAGAGTATCTTGAAGGCGGTACTGCTGAGCAGCAAGACGAGGACCGCGCCGATTATGCTCACGCTGCAGGCGATGACGTAACTGGCAACGAAGACCAAGGCTCCATGGAAAGCAGCGAAGATTCGTCTGTACTGTCTTTTTCGGGCGTGATAGCACCCGAGGGCGACACCGCAGCAGGCTAGCAAGGGGATCATTCGGGTGCAGAAGAGGATCAAGGCGTTATCGCCCCAGAAGCTGAGATCCAGGCCGATATTCCTCCGCTGAAATCGTGACGGAGTGAAAGATTCTGCGATCTGAGGCAAAGCAGCCCAGAATTCCAGAGCGATAAAGAGCGAGGCAATGCTGGCTGCGACGATGACGGCGAGCAGTTTTGGCCGGAATTCAGACTGCGATCTCGCCCAAAGGCAAGACAGCGAAGCTAAGAGCCCGATGGCAAGCAGTGAGGGCCAATAGCCCTGATCCGCGAAGGAGTAGGGGAAGAGCTTGCCTAAGGGGCTGATTCTGGGGTTAGTGCTGTAGAAATTGGCGATTAGCAGAAACGCCCAGAGCGCACCGAATCCTACGTTGAACGAGATGATCGCAGCTTTTTCCATCATCGGCTAGCCAACAGCAGGGCGGCCCGTGACCAGGAAAGCGCCGATCAGGAGAGCTCCGCCGATCAGCAAAATTCCGGAGCTGAGTATCAAGGTGAGACGGATGGCTCGAGAGGGGCGCGAGCTGCGTACGTCGGCGAAGAGCCGGATCGCACTGGAGCCTAAGATTGCGGTCATTGGAGCGAGCGCGGCTAAACTGCCCATCCAGGCTCCGGTGGTCTCAGCAATCGTCGGAGCCTGGTGATAATCCGGATCCACGTTACTTGCTCCTAAAGCCACAATGTAGAGACCCAAGAGAACTATCGGTGCAGCCGCCAGGCAGGTCAACATCGTCGCGGCGAGACGTGCGCCATCCCAAAGGGGCGGTTCGCGATGATACGCCCACCAGGTTCCTAGTGTCGTACTGGCGATGATTGCCAGGCCGGAGAGACCCAGCAAAATCCAGCTTGTCACTTTCGGTGAGTAGTAGGGATATGCGGCTTCGATCCAGGGCAGGCTGCACCCGAGGCTGAGCAATGGCATGCCCAGTGCCCAGGCACTATTTGCAAGAAGCATGCCGAGCTTTCTAGACCAGCTAAGCGCGTTCCTTGCCTGGGTTTTTGAATTTTCGGCAAGGCTGGACATCTCAAAAGTCTGACAGCCAGGCTATCCGGGCGCCTCATACTGCGGGCTGAAATCGGTAGGTGTTTCCGGCGGGAATAATATATGCAAACGTATGCTTCTACCTGGCATGAAAGGTTTTGGATTTCTCTCCTTCGGACATTATGGAGCGGGCCGTGGCTCGCAGACGGTCACCGCGAAAGACTCGTTGAAACAAGCCATTGAGCTCTCCGTGGCGGCTGATGAGCTCGGCGTCAATGGCGCCTATTTCCGGGTTCATCATTTCGCCAAGCAGCAGGCTTCGCCGTTCCCGCTGCTTGCCGCCATCGCGGCGAAGACCGAGCGGATCGAGGTGGGCACCGGCGTCATTGATCTTCGCTATGAGAATCCGCTCTACCTCGCCGAGGAGACCGCGGCGCTCGATCTGATCAGCGACGGCAGGTTGGCACTCGGAATGAGCCGGGGATCGCCAGAGACCGCGTTGCGGGGGTATGAATCCTTCGGATACACCGGAAGTGTTGACCCGCGTGGCGCCGATCTTGCGCGGCAGAAGTTCGAGCTCTTCCTACGAGCTATTGACGGCGAGGGAGTTGCGCCTTCCGATCCGCAGATGACCGGGCGGAACACCCTGTTGCGCGTTGAGCCGCATTCCCCGGGCGTCAGGAAGCGCATTTGGTGGGGCTCTGCCTCCCGGGAAACCGCGAGCTGGACCGGGGAGATGGGTGTCAATATGATGTCCTCCACCCTGCTGACCGAGGACGCCGGCGTGCCTTTCCATCAGCTTCAGGCCGAGCAGATAGCGATTTACCGGAAGGCCTGGAAAGAGGCCGGTCACGACGGCGAGCCGAGAGTGTCGGTGAGCCGGAGCATCTTCCCGATTATGAACGATCAGGATCAGCTGTACTTCGGCCGGAGCGATTCCGATCAGGTCGGCGTGATCGACGGTTTCCGATCCACCTTCGGCAAGAGCTATGCGGCGGAGCCGGATCAGCTGGTCGAGGAGTTGCTTAAGGACTCAGCGGTGATGGCGGCGGACACCCTGATGCTGACTATTCCAACGCAATTGGGGGTGGAGTACAACCAGCATGTCCTCGAGTCCTTCGCCAAGTACGTGGCACCGGCGCTGGGCTGGAAGCCGAATACTGAGGGGCCAGTGACGGCTGTCTAACTGCGAGATGGGAATGGAGCGGTCGGCGCTTTCGCCATGCATTCTAGGGTTACCCGCAGCCGGAAGCTAAGAAGATCTTTTGGCCTAAGGCTTACGGCTTGAGTCCCTGGCACTCCGCTTATAGCGCCTTGGTGGATGGCAGGGAATATTAGTGCTGGCCCAGCCATCTACCAGATCAGTGAAGAAAAGCGCTGGTGGCGCCAGCACCAGGCCCACCAGGCCGCTCATCCCAGGCTCGAATTTTCTGCGCTGTCTTTTCCAGTTGGGCATGGCCGGGTGACAACGTAATTCCAAAATGGGATTCCATAGGTACTGATTGGTCTCCTCCCCAATACGCTGTTTTGTCTAGCTGGTTGAGGATATCTCGGACAATAGCTAGCTCCTTCGGGTAGAGGAGTCCGCGGGCCCCCGATGGGTAAAGGGCTGGTCGGAGTGCGATGGCGGTGCCAGAAAGATGGTTTGACTCGTAAGGTTGGGTAACTGTTAGCTCAGAGGAGTGTCCTTTGACGTCGCCACTACGCAAGGTCTCGATTTCGTAGTTAACGCGGCGAGCTATATAAAGCAAGATGACGGCCGTGTCGCCACCTGCCAGCTGCACTGACTGATTGCTACCTTCGATTTTGAAATTCACGGGCTGCTTGAGTATAGGCCAACCGTTCTGAGATCTGTTCTTGGACCATGGACGTGGCTTGGAAGGTGAAGCTGATGCAACTGGTGCTGACAAGGCCAGCGCCGATATAGACACAGCTGCAATACTCAGAACTCTACGACGGGCAATTTCTTTATGAATCATGATTTCAATTCCTTTTGCGATTATCTCTGTGCTGGAGAATCGCTGAGATGAGAGATGTTGCTAGAAGAAGTGCTATTACCACGCCAAGTAAGGTGATTGTTGGGTTGATCCAGAATGGAACGAGGTCGTAGTCAGCGTTACATCTATTGTGTAAAGGGAAAATTTGGCTTGGCTCTCGCCAATTCTCCGATCTGTATTTCTCGTCATAGATCTGCCCGGCCTTTGCACAAGTCTCTGAGGCGTCACCCCCTGCCGCAAAGGCGCCGATAAGGAAAGACAGGCCAAGAGCTAACACAAAAGGGATCGAAAGCGCAGTCCAAAGAATGGGGTGAACGTGACGAATGAAGGTGATTATTTTTTTCATCTGACTCGACCTCACTATTTGGTTCGGGGCGAGATGAGAAGTTTTCTTTGATTTTGTTGATATGTTTGGGACATTTTTCTTTCCATTCCGACTCTGGATAGAAGGCTATCAGCGAAGCCCTGTTCAAACTCTTTTAGTTTATTTCCAGGTAATGTAATAGGCGGTTCATGGGGGCCTATTAGGAATGTGCGAGCAATCACGATCTTTTCGAAGATAGAGGTTACCAGTGCATCATGGGCAAGAGCTAGACATGTCTCGGCGTTGATAAACCTCTGCTGATAGTAATCGCTAAACCTCTTCAAACCACCGGTGCCCCCATAATAGTCCTGGACTGCGGTGACAATATCTACGCCGTTCCGGAGCCGTTGTGCTAATAGGTAGCCGTCCGCATCGCACGCCAGATCGTCGAAATCAAAGCTGCTGGCGATGCCAGGCTTCCCTAACTTTTCCATACAATAGGTATAGCCGGACGAGTAGCTCGCGGATTCATTTCGCCAATCACCGTAGAAGGTCAGTAAATCGCCAGCCCAACCGGCAATGTCCCCTTCGGCCATCAAGTTGGTGTCTACCGGCGATGGGATCAGGAAATGTCCATTGGCGGTTGCCATTAAATGTTCAACACCAATCTGGTATCCGGTATACGGATCCTGGAACTCGGCCATGATGGAGAAGCCTTTTTTGTTGGCGAAGTCAACAAAACCATCATCCACCGAGCCGATTAATGCGATCCAGCGAAGATCATTATACTCACGGCTTCGCAGGTACTCCATGACTAACTGGTTCGGATTCCCCTTGCCATACTCTTGTGCGCAAGCATAGAGTTTTTTTATGTAACTGATAAATTCGTCTGCTGGACTGGCGGTCGAGTTAACAGATGATTGACCTGGATCTCCGCCTTCGCCGCGCCAAACATCGCGATCCAAATCAAACGTATCTGAACCGGTTATTACCTGAAATTCCTTAATTTGATTGAAAGACCAGTTCGATGGTAACGGAAATCCTAGATTTCCGGAAAATCCCCACGACATTCCAGAAATATATGAAAATCGAGCGTATGTATTTTTTGTAACTTTCGCACAAACGTTTCGTGAACCATATACGCCATGCACATACCTCTTGCCTTGTGATGAGAGACCCGCTTGGATGCCTTGAAAATACGGCACAACAGCCGAGTCTATTTCCTCACCGGTGGCGTCGTAGTCAACAGCAAAATAGATCACTGTGCCACGAGCAAAGCCATATGCGTTAGCTCTCTCATGCGCTTTCAGTGCGTGTTGGTAGCCTTGGGTGTAGGTGAAATCCGAGAGTTGACGGGCATTGTCTTGAAAAATCGGCAACACTCTTAAACCGGCGTTGAAGATGGTTGTCAGCTCGCCGGGCTTGATGTCCTTATCCAGTGTTGACCCGGGTGGGTTATATAAATATCGGCCGATGGCGCGATATCCGTTATTGAACAACCATTGGGCCCGGGAGGCAGTAATTTCGAAGCGTGTGTCGCAGCCCGCCACCGGACGGTCGGGGTCGCCAGTTGAGACTAGAAGCTGTGCCCATGTCGAGTAATCGCCCCTCCCGTTGACCTGAAGTTGCGAAAACGCCTGAAACGCGCTGACGAACTCGCCCAGTTTTGCGTCAAAGGTAGAGCGCTGAGTGGTGAACACTTCGGGATCGAAGGGTACTGGCTCGTTGAAAACGCAGGCCGCGGAGAAAAGTTCGACGAATATTCCGGAGTCGCCCTGCTGTACAGAGTGAGTCCGAAGTCCCGCCTGTGTAGCAGGCCCGAATGCTCCATTGGGGCTGCTAATACCTAGTTCGTATTGAAGAGCTATCATCAGCGACTGCTGTACATCGCGAGAGTAAATTCCATCACATGGACCGATGGTGTAAGCGTCCTTTTGCCAGTAACGACCATTCAGCCACTGCTGGATGCCTCGAACCTTCTCGGTGCCGCCGGCTAACACTATGTATGCGTCTAGGTTCAGAATGCACCGGAAGATGCTAGCTGGCACCGACGATCCTGGGGGGAGTCCCATATTGCTGCGCAGGCCAGCGACTGCCGCTGCCGTCACCCCGTCAAAAGTCCCGTAGGTATTTGCTCCCCAATAGCCCTTGCAAAATAGGCCGTGCTGAAGGATGCGCACAATGCGATCATCCTTGCCGCCCCACCCTTGATTGAGCTCACCTAGCGTCTGAAGTCGAGACATCGTCGTCGGCCCGAAGGCGGCGACAACCGGTGAGATCCCGAGTTCGTGTTGCAATCCCATCACCAGGGAATACATTGTGGACCAACCAATCAGTCCGTCCTCGGGACAAGGTACGTACCCAGAGGTGCCGGCGTAGGTTGCGTTGACCCATACCTGCGCTTCTTTGACTTTTGGATCCATGCTTTTGGCCTCTCGGGGTGAGTTGGCATCGATTTATTACGGTCAGAAAACTATTCGGACGACGACCTCGTTTTCTGTTGTTCTCCATGAGACTACCGTTTCAGCGGGCCCTAGAATCTCGGTTCGCGTGGGAAATCCAAAACTTCCAATCACTTCCAAAAAAACTTCCAATCAATACCCCGTCGAGGCTGCAATTGCCTTGCTAGTGTCGAAGTTCCCAAGGTTCAATAGATGAGGAATTTGGCTATGTTGAAGAAATCTTTGGCGACTATCGGCCTCAGCTCTGCGCTCTTAGCTGCTGGTTTACTTGGTGCGCCGGCTGCAAACGCGGCCGGTTATGACGGTACCGACCCGGTGTCTACCGGGTGTGTTTCGGGCGCGTACGCTGTTCAGTCATGGAAGTTCCAAAAAGGTGAAGGGCTGGCAGAGCTAGTCTATTCGCCTCGTTGCGGTACCAATTGGGTGAATGTTTATGGCTATCTTCCTGGCCAGAATTACTGGGCAGTGATTCAGGTTCCTAGCACGACCAAGAGCGCGATCGCCATGACCGCGGGGGTCTCCTCCGAGCACAGCGCTCAAGTGACGGCGCCGGGTAACACCTGCGTAGAGGTCACTTGGGGGCATCGAGTTCCAGATACCGGCTTGGTTGGTGGCGGCACCGCTCGCATCGGAAGTTGCTAGGTGATTTTGGTGCGATCTCTACGAGGAAGATTACATATGAAAAAGGTACTCGCTGTCCTACTGATACTTGCAGCAACCTGTGGTCTCAGTCTCGCCTCATCGCAGGCGGCTAACGCTGCCGGAAGTTGCTACTTCGAGAGCTGCACAAAGAAAGACCCTCAGGTTTCTGGCTGCAGTGCTGACGCTTACACGATTGGATATATTTGGGGAAAGGAGATCAGATTCTCTCCTGGCTGTGCGGCTTCATGGCTACGATCAGCCCCTCAAACCGGGAATCTAACCGCAGAAGTTAAGGTCACCCGCCCTAATAATGTATACGAGTACGTCTATTACGGTGCTGGCGCTTACTACGGAAATGAGTCTTGGAGTCTAATGGCACCTTTGCAAGTTGGCGGCTTGATCAACTGGCACGCAAGCAATTCGGTGAGCGGTTGGTTCAACACGAACCGAGTCTAGAAGAAATAAAATAACGCTATCCAGGTTTGTTAGATCTAGCTTTTTGCTGAGAAAGATTATCATGAGGAAGCTAGTTGTTATTCTTGGAATGATATTTGCAGTCGGGGCCTTTGGCCTGCTATCAGCTCAAGGTGCCAGCGCGGCGGGAACTTGTTACCTTGTCAGCTGTGCTGGGAAGGATCCGCAGGGGTCCGCATGTAGCTCTGATACTTATACCATCGCATAGGTGGTCCACCTGAGATACTCGCTATCTTGCGCGGGTGTTTCGTACCGGATCGACGGCATAATCCAGTGAAAAGATGGTATCTAGGCGGAAAAGTAGAAACCAAGACATATTCTGTTGGTAATCTTTACAACCGATATTAGAGCACCATGGCGCCGATGCAGCATTCCAGGGATGTAAATATGGAGACCGTTTCATGTCCTTCAGAGGGACGTCAGAGGATGAAAGCAGATTAGGAAGTAGTTATTCCAAAAATGGTTCGCCTGTTTCCTGAATCAAGTTCCTCATCTTGATGAGAAGTGCTAATTTCGATTTCTCTAATAGTTTAAGATTGAGCTAGTGTGAGGTGAGTAGAATATTTATCGAGTAAATTATGCGACCTCTCAACAAAAACAATATTTCGTAAAAATATATTCTAGTAGATCAATTTTATCGAGTGGAGACTGTTAAATTATGAATTATTTGATTTCAAAAAATAATCGATTATTTTCCACAGTATTTGGACTAGTTCTCCTTGTGGCTGGTTCACTTTTTGTAGCACCGACCGCAAATGCTGCACCTAGTTGTTATTTCGAGAGTTGCACCAACAAGGATCCTCAGAATTCGGGATGTAGCGTGGGCGCATATACTATTGGCTATGCTTGGGGAGTTGAAATTAGATTTTCTCCAAATTGTGGTGCTTCATGGTTACGACCCGTAGTTCAAGTTGGCAGTCTTTCTGCTCAAGTAAAAGTCACTCTGCCCAATAATGTCTATGACTACAGATGGTATGGGGTAGGCGGTTATTACGGGAATGAGCCGTGGACTCGTATGTCTCCTCTCCAGCCCGGAGGCATGATTAACTGGTGGCAAAATGGTGACAAGGCCCAGACTGGTTGGTTTGATACTAAGCCTGCGTAACGAAATTTATTTACATTGTAATAGCGTTTTTTTATGATAACTAACGCTAACATTGTATATAAATGTATTTTTTAGATCATTTAAATTAAGTTTTTTATGGGGAGAAAAATGTTAGCGCTTGCAAGCGTTCTGATTGCGGTTGGAGGGGCAAGCCTTACCATGGCGCAGACTGCGGGTGCTGCAGGTAGTTGCTATCTGGATAGCTGTGTTGGCAAGGATCCTCAAGGATCAGGGTGCAGCGCAGACGCGTATACGATTGCCTATGGAATTGATCTTAGGTATTCAAAGTCCTGCGCTGCTGTTCGGTATAGGCCGAATGGTGATGGCGTATCTCGCTGTTTAGAAAGTGTTTTTGAAGTTCACAGGTGGTATCCCGGAGGAAAGGTGGAAACAAACAGGTACGGTGTCGGGAACCTCTTCCACAAGACTTGGAGCACTATGGTCCCGATGCAGCAGGGTGATCAGGTTCGCTTTAATTGCGGAAGCTCTTATTCAGGCTGGTACAACACCTTACCGGCCTGAATAAGGACGAACTATTGAATCTTGAGAGAAATAGATTTGGACGGAAGCAATTTCTAAGTACGTTCGAGTAGCTCTAAAACCACAGCCTCAGGCCTGCAAACGAACCGGACCGGAGCGAAGCGGGAGGTGCCGATACCGCCGGAAACATTGACCGGCGTCGTGCCCCCCGCTTTCCCAACCTGTTCAGATTCCCAATTACTAGGAGACACACCCTTCTACCACCCTGTCCAGGTCCCAGGGCGTGCCCTGGTCGGGCCGGAATGGCGAGATCCAGATCGCTTCCAGCTTGCTTGCTGATGCGATAGAGGGTCCGTTGTTGCTGGGTTTTTAGACCTTTGAGGGAATAAGTCCCCGCAAGAGCTTCAACCACAGGGTCTCAGAAATTTTTATTTGAAGTGATTGAGCTATTGAATTTAGCCATCGAATCGCATAATGTAGAGCGAGTGAATTTGCCGATGGTCCAGTGTGATTCCAAAAAAATCTGTCGTTTTCAGGATGAATTTCGATCAGAACTCGGTCTTGCAGAAGTTTTTGCTCTTGTTAACACGGTTTTTTGAAGGAGTGCGTGTGTCCAATTTCGGTGTCCTGTGGAAGGCGATACTTTTCGTCGTTTGCCTGGCCTTGGGGGCAGGTTTGCTTTCGGTTCAAACTGCTCAGGCGACAGCGGGAGCAACCGCTCCTCAGTCAATTCCAGTGGACCCTCAGCCTGATAACGCAGATCCAGTCAAGCCGGATCTTGAGCCTTCGCAGGGTGTTAAGCCAGATGATCGTTCGAGCAAACTAGGGCAGAACTGGTCTAAGAGCAAGGATTTGGCGTGGACAACGATCGGTGACCAAGATGGTTTCAAGGTTCTGGTCTCGCGGGCTTCCGAAGGCTATGTCTGGACTCAAGTCGCTGCATTGGGTAACCCTGCAGTCGAGACGGATCGATGGATAGGGAATGCCTGCAGCATATCAGCGGGGAAGAAACTCGCAGTCGTCTATGCTCCGAGAACCTTTACAAACTCTGAAAGACTGTCGAGTGCAGGAGCATTTGCCGCCGTGGTCGACTTGATCACGGGCAAGGTGGAAGATTTAGGTCGGGGTTTCAGTATCGCTTATTTCAACCCTGGTTGTGGAAATTCAGATCTTTTCACATTGACTACTTATGCTAAAGACGAAGCTAAGACTAGGGTCGCCTTAATGAAATCAGGCTCGCTGAGAGCTGTGAAAACCTACGAACTGAACGGTCAAGTCACCTCACCAGTGCCTACCGAACAAGGAATCTTTGCTGCATATTCAGATGGCATTCGCAAGGTAGACGCGAACATAGCTGGAGATATCTCTTCCACACCCATAATCCGCACTAACGGTAGTGCTTATCATTTGACATCGCTAAATGGTGAGTTAGGTTATGTCGAACAGGATCATGGCAAGGCTGCTGTGAAAACCATTGCTCTCAAGATGCCAAGTGTAAACCCCGTTATCATCGCTTCTGGCGAAATTTTAGGAACCGCCTTGGTCAGAGACGGACGTGGACGTCCGTACGTAAGCGGTGATGCTTTAACATTGACTGGGAAAAAATCCGCATTAGGTCAAACAATAACTGCTGTATCAGCTAATGCAGAGGTGTCTTCCTTGGGTGAATTGGCTGTTGAACCAACAAGCACTAAGGGTCAAGGGCAAAATTCTACAAGCCGGGTCGAGATCAAAGCCAAGTCCACGATTACCGGTGCTGATATTGATATATCCGCGGAGATATCCTCCGAAGGGATAGCCACCAATAGTTCTGCACGTGGAGCCCCAACCACTGTAGGCCAATCTGGAAGAACTGGCCCGGTTGCTCCAGGGAATCTGGCCGAGACAGACCGTGTTTGTGCCGTCCCCAGGAATGATCCCAAAAGTCAGGCACTCCAGCCAAAACCAAGACAAGTGGAATGGGCCGTCGATCAGCTAGTTCAAAACAGTTTGAATGTTGTGAGACCAGCTAACTGGAATAACCTGGGTATGCCAGGTTACAACGTTAACCAGCTTTTCCCTATGAGACAGTTGGCAGGTGGCAAGGAGATCCCGCCGCAGGTCATGCTCGGAGTAATTGCTCAAGAATCGAATATGTGGCAATCTAGTCGATTTGCACTTCCGGGAGCTACGGGTAATCCGTTGATTGGAAACTATTACGGTTCAGATTTTGGATCAGCTGAGGATAATACCTGGGGATGGAATTTTCCTGAGGCGGACTGTGGCTACGGACTAACCCAATTAACCGATGGCATGCGTCTCGCTGGACGTGAGGGAGGTAGCACTCCAGCTATGCCCTACGATTCGCAACGTGCAGTCGCGCTCGATTTCGTAGCAAATATAGCCGCCGGAATGCAGAAGCTGCAAGAGAAATGGAACCAGACAAACGCTGCCGGCCTCATTGTTAATGACGGAAATTCGGAAAAAATAGAAAATTGGTTTATAGCAGTATGGGCGTACAACTCGGGTTTTTATGCGAAAGGGGCCGGCCCTTGGGGCGTGGGATGGTTTAATAATCCAGCAAATCCCAGATATCCGGCTTCACGTGCGCCCTTCTTGGAGAGCGGTGCGGCTGATGCCGCCCATCCTCAGGACTGGCCTTACCCTGAGAAGGTCATGGGGTTTGCGGCTTACCCTCCCTTCATGTACGAGAACGATAAGACCGATCAAGTTGCGGCTTACCGTATTGCTTCTTGGAACGGCGACGAGACCAACGCACCACTAAACCGGCGTGCGGTTAAACCTCCGGTAGACTAATTTTGCAAATCAGAAAATAATTGCTATTACGGAACTTCCACACCGCCAAATGCTCCAGGAGTCAGCGGAGAGCCAGCTGGTCCTTGTCAAAATAAAAATTCAAGTGGGCAGTATGACCTGAAATGCTATTTCCATACTGCCACCGTATGGAAAAAAGACTGCCAGTTCTCATGCGGAGATGGATTTATTCGATTCCCCGCGGGATGGGATTACCAAGCTGATGGAACAAGCTATCTTCCGAATTGCAGCCGAGATACATTGCCTTCCGGTGCCCTGATTGTTGACAACTTGCCCAACCAAACCGCTCCCGTTCGAGGTGGGTGCGGAAAGCAAGAGACCGTCGGCAGTTTCACATTCAATCTCGGCACTAATAGTTTGGGGCAGCCAATATCGAAAACAGACCTTCATCAGTTAGGATCAGGATTCAACGGACAGTTCTATTTTTCGCATACCCGCGAAAATTTGGGGCACCCCGGGGATGCTTCTCTGGGGGGAGCCTTAGATATAGTAGGTACCTGGTCCTTGGAGAAAAGTCTTAAGCAATGGGTCAAAGTCTATGTTCATATGCCTGAAGTCGCAGCTTGGACACAACGTGCAAGGTATGAAGTAAGTCTTGGAAACGGCATTGTAAAAACAAGATATCTTCCTCAACGAGTTGGTAGTAATAAATGGGTCTCCCTCGGAGTTTTCCCCATTGACGGTGTGCCAAAAGTTACACTTAGCAACACGGCTGTCAATGGGGATGGAGTGGATGACGTTGCTTGGGATGCCGTGAGTTTCCTGCCTCTTGCTCAAAAGCCGAGAGACATTGTTGTTGCTATTGGCGACTCTTTTTCATCTGGCGAAGGTGCGAAAGATTACTTCAGTGAATCAGATAATAATGGCAACCCGATTAATGGAAAACCAAACCGTTTCCAAAATGCCTGTCACAGATCAAATAATTCATGGTCGTTAAAGTCGGTTCTTCCTGGAAGCCTACTGAGTACTAAAAATCGAATTGCGCAAGGGGATCCTTCAATAGACTATAGCTTTGTTGCATGTTCCGGGGCAGAAACAAAGAACGCTCTTCCGTTCCTTACAGTTCCGGATTCTCAGCGGCCACAAAGCAGCTACGGAGCTTTTGGCACTGGGCAATACGGGGAAGTTGCGCAACTGGACAGTGGATTTATTGATGAGAGCACCACGTTGGTGACGATGACGATGGGTGGCAATGATCTGAAGTTTGCTCAGATCATGCAAGCTTGCGTGGGTACTATTATGCCGAGATGCCTCGAAGAACCTTTGGAGGGAGATGCTATTTCGGCTTTTGATGCGACAAATAAAAAAATCAAAGATAATCTTTATTTCGATCTTTTAAAAATTATGCAAGAAATCAAGAAAAAAGCTCCAAGCGCGAAAATACTAATTATGGGATACCCGTTTTTAATTGAGCGTAATTTGCAGTGTTTTCCAAATATTAGCAGCAAGGAGATCGATCAAATGGCTCAGATCGCGATGAATATTAGAGCAATGTTGCTAATGTTGAAGACGGCGGGAGGGGCCCAGGGTATTGATATAGTTCTTGGCGACCCTATTGATAAGTTTCAAAATCATTCTGTATGTGCAAATGAGAATGCCGGTATTAATGGTATCGTCACAGATCAGACGGAGGGGGAAGTCCCGGCGATCAACGTATTTAATCACGCCATTCCATTAGGTCTTTCTGCGCAATCTTTCCACCCAAATCAGCTTGGTACCACCCTCTACGCAGAAGTAATGAACGAGGCATTGCGAAAATGAGTAGATTGAAAATATCCGTTTGGGCAGGGATGGTCGTATTTGCAGTGTTTCTTGCGGGCTGTACTAATTTACCGTCCATTCAAGAACAAGCAAAGAATAAATTGCAGAACAGGGCATCGATGATATTTGACATGGTTGCTGACGAACTGCTGGCTCCAGTTCCATTGACGGCTGACCAGTTAAAAAACTACGGTAAAAATAGTCAGATTTTCTATAACTCTTCTGTCGACAACCGTGGTAATGCCATTATTTTTGCCTTTATTGATGCGGATGCTGAGAGCGGTGGAGGATTTTGGTATGAGTCTTGGAAAGCGAAATCCTGCCTTAAGATAAATTATATTCTGATGCAGCATTCCAGAGAGGTGAATATGGAGTCCGTTTCGTGTCCTTCAGGGGGGCTTCAGGGAATGAAAGCAGATGAAGAAGTGGTCATTCCAAAAATGGTTCGTCTATTGTCTGAATCAAGTTCATCATCTTGATGAGAGGTGCTAATTTCGATTTTTCCGTCGCTTTAACTCAGGCAATTCTTGCTGCATCATGGAGAATGAAGTGTTGATGAACTGAAACCTTTTTGTCAATTTATAAGATTATTTGAAGTATATAAGAATGGAGATTATTAAATTATGAGTTATTCAAATTCAAAAGCTGGTCGGTTATTTTGTGCAGTATTTGGACTGGTTCTCTTTGTGGCTGGTTCGCTTTTTGTAGCACCGACCGCAAATGCTGCTCCTAGCTGTTATTTTGAGAGTTGCACGAAGCAGGATCCCCAGGCTTCCGGATGTAGTGTGGGGGCTTATACCATCGGCTACTATAGCAGCGCTGAAATCAGATTCTCTCCGACATGCGCTGCTTCGTGGCTTCGGCCGGGTACAAGGAATGGTGAACTTTATGCGCAGGTAAAAATAACGCGACCTAATAATGTGTATGAGTATGTGACTTATGACGTAGGATTTTATTATTTTGAGTCTGCTTGGACGGTGATGGTGCCACTTCAGATTGGCGGAATGATTAATTGGAGGTCGGGGCCTGCTGGGAGTGGCTGGTTTAACACTAAGCGTGTAGCCTAACGGTTCACTTCGAATTTCGAAGTATGGTTTTATGACAGCTGTCTACTCTGTAGAACCGAGAATGTAGATCGGATAGATCTAGCTGAGGTTACTTGGGGTGAAGCTCCAAAACCACGGCCTCAGGCCTGCAGGCGAATCTGATCGGAGCGAAGCGGGAGGTGCCGATACCGCCGGAAACATTGACCGGCGTCGTGCGTCCCCCGCTTTCCCAATCGTTGAGGCCCTTGGCACGCCAGGTGGGCAGATCGCAATTACTCACCAAAGCTCCGTAGCCGGGAATGCAGAGCTGCCCGCCGTGGGTATGGCCAGCTAACAAGAGATCCGCGCCATCCTCAGTGAAATGATCGAGTACCCGTTGATATGGTGCATGGGCGACGGCGACCTTGAGATGCGGTGAGCTGTCCTGATCGGTCGTCCCTTTGGGCCAGCCCGCATAACGCTCACGTTTAAGATGCGGATCATCCACCCCGGAGAAGTCGAAGCGAATTCCTTTGAGCACCATCGACTGATTTCGGTTGGTCAGATTGACCCAGCCCCTGGCACCAAAACCAGCGTGCATCCGCTCGGTATCCAGCTTCAGCGGATTGCGCTTCTTCGACAACTGCGAGGGTCCAGCTAAATAAGAGGCTGGATTCTTGAACCTCGGCGCGTAGTAATCATTCGAACCCGGAACAAAGACGCCGGGAAACTGCATCAATGGCTTCAGAGCATCCAGCAGCGGATCGATGGCCTCGGGATGAGTCAGGTTATCTCCGGTATTGACCACCAGATCGGGCTTGAGCTCGGCAAGCCTCTGCAACCATTCCGTCTTACGGCGTTGCCCGAGGTTCAGGTGAATATCGGAGAGGTGCAAAACCCGGAAAGGTTCGGAACCTTTGGGTAGAATCGCCAACGACTCGTAGCGCACGGTGAACCAATTCCGCTCCACCAGGGCCCCATAGGCAACACACCCGAGTCCGGCCACTCCCACAGCACCCAGCCCGATCAGCCAAGGATTGGCCGATCGGGGTGAATCAACTGTCAAGGTCTGCCGTTTCCAGGCCCGAAGTTACCACCATTGCCGCCGCCACCGGGGCCGAAGTTCCCGTTATTACCCGTGCCAGGACCGAAACTGTTATTGCCACTGTTATTGCCAGAGTTATTGTTTCCGGCACCATTACCCTGGTTGCCACCTCCAGTGCCGTTACTCGCCGGAGGGCTGGCGTTTCCGCTAGCTCCATTGCCGCTCTTTTGATCATTGGACTTCGGGGGAGCCACGTAGGGGGTTGTTAGCATACTGCTGGGCGGCTGGGGGAAGTTCTCATGGGCATAATTCGGAGCGATATCGTACATGAAATTGGAGAAAGCTGTACCGGCGATATCTGAACCATCAATTGACTTAGGGTAATGGTGGTTATTGATCGTTATACCGTTGATGCCCTGATTGTAGAATTTCGGATCTTCCCCGCTGCCGGTGGGATTACCGAACCAGGACGCTGTGGCTAGGCCACTGCTTGTACCCACCACCCACGTGTCGACGTTGCCGTTAGTGGTACCGGTCTTTGCTCCAATGTCGAAGCCGATATTGCGCGGAGGGCGGTTTGGCGTAATCAGTGAACCGGAACCGTATTGCGCCGTTATGACGTTTTTCAGTCCGTAAAGCACTCCGGCAGCAACCTCTGGGTCCATGGATTGCTTGCAACCAGCTGAGGGAACGCTAAGAGCTTTCCCCTGAGGGTCTGTAATGCTTTCAATCGCAATCGGAGTGCAGTAGACGCCCTTAGCCGCAAAAGTAGCGAAAGCATTGGCCATGGTCACGGGGTCTATGCTGTCTGAACCCAGGAGTTCCGAGGCCTTGCTGAAACTAATCGGCAGAGCTTTTTTGACGAGTTTTTGATCGGCGTCCTTGCTATTGCCAACATCTTGCAACCCTGCTTGGTCGGCGAGCTGCTTGATCTTGCAGAAATCTAACTGTGAAGCGCTGGCAAATGTAATAGTGTTGATTGAATTCACTAGACCATCAAGAACGGACATCGGTTTGTAGTAGTTGGGAAGATCATTTTCTAGGTCTGCACTATTGGGCTGAGTACTGTCGAAGATGCCGGTTGTGGTTCCGCAGGAATTTCGCCAGACGGTTCCAGGGCCATAAACACGCTTGGTGCCATCCACAATAGTATTCATCGACTTACCCGAAGCAAGCCAGGCAGCGAAAGTAAAAGGCTTCATGGTCGATCCAACCTGCATACCCAGGCCACCGAGAGGGTTACCCTCGCTGTCGTACTGACCGACGCTGTAGTTAAGCGATGTCTGGCCAGGGGCGTCCACGGGTGACATCTTATTGTTCTGCGCCATCGCGACGATCTTGCCAGTGCCGGGGACCACGGCAACCATGGCCGAGCCGCGATTGTCCTTGGGCAGCGTCGTGTTGTTCTGCTGTTCCTGAGCGGATTGCTGAGCTTTCGGGTCCAGAGTCGTCTTGATCGTCAGACCGCCTTGGAAAAGCAAGCGCTTGCGATCATCAATGGTGGCGCCGTAGTCCTTATTGTTCAGGATCAATTGCGCGACGTAATCACAGAAGAACGGCGCGGTGACCGCCGTCGCACAACCCTGCGGCTGGATCTTCGGCGTCAGCTTCACCGGGGTGGCCACAGCGGCGTCGTGATCCTTTTTGTTGATCATCTTCTGCGCCAGCATCTTATCCAGCACATCGTCGCGGCGATCTTTGGCGTTATCCGGGTGAGCGATCGGGTCGTAGAACGAAGGGCTGTTCACCACGCCGGCCAGCAGTGCCGCCTGCGGCAGCGTCAATTTGTTCGCGTCGACGCTGAAGTAGCGCTGCGAAGCCGCCTGAATTCCATAGGCGCCATTGGCGAAGTTCACGATGTTCAGATAGCCAGCCAGGATCTGGTCCTTGGACTGCTGCTTTTCCAGCGCGATCGCGAGCTTCATCTCGCGCAGCTTGTCAGCGACAGTCTTCGCATCGCCGATTTTGGCCTCATCGCCCTTGTTCTGCGCCTCGAGGCCCTGAATGATCTTATTGTTCACATATTGCTGGGTGATGGTAGATGCACCCTGGCGTCCACCTTGCAGGGTCGCGGCCAGCGCGCGCAGAATGCCGGTGGCATCGACGCCGCCGTGCTCGTAAAACCGCGCATCCTCAATGGCTACCACGGCCTGCTTGATCAGCGGAGACATCTGATCGAAAGCCACCGGCTGACGGTTCTGGGTGTACAGGTTAGCGATCAAGGAGCCATCCGAGGCCAGGATCTTGGTCGCGACCGCGGGATCCCCGGTCTTCAACTCATCCGGCAGATTGTCGAAGGCGTCGATCGAGGTGCTCGCTGCGGAACCGGTGACGGCAACAGCAGGCACCATCAAACCGGCGACCAGAACGCCGCACAGTGCACTCACCGCGAGGAAGCCGATGAGCTTTCCCAACGTGGTGGCAGTATTAATGATCGGATTCTTTCGAACAGCCATTTCCCCAGTCTACCGGGGGCAGGCTAATCTGGGGATATGACCAAGTGGGAGTACGCGACTATACCGCTCATTATTCATGCCACCAAACAGATCCTGGACCAGTGGGGCGAGGACGGCTGGGAGCTGGTTCAGGTCGTTCCCGGCCCCGATGGCAACGGTCTGGTGGCCTACCTTAAACGGGAGAAGCAGTAATCGTGGGCGAACCGCAGAATGGCGCGCCAGCACAGGCAAGCGAGGCAGCGCAGGTCGGCACGAGCTCGCACTCCGCGGTCGAGCGCCGGCTGGACGAGCTAGGGCGCACGCTGCCTCCGGTGCCGGCTCCGGTCGCCGCTTATGTCCCCGCGGTGATTAGCGGAAACCATGTTTTTACCTCGGGCCAGCTGCCCACAGTGGCCGGAAAACTCACAGCCAGCGGAAAGGTTGGCGCCGAGGTCTCCGCCGAGGACGCCAAGGAGTGCGCGGCGCTCTGCGCGGTCAACGCCCTGGCCGCGGTGAAGAGTGTGATCGGGGATCTGGACCGGATCACCCGGGTGGTCAAAGTCGTCGGTTTCGTCTCCTCCGATCCTGCATTCACCGCGCAGCCCGCCGTGATCAACGGGGCCTCCGAGCTTTTGGGGCAGGCCTTGGGCGACGCCGGGGTGCACGCCCGCTCAGCGGTCGGGGTCTCGGTGCTACCGCTTGACGCGCCGGTGGAGGTTGAGCTCATTGTTGAGTTCCAGTAAGCCTCTGCTGAAGCGACGTTTCCAACTCTGGCAAGACGAGCTGGAAGCCGCGCAGAGCTGGGTGGAGCACGGTGAACGGACCCCCACGAAGGCCCGCTTCGCCTCCTCCTTGGTGCTGTTGAAGGACAGTGTTTCTGGCCCTGAGACCTATCTGAGTTATCGGCGCGGATATTCTCCGCTCGGCACGGTGGCTTTCCCGGGCGGCAGCGTGGAGACCACGGACGACGTCGAGATCGACTGGATCGGCCCCAGTCCGGCAGCCTGGGCGAAGACCATGGGAATGACCGACAGCTCTTTAGCGCGTCAGCATATTGTCGCGGTGATCCGCGAGGCCTTCGAGGAAACCGGCATTCTGTTGGCGGGCACCGACGCCTCTTCGCTGATCGATATCGCTCCGACAGCTGAGCTGATGAAAAAGCGGGAGGCCCTGGCTGCTCAGGACTTCAGCTTCCAGGACATGCTGAACAAACGTGGCCTGGCGCTGCGCACCGATCTGCTCAAGCCGATCATCAACTGGATCAGCCCGGATTTTGCGCACCGTCGCTTCAACACCCGTTACTTCGCCGCCGCTGCGCCGGTCAATCAGACCCCGGTGCCCCTGGAGAGCAAAGCGCTCTGGGCCAGCTGGGTCTGCCCCGCCAAGCTGATCGCCGAGCGAGATACCAGCAATCTGGGAGACCAGGTGGGTGCCGAGAACACCGTGGGGCGCACCCTCGGAGAATTGGTGAGCTCCGGCTGCGATCTGATCCTCAGCAAGATCGCGATGTCCCGCGGCTGCATCGCATATTTGAATCACGCCAGACCGGCCAGTTCCTACCAGCCCAAGCTCGTCGTCGAAAACGGTGAGTTCTGGCTGGAGGTCGATTCAGCGGCTGTGCCGGACGGCGTCTGCCGCGAACGCTGAACTGAAACTCACATAACCAGAGCCCACTGAATCGGGGTTTCATTGGGCTATGGCCGGTATAGCCCAGCCAAATCCCAGTTTCAATGGGTTATATTTCGATGAGCCGTATCAGTGGCTAACTTTCCACTGCTCATTCGCGGCTTTAGCGGCTGCGCTGGCGAAGCCGGTTGATATCCAGGATCACCACGGCGCGGGCTTCCAGCCTCAGCCAGCCACGCTGCACGAATTCCGCAAGAGCCTTGTTCACCGTCTCGCGAGACGCTCCCACCAATTGAGCCAGTTCTTCCTGAGTCAGTTCGTGGGCGACCAGAATGCCGTCGGTAGCGGGTCGGCCGAAGCGTTCCGAAAGATCGATCAGCGCTTTCGCGACACGGCCTGGGACGTCGGAGAAGACTAGATCTGAGAGGTTGTCGTTGGTGCGCCGGAGCCTGCGGGCCAGCGCTTGTAGCAACTGCGCGGAGACCTCTGGGCGGGATTGCAGCAGGGTTCGCAAGCTGTCATTGCGCAAGCCGGCCAGCCTGGTCTCGGAGACGGCGGTGGCGGTGGCGGTGCGCGGGCTGGGATCGAAGAGCGCCATCTCACCGAAGAGCTCGCCTGGCCCGAGGATCGCCAGCAGCGATTCCCTGCCATCCGAAGCGGTTCTGCCCAGCTTGACCTTGCCGGAAACAATGAAATAGAGCTGATCGCCCTGATCGCCCTCATGAAAAACCGAAGCACCGCGGGAGAGGTCGACTTCGGTCAGCTCATCTGTGAGCAACCGGAATGCCTCGTCGTCGAGCGTAGCGAAAAGTGGTGCCCGACGAAGTACCTCGATGTCCATGGAATCTCCTGAGTAACGTTTCATTGTTGTTCCTGCGGCAATTGTTTCAGATATTTATCGAGAATGTGACGTATTTGGCATTCTGCGACCAGTTTTCACCTCGACATCGCTCATCTATGACCTGATCCGTGCAGCCTGAAGAGGGCATCCGGTCCTCGCTGCGCAAAGGAGTATCTCAAGAACGCCGGATACACTGTGGTTTCTACGGAGGACCAGCTGGTGCTGGCCGGAGGAAGATCGATGTTCGGTTTGACGTTGCTTGATATCGCCTTGATAGCGCTGCTGATCTGGCAGCTTTTCTATGGTTGGCGAGTGGGCTTGCTGATCAGCCTGTGCGGTGTGCTCGGTTTCGCGCTCGGTGCTGTTGCAGCCTTCTTCGCCATGCCCTTCGTCAGCAGCTGGGCGAACGACTCAGGCTGGCGGCTGGCGGTAGTGATCGGCTCCGCGCTTTTGCTCATCGTGATCGGGCATGGTCTGGGCATCGCCGTGGGCAGGCTGCTGAGCCGAGGTGTCAGGCTCAAGCCGCTTCGGGCGATTAACCGGGCACTCGGCGCAGTGGCCGCCTTAGTGATCGCGGCTTTGCTGATCTCCCCGGTGGCCTTCAGCGTTTCAGCCCTGGGGATTCCTTTTCTGTCCTCCGCAATCAGCCAGTCAGGCGTGATTCGCACCATTGACGCACTGACTCCGCTGCCGCTCAAGCAGGCTATCGCCCAACTTCGCTCCACCGTCGTCAGCGAAGGCATTCCGCAGCTTTTCAACCAGCTGGGACCGGTGACGCCGGTCGCACCACCCGACGCCCGAACAGACACCCCCGCGCTCAATGATGCGGCGAATTCGGTGCTCAAGATCACCGGAACCGCTTTCCAATGCGGGCAGAATCAAACCGGCTCAGGATTCGTCATCTCAGAAAATCACGTGATGACCAATGCCCATGTGGTGGCCGGGGTGAGCCAGCCCGTCGTTGAAGTACCAGGCAGTGCGCTGCCCGGAAAGATCGTCTATTTCAATCCAGAGCAGGACCTCGCTGTTATTCAGGTGGACGGATTGGGAGTCAAGCCACTGAACCTCGGCTCTGATCTGGCTCTTGGCGCTCAGGCTGCTTTTGACGGCTACCCCCTGGGCGGGCCCTTCCAGTCGAAGCCCGCAGCGGTGCAGACCAAGGGGCAAGTACTGGTGCCTGATATCTATGGTCAGAATAAGCACTTCGAAGAGGTGTACCAGATCGCCGGGGATGTGCAGCCAGGTAACTCAGGCGGGCCCTTGCTCGATCTGAACGGCAAGGTCGCCGGAGTCATTTTCGCTAAAGCGGATTCGGACGTTCAGGTCGGCTATGCCTTCACCCTAGCCGAGGTGGCACCGGTCGTGCGGCAGGCTGCTGGTCTGGACCAGCAGGTCTCCTCGGGAAAATGCGTTCAGAAATGAGCTTCAGTGAGGGAGAACCGAGACCAGCTGCTCAATAGCCAGCCGGTAACCGTTGATGCCTGCGCCCACGATCACGGTGTCCGCAACAGCTGACAGATACGAATGATGCCGGAATTCTTCCCGCGCGTGCACATTCGAGATATGCACCTCCACGGTAGCCAAAGAGACCGAAGCGAGTGCGTCGTGCAAGGCGATGGAGGTGTGGCTGAAAGCACCCGCATTGATCACGATGCCGTCAGCGGTCCCTTGGGCCGCGTGAATCTCGTCGAGCAGTACGCCTTCATGGTTGGACTGCACGCAGCGCACCGTGAACCCAGCATCGGCGGCGGCACGTGCGCAGAGCGCTTCGACGTCGGCAAGGGTCGAGGTGCCGTAAATGGCCGGTTCTCTGCTGCCCAGAAGATTGAGATTCGGCCCGTTGAGAACCAGGATCACACCGGTGGAAGTCATGGCTTTAGTATGCCTCACAGCCCGGCTGATCAGTTAGCTCGAACTGCGCTCCGCAGTATCCGCAGCAATCTGCGGCGGAGCGCAGAAGCCATCAAGCCTTGGCCGCAGCACTGACCAGCTTCAACGAAGTCACTCGCTCCCGGAGTAGCGCGATCGCCTCTGGCGCCAAGCCGTCGTCGGAAATCACCTCTTCCACCTCCTCGAAAGAGGCTATTGAGGAGACCCCCATGATTCCCCATTTGCTGTGATCCGCCAGCACTACGACCCTACGTGAAGCCGCCACCAGAGCTCGGTCCATCTCGGCTTCCAACAGGTTCGGAGTGGTGAAGCCGGCCGCCGCGTCGAAGCCGTGAACTCCCAAGAACAGCAGATCGAGGTGCAGCTGCTGCAAGGACTGCGTTGCTATCGGGCCTACCAGAGCATCTGAAGGAGTGCGTTCGCCGCCAGTCAGCAGCACCGTGTTTTGAGTGGGAGCTTCATAGAAAACACTGGCGACTCGCACCGAATTGGTCACGATGGTCAGCCTGCTCAAGCGGGCGAGATGCTTGGCCAGGGTCCAGGTGGTGGTGCCGGCGCTGAGTCCGAGGGCCATTCCCTCCTGAACCATGGTGAGCGCCATTTCCGCAATGGCTTCCTTCTCGGCCTCGGCTTGAGTTGATTTGAGTTCGAAACCGGGTTCGTACATGCTGCGCTCGCTGCGAGTCTTTGCGCCGCCGTGAATTTTCTCCAGCACTCCCGCTTTATGCAGGGCTTCGATATCGCGGCGCACTGTCATCAGCGAGACGTCCAGGGCCTGTGCGAGATCGGCGACTCGCAGTACGCGCTCACGTTGCACCATTTCAGCAATAGCCGCCCGCCGGGCCTCAGCCAGCATAAGACGGGTTCCCCGGCAGTAGGGTGAGTGCTGCTCTTGACATGTAGAGTCCTCCGGTCATTCGTGAGCCATTCAGCCCCTGCCGAGGGTTGTGCGACGGCGAACTGACGCTGCAAGAGAGACGGAATCACCGGGGGCGGCAACACCAGATGCTGGCTCAGGCTGCACTCCGATTGTAATTGGAAGGCACTTCTCTTGCAGATTGTTGAGCGGGTGTTGTCGAACGGGCAGCCGAGGCCCCGTGATGACGGAGCGGTTTAAAGCTGATGCCCGGTTCGCGCTGCTGAGCAGAACGAACCGAGCATCAGTCGGTTGAGCCGCGGCGGGTGGCTCGAGGATGCCGCTGCGGTCAGGAGCTACTTCTTGAGGCTATCGGAGATCACTTGCATAATGCCGGCATCCGCGAGCGTGGTGGCGTCCCCAGCCTCGCGACCTTCGGCGATGTCCTTGAGCAGCCGGCGCATGATCTTGCCCGAGCGGGTCTTGGGCAGCTCGGGAACCACCAAGATTCGCTTCGGCTTGGCGATCGGTCCGATCTCCTTGCCCACGTGGTTGCGCAGGGTCCGTTCGATATCGGCGTCGTCTACCGCTGAGCCGCGCAGGATCACGAAGGCGACCACGGCCTGGCCGGTGGTTTCGTCCGCTGCGCCAACGACGGCGGCCTCGGCGACGGATTCGTGGCTCACCAGAGCCGATTCGATTTCCGTGGTGGAGAGCCGATGACCGGAAACGTTCATCACATCGTCCACCCGGCCCAAGAGCCAGATATCGCCGTCCTCATCTTTCTTCGCACCGTCGCCGGCGAAGTACATGCCTTCAAAACGGGACCAGTAAGTGTCCTGATAGCGCTCAGGATCTCCCCAGATACCACGCAGCATGGAGGGCCACGGGGACTTCACGACGAGATAGCCGCCCTGGCCGTTTTCCACCGGTACGCCCAGGTCATCGACGACGTCGACCTCGATGCCGGGCAGCGGCACTTGTGCCGAGCCGGGTTTAGTCGCGGTCACCCCGGGCAGCGGGGAGATCATCATGCCGCCGGTTTCGGTCTGCCACCAGGTGTCCACGATCGGGGTCTTGCCACCGCCGATGACGTCCCGGTACCACATCCAGGCCTCGGGGTTGATCGGCTCGCCGACCGAGCCGAGTACTTTCAGCGAGGAGAGGTCGAACTGGTCCGGGATCTCCCGGCCCCACTTCATGAAGGTGCGGATTGCGGTGGGAGCGGCGTACAGAATGGAGACCTTGTATTTCTGCACGATCTCCCACCAGCGGCCGCGGTGCGGAGTGTCCGGAGTGCCTTCGTACATCACCATGGAGGCACCGTTGACCAGCGGCGAGTAGGCGATGTAGCTGTGCCCGGTGACCCAGCCGATATCGGCTGCGCACCAGTAAACATCGGTGTCCGGGCGCAGGTCGAAGACGTTCTTGTGGCTGTAAGCCGTCTGGGTGAGGTAGCCACCGGTGGTGTGCAGAATGCCCTTCGGCTTGCCCGTGGTGCCCGAGGTATAGAGGATAAACAGCGGGTGCTCGGCGTCGTGTGGAACGGCCTGGTGCTCGGCGTTCGCGAGTTCAACTGTTTCCGACCACCACAGGTCCCGTCCTTCGGCCCAGTTCACCGGCTCGCCATTGCGCTTGACGACGACGACGTTCTGCACGGTGTGTCCTGGAGCGGAGAGCGCTTCGTCGACAGCGGGTTTCAGGGCACTGGGTGCGCCGCGGCGGTAGGTGCCGTCCGCCGTTACCACTAGCTTCGCTTCGGCGTCGTCGATCCGGTTGCGCAGCGCGTCGGCCGAGAAACCACCGAAGACCACCGAGTGGATCGCGCCGATTCGCGCGCAGGCCAGCATGGAGATCACGGCTTCTGGGATCATCGGCAGATAGATGGCCACCCGATCACCCTTGGCGACGCCGAGTGCTTCGAAAGCGTTGGCCGCCTTCTTCACCGATTCGGTCAGCTCGGCGTAGCTGATTTCACGGGAATCCCCTGGTTCGCCTTCCCAGTAGATGGCCACCCGGTCGCCGCGGCCCGCTTCGACGTGGCGGTCCAGGGCGTTATAAGCGGCGTTGATCTCGCCGCCGACGAACCACTTGGCAAAGGGTGCTTCGCTCCAATCGAGCGTGGTGTGAAAATCCTTGCTCCAGCTCAGCAGCTCACGGGACTGCTTGGCCCAGAAGGCGAGCCGGTCTGCCGAGGCCTCCTGATAGAGGCTGGGCTGAGCGATCGCCTGTGCGGCGAAGTCCTCGCTCGGCGGGAATTTGCGGTTCTCATGAAGCAGATTTTCTAATGCGTCGTGCGCGGGAACTTCGGACATTCTTGACCTCGTAGCGTCGAAATAGCTGGATTGATTTATACCCTAGCGCGAGTGGCGTCTAGATGGTGTCCCAGCTCACAGCATGTTAAGTTTTCGCCCGGAACGAGGTTGTTTTCTGTCCGGCTCTTGGATGAAGCAAATTGTCATTTCTCAGGTCAATCAGCTGTTGGGACTGTGGTTTAAACGCCTGGCCGTTAGTCTGTAAGAGAGGTTTCTGTCGAAAACGGCCTGAATACTGGCCGACAAGGAGAACAAAATGAGCGAGACGCAAGAGACCAAGGCGGTTAGCCAGGTGTCGCCTTGGGCGGCCCAGTCCAGCACGTCCCACCCGTCCAGCACGGTGGGCGGCAATCAGCCCGTCGGATTCAATCGGCCGCAGCAGGGTTCCGCGACTAAGGCTTCGCAGCCCGGGGGTGCGGTACTGGGGCCCTTCACAGCACGCGATCTGGTGATCTTGGGCTCGGCTCTGGTGATCTTTGTCGGCACACTGCTGCCGCTTTCCTCCAGGGGCATAGGGAACTTCTGGAATGCCTCCGCACTCTTCTTCCTGGGCATCGGCATCCTGCTTCCGCTGCTTGTCGTGGTGCTCTTGCTGCTGCACCGATTCAAGGTCATTGGCACGGTGCGCATCGGCACCCTGAGCTTTGAGCAGTTCAGCTCCGTGGTGGCTTCCTTCGCCGCCGCGTATTTCTTTTTGCTCACCGTGACCGGCGTTGGAGAGGGGCTGGTCATCGGTCCTCTGGTGGCGCTGATCGGATCCCTCGGATTCCTTGCCGCCACCGTGCTGGCCAAGTGGATTCCTCTGCTGGCGGTTGCTCCGCAGGACGCCCCAGCAGAGCAGCCCGTCACTGCCTCCGCTGATGCTCCGGTGGACATCGCGGCCACGACTTTCGCCGATCCGATCCCCGCGCAAGCTGCGCAACCGGCTTCAGATGCTCCAGCCGAGCCGAGCGCAGAGATTTCAAGTGCAGCTTCAGTTGCCGCTGAGTGGTCAGCTGCTCCGGCAGTTGCCGCACCGATAACTACTGCTGCCCCAGTAGCCGCTGATGTGGCTGAGTCTGCTTCCGAGCTGCCGGCTCAGCAGGAAGCTCCGCTGGCTGAGCCAGCAGCGGAAAGTCCCGTGACTTCGGCTGAGCCCGTACTTGAAGAGCAGTCCGCTGCGCCGGAGACCAATCTCAATCCGCTGGCCCACCCGCAATTCGCCGCAGCGGAAGCTGAGTCCGCTGCCGACGTCGTCAGTGCGCCGCTAACCGGGGAAGCGCAGCAGGGCGAGGAGGCGGGGCCGGAACTCGTGCAGCAGACCTCCTTCATCGCCCGGCCGGAGGCCGCTGCCGAAGATGACCCCCTTGCTCCAGCAGCGGGATCGGCCGCTGCGCAGGAGGAAGCGCAGGAACAGTCCGGCTTCTTCGCTGCAGAGCCCGAGCCGAAGGCGCCGGAGAGCTTCGCCGCCACCGTGGATCCAGCTGATCGACCGCATCAGAACACCGCGGGGGAAATCGTCCAAGAAGCCTTCTGGTTCGCTGTGGACAAGCCAAAGGCCGTGGTCGACGAGCACACCGGAGGGTTCCTCTACAACATCGAACCGGGCAGTTGGTTCCTGGCCTTACAGGACCGAGGCTACGACTATTTGGTGCAGAGCCCGGAGGGGAAGATCGGTGTACTCCGAGATCTGCGCAATATCGAACGCGCCCCGCAGGAGGGCTGATTGGCCAGCAGCGGATCGTCGGCGCAGGCCCCGCGCATCGCTTCAGCCGCTGAGCCGAGGCGCCGTGCTGAGTCGGCGTTGGCGACCAAGCGGCGGGCTCGGCGGATCAACCGGACCCTGGCTGAGCAATACCCCTATGCGCACGCAGAACTGGATTTTCGAAATCCCTTCGAGCTCTTGGTGGCTACGGTGCTCTCCGCGCAGACCACCGATGTCAGGGTCAACCAGACCACCCCGCAGCTCTTCGCTCGATATCCGGACCCCCTGAGCCTGGCGCAGGCCGAGCCACTGGAACTGGAGGAGGTCATTCGACCCACCGGATTCTTCCGAGCCAAGGCGAAATCCCTGATCGGTCTGGCTACGCGCTTGGTTGATGAGTACGACGGCGAGGTGCCGGGTGAGCTGGCGGCTCTGGTGACGCTGCCGGGGGTTGGCCGGAAGACCGCGAATGTCGTACTCGGCAATGCCTTCGGGGTCCCGGGAATCACCGTTGACACCCATTTCGGCCGCCTTTCCCGGAGGTTCGGTTGGACCGAGTCCGAGGACCCGGTTCAGGTGGAGCAGGACGTCGCGGCTTTGATCGAGCCCTCCGAATGGACCATGCTCTCGCATCGGGTGGTGTTCCACGGACGTCGGGTCTGCCACTCCCGCAAACCTGCCTGCGGTGCCTGCGCGGTGGCCGCTTTGTGCCCCTCCTACGGCATGGGGGAGACCGATCCTCAGAAAGCCAGGAACTTACTCAAATACGAACTGGCTCCGGGAAATGAGGAGCTTCTAGCCGCCATGCTCGCCAATACTTCGGCGGCGGCGCAGCTCAGGCAGGATTTTCAACGGAAAAGCGTTATCCCCTCATGACCGCTTTTTCTGATCTGCAAGAACTCGCTGCTCGATCCGCTGCCGGTCGGGTCGCCGCGATGCGGGATGAAATCCGAGATCTCTCAATAGACCCGCTGACGGTCCGGCAGGCCGCTGTGCTGGTGCTTTTCGGCAGCAATGCGCATGGCAAGGACGCCGCGCCCGAGGACTGCGATGTGCTCCTGGTTGAACGGGCCGCGACCTTAGAGGACCATCCGGGCCAGATCGGCTTTCCCGGCGGTGGGGTCGAGGCTTTGGACGCCAGCTATCAAGCCGCTGCCTTGCGTGAAGCGGTGGAGGAGACCGGTCTCGATCCCGCCGGAGTGCAGATTCTGGGGGAACTCCCGAAGACCGGCCTGCCGGTGAGTAACTTCATGGTGACGCCGATCCTCGCCTGGTGGGAGTCGCCGTCACCCGTCTTCGCTGTTGATCTAGCCGAATCGGCCCGGGTTTTCCGGGCCCCACTCAAAGATCTGCTGAACCCCGAGTTGCGCTGGATGTCCACGGTCACCAGGGGGAGCAACACTTTCCGCAGCCCGGCTTTCCTGGTGCAGGAGGCCGTGGTCTGGGGCTTCACCGGTGGCATTCTGAACAAGCTCTTCGACGAGCTGGGCTGGTCCCGCTCCTGGGATCGCAGCCGAGAACTGCCGGCGCCGCTCTGAGCCGCTACTTCGCCTGATCGTAGTGATCCACCACGGTCACGCTGACTGGGAAATTGATCGGGGCACGGCCGAACAGCAATTCCTTAGCGGCAGCCGCTGCCTCTTCAATCAGCGGGCTGACCTGAGGAACAGAGGATTCTGGGCAGTGCACCATCACTTCATCGTGCAGGAAGAACACCAGTTCGGCGCCGAGCTCAGGCCGTTGGCGCAGCCTGCGACGCAGTTCAGCGAGCCAGCAAGAAGCCCATTCTGCCGCGGAGCCCTGAACCACGAAATTCCTGGTGAAGCGGCCCCGCGAGCGAGCCAATTGGTCCGCCCAGCGCTGTTCCTGCTCCGTGCTGGTGCGTTGCGCCGCGCGCCAGCGCTCGGACGGTGCCGGGCAGCTGCGGCCCAGCCTGGTGGTAACGATCTCTCCACGTTCCCCTGCTCTGGCCGCCGCCTCGACCAGGCCGACGGCTTGGGGGTAGGTCCGAGCCAATTGGGGCATCAGCCTGCCTGATTCGCCCGTTGTGGAGCCATAGATGGCGCCCAGCAGGGCGATTTTCGCCTTCGCCCGATCACCGCCGAAACCCTGGGCGGCGATGCCGGCGTAGAGGTCGTGATCCCGGGCAGCCTCGGCCATTTTGCGGTCCTGGGCCAGCGCCGTGAGCACTCTGGGTTCCAATTGCGCCGCATCAGCAACGATGAGCTTATAGCCCGTATCGGCGTGTACTGCGCTGCGTACTTGCTTCGGAATCTGCAGTGCACCGCCGCCTCGGGAAGCCCAGCGGCCCGAGACCACCCCGCCCACTACGTACTCCGGCCGGAATCGACCACCGCTGACCCATTGATCCAGCCAGGCCCAGCCATTCGCGCTGAATAACCGGGCGAGCTTCTTATAGGCCAGCAGCGGCGGGATGGCGGGATGCTCGGATTTCTGCAACTCCCAGCTCCGAGTGGTCTTGACCTCTATTCCGGCACGATGCAGCGCCCGCATCAATTCCTGCGGCGAATCAGGATTGAAACTGTTGTTGCCCAGTTCCTGGCGCAATTGCTCCAAAAGGGCTTGCATTTTGGCTGGTAACTGAGGGCTCAGAAGCCCTCCTTGCGGCCTGGGACCGAGTGTTTCTTCAAGCAGTTTTTCGTGGAGATCCGCCCGCCAGGGCACACCGGCGTATTGCATCTCGGTGGCCACCAGGGCGCCCGCTGATTCGGCGGCTAAAAGCAGTTGCAGTCGAGCAGGGGCCTGAGACTGCCGAACAGTGCGCAGTTGTAACTGGAGTTCTTCGATCAGCTCCTGAGCTGAGGCTCGCGGGCGTTGACTGGGTCGTTCCAGTTCATCGAACAGGCCCTCCTGGGCCGGGTTGAGATCCCCTCTGGAGGGGGCATCGAAGTAGTCCTCCACGACGCCGATCTCACGAGGGTAATCGGTGCCCAGGGTGAATTCGGAGGCCGCCAGAATCGGTCGGCACAGTGACAGATCATGGCAGCGTTCCACGGTGGTTCCGGTATCCAGCAGTGCTGGGTACCAAGCTTGCGCTCGTTCCCAGACCCAGCGAGGCTGGGTGCGTGCTTCGATTTCTCGGACGACGCCGGGCAGTTCGGCGATCGGCAGGCGCCGAGGGGAGGACTGCGGCAGGCCCTGAGCGTCCAGAGGCCAGAGCTCGGCCTCCCTCGCCCCGAGCCGGTCCAGCAGCATGTACATCTTTCAATTGTGCCGGTTCCGAGGAGACAGTGAGTTCACCGGTCGCTTTTTTCAGGACAGCTGCTGTCCTGAAGGCTGCATTCCGCGATTCAGTTCTTCGGGTTATCTCCTCCACAAGGGCAGCTGGAAAGCGTTATCCGCACAAGCCGCGCTTGGCCACTATCTTGGCGGTTCGTCGGAGGCAAAGCTGGTGCCATGAGATCGAGTTCCAGCACTCAGCGTGCCGCAGTCCCGATGAGTTCCCCCGTCTATCTGAGGTGCTCTTCGGAGGAGGTGCGCGCTCAGGTGGAGTTAGCTGTTGCGGCGGCCGGAGCGCAACTCACCTCGGAGATCTCCTCACCGGCCCCGGCCGTGATTCTGATCGGCATGGAAGAGCTTTCCGCATCGGATTGGCGGCGTGCTGCCGCACCGGTGTTACTAATCGGCTCAGAACACGAAGAAGCTGAATTGTGGTCAGCAGCCGCTGAATACGGTATCGACCGGGTGGTGCCCTTACCGAAGGCCAAGCTCTGGCTCGCGGAGTTCCTCAATAGCGTGCAACAGCGCGGCCGAGGCGCCCGCGTGATCGCGATACTAGGAGGCTGCGGCGGAGCCGGTGCGAGCACTCTTGCCGCCCTTCTGGCTGCCGGATTGAGCAACGATGGGCGTTCCTGTCTATTACTCGATGGCGATCCTTGGGGCTTCGGCCTGGAACGAGCACTTTCTCCCTACCCAGCACCTGGCCTCAGCTGGCAAGATCTGGCGCAGAGCTCTGGGAGCTTCAACCCCCGCCAGCTAGCGGCTGCTCTGCCGGAATTGGCGGGTTGCCGGGTCTTGGGCTTCGGCGGAACGGAGTGGTCGATCAAGGAGAGCCCGGCAAGAGTATTGCAAAGAACAAGTATGCCGGTGCTAGAAGCGGCACGAAGCGCATTTGACCTGGTGCTTCTCGACGTCGGTCGGCTCGATGAGCTCCGGCGCAGCCTTTGCGCGCAGGCTGATCTGCTGCTGATCCTTCTGCCCGCCACTTTGCAGGCCGTACTGGCTACGCGGCGACTGCTTCATGGCGTGGCCGCAGAACACTGCTTTGCGGTGGTTCGACTCCCTGCTCCAGAAGGTTTGGACGCCCAGCTCATCGCAGAATCCCTCGGACTGCCATTGCTGGGGAGTCTTGCCCGGATCAGGGGTCTTGGTGGGTATGCGGAACAAGGGGAACTCACTGATCTCGCTGGGCACCGCTCGCTGCGAAAACTGCGTGGCTCAATGCTCTCGGTGTTGGAAGGAGCCAGTCCATGAGGCATCGGCTGGCGCAGCACGCTCCGGCGATCGATGAAGAACTCCTCGAGGAAGTTCGCCGGAAACTCGTCCAAGAAGGTCAATCGGCTTCCGCCGCGCAGATTGCTTCCGCCGTCAGAGCCTCCGGCCGAATTCTGGGTACCACCGGTGCGCTACGAGCGGTTGACCGGATCAGGGCAGAATTGGCCGGTCTAGGACCCTTGCAGTTCCTCTTGCAGGAAGCTGATACCAGCGATATTTTCGTCAACTCCCCCGCCGAGGTGTGGGTACGGCGAGGTCATCAACTGCTGAGAGCCGAGGTTGAGTTCTCGGGGGAAGCGCAAGTGCGCGGCCTGGCGAAAAGGTTGGTGGGTGCCGCCGGGAAGCGCCTCGATGAGGTCAGCCCCTATGCGGATGTTCAGCTCAGTGGCGGCTTGCGGGTGCACGCCGTGCTGCCCCCTATCTCCACCACGGGGACTTTGCTCTCAATCAGGGTGCGCCGTGCTAAGGCTTTCAGCCTCGATGAGTTAATAGCTTGCGGCACGCTGAGCGAGCAAAGCGCCGGGCTCATCGAGGCCATGATTTTCAGCGGTCTGAATATATTGATCAGCGGTGCAACCGGTTCGGGAAAAACCAGCTTGCTGAATGCTCTGCTTGCACTATGCCCACCCGAGCAGAGAATCGTGATCGTCGAGGACACTACCGAATTGGCGCCTCAGCATCCTCACATTCTGAGTTTGCAAGGTCGAGGCTCGAACGTGGAAGGTCGCGGAGCGGTGCCCCTTCAGCAATTGATTTACCAGGCATTGCGGATGAACCCGAACAGGTTGATCGTGGGCGAATGCCGCGGTGCCGAGGTGCGGGAGCTGCTCACCGCACTCAACACCGGCCATAGCGGTGGTGGCACGATTCATGCCAATAGTGCGGCAGACGTACCGGCCAGATTGCAAGCCCTAGGTGCGCTTGCCGAAATGACTCCGCAGGCCGTGGACATCCAGGCGGCTAGCGCCATTGATGCGGTACTCCATCTGGAGAACACTGGGACGGGGCGGAGGCTGACTCAGCTCGGAATACTTGAAAGGGCATCGGGTCGCTTAGAGGTCCAATTGGCTGCCGAATGCGGGGCCGAAGGGGTTCGTCCGGGAAAAGCCTGGGCCCAGTTGCAGAGGCGGCTGAGTCAGTCATGAAGGTGTTCTTACTCACCGCTGCGGCGAGTTTACTGCTTTTCGCAGGCCCGGCACGCCGTGGGCTCATGATGCATTCGCCATCATTGAAGGTCCGGCCCAGGCCGGGTCGCGAAGTGACCGCCAACGATGTCGTACTGCTCATTCGTCAACTTTCTGCCTTGCTGCGAGGTGGCAGGTCCATCGCCCAGCTGTGGCACGACGCTCAGTTGGTGACGAACTCAGCAGGGCTCAGAGAGTTCCTAGCCAAAGCAGCTGCGCTGAGCGCTCTTGGTTTATCCCCGACAACGGAGTTGAACGCACTGAGCCGTTCGTCGAGACTCAGCCGGCAAGCTCGGAAGGCGACGAGTGAGATGCTGATCTGTTTCGAAATCGCAGAGCATACCGGAGCCCCACTGGCTCTCACCCTTGAGACCCTGGCAGCCCATATCGAGCAGCGAATGGACCTCGAAGCACAGAGAGGTATTTCGATGGCGGGCCCTCGAACCACGGCCAGACTCCTTGGCTGGCTCCCGCTCCTGGGGCTAGGCGGTGGATTTTTGATCGGGCTCGACCCGCTCTCCGTACTGCTCACCACCCCCTGGGGTTTGGCTGCCCTGTTCGGCGGCTTATCGTTGATTCTGCTTTCCAGGCTCTGGACCGCTGCCCTCATTCAGGCTGCGGCGGGAAGGAGCCTCAATTGATGATCGTAGTGATCTGCTGGTGCGCCATCATGATGCTCTTTTGGCCCAGAAACCCCTTAGGCGCAGAGCATCGGAGGCTCACTCCCAAGCCCCTTGAGGCAAGAGACCTACCAGAGATCCCGCTGACCCTGGAGCTGTTGGCCAGCATGCTGGATGCCGGAAGTTCTTTAGACGCGGGCTTAGCGCATCTGGCCGCGTTCAGCGAAGGGCCAGCGTCACGAGGCTTGTCCGCGGTAACCGGGGCTCTGCGGACGGGGGGTGGGTGGACCGCTGCGTGGCAGATCGGATCGCAGCTGATCAGAGCGGGGCCGGTGCAAAATCGGCTTCGCCAGTTAGAAGCCTCACTCAGACTTGTGGCCTTGACCGGGGCTCCGTCCTCATCGTTACTGAGAGCTGAAGCTTCCAGAAAACGCAGAGAGCTGCACCGCGAATTGCAAGAACGTGCCGCTGCACTCGGGGTGAAGCTCGTCCTGCCGATGGGCTTATGCGCTCTTCCAGCTTTTATCTGCCTGGGGGTGCTACCCGTGGTCTTGGCTCTGTTCCCTCATCTCGACTAACTTCTCCGAAAGGATCGAATCCGATGACGATTCAAAAATCAGGACGCTCTGCTGCAACGAGACTCTCAGACAACGTCCGGGAAATTTTCCCGGGAGCATCGACGGTGCCAAGGCTGAACGGCTGGCATCCTGAGGTGGGATTACGGCACAGCGAAGGGGGAATGGCGACGGCTGAATACGCTATTGCGACCCTGGCCGCCGTCGGTTTTGCCGGCCTTCTGGTGGTCATTTTGAGAAGTGATGAGGTGCGAGGTTTCCTCCTCACGGTTATTCGCCATGCGCTCAGCCTCGGCTGAACGAGGATCCATCACGGCGGAACTCGCCGTGCTGATGCCAGCAGTGACCTTGCTTTTCGCGATGATTGTCTTCGGTGCGCAACTCGGGCTCTTGCAGCTTCGTCTTGACGACGCAGCCCGAGCTGGCGCCAGACAGGCGGCCCGAGGCGAGGATTCCGCCGCGGTCTCCACTGCGGTCAGAACGATTGCCGGTGAACGAACGATGGTCGCGATTTCTGAGAGTGGAGGTTTTACCACCGTCACTGTTTCCTCTCCGGTGCAAGGCCCGTTCTCCGGACTCATCGATTGGCGACTGAGTGCTCAGGCAAGTGCTCGAGCCGAATTGGCCACCTCAGCTGTGCCGAATCAGTAGCATCCAGTTTGCAGCTCTCATCGGTGCAGTCTTGACCGCCAGTTTTTGGCGAGTGAAGCAATCGGCTTGGGGGAGCAATCGGTCCCAGCGGCAAGGCTCGATGAAGCCGGTCAGGGCTCGCCAGAATCAACTGAGGAAGGTTTCAAGAGGATGCGTGTGAGGTTCACGACGAAGCCCCCAGGCAGCAACCCGTTTGAAGAGATCTCTGTGGCAAGACCGTTGGAACGTGGTTCCGGCAGCGTCTTGGTCGTCGGCTTGGCGGCAGTGGCGGTCATCGCATTATGCGCCGCGCTATTGCTGGTCCAGGCGGCCTCGGCGGCTCAGCAAGCAGCTACCGCGGCTGATCTGGCTGCGCTCGCTGCTGCGGATGCCGCACGAGGTCTCAACGAGGGCGATCCTTGTGAGGTGGCTGAAAGCGTGGTGCTGAGACAAGGGGCTCAGCTAAACGGCTGTCAGGTACTGGGCCCGATGTTCGACACCGTTGAGGTTCATACCGCGGTTTCGTTTCCGCCGATTCTGAGGGGTTTCTTTGATCAAGCAGTTGGTCAGGCTCGGGCGGGTCCACCGGGGAAACGATGAGTGCTCAGGCAGACGCTTCAGAGGCTTCCCCTTCCAGCTCAGACCGAGTGCTCCAGCTCAGACCGAGCGCTTACGCCGCGTGCCCCTTTCGAGATTCTCTGACAGCAACAGGGTCCTGTGAACGGTGGTCGTGGATCATCAACTGCTTAACCCAGTGAAGTCGAATTAACCCAAGGAAGCCGAACTAACCCAAGGAAGTCGAACTAAACCCAGTGAAGTCGAAGGGCGATCGAGCAGTTCAACTAACTGGATTCCCGGAGCACCAGCTTCAATAACTCGATTGCCCCTGCCTTATCCAGGGGATTGTTCTTATTGCCGCATTTGGGTGATTGAACGCAGGAAGGGCAGCCGAATTCGCACTCGCAGGCCATAATGGCGTCGTGGGTTGCCTGTAACCAGGTCTTCGCCATCTGGTAACCGCGTTCGGCGAACCCGGCTCCGCCGGGATGGCCGTCGTAGACGAAGACGGTCGGCGCGCCGGTATCAGCGTGCTGGGCGGTCGAGACTCCGCCTACGTCCCAGCGGTCGCTGGAAGCGACCAGGGGCAGTAGCCCGATCGCCGCGTGCTCGGCGGCGTGCAGGCTGCCTGGAAATCTGGCTTGGGTCAGGCCCTGAGAGGTCAGGAAGGAAGCATCGACGGTAAACCAGAAAGCTTTGGTGAAGAGGTCTTGGGCGGCCAGGTTCAGCGGCTCCTCACCGAGCACTTCATTGGAGACCAGGGCCTTGCGTTGGAAGGAGACCACCTGGGTTCGTACCTGTACCTCGCCGAAATGCAGGCTCACCGGGCCCCAATGCTTATCGCGCTGCTCGCTCAGCACCTCGATCTGGGTGACTTCGCGGGCTGTCGTGTAGTAGTCCGGCCAGGCTCTGCGAACCGCCACATAGTGTTCCTCTTCATTGAGCTCCTCCACCAGATAGCTCAAGCCTTGATGCGTGTAGACCGCACCGGCGTGTGCCTGATGATGGGATTGAGCGGCCCCCATGGTGCCGAGCACCGTTCCGGTATCAGCCTCGATGATATTGAGTGGGCCACCGCCTCCGGCCCGCAGATTGATCATCGCCGCTGGGCTCTGCGCATGGGTCCAGAACCAGCCCGCCGGCCGACGTCGTAAGTATCCTTCGGAGACCAGCGAATCCAGGAGCTTTTCGGTGCCGGTGCCGAAGAGAGTGAGGTCGGCTCGACCGAGTGGCAGCTCCGCTGCGGCTGCGCAAAGATGCGGCCCGAGGACCACCGGATTGTCCGGATCGAAGACGCTGGCTTCCACCGGAACGTCGAAAACAGCCTCCGGGTGATTGACCAGGTAGGTGTCCAGTGGATCATCGCTTGCCACAAAGACCGCGAGGGCCTGCTGCCCTGCCCGGCCCGCCCGGCCGAACTGCTGGAAGAGCGAAGCTTTGGTGCCCGGCCAACCGGCGACCAGGACGGCGTCCAGACCGGAGATGTCGATGCCGAGCTCCAGGGCGGAAGTGCTGGCAACGCCGAGCAGTTCGCCCGATCTGAGCGCCCGCTCTAGTTCCCGGCGTTCCTCAGGGAGGTAGCCGCTGCGGTAAGCGGCTATCCGCTGGGGCAGACTGGCATCCACTTCTTCCAGCAGTCTTTTGGTGTTCCCGGAAATTGCCTCAGCACCGCGCCGGGATCGAATGAAGGCGATGGTTCGCACCCGTGCCGAGACCAGGTTCGCCAGCAGATCAGAGGTTTCGGCGATGCTGGTGCGGCGCTCCGGAGCATTGTTTTCTCCCGTCAGCTCGCTCAGCACGGGTTCCCAGAGCGCTATGGTCGTTGCGCCGTGTGGGGAACCATCCTCCGAAACGGCGGTGACCGGGGCGCCGAGCAATCTACTGAAAGAGCGGTCCGGCTCCGCTGCCGTCGCGGAAGCCGCAATGAAAACCGGATCGGCCCCGTGATGCGCGCAGATTCGCCGCAGCCGTCGTAAAAGCGCGGCGATATGAGAACCGAAGACGCCTCGATAGCCGTGTGCCTCATCGATGATGACGTACTTCAGGCGCCGGAAGAACCGGCTCCACCACTCGTGGTTCGGCAGGATTCCGAAATGCAGTATATCCGGGTTGCAGAGCACGAAATTTGCGTGGTCCCTGATCCAGCGCCGCTCCGAGACCTCGGTGTCACCGTCATAAGTCTCAGCTCGTAGCGTGCTGAGCCCCAGGGCTCGCAGCGCGGTCAACTGATCGGCGGCTAGCGCCTTGGTCGGGGAGACATAGAGCGCCACCGCATCCTCGGCGTCCTGCAGAATCTTCCCGGGGTTGCAGGCCTGAATCAGCTGGGCCTGATGAATCGCATTGATCGCGGGCAGCTGGTAGGCCAGGGATTTACCGGAGGCGGTTCCGGTAGCAACGATGACGTGCTGGCCACGGTGCGCCAGCTCGGCGGCCTCCATCTGATGCCGCCAGGGTTGCTGAATTCCAAGCCCAGCGTAGGCCTGGACGATCTCCGGGTGCACCCACTCGGGCCAGGCAGCAAAGATCGCCTCCCTGCTGGGTACCTCCCGGACATGGCGGAGCTGTTCCGGTTCCGGACCACGGCCCAGGACGGAGAGCAACGACCTATCGGAGTTCACCGTGTCATTCTGTCATTAGCCGCAGACACCGGCGCAGCCCTTGCCCGGCGCCCTGATCAGGCAGCTCCTCGTCAGAGGACCCTCTCGCCAGGCGGCCCGGTATTCTTTAAAGGTGGCAATACACCGAATCGTGCTTTTTTACGCTTTCACCCCTGTGCCGGACCCTGAAGCTGTCCGGCTATGGCAGCGTGCGCTCTGCGAACAGCACGAGCTGAAAGGCCGGATCCTGATCTCCAAGGACGGTATCAATGTCACGGTGGGTGGAGAGCTGGGGGCGCTCAAACAATATGTGAAAACCACCAAAGAATATTTCAAGGGGATCGACGTCAAATGGTCGGAGGGTTCCGCCGCTGATTTCCCCAGACTGAGCGTCAAAGTGCGGGATGAGATCGTCAGCTTCGGTGCGCCCGGCGAGCTCAAGGTGGACGCGAAAGGCGTGCAGGGCGGCGGCAAGCACCTGCAACCCGAGGAGCTGCATGCCCTGGTGGCGGAAAAAGACGTAGTGTTCTTCGACGGCAGGAACTCTTTCGAGGCTCAGATCGGCAAGTTCAAAGACGCCGTCGTGCCCGATGTCTCCACCACGAGGGACTTCATCAAGGAGCTCGACTCCGGGAAGTACGATGCGCTCAAGGATAAGCCCGTGGTCACTTATTGCACCGGTGGAGTGCGTTGCGAAGTACTTTCCAGCCTGATGGTCAACCGCGGTTTCTCAGAGGTTTATCAACTGGACGGCGGCATTGTCCGTTACGGCGAGAAATACCGGGACGAGGGACTCTGGGAAGGCTCCCTCTACGTCTTCGACCAGCGGATGCGCTTGGAGTTCAGCCCCGAAGCCAAGACCATTGGCAGCTGCGTGCGCTGTTCCGCCGCTACCAGCGATTTCTACAACTGCACTAACCTGAGTTGCCGCACGCTGAGCTTGTACTGTGCTGAATGTGCCAGCGATCCAGCCAATCTGCGCTGCCCCGATGGCTGTCAGGCTCCAGAGCGGAAAGCCACTGACGTTTCAGCTGCCTCAATGAGCCTGAACTCTGCGCACTAGCCGCCTTGATCAGCGGTTATCGATCAGCGACTAGTGCGCAGAGTGTCTGCGGCATCGCGGCACGCTAGCCCGCAATCAGTTCCGGCACCGGTCCTTCGTGTAAGGCCAGATACACTCGATCGCGCAGCGTATTGGCTTCGGCTATGGTGAGTGTCCTCTCCAGCGCTTGCAGGGTCAGCCGGAGCAGCACATTCGACTGCCCCTCCACGATGCCGAGCCGGCCGCGCGCCGCCGCTGGAAGCCCGGCGGCCGGCGTCGTCGTGAGAATCTCCAGCGCGGCGAGCACCTCAGCCTCAGCACCGAGCGCAGTCCTGGCCAGATCTCCCAGGGTCTCCTCGTCCACCGCGGAGTCGCAGACCAAGGACAGATCTCGTTGCATCGGCGGCATTAAGGAAACCGGCATCCACGGCGCTAGATCGAGCAACTGAGACTGCACTCGAGGATCGCTTCCCCGCAGCAGCCGGATGTCGTCGATGCCCTTGCGTAGCATCAGAGCCCGATCGAGCCCCATCCCCAGTGCGAGTCCACACCATCGTCTGGGTTCCAATCCGGCGGCGCGCAGAATCGGGCTGGCAACCAGGCCGCACTCCGCTAGTTCGAGCCACTCGCTCGAACCGTCCCGGCCTTTCACCAGCACGTCCAGCTGATGACCGTGAGCGGTGTAAGGATGCTGGGTCGGTGTTGCACGCCACTGGCAGCCGGGCAGCACCGCCTCGGCTACCGCCGCCATCATGGCGTGCAGCTCGTCCAAGCCGAGCAAGCCCCGTGCTTTCAGCCGCCACAGGTCCACCTGGTGCGGCGTGCCCACGTGGTTCCGGTCAACAGCATCCCGCCGGTACACCAGGCCCGGCAGCACGTGCAGGATGTCATAGCGCTCCTCGGTGTTTCGCAAGCCGTCGAGCAGCGCCGGAATACCGGCTGAGGTGTGGCTGCGCAGCATCACGGTCGGAGAGACATGGCGGGAATAGCGCGAGTCCCTGGTCACCGCACCCGCGCTATAACCCAGCCGATCATAGTTATCGCGGGTAGCGACCAGCGGATTCAGCCGGTGCGTTTGAACTGGAATCTGCCACTCGGTTTCGAGCGCCTGGACGACGTCGGCCAGCATCTTTTGCATCGCGTGCTCACCGTTTGCCGGATCGCTCAGGTCACGCACTGCGAGTGCGGCATGGAGTTGAGATAAAGAAAGATCATTGGTCATCGGGGTTCCTTCGATCGGATTTTTGAGGAGCAGAACTCCCTCGACCGAAACCCCCGGGATGCGAATCTAGCGCACGGCGAACCTGCCCCGGCGGCCGAACGGCCGAGGGCAGCTAAATCGCTGATCACTGTGCATGGCATTCATCATACAGCCGTGCCGGTGACGCCGGGCTCGGAATTAACTAGCCTGAGAGCATGACCTTTGATGCTCCCACGGATGTGCCGATCTGCGATCTGCCTCGAATGACCGCTTTGCTGGAGGCCTTGCAGCAGGTGAATTACACGGTCGACGGCGTGGCCGAGTTATTGGGAGAGCGCGGCTATGCTGCGCTCAACCGGGAGCAATTCAGCGCAGCGCTGCTGATCACCGAACGCTCTGGCTCGCCGCTTGCCTTGCTGATTCGGCTCTTCCTGCTCGCCCAACCAGTGACGACCGCAGAACTGGATGCTGCGTTGCCCGGCCTGGACTCCACGGGGCTGTCCTCACTCGGCCTGATCGAGATGAGCGGAGACGCCTGCCGGGTCTTGATGGACCTGAGGCCGTACTCCTTCGAAGATGAGCGAGGCGAAGTGCGGCTCTGGGTTGCCAGCGATCTAGCGGCTCATCAGAGTCCTGGAGTGCTGCGACGAGACCATGTGCTCGGCATCGGCGGCGCATCGCTGACCCTCGCCCAGTCGACCATCAGGAAACCGGTACGCAAGGCCCTGGATCTCGGTTGCGGTTGCGGTATTCAAACCCTCCACCTGCTCAGGCACGCCGATCATGTCACGGCCACTGATATCTCGGCCCGGGCTCTGGCTTTCACTCGTTTCAATCTCTTGTTGAACGCCACTGCGCTGCGCCTCGATCCGCAGCATCTTGAGCAGCGGGTCTCACTTCGCCAGGGCAGCTTGCTGGAGCCTGTAAAGGGTGAAGAGTTCGAATTGGTGGTCTCCAATCCGCCCTTCGTGATCACGCCGCGCCGCGCCGGGGAGGACTCGGCAGAGCAATTCACTTATCGCGATGGCGGGCTGCCCGGCGATGAACTGGTCTCTTCGCTGATCCGCGGACTTCCCGAAGTGCTCAGCGCCGGCGGCAGCGCCCAGTTGCTGGCGAATTGGGAGATCCCTGAATCCGCTGCTTCTTGGCACAGCCGGATCAGCACCTGGTTCGCCGAGGAGCTGGATTACTGGCTGATCCAGCGGGAGCAGCTCAGCCCAGAACAATACGCCGAGACCTGGCTGCAAGACGCTTCCCAAGGCCGGGATCCCGAGTATTTCGCCAGCTCCTACCGAGACTATTTACTGGATTTCGAAGCGCGTGAGGTATCGAGTATCGGTTTCGGACTGGTCTGGCTACGGCGCTGGGCGGGCGGTCAACAGCGGGCGGCCATCCAGCGACTGGAAGAAATTAGTCATCCCCTTGAGCAGCCGATAGGCCCGGCGCTTGAGGCAGCTCTTGACCGGGCTGATTGGCTCGCCGAACGGCAGCAGGACGTGGATCAGCTCTCTCGGGTCAAACTCGTGGTGGCCGATGATGTCACCGAGGAACGGCATCAGCGTCCGGGGGCAGAGCATCCCGGTGTCATCCTGCTGCGCCAGGGTGCCGGGCTGCGAAGGACAACCCTGCTCAGCACCGAACTGGCGGGTTTCGTCTCGGCCTGCGATGGCACGCTGAGCGTCGGGCAGATCGTCTCTGCTCTGGAAGCCCTCTTGGAGAGGGACTTGCCGCTCGACGAGCAGATTCGCCCCCTGATAGCTGATGGCTTTCTGCTAGCGGACGATACCGACTGAGGAAGGACCGGGGGATAACCCCACCCCAGTCTGCGGCTTGCCCTGGAAAAGACGGTGGCTTGCCGCAATGCGCCCGTCAAAGTCGGTTGGCAGGCTGAATATATGACAACAGCAATCGAAACCGAGTTTGAGGAATCAATGATGTCCAGTCAGCAGCCGAATGCTCCGACGGCGGCGTCGCCGGGCCTTTTCGGCAGGCTAGGCCGGGATCTGGGTTATTGCCTGGCTTCGTTCTTCGTCGGGATCCCGGCCTTCGTCGCGGTGGTCGCTCTGCTGACCCTGGGAATCTCTACCGCGATCATCTACCTGGGGATCTTCGTGTTGATCGGCTGCGTTTTCACCGCTTCCTTTTTCGCCACTGCGGAGCGTCGCCTGGCGAGCTGGGATCGAGGAGAGCTCCCGCCGCACATCTACCGGCAGCCTCAAGGCAGCGGTCTGCGTCGGCTGCTTTCCCCGTTGACCGATTCGCTGCGCTGGCGAGAGGTGATTCACGCCGTGCTGAGTTTTCCGATTCGGGTCACGGTTTTCTGCCTCGCGGTCAACTGGACGGTCATCGGCCCCGCGATGTTACTGGCGTTCATCTGGCGACCCTACCTCGGTGAGGTGCCGGAAGACGTTCAGTCGATTCAACTCGGCGGAGTGGACGTCCTGCACTTCTGGGCGTCCGAACGATACTGGCTTGACGTCGTCATCGGGATTTTCTTCCTGCTCACCTTGCCCCTCGTGCTCAAGAGCCTGGCCCTGCTGCAGCGGGTGCTGGCCCGTGGTCTGCTGACCAACCAGTCCGAGGTTTGGAAAGTCCGAGCCGAGCAGATGGAGGCCTCCCGGAACTCTGCCGTCGCCGCCGAAGCGGGCAATCTGCGGCGCATTGAGCGCGATATTCATGACGGACCGCAACAACGCCTGGTCAGGGTCTCGATGGATCTCAAATCTGCACAGCGCCGGATGGAACGCGGTGACGCCGGAGCCGCCGAGTTGGTTGCCGAGGCTCTGCAGCAGACTCAGGACACACTCAATGAACTACGCGCCATCTCCCGCGGAATCGCTCCTCCCATCCTGGTCGATCGTGGGCTGCTCGCCGCGATTGAGGCGGCGGCGGCGCGCACGCCCGTCCCGGTTTCGGTGCAGAGCGAGGGGATGAACGCCGAAAGGCTGCCGGAAAACGTCGAGAATACCGCTTATTTCCTGGTCAGTGAGGCGCTGACTAACGTGGCCAAGCACGCCAAGGCCAGAAGGGCCACCGTGGAACTGAAGCGTCAGGAAACAGTGCTCTGGGTCTCGGTGAGCGATGACGGAGACGGCGGAGCCCACCTCGGCCGGGGGCACGGCTTGGCCGGGCTAGCGGAACGGGTTGAAGCGATCGGAGCCGTGCTCACGGTTGATTCAGGGGCCAGCGGAACCACGATCAGCACGAGCCTGCCCTTGAGCTGAGCTGATCCGGTTTGAATCAGGTCTCTCCGGAGGGCCGCCCCTTGACGCACCGGTACTCTGGTGGCGTGGAGAGAATCACAGTGGTGCTGGCCGAGGATTCGGTGCTGCTCAGAGAAGGCCTGGTGCGCTTGCTGGGCGAAAGCGGTTTCGAAGTGCTCACCGCAGTGGGCAGCGCCGAAGAACTGCTGCTCGCGGTCGAACAGTGCTCCCCCCATCTGGTGCTGACGGATGTCCGGATGCCTCCCGGTCACAGCGATGAAGGCCTGCGTGCCGCCCTCGAGATCCGGCAGAACTGGCCCGCCATCGGCATTCTGGTGCTCTCGCAATACGTTGAATTGAGTTACGCCCGCGATCTGCTCTCGACGGCGGCCAGCAGCGGAGGGATTGGCTACCTGCTCAAGGACCGGGTGACCGACGTCGATGAATTGGCGGACGCCGTGAACAGAATCCATTCCGGCGGCACCGTGCTGGATCCCGAAGTGATCGCGGCGCTGTTCAATAACAATAGGAGCCGCAGCGGCGTCGAGGCGCTCACCGAGCGAGAGCGACAAGTGATGGCCCTGATCGCCGAAGGCCGTAGCAATGCCGCGATCGGCCAGCACCTGACGCTTTCCGCCGGCGCGGTGGAAAAACACATCTCCTCGATCTTCAGCAAACTTGACCTTCCGCCCTCGTCGGAGGACCATCGCAGAGTGCTCGCCGTTTTGAGCTGGCTTCGGCAATAGCCAGCTGGCGCGGCATTGAATGTGCGGCCATTTAATGTATGGTGAACTAGATTCGGGGGCCGCATCGCAATGAGGGAAATACGCAGGTAGGAGAATCGTGCCCAGCAAGGCATCGAACATAAAGAAGACCGGTAAGAAACTGGTCATCGTGGAGTCCCCGGCAAAGGGAAAGACCATTGCCGGTTATCTTGGCGAGGGCTTCGAAGTCGAGGCGTCCTATGGGCATATCCGGGATCTGCCCCAGCCCTCCGACCTGCCCGCTGAGTTGAAGAAATCCTCGGTGGGCAAATTCGCTGTCGACCTCGACAATGACTTCGAACCCTATTATGTGGTGCCGCCGGATAAGAAGAAGCGCGTTGCCGAGTTGAAGGCCGCGCTCAAGGACGCCGATGAACTCTATCTGGCCACTGACGGTGACCGCGAAGGCGAGGCCATTGCCTGGCATCTGCTTGAAGTACTCAAGCCCAAGGTGCCGGTATATCGGCTGACCTTCCCGGAAATCACCAAAGAGGCTATCCAGCGCGCCATGAATGAGCTGCGCGATGTCGATATGCCGATGGTCGATGCGCAGGAGACTCGCAGAGTGCTCGACCGGCTCTACGGCTATGAGATTTCCCCCGTGCTCTGGCGCAAAGTCTCCCGAGGGCTCTCCGCGGGCCGGGTGCAGTCCGTGGCGACTCGTCTCGTGGTGGAGCGGGAGCGCGAGCGGATGGCTTTCCGCTCGGCGTCCTACTGGGACGTGCTGGGCGAATTCACCCCGCCCGGATCTGAGCAGCTCTTCAAGGCGAAGCTGGTGGCCGTCGACGGCGCCAGGGTCGCCACCGGGCGGGATTTCAACGACGTCGGAGCGCTCACCGCGGCCAAGGTCGCCCACCTCGATGAGGCCACCGCCACCGCGTTGGCGGAGGGGCTGCAACAGGCCGATTTCGCCGTCCGCTCGGTCGAGCACAAGCCCTATACCCGCCGTCCGGCCGCGCCTTTCACCACCTCGACCTTGCAGCAGGAGGCGGCTCGTAAGCTGCGTTTCTCGGCGCGGGTCACCATGCGGGTGGCACAGAGTCTTTATGAAAACGGCTACATCACCTATATGCGTACCGATTCGGTGGCGTTGAGCGATCAGGCGATCACCGCGGCCCGTCGTCAAGCGGCGGAACTCTACGATCCCTCTTTTGTGCCGAACTCGCCGCGGATCTACTCGAATAAGTCGAAGAACGCCCAGGAGGCGCACGAGGCGATTCGTCCCGCCGGTGACTCCTTCCGGGTTCCGGCTCAGGTCGCTCGCTCATTGAGTTCGGACGAGTTCAAGCTCTACGAACTGATCTGGAAGCGCACCGTGGCCTCACAGATGGCGGACGCCAAGGGCTCCACCGCCTCGGTGCGGCTCGGCGCCGTTTCCGCCGAGGGCAAGGACGCTGAGTTCGCCGCCTCGGGAACCGTGATCACCTTCCAGGGCTTCCTAGCTGCTTACGAAGAAGGCCGTGATGAGGCTCGGCAGAGCGATGACGCCAACGGCGCCGACGGCGGGAGGCTGCCTAATCTGGCGGTCTCCGATGCGCTGCGCACTGAGTCCCTGGAACCGCAGGGGCACGAGACCTCACCGCCGCCGCGTTACACCGAAGCTTCTCTGGTGAAGACCTTGGAAGAGCGCGGCATCGGCCGCCCGTCCACTTATGCGGCAACCATCTCGACCATCATGGACCGGGGCTACGTCAGCCAGCGCGGTTCGGCCCTGGTGCCCAGCTGGGTGGCATTCTCGGTGGTCCGGCTGCTGGAACAGTACTTCGAGAACTACGTCGATTACGACTTCACCGCCGAGATGGAAGAGGACCTGGACCGGATCTCCCGCGGCGAAGAGACCGGCTCGCACTGGTTGAGGTTGTTCTACTTCGGCGCTGACGACGGCTCCGGCTTGCTGCCGATCGTCGATAACCTCGGTGAGATCGATGCCCGGGAGATCAACTCGGTGCCGATCGCGGAGGGGATCACGCTGCGCGTCGGTAAGTTCGGGCCCTACCTGGAGAAGCCGGTTCCCGCCGATGCCCCGGAAGGCACCGAGCCTGAACGGGCCAATGTGCCTGAGGACTTGGCACCCGACGAGCTGACCGCTGAAAAGGCGATCGAGCTGATCAACACCGCTGCTCCGGAGGAAAGGGTGCTCGGGGTGGATCCGGTCTCGGGGCACAGCGTGGTGGCCAAGAACGGCCGCTACGGGGCCTATGTCACCGAGATCATCCCGGAGCCCACCGCGGAAGAACTGGCGAATGCACCCGTGGAGTACTACAAGAACGGCAAGCCGAAACCGCCGAAGAAACCGGTCAAGGCCAAGCCGCGCACCGGTTCGCTGTTCAAGTCGATGACCGTTGAGACGGTTTCTCTGGACGAGGCGCTGCAGTTGATGTCGCTGCCGCGAGTGCTGGGTGCGGATGCCGAGGGCGTGGAGATCACCGTGCAGAACGGCCGTTTCGGGCCCTATTTGAAGAAGGGCACCGATTCCCGTTCGATCGGCTCCGAAGAGGAGATCTTCACGATCACCCTGGAGCAGGCGCTGGAGATCTACGCGCAGCCCAAGCAGCGAGGGGCGCGCGCAGCCGTGCCGCCACTCGCGGAATTCGGTGAAGACCCGGTTTCCGGTAAGAAGATCGTGGTCAAGGAAGGCCGCTTCGGTCCGTACATCACCGACGGTGAAACCAATATCACGGTGCCGCGTGCCACCTCGATCGAGGAGCTGACCAGGGAACGCGCCGTCGAGCTGCTCGCCGAGAAACGCGCTCGCGGCCCGGTCAAGCGCCCGGGCGCCCGGGCCAAAGCCACGACCAAGAGGAAGGCCACGGCCAAGCGCTAAGCTGCCATCCTTTTCGTAGCGCTGTGGAAGCTAGAGCCGTTCTGACCCGCTTAGTAGCGGCTCTAGCTTCCACAGCGCTGCTGGCTTTAACTGGCTAGGGCACCCATCGGATCCCAAGCGGGTAGCACCCGGGGTGCTTCTTCCAGGGCGGCGCGCAGTTCCGGGCTCAGCTTGTTCTTATCGACCGCGACCTCGAACATGTACTCGTCGAACCACGAGTCGTTCATGGTGTAGAAACCCTGATCGGCACCTTGATCACCCCAGCTGTTCTCCACCCGCCAGCGCCGGGTGCCGCCGTCCAAGACGTCGACACCGGTGAACAGCATGGCATGGGTCATCGCTGATTCGCCGATGTTAACTCGTTGTTCCTTGTCGAGGCTCAGATCCACTCCGTAGACGCCGTCGTAGTCGAAGAGCTCGGCGTCCCATAAGCCCTCTGTCCGGAGCATCTGTGGTCCGACGTCGCAGCCGAACCAGACCGGCGCACCGGACTCCAGGGACTCCTTGGCTAGATCCTTCATCAGCTGGATATCGACGTTGAGGTAAACCGTGGGATCGCCTCCCACGATATTTCCCAGGTATTCGACGGTCAGAGTCTTCCCCTTGGGGTGTTCCGACCGCGGATCGTCCACTAGACAGACGTAGTCGTCCAGGTTCAGCGTGGTGTACTTCGCCAGGAACTCCTGCGGGCTGAGCACGCCGGCGCGGGTGAATTTCTTATCGTCGTCGATCCACTGCCAGTCCACGGTGCTGGGCGGGGTGCCCAAGTGGATGGTGAGGACTTTGTGAACCTGAGCGATGGTCTGCTGCACTAGAGCATCCAGTTCTGCTTCCTCGGCGCCCTTGCCGACCGCTGAGCGGAGCTCCAGGGCGGCCTTGCGCAGCAGGGTCTTCAGCCGGGAGTTCATCTGATCGGTGTCCGAGGAGGACTGCGTCTCCGGCATCGCTTCCTGGGGCACCGCACCGTACTTCTTGAAGATGCTGCTCGACATATTCCACTGGCCGCCGTCGCCCATCAGGGAATCGCCGAGGAAGGTTACCAGTCGGTCATCCAGCGGGCGATCCGCGGTTTCGATGATGGATTGCAGGTAGTAGTTAGCTCGCTCTAGCTTGTCGAAGTACATCGGGTAATTCTGCGAGAACTCGAAGTTCTTGACGTTGAGGATCTGCCGGGCTTCGGCGCGCAGCAGATTGAGCGCGGCGAACAGCCAGCAACGGCCGGATTTCTTCTGGTTGGTCACTTTCCAATCGTCGAGTCGCGTCGACATGGAATGCGAGCTGCCGGCTAGCACGCGGTGGTTCACCGCGATGTCGTTGAGCGCGGTGCGGGTCACCGCGTTCTGCGCCAGGACAGCTGCGGAGTTTGCCGAGAATTCTCCGTTCAGGCTTGATAGTTGATCACTCGTGATGGCTTTATCGGTTATTCGTCGAGCTTTACTCATTTGTTCAGTCTGGTACGGATGCTGATGACATTCAATCTCTTCGATCGGTCATTCGTCTCAGATCGTGGTGCTCGGTGCGCTCAGCATAAACTGGGCAGCATGAGACTTGGCGTTCTCGATATCGGCTCAAATACTGTGCATCTGCTCTTGGTCGATGCGCACCCGGGTGGTCAGCCGGTGCCCTTCGCCTCCCATAAACGGCCGCTCTCCCTCGTGCAGTACCTGGACGACGACGGCGCGATCACCGAAGCGGGGCAGAACGAGCTGATCGAGTTCGTGCTGGAAGCCCGAGAATTCGCGCTGAAGCATCAGGCCCAGGACCTTCTGGCGTTCTGCACCTCCGCGATCAGGGAGTCCAGCAACGGCGAGCAGGTGCTGAACCGGGTCCAGCGGGAGACCACGGTGCAACTCCGCGAGCTGACCGGGCCGGAGGAAGCTGCGATGACTTTCTTCGCGGTGCGCCGCTGGTACGGCTGGGGTGCCGGGACGGTTCTCGATTTGGATATCGGTGGTGGTTCCTTCGAGATGGCCCTGGGTGCCGACGAACTGCCGCAAAAGGCCACTTCGGTTCCGTTGGGCGCTGGGCGCCTGACCCGGGATTGGCTTTTCGAGGATCCGCCGACGGCCAAAAGCGTCAAAGAGCTTCGTAAATACATCCGTTCTACGCTCAAGCCTGCTGTCAAGGAATTCTCCGAGCTGGGCACCCCGCACTTAGTGGTCGGCACCTCCAAGACCTTCCGTTCTTTGGCCCGAATCACCGGGGCAGCGCCCAGCGCGATGGGTCCCTTCGCACGGCGCGAGTTGCACGCTCTCGATCTGGGTCTGTGGACCCAGCGGCTGACTGCGATGAGTGCAGCGGACCGTCTGCATCTGCCCGGAGTCTCCGAGGCCAGGGCACCACAGCTGCTTGCGGGGGCTCTGGTGGCTGAAGCGGCGCTTGAACTGTTCAAGGTCTCCACGATGCAGATCTGCCCCTGGGCGCTGCGGGAGGGGCTCATTCTCCGCAGGCTCGATCAGCTGGTCTTTGACGGCCCTCTCGAGCCGCCCCGTCATGTCAGTGCCCGGCCAGCTTCCGAGCTGAGCCGATCATGATTCCAGTGGCCCTGTCGAGTGCCTCGGTCTACCCGCTCTCGGTTCACGACGCCTTTGCGACGGCTCAAGATCTCGGCTATGACGGCCTTGAGGTGATGGTGACCAATAATGCCACCAGCCAGAATGCGGCGGCGCTGCGCACTTTGAGCGAAAAGTATCAATTGCAGGTGATGGCGATCCACGCCCCAACCTTGCTGCTCACTCAGCAAGTGTGGGGGAGTTACTGGAACAAGGTGGAACAATCCATTAACTTGGCTGCGGAGCTGGAGGCCTCCGTCGTGGTGGTTCACCCGCCCTTTCGTTGGCAGAGCGACTACGCTCGCAGCTTTGTCTCCGGGGTGCGGGATCTGGCTGAATCTAGTGGAGTGCGGATTGCGGTGGAGAACATGTATCCGTGGCGGGTACGCGGCCGGGAAGTGAAGGCCTACCTGCCCGATTGGGATCCGATGCCCCAGGACTACCCGGATGTCACCTGGGACCTGTCGCACGCCGCCACAGCAGGGGTCTCCTCACTGGAGTCGATCCGTGAGCTCGGGCCCAGATTGCGGCATCTTCATCTGACTGATGGCACCGGATCCTCCAGAGATGAGCATCTGCAACCAGGGTTGGGCAATCAGCGGGCCGCAGAGGTTCTGCAGCATCTGGCCAGTACCGGGTTTTCTGGAACGGTGGTTGCCGAGATCTCCACCCGTAAGGCCAAGGGCGTGGGGGAACGGGAAGAATGGTTGGCCGAGACTTTGCGATTCGCGCGAGAGCATCTGCGCGGGAGCATCTGAGGCTTCAGCCGGATTGATCAGCCAAGGTCCGCCACACCAACACCACGTGCTTTGAATCCAGCCGTCCCACTGAGTGGTGCAGAAGTTACGGATGAGGCCGGATCCTTGCCACATCTGCACCATCCGTAACATTCGGTGGGACGGCTGGTCTCGGAGGGGGCTGGTTTCGGGGGCTTGCAGAGCAGAAGTCGATTTAAATGAGAAAGCGCCGGAGAGTCGTCAGGGGCAGTGGTTGGGGGGAACACTGCCCGACTCTCCGGCGCTGTAACCGATCGTTAAGAACGACCAGTCCGCAATCACTCGCACCTTAATGAGGTAATTACTAAGTTAGACGCCCTCTCTGGGGGCAAGCTGCTATCAAGCTGGGAATTGGCTGACAATCTAAAATCGTTTTGGTAAATGGCTTCAGAACTGTTTCTTCCTTCTTGGATACGAGCCGATTCAGCACAGATTCGAAAAGCCACGAGCCTTGGTGGAAAGATGAAGTCATGACGAATCGAATTGCCTTTCTAGGTTGCGGGTCCATGGGTGAGGCCATTCTGGCCGGGCTGCTGACGGGGCCGGTTGAAGCTGCTTCGGTCGTCGCTACCGTGCGGCGGGTTGAACGCGCGCAGGAGCTCGCGGAACGGCACGGTATTGCCGTGATTGCGACGTCGGAGGAACCTCAGGCCAACTCTCTTGCGGTGGCCGGTGCCGAGGTCGTCGTGCTCGGCGTCAAACCTGCGCAGATCGCTCCGCTCTGCCGTGAGATCTCAGCCGCGCTGGAACCCGATGCAGTGCTGCTGAGCGTCGCCGGTGCGGTGACCATCGAGCAGATCGAGCGGGCCTTGCCGGAGGGGCAGGCCGTGGTGCGGAGCATGCCGAACACGCCCCTCATGGTGGGGCGCGGCGTCGTCGGGCTCTCCCTGGGCCGTGCGGCCAATGAGCGGCAGGCCGAGCTGGCCAAAGCGGTCTTCGCGGGCTCAGGGGTGGTGCTCGAGGTGCCGGAAGAACAGATGCCAGCGATCGGTGCGATCAGCGGATCCGGCCCGGCCTACGCCTTCTACCTCGCCGAAGCAATGGCTTCGGCAGCTCGTGAACTGGGCTTCGATGAATCGACGGCGAAGACCCTGGCTTCCGAGACGGTCGCCGGAGCCGGTCTGATGCTCGGCGCGGAAGGCGCGGATGCCACCGCGTTGCGCAAAGCGGTGACCAGCCCGAACGGCACCACGGAGCGCGCCATCGCGGTGTTCGATGAGCAGGGCTTGCCCGGCATTGTGCTCGCCGGGGCTCAGGCGGCCGTACAGCGCTCTGACGCCATCACCGCGGAGCTGGATAGGGCTTAGCGTGTTCTGCTCTCGGGGCAGGCCTGGAGCGCCGCTGAGAGCACGCTAGGGCCGGGCCGCGAAGCGCTCCAGGAGGTCGACGTGACCCGAAACGATCAGCATATGGCGGGCTGAAACTTTGGTATCCGGCTGAGCGTAGGTGAAATCCTCCCCCGGGGATTTGATCCCGACGATGGTCACCCCGTACTTCGAGCGCACTTTGGACTCTGCCAGGGTGAATCCCTGGGTTTCTTTCGGTGGGTACATCTTCACAATCGCGAAGTCGTCGTCGAACTCGATGAAGTCCAGCATCCGGCCGGAGACCAGGTGTGCGGCGCGCACCCCGGCGTCGGCCTCGGGGTAGATCACATGGTTGGCACCGATCCTGCTCAGGATCTTGCCGTGGGATTGCGTGATCGCCTTGACCCAGAGGTGCTCGATGCCCAGATCGACCAGATTCACGGTGATCAGCACGCTGGATTCGATGGAAGTACCCACTCCGACGACGGCGGAATTGAAGTCCTGAGCGCCGAGTTGGCGCAGTGCATCGATATTGGTGGCGTCTGCTTCCACCACATGGGTCAGCGTGCCCGACCACTTCTGTACCAGGCTGGGGTCGCGCTCGATCGCGAGCACTTCGCGGCCTTGTTTGACCAGCTGCTCAGCCGTTGCGGAACCGAAGCGGCCCAGCCCGATCACCAGAACGGGGGCGTTATGGGCGGGACGGGAATTGGATCCATTCTTATCAGCCAATGATCGGCCTCTCTTCGGGATAGTGGAACAATTGGCGGCGCTGGCGCAGGGCAAGACCGGCAGCGAGAGTGATAGTGCCCACTCGGCCGGCGAACATCAAAGCGGCCAGCACATAGACTCCGGCGGGCGGTAATTGGCCGCTCAAACCGGTGCTCAGGCCGCAGGTGGCGAAGGCGGAGATCACCTCGAAGAGCACGGTGTCCAGTGGGGCATCGCTGATGATCAGCAGCGCCCCGGTGGCGAGCAAGACGAAGGTCGCGCCCATGATGATCACCGAGATCGCCACTCGCATAGTCCCCTGCGGGATGGTGCGTCCATAAATCTTGACGTCGGCGTCGCCTCGCGCCTCGGCGGCAATCGCGAGGAACATCACCGCGAGCGTCGTGACCTTGATGCCGCCCGCCGTCGACGCCGAACCGCCGCCCGCGAACATCAGCGCATCGGTGAAAACCCGGGAAACCGGATCCAGGCTATTCATATCCACCAGATTGAAGCCCCCGGACCGGGTCATGATGGAGGCGAAGAGCGAGTGCAGCAGTTTATCGCCGTCGGAGAGATTCCCGATGCTCCGCGAGTTGGTCCACTCGAAGGCCGCGAAGCCGACCATACCCACCAGTACCAGGATCAAGGAGACCTGGATGGTGAGCTTGGTGTGCAGATTCCACTTTTTGATCCGCAGGCCGTTGCTGAGCAAGACCATCATCACCGGGAAACCGAGGGAGCCCAGGAAGACTCCGACCATCAGCGGAGTGAGGATCCAGGGGTCGGCCTCGTAGGGCACTAGGCCGTCGGAATGCGGTGTAAAACCGGCGTTATTGAAGGCTGAGATCGAGTAGAACACTCCGTGCCAGACAGCCAGCCAGAAGGGCTCGCCCAGGATGATGAAGCGCGGGATTAGCGCCAGCGCGAGAATGATTTCGACGGCGACCGAGGTGGTGATCACGATGCGCAGCAAGGTGCCGACTTCACCCAGTTTCCCGGCGTTCATCGCCTCCTGAGCGATCAGCTTGCCGCGGACACCGAGGCGTCTGGAGACCATCAAGGCCATCAGCGAGGCCAGTGTCAGGATGCCTAAGCCGCCGACGAAAATGGCGATCAGGATCACCAATTGGCCGAAGAACGTCCAGTGCAGCGCCGTCGAGACGGTAGTCAGTCCGGTGACGCAGACCGCGGAGACCGCGGTGAAGAGCGCGTCGTGAAAAGGAGTCACCTGGCCGTTGGTGGCTGCCGCAGGAAGCGAGAGCAAAGTGGTGAAAAACATGATGACCACAATGAAGACGATCAGCGCCAGGCGTGCGGGGGAGGAACTGGCCACTGAGTCGATGAAATCCCGCAGCGCAGCAACGAAAGCGAAACGACCGCGTTCGTGCTGCGGGCGCCAGGCGGGCTGACTCTTGGCCATCGAAAGGGAAACTTTCTTGTTCGAAAGAAAATGCTGATCTGACAAGTAGTAAACCACTTTTGCCCGAGTGTGGGGCAGTTCGTCCCGATTGCGCCACGGTGCCCCGGATCACGTAGCCTGTCAGAGATGTCTTCGCCAACTGATGCAAAGCTGCTCGCCCCGGCTACCTGCGTGGTCTGGGACTCCGACCTGACCGCTTACGACTTCGGACCGAGCCACCCGATGTCACCCGCGAGGCTCGCGCTGACGGCCGAGCTCTCCGAGCAACTGGGCTTGTTCGAGCGGGACGGCGTCTCCGTGCTGAAGCCCTATGTGGCCAGCGATGAGCAGCTGCTCACAGTGCACGACGCCGACTATATTGCGGCGGTCCGCTCGGTGAGCGCGGATCCTCACACCGTAGAGGACCGCGGACTCGGCACCGAGGAGACCCCGGCCTTCGCCGGAATGCATGAGGCCAGTGCGCGGCTGGTCGGCGGATCGTTGCTCGCCGTGGAATCGATACTCTCGGGTGAATCCCAGCGGGGCGTCAATTTTTCCGGGGGCATGCATCACGCCAGCCGTGGTAAGGCCAGCGGCTTCTGCATCTACAACGACGCCGCCGCAGCGGTCCAGCGCTTGCTCGACGCCGGGGTCAGCAAGGTCGCCTACATCGACATCGACGCTCACCACGGGGACGGCACGGAGAGCATCTTCTATAACGATCCAAGGGTGCTGACCGTCTCGCTGCACGAGAGCGGTTTGTTCCTGTTTCCCGGTACCGGCTTCGCCAATGAGATCGGCGGCCCGCAGGCGCTGGGCTCAGCGGTCAACATCGCCGTGCCTGCGCACACCGGTGACGGTGGCTGGCTGCGCGCCTTCCACGCCGTAGTGCCGCAGATCGTGCGGGCATTCGGTCCTGAAATAATCGTTTCGCAGCACGGCTGCGACTCGCATCGGGATGATCCGCTGACTCATTTGAATACCAGCGTCGATGCGCAACGCGAAGCTGCACTGAGCCTTTCCACGTTGGCGAATGAGCTCTGCGAGGGGCGTTGGCTCGCGGTTGGTGGCGGAGGCTACAGCGTGGTGAACGTGGTTCCCCGGGTCTGGAGCCATCTGATCGCCATTGTGAGCGGCAAAGCGGTTCCGCTGCGCACCGAGACCCCGCTTGCCTGGCGGGAACGCGTGAGTGCGCAGTTCGGGGCTCAGGCGCCGCTTCTGATGGGCGACGAGGTGGATATCTGGTGGCGGTCCTGGGAAGTCGGCTACAATCCCGCTGATGCGCTCGACCGCGCGGTGATGGCGACCCGTAAGGAGATTTTCCCGCTCTACGGCCTGGACCCCTGGTTCGACTAAGTCCCCACGCCCTCCCAAGCTTCGCAGGCTCAGCTCGGGGCCCTCGGGCGCGTGGGCCCAGGACGCTCCCATAGTGTCCGTTCACGAACTGCCCCTTTCCCTCGCGGGCTCGGGCAGGGGCCTTGTTCGTTCTCTTAGCGCCACGATGGGGCCCTCCCCGTCATCTCCCAAGCTTCGCTCCGCTCAGCGTGGGTCCCTCGATGCCGTGGGCCCAGCGTCCCACTCTATTTCGGATGGGCCCTCCCACTTCTCGTTCCTCGAAGCGGGGCCCTCGGGCGCGTGGCCCCGGGACGCTCCCCGAGAGCGATGCTCCCAAGCTTCGCAAGCTCAGCTCGGGTCCCTCGGGCGCCTTGATCGGGCGGAGAGGCAGGGGATCGCCAGTGAATTCCCGGCAGTCTTTCAGGTTGAAGAGATGCCAATTCGGTTATATGTCGTTAGGGTAGTTCCATGGTGAACGAAGATGTCTTTACCGTACTTGCAGAGCGAACCCGACGGGATATTCTGCTGGCGTTGCGCGGCGGCGATAAGGCTGTAGGTGAGTTAGTCGAAGAATTGGGGGCGAGTCAGCCCACCGTCTCCAAGCATCTACGGGTGCTCCGGGAAGCAGAGCTGGTGGCCATGCGTGCTGACGGGCAACGCCGTTATTACCGGCTCGAGCCAGGCCCGTTGAGCTCGGTCTCCGAGTGGCTGGATAGTTTCGGGCTTCCCCGAGCCGCATCGCCTGCCCGGGCCGCTCAACCGCAGTCGGCCCCCGGTCTGGCGCTAGCCCCCGAGGCTGAACTCGACACCGATTCAATGCCCCAGCAAATCGGGCGTAGCGTGGGGCGGGCCGCCACCAAGGCGGCGGATCTGCTGGCCAATCTGCCGAAGTTTGGCCGACGTCGAGACTAGCGCTCCCAGCCGTCAACGGCATTTTCACTCATCACGATGCGTCAGTATGAGTGAAAAATATGTAAACACTGTGGCGTGGCTAAGGCTCCGCAATATAAAGTTATGGTAAAGCACTTTCACATTGGTCACTTCAGCATCTAGAGTAACTTTGATGCGGTCAGGTGATCCTGCCGCCGTGGGTTGTGCATTTCAACTCAAGAGCGAAGGGTTCCAGATATGGCTGAGAGAAACACATTCTCAGATGTACGTTTTCTCACCGTGGCCGAGGTCGCGGAAGTGATGCGGGTGTCAAAGATGACGGTGTATCGAATGATCCGTTCTGGGGAGCTCCCGGCGGTGCAATTCGGTCGTTCTTATCGGGTTCCGGAGAACGCCGTCTCAGAGCATTTGCGCAGCCTCGGTTTCGGCGGTTCGGCGGAGACCGCCTAGAGGCTGTACCCTAGTAAAGATCCAGATCGGTCAATTATGTTGATACTCCTTGGCGGTTAGCCCAGGAAACAAGTTTGTGAGGACTTTGTGGGTTCAGTAATTAAGAAGCGCCGCAAGCGGATGGCGAAGAAGAAGCACCGTAAGCTGCTTCGCAAGACTCGTCACCAGCGTCGCAATAAGAAGTAAGGCTTTGTGCCTGGCCCGTCACCACCGGTGGCGGGCCTTCTTCGTCTTAAGCGCGAGTCTCAGCGGTTGCGAATCCGGCTGAATCCACGCCACAGCCCGTAAACCACGCCAGCGGCTGTTGCCACCCGCAGCCCGCGCGTAGCAGCCCGCCGTCCGGAGCGGAAGTCATAGATCGGCCAGTTATGATCCCTGGCATGACGGCGTAATTTGGCGTCCGGGTTGATCGCCACCGGATGGCCCACCGAGGTAAGCAGCGGAATGTCGTTATAGGAATCGCTATAGGCCCAGCTGCGTTCCAGCTCGAGGCCTTCCTGCCCGGCGAGCTTTTTGATGGCCACCGCTTTAGCCGGTCCATGCAGGATTTCGCCGACCAGTTTGCCGGTGTAGACGCCGTCTTTGATTTCCCCCACCGTGCCAAGGGCGCCGGTGAGGTTCAGCCGCGAGGCGATCACATCCGCAACCTCAATGGGTGTCGCCGTCACCAGCCAGACCTTGCGGCCCACCCTGAGGTGCTGCTCGGCGAGCGCCCTGGTGCCAGGCCAAATCTTCGAGGCGATCATCTCGTCATAGACTTCCTCACCGACATTGGTGACGAAATCCGCCTTGATGCCCGCAGCCAGGGTGAGCGCAGAATTCTGTACCGAATGAATATCATCCAGATCTTCGCCGCGCAGGATGAATTTCGCCTGCTTCCAGGCGAAACCGACGGCCTGACGCAGTGTGAAAGCCTTCTTCTGATACATTTTGCGGGCCAAGTGAAAGAGACTGGCCCCACGCATCAGGGTGTTGTCGACGTCGAAAAATGCAGCTTCGCCCTGGTGCTCAGAGGTAGTCGAAGATGCCTCGACTACAACGCTATTCACTTCGGGCATGCTACGAGTTTAGCCAGTTTTCGTGGTTTTACCCTAAGCCGCCCCGGCTGACTTTGAAGTACGGTGGTCAGGTGAGCCCAACCCCGCTACCCGAAGCAGTGACCCTCGTAGTGAAGCCCGACTGTCACCTCTGCGCGGAGGCGAGACGACTGGCCTCCTCAATCAGCGCTGAATTCGGGCTCTCCGTGCTGGAGCAGTCCATTCTGGACGAACACGGACGGTTACGGCCCGACTATGCGAAATTCGCCGAGGAAGTCCCTGTACTGCTGATCGACGGGGTGCAACGCGATTTCTGGACCATCGACCCGGAGCGAATGCGTCGTTTGTTACGGGACCGCCAGAGCCGCCCGAAGAACGACTGACTTGGGATTGTCTTCTGCGAAGATCTAGAGTTGTGGTGTGTCTACGCCGCAGTTTCCACTGAATTCCGCAGAAGGTGCTGGCAGCCTGCCTGCCCAGGAACTGGAAACTCAGGCCCGGACCCTACCGCCGGCCGCTGTGGCCAGGCTGACTCTTTACCTGCGGGCGCTCAATGCCTTACTCGCGGAAGGCGCCGAAAGGGTCTCCTCGGAGGAACTCGCCGAAGCCTCTGGGGTGAGTTCCTCCAATGTGCGGAAAGACCTTTCCTATCTGGGCTCATACGGTACTCGGGGCGTCGGCTACGAAGTGCAGTTCCTGAGCCGCCGGATCGCCGTCGCGCTGGGCCTTACCCAGGAATGGCGGGTCGCCATTATCGGCGCGGGTAACCTGGGACGCGCGTTGGCGCGTTATGCAGGCTTCGAATCACGAGGCTTCGACGTCGTCGCCCTGCTGGACCAGGATCAGCTGCTGATTGGTCAGGAGGTCGGCTGGCTGAGGGTTTCTGATGCGAGCCACTTGGAAGACGTGTTGCGGCGCACCCGAGCCAATATGGCGGTGCTGGCGCTTCCCGCTGAAGCCGCGCAAGCGGTCTGCGATCGGGTGATTGAGGCCGGAGTGCAGAGCATTCTGAGCTTTGCCCCGGTGCTCTTGCAGGTGCCAGACCACGTCAACCTGCGCAAGGTCGATATGGCGACTGAACTGCAGATTCTCGCCTACCATGCGCAACGGTTACCTGAGGCCGGAACCGCTACCGCCTGAATAGTTGCCGGGGACGCGGGGTTTCGGTTCGAAATGGCTTCTACTGGCCGGCAGCCAGCAGTAGATGATACCGAAAATGCCGAAGCCCACCTGCAAGAGCACGAGCGGGCTGAAGGCGATCAGGAACCCCAGGGAAAAGACAGCCAGCACGGTGCCAAGGATTCTGGCCCAATTGCGCCCGGCGCGGATCTTGAAGGCGATCAGCGCATAGAGCCCGGCCAACACAAAGCCGAGCACCACGGCGAAGATTATCGATCCGGTGATCACCGAGGAGATGTCGATGCCCGAGGAGTCGATCCCCGGGTATTGCTTGATTTGATTGAGCAGCGCGGCGCGCATTTCAGGAGAATTGGCCAGGAAGGCGCTGCTCACCGCGCTGACCAGCATAATGGCACCCGCCAGCAGGATCAGCGCAAAGGCGCTCTTGATCTGTCGAGGGACTGCGCTACCCGCCGGTGCGGAGGGCCCAGAGCTGGATCCGAAGCCGGGATTCTGTTGCTGATTCGCCTGTTCCTGCTGGAACGGGGATTGATAGCCGGGTGGGGCGTATTGGCCGTAACGCGGCACTCCCGGAGCGATTTCGGGGAACTGCCCACGGCCGGGCTGGGGCGAAGCGGAATCCGGAGTATCAGGATTGGCTGGTTCTCCGGGATGTGGCGTGCTCATCGGGTTCCTTGGGGTTTTTGCGGTTAAAAAGAGTGGCCGAGGTGGGAATTCAACCCTACCCCGACCACTCTGTGAGTGAACTGAATTAGCCGACTGGCGGTGCGCTACGACGTGAATTCAGCCACGCCGTCGACTCCGGCAACCACATCAGCACGGTGGCGACAATGCCGATCAGGCTGACCCAAGCACCGAAGGCGGTCAGAATGATGGAGACTACGGCTACCGCAGTCAAGGCGAATCGCGCCCATTGCAGCCCTTCTTTGAGCTTCATCGCGAAGACCACGATGGCTGCGATCACGACCAGGGCAATGATCGAAATGATGATTCCCCTAATACCGAGTCCGCGATAGTAGCCGCTTTCGACGTAGACGCCAAAGAGATTATCGCCCTGGCCGAGCAGCACGAGGCTGCCGATAAAACCGAAAATGGTGGTCAGCAGCCAGATCCCAGCGGTGATCAGCCAGAGCACGTAGGAGATCTTCAGCAGTTGCGGCAGTCCGCCCAGATTGAAGATTCCGGAGAAGCCGCCCTTGGGCAGCACCTCATCGAAAGATTTGGGAGTGTCCGTGGGCAGCTGGAATTGGAAATTCCCCTGACCGGGCTGGCCGGGCTGCTGATACTGCGGCTGGCCGGGCTGCTGGTACTGCGGGGCGCCTTGCGGAGCTTGGTAACCGGGCTGCTGGTAAGGCTGCTGAGGGGCCGCGGGCTGCTCGGGTGGCACCCCTTGAGGTGCCTGATAACCAGGCGCCTGATAAGGATCAGCGGGAGGCTGCACAGGCTGTTCGCCTGGCTGGCCTGGATTCGGGTTCTCTGGGGGTGTACTCATGGCAACACTGTATTGCTGTTCAGCGCTTTTGCATAGGAAGCGGAGGTCACAAAACAGGGCACAAAAAGGCCGCCGTACCAGAATTCATCGACAGTCGATCCGGTACGGCGGCCTCAGAACAAACCCTTAGGCGGCAGTGAATTCTGCCTCGATGTTGATGGTGACCTTATCGCCCACCAGGACGCCACCGGCTTCCAGAGCGGCATTCCAGGTCAGCCCGAAGTCCTTACGGCTGATCACGGTCTGTGCGCTGAAACCTGCACGGGTGTTGCCGAAGGGGTCAACCGCCACTCCGTTGAATTCGGTGTCGAAGGTGACCTGCTTGGTGATGCCGCGGATGGTCAGATCGCCGGTCAGCTGGTAGGTCTCACCGGAAGCCGTTACCGAGGTTGAGTTGAAGCTCAGCTCCGGAAACTGCTCGACGTCGAAGAAGTCAGCGCCGCGGACGTGGCCGTCGCGGTTGGCATCACCTGAGTCGAAGCTGGAGGACTTGATGGTGACCTGTACCGAAGAGTCGGCGAGGCTCTCGCCGACCACGGCGGCACCGCTGGCATCGGTGAATTCGCCGCGCACCTTTGAAATTCCGGCGTGGCGAACGGTGAAGCCGATCTGGCTGTGCGAGTTATCGAGGGCCCAGGTGCCGGTGGTCAATCCGGTGGGAATGGTTTCAACGCTCATGGTGACTCCTAAGTATTTGTTCGACAAGGGTGACGGGAAGGCCCGTTCACGATTAAGAATCATGCAAACGTATGGTTTATTCCAGGACTGATTAACCTTTCTTAATCTCGTTTGAGAGAATAGGTGGATGGCCCAAGCTACCGTTCACCTGCTTCGTCACGGTGAGGTCTTCAACCCCGATCAGGTGCTTTACGGTCGGCTGCCCGAATTTCACCTCTCTGATCGAGGGGTGTCGATGGCCTTTCTGGTGGCTGAGTACTTCCGTGCTCTGGCGGAGGACGGCGCTGTGTTCAGCTATCTTGCCGCTTCTCCGCTCACCAGAGCACAGGAAACCGCGCAACCCAGTGCCAGCGCTCTGGGGCTCGCACTGGAAACCGATGAGCGGCTGATTGAGGCGGGGAACCACTTCGAAGGAGCCAGGGTCAATGCTACCGAATTGGTCAAGCCGCGGTACTGGAAATACCTCTGGAACCCGCTGCGGCCCAGCTGGGGCGAGCCCTACGAAGCTCAGCTGCTACGGATGCGAGGGGCCATTGAAACGGCTCGGCAAACCGCCGTTGAACGGGGCGGCGACGGGGCTCAGGCGATTTTAGTGAGTCATCAACTGCCGATCTGGGTGACGCATCTGAGCTTGCAGGGCCGTCGTCTTTTCCACGATCCACGGAAGCGGGAGTGCTCCCTGGCTTCCATTACCGCCATCGATTTTGATGGCGCTCACGTGCGGGGAGTGCGCTACAGCGAACCGGCGGCCGCGCTGCTGCCCGGCGCCGCCGCCACTCCTGGCGCTTAGCGACGGCTTGAGACCGGCAGAGTAATGCGCGACAATTGAATTTCGACAATCTGTAGAAGTGTGGGTGAGCAGAACAGATGCTAGATCGACGTGCGCTCTTCGGCGCAAGCGCAGCCATCATTGCGAGTGCTGCGCTCGCCTTGAGCGGTTGCGCGGCTTCCGACCCGCTGGCTGATCAGGCCAAGGCGGGGGACGGTAAGAACTATATCGCCGGCGACGGTTCGGTGACTGAGTACGCCGTCGATCAGCGGGGTGGTACCGTCCAGTTTGCCGGCGCCCTGCTGAACGGGCAGAACGTGGACGCCAAGACCTTCAAAGGCAAGGTCACGGTGCTGAATTTCTGGTACGCGGCCTGTGCTCCCTGCCGCTTGGAGGCGCCCGATCTAGAGGCCCTCAATCAGGAATTCACCCCTCAGGGCGCCTTGTTCTATGGGGTCAACGTGCGGGACGACGTCGCCAATGCGGATGCCTTCGCGCGCACCTTCAAGACCACTTACCCGAGCTTCAAAGATAAAGACGGCGCAGTGCTGCTCGCGGTCTCCAGCTTCGTACCGCCCTCGGCTGTTCCCACCACCTTGGTGCTGGACAAAGAGGGCCGGGTGGCCGCACGGATTCTCGGGGTGGCCGATAAATCCACGCTCAAAGCGCTGATCAGCAGTGCGCTGGCCGAAGGGAAAACGGCCGAGGGGAACTCGGCTCAGAAGTGAACAGCTTGAGAAAGTGTTGAACAACCCCTTCGCCGAGGCGGTGCAGAATGGCTCGCTCTTGCTTGCCCTCCCGGTGGCTCTGCTCGCCGGACTGGTGTCTTTCCTCTCGCCCTGCGTGCTCCCTTTGGTGCCCGGTTACCTGGGCTATGTCACTGGGCTCACCGGAGTCGATCTAGCTAAGCAACGCCGTGGCCGGATGGTGCTGGGCATCTCGCTCTTCGTACTCGGTTTCACGGTGATCTTCGTGCTGCTCGGGGCTGCGGTGGGCGGACTCGGTGCTTGGTTATCGATCAACGCCTCCTGGATCACCCAGCTGATGGGCATTGTGGTGATCGTTCTCGGCATCGTTTTCCTCGGCGGCTTCTCCTTCCTGCAAGGCGAGGCCAAGATTCATGGCAAACCCCCGGCGGGACTCTGGGGAGCTCCCATCCTCGGCGTGACCTTCGGTTTGGGTTGGGTGCCCTGCATCGGCCCGACGCTGAGCGCTGTGCAGTTGCTCTCCTTCTCCGGAGGCACAGACGCCGCTAAGGGTGCGCTGCTAACCTTCGTCTATTGCCTGGGGCTCGGCTTGCCTTTTCTGCTGATCGCGCTGGGCTTTCGCCGCGGTATGGGCGCGCTGGGTTTCTTCAAGCGGCACAAACTCGCCCTGCAGCGGATCGGTGGCGGTCTGCTGATCGTGCTCGGTCTGCTGATGGTGACCGGGGTATGGAATTATCTGATCAGCACTCTGCAAGGTTGGATCTTTGCCGTGGAGTTGCCGATTTGAGGAACGGCCGATGACTGAGAGAGCAATGAGCGAAAAGAAAAAGCAGCGGCAAGCCGAAACATCGGAGCCCGTGCTGCCCCGATTGGGTTTCTGGGGCATGCTGCGCTGGGCTTGGACGCAGCTGATCTCAATGCGCACCGCGCTGTTCCTGCTGCTGCTGCTGGCAGTCGCCGCGGTCCCCGGGTCCACCTTTCCGCAGCGCATCCAGAACCCCGCAGCGGTCACTCAGTACATCAAGGACAATCCGGTCACCGGCCCGGTGATGGACTGGTTAAAGCTCTTCGACGTCTTCTCCTCGCCATGGTTCTCGGCGATTTATGTGCTGCTCTTCATCTCGCTGATCGGCTGCGTGCTGCCGCGTGCCAGACAGCATTACAAAGCGATGCGCTCGGCTCCGCCGCGCACCCCGCGCAGGCTTTCGAAGCTCGCTGAATACGGCACTTTACAGGTTCCCGCAGTGCAGTCCCTGAGTGCCGAGCAAGCCATTCGGGACGCCGCAGCGGTGCTCAAGCGCCGGGGCTATCGGGTTGAGGTGAGAGCCGACAGCGACCGACCGAGCGTGGGCGCTGAGCGTGGCTTCCTCAAGGAAGTCGGCAATTTGCTCTTCCACCTCTCGCTGATCGGGGTGCTGGTGGCCGTCGCCATCGGAGGGCTCTTCGGATACTCCGGGCAGCGCGTGCTGGTTACCGGGGACAGCTTCGTCAACACCCTGATCGGCTACGACTCCTTCAGCCCGGGCACGAATTTCAACTCGGACTGGTTGCAGCCCTATTCGATCAAGCTGGATCAGTTCAATATCGTCTTCGACCGGAACGCCAACGCCAAAAAAGTGCAGCCGCTCGATTTCAGCGCCAAGATGACGGTCAAGGAATCACCGGATGCCCCAGCCGTGCAGAAGGAACTCAAGGTCAATGAGCCGCTGAGTATCGGCGGCACCGATGTCTACCTGCTGGGCAATGGCTACGCCCCGCATTTCACCATTAAGGACGGGAACGGCAAGGTCGCTTTTTCCGACTGGGTGATTGGCGGAGTCCCGGACCCCACCTACAGCTCTGGACTGGTGATCAAGGTGCCCGATGCCAAACCTGATCAATTGAGTTTTGTCGGTACGTTCTTGCCGACCGCGGCCAAGAACGCTGAGGGACTGGATATCAGCATCGATCCTGATCTAGGCCGCCCAGAGGTGATTCTCAACTCTTATTTTGGTGATCTCGGGCTCGATAAAGGTGTTCCGCAGAATGTCTTCAACCTTGACGCCTCCAAGCTCACCGCGCTCAATGATCGGAAGCTTCCCTCCGGGGCCATTACCCTGCTCGGTGGTCAGACCTATCAGCTCCCGGACGGCAAGGGCTCAATCACCTTCGACAACATCACCCGCTATGCGGGCCTGGAGATCCGGCACAACCCGGCCCAGGTCTATGTGCTGGTTTTCGCGGCCACCGCGCTGCTCGGACTGATCGGCTCGCTCTTCCTCTCCCGCCGCAGGGTCTGGGTGCGGGCGGGGGAGCACCCCGACGGCCGGGTGATGGTCGAATACGGCCTACTGGCCCGCGGCGAGGACTACCGATTGGTACGCGAAGCCGCCCTCTTACGGTCCCAACTGGCTAAAGTCTGGGCACTGGCGGAGAATCAGAAGAACGATTCAACGGAGCCGGAGCCGGATTCGAAAGCGAAGGAAAGCTAATGCCCGAGATCAATGAACAGCTAGGCGAGTACAGCGCGCTCTTCATCCTGCTAGCCGGGGTGACCTATGCGGTGGCCTTCTGCGCCTTCACCTGGGATCTAGTGGTTTCCAGCCGGACGACCCGGGCCATCGAGGCTCAGTCGCGTGAAGCCCAGCTGGTCAAAGCCGCTCAGCTAAGTCAGCCCGTCGTCAAACGTCAATCGGCAGCGGTGAACGCGGAGTCAGCTAACGGCACCACCCTGGATCTCGCCGAGCGGCCAAGCAGTCACTCTGGGAAGAGCTCACCTTTGCTGGCCGATGAGTCGATGAAATACGGTGGCAGCGAACGCCGCCCGGCCGCTAGGGCCGCCGTCGCCGTCACGATTCTTGCCACCCTGCTCTGCGGCACCGGCGTGGTGCTGCGCGGCCTGGCAGCTGGTCGGGTGCCCTGGGGCAATATGTACGAGTTCTGCACCACCGGCGGCTTCCTGGTAGCCGCGGTGTTCCTGATCGTGCTGACCCGGCGTGACCTGCGCTTCCTCGGCACCTTCGTGATCGGCCTGGTGCTGGTGATGCTCTTCGCCGCTTCCAGCGCCTTCTGGGTACCGGTGGGTCATCTGGTGCCCGCTCTGCAGAGCTACTGGTTGGTCATCCACGTCTCCATCGCGGTGCTCTCCGCCTCGCTGTTCACCCTGACCTTCGCGATGAGCGTGCTGCAACTCATCCAATCGCGCAGGGAGGCAAAGCTGGAGGCCGGTTTGCAGGACCGGCTGCCCTTCATGCGCTTGGCGCCATCAGCGCTGAGCCTGGAGAACCTCTCCTACCGGCTCAATGCGATTGCCTTCGTCGGCTGGACCCTCACCCTGATCTTCGGAGCGATGTGGGCGGAGAAGGCCTGGGGCCGCTACTGGGGCTGGGACACCAAGGAGGTTTGGACCTTCGTGATCTGGGTGGTCTTCGCCGGTTATCTGCACGCCAGGGCGACTCGTGGCTGGACCGGTACCCGTGCGGCTTGGCTGTCGATCGTGGGCTACGCCTGCATCGTCTTCAACTTCACCGCTGTCAATATCTTCTTCACTGGCCTGCACTCCTACGGCGGGGTTTCACCGAGCTAGTCCCCACGTCCTCCCAACGCTCATACTTCGCGTCGGGTCCCTCGGACGCGGGGCCCCACCCACGCCTCCAGACTTCGCAGGCTCAGTCCGGGTCCCTCGGACGCGGGGCCCCACCCACGAAACCACTCACGACTCCGGATAATAACGACGTCGGGAAGCCGCGTTCAGAAGGGGTGCGGCTTGCAGCAGAGCTAGCTCTCCTGGTCGCGGAGCTTGCGCTCTCGTTCCTCGAGCTCGGCCCGAAGCAGCCGGAGCCGCTCTTCTTCGGTTTTCTGTCGCCGCGCAATGTCGAGATTTCGCAGGAAATCAGGGTCGTCATCCGGAGCCATCGGAGCTTTGCGCACCGGGGGCTCGGCCTGATAGCGCGGCCGCCCCAGAGTGAACCACAGAACGAGCCCGATCAGCGGAATGAAGACGATCAGTAAGGCCCAGCCGACTTTGGGGAGATTGCGAATGTGCTGCTCATCGCTGCGCAGGCAATCGATCAACGCATAGATCTCAAGACCGAGAAGAATGATGAACGGCAGTAAACGGAGCATGGTTCATTCTATCCGGAGCTCTGCGAAGACCTTGACGGGCGACCACACACCGTCCACAAGGAAGCGACAGGAAGTAAGCGTAAACTAGAGGCGTGGCGTTTCTGAAGTACTTTCTGATCAGAGCGGGAATCCTGATCCCGCTCTTCGTGATTTTCATGCTCCTGGGGTTGGGAATCATTTTTTCCGCGATTGCGGCGACCCTGATGGCTTTTTGCGTCGCCTATCTGTTCTTCCGACCGCAGCGCAATGCCGCAGCGGATTCGATTCGCACCATGGTCTCGCCCGAAGCCCGCCGTGCCCGGGCCAGTAAACCCATGAGCGACGATGCGATTGAGGATTCCCTGCTCGAGGAGCATCCCGATCTGGAGATCGACGTGGACCGCAAACCGGCTAAAACCGGCCAGGCTGCTCAACTCCCCGAGAACATCGACGGTTCGCGGCGGATCTAAGCTCAGAAGGCCTTCGAAAGCACCAGCGCCGCCGCGTACAGCACACTGAAACCCAGGTTGATCAGCCCGGTCTGCCGCAGCACCGGGATCAAGGCCTTCCGCGACTTACCTGAGAGCATGATCCAGCTCGGCATTAGCGTTGCCGGGATCAGCAGCAGCACCATCAGCACCCAGGGTTTCTCCAGCACGAGCAGCAATGGCAGCACGATCGCGATGCCTAACAGCAGCACATAGCTCAGCCTGGCATTCCGATCGCCCAATCGCACCGCGAGCGTCCGCTTCCCCACCTCGGAATCGGTCGGGATATCTCTGACATTATTCGCCATCAACAGCGCCACCGCGATCAATCCGGTGCTGATCGCGCCGAGCAGCGCGGGTACACTCAGCCGTCCAGCCTGAGTGTAAGTGGTGCCCAAAGTGGCCACCAGCCCGAAGAACACGAAGACGAAAAGATCTCCGAGCCCCAGATAGCCGTAGGGATTCTTACCGCCTGTATAGCCCCAGGCAGCGAGCACGCAGGCCACCCCGATGAGCAGGAACCACCAGGACTGCGAGATGACCACCAGGACCAGCCCGGCGAGCATGGCGACCGCGAAGGTACCGAAAGCCGCGAACTTCACCTGCTGGGGACTAGCAGCCCCCGAACCGACCAGTCGAAGCGGCCCTACCCGGACGTCGTCCGTGCCGCGGATGCCGTCTGAATAGTCATTGGCATAGTTCACCCCGATTTGCAGGAAGAGCGCGACCACAGCGGCCAGCAGGGCATTCAGCCACTTGAAAGCGCCCAACTCGAAAGCCGCTGCTGAACCGACGATGATCGGGGCGATAGCCATTGGAAGGGTGCGTAATCGAGCGCCCTCCACCCACTGTGCTGCATTTGCCATCCTTCTATTCTCCCCGATCTTTCAGGCGTAAGAGTTCGATCAGTCGTTGCCGGTCCACTTTGCCTTGAGGGAGCAACGGCAGCTCGTGGAGGAGCAGGAAAGTCTTCGGCAGAGCATGCGGTTCCAAGAGCTCGGCTGCGGCTTGACGCAGTGCCGTCTCCTCGGTTTCGCCGGATATCGCCGCGACGATCTTCTGCCCCCAGTCAGGGTCGTCCAGGCCCGTGACGAAAGCTTCGCGCACTCCCGGGATGCTGCGCAGTTCGGCTGCCACCAGCTCGGCCGATACTTTGAGGCCACCGGTGATCAGCACATCGTCGACTCGCCCTAGGATGCGTAGCCGGCCCTCGGCATCGAACTCACCGAGATCCGATGTCCGGTACCAGGGCAGGCCCTGGACGGTCTGGAAGACCTCGGCACTTCGTTCCGGATCGCCCAGGTAACCAGCGGCGATCGTGGGGCCGCCCAACCAGATGACCTGCCGCCCCTCGGAATCCTCCCGGAGCGCAATCTCGACGCCGTCGAGAGCTTCGCCGTCATAAACGCAACCGCCACAAGTCTCCGCGCTGCCATAGGTGGTGACCACCGAGACGCCGGATTCCCGGGAGAGCTGCAGTAAATCTGGGGACGCCGGTGCGCCGCCTAGCAAGATGGCGTTGAATCGGCGTAAAGCAGGCAAAGCCTCCGGTACCTCCAACAGGCGGCTCAATTGAGTCGGCACCAAGGAGGTGTAGCGGATCGGATCGGTCATGCTCGCTGCCGCCGTGATGAAGGCCCCCGGGCTGAATCCACCCGCCATGATCTCCGGGTAGGTCCCGGCGAAGAGCGACCGGACAAGTACCTGAACCCCCGCTACATAGTGCAACGGCAGGGCGAGCAGCCATTGCCCTTCCCCCTGTAGCTTCAAGGCCGTGCCGAAGGAGGAGGCTGCCAGAGCCTCGCCGCCCAGCATCACCCGCTTGGGGGTGCCGGTGGAACCGGAGGTGCCGATCACCACGGCGATGCCCTCGGGTGCTTCGAGGAGCCGTGCTCCTTCAGCGTCGAAGCAAACCGCCGGCCCCTCACCAGCCAGTGCGGCCGAGAGCGCGGTCAGAATTTCCTTGATCTGCATGCGCCGCGACCTAGAAGTAATAGGGGAATGCTGACCAGTCGGGAGCCCGTTTCTCCAGGAAAGCGTCACGGCCTTCCACTGCTTCATCGGTCATATAGGCCAGCCTGGTGGCTTCTCCGGCGAAGACCTGCTGCCCGGCCAGGCCATCGTCGGCGAGATTGAAGGCGAATTTCAGCATCCGGATCGCCTGCGGAGATTGCCGGGCGATATCCGCGGCGTATTCGAGAGCCACCTCTTCAAGCTTTTCGTGGTCAACGGCTTCGTTGACCGCTCCCAGTTGCACCATTTCGTCGGCGGAGTACTCCCGGGCTAGGAAGAAAATCTCCCGGGCGCGCTTCTGGCCGATCTGCCGTGCCAGCAGTGCCGAGCCGTAGCCGGCGTCAAAAGATCCCACGGTGGCATCGGTCTGCTTGAACTTGCCGTGCTGTTTTGAAGCCAAAGTCAGGTCCGAGACCACATGCAGTGAATGGCCACCGCCAGCCGCCCAGCCATTGACGACGGCGATCACCACCTTCGGCATGGTGCGGATCAAACGCTGGACCTCCAGAATGTGCAGGCGCCCTGCCCTGGCTGGATCGATGGTCTCGCGGGTCTCGCCCTCGGCGTAGCGGTAGCCGTCTCGGCCACGGATCCGCTGATCCCCGCCGGAGCAGAAGGAGTGCCCGCCATCCTTGGCGCTGGGGCCGTTTCCGGTCAGCAGCACGGTGGCCACTTCCGGGGTCATCCGGGCGTGGTCCAGCGCCCGGTACAGCTCATCCACGGTGCCGGGGCGAAAGGCATTGCGGACTTCGGGCCGGTTGAAGGCTATCCGCACGGTCGGCAGATCCACCCCGTTCTCATGCTGGCGGTGGTAGGTGAGATCCTGAAAATCCTCAAAACCTGTCACTGTGCGCCAGCGGCTGGGATCGAAGATATCTGAGACTTTTGAGGGCTGCTCGGCCGTTGATTCGCTCACCGGGACATTCTACTTCTCGCTCGGTCGGGGAACCGGATCGGTCCGAAAGCAGGCCGATAATCGCCCAGTTTAGCCTCGCTCCGCCCTAGATGGCAGACTGGAACGATGGAATGCCTGGCCTCACCCCTCGTTTTTGCGACGCCGGTGGGCCAATGAAGCGGCTTTCCAGGAGGTGGGCTTGGTGGGGTCTATCGATCTACGGCGTCGTGGTGCTTCTCGCGGTGTTCTGGCCCAGCCACATCGATGAGGGAGTCGCACCCGCCCTCTCTTATCTTCTCAATGCCCTGCATCGAGCGGGGGTGCCGAGCTTTGTGGACTACAGTCTGGTTGAGTTCTGCGCCAATATCGCGATGTTCTTCCCCTTGGGTTATTTTCTCGCCGTGCTCTTCGGGCGCCGCTGGTTCCTGGCGGTCCCTTTGCTGATCGTGCTGAGCACCCTGGTCGAGGTATCCCAGGCCGCGTTCTTAGCCGGACGTACCGCTGATTGGACGGACGTCCTGGCCAATAGCTTGGGTGGCCTGTTGGGGGCACTGCTGTGCTTCTGGCTGGCTCGACGCCGAAGAGCCCTGACAGGGCAGACGGAGACTCCCGAAGGCTCCGGGCCATAGGCCCCGACTAGGAAACGCAGAACTCATTCCCCTCCGGGTCTGCCATGGTGTACCAAGCGTGAGGCCCCTGACTGGCGTGCCAGAGAAAGCGCGCGCCACGCGCTTCCAAGCTCGCTCTGACCTCGTCCTTGGAGTTGCCCGTCACCCTGATATCCAGGTGGACTCGGTTCTTCACGGTTTTCTCTTCCGGGGCGGACTGGAACAGCATCCGGGCACCGCCCGGCAATCCCTCCGGCGGGTTGATCGCGGCGCCGTCCTTCCAGACCAGCGCTCCGCGGTACACGATGGTGTCGGATTCCTCGGCGTAGCCCTGGGCCAGCATCGAGCGGATGAAGTCTTCATTGCTCGACTCGACCTGCCAGCCGAGGGTCTCGGCCCACCAATCGGCGAGCAGATGCGGATTCTTCGAGTCGACGGCGATCTGGACTGAGTAGCTCATAGTGGCAGGCTATGGTGCTGCGCGAGGTAAGAACAGTCCATTCAGGACAATTGCGGTCCTTGAATGATGATTGACCGGTCTTCTCAAGCTGTGGAATATTGATTTATAGAACGAACGGTCAGTAATGTTGCTGGCGGTGGGGAAGCTGACGCTGAGGAGCGGATATGACGGAGGCGTTTCTAGTTGATGGTGTCCGAACTCCGGTGGGGCGTTACGGCGGTGCACTGTCCTCGGTGCGGCCGGATGATCTCTCTGCTGTGACTCTTGCCGCTCTGGTGCAACGAACCGGCATCGACGCCGCGCAGGTCGATGAGGTCATCCTGGGCAATGCCAATCAAGCCGGTGAGGACAATAGGAATGTCGCCAGAATGGCGCTCCTGCTGGCCGGACTGCCGGATTCGGTGCCGGGAATCACCGTGAACCGGCTCTGTGCCTCAGGCGTGTCGGCCATCATGATGGCTTCTCATATGATCAAGGCCGGTGCGGCGGACGTAGTGATCGCCGGGGGCGTCGAATCGATGAGCCGGGCTCCCTGGGTGATGGCCAAGCCCGAAAAGGCATTTGCCCGGCCCGGCGAGGTCTTTGACACCTCGATCGGCTGGCGTTTCACCAACCCGCGTTTCAAGGGGCGGGATAAGGCCACGTTCTCGATGCCGGAAACCGCAGAAGAGGTCGCCTCCCTTGACGGCATCACTCGCGAAGATGCCGATGCTTTCGCGCTGCGCTCACATCAGCGAGCGATAGCCGCGATTGACGCCGGTCATTTCACCCAGGAGATCATCCCGGTGCAGGCCAGAGCGGGCCGCTCCGTGGTCACGGTGTCCGCGGATGAGGGGCCGAGGCGGGACACCTCCATGGAGAGCTTGGCGGGGCTGCGCCCGGTGGTCCGGCAGGACGGCGTGGTGACCGCAGGGAATTCTTCGCCGCTCAATGATGGGGCCTCAGCGATTCTGGTGGTCTCAGAGGCGGCGCTCCACCGTTTTGGCCTGACTCCGCGGGCCAGAATCGTCGAGGGCGTCAGCGCTGCCCTGGCCCCCGAGGTGATGGGCCTGGGACCGGTACCGGCGACCGAGAAGCTGCTGGCGCGCAGCGGTGTCGCGCTCTCCTCGATCGGCGCCGTCGAACTCAATGAAGCCTTCGCCACCCAGTCTCTGGCGAGTATCCGCAGGCTCGGACTCGACCCGGAGATCGTGAACGCTGACGGCGGTGCGATTGCCTTGGGGCACCCACTGGGTTCCTCCGGGGCCAGGATCACCATCACCCTGCTGGGCCGGATGGAACGCGAAGGTGCACATCGCGGCCTGGCCACGATGTGTGTCGGTGTCGGGCAGGGCACCGCTCTGCTGGTGGAACGGGTATGAGTTTTTCCGAAGAAGCGCGGACCCTGCTGATCGAGGAGCGCGCCGATCGGCTGCTGGTCCGGCTCAACCGCCCCGAGGTGCGCAATGCCATTGACCAGCAGATGGTGGACGAGTTGCACCGGGTCTGCGCTGAACTTGAGCGGAACCCGAAGATCCTGATCCTCACCGGCGCTGCCGGTGACGGCGAAAAGACTGGCGTCTTCGCCTCGGGTGCGGATATCGCCGAGCTGCGCGAACGACGTCGTGAGGATGCGCTGCAAGGGATCAATATCAAACTTTTCATCCGGATTGCCGAACTCAAAATGCCGGTGATCGCCGCCCTCGAGGGCTATGTGCTGGGCGGGGGTGCTGAGCTGGCCTTCGCCGCCGACTTCCGGATCGGCACGCCGAGCATCCGGATCGGGAACCCTGAGACCTCACTCGGGATCATGGCAGCGGCCGGTGCCAGTTGGCGATTGCGCGAGCTGGTGGGGGAGCCGCTGGCCAAAGAGATCCTGCTGGCCGGAAGGGTGCTGAACGCGGAAGAGGCACTCGCCGCCGGACTGGTCAGCTCCTTGCACGATCCAGCCGAGTTGCTGGGGGCCGCCGATGCCCTGGCCGATCGAATCGCCGCACAGGACCCGCTCGCGGTGCAGTATACGAAGGCCGCTTTCCATAGTCCGCGCGACGCGCATCCCGAGGTGGATTTGCAGGCGCAGGCGGTGCTCTTCGAATCCGAGGAGAAGTTCAAGCGAATGACCGCGTTCCTAGAGAAGAGAGATCGCCGATGAGTCAGCTGCCGGAGTCGATCGGCGTGATCGGCGGTGGCCGGATGGGCGCGGGCATAGCCCACGCCTTCCTGATCAACGGCTGCCGGGTCACCGTCGCGGAAGCCGCTCAGGACGCCGTGGCCGCCGCTCAGCAACGAGTCACCGAGGCGGTGCGGAAAACGGCGGAGCGAGGAGCGCTCAAAGAGTCGTCCGAAGCCTGCCTGCAACGGCTCAGCGTCGTCGATGCCATCGAGCAGTTATCCGACGCCGAGCTGGTGATCGAAGCCGTTCCGGAGGTATTCGAGTTGAAGGTCTCGGCGCTCCGCCGCGCTGAGCAGGTGCTCTCCGCCGGTGCGGCGCTGGCGACCAATACCTCCTCGCTCTCGGTCAATGCGCTCGCAGCCACGCTGCGCCGACCGGAGCAGTTTCTGGGCCTGCACTTCTTCAACCCGGTACCGGCCTCCTCCTTGGTCGAGGTGGTGGCGGGAGAGCGGAGCGAAGATTCGCTGATCAGCGCGGCCCAGGAATGGATCGCCGAACTGGGCAAACGGGCCATTGTGGTGCGGGATGCACCCGGTTTCGCCTCCTCACGGCTGGGTGTCGCGATTGCCCTGGAAGCCATGCGAATGGTGGAGGAAGGGGTGGCGAGCGCTGAGGACATCGATACCGCTATGGAGCTGGGCTATAAGCACCCGATGGGGCCGTTGCGCACCACCGATGTGGTGGGCCTCGATGTGCGGCTCGGCATCGCTGAGTATCTGGCTTCTACTCTGGGCGAGCGCTTCGCGCCGCCGCAGATCTTGCGGGACAAAGTGGCCCGCGGCGAGTTGGGGCGAAAGAGCGGTCAGGGCTTTTTCCGCTGGTAGTGGGGTCCGGGCTCTTGTCCGATTAGCTGCGGCACCGGCCGGCGTCGAAAATTATTGGCTTCAATCAGGGGGCCAGGCGGCCGAGATTGGCGCTATCCGGCGGTTGCTGCTGAACCCCTAGGATGGTTTCATGGCCCTCTTCGAACCTGTCACGCTCACCGGTAAGTACGTCCAGTTGGAACCGCTTTCCCTGGAACACCACGACGAGCTGGTAGAGGCGGTCAAAGACGGTGAGCTATGGAAACTCTGGTACACCAGGGTGCCCTCTCCCGAAGAGATGCGGCAGGAGATCGAACGCAGGTTGAGCCTGCAAGAAGCCGGTTCGATGCTGCCCTTCAGCACCCGAAGGCTCAGCGACGGCAAGCTGATCGGCATGACTACTTACTGCAATATCGATGCTCACACTCCCCGGGCCGAGATCGGCTACACCTGGAATGCGGCGAGCGCCCAGCGCAGCGGAACCAACCCTGACTCCAAACTCCTGCTGATGAGGCACGCCTTCGAGACTCTGGGATGCGCGGCGGTGGAGTTCCACACGCACTGGATGAACCAGCAGTCGCGGGAGGCGATCGCCAGGCTGGGGGCCAAGCAGGACGGCGTCCTGCGCGCGCATCTGCGGATGCCGGACGGCATTGTGCGAGACACCGTGGTGTTCTCCATCATCGCTTCTGAATGGCCGATGGTGAAGTCGGGCCTGGAATTCAGAGTGAATAAAAAGCGCTGATCACTTCTTGCCGGTCACTTCTTCTCCAGCAGCAGATTGGTGATTCGCACGGTGCACAGCCGCTTCCCGGCTTCGTTGCTGATCAGCACCTGATGGCTGGTCAGGGCGCGGCCCAACTGCAGAGGAGTCGCGGTGATGGTGATGCTGCCTTCCCTGGCGGACTGATGGTGGGTGGCTGAGACGTCGACGCCCACCGCGGTCTTCCCGATGCTGGAGGCGTAGATCACCGCAGCCCAGGACCCCACCGCCTCGGCCACCGCCAGTGAAGCCCCGCCGTGCAGCAGGCCGAAGGACTGCCGATTGCCGACTACCGGCATGGTCGCCACCACTCGCTCGATGGACTCCTCGACGATCTGCACGCCCATCTTCTCGTCCAGTTCGCCCAGCTGAATTTTCCACAGTGACTCTGCCATGACTTCACTGTAATCGCCGGATTCGCTCAGGCTAAGCTCGGAGTATGAAATCTCGGGACGGCAGCGCAGGTGACGCCGACTACGGTTCCATCGGCTCGGGCTACACTCGCTACCGGCGTCCCGAGCCGCTGATCGCGCAGCATATTGAACAAGCTCTGGCTGACGCCAAGACAGTACTCAATGTCGGTGCTGGCGCTGGATCCTACGAACCTCGGGATCGCCAGGTGACCGCGGTGGAACCCAGTGCCACGATGCGGGCGCAACGACCCGCCGAACTGGTGCGGGCCATCGACGCCACAGCCGAAAACCTGCCTTTCGACGATGGCTCTTTCGACGCCTCGATGGCCACCTTCAGTGTTCATCAATGGAAGGACCTGGCGAAAGGACTGGCTGAAATGCGGCGTGTAACGCGAGGGCCGGTGGTGATCCTGAGTTGTGATCCGGCGCTGCTGGATAGGTTCTGGCTGGTGGACTACGCTCCCGAGGTGATCGCCACCGAAGCTTCCCGCTACCCGGCGCCGCAGACGATCGCTGAACTGCTCGGCGGAGCCACGATCCATCCGGTGCCGATTCCGCTGCATTGCTCCGACGGATTCGGTGAGGCGTACTACGGAAGGCCGGAAGTGCTTTTGGAGCCCGGTGCCAGGCTGGCCAATTCGGCGTGGAGTTTTCTCAGCGTCCAGGAGCAATCCGAGGCGGTTGAGAAACTCCGGACCGAGCTGCGCAACGGTCAATGGGATGAGAAATTCGGGACGCTCCGGACCCAGCCCTTCTTCGAAGGTTCACTCACCCTGATCGTCAGCAATCCCTTCCAAACCTGACCAGCCGTCCCATCGAGTGTTACGTAAGTGGCTGGTGTGGCGTTTTTCTCTTCACTTCCGGCACTCCTGTAACACTCAGTGGGACAGCTGGATTGGGTTAGAATGGGGTTATTACCGACCGATCGTTCAGTAATTCGCTGCTGAAGATTTGCCCTGGAGGAATGTCAACGATGACCGAGGCCGAAATGACCAGTGTCGATACGGTACTGCGCACCGTCCCCAGCTATATCTGCGACGTTTGGTGGACGCCGTCCGAAACGCCGCATGATGCCCCCACCGTGCGCGATGCGAGCACCGGGGAGCCGCTGGCTCACGTGAGCACGGCTGGCCTCGAGCTGGCCGAGGTGGTGCGCTATGGCCGGGAGGTCGGGCAGCGCAGCCTGGCAGACTTCACTTTTCATCAGCGTGCGCTCAAACTCAAAGAACTCGCCCAGTTCCTCAATGAGCGCCGCGCGGAACTCTACGAGATCTCGGCGAAGACCGGTGCCACCAAGATCGACAACCTGGTCGATATCGACGGCGGCATCGGAGTGCTCTTCACCTTCGGTTCGAAGGGACGCCGGGAGCTGCCCAATTCCAATCTGGTGATCGACGGTCCGCTCGAGGTGCTCTCCCGAGACGGATCCTTCATCGGAGAGCACATCTACACCCGGATTCCGGGAGTGGCGGTTCAGATCAACGCTTTCAACTTCCCGGTCTGGGGCATGCTGGAGAAATTCGCTCCGGCGTTCCTGGCCGGGGTGCCCAGTATCGTCAAACCGGCCACTCCCACCGGCTATCTCACCGAGGCGATGGTGCGGCTGATGGTGGATTCCGGAATTCTTCCAGCGGGCTCGATCCAGCTGATCTCCGGCTCCGCGCGCGAGTTGCTGGATGAACTCGACTATCGAGATCTGGTGGCTTTCACCGGCTCCGCCGCAACCGCCAAAGCGCTCAAAGCCCACCCTCATGTGGTCTACGGCGGGGTGCGTTTCACTTCGGAGACCGATTCGCTCAATGCAGCCATCCTGGGGCCTGACGCGGTGCCCGGCACCCCGGAATTCGAGGCTTTCGTGCGTTCGGTGGTCACCGAGATGACCGTTAAAGCCGGACAGAAGTGCACCAGCGTCCGGCGCACCATTGTGCCAGAGGCGATTAAGGATGAGGTGATTGCTGCTCTCGCCGCGCGATTGCGGGAAAAGGTCGTGCTGGGGGACCCACGGGCGGAGGGGGTCACCATGGGAGCGCTCGCCTCGCTCGATCAGCTGGTTGATGTGCGCGCTGCGGTGCAGACCATGCTCGACGCCGGAGGTGAGCTGGCCTACGGCTCGCTGGAGACGCCGTCTGTCACCCGGCTCGATGGTTCCCAGGGTGCTGTGCGGGACGGCGCGTTCATGTCGCCCGTGCTACTCAGCTGGGCGGATTCTGCTGCCCCCGAGGTGCATAATCTGGAAGCTTTCGGCCCGGTCAGTTCGGTGATCGGTTACCGCTCGCTCGATGAAGCGATCCGGTTGGCGGCGTTGGGCGCTGGGTCCTTAGTCGCCTCGGTGTGCAGTAACGATCCGCTGATCGTGCAGCAGCTGGTGAGCGGGATCGCGGCGCATCACGGCCGGGTGCTGGTTCTGAACCGCGAAGACGCCCGGAGCTCGACAGGGCACGGTTCGCCGGTGCCGCATTTGGTGCACGGTGGGCCAGGCAGGGCGGGAGGCGGTGAGGAACTCGGCGGCATCCGTTCGGTGTACCACCATATGCAGCGCACCGCCCTTCAGGGCTCCCCCAATATGCTCACCGCGGTGACCGGTGTCTGGCATCCGGGCGCTGACCGGCATTTCGACGTCGTGCATCCCTTCCGCAAGTCGCTCGCGGAGCTGCGGATCGGAGATGCCTTCGCCTCCGAACTGCGTGAAGTCAGCCTGCAGGACGTCACCGATTTCGCGAACAGTACGGGGGACACCTTCTACGCTCATACCGATCAGGAAGCGGCAGCCGCAAACCCCTTCTTCCCGGGCATTGTGGCGCACGGCTATCTTTTGCTGTCCTGGGCGGCTGGGCTGTTCGTCGAGCCGGCACCGGGCCCGGTGCTGGCCAACTACGGGCTGGAGAACCTTCGGTTCATCACGCCGCTCGCGGCGGGGGATTCCTTCCGGGTCACTCTGACCGCCAAGCAGATCACTCCCCGGGAAGATCAGGAATACGGTGAAGTGTGCTGGGATGCCATTCTGCACAATCAGCACGATGAGATCGTGGCGACTTACGATGTGCTGACCCTGGTGGCGAAAACCCAAAATCCCCTCAACGCTGTGACAGCTAAAGTCGCTTTGAATGGCTGAAACCGACTCTAGCTGTCACAGTGTTTAGCTGAGGCTTAAAGTTCACCACTAAACTTTTGCTTGAAATTCGTCCGATTAGATCGGGTCGTTTTTCTGAGGATATTTACCAGGTGCCTCTGGTGGCCCAAGTATTGCCTTCGAGTGCCTGCCAAACTCTTTGCTTGGTCACAACAAATATGCCAGGGCAGCTAATGGTGCTTGTCCCGCTGCCAGTAACCTCATTTCCATACTCCCATCCTTCCCACGTTGCTGGATCTCCTCCTGGCTGTGGGTTGGGGAAGGACCAAAAACAATAAACAGCCCCGCGAAGTTTGTAACAGGTGGAGTTATAAAAAGTTACTGAGTTTCCGTTAACCGAGGTGGAGGCTACGCAACGTGGATCTCGTTGTCCACCGGGCTCTGCTTGTGCTACAGGGATGGCAAGCGTGGACAGTCCAAGGAGCATTAGTAGACCAATGGCAGCAGTGTGAAGTTTCTTCTTTTTCATGTTTGCTCTCCTTTAAGCATTTATCCCTAACGATTGATTAATTTACTCCTAAAGAGGTGTCTTTCCAAGGTTTCGATATATTCTTAGCCATAATTAAAGAGAGTATGAGCGTTTTAGGGAGCACTCGCATTGCCCAAAGCTAAGGCATTCGGAACTTCCGCTTTGCCCTACAGAGCATTGCTTCTTATAACTCGGGCAACCCTATGGATGGGGTTGCTACCCCGCTTGGGCTTGCGAAGGCGGCATGATCAACACGGGGCAACTCGCTCGATAAACCAATTTGTGCGCCAGCAGTGGCGAGCTTACGGCAACTGATCCTCGGGGCGCATCCACCACGAGCAAATCAGCGCCTTTGGACGCGTTGAGCAAGACCTTTCCCGGTGTCCCTCTTACTAGTCGGCATTCCACCTCTTGTTCGGAAAGAGTTTCCGTTACTTGCTCACGCAGCGCGCGTTCGGCGTTGCTGAACAGCTGATTCGAATCCACGTTCACCGCGGGCGGTCTTCCGGCGGAAGCCGAAGGAGCACGCGGTGCGGACCAAGCTTGGACGGCGATCAAAGGCACCCCGCGTAGTTGAGCTTCTCTGGCGGCCATTCGAAGCGCGCCGGGCGAACCGCTCGATGCGCTAACCCCCACCACAATGAACGTCATGATTGAGTTCCTTTCGCGCTAAGTGGTTCTTCTGTTTCTTTAATCTTGGACAACGGATCCGCGATGTCTTCAAGTGCTTTGCCTTCGGCATTCACGCCAAAGATTAAGGCAATGATGCCTCCGACTAACATCACAGCAGCACCCAGGTAGAAACCGCCGGTGATCGGTCCGCGATCGTCTCCTTTTCCTATCAAAGCGCCGAAGATCGTCGGGCCGAAAGAACCAACAATTTGGGCCACAACGAAAAAGTAGGAGATTGCCTGCCCACGTAACTCGAGTGGGAAGATCTCGCTCACCGTCAGATAAGCAGAGGAAGCACCGGCGGAGGCGAAGAAGAAGGCAATGCACCACAAGATGACGTGGGTTGTGGCATTGAGCACATTCGCCTGGAAGAGAGAGGCTGAAATGGCGAGCACTACAGCTGCCAACCCATAGGTAGCGAAGATCATTTTTCGCCTGCCGATAGTGTCGAAAAGAGGCCCCAACAGGAGTGGTCCTATGAGATTTCCAAGAGCAAAAGGAAAAATATAATAACCTGTGTTAGCTGACGATATGTGATAGAAGTTCTCCAAGACCAACGCATAACTAAAGAAAATCGCATTGTAGAGGAACGACTGAGTGATCATCATGCTCAGCCCCAGGAAGGTGCGCTTAGGGTATTCCAGGACGAAGACCCGAACCACCTTGCCGAAAGGAACGCTCTTCATTGGCGCGATCAGCATGGCTTGATCGTCTGTGACTTTGCTGAGCTTGGTACCCTTCTTCGTTATATCTGCTTCGATTTTGTCTACAACCTTGGTTGCTTCCACTTCTTTTCCGTGTGTCACCATCCAACGAGGGCTCTCAGGGATGTGTCGGCGCAGATAGATAATGATCAATCCGAAAACTGGTCCAATGAAGAAACCGATCCGCCAACCCCAGCTATTGGCAAAGCTCTCGTCTGAGAGCAGAAAGATGTTTGCGGTTGCTCCCAGCGCGGCGCCTGCCCAGTAAGTGCCATTGACGGCGATATCGACCCGGCCACGGTATTTGGAGGGAATCAGCTCATCGATCGCTGAATTGATCGCGGTGTACTCGCCGCCGATACCCATCCCAGCGATGAATCGGAACACCCAGAGGAACCACATATCAGTGGAGAGGCCGGCGATGCCGCTCGCCACCAGATAGATCGCCAGGGTCAGAATGAACAATCGCTTCCGGCCCAGCCGGTCCGCCAGACGGCCGAAGTACAGGGCGCCCACCACCTGACCCAGCAAATAGATGGTTCCGGTGAGGCCTATCTGAGCGCTATCCATACCCAAGGCGGTAGCGAAGCCGTTTTGCGCCACGATCTGGACTTCGAGGCCGTCCAAGATCCACGAGACTCCCAAGCCCACCACAACGGTCCAGTGGAATTTGGTCCACGGCAATCGGTCCATTCTGGCGGCGATCACACTGCGGATCGGCTGTGGGGCCTCATTGCTGAGCGTATTCGGCACGGCACTCCTCCTTGAGTTTCAGTCCGAAGCGGCTACCGCCACCTCGGACTTGCCTGCGGGTCGGAGACCTCTTTATCTCCCCTTCGCTGGGTAGCAACATACTCTTGGCAAAGTGGCTTGACAACTGTATTGCTCGACCGGTTTTTCCGCCTATTCGGTTGCCTAGGGGTAGTTTTCCGTTTCAGCTGGCGGCTTGGCTCGCCGAATCGAATTCCTCTCGGCGGGCCAGAATGACGCCCATATTGTTTTCCGCCCAGCATTTGAGCTGCAAGACAATGACGTAGAGCGATTTCCCCAAATCGGTCATTTCATAGTCCACTCGAACCGGGACGGACGCAGTTACGGTTCTTCGAATCAAACCGTCCCGCTCCAGATTCCGCAGGGATTGGGTGAGCATCTTTTGGCTCACCCCCGCAATTCGCCGGCTGAGTTCCGAATATCTCAGTGGGCCCTGATCCAGGGCCGATAGCACCAGGGCAATCCATTTATCGCCGATTCTATTCAATAGCTGCCTGCTGGGGCAGACCGCCAGAAAGGCATCGTAGGAGGCTTTAGCCTGTTGGCGCTGCTGCGCCATGGTCAAGGTTGGCAAATCGGGGTTTCCTCTCGGAGCGGTAGGCACTTCAAAGTTCGTACTTACTAATAGAGAGTAGCCCAACTAATCTAGTGCAGGTCAAGCATCATTAGTCAAGGAGAAGAATCGATGAAAGCAATCGTCAATCAGGCATCCGCGCTCGTGCGGGTCATCGAACTGGAACCACCGGTAGCCGGACCCGGAGAGGTGTTGCTCAAGGTGCACGCGGCATCCATCAATCCGGTCGACGTCCATGTTCGAGGCTATTTGCAAGCGATGGGCTTAGACCAGGTGCAGGACGTCGGCCTGGGCTGGGATGTGGCGGGCGAAGTGGTCCAGCTGGGGGAGGGTGTGGAGACCGGGCTCGGTTCGCTGGTGGCCGGGGTGCAGTCCGCCGGGATGGCGAAGCCCTATGGAACCTTAGCGGAATACGCTGTGCTGCCTGCTGTTGCTCTCGCTGAGTTGCCCCAGACCATCAGCGCGGTGCAGGCGGCGAGCCTGCCGATGAACTCGCTCACCGCGGCCCAGGGGCTGGATTTACTGGGCGCGGCGGAGGGCAGGAAGCTACTGGTGACCGGCGCCGCCGGAGCGGTGGGCGGTTTCGCGCTCAGCCTGGCCCGCCGGGCAGGGTTCGAAGTCAGCGGCCTGGCAAGGCCTTCGGATGCAGAGTTCATTCGATCTGCCGAGGCCGAGTTCATCACTGAGATCCCCGTGGGTGGTTTCGATGCGGTTTTCGACGCGGCTGCTTTAGGGGCCAAAGCGCTCGGTGCACTTCACGACGGAGGCGCTTATTCTGGGGTGATCCCAGGTAACTCCCCTGAATCAGAGCGCGGAATCTCGATCAGGGTCGTCCAGATGACGGGTAATGATCCTCGGCTTACCGAATTCTTCCAGCTGGCCGTCGATGGTGAACTGGATCTGCGTATTGCGGGTACTTTCGGCTTCGGTGAAGCTGCCGAGGTGGCTGATCGCTTGCTGCGGGGCGGGCAGCGCGGGCGCTGGGTTCTGTTGCCCTGAACTAGAGCTACCGGCAGCTGATTTAGCTGCTTCACCCCTGGCGGAGACCGCCGAAGAGCATGGCGATCACATCGTCTGCCAGCTTCTGCGCCGTCAGGGGGCCACCCGGCCGGTACCATTCCACAATGGAGTTAATCGTGCCGTAGAGCAGGCGTTCCGCGGTCCGCGGGTCAATATCATTACGCAGCGAACCGTCCGCTTGCGCTGCGGCGACCAGGGCAGAGACCTGGCGGTCGAATTCACGACGCCGAGCCAGGGCGCCGCGTTCCATCTCGGTATTGCCGCGCAGCCTGAGCAGCAAGGTGACATAGGGCAGCTTGGCAACCAAGACCGCGATGGTTTCACGGAGCACGTATTCCAAGCGGTCGACCGGAAGGCCGCCCGGTTCAGCGGGAGTTTTCAAGATGGCTTCCAACCCGCCCAGGGCTTCCTCCAGAGCGAGTTCCAGGAGTTCTTCCTTGCTCGCCACATGATGATAGATAGCGGACTTCGAGATGCCGAGATTCTCGGCGAGCACTCCCATCGAAGTCGCTTCGTAGCCATGTTGGTTAAAGGCCTCAACCGCCACCCGCAGCACGGTCTCCTGATCGTAACCGGGGCGCCCTCTGCGAATTCCGCCGTCCTTATCGGCCTGGCTCATGCTTTGTTTCGCACATCGTAGACCCTGCGCAGTTTTCCATTGGAGCGAGCCAGGCTGCCGGGTTCCGCCAGGGCCACCAGGGCCGAAGAACCGATCTGCACCTTGATTTCTTGCCGAAGCCGGATTGCGGCAGCGTCTCGTTCCGCGGAGCTGGTGCCTTCGCGTGGTTCGATCCGCACGGTCAATTCATCCATCCTGTCTGGCCTGGAAATTTCAAGCTGGAAATGCGGGCTGAGCGCCGGGATGCGCAACGCGATTTCCTCGATTTGCGAGGGGAAGAGATTCACTCCGCGCAGGATGATCATATCGTCTGTGCGGCCGCCGATTCGCTCCATCCGCCGCATGCCGGGGCGAGCTGTACCGGGCAGCAAACGAGTCAGATCCTTGGTGCGGTATCGGATGACCGGCAGCGCTTCTTTGGTCAGTGTGGTGAAAACCAGCTCGCCGGTTTCGCCGTCGGGAAGTGCGGTCTCCAGGTTGAACGGGTCCAGGATCTCGGGGCGGAAATGGTCCTCCCAGAGATGCGAGCCGTCCTGGGTTTCGACGAATTCGCCGGCGACTCCGGGCCCCATCACCTCGGAGAGGCCATAGATGTCGCAGGCCTTGAGATCGAGGCCGGTTTCCAACTCATGCCTCATCTCCTCGGTCCACGGCTCGGCTCCGCAGATCGCGTATTTCAGGGAAGTGCTGCGCGGGTCGACTCCCCGCTGAGTGAAAGCGTCCATAATGGTCAGCAAATAGGTCGGTGTGCACATGATGACCTCTGGTTCGAAGTCCTGAATGAGCTGGACCTGTTTCTCGGTCTGCCCGCCGGACATCGGAATCACGGTGCAACCGAGCGACTCAGCCCCGTAATGCGCCCCCAGTCCGCCGGTGAACAGGCCGTAGCCGTAGGCGATGTGCACTTTGTGGCCCGGTCGAGCACCCGAGGCGCGCATTGATCTGGCCACCAGGTCAGCCCAGTTCCGCAGATCATTGCGGGTGTAACCGACCACTGTGGGCTGACCGGTGGTGCCCGAAGAGGCATGGATTCTGGAGACCTCGGCCTGGGGAACGGCAAACATTCCGAAGGGGTACTCTGCGCGCAGATCCTCCTTGGTGGTGAAGGGGAACTTAGCTAGATCGGCCAAGCTCCGTAGATCTTCTGGGCGCACTCCGGCCTCGTCGAACTTCCGTTGGTAGAGCGGCACCCGATCGTAGGCGTAGCTCACGGTGCGCTGCAGCCGGCGTAACTGGAGTTCTTCGATCGCTTCCCGGTCGAAGAACTCGGTCTCGGAATTCAGCGGTTCGCTCATCATGCCCTCTCTGGTGGATCCTGGCGAGATGCGGTCTGGATTAACTGCCACTGGGCTGGGCGGACTTAGTCGGAATGGTTCGGCAGCGTCCCCGGAATTCAGCGATCAACTGCCGTTCGACGTCGTCAGCTCCGCAGTCAGCAGCCGAGCCCGTCGCCGGAAGGGCGAAGACCTGGACGTCGTAGAGCCCGCTGCGGCCGCTGCTGGCCCGCCGGTTCGCCACTGCCAAGAGCTTCTGTCCGGCGTAGGAAGGAGCCAGGAAGTTCACATCCACCCCGGAAGCCACTGTCTGAGTGCTGCCGTCTGAATCCCGGGGATTACAAGCGAAGGCGAAGGCCGAATCGGCAAAAGCGAAGATCATTCCGCCGTGGCTGGTGCCGAAACCGTTCATCATTTCGGCTCGCAACGTCATCGACAAAGTGGCGTGGCCTTCGGAGAGCTCTTCAATGGTCACGCCCAGCCAGGCTGAGGCGGCATCGTGGGCGAGCAAGGGATGCGTCACGATCATCTCCAATGATTACTTACCGAATGTTCATTAGGTAATCGTGAATTCGGACAAAGGTCAAGAGCTGCCTTGCCGGGCCGCCTAAGCTATGAGTATGGCCGCTTTCCGACTCGCCGGTGCCGCGCTCTTCACCGTGCTGCTCACTGCGATCGCTTCTTTCGTCCTTCCGCCGAGCCCGGCCCAGGCAACTCAGCCGACCACGACTCAGGCTCAGGCCGCCGCCACACCACTTTCGATTGCTCCTTCGGTTCGACAGTTCACCGCTAACGGCACCGCTAGCTGGAAACCCGGAGCGGCGCCGCGCATCTTGATTGATCCGAGCAGCACGGCGCTGAACGCCGACGCCCAGCTACTGAGCGCCGAGCTTGCGAGCATCGTCAAACCGGCTTCCGGGACGGTGCCCGTGATCAGCGGCACCGCCGCCCAGGCCCAGCCCGGAGATATCTTACTGAGTCTCGGCAGTGTGGCCGGGAGCAGCGGGCAGGAAGCCTATCGCCTGGTCGCCGCACAGAGTCTGAGCATCACCGGAGTGACCCCGGCCGGTGTCTTCTACGGCAGCCGCTCGCTCTTGCAGAGCCTGAAGGCCACTCAGGGAGTGCCCGCCGGAACCATTCTGGACTGGCCGGATCGCCCGGTGCGCAGCCTCAACCTGGATATCGGCAGGAAGTTCTACACCAAGAACTGGATTCTGGAGCAGGTCAAGAGCCTGGCCTGGATGAAGTTGAACACCCTGCAACTGCACTTCTCCGAGGATGAGGGGTTCCGGATCGAGAGCCTGAGCCATCCCGAGGTGGTGTCCGCACAGCGGCTCAGCCAGCAGGACATTCGGGATATCGTGGCCTTCGCGGCGAAGTACCACGTCACGGTGGTACCGGATCTGGATGTACCGAGTCATATGAAGTTCATTCTCAAAGCCCACCCGGAGCTGCGTTTGGTGGAGAACGACGGACTGGTGCATCAGCAGAACCTGGACATCTCCAAGCCTGCGGCACGAACGCTGGTGATGGATTTGATCAATGAGTTCCTGCCGCTCTTCCCGGGACCATCCTGGCATATCGGGATGGACGAATACGTTGACCTGCCCTCGGCGGATGATGACTTTCAGCAATTGCTCGACTATGCCCGGCAGCGTTACGGAGCCGGTGCGCGAGTTGCTGATGCCCTGGTGGGCTATGCCAATGAGCTGAACAGCTATCTGCGCTCCAAGGGCAAGACGGTGCAGGCCTGGAACGATGAGTTCTACCGTTTCACCTCTAAGGTCAAGCTGGACAGCAGCATTCAGGTGACGCATTGGACGAACTGGGATTGGCCGATGGCGCCCTTGCAAGCTTTCCTGAATGGCGGCCACCAGGTGATCAACTACGCCGACTCCTACCTTTATTACGTCATCGACGCGGCGGCGGACGGCTATCCGCCCTCCGCCGAGGATCTCTACAACGAATGGTCGGTCGGCGTCTTCTCGCCGCTCGCTCAGCAGGACGGTTCGGAAAAGCCGCAGATCCTGGCAGCTCCGGTCACGGCGTCGGTCCTAGGTGCCGCCTTCTCCATCTGGAGTGAGAATCCAGGCGCCCAGACCGAGGCGCAAGTGGCTGCCGGCGTCACACCGCTGCTTTGGGCGATGTCTCAGAAGATCTGGAATCCGCTGCAACCAAGCGAAAGCTATAGCAAGTTCAAAGCCAAAGTGGCTGCTATCGGCAAGCCAGTCTGAAAGGCTCATCCGGTAGGCTGTCAGGAAAAAGGTCGCTGTGGGGGTCGGCTTCGACAATACTTCGAGCTTGATCGATGAGTGTTTCGATCGGCCTTCGTGAAAGGTGTGAAATGGGACGTCGTGCGGCTGCTCCTGCGGTTCCTCGGCATCCCAGATCGATCACGGCAGTACCTTCCAAGGGCGCGGTCTTCGGTCTCTTGGTGCTCAACGCTTTCCTGCCCGGTGCTGTGCACTTCTTGCGCGGGCCGCGTAAGCTCCGCTGGCTCTTCCTCGGCATCGCGGCGCTCATCTGGGCTGCCGGGAGTTATCTGATCCTCTCCTCTTTGACCAGCCGGGTTTGGCTTTTCAATCTGGTGACCCACCCCGTCGCTTCCATGGTGCTGATCATCGGCTTGCTGGTGGTTTCGGCCTGGTACCTTTTCAGCTTCATCGACGTGCTGCGGCTGATCCGCTTCCCCAAGCTCAACGGCGGAATGAAGGCCGCCGTCATCGTGGTGCTGGTTCCCTTGCTGGTGCTCACCAGCGGCAGCACGGCCTATGCAGCCTATCTGCTGAACGTTGGGCGCAACGCTCTGGGAGATATCTTCTCCGCTTCTCAGAGCTTAGGTCCCGATAAAAGCTATACCAAGCCATCGCTGAACCCGATCAATGGCCGCTACAACATCCTGATGATGGGCGGCGACGCCGGATCAGATCGAGTAGGACGCCGCCCCGACAGCATTATGGCGATCAGCGTCGACGCGGAAACCGGAGCAACCCTCACGGTGAGCATTCCACGCAATCTGCAGAACGCCCCGTTCCCGGATGACTCTCCGATGAAGGCCGCTCTCACCACTGGTGACGGCGTCGACGGCACCGACGGCGCTTTCAACTGCGGCAATGAGTGCATCATCGGCAATCTCTATTCCAAGGTCAATGAAAAGTACTCCTCGCTCTACCCCGGAGTGGGTGATCCCGGTGGGCAGGCCATGCTGGAGACCGTCAGTGCGATTCTGGGCATTAAGATGCAGGCCTATGTGATCGCTGATATGGACCAGTTCTCGCAACTCATCGATCTGATGGGCGGGGTCAAGATCAACGCCGGTAACTGGGTGCCGATCAGCGGCGAGGCGCTCGACAACGTCGGTGGCGGACATAAACCGCCCGAGGGCTGGATAGCTCCCGGCGAGCAGACGCTGAGCGGTTATCAGGCGCTCTGGTACGCCCGTTCGCGTGAGTGGGTCAACGACTACGCGAGAAATCAACGTCAGCAGTGCGTGGTGCAGGCGATGATCAAGCAGATGAATCCGCTGACGCTTTTCACCAAGTTCACCGAGATCGTGAAGGCCGGCACTAAGATCATCGAGTCGGATATCACCACCGCGCAGATCGGCAGCTTCATCGATCTGGCGCTCAAATCCCAATCCCAGCCGGTGAAGAAACTCATCCTCGGGCCGCCCGATCTGGTCTCCGATGTACCGGGGCAGACAGATTTCCCCACCTACCCTGATTTCAAGCTGAGTCAGCAAAAGGTAGCCCAGCTGCTCGGTAAGACCGCGACGACTGGCACGACGCCGCCGAGCAGTTCCGCCCCGCCGGCGAGCAACGGCACGACGCCGCCCTCCCCGCCGGCGAGCAGCAGCTCACCCGGCACGCCGAGTAACACTCCGAGCAAGCCTCCGGGACCTCCGATCACCAAGGAGTACCTGCAAGGCCTAGCGGTAGCTGCCTATAACGGTGACGCCGGGGCGAAAGATACCCTGGTGGGGCTGCTGGCCAATAACGGCGCCTGTACACCGGGCTGAGTTCAGCGCCGCGAATCGCTTGGCCCGGCAACACTGAGCTCCGAGGTTTTGCTCACAATCCTCCCCATCAGGGGAAGGTCTTTGGCAGGATAAGAGGGTGACCCAGGGAATCTACGTCAGCGCTGCGACGCCGGGATCCGGCAAATCGCTCATCACCCTTGGGCTGGCGGACGCCCTGCACCGGCGCGCTGATCGGATCGGCTTCTTCCGACCGATCGTGGACGACGTCGAAGCGGATCCGATGGTCGCCATGGTGGCGCGCCGCTTTGATCTGGGCGCTGGAGTATGCCGAGCCGGGTTGACGGCCGAAGAGGCACGTGGGCTCCTCGCCTCGGGTGATCGTGAGGAAATCGATGCTCGCTGCGTAGCGATCTACAGTGAGATCGCTCGCGAGGTGGATGTCGTCATCGTTGAGGGCACCGACCTCACCGGGCAGGATGCCGCCGTCGAATTCGATGTGAACGCCCGGTTGGCTAATGACCTCGGCTGCACAGTGCTCGCCGTGGTGAACGCGAAGGGCCGCACCACAGCGGAGGTCGCCGACGCCGTGGATGTGACGCGGAAGGAACTCGCCGCCGCGAATTGCTCCTTGCTGGCGATGATGGTCAATCGCGCGGACGCCGATCAGCTCACCGGAATCGCCGCTGAGCTGCGCCCCGGAGCCTCCGGCAAACCGGTCTACATCCTGCCGGAGATCGACGAGATCGTCCAGCCGACGGTGGGTGAGGTGGCGAGTTCCCTGGGCCTGCGGCAGATTGCCGGCAGCGCGGAGCGGGAGCGGGATGTCGAATCGATCAAAGTAGCGGCGATGAGTGTTGGGAACTTCCTGCATGTGCTGGAATCCGGCGCTCTGGTGATCGTCCCCGGTGACCGGGCTGACATCATTATCGCCACCTTGGCCTCCAGTTTCTCACCGGAGTTCCCGGTGCCTTCCGGGATGATCCTGACCGGCGGGCTCTCCCCGGACGCACATATCTACCCGCTGCTCGGCGGCGCTCCCTTTCCGATTTTCGCCAGTCCGGAGGATACCTACAGCACGGCAAAACGGGTCAGTGAGGTGCGCAGTGAGATCTGGTCATCGCAAAGTCGTAAAGCCGCGGCCGCGCTCGGCGAATGGGCGAAACGCGTTGATGAGGCAGAACTGCTGGAACGTTTGGAGATCCCACGGCCGGTCAGGATGACGCCCTTGCGCTTCCTGCATGAACTGATTGAAAGAGCCCGTCAGGACCGCAAGCACATCGTGCTGCCCGAAGGCCAGGATCCACGGATTCTTCGGGCCGCGGAGATCCTGCGCCGCCGAGATGTTTGCGAACTGACCATTCTGGGCCCGGAAACTCAGGTGCGAGACCTGGCGGCCGGCCACGGTGTCGATCTGCGCGGCATCACCGTGATCGATCCGGCGAATAGCGAGCTCCTGGAAGGCTTCGCTGAAGAGTATGCGCGTTTGCGGGCACACAAGGGAATGGACCTCAGCCGGGCTCGGGAGATCATGCTGGAAGCTTCCTATTTCGGCACCATGATGGTCCAGCTGGGGGTGCTGGACGGCATGGTCTCGGGAGCGGCGCACACCACCGCGAACACCATCAGACCGGCCCTGGAATTCGTGAAGACCGCCGAGGGTGTGAAGATCGTCTCCTCGGTGTTCCTGATGCTGCTCCCCGACCGGGTATTGGTTTACGGTGACTGCGCGGTCAATCCTGAGCCCAATGAGGAACAACTCGCGGATATCGCCATCGCCTCGGCCCAGACCGCGGCGCAATTCGGGGTGCAGCCCAGAATTGCGATGCTCTCCTACTCGACGGGAGAATCCGGTTCGGGTGCCGCGGTGGACCAAGTGCGGCATGCCACCGAGCTGGTGCGAGCCCGGCGGCCCGATCTGGCGGTGGAGGGCCCGATCCAGTACGACGCCGCGGTGGACGCTTCGATCGCCGCTTCCAAGCTCCCCAGTTCTCAGGTCGCCGGGCAGGCCACGGTCTTCATCTTCCCCGACCTCAACACCGGCAACAACACGTATAAGGCGGTGCAGCAGTCCTCGGGAGCGGTCGCCGTCGGCCCGGTGCTACAGGGCCTGCGCAAGCCGATCAACGATCTCTCCCGCGGCTGCACCGTTGAAGACATCGTCAATACCGTGGCGATTACCGCCATTCAGGCTCAGGGGTGACCGTGCAGATTCTGGTGATCAACTCGGGTTCCTCCTCCTTGAAGTACCAAGTGCGGGATACCCAAGCGGAAGAGGTGCTGCTGGAGGGGCTGATCGAGCGAATCGGTCAGGCCGAGGGCGGAGCGGCCAGCAATCCGGTAACCGATCATGCTGCCGCTCTTGAACTGGTCGGTGCCGCCCTCGGTGAGCTACGGATTGACGCGGTGGGGCATCGGGTGGTGCACGGAGGCGAACGGTTCAGCGAGCCGGTGCTGATCGATCATGAGGTCACCCGAGCTATTGAACGGCTCAACCCTTTGGCTCCGCTGCACAATCCGGCGAACGTTCTAGGCATCCGGGCGATTTCCGCGAAATGGCCGGAGCTGCCGCAGGTGGCTGTCTTTGACACCGCTTTCCATCGCACCCTTCCCGAGTACGCCTGGCGTTACGCGATTCCCGCTGAACTCTATGAACGGCATGGAATCCGGCGCTATGGCTTCCATGGCACGAGTCACGAATTCGTCAGCCGTCAGGCCGCAGATTTTCTTGGCCTCCCCGGGCAGTCCTTTGACGGCGTGGTCGCTCACCTGGGTAATGGTGCTTCGGTCACCGCGATCAAAGCTGGCTTGAGCATCGACACTTCAATGGGCTTCACCCCGCTGGAAGGGTTGGTGATGGGTACTCGGAGCGGTGATCTGGACCCTTCGATCCTGGTCTTCCTGGGGCGTCAGGGATATTCCGCCGAGCAGATCGATGACTTACTCAATCGGGAATCGGGGCTACTGGCACTTTCAGGAAGCAATGACATGCGTTCCGTGGTGGAAGCGGCAGGCAGCGGCCAGCAGGCAGCTCAGCTGGCGCTCGCGGTGGCGTCTTATCGGTTGGCCAAGTACATCGGTGCCTACCATGTGGCGGTGGGCGGAATGAAAGCCCTGGTCTTCACCGCGGGTATCGGCGAGAACTCTGCTGAATTCAGGGCTTTGGTGGTGGCGAAGCTAGCTGCTCTGGGCCTGGTTCTCGATTCGGCGGCGAACGCCGTCCGATCGAAAGCCGCTCGGCTGATCAGCGCGGTCGACTCGGCGATCCCGGTGCTCGTGGTGCCTACGGATGAGGAAAGAGCCATCGCCGAAGCCACTGCGGGGCTGGTGTCCAGGCTGAGCTAGATACTATGAGATATGGAAAAAATTCCTTACCCCTTGCACACTGAACGGCTGCTGCTGCGCCGCTTCAAACCCTCGGATCTCGAGGCTTATTACGCGTATCAATCGCTGCCCGAAACAGCCCGCTACTTGCTCAGCGATGAACGTAGCCTGGCTGAGTGCATGGAACGAGTCGGTAAGTTCTGCAAGCAGACTTTCGATAGGGAAGGCGACTGGGCTTCCTTTGCGGTGGAACGCGCCGATCAGCCAGGTTTGCTCGGTGAGATTGCGCTGAAATGGGAGACCGGTGGCGACGCCGAGCACGGCTATATCGGTGAAGTCGGCTGGAGCCTGGCGCCACAGGCTCAAGGTATGGGCTACGCCACCGAAGCCGCGCGCGCCGTCGTGGATCTCGCTTTTGGCCAGCTGGGTTTCCGCAGGATCCAGGCGAGGCTCGACGCCGCCAACGACGGTTCCCGGAAGATCTGCGAGCGGCTCGGTATGACGTTCGAGGGGGTGGCCCGGGAGAACTGGTATCTCAAAGGAGAATGGTCCTCCGAGGCGATGTACGCACTGCTGCGTTCCGAGTGGCAGTCCTAGCCAGCAAAGCAGTAGAGGGTGGAATCTCAGCAATACTGAGATTCCACCCTCTCTGCGTCGTCAGAGATAACGCTTAGGAACCGGCGTTCTTCAGATGGGTCAGGGTGTTGAAGAGCTGGGGCTTGATCCGGGTACCACTGTTCCCGGAGCCGTCATTGCCGTAGGCGTGGATCGCTATCGCCTGGGCAGCTGAGTTGTACACCGGAGAGCCGCTTTCGCCGCCGAAGGTGTCATTCGGGTACCAGACCTTGGTCGCGGTGACTTGGGCGACTTTGTTGGAATCGCTCCACACCTGGCCCCAGGGCTTGTCCCCGGGGTAGCCGGAGACCGTGACCCCGAGATTGGCCAGGTTGCCATCGGAATCCGTCTTGTAGCCGAACCAGCCGGTCTGGGTTCCCACCGTGCAATTGAGCTTGACCACTGCCCAGTCAAAGTTTTGGTCGTAGTTGCTGAGCCACTGCTGATCGGTCCAGACCTGGGCAGCCTGACAGGTGCCGAAGGGCCGCTTGGTGTCATTGCGTGCGGGTGAGGCAGTGAAATCTGCGGTGTAGCTGCTGCCGTCCCAGACGCAGTGACCCGCGGTGACCAGGGTGTCGGCGGAGATCATCCAGCCGGTGCAGCCCGAGAGCGAACCTCCACTGAGCTCGACCAGGCCGCGGTAGGGGGTCTTCAGGGTGTCGGTAATCTGCTTGCGGGTATCGGCGCCGATCACCGATTCTGCACCCGGAAAGCTAGCCGGGGTTGAAGTGAAACCAACCGAGTCGGTCAATCCAGCTGAACTGAGCGGATTCGCGGTGTCTGCCACACCGTTGACAATCTTCACGCCTACCGGTGTGGTGACTGAGGAGTCGACCGCTTCGGGGGCAGCTGCTGTTGCTGCGCCGCTAGAGAAAACCAATGCTGCCAGTGCGATTAGCACTCCGCCTGCCGCGCTCATGGACCGTTTTTGCATGCTTAGACCAGCCTCCAGTGGGGTTGTCTCGATTTTGGGTACACCGAGCATGTCAACGTTTCCTGAAAATCCGCTGGTATTTGGCCAAGGGTTGGCCGGATACGGTAGGGGCGCCCAGCCTTTCGGACGGGCGCCCCGAGTGGGTTTTGAAGGTGGCTCAGCGATCCTTCAAGTGACTCATCACATTGAAGAGTTGAGCCTTGATCCGGGTGCCGCTATTGCCGGTGCCGTCATCGCCGTAAGCATGAATGGCGATGGCCTGGCCCGCCGAGGTGTACACCGGTGCGCCGCTCTGGCCACCGATGGTGTCATTCGGGTACCAGACCTTGGTTGGCGTCACGTTGGCGACTTTCTTGTTATCGGTCCACATGGTGCTCTCTGGCATATCCCCGGGGTAACCGGTCACCGAGACATAGCTCTTCAGCAGGGCGGCATCATTAGCCACTTTGTAGCCGAACCAGCCGGTCTGTTCGCCTACCCGGCAATTGAGTTTGACCAAGGCCCAGTCGTATTCCCAGTCCTGAGTCTCCAGCCACTTCTTGTCAGTCCAGATTTGCGAAGCCTGGCAGGAACCGAACGGTGCGACATTGCCGTTCTTGGCGGGCCAGGCGTTGAAATCCGCGGTGTATTCGAAGCCGTTCCAGACGCAGTGCCCCGCGGTCATCAGGGTGTCAGCGGAGATCATCCAGCCGGTGCAGCCGGAGAGCGAGCCGCCGCCGAGTTTGACGACGGCACGGTAGGGGTTCTGCGTGGTGTTCAGAATCTGCTTGCGGGTATCCACTCCGATCACGGACTCGGCACCGGGGAAGCGTGCGGGGGTGCTCTTATAACCCACCGATTTAGTGAGCCCTTTGGCATCCAGTGGATTATCGGCGTCGGCGATTCCGTTCACCACCTCGACGCCCACCGGGGTGGTGACCAGGGCGGGATCCACTGCTTTCGCGGCGGCAGTAGCTGTCCCGCTGCTCAGGACAAGCGCGAGCAGGGTCGCGACGACCCCGCTCGCGGCACTAACAGAGCGTATGCGCATGGTTGTTCAACCTTCTGTGTTAGGGCACCCTGTGTAGGGGCAATGCCCCCGAGTATCCCAATGGAGACTGAAGGTTGGCTGGGAGATCTCTGGGTTTTAGCTGGTGCGTAGTTCTCTGGCGTTCAGGGCGTCAGCGACGAAGGCGTAGTCCCAGGCGCGGTCCTTCCAGTTCTCGTAACGCCCTGAGGCTCCGCCGTGCCCGCCGTCCATCTCGATTTTCAGCACGATGGGTTCTTCGCCGGTGCTCACTTCACGTAGTACCTGGACCCATTTGGCTGGTTCCACATAGAGCACCCGGGTGTCGTTGAAACTGGTGACCGCGGCGAGCTTGGGGTAATTCACCGCTCGCACGTTTTCATAGGGGGTGTATTCCTTCATGTACTGATAGACCTCAGGGTCGGTGATCGGGTTCCCCCACTCTTCCCACTCCAGGGCGGAAAGCGGCAGCTCAGGGTCAAGAATGGTGGTCAGTGCGTCGACGAAGGGCACTTGAGCCAGCACCGCAGCGTACTTCTCCGGAGCCAGATTGACGATCGCCCCCATCAGCAGACCACCTGCTGAACCACCGATAGCGGCGATCCGCTGCGGGTCCGCCCAACCGGACTGGGCGAGCCAGTCGGTGGAGGCGACAAAGTCGGTGAAGGTGTTCTTCTTGTGCAGCTTCTTGCCGTTTTCATACCAGGCGCGGCCCAACTCTCCGCCGCCGCGAATGTGGGCGATCACAAAGACGAAGCCCCGGTCCAAGAGGGAGATGCGGGGGATGGAGAAGCCTGGGTCCATGCTGGCCTCATAGCTGCCATAGCCGTAGATCACCGCTGGGTTCGCCCCGTTCCGCGGCAGATCGGCGCGGCGAATCACGGAAAGCGGGATCTTAGCGCCATCTTCGGCGGTCGCCCATTCCCGTTCGGCGATGTAGTCACCCGAGGAGTAGCCGCCCAGCACAGGAGTCTCTTTACGCAGGATCAATTCACCGGTGCCCAACACATAGTCGTATACCCGTGGAGGAGTGGTGAACGAACTGTAATTGAGCCGCAGCTGAGGGGCGCTGAACTCCGCGAGCGAGAGCTCGACGGTGTAGAGCTCTTCATCGAAGGCCGGCTCGATGGGCTCAGAGTCTAGGGCGTCCAGTGGCAGCAACTGAACTTTCTCGACGGTGTCCTTACGCACCGAGATGATCGCGTGAGTCGCGTTCGAACTGGTCCCATTGACCCGCACGGTATCACTGTGCGGTACCACCGTGGTCCATTGCTGCTCGGCGAGAGGCTTGCCCAGCTCAGAGATCCTGACCAGGGAGACCATGGAGTTGAGGGCATTGCGATTGTGCGTGATCAGCAGCTGGGCTTCCCCGCCGACCTTGACCGGGTCGACGTCGTAAAGCACTCGTTCTTCGCGGGAGACGACCAGTTGCAGGCCGGCCTCGCGTTGGGCGAAATCGAGCAGGTGTACCTCGCTGTACTCGGCGCAGCCAACGCTGATTACCAGCTGATTGCGATCCGCCGAGAGTCCGAAGCCGGTCCACATTCCCAGATCGTCCTCCTGGAAAAGCACCTCATCCTGCTCAGTGGGAGTGCCCAGCCGATGGGATTTCACCTGATACGGGCGCCAGGAATCGTCCACCACGGTGTAGAAGATTTCGCTGCCGTCGGGGGAGAAAGCGATGCCGTAATAGATATTGCCGATCTCATCGGGCAGCAACTCGCCGGTCTGCAGATCTTTGATCTTCAGCGTGAAACGCTCGTCACCGGCATTATCCACCGCAAAGGCGAGCAGGCGATGATCCCGGGTGAGTGCCTGGCCGCCCAGGCTGAAGAACGGCTTCCCCTCAGCCTCGGCATTGCCATCGAGCAGGATCTGCTCGCCTGGCACGGGCTGTCCCGCGACGATCGCGGGCGGTGTCCAGTCGGCCTTCAGATCCCCGGTGTGCTGCGCGGCGACCCGGCAATGGATGGCGTACTGCTGGCCTTCTTCCATCCGAACGTAGTACCACCAGTCATCCCGCCGATAGGGCACCGAGAGATCGGTTTCCTGGGTGCGGTTCTTGATCTCCTCGAAGATCGCGTCACGCAAGGGCTGCTGGCCCGCGGTCACCGCATCCGTATAAGCCTGCTCGGCGTTGAGGTGCGCCACCACCTCCGGACTTTCCTTCTCCCGAAGCCACTCGTAGTTGTCGATGAACACATCGCCATGGTGTTCGCGGGCAGTGGGGAGCTTCTTTGCGACGGGGGGAGTAGTCATGCGATTACCTTAGCTGCCAGCGGGTCGGGCCTGGGAAGCGAGTTCGCCGGAAGGAGAAATAAATTTCATCTCCAGTGCTCTGGGGGATCCTATGTGTCAGTGTCATGCCCCAGTATCCCAGCCCAATGAACGCAGCTTTCACTGGGCTGGAGACACTTTAGCCCACTGAAACCTCGATTGGATGGGTGTGGGGTTCTAAGCGGTCTTGAGCTTGTCGTTCAGCTGGTGCCAAGCAGTCAGATTTGTTGCATTGGCCCAAGACAGCACTGTTTGGGAACGTCGGTCATAGTCGATCCAATTTCCAGCGGGGAACCAACCCCAGATCCAGAGGGTCTCTGGAATTCCGGTAGCGTCATGTCGGACGAGAGCATTGGTTTTTTGTCCGTTAAAAACAGGTGTGGACTGCGCAATGAATAACAGTGGATGGCCTAATGACCTCACTCGATTTTCAAAGTTTTCCCAGTCCATCGCATTCTTATAGGTACTCAGGTAGCTAATTTTCTTTCTGCGAAGCACACCTAGAGCAACCACCATGCCAATTGTCAGAATCAGTGGTGTTGAATTTCTGAGTTGGCTAAATTCGTTAGCTAGATAAATGGCGGTGAAAAGGTAACCGATGTAAGGAGTTTTTTTCCGAAGCACTAGCCAGGCGCTCAACAACGTCACGAGGATTAGTGGAAGCACCACATTTGTGCCGTACAGAATCGCGGTGTTGTTTTTGGGAGGTAAGAAGATCGGGGAGAAAAATGCTGGGACGAAATACCCTAAAAATGCTGCTGCGGTGGCAGCTGCCAGGACTTGTTGTATCTGCCGATAGATGATTTTTTGAGCCTTGTGATGTTCCGGGGTCCATGCGTTCTGGACGAAAACCTTGGAATAGTGAGGAAAATCGGGGGAGGGATTCACTACGGTTTCCCTGGTTTTTCTTATTGGCGGCTCGTCCCAGGACCGTTCCTCGCCCCACAGCGGTTCTTCGTCCGACGGAGATGAGTTAGTACCTCCATCGGCAGCTCCGAAGTCTTTAACTTGCTCGTCATATTGCTTACGTTTTTCAGGATTAATCAAGACCGCATAAGCGTTGTTCAGCTCGGCAACTAGATCATGTGAACTCCCTCGGTTCAAATCAGTGTGGATTTGCCGCATGAGCTTTCTATAGGATTTTTTGATCTCATCGATGGAGGAGTCGCTGGTTACCCCCAACACGTCGTAGCAGTTTCTATCGGTTGATTTCATCTTTTTTAGTTCCTAGGGCATACGTTATTTGAGTCACTTTCCAGGGGGTCAATGCCAGTGATTGCTTGGCATCTGAAAAACTGGCTACGGATCTTTCCGCAATAACAACGGTGGCTTTTTCGCCGCCTACTCGCAGGAGATCAATGCGCTGACGAATCTGGCCGCTTCCTTGAAACTGAACGAGCTGTCCGCAATAGACTTCGGCCTGGGGAACAACGGATAACATCGTTGATCGGACCGGGCCAGGAAGATAAAGAGCCGCCTCATAACCGCTGCGATGAGTCGGGTTTTGCTTCTCGACGGATGCTTTGTCTTGTGTCTCTTCGGAGGAGATCAGTGGGCCTACCGAGACTTCTCCCGCTCTTCTGGTTGGGACGTCCACTGGAGAGTGAAGTTGCTTGTCGTAGATGTGCCAATCTCCGACGGGATGGAATCGCCCGTTCTCTTGGCATAGGGCACGTCGAAGCTCTGCTACGACTATCCCTTGGCGGTCAGCGCCCCAGGCGGTCATCAACTCGAATGCTTGGTGACCGATCCTGCGAACTAACCGGTAATGCCTCACAACTGCTTCAGCTTCTACACCTTGTCTGTCAGCGAATAAAGATGAGAGGGCGGGGAAATCCTCACGACTTAGTACCACGGCATTGAATGCCAAATTTTCGGTGGTTTGAGCGCCGGAAACTTTATGCGCTGATGTCAGCGCACCGCCGGAAAATTTTTCAATGTGTCTTTCCATTATTTCTCCTCCACTAACAGATTCTTGATTATGGTGTTTCTGCTCTCGATAGCAAAATTGGCTCGCATTCGTTAGAGCTGGAGCTTCTTAGTGCTGAGGGAATGCGAGTCGATTCGTTCAGCTCGCACAGGGTACGCCGATCAGCTCAGGTTGCGTTGACCTCTTCTGAACCCTCCGGATATACTGAACGAGCGGTCAGTAATTCAATTCCGGATGGAGTGGCAATGGTGCAGAATCTCAGCGCGCTGGATGCGCAGAGCGTCGACGACGCCGGGCAAGCTGCCTTTGAAGCGATCCTCGCCGAAGACTCGCGGATCGAACCGCGGGACTGGATGCCCGAGGCCTACCGCAAAACCCTGGTCCGGCAAATCTCCCAGCACGCGCACTCCGAAATCATCGGCATGCAGCCCGAGGCGAACTGGATTTCCCGAGCGCCGAGCCTCAAACGCAAGGCGATTCTGATGGCCAAGGTGCAGGATGAGGCCGGCCACGGCCTCTACCTCTACTCCGCAGCGGAGACCTTGGGCGCCCCTCGAAACAAGATGACCGAGGACCTGATCGCGGGCAAGGCCCGATATTCCTCGATTTTCAATTACCCCACCCGCAGCTGGGCCGACGTCGGTGCTATCGGCTGGCTGGTGGACGGTGCCGCGATCTGCAATCAGGTGCCGCTCTGCCGCGCCTCCTACGGGCCGTATGGCCGGGCCATGGTGCGCATCTGCAAAGAGGAGTCCTTTCACCAGCGGCAGGGCTTCGAAATCCTGCTCGAACTGGCGCAGGGTACTCCGGCGCAGAAGCAGATGGCCCAGGACGCCGTCAATCGTTGGTATGCCCCGGCTCTGATGATGTTTGGGCCGCCGGACGACGACTCGCCTAATTCCAAGCAGTCGATGGCCTGGAACATCAAGCGCTTCTCCAATGACGAGTTGCGGCAGCGCTTTGTCGGCATGATGGTCGAGCAGGTGAAAGTGCTCGGCTTGACCTTGCCGGATGATCAGATCCACTTCAATCAGGAAACCGGCAAATGGGAGCACGGGCCCTTGGACTGGAACGAGTTCAAGGAAGTGCTGGCAGGTCGGGGTCAGTGCAATTCGCAGCGTTTGGAACGCCGTCGTGAAGCCCATGAAGACGGTGCTTGGGTGCGTGAGGCCGCTGCGGCCTATGCCGCCCGCCAGCAGCGAGCAGAGGTGGCTTGAGATGACCGAGCAGAACGACGTCGTCAATGCGGCCGCTCAACCCTGGCCGCTCTGGGAAGTGTTCGTGCGCTCCTCCCGAGGCTTGTCTCATGTGCACGCGGGCTCGCTGCACGCCCCGGATGCCTCCATGGCGCTGCGCAATGCCAGGGACCTTTACACGCGTCGCAATGAGGGGGTTTCAATCTGGGTCTGCCCTGCGGACGCGATTTCCGCTTCTGATCCTGATTCCAAAGGCGCCTTCTTCGAGTCGCCGCAGGGCAAGGACTATCGGCACGCCACGTATTACACGAAGAGCGAAGGGGTGAAACACCTCTAATGTTTCCACCCACCCAGAGCTTCGCCGCGCAGACCCAGGCAGGAATCCAATGAGTGGAGAATCAGCGACTCGAATTACCCTCCCCAGCGGCTCCCTCAGCTCGCAAGTCCCCGGTCGCCCCCTAACTTCGCAAGCTCAGCTAGGGAACCCTGCGACCGTGGGCCCTCGCTGGGGAACCCGCGCCGCCGTGGCCCCAGGCAACGCGCTGCGCCCGGAGGATATCGCGCTCGAGGTGCAGGACGCCGCGAAGAAGCCCAGCGCCGAGATCGCCGAATACGCACTGCGATTGGGCGACGACGGCCTCGTGCTGGCGCAACGGCTCGGCTGGTGGATCTCTCGCGCCCCCGAACTCGAAGAAGACGTCGCACTGGGCAATATCGCCCTGGACCAGCTCGGCCACGCCCGCTCCTTCCTGAGCTACACAGCGGCTGCCTTCAGTAACCCCGACGGCACCGCGCAGACCGAAGACGATCTGGCCTACTGGCGCGGGGAGGAAGATTTCCGCTGCGCCCAGCTCATGGAACAGCCCAATGGAGACTTCGCTCGCACCATCGCCCGCCAGCTGGTGGTGTCGGTCTACCAGTTCGAGCTCTACCAGCGCTTGCAGTACAGCAGCGACCCGACGTTGGCCGCGATCGCTGCCAAAGCGGTCAAAGAGGTCGACTACCATCGGGACCACGCCAGCCAGTGGGTGCTCCGGCTCGCCCTGGGCACCGAGGAATCACGACGTCGGATGATCGACGGGCTGAAACTCACCTGGCCTTATGTCGAGGAGCTCTTCGACCAGGACGAGTTGTTCGAAAGACTCGCAGAGGCCGCTGTTCCGCCGGCTTCCTTGCGCCCCGGCTTCGACGCCTTTATCGCTGCGATCCTCGACGAAGCCGATCTGGAGCTGCCTCAGACGCCGCGAGTGAGCGGTGGTGGGAGGCACGGTGAGCACAGCGAGCACCTCGGCTACCTGCTCGCCGAAATGCAGGTGCTGGCACGCCAGCACCCCGGTGCCAGCTGGTAGGGGAAAGACATGAAGACCCTGAATAAAGAAGCCCCCGATCAGGAAACGCCGGATCACGAAACACCGGACAAAGAAGTTCTGTGGCAGATCGCCTCAAGGATCAACGACCCGGAGATCCCGGTGCTCAGCATCGCCGAACTGGGCATTCTGCGCGCAGTGGAGCTGATCGGTGAGCGAGTGAAGGTCACCATCACCCCGACCTACTCTGGGTGCCCGGCGATGGAGACCATCCGGGACGATCTGCTCGCAGAATTCGCGCGTGAAGGCTTCTCCGCCGAGATCGAACTAGTGCTTTCCCCGGCCTGGACCACTGATTGGATGACCGAGAGCGGCAAAGCCAAGCTAGCCGGTTACGGCATTGCGCCGCCCAGCGGACGCTCCGGGCTGGGCAGCCAGCACACGCCGGTCCGGTTGGCTCTCGCGGTGAAGTGCCCGCTGTGCGATTCGCTCAATACTCGTGAGTTGACCCGTTTCGGCTCGACGTCCTGCAAAGCCCTGTACAAGTGCCAGGACTGCCTGGAACCCTTCGACTACTTCAAGGTGCACTAAATGGTGGTGACCCGCAAACCGTCGAACCGACGGGCCAGTTTCCATTCCCTCGCGGTCAAGGAAGTCCGCAGGCTCACCGCAGAGGCCATTGAGGTCAGCTTCGCGGTCCCCGCCGAACTGAGCGGCCAGTTCGACTACCTGCCCGGTCAGTATGTAGCTTTGCGCACCACCTTGCCGGATCCGTCGGGCGAACTCAAGGAATTGAGACGCAGCTACTCGATCTGTGCCACACCCCGTTCCTTCGAAGACGGCAGCAGCGAAATCCGGGTGGCCATCAAAAAGGACCTCGGCGGCCAGTTCTCTAGCTGGGCCAATGCGGAGCTCACAGCCGGGGACACACTGGAAGTGATGAGCCCGATGGGTGCTTTCACCTCTCGTCATCACAATGTGCTGACCGATCTGAACCATCCGGAACAGCTCGCAGCTGCCGCTGCCTCGGACGGATGCTTTGTAGCGATTGCCGCTGGCTCAGGGATCACCCCGGTGATCGCCATTGCCAAGACCTTGTTGGCGGCACATCCGGCAACCAGATTCGACCTGATTTACGCTAATAAGGCTGCTATGGATGTGATGTTCCTGGAGGAACTGGCGGACCTCAAGGACAAATATCCCGCTCGTTTCGCACTGCACCATGTGCTTTCCCGGGAGCAGCGGATCGCGCCGTTGCTCAGCGGCCGGATCGACGCCGAGAAGCTACGGCTCCTGCTCGGCACCGTGTTACCGGCCGGGCAAGTCGACGAATGGTTCCTTTGCGGACCGTTCGAACTGGTCCAGCTCTGCCGGGATGCCCTGCAAGAACGCGGAGTGCCAGCTGAGAAAGTGCGTTTCGAGCTCTTCACCACCGGCAAGCCCGATCAGCCTCAAGCCCAGCACGGCCGCTCGGTGAGAGCCGCCGAGACCGATGAGAACTTCGAGATCACCTTCACCTTGGATGGTTTGAAAGGCGCGGTCAAGAGTCCCACGCACGCTCGCGAGACGATCCTGAACGCTGCACTTCGAGTCCGTCCCGACGTTCCCTTCGCCTGCGCGGGGGGCGTCTGCGGCACCTGCCGTGCCAAGGTGGTCAGCGGGACGGTTCAGATGGAAGAGAACTATGCTTTGGAACAAGATGAATTGGACAAGGGCTATGTACTGACCTGCCAGTCCCATCCGACATCGGAACGCGTCACCGTCGACTACGATGTCTAGTCCAGTGAGCCAGCCAGGAGAGGGCGTTAAATGATCGAGCTAAGCATTGCTGACGGAATTGCCGAAGTGGTGTTGAACGCGCCGCACAAGCTGAACGCCCTGGATGCGCAAGCCTTCACGGATCTGAAGAACACCGTGGATGAAGCCGCTGCCGGAGTCGCCGCGGGAAGCGTCCGAGCTCTTTTGCTGCGCGGTGAGGGCAGAGCATTCTGTGCCGGCCGGGATCTCTCCGAGGTAGCGGTCGACAACGATGACGCGCTGGCTTTCCTCGAGGGCAAGATCGTTCCGGCGATGCGCGCCATCATGGACTTCCCCGCGCCCAGTTTCGTCGCTGCTCAGGGAGCCTCACTCGGTGCCGGGCTGGGCCTGCTAATCGCGGCCGACGTCGTCTACGTAGCCGAGAACGCCAAGATCGGCTCGCCCTTCGCGAATCTCGGCATGGTGCTGGACTCCGGTGGGCACTGGCTATTCACTGAGCGGCTGGGTACTCACCGCACTCTCGATTTGATCTACACGGCTGATTTGATCTCCGGCGCAGAAGCGGTTCGTTCCGGACTGTTCAGCCGCGCCTTCCCGGCGGAAAGCTTGCTGGAGGAAACCCGGAATATTGTGGCCCGGGTGGCGAAGGGACCGCTCAACGCTTTCCAGGATGGTAAGAAACTGGTCACCGCGATTCGTGACGACCGGCTCGGATTCTGGGAAGCCCTCGATATCGAGAACAAGGTTCAGGCAGCCATTGTGAGTACCGAGAATTATCGCGAGGGCATCACCGCGTTCCAGGAGAAGCGACCGCCGATCTTCAAGAACTGAGACGTCTTCAAGAACTGACACGGCGGCCCCGGCTGGGCAGCCGACCCGTCTACCCAGCCAACCGGTTCTCGAAATAAGCTTGAGCCTCATCGCTTCTGAGCAGGGTGAAGCCGTTTTTTAATAGCACCCGTTGCGACGCGAGATTATCCAGATCTGTGACGGCGTGCACCGCGCGCACCTGATTCCACCGCGCGATCTCGACGATCTCTGCGACCGCTTGGCTGGCAATCCCACGTCCTCTGGCAGACGGCACCACACCGTAGCCGATCGTCACGGCTCCCTCTAGATCTGGGGGCCCGAAGAAACCAATGCCGCCGACCGCGTGGCTCGACTCCTGGTGCACCGAGTAGAGCCCGAAAACGGCGGACTCCACGGACAATGCCGGGCTGGCGAGAAAGAAGCGCAAGGCGTCCAGTTCGTCGTCGAGCGGGTAATCCGCCAGCCAGAGGTCGCTGGCATCCGGGTTCTTCGCCAGAATCCGTTCAGCGCGTTCCCGAGAGATCAGTCGTAGAGTCGGAGCCACTCAGGAACCCGTGATGAAGATATTGCTCAGCGCATCGTCCCAGCCGCTCGAGGCGAGTGGCACGGTGGCTCTGCACGCCACGCCAGCGACCAGCACAGTAGAGTTGTTCGGCATCGCCCGCTGGGCCAGTTGCAGAGTGACTTTGACCCCGTTCTTATTGGTATAGCTCAAGGCCTTCGCATAGAACTGGATCTTCTGCCCGCCCACCTTATTCATGCTGATGTTGACCAGCGAAGTGATGTGTTCTTCCTTGGTATCGGGGTAGTCGGTTTTAAAGGTCTGCACTGACTTGATGCTGCGACTGATCGTGGCGAGCATATCGGAGGTCTTCAGAGTGGCCCCGAGAACTGAGGGGTCGAGTGGTTCCTTGCTCAGCAGGAGCATGCAACCGTTGGGGTGTGAGTAACGAATCCCGTCGCTATTAGTTTCCTCCAGGGACCAGCCGCTGGGGGCTTTCGTGCCCCAATCCGCCGATTGCAGATAGGGCGCCGGTTGGGAAAGGCCCAAGATGCCAGCCACGCCGCCACCCAAGTTGCTCGGAGTGGGAGGCGAGTCGACCGAGGTTGTGGGAGTCGGACGCGGCCGATTGCTCTGCGTAATGGGCGGATCGCTCTCCGCCACCGGAATGGAGTTCATGTTGACCGTGATGAGTGTGATCACCAAGGCAATCACGCCGAGCACCGGTATGCCGATCGCAAACCATCCCCAGAGCGGAAAATTCCTCTTGGGCGGTGGGGGAGGAGTCGGTGAATAACCTCCGTACTGCTGCTGTTGGGCGGCGTAGGGGTTACCGTAGGGCTGGCCTTGATACTGCCCCGGATACTGCGGCTGAGCCGGGGGTTGCTGGGGAACTCCGTACTCTGGAGTGGAGCCACCGGGCGTCGGGATCGGTGGCGGAATGCGGGAGGGTTTTCCCTGCCCGTACCCTCCAGGATTGCTGGGATAAGGTCCCTGCGGTGGGTAATTCGAATTGCTCATGAGCGGCCCTTCCCCGGGTGCGAGTGGAGTAATTACGCCATCATATCGTTTTAATTTAAATAAGAGAATGTCTATCTGAAATATTACCTCGGGTAAAAGTCCTCGAAAATGAGATAAGTCTGAGTGTCCAGCACGCCTGGCATCGATTGAATCTGATCGAAGATCACTCGCTGCAGATCGACGTTGTCTCGCGCCCTGACCAGCAGCATGACATCGAAGTTTCCGCCGAGCAGGGCAATGTGCTGCACCTCGGGTAAAGCGCCGAGGAGCGCTTTGAGTTCCCGCCAGTCGTGCTGGCGAACTTTCATGCTCACATAAGCACTGGACCCCAGCCCTGCTTTGAGTGGGTCGATCACGGCGGTGAATCCGGTAATCACTTTCTGCTCGGTCAGCCGTGCGATGCGTGAGTAGGCGTGTGCTCTTGAAATATGAACTCTTTCGGCAATTGCGCTGACGCTCGCCCGGGCATCCTGCCGCAACTCGGCGATGATGCCGCGGTCTATTTCGTCAAGTTCGGACATTTGTCTCCTGAGGTCTGAGTAAGCTGGGTCACATTTACAAATCGTCTTCTAATTTAGCTTTTTTGATCTATAAATTCCATATAAACCCAGAACCATCTATACAAATCTTCAAATAAGCGAGAATAGGTAAACAGAATGTCGCAGCTGAAACTACTCAGGAGACGGTATGGACTCGCTGAACGAGCGGCCCGAAGCGGTGATGCTCCCCTCAAAGCAGCCGGTTGGCCTGATTGACCCCGAGGGATCTTTGCTGACCGATCACTCCACGGACAAGGACGCCTACCCGCTTCCCGATCAGGCCAGCTTGCTGCGAGGATACGCAGAGATGGTCAAAGGTCGCCGGATCAATGATCAGGCCGGCGCCCTGGTACGTCAGGGCAGAATGGCTGTCTATCCCTCGTCGCATGGGCAGGAGGCCTGCCAGATCGCAGCCGCCATGTGCCTGGCAGAGCAGGACTGGCTGTTCCCGACCTACCGGGATTCCGTCGCGGTGATGGCCAAGGGCGTGCCGCCGGTTGAGGTGCTAGAGCTGCTCAGAGGCTCCTGGCACGGCGGCTACAACCCCTATCACTACAAGGTGGCAACCCAGGCGACGCCGCTAGCTACTCAGCTTTTGCACGCCGTCGGACTGGCCCATGCCGCCAAGCTCAAGGGCGAGGACACCGTGGTGCTCGCACTCTGCGGTGATGGGGCAAGCAGCGAGGGAGACTTCCATGAGGCGCTCAACTTCGCCGCCGTCTTTCACGTTCCGGTGGTCTTCCTGATTCAGAACAATGGTTTCGCCATTTCAGTGCCCTTAGCTCAGCAAAGCGTCGCGCCTTCCCTGGCCCACAAGGCCATCGGCTATGGAATGCCCGGTGAACGGGTCGATGGAAACGATCTCGCCGCGCTGCTGTCGGTATTGCGGAAACTCATCCAGCGGGCTAGGGACGGCGGCGGCCCGGCGTTGCTGGAAGCCCATACCTATCGGATGCTCGCCCACACCAATGCCGATGATGCTTCCCGTTATCGCAGCGAGGAAGAAGTCGCACAATGGCTGCCCAAGGATCCAATTCTCCGGCTGCGTCGTTATTTGACGGCTCAAGGAGTGCTGACCGAGCAATTGGAGCAGGAATTCGCGCAGGCAGCGGACGACGTCGCGAGCCAGATGCGCGACGGGCTGAACGCTGAAGCGCAGGTCGATCCGCTCGATCTCTTCCGCTTCGTCTATGCCGAACCGAGTTCGCAGCTGCGGGAACAATCGGAGTTGCTGGCCGAGGAAGTCCGGCGCACGAACAACGCCGATACTGAAGAGGTGGCACGATGACCGCGGTTGATGAGCGCACTGAAACAACGGCCCGGGGGAGTGCTCCGGTGACATTCGCCAGGGCACTCAATCAGGCCCTGGTGGATGCCATGCAGGACGATCCCAGCGTGCTGATCTTCGGCGAGGACGTGGGCACTCTGGGCGGGGTCTTCCGGATCACTGATGGGTTGACCGCGCGCTTCGGAGAGGACCGCTGTTTCGATACCCCGCTTGCTGAGTCCGGGATCATGGGGGCGGCGGTGGGGATGGCGATGAATGGCATGCGCCCCGTCGTCGAAATGCAATTCGATGCCTTTGCCTACCCGGCTTTCGAGCAGGTGGTGTCCCACGTGGCCAAAATGGCCAACCGCACGCGCGGTGCGGTGCGGCTACCGATGGTCATCCGGATTCCCTATGCGGGGGGAATCGGAGGAGTGGAACATCACTGCGATTCCTCGGAGGCCTACTACGCGCATACCCCTGGGCTGACGGTGCTGGCTCCTTCTACCGTGGCCGATGCCTACACCATGCTGCGCGATGCGATCGAGTCACCCGACCCAGTGGTCTTCCTGGAACCGAAAAAACTCTATTTCGCCAAGGAATCTGTTGATCTGCGAGCGCTCGCCGCTTCACGCTCGGCCTCCAGCATCGGTAAAGCGGTGATCGCCCGGGAGGGGACCGACGCAACGCTGATCAGCTATGGCCCCTCGGTCTCCACCGCTCTGGCCGCCGCAGAAATTGCTGCCAGCGAGGGCCGGTCACTGCAGGTTGTGGATATCCGTTCCCTGGTGCCCTTCGACGATGAGACGGTCTGCGCCGCGGTACGCTCTACCGGCCGTGCGGTGGTGATCGCGGAAGCACCGGGATTCGCCTCGGTGGCATCCGAGATCGTGGCTCGGGTGCAGGAACGTTGTTTCCACTCCCTGGCGGCTCCGGTGCGCCGGGTCACCGGCTTCGACATCCCTTTCCCAGCGCCCAAGCTCGAGCAGTATCAATTGCCGAGCGTTGACCGGATTCTGGATGTGGTGGACGAGTTGCAGTGGGAGGACTCCTGATGACCGAGGCTCAGCAAAAAGAGCTCCAGCACGCCAGGGTTTTCCTGCTTCCAGACCTGGGGGAAGGGCTCACCGAGGCCGAGCTGGTGCGCTGGCTCGTCGCAGAGGGCGAAGTGGTCGTCGTCGACCAGGTAGTGGCTGAAGTGGAAACCGCGAAGTCCCTGGTTGAGGTGCCGACGCCGTTCGCCGGAGTGGTAGCGCGGCTGCACGGTGAAGCGGGCCAGCTGATGGATGTTGGCAGGCCTTTTCTCACGGTGAGCGAGGTGGTTCCTGATACCACATCGGCTGGGGAACATCATCAGAAGTACCGCGAGGAAGAGCGGGCGGGTAGCGGTAATGTGCTGATCGGCTATGGCACATCGGGCCATGGCACGATCGGTCGCAGCCGTCCGCGCAAGGGCGGCGCGTCTTCCCGCCCAACAGCCAGCTCTCCTGAGAACGCAGTGCAGAATCCGGCCGCGCCGCCCCTGGTGATTTCCCCCTTGGTGCGAAAACTGGCGCGAGAGCTCGGCGTGAAGCTCCGCGAAGTTCCGGGCTCCGGGCCGGGAGGACTCATCCTGCGAGCCGATGTGCTGAGCTTCGGCCAAGCGCGGCATGAGACTGAGCTTCAGCGGACGACGGCGACCGGTGCTGGAGCGCTCCCTGTCACGAAGGGATCCGCAGCGCAGGTCTCCGCTGATCAGCAGGGCGAAGCAGACAGCCGCTCCGGGCTGCCGATTACTTCACGCCTTCCACTGACCGGGGTACGGCGCAGCATCGCGAAGGCGATGAGCCGAAGCCGACAGGAGATCCCCGAGGCGACCGTCTGGGTCGATGTGGATGCCACCGCTTTGCTGGAATTGAGGGCTGCACTCAAACAGCACGACCCGGAGGGCACGCCGAGTCTGCTCGCTTTTATCGCTCGCTTCGTGCTGGCCGGCTTGGCGCGCTTCCCCGAGCTGAACAGCCGGATCGTGCCGGGCGAGGCCGGTGCGGAAGAACTGCTCACGGTGGACGGCGTCAACCTGGGCTTCGCCGCGCAGACCGAGCGTGGTCTGCTGGTTCCCGCCATTCGTCAAGCGGATCGGTTGAGTGCACGGCAGCTGGACGCCGAGATCAAGCGGCTCACCGCGCTCGCCCGGGAGGGCAAAGCCAGTCCTGCCGAGCTGAGCAGCGGGACCTTCACCCTGAACAATTACGGGGTGTTCGGTGTCGACGGCTCTGCGGCGATCATCAACTATCCTGAGGCCGCGATGCTGGGAGTCGGCAGGATCATTGACAAGCCCTGGGTCGTCGACGGCGAACTAGCGGTCCGCAAGCTCACCGAGCTGACGTTGGTCTTCGACCATCGGGTCTGCGATGGTGGTACCGCGGGCGGTTTCCTGCGCTATGTCGCCGATGCGATCGAGAATCCAGGACATTTGCTCGCCGACCTCTGAGCAGGCCTTCCGCCAATCGGCGGCTCGATGCGGCAGAATAGTGCTGAAATAGCATCGAAAGGTCGTAGCTGAATGGCTTCATGGCGGGAATTGGGTCCCGACAACTATCTCTTATCCACCCCCGGCGCGCTGCTCAACACCGGATTGGTGGTGGGAACCGAGCGGGCGATGGTGATCGATACCGGGAGCGGGCCACGTCAGGGTGCTCAGATCCTGCAAGCGGTTCGTGAGCTCACCACGTTGCCACTCGTGGTGGTCACTACGCACGCGCACTACGATCACTTTTTCGGCAATGCGGTCTTTGCCGCTGACGGAGCGACCGAGTTCTGGGCACATCAGAACGCCGCGAAGACCATCGAAGAAAGCGGCGAGGCCCAACGCCGCTTACTGAACCCCGAATTTGAGCCCGAAATGGCGGCCGCGGAAGGTGAGCACACCGAGATCCTGGTACCGAGCGCTCTGGTCGGGGATCAACCGGTGCTCGTCGACCTGGGTGGCCTCTCGGTGACCTTGTTCTATTTGGGCCGTGGTCATACCGACGGCGATCTGCTGGTTGGGACTCCCTCGACGGTGTTCACCGGAGACCTGGTTGAAGAGGGGGCACACCCCTCCTTTGAAGATTCCTACCCGGTGGACTGGGCGGATACTCTTCGTCAGCTTTCCGCGCTGCGCCACCGTTATGAGTTCCTCGCCCCGGGGCATGGACGCCCGGTCAACGATGAATTCGTCAAGACCATGGCGACCACCATGTCCACGGCTGTCAGGATGGCTCAGGAGGCGATGCGGGAGACCCCGAACGATGCCACCAAGTCGATTCCAATTCTGCCCTACGGGCCGGAGCAGTCCCGCTGGTTCATCGCCCGGCTGAAGCAGACCACTCAGCATGTCTGAGGATAGCCCGACGACGTCGCGATAGCCCACCGCATCGACGGTGAGCTGTCCCGAGGCCGTCGGGCTAACGCGTGTGAAAGCTCCGATGCGAGGGCTCGGCCTTGAACGGAGGCGGAGACGAACGTGCGTGAGCGAAGTTGCGCGGTAGGCTGGCAAGAGTGAGTCAAGACGGTGCTGCGTTCAGCTTCAAGAAGATAGCCATTCCAGCTTTCGGCCCCTCCATCCTGTTCGGCATCGGCGAGGGAGCGATCCTTCCGGTCATCGTGCTCAGTGCCCGTGACCTCGGAGCCTCCGTGGCGGTAGCCGCACTCATGGTGACCCTGATCGGCGTCGGCTCTCTGCTGAGCAATATCCCGGCCTCTATCCTGACCGATAAATACGGTGAACGCTGGGCGATCGTCGGTGCCGCGGGGCTCAGCATGCTGGCCATGCTGCTCTGCTTGCTGGCACCGAACCTCTGGTTCTACGGCCTCGGGGTGCTGATGATCGGCGCGGCCTCGGCGGTCTTCAACCTGGCCCGGCAGAAGTACCTCACCGAGGCTGTTCCGCTGGAATTCCGGGCCAGAGCGCTTTCCACACTGGGCGGGGTGATGCGCATCGGTGTTTTCATCGGCCCCTTTATCGGAGCTCTGGCGATCAACTTCTTCCACCTCGCGGGCGCCTATTGGGTCGGCGTCGTGGCCGTGATCATCGCCGGGCTGATCGCCCTCAGCATGCCTGATCTGGTGCACGAATCCAGCGGGGAAGAGGAGCTGGCGGCCCCCACGCTGCGCAGCATCCTGATGGACCACCGTAAGATCTTCCTGACCATCGGCATCGGCGTACTGCTGGTAGGTGCAGTGCGTGCCTCCCGGCAGGCCGTACTGCCGCTCTGGGCCGAAGGCCTGGGGCTCAGCCCGAGCACCACCTCGCTGATCTACGGTCTTTCCGGTGCCATCGATATGCTGGTCTTCTACCCAGCAGGCAAGGTGATGGACCGGCGCGGTCGGGCTTGGGTGGCCGTTCCTTCAATGCTGATCATGAGCATTTCGCTGCTGCTCATGCCACTCACCGCCGGTGCGGTCACGCTCTTGCTGGTCGCCCTGTTGATCGGATTCGGCAACGGCATCGGCTCGGGAGTGGTGATGACGCTCGGGGCCGACTATTCTCCGGCACGACGCCGAGCCCAATTCCTGGGAATCTGGCGGTTTCTCGCCGACCTCGGCTCCTTCTCCGGACCCGCTTTGCTCTCGGGGATCACCGCGGTGGCTTCACTGGGTATCGGAGTAGCCGCTACCGGCGTCATCGGCCTGGCTGCGGCAGCCATGCTCTGGTACTGGATTCCGCGCTCGCCGAGGGCGGCTAGTCCACAATGAGCGGGCGACGTCGTGCCTCGAAGCTGAACAGCAGCGTGCCAGCCACGGTCAGCAGATAGCCGGCTATCACGATCAGGGCGACGCCGGAGAAGAAATAATCTGTGCTGCTCTGTGCTCCCGGGCTGTTCAGCCTGCTCAGTAGAACGCAGCTGACCACGGCTGCGGCAACCCCGAAGAGCGCCGAGAGCAGCGGCCACAGCCTGCTCGACGCCCAATGAGCCGAATAACCCTGCCAGATATTCCAGGAGCCGCCCCAGCGCATAATGAGCCAGCCGGCGAGGCAGGCCCACGCAGCCACCATCAGATAAGCGGCGAGCACATCGGCTGGGCGATGCCATTGATTGATCAGGGTCGAAGTGCCAGAGAGGATCGCGAAACTGGCGCCGATAAAAGCCGCGAAGGGCCGCCAGCGCGGGCTGACCACCAGGAAGACCCCGACCGCTGCGCTTGCCGCCAGGGTGCTGTGACCAGAGGGCAAGGAATTGAAGTTGAGGGTGGCAATACCCTGATCGGGCCGTTCCGGCAGCATGGTTTTGAAGAGCTGAGTGCTCGCATTGGCAGCGCCCATCGCCAGGATGGCGATCGCCGAAGCAAGCCAGCGCCGACGCCAGATGGTGACAAAGAGTACTACGACAACGCCGGTGACCAGCGAGATGATGGGGAGCAGATCCAGGAAGTAGGACACCTGTGTGCCGATCTTCTGCCGCGGAACAGCTGCTTCCACGAGGGCTGATTCGTCGATGAACTGCCCGGTAGTGGTGTGCACGAAGTAGAGATAGGTGCTGATCAGCCCCAGCACCGAGAAGGCGGTGGCCAGTAGAAACAGGCCCGGGCGTACGGCTCTTCGGGCTCCGGTCCGTGAATCCATCAATCCAGACTACTTGCTCGGCTTGAGCCGGAGCTGTGATCAGAGCTGGTTCGGTCCAGGCATTATCCCGTCTTGCCCTCCATGGCAAGGAATCCCTCGAATAAATGCTCAAACGCCAGCCGGAGGGAATCGTTGTCCGAGCCGGCAGCCCCTTGAGCCAGCACCCGGCGTAAGGCGTAGCCTTCGATCAAACCGATCACCGAATCAGCGAGTTCTTTGCTCTTCGCGATCCCCAGCGACTCCAGGAAGGCTTGCACCGCTTGCGGCAGCTGATCTAGCAACCGCCTGGCTTCGGGGTAAAGTTCTGGATCCCGGGCCACCACGAGGTAGGTCTCCAGGAGCGGCAAGAGCGCGGCACCGTCCCGGGAAGTGACCTGCTCGGCGAGCGGGCCGGCAACCCGTCGCAGATCAGTGGATTCAGCGAGTTGCTTCCGCACTGCTTGGCTCATCGCCGGCGCCAGAGCCCGCAGATAGTGCGCGAATGCGCCTTGAATCAGTTCCACCAGATTGGGGAAGTAATACGAGACACTCGACGCCGGGACCTCAGCCTTCTGAGCCACGGCTCGCAGAGTGATCCCCGAAGGACCCTCGGCTCGCAGTATCACGAGGGCGGCATCGAGGATGCGCAGGTATTTGGCTTTAGCCCGATCTTGAACTGTCCGCTGTGTCACTGTGTTCCCTGTTGGTTCTTGAGGTCTGTGTCGCGCATGAAGCATATCTCTCGTTCGGCTGCACCGGTAGGCTCGAAGAGTGCTGATGCCAGATATTGAAGAACTCTTAGACGGCGCGCGCGTTGTAGCGTTGCCGATGCGGAACCGGTTTCGTGGCATCACGAGCCGGGAGACGCTGCTCCTGCGAGGGCCAGCTGCTTGGGCAGAATTCGGGCCTTTTGCTGAATATGACGACGTCGAGGCCGCCCGATGGCTGCGGGCCGCTCTCGAAGCAGGCTGGTCCGGATTTCCGCCCGCGCTACGCTCCAGCATTCCGGTGAACGCCACGGTGCCCGCGGTCGCTGCCGCTCAGGTCGGCTCAGTGCTGGAGGCCTTCGGCGAAGTGTCGGCGGTGAAAATCAAGGTCGCGGAGCCCGGGCAGCAGCTCGAGGAGGATCTGAACCGGGTCGCCGAGGTGCGCAGGTTACTGCCTCGAGCCGCAGTGCGGATCGATGCGAACGCTGGGTGGAGCCACTCAGAGGCGCTTGAAGCCCTGCGCAGACTCGTGGACTTCGACCTGGAATACGCCGAGCAGCCGGTTGCCGGGATTCCGGGCCTGGCCCGGCTCCGGGAGGCACTCAGCTCGGCCCGAATAGAGCTGCGGATCGCCGCCGATGAAAGCGTCCGCAAGGAGACCGACCCCCTGGCCGTGGCCCGGCAGGGAGCGGCTGATCTGCTGGTGATCAAGGTGGCTCCGCTGGGCGGGGTGAAGGCAGCGCTCGACATTGTCTCCCAGGCGGGCCTTCCCGTCGTGGTGAGTTCCGCCTTGGATACCTCGGTGGGGATTCGAGCCGGACTGGCACTGGCCGCGGCGCTGCCCGAACTGCCCTTCGCCTGCGGGCTGGGAACCGTGGCCCTGCTAGCCGCCGACGTCTGCGATGAGCCGCTGACTCCTCGCAATGGCAGGATCGGGCTGCGCGAAGCGGTCCCGGATCCGGAGCTGCTGCAACGCTACCGGGTTGCCCGAGAACGTGAGGAGTGGTGGCTGGAACGCCTGCGCCGCGTGCATGCTCTGCTCCAGGCGGAAGCACCTCGGTCAGGCAACTGAGGCCGCACCGCTCAGCTCATACCACTTAGACTGAGCAGGTGAGTTTCGCAGAACCGTCCAGGCATTCCCCGGACTGGCTTGCCCTGGATGCTGCCCGGAGGGTTGTGGCGACTTTGCTCGAGGGCGGAGTCCGCCAGCTGGTGCTGGCTCCAGGCTCACGCAGCGCTCCCCTGGCCTACGCGCTGGCGGAAGCTCAGCCGCAGTTGGAGACCCTGGTACGCATTGACGAACGCGCCGCAGGGTTTACCGCCCTCGGGCTCGCCCTGGGCTCGGGCCGCCCCGCCGCGGTGGTCACCACCTCCGGGACCGCTGTGGGAAATCTGCTGCCCGCAGTAATGGAGGCCAATCACGCCGGGGTGCCGCTGATCGTGCTCTCCGCAGACCGGCCGGAGGAATTGCGGGGCACCGGCGCCAACCAGACCACCGATCAGCTCGACCTTTTCGGAACCCACGTTCGCTTCGCGGTGGATATTGCAGCGGGAACCGATCCGCAGGCCGCCGTCCGGACCGCCCTGGACGCCGCCCAGGGCTTATTGGCCGATATCCCGCCCGGACCGGTGCAGCTCAATCTGGCCTTTCGTGAGCCGCTGACGCCGAGCCTCGACGGCAGTGATTTCCAGCCCCGGGCGCGGCGGCCGATCACGAGCCCGAGCAGCGAAGTGCCTCAGCCGTATTCACGACTCGGCTTGACCAGATCGCTCAGTGAGCGGGCCCGGAGGACCGTGGTGCTCGCCGGGCACGATGCCGGGGCGGAGGCCGAGGAATTCGCCCGGCTGCATCAGCTGCCTCTGCTCGCCGAGCCCTCTTCGAATGCACGGTTCGGCGCCAATGCGATCGGCCCGTATCGTCTGCTGCTCGCCGAATTCTCTGAGCAAGTTGAACGCCTAGTGACCTTCGGCAGGCCAACGCTCTCCCGTCCGGTGGCCGCTCTGATGAATCGCACCGAACTGCCCCGAGCACTCTATCTGCCGCGCCCGGTGCCCTGGTTCGAAGAGGGACGGCGCAGCGAATCACTGATCCGGAATGCAGCTGCGCTCAGCGAATTCGCCGGGACGGGAGCTGAAGGCTGGCTGGAATCCTGGCAGCACGCGGCGGCGCTGGCTGAAACCGCACTGGAGAGCACCCTGGGCACCGAACTTTGCGGCCTGCGGCTGGCCCGAGAGGTTTGGCGGCAACCGGTCGAGCAATTGGTGGTGGGCTCTTCCAACCCGATTCGCGATCTTGACCTGGCGGGCACCCCGGGAGTGCTGAGCCCGCGCGTCTTCGCCAATCGCGGGCTGGCCGGGATCGATGGCACGATCTCCACCGCGAGCGGGGTCGCCTTGGCCGCTCCTCGGCCCACCCGGCTGCTGCTCGGGGATCTGACCTTCCTGCACGATGCGGGGGGCTTGCTGTTGCCCGACGGCGAACGAATCCCAGAAGTGCAGATGATCGTGCTCAACGATGCGGGAGGCGGGATCTTCAACCTCCTGGAGCACGGTGTGCTGGGGGAGCAGAAAGATTACGCGGACGCCGTCGAACGTTTTTTCGGCACCTCCCACCGAGTGAAGCTGGAGAGCCTCGCGGCCGGCTATGGCCTGGAACACCGGCTGATCAGCACGACGGCGGAACTCACCGAAAGCCTGCAGGCCCCGATCCACGGCCGCTCGATACTGGAAATCCGTACCGAGCGCTCCGCTTTACGAGGCCTACATGACCGGGTGAAAACCGCTGTTTCGGCAGCGCTCAGAGCCGGGGATGTCAGAGCCGGGAGCTAGAGCACCCGGCTGAGAAACTCCCTGGTCCGGTTGTGCTTCGGATGGGCGATCAACTCACGCGGATCGCCGGACTCGACCACCACACCGCCGTCCATAAAGCTCAGCGTGTCACCCACTTCGCGGGCGAAACCGATCTCATGGGTCACCACCATCATGGTCATCCCGGATTTAGCGAGGTCCTTCATCACCTGGAGCACATCGCCCACCAGCTCCGGGTCGAGCGCCGAGGTGGGCTCGTCGAAGAGCATCAGCTCGGGCTCCATGGCCAGCGCCCGGGCGATCGCCACCCGCTGCTGCTGTCCGCCGGAGAGCTGTGCCGGATAGTGCCCGGCACGATCAGCCAGCCCGACCTGGTCCAGCAGCTCCAGAGCTTTGGCCTGAGCCTGGGATTTCGCCAGGCCCTTCACCTGAATCGGGGCTTCCATCACGTTCTGCAACGCGGTTTTGTGCGGGAAGAGGTTGAAGCGCTGGAAGACCATGCCGATATTGCGTCGCTGGGCGGCGATCTGGCTCGGGGTCAGATCGTGCAGCTGGCCGTTCACCTCGCGGTAGCCGATCAGCTCGTCCTTGACGTAGACCCGGCCAGCGCTGATCGACTCCATTTTGTTCACACAGCGCAGCAGGGTCGATTTACCGGAGCCGGAAGGCCCGATGATCACCGAAACCTCGCCCTGTTTGATGGTCATATCAATGCCGTGCAGCACATGGTGCTGGCCGAAGACCTTATGAACTCCCTCAATGCGTACCAGGGTCATGATTCATCGTCCTTCCGCACGATCTGTCCGACTTCCGTCGGTGGCGCCGGATCGGCGTGCACCGCAGCGGTCGCCTTAGTGGCCATCACGGGTGCCGGAACCAGATTGTCCACGCCTTTCCCGAAGTACCTCTCGATGAAGTACTGCCCGACCATCAGCACGCTGGTGATGATCAGGTACCACAGTGCCGCCACGATCAGCAGCGGGATCGGGAAGTAGATGCGGTTCGCGATGGCGCTCGTGGCGAAGGTCAGCTCGAAGGTGAAGGGCACCGCCAGCACGAGCGAGGTGGTCTTGAGCATGCCGATAGTCTCATTGCCGGTTGGCGGCACAATCACCCGCATCGCTTGGGGCAGGATGATCCGCAGCATGATCTTGCTCTTGCGCATGCCGAGTGCCTCGGCGGCCTCCATCTGCCCGTTGTCCACCGATTTCAGCCCGGCTCGGAAGATCTCGGCGAGGTACGCCGATTCATTGAGTCCCAAGCCGATCACTGCTGCCCAGAAGACGTTGAGGAAGTCCTGGGTGCTGAAAGTGAAGAACTCAGGCCCGAAGGGGATTCCCAGTGAGATCCTCGGATAGAGCACACTGACCATGCCCCAGAACGTCAGCTGGGTGTAGACCGGGGTGCCGCGGAAGAACCAGACCCAGGCCCAGCTCACCCAGCGGAAGATCCAGTTATCGGATTGCCGCATTACAGCCAGCAAGAGCGCCAGCACAATAGCCAGCACCATGGAGATGACGGTGAGCAGCAGCGTCCAGCCGACGCCCTGTACTACCAGGACATCCATGAAATAGGTGGCGACCAGATCCCAGTGGAAGTTCTGGTTGGTCGCCGCGCTGTAAACCGCGGCGATCGCCAATAACACGATGATGACGACGGCGACCCAGCGGCCCGGGTGCGGTACCCGGCGGGCTCGGATCCAGTCCGGCTGCGATTCTCCCTCGGGAGTCGCAGCCGGACTAGTGGCAGGGGTGCTCAACTGGCTGCCGCGGGGTTCACCACGGCCTTGTCGATGGCACCTGCGGTATTGCTCCAGGACTCCAGGACTTTCTTATAGTTGCCATCGGCCATCAGCTTATTGAGCACCTTGGCGATCACCTCCGCGAAAGCAGTGTCGCTCTTGGCCACCGCGATGCCCTGCTGCGCGGCGTCGGTCTCTTCACCCAGGGTCTCCAGTTTGTCGCCGGTCTGGCTGATCGCGTATCGGGTCACCGGTGAATCGGCGCTCATCGCGTCCAGACCGCCGTTGGCGAGGCGGGTGGTCACATCAGCCTGTTTGGCGAGGCTGACGATATTGACGGCCGGTTTGCCCGCATCGGTGCACTTCTTGGAGCGCGCGGTCACATCGTCGGCCTCCACGGTGCCGGTCTGCACACCGATGGACTTACCGCAGACGTCGTCGAGGCTGAAGTTCTTCGGGTTTCCTTTAGCCACTGCCCAGAGCACACCGGCGTTGAAGTAGCTGACCATATTGACCGCGTCGAGACGTTCTTTAGTGATCGTGAAAGAGGAGATACCCAGGTCGTACTTGCTGCCCAGGGCGGGCAGGATGCCGTTGAAATCCGCGGTCTGCACATCCAGTTTGAGGCCCAGGGTGGCTGCGATGGCCTTGCCGAGGTCGACGTCGTAACCTAAGGGGGTGCGGCCGTCGCTACCACCGAGGAATTCAGCGGGAGCATAGGAGGTGTCAGCGCCGATGATCAGGGTGCCGCGGCTCTTGATGGCCTCGGGAACAGCAGCCGCAAGCGTGTCGTCTTTGGCCACGGTTGTCGGATCGAAGCTGGCTGAGCCATGTGAACTGGAGGAGGGTTGTTGCTGTGAAGCGGTGGTACAGCCAGTCAGTGCAACGGCACCGACGGCAAGAATGGCGAACGACTTCGCGAGTGCCTTGGATGTGATTTTCATTAAGTTACCTTTGTTCAACTGAAGGTGCCTTGTGCGAGCCCCGAAATGCACGGTGTGCAGGCCAGAACTATACCGCAGTGGGGCCATAAAGAGCCCGCAAATGCGGCTGCATTTACTTTAATGTGATGCAAAGCCCGGGCTAGTCTCGTTCACCCAGGGCCTGCAGCATGGGCCTGAATTTCGCCCAGGTCTCAGCCAGCTCGGTCTCCGGATCTGAGGCGCCGACGATTCCGCATCCGGCGTACAAACGAGCGGTATTCTCGGTTTCCAGCACCGCCCCGCGCAGGCCGATGCCCCATTCTCCATTGCCCTCGGCGTCTAGCCAACCCACCGGACCGGCATAGGGGCCCCTTTCGAGTTGCTCCAGCTCACGGATCAGCGCTCCGGCCTCGGTGCGCGGGGTGCCGCAGACCGCCGCGGTTGGGTGAAGGGCTTCCAAGAGCGCCAGGGTGTTCGGTAAATGACTGCCATTCCGGGCCAGCTCGGCACTGACATCCGAGGCAAGATGCCAGACATTGGGAAGTTCGAGGACGAAGGGCTTGATCGGCACCGAGAGGTCGGCGGCAAAGGGAGCTAGCTCCCTGACCAACGATTTCACCGCGAAATCGTGCTCTTCGCGCTGTTTCTCAGAGTCCATCAGCATCCGGCGGGCATAATCCTGCTCTTCCGGAGCCCCGGCGCGATCGACGGTGCCGGCGAGCACTCTGGCCCTGGCCACCCCGGACTGGATCTCCACCAGCATTTCCGGGGTCGCTCCGACGAAATCGCCCACGCCATAGGTCCAGCACTCACGGTAACTGTCGATCAGTCGGCTCAGCACGACGGCGCGGTTGATCGGCTGCGAGCTGCGCGCCACGATATCCCGCGCCAGCACGACCTTCTGCACCGGTTCCTGCATCGGGGTTGAACGCCCGCTGGGTGCGTTGATCGCTTGCACCCCGGCGGCGACCACCGACATCCACTCGGCCTCACTCAAGGCACCCGTGCTCAGCGTGAAGTCTGTGGGTTCCGGGGCTGTTCTCCGTGCGGCGCCGCTGCGTTCAGCCGCAGCGAGATAGGCCGCCAATTCGGCGTGGGCGTACCGCTCGGAAAGCTCTTCCTCGAAGCTATTGAGCGTCAACCAGGCGACGCCGTCCCGGATTCCGAGTACCAGCCGGGGCACTATAAGCCGGGAATCGCGCCGCGAGAATTTTGAGAAAGTGAAGCTGCCGAAGGCCACCAATCCCGTGCCGTGCAGGTTGACCCGGTTCTCCACCAGGGCCTCTGCAGTGAGTGTGGCCCACCAGTTCTGAGCTTCGGCAAAGCGTCCCGGACCACGCACCAGGAACTCCGTGAGTTGGCCGAACCCCACCATTCCTTCATCGCGCAATACCCAGCACAATGAGTCTTCGCCTAAGGCATCACTCAGGGTGGGAGAGTCCGCCAGAGGGACAGTCAAACTGCGTAGCACGAGTCCAAGCGTACTCGTCAGCGAGACCGGTCCAGGAACGTCGGGGCTTAGCTGGTCACGGGGACGCCCAGAATTTGCGAGAATGGAGGGGTGAGCCGTGCATCTTTGGAGAAACGTCCGGACGAAGTCGCCGCAATGTTTGACGACGTCGCACCAAAATACGATCTGACGAACGATCTGCTGTCATTGGGCCAGACCCGTCGCTGGCGCAAGATCGTGGTCGAAGCTGTTGGCGTGGTGCCGGGCCAGCGGGTGCTCGACGTGGCCGCCGGCACCGGAACCTCGAGCGAGCCCTATGCGGACGCCGGAGTCGATGTGGTGGCCCTGGATTTCTCGCTCGGTATGCTCAAGGTCGGTAAGCGCCGCAGGCCAGACATCGACTTCATCGCGGGGGACGCCACCGCGCTGCCCTTCGCGGACAACACCTTTGACGCGACCACGATCTCCTTCGGGCTGCGCAATGTGAACGAACCGAAAAAAGCCATCGCGGAAATGCTGCGGGTCACCAAGCCCGGAGGGAAACTGGTGATCGCTGAGTTCTCACACCCCACTTTCGGGCCTTTTCGAACCGTCTACACGGAGTATCTGATGCGCGCTCTGCCGGCGATCGCCAAGCGCTCATCCTCCAATCCGACTGCCTACAGCTACCTCGCCGAGTCCATCCGGGCCTGGCCGGATCAGGATCACCTGGCCCAGTGGATCAGCGACGCGGGTTGGCAAAGGGTCAGCTATCGCAATCTCAATGGCGGTACGGTGGCCTTGCACCGCGGCTTCAAAGCCGAGACCGGTGTGAAGAGTGATCGTGCTGGACAAGCCGGGGCAGGCACTAGCTCTTCATGAAAGTCCTGATCGTCGGAGCCGGTCCGGCAGGTTCCACCGCAGCCTATTATCTGGCCAGCGCGGGGATCGATGTCACCGTCCTGGAGAAGACGCACTTCCCACGGGAGAAGGTCTGCGGCGACGGCCTCACCCCGCGGGCGGTCCGGGAGATTCAACTGCTCGGATTGCCGCACGACGGTGAGGGCTGGCGGCGCAACCGCGGGCTACGGCTGATCGCTCAGGGCCGCCGAGTCGAGGTGCCCTGGCCGGAGCTGAGTGATTTCCCGGACTACGGGCTGATTCGCACCCGGTTCGGCTTCGACGAGGAACTGGCCGCGCACGCTCGGAGTGCTGGCGCCACGATCTTGGAAGGCCATAATGTCAGCTCGGTGCTCACCGACGACGCCGGCCGGGTCACCGGGGTGAGCGCTGCCGTGCTCGACGCCAATGGCCGGAAAACCGGCGAAATGCTCGATTTCAGTGCCGACGTCGTGCTCGCCGCGGACGGCAACTCGACCCGTACCGCGCTTTCCCTCGGTCTGGCCAAACGCGATGACCGTCCGCTCGGCGTCGCCGTCCGCACCTATTTCAGCTCACCACGCCACGAAGAGGACTGGATGGAAGGCTGGCTGGAACTCGCTGGCCCCTCCGGGCCGCTGCCCGGCTACGGCTGGGTCTTCGGAGTCGGGGATGGCAGTTGCAATGTTGGGCTCGGGATTCTGAACTCTTCTAAGGAATTCGGCAGGCTCGACTACCGCAAGGTGCTGCGGGACTGGACCGCCGCGATGCCCGAGGAATGGGGGTTCAGCGCTGAGAATCAGCTCGGGGAGATCCGCGGAGCTGCGCTGCCGATGGGCTTCAACAGGACGCCGCACTACTCTCCAGGACTCTTGCTGCTCGGGGACGCGGGTGGCATGGTCAGCCCCTTCAACGGCGAAGGCATCTCCTACGCCATGGAATCGGGGCGCTACGCCGCTGAGTTCATCGAGCGAGCCGCACTGACCAACTCCCGGCTCGGGTTCGACTTCGCGCTGCAAGGTTACGCCGATCACATCCGTGGTCTCTGGGGCAAGCATTTCACCCTGGGAAGGTTGTTCGCAGGCTTGATCGGCAAACCCGCTGTGATGCAATTGGCCCTGAAAACCGGGATGCCGGTGCCTCCGCTGATGCGCTTCGTGGTTCGGCTGATGGCGAACCTCACCGATCAGCCAGGAGCGCCGGGGCGCGATTTCAACGACCGGGCGGTGCATCTGCTGGAACAGCTGGTTCCTGCTACCAGCAATGGCCGGGTTAGGGTTAACTCGTGAGCAACGCTGTTATCCCGGGCGAACCCGGCAAGCCCACCTGGACCCACGCCGGTCACGGGGTGCATGAATCTGTCGAATTGGACCCGCTCACGAGCGCTATCGCGCTGGATATCAAATTGCCCGCGGCTTTCGCGGAGATCGCCGAGGATCCGCAGCTCGGCCCGGTGATCTCCACCTCGCTGGCCAGGGTGGAGAAGCAGTTGCGGGAGGCGATCGCGAATTCCGATCCGCTCGCCGATGCCACCTCTCGGCACCTGATCGAAGCCGGCGGCAAAAGGATCAGGCCGCTTTTGGTGCTGCTGGCCTCTCAGCTCGGCGATCCGGGCCGCCCCGAAGTGATCAGCGCCGCCGTCGTGGTTGAACTGACGCATCTAGCGACCCTCTACCACGACGATGTGATGGACTCGGCTCCTTTCCGCCGTGGTGCGCCCACCGCCCACGAGGTCTGGGGGAACTCGGTCGCCATCCTGACCGGGGATCTGATCTTCGCCCGGGCCTCCATCCTGGTCTCCGAGCTGGGGCCCAAGGCCCTGGGCATCCAGGCCCGGACCTTCGAACGTCTCTGCCTGGGGCAGCTGCACGAAACCGTCGGCCCGCGACCCGATCAGGATCCGGTGGAGCACTACATTTCGGTGGTCTCCGATAAGACTGGCTCACTCGTCGCGGCCTCCGGGCAGCTCGGCGCGATCTTCGCCGATGTATCGGAAGAGTTGCAAAACGTGCTCGTCGAGTACGGCGAGAAGGTCGGGGTGGCCTTCCAGCTGGCAGATGACGTGATCGATGTGACCGGGCTCAAGCAGGTCTCCGGGAAATCACCCGGCACCGATCTGCGTGAAGGAGTGGCCACACTACCCGTGCTGCTGTTGCGTAAAGCGGCTCTCACCGACCCCTCGGCCGCTGAAGTACTGGCCCTGGTGGAAGGCGATCTGAGTTCTGACGAGGCGCTAGCCGAAGCGGTACAAGCCCTGCGTGCGCACCCGGTCACCGAGGAATCCTGGGCGGTAGCCCGGCAGTGGGCTGACGACGCCGTGCAGGCTCTAGCGCCGTTGCCCGAGGGCGTCGTCAAATCCGCGTTGAGCAGCTTCGCACACGCCGTGGTGCACCGCGAACTTTAGTCTTCTTTATAGCCTTCCCGTTTATCGTCTTGCCGCGAGCTACTCGTCTTCGTCGTCATCGCTGAGCACCCAGTCGAAGTAATCCAGCACGAATTCGCTGAAGGTGCCTTCTTCGCAGACCCAGCTGCCCTTGGCGTTGCTGCGCCGCCAGATCAACGGATCCGGAACATCGATCTGATCGGCTTTGATGCCCCAGGTGTAGAGCTCTTCTTCGTCCTCAAGAAACAGCAAGAAGCCGTCTTCGACTTCCAGCTCGTCCGGATCCCAGAAGAAGTGATACGCCTCCATCAGCTCGGAGTTGCCGAGCGCCAAGTAGAACTCGCGCAGGGCCTGGGGGACGTCGGTAGCCAGTTCAGCGTTCAACTCGGCTTCGGAGAGCCCGTCTTCTTCCTGCCAGGGCTCGGAGAGGTAGTTGGGAAGTAAATCGCGGAATTTCTGCAGAAAGATTTCGCTCACCTGAACATCCTAGGATGTTTTTATGACCTCTGAAACGCCTGCTGTCCCCACCGAGCTGATCGAGAACGTTAAAAAGCTGCTCAACCTGCCGATTTCTTCAGTGGCTGACGTGGCCGACGATGGAACCGTGCTGACCAATAGCAATCTTCACGGCACCAGCCAGCTCTGGGAAGTGCTGCCCGATGGGGAGCGGCGTCAGCTGACGAATTTCAGTTCCACGGCCACCGGAAGATATCTGCCCGGAAGCCGGCAGGTGGTGATCTCCTCTGATACCGATGGTAATGAAAGGCACCAGCTCTATCTGCTGGACCCCGAGACGGTACAGCTACCGGTGAGTATGCTGTCGCCGCTGATCGATGATCCGCAGCATATCTATCATCTGATGGCTCTCGACTCCGAGGCTTTGATCTACTCCACCAATCGTCGCAATCAGGTCGACTTCGATCTGATCCGGCGAGTTCATATCAGTGGGGCGGAACAGGTGCTCTGGGACGGCGGCGGCAGCTTCGCCCAGGTCTCGGCATCTCCCGATGGTCGTTATCTGGTATCGAGCGCGATGAGCCTGCAGCCGGCCTCCAGCACGCTGCGGCTTCTCGACGTCGCCGCGGGGGAATGGCGATTACTCACCGATGAGAACGCACCCGGCCAGTACGGGGAGGTCAGCTGGCTCGCCGACTCTTCGGGATTTCTGACCAGCCAGGATGCCAGCACTGACTTCAGATCCCTCAGTTTCTATCGGGTGGCCGATCAGAGTTGGCACTCTGTGCTGGCCGAAGCGGAGTGCAATCTTTCGATTCGGCTCAATGAGAGCGGTGAGCGGGCACTGATCCAGCGTCTCAAAGATGGCCAGAGCAGGCTGAGCCTGAGCGATCTCGAGGTGGTGGACGGCGTGCCGCTGATCGGTGCAGAGGTCCCAGTCGGTCTGCCCGGAAGTGGGTGGGCATCGGGGGTTCTGAGTGCCAATGGCCGTTGGCTCGCCTTCACTTTCTCCTCTCCGGTCTTTCCGGACGAAGCCTTCAGCGCGGAGCTGACGGCGCAGCTCGGCGGTCCGGTGGAGCCGAAGCAACGGACTTCTGCGCCGGGGCGTGAGCTGGCCGCTCAACTGCCGGTTCCCTCAGTGGTGCGGATTCCCACTCGTGACGGTGAGCAGATCCCCGCTTTTGTCAGCAGGGGCGATGCCAGCGCGGTGCTCAACATCCATGGCGGCCCGGAATCCGCCAGCCTCTTCCAGTGGTCGCCTCGGAACGCGGCTCTGGTGATCTCCGGGCACACCGTAGTGGTGCCCAATGTCCGAGGTTCCAGCGGTTATGGCCGACGCTGGATGTCGTTGGACGACGTCGAACTGCGCTTGGACTCCGTTGAAGATCTGGTGGACATCCATCGCTGGCTGGTGAGCAACGGCGTCGATGGCGGACGAGTGGCGCTCTACGGCGGCAGCTACGGCGGTTATATGGTGCTCGCCGGGATGACCTTCTTCCCGGAGTACTGGGCCTCCGGAGTGGATATCGTCGGGATGAGCTCGCTGGTGACTTTTATGGAAAACACCTCTGCGTACCGCCGGGCTTACCGGGAGCGGGAATATGGTTCGCTGGCGCACCACCGGCAGGTTCTCGAAGATGCTTCACCGCTGCCCAGAATCGACCGGTTGGCGAAACCCTTGATGGTGATTCACGGTGCCAACGACCCGCGGGTTCCGCTGAGCGAGGCCGAGCAGGTGGCCGCTGCGGTGCGAGCCAATGGCAGTGAATGCGAAATGCTGGTTTATGCCGATGAGGGCCACGGGCTGAGCCGGCGGAAGAATCAGCTGGAAGCCTATCCGCGAGCCGTGGAGTTCTTGCGCCGAACTCTGGGGCCCTGAACCTCAGCCTGGGCCCCTCACCGTGAGCCGGATTGCTGCTGTGCGCTAGAGCTTGTTCTTTCGCACCGCTAAGGGGGCGTGCCAGCGGAAGTGCCAGGCCGCGATTCGAAAGGTGAAAACCACGACGGCGATCGCGATTCCGGTGCCCACGTTGAGCCAGCGACCGGTCCAGGCGAAGGCCGCCAGAGTAGCGCCCAGAATGGCCGGGATGGCGTAGATATCGTGTGAGTTGAAGAGTTGCGGAACCTGATTGGCCACCACATCACGCAGCAGCCCACCGCCCACCGCGCTGGTCACGCCGAGCAGTACGGAGGCCACCGGGTTGAAGCCGAAATTGAGTGCTTTGACGGTGCCGGTGATGCAGAACAGGGCGAGACCTGCGGCGTCGAAAACAGTGAGCCATCGTCCGATTTTCTCCACCGAGTTGTAGAGCCAGAACACCAGCAGAGCAGCCAGTACCGGCGGCAACAGATAGACCGGGTTTGAGAAAGCCGCCGGAATCTGGCCGATGATGAGATCCCTGGCGACTCCGCCGCCCAGGCCGACCAGTGAGCCGAGCAACAGCGAACCGATCAGGTCGAAGCCCTTGCGGCCTGCCAGCAGGCTGCCCGAGACGGCGAAGAAAAAGACGCCCAGCAGATCAGGCAGAATTTCGATACTCACCGGAGCAGATTACACTTCCCAGGATGAAGCAGCCCATTCTGATTGCCTGCTCGCACGGCACCGACGATCCGCAGGCCCGGACTGAAGTGGCTCAGTTGCGTCGGCGGATCGCTGAGTTGCGGCCGGCCCTGGAAGTGCGGGAAGCCTACGTGGATGTGCAGAGCCCGGCACTCCCCGAGGTGCTTTCCCGGCTGCCCGAGGGGGTTCCCGCCGTCGTCGTGCCCCTGCTGCTATCCGTTGGCTATCACGTAGAAGTGGATATTGCTCAGGCCGTAGCAACTCGGCCACTGACCCGCGCGGCAGCGCCGCTAGGACCGGACTCCCGGCTCGCCGAACTGTTGGCTCGCCGAGTTGCGGCGGTGATGGATTCTGAAGCTGACTGGGGTGTGGTCTTCGCCGCTGCCGGCTCTTCTAAGGCCAGCGCTGCGGTTGCTATTGAGGAGATGGCAGGGCAGCTGCGCGCACTGCTGCCTTGTCCGGTTCGGGTTGGCTACGGCGCGGGTGCGGAACCCAGGGTTCCAGCCGCGGTGCAGCTGCTGCGCCAGCAGCTGCCGGAACACGCCAAGGTCGCGGTGGCCTCTTATCTGCTCGCCCCGGGATACTTCCACCGACTGCTCTCGCAGGCCGGGGCCGATCAGCTCGCCGCGCCTTTGCTGCCGGATCCGGTGCTGGCGCAGATCGCTCTGGACCGTTTCGACGCCGTCGCCGGTTAGCCGCTGAGGGCTAGGCGATCTAGGAGTCCTGGTCGGAATGCCGGAGCCGGGTCGTGGCTGCTGAGCTCTCAGCACACGCGACTCGAGGGCGTGGCGGGCGCGTCGTTATGACGAAGTATTGCCATAGATGACCTACGGTTGCGAGGTATTCCAGCGTGTTCCGCACGCCGTCCTAATCTCAGTACATGACGCAGGCTGCAACCGATCCTCGTGCTGATGCCCAGAACCGGCCGGTGCGCGCTGCCCGGCCTGCGGCGAAGCCTCATGGTCAGTGGAAGGTGGACGGCACCGCACCGCTGAACGCCAATGAGAGCTGGAAGCAGCAAGACGGCGGCCTGAACGTGCGGGAACGCATTGAACAGATCTATTCGCAGCAGGGCTTCGACTCCATCGAGGAGACCGATCTGCACGGGCGCTTTCGCTGGTGGGGCCTGTACACCCAGCGGAAACCAGGAATCGAAGGCGGGAAGACCGCGACGCTGCAGCCGCACGAGCTGGAAGACCGCTATTTCATGTTGCGGGTGCGCATTGACGGCGGGGCTTTGAACACTCGACAGCTGCGGGTGATCGCTCAGATCTCGGTGGATTTCGCTCGTGGTTCGGCCGATCTGACCGACCGGCAGAATATTCAGTTGCACTGGATCAGGATCGAGGACGTGCCGGAGATCTGGCAGCGGCTGGAGAGCGTGGGGCTCTCCACGACGGAGGCCTGTGGGGATGTTCCACGGGTGATCCTGGGCTCTCCCGTGGCGGGTATTGCCGCCGACGAGATCATCGATCCGAGCCCACTGATCAACGAGCTGGCTGATCGTTTCATCGGTGATCCGGAACTGGCGAATCTGCCGCGTAAGTACAAAACGGCGATCACTGGGCATCCCTCCCAGGACGTGGTGCATGAGATCAATGATTTCGCCCTGGTGGGAGTTGTCCACCCGAGCCTGGGCGCCGGTTATGACCTGTGGGTGGGAGGAGGGCTCTCCACCAGTGCCCGGCTGGCCGAGCGGCTGGGGGTTTTCGTCGAGCCCGTGGTCGCAGCTGAGGTATGGCTGGGAGTGACCAGCATTTTCCGGGATTACGGGTATCGCAGGATGCGGACCAAGGCGCGGCTCAAATTCCTGATGAACGATTGGGGGCCGGTGAAGTTTCGCGAAGTTCTCGAGACCGAATATCTGGGTTATGCCCTGCCGGACGGGCCTGCAGCGGCCAAACCCACTTCTCCGGGTGACCATATCGGAGTTCATGAGCAGAAAGACGGCAGGCGTTATATCGGAGTCGCACCGACCGTCGGGCGGGTTTCCGGTGAAAAGCTGCTGGCCCTCGCCTCGGTCATTGAAGCTCACGGTTCTCAGCGCCTGCGGACGACGCCGCATCAGAAACTGGTCATTCTGGATGTGCCTGGAGAGCGGGTGGAATCACTTTTGGCGGCCATCGAGCCGCTCGGGCTGACCGCCAAGCCCTCGATCTTCCGTCGTAGCACGATCGCCTGCACCGGAATCGAGTACTGCAAATTGGCCATAGTGGAGACCAAGGTGACTGCGGCGACCGCAATCACCGAGTTAGAGAAGAGGCTCGCCGATCTGGTCGATTCGGGTGAATTGGTGGATCCGATCGCTTTGCATATCAATGGCTGCCCCAACTCATGTGCTCGGATTCAGACCGCTGACATCGGGTTGAAAGGAATGATGCTGCCCACTCCTGACGGCGATCCGGCCCCGGGGTTCCAAGTTCACCTCGGCGGTGGCCTGGCCTCATCGAACCGTGAGGAGGCCGGGCTGGGCCGGACTATTCGCGGGCTCAAAGTCACCGCGCAGGACCTGCCGGACTATGTCGAACGGGTGGTGCGCAGCTTCGTGGCGGGTCGCGATCCGGAGGAGACCTTCGCCCAGTGGGCACATCGGGTTGATGAGGATATTGTGAAATGAGCGAGGTCTCTGAAGTGACGAAGGTGCGACGCACCCATGCCGTGCCGTTTCGTTCGGAGCAGGAGCTCCGGGCTCTGGTGGATTCCGGCGTCGGGGAACTCGGCTGGGATGCTCCGACCGCCGAAGTGATCGCCTGGGTGGCACGCCACTTCGAGGTCTCGGCGAGCGCCGTCGCCTGTTCGATGGCTGACGCCGTGCTGCCCGCTTTGGTGGCCGAGCAGCTTCCTGGAGTCGATGTGCTCTTCTTGGAGACCGGGTACCACTTTCCAGAGACCCATGACACCAGGAAGACGGTGGCCCGGTACTTTCCGGTCAATATTGTCGATGTGCTCCCGGAGCGTACCGTGGCCGAGCAGGATGCGGAGTTCGGCAAGGATCTTTTTACCCGGGATCCGGCCCGATGCTGCCAGTTGCGCAAGATGGATCCCTTGAAAAAGGCGCTCAGCGGATATGAAGTGTGGTTCACCGGAGTGCGGCGTGACGAAGCCCCCACCCGGACGAACACTCCACTACTCAGTTGGGATGCCTCCCACGGCTTGGTGAAGGTGAACCCACTGGCTGGCTGGTCTTTGGACGCTTTAGTCACCTACGCCGAAGAGAATTTGATCCCGGTGAACCCCTTGATGTCGCGGGGGTATCTTTCCATCGGCTGTGCTCCGTGTACCAGGCCGGTGGCGCCGGGTGAAGATCCTCGGGCTGGTCGCTGGTCGGGGACGGATAAGACTGAGTGCGGGATTCATCTATGAGCATCGAATCCGCCGATCGAAGCGTCGGAGGATCCTTGGTCGCCCGCGAGACGGGGCAGCTGGACAGTTTGGATGTCTTGGAGTCTGAGTCGATTCATATTCTCCGAGAGGTGTTTGCGGAGTTCGAGCGTCCCGCGATGCTGTTCTCCGGCGGCAAGGATTCCGTGGTGATGCTACATCTGGCTGCCAAGGCCTTCTGGCCGGGGCGGATTCCCTTCCCGGTGCTGCACGTTGATACGGGGCACAACTTTCCCGAGGTGCTGGAGTTCCGGGATCGCACCGTGGCAAGGCTGGGACTGCGGCTCGTAGTGGCAAGCGTGCAGGAGTATCTCGATCGGGGTGAACTGGCTGAGCGCGCCGATGGCACGCGGAATCCTCTGCAGACCGCTCCGCTGCTCGGGGTGATTGCTTCGGAGAGGTTCGACGCCGTCTTCGGGGGAGGGCGGAGAGATGAGGATAAGGCACGAGCGAAGGAACGAATTCTTTCGCTGCGGGATGAGTTCGGTCAATGGGATCCACGCAATCAACGTCCTGAGTTGTGGAATCTCTATAACGGGCGGCATGCCGTGGGGCAGCATGTCAGAGCCTTTCCGATTTCAAACTGGACCGAGTTGGATATCTGGAGGTATATCGAACGGGAGGGGATCGAGCTTCCCGAGATTTACTTCGCACATCGGCGCGAGGTCTTTGAACGTGAAGGAATGTGGATGGCGGTGGGCCCCTTTTCGATACCTGGTCCGGCCGAAGCCGTGGTTTCCCAAACCGTCAGGTATCGCACAGTGGGGGATATGTCTTGCACCGGGGCTGTGGTGTCCTCGGCGGCCACTGTGCACGACGTCGTGCTGGAGGTTGCGGCTTCCACCCTGACTGAGCGTGGTGCTACTCGAGCGGATGACCGCATCTCTGAGGCTGCGATGGAAGATCGGAAAAAGGACGGGTATTTCTAGTGGCTTCTCTTTTCCGTTTTGCGACGGCGGGTTCGGTTGATGATGGGAAGTCGACCCTGGTGGGTCGGTTGCTTCACGAGTCGAAGGCCATCCTGGTCGATACTTTGGCCGCGGTGGTGCGAACTTCTGCTGAGCGCGGCTTCGGTGGCGCTGCCGGAGGAGTGGATCTGGCTCTATTGACGGACGGCTTGCGGGCTGAACGTGAGCAGGGCATCACGATCGATGTGGCGTATCGGTACTTTGCTAGTTCTGTGCGGTCGTTTGTGCTGGCGGATTGTCCCGGGCATGTGCAGTACACCAAGAACACCGTGACCGGGGCCTCCACCGCGGATGCTGTGGTGGTGCTGATCGATGCCCGGAAGGGTGTTTTGGAGCAGACTCGGCGTCATCTTTCGGTTCTGCATTTATTGCGGGTGCCGCACGTGGTGGTTGCGGTCAACAAGATTGATCTGGTGGATTTTTCGCAGTCAGTTTTCGCATCGATTGTTCAGGATGTGGTGGAGGTGGCGGGTTCAATTGGTTTGGCGACGCCGCTGGTGATTCCGGTATCCGCATTGGAAGGTGACAATGTGGTGGAGCGCTCAGAGCGGACTCCCTGGTATGCGGGTCCCTCGTTATTGGGGATTCTGGAGTCCTTGCCTTCCGTAGATGAGCTGGAATCTCTTGCTGAGACTCCGGAACCTTTCAGATTTCCGGTGCAATTGGTAGTGCGCCCGCAGGGCGGTCTGGCTCCGGGTCTTTCTGCGGAAGAGTTTCGAGACTATCGGGGTTACGCGGGGCAGATCGCTTCGGGCGCTGTCGCCGTGGGGGACTCGGTCACCGTGTTACCGGGCGGCCGGACGACGTCTGTGGTGGGGATCCATGGGCCGGGAGGGCCGGTGCTTGATCGGGCGGTGGCGCCGCAGTCGGTGGTGTTGAGGCTAGCGGACGAATTGGACGTGGCACGCGGGGAACTGCTCGCAGCTGCGGGGACCACGAGGGAGGCCTCTCAGGATCTGTCTTCCTCTTTGTGCTGGTTATCCCCCAAACCCTTACGAGAAGGCAATAAGGTGCTGGTGAAGCACGGCACTCGGACGGTCCAAGCCCTGGTTCGGGGTATTGGCGGAACGTTGGAGCTGGGGAGTTTCTCCCTTCGACCTGCTGCTTCATTGGAGTTGAACGATATTGGTGCTGTGCAACTCAGGCTGGCTTCGGCCTTGCCGCTGGAGCCGTATCTGGCACACCGGCGAACCGGTGCCTTCTTAGTCATCGATCCGGTGGATGGAAATACTCTGGCAGCTGGAATGGTCTCCGAACATCCGGCTGATTCTGCGAGTGAGCGGTGGTGATTCAGAGGCTGCGGCTCCAGCGAGGCCAAAGCCCTTTGTCTTTTGTGTTGTGAACGTGCTGAAGTTCCTTGATCCACAGTGCTATGCGTGCTTTTTCTCTGGCGGCTCTGGCCGAGGAGCAGCCGATAATGATGGCGAGGAGGAAGAAGGCCCCTGCGAACAAGGTGCCGAACATCAGTAGGTCATGAGTCATCGAAACATAAAAGTCTTTGTCGACATTGCGTTGATTTGCAAAGGAGACAACTGCAGCCGTGGCAATTCCCGTGAAGGAGAAAAACGTGGAGAACCCAGCACAGGTTAGTTCAGCGCTGAAAGGCAACGAGTCTTAGCGGGCAGGCGAGTCGGAGTGCATCTCGTGGGGGATGAGTTTCAGTTGTTCCCTGTGTGCGAGGCCGAGTTCTGGCATCCCCAGGATTGAGGGTTTTGCTGACAGTCCTGACTCACCCATCTCTTCTTGATCAGCCATACTTTGACCGGGATTTCAGCGGTGCTGAAGTTCCCTTGGCCGGGGATTGGCGTGGTCGGCCCATCGTTGACGGAGTAGGTGCCTGCGAAATGCACGATGATCCGAGCGGTGTAGTCCTTGGTCTGTTCGTAGCGGTGGCTGGTGGCTGTTTGAAGCTGTCCCCATTGGGCTTGCGGGATGGATTGACCAGGGGTCGAGATGGGGCCGAGGCTGTGCCCATCGCCGTAAATGTAGGTATAGCTCAACGGGGTGGCGGTGATGCGGACGCGTTGGCCGAGCAGCGTGATGTTGAATTGCTGGGGTGCTGCATTGGAGATGAAGTTGGTTTGCCAGCTGTTCAGTGTGAAGGGACTGGGCTGGGTTGTCGCGGTTCCGGGGCTCACCGGAAGATGCTGAAAATCCGTCTGAATCCGAGCTGCGATCTCAGCGAGTAGATCGACGGGGTTTGCGTCGTAGACACAGGTGGGGGAGCCCACTTTCTGCCAATCGGGAGGCTGGATAGCCTTCAGGGAGCTGTACCACTGAACCATTGCGCCGTTCTTGCCTGCGGTGCACTGCCGCATGGAAACGGCATCACAGTGTTCGGCACTGGTATTGCCTTGGTCTTTGCCCCCGGTGACACATTCCACGGTGGTCTTATAGCTGTGAGTATTGTCAGGCCTCACGACAGAGGCATTGGTCCAGACTCCATTGGGCATCTCGATTGTGGTTTCGATCCCTTCATAATCCCAATTTGTCGAACTCGGTTGATGAGAGACCGCAAAACAAACATCGGTGCTAATAAATGAAAAGCCGAATAACACTACTAAGAAAACGATGGACCGCGTAACGTGCAATATTTCTCTGAGAAAAAATTTCATGAGATCTTCCCTATATTGCTTGCTTTCCACCGTCCTGCTAGATAGACCGCGTCAAGAACCTCGCCATTAGCTACTGAAGAGTTTTGCGTGTCGTTGACCGAACCGTCTGAGTTGAGGGTCTGACCTGCGGTCTGATTAGACTGGATAATCACCTGGTAGGAATTATCTGGGGTGGTTTTAAATCCGGCTTTTGTCAGTTGAGTGCGAGTTACGATAACTTTGCCGCCGACGTTCCATCCCTTGCTCTTATAGAGAGCTTTGATGTTGCCAATAATTTTATAGCAGTAGGTACAGGTGCTCTGAGTAATTTTTTCGTATGACTCTGTATCGCCGGTTTCTGCGGCATAGTTGAAAACGTTGAACCAGTAGGCGGCGAAAGCCTTGAGGCCTCGTTCGCTGAATTCATCTGCTTCCGGAGGCTTTACCGGAACTGGGACATTCTTTGCGGGCCCCTTGACCGTTGCAGGCTGATAGGGCTGAGTCGGGCTAGGGCTGGGAAGCGTCGCCGGGGTTGTTTTGTCTTGAGACGCTGTCTGAAGAGAAGCTGAACTCGATGGGGCAGCTTTACCCCCGTCGCTGCAAGCAGTCAGACCGGTACCCAGAGCCAGGATGAGAAGTAAGCATATACAAGTTGATTTAAAGGACCATCGAGCCATGTTCACTCCGATTCCTCGGCGGATCAATCCTTAGTAATCGATGAGCATACTCAACATGCCGTGAAAAGGATAGGAAAATAATCGCTTTTGTGGATAACCAAGGTTATCCACATCGGCGATTTATCGATTGCGGGGCTTCTGAATGCCGGATTTCATTTTAGGTAGGCAGCAATTACCCGCTCGGGTTGAGACGATGCTGCGGAGGGTGAAAGGTGCCGGTAATGGCAGGAATAATGATCGGTGCAGATACCGCCGCATTGCGGGACTTTGCAGTCCTGCAGGTGAGGGCTGCCGAGAACCTCAGACAGGTGGCGATGGGGCTTTCCAGGGCCTTCCGGGCGGCTCGATGGCAGGGCCCTGACGCGGAAGCATTTCAGCTACGGTGGCATACAGTTCACTCCTTGCATCTTCATGCAATTGCGGACTCTTTGGCGCTAGTGGCCAAAAGCTTGACGAAGCAAGCCGCCGATCAGGACAGAACCAGTTCCAGGGATGTCTCGGGCTCTGCTTCGCGATGGGGGCCTATTCGTGGAGCAGAGCAGAAACTCGATTTCTTCGGACTCCTCGCTGACCCCTCACCTCTCGGAAAACTGAAGCCAATGGAGGTGCAAAGCTGGTGGGCCACTTTGACGGCGCAGCAGCAGGACCAGTTCATAAAAATGCAGCCCATAGCTGCTGGAAACACTCAGGGCGTGCCATTTGCTGAGCGGATCAAAGCGAACGGAATCAATGCGCGGATTGAACTGGAAAGGATGCGACGACGAAAAAGTCCTGAAGAGCAATACGGCCCGTCGCGTCGGGTTTTGATCGGGCCAGATACGGGGGCTCAAGACGCTGATGACGGCGATCCTGCTAAGGTCAGTTATCTCGAAGCAGTGGCAGCCGGCGAGATCAATTTAGCGGCGTACGATCCAGCGAAGCATTCCATCATCGAGGTCGTGGGTCAGCTCGGGCCGCACACCAAGAACATCATCACCTACGTCCCCGGAAGCTTCACCAATGACACCTCCTTCTTCAAACATCAAGTGCAAGGGCTGGCTCAATACCTGGTGAAGGGTGAAGCGGCGGGGGAAACAGCGGCTTTCATCTATAAAGGTGGGGAATTCCCTGACGGTAGCGTCCCCGATGGCCTGCTCGAAGCACGGGGCGATTCCTTTCTGATCGCGAATGCTCCGAAACTTGCTGCTTTTCAAGCGGCTATAGACGCGGAAAACACCCAAATTGGGGCCAAGACCAGCAATATTTCACACAGTTGGGGAACCCGGTTGACCTCTGGGGCGGAGGCTATGGGAGCGCATTACGATCAAGTCATTGCGCTCTCGGGTGCCGCTCTGGATCCCCACTGGAAGCCGCAGCTGGGCACTGAATATCTCAGTATGAGTTATCCCGACCCTCTGCAGACCGCCGAGCAACTAGGAGTTGTCGGCATCAATTACCCCATGAAAGACCCGAACTTTGAACATCGTTGGTACCGGCCACCGAACGGCAGCAATTGGGGTGCTCCCTTCAATACTGAGAATCACAACCTGATTGTCAGCACCGAGAATAAGAACGAGCCGGTGCTGAGAGATCTTCTCCAGAAAATCCAGATATCTGCGCTCAAAGCAGCAGCATAAAGGAGCATTCAAGCGACTAGCTAAGCCGAGTGGACTGATGGATCGGTACCCGGAAGGTCATCATTGCGATTTCCATCCGGCCATTGAGCCTTCAGTATGACCCCTGATGACCTTCAATGACCCAGTGTTTCCGCGCTATTGAGCTGAACCAGAGCTGAAACTACCTTTGAGCCATGGCTCCTGAATCCTTGTTGTCGCACGCCGGGATCTCCCGGCAATCACGATGTCGAATGCGCTGAATCCGCCAGCCATCCCTGTAAGAGCAGCCATCCCAGTTGAACCAGTCATGAAAGCTAGACCGGCCACCTCCGTTAGAGCCGAACCAGCTGAATCCTCTTTCTCAGACCGTTTGGCGAGACATCCCGACTCCCGCACCTGACTCCCAGTAAGGCACTCCATGTCGCAAGAATCAGATCGTTCCAGTAACGACAACAACGAAACATCAAAGAACAATGCATTCGAGGAACGAGCACCTCAGAATGATCTGCCGCAAAACGGGCTGGATCAGGACCGGGGTAACGACGTCCTTAGCCATGAGGAGGTCAGAACCACCAAGGTTGTCGCTGGTCAGAAGAGTACTTCAGCCCAGAAGGAATCCAAGAAGGGACTTTTCACGAAGTCTCGTTCGCTGGAAATCGGGGTTGCGATTGGGCTTGCGGCAGTAATCGCGATAGGCGCGGCGAGCTTCACCATCGCGGCCAACGCAAATAACTCCAATGCAAATAACTCAGCGAATGGGAATCAGAACAATGCCCAAGCAGTAGATGACCTCAAGGAATTGAGGCTAGGTTACTTCGGGAATGTCACTCATGCGCTACCCGTCGTTGGGGTCCAGCAGGGGTTCTATGCCAAAGAACTCGGTAAGACTGAACTCAAGACGCAGATCTTCAATGCAGGGCCAGCAACGGTTGAAGCCCTGAATGCCGGAGCGCTCGATGCCGCTTATTTGGGGCCGAATCCGGCGATCAATTCCTTCGTCAAATCCAAAGGGGAGTCGATCAGCATTGTGGCCGGAGCTGCTTCTGGTGGGGCCCAACTAGTCGTCAAGCCCGGAATCAACAGTGCGGCAGACCTCAAAGGTAAAGTACTGGCGACCCCGCAATTAGGCGGCACTCAGGATGTGGCACTGCGGAATTACCTCGCTGACAATGGGCTGAAGGTCGCCACCAACGGAGGTAATGACGTCACTATCAACCCCACGGACAATGCACAGACCCTCAAACTCTTTCAAGACGGAAAGCTGGACGGCGCTTGGCTCCCCGAACCTTGGTCCTCGCGCCTGGTCTTGCAAGCCGGAGCGAGAGTCCTTGTTGATGAAAAGGACCTGTGGCATGCTCAGGGATCTCAAGACGGACAGTTTTCCACCACCATCCTGATCGTGAATAAGTCTTTCCTCAAGGACCACCCCCAAGCCATCAAGTCCCTGCTCAAAGCGCAGCTTGAAACCCAAGACTGGCTAGATCAACATAAAGGTCAAGCGATAAGTGCGGTCAATGCAGGTTTGGTGCAGGCCAGCGGCAAAGGGTTACCCGACGACGTCGTAAAGCGGGCTTTGGACAGTTTGACCCTCACCGCCGACCCAATTGCCGGTACTTATAAGACCTTACTGGCCAACGGGGTCAAAGCCGGGGTGACTAAGGACGCCGATATCAACGGGATCTTCGATCTCAGGTTACTCAACGAGATTCTCAAAGAACAAGGAAAAACCATAGTCAGTACCGCGGGTCTTGGGCAAAGCTGAGCCCTGAGCCCTGAGCCCTGAGCCCTGAGCCCTGAGCCCTGAGCCCTGAGCCCTGAGCCCTGAGCCCTAGGTCCTGAGTCCTGGAGTTCAGTTCCGAACTCTGAGTCTAGGAAACTAGGAAACCAGGAAACTAGGAAACCAGGAGCTAACGGGCGTGGGTCACACCGCCGTCGACGATCAGAGTGGATCCCACCACGTAGTCGCCGGCTCGTGATGCAAGATAGATGGCGGCGGCCGCCATATCCTCCGGCTGGCCAATCCGCCCGGCCGGAATATGTTCGGCGATCTCATCGGCGTGGTCACGTGCCTCCCGATTCATCTCCGAAGCGAAGGCACCCGGTGCGATGCCACTGACGACGATGCCCTCCGGTATCAACTGAATCGCCAGCCTGCGGGTCAGCTGGATCAGGCCCGCCTTGCTCGCCTGGTAGGAGTAGGTCTCATTTTGGCTGAGGGAAATTCCGTCGATTGAAGCGATATTGATCACCTTGGAAAGCCGTGCACCACTCGCCTTAATCAGCTGGGGCAGGAGTCGCTGTGTCAGGAAGAAGGGAGCTTTGACATTGAGATCCATCACCTTGTCCCAGCCGTTCTCGGGAAAGTCCTGCAATGGCGCTCCCCAGGCCGCACCGGCGTTATTGACCAGAATGCCCAGTTCAGATTCCCGTGCACTGTACCTCGCCACAAGGTCCTCGATTCCAGTGAGAGTCGAGACATCGCCTGGTAGCGAAATGCACTCGCCCAGAGCCGACAGTTCGGCGGCAGCCGCATCGCAGGCCTCGGCCTTGCGGGCAGAGATGTAGACGCGGGCGCCCTGCGCCAAGAAGCCTTCGGCGATCATCCGACCGATTCCACGAGAGCCTCCGGTGACCAGGGCGGTTCGTCCTTCGAGGGAGAAGAGAGCTGAAGTATCCATTGTTCTGCCTTCCAAATGATGCGATGAGCCAGGGTGAGCCAGCTGGTTCGAGCTTGATCGGGTTGCTCATGAACACATCACAAGACTACGAGCTATTAGCCCAGAACTCCGGAAAGCTCCTGAACACTTCTGGGAGGCGGATCCGGCTTGAGCACAAGGCCTTGACTCAGCGCATTATGAACCAGCATGACACCGGATGACTTCGTATTGCCGAGACCTTGAAGGGCCAGCGGGCCATCCTTAGCGTTGAGGGATGACCGCGACAGCCGCCGCAGCACATCATGAGGTAACGCCTTCGGTGAATTCCGCGAAGCCGGTGGTAGTGCTGGAGAACCTGGGCAAGACCTTCGGAGACGCAAACGTCAATAACCCGGTATTGGAAGGGCTTGACCTGACAATCAGCCAAGGGGAGTTCGTCGCGCTGCTCGGAGCTTCCGGCTGCGGGAAGTCCACCCTGCTCAACCTCATCGCCGGCCTCGAAGTGCCGACTCAGGGTTCAATGGAGATTCCAGCCGATGGTGTGGCCTTCATGTTCCAGGACGCCACACTCTTTCCCTGGCTCACGGCACAACAGAATATTGAACTGGCTCTGAAACTCCGCGGAGTCAGCAAAGAAGAGCGGAAACTCAAGGCAGAAGAACTTCTGGCCCTGGTCCATCTTCAGCAGGCCGGTAAAAAACGGCCTCACGAACTCTCCGGAGGCATGCGTCAGCGCGTCGCTCTCGCCAGATCCCTCGCCCAGGACAAGCACGTTCTGCTGATGGATGAGCCATTCGCTGCACTGGACGCCATCACTCGGGACCTGCTCCACGAAGAACTCAACAGAATCTGGAAGCACACCGGGAGAACCATAATTTTCGTTACCCACAACGTGCGCGAAGCCGTTCGGCTGGGTCAGCGGGTGCTTTTGCTCTCCTCTCGCCCAGGCAAAGTGATCCGAGAATGGCGGATTGCCGAGGACCAGAAACACCCCGAACCAGCGGCCTTGCTAGCCAAAGAGATAACTGACTCCCTCCGCCAAGAGATCAGCAGACATGTCTAGCCTCCTGAATCCGGACAAATCTGACCCCGCAGCGAACTCAACCCACACTGAGCGGCTTCCCTCGCTCAGCTCTGCGCAAAGCGCTGAGCCAGCCCAGAATAACGCCGAGCAAACCCGGCCTACAGGGTTTGTCCAGGAAGCCGAGCCAACTCAGATCACCGGCCTAGTCCAGGGTTCCGAACAAGCCCGGCTTTCTGAACTAGCCCAGAAAGCAGCTCAAACCCAGAAAGCCGCGCAAACCCAGGAAACTGAACAAGCCCAGCGCTCCGAACAAACCCCGGACGCCGAACTGCAAGGCCTGGATCGCTTGCAAACCGATCGGCAGACCCAGCGCAATCTGAAGAGAACCCTGATCCAGATTCTGGCACCGCTCGCCGCCGTCATCGTCTTGATTGTGATCTGGCAGCTCTACGTGTGGCTCGGGGCTAAGAGGCAGGACGTCGTACCGGGGCCGCTCGACGTCGCCGGTACTTTCGCTGAGTTGTCGCGCCAGGGCACGCTACAGGAAGCGATCTGGACCTCAGTGAAACGCGGCCTAATCGGCTTCGTGGTCAGTGCCGTGATCGGCACCGCTCTGGGGTTATTGCTAGCTCAGGTTCGTCCCTTGCGCACCGCTTTCGGCCCGCTCATCTCAGGGCTTCAAGTGCTGCCCAGCGTGGCCTGGGTGCCCGCCGCGATCATCTGGTTCGGGCTTTCTGATGGCACGGTGTACTTCGTGCTTCTGATGGGCGCTATTCCTTCGATCATCAATGGGCTGCTCTCCGGAGTGGACCAGGTTCCACCGCAATACCGCGCCATGGGCACAGTGCTGGGAGCCTCGAAAACCGAACTCTCATTGAGGATCATCCTGCCCGCTGCGCTTCCGGGCTACCTCTCCGGTCTCAAACAAGGCTGGGCCTTCTCCTGGCGATCCCTGATGGCGGCCGAGATCATCGCGATTGGCGGCACCCTGGGCTTCGGCTTGGGATCGCTGCTGCAAAGGGGCCGGGATCTGTCGGATATGGGCATGGTGATGGCGGCGATTTTGGTAATCCTCTTCGTCGGGATCGTCGTCGAGCTCGCTGTCTTCGCTCCGATCGAGCGTCGCCTGCTCCGCGGCAGGGGTCTTCTGCGGAGCACCTGACCAAGCCCCCGAGCAGGCCCGGTGATCCCTGAGATCATGGCACAGCAACTGATCACGGCCGACTCCGGAGCAGCCAGCCGACTCCGGAGTCAGCTGCTTCGGCCTAGCGTGAACCCCGGTATACCTGCACCACAGCAGGTCTGGGGAGTGCAGCCCGGCCACGTTTCGGCTTGCTACCGGGCTTCACATAATCCGGGAAAGCCGAACGCTGGGCGGCCCAGCTACCCTCTTCGCCGGGGTGCTGCACGGCGACGAAGACCAGCCCGTCCTGATCGTGCACGATCGGCCCGCAGGTCTCGGACTCTCGCGGTACCGAGAGGAACTGCTCCACTCGACCGCGCTCGCGGCCCTCCAAGGTCACCTTGAATAAGCCGTCATTGAAACCGATCGTCGATGGTGCGCCGTCAGTGGAAATCCACAGATTGCCCGCCGAGTCGAAAGCCAGGTTATCGGGGCAGGAGATCGGGGAGACCTTGTCCTTCGGGAATCCGCCGAAGTAGGTCGACTCGTTTTTCGCCGGGTCCCCACAGACCAGGAGCAGGTTCCAGTCGAAGAACTGCGAGACCTGGCCGCCGCGCTCGGTGATCTCGACGACATGACCATCCCGATTCTCAGTGCGCGGATTGGTTTCGTCCGCTGCCGGATAGCCGCTTTTCCCCCGGTTGGTGTTATTGGTGCAGGCGACGTAAATCTTCCGAGATTTCAGATTGGGCTGCACATCTTCGCAGCGATCCATCTTGGTGGCTCCGACCTTATCGCCCGCCAAGCGGGTGTAGACCAGCACCTCAGCGATGCTCATCCCCGGAACCGCAGAGACGCCGTTGCGGGTTAGCGGAATCCAGCGTCCGGTGCCATCGAAACGGCCATCGCGCGGCAGCTTTCCGGAGCCATCGATCTCCCGGGCCGAATCGCCGTCGAACTTGGCGACGAACAGATCTCCTTCACTGAGCAGCTTCTTGTTCCAGGCTCGGGCGGCGGCAGAATTGCCCGGCCGGTACTTGTTCTTGCTGACGAATTTGTAGAGGTAATCGAAGCGCTCATCATCACCCATATAGGCCACCACTTGGCCGTTCTCTGCGATGATGACGTTCGCACCCTCGTGCTTGAGGCGGCCCATCGCGGTGTGCTTGACCGGCCTGCTCGTCGGATCGAGCGGATCGATCTCGACGATCCAACCGAAGTGGTTCACTTCGTTCTGGTACCCCTGATTGCGGGTGTTCCAGCGCGGTTCGTCGAGTTCCCAACCGAGTGTGGTCGGCTGGGAGGTGAGGCCGTAGCGCTTATCCGTGGTCCGGTCACCCGGAGTGACGAAATAGCCGTTGAAGTTCTCCTCCCCGGAGAGCATGGTGCCCCAGGGCGTGGTGCCGCCGGAGCAGTTCCCCAGGGTGCCGAAGGCGACACGGCCATCGGGGCTCTTCACGGTCTTCAGCAATTCGGAGCCGGCAGCCGGGCCGGTGAAGCTGTAGGGCGTGTTGGTCAGGAACCGTCGGTTGAGCGGGGCCCCCTGTTGATAGCTCCACGGTTTTCCAGCCCGGCTGCGGCGTAATTCCACCACGCTGAGACCATGGGCGGCGCGGCTGATCGCCCGGGATTCGGTGGCCGCTAAGTTTGGAGGGAACATGATCCCCGGATTGACATACTCGTGATTGCTGAACAGGATGGCCCGCCGTCCGCGACTGCCTGGGATCTCGACAATATCGGTGTAGTCGTTGTTGTAGCCGAACTGTTGCGCCTGGGCAGCCGCGCTCTGATGCAGTGGATCGAAGTCGGGGGAGCGCTTGAAAAGCGGGTCGCCCCAGCGAATCACCGGCTGCCAGCTGAAACCGGAAGGCACCGTGAGCTCATCCACTAGCCGGTCAACGGGCTTAATCGCCCGGAAGCTCAGCGGTGAGCCATGCGACCAGTAATGCGCCGGCGCGGCTCCGGCGGCTGCCGCCTCAGCCGAAGGCGCGGTGGCCGCTTGGGTGACGCCGCCGAGCACCAGCGTAGCCGCCCCGACCGCTCCCAACCCTAGTAGCTGACGGCGGCCCAGCGCGCTTTGCGCGATATCGCGAAAGTAGGCATTGCTCGTCGTGTTGCAGACCTCAGCCGCACAAGCATTGTCGCATTTTAGCTGGCAGGTAATCGCACTGCGCTTGCCACGTGTGTGGCCCGCCATTGGCAGCAGGGTAGGGGTTTCAGTCATCGGGCTGGCTCCTTGTGGTCATGGGGTGATTCCAACCTTGCTGGACCCGCCCTGCCAGGGAGTGAATGTGAGGTGGACCACAGGTTAAATCTGTGCTGAAACTGAGTCTTAGCTGTTGTTTTCATGACGGCTTGACCCGCGAGGTGTCATGAAGGGATTCCGGTCGCCCGATCAGCAGATGACCTCGGATGACCTCAGATGAACCACCCCGTAATACTCGTTCGTGCCCGGATTGAAGCGAAAACTACAGTCAATCCATGGCTGTTCGTGATCTCTACCCCACCTCCTTACGACTGCTCGGGCGCCCCGTCCTGGTGGTCGGAGCCGGAGAGGTGGCTGCTCGCCGGGCTAAAGCCCTGCTCGACGCCGGGGCGCAGCTCAGCGTGGTAGCGCCGGACGCCGTCCAGAGCATCGTGGAACTTCACCGGGCCGGCCTGCTCGACTGGCAGCCAAGACGCTATCGAGAAGCCGATCTGGAGGGCCAGTGGTTCGTGCAGACGGCGACCGGTGACCCTGCGGTAGACGGACAAGTGAGCCGACAGGCTGAAGCCCGGCGGATCTGGTGCGTCAACGCCTCCGATCATCAGGAATCAGCCGCCTGGACGCCTTCGGTGGCCCGGCTCGACGACGTCACGGTGGCGATCAACGCTGGCGGAGACCCACGCCGCGCGGTGGCTCTGCGCAATGCCGTACTGACCGCCCTGGAAACCGGACAGCTCGATTCTCCCGGCAGCTCACCGCTCAAGCTCCGCCGGGAGCACGCCGGTTCGGTCGCCCTGATCGGCGGCGGCCCGGGGGCTGACGATCTGATTACTGTGCGGGGCAGGAAGCTGCTCGCGCAGGCCGACGTCGTGATCGCTGATCGGCTGGGCCCCAGAGGTTTACTGGAACTGCTGGAGGAAAGCACCGAGGTGATCGATGTGGGCAAGAGCCCGGATCACCATCCGGTGCCCCAGCAGCAGATCAACAGCCTGCTGGTGGAGCATGCTCGTGCGGGCAAACGGGTGGTGCGACTCAAGGGCGGTGACCCCTATGTGCTGGGCAGAGGCGGCGAGGAAGCCGAATACTGCCGCGCGCACGGCGTCGAGGTCGAGGTGGTGCCAGGGGTGAGTTCCGCGATCGCGGTGCCCGCTGCCGCTGGCATCCCGCTCACTCACCGGGGATTGGCTAGGGGATTCACCGTGATCTCCGCTCATCAGGATCTCGCTGAGCTGCCAGAGGGCCGGGATCACACGGTGGTTTTACTGATGGGAGTGGCCACGCTGCGCCGCACCGCGGTGAGCTTGGCCACAAAGGGACGGGGCGAAGGATGCCCGGTTGCTATTATTGAAGATGGCTTTGGGGCGCAACAGCGTATTACGATCGGCACTCTGGGCGGTATCGCCGACCAAGCGGAGGCGCTCGGCGTCAGTTCACCCGCCGTCGTGGTGATTGGCGACGTCGTGCGAATCAGCCCCTTCGCCCCGACTGATTTTCGATTGGCTGGGCTCAGCGCTTCCGAACACTCCGCGCACTGAGCATTCAGCATTCACAAGGAGAACGCACTGTTGTCGAACCCGACCGAGGCCGCTGAGCGCGGTACCCTCGCCCGCCCGCTCCGGGTGGCCGTCATTGGCTCCGGCCCTGCTGGCGTCTATGCCGCAGACATTCTGACCAAGTCCGAGCCGGTCAAGAACGGTGAGCTGGTGGTCAGCATCGACCTCTTTGACCGTTACCCGGCGCCGTTCGGCTTGATTCGTTACGGCGTGGCCCCCGACCACCCGCGGATCAAGGGCATCATCCAGGCATTGCACAAGGTGCTGGACCGCGGTGACATTCGCTTCTTCGGCAACGTCGACTACGGCACCGACCTGAGTCTGGACGACCTCAAGAAGCACTATGACGCGGTGATCTTCGCCACCGGCGCGATCGACGACGCTTCGCTGAACATCCCCGGGATCGATTTGAAAGGCTCCTTCGGCGGTGCGGATTTCGTCTCCTGGTACGACGGGCACCCCGATGTGGCCCGGGAGTGGCCGCTGGAAGCCAAAGAGATCGCCGTATTGGGCAATGGGAATGTGGCCTTGGACGTGGCCCGGGTACTCTCTAAGCACGCTGATGACCTGCTGGTCACCGAGATCCCGGAGAATGTCTACCGGGAACTGAAGAAGTCCCCGGTGACGGATGTGCACGTCTTTGGTCGTCGCGGCCCCGCGCAGATCAAGTTCACCCCCTTGGAACTTCGTGAACTCTCGCACTCGCGCGATGTGGACATCATCCTCTACCCCGAGGACTTTGAATTCGACGAGGCCTCGGACGAGGCGATCAAGACCAATAACCAGGTCAAGACCATGGTGAACACCTTGACCAACTGGCTCGTCGAGCAACCGGAAGAGTCCACCGCTTCGCGTCGCCTGCACCTGCACTTCCTGCACAACCCAGTGGAGATCCTGGGCGAGGACGGCGCGGTCACCGGAATCAAATTCGAGCGCACCGAACTGGACGGCACCGGCAACGCCCGCGGCACCGGCGAATTCTTGGAGTACCCGGTGCAGGCCGTCTATCGCTCGATCGGATACTTCGGCTCGGCGTTGCCGGAGATCGAGTTCGACGCCGGGCGCGGCGTGGTGCCGAACGCCGGTGGGCGGGTGCTGGGTGCTGATGGCGAGCACCTTCCCGGAATCTACGCCACCGGTTGGATCAAGCGTGGTCCGGTGGGACTCATCGGTCATACCAAAGGTGACGCGCTGGAAACCGTCAGCTATCTGCTAGAGGACCTGGAGTCGCTGCCGGTCGCGGAGGCGCCCGAGGAAGACGCCGTGCTGGCGCTGCTTGAGCAGCGCGGGGTGCAGCTCACCAACTGGGAAGGCTGGCACACCCTGGATACCCATGAAAAGGCGCTGGGTGAGAATTTCGACGCCGCAGCCTTGGGACTCGATCTGAAACGTGAACGCGTGAAAGTCGTGGATCGCGAAGAAATGGTGCGGATTTCTCGTAGCATCAATGCCGGGGTTTAAGCCCGCAATTACTTTTGCTGTGATTTTGCTGGAGATTTGCCGATAAAAGTGCTGGACTGGTTAAGAGAACCGGTTCAGCACTTTTGTTGTCATGGTGTGAGAATCCTGAATGAAGAGCTTTTCGCGAGGTGCCACGCACTGAGATGCGGGCCGTGGCAGATGGCGAAACATCTCTTCCTGTGACGAAGCTAGACCTTTGATGTGCACAAGATGTGGAATTGTGTCGTTTTAGTTAATTTCGTATTCAGTTTTGTTTCTTATATTTCGAATTCTTTCTTTTTCCCAGAATTTTCCAGATTGAAGTGCTTAGATCTGTCTACCGGTTGATCGGAACAGATCATCTTGGCCAACAAACATCATTTTGGCAGATTGGGAAGGAAAATAATGTCGCGACAAAAAGCTCGTCTGGCATTGCGGATCACCTCAACATTGAGTGTTCCAGTAGTTCTCCTAGGCCTGGCAAGTGCCGCTACGGCGGCGCCTCCCACCCCTCCGGAAGTTGCAATCCCCGGCTCGGAATCCCCGAAGGCCGCGATCGCCCATAAGCTCTCCAACGCGCCGGCTACTCAGCTGCGCACGGTTCAGATCGCTTTGGCGCCGCGTGATCCCCAAGGGCTCAATCAGTTGCTCAGTAATCTGAGCAATCCGAGCTCACCCGATTATCGGAAGTACCTCACTCCTCAAGAGTATTCAGCTCGGTTCGGACCGACTCAGCAGAGCGTTGACCAAGTGGTCAAGTTCCTGGAGTCGCACGGTCTGCAGGTGAATTCGATTGCCACCGGAAAGCAGTCCATCTCGGCCACCGGCACCAATGCCCAGCTTTCCAGCGCTTTCGCGACCAACCTGGCGCTTTATCAGGACCCCGAGACCACCGGGACCTTCGTGGGCGCTGAAGGCGCGGTGAAGCTCCCTTCCTCGGTGGCCACCTTGGTCACCAACGTCGCCGGGCTGACGGATGAACGGGCACCTTTCAAACCCGCTTCCCGGCCCTCCCCGGATGCTACGGGTAAAACCGCGCAAGCCAAGACTCTGGCACCTAAGAGCACCGACCAGGGCAGCGGCCCTAAGGGTGGCTTCACCCCGGCCGAATTGAGGAAGGCTTACAACACGGCCTCCATCACGGGCGGCAATGACGGCGCAGGTGCCGTCGTCGCCCTGGTGGAGTTCTCCGGCCACGACGCCTCTAACCCGGCAGCCTATGATGCGCAGTACGGTATTTCCGCTCCGGCCGTTGAGAACGTCAACGTCGACGGCGGGCCGACCGACGTCGAGGGACAGGGCGAGGTGGACCTGGACATCGAGGTGCTGCACGCCATCGCCCCTCAGGCGAAGATCCTCAACTACCAATCGCCCAATACCGGTAATGCTGATCTGGATCTCTACGGCGCCATTGTGAACGACAACCGGGCTTCTATTATCTCCAGCAGCTGGGGACTGCCCGAGGCAGCGACCAGCTCGAGCCATGTTCAGGCGCTGTCCAATATCTTCAAGCAGGCCGCTGCTCAGGGAATCACCGTGTTCTCAGCCGCCGGTGATCACGGTGCCTCGGACAATTGGTCCTCGGGCAGCACGGCGCTGACCGTGGATTCGCCGTCATCTGATCCGAATGTCACCGGCGTCGGCGGCACCCGGCTCTCGATTGATTCCAGTACCGGTGCCTGGTCCAGCGAAACGGTCTGGAATGACTATGTCGATAACGGCGACACCTGGCGTGGTGCCGGTGGTGGCGGCGTCTCCAAGTTCTTCACCCGCCCCTCCTGGCAGACCGGCGTCGGCGTCAACCTGAACCAGAAGCGTCAGGTCCCGGATATCTCCTCGGCTGCCGCGGAATACCAGTACTCCGGCTACACCGAGCTGTTCGATAAGAACGGTAACGATAAGGGACCCGGTTGGACGGCTTTCGCCGGAACCAGCGCCGCCGCTCCGCTCAACGCTGCTTTCCTGGCGCTCACCAGTGTCAAGGGCGGCGGAGTGAAGTTCGGTAATATCAACCCGCTGATCTACCAGATCGCCGCGGATGATGCGGGCGCGTTCCACGACGTGACCTCCGGTACCAATAGCATCGTGGGAAATGCTGCGAGCTATGCTGCGACCACTGGTTTCGATAAGGCGAGCGGTTGGGGCAGCCCGGTCTTCCCGAACTTCGCTACCGGATTGCTGAAGTAAGTAGCTGAAACCACCACTGGAACGCCCGACTTCCGGGACGTTCCACTGACCTCGGGATAGCTCACTGTCGCTACAGTGGGCTATCCCGAAGTTTTTAATTGTCTTGGCGTCTGGGCCCACGCGTCCGAGGGCAGAGTTCTGAACCGAAGCCGGATCAGGAGAGCTGGCGCACCGACAAGGCCAGCCAGAGCTGCACTCGATCAGCGGTGATCGCCGGGTCATAACCTGTCAGCTCGGCGATCTGGGTGAGTCGGTATCTCACCGTATTGCGGTGCAAGGACAGTGATTCAGCTACCGCCGCGAGGGAACCATTGAGTTGAAGGTAGCTCTCCAAGGTCATCAGAAGCTCTGCATTGTGCCGAGCATCGAAGTCAATCAGCGGCCCCAGGGTCTCCGCCGCCATATCGTTCATCGGCACATCCTCACTCGCCAAGAGCAGCGAGGTCAGGGATAGCCGTTCGGGCTCATTGACCGCCAGCCCTCGGCTGGCCGCTTCCCTGGCCTCGAAATAACTCCAGCGCAGTCCATTGGCCTGAGCATAGCTTCCCCCGATGCCGATCTGCACGCTTACTCCCGCCCCCTGTAAATACCGGGAGAGCTGCCGTGCCAGAACACCAGAATCTCCCGCTGAGCTCGGCACAATGAGCAGTAGCTCGCCCTCCACCACCGCACTCACCGCGGCGTCGAAAGCTGCGGGCAGCGACATCCCACTGAGTAGCTGGCGTTTCTGCTCAGGGGCGGAGATCAGCAGGATCACGTTCTTCACAGCCGGGTTGATCTGTATTCCGCGCAGCCTGGCGGCGATTTCTCCTTCTGGCAGTGCGCTGTGCAGCACATCCTGCATCACCTGTCCCGCCAGCAGTCTGCTGTCTTGCCGGCGCTGGGTCTGATTTGCCAATTCGATGCTCACCAGGCCCTTGGCATAGTCCACGATTCCGCCCCGATGCCCTTCCTCGGCAAAAGGTCTGCGCAGCCACAGCGTGCAAGCGTCGCGTTTGCCGGTGGGCACCGGCACCGGAAGCCACTCATCATCGTTGGGATCATCGCCCGGAGAGCTGTTGAAGATCTCGGTATGGAATTGTTCAAGGGCGACATCGGTGTTCACCAGGCGGCGCAGCGCGTTCAACAGCGAAGCCAGTCCACTGCCATGCGCCGGATTGGTGCTCAGCAGCGACTTGGCAAGCAGCTGATGGCCCGAGAGCAGATTTTCCAGCCTCGTGTAGTGCTCGGCGCTCAAAGCGTCGGCCACCAGTTTGCTGATCGCCAGGAAGGGAGTCTGATAAGGGATCTCAACCACTGGAACCGCCCAGCGATTGGCTTCCGCGAGCAGCGCCTGCGGCACGCTGTCATGCCCCAGCCCTACGCCGAAGCCGATGCCCACGGCTCCGGCTCGCTGCACCTGGCGAACGAAGACCCGCTGTGCGGCAGCGGTGCTGAGCCTGGCTCCGGTGGTGAGAACCAGTTCGGCGCCGCTGAGAAACGGTTGCGGATTCTCCAGTTCAGTCACGGCCACCCAGGAGATCGGAGCTTCCAAGGTACTCGTTGCGGAGCCGAGCCTGCTCAACTTCAAGGTCGATTCCGCTAAGAGGGTGCTGAGGGTGATTGCCATGGCACTAATCTACCGATAGCAACTATACAAACGCACTAGCAATACCCATCTTGGTAGTGCAATCATCCATTCCTCGGTGGGAAAACGTCCCCTACGCTCACAATCAGGTGAAATTCCCGATTTACCCGCCAGCTAGCACCCAGTCATCAGTAAGGTTGAACACCGTGGTCAACATTTTGCAGAACTTCATCAACGGCGAATTCCGCGCTCCCAGCGGAGCCGGGGCACTCGATATCGTCAATCCGGCCACCGAGGAGATCGTGGCCAGCGCCCCGCTCTCCAGTGCCGAGGACATCGACGCCGCAATGGCCGCGGCCGCCACGGCCTTCAAGAGCTGGAAGCGCACGACGCCCGCCGAGCGGCAACTGCTGCTGCTCAAGTTAGCCGATGCCATGGAAGCTCGCAGCGACGAGCTGGTGGAAGCCCAGCACCGCAATACCGGCCAGGTCCGCCAGCTGATCGCCGACGAAGAGGTCGCCGCGGGTGCGAACCAGCTCCGCTTCTTCGCCGGTGCCGCCAGAGTACTGGAAGGCAAGAGCGCGGGCGAATACATGGAAGGCTTCACTTCCTATGTGCGCCGCGAAGCAGTAGGGGTGATCGCTCAGGTGACGCCCTGGAATTATCCGCTGCTGATGGCGATCTGGAAGATCGGCCCCGCACTGGCTGCTGGCAACACCATCGTGCTCAAGCCCTCCGACACCACGCCGGAAAGCACCCTGGTACTCGCGGAGCTGATCAGAGATATCTTCCCCGCCGGAGTGTTCAACGTACTGCTGGGCAACGGTGAGACCGGAGCCGCCATGGTGGCGCACAAAACCCCAGCCATGGTTTCGATCACCGGTTCGGTGCGCGCCGGTATCGCGGTGGCCAGCGGTGCTGCACAAGGCCTCAAGCGCGCGCACCTGGAACTCGGCGGCAAGGCACCGGCCATCGTCTTCGCCGATGCTGATCTGCCGAAGACCGCTCAGGCGCTCGCCGAATTCGCTTTCTTCAACGCCGGGCAAGACTGCACCGCGGTGACCCGGGTATTGGTGCAGGACGCCGCTCAGGATGAATTCCTCGGACTGCTCAAAACCGCGGCGGAAGGCCTGCACACCGGTAGCCAAGATGACAGTGAGAACTACTACGGTCCGCTGAACAACATCAATCATTTCGCCGCGGTGAGCAAGGCCGTCGATTCGCTCCCCGAGTACGCCACCGTGGTCACCGGGGGCCACCGAGTGGGGGAGAAGGGCTTCTTCTACGCCCCCACCGTGATCACCGACGTCAAGCAGAGCGACGACATCGTGCAGCGGGAGACCTTCGGCCCGGTGATCACAGTGCAGAGCTTCAGCACCGAGGAAGAGGCGCTCGAACTAGCGAACGACGTCGAATACGCGCTCGCCTCTTCGGTCTGGACCTCGGACCACGGCACCGCGATGCGGGTCTCTCGCGACCTGGATTTCGGTGCGGTCTGGATCAACACGCACATTATGCTCACCGCCGAGATGCCGCACGGCGGATTCAAACAGTCCGGCTACGGCAAGGACCTCTCGATGTACGGCGTCGAGGACTACACCCGGATCAAACACGTGATGTCCTCCCTCGACGCGTAGTTCCAGATGACGTCTTTGGTCACTATGGTGTTTCCCCGCCGCTTAGACACGATCCACCGTGTCGCCGTTCGCAAACTCCCTAACCTCGCAAGCTCGGCCAGGGAACCCTGTTTGCTCTCTTAGCGCCACGCTCGGGGTCGCGATGCGCGGCTTTCGGAAACACCTCCGTGACCAATGGTGGGGAAGCTGGTTTTTGTAGCCGCGCATCGCGGGATCACCGCATGGCGACGAAGTCGACAGGCGAAGACCGTGTCTAAGCGGCGGAAAGCCAGCGCCCCGACCAGAACACGCGCTACCCCAATGAGCAACTCGATTTTCCATAGACCTGAAAGGCACGAAGATGGCAGATATTCAGTACCGACTCGAACAGAAGCGCAGGATTCTGGGCGACTTCCCTGGGCCTAAGTCGGCGGCGCTCGCCGAGCGGCGGAAGAAGGTCGTGGCGGGCGGCGTCGCTTCGAGCGTGCCGGTCTACGTGGCCGACGCCGACGGCGGCATCATCCACGACGTGGACGGCAATTCGTTCATCGACCTGGGGTCCGGAATCGCGGTGACCTCGGTGGGCGCTTCGGACGCCGCCGTCGTCGGGGCAGTTGCCGAGCAGGCTGCGCACTTCACTCATACCTGCTTCATGGTCACCCCCTACGAGGGCTATGTGCAGCTCGCCGAGGAACTCGCCCGGCTGACCCCCGGCGATCATGAGAAGCGTTCGGTGCTGTTCAACTCCGGCGCCGAAGCAGTGGAGAACGCGGTGAAGATCGCCCGGCTGGCCACCGGCCGGGACGCCGTCGTCGCCTTCGACCACGCCTATCACGGACGCACCAACCTGACCATGGCGCTCACCGCGAAGGCGATGCCCTATAAGACCGGGTTCGGTCCCTTCGCGCCGGAAATCTACCGGGTGCCGATGAGCTACCCGTACCGTGAGGAAGCGGACATCAAAGGTGAAGAGGCTGCGCAGCGCGCCATCACGATGATCGAGAAGCAGATCGGTGGTGACCAAGTGGCGGCCCTGCTGATTGAACCGGTGCAGGGCGAAGGCGGCTTCATCGTTCCCGCCGAGGGTTTCCTGCCGACTCTGGCTACCTGGGCCAAGGAGAAGGGCATCGTCTTCATCGCCGATGAAGTGCAGTCCGGCTTCTGCCGCACCGGTGCCTGGTTCGCCAGTCAGCACGAGGGCGTGGTGCCCGACCTGATCACCATGGCGAAGGGCATCGCGGGCGGTCTGCCGCTCAGCGCGGTGACCGGTCGGGCGGAACTGCTCGACGCCGTGCACCCCGGCGGCCTCGGCGGCACCTATGGCGGCAACCCGATTGCGTGCGCTGCTGCCTTGGCCGCGATCCGCTCGATGGAGGAGTACGACCTCAACTCCCGCGCACAGCGGATTGAGGATCTGGTGCTGGGCCGTTTGCACAAGCTCGCCGAAGAGCTGGGGGCGCAGGGCATCATCGGCGACATCCGGGGCCGCGGAGCCATGCTCGCCGTCGAACTCGTCAAGCCGGGCACCGCGCAGACCACCAAGGAACCCCATCCGGAAGCTACCAAAGCGATTGCCGCTGCCTGTCTGCAGGCCGGTGTGGTCATCCTGACCTGCGGTACCTATGGCAATGTGGTCCGGCTGCTGCCACCCCTGGTGATCAGCGAGGAGTTGCTCGCCGATGGCCTCGACGTGCTTGAGGAGGCCATTCGCAAGGCCTAACCGGGCCAGCGGGCTGTTCCGGCTTTTGGGCGACATCGTTTCAAAGCCGGGACAGCCTGTGAATTAGCAGGTAAGGTTCGGATATGCGATACGTGGTTGGATACACTCCGAATGAACGCGGTGCCGATGCGATTGCGCTGGCCTCTGCCATTGCACGGACTCAGGGCGCCGCACTGGATGTGGTTTATGTCTTCAATGAGGACAACCCGTATCAGGCTGTCACCCCGGGTGGGGAGTTGCTCAGCCCCGCCGATCAGGCGGTACTGATCGCGCGAGGCAAGGCGCTCAAAGAGGTGCCGGACGACGTCGAGGCCGAGTTCCACGTCCGGGAAGCCGATTCCTTTGCCGCCGGACTGATCGAGGCCGCCGTAGAGTACCAGGCCGGTCTGATCGTGATCGGTGCCACCAGCAATGGGCTTTTCAAGCGGTTCACGGTCGGCTCCATCGCCAATGGCCTGCTGCACGCTTCCCCCGTTCCGGTGGCGTTGGCTCCTCGTGGATACCAGCGCCGGGAACCGCTGACCCGACTGACCCTCATGGTGGGTACCCGGCAGGGCGCTCAGGCCGCTATCGACGTCGCGATCGAATCAGCGGCGCGGCGCGGGGTGCCACTACGACTGGTTTCGCTGCTCGAACTGGACGAGCTCAAACAGCAGGAATTTGAACTGGATAACCCGCTGAGCCCCGCTCGGCAGCACGTTAATACGGTTTTGGCGATGGCGGCTGCCCGGCTGCACGAGGGCCAGGCCACCGCAACCTTGGCTCATGGCCGCAGCATTGAGGCCGCCATCGACTCCATCGGTTGGGACGACGGTGAAGTGGTCATTGTCGGTTCTTCACGCCTAGCACAGAAGAATCTATTGTTCCTGGGCAGCACCGCAAATAAGGTGCTGCGGGCCCTCCCGGTGCCGATGGTCGTAGTGCCGCGCGATTATGAGCGGGTGGATTCCACCGTCTAAGTCTCGGTAGATGCCGTAGCTGCTTCCCGGCGCAGCGCGGCGTGATTGCGCACGGTCAGCAGCATATCGATGGTCAGCACCAGAAGGGCCAGCCAGACCACGCCGAAACCGATCCAGCGTTCCAGGCTCATCTGCTCATTGAGGAACAGCACCGCGATCAGGAACTGCAGTACCGGGGCGAAGTATTGCAGGAGTCCGATGGTGGTCATCGATAATCTGCGGGCTGAGGCACCGAAGAACAGCAGCGGAACTGCGGTGATTACCCCGGAAGCCGCCATCCACCAGAAATGCCCGGCACCGGCAGAACCCAGGGTCGCGCTGCCATTGAGGGTCAGCACTACCATCACCGCTGCCGCGATCGGCGCGAGCAGGGCGGTCTCCACGCTCAAGGAGGTCACCGCCGTCACACGCGGGCCCACTCTCTTCTTCACGAAACCGTAGACTCCGAAGCTCAATGCCAGTACCAGGGCGATCCAGGGCAGCTGCCCATAAGCGACGGTGAGCTCCACCACGGCGGCAAAGCCGATGCCGACCGCCAGCCATTGCAGAGGCCGTAGCCGTTCCTTGAGTACCAGGACGCCGAGCAAGACCGAAACCAGCGGGTTGATGAAGTAACCGAGCGAACTCTCAATCGCGTGACCCGTGGTGACACCGTAGGTGTAGGTGAGCCAGTTGATCGCGATCAAGACCGCGGCAACCGCCAGAGTGCCCAGCAGCCGAGGCGATCGCACGACGTGCGAGAAAGCCGGCCAGCCCTTGGTCACGGTGAGCAGCAGAGCGCAAAAAACCAAGGAAAAGAGAACCCTATTGGCGACAATCTCCACGGAATCCGCTGGTTTGAGCATCACGAAGTAGATCGGCAGCAATCCCCACAGACCGTAGGCGGCGATCCCGTAGAGCACGCCGAGACTGGAATTCTCTGATTTGGAGACCGCTGCGGAAGCTGCGAATGGGGGACGGCTCACACAGCAATAACATCAGTTGCTTCCAGCAAATTCCACTATTACCGGGATCGGCTCGGCGGAAGAGGCGGTTTGGGGGCGGCTCAGCTCAGCCAGATTATTGCGCTAGGAGACGCTGGCTTCCTGCCAAATGAATTTCAGTCATATACGTCTGCTATCATTTGTCGGGGTGTAATTTCGTTACGGGTTGGGGCCGTGAAATTCACCTCCCGCAATAGCTCAGGACTCTACGAACGAATACTAATTGGGGAAACGCATGCGCATCGATGCTCTATGGTCACGGATTTTCACTTTTTTCATTGTTCTCTCGGTGGCCGTTCTAGGGCTCGTCGCAATGCCGGTGGCCGCTACCGCGGCAACCCCAGCTAGTACCTCCTCGGCCAAGGCCCTGCCCGCCGCTCCAGAGGCCGTCAATCCGCCCCTGAGCTGTATCGGTACCATCTACGCGGTGAACAGCAGCTCAACCGGTAACGGTGTGCTGACCGCGATCAATACCGATACCGGTGCCACCAGCCCGGTCGCGATCAGCACCGGTCAGATCGGCGATAACAGCCTGGGCATGTCCGCGGATGGAAAATTCACCTATAGCTACCGCAATGATGCTTCTAAGCGCTACCCGATCGTGATTCACGACGTGGTGGCTGGAACATACACCGAAATACCCACTAACCTTGGCGACCGCACCATCCGTGGAGCGATCAATCCGGTCAACGGTTTGTTCTACCTCTCTAACGCCGGGGCCAATGGCACTGTCTACGTCTTTGACACAGTGAATCAGACCTTGGTCGGCAAAATCGGTACCCTTGCCCCCGATTTCGCGCCAGCTGGCGGTAACGGTGACTTCGCTTTCGATACCAGCGGCAATCTTTATGTCGTCGCTGGCGACCGGTTGTACCGGGCCACCTCAACCGTGCCCACCACCGCAGGTAACGCTACGATTTCCCTGACCACGCTGGCTGTGCTGCCTTCCGGCACCAATAGCCCCGCGATTGCTTTCGCCTCGGACGGCTATCTCTACGTGAGTTCCGGCAGTGTTGTCACCCGGGTGGATCCCGGCAATGGCGCGATCAGCGGCACCTTCACGTTGCCGAACGGCTATTCGCCCAGTGACTTCGCCAGCTGTGCTGCACCGAACACCTTGAGCATCAAGAAGAATGTGCAAGGTCGCATCCTGCCGACCGATCAATTCGGCTTGCAGATCACCGGAAACGGTATTAGTTCTGGTAACACCGCGACCACTGCGGGCACCGCCAACGGTGTGCAGAGCCAAGTAGCGGGACCGGTGCTCACCCTGGAGAACCGAACCTACACGGTGAGTGAAACCGCCGCCGGAAGCACCAGCTTGAGCAACTATGTCAGCAGCTACCGCTGTATTGACCTGAACAATAGCAATGACGTGGTGGCCAGCGGCAACGGCATCACCACTTCCTTCACCTACCCCCGCTCCGATAATCCGAGCGGTGGCAATGTTGAGTGCACCTTCACCAATGTCGCCAAACCACAGTCCTTTTCGGTGAAGAAGACCGTAGATAAGCCGAATGCCAAAGCTGGGGATAAGGTCAACTACTCGGTGGTACTGACCAATACCGGCCAGGTTCCTTACACCGTCGGCAACCCGGCATCGATCACCGACAATCTGAGCAATGTGCTCGATGATGCGAACTACAATAACGATGCCACGGCAACTCCCGGCACCGCTCCGGCACCCAGCTACTCAGCTCCGACCTTGTCCTGGTCAGGCCCGTTGGCCATTGGTGCGACTGTCACGCTGAACTACAGCGTCACGGTCAAGGCCGATGGTTCTCGGGGTAATAACACCCTGAAGAACATCGTCACCGGCGGCAGCAACTGCCAGGCCGGTTCCGGCGATGTGAACTGCACCACCACGACGACGGTTCCGCAGTTGGAGGATTCGAAGTCCGTGAATCCTGCTTCGGGCACCTCGGTGGTGGCTGGTCAGGAATTGACCTACACGCTGACGTTCAAGAACACCGGTGCTGCTGCTGGCACGGTGGACCGGGTGGACGATCTGACGAAGGTGCTGGACGACGCGACGATCAGTTCCGCTCCGGTCTCTTCCGATCCTGCCTTGACCGTGAGTAACGGTTCTGATGGCAAGATCACTGTGAAGGGCACCTTGGCTGCCGGTCAGACGGTCACGGTGACTTATAAGGTGAAGGTGAAAGCCGACGGTTCTCGTGGGGACAATATTCTCGGCAACTTCCTGGTGAATCCCGGGGAGACTCCGCCGACTACCTGTGTACCGGGTAATCCGGATTGCACGACCAACCCGGTGACCCAGCTGGAAGACTTCAAGAGCGTTGATCCGGCGTCTGGCTCGACGGTGGTGGCTGGTCAGGAACTGACTTACACGCTGACCTTCAAGAACGTCGGCGCGGCCCCGGTGGGTGTGGATCGGATCGATGACCTGACCAAGGTGCTCGACGACGCAACCATCTCCTCGGCCCCAGTGTCCTCGAACGCTGCATTAGTGGTGAGCAACGGTGCCGACGGCAAGATCACCATCAAGGGAACCCTGGCGGTAGGCCAAACGGTCACCGTGACCTACAAAGTGAAGGTCAAGCCTGACGGCTCCCGTGGGGACAATATTCTCGGGAACTTCCTGGTCAATCCGGGCGAGACTCCGCCGGCAACCTGCGAACCGGGCAATCCGGATTGCACCACCAACCCGGTGCCACAGCTCGAGGATTCGAAGTCGGTGAACCCGGCATCTGGTTCGACCGTAGTGGCGGGTCAAGAACTGACCTACACGCTGACCTTCAAGAACACCGGTGCTGCTGCTGGCACCGTTGATCGGGTCGACGATCTGACGAAGGTGCTTGACGACGCCGAGATCACCTCGGCCCCGGTCTCCTCTGATGCGGCGCTCACGGTGAGTAATGGTTCTGATGGCAAGATCACCGTGAAGGGCACTCTCGCCGCCGGTCAGACGGTCACCGTGACCTATAAAGTGAAGGTGAAGGCTGACGGGTCTCGTGGCGATAATGTGCTGGGGAACTTCCTGGTCAATCCGGGGGAGACTCCTCCGGCGACCTGCGAGCCGGGTAATCCGGATTGCACCACCAACCCGGTGCCACAGCTCGAGGATTCGAAGTCGGTGAACCCGGCGTCGGGTTCGACGGTGGTGGCTGGTCAGGAACTGACTTACACGCTGACCTTCAAGAACACCGGTGCTGCTGCTGGCACCGTTGATCGCGTGGATGACCTGACGAAGGTGCTCGACGATGCGACCATCTCCTCGGCCCCAGTGTCCTCGAACGCTGCATTAGTGGTGAGCAATGGTACCGACGGCAAGATCACTGTGAAGGGCACTCTCGCCGCCGGTCAGACGGTGACCGTGACTTATAAGGTGAAGGTCAAGGCTGATGGTTCTCGTGGCGATAATGTGCTGGGGAACTTCCTGGTCAATCCGGGCGAGACCCCGCCGGCAACCTGCGAACCGGGTAATCCGGATTGCACGACCAACCCGGTTCCTCAGCTCGAGGATTCCAAGTCTGTTGATCCGGCCTCGGGAAGTTCAGTGTCCGCCGGACAGGAACTGACCTACACGCTGACGTTCAAGAACACCGGTGCTGCTGCTGGCAGCGTTGATCGGGTGGATGACCTGACGAAGGTGCTCGACGACGCCGAGATTACCTCGGCACCGGTCTCCTCCGATGCCGCGCTGACCGTCAGCAATGGTGCCGATGGCAAGATCACTGTGAAGGGAACTCTCGCTGCCGGTCAGACGGTGACCGTGACCTACAAAGTGAAGGTCAAGGCTGACGGTTCTCGTGGCGATAATGTGCTGGGGAACTTCCTGGTCAATCCGGGGGAGACTCCGCCTGCGACCTGCGAACCGGGCAACCCGGACTGTACCACCAACCCGATCACCCAGCTGGAAGATTTCAAGAGCGTTGACCCGGCATCGGGTTCTACCGTGGTGGCTGGTCAGGAACTGACTTACACCTTGACCTTCAAGAATGTCGGTGCGGCCCCGGTGGGTGTGGATCGGGTCGATGACCTGACCAAGGTGCTCGACGACGCAACCATCTCAGCCCCACCAACGGCGTCGAACGCTGCATTGGTAGTGAGCGATGGTTCGGATGGCAAGATCACGGTCAAGGGCACCTTGGCTGCCGGTCAGACGGTGACCGTGACTTATAAGGTGAAGGTCAAGGCTGACGGTTCTCGTGGCGATAATGTGCTGGGGAACTTCCTGGTGAATCCGGGCGAGACTCCTCCGGCGACCTGCGAACCCGGCAACCCGGACTGCACGACCAACCCCGTGCCACAGCTGGAAGACTCCAAGAGCGTTGATCCCACCTCGGGAAGTTCGGTGTCCGCCGGACAGGAGCTGACCTACACGCTGACCTTCAAGAACACCGGTGCTGCTGCTGGCACCGTGGACCGGGTCGACGATCTGACCAAGGTGCTGGATGACGCGACGATTTCTTCCGCCCCGGTCTCTTCCGATGCCGCGCTGACCGTGAGTAATGGTTCTGATGGCAAGATCACGGTCAAGGGCACCTTGGCTGCCGGTCAGACGGTCACGGTGACTTATAAGGTGAAGGTGAAAGCCGACGGTTCTCGTGGCGATAACGTGCTGGGGAACTTCCTGGTCAATCCGGGGGAGACTCCGCCGACCACCTGCGAGCCCGGCAACCCGGACTGCACGACCAACCCGATCACCCAGCTGGAAGATTTCAAGAGCGTTGATCCGGCGTCGGGTTCGACGGTGGTGGCTGGTCAGGAGCTGACCTACACGCTGACCTTCAAGAATGTCGGCGCGGCCCCGGTGAACGTTGACAAGGTTGACGATCTGACGAAGGTGCTCGACGACGCCGACATCACTTCGGCCCCGGCGTCCTCGGATGCCGCGCTCACAGTGAGTGACGGCGCTGACGGCAAGATCACCATTAAAGGCACCCTGGCCGTCAACCAGACGGTGACCGTGACTTATAAGGTCAAGGTGAAAGCTGATGGTTCTCGTGGCGATAATGTGCTGGGGAACTTCCTGGTGAATCCGGGTGAGACTCCGCCGGCGACTTGTGAGCCGGGTAATCCGGATTGCACGACGAACCCGGTGCCACAGCTGGAGGACTCTAAGAGCGTTGATCCGGCTTCCGGGTCCACGGTACTTGCTGGTCAGGAGCTGACCTATACCTTGACGTTCAAGAACACCGGTGCTGCTGCTGGCACGGTTGATCGGGTCGACGATCTGAGCAAGGTGCTGGATGATGCAGCGATCAGCTCCGCCCCAGTGGCTTCTAATGCTGCTCTGACGGTGAGTGACGGCGCTAATGGCAAGATCACGGTGAAGGGAACTCTTAACGCCGGTCAGATCGTCACCGTGACCTATAAAGTGAAGGTCAAGGCTGACGGTTCTCGTGGCGATAATGTGCTGGGGAACTTCCTGGTGAATCCGGGTGAGACTCCGCCGGCGACTTGTGAGCCGGGTAATCCGGATTGCACGACGAACCCGGTGCCACAGCTGGAGGACTCTAAGAGCGTTGATCCGGCTTCCGGGTCCACGGTACTTGCTGGTCAGGAGCTGACCTATACCTTGACGTTCAAGAACACCGGTGCTGCTGCTGGCACGGTTGATCGGGTCGACGATCTGAGCAAGGTGCTGGATGATGCAGCGATCAGCTCCGCCCCAGTGGCTTCTAATGCTGCTCTGACGGTGAGTGACGGCGCTAATGGCAAGATCACGGTGAAGGGAACTCTTAACGCCGGTCAGATCGTCACCGTGACCTATAAAGTGAAGGTCAAGGCTGACGGTTCTCGTGGCGATAATGTGCTGGGGAACTTCCTGGTGAATCCGGGTGAGACTCCGCCGGCGACTTGTGAGCCGGGTAATCCGGATTGCACGACGAACCCGGTGCCACAGCTGGAGGACTCTAAGAGCGTTGATCCGGCGTCGGGTTCGACGGTACTTGCTGGTCAGGAACTGACCTATACCTTGACGTTCAAGAACACCGGTGCTGCTGCTGGCACGGTGGACCGGGTGGACGATCTGACGAAGGTGCTGGACGACGCGACGATCAGTTCCGCTCCGGTCTCTTCTGATCCTGCCTTGACCGTGAGTAACGGTTCTGATGGCAAGATCACTGTGAAGGGCACCTTGGCTGCCGGTCAGACGGTGACCGTGACTTATAAGGTGAAGGTCAAGGCTGACGGTTCTCGTGGGGACAATGTGCTGGGGAACTTCCTGGTGGATCCGGGTGAGACTCCTCCGACCACCTGCGAACCGGGTAATCCGGATTGCACGACCAACCCGGTTCCTCAATTGGAGGACTCCAAGAGCGTTGACCCGGCTTCCGGAACCGCTGTTTCAGCAGGACGCGAGCTGACCTATACCTTGACGTTCAAGAACACCGGTGCTGCTGCTGGCACGGTGGATCGGGTCGACGATCTCACCAAGGTGCTCGACGACGCCGAGATCACTTCGGCCCCGGTCTCTTCTGATCCTGCCTTGACCGTCAGTGACGGTTCTGATGGCAAGATCACGGTGAAGGGCACCTTGGCTGCCGGTCAGACGGTGACGGTGACTTATAAGGTGAAGGTGAAAGCCGACGGTTCTCGTGGGGACAATATTCTCGGCAACTTCCTGGTGAATCCCGGGGAGACTCCGCCGACCACCTGTGTACCGGGTAATCCGGATTGCACGACCAACCCGGTGACCCAGTTGGAAGACTTCAAGTCGGTGGATCCGGCGTCGGGTTCGACCGTGGTGGCTGGTCAGGAACTGACCTACACGCTGACCTTCAAGAATGTCGGCGCTGCACCGGTGGGTGTGGATCGGGTCGATGACCTGAGCAAGGTGCTCGATGACGCCACGATCACATCCGCCCCGGTAGCTTCTGATGCCGCGCTCACAGTGAGTGATGGTGCCGATGGCAAGATCACCATCAAGGGCACCCTGGCCATCAACCAGACGGTGACCGTGACTTACAAAGTGAAGGTGAAGGCTGACGGTTCTCGTGGGGACAATATTCTCGGCAACTTCCTGGTGAATCCGGGGGAGACTCCGCCGGCGACCTGTGAGCCCGGCAACCCGGATTGCACCACCAACCCGGTGCCACAGCTGGAAGACTCCAAGAGCGTTGACCCGGCGTCGGGTTCGACCGTAGTGGCGGGTCAAGAACTGACCTACACGCTGACCTTCAAGAACACCGGTGCTGCTGCTGGCACCGTTGATCGCGTCGACGATCTGACGAAGGTGCTTGACGACGCCGAGATCACCTCGGCCCCGGCGTCTTCCGATGCTGTCCTCACGGTGAGTGACGGCGCTGATGGCAAGATCACCGTGAAGGGCACTCTCGCCGCCGGTCAGACGGTCACCGTGACCTACAAGGTGAAGGTCAAGCCGAATGGCTCCCGCGGAGATAACGTACTGGGCAACTTCCTGGTCAATCCGGGGGAGACTCCTCCGACCACCTGCGAGCCGGGTAATCCGGACTGCACCACCAACCCGGTGCCGGAGGTGACCGATTCAAAGAGCGTGAATCCGGAATCCCGGAGCACCGTGGTGGCGGGTCAGGAACTGACCTACACGCTGACCTTCAAGAACACCGGTGCGGCCATCGGCGGAGTGGATCGGGTCGATGACCTGACCAAGGTGCTTGACGACGCTAGCCTGATCAGTGCCCCGGCGGCTTCCGATCCAGCACTTTCGGTGACCGATGGCAAGAACGGCCAGATCGTCATCAAGGGTGACCTGAAGCCCGGCCAGATCGTCACTGTGACCTACAAGGTGAAGGTCAAGGCCGATGGTTCGCGCGGAGATAATGTGCTGGCCAACTTCCTGTTGAACCCAGGGCAGCAACCGCCGACGAGCTGTGAGGCGCCAGCGCCGGCTCAACCCGGTGGCCGTGGTCTATCCAGAGCGGCCGCGACCCCGCAGCCGGTGCATTGCACCACGAACCCGGTGCCGCAGTTGCAGGACTTCAAATCGGTGGACCCGGCATCTACGACTCCGGTGAAAGCCGGTCAGGAGCTGACCTACACGCTGACCTTCAAGAACGTCGGAGCGGCCGCTGGCACGGTGAATCGTGTCGATGACTTGAGCAAGGTGCTCGATGATGCCGCACTCATCAGTGCACCGACGTCCTCCGATCCGGCCCTGACGGTCAGTGATGGTTCGAATGGCAAGATCACGGTCAAGGGTTCTCTGGCCGCTGGTCAGACGGTGACCGTGACTTATAAGGTCAAGGTGAACCCTGACAGCTCCAAGGGCGATAATGTGCTGGCGAACTTCCTGCTGAACCCGGGCGATACCCCGCCCGCGGTTTGTGCGCCGAAGGATCCGCACTGCACGACCAACCCCAAGGTGCCGGGAGTCGTGCCGCCGGTCAAGCCGAACCTGCCGAACACCGGAGCTGAGGGCCTGATGCCGATGCTGGTCACGGCGCTGGGAGCATTCTTGCTCGGCATCCTGCTGTTGCTGGGCTTCGGGCTGAGACGCCGGAAGAACTAAGGCTGATTGATCGCTGAGGGCGGGGAGCATTCCCCGCCCTCAGCGATCAAAATCCGATTAAAAAATGAAGCCACGGTACTCGATGAGTGCCGTGGCTTCCGAGCTTGGCGGTTCAGCGGTATTTAGCGGTCAGCCAGACCGCCGCTGCTCCGCAGAGGAAAGTGGCAGCCAGGCTCACTATCCACCATGCCGCTAGGCCCAGTGTGAGGCTGACCAGGATCAGTACTAGAGTGGCGATGAGGAAGGTGGCTGTCAAAACAGCGAAGAACGCGGCGGCGTGAACCGGTCCGAGAGTGAACCTGGATTCAGGCTGCGGTGCGCTGTGAAAATGGCGCGGTGCTACGGTCCGCGGTAAGTAATCAGTCACTATAAATCCCCAAAATGTGATGAGCTATTACTTGGTAGTAGGGGTTGAGCTCGTTTAGTGACGGGGTTTCTCAAGAAATATTCAAAATAATGTACCGAAACACGATTTTTCAGGAGCAGACTGCTGTGACGAGTCAGGGATTTGTAGCCGAGGGGTTCGAACCTCTCGCGGAAGCGTTCGATTCACTTTTCGCCGATGGACTAGAGGACGGTGCCTCGCTAGCTGTTTATCAGCACGGTCAGGCGGTCCTCGATCTCTGGGGCGGTGAGGACCCACACGACGGCAAGCCCTGGGAGAAAGACAGCGTCACCATCGGATTCTCCACCACCAAGGGGGCAGCCAGCATTATGCTGCTTCGACTCGTGGAACGTGGACTGGTTGATCTCGATGCGCCGGTGGCACGTTACTGGCCGGAATTCGCGGCTGCTGGCAAGGAGCAGATCACCGTACGGCAAGTGACCCAGCACCGCTCCGCACTGCCCTACCTGGAAGGCGCAGTTGAGGACTTCTTCACCCCGGGGAAGGCGGAAGGCATTCTGGCGGCGCAAGCCCCGGCTTATCCAGTGGATTCCTTCTTCAACTATCACGCGATAACTTTCGGCACCCTGATCGGCGAGCTCATTCAACGAGTTTCCGGGCAACGGGTGGGGGAGTTCTTCGCCGCGGAGGTCGCCGAACCGCTCGGCCTGGACTTCTGGATCGGTGAACCAGACTCCGTAGAACCGAGATTCCGTCCTGTCACCTACAGTGCGAATCCTCAGGTGCCGCCTGCGGTGCCTGAGGAGCTGTTGGCGCAGCTTCCGTTGGCCGTGTCGGCAGGGGTGAAGACCTTCGAGCAATTGCTCAGCCTGTTCACTCCGGATAGCCGCGAAGCCGGTGCGAACACCCTGGTCTACCGGCAAGCGCAATTAGCCGGTGCCAACGGGGTGAACAACGGTCGGGCCTTGGCCAGGATGTACGCCGCCACGATCGGTGAGGTCGACGGCGTCCGGCTGCTCTCCGGCGAAACGGTCGAGCAGGCACGCCGCTACGCCACCGCGGATATCGAGCGTCCGGCACTGCCGGACGGCACTCCGCAGCCGCAACCCCATTGGGGCATCGGATTCCAGCTGGAAGATCCGACGAATCCGGTGATGCTCGGGGAGGGCTCCTTTGGGCACGCTGGGATGGGTGGACGCTTGGGCTTCGCCGATCCGGAATCGGGCATCGCTTTCGGTTACGTTTCGCAGCGCATGCACTTGGAACAGACTCCGGATGAGCGGATGACTCGGCTCAACAGTGCTTTGCGTTCAGTCGTAGCCGGGCAGTAAGTAAAGCGGAGTATCGGGAGGATACTGGGGCCCAGCGAAGGGGGCTTATCGGTGGGCCCCAGTAGTTATACCCCACTGAACGTACTGATTCGGTGGGGCCTGATTCAGTGAGGCCCAGCAGACAAGTTCTGGTAGTCAAGAGGCCCAACCGGGACAATTGACGCCGGAGCGCATGATCCTCACGGTGAGGAAGCACCTCACGTGACGAACAGATTAAACGTGGAGGGGTGGTTCCCAGGAAATCCTGGGAACCACCCCTCCACGTTTGTTGTCTCAACCTCGCGGCCGGGCTTTCTCGGCGCTATCCCGTCCGAGGGCCCCAGACTGAGCTTGCGAAGTCTGGCAGGTTAGTGGGAGGACGTGGGTGGGGCCACGCGTCCGAGGGCCCCAGACTGAGCTTGCGAAGTCTGGGAGGACGTGGGGACTACTGGCCGCCGTCGTTCGGGCCGGTCAGGCCTTCCTGGCGGACCGCGCCGTCGGCCGAGCCCTGATCGCCCGCGCCGAGGTTGGCACGCAGCTTAGCGCCGAGCTCGGCGTCCACATTGGTCCAGTACTGGATGGCTCGCTCCTTGATGTCTGCATCCTGTACGCCGCCGACCGCGCCGGTGATGGTCTCCAGGAAGCGGGCCTTGGCGCCGTCGTCGAAGATCTCACGGTACAGGGTGCCGGCCTGGCCGAAGTCGCTATCCTCAGCGTGCAGTCGAGCCGCCGAGATGGTCAGCTCGCCGTCGTTCTCCCAGCCGCCGGGCTGGAAGCTCGACTCGTCAGCGGCCGCGCCACCCTTGGAATTCGGTGCGTAGTTAGGCGTCGCCGCCGAGTTGAAGTGGTAGCGGGCGGCACCGTTCTGCGAGTAGTTGTGCACCTCGTTCTTCGGTGCGTTCACCGGGATCTGCGCGTGGTTGGTGCCCACCCGGTAACGGTGCGCGTCGGCGTAGGAGAAGATTCGAGCCTGCAGCATCTTGTCTGGCGATGCGGCGATGCCAGGCACGAAGTTCGACGGCGCAAAGGTGGCCTGCTCGATCTGCGCGAAGTAGTTCTCCGGGTTCTTGTTCAGCGTCATGGTGCCGACGTGGATGAGCGGGTAATCCTTCTTCGGCCAGACCTTGGTCAGGTCGAAGGGGTTGAAACGGTAATCCTTGGCATCCTCATAAGGCATCACCTGGACGTGCAGTTCCCAGGACGGGAAGTCTCCGGTGTCGATAGCCTCGTAGAGGTCGCGGATGTGGTGATCGCCATCGGAACCGGCCAGTTCAGCGGCCTGCTCGTTGGAGATGGTCTCCACGCCCTGGTTGGAGTGGAAGTGGTACTTGACCCAGAAACGTTCGCCCGCGGCATTGATCCACTGGTAGGTGTGCGAGCCGTAGCCCTGCATCTTGCGCCAGGAGGACGGCAGACCGCGGTCGCCCATCAGCCAGGTCACCTGGTGTGCGGATTCGGGGGAGAGCGTCCAGAAATCCCACTGCATATCGGCGTCGCGCAGGTTGGAGCCCGGCAGGCGCTTCTGGGAGTGGATGAAGTCGGGGAACTTGATGCCGTCGCGGATGAAGAACACCGGGGTGTTGTTGCCGACCAGGTCGTAGTTGCCCTCAGAGGTATAGAACTTCACCGCGAAGCCGCGGGGATCGCGCCAGGTGTCGGGGGAGCCCTGCTCTCCGGCCACCGAGGAGAAGCGGATCAGCATCTCGGTTTCGGCTCCGGGCTGGAAGAGCGCCGCCTTGGTGTACTTGGAGACGTCTTCTTTGGTGACGAAGGTGCCGAAAGCGCCGCCGCCCTTGGCGTGCACTACGCGCTCCGGAACCCGCTCACGGTTGAACTGGGCGAGCTTTTCGACCAGGTAGTGGTCGGTCAGGGCGATGGCGCCATCGGCGCCGACGCTCTGCGAGTGCGCATCGGACTTGACCGGCGCGCCGGACTGAGTCGTCGAGCTGGTTGATGGATTGGTCATGACTCTCCTTGGGTTGTGTTTCTGTGCGGTGGAGTGAAATCTTCGGGGACTGGATGGGGGACGGCGGAATCCTGTGCGGCGCAATCAGCGCAGATACCAGAGAAGGTGACTTCGGCGTGCAGGATCTGCATGCTGGACGACGAGGGCTCGAGGCAGGGTGCGTGCCCCACGGCGCAATCGATGTCCTCAATGCGGCCGCAGCGAATGCAGATCGCGTGATGGTGGTTATCGCCCACTCGGGTTTCATAGCGAGCGGGTCCCGAGGTGGGGTCTATTTTGCGCAGCAAACCGAGTGCTGTGAGGTCAGCGAGAATGGTGTAAACGCTTTGCAGAGTTAGCTCGGGAAGTTCCGCGGTGGCTGTTTGCCAGATATGCTCGGCGTCCAAATGCGGAGCCGAATCGGCCGCTCTGAGCACTGTCAGTCGCTGTTTAGTGACCCGACGGCCAGCCAGGCGCAGGCTGGATTCCCACTCTGGTTGCCCAAGCCCAGGTGTGGATGCAGTTGCGATCTCGGTCACATTCCTAGTCAAACACTTATTCCGAGTAATTCGTAATAAGGTAAACCTAAGTCAGTTACGGGAATCCTGGTGACGGCGGTTGGCTGCCGTGAAGCGGCGAGTGCTCGTCCCTCGGTTCGGGGCCCTGAACTGGGCCCACCTGACCGAGGGTCCCTGCCTGAGGCACGAGGGCTGGGAGGTCAGGGGGATAGCGCCTATTGTTCTGCCCAAACCTCGTCCCTCGGTTCGGGGCCCTGAACTGGGCCCACATGACGGAGGGACCCAGCTTGAGGCACGAGGGCTGGGAGGTCAGGGGGATAGCGCCTATTGTTCTGCCCAAACCTCGTCCCTCGGTTCGGGGCCCTGAACGATAGGCTTAGGCGGTGCGAAGTATTCTGGCTGACCTCACCCCGTTGCGGGAGAGCCCGGGATTCCGCCGGATGTGGAGTGGTATTGCACTCTCCGCCATCGGTACTCAGCTGACCTTAGCCGCACTGAGCTTGCAGACCTATGCCTTGACGGGATCCACCTTTGCCGTCGGGTTGCTTGGCATCTTCTCCCTAGGCCCGCTGATCATCGCGGGTCTCTATGGTGGGTCGGTCGTCGATGCCTACGACCGGCGTAAAGTGGCAATATTCTCTTCGATGGCGATGTGGATCATCACCATTGCGGTCGCGCTTCAAGCCTGGTTCAACCTAGGACAACCCTGGATTCTTTATGTGCTTGCCGGTTTGCAGAGCGCGGCAATGGGCATCAATCAATCGGCCCGAAGCGCGATTATTCCTCGGCTGGTACGGGCGGAACTGTTACCCGCAGCCAATGCTCTGAACATGATCGTGTTCGGCATCGGAGCGAGCCTGGGCCCTATGCTGGCGGGCGTCCTGGTCGGCAGCGTCGGTTACAACTGGACCTATTCCATCGATGTGCTGACCTTCACCGCAGCGCTGTGGGCGCTTTTCAAACTGCCTGCGTTGCCTCCGGAGGGCGAGCATATTAGAAAGGCAGGCTTGCGCTCCGTCGTCGAAGGCTTCCAGTTCCTCGCGCAGCGGCCGAATATCAGGATGACTTTCCTGGTGGATCTCTGTGCCATGATCTTTGCCATGCCGCGGGCGCTCTTTCCCGCCTTGGGGGTAATCTGGCTCGGCGGTGGGGATGCCACCGCCGGGCTGCTGCTGGCTGCCGTGGCGATCGGCTCCTTGCTGGCTGCATTGTTCTCCGGACCACTGGGGCGGGTCAACAGGCAAGGTCTTGCTGTTGCGGTATGCATCAGCATCTGGGGAGTCTCGATAGCCGGTCTGGGAGCGGTGGTGCTGCTGGCCGGGAAATATCAAGGGGAAGGTGTTTCGCCGTGGCTTGCTGCCGCCGTCGTATTGCTGGTGATCTCCGGAATCGCTGATTCAATCAGCGGAGTGTTCCGCTCCACCATTCTGCAATCGGCGACCCCCGATCAGATGCGTGGCCGGCTTCAGGGCATTTTCATTGTGGTGGTTGCCGGCGGGCCGCGGATCGGTGACCTGCTCGCCGGAACCTCCGGTGATCTCTTCGGCGAGGGCTTTGCCGCGCTGATCGGCGGGCTGCTGTGCATCGCGGTGCTGTGGTTCTTGCTGAAGCTCCAGCCGAGGTTTTTACGGTACGATGCCCGGACCCCCGAACCATAAGTGCCAGAATGGAAACATGCGTCTGATTCTGATCCGCCATGGCCAAACTCCTTCGAATGTTCGCAGATTGCTCGATACGGCTTTGCCAGGCCCTGCGCTGACCGAATTAGGGGAGGCCCAAGCTAAGGCTTTGGTCCCTGCTTTGGCTGAAGAGCAAATCGATGCCATCTATTCGTCGGTAGCACTTCGCGCTCAACAGACGGCGCAGCCGCTGGTTGAGCAGCGTGGCCTGGAGCTGCAGGTTCGTGAAGAGGCCAGGGAGATCGCTGCCGGTGAGCTTGAGCTAGCCGATGACCTGCCATCGGTGCAAAAATACCTCAAAGTGGTTTACAGCTGGCTGATCGGGGAACGTGAGCTTCGGATGCCCGGTGCAGAGAGCGGAACCGAGGTGCTGGAGCGCTTCGACCGGGTGGTCCAAGAAGTTTTGCAAACCGGCCATCAGTCGGTAGCCCTAGTCAGCCACGGAGCGATGATTCGTACCTGGGCGGCTTGCCGGGCAGCTAATGTCGAGCTGGATGACCCGCTGAAATACGATTTGAGCAATACCGGTGTGGTGGTTCTGGAGTACCACAATGATGGCACGGAACGCCCCTGGCAAATAGTCTCCTGGAATAGCGAACCCGCCGGTGGCAGCACAGTAGCTGATCCGCATCACGACGGACCCGATGTGGAAGGTCTGAACGCTGAAAACCAGCAAGCCTGAGCGTCCGGATTTCAAACGGACAAGTCGCTGGCGGCGAAATAATCGCCGGACGGCGTCCCTGGCTGCTTCTGTGACTCCGAAGCCCAGGCGGCTGCAATCTTTGCGTAAGATCCGCTGGGACCGGATCGTCTTGCTGGCCACTACCGTGGTGCTGCTTGCCATCGCCGCTTCACTCAATACTACGATTTACGGCATTAACCTCATCGTCGGCCTGCTGCTCGCCGCCGCGCATGCCGGGAGCTTGCTGTTGAGCTACTTCCGCCCTTTCTTCGGCATGCCGGCCTCCTTGATCTCGGTCTTGCTGATCGCTCTGCTGCTGGATCCGGTGAGTGAATCCGCCAGACCGTTCACCGTCGTCGGGATGCTGACCCAATTACTCGTCGTAGTGGCTTGCGGGTTGCGTGCGCGTTGGTATATCTCGGCGCTGTGCTGGCTCGGCAGCATCGGGGCAGCGGTGGTCGGTGGTTCGCACTTCAGCATGCATCTCAATCCGACCGAGACCGGCAACGTGGTGATCTTCGCTTCAATAGGTTTCGGGGTGGTGGTCGCCTCCAGCGTGGTCCGGCAATGGCAGCTCATCCGAACCCAGCTCACCGTGGAACGGAATGTCAGCGCGGCTGAGGCGGCCAGGCGCCAACTGGTGGAGGACCGCGCCGGGATCGCCCGAGAATTGCACGACGTCGTGGCCCATGGCATGTCCCTGGTCACCGTGCAGGCCACCACAGCACGATACCGGTACCCGAATCTTGAGAAGAACGTCGCTGCGGAGTTTGAAGAGATCGCGGAGCATTCACGCCGCGCGATGACCGAGATGCGGCATATCCTCGGGGTGCTTCGTGCGGAAGGGTCGGATAAGGAGACCCTGCCACAGCCGGGGGCAGGGGATCTGAGACCCCTCATCGAATCCATTCGGCGTGCCGGGATAGCCGTTGATATCTCGACTCCGCCGGTCTTCGATCCGGGCCCGGTACTCGGACTCACGGTGTACCGGATCGTCCAGGAAGCGCTCAGCAATGTGGTGCGGCATGCTCCGAATTCGCGCGCTGTGGTGCGCATCTCTCAGGATTCGAGGCATGTACTGGTTTTGGTGGAAAATCGGCCGGCTGCGGTGGTTTCGCCGGAAAGCAAAGGCGGTCACGGATTGATCGGCATGCGAGAACGGGCGCAGGCAGTTGGCGGTACCCTCGAGTATGGGCCATCGGAGGACGGCGGCTTCCGGGTCGAGGCGAGCTTGCCTCTTAGCCCGGGGCGGACTCCTGATGGAAAACAAAGGAAAATATCGTGACGATCACCGTGGTACTGGCCGACGATCAAGCCATGGTCAGGGCCGGATTCGCGGCGTTGCTGAACGCCCAGCAGGATATCGAAGTGCTGGGGCAGGCCGAGAACGGCCTGGAAGCCGTGGAGATGTGTGCCAAACTCCATCCTGATGTGGCCCTGCTAGACGTTCGGATGCCGGAGCTGAACGGTCTGGAAGCAGCGGCCAAGATCATTGAGGCGGGCTATGGCACTCGGGTCCTGATGCTGACCACCTTCGATATCGACGACTATGTCTATGAGGCGCTCGCCATCGGAGCCAGCGGTTTCCTGCTCAAGGACGCGCTGGCCGATGAGCTGGTTTCCGGGGTACGAGTGGTGGCTGCGGGTGAGGCCCTGTTAGCACCGAGCGTCACGAAACGGCTGATCGAGAATTTCACCAGGAGCCGCCCGCGCACTCCACGGCACACCGCCCGGCTGAACAACCTAACCGATCGGGAACGAGAGGTCCTCACTCTGGTCGGCCAAGGCCTCTCCAACCAAGAGATTGCGGCAGAGCTCTTTATCGCCGAGCAGACCGTGAAAACCCATGTCTCCAAAGTGCTCACCAAACTGGATCTGCGAGACCGGGTGCAGGCTGTGGTGCTGGCCTATGACACCGGACTGGTGGAACCAGCGGGTTGAACTGGCAACGAGCCGGTCAACCAACAGCCGGAGTAGCTCCGGTGCGAAGGACAGCCCGGGCGCTAAGCCATTTCGATTCAATCAACGAAAAGAGGCGGCTTCTCCGACGGACCTTTCTGAAGGAAAGGCCGTTGAATGAGAAGCCGCCGCTTTGCTCCGGCTCTAATCTTCGATCAGCTTGAAAGCCGCTCCAGTGGGGTCGGTGAGTGCGGCCAATCGCCCAAAGGGCGAGTCTTCAACTTCTTGGATCACCTGAGCACCGAGTTCCAGGGCCTTGGCGATCGTCTCGTCCACGTTTTCGACGTCGAAGTAGATCTGCCAATTGGAAGGAGCCCCCTCGGGCAGGAAAGCGGCAGAGTCCATCAAGCCCGCGCGGGCTTCTTCACCCGTGCCGAGGGTGCTGTAGCGGAATTCCTCGGAATCCGACATCACGCTGGTCTGCCAGCCGAAGACGTCCTGATAGAACTTCAGCGCAGCCGGGTAGTTCTTAGTGTGCAGTTCGAACCAGGCGGGTGCTCCGATGGCTGCCTGCAGCTGGAAGCCGGTGTGCCCGCCGAACTCCCAGAGGCCGACGGCAGCGCCTGAAGGGTCGCCGAGCATGCCCATTCTCCCTTGCTCGGGAACATCCATCGGAGGCAGATGGACCTGCCCGCCGTTCGTCGTCGCCAATTCCACGGTTTTGTTGATGTCATTGGTGCGCAGGTAAGTGGTCCACACGTCGGGATAGCCTGAGCCAGGTTCGTTGTGCATCAGTCCGGCCACCATCTTGCCGTCCTTGGACGCCGTCACGTAGCCGCCGTACTTCTCCTGGTCACCGGTCTCATAGCTCCAGCCGAAAAGAGCTGTGTAGAAGGCTTTGGACTTCTCCAGATCGGAGGTCATCAGATCGATCCAGCACGGCGCTCCGACCGGAATTTCAGACTCAGACATATTCGCTCCAGTTCCTGACGACAGATGTCATCTCACTTTGAGCCTATGACGGGGCTCCGACACTTTCAATGCCTCACCCCGGGAGCTAGCTGTGAGAAGGCTCAGCGCAGATTCACGAACTGCAGATCTGCGTCCTCAAAACCTTTCAGGAGAGTCATGGTGGCTTGCAGATCGTCGCGTGACTTTGAACTGACCCGTAGCTCGTCGCCCTGGATCTGCGCTTTGACGCTCTTGGGGCCCTCGTCGCGGATCAGCTTGCTGATCTTCTTGGCGACGTCCTGAGCGATGCCCTCCTTGATCGAGGCCTCCAGCCGGTATTCCTTACCGGAGGGGTAGGGCTCACCGGCATCGAGGGATTTGAGCGAGATGCCGCGTTTGATGAGCTTGCTTTCGAAGACATCCAGTACTGCCTTGACTCGCTCATCGGAATTCGCCTTGAGCAGGATCTTTTCGCCGCTGAAATCAATTTCTGCGCCCACGCCTTTGAAGTCGTAGCGCTGGGCGATTTCCTTCTGAGCCTGGTTCAGGGCGTTGGCAACTTCTTGTTTGTCGACCTTGCTGACCACGTCGAATGTTGAATCGCTCGCCATGATTCCTCCTATTTGATGACGAATTGCTTGGTTACCAGCTTATAACCCCCTCTTGGACTCTGCTCCCGTTCTCCCGATGGGGGAGGTTGCGCGCGGCGATTGTCACGAACCATCCGGCCGCTGACTGATCACCGGCTGCTGAGGCACTCAAAGCAGTTATCTAGGTTTTCCGAAGTCGGAACAAAACTCGATCCGCAAGAGTAGTACTTATCAACGAAGGGAAAGGAGTGGGACGGTGTCGAAAGCTCGCCGATATGTTGTCCGAGGTGCTAAAGCTGCGGCTGGAACCATGATCGCAGCTGCCACCGTCGCTGCGATGACGGCTTTTGCCCCAACCCCCAGCCCAACGACACGGATAGCTGGTGTGCATCAAGATCTGGCCCGGGCGATTGCGCTGCGGCAGCTGACCCCGGAACAGGCCAAGAGGTTTGAAGAACGGATCCTTCGACAGATCAATGACGCCGATACCTAGGCCGGTTTTCCGGCAAAATCGGTGGCGATTCGATTCTTAGCCAGTTGTTCTGTAAAGTTGTCTTGCTCCCACTGGGGAGTCACTCATGGCAGATTACCCGAGCGGCCAAAGGGGGCTGACTGTAAATCAGCTGGCAACGCCTACGGGGGTTCGAATCCCTCATCTGCCACCGAGTACGAAGGTCCTCATCTCCTGTTTCAAGGAGATGAGGACCTTTTGCGTTGGGTTGGTCAAAGCATTGATCGTGTGACATCCGTTGGCAGGACAAAATCAATCAGGGATTTTTGGGCTTTTCTAATTCTTTTCTGAGCAGTTCGATCTGCTGTCCCAATAAGGCGACTTGTTCCCTAAGAGGTTCCTCCGCGGCCGCTGCCTCGGCTTCGGTCTCCACGGCGACCTGCTCGACAAGCCAAGAAGCGAAGGAAGCAGTGACAACACCAAGAACTGCGATGCCGCCAATCATCAGTCCCACAGCAACCAATCGCCCGATAGCGGTAATCGGATAATGATCTCCGTAACCGACGGTGGTTATTGTGGTTACTGCCCACCAAAGAGCATCCCAGATATTCGTGATATTAGAACCAGGGGTATTTTCTTCTGAATCGAGTACAGCTAATGCTCCGGCGTAAATAAGGAGCGTAGCTGATACGAGAACGTAGCTGACGACTCGACCACGAAGAGCATTTCCTCCCGATCTTTGAAGGATTCGTATGAGGGTAAGTAGGCGTAGCAATCTCAACGGGCGAAGAGCGGGCAAGATCAAAATAACTAGTTCGTGAAGATTTCTGAGGAACCAACGCCCCCTCCTAGGTGCTAGCCAGAGGGCTACGATGTAGTCGACGGCGAAGGCCACCCAAGTGATTGCGATAATGATTTCTATTGCGATTGCTTGATCTGGTTGAAGGTTGGCAATGACTTGGATGGAATATGCCACGAGGAAAAGTAGCGCAGCAGTAAGCATTGGCCATTGTGAGTGCCTACTCCATTGGTCTTGAGTCATGTCCCCAAGAATAAGTTAACTGTCTCTAGAGATTGCCGAATTCGAGGATTGCAGAAGTTAGGTTACTCACTCCGACTTTGATTGGGTGGCCTTCACCTCAGGAGCCAGATTGAACGTGGGAGCTAGCTCCCATAAGGATGGCGAGAACTGATCCTACGATGAGTGCTTCAATTTGTACTTAGGCACCCTAACTGTTAGGCTACCTAAGTATGAACGGAAAAGACACTGAGCTGCTTCAACTCGCTGCGGACTATCGGGACTCTCTGCGCCAGAGCGTGTACTTCGTCCGCCAGCTCGATGTCGAAGCCGAGCTTTCCGCGGCGCAACTCAGTCTCTTGAATATGGTTGCCGACGACGGCCTGCGGGTCAGCGCGATCGCCGCCAACTTGGGCATGAAGGTTCCCAGCGCTACCGAGGCGATCAAACGGCTTGAAACATTCGGCTATCTGGAACGGAGCACCGACCCGGAGGATTCAAGAGCCGTCGTCATCCGTTTGAGTGAGTCTGGCCGTGAGATCGTCACGCAAAGCAATACGCGCCGTAACGAACTGATGGCAGAGCTTCTCGCCCGGCTGAGTCCTGCACAGCAAGAATGCCTCCGTGCAGCCATTCCGGTCATCGCCCAACTCAACAGCACATTTACTCAGGGAAACTAGGGAAATACCAGTGTCAACTCATCAGAGTGTGGAATCCGTTGAAGAAATCCTCCACGAAGAGAAAGTCTCAATGCTCAAGCAACCGATTGCGGTGTGGGCCACTGCCATTGCGGCTGTTTTCGCCTTTATGGGCATCGGACTGGTCGATCCGATCCTGCCGGCCATCGCCAAGAATCTGCAAGCGAGTCCTTCGGAGGTGTCGTTACTCTTCACCAGCTACTTCTTGGTCACCGCCGTTGCGATGCTGTTCACCGGTTGGGTCTCGTCTCGCATCGGCGGCAAGAAAACCCTGCTGATCGGCCTGGTTCTGATCGTCGTCTTCGCCACCCTCTCCGGTTTCTCCGGCAGCGTCGGCCAGTTGGTGGGTTTCCGGGCCGGCTGGGGTCTGGGCAATGCCTTATTCGTTGCCACCGCGCTCGCCGTTATCGTGGGCGTCGCCAGCGGCGGGACAGCTACCGCGATCATTCTCTATGAAGCAGCTCTGGGCCTGGGCATCTCTCTCGGGCCGTTGCTGGGTGCCTTGCTGGGCGGCTGGCAGTGGCGGGCGCCGTTCTTCGGAACGGCCACCGCCATGGCGATTGCCTTTATTGCCTGTATGGCGCTGCTGCCCAAAATGACTCCGCCCGCGGTGAAAACCCGGCTGCGGGATCCGCTACTGGCATTGGGGCATAAGGGTCTGCGGTTCACCGCGGGCAGCGCGCTGTTCTACAATTTTGGGTTCTTCACCATTCTGGCCTTCACACCTTTCGTTCTCGGTATGGATGCCTACGGTATTGGCACGGTCTTCTTCGGCTGGGGTGTCTGCTTAGCCATCACCTCGGTGTTCGTCGCCCCCGTGCTGCAAAGGATGTTCGGCACCACTCGGGTTATTGTCGCCACCTTGATTGCGCTCGGGTTAGTGTTGCTCGGCTTGGGCTTCGCCGCTGGCCACTCGATACCCCTGGTGGTCACTCTCGTCGTCATCTCGGGTGCGCTGCTGGGCATCAACAACACGCTCTTCACCGAATTGGCAATGGGCGTCTCAGACGCTCCGCGACCGGTGGCCAGTGCCGGGTACAACTTCGTCCGCTGGCTGGGCGGGGCACTCGCGCCTTTCATCGCTGCGCAGCTGGGGGAGCACTTCGGCGAGCAGGTTCCCTTCTTTGCCGCTGCCCTCGCCATCGTGATCGGCATCGTCGTCGTGCTACTCGGTCGCAAGCACCTCGCGGTGGCGGCCAGCGATCACTAGCCGTCACCGGAGGGCTGCGGAGTCGAGGTCTTAGACTCCGACGTCGCGGCGCCGTAGCGCCATCACTGACACGGCCGCCATCACCAGTGAGATGCCGTACAAGGCCAGCAGTGCCCAACCATTGGCACCGTTGATCAACGGTTTGTCGGCGTAAGCCCAGCTGATGGGTGAGAGCGCGTGCAACCACTCCAAGTCCTTCGACTGATTGCCGACGGCGTTGAAAACATAGCCAATCACGGGGACGAAGGCGCCCACTCCGATGCCCCAGATTCGTCTGCCGCTGATCGCCCCAGCCATCAGCGCTGCCGAACCGGTGAGTAGGCCCAGGCCGGTGAAAAGCGCACTGCTACCCGCGAGCTTGGCCACGTCCAAGGTGGTTTCTGCCGGCCCATTGAACAGCGCAATCAGGGCGAAGACCCAGGCGCCTAGGATCACAATGCGCAGCGCCATCGCGGCATAGCGTTCCAGCACGATCTGCATTCTAGTGACGCCGTGCGCCAAGGTGAGTTCAAGCTGGCCGGCTTCTTCATCTCCGCCGATGGCGGCAGCTCCCCAACTTATTGCCGCAATTGATACCAGCAGGAAGCCGAGCAGACCAAAGATCGTGGCCTGCACATAGCCTGCGCCAGAGGCAATATCGTCATAGCCGATGGCTTTGGTGAGTTCAGGCGGCAGCGATGAGATCAAGCCTTTCATCTGGGCATTGCCGCCAATGGAGGGATAGAGCGGTAAATACAGCGAGATAACTGCTGCCAGCCCGATCATCCAGCCGATTAAGGAGCGCCAGGAATCGGTGAGAGCCTTGCTGAAAAGTGGTAGCGGGACGCGTCGTAATTCAACCGTTGTGCTGGTCATCGTACTGTCTCTTTCGAATCTGAGGAATAGAGCTTGAGCACGGATTCTTCAAGATCCGGCTCTTCAAGAACCAGGTCACGCAAAGGCAAAGTGGAGATCGCCTGAATCACCGGTTGAACGGCGCCGATCAGGGTGGCTTTGGCCTCGACGTCGTTGGCGTTGGAGTGCACGCTGATATTGCCGACCCCCTCAAGGGCCTCCAACCGTTGTCGTAACTCATCGGATGAGATGCCCGTGGTGACCAGTTTCAGATGCCTGATCGCCGAAGCCCGGAGCTCTTCCACGCTGGAAATGGTGACGATCTTGCCGTCCCGCAGAATCGCCACCTCATCGGCAGCCTGCTGGATCTCACTGATCACATGGGAGGAGAGGAAAACGCTCTGCCCGGCTTGCCGTGCTTCAGCCACCAGCTCCAAAAAGACCTGCTGCATCAGCGGGTCCAGGCCACTGGTTGGTTCGTCGAGCACCAGCAGGTCCGGCTTATGCATAAAGGCTTGCACAATGCCCAGCTTTTGCTTATTGCCCTTGGAGAGCTTGCGCACCGGGCGGCTGAGATCCAGACCGAGTCGTTCGGCGAGTTCCTCCAAGTAGCCCTTGGATACTGGCCCGGAGATATCGGCGTAGTGTTGCAGCAGCTTGCGGCCCGTGCTGCGGCCATCGAGAATGAGCTCGCCCGGCAGGAAACCTATTCTGCGACGCAGCTCGGGCCCGGCCTGGCGCGGGTCGACGCCGAGTACAGTGGCCTGGCCCGAGGTGGGCCGGACGATGTCCAATAAGGTTCGCATCGTGGTGGTCTTGCCTGCCCCGTTGGGTCCGATGACGCCGAAAACGGTACCTTTCGGCATCGTGAAGCTGACACCGTTCAAAGCCAGCCGCGAGCCGTATTTCTTGGTGATCTGATGGGCTTGAATGGCGTAATCAGCGCTGTTGGCGGGCTCAGCCGTTTCGTTGAGCGCCCTTTCATTGAGCGCTGTTTCGGCGGAGGAGAGATGGCTCATGGCCTGTTACTTTCTTTAGAGGTGGAGGAGAGGACTTCTTGAGCGGCTTTTAAGTAGCTGTCGTCGACGTAGAGTCCGTGGGTGAAGAGTTCCAGCGCCGGGATTGCTATTCGATTCGTCATCGCCTGGTTGAACCCCGGTGCGTCCAGTGCTTCGTTGATCTGCTCCGACATGGTGAGCATCGCCAGGCTGGTCATCGCCACGAACACCGCCAATGCCCGAGCATCCGAGGAGGGGTTCATCGTCCCGTCCGCGATGCCTGCGCGGATCACCGCCTCGGTTTCGTCGATCACCAGAGTGATGACCTTGTGCCCCATCGGAGAGTCCTCAGAAACCGCGCGTCGCAGATAGCTGACTTCGAGATCGAATTCGCCTGGGTTGTTCAGGTGATTTTGCAGCACTGATTGAAAACCCTGCAAGCTCGACTCTTCGTTCGCCTTCGTCAGTACCTTGTTGAGGATGAACTCGTCGCATGCTTCACGGAGGCCGTCTTTACTGCCGAAGTGATGGATGATCAACCCCGGGCTGACTCCTGCTGCGCTCGCAATGCTGCGAACGCTGGTCTTCTGGAAGCCGGAATCGGCAAAGCATCGGACGGCGGCATCCCGGATTTTGGCCGGGGTGCTTAGGTCCTCGTGCGGCGGCCCGACATCCTTGATTGAACTCACGTTCAATATGCTAAACACTTGTTCAATCCTTGGCAAGTGGCGCTGCCGAGCACGGAGGTCCGCGCTCGAGGGGGAGAACAATCGGGTAGTAAGCTTTTTCATATGACGCCCCAAGAGCTCGCGGTTCTCGCTGACCTCCGTCGGGCGCGCGATCTCATTGATCGGGACTATGCCCTGCCTCTCGATGTGCCGACCATGGCCCGGCGAGCCCTGATGTCTCCGGCGCACTTTTCCCGGCAGTTCAAAGCAGCCTATGGTGAGACGCCCTACGGATACCTGATGACCCGCCGGATTGAGCGGGCGATGGCTCTGCTGCGCAATGGAATGAGCGTGACGGACGCCTGCATGGCTGTCGGTGCGACATCCCTGGGTTCTTTCAGTGCGCGTTTCACCGAGATCACCGGTGAGACTCCCACTGCCTATCGCTCTCGGGAACATCGCGCTGTAATGGTCATACCGGCCTGCGTGGCGAAGATCAACACCAGGCCTCCTCGGAAGCGGAACCCGCAGCGGAGCAAACCCACCGCTAAGCCGGTACTGGAATCGAGCAGGAATCGAGAAGCGTCTATCGTGCAGGCTGAATAAGCTCAGAGACATGACTATTTCACTTGAATATGCCCATGTAACCGTTAACGATGTCGAAGAATCTCTCGGGTTTTACCGGGATGGCTTGGGCCTCGAGGTGCTCAACGACGTCGCCCATGGCGAATTCCGCTGGGTCACCCTGGGCAGCCCGGCTCAGCCAGGGCTTGGCATCGTGCTCTCCGCCCCGCACGCCGGACGTTCTCAGGCTGACGGCGATGCGCTGCAGGAATTGCTCACCAAGGGGGTGCTGCCGATGGTGATGTTCAGTACCGACGATCTGGACGCGCTCTTTGAGAAGGTCAGTTCCTCGGGCGTCGGCGAGGTGCTGCAAGAACCGACGGATCAGCCCTGGGGTCCTCGCGACTGCTCCTTCCGGGATCCTTCGGGCAATATGGTGAAAGTCTCACAGGCCTCCTGAACCCGCCGGGTGTGGAGATCTGCAGGTTTTGAAGCCCTCAAAGTAGGCAGATCTCCGCACTCGTTTTAATTTTTTACGGCACCCCGGTTTGACTGAGTCAAGGTTTCCGGGTCACACTGAAAGTGCAGCACCTCGTTAGGCGAGGCTCCTGCGCGAACATAGGCCACTGATCTGACGACATCGAGAGATGCCCAAGATCAGGACAGGCCGCCTCGGCTTAAGGGGCGGTCCCAAGTGGCTTCCGACTGGTTTCGGATACGTCGCGCAGTGCCAAAGCTCTACGTGGGGGTGACTTCAATTCTTCTGGGCGTATCTGGTGTGCGCCCGAGTCTCTCGCGCTGTCCTGGTGTATTCCGGAGGTGGACAGATGGAATTCTTCGACATGATCCTACGCATTCTTTGCGGCTTGGGTTTGGGTGCCTTAGTTGGCTTCGAACGGCAGTGGCGGGCCCGGCTGGCCGGCCTGCGGACCAATGCCCTGGTCAGCCTGGGCGCCACTCTCTTCGTGATCTTCGGCGCCTACAGCTTCAACGGTCCGGGTGCCGACCCCACCCGAGTGGCCGCGCAGATCGTCTCCGGCATCGGCTTTCTGGGTGCCGGCGTCATTATGAAACAAGGTGCCTCGGTGACCGGGCTGAACACCGCGGCAACCCTCTGGGCCACAGCTGCGATCGGAGCCCTCGCCGGAGCGGGTGAGTTCGCGTTGGCGGCGGCAGGCACGGTGGCCATTATGCTGGCGAATATGCTGCTAAGGCCGCTGGGTCGGCTAATGGATAAAGCTCCCGACGGCGGACGCGAGCCGGTCTCGGTGGACTACCTTTTCGAAGTCCGTTGCGCCGAGGACGCCGAGGCGCACCTGCGGACCCTGATCGTGCACGCGGTCAGCCTGCCCGAGTTCCGGCTGCGGTCGGTGCAGTCCTCTGATACCTCGACGCCGGGAGAGGTGCGGATAGCGGCAGAGCTCTCCGCGCAAGAGCGTGACGATCGGCTGCTGGAGGCCGCCGTCAGCAGGCTGAGCCTGGAGCCCAGGGTGACTTCGGTACGCTGGATCATCGTCGAGCCGGTAGCCCTGGACTGAAGCGATTCACTCCCATCGAGTGTGTAGATCTGCACCTTTTGACGGCGTTTAAGATGTAGATCTACACACTCGACGGGGTCGGGCTGGAATATGAGCCGAGTGAAGAACGTTGTGCGGGAAATCCTGAAGAGATAGCGCCCATCTCTTTCCCAATCCTCACAAGTTCGGATCGGGGCCCTCAAGAGATAGGCTGAGGATATGGCGACTTTAGACATCACTGGTGAGACATTCGGCCCCACGGTCGAGGGCAACGATATTGTGCTGGTCGATTTTTGGGCGGGTTGGTGCCAGCCTTGTTTGCGCTTCGCTCCGACCTACTCCGCAGCTTCGGAGAAGCACGACGACGTCGTGTTCGCCAAAGTCGATACCGAAGCCGAGCAGCAGCTCGCCGCCGAGGCGAATATCACCTCGATTCCGACCCTGATGGCTTTCCGCGAAAAGGTTCTGGTCTTCTCGCAGCCCGGTGCTTTGAACCCGAGTCAGCTCGAAGAGGTCATTATCGCCGTCAAAGGGCTGGACATGACCGAGGTGCACGCGGCGGTTGCTGCGCAGAAGGCAGAAGCTGAAAAGAAGTAGCTCGGCTCAGGCAGAGCGGGATATAGGCTCGCGAGCTAGGGCAATTTATCGAGCTTGACGGGCTCGGCCAGCAGGGCGGACAACGATTCGTTGAGGTCCTGTACGGCCGAGCCTTTTCCATGCACGGCCAAGGCCTCTTCGGATTCCCACTGCTCGGTGAGCACAATGCGTTCCGGGGTATCCTCGGTGACTTCATAGCGCAGGCATCCCGGTTCTTTCACGACTTCTTCAATCGCGATGTCGAGGGCGAGGCGCACGCGGAACTGCTCGCCGTCGTTAGGGATAAAAGTAGCTCGAAGGTTCACCAGATCACTCATAACCTCAAGCCTACCGCTAGAGCTTCGGGACGCCGAGTCATCCTCTGTCAGCGGGTGCGGGGGTTCGGCGAGCACCTGGAAGCCAGAAAGATCGGGTAGCTGAAACCGTCCACCTTCAAAGCTAACAGCCAGCACGGCACGCACTGCCGAGCTTGCCAGCGGGCCATAGAGATGGGGAAAGAGTTCGCCATTGCCGCCGTCTTCCCAACGGACACCCACCCCTGAAGCAGCCAAAGCAGCCAGATCGATCACCAGGAGCACTACATCGATCTGCTCATCCGAATAAAGAAATTCAGCCACCCGAGGCAATTGGGCCGACGTCGATGCATGGATGAAACCGATCTCGTCGAGACTGTGCCCTTTGGTGGATTCTCGATAGTCAGTGGCGTGATCTTGGGCGGCCTTCCAACGGGAGGCTTCGGCGAGATGCAGGACGGTGCTCATCGAGTCAGCTTATGGTGCTTCGTGCGTGCGCTGAAAGACGAGCTTTCCGTGTCTCGATTGTTGGACCCCAAACCCTAGAGTTCAGGTGGCGTCCACCGCAGCGTATGACCGGTGGCTTGGAAGGACTCATTGCCCGCCAATTTGCCGGTGGTGGTGCCTGTCCAGACAAAACCGACGCTTTCATAGGCCGCCCGGGCGTGCTCATTGCCGTCGAGTACCTCCAGTTCCATCGGACCTTTGGCCCGGTCTAGTACGTGTCGCAGCATAGCGCTGGCCACGCCCTGTCGATAGTGCTGCGGATCAACATAGGTCCAGGTGATCTCCTCATCGTTATGAGCGATGAAACCGACGACGTCGCCGTCCAACTCAGCAACCCAGACCTCGCCTGCGAAGAGTTCTTCGTTTTCATACGTTGATTCCAGCTTGAGAAAGGCTTCAAGACCCACCGTGGGCCGAAGTTCATCGAGTCGAGCAGCATCGTGAATCCGGCAGATCTCAGTCCAGTCCGAGTCCGCATAGCGACGAATAGCGATGGTCATGTTACTCCTTGAAAATTCAAATTTTACGATAATCCCGCACACTCATTCGTGGTCCATGCCGCTCCTTCACGGTCCCGGAGAGATAGAGCAATCTCACCACTCGTTGCCGATGGCCACGCCACGGCTCCAGTAGTTCCAGCATTCGGTCGTCCTCCACCGGGGTTCCGGTGAGTGCGGTTCCCACGAATCCGGCGAGGTGGTAATCACCTACGGCGATCGAATCCGGGTCGCCGTGGCTGTGCTGCAATACCTCTGCCGCCGTCCAGACCCCGATCCCCGGGATGCTTTGCAGCGCCTGGCTGGCGGCTGCTGCTTCGGCCTGGCCAAGCCGTGCTAAGCCCGTTGAGCGTTTCAAGGCACGCATCAAGGTATCCGAGCGCTGTGGTCCGACTCCCGCGCGATGCCAATCCCAGGAGGGGATTTTCAGCCACTCTTCGGGACTCGGTGCGAGCCGCAATCCGGTTGGTGCAGGGCCTGGCGGCTCGGAGCCGTACCAGCGGATCAGCAGACGGTAGCCTCGGAAGGCCTCTTGGCCGGTGACTTTCTGCTCCAAGACGGCGGGAATCAGCGAATCAATCACCCTCCCGGTGGCAGGTAATCGCACCCCCGGATTTCGACGTCGGGCCTCTCGCACCAGCGGAGGGAGTGAGCTCTGGAAGGTTGCTGAATCGAATTCTTTCCAGTCATCGTTCTCCCCCAGGAGAGCGGGCAGGGCTTCCAACGCCGTCTCGGCACCCGGGCCGAAGGCTTTGGCCTGCACGCCGCCCTCGATGGCTTGCAAGCGCAAGCTGACGGCGTTTCCGGAAGCACGGAAAGCCAGCCACCAGGCACCTTCATGGAAGAGCATGCAAGGATCGGAGCTGCTACGGCGCAGCACGCCGATGCTGGCATTCAAAGAATAAGCTCCAGCTGGGCGCCAGAATCTCTGATGAACTGAGGCGTGCATTTTTATATCGTCGCACAGCACCCCGACAACGGCTTTGCCCGGTGATTCAGCTACTGGCCTCACCGGACAAGCTGGCTTCACCCGCACAGATTAGCCTTACCCCGGTAATCCGGCGCTCAGCCAGAGAGCCAGTACCGCCAAGGGCAGTAGCACAATAGTCAGCACCAGTCCGAGCAGCACGAAACGCCACCAGGGCACTGAGATGCCCAGGGCTTTGAGCCGTTCGTGCCAGAGCAAGGTCGCCAGCGACGCCCAGGGTGTGATCAAAGGGCCGAGGTTGACTCCGATCAGCAGGGCCGCCAACCGAAATGGACTTCCTGCGGTGGGTTCCAGCGCCAGATAAGCGGGCAGGTTATTGGCCGCGTTCGCGGTGAGTGCGGCTAGAGTGCTGAGTTGCAGTAAATCTCCCAGACCCCCACCTTCTCCGGCGGCGCCGGCTAAGAGTTTCGGCAGACCGTGCACCAGCAGGGTCTGCACTACGAGGAATAAGCCAATGGTGAGCAGCAGCGGTTTCACCGGCAAGATCCGCCAGTTCAAGGAGCTGCGACGCCGTAGAAGAAAAGCGCAGATCAGCAGAGCTGCCGCGACCAAGGCGGGATATTCCACTGGCAGGCCGCTCACCAACGCCGGCAGCAAAAGTGCAACCGTGAAGCCGCTGATCAGCAAGAGCGGCTTATCCGGTGCGGTGTCGGGGTCCGGAGGCTGGTAGCTCCCCTGCAATCTGGAGCGAAAGAGCAGCCAAATGAAGCTCACCGGGATCACCACGCCGAGTAGCGCCGGAGCCCAGAGCAGCCCGGCGAATTGCCAGGGGGTCATCGCCAGGGCGTGTTGTGCCAGCAGATTCGTCAGATTAGAAACGGGTAAGAGCAAGGAAGCGGTATTGGCCAGCCAGACAGTGGTGAGTGCGAAGGGCAAGGGTGGAATTCGCGCGTGTAAGGCGAGCAGCACGACCACCGGGGTGACCAGAACCGCTGTGGTGTCCAGGGACAGGAAAACGGTGCTCAGCGTCGAGAGCGCGACCACGATCAGCCAGAGCAGCAGAACCTTGCCTCGACGCCCGGCCCCGCTGGACCACAGCGCCAGCTTGGAGGTCAGCACTTGGAACACTTCGGCGTCGTCGGCTAGTTCGGTGACGACCGTCATGGCCACCACGAAGAGCAGAATTGGCACGGTACGTTCGGCGAGTACCAGGAATTCCGGCCAGGGCAGCAGACCGGAAAACAGGCTGAGGACGCCGAGCAGCAAGGCTGTTCCCGGAAGGGCCCAGCTGCGCACGGTTTGCATATCAGTATCCTGCCACGCGATGGATTCAGCCCTCCGTTCCATGGACAGTCCCTTCCCCCAGAGACCATCGCCTGTTATTGTTGCCTGGTGCTCCAGACAGGAGCGCTCAACCCGAGCAGAAAGGCAGCACCGTGGTTTCCAGCTTCGTGAAACAACTACACCGTGATGGCTTTTTGCGTGCCTTCCGGCAGGAAGAGCCGCAAATGTTCGGGTTACCGGTGTAATTAGCTCTGTGCTATCGCGCCCCGTAACCAGACAGGTTCGGGGCTTTTTCTTTGCCCACTCAGTCCAGTAATTCAAGGACTGAAGGGGATCAGCTGGCCAGCGGTTCCGAACCTTGAAGAACTCATCCAAGGAATCACTAGGAAAGACTCATGAAGAAAATCAATAGCAAGCTTTACAGTTGGGCTTCCATCATCGACGAGAAGACGATGGAACAGGCCGAAGTCACCTCGGCCATGCCGTTCATCTTCCCGCACCTGGCTCTGATGCCGGACGCACACCTGGGGAAGGGGGCCACGGTGGGCTCCGTGATTCCTACCCTGGGGGCGATTATCCCCGCGGCGGTGGGTGTGGATATCGGCTGCGGGATGATCGCCGTCAAAACCCAGTTCACCGCCTCTCAGCTGCCGGAGGACCGCAAGACGCTGCGCGAGCAGATTGAGCGCGCCATTCCGCTGTCTGCCGGTAAGTACAACCGCAAGCTGGTTGCCACCGCGGCACCGCGCATTGAGCAGTTGCGAGCGCTCGCTCAGAAGGCGGAGTTCGACCCCGCGGAGTACGCCGGGAACTGGGAGCTTCAGCTGGGCACCCTGGGGAGCGGAAACCACTTCATCGAGGTGTCGCTCGACGAGGACGACGCCGTCTGGCTCTTCCTGCACTCCGGTTCCCGGGGTGTGGGGAACAAGATCGCGCAGCACCATATCAAGGAAGCGCAGCGAATCGCCAGGCAGTACTGGATTGAACTGCCTGACCCTGACCTGGCGTATTTGGTGGAGGGGACGCCGGAGTTCAGCAAGTACATCAGGGAGTTGAAGTGGGCGCAGCAGTTCGCGCTGTTCAACCGTGAGGAGATGATGGATCGGGTGTTGCGCCAGTTCTCCGAATGGGCCGGAGAGCCGGTTCAGGAGCAGAAGCGGATCAACTGTCACCACAACTTCACCGAGCGGGAGACGCACTTCGGTAAGTCCGTCTGGCTTTCCCGCAAGGGCGCGATCAAGGCGGAGCCCGGAGTTCCCGGGTTGATTCCGGGGTCGATGGGCACTGCGTCCTATGTTGTCGAGGGTTTGGGGGACAAGATGTCGCTGAATTCCTCTCCACACGGCGCGGGCCGAGAGTTCTCCAGGTCCAAGGCACGCCAGACCTTCAATCTGGAGCAGCTGCGAGAGGCGATGACCGGTATTGAGTTCCGGGATACCGAGGCTTTTGTGGATGAGATCCCGCAGGCCTATAAGCCCATCGATACGGTGATGCAGGATGCTCAGCCGCTGGTGCGGATCAAGCACACCCTGCGACAGATCATCAACGTCAAGGGCGATTGACCCCTCTCACCCCCACGCTGTGACAGATCATGTCGGTATGAAGCCAGTATTCCGGCTCTATCTGTCACAGCGTGCTGGGAAGGAGTCTCAGCCGCGAACTGGGGCGGGAATATAAGCTGGGGAATATGACGACCCAAACCCAGGAACTTGCCGCAGGCTTCGCCGACGAGATCATCGCGCTGCGCCGGGAGCTGCACCAGAACCCGGAAATCGGCCTGCACCTGCCGCAAACCCAGCAGCGCATCCTGCAAGCCCTCGAACCGCTGGACCTAGAGATCACCCTCGGTGAAGGGCTCAGTTCGATCACCGCGGTATTACGAGGTGGCGCGGTTCAATCGGATGACCGGCCTGTCGTGCTGCTTCGCGGGGATATGGACGGCCTGCCAGTGGTCGAGTTAGTGGACGTCCCCTTCAGATCGGCCAACGGGGCGATGCACGCCTGCGGTCATGATCTGCACGTCGCGGGGCTGGTTGGCGCGGCCAAGATCTTGCACGCCATCCGCGATCAGCTGGCCGGCGATGTGATTTTCATGTTCCAGCCCGCGGAGGAGGGCCCGGGCGGCGCTGAGCCGATGATTGAGCAAGGACTACTCGACGTCACCGGCAAGCGTGCTGATGCGGCCTATGGCCTCCATGTCATGTCGGATAAGCACCCGCTAGGTGTCTGGAGTGGCAAGCCGAAGACCCTGATGGCCTCTCCGGATAACCTCCGGGTGAAATTCATCGGTCAGGGTGGGCACGGTTCCACGCCCTACCGGGCGAACGATCCGGTTCCGGCGCTCTGCGAGGCGGTGCTCGCCCTGCAGACCATGGTCACCAGGCACTTCGATATCTTCGAACCGATAGTGGTCACCGTGGGTCGGATCGCCGTCGGCAGCAAAGAGAACATCATTCCGGACAGCGCCGAATTCGACGCCACGGTGCGGTCCTTTAGCGCCCGGAGTCGTGAACAAGCCGAAGCGCTCAGCGTCCAGCTGATGAAAGGTATTGCGGCGGCGCACGGTTTACAGGCCGAAGTCCAGTTTGAGCGGGTGTACCCGGTCACGGTAAACGACGAAACCGAGTTCGCCTTCGCCCGAGGCGTCATCGAGGAGCTCTTCGGCCCGGAGCGCTTCGACCTGATGGCGGATCCCTTGCCCGGTGGCGAGGACTTCTCCTTTGTACTCAACGAGGTCCCCGGAAGCTACGTTTTCCTCAGCGCCTGCTCGGCGGAGAACCCTGCTGAAGCCGAGGGGAACCATTCACCGCGGGCCGCCTTCGACGATTCGGTGCTTCCCGACGGCGCGGCGCTGCTGGCCGAACTCGCGGTGCGCAGAATCGCCCGGGGCAAGGAAGCCTCATCCGCAGGTCTGAACGCGTAAAGAGGGGACTTGCCAGATAAAGCTAATGATATTAGCTTTAAAGCTATGGAGACTAAATTTTTGGATCGACCGGATGGTCGCATCGCCTATTCCATAGCAGGCGAGGGCCCGCTTCTCATTGCTGTTCCGGGTCTAGGGGATCTGCGTTCCAGCTACGCGGAGCTCAGTGCCGCCCTGGTCGCCGAGGGCTATCGAGTCGCCGTGATGGATCTTCGAGGGCACGGGGAATCGGATGTCACTTTCCGCGAGCACGGCGATGCGGTGACCGCTCAAGACCTGCTGGCGCTCGCCGAGCAGCTGGGCGAGCCCGCCGTCGTAGTGGGCAATTCGCTCGGCGGGGCGGTCTCAGTCTGGGCTGCCACCGAACGCCCCGAGCTGATCCCAGGAATCGTGCTCTACAGTCCCTTTATGCGGAACCCGAAGTTCCCGGCGTTCGCCTTGGCGATGATCAAATTCCTCTATCGGCTGGCCTTCATTCCGCCCTGGGGTGCGACGCTATGGGCGGCCTATTATCGAAGCCTCAATAAGGGTGTGCTGCCCGCTGACCTGGATGCACATCTCGCTGAGATCAAAGCGAAGCTTCACGAGCCTGGGCGGCTGCGTTCCTTGCGTGAACTGCTCTTGCAACTGGATCACAGCGTGATCGATGACCGGCTGCCCAGACTGAAGACTCCGATGCGGGTTTTTGTGGGAGCGCTCGACACGGATTTTCCAGATCCCAGCGCAGAAAGCGAGTGGATCGCCCAGTTCGGCGCGCAATCCGAACTGGTGCCGGAAAGTGGTCACTATCCGCATCGTCAGCGGCCGGAACTAGTGATTCCCCAAACCTTGGAATTCCTGAGTGGACTCCGCGAGGGGCAGTCCTGGAGAGCGCATGCCTAGAGTTGGGTTGAACCGCCAAACCGTCACCCTCGCCGCGCTCAAAGCGGTGGACGACGGCGGAGTGCACGGGTTCACCGAGCTGACCCTGGCTGCGGTGGCCGCCAGCGCCGGAGTTGCGGTGCCCAGCCTCTATAAGCACGTTGCCTCGCTGGCGGACCTGAAAAGGGCTGTTGCCCTGGTTGCAGTCGGCCAGTTAACTGAGCGAATGAGCGTTGCCACGGTGGGTCGGGCTGGGCCGCAGGCCGTGCAGGCGCTGGCGGAAAGCTGGCGCAGCTTTGCGCTAGAGACCCCCGGGCGGTATCTGGCTACGCAGTTGGCGGCAGATCCCGAAGATCCCGCTGATGCAGAGTTGGCTGGGGCTGGTGCCGCTGCGGTTTCCCTGATAAGTGGAGTGCTGCGTGGGTTCCAGATACCCCCGAGATTGGACGTCGATGCGGTCCGCCTGGTGCGTAGCGCATTCCACGGTTTTTTGACCCTGGAACTGAACGGTGGGTTCCGGCTGAGTGATGATCTGGACCAGAGCTACCGGCGGATGGTCAAAGCGGTGGTGGCGGGGTTGCAGCAATTTGCCGTTGAGGGTTTGCCGGCAAAGCAATCTTGAACCTCTTGTTCTGCAACAAGATGGTTGCAGAACAAGGTTACTTATTAAGACGCGCTTCCCAGTCTGCGGCGCTTTAGCGCGATGATCACCGCTGATTTCGGCTTTCTGGTTCTCTAGCTAAGGGCTTCAGAAGGTACGCTGGACACCATGAAATACGCGAATTCGGTGCTAGATCTCATCGGCAATACCCCCTTGGTCAAACTCAATAAAGTCACCGAAGGGATTCAAGCCACGGTTCTGGCCAAGGTCGAGTATTTCAACCCGGGTGGCTCAGCCAAGGATCGCATTGCGGTCAAAATGCTCGATGAAGCTGCCCGCGAAGGAAAGATCGCTCCCGGCGGCACGGTGGTGGAACCGACCTCGGGCAATACCGGCGTGGCGATGGCTATGGTGGCGCAGCAGCGCGGCTATCACTGCGTGTTCGCGGTGCCGGATAAGATCGCCGAGGACAAGCGCGCCGCATTGCGCGCCTATGGGGCCGAGGTGGTGGTGACTCCTACCGCGGTGGCCGCCGATTCCCCGCAGTCTTACTATGGGGTTTCCGACCGTCTGGTTAAGGAGATTCCAGGAGCCTTCAAGCCTGATCAGTTCTCCAATCCGAACGGCCCGCTCAGCCACTATGAGTCCACCGGCCCAGAGATCTGGCGGGATACCGAAGGTAAGGTCACGCATTTCGTGGCGGGCGTCGGCACCGGCGGCACGATCAGCGGCACCGGCCGCTACCTCCGCGAGATCTCCGCCGATCGCCCGAGTGGCGAAGTGAAGATCATCGGCGCCGACCCTGAAGGGTCGGTGTATTCCGGCGGCACCGGACGTCCCTATTTGGTAGAAGGCGTCGGAGAGGATATTTGGCCCGGTTCCTATGACCCCGCGGTGCCGCATCAGGTGCTCGCCGTCTCCGACGCGGAGAGTTTCGAGATGACCAGGCGGCTGGCCCGTGAAGAGGGACTGCTGGTCGGCGGCTCGAGCGGGATGGCCGTGGTCGCCGCCCTACGAGTGGCTCGAGAGCTAGGCCCGGACGACGTCGTCGTAGTGCTCTTGCCGGATTCCGGGCGAGGCTACTTGGCGAAGATCTTCAATGACGAGTGGATGCAGAGCTATGGCTTCCTGAAAGTCACCGATCAGCCTGCCGTGGGCGAGGTGCTGCGTTCGAAGACGGGACAGCTGCCCGACCTGGTGCACATCCATCCCAATGAGACGGTGCGCGATGTGGTCCGCTTGATGGACGAGTACGGCGTCTCCCAGGTGCCCGTGCTGACCGCTGAACCGCCCGTGGTGATGGGTGAGGTGATCGGCTCGGTCGATGAGCGCCTGCTGACCGCTAAATTGTTCCGTGGTGAAGCCAAGATGACCGACAAGATCACTGAGCATATGACGGCGACCCTGCCCATTATCGGTTCGCTGGAGCCGATTTCCGCGGCGCGCGCCAAACTGCAGGACGTCGATGCCCTGTTGGTTACCTTCGTCGGTGCCCCGGTGGGAATTCTGACCCGCCACGATTTGCTGTTCTATCTGCAGGATTGATTTCCTGGCCGGTATTCTGCCCTTTGCGGCGGCCCAGAACGCGCGTACTCAGGCACCTCAGAGGTGCCGTCGATACTGAGGAGTTTTTGTGAAAGAGACCAGTGACCTGGGGTTCAGCACCCGTGCCATCCATGCCGGTCAAGAGCCCGACCCGGTAACCGGCGCCGTCGTCGGGGGGATCATCCAGTCGTCCACCTTCGCGCAGGACGGCATCGGTCAGCTGCGCAACGGCTACGAATACGGCCGTGGCACCAACCCGACCCGGGATTCCCTGCAAGCTCAGCTGGCCGCCGTCGAACACGGTAAGCATGCGTTCTCCTTCTCTTCAGGGCTGGCGGCAGAGGACTCGCTGATCCGGGGCCTGCTGCGCCCCGGCGACCACATTGTGCTGGGCAACGACGCCTACGGCGGCAGCTACCGGTTGATCAATCGAGTACTCGGACCCTGGGGGATCACGCATTCCACTGTCGACATGGCTTCCTTGGAGCAGGTCGCCGCTGCGGCGAATTCCAGCACCAAATTGTTCTGGGTGGAAACGCCGTCCAACCCGATGATGAAGATCACCGATATCGCGGCCCTCGCCGAGTTGGCCCATGCCCAGGGGGCGCTCCTGCTGGTGGATAACACCTTCGCTTCTCCTTACCTGCAGAACCCGCTCGAACTCGGCGCGGATATCGTGGTTCATTCGACGACCAAGTACATCGGCGGGCACTCCGATGTGATCGGCGGTGCGGTGATCGTCCGTGATGACGAGCTGGCCGAGAAGATCGGCTTCGTACAGTTCGCGGTAGGTGCGGTTTCCGGCCCGATGGATGCCTTCCTGACCACCCGGGGTTTGAAGACGCTCGGAGTCCGAATGGACCGGCATTCGGCCAATGCGCTGCAGATCGCACAGTGGTTGCAGGGGCGTCCGGGAGTGCAGAGAGTGCTCTATCCAGGGCTGCCTGAGCATCCGGGACATGAATTGGCGAAGCGTCAGATGAAGGCTTTCGGCGGGATGATCTCGGTTCAGTTCAGCGGTGGAGCAGCGGCAGCTCGGGCGGTGGCCGAATCCACCACGCTGTTTACCCTGGCCGAATCGCTCGGCGGCATCGAATCCCTGATGAACTATCCCTCGGAGATGACTCACGCCTCGGTCAAGGGCACTGAGCTGGCGGTACCAGAGAACCTGATCCGCCTCTCGGTGGGCATTGAGGACGCCGCTGATCTGATCGCAGATCTGGACGGCGCCTTGCGTCAGTTGTAAAATTCCGGTTCGCTGGGAGTTCACCTATCTGCTCCCAGCGAATTAACAGGATAGAGCGCTCAAACTGCGAGCTGCTCCCTAGCTGGCTCAAAGTTAGCTGAGAATCCTGGACCGGTTTAGTTCGCCGGAGTAACGTTCGTCGAGGACCTGAGGCCGATCGGCCCGATCCATGTGGAGATCGGTCGGCAGCGGCCGGTCCTGAGCACAAAACAAAGGATAGGTATGAACAAGATTTTCAAGTCGGTCCTTATTGGTGCGGGTGCAGCCGCTATGGCTTTCCTCGGTTCGGGCGCGGCCACTGCCGCAACTCCCACTCCGGAGATCATTGGCGGAACCAAAGCCCCGGCAACCCCCTGGGAGGTTCAGCTCACCTTCGAACTGAACGGCGATCAGTACGGTTGCACCGGTGAGGCCATCTCTGCGAGCTGGGTACTCACTGCGCAGCACTGCGTCGACGGAATCAGCTGGATGGATGTCTACTACAGCAACAGCACCTCCAACCCGGGCACCCCGGTGGCAGCGGATCAGGTCTACGGCTCACCCTACGGTGACGTCGCCCTGGTGCATCTCTCCAGTTCACATGCGCTGAGCTCCTACCCGACGCTGGCTTCCAGCTACACCCCCACCTCGGGTGATGCTGGCACCATCATGGGCTACGGCCTGCGCGCAAATGGCGTCGAGCCGACCGGCCTCTACCAGGCCAGCGTCCAGGTCCTCGGTTCTAGCACCGATGCCTACAATGGCAAGGCCGTGCACGTACAGGGCGTCTCCGGAGCTTCCAATCATGGTGATTCCGGTGGCCCGCTGATCGTCGGCGGCAAGATCGTCGGCGTCTGCTCCACCGGTGACGTCGCTGATCCGGGTTCCGATACCCATGCCGGAAGCAACTACGCCAACCTGACGGATTCGCGTAGCTGGATCAAGACCAAATCCGGCGTCTGATCTGCCATTAACTTTTCGGGGACGGCGGTCTGGGCACTCAGGTGCTCAGGCCGCCGTCCTTTTTATCGCCTGTCGTCCGGGATTCCTAGCCATGCCGCTGAAGCCCAGCTGAGCGGCTTTCAGGTAATTGACAGGTTAACTACGGATTTCTGCAAGAAAGATTTCAGTTAGCTCTTAATTGGCTGGGAGTCGCTCCTGATAAAGCTCCAGAGTTGTAACGTTCATCACGGGAAGCAACTTAAATTGCTGCGTCTCGAGTGGAGACTGGCCAGCATGGTGGCCAGTCGTGAACACAAACAAAGGATAGGTATGAACAAGATTTTCAAGTCGGTCCTTATTGGCGCTGGAGCAGCCGCGATGGCTTTGCTCAGCTCAGGCGCAGCTACCGCTGCAACCCCCGCCCCCGAGATCGTGGGCGGAACCCAGGCGCCGGCCACTCCGTGGGCAGTTCAGTTAGTCTTCCAGCAGGGCGGCACCGCAAGCTACGGCTGCACCGGTGAAGCAATCTCCGCGAACTGGGTTCTGACCGCAAACCACTGCGTTGATGGAACCACCGCAATGAAGGTCTACTACAGCAACAGCACCACTGATCGTGGCCCTGGCATCGTGGTGGATCAGTTCAAGTCCTCGCCCTACGGAGATGTCGCTTTGGTGCACCTCTCCACTTCGCACGCGTTGAGCTCTTACCCGACCGTGGCGACCAGCTACACCACGAAGAAGAACGACACCGGCGTCATCATGGGCTATGGACGTCGTGCCAATGCCGTTCAGGCAACCGGTCTCTTCCAGGCCAACATCAAGGTGCTCGGCACCAGCTCTGATGCCTACCTGGGACGCGCTGTTCACATTCAGGGCGTCAACGGCGCAGCCAACCACGGCGATTCCGGTGGCCCGCTGATCATCGGCGGCAAGATCGTCGGCGTTTGCTCCACCGGCGACACCTCGGATCCCGGTGCGAACATCAACGCCGGTTCCAACTACGCCAACCTGACCAGGCATGCAGCCTGGATCACCAGCACCAGCGGCGTGGCTACTTCCTAATTCATCAGGTATTGCTGATGGCCTGGTTCAATGAACCAGGCCATCAGTGCTTTAAGCTGGGCGATCCGATGGAGCGACGGTGACCACGAGCTTACCGAGCGTGCCGCCCCGGCCAATCTGCCGAATCGCCTCGGCCGCTTCGCGCAGTGGATAACTCCGCTCGATCACCGGGGAGAGCTCTCCGGCGTCGACGAGTTCGGCGACCGAGCGCAGAGATTCTGCGTTTTCGGTGAACATCAACGCAACCAGTTTGTGCTTTACCCAGGGTGAGAGCAGAGCCGCGCGAAAGGATCTTCCGACGCCACCGGTCAAGCGGCCGCCCTTTTCGGAGCCGACAATGACTAAGGTGCCTTGCGGGGTGAGCAGACGCCGTAGTCTGCTGAGCGATCTGTCGCCGCCGATGTCGATCACCAGATCGTAGTCTCGCTCTGCACTGAGATCGTTCTCGGTATAGTCGATCACTCTGTCGGCACCGAGAGAACGGCTCAGTTCAAGCCCGCGGCTACTGCAGACCCCGGTGGGCCGGGCCCTCATCAGCTTGGCGATCTGCACCGTGAAGCTTCCGACGCCGCCAGCAGATCCCAGGATGAGCACCCGCTGGTTTGCCCTGAGTTTTCCGGCATCCCGTAAGGCGAGAAGCGCGGTGACGGCTGAAGTGGGCAAAGCAGCGGCCTCCACGAAGCTCAGTGATGCGGGTTTGCGGGCGATCAGCTTCGTCGAGCACACCGCGTACTCGGCGAATGCGCCCGCGCAGATACCAAAAACCTGATCGTCGACGGCGAAGTCACTGACGCCGGGGCCGAGCTTAATCACCCGGCCAGCGAAGTCACGCCCGGGGGTGCGCTGCCGAGGAGCGGTTAAGCCGTAGCCGAAAAGCCTGAGTAGATAGGGCAGTCCGGTCATCAAATGGTGAGTCCCGCGATCAACTCCGGCGGCCCCGACCTCCACCAGTACCTCACCCTCTCCGGGGTGCGGTACCGGGATATCTCGGAGTTCCAGGACTTCCGGCGAACCGTATCGGTCGTGAACCATGGCTTTCATCGAGTGTCCTTTTCATCATGGGGGTACTGGAAGACGGAGTCGAGCGGTACTCGGAACACCTGAGCGATCTGAAACGCCACTTCGAGGGAGGGAGAGTAGCGGCCCTGTTCGATGGCGATCACGGTCTGCCGAGTGAGCCCGATCCGCTCAGCGAGTTCGGCCTGGGTCATCTCGCCGTGATTGAAACGCAAGCTTCTGATGCTATTGGTGACTCTGGTTGGCTTCACCATGTCTGAAAACCTCGACGATAGCCTACGATTTTCGCGATCGAACTGAGCAGTGCGGAGAGCACGAAGGCCAGGTACACCAGATTGGCGATCCAGAACTGATCCACCCTGAGAATCGCCAGTAGTAGGGCGCCCACCGCGCCGATCACCACGAAGGCCTGACCGGTGTATTCGCCGAAGCGGCTGATTTCCCGGTCTCGCGAATCGCGTTGCAGCTCGGCTCGCGGCGTGAGTGCGGACATCGTGATGTTCAGCAGGATGGCGACGATGATGGCGCCGCCGATGGTGCAGAGCATTGCTGGGACGTACTCGACCTCGGGTAGGGGAGTTCGCGCGGTCTGGGGTAAGACGAGCAGTAGATAGCTGAGGTATCCCAGCAGTGCCAGGATGCCCATGATCCAGGCACTTTTCTCGTGATGTGGCATCAGCAGCTCCGATGTAAAGAAATATTGACACTCTCAATGTATGCAGAGTTGGACATTAAGTCAATAAAACTTGACATTTAACTATGCTGCCCACGCGTTGTGGGCCGAGGCTGACCACAGTGCGTGGTAGTGGTGCTCAAGGTGGTTGCAGTGGAGAGTGGTCAGAGATGTGAGCTAACTGCGGTGGTGCGCTGACTGGTGCGCTGACTGGTGTGCTGATTGGTGTGCTGATTGGTGCGGGAAGCATTGAAGGATGATATTGCGAGTGGCGGGGGATCTTCGATCAGTCAATTAATTTATTGACTCACTTAAATTGATTTATGCGGCCAGCTCCTGAGTGTTGGTGGCCTTGGGTAAACAGTCTGTGGCAATTGAGAGGCTGTTTCGAAATGACATTCAGTGTCACTCAGCTTCGGTAAGAATATTTTTAGAAAACGGTAAATATTTGCTATGCTTTAGTTAAATCTTCAAGTTCTGTACCACGTAAGAAATCACTTAAATATCGCGTCAAATTTTTGTCAGGAGAAAATCATGAAGAAGACTATGCCTCTTGCCGTTGCTGGCGTCACTGCCGCCCTTCTGGTGGCCAGCGCTGTGCCGGCTTATGCCACTGCCGAGGTCGGCTTGCTCCCTTGTACTTATGACGTCGTAGGCGAGTATCTGCACTTCTCGATGCGTAACGACAATGGCACTGTAAGGCAGCGCTGTTTCGCCGATTCGGGCGAGATCAATATCAACGAAACCGGCGTGGAAAGATTCAGCAGCGGAAACAATGCTGGTTGGTTTATCTACGCTCCGGGTGATGGGTCTGAGTACCGGCACGACTTTGGGAAGAACGAAGCTGTCACTCAGAACTATGGAAAAGTGTACGAAGTTCACATTTTCTAATTCTCAGGTAATTCTCTCAGCTGGAGATTATCGAGCATTTAGATTAACTCTTCATCGTGATTGAGTTGAATCTGCTTTATTGTGCGCCGACTCGGATTATAATCTGTCCGGCTAATGCGGTAACTCAGTGATGCTGTTTGGGGGAATGTTCAGCTGCGAAATGCTGAATGGCCGGTGAGGTACTGCCCTAGGATCAGGGTGTGTACCTCATCGGTCCCCTCATAAGTGCGCACTGACTCCAAATTATTGGCGTGCCGGAGCGGTGAATAATCGAGGGTAACCCCGTTGCCGCCCAGGATGCTCCGTGCGGTATGACAGATTTTTAGCGCTTCACGCACATTATTGAGCTTGCCTACTGAGATCTGTTCAGCGCGCAGTTTCCCGGCGTCCTTCAGTCTGCCAGTATGCAATGCGAGCAGCTGACCCTTTTGCAATTCCAGCATCATATCGACGAGCTTTTGTTGAGTGAGCTGGAAACTGCTGAGCGGTTGATCAAAAGGCTCTCGTCCGGCCGCGTAGCTCAGCGCACACTCAAAAGCGTCCCGAGCGGCTCCTATCGCGCCCCAGATAATGCCGTAGCGGGCTTCGTTTAAACAGGAAAAAGGGCCGCCTAGGCCCTTGGCCCCCGGCAAAACGGCGTCTTCAGCCAATTTGAGTTCGTCAAACACTAGATCGCACTGAATTGAAGCGCGCATCGAGAGTTTTGGTTCGATCGGAGTGGCAAGAAAACCCTTGCTATTGGTAGGAACCAAGAAACCTCGAACGGTGTCGTCACTCTGACCGTCCGAGGTCTTGGCACCCATTGTTCTAGCCCACACCACCGCGACATCCGCCACCGAGGCCAGCCCGATCCAGCGTTTCACGCCGTTCAGCCGCCAGCCCTCTCTGGTGCGGGTCGCCGTCGTCGTCATCGCCGCGGGATCGCTGCCGGCCTGTGGCTCGGTCAGTGCGAAACAGCCGATCAGCTCGCCGCGCGCCATCGCTGGCAAATAGCGTTGTTTCTGCGCTTCGGAGCCCCAGCGGTGGATCGCCGTCATGGCCAGTGAGCCCTGCACCGAGACGAAGGTGCGGATTCCGGAATCCCCTGCCTCCAGCTCCATGGCGGTCAGTCCGTATTCAACTGCGCTGCGTCCCGCACAGCCGTAGCCTTCCAGGTGCATGCCGAGCACCCCCAGCTCGCCCAGTTCGGGAACCAGTTCCAAGGGGAACTCCGCATTCTCAAACCAGCCCGCGATATTCGGCTTAATCCGCCGTTCGGTGAATTCACGTACCTTGAGCTGCTGGGCCTTTTCGGCATCGTTCAGCTGGCCCGCCAGGTCGAGCACATCATGTTTCATCGCTGGGCCACCACCCTGGAGCCGCGCAAAGCTTTGACCGTGAGGTCGAGCTCGCTGAGCTTCCGGGCTTTGAGCGCCAGCCCGCCGTCGAAAGAGGCTCCTTCGATCGGCACGATACGGGCGTTCGGAATAACCAGAGCGGATTTTGCCACCATAGGATTCAGCCTATCCCCGGAAGCTGTTATCCCGCCCGCAATCCTCAACCAGCCGTCCCGTTGAATGTTATTGAGGTGACACATGTGAAAGAAAACCGTGAACTTTTGCAACACCAATAACACTCAGTGGGACAACTGGTCTAGAGGCTGGGGGTGAGCCGGCTGTAAAGATGCTGTAAAGGTCTGGGTATAGGGTGTAAGGGTCCTGTAAAAGTCGCGCAGAACCGGCTGAGGACGGCGTTTTATAAGTAGGTCCCCATTACTGGGCACTCTCTTCTTGAAAGGACGCTGACATGGCCGACGTAATCGTCGTCGTGATATTTCTGGTCGCTGCCGCATTGGTAATGTGGCTGGCCAAGGCGGTGGCCAAGCTCTAATGCTGGACATCATCTCTTGGATTGCACTCGCCGTCGTTGGGCTAGCGCTCTGCGGCTATCTGCTCGCCGCCTTGATTCGACCGGAAAAGTGGTGACCTTTTCCCGATGACCCTTTCACTCGCATCCTTATTCACCCAGCTCGCGATCTTGCTCGTCTTGCTGGCCCTGCTGCACAAACCCCTGGGCCTCTACATGGCCAAGGTCTTCGAGAGCAGCAAGAATTACCTGCCAGAGCGCATCTTCTACCGTTTGGCCGGAGTCGACGCCGCAGCTGATCAGAAATGGTCAACTTACCTGCGCAGCGTGCTCGCCTTCTCGGTGGTCGGCATCCTGCTGGTCTTCCTCTTGCAGCGCCTCCAGGGGCTGCTGCCCGGTCAGGGAGCAGCCGTTGACCCGTGGGTCGCCATGAACACCGCGATCTCCTTCGTGACCAACACCAACTGGCAGGCCTATGTGCCGGAGACCACGGTGGGGATCCTGGTCCAGATGCTGCTGCTCGCAGTGCAGAACTTCCTGTCCGCAGCGGTCGGCATTGCGGTTGCGGTGGCTTTGATCCGGGGGATCAAGCGCACCACCACCGACCTGCTCGGTAACTTCTGGGTCGATCTGGCTCGCGCCAGCTTCCGCGTGCTGCTGCCCTTGGCGACCATTGGCGCGCTGGTCTTCGTGATCACCGGCGTGGTGCAGAACTTCGCCTCGGGGACCGACGTGAGCAATGCCGCGCTCGGCGTCCAGCAAACCATCCCTGGCGGGCCGGTGGCTTCTCAGGAAGCGATCAAGCTGCTCGGTAACAATGGTGGCGGTTATTTCAACGCCAACTCGGCGCACCCCTTCGAGAATCCCAACGCTTACTCCAACCTCTTCTCCGTCCTGCTCATCCTGGTCGTTCCCTTCTCCTTGCCGTACACCTACGGCCGGATGGTCGGCCAGCAGCGTCAGGGCTACACCATCCTGACCGTGATGGGCGGCCTCTGGGCAGCCAGCACCGCGCTGATGGCCTGGGCTCTGGCGAGCTCTCCGACCGCACTGGGTGAAGGCTTCGAGCAGCGCCTCGGGCCGGCGGCGAGCTCGATCTTCGCCACCGCGACGACCGCGACCTCAACCGGCGCGATCGACGTGGCTCACGATTCATTGCCCGCTTTGGGCGGTGGCATGGCGATGCTGAACATCATGCTCGGCGAAATCGCTCCCGGCGGTGTGGGCTCCGGCTTGTACGGCATGCTCGTGCTGGCCATTATCTCAGTGTTCATCGCCGGATTGATGGTGGGCCGTACCCCCGAATTCATGGGTAAGAAGATCACCGCGAAGCAGATGAAGCTGGCCGCGATGTATATCCTGGTCACCCCGACCCTGGTGCTGGTGATGACCGGCATCACGATGCTGTTGCCGGATCAGCTCAGCAACGCTCCAGCCAGCGGACCGCACCAGTTCTCAGAGGTGCTGTACGCCTTCACCTCAGCTGCGAACAACAACGGTTCAGCCTTTGGCGGCATCACCACCTCGGGACCCTACTTCTCCACCATGCTGGGTATTGCGATGTTCCTCGGTCGCTTCATCCCGATCATCCTGGTGGTCGCGCTGGCCGGTTCACTGGCTCAGCAGCGCCACGTACCGGAATCCTCCGGCACGGTGCCTACGCACGGACCGCTCTTCGGATCGCTGCTTCTGGTGATCTCGGTAGTGCTGACCGCGCTGACCTATTTCCCCGCTCTCGCTCTCGGCCCACTCGCGGAAGGCCTGACAAAATGAACGCCGATCACATGACAACAACACTCAGCTCACCCAAGGAACAGCTCCCCGCACAGCCGACTAAGCGGAGCAAGGCCCCGGCCAAGCTTTCGCTCAACTCGGTGCGTGAAGCTCTTCCGGTAGCGTTCAAGAAGCTCTCGCCCCGGCAGATGGTGCATTCGCCGGTGATGTTCACGGTGCTGTTGGGTGCCGTGGTCTGTACCGTCGTGACGATCATCGATCTGTTCACCGGCAGCGCTGACGCCGTTTTCAGCCTGGTGGTGACCATCTGGCTATGGCTCACCGTGCTCTTCGGCACGCTCTCCGAGGCGATCGCTGAGGGGCGCGGCAAAGCGCAGGCTGCCAGCCTGCGGGCCGGTCGCACCTCGGTGATGGCTCGGCTGGTGCGTTTGGACGGCGGGCGTCAGGCGGCAACTATGGCTGATCTGACGGGCGCTGAATTCCTTTCCACCCCGGCTACGGAGCTCACCGTGGGCGACGTCGTGGTCTGCTCGGCGGGGGATACCATTCCTTCCGACGGCGAAGTGATCGCTGGCCTGGCGAGCGTCGACGAGTCCACCATCACGGGCGAATCTGCACCGGTGATCCGTGAATCGGGCGGCGATCGCAGCTCGGTGACCGGCGGCACCAAGGTGCTCTCGGACCAGATCCTGGTCCGCATCACGGCTGCTCCCGGACAGACCTTCATCGACCGGATGATCAAGCTCGTGGAAGGTGCTTCTCGGCAGAAGACGCCGAACGAGATCGCGCTCAACGTGCTGCTCGTCTCACTGACCATCGTCTTCGTGGTGGTCGTGATGGCGTTGGCTCCTATGGCCAGCCTGGCCAATGCGGTACCCACACCGATCGTGCTGGTCGCGCTCCTGGTCTGTCTGATTCCTACCACTATCGGTGCTCTGGTACCGGCCATCGGCATCGCCGGTATGGATCGCCTGGTGCAGCACAATGTGCTGGCAACGTCGGGGCGCGCGGTGGAGACCGCGGGCGACGTCGACACCCTGCTGCTGGATAAAACCGGCACCATCACCTTCGGTAACCGTCGGGCCGTCGGGTTCTTCCCGGTGGCAGGCGTCAACGACCGTGAGCTGATCCAGGCGGCGAGGCTCTCCTCCCTCGCCGATGAAACCCCGGAAGGGCGTTCCATCGTCGAGCTGGCCGATCAGATCGGCGTCAATGAGCCGACCCTGGAAAGCCTGGAAGCCCGTGCCCGTGCCGGCGAGATCGAACTGGAAGCTGTTGAGTTCACCGCGACCACCCGGATGAGCGGCCTGGACCTCTTGGAAGCCGGGCAACGCCGCGAGATTCGCAAGGGCGCCGCCGGTGCCGTCGAGGCTTATGCCAAGGACAACGGAATGCCTGATCTGGCCGCCAAGGAAGTTCAGCGGATCTCCGAATCGGGTGGTACGCCGCTGCTGGTGGCGGAGAACAATCGGGTGCTCGGCGTGATCGAACTCGCTGACGTGGTGAAGCCGGGCATGAAGGAACGCTTCGCCCAGCTGCGTCAGATGGGCATCCGCACCATCATGATCACCGGTGACAACCGGGTCACTGCGGCTGCCATTGCGCAGACCGCTGGAGTCGATGATTTCGTCGCCGAAGCCACCCCCGAGGATAAGCTCGAGGTGATCAAGCGCGAGCAAGCCGCTGGGCACCTGGTGGCTATGACCGGTGACGGCACCAACGACGCACCCGCGCTGGCTGCGGCCGACGTCGGAGTGGCGATGAACAGCGGCACCCCGGCGGCCAAGGAAGCGGCCAATATGGTCGATCTGGACTCCGATCCGACCAAGCTGATCGACGTCGTCGGCATCGGCAAGCAGTTGCTGATCACCCGTGGCTCGCTCACCACCTTCTCGGTGGCGAACGACGTGGCCAAGTACTTCGCCATCGTGCCGGCGCTTTTCGCGGCAGCTTTCCCGGGGCTCGGCTTGCTCAACATCATGGGCCTCTCCTCGCCGAACTCGGCGATTCTCTCCGCGGTGATCTTCAACGCGCTGATCATCGTCGTCTTGGTTCCACTCGCGCTCAAGGGCGTCAAATACCGTGCGGTCTCGGCTAGCCGGGCACTGGGGCGGAATCTGTTGATCTATGGAGTGGGCGGCCTGATCGCGCCCTTCATCGGGATCAAAATCATCGATCTGCTCATTTCGCTGATCCCCGGCCTCGGCTGAAAGTCTGAAAACTAAGATGAACTCTTTTACCGCCTATTTACGTCAATTCGGTACCGCAGTGCGTTTCTTGCTGCTGGCCACCGTCGTGCTCGGATTGGTCTACCCAGCGGTTGTCTGGGGAGCCGGTCAGCTGATAGCGCCGTCGCAAGCCAATGGCTCGATCGTCAAGGTCGGGGACGCTCCCGCGGCTAGCTCACTCATCGCACAGTCCACTGAGGACGGTCTGGACGCCAACTGGTTCCACCCCCGCCCCTCAGCGGTGACCTGGAATCCACTGACCTCCAGTGCCAGCAACTTGGGCCCCAACGAGCCTAAGCTGCTCGAAGGGATCACCCAGTTGCGGCAGCAAGTCGCCCAGGCCGAAGGCGTGAGCGAAGACCAGGTGCCGGTGGACGCCGTGACGGCCAGCGGTTCCGGCCTGGACCCGCAGATCTCGGTAGCTTATGCGCAGCTTCAGGTTCCCCGGATCTCCAAGGCAACCGGGCTGAGCGAATCGGATCTGCTGACCCTGATCAAGAACCGCACCACCTCGGCTCTGGAATCCTTGCTGGGGCAGGAAGCGGTCAACGTCACCTTGCTGAACTTGGATCTGGCCGCCAAAAAGTAGCCGATATTCGGCCGCTCGCTCATTACTGAATACCGCAACGCACCGCCACCGTGAAGTTACCTGGCGGTGCGTTGCGGTATCGGCTTTGTGATGACGGCTTTGCGATTAACAGTGCAGCAGAGTGTGTGTTCCGGCGAGGATAGGCGAAGATAGGGAGATGGCCAGAGGTACACTGCGTATTCTGCTCGGAGCTGCGCCCGGCGTCGGGAAGACCTACGCCATGCTCGAAGAAGCTCATTTCAAGCAGGAACAGGGCATTGACACCGTGGTGGCGATCGCCCTGCACCACGGCCGAGCCGATACCAAAGCTCTGCTCGACGGGCTGGAAGTCATCCCGCCGAAAATCGTCGAGTATCGGGGCAGCCGTTTCGAAGAAATGGATGTCGCTGCGGTACTCGAGCGAAAACCGCAACTCGCGCTGGTCGATGAGTACGCACATACCGTGGTCACCGACAGCGATGCTCAAACCGCCGGTCAGCGCCGCAAGCGCTGGGAAGACGTCGAAGCGTTATTGAACGCCGGGATCGATGTGATCTCCACCCTGAACATCCAGCACCTGGCTTCGCTGGGCGATGTGGTCAGCCAGATCACCAATACCAGGCAGAGCGAAACCGTGCCGGATGAAGTGGTGCGGCGGGCTGATCAGATCGAACTGATCGATATTTCGCCAGAGCTGCTGCGCCAGCGACTCTCCGCAGGAAGCATTTACTCCGCGGAGAAGATCGACGCCGCGCTCGCCAACTATTTCCGGATGGGCAACCTCTCCGCGTTGCGCGAACTGGCCCTGCTCTGGCTCGCCGACCAGGTCGAGGACGGGCTCTCCGCTTATCGGAACAGCCAGGGCATCGAGGAGAACTGGCCGACTCGGGAACGCGTCGTGGTCGGCCTCACCGGCGGCCCGGAAGGTGAGGTGCTGATCCGCCGGGCCGCCCGAATCCTGGCCAGGATCTCCGGCGGAGAGTTGCTCGGCGTGCACGTCAGAGCTGCCGATGGCGTCCGCGGCGAATCGCCCCGGGAACTGGAGAACCAGCGGCAATTGCTCAAGGACCTGGGCGGAAGCTATCACAGCGTGACGGGGGAAGACCCCGCGCAGGCCATGCTGGAATTTGCCCGCTCGGTCAATGCCACTCAACTGGTGGTGGGCATTTCCCGGCGTCGTCCGCTGGCCCGCCTGTTCACCGGAGGCGGCGTAGGCAGCAAAGTGGTTCGCGGTTCCGGCGATATCGACGTGCATATGGTCTCCCACCCGATGGGCGGCCAGGGGGTGCATTTCCAGCGCCCCGCGGATGTCGGCAGGCGTCGGCTGATCATCGGCTTAGTGCTCGCGGTGATACTTCCCGCGTTGATTGAATGGGGCCTGGTGCAATGGGTGCCCAATAGTTTTGTCACCAATACCCTGCTGCAACTGTGCGGCTGCGTGGTGGTGGCACTGGTCGGTGGGCTGTGGCCCGCGCTCTTAGCCGCCGCCTTCAGCTCGCTATTGCTGAATTTCTTCTCTGCCACGCCCACCGGCTCGCTGAGTATCTCCGATCCGGAGACTCTGCTGGCGCTGATCATCTTCCTTGCGGTGAGCGCCACGGTCGCTGTGGTGGTGGGCCTGGCCGCGAGGCGGTCCCGGGACGCCTCCCGGACGGGAGCCGAGGCTGCGACGCTCAGCGAGGTGGCACGAGCCACCCTGGCCGGGGAGGATTCGCTGGATTCGTTCCTGGACCAGTTGCGCGAGACCTTCCGGGTCTCTTCGGTGAGTTTATTGGTCAGGACGCCGGGTTCGACGCCGGTGGAATGGCGGATCGAGGCTTCCTCGGGGGAGGACCCGCCAGCCAGCCGAGAGGCCGCCGATAACGTCGAGGACATTGAAGAGGGATTGCTGCTGGGGCTTAACGGGCGCATTCTGGAGGCTTCGGACCGCCGTCTTCTGGTGGCCTTCGGGGCCCACTTGGTGGCCTTGCGTCAGCGCATCGCACTCGATGAAAGCCGCCGGGACAACGCCCGGCTCGCTGAGGGCAACACTATGCGGACCTCCATTTTGCGTGCCGTCTCCCACGATCTTCGTACTCCGCTGGCCGCTATCAAGCTTTCGGTGAGCAGCCTGCGGCAGGAAGATGTGCAGTTCACTCCCGAGGATGAGGCCGAGCTATTGGCCACTATTGAGAGCTCGGCGAACCGGCTCGACGCACTGGTGGGTAATCTGCTCGACATGTCCCGGATATCCTCCGATGCGGCGACCCCGCTGATGGCACCGGTGCGCTGGGTGGATGCCATCGACGCCGCCCTGGGACATGATTTCAGCAGGGACCCGCTGATGCCGGTGCGGATCGACTTGCCGCCCAATATGCCGCCGGTGGAGGCCGACCCTGGCATGCTGGAGAGAGTGATCGCCAATATCGTGGAGAACGCCTTGAAATATGCCCCGGATTCGGATGTAGTGCTGGTTGGTAGCGTTGGTGGTGCCGGAACCGCAATGATTGATGGACGCCCGGCGAGTGAATTGCGCATTGTCGACCACGGAAAGGGAGTTGACTCCAATGATGTGGTGGCGATGTTCCGGCCTTTCCAAAGGCTCAACGATGTACCCGCAGGCACCGGAGTGGGGCTCGGGCTAGCCGTGGCGAAGGGTTTCACCGAGGCGATGGGGGGCGTTTTGGAAGCTGAACAGACTCCCGGCGGGGGGCTGACCATGGTGATCCGGTTGCCAATGAGTTCTGGAGGGACGGTTGTATGACAACGGTTTTGGTAGTTGACGATGAACCGCAGATTCTTCGTGCCCTGCAGATCAATCTGCACGCTCACGGTTACACGGTCTTCACTGCTGCGAGCGGCACTGAAGCGCTATCCAGCGCCGCCACGCATCATCCCGATGTAGTGGTGCTCGACCTAGGGTTGCCCGACCTCGACGGGATGGAAGTTATCGCCGGGCTGCGGGGCTGGACGGATGTTCCGATTATTGTGCTCTCGGCGCGACATGCCTCCGAGGAGAAAGTCGCAGCTCTGGACGCCGGAGCCGATGACTACGTCACCAAACCCTTCGGCTTGGACGAATTCCTGGCCAGACTGCGCGCCGCGCAGCGGCATGCCGAACAGCGCGCCGGGGCCGCGCAATCGGTGCCCACCGTGACCACCGAGGATTTCGTGGTGGATCTACAGGCCAAGAAGGTGCTGCGCTCCGGGCAACCGGTGCGGCTCACCCCGACGGAGTGGTCGATTCTGGAACTGCTGGCCCGCAACCCCGGCAAGCTGATGAGTCAGCAGCAGATTCTGAGCCAGGTCTGGGGCCCTGCTTATGCCAAGGAGACTCAGTACCTGCGAGTCTATCTGGGACAGTTGCGGCGCAAACTGGAACCCGATCCGGCGCATCCGCGCCATCTGGTCACCGAAGCGGGTATGGGGTACCGCTTCGAGCCCTGAGCACCGGCGACGGGAATTCCTGCTGCGGTGCGCCGCGTTAGCTGTGCTGAACGAGAGTTCAAACGGAAGCGGGGCCAGAAGGCATCGAGTGGCCCGCGCGATTCGGTGAGCCAGCAGGAAGAGTGGGAAACGTGAAATCAGGCCTTGAAGTACTGCACCTGACCGCTTTCTCGGATGGGCCCGGCGGTGGCAACCCGGCCGGCGTCGTGCTCGATGCTGCTCAGCTCAGCGAGACCGAGATGCTGGAGATAGCCGCTGAGCTGGGGTACGCCGAATCAGCCTTCGTAACCAGCCCGCCCTCTGCGCCCGGTCCGGGCCGAATCGGGATTCGTTATTTCTCGCCGATCGCCGAAGTCCCGTTCTGCGGGCATGCCACGGTGGCCACCGCGGTCGCCCTGGCCGATAGATACGGCGCGGGGAACTACCTCTTTGAAACCCAGTCTGGAGAGGTCGAGCTCGTCACAGAGCGGACGCCTGACGGTGTGCGGGCCTCTTTCACGAGTGTCAAACCACGAGTGGATGGCCTGGGCGGGCCGGAAGTGGGCAGACTGCTCGCTCTGCTGGGCTTGCGCGAAGAGCAGCTGCATCCGGAATATCCGCCGCGCATCGCCTTCGCCGGTAACCCGCACCCGGTGCTGGTGATTAAGCAGCAGCGGGTCTTCGATGAGTTCTCTTTTGACCCCCAGGCGTTGCGGGAGTTCATGGACCAGCAGGGCTGGCCAGCCACCGTGACGGTGCTCCATGTCCTTGCAGAGAACGAATTCGAGGCCCGGAACCTCTTCCCGGTGGGGACGCTCTCGGAGGATCCCGCTACTGGCTCCGCAGCCGCATCGACCGGAGCCTATTTACGGGAACTGGGCAAGATCGAGCTGCCGGGCAAGATCTGGATCCGGCAGGGCAGGCATATCGGACGGCCTAGCCTGCTCGAGGTCGACATCCCGGTTTCGGGTGGGATCACGGTGAGCGGCAGTGCGGAGCGAATCACGGACTGAGGCTGGCCCTGGTGGGCAATCAGCACTAGGCTCTCACTACTGGACTGAACGACCTCGAAGGATGATCACGATGTCCGATTTCTCTCAGTTATGGCGATCGGTCGATGACGCCGTGGCCACTGGACGAATGCCCGGAGCAGTGGCTGGAGTGAGGCATCATGGCGTCACCGAATTCCATCCGAGCGGCACCCTGGACTTCGGCTCTGGCCGCCAGATGACCGAAAGCACTCCTTTCCGGATTGCTTCGCTGAGCAAGCCGCTCGCCGGGGCGCTCGGTGCCTTGCTCATCCAGGATCAGGTTTTCGGACCGGATGATCCGGTGGACCGCTGGCTGCCCGAGCTGACCAGCCCTCGCGTGCTTCGAGATCCGGATGGTCCGCTCAGTGAGACTGAACCGGCCGAATCGCCCATTACGGTTCGGCACCTCTTGACCGGAACCTTAGGGGTCGGAGTGAATTTCACTGCTACCCCGCTCGCCGAGGCCACTCAGGCGGCAAAGATCGGTGCGGGAATCTTCCCGCCGGAGATGACGGCAGACGAGTATATGGCGCGGCTGGCTGAACTGCCCTTGGCCCATCAGCCCGGCAGTCGATGGCGATACAACACGGCAGCCGACGTGCTTTCGGTGCTGCTCAGCCGAGCGTCAGGAATGCCGCTCTCCAGGCTTCTGGAGCAGCGGATCACCGGGCCTTTGGGCATGTCGGGCACCGGTTTCTTCGCCGCTGCGAGTGAGTTGCCACCCTTGTATATGCCTGAGGCAGAGGGGTTGAAGGTGATCGATTCAGCAGAGGGGCGGTTCAGCCGGAGACCTCAGTTCGAGACTCTGGCGGGTGGCCTGGTGTCTACTGTTCCGGATTACTTCGCGTTCCTCACCGCCCTGGTCGATGGCAGATTATTGCCTCAGAAACTCAAAGAGCAGATGGTCTCGGATCAGCTCAGCGAGGAGCAGCGCGAGGGAGCTTTCCCTTTTCTTGATTCGGAGATCTCCTGGGGCTGGCAGATCGCCGTCAATATCGCCGAAGGAGAGAATTCGATCTCGGTGGGTAGTTATGGTTGGACCGGAGGCAGCGGGACCAATGCTTTAGCCGATCCGGGCCGGGACCTGATCGGGGTGGTTTTCAGCCAGCGGGCCATCGCGGGTCCTGATGACAATTTCAACTATTTCTGGTCGCCTCTGGCTGACCTCGCGCCAGCTGAGCACTGAACTGTTCGAGGAGTTCGGATCGATTTATCGCTCTCGCCGGTGCTCTCGAATAGCCGACTCACACCATGGTGTGCGCCATCTCACCAGCGTCTCAGCCCAGATCTGGCAGGCTCTGAGCTTGCCGTAGCGTATCATTGAATTACTCCCTTCTTACGGAATCCCTTTTCTTTCTTCCCTATTTTCCTGCCGTCGATAGCCAGATGGCTCAGGCAGGCCCGCGCTAGTGGCGGGCAAGTGCGTAGGGGATCGCCGTGAGGTGAATCGTCCGGATATCGATGAGTATTCGATCCGGCCCTATGTGAACGAGGACTATTCCTATGCCCGAAGACAATTACACCGACTCCGTAACCGATCAGATTTCCGACCGTACCGCCGAGCAGGACGTGCTCTTCACCGATTTCGGCCTCGACGAGCGAGTGCTCCGCGCGCTCAAAGATGTCGGCTACGAGAAGCCGTCCCCGATCCAGGCGGCTACCATCCCGGTCTTGCTCGAGGGGCGCGACGTGGTCGGCCTGGCCCAGACCGGAACCGGCAAGACCGCGGCCTTCGCGGTTCCCGCGCTGTCCCGGATGGCCGAGCTGCCCGCCACCAAGGCCACCCAGGTGCTGGTGCTCGCTCCTACTCGTGAGCTTGCCTTGCAGGTCGCCGAGGCTTTCTCCTCCTACGCCGCGCATCTGAACGACTTCAGCGTGCTGCCGGTATACGGTGGCTCTGCTTACGGCCCGCAGCTGGCCGGTTTGCGCCGTGGCGCGCAGGTCGTCGTCGGAACTCCAGGCCGGGTCATCGACCACCTGGAGAAGGGCTCGCTGGACCTCTCCGAGCTCGAGTACCTGGTGCTCGATGAGGCCGACGAGATGCTGCGGATGGGCTTTGCGGACGACGTCGAGCAAATCCTTTCGCGCACCCCCGACGAGAAGCAGGTGGCGTTGTTCTCCGCGACGATGCCCGGCCAGATCCGCCGGATCGCCAAGAAGTACCTGAAGAACCCGGCTGAGATCTCGGTGAAAGCCAAGACCACCACGGGCGAGAACACCCGGCAGCGTTACCTGCAGGTGATGGGCCCGCACAAGCTCGACGCGATGACGCGGATCCTCGAGGTGGAGGACTACGACGGCGTGATCGCCTTCGTGCGCACCAAGATGGCCACCGAAGAACTCGCCGATAAACTCAAGTCCCGCGGCTACCGCGCGGCAGCGATCAATGGCGACATCCCGCAGCAGCAGCGCGAGCGTACCGTTGAGGCGCTCCGCTCGGGCAATATCGACATTCTGGTCGCCACCGACGTCGCCGCCCGCGGCCTGGACGTGGAGCGGATCAGCCTGGTGGTCAACTACGATATCCCGCACGACACCGAGAGCTACGTGCACCGGATCGGCCGCACCGGCCGTGCCGGGCGTTCGGGCGATGCCATCCTCTTCATGACCCCGCGTGAGAAGTACTTGCTGCGCGCCATTGAGAAGGCCACCCGGCAGCCGGTGGAGCAAATGCACCTGCCGAGCGCCGACACCATCAACAATCTGCGGTTGAGCAAATTCGCCGATCAGATCACCGAGACCCTCGGTTCCGAGGATCTCTCGGTGTTCCGCAATCTGATCAGTTCCTACGAGGCCGAGCACGATGTCACGGCTGAGGAGATCGCCGCTGCTCTGGCGTTCATGGCGCAGGGTGGCGAGTCTTTGCTAGTCAAGGATCTGCCGGCGGCTCCCGAGTACCAGAAGCGGGAGCGCTCCAAGGACGGCTTCGGTTCGCGTGGCCCGACCCGGCCGCTCACCGAGGGTAACGCCACCTACCGGATCGCGGTGGGACGCCGTCAGCGTGTGATGCCCGGCTCGATTGTGGGCGCTATCGCTAACGAAGGCGGCTTGTCCTCCGCACAGATCGGTGGCATCGACATCCGTGCCGACCACACCCTGGTGGAGTTGCCCGCTGAGCTAAGCAAGGATCAGTGGCGTGCACTCTCCAAGACCCGGATCGGCGGAGAGCTGATTCACCTGGAACTGGACAAGGGACGTCGTCCGGCCGCTAGCGGTGGTGCCGGGGGTTACAAGGGTCGCTCAGAAGGCGGCGATCGGGGCTATGAGCGCGGCGGAGACCGCGGTCAGGGCGGTTTCAAGAAGAAGTATGCCAATGACTCCTCCGAGCGCAGCGGTTCTGAGCGCGGCGGCCGCAGCGAGGGCGGTTACTCCCGCAACTCCGATCAGGGCCACACCGGTCGTGGCGCGGGGGACCGCAAGCCCCGTCATGGCAAGGAAACCGGCAGTCGCGATTTCAATCGCAAGGGCAAGTGGTAAGCCACTAGAACTGTCTTAACCTTCGCTGAGTTCGCGGTTGAGTCTCGGGTTCGTTCGTCATTTGCAGGCGAATCCGAGACTCAGCCGCGAATTTGCTGTTTAAAGTGGTGGGTATGACATGGGATTCGAAGCGGATGATCACCGAAGTTGCTGCCGGGGTTTTCTTTCTCCAGGGGCCAGCATCGAATTGGACCATTATCCGCGAAACCCGGCAACCGGGTTCTGGAAAGTTCTTCCTGGTAGATACCGGGTATCCGGGTGATCGGGAAAAGCTTCTTGAGTCCATCGCCCACTGTGGGCTGACGCTTTCCGATTGCCTGGGCGTCGTGGTAACGCATGCCCATTCCGACCATATCGGTTCCGCGAAGTTCCTCGCCGAACAGGGCATCCCGATTTACGCGCATTCACTGGAGTTGCCCAATCTGAAGCGAGAAGTCAGCGAACAAGCAACCCTTGCTGATTTTAGTTGGCGAATCCTGATCCCTCGAGTGCTGGGCTGGCTGAGGCATGCGGTGCGAGCAGGCGGCCTCGCCGACGTCGCGGTGGCAGAACCTCGGGAACTGACCGAAGAGGTGCTCCGTGGCCTTCCTGGGGCACCTGAACTGGTGCTTACCGGGGCCCACACCACCGGACACCTGGCACTGTACCTGCCCGAGTCCGAGTTGCTGCTGACGGGGGATGTGGTGGTCACCGGGCATCCGCTGAGCCGCTGGGAAGGATTGCAAACCCTCCCGAAGCTCTTTCATCATGCCCCGGAAGGAATTGCAGTGGGTATTCAAAAGCTGGGGAAGCTGGATGTTCAGGCGGTGCTTCCCGGACACGGGCCGTATATGCGGGTGGAGCGAGACTGGAATCAGCGGGTACAAGTGGCTGATTATTGGCCCTACCGCTGACCCGCCGCTTAGCTGAGCGGACCACGGCGAACCCGCAGTTCGGCCGTCGTCCAGAGTCCGGCGTGCAGCCCTTATTTTCGCTGGTTTTTACGGATTTTCAGGGTGACGCACAGCACCCGAAACAGTTGATTTCCGCTATCTCCGAAGGACTGGTAAAGTATTCATTCGTTGCCCCCCTAGCTCAGTGGTAGAGCGCGTTCTTGGTAAGAACGAGGTCACCGGATCGATTCCGGTGGGGGGCTCGCAAATGGGGAGGCTCGTGTCAGGGCGGTTTTAGCCGGCAAGGCACGAGCCAATCTCATTTATGGCGGTGTAGCTCAGTTGGTTAGAGCGCACGACTCATAATCGTGAGGTCGGGAGATCGAGCCTCCCCACCGCTACAGTCAAAGTCCCGAGATTCTCAGCCAGCAACGTGAGAACCCCGGGGCTTTTCTGTTTCTGAAAAGCATTTGCCCGGTAGCTGCTGCCTGAATCCGACCGGCCGAAAGAACCTGCTCGGGCGTTCGCCGGGTTCGGTGCAAAGCAGCGGTCCACAGTAGCGGGGCAGACTAGCGATGCAGCGTATCCGAAGGGTACTCCTGGAATGTTCGGTAGTAGATCGCGGCGAATCTTCCGGGGTTCCCGAAGCCCCATTTCAAAGCCATCTCGGTGATGGAGATTTCATCAGGGGATGCGAGGGTGAGAGCCCTGCGAATGTTCCTCAACCTGATTTGCTGGAGTTTCGTCACTGGACCAACTCCGAACTCTTTTCGAAAATGAGTTTGCAGGGTTCTCACCGAGACCCCGGCTAAGGCCGCCAACTCAGCGACGCGCCACGGATGCTCGGGCATCTCCTGCATTACCTGAAGAACCTGACCCAGTGCCCGTTGAGCGCATTTGTGGGTACTGCGTGGAAGTGACGCATGGCGGTTGGGGTGCGCGTGGACTAATCCGACGATGATCATTTGCTCGGCGTTCACCGAGAGGATGGGAGATCGGAAGAGCGGAACAGCATTATTCAGATCTATCAGGAGGGTCCGAAGCATGCGCAGCCAGCTTTGCACGGCAGGATCGAGCATGTTCAAGGCGGGACTGAAATGGAGATCCTTGATTTTTTCGTCCGGGGGCAGGCAGCTCAGAAACGGTTCCAGTGAGTGGCAGGGGATGGAGAGCAGCAAGCCATCCATCGACTTTGATCTGCTGATAGTGGTATCCATCCCGGGAGAGATCACCGTGCCCCATTCGGGTCCGCTGATGAAGTGCTCTGACTGAACTCGTACTCGCGCGCTTCCCCTGATCGGAATGCCGACAAATACCCGTTCGCGGGAGGTATCCGGCTGGACGACGACCTCTTCACCGTACTTGAAGTAACTGATCTGGATTGTTCCTAGTTCGATCTGGCTCAGGGTGAAGTCCACGGTCTCGACGGTGGGATTGAAGAAGAGCGATTTCACACCGAAATGGCTTTTCATCGTCGTGGACGCTGATTGCGGGTCCGTCGTCTGAGCCACCAGATGTTGTGAAAGTGGATGTTTACCCATTGCGCCCCCTCTGCATGCGGTATGCCCAACCTAACTGTTCATTGAATGTGATGAAAATCAGTTCCTGTAACAAAATGAAACGGATTATATTTATTTTCCAGGGGACAATAAATATAAAATTGACTCTGGAAATTATAAAATGAAGTTCAGCTGTCTTTGAGAGTGCCAATGGTTTACTTCGCGTTAATGGTATGACGATTTCGTTATTTGTATGCTTGCTGAAATCAGAGGCTTAGGCATGATTAGTGTTCTGGACGTGGGTGCAACTGAAGCGATTCAGAATGCGTGCACAAACGAAGTGAAACCTCATAACCTACACCGGAGGAAATTCTCATGAAATTCAACATTCAGAATGCTCTGCGTAAGACCCTGATCGTGTCAGCTGTGGGCGCTGCCGTTTTGGTAACACTTCCAGTTGGAACCAGCACCGCAAATGCGAGTGAAGTCAATTGCACGGATGGAAATTTCGTTCATCTGTACTGGCATGCAGTGGGAGGTTTGTCCAGCGGCACCGCTTGTTATGCGGGCGCGGGTACGAACAAAGTCAATTCCGTATGGGTTGACCGGATCACCACTGGAAACAACTCCATCACCTACCATTCCACGAATGGCGCCAATGTGAATCTCCCGAAGTACTACGACATCTCCTACCCCAATAATCCGCCGAAGGTCGATAGCCTCACCATCCACTAACTCCCTCAGGCTCCCCTCGGTGGTGGACTGGTGCGCACCGGTCCACCACCGAGTGGTTTAAAGCGGGTTGAAGTCCTGGAGCCGGTCGGCCGAATATTCTTTGGGTTTCGAATAGTCATTTCTTAGAAATGATTATTCAGGAGCCTGAGAACTCGATTTCCCGGGGCGCTGGTAGTGGAGTTGGGGCCTCTACGAGCGGTATCGCTGGATATCCGGTCCAGCTAAGCCGGGTTTTTGCGGAGACTAACTTCTGCCTGTTGGGAATTATCAGAGATGCATTGAGTGTGCCGAACGGAAGGGCGCGCTGCGGGAGGTGTTCAGATCTCTGCATAAATCAGTCTTAAGAATGCTAGAAAGAATTAAAATGGCGCTGAACGATTTTCTGAATTGAAGATCGTGAAAACCCTAGAGTCTTTTTCTTCCCCTCGCCGTTCGAAAGAATGGTCGGAGCGCTTTCGGAATCGGGCTCTTTGGGGTGCCCGCCCCGTCCTTCCTCTCGGAAGGTGCTCGGCTTGTCTCGCTCCCTCGGTGGCTCAGCCGGCGTCGGGAAGTTTTTCCCCTTGGCGGCGCAGCTCCGCAGCTTTTGGCGACTCAGGGAGCTGAAGCTGTGCCGGGTCTTAGGGGGCTTGGAAGATTTCGGCGGGGCGGAAAAATGTCAATGATGAAATAGTGCCAAAACGCTTTCGTTGGACGGTGTAAGGTAATGATCGAACCTATTGAGTTAGGTAAGCATAACCAAACTTCCCCGGTGAATTTCTGCGAGCTTGAGCCGCTGTGTGGCTGCCAAAGTATCCCGTTGAAGGGTTTGCTTGCCACCCAGCTAAGGACCGCTAGAGGCAATGCCTATCTACCTGACCGCTATGAAGCCGACCATTTCCGTCACAGAGGGTTTCCTGCCCGCTGCTGCGGCTTTGGGTCTGCCCCTGGTGGTGTTGACCGATCAAGTTGAAGCGCACGCTGAGGCTTACCGCGATATGCCCACTCCGCCGCTCGCCATCGAAGCCGTCAATGTCAATGATCCCGCGGAAACCGCATCCCGGGTCACTGCGCTCAGTGCCCGGTACGGGCAGCCGCAAGCGCTGTTCAGTAATAGCGATCACCTGCAGTTCAGTGCCTCGCTGGCTGCTGAGTTGCTCAGTCTGCCCGCTAAAGACTGGCGGAGTGCGCTGCGCTGCAAGAACAAGGCGTTGACACGTCAAACCCTTTCTGAGGCTGGCTTGGATTCGGTCTTCAGCGTTGAGATCCCGGCAGATACCGAACCGCAGGATCTCGACGCCATGCTCGCGGAAGTTCCCTTTCCCGCGGTGATCAAACCGCGTGAAGGCGTGGCCACCGAGGACGTCCTGTTCGTCGCCGATCGCCGGGAGCTGCGCTCCGCGATGACCCGGATCAGACAGCGCAGGGGAGCCGTGGCCCTGGTAGTGGAGGAGTATCTTTCCGGGAAGTTCTACACCTTCGACACCCTGGGCGACGGTGAAGAGCTACTGCACATCGGCTCCTGGCACACCGAGCTCAGCGAGCCGCCCTTTTTCGACGAATTGCGGGACACCTGGTACCCGGAACTGCCCCCAGCTGTGGTCAGCAGCCTGAAAGCTCAGCTCCGTGCGCTCGGAGTGAACCTCGGCGCCTGCCATACCGAATTCGTCGTCGATGGCGGCCGAGCCAGGATCATCGAGGTGAACTATCGGCTGATCGGTGGCTCGATGGATCTGTTCACCTCGGAGTTGCTCGGCATCGATCTCTTCGCTGAAGTGATCTCACTGCACTGCGGGCAATCGTTGAGCGAGGCGAGCCGTTCCGCCGGTAAGCCTCCGAGGCAAGCCCGAGTGGAATACGTCTTCGCCGAAGGGGCCGGCCGCCTCACCGAGCTTCCGCAGGCTTCAGACGCCGTCCTGGAAAGCGGGGTGCGGCTGATCCACAAACCGATCCAGGAAGCCGGGAGTCTGCTGCACGGCGGGCATACCAAACGTGACTACCTCTCGGCGGTGCAGGCCATTGGCCCCGATCTGGTCAGCGTCGACCGGGAGATCTCCGCTTTCCTCGCGGCAAACCGCTGGCTGGTGGAAGCATGAGCGCCGCGAGCGACGTCGAACTCAAGCTGCTCAGCCGAGTGCTCGATGCTCTGTTCCGCGAGGACTACGCAGGAATCCGCAGCCATGGAGGATTCCTCGACGAAGCAGCGCACCGCGGCGCCAGAGGCGAGCACTCTGCGGAGCCTCGCCTCTGGTCCGTGCGGCTTCCGGGCGCGGTGAAACTCACGCTGCCGCTGGTGGAAGACGGATTTCTGGCTGATTACTCGGTTGCCGAGGGGGCAGTCGCCGAAGGCGCCGTGGAATTCACCGATGATCAGGGCCGGAGTCACGCGCTGCGCGACCTTGAGGAACTGTTCACCGCGCTGGCTCCTCAAGAAGACCCCGAAGCCGAAGCCGGTTGGCAGGAGTTCCGGCTCGAATGCCTGCAGACCGTTGTGACCCTGCAGAATCGTCAACAAGCGGCAACCGAACTCTTGCAGCGGCTTTCGGCTGAGAACGTCACTGAACTCGGCTTTGCAGGGGCTTTGCAATTCGAGGCGCTGGCCGCATTGGGCTCTCACCCGGTGCATCCCACTGGCTCCTGCCGATGGGGGATGGAGCTGGCTGAGCAGCGCCAATACTGCCCCGAATACCTGCCCGAATTCGAAACGCAGTGGATCACCGCCCCCTCTGAGTCGTTGCGGATCTCGCCCGCTCTGGCCCAGCAACGTCCCAGCTGGTGGCCCGGGAGTGCGAGCTCCGATTCAATGCTCGTGCCGGTGCATCCGCTCACCCTGGCGAAGGGCGGCCCCCAAGTGCTCCATCAGGGCACGGCTTCCTTGGCGAACGTCAGTGGGCCGATGGTTTCTCCCACCTTGTCGATCCGCAGTATGGTGCCGCTGAGCGATCCGCGGACCCAGCTGAAGCTGCCTTTGCCGATCTCCACCCTGGGACGGAAGAATCGCCGAGGGATCAAGGCAGGCGATCTGGCGGATGGCGCGACAATGCAGTCGCTGCTGCAGAAGATCCTGGATCGGGAGCCCGAGCTCGCTGCCAGGATCGTGCTGGCCGATGAGTCCCGCTGGTTAGCCGGTGAAGATGACTCCCTGGCGGTGCTGATCCGTAGTTACCCGGAGGAACTCTCAGAACGGCTCCTGCTGCCGCTCGCAGCGCTGCACGCGCCGGACCCGAGAAGCTCGGGCACGAAGCGCACCGCCACTGGAGTGCCTGCGCGGCTGATCGACCGCCTCGCGCAAGGAGATTCTCTGGGCTGGTTCGAAGAGTACCTGAGAACCCTCTTCGACTGGCATCTCGCGCTCTGGCTGCGTTACGGCGTCGCCTTGGAATCCCATCAGCAGAACATCACCTTGGCGCTGCGGGCGACCGCTGCGCGGCCCGATGGCTCAGTACCCCGGATCCGGCTCGTCTACAAGGACAACGACGGCGCTCGGGTCGATCTGCCCCGGCTGGCCTCAGCCCTGGGGGAGCAGATTCCGAGGGAGAGTTTCAACGACCAGCGGATGCTGATCAGCGAAGCCACTGAACTGGCGGATATGTTCACCACCATCACTCTGCATCTGTGCGTTGCGGCTCCGATTCTCGATGAGTCAGAACCGGGGACACCGCTACGCCAGCAGCTCTTCCAGCTGGTGCGCAGCGAACTGACCTCGGCGATGGAACGCTGGACTGACCCCGGCGATGCCGCCTCGGTGGCGGCCGCCCGCTTGCTGCGAGAGCGCGTGCTCGATGCCGAGCGGCTACCGGTCAAGGGAATGGTCACCGCCGGGACTTTGCTGCCCAAGACCCGGCTCGGCTGCGAGGACATCAATAAGTACTACCTGCGCAGCGGCCCCAACTATCTGCTCCCCGGTTCCCAGGTACAGCGGGTACGGGACGCCGCAGAAGATCAGACCCTCCAAAAGGTGACGTCGTGAAAGAGAGCCTGACAGTGCAGACGCCACTGCAGATCCAGAGCGTCGAGCAGAGTGGTTCTGAGGACCTTCGCAGCGCACAGCGCGAGATCCCGCACAGCGGCAGGGCGGCGAATTCCCAGTCAGCCGTTGTGGAAGCGGCTGCTCCAGAAGCGGCCGCTGCGGAACCGGGAGGATTGAAACACCGCCATGTGATCGCCGTCGCCAGCTCGCTCTGCGCCACCTCTTTCGCGGCACTCGGTCTACCGCCGTTTCTGAGCAGACTGCTCCCCGAGCTCGGTGACCCGCAGGCCAGATGGGCGGGTCTGCTGTATATCTTGCCCACTTTGTTCACCGGCATCTCGGCACCGTTCTGGGGGCGGCTGGCGGACCGCTTCGGTTGCAAACCCTTGCTGATCAGAGCCCAGCTAGGACTCTGCGTCGCCTTCGGGCTCGCCGCTATAGCGCAGAACATTCCAATGCTCGTGGCGGCTCTAGTGTTGCAAGGCCTGCTCGGCGGCACATATGCGGCGAGCACAGCCTATCTGGCCAGCGGTCTCAGCGGGGCTCCTCTGGCCTCGGCGCTCACTCTGATGCAGGCAGCTTCCCGGGTCTCGCTGGCCGCCGCCCCGGTGCTCGCCGGATTGCTATCCACCTTCCTGGATGTGCGGCAGATGTACGCAGTGGCGGTCCTGATGCCGCTTTCCGCGGCACTGCTGACCATGACGCTTCCCAAGGCGCAGCAGCGATCACCCCTGAGCAGTGCGGAGCCGAAACACGAATCAGCTCAGAAGCCCCGGGCAGCTCTTTCGGTGATGGGTTATTGCCTGGCTGAGGCCGGTTTCGTGCTGGCCACCGTGGTCACCTTCCCGTACTTCGTGCCGCTGGTCACCGGCGTCTCACCCGAGTTGCCCTTGACCGTCGCGGGTGTGCTCTTCGCTCTGCCGCATTTGTTCTATCTGCTTACCGCGGCCTTGGTGCTGAGCAGGGTGCGTGAGCGACCGAAACTCGCCCTGATCGCCGGATTCTCAGCGGTGGCTTTGGCCGCCATCCCGCAGTTGCTCTCCTTGCAGTGGCCCGGCGTACCCGGACTCGTTTTGCTCATCCTGGGCAGGCTGTTGCTTGGTGCAGGCCTCAGTCTGGGACTTTCCGCGCTTTCGGTGTTCGCCGCCGGGCTCGCCGCTGAACATCAGCCCGGTCGGCTCTTCGGACGAATCGAAGCCTTTTCCAAGGGCGGCGCGGTGATTGCCGGGCTAGCGGCCTCCGCGTTGATCAGCTGGGGGCTCGGTACGCCGCTGCTGATCTCCTTGGCTACCTCGATAGTGCTCATCCTCGTGCTGTACCGCTCCTCTCGCCAACGACCACCAGCTCTTCTACCGACTCATGACTGATGGATAGGAATCATGATGCTTTCCATGCCACAAGTGCACCCCGCTGATCTGCTTCCTGCTGAAGCCTCCCTGGGCAATGCGGATCTGCTCTCCAGCCATATTCTGTTGGGCTGTTTTCTTCGCGAGGTCTCTGCTCCCGATCAGCATCTCGAGATCGGCGGTGAGCAACTGATCCTGCGACTGCCCAGAACGGGCCGGGCCCTGCGGGTTGGGCTTTCCCGCTATTCCGCGGGCGGTGCGCATCGGCTCAGCGGCCAGGTCGAGCAAACCTTGGACGCCGAGCCGACCGAGAACGTTCACTCGCCCAGTGCCCACTGGCAAGACGTGACACTGCAAGAACTCGGTGATCTGTTAGGCGCAGAACTGGCATTCCGCACCGGTCAGCAGAATGAAGAATTCACCGCGCAACTGCTCGCCAGCCGAGACAGCCTGGCTGATATCGCGATCTCGCGGCCATCGCAATTGCCGCGGAACGTCGAACAGCCCGCTGCAGACTATCTGGACTCGGAGCAAGCCTTGCTGGCCGGCCATCCCCGGCACCCCAGCCCCAAATGGCGCTCCGGGGATCCCAAACAATGGCGTGAGTTCTCGCCGGAGACCCGGACTTCCTTCCGACTGCACTGGCTCGCCGTGCCGGAAGAACTCGTGCTCGATCTGGGAGAGAACTTCGACCGTCACGCAGCGATCGAACCGGTGCTCGCCGGACTGCAGCTCCCTGAGCATCACCTGGCTCTGCCGGTGCACCCCTGGCAGTATCGACTGCTGAGCGAAGGGGCAGCCGGGCCAGCTCTCTCCGCGGCGCTGGCCAGCGGAGCTTTGCGTGATCTCGGCGTGGGCGGCTTGGATTTCTTCCCCACCGCGAGCGTGCGAACCCTCTACCAACCGGAATACGATTTCTTCCTCAAGACCAGCCTCAATGTGCGGATCACCAATTGCCTGCGGAAGAACGCCGATTATGAACTGGCCGGCGCCGTCGAACTCACCCGGGTGCTCGCGGCTCCCTTCGCCAGCATCTCTGCGCTGCACCCAGCTTTCTCCGTGCTTCCGGAACCGGCAGCACGGAGTGTGCGGCTGCCGGAACACCTCGCCGATGCCTCCTCCCGGCACGCCCTGCTGGAGGGTACCGGCGTGATCGTCAGGCAGGGTATCGGCTCTTCGCTGAAACAGCGTGAGAGACTGCATCTGGCCGGCACCCTGGCCGCAGTTGAACCCGATCCGGCCGGAACCCAAACCAGGCTCGCTGATCTGGCCGTGCTTGCGGGCTCGCGGAACAAACAGGACTGGGCTCGGCAGTGGTGGCAGCAGTATCTAGAGCATCTGCTGCCGCCGGTAATTCAGCTCTGGGCCGAGCACGGCATCGTGCTGGAGCCCCACCTGCAGAACGTCTTGGTAGCACTCGGCCCTGACCAGCTGCCCACCGGGGTCGTCCTACGGGATATGGAAGGCACCAAACTGGCGCAGCACCGGGGCTCCCAGCTCCTGGCTGAACTCTCGGGCGGAGTCGCCGCATCGGCCCGTTATGACGAGGAACGAGCCTGGAACCGGGTTGCCTACTGCCTCTTCGTGAACAACCTGGTGGAGGTCGCGGCCTCCTTAGCCGACGTCTGCTACGCGGAAGCACCGAATGCCGTGCAGGTGGAAGAGCAGCTCTGGCAAGACGCCAAGGGCATTGTGGCGCGGATCAGCGCCCAGCTCGGCCACCCGGAGGAACTCCAGCGGGTGCTAGCGGGTGCCGCCTTGCCAGCGAAGACCAATATGCTGCTGCGCTGGGGGCGTGAAGCCGACCGCCGGGCGGGCTACGCTCCGTTTGCCAACCCTTTTCGGGGCGGCAGCGAACCCACCGGCACCGAGCGGGAGCGGGTCGAGCTATTGAAGGGAGGCCGGGGATGACCCTGCAACTCAGCGAACCGACAACCGGCCTTCCCCTGACCGATCGGGTGATCGAAGCCGCCCGACAGCTCTCGGCGCAGCACCGGCTGCCCGCTTATCTCTACGATCTTGAGCATCTGAGGGAACACCTTCGCCGAATCAGAAACCTCTTCGAACAAGCCGGTGCCGACGTCGGGATCCTCTACGCTACGAAAGCCAATCCAGACGCCGAGGTGGTGCGCACAGCGGCATCTCAGGTCGACGGTCTGGAGGTCTCTAGCGGAGGGGAGATCGCTCATGTGCGAAGCTTGCTCCCCGAGGCCACATTGATCTTCGGCGGCCCCGGGAAAACAGATGCCGAACTGGCTACCGCGCTCGCCGCCGGAGTGCACCGCTATCACGTGGAAAGCCTTGAGGAGTTACGACGCCTCGACGGTCTGGCCCGGCAAGCCGGGGTGCTCGCCGAGGTGCTGTTCCGGGTCAATATCGATATCAGCGGGGCCGTCGAATCATCTCGGAGCCTCGATTCCGAGGCCTCTCCGAGCGTTGCCCTTGGCCCGGCGGCCGGACCAGCCCTGACGATGGGTGGAGTGCCGAGCCCTTTCGGTATGGATCCCGAAGCGGCGGCCCTCGCGGTCGCACAGCTCGCAGAAAGCTCGAACCTCAGCTTCCGCGGTGTGCATGCCCACCTGGCCAGCGGAGTCGAAGCCGTGGAGGCCGCGGCTCAAGCCGCGGAGATCGCACGCTGGGCTCGCCGATTCGCCGTCCAGCATGGAGTGCGAGTGAGCGAGCTCAATGTAGGCGGCGGGATGTCAGTGGACTACCGGAATCCTGAGCGGCTTTTCGACTGGGCGGAGTACGCCAAGCTGATGGCTCAGGTCACCGCGGAATTCTCTGAATTCCGCTTCGAGATCGAGCCGGGACGCGCGCTGAGCGCCTATTCGGGCTGGTATGCCAGCAGTGTTCTGGAGCTTAAAAGGAGCCACGGTGAATGGTTCGGCATCTGCGCGGGCGGGACGCATCATCTGCGCACCCCGGCCGCCAAGGGGCACAGCCAGCCCTTTGCCGTGCTGCCCATCGAGGAGTGGCAACGGCCCTGGGCAAGGACTGAACTGCGGCAGCAACGGGTCTCTCTGGTGGGGCAGCTCTGTACCCCCAAGGACCTGCTCGCCAAGCAGGCGCCGGTCGCGGAACTGCGCACCGGCGACGTCGTACTGTTTGCGCTCGCCGGGGCGTACGCGCTGAACATATCCCACCGCGATTTCCTGATGCATCCGGCTCCGCAGATCGTGCATCTGGGAGGGATCGCAGCCGACTGAGCAATCGGCCATTCTGGCCAAGAGGTTCCGAAGAGAACGACAAAGGGCCCGGTGTGCAGCTACTGAGCTGCGCACCGGGCCCTGACGATTGTGCCGACCGACGACGAGCCGGCTAGAGGGCCACGTCGTAGGCTTTGGCCAGCTGAGCCATCACGGCCTTGGCGCCCTGGATGCTGACGGACGCGACGAAGGTGGCATCGTCGACTTCGGTGGTCTTACCGGTCAGCCGGCTCCACAGCGGGTTCGATTCGAAGGACTTCTCCTGCTGAGCCGCCTTTTCGCCGTCGGCTCCCGGAGTCTTCGGGGTCGCGATCAAGATCGACTTGGCGTCGGCTTTGAGGATCTCCTCGCTGGAAAGCGGGACGAAGATCTCTTCGGTGGAATCAGGCGCACCCTTCGGTCGCGGAATGCCCATATCGCTCATGATCTCGCCGATAAACGACTTCGAGGAATACAGCCGTGCGGTGTCTTCGCCGACGAATCGGACCAGCGAATAGGTTGCCGCTGGATCTTTGGCGAGGATCTTCGCTCCGATCTTCTTCGCCTCGGCCTGGTAATCGGCGATCAGTGCGCTGGCCTTGGCCTTTTCACCCATCGCGGTACCGAGCAGTTCGATGTTCTGCTTCCAGGTGGGGCCGGTGGTCTGCGAGAAAACGGTCGGGGCGATCTTCGCCAGCTGCGGGTAAAGCGCTTCCTGACGCACCTTGGCGGAGATGATCAGATCGGGTTTGAGCTCCAGGATCTTCTCCAGATTGGGCTCAGCCATGGTGCCGACACTGACGGCGTCCTTGGTCTGGGCACTGACATCGCCCAGATACGGGGCGAACGGATGGGCGGGATCCTGGCGGTACTGGGCATACCCGACCAATTGACCGCCGAGCAGCAGTGTCGCGTCGACGTAGCTCGGATCAAGTGCGACGATTCGCAGTGGCTTCTGCGGAATCGTGGTGCTTCCCATCGCGTGCTCCACGGTCAGCGGGAAGCCCGCCGCTGAGCTGGAGGCAGTTGAGGTAGCCGAAGTCGATGAGCCGGGAGTAGTGGACCCGGCACCGCAGGCGGCGGTCGCCAAAAGCGCTAAGGCGGTGGCCGTAGCGGCCAGGGAAGTGATCAGCCGGTTGGACCGGGAAGGGCGGAAAGTCACGCGGTTTCCTTTTCGGGACTCGGATTTGCAAGAATAAACAAGCACGTCCTGGTTTAGGTAAGGCTATGCTTACCAAACTCTAACAGGTGTGTCTGCTCAAATTTTTTCATCAAGCCATTTTTTACCAGGCCCGGATCTAGACACTGGAAGGATGCTCTCATCGATACTCTGCAGACCGCTGAGCCGCGTAGGATCAGCACCGGGTGGCGATCTCCGGGTAGACTTCTCGTCATCCTGGCCCTGATTCTGATCTTCAGCGTGGCCGTGAGCATCTGCCTGGGCTCGGCGCCGTCGTCCATAGCCGAGGTCTGGCACGCGATCTTCCAACCGAGCGGCTCCACCATGGACGTCACTATCACCCAGATCCGGATGCCCAGAACCGCGAGCGGAATCATCGTCGGTGCCTGTCTCGGAGTCGCCGGTATGGTGATCCAGGGTCATAGCCGCAATCCGATCGCCGATCCGGGCTTGCTCGGAATCAACCAGGGTGCGGCTCTGGCGATCGTCGCGGTGACGGCGTTCAGCGGGCCGCTCGGCTATCTCCCGCAGGCTCTGCTGGCTTTCGCCGGGGCATTTCTGGCCAGTGTCCTGGTGTTCCTGATCGGCTCGGCCAGTCGCAATGGCGCTACCTCGGTCACCCTGGTGCTGGCCGGAGCCGCGGTGACCGCAGTGTGCGGCGGGATCGTTTCAGCAATAGCGCTGCTCAACGAGGACTCTTTGGAGACCTTGAGGTTCTGGCAGGTCGGCTCGCTCGCTGGTCGTCATGACATTCTGGGTTATCTCTGGCCCTTCATCCTGGCCGGGCTGCTGCTCGCACTGTTCAATGCGAGTGCACTCAACGGTCTGGCTCTAGGAGAAGACTCCGCCAGGTCCTTGGGGATATCGGTGGCCGGGGCCAGGACTGTCGGCATTCTTGCGGTCACCCTGCTCGCCGGAAGCGCGGTGACGATGGCTGGGCCAATAGCTTTCGCGGGGCTGTTGGTGCCGCACCTCGCCCGCTTCCTAGCGGGATCCGACTATCGTTGGCTGATGCCCACCGCGGCGTTGTGCGGGGCGGCGATTCTCTTACTGGCCGATACTGCGGGTCAGGTCATCGCCCGCCCCGGGGAACTCTCGGCCGGCGTCGTGCTTGCGGTGATCGGTGCGCCCTTCTTCGTCATACTGGCCAGGCGGCGCAGGTTGATGAAATTATGAGCGCCGGTGAAAAAGTGAAGACCGGGGAAACGGTGAAAGCGACTGAGCAGAATGCTGGGCGAAGCAAGCTGCGGACCCGTGTGATCAGGCTGGGCTCGGTATCCTTCCGGTTCAGGCCGCGGTCAGTGCTGATCTCGGCTGTCCTCCTGCTCCTGGTCCTCTTGCTGATGGCTTTTCATATCGCTTATGGCGGCACCGTCTTGCCCTATGACAAAGTCGTGGCCGCACTGCTGGGGGATCAGAGCGATTCGGCGATCCATTTGGCGAGCACAGAATTCCGAGCCCCGCGAATGGCCGCTGCGGTGCTCGTCGGGGCGTGCTTGGCAGCATCCGGAGCGATTACTCAGACCGTGGCACGCAACCCGCTGGCCAGTCCGGATATTTTAGGGGTGACCAGCGGGGCCTCTTTCGGTGCTGTATCGATTCTGGTGCTGGCCGGTGGCGGGTACGCCGGGCTGAGCGGGCTGGCTGCCACCGTCAGCATGCCAGCCGCCGCTTTCGGTACCGGGCTCCTGTTCGGCATCGCCGTGTATGCCTTCTCCTACCGCCGAGGAGTGGATGGCTTCCGTCTGGTGCTGGTCGGGCTGGGGATCTCCGGGCTGGCCACCAGCCTGACCACCTGGTTGCTGACCCTGGGCGATGTGACCAATGCGGCGCAGGCACTCACCTGGATGATGGGCTCGCTGAACGGCAAGGACTGGACGCTGATGCAGCCCATGGTTTGTTGTGGTGCGGTTCTGCTGCTCTGTGCTTTCTTATTGGCTCGCCCACTGTTCCTGACCAGTCTGGGCGAGGAAACCGCGATCAGCCTGGGCGTCCGGCTTGGCCCGCTGCGGTTGGCTGCTTTGACGACGGCGGCGTTGCTGGCTTCGCTCGCCACGGTAGTCGCGGGGCCACTGGGTTTCGTCGCCTTGGCCAGCCCTCAAGTGGCGAGGCTGTTGCTCAGAGCGGTGAATCCGCCGATCTTCTCCTCGGCTCTGGTCGGAGCGATTTTCGTCCTGCTCGCCGATACCGTGGCTGCCCATTCGCTCTCGGTGGCGCTGCCGGTCGGAGTGGCGACCGCGGTTGTCGGGGCGCCCTATCTGATCTATTTGGTCTTAAGATCGCAACGGAGGTTGTTATGAGCGTCACCTCGGGCAAAGTAGCACTGAGGGCCGAAGGGGTGAGCCTGGGCTACGAACGCCGGCTGATCATCGAGGGGTTGAGCATCGATATCGCGCCGGGTGCGGTGACCGCGATCATCGGCCCCAACGGCTGCGGGAAATCGACCTTGCTCCGTGGCCTGGGCCGCTTGCTCAAACCCTCGGCGGGTGAGGTCCAGCTGGACGGCAAGCCGATCGGCTCGATCTCCACACGGCAGGTGGCCACCAGGCTGAGCATCCTGCCGCAGAACCCCTCTGCCCCGGCGGGGCTGACCGTTTCCGATCTGGTGTCCAGGGGCCGCCACCCCCGGCAGCGCTGGTACCAGCAGTTCTCCCGAGCCGATGAATCGGTGATCCGGGAGGCTCTGGAGGCGACAGATATCGCAGACCTCGCCGAAGTGCCGATCGAAGAGCTCTCCGGAGGGCAGCAGCAGCGAGCCTGGATTTCCATGGTGCTCGCGCAGCAGAGCGAGATTTTGCTGCTCGACGAGCCGACCACCTATCTCGATCTTGCTCACCAGGTTGAAGTACTGCAATTGGTGTCCCGGCTCAACCGGGAACTGGGGCGCACCATTGTGATGGTGCTGCACGATATTTCGCTGGCCGCTCGCTACGCGGATCATATGGTGGCGATGAAAGGTGGTCGCATCGTCGCCTCTGGAACGCCCGCCGAGGTGGTGACGGAAGAGCATCTGCTGGAGATCTTCGGCCTCGAGGCCTCCGTGGTCACCGAACCAATGGCCGGTCGGCCGCATGTCATACCGCTCACCACTGGTTGAGATTATTGAGTCACGCCCTATTGTGGAAAGGTGAAAACAATCGGGCTGCTGGGCGGTATGAGCTGGGAGAGCTCCGCCCTCTATTACAAAACCGTCAATGAACTGGTCAAAGAGCGGCTGGGCGGCCTGCACTCCGCCCGCTGCATCATGGTCTCGGTGGATTTCGCCGAGATCGAGCAGCTACAGGCTTCGGGTGACTGGCAGAAGGCGGGCGAGTTACTAGCCGACGAAGCCCGTGCCCTGGAAGCCGGCGGAGCGGATTTCATCGTGCTCTGCACCAACACCATGCACAAAGTCGCTGAGGCCATCGAAGCCGCAGTGCGGATACCGCTGCTGCACCTCGCGGATGTCACGGCTCACGCGGTGCAGCGGGCGGGCCTGCAATCGGTCGGTCTGCTGGGCACGGCGTTCACCATGGAGCAGTCCTTCTATCGGGATCGCATTGCGAGCCACGGCTTGGAGGTGATTGTTCCGGACGCCGAGCAGCGGCAGAGTGTGCACCGGGTGATCTACCAGGAACTGGTGCTCGGCATCGTCACCGAGGAATCCCGGGCTCAGTACACCGCGATCATCGAATCCTTGCAGGCCAGGGGAGCCCAGGGCGTGATCCTGGGCTGCACCGAAATAGAACTGCTGGTCAGCCAGAGCAACAGCCCGATCCCGGTGTTTCCGACCAGCAGGATTCACGCGGTCGCGGCAGCTGAACTGGCTCTCAGCGAATAACTGGCTCTCACCGAATAACTGGCACTCACCGAATAAAAGGCACTCCTCGGAGAGAAGTCCCGTCCGACAGAGCTTTAGGCATCATCCTGAGCCACATAGACCCAGGCCTCGGCTCCGGACGCCAGGATGACCGACACCCGGGCGTAATCATCGACCTCGTAAGCGTCCGCGGCTCCGAGTTCCTCTTCGGTGAGTTCCAGGAACGCTCCTGCCACCGAGTCGCCAGCCGATCCTCTCCGCAGGATGGGGTGGCGGTCCGAGCCGCTGGTGGCGATTACCTCTGGGTCGGTGATCAGCACCTCGTCCAGCACAAAGCCGGGTAAGGCATCGGAGATAGTGGGCACCGACCGGCCAAAGAGGGCCTGTTGCACCTCGGGCTGGCGCAGGGTGCCGTAGGAGAAGAGTCGCTCGCTCACAGCACGATTGTAAGCACAGCGGTTCGCAGTGGTGGTGCGTTCGAGGGCGCTGCGGCAAGCTATCGCGGGAGCTGAAGCGATGACATACTGAAGCCATGCCTCTTGGAATGAAACTTGAACTGACCTTCGATCCGGACCATCTGACGCTCGGAGAGTTACGAGCCTTCCTGTTGAAGGCTGAGTCGGCGGGGGCAACCGACAGCCAGCCGGTGAGTATCGATCTCGATGAGAACGAAACGGTCTCCGGGCTCTCCCTCATCGTCGCTTAGCCCAGACTGACGCCTTCGCGCACCTTGTTCGGCTCGAACTCGATCACCGCGTACTCAGCAATGCCCTGAACGCTGAAGGGATCCTCGGCCAGCCGAGCATCCAATTCGGCACGATTCAAACCACTGGCCAGGATCACCCCGCCGGTTCGTGGCACTTTTCGCCCGGAGGCGAGGAAGACGCCGTCCGTATAGTTCTGCTCCAGCCATTCCAGATGAGCCGGAATGAACCGATCCACCTGCTCCAGTTCCACTAGGTAGCTCAGTGAGACAATGAACATGCCAGGCTCCTCCGGTCCGATGATTAGCGGCTGATCCTCAATTTACTGGCCTCGAGTGCGCCAGCGGTCAAGCTATCTTCCCGGCCGAGCGGGCTCATTCGGCCAAGATGTGCCGCGCGAAATCGCCGACTCTGCGGATCAACTCGTTGAAGAAGGCCTCCGGATCGGTCCGGGTAACGATCTGCGCATTAGAGGGCCGCCCCCAGAGCCCGTGCCAATCAGCAATCGTCGCGCCGCGGCTCAGCGTGCCGGTCAGTTCGACGTCGACAGTGGCTTCTCGCGTTTCCGCGATCCCCGGGGACAACGCCACCGCGGCGGCGAAGGGATCGTGCAGATGGCTGATGTAGCCCTGCTCGTGCTCGGCGTGGAACTCGAAGTAGAAGCGGACGGCGTCGATCAGCTGGCGGACCAGCGGGTTCGAGGTCTGCGAACGCAGGCCCTTGGCATCGTCGGGGCCCGGCAGTTCGATCGGGCTGCTGCCCGCAGCCTCAGCCAGCCGGGCCAGGTGCTGCGGCGTCATCACGATCGTCTCCGTGACATCGAGGGGGCAGATCACCGGCTGCCGTTCCGGGGGCAAGCCGGAGAAGGCATCGAAAACCAATTTGGCGGCTTCTGGGTCCACCGCTACGTTCCATTCGCTGCACGGCGTGGTGTTGCCAGGGTGGTTGAAAGCTCCGCCCATCACCACGATCCTCTTCAGCAGGTGCGGCAGTTCCGGTTCCAGCTTGATCGCCAAGGCGAGGTTGGTCAGCGGGCCGGTGATCAGTCCGGTCACCTCTCCGGGCCGGGCCCGCGCGGTCTCGATCCAGAGCTGAGTGGCATGACGTGTTGAGAACTTCGATTGCGGCGCGGGCAATTCGGCGTAGCCGATGCCTTGCGGGCCATGGGTCTCCTCGGTCGTCATCAGTGGCGCCAGCAGTGGCACCTCGGCGCCCAAGGCCACCTCGATGCCACTGCGTCCGCACAATTCCAGCCAGGCGAGATTATTGATCCCCACCTGCCGGGCTGGAACATTGCCGGCGGTGCAACTGATGCCCAGGATCTCGGCGTCTTCGCTCGCCAGCAGGTAGATCAAGGCCAGGGAATCGTCGATTCCAGTGTCCACGTCCATCAACAACGGTGTTGTGGAAGTGGCGGCGCGGGTGAATGTCATGCTTCAGTTCTAGCAGGCCGCGGACGCTCAGGCCTGCTCGTTGCCCTGGGCCTGCTTCGCTGCGGAGTAATCGGGGAGCTCCTGCAGGGCCCAGCTATTGCCATCCGGGTCGGAGAAGTAGATGAATCGTCCCCAGTCCATATCGATGATCTCGCTGGTCTCTACGCCGCGGCTGCGCAGATCGGCGAAGGTCTCCTCGACGCTGTCGATCACCATCATGACGCCCTTCTGGGTTCCCGGAGGCATCTCGACGACACCCTCACCGAGCACGATGGAACAGGCCGACCCAGGGGGAGTGAGCTGCACGAAGCGAAGCTGATCGTTCACCCGATGGTCGTGATCGGCGATGAAACCGACCTGATCAACATAAAAAGCTTTCGCTCGATCCACGTCAGTGACCGGGATCGGAACAACTTCGATTTTCATTGTCAGTGCCATGAGAGGCTGCCTTTCTTAGTTGGTACTCCCAGCTTAAAATCCATTCCGGCCAGTTTCTGACCTAAAGAAAAATAATCAGGACAATTTTCTGGACAGGTCATCTTCCGGTCAAAATCGCGCCACAGAGTTCATCGCGTTACGGTAGATACATGCCTTCCGAAGCCTATGGCGATACCGGTTTGTCCGGCCAAGCCAATCCACTGACCTCCCCTTTGCCCCGCATTCGAAATGTGCCCGCGGATATTGCCCGCTCCTGGCTGCTGGTCCCAGCGACTCAGCCCGAGACCTTCGATGCGGCGCTCACCTCGCGCGCTGATGCCGTGGTGCTCGACATCGAGGACGCCGTTGACCCCTCGCATAAGTCGTCAGCGCGTCACGACGTGCTGAGCTGGTTGCATCGCGGTGGCCGGGCATGGGTGCGGATCAACGATGTGAGCAGTGAGTTCTGGGCTGAGGACGTCGCGGAACTGCGCAACACTCCCGGCTTGCTCGGCGTCATGCTGGCCAAGACCGAGAGCGCTGAACAGGTCAAGGAGACCTACCACCGGTTGGATGGCAACACCAAGGTGCTGGCACTGGTGGAATCAGCGGTGGGAATCGAGGAAGCGAATAATATCGCCCGGGCTGAAGGGGTCTTCCGCTTAGCGTTCGGGTCCGGTGACTTCCGCCGGGACACCGGTATGTCGGCGGATCGTGAAGCGATGGCCTATCCCCGCGCCAAGCTCGTGGTGGCCAGCCGGGTGGGCAATCTACCCGGGCCGATCGACGGTCCGACGGTGGGCACCAATCATCCGGTGCTGCGTGAGCAGTCGGCGGTGACCGTCTCCATGGGGATGACCGGCAAGCTCTGCCTGCAAGCGGATCAAGCCACGGTGATCAACGAAGTCATCTCACCGGCTCCCTCCGATGTCGCCTGGGCCACCGATTTCATGGCGGACTTCGATGCTCGTGGTGGCGTGATCAGGGATGGTTCTGACCTGCCTCGTCTGGGCCGGGCACAGAAGATCATGAAGCTCGCGGTGGCTTTCGGCGTGCAGCCCGCCAGCTAATGCTGGTGCGCGGCGTCGACTGGAGTTCTGGTCGGCCGTTTTTGCGAGGTGCGGAGGGCGAAAGCTCTCTCGAGCCGGGAACCACTCTTCGCTTCCGGGTACTTGACGGGCGGCGTCATTGCCTGGGGTTCTCTCGGATCGAGATCTCTGTGAAGAACTCGAGTGGGCCGGCCGCTCCAGCTCCGGGCCCGACCTCTGCTCAGCAGATCCCCTGCCCGCAGGGAGCGCTCGCCGAGCGCGGGTATCAGTGCGGCTCTTGCTTCTCGCGCGATGACTTTCGCTTCATGCATGATTTCCACCGCAGCGGGACCGCGCCGGAGGGGCTGCGGATTTATCTGTCGCAACCCCACTGGCTCTACATCGCGAGTTTCGCCAACGGGGCCTCTAAAGTGGGCACCGCTTCGCAGCTGCGCAAGGCGATCAGGCTCTCCGAGCAGGGCGCGGTGGCCGCGCAGTATGTGGCGCACGCCGATGACGGTCGCATTGTGCGAATCCTTGAGGATTCGGTGAGCGAGGGCCTGGGCCTAGCTCAGCTGGTGCGTTCGGCCAATAAACTCGGTTCGCTCACTGAGGCCTGGTCTTTCGACGCCGTCAGCCGCGCCAATCGAGAACTCGCCGATCAAGTGCGCGAGTATTTGAGCGCGATCACCATCGATGGCTTCCGAGTGGTCCAGCAGGACTGGCAACTGCCCGCCCCCTCCGCTGCTTTTCTGCCGGGCCCGTCGGATTCCGCTCCGCAGAGCTACCCGCTGCCGCTCGATTCGGGAGAGCACGGTCTGCCGATCACCGCCGTCCTCGGCTCTTTTGCGTTGCTCGAGCTGGAAGGTCAGCGCTTCGTCGCTCATCTGGGCGAGCTGAAGGGCAAGCTGATTGAGCTCGGAGACTTCAGCAGCGAACTCCCGGCGCTGCAGAATTCGCTGTTCTAACGCCGCTGCTCTGCCGCTCCGGTGCGGGGCAGTCGCGGCAGCCACTAAACTTGGACCGTGCTCAATGAATTCTGGGAATCCTCCGGCCTGGCCTACCGGGTCATCGTCTTTTCTGCGATGGGTCTGCTCGCGGTCGGCCTGCTGCTGACGATTCTCGGCGCGAACCTCGGCAATTCCGGCCTGATGTGGGCCGGAATGCCCTTCCTGGGGCTGGGTGCTCTGCTGCACGTCGTCGGCATTGGAGTGCGTGGCCGCGAAGTGCGCCGCAGGGTCAAAGCAGCCCAGCCCAAGAAGGGCTGAACGAAGGGGTCGCCTCCAAGAGCAGGCGGCGCAGCGGGCTCAGCCGATTTTCGCACGACGCAGCGTGAACACCGCGAGTACCGCTGCGGCGAGCATCAGAACACCGCCGACGACGGCGATCACCGAGGCACCGTGATCAAAGGCCGCCATGGCGGAATTCCGCAGCGCCTCGGCTGAGCCATCCCCCATTTTTCCAGCTATTTCAAGGGCTCCGCCTAAGGTGCCCTCGGCTTTGTGCTGTGCTTCGGTTGCCAGGCCTGCCGGTAATTGCAGATTCTGGCGGTAGACCGCGGCGAGAATCGAACCCAGGATGGCGGTGCCCAGCACCGAGCCCAGTTCATAAGCCGTTTCGGAGATCGCTGAGGCGGCTCCCGCCTTATTCGCTGGAGCCGAGCTGAGGATCAGATCGTTGGAGATGGTCTCGGCGGCACCGATACCAGCCCCCAGAATGGCGAAGGCCAGCAGCACCACCGTGATGGGTGGTGGGTCGATCAGCGCTACCAGGCCGTAGCCGAGGGCGTTCAGCAGCAGTCCAGCGGTCACCAGCCATACCGGTCTGACCCGCCGGGCGAGTGGCACCACGGCGAGACCCGCGAGTACGGTCACCGCGAGACCCGGCAGCAGAGCCAAACCGGCCTGTGGCGGAGTCAGCCCCTCAACCAATTGCAGGTGTTGTGAAATGAAGAACAAGAACCCGACGAGTGAGAAGACGCTCAGCAGATTCGCCAATACGGCTCCGGTGAAAACCGGATTCTTGAAGAGTTGCACTTCCAGCATGGGGTCTTTTCGGCGCAGCTGACGCCGCACGAACAGCCAGGCGCTGAGCAAGCCAATAGTGGCCGGAGCGATTGAGGCGATGCCAAAACCTTCGGTGGCATAAGACTTGATCCCGAAGACCAGGGGAACCATCGCGGTGAAGGAGAGTGCAATGCTCACCGGATCGACGCGGCCGGGCTTGGGGTCGCGGGACTCAGGGATGAAGATCGGCCCGAAGACGAGTAACGGGATCAGCACCGGAACGGCGAGTAGGAAGACTGACCCCCACCAGAAGTGCTCCAGCAAGAAGCCGCCGACAATCGGTCCGAGTGCCGCACCTCCGGAGAAACCGGCCGCCCAGATCGCGATCGCTGTCCTGCGTTGCCGTGGGTCCAGGAAGATATTGCGGATCAGGGACAGCGTGGAGGGCATTAACATAGCGCCGAAGAAACCCAGCAGAGCCCGGGCAGCGATCAACCAGGCCGCGTTCGGCGCGAAGGCCGCGAGAGCTGAAACCACAGTAAAACCGGCGCCGCCGATGAGCAGCAGGCGCTTACGGCCGATCCGATCGGCGAAGGACCCCATGGAGACCAAGAGCCCAGCCAGGACGAGCGGGTAGATATCAACGATCCAGAGCAGTTCCGGAGCGGACGGCGAAAGGCTGGTGGAGATTTCTGGGATGGCAAAGGAAAGCACCGTGTTGTCAACCGCGACCAGTAAGACGGGAAGCATCAGCACGGTGAGCGCGAACCAGTGACGGGCTGTGGCGCGAGGCTGCTGTGCTGCGCCGGAAAGCTGGGGAGAGGGTGCTGAAGCGGACATCAAGAGCTCCTGGTAGGGTTCAGATAAGATTACTATACCGTCCAGACGGTACAGTAATCAACTGAGGTTGAAATCCTCTAGTGTTCTGTTCAGGAATTTGGCTGAGGAGCTGGTGTCTGTGGTTGAGTCGCGGAAGGGAGAGAATGGAACAATGTCCCGAACATCTACCGTCAAGGATCGAGTCCTGCATGCCTTTGAGACCCTGATTCTCAGGGACGGTGAGCGAGCGGCGACCCTTGAAGCGGTTGCCGCGGAGGCCGGAGTCTCAAAAGGCGGTTTGCTCTACCATTTCGGCAGCCGTGAAGCACTCGGTGAGGGGCTGATCGAGCGCCTGAAGACCCTGGCTCAGGAAGATCTGGAGTTGATGGCTCAAGCCTCTGAGGGAGCGGCCCAGTACTACGTGAGAACGTCCGGGCAAGCCGATATGGAACTGGATCGCACCATCGTCGCGGCGCTCAGATTAGCTCACGGGCAGGAAGCGCGGGTGCGCACGGTCTTTGCCGAAATTCAGCTCCGCTGGTTCGAGCTGATCCGCGAAGAAGTCGGTGATCCGGCGATTGCGCAGACCATTATCTTGATCGGTGATGGCCTGTACTATAACTCCTCGCTGCATGGGCAGGGCCTGGGGGTGGCGGACACTGCTTACCCGGAGAGACTGGAATCCTTGCAGCGGGTGGTGGAGGGGCTCAAGGGATTAGCTCAAAGCAAGCTCGGCGCAGGTAAATAGCGGAGGGTCAGAGGAATCTCCCTGAAGCTATCCCCGCTGAATCCCGGTTCTGCTGGGCAGGGCTGACTTATCCCACTGAAACCCGCTTTCAGTGGGGAATAGTGCAGTTCGCTCGGGGCCCCTCGGGCTATAGCGCCTATCCTCCTCCCAACAAACGCTGGCGCGTTTGCCGGGTCCCTCGGAGGATAACGCCTCTAGCCCTCCCCACCCTCACAAGTTCGGTTGGGGCCCCTCGGGCTATAGGCTTAGACATATCGTTGTCTTTGTCTAGGAGAACCATGTCCCTCAATCCTGATCTGCTGGGCCGGGTCTATCCGGCGGCAGCAGTTTATGACGTCGGCCGGGAGAAAATCCGTGAGTTCGCCGCAGCGGTCAAGGCGAGCCATCCCGCCCATTACGACGTCGCAGCAGCTCAAGCGCTAGGCTATTCCGATCTCCTGGCACCAGCGACCTTCGCCATCATCGTGGCCCAGAAGGCGGATTCCCAATTGATCCTGGATCCGGATTCCGGAATCGACTTTTCCCGTGTGGTGCATGCCGAGCAGCGCTTTACCCACCACCGGCCGATCGTCGCCGGGGACGCCTTAGTCGCCGAACTTCACGTCGATTCGGTCCGCGCCATGGGCGGTGGCGCGATGATCAGCACTCGGGCTGAAATCACCACCACGGACGGCGAAGCGGTAGCGACCACTCGCTCCGCGATCCTGGTGCGCGGTCAAGAGGAGGATGCTGAATGAGTGCCGATTTTTCCGAACTCAGTGTCGGCCACCAGATCGGTGAGCGCAGCATAGAGGTGAGTCGGGCCGATCTGGTTCGCTATGCGGGTGCTTCGGGCGACTTCAACCCAATTCACTGGAACGAGCGCTTCGCACGTGAAGTTGAGTTGCCCGGCGTGATTGCGCACGGCATGTTCACCATGGGCTCGGCGGTTCAGCTGGTTTCCGATTGGGCCGGAGACCCCGGTGCGATCATCGACTATCAGACCCGTTTCACCAAGCCGGTTCCGGTCCCGGATGACGAGGCCGGAGCGGTCATTGAAGTGATCGGTGTGGTGGGTGCCCTGGATCAGGACGCTCGCACGGCACGTATTGACCTGACTGTGAGTACCGGAGGACAGAAGGTGCTGGTCAAAGCGCAAGTGCTAGTTCAAATGAAGTGACTGAATCCCCAGAGCAGCGGGCCGCCCGGCTCAGGCAATGGCGCAACGGCGTCATGCTCGCCTACTTTATGTCCGGAGTGGGTGCTGCTTCCTGGGTCGGTCGGATTCCAGCGATCCGTGATGGTCTCTCGCTCACCCCGGCGTCGATCGGCGGGTTGCTGCTCTGCCTCAGCGCTGGTTCTTTCATCTCGGTTTCCCTCTCCGGTCTGGTGGTCGCCAGGCTGGGACCCCGCCGTTCCACCATTCTCGGCTCGCTGCTGATGTCACTCGGACTCGTGGTGACCGGGCTCGGTGTAACAGCTTTCCAAAGCCCGCTGCTGACCGGCATCGGACTCGCCACCATCGGAATCGGCGTCTCACCGTGGAACACCGCCTCCAATGTTGAAGGGGCCTCTTTAGAACGAGCCCTTGACCGGCATATCATGCCCAGACTGCACGGCGGCTTCAGCGCCGGGACGGTCGTCGGTGCCGCGCTCAGCGCCGTGGCGGCGGGAGTGCGGCTGCCGGTGCTCTGGCATCTATCGGTCACCGCGGTTTTGGTGGCCAGTTTGGTGTGGTGGGCAACCCGAAGCTTCCAGGCCGGGATAATTCACCCGGCTCCGGTCTCCAGCAGCCGGACGATCGAGCTCACCAGGGATCCGGTGACCGGCCCCATTCCGGTGGTGCAGCCCGGTCAGAAACTTGATGCGAAGAGCCAGGTCGGCGCTGCCTGGCGGGAACCACGGACGTTACTGATCGGCGTTCTCGTGCTCGGGCTGGCGCTTGCCGAAGGAGCGGCGGGGGACTGGGTGCCCCTGGCGCTAGCCGATGGCTACGGACTCAATAACGCAATGGGTGCGCTCGGCTACGGGGTCTTCGTGACCGCGATGACGATCGGTCGATTCAGCGGCACCTTGCTCCTGGATCGTTGGGGTCGCGTGGTGGTGCTGCGGATCTGCGCCACTGCCGCCGCAGCGGGGCTGCTGCTCTTCGTCTTTGCACCAGCCCCGGCCTGGGCCTTTGCCGGCTTGGTGCTCTGGGGCCTGGGCTCTTCACTGGGATTCCCGGTGGGCATGTCAGCGGCGGCAGACGATCCGGTGCGCGCAGCCGCCCGGGTATCCGTGGTGTCCACCATCGGCTACGGTGCTTTTCTCGCCGGGCCCCCACTGCTCGGTCTGCTCGCCGAGCACATTGGCATCCTGCACTCCTTGCTCGCCGTTCTGGTCCTGATCGTAGTGAGTTTCGTGCTCACACCGGTCACCCGCAAGCCGGGCGCTGCTGTGCGCGAGGTGTAGCCATGGCTCCCTTCTGGCGGAGTGAGGGGCCGCCGTCGAGTCACCACCCCGCTCCCGTCCCTTCCTTTTCCAGCCGTCCCATCGAATGTTGACGGTGTGAAGGGTGTGACCGTTGTAGAGATACTTCCGCCTCATCAGTAACACTCAGTGGGACGGCTGGAAAAAATAGAGGGCCCCTCGGGAAGTAGGATTGAGCCTATGAGATTGGCAGAATTGACCACTTCGGGGGTCGGCGGCGAAGCCGGGGAATTCATCCGGGCGGAGTCTGAGGCGGAGCTGATTGAAGCAGTCCAAGCCACGGATGCCGCGGGAGAGGAGCTGCTCATCATCGGTGGCGGTTCCAATCTCCTGGTGGCCGATCAAGGCTTCCACGGCACCGTGCTGCAGATCGCCTCTCAGGGATACACCGTCTCTTCGCAAGATCGCTGCGGCGGTGCCTCCGTCGTCGTGCAGGCCGGCCATCCCTGGGACGAGTTAGTGAAAGAAACCGTGCTGCACGCCTGGAGCGGCCTCGAAGCTCTTTCCGGTATTCCCGGTCTGACCGGTGCGACGCCGGTGCAGAACGTGGGAGCCTACGGTGCCGAGGTGGCGCAGACCATTGCGGCTATCCGAGTCTGGGACCGTCAGCTCGGTCGGATCACCACCTTCAGCCACTCCGAGATCGGCTTCGCGTACCGGGATTCCCTGTTGAAGAGGGCCACCACCGGCGGATCGCCGCGCTATGTCGTGCTCACCGTCGAATTTCAGCTGGCTTTGGGGCGGATGAGCGCTCCGGTGCGTTACGCCGAGCTTGCCGGTAAGCTCGGCGTCGCCATCGGTGAACGGGCGTATGCGACAGATGTGCGCAAGGCGGTGCTGGAGTTGCGTGCCGCCAAGGGTATGGTGCTTGACCCGGAGGATCGGGACACCTATTCAACGGGCTCGTTCTTCACCAACCCGATTGTGCCGCGCGCCTGGGGTGAGAAATTGCCCGCCGCGGCTCCGAGGTACCCGGTGGAGAACCCCGGAGGTGAGGGAGTGGTGAAGCTCAGCGCTGCCTGGCTCATTTCACACTCCGGCTTCGACAAAGGGTTCGGAAGCGAGCTGACCGAGGGGCGGGCCAGTCTGTCCACCAAACATTCCCTTGCCGTGACGAACCGCGGAGCCGCCCGGACCGAAGATCTGCTCGCCGTGGCTCGTGCGGTTCGGGACGGGGTGCAGCGAGAATTCGGCATCACCCTGGAACCGGAACCCCTGCTGATTGGCTGTGCGCTCTAACCCCGGTTGAGGAATTCAGTGGTATTCGGTTTGCTCGACTCTGCGATAACCGAGCACGGCGACCGTTCCGCAGATCAGGAAATAGCAGCCCAGGATGATCATCGCTGCAATATTTAGCGAACCCGTCAACGCCGTCCCAATCAGGTCCGTCCAGGCTCCTGTCGGACTGAAAGTATGCAGAAATTGCAGAGGTCCGAGGTGCACAGGGCCGAAGAGCCCGCCCACGAAGGACAAGGGGAAATAGATCAGATTGGTGATCGGCACAGCTCCCTTGACCGGTAGCCAATACCCTAGAGCCAAGCCCAGGCAGCCATGGACGATGCCGCCGAGCAGCAGGGCTAAACCACCGAAGCCAAGCTCGCCAGCACTCGCGGAGAACAGCGCCCCATTGATCAAGCCGATGAGCAGCAAGGGCAGGGCGAAGACCACGGAGAAGATCAAGGCCGTGAGCAATTGCGCCAGAATGCGCAGCCGCGAACTGGCCGAAAGAGTCAATAGATAGAGGTTCCAGGGCTCATTCCGGTTGGCCGCAATGCCCACTCCGAATTGGAACATCACGGTGCCCAGCATGGCGAAAGCCAAATAGTTGAAAAGCGCCTGAGCCGGGGGTAGATCGCTGTGCGAACCGGCCATCAGGTAGAACAGAGCCGGCAACGCAGCCAGCGGTAAGAAGAAAGCGGGCAACCGGAACAGTTCCAGGAACTGGATCCGAATGTACTCGAAAAGGTATTTCACTTCTGCTCTCCGTTCAGCAGAACGCTCACGGCGTCCTCGAGTGAGGCCTTCACGATTTGCAATTGCGGGTCAGCGATCGTCTCGACGATCAGTCGCCCGGCGCGATCCGGCTGCGGCGTCACGAGCCGGTACCTTCCGTGACCGAGTGGCTGCAGCGTACCGAAGTTCTTCAGCCCTGATGGAGGGCCGTCCGCGCTGAAGAAGCTGAGATAGTGGGTGTTCAAGGTGCTGCGAATAGCCTCCGTGCTATCGCTGAGCAGAGCACTGCCGTCCTTGATCAGCGTGACGGTATCCGCAGTGGCTTCGATCTCGCCGTAATCGTGGGAAGCCATAATGACGCAACGGCCCTGCTGTTTGAGGTCCAGCAGTAAAGCGCGCACCTGGGCGCGGCCATCGATATCCAGCCCAGCCAGTGGTTCATCGAGAACCAGCACCGGAGCGTTCGACATCAGGGCTGCCGCGATGCCTAAGCGGCGCAACTGACCGCCGGAGAGGCTGCCGCACTGGGTCTTCCGGATTCCGCGCAGTTGCAGCTTTTCCTCGACCACGGAAAAATCCAGAGGTTCTGGGTAATGAATGGCGATGAACCTCAGCACTTCAGCCACCGTGAGGGTAGGTGGGAAGGACAGCGCCTGGGGCACGCAGCCCAGTAAGCTGGCCTGCGGCCCGCCGCGCCGAACTCGCTGGCCGAGCACGGTGACCTCACCGGAACTGGCGGTGCGGACGCCGCACAGAATATTCAAGGCCGTCGACTTACCCGCCCCGTTCGCGCCCAGCAGGCAGTGCACCCCGGCGCCGAGGTCGAGGGAAAAATCCTGGAGCGCGGTTTTGCGGGGATAGCGTTTGGTGACCCGCTGCCAGGAAACGATTGCTTCGCTCATGCGGCAGTCCTTCCGGGAAAGTCCGGCTGGCCGAAAGCAACGCTGTAGAGCACGGACTGTTCGACGCCGTCCAAGCAGAGCAGATCATCGATCTTCTGATCGATGAAACCACCCACCGCGCAACTGGCCAGCCCGCTTTCCTGGGCGCACATGATCATGGCCTGAGCCAGATGACCGGTCTCAATCAGGGCGAAACGATACGAACGCTGCCCGTACTTGACACGCAACCGCGGCATCGAGGCGATGAAGAACACATGGAAGGCGGAATGCTCGGCGAGATTCTGGAAGACCAGGGATTCCTGGAGGAACTTTCGGGGATCCTGTTCGAGCGGTAAGCGGTGAACCTCCGCCGTGGCGGGGGCCAGAGCATAGAAACCTTTCGGCAGCCCCTGCACGTTATTGACGCAGAGGTAGCAGTCAATCGGGTAGAGACCTCCAGCCGAGGGCGCACCGCGACCGTAGCTCGTGGTGACGCACGCCGATTCCCGCAGCACGGTGCTGAAGTCCTGGAAGCTCACCGGTGCATCGGAGAACGACGGCGCGGAATGTCGGTTACGCAGCACCTCGGAGACCCTCGACCCCCACCGCGAGCTGCCCAGAGCATACCGTTCAATGCCCGGATAATTGGCGCTGGGAACGCCGAAACTCGCCAGCGCTTCAGGATCGTTGATCAAATCGTGGGCGTACATCGCCGAGGACGAATCACTGATCCAGCGGTACAGCTTCGAGGCCAGATGAAAGTTCTCAGCCGGATCGTCTAAAGACATCCAGGGCAGGATCTTTTCCGATGACGCGCTCATGCTTTTCCTACTTTCAGAGAAGTTTCAGGGAAAGGGGTGGGGATGATGATGCCGGGCAGCAGGGTGCTGACCGAGGTGTGGCTGATTGACATCGAGGGTGGCTGCTTGAGGGCTCAGTGCCCGAATCACATGCCAGCCATTGGCGGCGACGTCGGAAGAGCGCAGATCAGCCAGGAAGATCTCCCAGCCGGCCCGCTCAGCAGCGGCCAAGGCCTCGGGCAGGCCCATTTCGCCATTGCGAACGAACTCTGATTCACTCACCCTGGGGCCGGAGTCCAGGAACAGGTTGAATTCGCGATTGACCAGTTGGGCGTGGAAGCCGATGTGCTCTTCCAGGGTCTGCACCGAACTGGCCGGGAGCGGGCGTTGCGGGATCTGGCGTGCCCAATTATGGGTATGCACCGATTCAATGAAGGCCGCCACCATGGCCTCCTTGATACTGGCCTTGGCAGAGCATCCTACGGCCAGGCCCACTTCGGCAGAACGCGCGCAGGAGAGCACTACCGGGGTGCCCCCGACGCCGCTCAACCGCACCAGGGTGACTTTCACTCCGAGGATCGTGAGCTGCCGGCAGATGCCTCTGAGTTCTGGGGAGAAATGCTGTGGGATGTTCTCCGGGATCTCCAGGCATTCACCCTGGATTTCCTGGTACCAGGAGCGCATGAAGGCATCTCGTTCAATGAGTTCGAAGACGGCGGCTCGAGCCGCCATGCCATAGTTCCGCCCCGAGGCCAAGCCGCTTGAGGTGATGGTGCACCAGGGGATCTCGCCACTCGGGCTGAGATAGACCAGGTCTGCGGGCACCGCGACCGCGGAGTTATCAGTGCTGCGGTAGGCGGTGACATAGCGCAGTTCTTCCAGGGAATCGGGGTGAACATAGGGGAAGTCCGGCGATGCGTATTGGGCTTCGCTGAATTGCCTGAATTCTCGGGCCGGGATGCGCGCTGAGCTCGGCGGATCGTCGTGGTATTCGGGGGCCACCCCGGCTGAGTACCTTTCGATGAACTCTCCGGTGGCGGAGCCGAAGAGCTTGGCGGAACCCAGGCCGAAACCGGTCGATGACTGATCCGGTAAGCGGATCCTCATGAAGCTCGGTAGGTGCGGTTGATGAATCACCAAGGCCGGTGCATTGATCGCACCGGGGCGGACCCTGACCGCCTGGACCGCGGGAACCAGGCCGACGTCGGGCCCGATCAGCCCGCTGCGGAGTGGATTGGGCTGAGCCATGGATAGCTGGTCGACAACTTCCCGTATTTTGAACATGTCGGGCAACGCGGAACACTCCAAACTCTTGAGCTGTAGGTGGTGAGGGACGCGGGATCGAAAATCGTGCACGCCCCAATGAGCTCACCGCGTTGCTGGTAAAAAGCTCCAAGGGCCAGGCGCACCGCCAGGTTGAGGCCCAGGGCGAGGTCGGCCGGGTTGAATTCTCCCGCGGAACTGCTGCTGTGAAAACGCAGATATTCATCTGGCCAGTCGGTGAGCGCGGCCTTTCGGGCGATCAGACATTCGAAACAAGCGGTGAGGCCCGGGACGACGGCGGGCCCGATGATGATTTTCTCGCCGTCGGAAGGAACCACTGGCACGAAGCAGGTTCCCGAATCGAAGAGCTCCCGGCACTCGCGAATCATCTCCGGAACTGTGCTCCTGACCAGGATTACCGGGCTCAGCCTCCGCGCGTCGGCGGTACTCAGCCGGATCACCTCCGGGAAATTCGCGGCCGCTGCCCTCACCTGAGCTTCCTGGCTTTCCGGAGTATCGAAGCACAGTCGCTGCGGGGCCCCTGCTAACTCTTTCAAACCGTCAATTTCTCCCAAAAGACCCGAGGAGCGCCGGACCACTCCAGCCGCGGTCAGAGCACCCAGCAGGTGTTCCGGATCTTTCAGACCCGGAACACCCAAGGCCACCTCCTCGGCCGTGCGGTGCTGGCGCAGGAAGCCGAAGAGCAGCTTTGCAAACTCCTGATTCTCGCGGAACCGCACGATCGAGCTTCCGCACACCAGCACGAAGGAGTCTTCGAAATCTGATAGCTGAGTTCCCTCGGTGAGCAGATAGGTGGTGGTGCTCATGGCTACGGCTTCAGTGGCTTCTGCCAGGCGGTGCAGGAAGAGGACAGCGTGATGGTGGTGTCGCCGTCACCCATGGTCGCCGGGGTGACTGCGGGGCCGCTGAGCTGGAAGTCGAGCTCGATCAGCGCCTCAGGCATGATCTTGCCGGGCTGAGTTTCCATTACTTCTGGCATTGCGAGCGAGTTATTCATGGTGCTCCTTATCTACATCGGGTGTTCCGGCGGCTGCCGGAAGTCTTCGCTGCTGAAGACTTGGGTTGAGCGTAAATAGGTAACCGACGGAGTGTCAATCGGTGATATACGAAATGTGGATAAGGGAATGAGTTCGCTGGTTCAGCGAGCTCATCGGCGATATTTCAGGGTTCCGCTGAATCCCGGAAGGAATCGGCGATATTTCTAGATTTGATGCAGTAATAGTGGATCCAGGTCTGACTGCTTTGGCCGCCGCGGTGGTAGACGCCGGGGAGCCGCACCATGGGTATCGGAGCTATTTCCACGACCTCGTTGAGCCACGACCTCGTTGAGCCACGACCTCGTTGAGCCATGACCCCGTTGGGCCAGCGCAGCGGTGGAATCACCGCACCCTACCCCGGTAGGGGGTGGAACGGTTCCCACGGGGGATGCATCCCCTCAAACCAGCCGGTTAGCTTGAAAGCCTCCACACATAAAGCGGAAGGCTTCAATTCATGTCCACGGCAGCGTTAGACCGGGATTCACGTCCCCACCGGAATCGGCAAGCGACCGAGTTTATCGAGCTTGCAGATCAGGTCCGTGCCGCGGGGCTGATGGAGCGAGATATCGCCTGGTACATCGGCCGGATGATTCGGCTGGGGCTGGGCTTTGCAGCAACAGGAGTGATGTTATGGTCCTTTGGCGAGTCATGGTGGCAGTTATTGACAGCTGTCGTCTTCAGTTTCTTCTGCGCGCAGGCCGGGTTCCTGGCGCACGACGCCGCACATCGCCAGATCTTCGCCTCCGCTAAGGCGAATGAATGGACCGGCCGCGTGGTCGGCAACCTCTTTGTCGGCTTGAGCTACGGCTGGTGGATGTATAAGCACGGCAAGCACCACGCCAATCCGAACAAGATCGGCGTGGACCTGGATATCGCCGCGGGCACAGTGGTCTTCGATCCGGACGACGCACTCAAGCGCACCGGCCTGGCGCGCTGGTTCGCGGCACGTCAAGGGTATTTCTTCTTCCCCTTGCTCACCCTGGTCGGCCTGGGTCTGCACGTTGACGCCATTAAGCGGATCTTCGACAGGCGGGAGATTGTGCCGCAGCGACGCTGGGAAATCATCTTCCTGATGGTCCGGCTGCTCGGCGTGCCACTCGCCGTCGGGTTGGTCTGCGGGCCCTGGATCGCGCTGGCCTTCATGGGCGTTCACCTGGCGACTTTCGGCCTCTACATGGGCGGTTCCTTTGCGCCGAACCACAAGGGGATGCCCTTGGTGCCCAAGGACGTCAAAATAGATTTTCTCCGCAGACAGACCCTGATGAGTCGCAATATCTCCGGCGGCTGGTGGGTCGACGCCGGAATGGGCGGTTTGAATTACCAGATCGAGCATCACCTCTTCCCCACCATGTCCTCGCGAAATCTGCGCAAGGTCCAGCCGATCGTCAGGGCTTTCTGCGCCGAGCGGAAGATCACCTATACCGAGACCACGCTCGGGCGCTCCTACTTGATCGTGATGAAGTACCTGAACCGGGTCGGCCTGGGCCAGCGAGACCCCTTCGAATGCCCGGTCACCGCGCAACTGCGCAGCGCCCGCTAGCGGGAATCCGCTGCCCCTTCCTCTCGCGGGCTCGAGGTGGGGGCCCCTGCGGATTCCCTTATTCCCGTAGGGGTTTTTGTGGGAGGGTTCTTTCGGTTCGGCTGTCCCTTTCTCTCGCGGGCTCGAGGTGGGGGCCCCTGCGGATTCCCTTATTCCCGTAGGGGTTTTTGTGGGAGGGTTCTTTCGGTTCGGCTGTCCCTTTCTCTCGCGGGCTCGAGGTGGGGGCCCCTGCGGATTCCCTTATTCCCGTAGGGGTTTTTGTGGGAGGGTTCTTTCGGTTCGGCTGCCCCTTCCTCTCGCGGGCTCGAGGTGGGGGCCGCTGCGGATTCCCCTATTCTGTTTAACCCATCCCCACTGAATCATGGGTTTCGCTGGGCTAAGCTAGCTCTCCCCAGTCAAACCTGTGATTCGGTGGGGGTGGATTCGGCCAGTACTTCGAAGGGGGATTCCACGTCTCCGCGCCAGGCTTCGATACCTTCGCGAACGGCCAGCGCGGCCACGATCAGTGCGGCCACCGAGTCGGCCCAGCCCCAGCCGAAGAGCGAGTTCAGCAGCAGCCCGATCAGTACGGTACCGGAGAGGTAGCTGCACAGCACGAGTTGCTTGGCATCCGCTTGCACGCTCTTGGAGCCGAGTTCCTTTCCGGTGCGGAATTCGAACCAGGCGAGTGCCGGCATCACAATCAGGCTGAGCGCAGCGATCGCTATTCCGAGCGGGCTGCGCTCAGCTTCTTGAAGGCCGCCGAGAGCGAGCGCGGCATTGATGATCACGTACAGCGCGAGCGCGAAGAAGGCGATACTGATCGCTCGTACCGTTGGCTTCTCCCAGCGCTCCGGATCTCGTCGACTGAATTGCCAGGCGATCGCCGCAGCGGATAGCACTTCGATGATCGAGTCCAGTCCGAAGCCGATTAGCGCGGCAGAGGAAGCCAGTGTGCCCGCGGTGACCGCGATGATCGCCTCAAGCACGTTGTAAGCGATGGTGAATCCGACGATGAACCTGACTCTCCGGTGAAGCCGACGCCGCCGAGCTTGGCTGAGCGTCGCGCTCATCGGGCGTCCGAATCGCAGCAACCGGGTATCGGGCAGCTCGGGTCCAGGCACGCCGTGTTTTCGTCCACAGCCAGCGTCACCTCGACCAAGGCGGTCAGCGCCCGCGACAGATGGGGGTCGGAGATCTCGTAACGGGTCTGACGCCCTTCCGGTTCGGCGACGACAATCCCGCAATCGCGTAAGCAGCTCAGGTGGTTCGACACATTGGATCTGGTGAGTTCGAGTTTTCTGGCGAGAACCGCCGGATAGCTCGGTCCCTCAAGCAGTTCCATCAGAATCCTGGAACGAGTGGGGTCGGCCATTGCCCTGCCTAATCGGTTCATCACATCGAGTCGAGAAGTAATGGTCAGCATGTACTGACCATACAGTGAATGCTGACCATTTGAAAGAGGGGGAAGCGGATTCTCTCGGTCTCCCAACGAACGGGTGATTCAATAGGGTGATGAAGGCTCCGACGTCGTCGCTCGCCCGACTGCGCCTGCTCAGCCAGGCCCTGTTGGCCAGCTCCCTGAGCAGCCCCGTCGAGGCCGTGCGCTGGATGCTCGCCCTGCAGGCCCAGGATCTGCCGGGGGCGCTGTATTCAATCGGCCTGCGAATGCCGCGCCCGGCGCTCTCACAGGTCAGGGCGGCTCTTGATACGGGGGAAGTGGTCCGGTCCTGGCCGATGCGCGGTACGCTGCATCTATGCGCTGCCGAAGACCTCGGCTGGATGCTGTCTCTGACCGGGCCGCGAGTGATTGCCTCGATGGCAAGCCGGAATCGGCAACTGGGGATTTCGGACGCCGACCTTGGCCAGGTTCGTGATCTGGCGTTGGCCGCCGTCACCGGTGGTGGTGCAAGCAGAGAAGAGCTGCTGGCCGCGTTCAGCGCTGCCGGCCAACCGGTAGAGCAGCAACGCGGGATTCACCTGATCGGTGTGCTCTGCATGCAAGGTCATTTGGTCCAAGGGCCGATGAGAGGGGCCAAGCAACTCTTCATGGCCAGCCAGGAGTGGATTTCCCAACCCAGGGAACTGGATCGGGAGGAAGCGCTCACGGAGTATGTGCGCAGGTATTTTCGCTCGCACGGCCCGGCCACTGTGAAAGACTTTTGCTGGTGGAGCAAACTGCCGCTGCGGGACGCTCGCCTAGGCCTCGCTGCGGTGCGGCAGGAACTCGCGGTTCTCGACGTCGACAGTGAGGAGCGCTTCCTGGCCCCCGAGACTCTCGAACTGCCGCCCGCCAGTGCGAGGAGTCTGCTGCTCCTGCCCGGGTTCGACGAGTTCTTACTGGGTTACGCGGATCGCTCGCATACCCTCGCCGTCGAGCACGCATCGCGCATCGTGCCGGGCAATAATGGCATGTTCATGCCGACCATCGTCTACGGCGGTCGAGTGGTGGGTACCTGGCGGAAACCGAGCAGCCCCAAGGGGCGGGTCGAGTTGCTGCCTTTCGAGCCGCTGAGCCCCGCCGTTCAGCGTTCAGCCGAGATCGCCGCGGAACGATACCAGCGGTTTCTACGAGGATGAGTGTTGAGTAGTCCGCCCCACTGAATCCAGAGCTTGGGTGGGGAGGGATAGCTTGCCCCACTGAATCACCGATTCGCTGGGACGGGGTGCGTGAGGCAGAGCCCGGCAGCGGGAACTAGAGCTCGCCGATGGCGATCTTGAGCATCCGGCGCAAGGGCTCGGCAGCGCCCCAGAGCAGCTGATCGCCAACCGTGAAGGCGCTGAGGTATTCCGGACCCATTTCCAGGGTACGAAGTCGTCCCACCGGAATGCTGAGCTGCCCCGAGGCGGCTACCGGAGTCAGTGTCGACATCGAGGCTTCCTTGGTATTGGGTACCACCGTGGCCCATTCATTGTCTGCGTCGATGAGCCGTTCGATCTCGGCGATCGGCAGTTCCTCTTTGAGCTTCATGGTCAGCGCCTGAGAATGCGCGCGCATGGCACCGATCCGGACGCACAATCCGTCCATGGTGACCCGCTCAGAGCCCGAAAAGCCGAGGATTTTATTCGTTTCGGCGCCGTTCTTCCATTCTTCCTTGGACTGTCCATTGCCCAGGTCGGCATCGATCCAGGGGATCAGCGAACCGCCCAGAGGGGCGCCGAACTGGCTGGCATCTACCTCGTGCTGCGCGGACAGTACGCTCCGGTCGATGTTCAGAATAGCCGAGGAGGGATCCGCCAGTTCGGTGGCGACCGCACCGTGGATCTCGCCGAACTGCGTGAGCAGTTCGCGCATATGCTTCGCCCCGCCGCCGGAGGCCGCCTGGTAAGTCATGGAAGTGGCCCATTCGACCAGGCCGTTGCGGAAGAGACCTCCCAGGCCCATCAGCATGCAGGAAACCGTGCAATTGCCACCGATGAAATCTTTGACGCCGGAGGCCAGGGCTTGATCGATCACTGCACGGTTCACCGGGTCCAGCACGATCACTGAATCGTCGTTCATCCGCAATGTTGAGGCGGCATCGATCCACAGCCCGTTCCAGCCGCGAGCCCTCAGCTGGGGGTGCACTTTTGAGGTGTAGTCCCCGCCCTGAGCGGTCACGATAATGGGGAGTTTCTCCAGAGAGTCCAGGTCATGAGCATCGGCCAGCAGACCCGGATCGCCCTCGGCGAATTGCGGGGCGGCGCCTCCGGCGTTCGAGGTGGAGAAGAAGACCGGGGAGATTTTCGAGAAATCACCTTCCTGCTGCATCCGTTGCAGCAGAACCGAACCGACCATGCCCCGCCAACCAACGAAGCCCACACTGTGCACGGAAGAACTCATTTCTCCATGGTACGGGGCGATGAAGCTCAGGAAAATTTCATGACTGGCCGCTTCGGTGGTTGCTTGAGCAGGGGATCTGGGGATCGGGGTGCGTCAGCGAGTCCACCAGGTGAAACGGTAATCTGCTCCGGACCGGGACGTGGACCAGCCCTCTAATGGTTCGGTTCTGCCCAGGACCCACTCTGGTCCGAGTTCAGGAGCATAGGTGTCGCCCTCCACCGCAAGGTCGATTATGGTGATCACCGCGAGATCAGCGAGGGGGAGCGCCTGCGCATAGACCTGCCCGCCACCCACGATCCAGATCTCTTCGCTTCCGGCGGCGCTGGAAGCGGCTCGCAGCGCCTCTTCCAGCGTGGCCACTGCTATCGCACCGCTGGCCTCCGACGTCCTAGACCACGCTGGATCCGAGGTCAGTACGATATTGGTCCGGTCCGGTAGCGGGCGGTACTTCGCCGGGAAAGAGAGCCAGGTGCGCCGCCCCATGATCACCGGATGACCGGAGGTCACCTCTCTGAAATGGGCCATATCCTCCGGCACATGCCAGGGCATCGTCCCCGCAGAACCGATCACGCCGCTCGGAGTCTGCGCCCAGATCAAGCCGATCGCCGGGTTCGCTTCGCTGCCCGGCGTCGTCCCTGTCCTTTCGCTCATACCGCGACAGTGGCCTTGATCGTGGGGTGGTGCTGGTAGTTGACGACCTCGAAGTCCTCGAAATTGTAATCGAAGATGGACTCCGGTTTCCGCGTGATCCGCAGCTGCGGGTAAGGGTAGGGTGCCCGGCTGAGCTGCTCTTCGACCTGTTCCAGGTGGTCATCGTAGATATGCACATCACCACCGGTCCAGACGAACTCCCCGGGTTCCAGCCCCACTTGCTGGGCGATCATCAGGGTTAGCAGCGCATAGGAGGCGATATTGAAGGGCACGCCGAGGAACATATCCGCGCTGCGCTGGTACAACTGGCAGGAGAGTTTTCCATCGGCTACGTAGAACTGGAAGAAGGTGTGGCACGGTGGCAGCGCCATCTTGGAGATCTCTGCGACGTTCCAGGCCGAGACCAGGTGCCGGCGTGAGTCCGGATTGCTCTTGAGACCCTCCATGAGCTGGGCGATCTGGTCGATGTGCTGCCCATCTGGGGTGGGCCAAGAGCGCCACTGCACGCCGTAGACCGGGCCGAGCTCGCCGTCTTCATCGGCCCATTCGTTCCAGATTCGAACGCCGTTCTCCTGCAACCAGCGGACATTCGAATCCCCGCGCAAGAACCAGAGCAGTTCCATCGCCACTGATTTGAAATGCACTCGCTTGGTGGTGATCAGCGGAAAGGAATCCGCCAGATCAAAGCGAATCTGCCGCCCGAAGACGCTGCGCGTGCCGGTGCCGGTGCGGTCGGATTTCGAAGTGCCATGAGCGAGCACTTCACGTAATAAATCCTCGTAGGGAGTCACCGGAGGTGCCTGATCCGCGGATGCTGCTGAGGGCAGAACTTCATTGGAGGCGGTGGAGATGCTCATAACCCCATCGTAGCGCGCGCCAACGACAGCGGAGCGGGCAGCATCAGTACCATGTTGCGGGTAGTTTCCTGGTCAGTCCTCAAAGGGCCTGAACTGCTCGACGGAAACCACGCGTTCTCCGGAGACCTGGCAGACCAGAATCTCACCGGCCGCCAAATAGGGATCCTCGGTTGGCAAGGTAGTCCTCAACCGGGAACTCATATGGCTGGCGAGCTGTTTGAAGGCCGAGGGCAGAATGGGACGATGAGTGCAGAGCACCACTGAACGTCCCTTATCGAAAAGTCCCTCAACTGTGCTCTGGGAGCGTCTCGGCTTCCGTTCGTGGCTCGCCTCGGTGAGTGACTCCGAAAGCTTGACCTTGGCCTTGGTGGCTTTGACGTAAGGGGAGACCGTTGCCAGGCAGCGCGCCCACGGGCTGCTCACCACCCGGTCCGGACGCCAGGCCATCAGCAGTCGTTTCACGGCTGCGGCCTGTCGCTGTCCGGTGGCGGCCAGCGGACGGTCTCCTTCGGCACGGGTCCAGGAAGAGCGCGGCTTGGCTTTGGCATGCCGCAGCACCAGCAGCGCCCAGGTGCGCAGTTCCTTGCGCCGATGGGCCTCGATCAGGGCGTCCAGAGGCTCGACGTCGGAGGGGTTGCTCAGCAACTCGCGCGCCTGTTCCGCGGTGCACCAGAGCACTTCATCCACTTCTTTGCCGTCTGGCCGGGGCTTTTGCTCCTCCAACTCGGCAGCCCAGTAGTACACCCGTTTCAGTCCCGAGGAAATGCGGTAGTCAAGGGTGGGCAGCGGAATCCCTAATGAAACCGTGACGCCGATTTCCTCACGGACTTCGCGCACCGCCGTTTCCGGAATGGTCTCACCCGGATCTTGTTTTCCTTTAGGCCAAGACCAGTCGTCGTAGCGAGGGCGGTGAATCAAAAGAACCCATAGCTGTTTCTTCCTGACCCGCCAGCACAGCGCGCCAGCGGCTAGCACCCTGGGAACCGGGGTCGGGGCGGCTGTGCTGGAGGCTTCGCGCTGCTCTGCCGAAACAGGGAGCTCCGTCATCACCGGTTAGAAGCCGATCGCTGGCGGGAACGGCTTGCCAAGAGCCAGGACTGGACGTCGGAGAGTTCTGAACCGTCCTCGGCGAGGTGATGACGAGTCCAGATGCCCTCATTATTCAGATGCCAGCTTGAGGTACCGCTATCCACATAGCGTTCCAGCAGGGAAACCACGGTGCTGATGTCCTCCTGATTCGACAACTGCACCAACGCTTCGACCCGGCGATCCAGATTGCGATGCATCATATCGGCGGAACCGATGTAGACCACGGGATCTCCACCATTGGCGAAGCTGAACACCCGGGAGTGCTCCAAGAATCTGCCCAGAATGGAGCGTACCGTGATGTTCTCGCTGAGTCCCGGCACCCCAGGGCGCAGCGAGCAGATGCCACGGACGATCACATCGACCTTCACCCCGGCCTGGGAAGCCCGGTACAGCGAATCGATGATGGCTTCGTCGACGATCGAGTTGACCTTGATCTGAACCCTGGCGGCCAGACCGGCCCTGGCGTTCGAGATCTCCCTCTCAATCCGGTCGATCAGCCCGGAGCGCACCGAACGCGGTGCCACCAGCAAGCGCTTGAAGGTTGACTTGGGAGCATAGCCGGAGAGCTGGTTGAACAGCCTGGTGAGATCCTCGCCGACCTTGTCATCAGCGGTGAGTAGTCCGAGATCCTCGTAGTACCGTGCGGTCCGCGGGTGGTAGTTCCCGGTGCCGATATGGCAGTAACGGCGCAGGCCGTCCTGCTCCTGCCTGACCACCAGAGAGAGCTTGCAGTGCGTTTTCAGGCCGACGATGCCGTAGACCACGTGCACTCCGGCCTGCTCCAGCTTGCGAGCCCAGGAGATGTTCGCCTGTTCGTCGAAGCGCGCCTTGATCTCCACCAGCGCGAGCACTTGCTTGCCCGCTTCGGCGGCATCCACCAGGGCATCCACGATGGGTGAGTCGCCTGAGGTGCGGTACAGCGTCTGCTTGATCGCCTGTACCTTCGGATCGGCCGCAGCCTGCTCCAGAAAGGCCTGCACCGAAGTCGAGAACGAGTCGTAAGGGTGGTGCAGCAAGATGTCCCGGCGCCGCATCGCGGCGAACACGTTGGCGGCCTTGGAGGTCTCCGACTCGTTCAAGAAGCGTGAGGTGTGCGGCACTCGTTTGGGATAATGCAGATCGGCCCGGTCGATATTGCCGATCACGCTCAGGCCGCGCAGGTCCAGCGGAGCCGGGACGGCGTAAACCTCCGACTCCTCAACGTCCAGTTCACGAACCAGTAACGCCCGGATATTCGGATTGATATCGGTGGTCACTTCGAGCCGCACCGGCGGTCCGAAACGACGGCGCAGCAGCTCCTTTTCGAGAGCTTGCAGGAGGTTCTCGGCGTCGTCCTCTTCGACTTCCAGATCCTCATTACGGGTGACTCGGAAGGTGTGGTGCTCCAGCACCTCCATACCCGGGAAGAGCTGGTCCAAGTGCTGAGCGATCACTTCTTCGAGTGGGATGAAGCGAGCGACTCGGCCGGGGACCGATCCAGCGCGCGGGCCGTCCACCGAGACCATGCGCGGCAACTGATCGGGAACTTTGACGCGAGCGAACAGTTCTTTATCGCTCACCGGGTTGCGCACCACGACGGCGAGATTGAGTGATAGTCCGGAGATGTAAGGGAAGGGGTGGGCAGGGTCCACGGCGAGCGGGGTCAGAATCGGGAAGACCTTCTCGGCGAACATCTTGCTCAATTGCGTTTTAGCTGTTTCGTCCAGTTCGTCCCAGCGCACCAGGTGAATGTGCTCATAAGCCAGTGCGGGGCGGATCTGATCGGCGAAAGTGTGAGCGTGCCGGGCTTGCAGGCGATGCGCCTCCTCGCTGATCTGCTCCAGCACTTCAATCGGGCTCAGACCGGCCGGTGAGGGCACCGCCAGGCCGGTGGCGATCCGGCGCTTCAGGCCGGCGACCCGGACCATGAAGAACTCGTCAAGGTTGGAGGCGAAGATGGAGAGAAAGTTCACCCGCTCCAGCAGATGAAGCTCCGGGTCCTCGGCCAATTCGAGAACACGAGCGTTGAAGGCCAGCCAGCTCAGTTCGCGGTCTAGGAACCGATCCGGGCTGATCTCGCCGTCCGGAATCAGATTCGGTGCGAACTCCGGGATGTCAATGCGATCCTGGGTGGCTCTGGCAGCCGGGACTTCGGAACTGGCGAAACGGTCGACCTTGCCCACCGTACCCGTTGATTCAGTCTGCATCTCTGAACTGCCTCCTTCTCCCGTAGCTCAGTTGCTCTGGATCAAGCCTACAAGTCGCGCGGGCACTATTTCACCGTTTTGCGGTGGCAGCTCCCCGGAAGGTGTACATCACATCGGTGTCCCATACCGTGAAACCCAATTTTCGGTAGAGCGAGACGGCCGCGGTATTGTCGGCGTCGACGTAGAGCATGATCGTCTCGAGACCCTTTTGGCGCAGATATTCGATGCCGGCCTGGGTTAGTGCCTTACCCAGGCCCAGGCCCTGGGCGCGCGGGGCGATGCCGACGGCGTAGACCTCACCCAGGTCACCTGGTTCGTTCGATTCATTGAGTTCGCTTCGCTGCGCTGAACCGCTGCCTTCGACGGCTCGGTGGATCTTGGTCCAGTGGAAGCCGGCAATCCGGTCTTGGGTGTCCACGGCGAGCAAGAAGCCGCTGGGGTCGAACCAATCCTCGGAGATCCTGGCCTGTAAATCCGCCATCGTCATATTCCCCTGTTCCGGATGGTGCTCAAAAGCAGCCGCGTTGACCTCCAGCCAGCCGGCTTCGTCCTGACCGGGCAGGAAGGAACGCAAACGGAGGCCTTCGGGAAGCGTGAGCTCCACCGCAGCTCCGCCCTGGGTTTTGGTTTCCAGCCGCATTTGCCACAGTTCACGGCTGACCGCGAAACGATAGCGATCAGCCAATTCGACGGCGGCCGGGTGATTGCCGTGCGACCAAGCCTGCAATTTATCGAATTCAAGCTGACCAAGAGCCTGTTCGATGAGGCCAACCAGCGAAATGCCCGCGCCTTGAGCGCGGTAAACCGGGTCAACCACGAGTTCCAGGAGGGAATGCTCCTGGTTCGGAATGACGACGGCGGCCCCCGCCAGTGCGACGTCGTTCGGGTTCAGTTCGCTGGTGCTGGAGTCGGGCTTGAAATCATTGGTTGAGAGCCGAGCGGCAAAAACTCGAGGGGTGATCGCATTGCTTCCTGTGACGGCATCGTTGGCAGTGGCAGTGGCAGTGGCAGTGGCAGTGGCAGTGGCAGTGGCAGTGCGTAGCTCGACCCAGCTCTGGTCGGAGAAAGGCGGATGCTGGTCTGCTTGCTCGGCGGTTTCGGCAAGGCGGCCGAGCCGAGAGAGTAGCTCCTGACTCAGCGGAAGTTCGACTAACTGCAAGGATTCCCAACCGCTTTCCGTCGATTCGCTCATGATCCAAGCGTATCCTTGTGGCTCCAAGACCCGGCACCCTTTCCCACTGAATCCAGCTTTCGATGGGGAGGGGTTAGCTTAGCCCACTCAAACCTCGTTTCAGTGGGCAGGGGCATTGGCAGGGCGGACCAAGTACAGGGAAGTGAGTCGGCAGGGTAGGGCGCCAGTAGTGAAGAGTGTTAGTGGGTCCATAGCACTTCCAGGTAGGGATAACCGATTTCAGCTTCCGCTCCGAACCGGGTAGAGTTATATCCCGGCCCAAGAGGGTCATAAGGGGGATGCACCAGTGGGGTGCCCACGATACGTTCGACCCGTATGTCCTCCACCAAAGCGAGGGGAACCCAATCCGCAGATTGGGTTCCCCTCGCTTTAACGTTCTCCCCGCTCTGCTGCCGCTCCGCCGAGGCTGCCGCTAACCCTCGAATTCGTTGCTAAGTCTCGAATTCGCTGGTAATACCCTACGAATCCGAGACTAAACCGCGAACTCGCACAGTGGTGCGGTTTTGTGGCAGTGGGTTTTATGCAATGAGTAGGTTTGTGCAGGGGTGCAAGCTGGCCCTAAAAGTCGCTGAGCTCCTCATTGGGCAGCCGGATCGGCGTTAGCCGGTACCCGACATTGCGCACCGTGCCGATCAGATTCTCGTGGTCCGAACCGAGCTTGGCGCGCAATCGTCGAACATGTACATCGACGGTGCGAGTGCCCCCGTAGTAGTCGTAGCCCCAGACCTCGTGCAGCAGCTGAGCGCGGGTGAAGACCCTTCCCGGGTGCTGCGCCAGGTACTTGAGCAACTCGAATTCCTTGTAGGTCAGGTTGAGCGCGTCACCATTGACCCGCGCCGTATAAGAGGTCTCATCGATCACTACGCCTGCGGCGCGGATCTCACTGACCACTTCGGTCTCCTCGTCCTGAGTGCGAGCCAATGAGAGTCTCAGTCGAGCCTCCACCTCGGCCGGACCAGCGGTGTTGAGCACGATGTCATCAGCCGCCCAATGCGCCGAAATGGCCGCCATGCCGCCCTCGGTGAGCACCAGGATGAGCGGTGCCCCGGCCCCGGTGGCGCGGAGCAGTTGGGTGAGCGAGCGTGCTCCGACGAGATCTTTGCGGGCGTCAAGAAGAATGATGTCTGCCGGGCCCGCATTCACCAGGGCTGAGGGCTCAGCCGGAAGAATATGCACTCGGTGGTTGAGCAACTCGAGGGCGGGCAGAATATCCACCGATGAATCGGCGCTATTGGTTAATATCAGAATGTGTGACATCAGTTCCTCCAAGGTGCTGAGGATGCACATCTTCGGGCGTCCACCGGAGCGAGTTACCGTTGTCAGCCTCAAACCGGTTGGATAGAAGTATAGCCGAAGGCGGATCTCTGCCCGATGGGCGGATGGCGCGGGGCACACTCAGCGACGGCTAATCGGGCTTTTCCTCCGCCGATGAGGCAGGATAAGTATGTGAAAAGTTGGAGCGTCGGGCTGACCGGGCTACTTGGCCTCGTGGCGATCCTGGCTGTCTCCTACGCGGATTCGGGCCTGGAAGTAGCGGTCGGTATCGTGATCGCCGCGCTGTTCGGGTTCGGCTGGCCGCATTATCTGGCTATCCCCGCTAGGAAGACCCTAGGGCTGGTGATCTCGATCGCGGGGGCGCTCTCCGCGATCGCCGCGAATTTCAGCAACGGGCCCAGTTACTTACTCTGGCTGGCCCCCATCATCGCTGTCGGGGTGGGAGCCATCTTCGCGGTTCAGCTGATCCGCGGCACCGGGCAGAGTCATCGTCTCGAATCAACCTTCGGCGGCGTCGTCGGGGTGCTCATCTCCGCCGTCGGTTCCGGCTGGATCGCGGCTCATCGCTTCACCGGCGACGGCGCGCTGACACTGATCACCGGAGCCAGCGCCGTCGTCGTACTGCTCCTGGGCATGATCCGCTGGCCGGATCGCATCATCGCCCCGCTCGGGCTCGTGCTGGGCGCTTTGGCGGGACCCTTGGTGGCCATCGCCTTCTCGGATTTGCATATCCTGCCCGCCGCGGTGATCGGCGTCGTGGTGGCCGCCATTCTGCTGAGCTTCCGTCGGCTGAACAGCATCGTCCCGGCGCTGCACAGCATCCCCGGCGGCATAGCAATGGGCTTGGCTCCGGTGCTCTCACTCGGCGGAGTGGTCTATTTCATCGATAAGATGCTGATCTTCTAGCACCCCTCAAGCCGCGATAGGATAAAACCATGTCGACACTCGGTCTGGAAATTTTCTTCATTGTCTTGCTGGTGGTTGCCGGCCTTTCAATGGCCTGGTTCGCTGGGCTCGTGGTCTGGCGGTTGTTCAAAGGCCAGAAGTAAACCGTGCCTATTGACATCCCTACCGACCTGACCCCTGAACTGGTGCCGCTGTCCTGGTTGATCGGCGAATGGGAGGGCCGGGGGCGGCTAGGCACCGGCGAATCCGATTCCGAGCATTTCTCTCAGCACGTCAGCTTCGTCTCCAACGGCCTGCCGTATTTGCAATACGTCGCGCAGAGCTGGCTGACGGATGAGGACGGGCAGAAGCTGCGTCCGCTCAGCATCGAACTGGGCTTCTGGGCGCTGGACCGCAAACTCGGCGACGCCGACGGCGGGCCCGGGCTGATCCCCGCCGATATCGTCCCGGCTTTGCGGGACGCCGACGCCGTCGAGGAACTTCGAAACGATACCGGTGGCTTCGATATCACCGCCACCATCGTGCACCCCGGAGGAATTTCCGAGCTCTACTACGGCACCATCAAAGGCCCGCAGATCCAGCTTTCCACGGATGCCGTGATGCGGGGCGCCGGGTCGAAGGACTACACCGCAGCAACCCGCATTTTCGGCCTGGTCAACGGTGATCTTTTCTGGCGCTGGGATGTGGCCGCCGAGGGGAATTCGTTGGAAGCCCACGCTTCAGCGATCCTCAAGAAACTGACTCCGGCTGAACCTTCGGAATAGCCGCGCTCCAGCCTCCGTTGGGATTGATATGACGCCGTTCCGCAGTTCCCTGTTATCCCGAGCCGGTGCCGTTGAAGCCAGCGGCTTGGACGCCGGAGTCGCTGCGCACTATGGCGACCCCTTCCGTGAGCAGCGGTCCTTGGCGGCTGGCGAGGCTTTTGTCGATCAGTCGCAGCGCGGTGTGGTGACGGTGAGCGGGCCGGATCGGCTGAGCTGGCTCACCACATTGTCTTCACAGGACGTCTCGCGTCTCAGCCCCGGAGATTCCGCTGAATTGCTGCTGCTCAGTGTGCAAGGGCGCATTGAATACGACGCGCACATCGCTGATGACGGCGAAATCGCCTGGCTGATCGTGGAGGCTCCCGAAGCGGCTTCGCTCGCCGAATGGCTCAATTCCATGAAGTTCATGTTGCGGGTCGACGTCAGCGACGTGAGCGCTGACTGGGGTGTTCTGGCGGCCGCCGTCCCCTTGCAGATCACCGAACCGCGAGCGCGCTGGCAGGATCCTTGGCCCGGAGTGGTGCCGGGAGGCTTCGCTTATTCGGACTCACAGGGCCATCCAGGCGCTGAGCGACCCTGGTTCGAGTATCTGGTGCCGATCACTGAGCTGGAAGCCATCAGCGCTGAACTCTCTACCGACGGGATGACCCTGGCGGGCAGCCTGGCCGCAGAAGCCCTCCGAATAGCTGCCTGGCGGCCGCGCTGGGGAGCGGAAACGGATGAGAAGACCATTCCGCATGAACTGGATTTGATCCGCACCGCGGTGCACCTCTCAAAGGGTTGTTATAAGGGTCAGGAGACAGTAGCTCGGGTGCACAATTTGGGGCACCCTCCGCGACGTCTGGTGTTTTTGCAGCTGGACGGCTCACAGCACACGCTGCCCGCCGCTGGTTCAGCCGTTTTGCTGGGGGAGCGCCAGATTGGCATCCTCACCTCGGTGGCCCAGCACTACGAGGCCGGGCCGATCGGCCTGGCCGTGGTGAAGCGGAACGTCGATCCTGAGGCTGATCTCACCGTGCAAGACGGTGACGAGGCCTATGTAGCGGCCCAGGAGATCATTGTGGCCACCGATGCAGGACAAGTGGTGGGTCGGCAGAGCGGCTTTCTCAAGCCCTCTCGTTCCTAAACCTCGCCGAGTGTGCAGATCTACACCTTTTGAGCCTGGTTTAAGGTGCAGATCTGCACACTCGGTGGCTAGTTTTTAGCCAAAGAGGATCGCGGCCTCGTCGTAACGACTCTGCGGAACTGTTTTCAGATTGCCTAGTGCCGCTTCAAAGGGGACGTGCACGATCTCGGTGCCGGAGAGCGCCACCATGGTTCCCCAGGTTCCCTCCACCACGGAGTCAATCGCTGCCATGCCCAGTCGAGTGGCGAGCACCCGATCATAGGCGGTGGGCACACCGCCGCGCTGGATGTGGCCCAGGATCGTCGCCCGGGTCTCGATGCCGGTGATCTCCTCGATCTGAGCGCACAGCTGTTCACCGATACCGCCGAGTCTGGGGCGACCGAAAGTGTCCAGCCCGCGCTCCGAATGCGGGGTTTCCAGATGTTCTGGAACAAAGCCTTCGGCCACCACGACGAGTGGAGCCCGACCCCGCTCGTGAGCGTCGCTGACCCATTCGGCGATCTGCTCGACGCTGACCTTCTGCTCTGGAATCAGAATGGCGTGCGCACCGGAGGCCATTCCGGCGTGCAGGGCGATCCAGCCGACGTGCCGGCCCATCACCTCGGCGATCATGCAGCGGTGATGGGATTCGCCGGTGGTGCGCAGCCTGTCAATGGCCTCGGTGGCGATCTCCACTGCGGTATCGAAGCCGAAGGTGTAGTCAGTGGCATCCAGATCGTTGTCCACCGTCTTGGGAACACCGACGATCTTCAGACCGACGTCGGTCAGCCGCTTGGCAGCAGCCAGCGTGCCTTCGCCGCCGATCGCGATGATCGCATCGATGCCGAGGCGATCCATATGAGCCTTGATGACTTCGGGGCCGCCGCCGTCGAAGGGGTTGGTCCGAGAGGTGCCCAGAATGGTGCCGCCCTGCTTGGAGATACCGCGCACGCTCTGCCGAGGCAGTTCTATGATGTCGCCCTCGACGACTCCACGCCAGCCATCTCGGAACCCGACGAACTCCTGACCGTGGATTTTGATGCCCTTCAGCACAGCGCCTCTAATAACGGCGTTGAGTCCGGGGCAATCGCCACCGCTGGTCAGGATTCCGATCTTCATGCAGGCTCAATCCTTGGAATAAATGTTGTTGGACGAGCGCCCCGTCGAGCTCTGAATAGATTCTAGACAATTCTGCAGCAGAATGTGACCTGAGCAACTTGATGACGGTCTGCAGGCCGGGACTGCTCAGACCTTTCGCTTACTGAGTAGCTGCTCCAGCACGATCGTGCCGCTCTGGTCCGGCACGATCAACCAGGCCGCCAGATAGCAGAAGAAGGCGGGGCCTGGCAGCAGGCAGAACACCAGATAACCGATCCGAACCCAGGCCACGTCGATCTTGAAACCCGCCGCAATACCGCCGAGCACCCCGCCGAACCAGCGCTCAGGGCCCCGGCGCCAGGGGATCTTCCGCATCGTCCGATAGAAACCGTTCATGCTTCCACCGTATCCGCTGATTCACGACGTTTCTTCCTGGCCCGGCCCAAGGCCGAAACAACGCCGCCGATCAGCAGGGCGATCCCGGCCAGTAGGAGGATGCCGATCACGACTGCTCGCGGGTCGAGCCGAACAGCTGTCAGCTGGGCCACCGAGAGCAGTACGCCGATCAGGATGAGCACCGACCCCCAGACCAGGGTGCCGATCCGGACAGCCGGTCTTTGCACTGGATTGCGATCGTTGATGTTCACTTATTCTCCTCGCGATAGCTGATGACGCTGAGCTTTCCCAGCCCGCTGACTTTGATAATGAGAGCCGGGCCGCTGGCCCCGGAATTCAGCTGATAAGCCTGGTTGCCGTACGCCATTTTGTGCTTATTAGCCTGAGTTCCGTCTGACGCGGCGTCCCATGACTCGACGTCGCCCGCCAGCATGTCGTTCTCGATCCGTACCGGCAGGCTCTTCGGAACCGAGATCTCCACCGAGCCTGCATTGATCAGCACCGGGACGGTCACGCTTTGCTGGGGCGCTCTGAGCTGCCGCACATCGATGAGGCCAGATCCTGCGGTGACGACAAAGCCCTGCTGAATCTCCGAGGCATCGTTCGCGGTCCAGCTGGCGGTGCGGGCGAAGGTCCAGGCGGCATTCGACGGAATGCTCGGCACCATCGCCATCACCGCGGCCACTAGTAAAGAACAGACAGCGAAGAAACCCAGTCCGCCGGAACGACGACCACGCAATGCGGCCACCACAATGCCGATTCCGCAGACCACCCCGGCAGCAGACCAGGCCACCACGGCGATCGGGCCATGGATGAATCCCAGGAGCTCTGCCAGGAAGAGGCCGCCGGCCAGCAGGATCGCCAGGCCGAGCGTGATGCAGAGGATGATCGGGCCGGCACCGGGGGAGCGCGGCACTCGCGGCTGCCGGGCAAAATCAGCCATCGAGAAGGGAGCCGTTGACAGCGGTTGCGTGGAGGGGGGCGAAACCGAAGAGGAGAAGGCAGGCTGTGCTTCGGTGACAGCTGATTCGCCGAGGCTCTGAGCAGCCGATGATTGAGTGAAGCTCTGATAGGGCTGGGTCGGCCCGGTAGCCGTGCTCCCGTTAGCCGCTTGCCCAGTGGTGGCCGTGGGTCGGTAGGGCGTGGGTCGGTAGGTGTCGGACTGCGATGAGCGGGGGCGCGAGGTCTTGCCACGGTTCACCGCCCAGATGATGACGCCGACTATGCCAGCTAACCAGATCAGCGGCCAGGGAAACCACCAACCGGAATCGAAGATGTTGAAGAAGATCAGGCCGCGCCAGAACGGCAGAATGCCGAGCAGCGCGAAGATCGTCGCCCCGGTCATTCCGCTGCTCCAGGTTCCCTTACCGACTTCCTGAACGTGGATCCGGCCATCCGGTTCCGGAAGCAGGGCCCAGGCGAGACCATAAGCGAGCAGTCCGATGCCGAAGAAGATCGAGGCCACCACGATGATGCCTCGGACGATGATCGGATCGATGCCCCAACGAGCGGCCACACCGCTGGCTACCCCGCCGATCCAGCGATCACTGCCTCGCACGATGCCCAGGCTGCGAAGCCAGCCGAAGAAGTTATTCGCCGCAGCGGCCGTTCCGCCCGGTGATGCGGTGCGGCTCGTGAAGCCAGAGGAATCAGCACCGGGGCCCGGTGAGGAGGATTCATCGGATTTATCGGGTTGCGGATAGGGATTGGTTGGTGTTTCGCTCATGCTTCAATCCTTCCGCCGATCCTGCCGACACACTATCGGGTGTTCCCCTGAATGAACCCTGATTCAACCCCTACTGAGCCGAATCGGGACCCTGAACGTGCTTGAATCGATGCATGAGTCCAAGACCTCCGCTGATTCGCAGCACCGATCGGGTGATTGCCGGTGTGTGCTCTGGGCTGGCGGAACACCTCGGCTGGCCGGTGTCGACCGTGCGGTTGGTGATGGCGCTTTCCAGTTTTCTCTTCGGCTCAGGCCTGTTGCTCTACTTCTGGCTCTGGGCTCTGGTCCCGGAGGCTTCGGCCACTCAGCGCACTGCCTCAGGGCCCGCTCAGCTATTGGACAGTGGCCGGGAACTCTGGCGCCGCCGTGGGGTCAAAGAAGCCATCATCGGCATCGTCCTAGTGCTTGCCGCTGTGTTCTTCCTGGCTCAGTCCCTCGGGGCGAATCTGCAACTGGGGGCGGTGGGCCCGTTCCTGGTGATCGGTGCGGGCGCGGTGCTGGTCTGGATGCAACTGGATGCCAGCAGGCGTGCCGCGCTGCTCAATTCGGTGCTTCCGGAACGGGATCAGCAGCGCAGTCCGCTGGGGATTTTCCGCTTGGTGGCCGGGCTGGTGCTGGTGGCCCTGGGCGTTATCGTCTTGGTGACCGGGGGAGGTGGCTGGGACCGGGTGCTGCCGGCGATCATTGCGGCCTTCGCCGTATTGGCGGGTGTCGGGCTGGTGCTCACGCCGTGGGCGCTGCGGCTCTGGCGTGATCTGCAAGAAGAACGTGCCGCCCGGGTCCGCGAGACCGAGCGGGCCGAGATTGCCGCTCACCTGCACGACTCGGTGCTGCAGACCCTCGCTCTGATCCAACGAAAAGCCGGTTCCGAACAGGAAGTGCTCACTCTAGCCCGGGCGCAGGAGAGAGAATTGCGCGACTGGATCTATCAGGATGCCAGCCGCAATCCTCAGAATCTCACGGCGCGTTTGAAGAGCACAGCAGCCGAGCTGGAAGCCACTCATGGAGTGGCGGTGGAACTCATTGCGGTGGGCGACGCCGTGATGGATTCGAGCGTTGAGGCTCTCGTGCAGGCGAGCAGAGAGGCAATTCTGAACTCGGTGCGCCACGCCGGAACAGCCGTTTCGGTGTACCTTGAGGCGACGGCCGAATTGGCTGAGGTCTTTGTGCGCGATCGAGGTCCCGGATTCGAGCTCAGCGCCGTCTCCGCGGATCGGCTCGGCGTGCGGGAATCCATTATCGGCAGGATGTCCCGGCACGGCGGCACCGCGAGTATTCGGTCCTCTGAGGAGGGCACCGAGGTGCACCTCAGCATGCCACTGCGTGCCGCTGAAATGCCCGGCGAAGGAAGGGAAAGTCAAGGATGACCAAGGTCGTGGTGGTCGACGACCACGCTATTTTCCGTTCAGGATTGCGCAGCGATCTGGAGTCCGACATCGTCGTACTGGCTGAAGCCGCCACCGTTGATCAGGCGATCGCAATGATCATGGAGCATCGGCCAGAGGTGGTGCTGCTCGATGTTCATCTCCCCGGCGGCCTGGGCGGTGGCGGGCGGGAGGTCATCGAGCGCTGCTCGGCGCTGCTCGCGGAGGTTCGATTTCTGGCACTGAGCGTTTCCGATGCCGCCGAAGACGTGGTCTCGGTGATTCGCGCAGGAGCTCGCGGCTACGTCACCAAGGCTAGCTCGGGGCAGGAGATCTCAGCAGCGGTGCGAGCCGTCGCTGAGGGGGACGCCGTCTTCTCGCCTCGCCTGGCGGGTTTCGTGCTGGATGCCTTCGGCACCGCGGGTGTCGCGGTCGACGACGAGCTGGACCGGTTATCCGCCCGGGAAGGCGAGGTGATGCGGCTGATCGCGCGCGGTTACAGCTATAAGGAGACGGCCAAACAGCTGTTCATCTCGGTGAAAACGGTAGAGACCCACGTCTCAGCTGTGCTGCGGAAGCTGCAGCTCTCCTCCCGGCACGAGCTGACCCGCTGGGCGGTCAATAAGAAGCTGATCTAGGCGGTCACTCTAGACGGTGACTGAACTGATTTACCCCAGGAACTCCTGCAGCCGCCGAACGCCCTCGGCCAGATCGTCGTCGCCGAGGGCGTAGGAAAGCCGCAAGTAACCACTGGGGCCGAAGGCTTCACCGGGAACCACCGCAACCTCGACTTTGTCCAGGATCAGCGAGGCCAGCTCCGCTGAACTCGCCAGCTGCAGCCGTTCCAGCACACCGGTGACATCGGCGTAGGCGTAGAAAGCACCGTGCGGAGTGGGGCAGTCCACTCCTTCAATCGCATTCAGCCCGGCAACGATGTTCCGACGACGCCGGTCGAAGGCCACCCCCATCTCACGAACCGCGTTCAGCGGGCCGGAGACAGCGGCCAGCGCGGCTCGCTGCGAGACATTCGAGACGTTGGAGGTGGCATGGGACTGCAAATTGGTGGCCGCCTTGATCACGTCTTGCGGGCCGACCATCCAGCCCACCCGCCAACCGGTCATCGCGTAGGTCTTCGCTACGCCATTGACCAGCACCACCCGATCTGCGAGTTCCGGGGCCGCCGCAGCGATCGAGGTGAAGGGCACGCCGTCGTAGGTCAGATGCTGATAGATCTCGTCGCTGACCACCCAGAGTCCTTTAGCTGCGGCCCACTGGCCGATCTCGCGGGTCTGCTCAGCTGAGTACACTGCTCCGGTCGGGTTCGAAGGGGAGACGAAGAGCAGGATCTTGGTGCGCGGGGTGATCGCGGCTTCAAGCTGTTCAAGGGTCACCAGGTAGCCTTGATCCGCGCCAGCGAAGACCTCCACTGGAATCCCTCCGGCGAGCCGGATGGCCTCCGGATAGGTGGTCCAGAACGGGGTGGGAACCAGCACTTCATCGCCCGGATCCAGCAGAGTCGCGAAGGTCTGGTAAACCGCTTGCTTGCCGCCATTGGTCACCAGCACCTGGGAGGCCTCAACCGAGTAGGCGCTGTCGCGTAGGGTCTGGGCGGCTATTGCCTCGCGCAGTTCAGGCAGCCCAGCTGCGGGGGAGTAACGGTGGTTCTTGGGATCCCGGGCGGCGGCAACCGCCGCTTCCACGATGTAATCGGGGGTGGGGAAGTCCGGTTCGCCCGCCCCGAAGCTGATCACCGGCCGACCGGCTGCCTTGAGCGCCTTAGCCTTGGCATCGACCGCTAAAGTCGCTGATTCAGCGATTGATCCGACGAGGTGCGAGATGCGGCTGGAGGTCATGACGAGTCCTTCGGTATCGGGGGATTCTATCGAGGAGCCAGTACAGCAGGGCGAGCCTCCTCACCCTTTACTTTAGGGGTTTCCCGGGGTGAGTTCGACGTTGTGCGATAGATTGCGTAGACTTGACTCCGGTGTTGAAATCACCATGATGGTTCGCGCCTTCATGGCCTCGCAAGAGCGGGGATCGAAGTCAACATCCCAACCTAGGGTAGTGGCGCAATTGGTAGCGCAGCGGTCTCCAAAACCGCAGGTTGCAGGTTCGAGTCCTGTCTGCCCTGCGCACGATCCACCAGTAAATCGACGAGTAAGGCAGAGCAGAAGTTGACTGAAACAGCTGCCAGCAGCTCCCCTGATCGCCCCGCAAAGAAGTCTCGCAAGGACGCCGCGGGCGGTCAATCCGGAAAGCTCGGCTTCTTTGGACGCATTGCGCTTTTTGTCCGCCAGATCATTGGCGAGCTTCGCAAGGTCGTCACCCCGACTCGCAAAGAGTTGATCAACTACACCTTGGTGGTGCTGGTATTCGTGATCATCATGATCGGCATCACCACCGTGTTGGACCTCGCTTTCGGAGCGGGCGTCGGTTGGGTCTTCGGCGGTAGCGGGCCCGTCGAGAAGTAAACCGAGAATCAACAGAGCGTCTCGGAACGCAGGCCGGTGGCCAGCCTCCGGATCAATGAACTACGAAAGCAGGAAGCAAAGTGTCTGAGCAGGAGCTCGAGATTACCGAAGAGAGCATCCCCGACGAGGTTGCAGCGAGCGAAGAGCTCACCTCCGAGCAGGATGCCGCCCAGGTTGAGGACGCTGAACCGGCAGAGCAGGCTGAGGCCGCCCCGGTTGATCCCGCTGAGGAGTTCAAGGCCAAGCTGCGCCGCCAAGAGGGCGATTGGTACGTCATCCATTCTTACGCCGGTTATGAAAACCGAGTGAAGGCGAATCTGGAAACCCGGATTCAGTCGCTCAATATGGAAGAGCACATCTTCGAGATCCAGGTCCCCATGGAAGAGGTCGTGGAGATCAAGAACGCGCAGCGCAAGGTGGTGAACCGAGTCCGGATTCCGGGCTACGTGCTGGTGCGGATGGAGCTCACCGACGCTTCCTGGGGCGTTGTCCGCCATACCCCGGGTGTCACCGGCTTCGTGGGCAATGCCCATAACCCGGTGCCGCTGCGGCTCGACGAAGTTTTCTCGATGCTCGCACCGGTCTTCGAAGAAGAGCAGGCTGAGGGCGCCGCGAAGGGTTCGGCTACCAAGGCTGCGCAGGCACCCATTGCTGTCGACTTCGAAATCGGCGAGTCCGTGATCGTCAAGGAAGGTCCTTTCGAGACCCTTCCGGCCACGATTTCCGAGATCAAGCCCGAGTCTCAGACCCTGGTCGTGCTGGTCTCGCTCTTCGAGCGTGAGACCCCGGTCAGCTTGTCATTTAGCCAAGTCACCAAGATCTAGTAGACTTAGTAGGCCAACGTAACGATTGGCCAGTAAAGACTTAGTCGTCCTTCAGCTTGCTTGGTTGAGGGACGACGTCGGTCGTCTTGCCATGACGGCCACCCCCTCAGATGCGCTCCGGCAGCTGAGGAAACATGTACAAGAGAAGGACCTGAAGTGGCTCCCAAAAAGAAAGTCACCGGCCTCATCAAGTTGCAGATCCAGGCAGGCGCCGCTAACCCGGCTCCGCCTATCGGTCCCGCACTTGGTCAGCACGGTGTCAACATCATGGAATTCTGCAAGGCGTACAACGCTGCGACGGAATCCCAGCGTGGAAACGTCATCCCGGTGGAAATCACGGTTTACGAAGACCGTTCATTCACCTTCATCACCAAGACCCCTCCGGCAGCCGAGCTGATCAAGAAGGCAGCTGGCGTCGCCAAGGGTTCAGCTACCCCGCACACCGTCAAGGTCGCCAAACTGACCAAGGCTCAGGTGAACGAGATCGCCACCCAGAAGCTGGTCGATCTGAACGCCAACGATGTCGAGGCTGCTGCCAAGATCATCGCCGGTACCGCCCGCTCGATGGGCATCACCGTAGAAGGTTAATTCCTTTCACGGACCACAAATTACATCTAAGCCGTCCACCGAGGCGGCCGTGGCAGGGCCCAGCGCGGTCCGACAGACCACAACTGCACAAGGAGAAAAAGCAGCATGGCAAAGCGCAGCAAAGCATATGAGGCGGCAGTAGCCAAGATCGAAGAGGGCAAGCAGTACGCCCCCGCCGAGGCCGTCAAACTGGCGAAGGATACCAACCCGTCGAAATTCGACGCCACCGTTGAGGTCGCCTTCCGTTTGGGTGTTGACCCCCGTAAAGCGGACCAGATGGTCCGTGGCACCGTCAACCTGCCTCACGGCACCGGTAAGACCGCTCGCGTTCTGGTTTTCGCGACCGGTGACCGGGCCGAGGCCGCTATTGCGGCCGGTGCCGACTTCGTCGGCTCCGACGACCTGATCGAGAAGATCGCCGGTGGCTGGACCGACTTCGACGCCGCCGTGGCGACCCCGGATCTGATGGGCAAGGTCGGCCGTTTGGGCAAGGTTCTCGGCCCGCGTAACCTGATGCCGAACCCGAAGACCGGCACCGTGACGGTCGACGTCGCCAAGGCCGTTGAAGAGATCAAGGGTGGAAAGATCGACTTCCGCGTCGACAAGCACTCGAACCTGCACTTCATCATCGGCAAGGTGTCCTTCGACGCCAACCAGCTCGCTGAGAACTACGCAGCGGCGCTCGAAGAGGTACTTCGTCTGAAGCCGTCCACCTCAAAGGGACGTTATGTTCAGAAGGCCACTGTGACCACGACCTTCGGTCCTGGTATCAGCGTTGACCCGAACGTGACCAAGGTTTTGACCGAAGCCTAAATCATTCGACGTGAGGGCCGAGAAGCAACTGCTTCTCGGCCCTCACTCGTTTAAGCACTCTCACTCCGAGCGATGCAGATCCCCTCTGCTCCGTTGCCCGCCTGTTATTTCCGGTATTTCCGGCAAAGCCGTGCTCGGGTTCGATAGAGTCGGCGAATGGTTGAATTCCGTCGCGCTGTTCTGGTTGATCGTGATGCCCTGGTCGAACTCGCTGCCTTGAGTTTTCCGCACTCAGCGCCGCCGGGAACGGACCCGGTGAATCTGCAACATCATATCGATCAGCAACTCAACGCCGAGAAGTTCGCCTGGTATCTGTGCCACCCCGAGGTGACAGTGCTGGTGGCTGAGGAGGATGGCGCGCTGCTCGGTTATAGCGTCACTGTTGCTGCGCCGTCGCAGGACTCTGAGGTGGTGGCCGCTTTGAGCCTCACTCCGGCAGTGGAGCTCAGCAAGTTCTTTGTCCATCCAGAACGATTTGGTGCTGGAATTGCCGCTGGGCTGATGAAGACCACTTTGCAAGAGGCTGCTGGCAGCGGAGCTCAGGGCATCTGGCTCGGTGTGAGCAGCGTCAACGAACGAGCGATTCGTTTCTACCAGAAGAACGGCTTCAGCCGGGTCGGAATGAAGTCCTTTCTCTTCGGCACGGTGCTGGAAAGAGATTTTGTGATGCAGCGCTCATTACCGTAAGTCCCTCCCGGACAAATGCCATAATGGGGGTTGATCCAATGGCGGCTATGGGAGGAACCTGATGGAACAGCTTTATTCTGCGAGTCGGAAACTGTGGTGGCTAGTCCTCATTCGAGGTATTTTCGCAGTTCTGCTCGGCGCGATCGCGCTGTTCTCCCCGCAGACCACCCTGGTGGCTTTTGTGCTGGTCTTCGGCGCCTATGCAATTGTCGATGGCATCTCCGCCGTGGTGATGGCCATTGGTTCCCGCAAAGAGCAGCGGCTCTGGGGCTGGCTCGTGGTCGAAGGCATCATCTCGGTGCTCGCGGGCCTCCTGGCAATAGCCTGGCCCGGACTGACCGCCTTGGCTGTCGGCTTCATCATCGGTTTCTGGGCCGTGCTGCTCGGGGTTATTCAGATAGTCCAGGCTTTCGCGCTCAAGCGGGAGCTGAGCGGCGTCTGGGGCTGGTTGCTAGCCTCTGGCATCATCAGCCTGCTCTGGGGTGTTTTCGTCTTGGCCGTTCCCGGCATTGGCATACTCACGGTGCTCTGGGTGTTCGGTATCTTCGCGCTGCTGTTCGGCATCTGGACCATCGTCATGTCGCTGCGGATTCGCTCGGCGGTCAGGCAAGTTCTCTCCGACTAAGCAGGGGCTGATGACGGCGGCTGGCGCGTACGGTTCCTGTTGCTTAGGCTGAGAATCATGGCATTGATCACCGTTCGAACGATAAAAGCCAGCGATCGGCAAGAGCTACTGGCTGTGCTCGCCCGTTGCGGCCGGCACAGCGGTTACTTTGCCGACGCCGACGGTGAACTGGTGCCCCATGCCGAGGCATCGCTCTTCGACGAGCGATTCAGCACCGCCTGGGTAGCCGAAGTGTCCGGCCGGGTGGTCGGTCATATTGCGGTGATGCCGTTACTGCTCAACGAAGATGTTGAATCCATTCCGCTCTGGACGGCGGCCACCGGGCAAACGACGGATCAGCACACCTTGATCAAGCGGCTCTTCGTCGACCCCGCGGCGCAAGGCACTGGTATAGCTCAAGCCCTGATGGCACAAGCAATGGAGCAGATTGACAGCACCGGGCAGATCGGCGTCCTCGATACCATCTCTATTGCTCAGGCCGCGATGAGGCTCTATCAGCGACTCGGCTGGCGGGAAGTGGCTAGGACCAAGCCGTACTGGACTGATGAGCCCTTTGATCTAGTGCTTTTTGTGGCCCCTGGGCACTGAGCAGGCTGAGTTGCCGCTCGGAATAGTGGATGGAGCCATGGCGAGCGTTTGAGATCGAGGATAGATTGAAACGATGGAAGACAAATTGCGGATCGCGCCGCTCACTTTGCCTGAGAGCTTAGCGGCCCCGGACGCTGCTGAGTTTCTGGAAGTCAGTCAGCTGGTGGACACCATCAAGCTAGCGATCTGGGGCAACGCCGACAGACTGTCGGATGCCCGCAGTCGTTTGGTGTCCTGGCGAGATAACGACTACGACAGCCTGCAGATCTTCTTGGGCAGGCTCGAAGGGAAGATGGTGGGCCTGTCCTGGACTCAATTGCCGCTGAAAGATAATCTGCACGCTGCGGTGGTGCACGCCGCAGTGCTCCCTGAGTATCGCAGGCAAGGTTATGGGCGTGCCTTGCTTGAGGTGGCTGAGGACTATGCCCAAAAGCAAGGCCGCAAGGTCTTGATAGCCGGTACTGAGCACTCGGCGGACTTCGATCCGGAGGGCTCGGATCTGCTGGCACCGAACTCTGGAACCGGCGCCATCCCAGCCGGTGCCTCAGGAACGCGTTTCGCGCTTCAGCTCGGCTATCGTCTCGAACAGGTGGAACGATTCAGCAGCTTGTCGCTGCCGGTGCCCGCGGAGAAACTCGATTCTCTGCGTAATTCCGCTGAATTCAAGGCTGGTCCGGACTACACCTTGGTCTTCTGGCAGGATCACTGCCCGGACGAGTTGGCGGAGAGTTTCGCCCAGGCGAACAGCCGAATGAGCACCGATGTGCCCACTGCAGGTTTGGAGATCGAACCGGAGGTCTGGAGCGTCTCCAGGCTCCGTCAGCACGAGACGCAGAGCGTAGAATCCGGCCATCGAATCGATGTCTGTGCCGCTTTGCATCTGCCCAGCGGAGAGATCGCCGCCTATACCTATTTCGATTTCAACCCCAGAAAGCCGACGCTGATTCATCAGGAAGATACTTTAGTCATCTCGGAACACCGTGGAAGGAGGCTCGGCATGCTGATCAAAGCCGCCAATCTGCAACGCATTCAGCAAGAATTACCGCAGTTACGCAAGGCAATCACCTGGAATGCGGCGGAAAACGATCATATGCTGGACATCAATATCGAGCTCGGCTTCACTCCGGCAGGCTATGACGGCGAGTGGCAGAAATCTCCGACGTCATGAGCGGTCATTTCAACGTCCAGCAGCTTCAGATCCCGTCAGAGCTGGAGTCCCGGGATGCCGCTGACTTCTTGGCTGCGATCGACATCGATCGCCAGGCAATGCTGCGGCAGTGGGGCAACGATGACCTCGCGTATACGCCACAAGAAGTTCTCGCCAGCGCCCAAGACCGCTATGAGCGACATCGTCATCTGATCGTCAAAGACGCCGGAGAGGTGCTCGGGCACTGCCAGCTGATCATGCCGGTCGAGGACAATCAACATCTGCTCTGGCTGAGTCTCGCGGTGAAGAGTTCCGCTGAAGGGCGCGGAATCGGCCAGAAGCTGTTAGCCGCGGCTGAAGAGCTGGCCCGCGCTGAAGGACGGCGGACAATAACCTTTCAAACCTCGCATCCGGTGCAAAGCGTGCGGGGAGAACTGGTGGAGCCCGTGTCTGGAATCGGCAGACTTCCGCGGGAGAGCCGAGAGGTGCAGTTCGCACAGCGGGCAGGCTACGTCTTGGAGCAGGTGGAGAGATTCAGCCTTTGCCAGCTTCCGCTTGCTTCGGAGCTGCTGATCGAGCAAGCCGCTATCGCTCAGGCTGCCGCAGGCGAAAACTACCGGCTAGTCCAATGGACGGATCATTGCCCGGAGCAGTGGCTGGATGACTTCGCCTGGCTGCAGTCCAGGATGAGCACTGATGCTCCGCGTGCTGGACTCGTTCGTGAAGAGGAACCCTGGGATGCGCATCGCGCGCGGGAAGGGGAGGCACTGGCGCTGGCGCTTGGCCGGACAACTCTGGTGGCCGCCGTCGAGCATCTGCCCAGCGGAAAGCTCGTTGGCTTCACTGTCCTCACCGTGCCGGCGCATCGTCAGGACATGATCTTCCAAGACAATACTCTGGTGGTCCGTGAGCACCGTGGCCATAAACTCGGGCTGCTGGTGAAGGTCGCCAATCTGATCCGACTGACCGAAGAGCGTCCGGCGGTAAGGCGCATCTATACCTGGAATGCCGCTGAAAACGAATATATGCTCGCGGTCAATGTGGCTCTGGGATTCAGACCAGCTGGCTATACGGGTGAATGGCAGAAGGTGCTGGGGTGAGCTTTTTCGAATTGTCCGAGTCCTCAGCACCGGAAGACTTTGAAGCCTGGATCGATCTGAAGAATCTGGCGGTTTTCACGCTGGCCGGAAACCACGACGAAGATTGGCAGCCAGATGATCCTGCCGCCCATTTCCAGAGCAATGAGTTCCGGGAGTACAGGGTTTTCGGCCTCGGCCCTGCGAACAGGCCTGACGGTGTGGCGGAGATGTCCCTGCCGCTGAAAGACAATCGCTCGCTCAGCTTCATCAACATCGTGATCAGGCCGGGAATCCGAGTCGGCGCGAAGCTGCTGACCGAAGCGCTGTCCCGAGTCATCGCGGCGGGTCGGAGCCAGGTTCAAACTTTCGCCAATAGTCGAGATGAGATACTGCTGAAGCTGCTCCAGGAATCCGGATTCGCGGAGGTGCAGCGGGCCACTATCAGCGTCTTGTCAACCGCGGATATCAATGAAGAGCTCTGGTCCGAGGCCGAGATCGCGTCTCGGGATTACGAGCTGATTCAATGGCGGAATCGTTGCCCCGAGGAGTTAGTCGAGCCCTTTGCCGCACTGTGCGGTTTGATGAGCACCGATGCGCCTCAAGGCGGAGCGGTCGCTGAGAAGCAGGTCTGGGATGCCGCCCGGGTCAGACATGGAGAGGCTGCTCGCGCTCAGCAAGGGCTTGATTCGCAACTCAGTGTGGCACGCCATCGGGATACCGGCGGATTGGCGGGGTACACCGCTCTCGAGTGGAACCCCAAGCGTCCAGTGGTCGGCATGCAGGGGGACACCCTGGTGGCCGCGGTGCATCGCGGCCACCGGCTTGGCCTCTGGCTGAAACTCGAGAATCTTCGGGCGGCCGGTCAGTACTGGCCTGAGTTGCAGCGGGTCTATACGGGGAATGCCGAAGAGAATCAGCCGATGCTGAGAATCAATCGAGCACTCGGCTTCGCACCTGACAAGACCTTCATCACCTATCGCAAGGAACTCTGAGTCCGGCCCCTGTTCGAGAGTCCGCGGGCAGGGTCTGCGCGTTTTGCCCTGCGGACGGCAATGACGTATCCTTGAAGGACCAAAGACCGCCGGTCGGTCATGCGTTCCTCAGAATAATTGTTCTGTTGAGTGCTGACCCGAAAGTTTCTTCAAGGAACGGCCTGCGCAGGTGAACGAAGCGAAGCTCTTCGGTGGGTCATGACCCGCTGGATTGAGCGAAGCCCCGCGCATCTGCACGGGGCATTTTTTGTGTGAGGCCCGAGCACCGGCATTGAATTCCCGGAAGGAGGGTTATGGCAACGCCAAACAAGGTGGCCGCAGTAGAAGAGATCACCACTGATTTCAAAGAATCTACCGCTGCAGTCCTAACCGAATACCGTGGGCTCACCGTTGCGAAGCTCAAAGAGCTGCGTGTGTCTCTTGGCCTCGAGACCAAGTTCTCGGTCGTCAAGAACACCCTGACCGCTATTGCTGCGAAGGAAGCGGGTGTTGACGCTTTCGAAGGTCAGCTTGCCGGTCCGACCGCAATCGCGTTCATCAAGGGCGACGCTGTCGCTGCAGCCAAGAGCCTGACGGACTTTGCCAAGGCCAACAAGGAACTGGTCATCAAGACCGGTATCTTCGAGGGCAAGGCACTGAATGCCTCCGAGGTTGCCGCACTGGCAGCTCTCGAATCTCGCGAACTGCAACTCACCAAGGTTGCCAGCATCCTCAAGGCTCCGATCGCTGCTGCTGCTCGTAGCATCGACGCACTGCGCCTGAAGCTTGAATCAGAGCAGGGCGCCCCGGCTGCCCCCGCCGCTGAGGAAGCAGCTCCCGCTGAAGAGGCTCCGGCCGCTGAAGTTGAAGCTCCCGCTGAGGAAGCCGTTGAAGCGCCAGCTGCTGAAGCTGCTGCTGAGACCACTGAGGCCTAGTCCTACAAAGCAATGCACCGGGCGGCTGTCCTGTTCAGCAGGATTCGCCTGGACCCACATAGACCCGGCCAACCGGCCAACAAGAAAGAAGGAGCGCCACTCATGGCTAAGCTCACCAACGACGAGCTCATTGAAGCTTTCAAGGAATTGACCATCATCGAGCTCTCTGAGTTCGTCAAGCAGTTCGAGGAGACCTTCGAGGTCACCGCTGCTGCTGTTGCAGTTGCCGGCCCCGCTGCCGGTGGCGGCGACGCCGCTGCCGAGGAAGAGAAGGATTCCTTCGACGTCATCCTCGAGTCCGCTGGCGACAAGAAGATTGCAGTCATCAAGGAGGTGCGCGCACTGACCTCCCTCGGCCTCAAGGAAGCCAAGGACCTGGTTGATGGCGCTCCCAAGCCGATCCTCGAAGGCGCCAATAAGGAAGCCGCCGAGAAGGCCAAGGCTCAGCTCGAAGAAGCTGGCGCTACCGTTACCCTCAAGTAACTCAACGCCTCTTCACAGAAGGGCCCGACTCGTTCATCGAGCCGGGCCCTTCTGCTTTAACTTCCCGTCGCTGAGTGTGCAGATCTACACGTTATGAGGGCTTCAAAAGATGTAGATCTGCACACTCGCTGAAGGATTTTGGACGGCGAATCAGAGTTGGTAGCTCGCGGTCGCGGCGGTCGATCGGCCGCCGTCTTTGGCGATGGCGACTAACTCAAAGTTCAGCTTCCGGTCGCTGGGCAGCGCCGTCTTCGCGACGAAGAAGCAATCCCGATGGCAGCGCCCCAGCCAGCTCCGCTTCGAACCATTCACCGCGAAAATATCGTAGGCGTAACCATCGGCCGCTTTGGTCCAATCCAGGAAGGCGCTTGCGCCGCCGCTGATAGCACTGGCCGAGGAGACCGTGAGACCGCTCGGCGTCGTCGGGGTTGCCGAACCGGCGGCGAGCCTGAACTGACCCAGATTCAGGTTGATCGCGCTGGTTCCGGAGAACTTCACACTGATCCGGGCAATAGCACCGCTGATCGTGCCCAGAGCCGCGCTCAGCGTGCTCCAGCCGTTCACCGCTGAACCACTGGCCGCCAGCGGAATTGTCAGCGGAGAGCCCGGGGTTGCTTTCGGCGTCAGCACCACCGAGATCGTGGGCAGTGTTCCGCTGCTTTTCACCTTGATGCTCGCGGTGCTCTGAGCGGTCACCATCAGATCGGTTTTGAACAGGTGGACGATAAATTCCGGTGCGGCGCCCGCTGTGCTCTGCACTTTGAGCGAATGCGAACCTTCCCAGGCCACCGTTTCGTCCAGTGCGACAGTGCTCTTAGTGCTCCCGGTATTCTCAGTCCAGTACTGCCAACTGAGCACCGGATCGGCGATTCCCGCGTTGTTCCACCCCGCGGTCGAGGCGGAGACCCCGTTCAGATTGAAATAGGACCCCACCCCGATGGTGAAATTCGTGTAGATCGGCAGCGCGGAATACGGTGACTTCTCCACGATGGAATGCGCGACGCCGTCAAAGCCATCGGTGTTCCAGACATTCTTCCGATAAGGCGAGGTGGGCTGCGAAATCCGCCCGCTCAAGGATGGATCGCCCTTCGGCCCGGACCAGAACTTCTGTTCCAGCCCGCGGTAGAGGGAACGACCGTAAACGGTGCGGGTGGTGCCGTCGTCGCAACCCTTGTTCCAGAACTCGCTGGGCACGAACATCCCCCAGCTCACCGGCGGTTTCTTGCCAGGGGCTGCCAGATCACCGAAGATCTCCGAGGGGTTGAAGATGCCCTGCTGGAACTCTGTGGTGCCGAAGGCGACCTTCTTGGCATCGAAGCCCCGGTCGGTGACCGTCTTGGCGCTCTTGCTCAACGTCGGGTCAGGCCCTGCGGTACCGGTGGTGCCCCAGCCGCGCAGCCAGCCGTAATTCATGAAGATGGAGTCCATCAGGGGTTTCTGCGGGGTGCCGAGCCAGCCGACATTGCTGCTGTTGATCATGTTCTGGTACGACAGGCTGCCGTTTTCCAGCATGGCATCGTAGTACTGCAGGTAGCACTGCGGATCCTTGGCTTTCAGATACTGCATCATGGCTTTGAAGGCCGCCGCATTTGCCGAGGAGACCGAGGCCTCTTGGTTCAGGAAGTAGCCGTCGAAGCCGAAATACTTCCGGATCTCGATCATCTTGTCCGCCACTGGATAGCTGCCGTCCGAGTTCTTCTTCACGAAGTCCGCGAAAACTGCTCCATCGCGTGGCCAGAACCAGCAGCTGATCGACATCGCGCCGTTCTTGTGCGCGGCCTCGGTCCAACCCGCATTGGGGATTTCCAGCACCCCGTAGCTTCGCCCGCTCGCGGTTCTATCCACCACGGTGGCATTGGGCACCTGAGGGGTCAACTGACCATGCCAGCTGGAGAAGATATCCAGGTACTGCCAGTACCGGAAGCTGTAGACATAGGGCTCGTCGCCGATCGCCCGGGCCCGCTCATCGTAGATGCTGCCCCGGTAGTCGCCGTCGATAGCCAGCAGCTGGGTCGCCGGGTCGAGCGTGGGGTGGGCTTGGGTCGCCGCGAACGGAGCGATTCGGGTAGCCCGGGGGATATGGCAGACGAAGTGCTTCGCTTGGGGGTCCTTCGACGGCGTCCAGGAGGTGATGTCGGCAGCCAGGAAACCGTAGGACGCCGGCCCCGCCGGGATCCCTCCGCTGCGATTAGAAGGCAGTATCGCACCTGGGGCCTGGGGGTCCTTGGGCTGTGGGACATCCGCGGCGAAGGCCGAGGACGCCGTCCCGCTCAGCAGAGCTGGCGCGGCGACGGCTGCTGCGGCGCCCAGCGCACCATAGCGGATGAACATCGCCCGGCTCAGGCTCCCTGGCTCACTGACGTTCTGGATCGCTATTCGTTTTTTCCTTGTCATGACACTCCTTAGTGGTGAGAAGAGATACCCGGATCGGGCTGAACTGGACCGGTTTTGACCGTGCTAACCCTTGACCGCCCCCTCGCCGACGCCGCGGAAGAACCAGCGCTGGACCAGGACGAAGACGATGGCGATCGGAATGAAGGCGATCATCGCCCCGGCAGCGATCAGCCGGGGATCGTTGCTGAAGGTTCCCTTGAGATATTGCAGCCCAATGGTGAGGGTGAAATTATCCGGGGTGGTCAATGCGATCAGCGGCCAGAGGAAGTCGTCCCAGGCTCCGATGAAGGCGAAGATCACTACGATGGCGAGGGTGCCTTTGACCGCGGGGAGGCCGATATAGCGGATCCGCTGCCAGACATTGGCGCCGTCCACAATGGCCGCTTGATCGATTTCCTCCGGGATGCCGCGGAAGGCGTTCCACATCAAGAGAACGTTGATCATGCCGAGCATGCCGGGCAGCGCTACCCCGAGCAAGGTATCTGCCAGCCCGACCTGTTTGACCGTGACGTACTGCGCGATGATGGTCGCCTCACCGGGCAGCACCATGGTCGCCAGAATCATTGCGATTACCAGGTTGCGACCGCGGAATTTCAAGCGTGCTAAGGCGAAGCCCGCCATCGTACAGCCGACCAGATTGCCGAGCACCACCAGCGCCGCGACGATCACCGAGTTTCCGATGTACTTAAACACCGGGATGGCATCGTTGACCCGGCCGAAGTTCTCTGCCGTGGGATTCTGCGGGATGAGTCCGCTGGCGGCACCGTAGATGTCTTCTGAGGGGGACTTCAAAGCAGTGGAAAGCTGCCAGAGGAAGGGCCCAACGCTGATCGCCAGCACGATGAAAAGTAATAGGTAGCGAATCACCAGTTCTCGGGGTGAGGAGCTATTGAAACCGCGGCTTTTGGGCCGCCTCGCCTTGGATTGCTCGGAGTCTGCATCCCGCCGAGCCTTGCGGGTTTTCGTCACGGGGACGGCGGACATCTCAGCTCTCCTTCCGGTTCTGCCGGGCCAAGATCAGCATCGGGATCAGGCAGATGAAGAACAGCACCACCGACAGCGCCGAGGCATAGCCGAGGTTGCCGCGCAAACCGCGGGCATACTGCTGAATGATCATCACAAAGCTCGAGGCGAAGCCGCCGGGGCCGCCGGTGGTTCCGGTGAGGAAATAGGGCTCGGTGAAGATCCGCAGCGCGGAGACGCAGATCATAATGGCCACCAGAATCATCGCGCCGCGCACGCCGGGCACGGTGACCGACCAGAACCGCCGCCACGCACCTGCGCCGTCGATAGCCGCCGCTTCGTGCAGATCTTTGGAGACATTTCCCAGGGCGGCGATGTAGATCACCATGTAATAGCCGAGGCCTTTCCACACCGTGAGGCTGATCGAGCTGAACACCACGAGCCATCGGTCGGTGAGGAAAGGGATGGGGCCTTGCACCCATTTGAGGGACTGCGCAAGGTTGTTGACCACACCGCCGTCGTCCAACACCAGATTCCAGAGCAGCGCGACCACCACGGCGCTGGCGATCACCGGAAGGTAGAACGAGGTTCGGAAGAACGTGATGCCGGGGATCTTCTTCTCCACCAGCAGGGCGATGCCCAGCGGGAGCAGAGTCAGCAGCGGTAAGCACACCGCCATATAGACCACCGAGTTCAGCAGCGCATTGCCGACCTGCGGGTCACTGAACAGATTGCTGTAGTTCTGCACTCCCACCCAGCGTTCGTTTCCGCCGAGCGGCTTGGCATTGGTGAAGGACATTCTTACGGTATTGACGGCGGGCCAGAAGCTGAAGGCGGCCAGCCAGAGCAGGGCGGGTGTCACCAAGAGCCAGGGGGTGAACCAACGATGTGAACGCATGGTCGAACTTCCTCGCTTGTTTCGGGGCGGAGCGATGCTGCTCAATGGACAGTGCGGGCGGCCGGATAAGGGCCGCCCGCACTGGGTCTATTGGTTCGCTAGCAGTTTGTCGATCTGTGTTGCGGCGTCGTCGAGCGCCTTCTTCGGTGCGACATCGCCTTTCATGGCGAGGGACACCTGCTGGTTCAGGATCTTGTTCATCGCGTCATTGAACTCGAGCGGGGAGAGCACCTTGGCCTTTTGCAGCGAGTTGAAGGCGAGTACCTTGGCATCTCCCGCGGGCGTGCCATCGCTTTTGCTCAGCGAAGGGTCGCTCGCCGAGGCGATCGTGCTCGGGAAGGTGTTGGTCAGATTGCCGAACTCCAGCTGATTCTCCGGGCTGAGCAGCCATTTGGTGAAGGCTAGGGCGGTGGTCTGGTTTTTGCTCTGCTTGGAGATCGCCAGGCCTTGCACATAGAGCGGAGGCTGGTCGTTGAGGGCCGGGCCCATCACGATGCTCTTGGTCAGACTCGGATTGTCCCGGGTGAAATCCTTATAGGCCGGGCCGCCGCCGCTGCTGAAGGCCACCTGGCCCTTGGTGAACAGCTGGGAGTTGCCGAGGTAGTCATCGTTGAGCACCGACGAGGGGTAGTAACCGGCATGATAGGCGTCGACGTACTTCTGCAGCAGCGTCGCAGCCTGGTCGGTGTTGAAGGCGGACTTCGTGCCGTCTTCGTTCAGGATCGGCACTCCGGCACGCGCGAAGTCGGTCACCGTGGGCTTCGAACTCATCAGGAAGTACTTGCCGCCCGAATTGTCGTGCATGATCTTCGCCTGGGCGATCTGCTCATCCACGGTGGTGGGTAGCTTCTTCGGATCGAGGCCGGAAGCTGACATCTGGGTGCCATTCCAGTAACTGATATCGGTGTTCAGATACCAGGGCAGTCCGAAGGTGCCGTCCAGGCCTCGGTATTTAAAAGCGTCCAGAGCTCCGGCGATATAGGTTTTATCGAGGTCCTTGTCCACACTCGCCACGTCCAGCAATGCGCCGGACTTCGCGAGTGCCACGCCGAAATCCGGCGGGATATTGACGACGTCGGGAAGGCTATTGGTGCTCGCCTGAGAGACGATTTTATCTGAGTAACCGTCACCGGGCTGGTCCAGGAGTTTCACCGTGGTGCCGGGGTATTTGTCCTGGAAGCCTTTGATGACTTTGTCGAGGTAGGGCTGGAACTTCGGGGTCAGCGCCCAGGTCTGTACGGTGATCTCACCTTTGATGTCACCGGCCGCCGGACTATCCGAGGTTCCGCCACCACCGGAGCAGCCGGTCAGTGCGAGCGCCGCGACAGCAAATGCTGCGGCGGCGGGGATGAGTTTAGGCATGTACTCTCCTTAGGCCGACGGCTCCGGCTCCCGGTTCCGTCGTTGGTAAACCGGTATAGTGATTGCTAATCAATCATGAGCTTGCAATGCCTGTCAAGGCTTGCCCAGGCTGCCTCTCCTCCTTCAGCTTTTCAGCGAAGCCAGCTTTTCCCGAACACCGCGGCTATTTCGGAACCCCGTGTCGCAAAGCTGGTTTCTAGCAGAATAGCCGAATTTATGTCATGAAAGATTAGCTACATAAATGCCGAATTAGCTGAGGCATTGCTAGGGTGGATACATCTTTGGAGGGAAACAATGCAAAAAAAGGCACGGCCCAATATCGGTGATATCGCCGCTAAAGCTGGGGTATCCAAGGGGGCTGTCTCTTTTGCGCTCAATGACCGCCCCGGGGTGAGCGAAGAGACCAGGGCGCGGATTCTCCAGGTCGCGGAAGAACTGAACTGGCGTCCGCACAGCGCGGCCCGGGCGCTCAGTGGTTCAAGGACCGATGTGGTCGGTCTCGTGCTGGCGCGACCCGCGCGCACTTTGGGTATTGAGCCGTTCTTCTCCAATTTGATCTCGGGCTTGCAGGCGGGGCTATCGGCTCGCGGTCTGGCGCTACAGATGCGCATTGTCGAAGACACCGCGGCAGAAATTGATGTCTACCGCCAATGGTGGAACGAGCATCGAGTGGACGCCGTGATTCTGGTCGATCTGCAGGAGGATGACGAGCGACTGGCTCATTTAGAGGAGCTGGGATTGCCGGCTGTGGTGATCGGCGGGCCGGTGTCTTACGGCAGCGTTTCGAGCATTTGGGCCGATGACAGTGAAGCGATGACCAGCATCGTGGAATATCTGGCGGCCCTAGGCCATCGACGCATCGGGCACGTCGGCGGCATGCCCAACTTTCTGCACACCCGGCGGCGAGTAGCGGCTCTCGCTTCCTCGGCGGAGCGGCTCGGACTGGAGTGGGTGGAATCTCTTTTCACCGATTTCAGTGATAGTCAGGGTGCTGCCACGACCAGGCGTTTGCTGGCTCGAGAGCAGCGGCCGACGGCGGTGATCTACGACTCGGATGTGATGGCTCTAGCCGGTCTGAGCGTCGCCATGGAGATGAATATCGACGTGCCGCGACGTCTGTCGATCGTGGCCTTTGATGACTCTCCGCTGACTCAGTTGACCCATCCGGCGATGACCGCGCTCAGTCGCGATACCTTCAACTACGGCGAGCAGGCTGCCGCGGTAGTCATGCGACTGCTCGCCGAGCCGAATAGTCAGATCGACCAGCACGCTCAGACGCCGGTTCTCACGGTGCGGGCCAGTACTGCTCCGCCACCGGCTGAGCAACAGAAATAAAACGATTTTGGGATGCTCTTGACAGTTCAGGGTAAAACTTACTAAAACGGATTAGTTGAAAGAATCGACGGAACGGGTTTACCGTTCATCCCTCACGACGAATGGGTACCTGTGGCAAATCGAGGCGATGGAGCCGTGCGGTTCGGCGTGAATTACACCCCGAGTGCTGGCTGGTTCCACCATTGGCTGGATTTTGATTTGGACGTCGTCCACCGCGACTTCGATTCCATCGCCTCGCTCGGCGCGGATCACGTCCGGATCTTCCCGCTGTGGTCGATCTTTCAGCCCAATCGCACCTTGATCCGCCCTCAGGCCCTGAAGGATCTCGGCGCGCTCGTTGACGCTGCCGCGGAACACGGTCTTGAGGTCTCGGTTGATGCTTTACAGGGGCATTTATCCAGCTTTGATTTCCTCCCTGCTTGGGTCACCTCCTGGCATCGGGCCAATCTATTCAGTGATCCGCTGGTGAAACGTGGACAGCTCGCCTATCTGAAAGAACTCGCGGCCTCACTCGCCGGGAAATCCAATGTGCTCGGGCTCAGCCTGGGCAACGAGTTCAGCCAGTTTGCTTCCGCTGAGCACCCCGATGTCCAAGCGGTGAGCCCTGCGGAAGCAGAGAACTGGCTGATTGAGCTGCTTGGCGCAGTGCAGCAGGAGTTCCCCGAAGGGCAGCACTGCCATGCTGAATACGACTCCGCTTTTTTCGATCCCCGGCACCCCTTCACCCCAGCCGGTACAGCACGGCATGGAGCGATGAGCACGGTGCACTCCTGGGTCTTCAACCAGACCGCGCAACGCTACGGCGGGATGAGTCCGGAGAGTCTGAGGCTGGCCGAGTATCTGACTGAATTGGCCCGGGCCTGGGCGAAGGACCCGTTGCGGCCGATCTGGCTGCAGGAGATCGGTGCGCCTTCACCGCATGTGGCCGCCGAATTCGCCGGGGAATTCACCCGGGAAGCGCTGCGGAACGTGCTGGATTGCGAAGGGCTCTGGGGAGTCACCTGGTGGTGCTCACACGACGTCGACCGGGCGCTCGCTGATTTCCCGGAACTCGAATATGACCTGGGGCTTTTCCGCACCGATCAGACGCTCAAGGATCAGGGAAGGGCGTTTCAGGAGATCGCTGCCGACGCACCAGCGACTGCGGAGCGACGTTCGACGTCGTTAGTGCTCGATGTGGGGGACGAAGCCACCGCGCCAGGCCGAGCGCAATGCGCACCGGGTGGGGCTTTCTTCGAATCCTGGATGGAACTGGCGAAGGCCGGAGCGCGGCCCGGCGTAGTGCTGGCCTCGCATCGGGAGGACAGCACTTATCTACAAGCTCGGGGTATTGAGCAACTGGTGGAAATCGACGATACTCGGGCGCTCAGCTACTAATCGGTTCGCCCCTGCCCTTGAATGGAGCCTTGCAATGCACAGTGATCGGAAGCTGATTGAAGATCGAGTGGCACGCACCCTGCACGAGCGCTTGCGCAGGGAGATCCACACCCCGGTGGCTGCTTTGGAACTCAGCGTCTGGCACGTCGACGGCGGATTGGTGGACGCCGAGCACGGCGAACCGGTCAGCCCGCAGCATGCGCTCGCGCAAGAGTATCTGCCCAGCCGGGTCGGGGATGCCTGGGGGCCCGCGTGGGGGACCAGCTGGTTTCACCTCGTCGGAGAGATCCCCGAGTCTGCCTCGACTGAGCGACTCGAGGTCATTTTCAATCTGGGCTTCGGCGATATCGACCCTGGCTTTCACGCCGAAGGGATGGTCTATCTGCCTGATGGCACTGTACTCAAAGGGCTCAACCCCAAGAACCAGTGGATTCCGGTGGATTCTCGGACCGCACCGGAGGGCCGTTTCGAGGTCTATGTAGAAGCCGCCGCGAATCCGCGGATCGCGAGCCCGGAAGGCTATCTGCCCACTCTGATCGGTGATAAATTGACCTCGGGCGCCGAGCCTTTGTACCGCATCAGTCGTGCGGATATCAATCTTTTCGACGCCGAGCTCTGGGAACTCTGTCAGGACTTAGAGACACTCAGCGAGCTGAGCCGGGAACTCGCCGATTCCGATGCCCGGCGTTACCAGATACTGCGAGCCATCGAGCGATCCCTCGACGTCATCGATCTGCAGAAGGTGCACGCAACGGCGTCACTAGCCCGAGCCGAGCTCACCGAGATATTGGCCAGCCCAGCGGCGTCGAGCGCCCATCGGATCAGCGCGATAGGCCATGCGCATATTGACTCCGCCTGGCTCTGGCCATTGCGCGAGACTGTCCGTAAAGTCGGTCGGACCAGCGCTAATGTGGTGAACTTACTGGAGCACAACAATCTCAGCGGAGCAGCCGACTTCAAGTTCGCGATGAGCCAGGCTCAGCAGCTGGCTTGGCTCAAGGATTACCGCCCCGAACTCTTCGAACGGGTCAAGGAGCTGATCCGGCAGGGCCGCTTCATCCCGGTCGGCGGCATGTGGGTGGAACCCGATACCAATATGCCGGGCAGCGAGGCGATGGCCCGGCAGTTCGTCTACGGCAAGCGCTTCTTCCTCGAGGAATTCGGCGTCGAAACCGAAGAGGTCTGGCTACCGGACACCTTCGGCTACTCCGCTGCGCTACCGCAGATTGTGAAGGCCGCCGGAGCGAAGTGGTTCCTCACGCAGAAGATCTCCTGGAACACGGTCAATAAGTTCCCCCACCACACCTTCAACTGGGAAGGCATCGACGGTACGCGGATCTTCACCCACTTCCCGCCGGTGGACACTTACAGCTCCGATTTATCCGGTGGTCAGCTGGCCCACGCGGCGCGGAACTTCCAGGAGAAGGGCGCGGCAAGCCATTCGCTCGCCCCCTTCGGGTGGGGCGACGGCGGAGGCGGCCCCACCCGGGAGATGCTCGCTCGTTCCGTGCGGAACAAGAATCTGGAGGGCGCTCCTCGGCTGAGTATCGAGAGTCCTGCGGACTTCTTCCGGGCTGCGGAGGCCGAATACCAGAATCCGCCGGTCTGGGCGGGGGAGCTGTATCTCGAATTCCACCGGGGCACTTACACTACGCAAGCCAAGAATAAGCAGGGTAACCGGCGCAGCGAGCACTTGCTCTATGAGGCTGAGCTCTGGTCGACGACGGCTGCGCTCACCGCGGGTTTCGAATACCCCTACGAGGCGTTGGATCAGATCTGGAAACAGGTGCTGCTGCTGCAATTCCACGATATTCTGCCCGGCACCTCGATCGCCTGGGTGCATCGTGAGGCGGCCGAGAGCTACGCTGAGATCGCCGCGCAACTCGAGGAGATCATCACAGCAGCGCAGCACGCGCTGGCTCAGGGCAGTGAGGAACCCGCGACGTTGCTGGTGTTCAATTCCGCTCCGCATCAGCGGGCTGGTGTTCCGGCACGTTCGGCTCGGCCGATAGCAAGCGAGCCGGATATCGAGACTCTTCGTTCTGAGGCGGAAGGCTGGTTGCTGGAGAACGAGCACCTGCGGGTTGCGGTAGATGCGCAGGGTCTGTTCAGCTCGGTGTACGACCGCGACCAAGAGCGCGAAGTGCTCTCCGGGCCGGGGAACCTGTTCCAGCTTCACCCGGACTTCCCGAACGATTGGGATGCCTGGGATATCGACGAGTTTTACCGGAACACCGCTGTGAACCTGGTGGAGCTGGAGTGGATGCGGGCTGATGGGCCTCAGGCCCTGCTCATGCGGCGTGGCTTCGGGGAGTCCTGGATCGAGCAACGGATCCGGCTGGCACCTGGTTCTAAGCAACTCGAACTCAGCGTGACCGTGGGTTGGTATGAAAAGGAGAAACTTCTCAAATTGGCCTTCCCTTTGGATATCCAGGCGGAGCGCAGCTCTTCGGAGATCCAGTTCGGCTATCTGCAGCGACCCACCCACGCCAATACCTCTTGGGACGCCGCGAAGTTCGAGATCTGCGCGCATCGCTGGGTGCATGTCGAGGAGCCTGGTTACGGGGTGGCACTGATCAATAACGGAACCTATGGTTATGACGTGAGCCGTCAGCTAGCTGCCGGAGCGAAGCCCGGTCAGCCCGCTGGCGCCACGATCCGCGCTTCGATACTTCGGGCTCCGAGATTCCCTGACCCGCAAACAGATCAGGGAGTGCACCGGATGGAGTTCGCGCTGCTAGCGGGGAGCGATGTGCTCGATGCGGTGCGGGCTGGGTATCAGCTCAATCTTCCGGAGCGTCGGGTGTCCGGGGCTGCTTCGGTGGAGCCGCTGGTCGCCCTGGACAATGACGCCGTGGTGGTCAGTGCGGTCAAACTCGCGGACGACCGGAGCGGAGACCTGGTGGTGCGGCTCTACGAAGCCACCGGTGGTCGTGCTCGGGCGAAGCTCAGCACGGCTTTTGGCTTCGTAGAGGTCCTGGAGACCGATCTGCTGGAACGACCGGTGGCCGCCAAAGCCTTGGCGCAGACTGAGGGTGCACTCGAGCTTCAGCTGCGGCCTTTCCAATTGGTCACGCTGAGATTCCGTGGGGCGGGGTGCTAGATTCCTTGAAATCGGTTTACAGCGGTTCGCTGATATCCGCGGTAACCGCTTGATAGGCCGAGATCAGTTCATCGGCGTCCAGGAAGGCACTGTAGCCATGGGCGCCGGCACCCATGGAGATCCGTTTTCCGCGGATTGACTCATCGGCATAGACCGGCCAGTTCCCTTCGGCGCCAACCGGAGTGATGGTCCCTCTTTCGTAACCGGTGGCTTGCAGAGCAATGCCGGCGGCCGGCATAGAGAGCTTGTTGACGCCGACCAGCTCCCGGAGCTTAGGCCAGGAAATCTGCCGGTTACCGGGGATCAGCGCAAAGAGGAAGGTTCCGTTCTTGTGCTTGACCACGAGGGATTTGACGATATCCGAGGGCTGAATCCGCAGGATGCTGGCGGCTTCCTCGAGACTGTTTGCCGCGCTGCGTTCGACGAGTTCTACGCTGAGTCCCTTGGTCTGAGCGGCTTCGAGGAAACGTTCGGTGCTCATCTTGGGTCCTTAGTCTTTGTAGAGCAGCAGCGCTTCGCCCTGACCGCCACCGCCGCACAGGGCGACAGCTGATTTACCGCTGCCGCGACGGTTCAGTTCCAGAGCCGCGTGCAGCGCCAAGCGCGCTCCTGAAGCACCGATCGGGTGGCCCACAGCGATGGCGCCGCCATGGATATTAGTCTTCTCGAGCGGATAGTCCAGGTCCTTGAGGGACTGCACAGCCACTGAACCGAAGGCCTCGTTGATCTCGATGAAATCCAGGTCCTGGGCCGTCCAGCCGGCACGATCGAGCGCCTGCTTGATGGCATTAGAGGGCTGCGAATGTAAGGAGGTATCCGGCCCCGCGACCTGCCCGGGCTTGCCGACGACGGCGATCCAGTTCAGTCCCAGCTCTTCTGCCTTGGCGCGCGTAGTCAGCACGAGTGCGGCGGCGCCGTCGGAAAGCGGAGAGGAGTTGCCCGCCGTGATGGTGCCTTCTTTGGCGAAGGCCGGGCGCAGACCGCTCAGGGTCTCGACAGTGGTGGTCGCGCGGACTCCTTCGTCCTGGCTGACCAGTAGGGGATCGCCCTTGCGCTGCGGAACGCTGACCGGAACGATTTCCTGATCGAAGACCCCTTCGGACTGAGCTTTTGCAGCTCGCTGATGCGAGGCGGCAGCCACCTCGTCCTGCTCGGTGCGCCCGATAGCGAGTTCAGTATTCTTGCGCTCTGTGGAAGAGCCCATGGATTCGCCGTCGAAGGCGTCGGTCAGGCCATCATTGGCCACCGAGTCAATCGCGGTGAAACTGCCATAGTTCCAGCCGTTCCGGGATCCGGGCAGCAGATGGGGAGCATTGGTCATCGATTCCTGGCCACCGGCGACCACGATGCTGGCCTCGCCGCTGCGGATCAAGCGGGCTGCATCGGTGATGGCTGCCAAGCCGGAAAGGCAGACTTTATTGATCGTCACGGTGGGGGTGTTCCAGCCGAGGCCTGCTTTGATCGCGGATTGCCGAGCTGGATTCTGACCGCAGCCAGCCTGAACCACATGACCCATGATCACGGCGTCCACTTGCTCTGCGGTGACTCCGGCTTTCTCCAAGGCTCCCTTGATGGCAAAGCCACCGAGCTCGACGGCCTGGAAGCTGGCGAGGGCGCCTTTCAACTTGCCGAGCGGAGTGCGTGCTCCGGACAGAATGACCACATCTTCGGGGTGGGGCATCAGGATTCCTCTGCTTCAGGCGATGAATTCAGTTAATGAACTGTAACTTAAAACGTATTCTAGTGGCTGCTTGTTCCCGGTCCAAGGGGATGTTGATCGTCTAAATCAAATGGTGAGGACGATCTGCTGATGAGAGAAGTGAGCGGCTGACTCATTAAATGAGGAAGTGTCCCCGCCATTATGGCGGGGACACTTCCTCTAACCTTTAGTCATTCAAGGCCTGGTTCAGCCAATAGAAACTGATTCCAGGGTTACGGGGCCGGGGTAGCCCAGGTTTCTCCGATGCTCCAAGAAGTCATTTCGTTGAAGGTCGTGGGAGAATCCGCTCCGGAGATGCTTCCACCGCTCGTTCCCGCGTAGAGCAGACCTGAGTTGTGGCGAAGGACCCGAGTGGGGTTCGCGTACCACTGCAGCTGAACGGTATTGACTCCGACCTTGCCGGTTCGTGCGCACCAGGTTGCGGCGGCATCGGTGGGGTTGGCTGGAACGGTTAAAGCAACCTTCGCGGTGGAGACATTCGCCGTAAGGTATTTACCGGGGAAGTTCAGCGACTCGAAGCTGTAGCACTTCGGGTCAGCCAGGCCCTTGACGATCTTCCATGAGGCATCCTGGCGCAGGGTGGCGGCTGAGGCCGAGGTCACCTTGGCGATTTGGCCTTCGCCATTGATATGACGAACCGATGATCCCGCTGAAGCTGCCGGTGCAACCGCCTGGATTGACTTGAAGCTGCCGATCGGCGCGAGGTCGTAATTGGCTTGGGTGAAGACGGAAACCGTCCATTGCTGCTTCGTCCTATTGGAAAGCGTTCGAAGGCTCAGTTTTTCATCGGTCCCTTGCGTAACACCATTCGCATCGATGTAGAACCCTGAACCAACGTTCTGCAGCAGGTACTTATCGCCGCCAACGGAGACGGTCTTCCATTGCTGGAATTTATTGCCTGGCTGGCAGGTCACCTGGCCGACAGTGGCGAACTCAATCGTGCTGTTGGAAACAGCACCCAGGCAGAGCTTGGCAAATTCACCCTTAAGTTCGTAAACAGCTGGGGAGACTTCAGTCACTTCCCACCATTGGCGGGTGGTCTGGCCACAGACGGTTGCCTGCTGCTGAACATTCTGAGCCGAGGTGAAGTTCGGCAGACCCAAGCAGGCATTTGCAATGCCGTTGTTCTTGAACTGGATGATCGCGCCACTAGCCACACCGGGGAGTTTATTGGCGTTGGTAATGGTGGTCTGGATCCAGGGGGTGATGTCGTCGATCCGGCTGGCGAAGGCTCCGTCCTGGGTTTGGGTTGAACCGATGCAGTTCTTCTGCCAGGACCGGGAATTCAGGGCAAGGATCTCTTGCCCTTCGGCAGTGGTGCGGATCGCGGGTGCGCCGGAATCGCCGAGGCAGAGACTAGCGTCGACGGGGTTATTACCGACGACGGTGATTTCTTTAGCATTTACGGCCGTGGTGTTGAAGGATGCTTTATGCGAAACCGCAGGCACCCATTCAGTTTTGGTTCGTCCCCAGCCGATGAAATCAAGTTTTTCGTCCACAGCTGGTGCGGTGGTGGCGAGTTTGAACGGAGTGGTATTGATCGCCGGGCTGGAGAGCTTGATCAGGGCCAGGTCACGGCCGTCAGCGCCTGTGTACGGCTGAAGGTCTTCTACCGCGATCCCGGTGTTATCACGAGAGGCTGCATCGACGCCGAACAGAACTTTGGCTGGCAAAGCAGGCTTGCCGGCTTTGAGCTGGCTGAAGTTCGCCGGGTTCTGGCTGAAGCACGAAGCCACGGTGGCAACCCAGGAGGGATCGATCAACGCGCCCGTGCAGGTGCCATATCCGGTGGCGACCTTGACGACATTCGGATTTTCATTATTCGGCACATCGGTACCGTTGGACAGCGCTGAGGCCGGAATCGCACCCAGCCCCGCGAGGGTGAGCGCGGTGATCGTGATCAGCCCTGCGGTACGGGCCTTTCGCGCTTTGAAAAGCTTTGACATGGTGTCTCTTTCTACAAATATTAACAATGAGCTATGGCAGGGAAGTCGAGAGGGGTTATTTCACTCGAAGCTCAAGCAAGGTGACTTCGGTGCTATCAGAAGGATCAATACCTAGACGCCCATTCGCAGGAATGACTTGCTGTTCCGGAGCGTCGCCGGCCTCGCTGGTCGTGATCGTGAGATCCTTGGTAGCGGCCCGGACGCCGAAAGAGCCAGGGATCTCCATCTTCAGCCATCCCGTTGGAGCGCTGATATCAAAGCAGACCGGTAGGTTAGGACGCAGATTGGTCTCGACCCTGATTTGCTTCGGGCCATCATTGAGGCTCCGGCACTGAGCGTAGATGATGCTTCCGTTCCCCTCTTTGAGTAAAATATTCGTCTGAGCCGCGATCTGATCGGCGTTCGGATGAATATAGTTCTCCACCGTGAACCCCGGCTCTAAAGGAGTCCCTACCGGTTCCACGGTAAATCCAGGCTCATCACCATCAGCTGCAACAGCGCCCGAAGCGCCCATCAGAGTCAGTGCCGAAGCGGCAACCAATCCGACTGCAAGCGTTCCTCGTAACCAAGGCCGAGAGCCAGATTTCCTAAGTTTGTTCATACTTATCTCCTTTGCGATGGCATGGACCATCGAGGCGAGTTAATCAATCGACGAAAATTAAGACGCGATCCGGACTGGATCGGCATCTCCAAAGACGAACCTAACAGCCACCACTGACAGCCATAGCGGGTGGTGCTCCGTTACAGGACGGAGCCTCGTCAGGCTTCAGCGGACCTAAGATCCCTTATTCATCAAAATTACCTGGTGAATTCATTGCCTCTGCACAGTTTTATTGGAAGTTTTCTTGGAAGTGATTGGAAGTTTCAGTGCGAAGTCAATTTTTCCGGCCTTCTTGTCGGAGACGGCTGTTAGATTCTTGGAGATTGCTATGTGAGGGCTGTGCAGGGAAGCACCTATTCAGCCTTACAGCCAGCTTGATACCCGTCCTCAAACGTTGAAGGAATTCATTCATGAGTCACCGACTGTCCTGGTTTGCCCCTCCACCCCTTTTGACCTCCACTGCACGGCTGTTCTTAAGCGTCGTCGTTGCGCTGGCTTTGGTGATTGGCTTTGTTCCAGCTCTCTCCTACGCTCCCCTCGCTGCTGCAGCAGAAACATCGAGCGGTACTCTACTTAAGCCTGCGACTGATCGCGCGGGAGTTGTCCAACTATGGGTTAATGGCGGGGCAGCGACAAAAGCTGCTGCAAAGGATGCGCTACTTGGCGATGACGCTTCGCTTCAAGCTTTCATTAGCACCGGTCAGTTCGTGGCAATTGCGGCTGATTATCGAACGATCGTGGTCCAGCTAGCGCTGATGGGCGGGTCATCGACGCGTACAGCTGCTGAGACGGCCCTAAACGACGATTCGTTGCAAGCCATGCAGACTTTTCTTTCCACTGGGCTGAAAACTGCCTGGCTCGAGGATGATCGAAAGACAACCTATACAGCCACCGTCGAAGGCGGAAATACCGTCAAGAAAGCTGCTCAAGCCGCGTTGGACGCCGGTGACGTTGCAGTCCAGCAGTTCGTCAATTCCGGAATGGCTGTTGCAGAGAGCACGGACCAGCGCAAAGCTGTCTATAATCTTCTGAGCTCTTCACCCAGTGTGGTCGCTGGTGCTAACGCCGCGCTTGACTCTGATGTCCCTACTGCCGTTGCAGACTTCCTGCGGTATGGGCAGTTCGTGGCGGCGGCACACGATGCTGAGACGGCTACTGTCACTCAATTAGCCGCTCAGGCGAAGAGCGCCTCGCAGCAGGCGATTATGTTGACCAAGAAAGCCAAGAACGCTTCGGCCCAGGCAGTGAAGGCCGCGCAGCTGGCCAAGCAGGCTGCGCAGCAGGCTGCCAATGAAGCGAAAGCATCTGCTGGTTCGGCGAGGAAAGCCAGTGCGGCTGCTGCGCGCGCTGCCTCTTTGGCTAATCAGGCGCTGAAAGCCACTCAGATTGCAATCAGTGCCGCTCAGCAAGCCCGAGAGGCGCTAGCTCAGGCGGCTAATGCGGCGGCTAATGCGGCTTCTGCAGCAGTGCGTACCGAGCAAGCCGCTGCTTCAGCGCAGTGGGCTGCTGCCGCAGCGGCGACGGATGCTAGTAAGGCTGCAGCGGCGAGAGCCGCAGCTACGAATGCTCGCTCTGCTGCGGCTGGCGCTTCTAGCGCTGCCGCGGCTGCGGCAGACGCCGCCAATGCTGTTGACGCTTCAAAGTCTGCCGCTGCCTCTGCAGCCAGCGCGGGGCAGAACGCGGCTGGTGCTGCTTCTGCCGCTGCTTCTGCAGCTGGTGAAGCTGGCGTTTCCGGTGAGCAAGCTGCTCTAGCGAATGCCGCTGCTCAGAGGGCGAATGCCGCTGCAAACCGGGCGGCTGCCGCAGCTGCAGCGGTGAATTCTCTGGCAGATCAGGCAAGCACTCAAGCAAATATCGCCAAGACGGCTGCTCAAGATGCGGTAGCTCATGCCAATGCTGCAGCCACTGCTGCGGATACCGCTGCTGCTCAGGCTGGGAATGCTGCCGCTGCTGCAACAAAGTCCACGGAATATGCCAATGCTGCGACCACGGCAGCGAATATCGCTACCGCTGCTGTTGATAAGGCCAGGGTGGTCCAGGCTCTTGCTCGGAAGGCTGACGCAGATCGACTGGCTGCCGAGAAGGAATTCCAGATGGCGCAGGCGAGCGAAGATGCGCAACTGGCTACGGAGCAGCAAAAAGCACAAGATGAAGAGATCGCTCAAGCCAGTGCCGCAGCGGCGACCACAAAAGAACTGTTGACTAAACTCACTGCCCCTGGCGCAGATCTTGATAGCCAGTTGGGCGATGTGAAGAAGGCTGTTTTCGGTGTGATGGAGACCGCTGGTCCTTGGGCAGTGGCTTCCGCACAGCAGGCTATCGGTAGTTCACCGGAAATGATGAAGGAATTCATTGTGCACGGCTTTCAGATTGCCGGTGGGCAGGATGAATGGGATCAGGCGTACGAGCTAGCTCATGTGGGGCGGGATGTGCTCAAAGCTCCGGCAAAGAATGTGCTGACGCAGGATGCAGCCGCTATTCATCAGTTCCTCACGGTTGATCGTTGGAAGCTCACCGAGACTGAGGATCGCAAGCAGGTCTATAAGTTACTGGAAACCGGTGGTAGCGAGGTGAAGAAGGCTGCTCAAGCAGCCCTTGACGCGGATACTTTGGAAGCAACTCGAACCTTCCTTCAGAAAGATCAGTACGCTGCTGCTCAGCTGGATGATCGTAAGACGGTCTATAACATGCTCGCTACTGTTGGGCCTGAGACAAAGGCAGCTGCTGAGGTGGCGCTTGAAGGACCTCAGAGTTACGTATCGAGTTTTCTCGCTTCCGGCCAGTTTGAGGCTGCGGTTCGGGATCAGCAGACTGCAGCACATGTGGCGAGCATTAACGGTTTGATTGAGAAAGCCGATGCCGATGCAGCCACCGCCAGGGCGAATGCTGCCACCGCGCAGCAAGTGGCTGCTACTGCGCGTAAGGCGGCGGCGGACGCGCAAAAATATGCCGCCGATGCAGCAAAGTATGCAGGACAAGCGAAGACTTTCGCTGATAATGCAGTCAAGTCAGCTAACCAGGCACAGCAGTCAGCAAATCTTGCCAATGCCACAGCGGTTACTGCGAATAATGCGGCGATTTCGGCCAGAGCTGCGGCCAATCAAGCAAGCTTAGAAGCGAAAACCGCATATGGATCATCCATGTGGGCGCAGGGCTCATCAGGTCTGGCTGCACAAGCAGCGAGCGCCGCTAGTTCGGCAGCGATAAAGGCAGGTGCCGATGCGAATTCGGCCGCGCAAAGTGCAAGTTCTGCCATCAGTCTCGCCGCTACCCAACAACGTCTGGAGAGCTCTATAAACGTGAGAGAGAATAGTCGGAGCCAATTAAAGTCAACATTGAATTTGAGTGCGTCGAAGCTTGAGCTCGTTGATGCTCAATCCACAAAGCTAGTTCCCAACTGTGTCGGCCGCAACCGGGTATGGGCTGATGGTTGGGGTACACATGTGGAGATGAATAGCTGTTTGGCTACGCTCGTGTCTGGTGCGTATGGAGTAATGGCAGGTTACTTAGGGTGGGCAGCTTTGTTTTTAGCGGAGATCCCTCCTCTCGGGGCAGTCCTGGGAGCCTTGGCTGGAGTCTTTGCCATAGAAGCTGGATTCATTACTATGTGCAACGCCCTAGGCACGGGTGTTACATTACACTTTATTTGGTTCGTTACGGTTCCGTGGTGTGGGCCTCAGGAGTGAGATAACAATGCGTATTAAAGCCGAATTCTTCAGAATTGCTGCTATGGCTGTTTTCATAGTTTCGATCATATTTTTATTTTTAGGTATGGTTGCGCTAAATAATTCTATTCTGGAAATCGGAATAGGGATGGTTTTTATTGGCATAATACTTCTTGGGATTTTCTTTTTGTTAAAAATTCGCACAAGACGTGGGGTTGATCGGTAGATTCAATCTATATTCTTGGTTTGAAATCGATGAGGGGGAGCTAGCGTCCCAGCTTAGGTATTGAAATATATAGAGAAAACTTCGGCTAATAGTAAGTACGGTCGGCGGGTTTGGGTGTTTCGTTATTCCGAGTTCTATTCATAGTATAGATTCTTGCCTAGGTGAGCTTTTTATTGGAAGTTTTGTTGGAAGTGATTGGAAGTTTTGCCGATGAGCCGAAAACCCCTCTTTTTACGCTTATTGAACTGATAAATTCTGAGGAAAGTTGATGCCAATAGGTATCGATCCTTACGCAAATGGCTCTCTCTGCGGGCTTCTTATTGAATCCGCAGAGAGAGCCATCCGATGAAATTCAGGAGTGAGATGCAGGAGCGTGTTTCTCGGCTGGTGCTGACTCCCTCTCAGGCTCCCGCCACGCCCAGGGAAGGTGCAGAGCGTCTTAGCTGGACCACCCAATCTTCGGACCAGGCCGCCCTCGTGTTGCAATATATTCTCAGCCAGTGCCTCGAACAGGTGGGGCCTGATCGGCTGAATAACTTCGTGCTGGACATCGCCGATCTGCTGCGCTCCTTTGGCATGCATGCCTCAGTAGCCGAACTGAATCAGGCGGATCTGGGGCCGCTCGCCCTGGAGTTCCTGGAGTCAATTCCGGTTGAGCTGGCCACTTTAAGAAGTCTCTTTGCTCGTAGTGTCAGTTTTATCCTCACCTCGAAGGATGCACCTTTGAAGGCCCGATATGCCTCCCGGCATCCTGAGCTTTCTTCTGGGGTTCTTGACGCTTTGGCGGGTACGACCTCGGCGCCTGAGGTGGATCGGTCAGTCGCCGAACTCGGCTGATTCCGTTAAATCTCCTACGCGCTCTGAAGCATTGCATCACGCAGCATCACCGCATAGATAAGTCAATATTGAAATAAGCCTGAAACCTCCGGTAGCTTTTCCCTTGACTGGTCAAGGCCAAGCGCTTGTTAAGCCATCGGAGGTTTGCATGATCAAGGTGATTGGATCGGCGCTTCTCGGAGCCGGGATGGCCGCCCTGCTGGTTAGCTTCCTGGTGCCCATCTGGTGGTTGATTGCGATTGGCGTGGCCGGGCTAGTGCTGGGATTCCTCCTGCTGATTCTCCAAGGAGTGGCGCGGAGCGTGCTCGGCGGCTTCCGAGGAGATCCCAGGGAATTCCGAGAAGTGACCAGCAATGGCGAACTCGCCTGGGCTGAGGTGCTCACGGTGAGCCGTACCGGGCTGATCATCAATGATTCGCAGCACGGATTCCAGCTAGGACTAGTGGTGCATCCCTATGGTGGGTTCCCCTTTAAAACCACCGCCAGAACTCTGGTTTCAATTCTGGAAATGGCGCGATTCCAGCCCGGTTCGCGAATCGTAGTTCGGATCTCCGCTAAATATCAGGGCGTAGTGGCGGTGGAAAAGAATCCGCCAGCAGATTTCACTCGAAATGCTCCGCGTGTGGGTGCTTCTTCCTATGCCGGGATGCCCGAGTACTCCGGAGAGATTCCAAAGACTAAGGCCAGAGTGGGGGTGGGCCTCCAGCTGGTGGCTTTTATTGTCGCGGTAGCCGCAGTGGTGGTGCCGTTCAGAGAGCCGGTGCTGTCCTTTTTTCAAGGCAATGCGGATCGGTTCGCCGGAGTCAATGCACTGACCGAAGAACATGGCCAGCTGATTATTCAAGAGCTGGAAAAAGCTACCGGGGGCAGCCAGTTCACCAGCATCGTCTTTTACCCAGGCCGGGTGCGGGCTGAGGCTCCCACTGCGCCGGGATCAACGAAAATCGATGAGTTCGGCTACAACGCCGGCGGCGCTACCCGCGAAGGGCCCGCCTCGATTCAACCGCAGGACTTCAGCGAAGAGGTTTTCGACGTCGCCAAGCTGAGCTTCGCGAACCTGCAGAGTTATATCGACAAGGCACCGGAGCTGACCAAGGTGACAGGGGGCCAGGTCAGCCATGTTCAGTTGTCCCGCATCCTCGGCAAACCTGCGCAATTCAATATCTATGTCTCCGGTGATTACGGTGACGGTGTGGTGACGGTCTCTTCGACCGGGGTCGGGCTCTCAGTGAACACCGAGGACCACCAGGAGGTTATTCTTCACTCATTGCTCGATCCGGCGAATCTGCCCACTGCTCTGAACGGACTGAAGGCCGCTTTGAAAAATCAACAGATCACCCAGCTCACGGTGACCGATCAGACTTTGGAAGCTCAGGTCGACGCGGGGGACGGCGCCAAGGGTACGGGCATCTGGAGTTACCAGGAAGGCGGCGCTACCTTCAACAAACAGGGTTCGATAGGAGGCATCGGCTCTGCCGCTGAACGGTCCTTTCCGCTGCCGCAACTGAACCCGAAACAGGTGCAGGCGGGCTTTGCCTTGCTCAAGGGCAAGGATTCGCGCAGATTGACGATCACTCGTCAGGTGAGTCTCTCCATCTCAGGAGGAGCTGAGTGGAAAGGGGGTGAGCTGGTTTTCACATACTCCTCACAGCTCGGCGAGGAACCTGCTCAGCTCGTGGCAACCAATGCTCAAGGGGTGCGCAGGCGCTAAAACTCGGAAAGATTACCGTGGGAATCAGCGCACATTTTCCGCAAGACCCTTGCCTTCTGCCGGTTGATGGGCGTACTCTGACAGGCTGGACTTATTTGGTCCGATGAGGTAGATTAGAGATTCGCGTCTTTCCTGTTTACCCTCAGCCTTCATATAGCGGTGGGCTCGCCATGTTCTCGAGTAGTGGAGCAATGGTAGCGGTAGTGATCGAAAAGATCTTAGGAGAGTCGCAGTAGCCTGAAGGTCTGTGGAAGGATCCCTCTTGGTCGCCTCAAGCGCCTCTAATAATCAAACCGCTAACAACGACGCCAACAGCACTGACGGTGCAACCCGGCGTATTTCATTCGCTAAGATTCACGAACCGCTTGATGTTCCGAATCTGCTCGCGCTGCAAACCGAAAGCTTTGACTGGCTGGTCGGTAATGAGCGCTGGCAGGGTCGGATGCAAAAAGCCGTGGACTCCGGAGACGAAAGCGTAGCCACCACTTCCGGTCTGGCTGACATTTTCGAAGAGATCTCTCCGATCGAGGATTTCCAGGGCACCATGTCCCTGAGCTTCTCCGAGCCCGAGTTCGCTGATCCGAAGTACACCATGGATGAGTGCAAGGATCGCGACGCGACCTATGCTGCTCCGCTGTACGTCAAAGCCGAGTTCATGAACAACAACACCGGCGAGATCAAGCAGCAGACCGTGTTCATGGGCGACTTCCCGCTGATGACGGAGAAGGGCACCTTCGTGATCAACGGCACCGAGCGTGTCGTGGTCTCCCAGCTGGTTCGTTCACCCGGTGCTTATTTCGAGCGCACCGCGGATAAGACCAGCGATAAGGACATCTTCACCGCGAAGATCATCCCCTCACGTGGTGCCTGGTTCGAACTCGAGATCGATAAGCGCGATCAGGTCGGCGTCCGCCTCGACCGCAAGCGCAAGCAGTCCGTCACCGTGCTGCTCAAGGCGCTCGGCTGGACCGAGAGCCAGATCCTCGAGGAGTTCGGCGAGTTCGACTCGATCCGCGCCACCTTGGAGAAGGACGGCACCGCGACCCGCGAGGACGCTCTGCTGGATATCTACCGTAAGCTGCGCCCGGGCGAGCCGCCGACCGTTGAGGCCGCCCAGACCTTGTTGGAGAACTTGTACTTCAACCCGAAGCGTTACGATCTGGCCAAAGTCGGCCGTTACAAGATCAACCGCAAGCTGGGCATCGACAAGTCCCTGGCAGCTCCGAACGCTTCGGTGCTCGACATCGATGACATCGTCGCGATGATCAAGTTCCTGGTCACCCTGCACGCCGGCGGTAAGACCCTGACCGCTAAGCGTGAGGGCAAGGACGTCGAGATCCGGGTTGAGATCGACGATATCGATCACTTCGGTAACCGTCGTATCCGCGCTGTGGGCGAGCTGATCGAGAACCAGGTCCGCACCGGTCTTTCCCGGATGGAGCGCGTCGTCCGCGAGCGGATGACCACTCAGGACGTCGAGGCGATCACCCCGCAGACCCTGATCAACATCCGCCCCGTGGTGGCCGCGATCAAGGAGTTCTTCGGTACTTCTCAGCTTTCGCAGTTCATGGATCAGAACAACCCGCTGGCCGGTCTGACGCACAAGCGTCGTCTTTCCGCGCTGGGCCCGGGCGGTCTGTCCCGTGACCGCGCAGGCATGGAAGTCCGTGACGTGCACCCCTCGCACTACGGCCGGATGTGCCCGATTGAAACCCCTGAAGGCCCGAACATCGGTCTGATCGGTTCCTTGGCCTCCTACGGCCGGATCAACCCCTTCGGCTTCATCGAAACCCCGTACCGCAAGGTCTCCAAGGGTAAGGTCTCCGACGACGTTGATTACCTGACCGCGGATGACGAGGTCGAGGTAGTGATCGCTCAGGCGAACGCTCCGCTGGATGCCAACGGCAAGTTCGTCGAAGACACCGTGCTGGTTCGCCAGCGTGGCGGTGGCGGCGAGCCCGTGCTGATCCCGGCTGACGAAGTCGAGTACATGGACGTCTCCCCGCGCCAGATGGTGTCGGTCGCTACCGCGCTGATCCCCTTCCTGGAGCACGACGACGCCAACCGCGCTCTGATGGGTGCGAACATGCAGCGTCAGGCTGTGCCGTTGGTCCGTTCCGAGGCCCCCGTGGTGGGCACCGGTATGGAGCGCGCCGCAGCGGTAGACGCCGGCGACGTCGTGATCGCCAAGAAGGCCGGTGTAGTCAGCGAAGTTTCCGCCGATCTGGTGATCGTGCTGAACGACGACGGCACCGAGACCAACTACCGGATCGCCAAGTACAACCGCTCTAACCAGGGCACCGCTTATAACCAGCGTGTTCTGGTCTCCGAAGGTCAGCGGCTGGAAGTCGGCGGCATTATCGCCGACGGCCCGGCCACCGATCAGGGCGAACTGGCGCTCGGCAAGAACCTGCTGGTCGCCTTCATGTCCTGGGAAGGCCACAACTTCGAGGATGCGATCATCCTCTCGCAGCGCCTGGTCGCCGAAGACGTGCTCTCCTCGATCCACATCGAAGAGCATGAGATCGACGCTCGCGACACCAAGCTGGGTGCCGAAGAGATCACTCGGGACATCCCGAACGTCTCCGAGGAGATCCTGGCTGGGCTGGACGAGCGCGGCATCATCCACATCGGTGCCGAAGTCGACGCCGGCGATATCCTGGTCGGCAAGGTCACCCCTAAGGGCGAGACCGAGCTGACTCCGGAAGAGCGCCTGCTGCGCGCCATCTTCGGTGAGAAGAGCCGTGAAGTCCGCGATACCTCGCTCAAGGTGCCGCACGGCGAGTCCGGCACCGTAATCGGCGTCCGGGTCTTCGACCGGGACAACGACGACGAGCTGCCCCCAGGCGTGAACCAGTTGGTCCGCGTCTACGTGGCCGCCAAGCGTAAGATTACCGACGGCGACAAGCTGGCTGGACGTCACGGAAACAAGGGTGTTATCTCCAAGATCCTGCCGATCGAGGACATGCCGTTCTTGGCTGACGGAACTCCGGTTGATGTAGTGTTGAATCCGTTGGGTGTGCCCGGTCGTATGAACGTCGGACAGGTGCTCGAACTTCACCTGGGTTGGATCGCCAAAACCGGTTGGAAGGTCGAAGGCGAACCCGAGTGGATCAAGAATCTGCCGAACATGCCTCGCGAGACCGCTGCGAACCAGACGCTGGCCACCCCGGTCTTCGACGGTGCGCGTGAAGAGGAGATCTCCGGCCTGCTGGACTCCACCAACGTGACCCGCGACGGCGACCGGCTGATCGATCGTTCCGGTAAGACCCGGTTGTTCGACGGCCGCTCCGGCGAGCCGTTCCCGGACCCGATCTCGGTCGGCTACATGTACATCTTGAAGCTGCACCACTTGGTGGACGACAAGATTCACGCTCGCTCCACCGGACCGTACTCGATGATCACCCAGCAGCCGCTGGGCGGTAAGGCGCAGTTCGGCGGACAGCGCTTCGGTGAAATGGAAGTGTGGGCGCTGGAAGCTTATGGCGCCGCATACACCCTGCAGGAACTGCTGACCATCAAGTCTGACGACATTCACGGACGTGTGAAGGTCTACGAGGCGATCGTCAAGGGTGAGAACATCCCGGAGCCGGGCATCCCCGAATCCTTCAAGGTTCTGATCAAGGAAATGCAGTCGCTCTGCCTCAACGTGGAAGTTCTTTCCACCGAGGGCAACACGATTGAAATGCGTGACTCGGATGAAGAAGTCTTCCGGGCCGCGGAGGAACTCGGCATCGACCTCTCCAGGGCCGAGCCGAACTCCGTCGAAGAAGTGTAACTAGCTGCTGAGGATCGGAAATGCTCCGGCGCCTGCTTCGCTTGACGGCGCTCTCCGCAATTCCGACTCCTCAGCAAAAAGTGGTTCTCATCACTGCGGGAGGGAATTTCGAGAAAGGCAAGCGTTAAGCGAAGCAGCTGCCGTTCGAAATTCCCTCCCGCACCGGGAACTGTCACAGACTTTCGTAAGACTTCAGAATTAGAGATTGAGAGATAAGGACCCACATGTCCAGCGAATCTACTTTCGGGCTGATGCAAATCGGCCTGGCCACTGCGGACGATATCCGCGACTGGTCCTTCGGCGAGGTCAAGAAGCCGGAAACCATCAACTACCGTACCCTCAAGCCGGAGAAGGACGGGCTCTTCTGTGAGAAGATCTTCGGACCCTCCCGTGACTGGGAATGCTACTGCGGCAAGTACAAGCGCGTGCGCTTCAAGGGCATCATCTGTGAGCGCTGCGGCGTCGAGGTGACCCGTGCCAAGGTGCGTCGTGAGCGGATGGGCCACATTGAACTGGCCGCTCCGGTCACCCACATCTGGTACTTCAAGGGCGTTCCCTCGCGCTTGGGCTACTTGCTGGATCTGGCCCCGAAGGACCTGGAGAAGGTCATCTACTTCGCGGCCTACATGATCACCAGCGTTGACGAGGAAGCTCGTCACGCCGAACTGCCCAACCTGCAGGCAGAGCACGACCTGGAGAAGAAGCAGCTCGAAGACACCCGTGACTCCGATATCGCGGCTATCGCCCGTGACCTCGAAGGCGAGCTGACCAAGCTCGAAGGCGAAGGTGCCAAGGCAGCCGATAAGAAGAAGGCCCGCGATTCGGCGGACCGTCAGATGGCCAATGTGCGCAAGCGCGCAGAAGCCGATATCGAGCGCCTGGTGCAGGTCTGGGAGCGTTTCAAGAACCTCAAGGTCGCTGACCTGGAAGGTGACGAAGGGCTCTACCGCGAGCTGCGCGACCGTTACGGTCTGTACTTCGAAGGCTCGATGGGCGCCGAGGCGATCAAAAAGCGTCTGGAGAACTTCGACATGGAAGGCGAGTCCGAGTCCCTCCGCGACATCATCCAGAACGGCAAGGGTCAGCGTAAGACCCGTGCCCTGAAGCGGCTCAAGGTGGTCAACGCGTTCCTGACCACTAAGAACAGCCCGCTCGGCATGGTGCTGGACGCCGTCCCGGTGATCCCGCCGGAACTGCGCCCGATGGTGCAGCTCGACGGTGGCCGTTTCGCCACCTCGGACCTGAACGATCTCTACCGTCGCGTGATCAACCGCAACAACCGGCTCAAGCGTCTGCTTGACCTGGGTGCCCCGGAGATCATCGTGAACAACGAGAAGCGCATGCTGCAGGAAGCTGTGGACTCGCTCTTCGACAACGGACGTCGTGGCCGTCCGGTCACCGGACCGGGCAACCGCCCCTTGAAGTCACTGAGCGATATGCTCAAGGGCAAGCAGGGTCGTTTCCGTCAGAACCTCTTGGGTAAGCGCGTCGACTACTCTGGCCGTTCGGTCATCGTGGTTGGTCCGCAGCTCAAGCTGCACCAGTGTGGTCTGCCCAAGCAGATGGCCCTGGAGCTGTTCAAGCCCTTCGTGATGAAGCGCCTGGTCGATTTGAACCACGCGCAGAACATCAAGAGCGCCAAGCGGATGGTCGAGCGCTACCGGCCTCAGGTCTGGGACGTGCTCGAAGAGATCATCACCGAGCACCCCGTGCTGCTCAACCGTGCACCAACCCTGCACCGTTTGGGCATCCAGGCCTTCGAACCGCAGTTGGTTGAAGGCAAGGCCATTCAGCTTCACCCGCTGGTCTGTGGTGCGTTCAACGCTGACTTCGACGGCGACCAGATGGCTGTTCACCTGCCGCTGAGCCCTGAGGCCCAGGCCGAGGCGCGCATCCTGATGCTCTCCTCGAACAACATCCTGAAGCCTTCCGATGGCCGCCCGGTCACCCTGCCTTCGCAGGATATGATCATCGGCCTGTACCACTTGACCACCAAGCGGGTCGGTTCAGCCGGTGAAGGCCGGATCTTCACCTCGCAGTCCGAGGCGATCATGGCGCACGACGCCGGTGAGCTGCACTTGAACTCGACGGTCAAGATCCGCCTGGACAACTTCGTGCCCTACGCCGGATGGGAGGCTCCTGAAGGATGGGAAGCCGGTCAGCCGGTGCTGGTGGAGACTTCGCTCGGACAGGTCATCTTCAATGACACGCTGCCCGCGGACTACCCTTGGGTTTCCCAGGTCGCCGATAAGGGCCAGCTCTCCGAGATCGTCAACGATCTGGCTGAGCGGTACCCGAAGGTCGTCGTGGCGGCAACGCTGGACAACCTGAAGGACGCCGGCTTCTACTGGGCCACTCGCTCGGGTGTGACCGTTGCGATCTCCGATATCGAGGTGCCTGCTTCCAAGCCGGAGATCCTCGAAGGTTACGAGACCAAGGCCGCTAAGGTGCAGTCCCAGTTCGAGAAGGGCCTGATCGCTGACGACGAGCGTCGTCAGGAGCTCATCGACATCTGGAACCAGGCGACCAACGATGTGGCCGATGCGATGCGCAAGAGCCTGTCGGCGTCCAACACGATCAACCGGATGGTTTCCTCCGGTGCTCGTGGCAACTGGATGCAGGTTCGTCAGATCGCGGGTATCCGTGGTCTGGTGGCCAATCCCAAGGGCGAGATCATCCCGCGTCCGATCAAGTCCTCCTACCGTGAGGGCCTGTCGGTGCTGGAATACTTCATCGCGACCCACGGTGCTCGTAAGGGTCTGGCCGATACCGCACTGCGTACCGCCAACTCGGGTTACTTGACCCGTCGTCTGGTGGACGTCTCGCAGGACGTGATCGTTCGCGAAGACGACTGCGGCACCGAGCGCGGCCTGACGCTGCCGATCGCCGTGGCTGACGCCAACGGCGAACTGGTGATGCACGAGGAGGTCGAGAACAGCGTTTACGCCCGTACTTTGGCCACCGAAGTGGTCGACTCCAAGGGTAAGGTGCTGGCCGAGGCCGGCGCCGACGTCGGAGACGTGCTGATCGCGGAGCTCTTCAACGCCGGGGTCACCGAGGTCAAGGTGCGTTCCGTACTGACCTGTGAGTCCGCCGTCGGGACCTGCGCGCAGTGCTATGGCCGTTCACTGGCCACCGGCAAGCTGGTTGATATCGGTGAGGCTGTCGGCATCATCGCTGCTCAGTCCATCGGTGAGCCCGGTACCCAGCTGACCATGCGTACCTTCCACACCGGTGGTGCTGTTTCCGCCAGCCGTGGCGAGGACATCACCCAGGGTCTGCCCCGTATCCAGGAGCTCTTCGAAGCGCGTACCCCCAAGGGTGTTGCGCCGATCGCTGAAGCCGCTGGCCGGATCACCATCGAAGAGACCGAGCGTCAGATGCGTATGGTGCTCACCCCGGACGATGGCACCGAAGAGATCGCTTACCCGATCTTGCGTCGTGCTCGTCTGCTGGTCGCTGACGGTGACCGGGTTGAGGTGGGCCAGAAGCTGGTCGTCGGTGCTGTCGATCCCAAGCAGGTGCTTCGTATCCTCGGCCCGCGTGCCGCGCAGAAGCACTTGGTGGAGGAAGTCCAGGGCGTGTACCGCAGCCAGGGTGTGGGGATCCACGACAAGCACGTCGAGGTGATCGTCCGCCAGATGCTGCGTCGCGTCACGGTGATCGAGTCCGGTGAATCGGATCTGCTGCCCGGCGAGCTCGCCGAGCGCGGCCGCTTCGAGGCCGAGAACCGTCGGGTCGTCTCGGAAGGCAAGAAGCCTGCTTCTGGCCGTAACGAGCTGATGGGCATCACCAAGGCCTCGCTGGCTACCGAGTCGTGGCTCTCCGCCGCATCCTTCCAGGAAACCACCCGGGTGCTCACCCAGGCGGCGATGGAAGGCAAGTCGGATCCGTTGCTGGGTCTGAAGGAGAACGTCATCATCGGTAAGCTGATCCCGGCCGGTACCGGTCTGCCGCGCTACACCGATATCACGGTGGAGCCGACAGAAGAGGCCAAGGCCAATCTGTTCACCGCGCCGAGCGCTTTCAGCGACTTCGACTATGCCGGAGTCGGTGGAGACCTCACTCCTGAGTTCCACGCCATCCCCCTGGATGACTACGACCTGGGCAGCGACTTCCGCTGACGATTGAATAGCTGTAGTTCTTAAGCTCAGCAAAGGGCCCCTGGGGTTCATACCGTGAGGTATGAACCCCAGGGGCCCTTTCGTTTCTCACTTTGATTAATCGCGGCGCTGATATCGAAAAGTTACTTCATACGCCTATTCTAGGAATAGTTTTTCCGTATGATGTAGATAATTATTCGCCTGGGGAGGAAAGTATGAGCAATAACTCCGTGCCACCATATGGTGAGCAGCCAAAACCGCAGTACACGCCGACCTCAGCTGGCCCCTATGGGTCACCTAGTCAGCCGCAGTCTCCTCCTTCTCAGGATCAGGCTTCTCAGTATCAGCCCGGGCAAGCTCCTGTTCCTCCGCAGCAATGGCAGACGCCCTATGGCTCCCCTGACTCGCAGCAGCAGTACGCTCAGCAGCCAGCGAGCCCTTTTCAAGCTCCGCCGCGGAAGAATCGTCGGGGCTTGCTCATCGGCTTGCTCTCCGGAGGGCTGGCCTTGGTGCTGGTACTAGTGATTGGTGGGATCTGGTTCGCTAACGCTTCGAGTCAGAACGCCCCGGAGCAGCAGGTCAAGGCTTTTTTGCAGGCCTTGGTAGACGGTAAAGCCGAGCAGGCGATGAAATTGAGTCACACCGAGCTGAGTGAAGCTGATCGACTACTGGTCAACGACGAGGTGTACTCCGCCGCGCAGAGCAGGATCACCGATTATTCGATTGGCAAAGTGGTTGTGAAAGACGGCAAGGCCACTGTCTCCGCCGAGTATTCCCAGGCCGGTAAAACCACGCTTAAAGATTTCACGCTGAGCTCCGCGGGTAAGGATTTCCTGGTGGATAAATGGCAGTTGGATCCGATTGACCTGCCCAGCGTCAAGGTCAAGCTCGCTGGCCCGGTGAGCAGTGGTTTGAGCCTTGGCGGTGTCGGCCTGAGTCCGGAGCTGGTTGCCGGAACCGGGCCGAAGCCAGCCATTTTGAGTGCGATGACGGTGAAGGCTCTGCCCGGCGATTATCGCTTGGCCCCCAAGAATCAGGACCCCGCAGTCACTGTTGAAGAGCAGACGGTTAAAGTACGGGGATTCGATGAGGAGCCCGGAAGCTATACCTTGAAGAGTGTCTTGACCGCCGCCGGAAAAGCTGCAATCACCGCCGCTGTGAGCAAATACCTCGATGACTGCGCGGCGCAAAACGCCCTGGTCCCTAAAGGCTGTCCTTTTAGCGGGAAGCTGACGGGGCAACTGGTCGACTTCAAGGCCGACTCGGTGCGCTGGTCGCTCACCGCGAAGCCTACCTTGAAGATTGGTGAGTGGTCAGAACTCCTTGGCTGGACCGTGTTGAGCAACAAAGACGGAAACGTCAACGGAACGGTCCATGTTTCAAATGGCAGCGTCAGCGGTAACGCGAGTATCAAGGATCTGAAGTTCGGCGTGATAGGGACCGTGGCTGAGATCAAGGACGGTCAAGCGAAATTTAACCGGGTCTTCTTCTAGATCCCTGCCATGCCGAGGGGCCGGTCAAAGGCCGCCCCTCGGTATGAGCTAGTTCGGCATGAGCTGGTGAGAAATCAGGGCTTGCCGGTGCTCGGCGAAGAATTGCTGAGCAGGGCAGGAACCTCGGCCACGCTGTTCAGAATGTGATGCGGTTGGTATGGCCGAAAAGCCGCGGCATCGAGTTGGCCGCTCAGTACCGCGCAGGTGAGGGTTCCGGCATTCAACCCGGCTTGTACGTCCACAATGGTGTCGCCCGCGCTCAGCACTCTTCGGACGTCGACCACGCCGAGCTTTTCCATGGCGTGATGAATCATATAGGGGGCGGGTCGTCCGGATGGCACCTCAGAGGTGGTGACCATGGCGTCCACGGTGTGGTCGGCTCCCTCGCCGACGCTCCAGTTCAGGGATTCCAATAAAGGGCTGACGACGTCGTCATCGAAACCGGTGGTGAGGGCGACCTTCACCCCCTGGGTGCGCAGTTTCTGCAGAGTCTCTGGCACGCCGGGCAAGGGGATGGGCGGTTGATCTCGGTAGCTTTGCGCCAAGATCTGATGAAATCTGCTGAAGGCCGCCTGCACCTGTTCTCCGCTCGGTTCAATGCCCGCCGCCCGCATCAAGCCGTCGATAGCGGTCACCTTATCGGTGCCCATCCAGAGCTGCAGATTCTCCGGGCTGACTGGAACACCGGTCTCTTCGACGCACCTCGCCAGAGCTCGGTAGACCAGGCCGTGATCGTCGATCGTGGTACCGGCCATATCGAAGACCGCTAGGCAGAAAGGCTGCGAATGAGACATGATTCTCCGATGCTTGGATGGTGTCGATGGACTAGACGAGTGCCGCGCGTGAATCGAGACTCACTCGATTCAGAGCAGTGCGCTGGGGGAGCGTGTTGTCGATAGCGAAACTGGCGAGCTCTGGGCGGTAGCGGTCCTCGGCGTACTCCAAGGGACGCCCGGTGGAGGAGGAGGTGATGCGCCGCTCTCGGAGCAGCGGGGCTCCTGCCGGGACACCGAGATATTGGGCGTCCTTGGGGGCTGCGGCTACCGCGTCGATCACATGGTGGCCAGAGTAAAGGTCGACTCCGGCGTCTTGCAGGTAGTGGAAAATCGATCCGCCGTCGGTATCGAAGTCGAAGAGCAAGCGGCCCACTTCTGCAACGAAGTACGACAACTCCAGCATCGTCGGTTCGTCGTTCAGTAGCCGCAGCCTCGAGATCGAGACGACGGGCTCTCCTTCCGCTATTCCCAGCTTCGCTGCGACTTCGACGGGAGCGGGGCGTCGTGAGATCTCCAGGGTCTTTTGCCCGGGTGTCATATTCAGGCTTTGCGCCCACTCGGTGAACGACATGAAGGTGCTGAATGACTGCGAGGGAGTGCCTGACTGGACGATCGGCTGCCGGCCTCGCCCTCCGATGATTAGCCCTTCAGCCTTGAGCGCGGCGAGGGCCTGGCGTACCGGGCCACGCGAGATGCCGAACTCCTCGCAGAGAGCTGCTTCGCTGGGCAGCGCTGAACCTTCAGCCCAGTCGCCGCTGTGAATCCGAGACCTAAATTCCTCGCTGAGACGCTGATGAAGCGGAGTTGTCATTACTTAAGTGTAGAAGGCGTACAGCTTAGATCTCCTTTAATTTCGGTGATTCCTGCTGAATTTTGAGTTAACGAGACATGTTAAAGGTAAACAAAGATAAAACATGTATATACAAGTTGTGAGAAGGGGTCTTTTTTGCTTGTCAGCGCCCGTCCAGGCGGGGCAGAGTTCTACTCGTGAATCAAGAACAGCAGCAAGACCGAGTGGATCTGCTGATCGTCGGCGCCGGCATTATCGGGCTCAGTCATGCTTTCCACGCTCGGCGGCGCGGGCTCAAAGTCGTTGTCGTTGATCGGGACCACCGGGCAGTCGGTGCTTCGGTAAGGAACTTCGGGCACTGTTGCATCACCGCGCAAAGCGGAGAGTTGCTTGAGCTGGCTCAGACAGGTCGGTCATTCTGGTTGGAGGCGAGTGCACAGGCCGGATTCTTCTCCAGCACCGCCGGAGCGCTTGCGGTGGCACGCAGTGAGCTCGAATTCGAGATATTGCAGGAACTGTCAGCGAATCGGCCGTTCGGGCAGGTCCAATTGCTGGATCGGGCCGAAGTGGCTGCTCGGCTCTCCGGCTACGCGAGCCCCGACATCATCGGCGGAGCCCTGCTGCGTGACGATTTACGGGTCGACCCCAGGGAAGCGGTGGGCAAATTGGCGAACTGGCTGGCCGATCAGGGAGTGAGCTTTCACTGGGGAACCAGTTTTTTCTCGGCCGAGGACGGCATCGTTCACACCAGTCGAGGTTCCTTCGAGGCCACTCAGGTGCTGGTCTGCGTGGGGCACGATCTCGACCTGCTCTACCCCGAGACCGCCGAAACCAGCCAGATCAGCCGTTGCGGACTGCAAATGGCCAGGGTCGCTGCCCCCGAGGGACTGGCACTCGACTCCGCGGTCCTGAGTGGAACCTCCATGCTGCGTTATCCTGCGTTCTCTGAAACCAGTGCAGCGGCGGGCCTCCGCCAGGAAATCGCCGAGCACGACGCCGAAGCACTCGCCATTGACGCGAACATCATGTTCACCCAACGCCCCGACGGAACCATGATCGTGGGTGATAGTCACCGTCTGGCAGAGACCATGGATCCTTTCCTCACGGAATCTGTGTCGACCGCGCTGCTGCACCGAGTGGCCGGTCTGCTCGGCGTCCCGCAGCTCGACGTTCTCGAGCGCTGGCAGGGGATCTACGCCAGCAGCCCGCTGCGTCCCTATCTGATTTCTGCGGTCTCTCCCGGCGTCACCGCGGTGAGTGTGACCAGCGGGGTCGGTATGACGATTTCTTTCGGCCTGGCTCAAAGAGTCCTGGCTCAGCTCGATTTCCACTAGAACCTCTTCACCCTAGGAGCAGCTATGTCATTCCCCTCAAAGCCCGCCCGGGTACTCGGAGCCCTTGCTCTCATGACGGTAACCGCACTGACCTTGGCTGCTTGTGGAGGTACCGGTTCAGCCACTGATTCTTCGGCAAACGAAGTCACCCTGTACTCCGCCGACGGTCTCGCTGATTGGTACAAGAGCACTTTCGACGCCTTCACCAAGGAAACCGGTATCAAGGTCAACTACGTCGAGGCCGGATCCGGGGAGGTCGTCTCGCGGGTGGAGAAGGAGAAATCTAACCCGCAGGCTGATCTGCTGGTCACCCTGCCGCCTTTTATCCAGCAAGCCAAAAAACAGGGAACTCTGCAGCAGAATACCGCGGATACCGGCCAGATTCCGGCGGTGGACAAAGACCCGGAGGGGCAGTTCGTCTCGCTCGCGAACAATTACCTCGTGATGATCCGCAATAACGCACTTCCGGTAAAACCTGAGAGCTGGAAAGATCTGCTCGATCCGACATACAAGCAGAAGATTCAGTACTCCACTCCAGGGCAGGCCGGGGATGGAACCGCGATGTTGATCCTGCTGGAGAAGCTGATGGGGGATCAGGGCGCCTTGGACTACCTCAAGAACCTGCAGATCAATAATGTCGGACCCAGTTCTTCGACCGGCAAGCTCGGACCCCTGGTGGCCAAGGGTCAGCTTTCGGTTGCCAACAGCGATCTGCAGATGGCGATGCAGTCGATTCAAGCCGATCAATCCGCGTATCAAGTCTTCTTCCCTCAGGACGAGAAGGGGGAGCGGGTGACACTGCCGGTTCCCTATGTGATGGGGCTGGTCAAAGGTGCGCCGCACAGTGCGAACGGCAATAAGCTGATGAGCTACCTGCTCAGCGCTCAGGTGCAGGAGACCCTTTCAGCCACCGCTTTCGGGCTGCCAAGCAATAGCTCGGTCAAGCCGGGCGATGCGAACTACCAATCACTGCAGGGCGTGCTCAAAGGTGTGAAGATCTATCAGCCTGACTGGAACTCGGTGCTCGAGGCGATGGACACGAAGATCAAGGCCTACAACGACGCGACCGGTCAATGAGCGCCGATTTGCCGCCGGCCGCCGTCGAACTCAGAGCGGTCACGGTGAGGTACCGAGACACGGTGGCTCTTTCCGAACTCAGCCTCAGTGTGCAGCTCGGCCGTACCGTGGCGCTTTTGGGGCCTTCCGGTTCAGGAAAATCCACCGCGTTGAAAGTGATTGCGGGCTTTGAACGTCCGGCGGCTGGCAGGGTCTTCCTGGCTGGCAGGGACGTCACCGCACTGTCTCCTGCTCAGCGCGGAATCGGGGTTGTAGTGCAGTCCTATGCGCTTTTCCCGCACCTGAGCATCCAACAGAATGTCGCCTTCGGGCTGAAGGGCAGAGGGCTGAGTAAAAAACAGCTCATTGAGCGAGTCAGCGAATCCCTCCGAGTGGTCCATATGGAGCAGTACGCCCGGCGTTACCCCGCGGAGCTCTCCGGTGGTCAGCAACAGCGCATTGCGATTGCCAGGGCGCTGGCCATCAAACCGCCCGTTTTGCTCCTCGATGAGCCGCTTTCGGCCCTGGATGCTCAGTTGCGCCAGGAGATGCTGGCGGAATTGCAGCAACTTCGCCGGGAACTGCCGGAGACGGCGATGATCTATGTGACGCACGATCAGCAGGAAGCACTAGCACTGGCCGATGAGATCGCGGTGATGCGGGACGCCCGATTGGTCGATATGGATACCACTAAGAAACTCTATGATCAGCCGCCCAGCGGATATACCGCCTCGTTCCTGGGAGGCGCGAATCTGCTCTCGGCCGTCGTGGATTCTTTCAAAGCGAGCGACGACGGCGTCTCCACGGTGCGGATAGGCGAGCAGCAGTTCCGGTTTCGGGCGCCATTCCAAGCCTCCTCGGGAGACCAGGTCTTGGTGGCCATCAGGCCCTACGCCTTCAGTCTGGCCGCTCCTGAGGAGAGGGAGAACGTCTTCGAAGCCAAGCTGCAATCCTTGCAGTGGAGAGGTGCCAACTTCCGTGCGATAGCCCGATTGCTCAGCACTGATGAGCAGATCAGCCTTGACTTGCCAGCGCTCGCCGAGCTTCCCGAGATCGATTCTACGGTGAGGTTACGGGTGCGCTCGGAGGACGCTGTGCTGGTGCCCGCCGAGGCTGGGGGCGCGCGATGACCAACGCTCTTCACACTGCTCACACCGCTCCGCCCAGCGAGGGAGCCGGTGCCGGTTCCTCAACCGCTCTCGGCCGAGAGCGTCGCTATGGTTGGCTTTGGGCACTCGTTCCGCTGATGTTCTTGCTGAGCTTCTTCCTCTACCCGCTGAGCCAGATCGCGGCGCAGTCCTTCTCCGACGGCCAGGGGCAATACATCGGCTTGGCGAACTGGGCCGAAGTACTCAGCTCAGCGGCCAGCTGGAACGCCTTGCTCACCACCTTGGAAGTCGCAGCGCTTTCCACCCTCGGGTGCCTGGTGATCGGCACCTTCCTCGCCATGGTGCTGTGCTTCCTGCCTTTCCCCGGTAGCCGGGCCGTGACCAGGCTGATTGAACTCGTGGTCTGCTTCCCTTCTTTCTTGATTCCCCTGGCGTTCGGTATTTTGTACGGTGGTAGTGGCGTGATTAATAGCCTGCTCTCCGGAATCAGCGGTACTCAGGCACCCGCGGTGAACTTCGTCAGCGAATTACCGGGTGTGGTACTGGCCGAAATAGCCTTTTACACGCCCTTCGTGGTGCGCCCCTTACTCGCTGCTTTTTCGCAGTTCCCCGGTGAGCAGCTGGACGTCGCGGCAAGCCTCGGATGCGGCCCCTTCAAGATCTTCGGCAGGGTGATTCTGCCCGAGGTCTTGCCGACGCTGCTTGCCGCAGGAGGGCTGACTTTCCTGCTCACCATGAATGAGTTCGGCATTGTGCTCTTCACCGGGGCCAAGTCAGTGGTCACCTTACCGATGCTGATCTACACCAAGAGCATCGTCACCTTCGATTTCTCCTCGGCTGCGGTGATCGCTTGCCTTCAAGTGGTGATTTCACTGAGCATCTACGCTGCCTATCGCTGGGCTTTCAAAGGCCTCACGTCTTCACTGAGGAGGAGTTGACGAATGCTTAGGTTCTCCACTCCGGTTAAGGTAGTGCTCTGGCTGATCGCCGCACTGCTCGTCATCTTCTTGGTGATAGCGCCGCTCCTGGTCACCGTGCTGGCTAGTTTTGCCGATAGCTGGAACAGCGTCCTGCCCACCGGCTTCACCCTGGATCATCTGCGTGATTCACTGGCCTCGGAGAATCTGAGCAGCATCTCGGTCAGCCTGCAGACAGCAGTGCTGGCCAGCTTGCTCGCTGTCTGCTTGGGGAGCTGGGCAGCGATAGCGGCTTATTCTGCACCGCCGATGGTGGCCAGGGCGCTCAACATCGCCTTCCACCTGCCGGTAGCCGTGCCATCGGTGGTGATTGGCCTGGCTTTGTTGATCGCTTTCAGCCACGGCACGGTCCTGCTCAATGGCACGGTGATCATCGTGGTGCTCGCGCAGACCCTGCTGGTGCTCTCCTTCGCCTTCAGCTCGGTTTCCTCCGCGCTCGCCGGCCTCAATCCGATGCTGGATTCGGTGGCTTCCAGCCTGGGAGCGAGTGGCGCGCGGATCCTCTTCCGCATCAAATTGCCGCTGCTCACTCCTGCTATTGCCGCCGCTGCCGGGCTCGCGCTAGCACTCTGCCTCGGTGAGCTGGGGGCCACCATTATGGTTTATCCGCCGAGCTGGCGGACCCTGCCGGTGAGTATCTTCGGCTATGCCGATCGGGGCAATATCTTCATGGCGGCCGCCAACACGCTACTGCTGGTGCTCACCGCCTTTGTGGTGCTCACCGCCCTCGGCCGGGTAAGAGGTCGGACGGCGGTGCGCTGAGTAGCGCTCCGCCGTCCTGAGCCCGCTCGCCCGGAATCCGGGGTTTCTGCTTGGATTCGTTGGTGATTGGCGAATCCGGGACTTAGCAGTGAACTCGCGGAGGGGCTTAGGCTGCGCCCCAGATCGCGGTGGCCCACTCCGGATGGTCGATGAATGGATTGCGGTTCTTCTGCCATTTGGTGAAGATCACGTCGTTGCGTTTTTTCTCGAAGGCATCCGGTGGGTCCTGCGCGCTCCACTTGAGCAGGACCGAGAGCTTCCCCATATAAGGACTGGTGCCATTATTCGTGCTCTCGTTGAGTTCCAGATTGGCGAAGTCATCTCCGCCTTCGTAGCGAATCGCCATATACATCAGCATCCGGGCGATATCGCCCTTGACGGCGTTACGCGGCTCCCAGGAATCGGCGTCGGTGAAGTTTCCCGGCGCTTCGGCCACCGGCTGGCCGCCGTTGTCGAAATCCTTATTGCCGCGGGCTGAGTTCACCGTGACGTCGGTAGGGCGCAAGTGGTGGACGTCGGTGCCCGGTCCGGTGGTGGTGCCGAAGTCACCGTGCGATTTGGCAAAGACGTGCTCCCGGTTCCAGTCGTCTACGCCGCCACCGTGCTGGCTCTTCGGCAGCGACTTGCCGGTGTACAGATCGATCACGTTATTGCTGTTCGCCGGGTCCTGATCGGTGTCTTGCAGGGCGTTCCAGACGGTGTCGTAGTTGATCTTTGTCATCGTGCTGATGATGCTGTGCAGTGAAGTGCGCAGCGCGGCCCCGGTTTTGCCCACCGCGTTTTTGTAATAGGTCGTATCGTAGTCCGAGCTGGTGGGCGGGGTGACCGGAGGATCTGTCGGGTCGGTGGGGTCGCTAGGCGAGCCGCCTTTGCTGAAGGCCGTGCTATTGGTCAGACCGGGGTGTGAAAAGTACGCGCTAGTAGTACCGGTGATGGTGAGCTGGCTGCCCTTGAGCCACGGATTGCTCTTCAGTCCGAAGCCCGCACGGAAGCTGCTGGGGATCTGTACGTAAAGCATTTTGCTGGTGCTGCTCTCCGCAGCGGAGTCGGCCAAGGCCAGCGCATAGTCGTTCGGATAGCTTGAGGTCACCACGGTATTGCTCGCTGTGGGTTGCCCGACGACGTAGCCAGTGACGGTCTGGCTGCTGCCGTTCTGCTGAGAGATGGCTGCCGAAACGGTGAGCGCCTGGACGGCCTGGGCTGGGAGCCCGGTGCCCAGTTGCAGAGCGGCAAGAGCGGTTAGAATGAGAAGGGTTAGTGGGCTTCGCAGCCTGGAGGTTTTCAAGCGGACCTTGGACATCAGAACTCCTACTCAGGGGACTGGGTGCGCTCTGGACGTTACCCAGCGAGGGCGGGAAAACCCTGTATCCAGCCTGGATGTTAGTTGTGTATTGGCTATGACCGCTCAGTCTCTGCTATGCTGGGTGCAATTGTTTGTGGCAGTGGATTAGCGCCTTCTTGAGTTTTTGAATGGTCGCAGTTCCGGGTTGCAGGGTCCTTGTGCAACGAATGCCACATTTTTGCATGCCTGGACGGAATTTTTGAAACTCGCGTTTCGTTGTCGCCTATGGCTACGCGTAAAAAGCAGAGAAAATCGCCGAACTCAAGAAGTACTGGAGAATAAGTGCCTACGATCAACCAGCTGGTCCGGAAGGGCCGCTCGCCCAAGGTCTCTAAGACCAAGGCTCCCGCGCTGAAGAACAACCCGATGCGCCGCGGTGTCTGCACTCGTGTGTACACCACCACCCCGAAGAAGCCGAACTCGGCTCTGCGTAAAGTCGCCCGTGTGCGTTTGACCGGTGGCATCGAAGTAACCGCCTACATCCCCGGTGTAGGCCACAACTTGCAGGAACACTCCATTGTGCTGGTGCGCGGCGGTCGTGTGAAGGATCTGCCAGGTGTGCGTTACAAGATTGTCCGTGGCGCTCTCGACACCCAAGGTGTGAAGAACCGCAAGCAGGCCCGTAGCAAGTACGGCGCGAAGATGGAGAAGAAGTAATATGCCTCGCAAGGGTCCGGCCCCGAAGCGGCCGCTCGTCATTGATCCGGTTTACGGATCCCCGCTGGTCACCCAGCTGATCAACAAGATCTTGGTGGATGGCAAGAAGTCCACCGCTGAGCGCATTGTCTATGGAGCACTTCAGGGTGCCCAGGAGAAGACCGGTGGCGATCCCGTTGCCGCTCTGAAAAAGGCAATGGACAACATCAAGCCCAGCCTCGAGGTCAAGTCCCGCCGCGTCGGCGGCGCCACCTACCAGGTTCCGGTCGAGGTCAAGCCGGGCCGCGCAACCGCACTCGCACTGCGCTGGTTGGTCGGTTACTCCAAGGCTCGCCGGGAGAAGACCATGACCGAGCGCTTGCGCAATGAAATCCTGGATGCTTCTAACGGCTTGGGTGCTGCTGTGAAGCGTCGCGAAGATACCCACAAGATGGCAGAAGCCAACCGGGCCTTCGCTCACTACCGCTGGTAGTCCCCTTCCCGCAGCCCTAAAACGCTTCGCGTTTTAGGGAACCCTGCGGGCGGGGGAGCCCAGCCGGTTTCAGTCCTCAGTGGACTGAAATCTAGAGTTCCATTCTTTCTGCAATAATGACGACGGCGGATCGCGCCGTATCGGTGATCGAACCGCCGTCGTCAGCTTGCTTAGCACCACTACTTATTTACCTTGAATTAGGGAGACACTGTGGCACAGGACGTGCTGACCGACCTCACCAAGGTCCGCAATATCGGCATCATGGCGCACATCGATGCCGGTAAGACCACTACTACCGAGCGCATCCTGTTCTATACGGGTGTGAACCATAAGATCGGCGAAACCCACGACGGTGCTTCGACGACTGACTGGATGGAGCAGGAAAAGGAACGCGGCATCACCATTACGAGTGCTGCTGTGACCTGCTTCTGGAACAAGAACCAGATCAACATCATTGACACTCCCGGACACGTTGACTTCACCGTCGAGGTGGAGCGTTCGCTGCGCGTGCTCGACGGCGCCGTCGCTGTTTTCGACGGCAAGGAAGGCGTGGAGCCGCAGTCTGAGACTGTTTGGCGTCAGGCTGACAAGTACAACGTGCCGCGTATCTGCTTCGTCAACAAGATGGACAAGCTGGGTGCTGACTTCTACTTCACGGTAGACACCATCATCAGCCGCTTGGGTGCCAAGCCGCTCGTCATGCAGTTGCCGATCGGTGCTGAGAACGACTTCGTCGGCGTTGTCGACTTGCTTGAGATGCGCGCACTGGTCTGGCCCGGCGACGCCAAGGGCGATGTGACCATGGGTGCTGCCTACGAAGTCCAGGAGATTCCCGCGGATCTGCAGGCTAAGGCCGAGGAATACCGCGCGCAGCTCGTGGAGACCGTGGCTGAATCCAGCGAAGAGCTGATGGAGAAGTACCTCGAGGGCGAAGAGATCTCGATCGACGAGCTCAAGGCCGGCATCCGTAAGATGACGATCAACTCTGAGCTCTACCCGGTGTTCTGCGGTTCAGCGTTCAAGAACCGTGGTGTGCAGCCCATGCTCGACGCCGTGATCGACTTCCTGCCGTCTCCGCTGGACGTTCCTCCGATGATCGGTCACGATCCTAAGGACTCCGAGGTTGAACTGACCCGTAAGCCGAGCACCGAAGAGCCCTTCTCGGCTCTCGCGTTCAAGGTGGCGACTCACCCGTTCTTCGGTCAGCTGATCTTCATCCGGGTGTACTCCGGTGAAATCACTTCCGGTACCCAGGTGCTCAACTCGACCAAGGGTAAGAAAGAGCGTGTTGGCAAGCTCTTCCAGATGCACGCCAATAAGGAAATGCCGGTTGAAGATGCACATGCCGGCCATATCTACGCGGCTATCGGTCTGAAGGACACCACCACCGGTGACACCCTTTCCGATCTGGGAGCGCCGATCGTTCTTGAATCGATGACCTTCCCGGAGCCCGTGATCTCGGTGGCTATTGAGCCGAAGACCAAGGGCGACCAGGAGAAGCTCTCCACCGCCATTCAGAAGCTCTCTGCCGAGGATCCGACCTTCCGGGTCAACCTCGACGAGGACACCGGTCAGACCATCATCGCCGGCATGGGCGAGCTCCACCTGGACATCCTGGTGGACCGTATGCGCCGCGAATTCCGGGTGGAAGCCAATGTGGGTAAGCCACAGGTCGCCTACCGTGAGACGATTCGTCGCAAGGTGGAGAAGCACGACTACACCCACAAGAAGCAGACCGGTGGATCTGGCCAGTTCGCTAAGATCCAGATCGCGATTGAACCGCTGGATACCGCCGAAGGCGCGCTCTACGAGTTCGATAATAAAGTCACTGGTGGTCGTGTTCCTCGTGAATACATCCCCAGCGTTGATGCGGGTATTCAGGATGCGCTCACCGATGGTGTGCTCGCCGGTTACCCGGTCGTCGGCATCAAGGCCACGCTGCTTGACGGCGCGTACCACGACGTCGACTCCTCCGAAATGGCCTTCAAGATCGCCGGTCGTATGGCGTTCAAGGAAGCCGCTCGGAAGGCTGATCCGGTGCTGCTCGAACCCATGATGGAAGTTGAAGTCCGTACGCCCGAGGATTACATGGGCGATGTTATCGGTGACCTCAACTCTCGTCGTGGCCAGATGCAGTCGATGGAAGATGCCACTGGCGTCAAGGTCATTCGTGCCTTGGTTCCGTTGTCCGGCATGTTCGGTTACATCGGTGATCTGCGGTCGAAGACCCAGGGTCGTGCGGTGTACTCGATGCAGTTCGACAGCTACGCCGAGGTCCCGAAGGCTGTTGCCGACGAGATCATCCAGAAGGCTCGTGGCGAGTAAGCTAGAGGCTTACTCACCCTGCGCTAACCCGTAATTTCAACAAATCATTGACCACCAGTAGACTTGATTAGGTTTCAGTGACGAAAAGCGTCCTGATAGCAAGTTTTCTGAATAAACGTTCTAGGAGGAACCTGTGGCGAAGGCAAAGTTCGAGCGGACTAAGCCGCACGTTAACATCGGCACCATCGGTCACGTTGACCATGGCAAGACCACGTTGACGGCTGCCATTTCCAAGGTGCTTGCAGACAAGTACCCGGATCTCAACGAGCAGCGGGACTTCGGTTCCATTGACGCGGCGCCGGAAGAGCGCCAGCGCGGTATCACCATCAACATCGCGCACATCGAGTACCAGACCGAAAAGCGTCACTACGCACACGTCGATGCTCCCGGTCACGCTGACTACATCAAGAACATGATCACCGGTGCTGCTCAGATGGACGGTGCGATCCTCGTGGTTGCCGCCACTGACGGCCCGATGGCTCAGACCCGTGAGCACGTTCTGCTCGCCCGCCAGGTTGGTGTTCCCTACCTGCTGGTCGCGCTGAACAAGTCGGACATGGTTGACGACGAAGAACTGCTCGACTTGGTCGAGATGGAAGTTCGTGAGCTCTTGAGCTCGCAGGACTTCGATGGCGATAACGCTCCGGTTGTTCGCGTTTCCGGCCTGAAGGCCCTGGAAGGCGATCCGCAGTGGGTCAAGTCCGTTGAGGAATTGATGGAAGCTGTCGACGAGAGCGTTCCGGACCCGATCCGGGACAAGGACAAGCCGTTCTTGATGCCGATCGAAGACGTGTTCACCATCACCGGTCGTGGCACCGTGGTGACCGGTCGCGCCGAGCGTGGCACCCTTGCTATCAACTCCGAGGTTGAGATCGTCGGCATCCGCCCGGTCCAGAAGACCACGGTGACCGGTATCGAGATGTTCCACAAGCAGCTCGACGAAGCCTGGGCAGGCGAGAACTGTGGTCTGCTGCTGCGCGGTATCAAGCGTGAAGACGTCGAGCGTGGCCAGGTTGTCGTGAAGCCGGGTTCCATCACCCCGCACACCGACTTCGAGGCCAACGTCTACATCCTGTCCAAGGATGAAGGCGGACGTCACAACCCGTTCTACTCGAACTACCGTCCGCAGTTCTACTTCCGCACCACCGACGTGACCGGCGTCATCACCCTCCCCGAGGGCACTGAAATGGTCATGCCTGGCGATAACACTGAGATGACCGTTGAGCTCATCCAGCCGATCGCTATGGAAGAGGGCCTCGGCTTCGCTATCCGCGAAGGCGGCCGTACCGTTGGTTCGGGCCGTGTCACCAAGATCATCAAGTAATTGCTGATCTAAGTTCTTCTGAGAAAGCCCCGTCCGGTTCTCCGGGCGGGGCTTTCTTGTGCTCGATCGGTCTTCTTCTATAACAATTCGCTCTCGAGCGAAGTGGAGTCTAGGTAGATTAGAAATAGTTTTATACACTAAATGTATAAAACTATTGAAGAATTAGCCGAGGGCTGCCTTCAGTGGTGGGTTTCGCGGTTCAGGACGCCGCACGCTGAACGGAGGAACTGAGATGGCACATCAGGGGCCAAACCCGGTCGGGTATCAAGACGCCTATCAACGCGGCTACCTGGAGGGGCACCGAGCCGGTTGGGATCAGGCGATGCGGACAGCCGGTCTTCCTCCGAGCAGCAGTTCTTCTGCTCAACAGATGCCGGTTCAGCGGCAAACTCAGGTTCAATATCCTCAGGCACCCCAACCCCCGGTGCAACAACCTGCCACTCAGCAGTATCCGTCGTTGCAGCAGCCGCCATTCCCGCAGGCGGTAAACCAGCAAACTCCGGCCCAACAGCCGCTAGCTCAGTACCTCCCCGCCCGGACGCTGGGCGCCCAGCAGCCTTTCTACTCTGCAGCGCCCGTGGGCCAACCCCTGGCTCAGCCAAGGATTCCCGCCGCGTCAGGGCAGCACTTGGCTCCGCAGTTCGCTATGCCGCAGCCGCTGGATCAGGAACAACTCGCCCGCCTCGCTGCGGAGCGTAAGGCAAAGCGAGAACGAGTCAATATCAACGTGACGCTCTATGCGGCCAGCCTGCTGATCCTGGGATCGGCAGCCCTCGGCTTGAGCTTGGATATTCCGCCGGTGTTCAGGCTCGTCGGTCTCTGGGTGGTTACTGCACTGTTCTATCTGGCAGGGCTCGTCTTGCATACGAAAACCCCGAGGCTGCGGCCCGCCGCCCTGGCCTTCACCGGAACCGGACTGGCTCTGGTGCCGGTGGCCGGCGTCGCTAGTTACCTCCTGGCGATTCCGAACGCGGCTCTGTGCTGGCTGCTCACCTCGTTGACCGGCACGATTGCTTATCTTTTTGCGGCGCTTCGACTCAATAGCAAGGTCGTGGCCTGGCTGTCACTGAGTTTTCTGATTTCCAGTAGCTGGGCGGGATTGGCGCTCGTCGGCAGTGCTCTGATCTGGTACTTCGTGGCCATGATGTTGTTAGCTGCCTTGCTGACCGCGCTCCGCAAGCTGAGGCCGAACTGGGTTCTGCCGCTTTACCTCCGTCCTTTGCATCAACTGGAAAGCTTTCTAGTGCCGGGCATCATGGTGGTGTCGGTGCTGTTCCTGGCGGGGCTCAATGCAACGGAACACACTTTGGTACTGGCCTGCGCTTCGCTCTACTATCTCGTTCTGTTGCTGGTCTCCGGCACTGAGCGGCGCTGGTCGAGCTATCTAGGCTTGCGCGCCGCCCTCACTCTGACCGCTGCTTACGGTGCATGGTGGCTCAGTGGCCATCTAGAACAGTTCCTTGCCGCCTTGGTGCTGCTCACCTCGATTCAGCTGGTTCTGGATAGCTTCGCCGCGGAGCGGGTGCGAGCTTGGCTGGGCGGTTCAATAGGCCGAACAGTTGGCGGACTCGATCGACTCGACGCCGTTTTCTACGCCACCTTCGGGCTCGGTCAGCTGGCTGCCTTGCTCTGGTCAGGTAGCCTGATGATCACTGAGCGCGGTGCTGATCGGTTGCTTCCAAGCCTGCTGGCCTTGCTCACCAGTTGCATTTTTGCCCTGGGCAGGCGTCGGGCAGATTTCTGGTTGCCGTTGGTGCCCGTTGTCTTGGCCTTATTGCTCTTCCCTTGGCTGGGGGCGTGGCGGGCCGAGGTGCTCCTGACGGTCAGCCTGGCTTATACGGTTTATCGGTGGCTTGGCGGGTATCGGCGGAATCGCGAACAGGATCAAGCCACTTACTTACTGTCTTCACGGATTCTGCTGATTGTGATGGTACCGGTGGGTGCGATGGCGCTCCTCGAGCTTCCAGCGCTGCAAGGCGTCAAGGATGCATGGCTGCTCATTCCACTGCTCTTGACCTTCATGCTGTGCCTGCAGCTGCTCTTGGAAGGCCTACTCATCTTCATCGGCAGGCCCGGTCGGGGTGCCGAGCCATTGACCTGGTGCTGGGCTGCTTTAGCTTTTCTGACGACCTTTGGCTTGAGCTTGAGAGACAACTCCTCGCCAACCGACTTCTCCCTCTCAGCAGTGTGGCTCTCCAGTGCGATGCTCGGGATCGCCGCGGTGGTGAGCGCGCTGCTCAGCCGGAGGCGCTGGCAGCATTCTCGCAGCCTAGAATTCTTGGCACCGGCTGTCTTGGCAGCGCTGGCTCTGCTGCGTTGCAGTCATGGGATCGAACTCGCGGCATTCAGTGCGGTTCTGGGCGGGTACGCGCTTCTACTGCGGATCGGCGATCAACGTCAGCGCTTCCGCGCTGGTTACCTCCTGCTGAGCAGAGTTGCACTCAGCATTGCGGTGCTCGCAGCAGGTTGGGATTTGAGTCGAAACCGTGAGTTCCTCTGGCTGCTGCTCACCGCGGTCTTGCTCGGCCAATTGTTGCTGAGCTGGTTGTTCCGCAGCGAACCCTGGCAGCAGGCCACTGCCTCGCTCATTCTCGCACTGATGCTGCTCAACCCGCTGTGCTATGCCGCGGGAACGCTACTAGCGGGCGAGAGCATTGAGCGCTGGGTCTTGCTGATCGCCATCTTCGGCCTTGCGGCTGGGGCAGCAGTGGCTCAATGGCCGCTCAAGCTCGACGGTGCCGTCTATCTAGTAGCGGTGGCGGTGGCTGGACTGGTGTTCTTCGCCGGAGCGGGCCTCTCATTGCGGGGTGGCAGTTTCCTTGCCGAACCGATTCTCAGCAAGGATGCTCAGGGTCTGAGCTACGCTTTGCTCGCTCTACTCGCGATTCTCCTGAGCTGGGGATTGCGGGTTTCGCTTTCTGGTGCGCTCCGCTGGGCTTGGCCGGCTTCGGCCGGGTTGTTCCTCAGCATAGGTTTCGCGCTTTCCGGAAATTATCAATCCAGCTGGGTGCTGACCGGATTGGTGGCTGTGGCTACGGTTTCCTGTTTCACCTTCTCTGCTGTGCAGAACCAGGCTTGGGCATTTGCCGGTGGGGCGGTCACCGTCGTCCTACTGAGCGTCCGGCTCGCCACGGAACTTAACCAGGTGTTCGAACTGGCCGTCGCCTGGCGGGCTTTGATCGCTCTCTGGCTGAGTCTGCTGGTGCTTTACGGACTCCGTTTGATAGTGCGGGGGAGACTCGATCCGGTGCGACGCTGGTCTGTGCTCAGCGTGCTCGGCATCTTCGCCCTGATCGCCCTGAGCGTTGCCTTCAGTTTTGATGGCACCGCCTTGGCCGCCGCGCTGAGCTTGCTGTGCTGTCTCGGTTTGGGTTGCAGAGAAACTGCTCCGAAGTGGCGGCCGGTGGCCATCCAGATTTCGGTGCCAATCGCCTCACTCGGTTTATTGCGGGGGATCTTCGCCAGTGTCGAGGTTCCAGGACCATTCTGGATTCTGCTCTGGTGGGCTGTCACTGCGGCGCTGGTCGCCGGATATCATCAGCTGGCCAAGACCTGGAATCAGGGCCAGTGGTGGTTCGGGACAGCCGCCGGCTTCCTGAGCCTCGCCGCCCTGAGCACTACTGCGAGTGGTGACGTCGGGCAGCAGATCGCTGCTCTGATCGGCTTCGCTGTGCTGCTGGCCGCAGGCTTGGTACTCAGCCAGCGGCTGGGTACCATCTGGGGTGCAGTGGGCATTCTGGCTGCCACCCTGTGGTGGTTGCGCGGCCTGACTTTCCTCTTGCTTGCGACGATCGCCGTCGTCCTGATAGCGCTAGTGATCTGGCGGCTGCTGCGCAGTGCACCCCGAGCAGGGGATAGGCTGGAGGCTGAGCAGACTGAAAACAGCACAAACTGAGGTGGGAGCGGGCAATGGGTTGGTGGATCTTCTTGATCGTCGTCGTCGTGGTGGTGGTAGCCGTGGGGTTCACCTTGCGCAAGACCTTCAGCCGTGAGATCGATAGGTTCAAGCGGATTCGTCGCTCCAATCGCGGCGAGTAGCAAGGCTATCTGCTCGCGGCAATCAGTCGGCGGTACCAGTCGTAGGATTTCTTAGGCGTACGAGTTAGGGTCTCGAAGTCCACATAGACCAGGCCGAACCGTTGCGAATACCCTGCCGCCCATTCGAAATTATCCAGCAGGCTCCAGCAGTAGTAACCGCGGAGATCCATCGCTGAGGCCGGTCCTCCGGGAGCGGTGGCTTCGAAGGCCGCAGCCAGATGTCCCGCGAGATAGTCGATCCGCGCCTGATCAGCTACTTCACCGTCCGCTAACTGATCGAAGCAACTGGTGCCGTTCTCAGTGATGTAAACCGGCGGCAGCGCCTGACCATAGCGCTCGACCTGCTCGGTCAGAGCGACGCCGAAGTACTCAGGCACCACCGGCCAATCGAAGGCGGTCACCGGGTGATCCGGCCAGGATTCAAGGCGGAACGGCAATCCCGACATCGCGGCAGCTTCCTCGCTATTGCCGGTGGCAATACCACCTCCGGCGGCGATCTTCGCCGGTGCATAGTAGTTCAGACCATAGAAATCCAGCGGCTGATGGATGATCGCCAGATCTTCGGCGGACTGCTCCGAGAGCGCAGCAAAGATCTCCGCCAGGGGCCCCGAAACTTCAGGATAGTGACCCAGCAGTACCGGATCCGCGTAGATCCGGTTCTGTAGCAGATCGAAAAGCTGTGCGAAGAGCGCATCCTCCGCGGAATCGCTGGCCGGGACTACCGGCATATGCACATTAGTCACCCCGATCCCGCCTTTGACGCCGGCTGCTCGGAGTGCTTGAGCGGCCAGGCCATGGGCCAGCAACTGGTGGTGAGCACTCGGCAGGCCGTCGAAGAGCAGGGCTTTACCCGGCGCGTGAACACCCAGACCATAGCCGAGCAGCGTCACCGTGGCGGGCTCATTGAGCGTGATCCACTGATCCACGCGGTCTCCCAGCGCGCTACCCAGCACCGAGGCGTATTCCGCCAAGCGTTCCGCGGTGTTCCGGTTCAGCCAGCCGCCGGCCTGCTCAAGTGGCAGTGGAGTATCCCAGTGATAGAGCGTTGCGGTCGGGGAGATCCCGGCTTCCAGTAGCTGATCGACCAGCCGATCATAGAAGGCGAGACCCGCAGCGTTGACCCGATGGCCTCCGTCAGGGATCACTCGCGGCCAGGAGATCGAGAAACGGTAGGCATCCACGCCGAGTCGCTTCATCAGCGTTAGATCCTCGGCGACTCGATGGTAATGGTCGTCTGCTGTATCGGCGGTGTCTCCGTTCAGGATTCTGCCGGGCTGCCGGGTAAAGTCATCCCAGCCACTGAGGCCTCGGCCATCTTCTCTGACTGCGCCTTCGATCTGGAAGGCGGCGGTGGCCACCCCGAATCGGAACCCCTTCGGCACTCGCAGGGCTAGTTCTTCGGCTTCCATCAACGGACCTCCTTGACTTTCAGAACGGTAAGCGCGCCCGCGAGGGCGAAGAGCGAGGAGAGGATGAACAGGCCGGTGAAGCCGCCGACGGCACTGATCACCCAGGCACCGAGCAACGGGGCAGCCGCCTGGGGCACGGTGAGCGCGATGTTCATAATGCCCAGATCCTTACCCCGGGAGGCCGGATCCGGCAGCACCTGAGTGGCCAGAGCCTGATCGACCGAGAGAAAGCAGCCATAACCCGCTCCGAGTAGGGCAGCAGCAAAGAGTGCTGAGCTGAAATCCGGGTTCAGAATGAGCAATACGGCCGCGAGTGATTGCAGCAGCGAGGAGATGATGACAAAGATCTTCCGACGGCCGAGCCGGTCGGAAAGACCGCCGAGCAAGAGCGAAGCCACAATCACCAACACCATGTAGACGGCAGTGAGCAGGATCAAATCATCCTCGGCGTGCTGACGATGCAGCCCGAACTGCAGGAAGTAGAGCAATAGTGAGGTGCCCAAAGCATTGCCCAGGTTGGTGAGCACTCTGCTCAGGAGTGTCCAGCCGAAATCAGGGAACTGCCGGGGACTGATCCAGAAACCCTCGATCAGAGTGCGGAGATTCAACTTCGGAAGGCTGCCCCGAGGAAGCGGGGCATCTGGAATCAACAGCAGGAAAGGTAGCGCGCAGAGCACGAGTAGCGCTCCGAGCAGGGCATAGCCCAGCAGCGCTCCGGTTTCCAACACCGTGACCAGCACCAGCCCAATGATGATTCCAAGTGCTTGGGGAGCTGACATCCACCCCGAGACCAGACCGCGTTGCCCCACCGGCACCTGATCTGAGATGGTGGCGGTCAGGGCCGCGGTGAGCAAGCAGAATCCGATCATCGCCAGGCACCAGAACACTCCGATGCCCCAGAGCGATTCTTGGCAGCCGAGACCGAGCAGCGAAAGCGCGAAAACCAGGCTACCGGCCAGGATCCAGGGACGACGTCGGCCCCAGCGACCAGTGGTGCGGTCCGAGAGTGCACCGGTGAGCGGGTAAGCGATCAGTGCGCATACCGCAGCAAGACCGGAGATCATTCCGAAGCCCTGCACATTGGCCAGCCAGTCGCTCGTGTTGAGCCGGGCTTCGACCTGCGCGGGAAGCAATAACTGCACCGGGGTCAGTTGCGCCATCCAGATGCCGAACCAGGCCAATGCAAAGGAGCCCACCCAGCGTGTTCTCACACGCAGAGTGGGCTCCTTCAAGGCAGCCGGACTTGAATCCGGGGCTGACGCTGTTGTCATGGGCAACAGCTTCTCATGTCGATGATGGTTGTGGGAGTAGATCCGAGGATAAATCTATTGAGCTCTCGGATCGGTCTGCCAATACCCTAAATGCAGTAATTGGCTGAGACGCTGCTTGAACCGCCGGCTCCATTGAAAGAGATCAACGGTGGTCCGCTAGTGGGGCCTGTGGTTACTCCCCAGGTGGGCGTCATCAGAATGACAGTGCCCGCAGGAATGGTGGTGACAGCGTTGAAGACGAAGCTACTGCCCGACCCTGGCGCGCCAGCCAAATAGGGCGAATTCGAAGTACCAGATAGGTAGAGGAAAGTTTGGTATTGGCTGATCGTGAGGTTGAAGGTCGTTCCCTGGGGAATCGCCTGATTTGCGGCCACGATGAACTTCAGCCTCCCCAATTCGCAGCTTGGCACGATATTAGCGGTAGCCACCTGGGCCACGGATTGCGAAGGGATCGTTAGTGCATTGGCTGGGCTTGCGGATCCTAAGGACAGTGCGCTTAAGCCAAGGACCGAGATCAAGGCTAGTTTTGAACGGTATTTCATGAGGTCTCCTGAGGGATGTCTTGATTGTCAATGCTGACGTAGATTTGCCGCTCTTATTAGTTGCCGAAGATAGTTGCCTGAGTCCAACTAATTCTTGACGCACTGGACAGAAGAGAGAGCTTCCCATCTGTCGGAGATACCGGTGGGACCGAGAAAGTGTGCTTTTCTCCATATTTCTATGCATTGGCCGGAATAGCCGTTACGGATGGCCTCTGACACAGCGTACTGTTGCGCAAGATGCAAGGTGAAGTCCTTGCCGAGGCTCGTTGCCTGGCCGGTGAAGATCCCCGGGCCGGTGGGCGGGGTGGGGCTGGGTGGGGGAACCTGGCTCCAGGGCGGTGCGCTTCCATTCGATATGGCCGCTTGTGCTGGCAGGGCCGAAGCGCTGAGGCCCAGTGCTATCAAGGGGATCGCGATGAAAGATTTCCAACGTTTTGTCATGAGAATGCTCCTTTTCGACGGATCGATCGATTCTTGATGTTTTTCAAAGCATCTTCCTGGTCTAGCCTTGGTCCCTAGCTCATGCTGTGCAGGTCAGCTCTACATCGGCCTCGTAGAAGTTGCCTCCTGTATTGACCACCTTCTTCTTCGTGACGGCGCAGTCGGTGTATCCGGCGCGATGCGCGGCATCCAGGGCGTCGTTCTGAGCGGCCTGAGCCGCTAAACCTGGATTATGGCTTGCTCCGTAGCCGGAGAACACCTGAGTGCTTGCTGCCTGAGCTGGAAGTGCGCTGAGCAATAAACCTGCGGCTATCACTGGGATGGTCAACACTGCTTTCCGTAAAGCTCTTGCCATGGTGGCCCCTTTCCTAGATGCGGTGGATAAAACGACTCTAAAGGGCGGGAAAATAATTTGCAATATATTATTTCAAAAAGGTTTGACGAATTTAGCGCTCCCCGTGATCCCGTTGCCCGAGCGCTGCGAATGAGTTACTTTTGAAGCGGTCGACCCAACTTAGAGTGGCTGTGCGTCGGAGTCTTACCTCTGCGCGAGTCTCGATTCTGGCGAAAGTCGGAGCCCGGGGCCCGTCTCACATCAGAGCCAGTTGGCATTTTCCCCGGAAATCCGGCATACTAGACAAGTTGTTCAAGCGCTTCTTCGCGTCCCCGTCCGGATAATGCCGGGTGTGAGGGTCCAAGCTGAAGCCCAAACATAACCCACCAACTTTTGTTGCTCGGCTGAGTATGCGTGAAAAACGCGACACGCCCGAGCGCGGGGGTCGGTGATCCGAGGTATTGAGGAACCCGGTATTGCTCCGGATTCAGTACCTGCGGAACGCGCTGCAGATATGCAGCACAGGCAAGTCAACAGAGCAGCAAGAGCTTCAAGTTCTATACAGAGAAGAGAGCCCAAGCCATGGCGGGACAAAAAATCCGCATCCGGCTGAAGTCGTATGACCACGAGGTCATTGACGTTTCAGCCCGGAAGATCGTCGAGACGGTCACACGCGCTGGCGCAACGGTAGTCGGCCCCGTGCCGCTGCCGACGGAGAAGAACGTCTATTGCGTTATCCGTTCGCCGCACAAGTACAAGGACAGCCGCGAGCACTTTGAAATGCGCACGCACAAGCGTCTGATCGACATCATTGACCCCACGCCGAAGGCCGTAGATTCGCTCATGCGTCTCGATCTGCCCGCTGACGTGAACATCGAAATCAAACTTTAAGGGAGGTGCTGAGAAAACTATGACCGTGATCCGTAATGTAAAAGGAATCCTGGGCACGAAGCTCGGCATGACCCAGGTCTGGGACGAGAACAACAAGCTTGTTCCGGTTACTGTCGTCCAGGCCGACTCCAATGTCGTCACCCAGCTGCGTGACGCCGCCAAGGACGGTTACACCGCTGTGCAGATCGGCTACGGCCAGATCGACCCGCGCAAGGTGACCAAGCCACTTGCCGGCCACTTCGAGGCCGCCGGGGTTACCCCGCGCCGCCACGTCGTCGAGCTGCGCACCGCTGATGCTGACTCCTACTCGCTGGGCCAAGAGCTCTCCGTGGAGATCTTCGAAGCCGGCCAGAAGGTCGACGTCGTGGGAACCTCCAAGGGTAAGGGCTTCGCCGGTGTGATGAAGCGTCACGGCTTCCACGGCGTCGGCGCATCCCACGGTGCCCATAAGAACCACCGCAAGCCCGGCTCGATCGGTGGCGCGTCCACTCCGAGCCGTGTCTTCAAGGGTGTTCGGATGGCAGGCCGGATGGGCGCTGAGCGTCACACCACCATGAACCTGACTGTCCACGCTATCGACGCTGAGAAGTCGCTGCTGCTCATCAAGGGCGCCGTTCCCGGTGCTCGCGGCCAGGTCGTCTTAGTCCGCAGCGCGGTTAAATCCAGCGTGAAGGGAGCCTAAGACCATGGCTACGAAAACTGTAAAGGTCACCCTGCCCGCCGAGATCTTCGACGTACAGACCAATGTGCCGCTGCTGCACCAGGTCGTCGTCGCTCAGCTCGCCGCGGCTCGCCAGGGTACCCATAAGACCAAGACCCGCGCAGAGGTCTCCGGCGCAGGCCGCAAGCCGTTCAAGCAGAAGGGCACCGGCCGGGCTCGTCAGGGCTCCATTCGTGCTCCTCACATGACCGGTGGCGGCATCGTGCACGGACCGACTCCGCGTGACTACAGCCAGCGCACCCCCAAGAAGATGAAGGCTGCCGCTCTGCGCGGTGCCCTCTCTGACCGGGCACGCAATGGCCGGATTCACGTCGTCGCTGAACTGGTGGCCGGTACCAAGCCGTCCGTCAAGGAAGCACTGGCGACTCTGCGCAGCGTCTCCGATCGGAAGAACCTGCTGGTCGTCATCGAGCGCGCCAACGACGTTGCTGCGTTGTCGGTTCGCAATCTGGCTGAAGTCCACGTGCTGTACGCGGATCAGCTGAACACCTACGACGTCTTGGTTTCCGATGACGTCGTGTTCACCAAGGCTGCCTACGAGGCATTCGTTTCCGGCAAGGCCGCTAATGATGCTTTCGGTGCTGGTGCTCCGGTGGAAGAGGTCGAGGAACTCTCCGAGACCGTCGAAACCACCGAGGCTCCTGAAGCCAAGTACGCGGGCTCTCATGCTCCTCTCGCCGATGCCAAGAAGGCCCCCAAGGGCTTTGACATCAAGGGCAACGAGGACTCCATGAAGTACCACGTCCCCGGTTCACGCTGGTACGACAACACCGTGGCTGAGATCTGGTTCGCTTCGGTTGAAGACGCCGAAGCTGCTGGCTTTGTGCCTGCCGGTGGCAAATCGGCTCAGGCTGAAGGCCAAGACGCTGAAGAGGAGGACGCCAAGTGACGAACTCGGCTATCCACACCAAAGATCCCCGCGACGTAGTGCTTGCACCTGTCGTTTCGGAGAAGAGCTACGGCTTGATCGACGAAGGTAAATACACCTTCTTGGTCGACCCGCGCTCAAACAAGACCGAGATCAAGTTCGCCGTGGAGAAGATCTTCTCCGTCAAGGTGGACTCGATCAACACCATCAACCGTGCCGGTAAGCGCAAGCGAACCAAATTCGGATGGGGGCAGCGCAAGAACACCAAGCGCGCAATTGTCACCCTGAAGGAAGGCACAATTGACATCTTCGGCGGTCCGCTCGCGTAGCGGAGACCACTTTAACGAGGAATAATAATGGGAATCCGTAAATACAAGCCGACAACCCCGGGCCGTCGTGGCTCGAGCGTTGCCGACTTCGCAGAAATCACGCGGTCGACGCCGGAGAAGTCTCTGGTCCGTCCGCTGCCCAAATCGGGCGGCCGCAACAACACCGGTAAGATCACCACCCGTCACAAGGGTGGTGGACACAAGCGCCAGTACCGTCTGATCGACTTCCGTCGTCATGACAAGGACGGCGTCAACGCCAAGGTTGCGGAGATCGAATACGATCCGAACCGTACCGCTCGCATTGCGCTATTGCACTATGTTGATGGCACCAAGCGCTACATCATCGCTCCGAATAAGCTCAAGCAGGGTGACTTCGTCGAGGCTGGTCCGTCCGCGGATATCAAGCCCGGCAACAACCTGCCGCTGCGCAATATCCCGGTGGGTACCACTATCCACGCCGTGGAATTGCGTCCCGGTGGCGGTGCCAAGATGGCTCGTTCAGCTGGCGCTTCGGTGCAGCTGGTAGCCAAGGAAGGCCGCTTCGCTCAGCTGCGTCTGCCCTCCGGTGAAATCCGCAACGTCGACGTGCGCTGCCGCGCTACCGTCGGCGAGGTCGGCAACGCCGAGCAGTCGAACATCAACTGGGGTAAAGCAGGCCGTAACCGCTGGCGCGGTATCCGTCCGACCGTTCGTGGCGTTGCCATGAACCCGGTGGATCACCCGCACGGTGGTGGTGAAGGTAAGACTTCTGGTGGTCGTCACCCGGTCAATCCGAATGGTAAGCGTGAAGGCCGCACCCGCCGCCCGAACAAAGAGAGCGACAAGCTTATTGTGCGTCGCCGTCGTACTGGCAAGAACAAGCGATAGGAGCCTGGACAGATGCCACGCAGCCTGAAAAAAGGTCCCTTCGTTGACCAGCACCTCTTTGTGAAGGTAGCAAACGAAAACGAAAAAGGTACCAAGAATGTCATTAAGACTTGGTCCCGCCGGTCCATGATCGTTCCCGATATGCTCGGGCACACGATCGCCGTGCACGACGGCCGCAAGCACATCCCGGTGTTCGTCACCGAGTCGATGGTCGGGCACAAACTGGGCGAATTCGCTCCAACGCGGACTTTCCGCGGCCATGTGAAGGACGACCGTAAGGGCAAGCGCCGCTAGGCGCTTGGCTTGACGGCTAAGACGAGAGAAGGAAAGCAATGGAAGCCAAGGCCATTGCGCGGCACATCCGCGTAACGCCTATGAAGGCCCGGCGCGTCGTCAACCTGATTCGTGGCAAGCAAGCGAATGAGGCCCTGGCGATTCTGAAGTTTGCCCCGCAGGCAGCTTCGGAGCCGGTATTCAAAGTACTCCAGTCCGCAGTAGCTAACGCTCGCGTGCTGGCCGATCGGGACAGCGTTGCCTTCGATGAGGGCGATCTCTACATCAGCGAGGCTTTCGTTGATGAGGGTCCCACCATGAAGCGGTTCCAGCCGCGTGCCCAAGGCCGCGCCTACCGCATCAAGAAGCGCACCAGCCACATCACTGTGGTCGTTGCCACCCCGAGTGAGGAGGAGAACTAAGTGGGACAGAAAGTAAACCCGCACGGGTTCCGCCTCGGTATCACCACTAACCATGTCTCGCATTGGTTCGCCGACTCCAACAAGGCCGGCCAGCGCTACAAGGATTTCGTCCGTGAGGACGTCAAGATCCGTCAGCTCATGTCCACGGGCATGGAGCGCGCCGGCATCGCCAAGGTTGAAATCGAGCGCACCCGCGATCGCGTCCGCGTCGACATCCACACCGCCCGTCCGGGTATTGTGATCGGTCGTCGTGGCGCCGAAGCAGACCGCATCCGCGGCGAGCTGGAGAAGCTCACCGGGAAGCAGGTTCAGCTGAACATCCTCGAGGTGAAGAACCCCGAGATCGAAGCTCAGCTGGTTGCTCAGGGCATCGCCGAGCAGCTCTCTTCACGTGTGGCTTTCCGCCGTGCCATGAAGAAGGCCATGCAGTCCGCGCAGCGCGCCGGTGCCAAGGGCATCCGGGTGCAGTGCTCGGGCCGCTTGGGTGGCGCTGAAATGAGCCGTTCCGAGTTCTACCGCGAAGGTCGTGTGCCGCTGCACACCCTGCGTGCGCAGATCGATTACGGCTTCTTCGAAGCGAAGACCACCTTCGGCCGGATCGGCGTGAAGGTCTGGATCTACAAGGGCGACGTGACCGCAAAGGAATTGGCGCAGCAAGCTGCTACCGCTCCTTCCCGTGGCCGTGGCCCGCGTCCTGAGGGCGATCGTGGCCCTCGCGGTCCTCGTCGTGACGGCGATCGTCGTCGCGGGGGCCGTGATGGAAACTCAGATAACTCAACTAACACCGCGACTGAGGCTGCTCCGGCTGCCGCAGCTGTGGCTACAGAGGGGAGTGAGGCTTAAATGCTGATCCCACGTCGAGTCAAGCACCGCAAGCAGCACCACCCGGGCCGTTCCGGGCAGGCTACCGGCGGCACCAAGGTCAACTTCGGTGAATTCGGTATCCAGGCGCTCAGCCCGGCTTATGTGACCAACCGTCAGATCGAGTCCGCTCGTATCGCGATGACCCGTCATATCAAGCGCGGTGGCAAGGTTTGGATCAATATCTATCCGGACCGCCCGATCACCAAGAAGCCCGCTGAAACCCGTATGGGTTCCGGTAAGGGTTCCCCCGAGTGGTGGGTCGCCAACGTCAAGCCGGGTCGGGTTCTCTTCGAACTCTCCGGTGTCAGTGAAGAAGTAGCTCGCGAGGCTCTGCGCCTGGCAATCCACAAGCTGCCCCTCCGGGCACGCATTGTGCGTCGTGAAGGTGGTGAATAGAAATGGCAGTTGGAACCAAGGATTTGGCCACTGAGAAGCTTGACGGCTTCGACGGTGCACGTTTGCTGGATGAACTCCGCAAGGCCAAGGAAGAACTGTTCAACCTGCGTTTCCAGTCGGCCACCGGCCAGTTGGAGAACCATGGTCGGCTTCGTGCTGTGAAGCGCGATATCGCCCGGATCTACACCGTGCTGCGCGAACGCGAGCTGGGCATTCGTGCCGAGGTCGTCGCCGCAGTGGTGGAGGACAAGGCTGAAGCCAAGGCCAAGAAGAAGTCTTCTAAGAAGGCTGAAGCGAAGGTCGAAGAGACTGAAGCAGAAGCTACTGAGGAGGCTGCCAAGTGAGTGAAGAGAACAAAGAGGCAACCGTGACCGCTGAAACTGTTGAGACCGAGGCTTCCTCGGCCCGCGGCTACCGTAAGACCCGCCGTGGCTACGTCGTTTCGGACAAGATGCAGAAGACCATCGTTGTCGAGGTGGAGGCTCGTGTGAAGCACGCCCTCTACGGCAAGGTGCTGCGTCAGACCTCCAAAGTCAAGGTGCACGACGAAGAGAACTCCGCAGGCATCGGCGATTTGGTGCTGATCAGCGAGACTCGTCCGCTGTCCGCTACCAAGCGCTGGCGCCTCGTCGAGATCCTCGAAAAGGCTAAATAAGCCCATTCAGCTAAATCAGCTGGTCCAGAGGGCCGATACTCCGCAAGGGGTGTCGGCCCTCTGGCGTTTAAGCTCTGAATGCCGTTCGTACTGAATTCGTGCTCGGGTCTCGGATCGGCGGGTGGTGCTCCGCGAGTGCGTGAACGACCTACCAACTCGCAGCTGCCATGACCGAGCTTTTCTTGACAGTTGTATAAATTAACCTCAGAGTTTGTTCAGTCGATGTGGTCAGACCGGCTACTGGCGATCAGGCTGCGGCATTGATCTGCGCGCGGTAGGTGAAAGGAGGAACAGCCATGAACGGGTCCGAGATGGTACAGCCGGAGGTCAGTCCACTGGAAAAGCCGCGAGGCGATAAGTTCGAAGATCGCCGGGGTGAACTTGCAGACGCCACCTTGCAGACTCTTTCGGAACTCGGCTATGCCAGAACCAGCCTGCGCGAAATCGCCCAGCATTCGAAGTTCTCCCATGGAGTGCTGCACTACTACTTCACCGATAAGGTCGAGCTGATCAGCTATTGCGTTCAGCGATATAAGGTCTCCTGTGTTGCTCGCTACGACCAGATCGTCAGTCAGGCGCAGGGCTCGGAGGAACTACGTCACGGCTTTGCCGAGGCCTTGACACTGACGCTGCTCGAAGACACCATGATGCACCGGCTCTGGTACGACCTGCGGGGGCAGAGCCTTTTCGAAACTGCCTTTCGGGAGGATGTTGCGGCGATCGATCTCAGCCTGGAGAACCTGATCTATCGCATTGTCGGTCACTATGCAGATCTGAACGCCAGCCAATGCGCCTTCGACTCGGCCACCACCTATGCCATGCTCGACGGTCTGTTCCAGCAGGCTCTGCTCAAGCATCTCTATGGCTATGAACCCGCAGCCGTTGAGTTGCGCGCCGCTGTCGAGGAACTGCTTCCACGATTGCTGATCCGGTAGCCGGCGGCGAAATTCGAGGCCTAAATGTGCTAAGATATTGAGTTTGTGTGGCCTAACTCTTAGGTTGCGCGACCTCGTAAACTTTCGTGCCAGTGCATACTGCTGTTCGATACTCCTCGGAGTGAATGGTTCAAGTGCTCCTGGCACGGTGGTTTAGGCCTGTTCTGGCAAAATCCAGACAAGCTCAGAGACACCCCCGATCAACTGTTCCGCAAGGCTCATTCTGTAGGCGTGATTTCAGTCTGAGAACCGGCGAGACGACAGGAGTAACTAGTGATTCAGCAAGAGTCGCGACTCAAGGTTGCCGATAACACGGGTGCTAAGGAAATCCTTACCATTCGCGTTCTCGGTGGCTCTGGCCGTCGCTACGCAGGTATTGGCGACGTCATCGTCGCAACCGTCAAGGATGCAATTCCGGGCGGCAACGTCAAGAAGGGCGATGTGGTCAAGGCCGTCATCGTCCGGACCAAGAAGGAACGCCGTCGTGCAGATGGCTCCTACATCAAATTCGATGAGAACGCAGCGGTTATTTTGAAGGCCGATGGCGATCCTCGTGGCACCCGTATCTTCGGCCCGGTCGGCCGCGAACTTCGCGATAAGAAGTTCATGAAGATCATCTCGCTTGCACCGGAGGTGTTGTAATTCATGGCGAAGCTCAAGATCAAGAAGGGTGACCTGGTTCAGGTCATCACCGGCGCCAAGCAGGAGCGCGGCGGAGACCGGGGCAAGCAGGGCAAGGTTCTGCGTGTTTTCCCGGAGACCAACCGAGTTCTCGTTGAGGGCATCAACCGCGTGACCAAGCACACCAAGGTCGGACAGTCGCAGCGCGGCACCAAGACCGGTGGCATTGAGACCGTGGAAGCCCCCATCCATATCTCCAATGTGGCGATCGTGGATCCCTCCACCAAGAAGCCGACCAGGGTTGGCTACCGCCTCGAGACCGTTGAGCGCGATGGTCGCGAACGCGTTACCCGCGTCCGCGTCGCAAAGAGCTCCGGAAAGGACCTGGCATGAGCGCTGAGACTGTAGAAAACGCGCCGGCTACGGCTAATGAAACCGTGAAGGTCACTCCCCGTCTGAAGACCCGCTACGCGGATCAGATCAAGACCGAACTGCAGAGCGAGTTCAACTACTCGAACGTCAACCAGGTTCCGCGCCTGGTGAAGGTCGTTGTGAACATGGGTGTCGGCGAGGCTGCTCGCGACTCCAAGGTGATCGACGGCGCCGTTCGCGATTTGACTCTCATCACCGGCCAGAAGCCGATGGTCACCAAGGCCCGCAAGTCGATCGCGCAGTTCAAACTGCGTGAAGGCATGCCGATTGGCGCGCACGCTACTTTGCGCGGCGACCGGATGTGGGAATTCCTGGACCGTCTGGTCACCCTGGCACTGCCCCGTATCCGCGATTTCCGTGGACTCTCAGGTAAGCAGTTCGACGGTAATGGCAACTACACCTTCGGTCTGACCGAACAGGTGATGTTCCACGAAATCGACCAGGACGCCATCGATAAGGTGCGCGGCATGGACATCACCGTGGTCACCACCGCTAAGACCGATGACGAAGGCCGCGCGCTGCTCAAGGCGCTTGGCTTCCCGTTCAAATCCGAAGACTAATTACTACGTAGCAGGTCCCGCTTCCTAGGAACGCGGGAAACCACTTCGAGAGAGGGCAAAAGCCCAGATGACTATGACAGATCCTGTCGCAGATATGCTTACGCGTCTGCGCAACGCAAATTCGGCTTACCACGATTCCGTGACCATGCCGTACAGCAAACTCAAGGGCCACGTGGCCGACATCCTGAAGGCCGAAGGTTACATCTCGGCATGGAAGGTTGAGGACGCCGAGGTTGGCAAGAAGCTGACCATCGACCTCAAGTTCGGCCCGGAGCGTCAGCGTTCCATCGCTGGAATCCGCCGGATCTCCAAGCCGGGTCTTCGTGTTTATGCGAAGTCCACCAACTTGCCGAAGGTTTTGGGTGGCCTGGGGATCGCGATCCTCTCGACCTCCTCGGGTCTGCTGACCGACCGTCAGGCTGAAAAGAAGGGCGTGGGTGGGGAAGTCCTCGCCTACGTCTGGTAGAAGGAAGGGAGTAAAGACTTATGTCACGTATTGGACGTCTCCCAATCTCCGTGCCTGCTGGTGTCGAGGTTAAAATCGACGGTTCGCTGGTTTCGGTCAAAGGCCCCAAAGGCGCTTTGACTCACAACGTTCCGAACCCGATCGCAGTTGCTCTGGAGGACGGCACCCTGACGGTGTCCCGCCCGAACGACGAGCGCGATTCACGTGCTCTGCACGGTCTGACCCGGACCCTGATCTCTAACCTGATCACCGGTGTCACCGAAGGCTACGAGAAGAAGCTTGAAATCGTCGGTACCGGTTACCGTGTGCAGGCCAAGGGCTCGGACCTCGAGTTCGCCCTGGGCTACAGCCACCCGGTTGCTGTGAAGGCCCCCGAGGGCATCACCCTGACCGTTGAGGGCCCCACCAAGCTCTCTGTATCAGGGATCAATAAGCAGCAGGTGGGCGAAGTTGCTGCCAACATTCGCAAGCTGCGGAAGCCAGACCCGTATAAGGGCAAGGGCATCCGCTACGCGGGCGAAGTTATCCGCCGCAAGGTCGGAAAGGCTGGTAAGTAATCATGGCGCTGACCATTAATAAGAAGCGCAACGGAAAGTCGAAGGCCGATGCACGCGGCCGTCGTCACCTGCGCGTTCGTAAGCGGATCTCCGGCACCGAGGCTCGTCCCCGGCTGGTCGTGAACCGTTCATCCCGGCATATGTTCGTCCAGGTCGTCGATGACACCAAGGGCGTGACGGTTGCCTCCGCTTCCACCATGGAAGCTGATTTGCGCACCTTCGAGGGTGATAAAACCGCGAAGGCTAAGCGAGTTGGCAAACTGGTTGCAGAGCGGGCCAAGAAAGCTGGCATCGAAGCCGTCGTATTTGACCGTGGTGGCAATAAGTACCACGGCCGGGTTGCGGCCGTGGCTGATGGTGCACGCGAAGGTGGTCTGGCCCTGTGAGCGAGAATACAAACCAAGAAAACGCAGGAGCCATTGTGTCCGAAGAGACAACAACTGCAGCAACTGAGACCGCTACCGGTACCACTGAGGACCGCCGCGGTGGACGTCGTGGCGAGCGTGACGGACGAGGCGGTGGCCGTGATGGCGGTCGCGGCGGACGTGACGGCGGCCGTGGTGGCCGTGACGGTGGACGCGACGCTGAGAAGAATCAGTACGTTGAAAAGCTCGTCACCATCAACCGTGTCGCCAAGGTCGTCAAGGGTGGTCGTCGCTTCAGCTTCACCGCTCTGATGGTCGTCGGCGATGGCAACGGCTTGGTCGGCGTCGGTTACGGCAAGGCCAAGGAAGTTCCCGCAGCGATCGCCAAGGGCGTCGAGGAAGCGAAGAAGTCCTTCTTCCGCGTTCCTCGCGTTGGCGGCACCATCCCTCACCGGGTTCAGGGCGAGGCCGCTGCCGGCGTCGTGCTGTTGCGTCCGGCTACCCCGGGTACCGGCGTTATCGCCGGCGGTCCGGTGCGTGCCGTACTCGAGTGCGCCGGTGTTCATGACGTGCTGTCCAAGTCGCTCGGATCTTCCAATGCGATCAATATCGTGCACGCCACGGTAGCCGCCCTGCAGCAGCTCGAAGAGCCTGCCGCTGTGGCTGCCCGCCGTGGTCTGCCGATGGACGAGGTCGTTCCTGGCCCGCTGCTGCGCAACATCCAAGAGCATGCACAAGCAGCGAAGGCAGGTGCCTAATGACCACCCCGAAGAATGTTCAGGTGTCTGAGAAGACCCTGGAGATCACTCAGATCAAGTCCGTCATTGGCGGCAAGCAGAACCAGCGAGACACGCTGCGTTCACTCGGGCTCAAGCGCATCGGTCACACCGTTGTGCGTAAAGCCGACGCAGTGACCGTAGGCATGATCAATACGGTTCCGCACCTGTTGAAGGTAGAGGAGGCGACACATCATGGCTGAGAGCACTACTACAAAGTCGAAAGCTGCTAAGGCATCCGCCGAAAAGGCAGAAACCGTTGAAAAGCAGAACGCGCTCAAGGTACACCACCTGCGTCCCGCTCCGGGAGCCAAGACCGCTAAGACCCGTGTGGGCCGTGGCGAAGGCTCCAAGGGTAAGACCGCTGGTCGTGGCACCAAGGGTACCAAGGCTCGCTACCAGGTGAAGGCAGGCTTTGCCGGCGGTCAGTTGCCGCTGCACATGCGTCTGCCCAAGCTGCGCGGCTTCAAGAACCCCTTCCGGGTGGAATTCCAGGTGGTCAACCTGGATAAGCTCTCCGAGCTTTACCCGGACGGCGGTCAGGTGACCGTTGAGAACCTCGTTGAGAAGGGTGCCGTTCGCAAGAACCAGCCCGTTAAGGTGCTTGGCACCGGTGAACTGACCGTCAAGGTCGACGTCACCGTCAACGCCTTCTCCTCCAGCGCTGCTGAGAAGATTGCAGCCGCCGGCGGTACCGCAACGGAACTCTAATCCCCATGCCCTCCCATAGCTCGTACCTCGCTATGGGGCCCTCGGGCATGTGGGCCCACCCGATGCCCTCCCTTAGCTTGTACCTGACTATGGGTCCCTCGGGCATGTGGGCCCAGTTGTTCACATACGAGTAGGCTCTTGGCGAGCGGGCGAATATTTTCCCCGTTCGCCAAGAGCTTTTCGTTTTCTCTAAGCTTTACCCACTAGACTCGGTTGTTGGGCCATCAGGGCCCAACACTTTTCGTTCCTACACATCAGGAGGACGCTTGCTTTCCGCAATTGGCCGCGCCTTTCGGACGCCTGACCTGCGACGCAAGTTGTTGTTCACGCTGGGCATCATCGCCATCTTCCGGCTCGGGGCTTTCATCCCCTCCCCAGGCATCAACTACACGAACGTCCAAGCTTGTCTAGCCCCGGGTGGCGGTGACACCAGCGGAGGCATCTACCAGTTGGTGAATCTGTTCAGCGGTGGCGCTTTGCTTCAGGTGTCGATCTTCGCGCTTGGCATCATGCCCTACATCACGGCGAGCATCATCATCCAGCTGCTTCGGGTGGTCATTCCCCGTTTCCAGGAGCTCCACCTCGAAGGTGGGCAAGGGCAGAGCAAGCTGACTCAGTACACTCGCTACCTGACCATCGCGCTCGGTCTGCTGAACGCTACGACTCTGGTGTCGTTGGCTCGTTCCGGCAACCTGCTCGGTGGCTGTGGCGCCGATGGTTCACCCGGTGCCATCGTCCCGGATAGCTCGATTGTCGCTACCATCCTGATCATCATCACCTTGACCGCAGGCACCGGTCTGATCATGTGGATGGGCGAACTCGTCACCGAGAAGGGCGTCGGCAACGGTATGTCGCTGTTGATCTTCACCTCGATCGTGGCGCAGTTCCCGGTTTCCCTGGGCCAGATCTGGACCACCAAGGGTCCGGGCACCTTCTTCATGGTGATCGCTTTGGGCATTATCGTGGTCGCTCTGGTGGTCTTCGTGGAGCAGTCGCAGCGCCGGATTCCGGTGCAGTACGCCAAGCGGATGATCGGACGTCGCACCGTGGGCGGCACGAACACCTACATCCCGATCAAGGTCAATATGGCCGGCGTCGTGCCCGTCATCTTTGCTTCTTCTTTGCTTTACCTGCCTTCCTTGATCGCGCAGTTCGCGATCAATGGAAACGCGGCTAATGCACCCGCCTGGGCGGTCTGGATCAATGACAATCTGACCAAGGGCGATCACCCGATCTATATGGTGATGTACTTCCTGATGATCGTCTTCTTCACGTACTTCTATGTCGCGATCACCTTCAACCCTGAAGAGGTCTCCGACAACATGAAGAAGTACGGCGGCTTCATCCCGGGCATCCGGGCTGGCAAGCCGACCGCTGACTACCTGCAGTACGTGCTCTCCAGGATCACTCTGCCGGGTGCTCTGTACCTCGGCCTGGTTGCCTTGATCCCCTTGATCGCTCTCGTGCTGATCAATGCCAACCAGAACTTCCCCTTCGGTGGAACCTCACTGCTCATCATGGTCGGCGTCGGTCTGGAGACCGTCAAGCAGATTGACGCTCAGCTGCAGCAACGTCATTACGAAGGACTGTTGCGATGACCAGAATGCTCATCGTTGGGCCTCCTGGATCAGGCAAAGGCACTCAGGCGGAACGGATTTCCGGCCGACTTGGCATCGTGGCGATCTCCACAGGAGACATCTTCCGTGCCAATGTGAAGGGTGAGACTCCGCTCGGTCTGGAAGCTAAGAAGTACCTCGACGCGGGAGACTTCGTTCCGGACACTGTGACTAATAAGATGGTCCGCGATCGTCTTCAGCAGGAGGATGTCAGAGATGGCTTCCTGCTGGACGGTTATCCGCGGACCTCGGCCCAGGTGGACGAGCTGGCAGATATTCTCTCCGTTGAAGGCCACGAGCTGAATGTGGTCTTGCAGCTGGTGGCTGACGATGAAGAGCTGGTCACCCGTTTGCTGGGCCGGGCACAGGAGATGGGACGCAGCGATGACGATGAGAAAGTCATCCGTCACCGCTTGCATCTGTATCACACGCAGACCGAGGCCGTGGTGAGCCGCTACGCTGAGCAGGGCATCCTTGCAAAGGTCGATGGCATCGGCGCGATCGATGAAGTGACTGATCGCATCATGGCCGCGATTGACGGCTTCAACACCAAATAATTGAGAGTGAAACGATGGAGGGTCAGGCAGTTGTGCCTGGCCCTCCATCGGCCTTTCTGGGCTTTTCCGCTCGTGGCGATTGTTCGGGGTTTGTTCTGGAATGAGGCGGATCTTGCCCGCAGATAAGCCGACGGTCTGCCACCATCCAGCACGAGTGAGTATCCGAGAGCAGTTGCCCCGGTGAACCAGCAAACCCCTAGCGGCGCTAGCAGACCGAAGAATCGTAAGGCGCTGATCATCCGCGCGGCCGGCACCCTTTTCTATCAACGTGGTTATGCCGCCGTGGGGATGAGCGAGATCGCAGCTTCGGTGGGCATTGCCCCGTCAGCCTTGTATCGTCATTTCCGGGGCAAGGAAGAACTACTCAAGGCTGTGATCGAGAACAGTCTTTCCCAGATCATCACCCCGATCGAGCAACTCAAAAGCAACCCTGAAGCAGATTCGCCCGAGATCTGGGCCAGCTACTTTGCTGAGGTCGCTTTGAACTCGCGTGAGGCCGGAGTTCTGTGGCGACGGGAATCGAGGCGGCTGCCCGCTGAGGAGCTAGAGCTGTTGCAGGCTCGGATCAGTTTTATGCAACATGAATTAGCCGCAAAAGTGCGCTCTTTCCGCGCCGAAGCCGGGGGATGGGCCGAACTCCTCGCCCGAGCTCAGCTCTCGGTCTTTGCCAGTATCTCCTTTCATCGAACGAACCTCCGCAGGGATCTGTTCAGTGCCTTATTGGCTGATATCGTGCTTTCAGTTTTAAAGATCAAACTGCCGGAAAATTCATTCTTGACCACAGAGACAGAGCGCCGGCCCACCGACTCGGTGCTCTCCACCAGGGAGCAGCTCTTGGCGGTCGGGGCGGAGCTCTTCGCTGAAAGGGGTTTCGCGGCCGTCAGCACGGGTGAGGTCGCTGCCGCCGTCGGTATCGCCGGGCCGAGCATCTATCACCATTTCAGCAGTAAATCCGAGATCCTCTTCCTCTCCTTGGAACGCGCTGGGGCGAGATTGCGGAGCAAACTCGAGGAAGTGCTGGCCACAGCCGCGGATGCTTCAGAAGCGCTCAACGCGCTGATGCGCAGTTATCTGAAGATGATTCTGGAAGAACCCCATCTGATCATTTTGCTGATCACTGAACTCGACCATCTCAGCCAGGACTCCAAAGAAGTGATCCGGGCTGAACAACGTGATTATGTCAGCCGCTGGGTCGGTCTACTGCGTGAACTTCATCCTGAGTTGGACGAAGAATCCGCCTGGATCAGGGCACACGCCAGTATCACGGTGATCAACCAACGGCTCGGCGGGCGCCGGGAGGCTCTACGCAGCGGCGAACTGGCCGGCATCACCTCGATCTGTCAGGCCATTCTGCGCTTGACGTGAACCAGCGGTCTGTGGTGCCGGGAGGCCACGAAATCCTGTCTACCATAGTAGGGACGACGAAGGCTCCGGGCATCCAGCTTCAGCCCAACCAGTCAGCACAAGAGAGAAGGTAATCAATGGCCGCTTTTGGACGAGGCCAGATCGAACTGAAGTCCCCTGCCCAGTTCAAGCTGATGAAAGAGGCAGGGCTGATCCTCTCTGCTGCCCTGGACGTCGCGGTAGCTGCTGCCGACGTCGGAGTCAGCACCGCCGAGCTGGACGCACTTTTTGCCGAGCAGCTGACGAAGGCGGGGGCGACGTCGAACTTTCTGGGCTATTACGGATACCCGGCGACCATCTGCACCTCAGTCAATGAGCAAGTGGTGCACGGCATTCCGAACGATCGGAAATTGCAGGACGGCGATCTGGTCTCCATCGACGGCGGAGCCATTGTCGGGGGCTGGCATGCTGATTCAGCGCGGACAGTGATCGTCGGAACCGCGGACCCCGCTGACCTGAAGCTCTCGAAGCTCACCGAAGCGGCGATGTGGCGCGGGATCGCCGCGATGGCCACAGCCAGCCGGGTGGGCGAGATCGGCGATGCCATCGACGACTACGTCACCGAGGCGGCGGGGGAGAAGTTCGGCATTATCGAGGACTACACGGGGCACGGCATCGGCTCAGCAATGCATATGGATCCCGATGTGCTCAACTACCGATCCCGGAACAGAGGCCCCAAGTTGCGTCCCGGCATGGCCCTGGCCATCGAACCTTTGCTGGTACGCGGTGGCATCGCTACCCGGACGCTGGAAGATGAGTGGACAGTGGTGACCGAAGACGGCCAGCGGGCGGCTCACTGGGAACATTCGGTGGCGGTTCATCAGAACGGCATCTGGGTGCTCACCGCGCCCGACGGCGGTGCCGCCAAGCTCGCCCAGTTCGGCGTCACCCCGGCGCCCCTACCTTAAACTCCAACGCTGTGACAGTTAGAGCCGTTATGGAGCTTTCAAAACGACTCCAACTGTCACAGCGTTTTCAACGGATGCTGAAGTGGGGCGCACCCCTAGGATGGCGCGCGCCACGACAGTGGGGCGCGAGGGCTCCACTGTGGCGACGAAGGGAGCGGACAGGGTTCCCTGCCCGAACTTGCGAGGGGAAGGGCTGTTCGCGAACGCGACACTGTGGGAGTGTCCTTAGAGTGGGGCGCGAGGGCTCCACTGTGGCGACGAAGGGAGCGACAGGGTTCCCTGCGCGAGCTTGCGAGGGGGAGGGCTGTTCGCGAACGCGACACTGTGGGAGTGCCCCAATCTCTTTAGGACTTGAGCTTGGGTTTGACGTCCTTATCGTAGATGCCTTGCAGAGTGTTCTTCAGATCGGCCAGCGTGGCTTTGACATCAGCTTTCTCATTCATGATCTTGGCCGCCGCCTTGGCCATCTCCTGATCAGCGCCGGGCAGGAAGACCCGGGCGTAATCCTGGCTCTTGGTCACCTTGAGCTGGTCGAGAGCGACTTGGATCTGCGGGGTCTTCGCCAGCACGGCCGACATGTCTGCCGAGGTGCGGCTCGGCATATAGCCGGTAGCTTCGGAGAACTGCGCGGTGCTCTGAGCACTGGTGTAGAAGCTCAGGAACTTGGCAGCCGCCAATTGGCGTTCCGGGCTGCTCTTCTTGGCGATCGCGAGCCCGGCCCCGCCAGTGGGGCAGACCGGGGACGCCGAGGCGGGGCCACCGGGCAGGAAACCCACGCCGATGTTCAGGCCCTTTTCCTTGGCGGCCTTCAGCGTGGTCACCAAGTCTCCGGTGGAGGAGACAGTTGAACTGACCGCTCCGGCCGTCATATCGCCCACGGCGTCCTTGGAAGAGACTCCCGCCCAGTTATTCTTCACAATGCTGTCCTGCACCCACTGCATGGCCTTGACCGTTTCATCAGAATCAGCGGTGATGTCCCACTCCTTGGACCAGCTGCCGCCGAAGCCCCAGAGGACGTTCTGCAGCGTCCAGCCGGCATAGCCGGCCAGCGCCGGGTACTGGTATGCGTGCAGGAAACCCGGTTTGGAAGCGTTGGCTTGTTGGATCTTGGGAGCCCACTGGGCGAACTCGTCCCAGGTCTTCGGGGCACGGTCCGGCAGGCCAGCGGCTTTGAAATGATCCTTGTTGTAGTAGAACAACGGGGTCGAGCGGTTGTTCGGCACGGCCCAGTGCTTGTTGTCGTACTTGTAGTCGTCGTACAGCGTCTGGTTGAAGTCGTCGGTCTTGTCGTTGACCGCTTTGAGCAGCTCATCGATCGGCACGATGGAATCCGCGATGGCGAAGCGGAACCACCAGACGTCGGAGGCCAGCACGATATCCGGGGTGTCGTTGCCGGTCTGCGCGGTCTGGAACTTCTGCGCTACTTCCTCGTAGTTCGAACCGCCGGTGATCAGGCTGACCTTGATCTCCGGATTGGCCTTCTGGAAATCGTCGATCAGCTTCTGCTCGATCGGCTGGGAAGAGCCGGGGTGGCTGGAGAGGAAGGTGATCTGCCCTGCTGGCTTAACCTTGGACCAGTCGACGTTCGTGGCGGCAGTGTTCGGGCCGCCGCTCGTGCTGGGACCACCGCAGGCTGCGAGCGCCGTCGCACCTATTCCCAGACCACCGAGGGTGAGGAATCCTTTGCGATTGATGTTCATGTTGTGCCTTTCATTGGAAGGTAGGGTGCAGCGAACTGGGTCGGGAAGCTTTAACCGGTGACGGAGCCCTGAGTGAGCCCGGCGACGATATAGCGCTGGAGAGCGGCGAAGATCACCAGGATCGGCAGGATGACAATGACCGCTCCGGCCATCAGCACGCCCCAGGCTTGGGAACTCGAGTCTGAATTGCTGAGCAGGGTCAGGCCCACCGGGAGCGTCATCATCTCCGGCTTGGTGGTGATGATGAGTGGCCAGATGTACTCATTCCACTCGGTCACGATGGTGACCAGGGCGACGGTAGCGATTGAGGGCACCGAGATGGGGACCACGATCTTCCAGAGTCGGCGCCAGTGCCCGGCTCCGTCGATCTCTGCGGATTCCAGGATCGAGGTGGGCAGTGTCATGAAGTGCTGACGCAGCAGGAAAGTGCCGAAAGCGGTGCCAAGACCGGGCAGGATGATTCCCCAGTAGGTGTTCTGGCCGTTCAGACTGGAGATCAGAATATAGTTCGGCAGCACGGCGACCTGCGGCGGGACCATCAGGGCCACCAGGATCAGGATGAAGATCAGGCGTTTGAAGGGGAACCGGACGAAGACTAAGGCGTAAGCGGTGAGAATCGCGAGGAGGCATTTAATCACCGAGCCGATCGCCGTCACGATCACGCTGTTCAGGAAGAACTGTGCAAAGGGAACCGTGGTGGCCGCGGTGGCGTAGTTATCGAAAGTCGGGGCTTGCGGCAAGATTTTGAGGTCCGTGGTGATGATTTCCCCGGGCGCCTTGAAGGAGGAGAGGATCATCCAGAGCAGCGGCAAGAACACCACCAGCGTGGCGATCAGCAGCGGAAGATAACCGCCAACCAGGGTTCGGGCGAGGTTCTTGGCTGAGAAGGGGCCTGGAACGCGGGTGGCAATGGAACTCGAACTCATGCGTAGTGCACCTTCTTCTCAACGAATCGCATCTGGATAGCCGTCATGATCAGCAGCAGCACGAAGAGCACTACGGAAATCGCCGCTGAGTAACCTGCCCGGTTATAAGCGCCGAAAGCCTGCAGATAGGTTTCGAACATCAAGGTGTCGGTGCCCTGCCCGGTGGGGGTCATGATCTTCAAGATGTCGAAGGCCTGAAGCGAGGACAGCAGCGAAGTGATCAGCAGGAAGAACGTGGTGGGGGAGAGCAAGGGGAAGACGATGGAGAAGAAGCGACGGACCGAACCGGCGCCGTCCAGTGAAGCAGCCTCCATCACATCCTTGGGCATCGATTGCAGGCCTGCTAGGTAGACCACCGCGCAATAGCCTAGGTTCTTCCAGATGTAGACGATGATCACCATGGTCAAGGCCAGTTTGGGATCGTTGATCCACTGCGGGCTGCTCTGCCCGAGTCCTCGAAGGATCCAGGAGAGCGCTCCGTAGACCGGATCGAAGATGAAGAGCCAGACCAGCCCGACTCCGACGCCGGAGAGCACGTAGGGCGCGAAAATCGCGGACCGCGCGAAGGTCCTGCCGGGAAGTCGCTGGTTGAGTGCCAGGGCCACGAGTAAGCCGAGTACCATCGCACCGCCCACCGTGAAGATGGTGAAGATCGCGGTGGTGCCCAGTACCTTCGGGGCATCCGAGGAGGTGAAGAAGGTCACGTAGTTGTCCAGGCCCACCGACGTGGCGAAATCGGAGCCCAGGGTCCAGTCCAATAACGAGTACTGGATATTAGCGATCAGCGGACGGTAGGTGAACAAAACGATCAGAGCGATGTTCGGCAGCGCGAAGGCTAGGAAAATCCAGGCATCGCGCTTGGTACGCGCAGTCCAATATCGTTGCCTGATCTTAGTAGTCCCACCCGGTGCGGAAGGTGGTGTCGTCATAGAGAGATCTCGCTTTACTTTTCAGTGGCCGCACGACGCCCCCAGGCGGCTGCAGGAAGATTCTCTGACTACTCCAGCACAAGCGACGGCGTTGTCTTGCCAAAATCGTACTGCTCGTGGCAATGTTCCCGAAGCTTTCACCGGACGTTTACCTAGTTGAGTCATAGAAGGCTGAGTACTCCGTAAAAATTAACTCGATTGATTCATAAATCGGTTTATCTAAGTAGAGACAGCACGCTCAAAATGGTCAACAATAGATGCATGACGGAGAGCGTGGGGGTCTCAGGCGGACAGTTAACCGATGTTCCAGGTATTTCGGTGGGGCAAGTGGAGCGAATCGGCGATGGCTGGCTGACCGGAGTCAGTGTCGTCATACCGCCCCCCGGTACCGTCGGTTCGGTTGATGTACGCGGTGGCGGGCCCGGCACCCATGAAACCGACGCTCTGGACTCCGACACTCTGGTGCAGACCATAGATGCGGTTGTGCTCACCGGGGGCAGCGCCTACGGTCTGGTCTCCGCCCGCGGAGTGATGCGCTGGTGCGAAGAGCAAGGGCGAGGGTACGAAGTCGAAGGCGGCACGGTTCCTATCGTTCCCGCCGCAGCGATCTTCGACCTCGGAAGGGGTGGCAATTTTGCCTGTCGACCGGATGAGGAGATGGGCTACCAGGCAGCTAAAGCGGCTCAGTCCGGAGATATTCGGCGCGGCAACGCTGGTGCGGGAGCCGGTGCCGCACTGGGGCGCGGTATTTTCAAAGGCGGTGTTGGCACCGCGTCGATGCGGATGCGCGGAATCAATAACGACGTCGTGATCGGTGCGCTGGTAGTGGTGAACGCCTACGGACACCCCTTGGGAGCGGACGAGACACTCAAGCAGATGGATGGCGAGCCCGGGCTGAACACCACTCTGGCCGTGGTGGCGACCAACGCCGTGCTGACCAAGCCGCAAGCGAAGCGCACCGCGACCGCTTCCCACGCCGGAATGGCCAGGGCCTTGGCCCCGGTGCACACCCTGCTCGATGGTGACACCATCTTCACTTTGGCGACCGGGGAAATCGAGTTGCGCGGGCATGGCGTGGCGGATATGCGTCCTATGGTCGAGTTGCAATCCTTCGCCGCGATCACCGTACAGGCGGCCATTGAAGACGCGGTGAAATCCGCTCAGACCATCAAGACTCCTGCGGGAACGTTCTCCCGCTGGCCGATGTAGCTACTTCGCCTCAGCCGCTGATGGCTACCGGATTTAACTTATCCGGCTAGATGGCGTAAAGTTGTGTGTTGGTTGTTTGCGCTTTGACGCGCCCATTCAAATCCATCAATAGTGTGTGGTTTGATGTGCGCATCGTACAGAGCGCAACTGTCAAAAATCGAACGCCGTCCGCAACAGCGGAGGGCAAACAACAGTTAGCGGAGGATATGGCCAAAAAAGACGGGGTCATTGAGATCGAGGGCGTAGTGACTGAGGCGCTGCCCAACGCGATGTTTCGTGTTGAGCTGACCAATAAGCACATCGTACTCGCTCACATTTCTGGAAAGATGCGCCAGCACTACATTCGAATCCTCCCTGAGGACCGGGTCGTGGTGGAGCTAAGTCCTTACGACCTTACTCGCGGCCGCATCGTCTATCGCTATAAATAACACTCACCTGCTCAAACGCAAAGGAATGCCATGAAGGTCAAGCCGAGCGTCAAGCAGATCTGCGACAAATGCAAGGTGATCCGCCGTAACGGCCGGGTCATGGTGATCTGCGAGAACCCACGCCACAAGCAGCGCCAGGGCTAATTCTTTCCTTCTTCAGGAGAGCGTTCCCCGGAACTGTGCACGACATAAATAGATAAAAAGGCAGCACAAGTCGATTCCTGGAATCGGCCCACCCCCGGTCGGAGGCCGGGGCCGCAATGAGAAATGCGGGTGTACTGCCTACGACCTCCGGATAAACCAAGGAGTACCGCCACTATGGCTCGTCTCGCCGGCGTTGATCTTCCCCGCGAAAAGCGGTTGGAAGTTGCGCTTACTTACATCTATGGCGTGGGCAAGACCCGTGCACACCAGACCCTGACCGAAACCGGGATCTCCCCGGATGTTCGGGTCAAGGACCTCTCCGATGCTGAACTCGTTCAGCTCCGTGACTTCATCGAAGGCAACTTCAAGGTTGAAGGCGATCTTCGCCGCGAAGTAGCCGCCGATATCCGCCGCAAGGTCGAGATTGGCAGCTACCAGGGTATTCGTCACCGCCGCGGCTTGCCGGTTCACGGCCAGCGCACCAAAACCAATGCGCGCACCCGCAAGGGCCCGAAGCGCACCGTTGCCGGCAAGAAGAAGGCAGGCCGCTAATCCCCACTCGGGATAGCGACCAGCTGATCAGAATTTAGGAGAAACAATGCCCCCGAAGACTCGTGGCGCGGTTCGCAAGCCGCGTAAGAAGGACAAGAAGAATATCGCGCTTGGTCAGGCGCATATCAAGAGCACGTTCAATAACACCATCGTGACCATCACCGATCCGGCAGGCGCCGTCATCGCTTGGGCTTCCTCGGGTGAGGTCGGCTTCAAGGGATCGCGCAAGTCGACGCCGTTCGCTGCCCAGCTCGCTGCTGAGCAGGCCGCTAAGCGTGCCCAGGAGCACGGCGTCCGCAAGGTCGATGTTTTCGTCAAGGGTCCGGGTTCCGGACGTGAAACCGCTATCCGCTCGCTGCAGGCCACCGGCCTGGAGGTGGGGTCCATCCAGGATGTGACTCCGAGCGCGCATAACGGCTGCCGTCCGCCCAAGCGTCGCCGCGTCTAACAGCGCCGATGAATCACTGGCGAGCTTGCCGCGAATCCTAGGATTCGCGGCAAGCCCACGCCGGTTAAAGACTTTAGATACCTTCTTTCCACTACCTGTGTTGCGTCATATAGCGGATGCTCGCTGAAAGGAAAACCAAGTGCTCATTGCACAGCGCCCGACCCTCTCTGAAGAAGTAGTTTCCGATAACCGTTCACGGTTCATCATCGAACCGTTGGAACCCGGCTTCGGATACACCCTCGGAAATTCTCTGCGTCGTACCCTGCTCTCCTCGATCCCCGGCGCCGCTGTTACCAGCATCCGGATCGATGGCGTGCTGCACGAATTCACCACCGTTCCCGGTGTGAAGGAAGACGTCACCGAGATCATCCTGAACATCAAGAACCTTTCGGTTTCCTCTGAGCACGATGAGCCTGTTGTCGCCTACCTGCGCAAGCAGGGCCCCGGCGTCGTGACTGCGGCTGATATCGCCCCGCCGGCCGGTGTGGAGTTCCACAACCCGGATCTGCACATCGCCACGTTGAACTCGAAGGGGAAGTTCGAACTCGAACTGACCATCGAGCGTGGCCGTGGCTACGTTTCGGCAGCGCAGAACAAGTCAGGCGATTCTGAGATCGGCCGGATTCCGGTTGATTCGATTTACTCGCCTGTGCTCAAGGTGACTTTCCGGGTGGAAGCCACTCGTGTTGAGCAGCGTACCGACTTCGATCGCTTGATCGTCGACGTCGAGACCAAGCAGGCCATCGCACCGCGTGACGCCGTGGCATCCGCTGGAACCACTCTGGTGGAGCTGTTCGGTCTGGCTCGTGAGCTCAATACCGCAGCTGAAGGCATTGAAATCGGCCCCTCGCCGACCGATGCCGCCTTGGCCGCGGATATGGCACTGCCGATCGAGGATCTGGACCTCACCGTCCGTTCCTACAACTGCCTCAAGCGCGAAGGCATCCACAGTGTGGGTGAGCTGGTTGCTCGTTCCGAGGCTGATCTGATGGACATCCGGAACTTCGGTGCCAAGTCCATCGACGAGGTCAAGGCGAAGCTCGTGGAACTCGGGCTGTCCCTGAAGGATTCCCCTCCAGGATTTGATCTCGCTGCTCGTGCCGCTGCGATTGATGAAGACGACGCCTTCGCTGACGACGAGCTCTAAAGCCTGTATTTGAATTTGCTTCCGGCGGGCTCAGCGTCCAAATGCTGAGAACCTCCGCTATCCATTTGAGGAGAAAACATCATGCCTACCCCTACTAAGGGTCCGCGCCTGGGCGGTGGCCCAGCTCACGAGCGGTTGATTCTGGCCAACCTGGCAGCATCGCTGTTCGAGCACAAGCGCATCACCACCACGGAGACCAAAGCCAAGCGGCTGCGTCCCTACGCCGAGCGCCTGATCACTTTCGCCAAGCGCGGAGATCTGGCCTCACGTCGTCGGGTGCTCGGTCTGATCAGCAATAAGAGCATTGTGCACGAGCTGTTCACCGATATCGCAGAAGCAGTTGAGAAGCGCGACGGTGGCTACACTCGGATCACCAAGATCGGCAACCGGAAGGGCGATAACGCTCCGATGGCTGTGATTGAGCTCGTCCTCGAGCCGGTCAGCCCGAAGCAGGCCGTTGTTGCCGAGGCCGAGTCGGCCAAGTCAGCTAGCGCTGCAAAGCCCGCCAAGGTCGTTGAGACCGAAGTTGCTGAGGAAGCTCCCGTCGAGGCCGCTGAAGCCACCGAGGACGCTCCGAAGTACGCCGGCTCGCACGCTGTCCTGGAAGACGTCAACGAAGCTCCTGAAGGCTTCGAGATCAAGGGCAACGAAGATTCCATGAAGTACCACGTGCCTGGTTCACGTTGGTACGACAAGACCGTCGCCGAGGTGTGGTTCGCCACCGCTGAGGACGCCAAGGCAGCAGGCTTCGTGCCCGCTGGTGGCGAAGACGCTCAGGAAGAAGGCGAAGAGGAAGCTGCCAAGTAACACTGGCCGCTAGACTTCAGCTATGTCTTTGATGGAACCCATCATCCCCGCCTCAGGGGGTGGTGGGTTCTTTCGTGTCCGGCTCGACCTGGCCTACGATGGGACGCCGTTCAGCGGCTGGGCGATTCAGCCCTCTCGGCTCACGGTGCAGGGAGCGCTTGAGGCTGCGCTGGAGATGCTGATCCGGCGTCCGGTGCGCACCACGGTGGCGGGCCGAACCGACGCTGGGGTGCACGCTCGCGGGCAAGTCGTCCACCTGGAACTCAGCGAACAGGAATGGTCGGCCCTTGCCAGGCGCAGCGGTCAGCGACCCGAGCAGGCGTTGCTCCGCAGGTTGCGCGGCACCCTCTCGAGGGTGCTTGCCGCCGATAGCGGGGCGATCGTGGTCCATCGCGCGGCGCTGGCTCCCGCCGGTTTCGACGCTAGGTTCTCTGCGCTCTGGCGTCGCTACAGCTACCGAATAGCCGATGTCCCCGAGAACTGGGACCCGGTGCAGCGGCAGCTGACCTGGTGGTACAAGGACGCGCTCGACGTCGTTCGGCTCAATCAAGCCGCGCTGCCGTTGCTGGGCCTGCAGGATTTCAGGTCTTTTTGCAAGCCGCGGGCGAATGACCCGGGTTCCAGCACGGTACGCCAGTTACAGAAATTTGAATTCTTGCGCGGCTATGACGGCGTGATCACGGTGAATATTCAGGCGGACGCCTTCTGCCACAACATGGTTAGGGCACTCATCGGGTCGGCGGTACAGGTTGGCTCGGGGGAACAGCCCCTTGGTTGGCTGGAAGAGCGTCTGGCCTTGAAATTCCGAGACGCGAAATCACTACTGGCTGCTCCGCATGCCTTAGTCCTGGAGGAAGTGGCTTATCCGGGTGATGGGGAGCTTGCGGCTCGTGCGGAATTGACCAGGGCACGCCGAGCTGAGGCTTAGGCTGAACGCGGCATTCAGCTTCATGCCTGGTTTCTGTTGGGCCGTTACGCCGACCTCGCGCGGTCGTTGGGACCTCGTTTTGAGGAGCCCTCTGAACGGGGGCTCTGGAAGCATTTTGAACTGCAGGCTCAACAGGGTAATATTGATAGTCGTTGTGCGTATCCTCACTCGGTATCGTGCATCCAGGCGTTGGCTCAGTTGCAGAGTCATAAGACGCGGGGTGTGCCGGGTAACTGGATTACTGGTCTTTAGAGTCCTCACCTCTTGCCCGGTAACGCACGAGATGTGATGCCGTTGGATCTAAAAATCCGCGGTATTCCCCCTAAGAACACGAAACGAAGGCAAAAACTGTGCGTACGTACACCCCGAAGCCCGGCGACATCAACCGCCAGTGGCACGTCATTGACGCCACCGACGTTGTCCTGGGTCGTCTTGCCAGCCAGACCGCAACACTGCTGCGCGGAAAGCACAAGCCGACCTTTGCACCCCATATGGATATGGGCGACTTCGTCATTATCATCAACGCCGACAAGGTTGCCCTGACCGGCGCCAAGCTCGAGCAGAAGCGCGCTTACCGCCACTCCGGTTACCCGGGTGGTCTGTCGAGCGTGAGCTACGCGGAACTTCTGGAGAAGAATCCGGTTCGCGCTGTAGAGAAGGCCATCAAGGGCATGCTGCCCAAGACTTCGCTGGCCGCTCAGCAGCTGTCCAAGCTGAAGGTCTATGTGGGTGCTGAGCACCCGCACGCCGCTCAGCAGCCGAAGACGTTCGAAATTTCCCAGGTCGCCCAGTAGTCCTGGCCACCAAACACACTTAATCAAGGAGAATCGTGGCTCAGAACACTGAAGAGCTGAATACCGAAGCTGCTCCGGCAGCCGAGGAAGAAGTATTGACTAGCTACACCTCAGAGAGCGCTGGCGCATCAGAGTCCGCTCCGAAGAAAGAGCGTCCCGCGCTGACCGTTCCCGGTTCCGCCGTCGGCCGCCGTAAAGAAGCCATCGCTCGGGTCCGGGTTATCCCGGGCACCGGCAAGTGGACCGTGAACGGTCGCGAACTGGCTGATTACTTCCCGAACAAACTGCACCAGCAGGAAGTTAACGAGCCCTTCAAGATCCTCGATCTGGATGGCGCTTACGACGTGATCGCTCGCATCCACGGTGGTGGCCCTTCAGGCCAGGCCGGTGCGCTGCGTCTCGGCGTCGCTCGTTCACTCAACGAGATCGACGAAGAGAATAACCGCCCGACCCTGAAGAAGGCAGGCTTCCTGACTCGTGACGCTCGCGTCATCGAACGTAAGAAGGCCGGTCTCAAGAAGGCCCGTAAGGCTCCGCAGTACTCCAAGCGCTAAAACAGCGCTCCTCAAAAGGCCGGTCGCTTGGGCGACCGGCCTTTTGAGTCTCTCGCGCTGTTTGAGCGCTTGGCTCCACAAGCGCTAATCCCCACAGCCTCTCGACACTCATTCTTCGTGTCGGGGCCCTCGGCTGTGTGGGCCCAAACGCTTCCAAAAGGGCCCGTTGCAAAGCGACGGGCCCTTTTGGGTCCTCGCGAATATTTAGCGCTTGGCTCCACAAGCGCTAATCCCCGTGTCCTCCCGACACTCATTCTTCGTGTCGGGGCCCTCGGCTGTGTGGGCCCAAACGCTTCCAGAAGGGTCCGTCGCAAAGCGACGGGCCCTTCTGGCGTTCCTGTGGTATTCCCCCAGGGCTTTGCGATAGTCCAGGGACTCAAATCCAAAAAGAAAACCCGGAAACCTCCTTCGTGCAATCCAGTTGTCCCACTGAGTGTTACGGATGAGGCGGGATATTTGCCACATTTGCACCACCCTTAACATTCAGTGGGACGGCTGGTTTTGAGCTGGGCTGGATTTGCTCTTGCGGGCTGGGGTTTTGATGGGGGTCGGTGTGGATCGGACGGTTTGGAGCGGTGAACGGGAAGTGCTCCGGGGGAATGTAGAATCGATCTGATGTCTAGATTGTTTGGAACCGATGGGGTTCGCGGCTTAGCCAATGGCTTGCTCACCGCCGAGCTGGCGCTTTCTCTGGCTCAGGCAGCGGCTGTAGTCCTAGGCCATGATCAAATGGCGGAGGGCAAACGCCCCAGAGCGGTGATTGCCCGCGATCCACGGGCCTCCGGTGAGTTCATCGGAGCCGCTGTGGAAGCTGGCCTGGCCAGCGCCGGCGTCGACGTCTACGACGCCGGAGTGCTGCCCACTCCCGCCGCAGCTTATTTGATCGCTTCTTTGGACGCCGACTTCGGCGTGATGATCTCGGCTTCCCATAACCCTGCGGCGGATAACGGTATTAAGTTCTTCGCCCGAGGCGGCCAGAAGCTCGCCGACGAGGTGGAAGACGCCATTGAAGCGGAGCTCAAAAAAGAGCCGCACCGTCCCACCGGTGTCGGAGTGGGTAGGATTCAGCGTTTCTCTGATGCAGAGGATCGCTATATCTTGCATCTGCTCACCACCTTGCCGCATCGGCTCGATGGGCTGACCGTGGTGCTGGACTGCGCTCACGGGGCAGCTAGTGGCTGCTCCCCCCAGGTTTTCAAGGACGCCGGGGCTAATGTCATCGTGATCGGTGCCGAACCCGATGGTTTGAACATCAATGACGGCGTCGGCTCGACACACCTGGGACCCCTGCAAGAAGCCGTGGTGGCCCACGGAGCTGATCTGGGCATCGCTCACGACGGGGACGCCGATCGTTGTCTCGCGGTGGACCACGAGGGCAATGTGATCGACGGCGATCAGATCATGGCGATCCTGGCTCTCGCCCTGAAAGCCGATGGCAAACTCCGGGACAATGTCTTGGTGGCCACCGTGATGAGCAACCTCGGACTCAAGCTGGCGCTGCGCGAGGCGGGAATCAGCATCCGAGAAACGGCAGTGGGCGATCGCTATGTGCTCGAAGCAATGCGCGAAGGCGATTTCAACCTGGGCGGCGAACAGTCGGGGCACGTTATTTTTTCTGATTACGCCACCACCGGAGACGGCGTGCTGACCGGGCTGCAGTTGGCCGCTCAAGTGGCTCGGACAGGTCGTAGCCTGCAACAGCTCGCCACCGCGATGACGAAACTCCCGCAACTGATGATCAATGTCAAAGGCGTCGATAAGCAACGTGCGCAGAGCGATGAAGGCGTCCGGGAAGCGGTGCGTCGCGCAGAACAGGAGCTGGGGGAGACGGGCCGAGTGCTGCTGCGCCCCTCCGGTACCGAGGCCTTGGTGCGCGTGATGGTCGAAGCCGCTGATATGGACACCGCGACCCGGATCTGCCAGGAACTCGCTTCGGTGGTAAAAGAACGGCTGACGCTCGTCGCCTAGCGATTACGCTAAGCCGAGCATCAGCCGTTCGGTGGAGCTATTCGATTGTCGATGGAGCTAGTTACGTGCCTTGAGCGCATCCCGGATCTCGGTGAGCAGCACGATCTGCGGATCCGGAGCATCTTCGTCCGGCTTAATGCCGAGCTTGGCATTGCGGCGGGCGATCACATGGTTCATCGGAACCACAACAACGAAGTAGACCGCGGCAGCGACCAACAAGAAGTTGATAATAGCGGTAATCAATGCACCGATAGAGATGAAGTTGGCCGCATCTGCACCGATTTGGTACTGCAGCACATTATCGAAATTAGGTTTGCCGAAAATGCCAGCGATCAGTGGCATCAGGACTTTGTTGACGAGTGTGGTGACGACGGTGCCAAAGGCTGCGCCGATGACGACGGCAACTGCCAGGTCAACGACGTTGCCTTTCATAATGAAATCTCTGAATCCCTTAATCATGGCACCTAATTTAGGCGGAAATTTTAGCGTTTCCTTCTGCGACACGCATTCTTGGAAACTTATTCCACGGTTCGCACGTTGAGGTGCCGGTGATTCAGGAGTAGTCCGGCGCTGCTTCCAGGCCGAAATACTCCTCAAGGGTGTGCAAGCCCGACTTCTTGACGGCGGTGGCCAGTTCCACCCCGACGAACCTCAGATGCCACGGCTCAGCGAAGTATCCGCTGATCAGATGAAAACCCAGCTGATAGCGCACCACGAAGCCGAAGCGGTGAGAGTTCTCCCCCACCCAGCGAGCGAGTGGACGGTCGGCAAAACAAGGCTGGAGATTGCATCCTCCGGAATCGCCGACGTCCACCGCGAGACCGGTCTGGTGCTCCGAATAGCCGGGCCTGGCAGAGGCGTGATCCGCACCGGAAACTCCTACCGAGCCGGCGTAGGAGCCATAGGTGGCAACCTGGGTCTGGTAAGAACGGAAACCGCTGACCAGACTGAGCGGGGTTCCCTGAGCGGCGGCTTCTTGGGCGAGCGCCTCCAGCGCCCTGGCTGCTGGCGCACGAAGCAGAGCGCTTTCTCCGCTCACCATGCTGGTCACCCGAGGCTGAACCAAATCGTTCGGTCGATAGGTCGAGGGACGCAAAGGGCGATGCTTATTGACCACGACCCAGATCGAACTGGGATCGTCGAGCGAATGAGCCAGTGCAGCGGCTGGATGCTGAGCGGGGCCTGGAATCTCCCCGATAGTCGCTTTCACCGGGCTGCTCGAGGAGCTTGCGGCACCGCTGGAGGAAGCAGCAGGAGGTTCCGGAGCGCAACCGGCCAGACCCAGGGCAGCCAGGCCACCAAAGCCCAGGTGCAGGATGGCCCGACGATCCATCGCGGATCCATTCATCACGTCTTCCTTAGCAGCATCCGCCGGATCGAGTGGTCGGCGTCCTTGGTCAGCACCAAACGAGCCCGGCCTCTGGTGGGAAGCACGTTCTCCCTGAGGTTGGGCTCATTGATGCGTTGCCAGATTCCGCTGGCCGTCTCTACCGCCTGGGCATCGGATAGTGAAGCATAACGATGAAAATAAGATTCTGGATGGGAGAAGGCGGACTGCCGGAGTGAAAGGAATCGATCGATGTACCACTGCTCGATGTGTGCAGGTTTGGCATCCACGAAGACCGAGAAATCGAAGAAGTCGCTGACCGCGAGGCCTGAGCGGCCGTCCTGCTGAGGGCGGGCGGGAGCCAGCACATTCAGCCCCTCCACGATGAGCACATCTGGCCGGTGCACGACGACCTCCCTGCCCGGCACGATGTCATAGGTCAGATGCGAGTACCAGGGGGCACGCACTTCTTCTGCCCCGCCTTTGACCTCGCTGACGAAGCGCAATAGCGCTCGTCGATCGTAGGATTCCGGGAAACCCTTGCGTTGCATCAGACCTCGCCGTTCCAGCTCGGCGTTGGGGTAGAGGAAGCCATCGGTGGTGACCAGTTCAACATTGGGTGTGCCGGGCCAGCGGCGGAGCATCTCGCGCAGGATCCTGGCGGTCGTTGATTTGCCGACCGCCACCGAGCCGGCGACTCCGATCACGAAAGGCGTGCGCTGAGTCTGCTCGCCGAGAAAAGTCGTGGTGGCTGAGTGCAGCTGACCTGCGGCAGCCACATAGAGGTTCAGCAGGCGGGAGAGAGGTAGGTAGACTTCACGCACTTCTGTCATGTTCAGCGGGTCATCGAGACCACGAAGCCGCAGAATGTCTTCCTCGTTGAGCGGTTGCTCGATCTCGGCGGAGAGCTGCGACCATCTCTGCCGGTCCAGCTCAACGAAAGGGGAGGCGCCGTAGCCCGAATCCGTGCGTTGCAAACTCACCTAAGAGATTCTGCCCCCTCCGCGAGCCAATGGCGAATTGCCAGCGATCCACTGCAGGTCAGGGATGCCGTGCCTGCCCGGTAAGATTGAATCCATGTGCGGAATTGTTGGCTATGTAAGCCGGGCAGATCAAACGCGAGATCATGGGGCCCTCGATGTTGTACTGGAAGGTCTGCGTAGGCTGGAATACCGTGGCTATGACTCAGCCGGTGTAGCAGTGCTATCGGATGGCCAGATCTTCTCGGCGAAGAAAGCGGGGAAGCTGAGCAATCTTCTGACCGAACTTGAAGAACATCCGCTGCCCGCTTCCCGAACCGGCATCGGGCATACTCGGTGGGCTACTCACGGCGGACCCACCGACGTCAATGCGCACCCGCATCTGGCGGATCAAGGTCGGCTGGCGCTGATCCATAACGGCATTATTGAGAATTTCTCCGAATTGAAAATCGGCCTGCTGGAGCGCGGAGTCACCTTCCTCTCATCGACCGATACCGAGGTTGCCGCAGCTTTGCTGGGCGAGGAGTATCAGGCGGCGAGCGACGTCGCCCCGGCAGATCGGCTAACGGTAGCCATGCAGCGCGCCTGCCAGAAGCTGGAAGGCGCCTTCACCCTGCTTGCCGTGCACGCGGAACTTCCCGACGTCGTGGTGGCAGCGCGGCGAAACTCACCGCTCGTGGTGGGACTGGGCGAGGGCGAGAACTTCCTCGGCTCCGACGTCTCCGGCTTCATCGATTACACTCGGCGAGCCGTGGAACTGGGCCAGGACCAGATCGTCACCATCGCCCCCGATACCGTGGTGATCACCGATTTCTTCGGCGCTCCCGCCGAAGGCAAGGAATACGAAGTCGACTGGGACGCCGCGGCGGCCGAGAAAGACGGTTTCCCCTCCTTCATGGAGAAAGAAATTCATGAGCAGCCACGCGCAGTTTCGGAGACCTTGCTGGGGCGCACTGACGTTTCCGGCAGGCTGATCCTCGATGAACTGCGGATCGACCCGGCCCAGCTCAAGCAGGTCAATAAGATCATTGTGCTGGCCTGCGGTACCAGCGCCTACGCCGGCCAGGTGGCGAAATACGCTATCGAGCATTGGTGCCGGATCCCCACCGAAGTGGAGCTTTCACACGAGTTCCGCTACCGGGACCCGATTGTGGATTCCAATACCTTGATCATTTCGATCTCACAATCCGGTGAGACCATGGACACTTTGATGGCAGTGCGCTATGCCCGGGAACAGGGCGCTAAGACGCTCGCCATCTGCAATACCAATGGCTCCACCATTCCTCGCGAGTCTGACGCGGTGCTGTACACCCACGCCGGGCCGGAGATCGCGGTGGCTTCCACGAAGGCGTTCCTGGCACAGATCACCGCTGCTTATTTGCTCGGGCTCTACCTGGCGCAACTGCGAGGCAATAAATTCCAGGGTGAGATCAAGGATCTGCTGGCGGATCTGCACAAGACCCCGGAGAAGATCCAACGTGTGCTGGACAACGAACAGCAGATCCGTGATCTGGCAGTTGCCATGAAGGATGCTAAATCGGTGCTCTTCCTGGGGCGGCACGTCGGTTTCCCGGTGGCGATGGAAGGTGCGCTCAAGCTCAAGGAGCTCGCCTATATCCATGCCGAGGGCTTTGCTGCCGGCGAGCTTAAGCACGGTCCGATCGCTCTGATCGAAGACGGTCAGCCGGTTTTCGTGGTGGTGCCTTCGCCCAATGGCCGCGATTCGCTGCACGCCAAGGTGGTCTCCAACATTCAAGAGATCCGGGCCCGCGGAGCGAAGACCATTGTGATCGCCGAAGAGGGCGACGAGGCGGTGCGCGAATTCGCTGAGCATGTGTTCTACATCCCGGCGACGCCGACTCTGCTGGCCCCGCTGCTGACCACTGTGCCTTTGCAGATCTTCGCCTGCGCGTTAGCTAGCGCCAAGGGCTACGATGTCGATCAGCCCCGTAACCTGGCTAAGTCAGTGACGGTCGAGTAATGGCACAGGCGCTATTGGTTATTGATGCACAGCAGGCCATGGTGGACGGCAGCTATGCCGGGGAGCTATTCAACAGGGACGCCGTGCTGAGCAATATCGCTTTGGCGCTGCAGAAGGCCACCGCAGCTGGAGCGCAAGTCGTCTTTATCCGCGATAAGGACGTGGCCGGTGGCAGTGGGGCCGGTTTTGAGGTGGCTGCTGAACTGGTCCAGCCCGCTGGATCGGTGACCATCGATAAGTCGAATAACAATGCCTTCACCCGGACCCTGCTGGGCCCCTTCTTAGAGCAGCGCGGCATTGATCATCTGGTGATCTGCGGGTTCCAGAGCGAATACTGCATTGACACCGCGGTGCGAGCGGCGGTTGGCCGTAATTTGAGCGTCACCCTGTTGGAAGACGCTCACTCCACTGTCGACTCGCCGGTGCTGAGTGCAGAGAAGATCATCGCGCACGAGAATGAGACGTTGTATGCGCACGGTGATCTGGAGCATTTCTGCGTGACCCGGCCGACGTCTGAGGATGTCTTCGTGCCGAATCACGCAGAGACTCTGGCTCACTGGGAAGCTGAAGAGAACGGCTAAGTTTTTAAATGACTGATCCCGGTGGACTCGATAACGAGTCCACCGGGATCAGTCGCATTCAGCGTGAAGACTCAGACTAGAGTGGCGTTGCGCTTCTGCCTCACTAAAGGTTCGAGTCCTTCGTAGAAGAACGGGATGCTGTCTTCCTCTCCGTTCCGGACTCGATCTAAGACCTTGGACATCGCCATGAATCCGAGATTGAATTCAGGTTCGCCAATCACCAGCACCCAGGGGTTCTGATCCTGAAATGGTTTGTAGCTCCCGCCGTATTCGCGACGCGCAGTCTCCATAATGTAGGAGGAGATGCCTTCCCACATCGGCTGGGGTAACTCGATATTGTGTCGGTGGAATTCTTCGAGAGCTTCGTCAACCACGTTCAGTGATTCACTCTTGAAATTGAGCACGCCAGCAGCAATGCCAATGGATTCTTCCGCGAAGGAAACGAATTGCGCTGCCTGGAGAGCATGCAATTCCTCTGCGGTTTCCACCACGACCGGCTCGGGTTGTTGTTCCTGGGGAGTTGTTTTCTTACGGCCGAAGAGTCCCATTAGAGCTTCCTGGGTAGTTGGAATATGGATGGATGAAGTCAGCGAACTCGGCGACGAGCGGCGTATAGCGCTGCGACCCCCGAGAGCAGCAGGAAGCCTGCCAGGCTCAGAGGGAGTGCCGGATCGGCGCCGGTGTTGGCGAGGGCTGATTTCTGGTTATCACTGCTTGCAGAAGCAGCAGAGGCTGTGGGTGTCTGCTTGTCCGTTGGAGTCTGCTTGATGGTCGTATTCACTGGATGCGGTTTGGTGGTGTCTGGTTTAGCTGTAACAGCGGCGGGCTTCGCCCCCACTGTCACGTAGATGTATGCGGTGGAGTAAACCTCGTCGAGGTTATACGCATAATACTTGACCCGCGGAACTGCTCCACTGAAGCCAGGCGCTGGAGTGAAAACGACCTTTCCACCGGGCAGGAATCTAAAGTTGCCTTCCGGACCTTCCACCGTGTCACCTGAAGAACCGTCTCGACCGATCAGAAATATGAAGTTCGGATCCATCGGCGTTTGTCTTTCATCGCCATCGTTACTGCTCACGTCAATGGTGATGGGAGTCTGATACTTTGTCATCGCAATGTCATTATGAGCGCTGGTGAGGCTGGCCAAGGATGCTTGCTCTAAAGTCACACTGAGCTTGACATTAGCCGGATAACGTCTAGTTGCGCTGAAGTCGCTGGTCAGAATATTCTTCTGGTTTGCCCTAATATAGAACCACCCTTGGGCGGCTGAGCTCGGTTCAGGCTTAGCGTTAGTTAAAGTGATGACTGGGGTTTCTCTATACATGCCAGTCAGTTGATTCCATTGGGTCACGCCGACACTAATAGGAGGCAAGGTGACTGTTTCCCGCGCTAATATTGAGGTACCTGCGGCCAAAAGTGGCCAAAGCTCGCTGAAATCGGTGATCTGATTCCCATCGAGGTTCAGCCGTTTTAACTGTGTCATGGAGCCTAGCGAACTTACATTTGAGATTTTACTGTAGGTAAGCACTAACTCAGTCAAGTTCGGCAGGTTTTTCAGAGGCGAAAGGTCAGTAACCGAGCTTCCCCAGATAGTGATTTCTTGCAGTTTGGTCAAACCGCTGAGCGGTCGTAAATCAGTCAGAGCGGGGCTTCGAACGAAGTTGGAAAATTCCTTGAGATTGCTTAGCTGTGCAATACCGGACAGAGTCGAGATCTTCCGGGTGCAGGTGAGCTTTTCAATAGTGAGCGCTTGTTCTTGAGTAATATCGGCATCTTTAGATTGCTCAAGCTGCTCGTTGATGCATTCTTTGAGATTTACATCTTGAACATCAATCCCTGCGGCTGCCGCTGGCTGAGCGCCGAGTAATGAAGCGGCTATAGCAATGAGTCCCGCGGCAGCGGTGATGGACAGTCTTTTCTTCATGAACTTCTTTCGTCGGTAAGCCCGGCTGTTGTGCGCCGGCAGAGAGCTCTCTGGGACCGGGTAGCAATCGCCTCGGTGGGGTTTAAAGAGGCCGATACAGATGCCAATGCATCGAAACAGGCCGTTCTTCGCTCTTTCTCAATTTTTTCACAGGATCCAGCCGCGCCGGTTCTTAACGGTTGGAAGTTTTATTGGAAGTGACCGGAAGTTTTTGGTTTCTGGCACCTCGCCGCCCTCTCCAGTCCGCTCGCTAGACTGTCAGCATGATCATCGGTATAGGCATTGACGTAGTGGACATCGAACGTTTCGGTCGTCAGCTGGAGCGGACGCCCGGGTTATTGGACCGGCTCTTCGTGCCCGCTGAGCGCGGGCTCAACACCCGTTCTCTGGCCGCCCGGTTCGCTGCCAAGGAAGCGGTGGCCAAAGCGCTCGGAGCACCGGCAGGGATGAATTGGCAGGACTGCTGGATCGGTCTGGACGAGAACGGCCCGACCGTCCAGGTGAAAGGCACTGTCGCCGCGGTAGCTGAGTCTCGGGGCGTGAAGCGCTGGCATCTTTCGATGAGTCATGACGGCGGAATCTCTACGGCCTTCGTGATCGGTGAAGGCTAATGCTTTCAGCCTTCACCGGCACCACGATCCGAGCCGCTGAGCAGCCTTTGCTCGACGCCGGAGCTGGGCCGGAACTGATGGCTCGGGCAGCCTATGGTCTGGCCAACGCGGCGCTCTGGCAGTTGAGCCGGGGCGGCCTGGTGTATGGCAGCTCAGTGGTTCTCTTAGTGGGTTCCGGAAACAACGGCGGCGATGCGCTCTACGCTGGGGAGCTGCTGATCCGCCGTGGAGTACGAGTGACGGCGGTACTGGTCTCGGAGCGAGCGCATCCTCAGGCGTTCGAGGCTTTTCAGCTGGCGGGTGGCAATGTCTTGCGGTTAGCTACTGAGCCCAGCTGCTGCCTAGAGCAAGCGCTCGCCGCCGATCTGATCATTGACGGTATTCTCGGCACCGGTGCTCGAGGGGGTTTAAGGGGTGCAGCGGCTGAGCTGGTGGAAAAGTTGGCCGAGCATTCGCCGCCGGTGCTGGCCTGTGATCTGCCGAGTGGTGTTGATGCCAATACCGGCGAAGTCTCCGGGCCTGTGCTTCGGGCCAATCACACCGTGACTTTCGGTGGTGTGAAAGCCGGACTGCTACTGCCTCCCGCGGAGGAATACGCCGGCGGGCTGAGCCTGATCGACTTGGGATTGGAACTGCCGGAAGCAGCGTTGAATCGCCTGGATGAGCGGGATCTTGCCGATCTCTGGCCCTGGCCGGGAACCACCGATCACAAGTACAGCCGAGGCGTACTCGGCGTGGTGGCAGGTTCTCAGGCCTATCCCGGGGCGGCTCAATTGGCGTTGGGAGGTGCTCTAGCCGCCGGCGTCGGCATGATTCGCTATTTGGGGCCAGCCCCCATTCCTCCTGAGGTGGTGCGAGGCGCTGAGACAGTGGCCGCCAACCGGGTGCAGGCTTGGTTAGTGGGGCCCGGAGTCGCCTCTGACGTCGAGCAGGAGCGGCGTTGTTTTGACGCTTTGACTTCGGGGCTGCCCGTGGTAGCCGATGCCGGAGCACTGAGCTTGCTGCCGGATACCCTGGGGCCACAGGTGGTGCTCACTCCTCATGCCGGAGAGCTGGCCGCGCTGCTGAGTCGCCGCGGGCACTTGACCGAGCGCGTCGACGTCGAGCGTTCGCCTGTGCAGCATGCCCGTCAGGTGGCGGAGCTGACCGGGGCGACGGTGCTATTGAAAGGGTCGACTACGGTGGTGGTGAGCCCTCGTGGCGCGGCTTATAGCCAGGCCGAGGGCACGCCCTGGCTGGCGACGGCGGGTAGCGGAGACACACTGAGCGGCATTCTCGGTGCCTTGCTGGCCGCGGGGGTGAAACCCGCGCTCGCCGCTGCAATGGCTGCCAGTGTGCACGGCAGAGCGGGGGTCTTCGCTTCCGACGGGGGATCGATCACCGCTCGGGAGATCGCCGAGTCCGTTCCGCAGGTACTTCGCCAACTCAACGCTAGAAACTCAACGGCGTGACAGCAAACGTCGCTAAGAGCGGTTCATAGCGACTCTAAGTGTCACAGCGTTGGGAAAAGAAGGGGGAGGGGAGGGAAATTAGCACTCCACCACGTTGACGGCCAGGCCGCCCATTGCGGTCTCCTTGTACTTATTGCTCATGTCCTTGCCGGTCTCGCGCATCGTGACGATCACTTCGTCGAGCGAAACGCGGTGCTCGCCGTCACCCCAAAGTGCCATCTTGGTCGCGTTGATCGCCTTGGCCGCGGCAATCGCGTTGCGCTCGATGCAGGGCACCTGAACCAAGCCGCCAATCGGGTCGCAGGTCAGCCCCAGATTGTGCTCCATGGCGATCTCCGCGGCGTTCTCCACTTGCGCCGGGGAGCCGCCCATCACCTCGGCCAGTCCAGCGGCAGCCATTGACGACGCCGAGCCGACCTCGCCCTGGCAGCCCACCTCGGCGCCGGAGATCGAGGCCTGTTCCTTGTACAGCACGCCTACTGCGCCAGCCGCGAGCAGGAAGCGAACCACGACGTCGTCTTTGTCCTCTTGAGTAGCGTTCTCCATGCCCGGCGCATAGTTCAGGGCGTAGTAGAGCACCGCGGGAATGATTCCTGCCGCACCGTTGGTTGGCGCAGTGACCACCCGGCCACCGGAGGCGTTCTCCTCGTTGACCGCCAGCGCGATCAGGTTGACCCATTCCTGCCAGTACTTCGGATCGCGGTCCTTGTCCTCTTTGAGCAGTCGCTCGTGCCAGTCGGGGGCACGACGCCGGACCTTGAGCCCGCCGGGCAGTAAACCTTCGCGGTGCAGGCTGGATTCCACGCAGCCTTCCATCACCGACCAGATGTGTTTGAGTCCCTCCCGAACCTCGTCCTCGGTGCGTCGGGTGCCGTCGGCGGGCATTTCCAGCTCGTTGATCAGCATCACCTCGGAGAAGCGCAGCCCACGGCTCGCGCAGTGTTCTAGCAGTTCAGCCGCGGTGCGGAAGGGCAGCGGCAGCCCTTGATGGCTCTCATCCAGTTCTTGCAGTGCGGAGTCTTCCTCACCCTCACGGACGATGAACCCACCACCCACCGAGAAGAACGTGGCCTGGTGCAGCAGCTTCCCCGCCTCGTCGGAGACGGCGAATTTCATCCCGTTGGTATGCCGGTCCAGCACCGTCAGTGGATGCAGCACCATATCGTCGACGGCGTAATCCAGCGTCTTGCTGCCGGCCAGCCGGATGGTGCCGGTTTCCGCCATTGAGGCGAGTCGCTCTTCGACCTCGGCGGGCAGAATCAGATCCGGGTAGTGGCCCTCTAGGCCGAGCAGGACGGCGGTCATCGTGCCGTGGCCGCGCCCGGTGGCAGCCAGTGAACCATAGAGGTCGACTCGGAGCTGGGTCACCTGGTCGAGGCATCCCTCGGCGCGCAGTTCTTCGACGAAAACTGCCGCAGCGCGCATCGGGCCGACCGTATGAGAACTTGACGGTCCGATGCCGACCTTGAAGAGGTCGAAAACGCCTATAGCCACAGTTTGATCCTAGTCCTATTCGTGATGGTCGGGCCTTTCTCCGTAACTTCGCATCCTAATGAGATGGTCTCCGGTGAATCCCGAAGCCAAATGCCTATCGCGAAGCGCAGGGTTCGCCGGTTGCTGACGATCAGCGGTCAGGCCGGCCGTCGCTAGCTGTGCGGAGCGATATCGGGGTAGAGCGGGTGAGCTTCTGCCAGCGCCTGCACCCGCTGCGCCAATGGCGTCAGATCGGCGTCCGGCTCAGCGATTAAGGCTTCCGCGATGATATTCGCGATCTCGGTGAAGGCCTCGGTCTCAAAGCCCCGCGAAGCCAGCGCCGGGGTGCCGATCCGCAGCCCCGAGGTGACCATCGGCGGCCGCGGGTCGAAGGGCACCGCATTGCGGTTCACCGTGACGTCGATCTGCGCCAGCCGGTCCTCGGCCTGCTGACCATCCAGCTCGGAATCTCGCAAATCCACCAGTACCAGGTGCACATCGGTGCCACCGGTGACCACCGAAATGCCCTTGGCTTTGACGTCGTCTTGCACTAGGCGCTCGGCCAGAATACGCGCACCTTCCAGCACCCGCTGCTGCCGCTCTTTGAACTCAGCGGATGCCGCGATCTTGAAGGCCACGGCTTTGCCAGCGATGACGTGCTCCAAAGGGCCGCCCTGCTGGCCGGGGAACACCGCGGAGTTCAGTTTCTTGGCGATATCGGCGTCGTTGCTCAGGATGATGCCGCCGCGCGGACCGGCGAGGGTCTTATGCGTCGTTGAAGTGGTGACGTGAGCGTGCGGTACCGGTGATGGGTGCAGCCCAGCAGCCACCAAACCGGCGAAATGCGCCATATCCACCATCAGATAAGCGCCGACGGAATCGGCGATCCGGCGGAACTCGGCGAAGTCCAGCTGACGGGCGTAGGCGGACCAGCCGGCCACGATCATCTTCGGCCGGTGTTCCTGCGCCAAGCGCTCAACCTCGACCATATCGATCCGGTGATCGTCTTCGCGGACCTGGTAGGGCACCACATTGTAGAGCTTGCCGGAGAAGTTGATCCGCATACCGTGGGTCAGGTGGCCGCCGTGCGCCAGATTGAGGCCCATGATGGTGTCGCCCGGGGTGAGCAGCGCGTGCATCACCGAGGCGTTGGCCTGCGCCCCGGAGTGCGGTTGCACATTGGCGTAGGCTGCGCCGAAGAGAGCCTTGACCCGGTCGATGGCGAGCTGTTCGACGACGTCGACGTGCTCGCAGCCGCCGTAGTAGCGGCGTCCCGGGTAGCCTTCGGCGTATTTATTGGTCAGCACCGAGCCCTGGGCCTGCATCACGGCGACCGAGGTGTGGTTCTCCGAGGCGATCATCTCCAGGCCGTGCCGCTGCCGGGAGAGTTCGTCGTCGAGCTTGGCCGCGATCTCGGGGTCGAGCTGGGCGAGCGTGCCATTGAGGTGGTTCAGGGTTTGGCTCACAGCTCGCCACCGTTCTTCTCTGCGTACTCGGCAGCGCTGAGCAGCGGACCTTCTTCACTCACGCTGACCTTGAAGAGCCAGCCCGCTCCATAGGGATCCTGGTTGACCACGGCGGGGTCGGCGACGGCGTCGGCGTTGATCTCGGTGATCTCACCGCTGACCGGGGCGTAGAGGTCGGAGACCGATTTGGTGGATTCAATCTCGCCGCAGCTTGTCCCAGCGGAGATGGTGCTGCCGACTCCGGGCAGGTCCAGGTAGACGATATCGCCGAGGGCTTCGGTCGCTACAGCGCTGACTCCAACGGTTGCAATGGCGCCAACCGTGACGACGGCTCCGGCGGTCACCGGGACGGCGCCGTCGGCGGCAACCCATTCGTGCTCGGCGGAGTAGCGGAGTTCAGGAACAATTTTGGTCATCTGAGGGTCTCTTTTCGTGAGGTTGATCGAGGGGAGCCGGTCGGGCTCAGTTGGAGCGCTTGTAGAACGGTAGCGCGACGACGGTGAAGGGCTCGGCCTTGCCGCGCAGGTCAACGAGCAGCTCGGTTCCGGGTTCGGCGTGGCTCGCCTCGACATAGGCTAGGGCCACCGGGTAACCGAGGGTCGGGCTGGGCAGACCGGAGGTCACCTCGCCGATGGTCTGCGTTTCGCCGTTCTGGTCGGTCAGCAGCACTGGGTAGTGGCTACGAGCAGCACGGCGTCCCTGGCCCTGCAAACCGACCAGCACGCGCTTTCCGTTAAGGCTTTCGGCGCGTTCGGCCTTGATCCTCGCCAGAGCTTCTTTACCGACGAAGTCGCCCTCTTTGGCGGTCTTCGCCGGGGGGAGGGAAACTACCGGGCCGAGGCCCGCTTCGAAGGGGTTACCTTGCAGGCTCAGCTCGTTTCCGTAGAGCGGCATGGCCGCCTCCAGGCGGAGTGAATCCCGGCTGGCCAGCCCGCAGGGGGTGACGACGTCGTCCGCGGTGAGCAGGGCGTTCCAGAGCTCTGCGGCCTGGTCGTTTCCGATGTACAACTCGAAGCCGTCTTCACCGGTGTAACCGGTGCGAGCAAGCAGAATCGGCAACCCCGCCACGGTCACCTCGGTGGCCGCGTAGTACTTCAGCTCTCGGACGGCCTGAGCCTGCTCGGCTGGGACCAGGCCGAGCAGGATCCGCTCGGCCTCTGGGCCCTGTAGGGCGATCAGCGAAGTCTGCGCGGAGACGTTCTCCAGATCGACGTCGAAGTTCTGAGCCCGGTTGACGAACTCGGCGTAGACGGCGTCGGCATTGCCCGCATTGGGCACTACCAGGTAGACATCGTCAGCGTTGTCCGATATAGGGTTATCCAGCGCAGGACGGCGATAGCTGATCAGGTCGTCGATAATGCCGCCCTCGGGCGTGCAGATCAACGAGTACTTGGCCTTGCCAACGGCAATCGCCGACAGGTTGCCCACCAGGGCGTAGTCCAGGAAAGCGGCGGCCTGCGGGCCACGGACCCAGATCTCACCCATATGGGAGAGGTCGAAGAGGCCAGCGCCGCGCCGCACCGCGTGGTGCTCGGCCAGTTCACTCTGGTACTTCAGCGGCATATCCCAGCCGCCGAAGTCGGTGAAGCTGGCACCGAGCGTGGCGTGCTCGTTGTGCAGGGCTGTTTCTTTGAGAGTCATCTGTGGCTCCTAGTTTTCAAAGGCTTCGGGAGGCGGGCAAGAGCAGATCAGGTTTCGGTCGCCATTGGCACCGTCGATCCGGCCCACCGGCGGGAAGTACTTATCCACTCGCAGGCTCGGCAGCGGGAAAGCGGCCTGCTCGCGGCTGTACTTGCGATCCCAGGAATCGCTCACCACGGCGTTCGCGGTGTGCGGGGAGAGCCGCAGCGCGGAATCCTGCACCGTGAGCTTGCCCTCCGCGATCTCGTCGATTTCGCCCCTGATGGAGATCATCGCGGCGATGAAACGGTCGATTTCACTGAGGTCTTCGGATTCGGTCGGTTCCACCATCAGGGTGCCCGCCACCGGGAAGGCCAGCGTCGGGGCGTGGAAGCCGTAATCGATCAGCCGTTTGGCGACGTCCTCGGCGGTCACGCCGGTTTTCGCGGTCAGCTCGCGGAGGTCCAGAATGCACTCGTGCGCCACCAGACCGCCGTTGCCGGTGTAGAGCACCGGGAAGTAGTCGTTCAGGCTGGCCGCCACATAGTTGGCCGCCAGCAGCGCGCTGCGGGTGGCCTCGGTCAGGCCGTCGCCGCCCATCAGCTTCACATAGGCCCAGGAGATCGGCAGCACCCCGGCGGAGCCGTACTTGGACGCGGAGATCGCCACGCCGTGCCCTTCCTCGTGGGCGCTCTTCGCGGCGTCGGAGGGCATGAACGGGGCCAGATGCGCTTTGGCCGCGACCGGTCCGACGCCGGGGCCGCCGCCGCCGTGCGGGATGCAGAAGGTCTTGTGCAGGTTCAGGTGTGAGACATCGCCGCCGAACTGGCCCGGCTGGGCCAGGCCGACCAGGGCGTTCAGGTTGGCGCCGTCGATGTAGACCTGGCCGCCGGCGGCGTGCACCGCATCGCAGACCTGGCGCACATCGGCGTCGAAAACCCCGTGCGTCGAGGGGTAGGTGATCATAATCGCGGCCAACTGCTCGGCGTTCGCGTCGATCTTGGCCTGCAGATCCTGGTGGTCGATGGTGCCGTCGGGCGCGGTGGCCACTACCACGACCTTCATCCCGGCGAGCACCGCGGAGGCGGCATTGGTGCCGTGCGCGGAGGCCGGAATGAGACAAATGGTGCGCTGCTGATCGCCACGCGAGAGGTGGTAGCCGCGGATCGCCAGCAGCCCGGCGAGCTCGCCCTGCGAACCGGCGTTGGGCTGGATGGACACCTGGTCGTAGCCGGTGATGGTGGCTAACTCGGCCTCCAGGTCTTCGATCAATTCACGCCAGCCCGCAGTCTGCGACTCCGGGGCGAAGGGGTGGATCCCAGCGAACTCGGGCCAGGAGATGGCTTCCATCTCCACGGTGGCATTGAGCTTCATGGTGCAGGAGCCCAGCGGGATCATGGTGCGGTCCAGGGCCAGATCCCGGTCGGAGAGCTTGCGCAGGTAGCGCAGCATCTGGGTCTCCGAGCGATGCGAGTGGAAGACCGGATGGGTCAGGTATTCCGAGTTGCGCAGCAGGTTTTCTGGCAGTTTAGCTTCGCCGTCCGCCACCTCTGCGCTGACCAGCTCGGCACCGAAGACCCCGGCTACCAGGGCAACGGTCTCGCTCGTGCTGGTCTCGTCGAAGGAGACGCCCAGGGTGTCGGCGTCGATCGGGCGCAGGTTCAGGCCCTTCGCTTCCGCAGCGGCCAGTAGCTCAGCGGCTCGGCCAGGAACCTGCACCGTGAGGGTGTCGAAGAAGCTCTGCTGAGGGACGTCGAAGCCAGCGGCGCGCAGCGAAGCGGCCAGCGTCGCGGCGTGCCGGTGGGTGCGCTGGGCGATCCACTTCAGCCCCTCCGGGCCATGGTAGACGGCGTACATGCTGGCCACGATGGCCAGCAGCGCCTGTGCGGTGCAGATGTTCGAGGTCGCCTTCTCACGGCGGATGTGCTGTTCGCGGGTCTGCAGAGCCAAGCGGTAGGCGGGGGTTCCGGCGTCGTCCTTGGAAACACCGACCAGCCGGCCGGGCAGTGAGCGCTCCAGGCCGCCCCGCACAGCCATATAAGCGGCGTGCGGGCCGCCGAAGAACAGCGGGACGCCGAAGCGCTGGGCGGAGCCGACCGCGATATCGGCGCCCTGCTCGCCCGGCGGGACGATCAAGGTCAGTGCGAGCAGATCGGCGGCCACGGTGACCATAGCACCGCGTTCCTTGGCCTCTTTGATCAGGGAAGCGTGGTCGTGCACGGTTCCGGAGACGCCGGGCTGTTGCAGGACGACGCCGCAGATCTCACCGTGCTCTGATCCCACCGGAGGAAGGCCTTGAGCCGCCAGATCGATCACCACGACGGCGAAGCCGAGCGCCTCGGCGCGGCCCTTCACCACGGAGATGGTCTGCGGCAGCACATCGGCGTCGAGCACGATGACGCCGTCGTTCTTGGCTTTGTTGGAGCGGCGCATCAGCAGCACGGCCTCAGCGACAGCGGTCGCTTCGTCGAGCAGCGAGGCATTGGCGATTGGCAGTGCGGTGAGGTCCTCGACCATGGTCTGGAAGTTGAGCAATGCTTCCAGCCGGCCCTGGGAGATCTCCGGCTGATAGGGGGTGTAGGCGGTGTACCAGGCGGGGTCTTCGAGGATATTGCGGCGGATCACCGGGGGAGTCACGGTGTCGTAGTAGCCCTGGCCGATCAGCTGGACAGCGGTTTTGTTCTTCGCGGCGAGTTCGCGCAGCGTGGCGAGTACCTCGACCTCGCTCAGCGCCGGCTGCAGGCTCAGCGGGCTGTGCTGACGGATGCTCTCCGGCACTGCGGTGTCCACCAGGGTGTCTACCGAGTCGTAGCCGATGGTCTTGAGCATATGGGCCACATCCTCGGCCCGGCGGGCACCGATATGGCGGTCAGCGAAAATCGTTTCTGTCACAGCATCTTGGCTCATCAGGAACTCCAGTATTCGGGTACGGCAGTACCGGGCGTGGGTTCCTCCCCGCTCTGTATGGGACCTGAGAGATTCCGCGAGGACGTCCTCGCTTGCACCGTCGGTGAGCTCTGCCCTGGTTCGGGTAGCGCTGCTTTCCAGAGTTGCCTCGCCGCGGCGGTGCGGGTGCCTGAGAGATTCCCGGGGAGGATTTGCTCCTACGGCGCCCACTGCCTGGTTGGTGGCAGGAGGACTCTCCCGCCGCGGATCGCTGGCGTTTCGTGTTCGTGACCATTCTCACATGGCGGCTGAGGTTGGATCAAACCGCCTTCTGAACTGGTCCTTGAGATGCAAGTTCTGTCGTGGGGAGAGCCTGGGCTGACTCGTAACTTTGGCGGCAGAGGTTGTGGGAAAACGAGGCCCCTGATAAAACTTGAGCAAGTGCTCAACTATTGATCTGAACAATTTATGAGGTGACGGTTATTTTAGAGTTTGATTCTACGGATCTCCCACTCGTCTGGGCGGTGGCGGTTCATCTGTTGTTCCTGGTGCTCGCGGTGATCCTGACGCTCTTCCGCAAGTATTCCCTGGCCGGCGCTTTAGCTTGGCTCGTCACCCTAGGGTCGCTGCTACTGGGGCTGTTCTGGTTTCTGATTCTGGGTGGTGGCCGCAAAAACACTCATGCCGAGGAGTCTGTTCGATTCGCCTTTGATCCCGCCGGGGGTTTGTACATCACCTTGTACATTGTGATCACCCTGGCTGTTGGAGGCTTCATCTCCTGGTACTGCAAAAAACGCCGCAGGGTGGCCCAATCCTGAACCCCTCCCCACTGAATCGCCCGTTCGCTGGGCCATAACTATCCACGCCCACTGAATCCCCGATTTGGTGGGCGTGGCTATGCCTGCTCAACCTAGTGTGGGTGTTTGTATCGATTAGATGGTGCAGATGAGCAGTCTGTTCTGTCGGCGTTGGCGGCTACCTTATAAAATATGAGTGAATTGACCCTGCGGTTTAAGTCCTTTCCCTGCCGGGAATTTCGTATTTTTCTTGACAGACCTTATGTTCGACGATGGATAACACCAAGGGCGATCTATGGTTGGTGGTTTCTTCTGCTTATTTTCGCGGTATCCAGCCAATCCACTATCTTGCTCAAAATCTTGGCTTGGCTCCCTATGCTTGTGATGATTCTTAGTTTCTTTGTGGGATGCGCTTTGGTCTCAAGATTTCCACCGCCAGTTCCTTGGCGAGAGAGGAATCTGTTCTGGGCTAGGGCGGCTGCCCTCATGAATTTCATACGCGGCGGGATACTGCTGTGCGTGGGGTTCTTTGTCTCTCAGATGCTCCTGGAAAAGTACAACCAGCTATCGCTTACTAATGGTGGTTTTGATGAGTTATTTACGTACATTGGCCAACAGATCGTTTGGCCCTCGATACTATTTGGTGCTTTCTTCGTGAGTCTTTGGCTCTGGAGCAGCCTGTTTTTGCGTTATATTCGGAGGCCTCGTGAATGGTCTGTAGCCAGCCGTCAGCTTCTTCACTTAGCCCGCCTTCATCGTTCATCACTCGCCGGTATATGGCTCAAAGGATTGACCCATCCGGGCTGGTTATTCCTGGTGTTCTACATGGTTCCGTTGATGCTGGGTTTCTTAGCCACGATGCCCAGTGCTTTCCTGTGAAACCTGATTGATCGGGCTCCTCGGTGTGTCTTTGTGGCATGCCGAGGAGCTTTTTCGATTTTTCTCAGAAACCCTCCGACTCCGCAGTCCGGGATTCGCATACCACGCCCACTGAATCCCCGATTCGGTGGGCGTGGCTATGCGGGGCTGCAAGGTCAACTGTGCGAACCACAAACCAGCGCCGGTAGCCTTATGGCAGGAACATCTCTTCGCGAACAGGAGCGCAGCATGGAAGTTTGGCCTGGATCGGCCTACCCGCTGGGTGCCACCTTCGACGGCAATGGAACCAACTTCGCGATCTTCAGCGAAGTGGCCGAGGCCGTGCAACTCTGCTTGATCGAGGAGAGCCCTGAGGGCCCGGTGGAGACCAGGATCCCGCTCACCGAGGTGGACGGCTATGTCTGGCACTGCTATTTGCCGCAGATTCAGCCCGGTCAGAAATACGGTTACCGGGTGGATGGCCCCTTCGACCCAGCCCAAGGCCTGCGCTGCAACCCGAATAAATTGCTGCTCGACCCCTACGCCAAGGCGGTCGCCGGGAAAATCGACTGGGACAATGCGTTGTTCTCCTACCAGCACGCCGACCCGACGAAACGCAATGACGAGGACTCGCTGCCGCACATGATGCTCGGCGTCGTAGTCAACCCCTTCTTCGACTGGGACGGCGATCGTGCCCCGCGCACCCCCTACCATCGCTCCTTCATCTACGAAGCGCACGTCAAAGGCCTTACCCAACTGCACCCCGAGGTTCCCGAGGAGCAGCGGGGCACCTATGCCGGCGTCGCGCATCCAGCGGTGATCGCGCACCTGAAAAAGCTTGGCGTGACCGCCATCGAACTGATGCCGGTGCACCAGTTCGTGCAGGACAGCGTGCTGCTCGAAAAAGGCCTCAGCAACTACTGGGGCTACAACACGATTGGCTTTTTCGCCCCGCAGAACACCTACAGCTCCACCGGAGACCAAGGCCAGCAGGTGCAGGACTTCAAAGCCATGGTGCGTGCCCTGCATCGGGCCGGTATCGAAGTGATTCTCGACGTCGTCTACAACCACACCGCGGAGGGCAACCAGCTGGGCCCGACGCTGAGCTTCCGGGGCATCGACAACGCGGCCTATTACCGCTTAGTGGACAACGACGAGCAGTACTACATGGACTACACCGGCACCGGGAACTCGCTCAATGTGCGCAACCCGCACGCGCTACAACTGCTGATGGACTCACTGCGCTACTGGGTGACCGAGATGCACGTGGACGGCTTCCGCTTCGACCTGGCCTCCACACTGGCCCGTGAGTTCTACGACGTCGATAAGCTCTCCACCTTCTTCGAACTCATCCAACAGGACCCGGTGGTCTCCCAGGTCAAGCTCATCGCCGAGCCCTGGGACGTCGGTCCGGGTGGTTACCAGGTGGGCAACTTTCCGCCGCAGTGGACCGAATGGAACGGTAAATACCGCGATACGGTGCGTGATTTCTGGCGCGGCGAGCCCTCGACACTAGGCGAATTCGCCTCCCGGCTCAGCGGTTCCTCCGATCTCTACGAGCATTCGGGACGCCGCCCGGTCGCCTCGATCAACTTCGTCACCGCACATGACGGATTCACCCTCGCCGATCTGGTCGCTTATAACGACAAGCACAACGAGGCCAACGGCGAGAACAACAACGACGGCGAATCCCACAACCGCTCCTGGAACTGCGGAGTGGAAGGGCCCACCCAGGACGCCGGAGTGCTCGCGCTGCGCGCCAGGCAGCAGCGGAACTTCATCGCCACCATGCTGCTCTCCCAAGGCGTGCCGATGCTGGTGCACGGCGATGAACTGGGACGCAGCCAGAGCGGCAATAACAACGCCTACTGCCAGGACTCAGAGCTCACCTGGATTCATTGGGATAGTGCAGACCAACCGCTGATCGAATTCACTGCCAAGCTGAGCCAGCTGCGCCGGGATCATCCGACTTTTCGGCGCTCTCGGTTCTTCGACGGCCGGCCTGCCAAACGCGGTGAGGGGGAGAAGCTCCCCGATCTGGTCTGGCTCGATACCGATGGCAGCACAATGACCGAGGAAGACTGGGGGAACGGCTTCGGCCGCACCATTGGCGTCTTCCTGAACGGCGAGGCCATCTCCGGGGTGGACGAGCGTGGCCGACGGATCACCGACGTCAACTTCCTGCTCTACTTCAACGCTCATGAGGCTGAGGTGCAATTCACCCTGCCCGCCGCAGAGTACGCCCCGCGTTGGGATCCGTTGATCGACACCGCCGGAAGCCAGTTCCCGGCCGGGGTGATCGTCGCCGGTGAAGTGCTGGCGGTCCAGCCGCGCTCTCTGGTCGTGCTGCGCGCCCACGATGAAGAGGCGAGCAGCCCGGACCATTCGGTGGCGGCCTCCTTGGTAGGCAAAATCCAAAACTGAGTCCTCTCCCAGCTGCCACCGAACCAGCCGTCCCCGAACCAGCCGTCCCACCGAATGCGGCAAAAGTTGCCCATGTGGTCTTTCCGAGTGAGCGCCAGCCTCATACGTAACACTGGGTGGGATAACTGGTCGGGACTTTGGCGGCTCGGGGTCTGGGTGGAGGAGCGTGGCATGATGGAGCCATGACCTACTTTCCCGCTGAGTCCCGTTATGCCGAATTGCCTTACCGTCGGCTTGGCCGCAGCGGCCTGAAGCTGCCCGCCGTCTCACTGGGACTGTGGCACAACTTCGGCGATGATAAGCCCTTCGAAAATCAACGGGCCGTTTTGCGTCGAGCCTTCGATCTGGGTGTCACTCACTTCGACCTGGCCAATAATTATGGGCCACCGGCCGGCAGCGCGGAAAGCAACTTCGGGCGCCACCTGCGTGAGGACTTCCGGCCTTACCGCGACGAGCTGATCATCTCCAGCAAAGCCGGACACCTGATGTGGGATGGTCCGTATGGTGAATGGGGTTCCCGGAAGTATCTGCTGGCCAGCCTGGACCAGTCGCTGCAGCGGATGGGTCTGGACTACGTCGATATCTTCTACAGCCACCGCTTCGATCCGGAGACCCCCCTCGAAGAGACCATGTCCGCGCTGGACCACGCGGTGCGTTCCGGTAAGGCGCTCTACGTCGGCGTCTCCAATTATTCTGCTTCGCAGACTCTGGAAGCGGCGAAGATCCTCCGCGAACTGGGCACTCCGATGGTGATCAATCAGCCCAACTACAATATTTTCGACCGCTGGATCGAGCGCCCGGATGAGAGCGGCTCCTCGCTGCTGCAGGTGCTCTCCGATCAGGGAATCGGCTCGATTGCCTATTCACCGCTGGCTCAGGGTGTGCTCACCGACCGCTATCTCAAGGGCGTGCCCTCGGATTCCCGGGCCGCCCTGGGCCACTTCCTCAAGGAGAGCGCGCTCACCGAGGAGAAAATGACTGCGGTTCGTACACTCAATGAACTGGCTGCGGCTCGCGGCCAGTCGCTCGCCGAGATGTCGGTGGCCTGGGTGCTGCGCGAGCAGGCCGCAGGAGCTGTCACTTCCGCGTTGGTGGGCGCCTCCAGCGTCGCCCAACTGGAAGCGAACCTGGCCGGAGTGGCCAAGCTCGGCTTCGACGAAGCAGAGATCGCCGCGATCGACGCCGCCAGCGCTGGCATCTAAGCGCAGAACACCCACCTTTGAGGAGAACTATGTCCGTCAACCCTATTCGTGTTGCCATCGTCGGTGTTGGTAACTGTGCATCATCCCTGGTGCAGGGAGTGCATTACTACCGAGACGCTGATCCTGGTCAAACCGTACCGGGGTTGATGCACGTGCGGTTCGGCGAGTACCACGTGAGCGATGTGCAGTTCGTCGCTGCGTTCGACGTCGACGCGAAGAAGGTCGGCTTGGACCTTTCCGAAGCGATTACGGCGAGCGAGAACAATACCCTCAAACTCGCTGACGTCCCGGAGACCGGCATCCTCGTGCAGCGCGGTCCGACCCTGGATGGATTGGGCAAGTACTACCGGGAGACGATTGAGGAATCTTCCGCGGAAGCCGTCGACGTGGTCGCCGCGCTGCGGGCGGCCGAGGTCGACGTCGTGGTCTGCTACCTGCCGGTGGGCTCGGAGCACGCCGCGAAGTTCTACGCCCAGGCCGCTATCGATGCGGGCTGCGCTTTTGTGAACGCGCTGCCGGTGTTCATCGCCGGGACCAAGGAGTGGGCGGATAAATTCACCGCCGCTGGTCTGCCGATCGTGGGCGATGACATCAAGAGCCAGCTGGGCGCCACCATCACCCACCGGGTGATGGCTAAGCTCTTCGAGGACCGGGGGGTCATCCTGGATCGCACCTATCAGCTCAATGTGGGTGGCAATATGGACTTCAAGAACATGCTGGAACGCGACCGGCTGGAATCGAAGAAGATCTCCAAGACCCAGGCAGTGACTTCCAATACCTCCGCCGCGCTGACCGAGCGCGATGTGCACATCGGCCCGTCCGATTACGTCGCCTGGCTGGACGACCGGAAATGGGCCTTTGTCCGGCTGGAGGGCCGGAACTTCGGCGATGCTCCGGTGTCCCTGGAGTACAAGCTCGAGGTCTGGGATTCGCCCAACTCGGCCGGCGTCATTATCGATGCCATCCGTGCCGCGAAGATCGGCCTGGACCGGGGAATCGGCGGGCCTTTGCTCGCACCGAGCGCCTACTTCATGAAGTCCCCGCCGGAGCAGCTGGCTGACGACGTGGCCCATGAGGCCGTAGAAGCCTTTATTAAAGGCTAGTTGTCATAACGGCTGAGGGGCTTAGCCGAGGGCGCGCTGGTAGCTCTCCAGCGTGAGCTCCGCGGTGTGCTGCCAGGAGTATCCTGCGGCGTGGATGGCTGCGGCGCGCCCCATGGCCTTGAGTTGCTCCGGGTCATTCAAGGTGCGCTCTAAGACGATCGACCAGTGGTGCGGGTCCAGCCCATCCACCAGGGTGCCGGTCAGCTGATCCTGCACCGCTTCGACCAGGCCACCCACCCGAGTTGCCAGTACCGGTGTGCCACAGGCCCCGGCTTCCAACGCGACCAAGCCGAAGGACTCCGAAGAGGAAGGCATCGCAACGAGATCCGCGGAGCGGAACCATTGGGCGAGTTCAGCGGGTGGCTTGGGGCTTTCGAAGCCAATGAGATGAGCTATGCCGAGTTGCTGCGCCAATTTTTGCAGATCGTAATCCTCGGGACCGCTCCGGGAGCCGATAACGCTCAGTTGTAGTTCGAGTTCTGGGCGGCGCTGATGCAGCAGCGCCACAGCCTCAATCAGCAGGTGAGCACCTTTGAGGCGCTGCAACCGTCCCGCGAACACCACGTGCAGCCGTTGCGGGTCGATCCCCAGCTCCCCTCGGGCGGCAGCTTGTGAACCCGGGCGGAAAACTTTCAGGTCGACGCCGGGAGGGATCACATCGATGCGCTCGGCTTTGCCGTGGTAGAGGAATTCGATCTCTCGTGCCTCGTAGTGAGTGTTAGCGGTTAAACGGGTGGCGGTATGGACGATGCGGTCTTCACCGGCCGCCCGTTCGGAAGGTTCACGCACTTGGCCGTCGAGACGATACCGGTCCTTCACTTTGGCCATGGTGTGCATCGAGTGCACTAGAGGCAGTTGCCAGCTGGCTGCCAATGGCAAGGCCGCTACTCCGGAAATCCAGTAGTGGGAGTGCAGCAGCTCAGTGCGGCCCGGGCCTGTGGTACCTAGGACGTCGACCAGCTTGGGCAGCAGCTCCGGGAGCTTTTCCTTGCTGATTTTCAGCGGATGAGATTTTTTCGCTGTGTTCGTTTCGCCGAGGCCGGGCAGGCCGAGGCTGCGCGGATCGAGATGGCGCACCAGGACGCCGGGAGCCAACTCCGTTGCAGGCGAGTCGCCGATGGTGACAATTTCAACCGACACCCCGAGATCGGCTAAGCCCAGGGCGAGCTGGCGGATATAAACATTCATTCCGCCAGCATCTCCGGAACCCGGTTGTTCCAGGGGAGAGGTGTGCAAAGAGAACATCGTCACATGACGCGGTACCTGCACGTGAGTCCTCCTTGGATAAGAATCAGGCAATAGCCGGAATTCCAGTGGTCTGCTTCTGCCGCCATTCTCGCATCCGCAAGCAGCACAATGGAAAGCAAGGCCACCTGGGCTAAGGGTGCACCGTCTGGCTGCTTGTTTCCAAGCGAGTTTTTATGAAGCGTATCTAGTCCCGGCAGGCTCAGCCCAGAGCTTTCGCAGCTCCGGGAAAGTCTCTTCATAACTGATAAGCACCCGCGAAGCGAGTTTTTCGTCGCCCACCAGGGGGTGCAGGGCGAAGGCCAACTCGGCTTGGTCGCGCTCGCCATTCAGCACAGCGCGGACGACGGCGGTTTCCACGGCTTTGAGCTGTGCCATCAACCCGAGCTGGTGGGGTTCCGGCTGGGACTTCAGGGGCAGGGGACTAGCTCCGGAAGCATCGATGCCACTGGGTACCTCGATCACCGCATCGGCTGGCAGAGCGGCGATGGTGCCGCCGTTGGGCACATTGAGAATCAGTTCGCTGCGTTCTCCGGTGAGCAGGGCGGCCATCGCGGCGAGCGCGACCTCTTCATAGCCACCGCCGGCCAGGTCAGCCTCATCGCGTTGTTCCTGTACGCCGTCCTTCGGTGACCGGGCTTCGGCCAGATAGCCTTCCTCGCGCTCCCGGCGAGCCGCCTCCCAGCGCTGGAAAGCTTCGGGCCCCCTTAACTCCGGGTAGCTTAACCGCTGTGCCTCGGCGATGGACTCGCCCCGGGTTTGCGGGGAGCCCTGAATCGCTGCGAATGCCTGGCCTCGCCGGTAGTAGTAAAACAGGTATTCATTGGGTATCGCCCCCAGAGCGTGCAAGAAGTCAGCTTTGAACAGCCTGCCCTCTTCGAAGCTCGCCAGTGCCCCTGGACGGCTGAGCAGACCGGGCAGTCGGTCGACGCCGTCGTACTCCAGACCGCGCAGCCAGCCCAGGTGGTTCAGCCCTACATAGTCGACGCCGCTCAGACTGCCAGTCGCGAGCGGAACACCCGCCGCTCTTGCCGCCCGGCGCACCAGCCCAATCGGTGAATCGCAGATTCCGATTACCTTTTGGCCCAGTACCCCTTGCAGCGCTTGAGTCACCATGCCTGCCGGGTTGGTGAAGTTGATCAACCAGGCTTTCGGGCAGAGCCGCCGCATGGCTTCGGCGAGTTCCAGCATGAAGGGAAGGGAGCGCAGTGCATAGCTGATCCCTCCGGCGCCGGTGGTCTCCTGGCCGAGTAAGCCCAGGCCCAGCGCGACTTTTTCGTCCAGAACACGGCCGGCCGCGCCGCCCACCCTGGTCGCCGCGAACACCACGTCGGCCCCTGGTAATGCTGCTTCCAGTTCGGTGCTGAGCGTGACCGGGGGACCGGTAAACGGCATCGCCTCCAGCACTGCCGCAATGGCTTCCAACCGTGATGGTTCAATATCGTGCAGCACCACCGAGTCGATCAGCCCGGCGTACTTTCCTTGGCTCACCGCACGGTAAACCAAGGGCACCCTGAAGCCGCCGCCACCGACGATCACCAATCGCATAGCCCCATTCTCACCCATATCGTTCGATTCATGGTCGGTGCAGCCCAGTGAGTGTGCAGATCTACACGTTTTGAACCAGGTTTAAGGTGTAGATCTGCACACTCGGCAGAGCCGTAGGGCGGTAAACTGCGGTACATGGTTGGGGAAAACACGGTCGGGGAGAATACCCAGCGCAGCAGATTCGATCCGCTCGCTGGAAAACGCGGCGCGGACTCTCCTGCGGTCGATCTGATCCTCACCGGCTCGGTCTTCTTCGACATTATCTTCACCGGTCTGACCGATCTGCCGAGCAAGGGCACCGAGATCTTCAGCGAGGGGATGGGCTCGTGCCCCGGTGGTGTCGCCAACCAGGCGATCGCGGCAAGCCGTCTCGGACTGAACACCAGCTTGGCGGCGGCTTTCGGCGATGATGGCTACGGTGACGCCAATTGGACCATCCTGAGCGAGCAAGAACAGGTCGATCTGAGTCATTCACAGCGTTTCGACGGCTGGCATTCTCCCGTCACGGTCTCACTTTCGGTGCATAAAGACCGTTCCATGGTCAGCCACGGGCACCCTTCGCCGCTCACCGCTACCGAACTCTTCGCGGCCAAACCGCCCAAGGCCTTGGCCGCCGTCGTGCCCCTGGAAGTGGAGCTGGAACCTTGGGTGCTGACTGCTCAGCGGCAAGGCACCAAGCTCTTCGGCGACGTCGGCTGGGACCCCAGCGGCGAATGGCCACAGCAGACCCTGAAGAACCTCGAGCACTTCTACGCGTTCATGCCCAACGCGACCGAGGCGATGGCTTTCACCCGCTGCGACGATCCCTGGGGCGCGCTGTACGCGCTCGCCGATCAGGTGCCGGTCGCCGTGGTGACAGTGGGCGAGCAGGGTGCGATGGCGGTGGACTCCGAGACCGGTGAAGAAGAGTGGGTGCCCGCGCTCCCGGTGAACGCCTGGGACCCCACGGGTGCGGGCGACTGTTTCGGGGCCGCCTTTGTGATGGGTAGCCTGGCTGGCTGGAATCTTGCCGACCGGCTGAGTTTTGCCAATCTCTGCGCCTCGCTTTCGGTGCAGCAGGTCGGAGGCTCGCTGGCGGCACCGGGCTGGGGTGATATTGCGGACTGGTGGCACAAGATGAACACCGCCCGGGAAGGGGTTCATAAGCAGTGGCTGCGCCGGTATGCATACCTTGAGGATCTGCTCCGTGATATGCCGCTCGAAGTAGTGCGGCGGGCGACGGCGACCATCGCGCACCACTCCGACGCTTGAGCTGAGCACCGGCTCGGCGAGGTGCGTGAAATAGAATCGACTCATGACAGCCGAACGCCAAGCCCAGGTCGATCTAGAGGCCATCCGGCACAATGTACGGCGGATCTCCGAGTTGGTGTCCCCGGCTCAGGTGATGGCAGTGGTGAAAGCGGATGCTTATGGGCACGGCCTGCTGCCGGTGGCCAGGGCCGCCCTTGAAGCAGGAGCCAGCTGGCTGGGAGTGGCCAGGGTGTCGGAAGCGCTCACGCTGCGCCGCGGCGGAGTCGAAGCTCCCTTGCTGGCTTGGCTGCATACTCCCGGGAGTGATTTCGGCTCGGCCGTGGAGGCGGGCATTGACCTCGGCGTCTCCGGCTGGGAGCTGAAACATATCGTCGCTGCGGCTCGTGAACAGCAGCGACCGGCGCGGGTGCACCTCAAAATCGATACCGGCTTGGGGCGCAATGGCAGCACCGCTGAACTGTGGGATTCCCTGGTCGGTGAAGCCCTGGAGTATCAGGACGAGGGGTTGCTGCGTGTAGTCGGGCTGTTCTCTCACCTCGCGGTGGCCGATCAACCACAGCGCGATGAGACGGACTTGCAACTGGAACGTTTCCGGGAAGCAGTGGCAATAGCCGAGGACGCCGGCGTTGACGCCGAAGTGCGGCACCTGGCGAACACCCCGGCGATCTTCTCCCGCCCGGACACCCATTTCGACCTGGTGCGAGCGGGGGTCGGCATCTACGGCCTATCGCCCTTCGACGGACAGACCTCCGAGGAGTTGGGGCTTCGCCCGGCCATGACGCTGAAGACTTTCGTGGCGCACTGCAAACGGGTTCCGGCAGGTCAAGGCGTTTCTTACGGCTTGCAGTACCGCACCCCCGGCGCTACCTCCTTGGCGCTGATTCCGCTCGGCTACGGCGACGGGGTGCCCAGGGTGGCTACCGGAGGCCCGGTGCGCATCGCCGACCAGGTGTACCCGGTGGTCGGCCGGATCGCGATGGATCAAATGGTGGTAGATCTGGGCACCCAGCTGGCCGACGACGAATCGCTGCTCGGCCAGGAAGCCGTGCTCTTCGGGGCAGCCGAGGCCGGAGACCCCTCAGTTGATCTCTGGGCGGCGGCCGCCGGGACGATCAACTACGAAGTGGTGACCCGGCTTGCGCCGAGCGTGCAGCGCGTCTATCTCCATGAGACACCGATGCTGAGCGGCGTGGAACCGCAGAGCACGGCAGCTCAGCTCAATGATAGGGAACCGCTCGCTGCCCAGGAATCGTTTAAAGCCCAGGAGACAGCGTGAAGTTCCAACTCCCAGGGATCGAGCAAACCGCTCAGTTCGCCCGGCAGCTGGCCGGAGAGCTAAAAGCCGGGGATCTGATCATCCTCTCCGGTGAACTCGGCGCGGGCAAAACCACCTTCACCCAAACGCTAGGTGAAGCACTGGGAGTGCGGCCGGGCATTATCTCGCCCACCTTCGTGCTGGTGCGGATTCACCCTTCACTGATCGGCGGGCCAGACCTGGTTCACGTCGATGCCTACCGCCTGGGCTCCGCGGCCGAGATCGATGACATCGACCTTGAGAACACCCTTGATTCCTCGGTCACCGTGGTGGAATGGGGTGAGGGCCGGGTTGAGCACCTCAGCGATTCCTACCTTTTGATCCGCTTGGAACGGCCCAGCGAAAGCCCCGAAGCGGCAGGTGATGAAGATTCCGAGCCGCGCAGCCTTGAACTCACTGCGGTGGGCCCTCGCTGGGCTGATCTCGAAGCTGGCAGCTTTGAGGCGGACTTAGGGCAACAGCACTAGATTTTGCCCTAAGCCGACTGCCCAGCCTCGAAACAAAAATCAACTAAGCTGGTACGGTGCTTCTGCTTGCCATCGATACCTCGGCGATTGCCAGTGCCGCCCTGATTCTGGACGGCGAGCTACTGGAGAGTTTCGCCACCGAAGACACTCGCAGCCATGCGGAGGTGCTCGCCTCGGGGATCGAAGGCCTGCTCAAGGCGCGGCAGCGGCCCGATGCTATTGCGGTGGGGACCGGACCGGGACCTTTCACTGGTCTGCGCTCGGGGATCGCCACCGCCAGAACACTTTCCTATGTCTGGCAGGTGCCGCTCGCCGGGGTGATGAGCTTGGATGCCCTGGCCTGGGACGTGGTAGCGAGTTTCGAGCGCGAGCAACGGACGGCGTCCTCCTTTATCGTGGCCACCGATGCACGGCGCAAGGAAGTTTACTGGTCGCAGTATGCTCCTCATGGTGGGCTCCTGGAGGGCCCGCGGGTCGGAGCTGTTTCAGAGCTACCGGAGCGGCTTCCCGTCTATGGCTATGGCGCTGGGCTCTACGCTGAGGCTCTGGCCGATCGCGTGGTACCGGAATTCAGCCGGGCACAGCCTCAGGCTTCCTCACTCGGTTTGTTCGCAGCACATCAGCTGGCTGCCGGGCGGCAATTGCCCGACACTACGCCGCTCTACCTGCGCGAATCGGATGCCCAGGTGCCAGGGCCCCGAAAGCGGGCACTATGAATCAGCTAATTAACCATTTCCGTCCCATGACCGCCCAAGATATCGACGCCGTCAGCGAGCTGGAGATCCTGCTCTTTCCTGAGGATGCCTGGCCGCGCCAGGCCTTCGTCGATGAACTCGGCCAGGCCACCCGGCACTACCTGGTGGTCGAACGGCAAGGGCAGATCGTCGGCTACGCCGGATTGATGTGCGTGCCGCCGACAGCGGACGTACAGACCATTGGAGTGCGCCCCGAACTGGAAGGCCAGGGGATCGGCAGCGAACTGCTCTCCAGGCTGATTTCCGAGGCCAGGGACCGCGGTGCGGCCGACCTGCTGCTCGAGGTCCGCGAAGATAACCCCCGGGCACAGCAGCTGTATCAAAGATTCGGCTTCCGGCATATTCACACCAGGCCGCGCTACTACCGCGGGGGCGTGGACGCCTTGATTATGCAGCTCTCCCTGCTCGCCGAAGAGGGGGTCTGACGGTGCTGAACCCAGTTCGGGAACCTCTGGTGCTCGGCATCGAGTCCTCCTGTGATGAAACCGGCGTCGGGATCGTCCGGGGCAATACTCTGTTGGCCAATACGGTCTCCTCCTCGATGGAGGAGCACGTCCGCTTCGGCGGAGTGATCCCGGAGATTGCTTCCAGGGCTCACCTGGACGCCCTGGTGCCCACTCTGAATGAGGCGCTGCACACTGCAGGGGTCGAGCTGGAAGAGCTGGATGCGATCGCGGTGACTGCTGGGCCGGGGTTAGCCGGTGCCCTGATGGTCGGAGCGTGTGCTGCCAAGGCGCTCTCTCTGGCCACCGGCAAACCGCTCTATGCGGTCAACCACCTGGTGGCCCATGTCGGGGTCGCGCTCTTGGACTCCTCGCTGGGAATCAGCGGGGCGTTTCCTGAGAAGCTCGGAGCACTGCTGGTTTCCGGTGGGCACACCGAAATCCTGAGAGTCAGAAACCTGACCGACGACGTCGAACTGCTCGGCGCGACGATTGACGACGCCGCGGGCGAGGCCTTCGATAAGATCGCCAGAATTCTGGGGCTGAACTACCCGGGTGGGCCGGCGATCGACCGTTTGGCTAAGGAAGGAAATCGCACCGCGGTGGCTTTCCCCCGAGCGCTCACCGCCCCGAAGTATCTGGGCACCCGAGAGGCTCCCGGTGCGCACCGCTATGACTTCTCATTCTCCGGCTTGAAAACGGCGGTGGCACGCAAGGTCGAGCAGCTGGAAGCCACTGGAGAACACGTACCGCGGGCGGATATCGCCGCCTCGTTCCAGGAAGCAGTGCTCGACGTCGTGACCGCCAAAGCCGTGCTGGCCTGTCAGGAGCAGGACTTAGACACCTTGCTCTTGGGCGGCGGAGTGGCAGCCAACTCGCGATTGCGGGAACTGCTGAGTGAACGAACTGCTGCGGCGGGCATCGATTTACTGATTCCGTCGATTTCATTGTGCACGGACAATGGGGCGATGGTTGCCGCCCTGGGGGCACAGCTGGTGGCGAAGGGCACGCCGCCGAGCGGTATCGGTTTCGCTCCGGACTCTTCGCTGCCGGTAACGACGATCTGCCTTTAGGGGCTTAGCAACGGCTTTAGTTTTGGTGACCTTCGCGCATCAGCCGCACCAGATCGTCAACCACGGGACGCAGATTGCCGCCGTTCGCAGCGGCGATCTGGCGTTGTCGCTGGTAGCCGGCGCCGCGCTGGATGATTTTCTCCACATCGGCTAGTTCGGCGGAGCAGTTCAGCCGTTTAGCCACTGGTTCGAGCCGGTTCAGCAGCTCTCTCAAGTCGTCGGTGACCAAGCGTTCGTTCGACTGGGCGTCCAGGATGATGATGGCATCCAGTCCATAACGCGCAGCCCGCCATTTGTTCTCCTGAACGTGCCAAGGCGGCATGGTGGGAATACTGCCGCCGGCATCCAAAGTGTCAGAGAAGGACTGCACCAGGCACTGGGTGAGCGCCGCAATAGCTCCCACTTCTTCCAGGGTGGAAAGACCATCGCAAACCCGCATTTCGATGGTACCCAGAGCTGGAACCGGCCGAATGTCCCAGCGGATCTCGGAGATCTGGTCAATCACTCCGGTGGTCATCATGTCCTGGACGTAGCTCTCATAGCCCTTCCAATCCTCGAATTGGAAGGGCAGTCCGGCAGTGGGTAGTTGCTGAAACAGCAGAGCCCGTTGCGAAGCGTAACCGGTATCTTCCCCGTTCCAGTACGGAGAGGAAGCGGAAAGGGCTTGGAAATGTGGGAAGTAGTTGACCAGGCCATTGAGCACCGGGAAGGCCTTGGCTTTGGAGTCCAGGCCGACGTGCACGTGAACTCCGTAGATCACCATCTGCGAGCCCCACCACTGGGTGCGGTCGATCAGCTTGGCGTAGCGCTCCTTATCGGTGACTGGTTGAGAGCTGGAGTGGCTGAAGGGGTGGGTTCCTGAACACATCAGATCGACACCGAAACGGGCTCCAGCCTCGCGGACCGTGTTGAGTGAACGCTTTAGATCTTCCTTTGCCTCGGCCACGGTATGGCAGACCCCGGTGACCAGTTCCAAAGTGTTGAGCAGCAGTTCGCGCTTGATATGGGGGTGTTCCTCATCGGCTTGCAGTTCCGGATGCTCTTGGTTGATGACGCCGAGCAGGGCATCGGCTTGCGGGGTCAGTTCACCGGTCTGAGCGTCGACGAGAGCAAGCTCCCATTCGACCCCTAGCGTCGACTGTGCGGATTCGCCGAATTGGATTTCCATGATTCGCCCCCTTCGGACGTGCACTGATGCCTCTCGTTCCAAGAGGTCTAAGTCTAAATCAGCGATGAGCATATGACGCGCACGGTTACGCGGCCCAGCTTGCAAATAAGAATCATTTTCATATACCTTGATGGTCATGCATCTTTCTCTTGTCGCTTCGCTCGATCCGCAGTGCAGGCAATATGGCGCGGAGCTCTTGGCCGGGACTCACCCCGGTTCCGTCGTCGTGGTGCACGATCTGCTGGACGGCGGCATTGTGCTGCGCCGAATCTATCGGCGTGGCGACCTCGCCGAACGGTCCAGCACTCAGCTGGAACACGGATGCCTTTCCTGCACTGTGCGACTGGACATTGTGCCGACTGTCGCCCGGCTGATCCACGAGGGCGTCAACCACGCCGTGCTGGCGCTGCCACCGGGCGTTGAGCCCGATCTTGTGGTGGAAGCGCTCTTCGCCGGTTTGGATGAAGAATTCAGCATCGATAACGCGGTGCTTTCAATAGATCCCACGGAGCTGGAAGACCAGTTGTGGGATCGTCGGCGGCTGACCGAACTCGGTATGACCAGCTATCCTCGTGATTCGCGCACTCCGGGCGAATTCGTCGTCTCCGCGCTGGCGCAATCAGACACCGTAGTGCCCACGGTCTCGCTCGCCAACTCGCTCAATGTGGGCTTGGCGGGCAGCGATTCACCGAGCGATTCCTCGACCGAAGCGATTCGGTCAGAAATCCGCAGCGGAGTGGAATTGCTCCGTGAGCTGGCGCCGCATGCCGCCCTGGCGCGAAACAGCTCGGAAGTCCGGCCGGGTTGCTTCGACCTGGATGAAGTCATGTCCAGGCAATCACCGGGAGAAGTGCGGGTCGCCGAGGGGGTGGCTAGGGGAAGTTTCCGGACCGTGCGTCACGAGCTTGAACGGCCTTTGCATCCGGACCGGTTCCGGCTCGCGCTCCCCGAACTAGCTGCTGGGAGCTGTTGGATTCGAGGTCGGTTATGGATCGCCTCGACTCCCACGCAACGCATTGCAATGCGTGGCATCGGGCCTCGGCTATGGCTCGAAAACACCGGTGAATGGCTGCCCACTCTCGAGCAGCCAGGCAGCGTCGTCGCTTTGACCGGGAGGAAAGACGAACTGGTTGATCGGGAGATTTTCCAGCTCCTCGAAGAAGCCCAGATCACTGCAGCCGAAGCCCGGAGAAATCCGGAATATTTCAATGACCCCTTTGGTTTGAACGTCAGTCAATAAGGAGCAGAAGCCATGAAAGTCAGAAACTCATTACGTGCCCTGAAGAAAATTCCGGGTGCTCAGATCGTCCGGCGCCGGGGGCGCACCTTCGTGATCAATAAGAACAACCCGAGGATGAAAGCGCGCCAAGGCTAACTGTCTGTCCCCGCTGCGGTGGCACTCCGAATGGGCATACTGCACAATAGCAGTGTGCCCATTCTGAATAAAGACATGACCTTGTGTATCTCGCTCGCCGCCAGGCCCAGCAATATCGGTACCAGATTCCACAATTACCTCTACGAGCAGCTTGGGCTGAACTACGTCTACAAGGCCTTCGCGCCGGTGGATCTCGCCGATGCGGTGCGCGGGATCCGTGGCCTGGGCATTCGCGGAGCCGCGGTATCGATGCCGTATAAAGAGGCGGTGATCCCGATGCTCGATAAACTCGATGCTTCGGCCGCGGCCATCGACTCGGTGAACACCATTGTCAACGACGACGGTGTGCTGACCGCCTACAACACCGACTATCTGGCGATCGAAAGACTGTTGAAAGAACACCGAGTGCCGGTTTCTTCCACAGTGCTGCTGCAAGGGTCCGGCGGAATGGCCAAAGCTGTCGCCGCAGCTCTGCGGGACGCCGGGTTCCGTTCGGTGACCGTACTGGCCCGCAATGAGACGACTGGCAAGGCACTCGCCGGGCTCTACGACTTCGACTGGGTCCCTGAGGTGGGCGAGCTGTCCGCTGAGCTGCTGATCAATGTCACTCCCTTGGGCATGCAAGGAGCGGACGCCGAGGTGCTGGCTTTCCCGCAGCGGGCGATCGAGGCAGCGCGGATCGTTTTCGACGTCGTCGCCCTGCCCGCTGAGACCCCGCTGATCAAGGCCGCCAGAGCGGCTGAGAAACACGTGATCTCGGGTGCGGAAGTGATAGCCATCCAAGCCGAGGAGCAATTCGTGCTCTACACCGGAGTCCGGCCGAGCCCCGAGCAGGTGCGGGAAGCCTCGGAGTTCTCCAGGGCGTAGTTGGCGTTCTGTGCGCTGAATCTAGTGCATAGGTTTCAGCGCCAGGCTTCAGCCTGAGACGGCTTCAACCACCGCGGCAACCCGGTCCTGGCCGATACGAGTCAGCACCAAGGTCGCCGTCGTCGAGCCTCTGGCCTTTTTAGGGCTGGAGCCCAGCAGCTGTTTGCGGAGCTCTTCAGGAGTTACAGCGGTACCGCGTTTTTTGATCTCCAAGCTGCCGATATTGTTCTCCCGTACCCAGCTCCGCAAACCCTTCACGTTGTACGGCAGGACCTCAAGAACCCTATAGGCGCGGGCGAAAGGGGTCTCGATCAGCTCGGGAGAGCAAAGGTAAGCGATCTGCGGGTCGATCAGATGTGCCCCCAGGTGGTTCGCCAGATCAGCTACCAGTCCAGCGCGGATCACCGCGCTGTCCGGTTCGTAGAGGTAGCCCTCCAGGGGGCCGATGGCCGCTTGCTGCTCCGCGGGCAGATAATCCACCGGGCTGCTCAGCTCCGCTGCGCCGTCTGGCCCGAGCAGCAGTGCTGCACGCCGAATTCCCGGTCTGGCCAGTGAGTTGAACCAGAGCGTCACCTCGACCAGCTCTCCAGCGACTGAAACCCACTGTGCCTCACAGCCTCCTGGAATCGACTCGTGCGGGATCCCAGGGCCCAGTTTGACTCCCACCTGCAAGCCGCGGTTGGCGAGTTGCTCGACAAAGGACAGCGGTGGTGAAAAGGCTTCCGGATCGAAGATCCGGGTGCTGCCGGAACTAGAGGTCGCTCGCCGCGCCGGGTCCAGCCAGACGCCGTCGACGTCGTCCAGAGCTACTGTGCTGGCTTCGGCCTGGAGCACTTTGGCATCGGGAAAAGGCATCAGATTGATGGTGGCGCAGGCAGCGGTGATCTCATCTTGTTCCACTGCGGTGACCTTGAGGTCGAGGGTGCTGAAGGCGAGCGAATCGGCACCCAGCCCGCAGCCCAGATCAGCGATGCTCTTCACCCCTGCTTGGGCGAATCGCTGGGCGTGCAATACCGCGACTTGCAGACGGGTGGCCTGCTCCAAACCGGTCTGGGTGAAGAGCATCTGCTGTGCGAATTCACCGAACTTGGCTGTGGCTTTGGTTCGTAGCCGGGACTGGGTAAGCACTGCCGAGGTCAGTTCCGCGGAGTGGCCGGCCTTACGCAGTTTCTCGGCTAGGGCCAGCGAGTCTTTTTCGGAGTATGGGCCGATGCTGGCCAATAAGTCCCAGCCCTCGGGGGTGAGCAAAGGGGAGATTGAGTCATCGGCCATGATGCTAAGCGTATCGCCCAGGTTCCCTATCCAGCTGTCCCACTGAATGTTGCAGATGAGGCGTAAGTAAACTTAAACAGTCCCCATCCTGCACTTTGTTAACACTCGGTGGGATAGCTGGCTGAGGTGTGGGGGATGGCTGAGGTGTAGGGGAGCTAATCGGCTTTGCCGTTCCGTGGGAGTTCGCTCTGAGCGGTAAAGATGACAGAAATTAGCACTCGCCTTGACCGAGTGCTAATCGGCTCATAGAGTCAGTATTAGCACTCTTACTACTAGGGTGCTAAGCCATCACGGCCTCAGCAGTTGCATATACCGGCACCGCGACGACGGTAACTGCAACATCTTGTCGAGTTGCCGTGGCCTTAAAAACCGCAGAGTTTACTGAGAAGGAGAGGTCCGAGTGTCGGTCTCTATTAAGCCTCTTGAGGATCGTATTGTTGTCCGCCAGCTGGAAGCCGAGCAGACCACTGCTTCGGGTCTGGTGATCCCGGATACCGCTAAAGAAAAGCCGCAGGAAGGCGAAGTTGTCGCTGTCGGCCCAGGCCGTGTCGATGACAACGGCAACCGCGTTCCGATCGATGTCGCCGTGGGCGACGTCGTGATCTATTCCAAGTACGGCGGCACCGAGGTCAAGACCGGCGGCGATGAGCTGCTCGTGCTCTCGGCCCGTGACGTCCTGGCCATCGTCGTCAAGTAGCAATTCCACGGCCGGTCTGTGGCTCGCAGAACCTGTGAACCACAGCCGAAGCTGAGTGGACCCTCTTCAGATGCCCCGGTCCACCGAGTCCGGGGCATCTGTCAGATAAGGACAAAGACTTATGGCTAAACAGATTGAATTCAATGACGCCGCCCGGCGTTCCCTGGAGGCGGGCGTTGACCGCCTGGCCAACGCTGTCAAGGTGACCCTTGGTCCGCGCGGCCGCAATGTCGTGCTCGCCAAGCAGTGGGGTGCCCCCACTATCACCAACGACGGCGTGACCATCGCTCGCGAGGTCGAGCTGGACGATCCCTACGAGAACCTCGGCGCGCAGCTGGCCAAGGAAGTCGCCACCAAGACCAACGACGTCGCCGGTGACGGTACCACCACGGCCACCGTGCTGGCTCAGGCCCTGGTCAAGGAAGGCCTGCGGAACGTAGCGGCTGGTGCAGCTCCGGGTGCGCTCAAGCACGGCATCGAGGTCTCGGTCGAGGCGATTGCGGCCCGTCTGCTGGAGAACGCCCGCGAGGTCTCCGGTGGCCAGGTGGCCAGCGTCGCCTCGATCTCCGCGCAGAGCACCGAGATCGGTGAACTGCTCGCTGAGGCTTTCGACAAGGTCGGCAAGGACGGTGTGATCACTATCGAGGAATCCTCCTCGATGCAGACCGAGCTGGTGCTCACCGAAGGCATGCAGTTCGACAAGGGCTACTTGTCACCGCATTTCGTCACCGATCACGAGCGCCAGGAAGCTGTTCTGGAAGACGCCTTGATCCTGATCAACCAGGGCAAGATCTCCTCGATCCAGGAGTTCCTGCCCTTGCTGGAGAAGGTGCTGAAGGCTTCCAAGCCGCTCTTCATCATCGCTGAAGACGTCGACGGCGAAGCGCTGTCCACGCTGATCGTGAACAAGCTGCGCGGCACCTTGAACGTGGTTGCCGTGAAGGCTCCCGGTTTCGGTGACCGCCGGAAGGCCATGCTGCAGGACATCGCGATCCTGACCGGTGGCCAGATCGTCTCCCCGGAGATCGGTCTCTCGCTCGATCAGGTCGGCCTGGAGGTGCTCGGTACCGCTCGTCGGATCACCGTCACCAAGGACAATACCACGATTGTCGACGGTGCTGGCACCGAGCAGGACGTGGCGGATCGGATCGCGCAGCTGCGCGCCGAACTGGACCGCACCGATTCGGACTGGGATAAAGAGAAGCTGCAGGAACGCCTGGCGAAGCTCGCCGGCGGCATCGGCGTGATCAAGGTCGGCGCAGCCACCGAGGTCGAGCTGAAGGAGAAGAAGCACCGCATTGAAGATGCTGTTTCCTCCACTCGTGCAGCCCTTGAAGAAGGCATTGTGGCCGGTGGTGGCTCCGCTCTGGTGCAGGCTGCCAAGGCTCTCGATGAGAGCGCCGAGGTCAAGGCCCTGGAAGGCGACGCCGCGACGTCGGTCGGCCTGGTGCGCCGCGCTCTGGCGCAGCCGCTGCGCTGGATCGCGGAGAACGCCGGACACGATGGCTATGTGGTGATCGACAAGGTCAGCCAGCTGCCCGACGGCCACGGTTTCAATGCCGCGACCGGCGAGTACGGTGACTTGATCGCCCAAGGTGTTATCGATCCGGTCAAGGTGACTCGTTCGGCGCTGCGCAATGCGGCCTCGATCGCGGCCCTGGTGCTGACCACAGAAGCCCTGGTAGTGGAGAAGCCCGAAGAGGATGAAGATTCTCATGCGGGGCACAACCACTAATTAGCTCAGCTTCAAGTGATGGCGAGTGCGGACCTCCGCACTCGCCATCCACTTTTAACCCTCCTTCTTTACCCAAGTTTTACCCAGTTATCCCATTGAGTGTTGCTGGTGTGGCCAATGTGACTGATCCCGGTGAACTTTCATAACTTTGGCAACATTCACTGGGATAGCTGGGCGCGGGGGTTGGAGGATCTGGGCTTGAGTTATGTGGAATAGCTGAGGCTTCGGATTCGTTTAGAATGTAATCAAGCACAGGCCAGGCCCGTAATCACGTGCCGGTCATCGGTTGCAGGCAGACATCCTTTACCCGTATTTCGCCGATACCAGCATTAGGTGACCATGACTCAGAATGAACCCAACGATCCGTTTTCACTGATCGGCTTGACCTACGACGACGTGCTGCTCCTCCCGGGGCACACCGACGTCATCCCCTCGGAGGCAGACACCTCTTCTCAGCTTTCTAAGCGCATCTCGGTGCAGACCCCTTTGCTCTCCGCCGCGATGGACACCGTCACGGAATCCAGAATGGCCATCGCGATGGCTCGTCAGGGCGGACTGGGAGTGGTGCACCGGAATCTCTCCATCGACGATCAGGCCGAACAGGTCGATCGGGTGAAGCGCAGCGAATCCGGGATGATCACCAACCCGGTGACCATCGGTCCGGAGGCAACTCTGGCGGAGCTGGATGAGCTCTGCGGGCGCTACCGGGTCTCCGGCCTGCCAGTGGTGGATGAGTCCGGTCATCTGCTCGGCATCGTGACGAATCGGGATACCCGCTTCGTGCTCGAATCCGACTTCCCGCACCGGCTGGTCCATCAGGTGATGACCAAGATGCCGCTGATCACCGGAAAGGTCGGGATCAGCCGGGAAGACGCCTCGGACCTGCTGGCTAAGAACAAGATCGAAAAGCTCCCCTTGGTGGATGACGAAGGACGTTTGCGCGGACTCATCACGGTCAAGGACTTCACCAAAGCTGAGCAGTACCCGCTGGCCACCAAGGACGACGAAGGTCGCCTTCGGGTGGGCGCCGCGATCGGTTTCTTCGGCGACGGCTGGGAACGCGCCATGCGGCTGGTGGACGCCGGAGTTGACGCCTTATTCGTGGACACCGCGAACGGTCACTCCCAGGGCGTGCTGGACATGATCGCCCGGCTCAAAGCCGATCCGGTAGCCGCTCATGTGGACATCATCGGCGGCCAGGCCGCCACCCGCGAGGGCGCTCAGGCGCTGATTGACGCCGGTGCCGATGGCATCAAGGTCGGCGTCGGCCCGGGTTCGATCTGCACCACGCGCGTGGTAGCCGGCGTCGGAGTTCCCCAGGTCACCGCGATCTACGAGTCGGCGAAAGCGGCTGGACCGGCGGGGGTTCCCCTGATCGCCGACGGCGGCCTGCAGTACTCGGGCGACATCGGCAAAGCGCTGGTCGCCGGGGCGGATACCGTGATGCTCGGTTCACTGCTGGCGGGCACCGAAGAGGCACCCGGTGAGCTGATCTTCGTCAACGGCAAGCAGTTCAAGTCCTACCGCGGAATGGGTTCGCTCGGCGCGATGCAGAGCCGCGGCAAGAACACCTCCTACTCCAAGGACCGTTACTTCCAAGCCGACGTCTCCGGTGACGACAAGCTGATTCCCGAGGGAATCGAGGGGCGAGTGGCCTACCGCGGTCCGCTTTCCTCGGTGGCTTACCAGCTTTCCGGCGGGCTGCGACAGACCATGTTCTACACCGGGGCGCGGACCATTCCGGAGCTGAAGGCCAAAGGCAAGTTCGTTCGGATCACAGCGGCGGGATTGAAAGAGTCTCACCCGCACGATATTCAGATGACGGTCGAAGCGCCCAACTACGGAGAACGCTAGCGGACGCCTGCTTGCCCCAACCTCATTCTTCGGTCGGGGACCCCTGGCGGGCGTCCTTATTCCCGCAGAGGTTTGATGCTCGGTCTCGGGTTTGGCGTGATTAGCCCTGCCCACTGAATGCGGGGTTCGGTGGGGTAAACCGTCCCTGCCCAGTGAATCCATTGATTCAATGGGCGTGGGTAGCGGGGCGATCGGCGAGCCCTTCCGTGGTGGGGCTGACAACAGTACTCCGTCGTAACTCCCACCCGCTAACGAACCCCCGCTTCCCCCAACCTCGTGCCTCGGTCGGGGACCCCTGGCGGGCGTTCTTATTCCCGCAAGGGTTTGCTGCTGAGGGAAGCCACACCCGCTAAGCTGGAGTGGTGACTTACGAGATTGAGATCGGCCGTGGCAAGCGGGGGCGCAGAGCGTACTCCTTGGACGAGATAGCTATTGTTCCCTCCCGGCGGACCCGCGACCCTGAAGCGGTGTCGATTTCCTGGCAGATCGACGCCTACCAGTTCGAGACGCCGGTGATCGGCGCCCCGATGGACTCGGTGATGTCCCCGGCGTCGGCAATCGCACTCGGGAAGCTCGGCGGCCTGGGAGTGCTCGATCTGGAAGGGCTCTGGACTCGTTACGAGAACCCCCAAGCGGTACTGGACGAGATCTCCCAACTCAAGGGAACCGCCGACAGCCCAGCCGCGACCCGACGGCTTCAGGAGCTCTACGAAGCTCCCGTTCAGGCCGAGCTGATCACCTCGCGGCTCGCTGAAATTCGTGCTGCCGGGGTCACCGTCGCCGGTGCTCTCACCCCGCAGCGCACCCAGGAGTTCTACAAGACAGTGCTCGCGGCCGGCGTCGACATCTTCGTGATCAGGGGGACCACGGTGTCCGCCGAGCACGTCTCCAAGGACCGTGAGCCGCTCAACCTCAAGCAGTTCATCTATGAACTCGATGTGCCGGTGATCGTCGGCGGTGCCGCGGGTTACACCCCTGCGCTGCACTTGATGCGTACCGGTGCCGCCGGGGTATTGGTCGGATTCGGTGGCGGCGCGAGTTCCACTACCCGGCGGGCCCTGGGCATTCACTCGCCGATGGCCAGTGCGATCTCCGATATCGCTACCGCACGCCGGGACTACATGGATGAATCTGGCGGACGCTACGTCCATGTGATCGCCGACGGCGGGATGGGTACCAGCGGCGACATTATCAAGGCGATCGCGATGGGAGCCGACGCCGTGATGCTCGGCACCGTGCTGGCGCGCGCCGAGGAAGCTCCCGGTAAAGGCTGGCACTGGGGAGCCGAATCCCATCATTCTGAGCTTCCCCGAGGGGACCGGGTCGAACTGGCAACCGTTGGGCCGCTTCAGGAAGTGCTCTTCGGGCCGGCGCACCACGCTGACGGCACGTCCAATGTGATGGGCGCCCTGCGGCGTTCGATGGCGACCACCGGTTACTCCGATTTGAAGGAGTTCCAGCGCGTCGAGGTCGTCGTCTCGCCGTACTGAGCCGCCCACCGTGCTACTCACTGTGTGATTGAAGATTTCGAGCTGAGGCGTCATCCATCAGGTCGGGAAGAACTATTGTTGAGTTATCGGCTATCTGAGGAGGCTCCTGTGCCAACACCACGAACTCGAACCACGGCGTCCAACCCTGCTAAAAGCAGCGCTGACGCTTCGAAAGCTGGAGTGAATACAGCCGGGAGCCTGAGTCCGGAGTTCCGCCAAACCTCCTTGGACGCATTGGCCGGGACGATGCAGCCCGGGCAGGAACTCGATGTGCTGATCGTCGGCGGCGGGGTGGTGGGTGCAGGTTCGGCGCTCGACGCCGTGACCCGGGGCCTCAAGGTCGGCATCGTCGAGATGAACGACTGGGCTTCCGGCACCTCGAGTCGTTCCTCGAAGCTGATTCACGGTGGACTCCGCTACCTGGAGATGCTGGATTTCGCCCTGGTTCAGGAAGCTCTGCAAGAGCGCGGACTGCTCATTCAGCGCATCGCCCCGCACTTGGTCCGTCCGGTGCCCTTCCTCTACCCGCTGACCAAGCGCTTCGTTGAACGCCCCTATGTCGGTGCCGGTATCATGCTCTATGACACCCTGGGCCTGACCAGTGGAAACTCCCGTGGCGTACCCTTCCACAAGCATCTGACTAAACGCGGCACACTGCGCGCGGCGCCCAGCCTCAAAGACGATGCGATGATCGGTTCGATCCGCTATTACGACGCGCAAGTCGATGACGCGCGATTGGTCACCGACGTCGTGCGCACCGCAGTCTCCTACGGGGCCTATGCGGCCAATGGGGTGAAGGTGGTCAACTTCCTGCGCGAAGGCGAACGGGTGGTCGGTGCCCGAGTCCGCAATCAGCTCGACGGCAGCGAATTCGACATTCGGGCCAAGCAGGTGGTGAACGCCACCGGCGTCTGGACCGATGAGACCCAAGCCCTGGTCACTGACCGTGGCCAGCTCAAAGTCCGCGCTTCCAAGGGCATCCACTTGGTGGTGCCGCGGGATCGATTCCAGTCCACCGTTGGGCTGATTCTGCGCACCGAGAAGTCAGTGCTCTTCGTGATCCCCTGGGGCAGGCACTGGATCATCGGCACCACGGACACCGATTGGAAGCTGGACAAGGCCCACCCGGCGGCGTCCGCAGCCGATATCGACTATGTGCTGGAACACGTCAATAAGGTGCTCAAACGGCCACTCACCCGAGAGGACGTCGAGGGCGTTTACGCAGGATTGCGTCCCTTGCTGGCCGGAGAGAACGATTCGACGGCGAAGCTCTCCCGCGAGCACGTGGTGGCCCATCCGGTGCCAGGCCTGGTCGTGGTGGCCGGCGGCAAGTACACCACGTATCGAGTGATGGCCAAGGACGCCGTCGACGAAGCGACCAGAACACTCGACGAACGAGTGCCGGAGAGCTGCACCGAGACCATCCCGCTGCTCGGAGCGGTGGGCTATAAAGCCGCCTGGAACCGGCGTAATCGCACCGCCGAGGAAACCGGGGTGCACGCGGCTCGGATCGAGCATTTACTGGGCCGTTACGGTTCGCTGACCTCCGAGGTGCTCAAGCTCATCGAAACGGATCCTTCGCTCGCAGAACCACTGCCCGGCGCCGATGACTATCTGCGCGCAGAGGTGGTTTACGCCGTCTCGCAGGAAGGCGCTTTGCACGTCAATGACGTACTGACCCGGCGGACCAGGATCTCGATTGAATCCTGGGATCGCGGAGTGGCTGCGGCCCCCGTGGTGGGCGAGCTGATGGCCCCGATCCTGGGTTGGAGCAAGGCCGAGCAGGAGAGCGAAGTCAAGCACTACCTGGCCCGGGTGGAAGCCGAGCGGCTGAGCCAAGAGCAGCCCGATGACGCTTCCGCCGACGCCGTCAGGCTCGGTGTGGAGGATATCTCGGACGGGGCTGCAACGCGCTGATGGCAGATATTGAGGAGGACTGGGAACGTTACGATGCCCAGCTGACCACCCCGGATCTGGTGATCCTGGAAATGGTCGCCGATTCCCGTCAGGATGCATCCGCTCAACTTGCCGAGCGGATGCACGCTACTGGACGGGTCTCGAATCTGCCCGCGTTCCTTGAGCAGATCAATTCCCGTGAGCACCAGCTCGCCACCGGGCTGCCGGGCGGCATTGGCTTGCCTCACGCCCGCAGCGAGTTCGTGCAGCAGACCACAGTGGCGGTCGGCATTACCAAATATGGCCATGCCCTGGACTTCGGTGCCGCGGATGGCCCGGCCAATGTGATCCTGCTGATCGGCACTCCGGCGGCGTCCTTCTCTCAGCACCTATCGGTGCTGGCTGTTTTGGCGCGCGCCCTCTCCAAGGAGAACTTCCGCGAGTCGCTGCGCCGAGCTCACGACGCCGAAGTGATTTCAGAACTGATCAACTCCACCCCGGTGTTCTCCGAGCACTAGCTCGTTTAGCAAAGGTGTTCAGCGGGCGTTTAGGGTTGTTCCGAGATCAGGACGGCGCGGGTGTCCGGCTCAAGAGCGCTAAAAATATGCGCCAGATCGCCAGGGTAGCTGAGGTAATCGCCTGGAAATAACTCCACCGGGTTATCGACCGGCCCAACCATGGCCCTGCCACTGCTGAGAATAACGTGTTCCACGACGCCGGCGTTATGCGGCTCGGATTGCCGGTCCTTACCGGGTTGGGCGAGTAGCTGATAAATATCTCGGCGGGTATTGGGTGGGCTGGACGATAGTACGGTGGCTAAATAGTTGGCCTTTTCCGAGCTGACCACAGCGCCTTCACCGGCGCGAATCAGCCGAATCTGCGGTCGGGGCGAGTCGATCATATCGGCGAAGGTGATGCCTAGGGCGACGCTGAGCGCCCAGAGCGTCTCAACGCTCGGATTGCCCTGACCGGACTCGAGTTGGGAGAGCGTCGATTTGGAGATTTTTGCTCGCCTAGCCAATTCGGTCAAGGAAATATTGGCACGATGCCGTTCGCGTTGCAGGCTATTGGCAATCATGGCCAGCAACTGCGCGCTCTGTGGCTCAGCCATTGATCTGCAGTCCTCTCCAGCGTTCGATATAGAAGTCGATCGTTCTGTTTGACGAACATTACGATATGTTCCATTATATTAGACATGCGTTCGATAAGACGAACCCTCGGTTCAATCTGGCAGAACTACCAACAACACCGCAGTCTGGTGCGGGATATCGCTTTGGTGTGCCTGGCTGACACTTTAGTGGGAGCTTCTTTCGGTGCGATTGCGGTGAGTTCGGGACTTCCTTTCTGGCTACCCATATTGCTCTCAGTGGTGGTTTTCGCCGGAGCATCGCAGTTTATTTTCATCGCTCTGGTGGCCTCGGGTGGTAACCCTTTTGCGGCTCTGCTGGCCGGCGTCTTGGTCAATCTTCGACATATTCCGCTGGGCTTGGCGGTGGCCGATGTACTGGGCGAGAAGCGATCTCACCAGCTCTGGGGAGCCTATCTGATGGCGGATGAGACGGTAGCTTTTAGCATGGCGCAAAATACTCTGCAGCGCCGACGGGTGGCTTATTGGACCTGCGGCATTGGGCTCTTCCTGTGCTGGAATCTGGGTACTTTGCTGGGTGTCTATGCTGGCGGATTCATCAGCGATACTTCGGTCTTCGGCCTCGATGCGGCGTTCCCAGCGGTGCTTTTAGCGTTGCTCTTGCCCTCGCTCAAGGATTCTGCGCTGTTGCGGGCCGCCCTGCTGGGTGGTTTGATTGCTGTGTTGAGCGCGCCAGTCTTGCCCGTGGGGTTGCCGGTTTTGCTCGGATTAGCCGGAATGTTTACCGCCTGGCCGCGCAAAGAAACACCGAATACAACGACGCAATCCAGTGAGGGTCGTAATGGCGAAGCGGGGTTGCTGCCATGATCGGTCTGGTTTTGGCAACCGTGTTCTTGGGCCTTGCCACCTTTGCCTTCCGCTTCGGCGGGGTGGCGCTGCGCCAACGAATGAAGCTTTCGGCACGAGTTGAACGCTTGATGACCGTCGCCGTCGTGGTGCTCTTTGGCGGTCTGGTGCTCACAAGTGCGTTTGTAGAGGGGCATGGCTTTGCCGGTTTTGCCCGCCCTGCGGGTGTGTTGCTGGCTGGTATTTTAGCCTGGCGTAAGGCACCCTTCGTGTTGGTGGTGCTGGCCGCTGCGCTGACTGCGGCTGGGCTTCGACTGCTCGGGGTGCCCTGATCCCGATGGAGTCCGTGAGCTGACTACTCAGTCCGCCAGGAGTTCCACAGCGCGGCGTAAGAGCCGTTCAGCGCCAGCAGTTCGTCGTGCGAGCCGAGTTCGGTGATCCTGCCGCCTTCCACCACCGCGACCCGGTCGGCGTCGTGCGCGGTGTGCAACCGGTGCGCGATCGCCACGACGGTGCGTCCGCTGAGCACCGCGTTCAACGAACGCTCCAGATCGCGGGCCGCTTGCGGGTCGATCAAGGAGGTCGCCTCGTCTAGTACCAGGGTGTGCGGATCGGCGAGCACCAGTCTGGCCAAGGCGATTTCCTGGGCTTGCGCGGGAGTCAGCGCGAAAGCTCCGGAGCCCACCTCGGTCTCCAATCCTTCGGGTAAACCTCGTGCCCATTCCAAGGCTCCGACGTCGGCCAGTGCGGCCTCAACCTCGGCGAGTGTTGCATCCGCTCGGCCGAGTCGCACATTGTCCGTCACCGAGCCGACGAAGACGTGATGCTCCTGGGTGACCAGCACCACCTCGGTGCGCAGCTGATCGAGGGGCCGGTCCACTAAGGGAACGCCGCCGACGGTGACGCTGCCCGCGGTGGGCGGATGGATCCCGGCGATCAGCCTGCCCAGAGTGGATTTACCCGCGCCGGAGGGGCCGACCACGGCGAGTCGCTCGCCGCGGCGCAAGCTCAGATCCACGCCGTGTAGCACATCATGGCCGGCGCGGTAGGCGTAGCGCGCCCCGGAGACCACGATATCGTCGTTCTCCGGCACCGCGTCCGTGGTGGTCCTATCCGGTGGAACCTCTTTGATGCCGGTGATCCGGGCTAACGAAGCGGTGCCGACCTGAAGCTCATCGAGCCACATGATCAGGGTGTTCACCGGATCCACCATCTGCACCGCATAGAGTGCGACGGCGGCCACCACTCCGGCGCTGACGATTCCCTGCGAGGCGAGCCAGCCGCCCCAGACCAGGACCACGGCGACGGGCAGCCAGAAGGCGAATTCGGTGATCGGGAAAAGCCAGCTACGCAGCCACAGAGTGTAGCGCTCCGCGTTGAAGGCCCCTTTCAGTCCGGCATTGATCTTCGTGCGCCGCTGCTCGCCCAGACCCAGCGCATCGACCGTGAACGCGCCTTCCACGCTCTCCGAGATGGCTCCGTTGATCGTGGAATAGGCTTCCCGCTCGGAGGCATAGCCGACCGCTGATCTCTTCAGATACCAGCGGGTGACCGGGATCAGCAAGGGCAGCCCGACGAGCAGCGAGAGTGCTGCAATGGGCGAAACCACCACGGCCGCCACCAGGGTGAGCAGCAGGGTCACTGCCCCGACCAGGATCTGCGGCACCGCGAAGCGCACCGCGAAGGACACCGCCTCCACATCGTTGGTGGTGCGGGAGACCAGATCGCCGGTACCTGCTTTCTCCACGGTGGACAGCGGAAGTGAGGTGACCTGCTCCATGAACTCCTCACGCAGCTGCGCGAAGACCTTCTCGCCTTGAATCATGCTCGCGGTGACCGCAAATCTCTGCAGTACCGCTTGCAGCAGGACGAAGATCAGCAAGAGGACACCGATCAGCACCACATGCTCCATCGTGGTGCCCGCACTGATGTCGTCGATCAGGATCCGCAGCAGAGCCGGGCCCGCCAAACCGGCCACCGCGGCCAGCACGAAGAGCGTGACCATCTTCACCAGGGCGATCCGGTGCTGCTTGAGTAACCGCCTGGCTTCCGCCCGCACCTGCGTCTGGTTCGAGATGGGCAGCTTGGAATCACCCAGGCTGCTCGAATCCTGCAGTGGGGCGTTCTCGGCATTGAGCTGATCGACGTCGTCCACAGAATCGAGCCGATCTGTCATATTGTTATTCACCACGGATCACCACCCCTCGGTATTCAGCTAGCTGCAGCAGTTCGCGATGCGTTCCCCGAGCCGAGATCTTCCCGTCGACCATGAAGAGCACTTCATCGGCGACCCCGAGTAGCAACGGGCTGGCTGTAACCAGCAGTGTGGTCTTCCCGGCGCGAGCCTGGTGCAGATTGGCGGCGATACGGGCTTCGGTATGGGCATCCACCGCACTGGTCGGTTCCACGAGCAGCAAGGTCTCAGCATCGCTGAGCAAGGCCCGGCAGAGCGCCAGCCGCTGCCGCTGACCGCCGGAGAAACCACGGCCGCGTTCGGTGACCTGATGATCCAGGCCCTCGGGCAGGCCATCCAGAATATCCAGCGAACTGGTGTTCTCCAGAGTTCCTAGGATCCGCTGGTCGGAGTTCTTCGCCGCCGGGTCGAGCAACTCGCGCAGTGAGCCGGAGAACAACTGAGGGTCAGCTTCGCTCAGCACAATCCGCCTACGCAGCTCGGCCAATCGGATCTCACGGGTGTCAGTGCTGCCCCAGAACACCGGGTGCTCGGTGAGCACGGCGTCGTCGAAACGCCCCAATCGTTCGGCTAGCTCGGCTGAGGCTGCGGGAAGCTGGCTGACCAGGGCGGTCAGCCGCCCGGGGTGAAGCGTCGCTCCGCTCGCGCTGTCTCTGAGCACGGTGGGCTCCGAGGGGGCAGCCGTAATTCCGACGTCGTGGAAGGCCGGGGGAGTGGAGAGCACCGCGATGGTCTTGCGTGCACCGACGTAGCCGCGAATCGCGGCTGAGACCATCTCGGAGAGAATCCGGACCGGGGTCACTAAGAACACCGCGAAGCCGTAGAGCGAGATCAGCTCGCCAGTGCTGATCTCTCCGCGGAGCGCCATAGCGGCACCCAGCCAGGTGAAGAGCACGCTGAAACCGCCGGTGACCAGCAGCTGGGTGCCTTCCAGGGTGGCCACCGAACGAGCTACCTTGTTCCCGCTAAACCGGGTCTGCTGGGAGCGCTCACGATAGCGGGAGACGAAGATATGCTCACCGCCGATACCGCGTAGTACCCGCAGGCCGGCCACGGTATCCGCGCCGACCGCGGTCATCTTGCCCGCCATCTCGCGCTGCTCCCGCTGGCGGGCCTGGAGCGGGCGGATGATGAACAGCAAGAGCGCACAGCAGACCGGCACACCCAGCAGTACGGTGAGCCCGAGCCCCCAGGAGATCTGCCAGATCAGCAGGGAGACTAGCAGATAGGAGAGCAGTGCTCCGGAGAGCCTGGCGGTCAGATCGTAGATCTGGCCGATTCGGGTGGCATCTGAAGCCGCGGTATTAACCAGCTCTCCGGTGGAAATCGCCCGGGGCAGCGCAGCCCCGGTTCGGCTGATCTTATGCCCGATCAGCTGCACCGAACGGAAAGAGGCCTGCAACCAATTGGAGACCGCGATCCGGTGCCGCAGCACCGCGAAAACGGCCTGTAGGGCACCCAGTAGCACGATACCTGCGGCGCAGAGCAGCAGGGTGTTCCAGTTCCTCTCGTTGATGCCGTAGTCGATGGCCCAGCCGAGCACCAAGGGCATCAGGGCCTGAGCGAGCAGCCAGAGCGATCCGAAGAGCACACCGGCGGCCAGACTCGGGAGTTGTTGCAGCCCCAGCCAGGCTAAATAACGGACCGGAGAACGGACTTCCGTCGGATCCGCCATTGGATAGGGGTAGCTGCGCACAAAGATCAAGCCTAGTCTTCTGGGTGAGGAAAAGGGAGGCTCTCAGCCGCTCCGTTCGTTTTTCCATAGCCTGACGACGTACCGTTAAGAGGTGCTCAAAACAGCCCTGAAGCCCCGATGGATGGCCGCCCTGCTCTTGGCGCTCGTGGTATCCACGGTTTTCGTGCTGCTGAGTCAATGGCAATTTTCCCGGTCAACACAGAGCTCCGAGCCGCCCGCGGTGGCCACTGAGGAACTGAAACCTTTGCTTTCGGTGTTCGCCCCGGGGCAGCAGATGCCCGCCAGCGTGGCGGATCGCTTGGTGAGCCTGAACGGCCACTTCGATGCCTCCAAACAGGTTCTGGTCAAGAACCGCTTGCAGGACGGCGTCAGCGGGTACTGGGTGGTGACGGCTTTCGTGGTCGACGGCGCCCCGGTGCTCAAAGCTGGAGCGAGCGAATCCACGACCGTCATCCCGGTGGCCCGGGGCTGGCTGGCCGACCCCGGTCAGCTCGACAGCCCGCCCGTCGGGCAGCTCAAGCTGACCGGCAGATTGCTGCCTCCCGAGGCTCCCGTGCTGGACAAGGAACTCGCCGCCGGGCAGGTAGCTGCGCTGTCGACCGCCGAGTTGATCAACCTCTGGCAGGTCAATAGCTACTCCGGCTTCATCGTCTCCTTCACCGAGATCGGTCCGCAAGGAGACCTCGGTGCGCACGCGGTCGCCGGTGATCTCAAAGGGATCTCGGTGGGCCCGCAGCCCGTGGAACAGCCGGTCAACTGGCTCAATATCTTCTACGCCGTCGAGTGGGTAGTTTTCGCAGGCTTCTCCATCTTCATGTGGTGGCGCTTGGTCGCTGATGACTATCGCCGGGCCACTGAACCCGAGTTCTATGACGAAGAAACAGACGAAGAAACAACAGCGGAAGCAGAAGAGGTAAAACAGTGAGTTCAAGCAGTGCCGGAAAGCGGCGATTCGGCGGCACTGTCGCCCAGATTCGCTCCGCCCTGGGCTTCTACAAGGTCTTCGCCTACACCACTGGCGTGCTTTTGCTGCTGCTGACCGCCGAGTTGGTGATCCGTTACGGGTTCCAATCAGTGCTCATGGTGGGCGGCACCGATGCCACAACGGGCGCTTCCCATGGCTTCGGCTTCGCCTCGGTGGCTCAGGACGGCTCTTTTTCGGTGACCGGCGGTTTCAACCTCTCCACTGCAGTGCTGATCGTGCACGGCTGGATGTACGTCGTCTACCTGATTTCTGATTTCCGACTGTGGTCTCTGATGCGCTGGCCTTTCGGTAAGTTCATCCTGATCGCCCTGGGCGGGGTGGTGCCGTTCCTCTCCTTCTTCGTGGAGCGAGGGATCCACACGCAGACCCTGGCTGAGCTGGAAGCCAATCCGCAAGCCACTAAACGCTACTGATAAACGCTACCGAGTTCCGAGACGTTGCGAATTGCTTGCCGCGCCACGGGCTACTTAGCGCGACAGAGCCAGGATCTCAGCTCCCTCGCGGCGATCGCCGGCGTGCTCGGGCTCTCCCTCGACGCGGTGTCGGCTGAGATCAACCAGCTCGGATTCCGCCATGCCGGATCACGGTGCAGCTGAACGTCTGGCCTCCCAGTCTCCTAGCCTTGAGGTGGTTTCAAGCCCGCAACGGTGTTGCGAGCACCCGGGACCGAGGGCAGTGCTCGGTCAATCTTTGAGGGGATGGCTAGCGATCTAGATATCCAGCTATCTAGATTTGGGTAAGATTGACTGGTGACTACGACTCCGGCGACCGCCTCGCCCGCAGAGCCCCAGACCGCACACCGCCCCGTTCTTGTGGTGGATTATGGTGCACAATATGCTCAGCTGATCGCCCGTAGAGTGCGTGAAGCCAAGGTGTACTCCGAAATCGTGCCGCACACCCTGAGCACCGAAGCGCTGCTGGCCAAGAATCCGGCCGCGATCATTCTCTCCGGTGGGCCTTCGAGCGTCTATGCCGAAGGTGCTCCGTCAGTGGGAGCCGACCTCTTCGAAGCGGGTGTCCCGGTCTTCGGTATCTGTTACGGATTCCAAGCGATGGCCCGCGCGCTGGGGGGAACCGTGGCGCAGACCGGACTGCGCGAATACGGTGCCACCGATGCCACCAGCACCGGAGCGAGCCGTTCCATTTTGAGCGACATCCCGGAGCAGCAGAACGTCTGGATGAGCCACGGAGATTCGGTGCAGCAGGCTCCCGAAGGCTTTGAAGTGCTCGCCAGCACCGCGGGAGCCCCGGTCGCCGCTTTCGCGAATTCCGAGAAATGTCTCTTCGGGGTGCAGTGGCATCCTGAAGTCAAGCACTCGGCCTTCGGTCAGAAGGTCTTGGAGAACTTCCTGTTCAACGAGGCCAAGCTCGAGCCGAACTGGACCACGGGCAACGTCATCGAGGAGCAGGTCGCCCGGATCCAGCAGCAAGTCGGCAATGGCAAGGTGATCTGCGGACTCTCCGGCGGCGTCGACTCAGCGGTAGCCGCAGCCTTGGTGCAGCGCGCCGTGGGTGATCAGTTGACGTGCGTCTTCGTTGACCACGGCTTGCTCCGCGAGGGCGAAGCGGAACAGGTAGAGCGGGACTTCGTCGCCGCGACCGGCGTCAAACTCTATGTCGCCCGCGAAGCAGAGCGTTTCTTGGGAGCGCTGGAAGGGGTCTCCGACCCGGAGACCAAGCGCAAGATCATCGGTCGTGAGTTCATCCGAGCCTTCGAAGAGGCCGAAAAGGTGCTCATCGAACAAGCTGGCAGCGAAGGCGAGCAGATCAAATTCCTGGTGCAGGGCACGCTTTACCCCGACGTCGTGGAGTCGGGCGGCGGCGAAGGCGCTGCCAATATCAAGAGCCATCACAATGTGGGAGGCCTGCCGGAAGACCTGCAATTCGAACTGGTTGAGCCGCTGCGGGCGCTCTTCAAGGACGAGGTCCGTGCGGTGGGCGCTCAGCTCGGCCTCCCCGCGGAAATCGTCGGACGGCAGCCCTTCCCCGGCCCAGGTCTCGGCATCCGGATCGTCGGAGAGATCACCGCTGAACGGCTCGAACTGCTCAGAAAAGCCGATGCCATCGCCCGCGCCGAGCTCACCGCAGCCGGACTGGACAGCGAGGTGTGGCAGATGCCGGTTGTGCTGCTGGCCGACGTCCGCAGCGTGGGAGTGCAAGGGGACGGGCGCACTTACGGGCATCCCATTGTGCTGCGTCCAGTGTCCAGCGAAGATGCGATGACCGCTGACTGGTCCAGGCTGCCCTACGATCTGCTGGCCCGGATCTCCAACCGGATCACCAATGAGGTGGACGGCGTCAACCGGGTGGTGCTGGACGTCACGAGCAAGCCGCCGGGAACCATTGAATGGGAGTGAGAATGGCTTTCCAGCCGTTCAGCGAAGTCATAGACAATGATTTTCGCCTCCTTCAGTGTGCCGCACCGGGTATCGTGAACTAAGCGAGATAGCCTCGAAAACATGGCGGTATGGTCGAGATTGCAGCGTTCCACGCGGCAGAGCCCTTCAACGAACGATGCCGTGCGCGCCGAGGTGCCTGAGACGACGAGGGATGCACAGCAAGAACCCACCGTGAGCGAGAGCAAGGCTGCCCGAAAGCCGGGCAAATCAGAGAGCGCGAAAAACAAGGCAGAAAAGAAGGCCAAAGTGTCCGAGAAAGCGAGTCAGCCCGAGAGCTCAGAGCAATTGAATGCCTGGCTCGACGGACTGCAGCCTTCTGCGGAGAGCAATACCCTGCTCGCCTTCAACCCCGCCGGAATCGGCGCCGTCGATTTGACCCATGCGCATCCCTCAGGCCTGGCTCAGTTGCTGGCTGGCCGCAAGACCAGGCTCTCCACCCTGATCCGAGAAACCGTCCAGCTCAACCGCGCGATGCAATCCACCAGGTTGTTGCGGGCCAAGATTCAGGAACTCAACTCGGATCGTGGTCTCGACGTCGGCTATCTGGCAGCGGGTACCGTCAGCTGGGGGACCTCCGCTGCGGGAACCCACCGGCAGCTCAGCGCTCCGGTGATGCTCAGTTCAATCGCGCTCAGCGCTCGTCCCGGGCAGGACGACTACGAGCTGCAGCTCACCGGCCAAGCCAAGCTCAACCCCGCCCTGGTCAGGGTGCTGCAAAGTCAGTACGGAATTTCCTTTGACCCGCAGGCCGTCGCCAGGCTGGCTTACAACACGGCGCGCTTTGAACCCGCGCCGGTGCTGGAACATCTCCGCGTGCTCACCACCACCATCCCCGGGGTGACAGTGGATCATCAGCTATTGGTTGGCAGTTTCGCCGATTTAGCAGAGAACCTGGCCGATCCTGCGCTCCGGGCTGCCGAGGGCCTGGTCGCTGAGCTCTGGAAAGCCGTGGAGAGCGATCTTCCAGTGGAGGCTCCGGAGCCGGTGGACCCGCAGCGCTTCGAGCCCTTGGATGAACGAGATCCGCGCCAGGAATTCCTGGTGCTCGACGCCGACGCCGAGCAGCAGTTGGTTCTTGACGCCATTCGGGCCGGGGAATCCCTTGTGGTCGCTGCGCCGCCCGGAACCGGCCAGACGCAGACCGCCATGAACGCCATTGCCACCCTGGTCTATGACGGAAAGAACGTGCTGGTGGTGAGCGAACGCCGTGCCGCGCTCAACGAATTGGCGCAGCGCTTCGCGGGCCTGTCGCTGGATAGCATGTTGCTGCAGTTGAGCGCCCAGACCGGGGCACATCAACTGAAAGCTCAATTGGTGCGCGCCATTGTGCGTAATGAGAAGTCGGCTGAGCCGCGACTGGAGAACCTGCACTCCACGTTGACCACACACCGTCATCAGCTGCTCGACCATGTGGCTTCCTTGCATAATGTGCGTCAGCGCTGGGGATGCTCGCCGTATCAAGCCATGCAATCACTCGCCGAGCTGACCTCTATTCATCCGGCTCCGGCCACCACAGTGCGGCTCAAACGCAGTGTGCTGGATGCCATCAAGGATCGCGCAGAACTAGGCGGTCGCCTACGCCGGGCTGCTGAACTGGGCAGTTTCAGCAAATCCTCAACGGACAGCGCCTGGTACGGAGCGCGGCTGGTGACCCGCAAAGAAACCGAAGAAGCCCATGCGCTCGCGGTCTCATTGCTCAAAGATGTACCCGCTTTCGCGCAGAAGATGGATGAAGTCGCCGAATACGCCCAGATCACCCACGGCAGCAGCTTCGCGCAGTGGGGCGAGCAGCTGAATCTGCTGGTCGCCGTCCGGGAAAGCCTGGACAAATTCATGCCCGACATCTTCGATCGCCCGGTGACGGATCTGATTTCGGCCACTGCCACCGCGACCTGGCGGCGGGATCGTGATCTCGAGATGCCTTCGATGCAGCGTTCTCGGTTGCGCAGAGTGGCCAAAGAGTATGTTCGACCAGGGGTGCATATCGATGATCTGCATACTTCCTTGTTGTTGGTGCAGGAACAACGAGAAAAGTGGGCGGAGGTCACCACGAGTCAGCGGCACCCAGCGGTTCCCTCGGGGCTCGCTGAGCTGCGGAACCGCTACCAGGAACTGATGGCTGAATTGCTCAAGCTGGATGCGGTTCTAGAACGTACCGCGCAGGGCGGGGCATTGGAAACCACTGATCACCGTGAACTGGTGGCACGATTGGCCGCTCTGGCCGATGATCGGCAGACTCTGGAGAATTTACCTGAGCGAACCCTGCTGGAAGAGAACATGCGGGAACACGGGCTGGGTGATTTGCTGGACGATCTGGCGGCCCGTGAAGTAGCCCCTGCACAGACTCGGGCGGAACTGGAACTCGCCTGGTGGCAATCCGCGCTTGAAGCGATGATCAGCGGCGATGATTACCTGGCGATGTCCGACGGCGAGAGCCTGCGAAAACTCGAAGCTGAATATCGGCTGGCAGATCAAGCGCATATCGTCTCCGGGGCGTCGCGGTTGCGTTGGAAACTCGCTTCGAAGTGGCGTGAAGCGGTTTCCTCGCCCAATCGCTCCAGCGAATTCTTGAAGAATATGCTCAAGGACGGTCGGATCAGCCTCGATCTGTTGAGCACCCACGCCATTGACCTACTGGATCTGCTGGTGCCGGTCTGGACGGCCAGCCCGCATATCGCACCCACGGCACTGCCTGAGCAGATGCGTTTCGACACCGTGGTGCTGCTGGACGCTGAGTCGATTTCCTTGCAGGCTGCGCTGCCCGCGATCGCCCGGGCTAAGCAGGTGGTGGCCTTCGGCGACGATAATCTGCCAGCTCCGGTGCCGTTCACGGTTGCCGTGAGCGAAGTCGCCGAGGGGGAGGGGAAAGCGGATTCTCCAGAACTGAGTGCCTTTGCCGCCTTGCGTAAGATCAGGCCGACGCTGCACCTGAAACGTAATTACCGCAGCATCGATGAAGAGTTGAGCCGTCAGCTGAGCCAGGACTTCTACGAAGGGGCGCTGCAGTTCCTGCCCGATGGCAAGGCGGTTACCGGCCTGGATCGGGCGGTTCAGGTGGAGTATCTCGCCGACGGCACTGGGCTGCCGGGCAGCGATGGATCTGGAGTCGAGTCCGTGGCGGCCGAGGTGAATCGCGTGGTCGATCTGGTGTTCGAGAGCGCTCGGACGCACCCGAGGTCCTCGCTCGCGGTGATCACTGCGAGCGCGCGTCACGCTGCACGAGTGGCTGAGGCGATCCGGATCAATGTGGCCAATCATCCCGAACTTCAAGACTTCTTCAGTGCTGGTACCGAGCCTTTCAGGGTGGCGCACCTTGACCGCGCCGCTGGACTGAGCCGAGATCGGATTATTTTCTCCCTGGGCTTCGGCAGAACGCCACACGGGCGGGCTTTGCATCATTTCGGCTCGCTTTCGGCAAGCGGTGGGCGGGGCAAGTTTGCGCTCGCAATGACTCGGGCCAGGGAGCAGTTGATCGTTCTGAGTTGCTTCAGGCCCGAAGACCTGGACACCGGCAAGCTCAATCATGGTGCTCAAGACTTTTATCAGCTGCTGGAGCGAGAGCTCGGGGGCAAGGCGTCCCTGCACAACCCGGTCTCTCGTGGTGCAGCCGCCGAACGGACCCTCGAAGAGGATCCCTTGGTAGCGGATCTGGCGGATCGCCTGCGGGCCCGGGATGCCCGGGTCTGGTACAACTATGACGGCGTGATAGATATCGTCGCGGCTGCTGACCCCTTGCGTTATCTCGGCTTGCCCGATGAGGAGATTCCGACTCCGGTGGCGGTGGAATCAGACGGCTCTGCCAGCTACCGGCGGATGAGCGTTCGGGAGCGCAGCAGGCTGCGCCCGCAACTCTTGGAACGACGTGGCTGGCGGTATATGCCGTTGTGGACCATTGAGGTATTTACTGACCCTTCCAGTTGCGCTGATCGAATCGGCGGTTATCTCGGTTTGGAGCCCTCGTTGAGCACCGGAGACTTTCCTTCCCTGCACGGTAAAACCGGAGAGACCCTCGGACCCTCGTCCTCGGATCCCTTCGCACCGGAGATCTCAGTCACCGCGGGCCCGGAACAGCCGCTCAGTTCTGCGGACGCCGGAAAAGGCGCCAAGACCGCAGCCAAAGCAGTGGTCACCCCGAGTACTCCGGTGATTCCGCTGCGAGCGGCAGAGGACGAGCCGCAGAGCTGGGGAGACCGAGAAAACTCTGATCATGACGCTTGGCTTCGCGAACAGAAACCTCCCCACTGGGGCTAGGCTGTGCGGAGCTCAGCGGAGCACTCTAGCCGGTGACCAGAACCAGGGAGACCTTGCCGCGGCTGGCGGCAGTGGCAAGGGCTGTGCTTTGCTGGGCTGTCGCGCTGACTAGTACCAGGCCGTCGGTGGAATCGTCCTTATTCGTTAAAAGAGTCGACGGGGCATCAGCCTTGGCTGGAATCCAGAGCACTGGAATCGCTTGGGCCAGCAACTGGCCGCGCTGGTAGCCGCCGCTCGCGTCTTGAGGGCTCAGCAGCACATTGACGAGTTGGCCCGGTGCCAACCAGCGGGTCGTCGAAGGATCCGAGACGCGCAGTGGAACGGCCACATTACCCGGTGGGGCGCCGACTAAGAGCTTTTCCCCCACTAGTGAGGCATCGGTGAGAACCTGACCCCGTCTGACCGGGGCAGTCAGCTGACCACCACTAGCTTGTTCCACCCGGTTGAACGCCGAATCCGGCACCGCCTCAGGAGGTAGCCTGACTTCTGTGAGTTGCTCCGATTTCAGTACTGTTCCGCTGGGCAGATCCTGGTTCACCGTCAGAACCAGTTCGGTGAGCGGACTGACCGGGGTGAGTTCGCTCACCGCGATCGCCGCGGCCGTGCAGAAAAGCAATGCCGAGATGAGTCGGCGTCGTCTGCGGAGTAGACGAAGTGTTTTGATCAGCAAAGGCAGTGCAGCAGGGCGACTGAATTTCATCTGCTGAGATTAGATCGAGAGCTAGCGCCGAATCAGCTAAAAAGGCAATTCGAACCTGGATGTGCAGAAATCATGCACAGAGATATTGAGTTTCACTCCGCGGTGCAGGACGATTCATTCCGCCATGGGGAATGGTGCCGCGGGAACTACTTGGACGCTGGAGTGGAAGTCTTGGTTTCTGAAGCGGGCGCGCTGGGGCTTGTGGCGGGTGCCGCAGGAGTGCTGGCCGAACTGCCGGAACGGGAATCGGTGCTGTAGAAGCCCGAACCCTTGAAAGAGATACCCACTGAGTTGAACTTCTTGCGAAGCTGCCCACCACACTCAGGGCAGACCGTCAGGGAGCTATCGCTGAACGACTGCTGGATATCGAAATTGTGCCCACAGTCTTTGCAGGCATACGCATAGGTTGGCAACGTTGGATCCTCCGGACAGCTAAACGAGACTAGCTCACGTCTCGACTGATGATTCTAACACTCAAGACGACTGAAGAATTCCGGAGTGAGGACGTAATCCACCGCCTGATCGTGCTCTTCTTTCGGCAGAGAAGCTTCCGAGATGAATTCCTGAGGATAAACCACCGCGGCTGTGACTGGCCGGTCAAGGCCCGGCGTCCTTCGCTCAGTCGAAGAATCCAGGTTTTGCAGCGAGCCGAGGAACCTGTCGTAATAACCCCCGCCTTGTCCCATCCGGGTTCCGCCGCTGTCCACGGCCAAGGCGGGCAGCAGGATCAAGCCCACCGAGTTCATCACCTCGATTCCCCGGGGTTCGCCGACCGGCTCCCAGACGGGAGCGAAGCTGCTGCGCCGGAGCGGAACGCCTGGCTGCCAGGAAACCCAGCTCAGCTGGAAATCCGGTTCGCACACCGGCAGATAAATAGTGCGGCTCGAGAGTTCGAGGGCGGTGAGCAGCGGGATGACATCTGGTTCGTCACCGAGCGGCAGATACCCTGCAATCGCTTGACGCGCACCGGGGAGCTCTAGGGAATTGAAGAGCTCCAGGCCTGTGGTGCGCAATCCTTCAGCCGAAACCTGACTAGAAATAGCTGCAGATGAGGAGCGGGCGGCTCGTAAAAGCCTTCGTTGTGACGTTTTTTCCTTCGCCAATTTCCCAACTCCTTTAAAACAGAGTTCTCCAGTAATCTAAGACAATGACAAATGCGCAAAGAATCCGCAAGGCCGTTATTCCGGCCGCAGGTTTGGGGACCAGATTTTTGCCCGCAACTAAGGCCATGCCGAAGGAAATGCTCCCCGTGGTCGATAAACCAGCAATTCAGTACGTGGTTCAAGAAGCGGTGGACGCCGGCCTTGAAGACGTGCTGATGATTACCGGCCGCAATAAGCGTGCCCTGGAAGACCACTTCGACCGGGTGCCCAATATCGAACGTCTCCTGGAAGAGAAAGGCGACGAAGAGCGCCTGGAGGCTGTGCAGCACGCCACCGACCTCGGTGAAATTCATTACGTCCGTCAGGGCGATCCCAAAGGCCTGGGGCACGCGGTGCTGCGCGCCAAAACCCACGTCGGCAATGAGCCCTTCGCGGTGCTGCTCGGTGATGACCTGATTGACGAGCGTGACGAACTGCTCAGCACCATGCTGGAAGTGCAGGAAAAGACTGGCGGCTCAGTGGTCGCTTTGATTGAAGTAGAGCCTTCCAAGATCAGTGCTTACGGCTGCGTCGATATGGAAGCCATCGACGGCGAGGATTTCGTCCGGGTCCGCGAACTGGTGGAAAAGCCGGCTGTGGAAGATGCTCCTTCAAATCTTGCGGTGATCGGCCGCTATGTTTTGCACCCGCGGGTCTTTGAAGTGCTGGAGAGCACCGCGCCCGGCCGGGGCAACGAAATCCAGCTCACCGATGCGCTTCAGACCCTGGCGACGGCCGACGGCGAAGGCTCCGGGGTGTACGGCGTGGTCTTCACCGGACGTCGCTACGACACCGGAGACAAATTGAGCTACCTCAAAGCAGTTGTCACTCTGGGCTGCGAAAATGACGAACTCGGTGCCGATCTGCGTGGCTGGCTCAAGGAGTTTGTCGTAGGACAGGGCAAGTAGGTCGTGTGGGGGGTCGCTAGCTGGCCGGTGACGTTGGAATATGGCCCTGTCATCCTGCGACCCCTTAAAAACCGAGACAAGCAGAGCTGGCAGGAAGTCCGGGCCCGCAACAGGGATTGGTTGCAGCCCTGGGATGCCACGAATCCGCAGCCGAGTCTTGGCCTTCCCAGCTTCAGAGAGATGGTGCGTTCGCTCAACGAACAGGCCAGAGCCGGCAGTGCGCTGCCTTTCGCGATCACCGTCAGGGACGACGACGGCGTCGCCCGCTTTGCCGGTCAGCTCACGGTGAGCAATATCATCTGGGGCTCCGCCATGATGGCCACCGCTGGATACTGGGTGGACCGGGCCAGAGCCGGGCAGGGCATCGTGCCGGCGGCCTTGGCGATGGCTACGGATCACTGCTTCCAGAGCCTGGGCCTGCATCGGATGGAAATCAATATCCGCCCGGAGAACGGTCCGAGTCTGCGGGTGGCTGAGAAGCTCGGCTTCCGCGATGAAGGAATCAGGAAGAGGTATCTGCACATCAACGGCGACTGGGCCGATCATCGTTCTTTCGCGCTGACCGCAGAGGAAGTGCCCGGCGGTTTATTATCGCGTCTGGGGTACTGAGGGCCCTCAAGGTGCCGGTGTGAGGTAGATTCAAGCCGACACACCGCCGCTAATGCGGGGCCGGGGCGAACCTGGATTTTAAAGTTGAGATGTGAACATCCCACTCAATACATCAGTTTTCTTAGCGATCCTGGTCGCTCTGTGGCTGATCTGGGTGGGACCTTATGTTTTACGGCTGCGAAAAGCACGAGTCGCGGTGGCGAGCGAGAGCGTCGTCCAGCGTTTGAAAGACGCCGGCTCATCGACAGTGCTGATGGAATCCAATATTGCCCAGCCTCGGGAGGCTGCTATGACTGCAACGGTTCAAGCTACGTCGGGTTCTTCGGAGCAGGCGGCACAGCGGCCTGATCGTTTCAAGATCCGTTACGAGCGGCTGGCTATTGCCCTGCTTGGTGTGCTGGCTGTTGTGGCGGCCGTCGTCACCATGGTGCTGCGCGCCTTTGGCTTGGTCTCGCTGTGGGTTCCCGTGATCTCGGCAGTGGTTTTCCTGCTGAGTGTCGTGGCGCTTCGCTTCCTGGCTTTGCAGGACCGCAAGAAGCGGCTGGAGCGGGTGTTCCAGCAGGCCATGGGCAATCAGCCGATCGTGGCGTCTAAGCCTTTGCCGGAAGCCAGTGAGCCCGAAGCTCCCGCCAAGGAGACCAAGCTTTTCGATGCGCAGCCCGCAGCCGATGCGCAGCAGAACGTCGAACCCAAGAAGCTGAGTGCCGCCCAATTGCGGCAGGCCGCGATCGCTGTTTCCCAGGGCGCGGATGTCAAAGACGATGGCAGCTGGGAGCCGGTAGCGGTGCCTAAGCCGGTCTATGTTGAAGCGGCCAAGGCTGAACGTCCGGCTCCTGCACCCTTGGATCTGCCAGAAGCTCCGAAGGCCAGCGCTAAGACCTCTATCAAGCAAAGCGAGGCAGGGATTGCCGGAGCTGCCGCGAAGCCCGAACAGGCCGCTGGGCTCAGCAACCTCGATGGTGTCTTGCAGCGCCGTCGCGCCTAATGCTGATCGCCATCGCTGGGGGTACCGGAACCGCTGGCCGGGCTGTAGTTGCCGAGGCGCTGAGCCGTGGGCATCAGGTGAGAGTGATCTCCCGCCATCGACCGGAAGCCTTGCTCCCCGGGGTGAGCCATGCGATCGCCGACGCCAATGACGGCGGCGGTTTAGTTGATGCGGTTGCGGGTACTGATGCCCTGATCGATACTCTGGATGCCAAGTTCGGTAAGGCTCTCAGAGCGCTGCCAGCGGCTTCGGGGCGATTGAGGGAAGCGGCTGTTCAGGCGGGGATGAGCAGAACCGTATTGCTTTCGATCCTGAACTGCGAGCAGTCCGACTACGGTTATTATCGGGCGCAAGCTGCCAGAGCTGCGCTCTACTCTGATCCGCGGCAGCCAGGCTCCGTGGTTTACGCCACCCAGTTCCACAACCTGATCGGGTCCATCCTGGGTGCGCTTCCCGGCGTCATACCGGTGTTCTCAGGGGTTTCCTTTCAGCCGATCTCGGTAGAATCCGTGGCGCGAGCGCTCGTGGATGCTGCTGAATCGGGAGCGGCTGAAACCAGGGTCGCCGGGCCAGAGGTGCTCAGCATGGCAGAGCTCTCCGAGCAGTGGAAAGCAGCGGGGCATCGCGGAGCGCGGCTGAAGATGCCTTTACCGGGCGCTTTTGGCGAATTCCTCAGAGCTGGGAAGAACCTGGAGTTGGGCTCAACGGTGCCGGGGGAGCGCTTTGCCGAATGGGCCGCGCGCTCTGGAGCAGGGCACTAATCCTCTGAGATCGACGCGCTCAGAGCTGGGCCGCCGCATCTGCCTCGTCGAGTAAGCGCTCACCGAGCGGGCTCGGGTTCCAGGCGATTTCCCAGCGGTAACCAGTGGGGTCGCTGAAATACCCGGAGTAGCCGCCCCAGGCTCGAGCGGTGCCCGGAACGAGTAACGTCCCGCCAGCATTCACTGCGGTTCTCAGCACGGAATCCACAGCCTGTGCGCTGCGGCAATTGTGCGCCAGAGTCAGCGGAGCCTGGCCCAGCTTCACCGGACCCACCTCTGCCTCGAACTCGGTGACGTCCCAGAAGGAGAGCATGACGCCGGGAGCCACCTGGAGCATCAGAACCGTTTCGTCCTGATAGCTGGCTTCCCAGCCGAGCGCGGCGAGGTAGAACTCTTTGGTGGCTGTCAGATCTGCCACCGCCAGGGTGACGAAAGTGATTCGCTGATCCATTCGCTCAGATTAGCGTGAGCCGAGGGCGAATCGCTGTTTTGAACTGTCTCCCAGGGTGGCGTAGGCTAGCAGCTTGGAATGAATTTATCCGGGGCATTGGCGCAGTTGGTAGCGCGCTTCGTTCGCATCGAAGAGGTCAGGAGTTCGAATCTCCTATGCTCCACCGTTTTGACGTAGTCGAACCCCTGGTGTGGGTGTTTCTTGATTTTCGCGATGGCGAATGGTTCTGTTGAGCAGAGGATCGCTTCCTCGTTGGTCTAGGTGCCCTATCTTATAGAGTCTGGTTTGCCAGGTGTTTCCTGTGGTGTTGGTTCTCCGGTAGAGCCTTTGGCGGTCGATATCGATCAGAATTGCTCTGATGCAGGCTTGGTAGTGATCGAGCCTGGTGAGTCGATGGTCTACTTTCCTACTGTTTTCCTACTGTCTATTCGCATCCTCGCTCGGTGCGAGATTGCTCCGGTTTCTGTTGGTGCGGGGTTTAGGCCGCTATAGACTCGGTCTGGTTGTTTGTTTCATACTCGGTGGGTATGAGTTTCCTCGGCCGCCCTTGCCGTCGTCGGTGATGGTAGGTTGTTTCGATCCAGGTCGTGATGGCAAGTCATAGATCCTGTCGGCTACGCGATAAGAACCGCTTAGGCAGATTTGTATTTGATAGGCCCATAGATGATTGACAAGTGACTTTACAAAAGTAAAAATTGTATCGAGTGAGTCATGAGATATAGCTCTCATGGTCTGGATGCCTGTAGCCGGACTCTTTTAAAGAGTGGAGGCATACTCACTTTAGGTAATATTTATCCGATAAAAATAAGAAGGTGGGTTCTTATATGATCTCCGTAAAGCGCAAGTTTGCTCGCATCTCAACTGTGTCTGTTCTCGTAGGTGGAGCTTTCGCCGCATCACTGTTTCTTGCTCCTACCGCTCAGGCGGCAGGTCCTGATTTCTCTAATGTCAAGAGCGGTGTTACTACCACTGAGAAGTTCACCAATGCAATTGATGTGCACGCTATGTGTAGTGGTCTCTGAGACCTACTAATCGGTTGTTTTAATTACCACCGACAAGCCCTTCTTCATTTCGATCACAGTGGTCTATCTCCAAATTTTCAGAAAGCGCGGGGCAGATTCGTAAGTTAGGTTGTCGAGGTGGGCGATATTGAAGTTGGGCTTGTCGGCGGTTCATCGGAGCATGGGGGCCACCGAGCTAGCGGATTTCTGCGCTGGCTCTGGCTCCGCGATCACACCGTAGACCGCGGGGCAGCCAACGGACATAATTGGGTAAGTCCGCAAGCAACTCGAATAACACTTGAGGCGGAGCTGCGACCTCAGCTGTGTAGAGCTTGTGCCATTGGGAGACGGTCATTCTGCTATCTTGCTGGATGCTGTAGACAGCCACCAATGGTGTGAGAGCACCGCATCATCTGCCGAATAGCCGCTGGCGTGGGCCCGCCCTTATTTATGTGCCCACCACGCCGCGGGAGCCTGTTCCGGCGTCTGGTAGGACTTGAAAAGGGTGCAGACCCGTGGTCCGGTCACCAGGATCTCGTTGAACTCCGGTCGCCGGGCCACGGCGTTGAGCAGCCCCATGTCCCCGACGCCCAGATTTCCAACGGAGCGACCCCCGCCGCCACGACCTCTCACACCGTCCGTTGCCGTGGGCAGTCGAGGGGTTATCTCCTCGGCCATCGCCCCGAGGAAGCGCAGCATGGTGGTCCGGTCGCCGCCGATCAGACCCGCGTTGAGCAGTCGCTGCTGGCCGTGATCGTCCAAGATCTTCTGAATGAACGGAGCCGGATGGTTCTGCCGCATCCACGGGGTATCGAGGATTTCCGGCTCGTAGCCGAGGTAGAGCCTGCCGGGTTCCATCTCAGGGAACGGGTCGCGAAACATCTCGACATCGCTGCCGTCGACGCACCAGGCAAAACTGATCCAGGGATTCTCCGCCAGGTAGCGGTAGGCCGACAGATGCCGCTGGAAGTACGGATTGCAGGTGGGCGGGGTGACCTCGGCGATGGTCAGGTCTGGCTCGCTGGTCGGTGCTAGTTCGTCGGCCAACACGGTGAGTCCGTGACCGAGATTGGACAGAGAGCCGCGCAGCTCGTCGAGCACCGTGACATCGGGTTCCCAGGCCACGGTGCGCTGCGGATCAGGTGTGCCGGTCAGCAGTGACGTGATGATCACTTCGCCGGCTGCCCGACGTCGGGCCAGCGCATCAGATCCGGGTTGCCGGACCCAGCCCTGAACCTGATCTGAAACCCGGCCCGGAACTCGATTCGGAGTCGCGGAGCGCAGCTGCTCGTCAGTTGTCCAGAGCTTGCGGAGAGCGTTGCCGCAGTAAATCACGCGATCGGTGTGCGAGCCTCGATGAGCAGCCAGCAGCTGATCGAGGAACTCGCCGTCAGGGTGCTCCTCGTCCAAGCCGCCGGTACGGATAAACGCCGCGCGCGTTACCGCCAGCGCACTGTGCGGAGAGTCATCGACGTCGTGCCAGATAGCTGATCGCAGTGCGGCCCCGCTGTCCTGGAGAATCTGCTCGGTGCTCGCTCTGCTAGCCCGGGTGACCTGGTCATGTAGCCTGACGAATGGGTAGTGCACGGTACGGGCGACGCCGAAGGAGATCGCCTCGGGATCGGGTACCTGATCCGCGTCGGCCAGGAAGAACAGCTGGCCCTGGGCGCGCGCGGCGGCGTCGTTCAGAGCGCGTGCTCGAGAGAAGGCCGCTGAGCTGAGTGGATCGTGACCGATCACCACCTCGTCCACTATGCCCCGCTCTAGTGCTCTCTGCCATTGTCTCCGGCACCATTCCCAGACTCCCGCCCGCGAGCTGCCTTCCACCGAGTCGTCGGGGTGCAGCGGAATGAGGACCGAGATGCTCGTCACGTCTCGAGGTCTTTCGTGAACCGGTGCACCGCGGTGCGCACTGCGCCAATCGCCGCCGAGCTCGTCGCAGCCAAGCCTGTCACTGGCTGGGCACCTGTACCCGGGGGAGTGACCAGAGGGTGCGTTCCGGGAGGGAAGCGAACAGCTCATCCCATGCCGCATCGTCGCCCTCCCACCGACCCGGCAGCAGCGGCACCTCGCGGTAGGCAATACCCGGCGGCAACTCCTCGACGTGCTCGGGCGCTTCGCGCCGCAGCCAGAGGATCGCGAACCGGTGGCCGGGGAAGCGGCGCGCAATGGTCTCCTGGAGCCGCCGCAGATCGGTGACGTTCTCGATTCCTTCGGGATCCTGACGAATGTAAAGAACGCGCGCATCGGAGGCGGCCATAGCGCGCCACCGCTCGGCCAGGAAGATGAACTTCTCCCGGACTTTCGGAAGCTGCTCCTCCACATCGTCGAGGGTGAGTGTGGCGCCCGGCTGAGGAATGAAGTCGTGGATGTAGCTGAGCCAGGTGTCGAGGTCACGGGCGCCGCGCCCATCGGGTTTCGGGACCACCCGACCCGAGCGCAGTAAGACGGGGAAGTCCGCGTCGATGATGCGTATTACATTGTCGAGGGTGACGCCGGTCCAGTCGAAGAAGTGGGCCTGCTGCTGCCCGGTGATACGGCGGATCTGGTAGCTTGACTCGCAGTGCTGACCCAGGCCGACGCAGAGGTCGTGGAGTGCCATGACAGTCCTTGGTATGTGTAGAGGTGTTCGTTAGGTTTGCGAGCTATCTGCGCCGCCCGCTCCGGTGACAAGCTGCGCCATCGCGCATGCTGATCTTAACACTGTTCTGCAGCGGTGTTTGCGGCGGGGTGAGGAGTTCTCCGTGCTGGAGCCCTTGTCTGCACCTGCTGAGAAAAGCTGATGATTCGCCTGCCCGCAGCGGTGGGATCACCACAGCATGGCGCCGCAGCCACTCGGAACGGCTACGCCACCACCGACAAGCCCTTCCTAATCCCGCCCGCAGTAGCCTCTCCCCCAATGTCCTGAAAGCGCGGAGCGCAGTCAGAAGTAGGCTGCCGAGGCGAGCGATATTGAAGTTGGGCTTGTCGATGGTTGATCGGAGCAACGGAGAACTTCGACGGAGTTTCCCCTCGAAGGCGATTCTCGGACGTTGCAGAGATCTGGATTAGTTAACCATATATACCGCAATTAAAACAAGAGAAATTTTCCGTAAAGATTTTTCTTCAATCATCGCTGTCTTTGAGGGTGGTTCTTTTCAGTGGCTCAATGCCGCTATTTCCCGGGTTTGACGACGTCATAGAAATTGCTGAGCGAAGTGTATAGCTCAACCGTATCGGCGTCCTCGAGCTCCACTAAATCACTGATCCAATCAGCGATGATGTTGAAAAAACCGCCGATCACCCCGCTTGCCACGCCCGCTTGGATGGCAACGCCAGGTAGTAGTCTCGACCAGATTTCGGTGAGAAAAGAAGCCGCCCATCGACGATTGATCCTTCGTTCTCTTTCGACCGCTGGTGTGGTGGCTGAACCCCTGCCGAAGAGCACTAGTCCGTAACGTTGGTCGTCGCCGAAGGCTGAGGCAAGAGCCTTGAGAAGCAGGGTTTCACTGTCTGCAGCTTCTGATATTTCGGTGTCCAGGAATTCCAGGAACTCTGATTTGATCCGCTGGGCGGTTCTGCGCATCAACAGCAGGTAGCATTCTTCGCGGTCTTGGAATGAGAGGTAAAAGCTCTTCGTGCTCACATGGGCGTGACGGCAAAGTTCCTCGATAGAGACACTGGAGTATCCCCGTTCGGCGAATAACGTGAGAGCAGCATCGAGTATCGACTCTTTGCGGAGTGTTTCACGCTGCCTGGCGTCCAGCCCATTGACTCTCCTGCCCATGTTCTGAATCTACCTCAGTCAGACCGCGAGAACAGGCCGCTACAGATTCGAAGTTTTCCGCGCAGTCAAGTCGCTCAGCTAACCCTTTGGTCACAATGCATTACATGACACTGGTGGCCAGCAGGGTTTCCCTATAGGCTCATGATGGCAATTCACAGATAAATCACAATCAGGGGTTTACTGACAGGGGGAGGATTGTCGAAGCCCCGATAGTAGCTTTTCTCAACACTGTGCACCCGGTGGAGCTATTCCTAAAAATCGGACCTAATACCGGGGGAGATCAAGGGAGTGACTAGAGTGAGTATGTTTACAGATAAGGGTTCAACGCCGGAAGCGGGAGGGAGAAGATTCTCTTCGGTCAAACGCTTCTGGCAGAAATTTGTTGCGCTCGCAGCGGCTTTGTTGCTTGCCTTGACGACGGCGGGAGTCTCAGGGCTGGTGCTCAGCTCACCCGCCGAAGCACAGCTGGTGATTCCAGCCGGTTCCGGAACTCAGGTTGGAAACACCTGGACCTTTGCCTACGGCCAAACCGGTTTGAACTACAACGTTTCCATTCAATCCAACGGCAAGCAGATGACTTTGGCGGCCCCGCGTAACGGGGTAGGAAGCGTGAATTTCACCCCGATCGGTCAGCGCCCTAGCACTTCGCAGGCCATCATCTCCGTGCAAACCGGTCCCACCGGCACAAACCCGGATGATAGTCCAACAACTTGTAAGGTCGGCACTGGAAGACTGTGTGATTTTGGCACGGTCACGATTAAATTCAATCAGCCGGTGACGAATCCGATTTTCAACGTCGGCGATATCGGCGGTAGTTCCGTTCGTTGTACTGGCGGTACATGTACAGATCCTGCTAATCAGGTCGTCGCGGCCACGACTGCGCAGTGGCAGCCGAGCATCGCGAGTGCTAGCAACGCTGGTGCCCCCGTTAACGCTACTTTCACTAAGCTCAGTGCAGCCACAAACCCAGATGGTACCGATCAGCCAATCATTACTCAGGGTGGCAAACGGCTTGAAGACAGCAATACCTTCAGCGACGCCGGTTGTGCACCAAATGTAGCCACTGATTCGGGTAGAAAAATTGGTGCTCAGACAGGCGGCGGCTGTGGCTCGTTCGTCGTCAATGGCACTCTCGATACTTTGGTCTTGGGCTTCGAGGTAGCCACCCAGAACCGAGTCGGTGCCGGCGTTGCTGCGCCAGAAGGCGTCCTGATCAGCTTCGACACCCAGCAGGACTACGGGGATGCACCAGCCAGCTACGATGCAGGCAACGCCGCCTACGCCACTGTTGGACCGCTCACCCTTGGCAGCACCTCCACCGTTGATGCTGCTGATAAGGGCATCGATCCGAACGCTAATATTGCGGCCAGCCCGAATGCTGGCGCCGCTGGTACCGGGGATAGCGATGACGCTTTCGGCCCGGCAGGCCCGCCATCGGTTAATATTTCGCAGCCCAATTACACGGTCACGGTTCCGGTCAGCGGAGTAACTGCTGCGGGTCAAGCCTGTGGCTGGATCGACTTCAATAAAGACGGCGCCTTCCAGGCTAATGAGCGTGCTTGTGCACAGCTTGCGCCCGGCGCCACCACCGCGCAACTGAGCTTCGCTGTTCCCGCTGGCACTACCGCGGGATCCAGCTTCATGCGGCTGCGTGTCGGCTATAACCCGGCTACCGGAACCAACCCCGCCACTTCCCCCACCGGTGGTGCCGGAGTCGGTGAAGTCGAAGACTGGCCCATCGCCCTGGCCTCGCAGAAGATCGGCGACACCGTCTTCAATGACACCAATCAGAACGGTGTTCAAGACGCTGGCGAGCCCGGTGTCAACGGCGTGAAGGTTGAACTCCTTGACTCTAACGACGCCGTCGTCGCCACCACCACGACCGCGAACGTCGGCGGCGTGGACGGCATCTACTCCTTCGACGCAGAACCCGGACAGTACAAGATCCGGGTGACCCCGCCGGCCGGTGCAGGCTTCACCACAAAGGGCACTGATCCAGCTGCTGATAAGGATTCCAATATCAATCCGCCAGCTCAGCTGGGTGATCCGGGTACCTCGGACGCCTTCACTGTGGCAGCCGGTGTTGACAATCTGACCATTGACGCCGGGTTGGTGTTCCCGAAGGGAACCCTCTCCGGAACGATCTGGACCGATGGGGACGGCAATCGCAGCAATAAGCCAGCGGGTGCTCCTGATACTTCATTGGCAGGGATCACCGTCGCTCTGTTGGATCAGAATGGAAATCCGGTCAACGGCCCAGACGGTAACCCGTTGACCCAAACCACCGATGCCAATGGCAACTACAGCTTCGCTAACATTCCGGTGGGCTCCTATAAGGTCAAGGTCAACAACCCGCCCGCAAATACGGTGCCTACCTATAGCACCGACACAGCGGGGCCGGGCAACGACGGGAACCCGGCAACGGCGACCCCAGGCACCACCTCGGGTGTTATCACCGTTGCCAAGGATCAGACCACTGGCAATGTGAACTTCTCCTTCGTCGCTCCGGCGAGCATCGGTGACACTGTATTCCAGGACACCAATGCCAACGGGGTGCTCGACGGCGGGGAGACCGGCGTCGCTGGAGTCACTGTCACGCTGACCGATGAGAACGGTCAGCCGGTCAAGGATCTTGCCGGTAACGATGTTGCTGCGGCGACCACCGATGCTAATGGCAAGTACAACTTCGGCAATCTGGCACCTGGTCTCTACAAGGTGAAGTTCGCTGCTCCGGCTGGACAGAGCTTCACCGTGAAGGGCACCGATCCGGCGGCAGATAATGATTCCAATGCGAATCCGGACGGTACTACGGACGTCATCACCCTGACCGCAGGAACGAATAACAATACTGTCGACGCCGGTTTGGTTCCGACGTCCAGCGTTGGCGATACGGTCTTCGTGGACAATAACGGCAATGGAACAAAGGACGCGGGTGAACCCGGTCTGGCCGGGGCAACCGTGGTTCTTAAGGATGCCAACGGGGCGGTGGTTGGAACTCAGACCACTGATGCCAACGGCAAGTACCTGTTCACCAATGTGCCACCGGGTCAGGGGTACACCATCACGGTGACGCCTCCCACTGCTGACAAGCCGTATAAGTTCTCACCCACCACGCCTCCGGCTGATGGACAGGACACCTCGGTGGTGAGCGGAACGGGCGTCAGCCAGCCCTTCGCCGTCGAACTCGGTAAGTCTCAGCTCTCTCTTGACGCTGGCGTTTACCAGCCGGCCACCATCGGTGACACGGTTTTCCAGGATGCTGATTCCAATGGCACCTTCGATAACGGTGAGCCGACTGTGCCGGGCGTGACAGTTGCTCTGTTGGATGGCAACGGCCAACCGGCTAAGGACGCTGACGGTAACCCTGTTGCTCCGGTGACCACGGGCGCCGATGGCAAGTACAGCTTCGGCAATCTGGCACCGGGTTCTTACCAGGTGAAGTTCACCGCGCCAGCTGGCACGGTGTTCACCACCAAGGGAACCGACCCGGCAGCCGATAACGACTCGAACGCCAACCCGGACGGCAGCACAGCTCCTGTGACGCTGACCTCGGGCCAGGACAACAACACCGTTGACGCTGGTTTGATCAAGGTCTCCTCGATTGGTGACCTGGTCTTCCAGGACAAGAACGGCAATGGTGTTTTCGACGACGGCGACACCCCGGTTCAGGGCGTAAAGATCAGTCTGCTGGACGGGGCCGGCCAGCCGGCAAAGGACGCCAATGGGCAGCCTGTACCGGATCAGACCACGGGTGCCGACGGCAAGTATTCCTTCGGCAACCTGTTGCCGGGCAATTACAAGGTGAAGTTCACCGCTCCTGACGGTCTGATTTTCACCAGCAAGGGAACCGATCCTGCAGCGGATAACAACTCGAACGCCAACCCGGATGGTGTCACCGACACCATTGAACTGGGGCAAGGGCAGACGAACAACACCGTCGATGCAGGCCTAGTGGAACCGGCGACCATCGGTGACACCGTGTTCACCGATCTGAACGGAAACGGCACCCTTGACCCCGGCGAGACCGGCGTCCCAGGAGTGACGGTAGCGTTGGTCGACAACGCTGGAAACACCGTGCAGACCGTGACCACCGATGCGGATGGCAAGTACAGCTTCACGAATGTGGTGCCAGGCACTTACACCGTGAAGTTCACCGCCCCCGATGGTTCCAAGTTCACTAAGAAGGGAACTGATCCGGCTGCTGATAACGATTCGAATCCGAATCCGGACGGCACCACTGATCCCGTGACGGTTGCTCCTGGTCAGGTTCTGAACACGGTTGACGCCGGGCTCATCCAGCCGACGTCGATCGGAGACCTGGTCTTCGAGGACACCAACGGTAACGGAGTCAAGGACGCCGACGAACCCGGTATTGCAGGTGCTAAAGTCGAGCTGCTGAACGCTGATGGCTCACCAGCCAAGAATGCCGACGGCGCAGATGTTGCGCCGATCACCACCGGCGCGGATGGTAAGTACAGCTTTGACAACCTGGCTCCTGGTAGCTACAAGGTGAAGTTCACCGGCCCCGATGGCACGGTGTTCACCAGCAAGGGAACCGATCCGGCTGCCGATAACGATTCGAATGCGAATCCGGACGGTACCACCGACGTGGTGACTCTCACTTCGGGTACGCCGAATAACACCGTCGATGCAGGTCTGGTGAAGCCGGTGACCATCGGTGACACTGTCTTCACCGATGTCAACGGCAACGGTGTGCAGGACGACGGCGAACCCGGTTTGCCGGGCGTCAAGGTCGACCTCCTGGACAAGGACGGCAACGTGGTGGCAACCACCACGACCGATCCGAACGGGGAGTACTCCTTCACTAACGTGGTCCCCGGGACCTATTCGGTGAAGTTCACTGCACCCGATGGTTCGTTCTTCACCAAGAAGGGCACCGATCCAGCCGCTGATAAGGACTCGAATCCGAATCCGAACGGTCAGACCGATCCGTTCACCGTGGTGAGCGGCGTCGACAATAAGACCATCGATGCTGGTCTGGTCACCCCGGCAAGCCTCGGTAACCAGGTCTTCGAAGACACCAACGGAAACGGTCAGCTGGACGATGGCGAGCCCGGTGTGGCGGGCGTGAAGGTGGAACTCCTGAACGCCGACGGCACCCCGGTCACCGATCTGTCCGGTCAACCGGTTGCTGCGCAGACCACAGGAGCCGACGGTAAATACTCCTTCGGCAACTTGGCTCCCGGCAGCTACAAGGTGAAGTTCACCGGACCTGAGGGTACGAAGTTCACCAGCAAGGGAACCGATCCGGCTGCCGATAATGATTCGAATGCGAATCCGGATGGCACTACCGATCCGGTGACGCTGGCCTCGGGAGAGCAGAACAACACCGTTGACGCTGGGCTTTTCAAGCCGGCGACCATCGGAGACTCTGTTTTCGAGGACAAGGATGGAAACGGCGTCAAGGACCCAACTGATCCCGGGGTACCGGGAGTTACGGTGCAGCTCCTCGATAAGGATGGAAATCCGGTCAAGGACGCTGACGGCAACCCGGTAGCCGACCAGGTGACAAACGCTGACGGGACCTACTCCTTCAGCAATCTGGTTCCCGGCACCTACACGGTGAAATTCATTGCCCCCGAGGGTACGAAGTTCACTAAGAAGGGCACTGATCCGGCTGCCGATAACGATTCGAATGCGAATCCGGATGGCACCACCGCTCCGGTGACGGTTGCTCCTGGTCAGGTTCTGAATACGGTTGACGCCGGCCTGGTCAAACCGACGTCGATCGGAGACCTGGTCTTCGAGGACACCAACGGTAACGGAGTCAAGGACGCCGATGAGGCGGGTATTGCAGGTGCCAAGGTCGAGTTGCTGAACGCTGATGGCTCACCCGCTAAGGACGTGGACGGTGCAGATGTTGCGCCGATCACCACCGGTGCGGAGGGCAAGTACAGCTTCGACAACCTGGCTCCCGGTAGCTACAAGGTGAAGTTCACCGCTCCCGATGGCACGGTGTTCACTAAGAAGGGAACCGATCCGGCTGCCGATAATGATTCGAATGCGAATCCGGACGGCACGAGCGATGTAGTGACTCTCACTTCGGGTACGCCGAATAACACCATCGACGCGGGTGTCTTCAAACCGGTCACCATTGGTGACACTGTCTTCACCGATGTCAACGGCAACGGTGTGCAGGACGACGGCGAACCCGGCTTGGCCGGGGTGAAGGTCGACCTCCTGGACAAGGACGGCAACGTGGTGGCAACCACCACGTCCGGCCCGAACGGGGAGTATTCCTTCACCAATGTGGTTCCTGGCACCTATTCGGTGAAGTTCACTGCACCCGATGGTTCGGTCTTCACTCCGAAGGGTACGGATCCAGCGGCTGATAAGGACTCGAATCCGAATCCGAACGGTCAGACCGATCCGTTCACCGTGGTGAGCGGCGTCGACAATAAGACCATCGATGCTGGTCTGGTCACTCCGGCCACCATTGGTAACCAGGTCTTCCAGGACACCAACGGCAATGGAGTTCAGGATGAGGGCGAGCCCGGGTTGCCCGGTGTGAAGGTGGAACTGCTGAACGCCGATGGCACCCCGGTCACCGATCTGTCCGGTCAGCCAGTCCCTGCGCAGACCACGGGAGCGGATGGAAAGTACTCCTTCGGCAACCTGGCGCCAGGAAACTACAAGGTGAAGTTCACCGGACCCGAGGGCACCAAGCTCACGGCCAAGGGCACTGATCCAGCTAAGGACGGCGACTCCAATCCGAATCCGGACGGCACTACCGATCCGGTGACCTTGAACTCGGGGATGACCGATAACACCGTTGATGCCGGATTCTTCAAGCCGGCCACCATCGGTAACCAGGTCTTCGAGGACAAGAACGGCAATGGAGTCAAGGACCCAACTGATCCTGGTGTTCCCGGAGTTACTGTTCAGCTTGTTGATAAGGATGGGAATCCGGTTAAGGACGCTGACGGCAACCCGGTAGCCGACCAGGTGACAAACGCTGACGGGGTCTACTCCTTCACCAACCTGGTTCCGGGTGCTTACACCGTGAAGTTTATTGCCCCGGACGGCACGAAGTTCACTAAGAAGGGTACTGATCCGGCTGCTGATAACGATTCGAATCCGAATCCGAATGGCAGCACCGATCCGATCACGGTGGACTCCGGAGCGATCAATAACACGGTTGACGCTGGGGTCTTCACTCCGGCATCCATCGGCTCTACCGTTTTCGACGACAAGAACGGCAATGGCGTGAGGGATGCTGATGAACCCGGAATCCCTGGTGCTACGGTGACCCTGCTGGATAAGGACGGCCAACCGGCGAAGGACGCCGATGGCAATCCGGTTCAGCCGATCACTACGGGTCCCGACGGTCAGTACAACTTCACCAACCTGCCTCCTGGCGACTATCAGGTCAGCTTCAAGGTGCCGGATGGTAAGGTTCTGACTCAGCCGAAGCAGGGCACCGATCCGAATAAGGACTCGGACGCCGTTCCTTCGCCGGGTAATACCAGCGGTATCGCGAAGGTGACTGTTGCCTCCGGCGATGCGGTCAAGAACATTGACGCCGGTGTGGTGCCTCCTGCGACCATCGGTGACACCGTCTTCTTGGATCGCAACGGCAACGGGGTCAAAGATCCCGGAGAGCCAGGCATTCCAGGAGTCAAGGTGGAATTGCTGGACAAGAGTGGAAAGGTTGTGGCTACCACAACTTCCGGCCCCGATGGCAAGTACTCCTTCACGAATGTCATCCCGGGAACCTACTCGGTGAAGTTCACCGCGCCGACCGGCATGGTGTTCGTCAAGAAGGGTACTGATCCGGCTGCGGACAATGATTCCAACGCTGATCTGAAGGGCGCTACAGCGCAGTTCACTGTGGCACCGGGAGAGGTCCAGAACACGATTGATGCTGGTCTGGCGAACCCCGTGGGCTCACTCACCGGAACTGTCTACGATGATCGCAATGGCAATAATAAGCAGGATCCGGGCGAGCCCGGGCTGCCTGGAGTCACTGTGATCCTGAAGAACAGCGACGGCAAGGAAATTGCACGGACCAAGACCGATGCTAAGGGAAACTACATCTTCACCAATGTTCCCGCAGGCGACGGATACACGGTCACAGTGACTGGCGCTCCGGCCGGCTCCAAGCCGACTCAGGTCACCGGACCGGTGAGTGTGCTGATCGGCCAGACCACCACCAACGTCGACTTCGGTTTTGTTCCGGCGGGAGTAACCCCGGTTACTCCGCCGAAGCCGAACCTGCCTGACACTGGTGCGAACGGAATCCTGCCGATGGGCATTGGTGCCGCTCTGTTCATGCTGGCTGGTGCATCAGTTCTCTGGTTCACCAGGAGGCGTCGCGCCTGACAACCACGGGTGAGCTAGCTGCTCGTTGCAAGTAAGTAGGAGAGGGTCGTGTACCGCTGGATCAACAGCGGCACACGACCCTCTTTTGTGCTGGACTCTCTGTCGACCTGATATCTCCCCTCTGATATCTCCCCCTGGTGCGGTTGATGTGGATACTCCCATGGGGTATATTTTCGACGGATGCCACTGCTGACTCAGGGCGGCATCACGAGTGATCGTCCGATGCTCGACCGCGCCCTATGAGAGCAGCAATAGTGAGATTCCTTCCCGAGAGTTCAGCGCCCCGGTTCGGGCAGCAGCTGATCTTCCGGCTGCTGGCCGTTATCGCCGTCAGCGTAGGACTGCTCGCGATGCACTCGATGACGATGGGGCATGGAACCAATACCAGTGCAGTGATGGCGGAGTCAACGGGACAGTTGACCGGTCACCTCTCACTGCTTGAAGGATCTGCTATCCCGGCTTCGCTGGAAAATGATTCGTGCTCTTGTGCTGCTCAGTGCGATGACCGGATGTCAGCCACACCTTCTTGCACGCCGCTCATCCCTTCCGGGCCTCAGCTGGCAGCCCCGGCGGGCTCTTCGTTCCCCGCCTACACCTCGGGGAGCTCACCAAACCCCGCGAATCTGCCCTCGAAGAGCGTGGATCCGCCGCCTCCCTCGTTACATCAGCTGTCCATCAGTCGTACTTAGACCGGCACTGCTTTAGAGCGGCACTGTGACCTTTTCAAGGGTCACTTTTTCACAATAGCTCTCATGGCCGTGGGCTCTCACGGCCCATCTCTTGGTGAACCATCAAAGAGATGGCTTCTGTCTGTTTACCCTCAACTAAGGATTCTGATGAACAAGAAAATTACCTTGCTGTCCATCTGTTTTGCAGCTGCCCTTGGCTTAGCGGCCTGCTCTACCGGCTCCGCTGGATCATCCATGCCGGGTATGGATCACAGCTCAACTCCGATGAGTAGCAGCAGCTCGCCGACAAAACACAACGGTGCTGACACGATGTTTGCGCAAATGATGATCGTGCATCATCAGCAAGCAGTGGAAATGAGCGACACGATCCTCGCGAAAGCTGGGATCGATCAGCGAGTGCTGGATCTGGCCGCCGCGATTAAAGCTGCTCAGGGGCCCGAGATCGCGAAAATGAAAACCATGCTCGCTTCCTGGAGTGAACCGGAAGCCATGACAGGAATGATGGCAATGCCGGGAATGATGGGCGACGCCGAGAAGAACGCCCTGTCTGCGGCGACCGGAACAGCCGCCACGAAGCTGTTCCTGACTCAAATGATCGCCCATCACCAGGGAGCCGTGGAGTCAGCAAAAGCAGAACGGAGTGATGGCCAAGATTCCGCCGCTGTGCAGTTAGCTGAGAACATCATCAAAGATCAGCAACTCGAAATCGACAAAATGAAGAAGATCCTCAGCAGCCTCTGAGCGATTGCGAGACCTTGGCCGAGGCCACTCACCCCATCAGCCGCTCTGGATGATGGGGTGAGTGGCGGGCGCACTGCGAGGCAGCCGTCCCACCACTCGGGTCGCTGAGGCAGGGGTAATCAACCCAGCGCGTCGGAGTTCGCTGCTGCAACGGCCAGGGCTACCGATTAGTTCATTCGGTGGTGAGGCACGGCTCGGGCAGCGGAAACCAGCGAAGTTCATCGAAAGCCGGGTCGATGACTGCTTGAGCGGGCGTGGCTAGCGGAAGGCTGCTCAGCAATAACTCTGCCGCGGCGAGCTGTTCGGCGAGCCCGGGCAGCTCAACCGCCGGAGTCTCCGCTGAGCTGCGCTCAGCCGGTTCGTAAAACAACTCACGAAGTTCGCTTTGCGAAGGCTTGACTGCATTGCGATGGGTCCAGCTACCGGAGCGGGGATTGAATCGATACTCGGTGATCAGCCTGTCGCCATAGCGTGCGAGCAGCTCAATCGAGGCGATGATGTAGTCGATTTCCTCGGCGCTATGTTCTGCTGCGGAAAGGCTCAGCCGGGTCCAGCCCGGCTTGATTCCTTCCAAGCCTTGCAAGACGACCTTTTCGAAAGCCGCCGATCGCTGGTCGTCAACGTCCAGCAGACGGTGTCCATAGGGGCCCGCACACGAGCAGCCGCCCCTTGCCTGAATGCCGAAAAGATCACTCAGCATCCCCACGACCAGATTGTGATGCAGGAAATGCCCGGAGTCGTTCGCTATCACGAACGAGATGATCGGGAGCCGCTCACTCGTTGGATTTCCCAGGATGCGAACTCCCGGAATCTCCTGAAGCCTTCGCATCACGTCCTGCACGAGCTGCTGCTCGCGGCATTCCATTCCCTCAGCGATCAGCTCGTCCTTCACCATGAAGGCCAGGCCGGCGCGGATCGCTCCGATGATCGCTGGAGTGCCTGCTTCTTCTTTTACTTCCAGACGTGATTCGTAATGATGATGGCGGGGCGAGACGAAGGTGACAGTGCCACCACCAGGAGTCGTCGGGATCTGCCGGGTCACCGCCTCCCGATTCACAATCAGTACGCCCGGGGTGTCTGGACCGCCGAGGAATTTATGCGGAGAAAGGAAAACAGCATCAAGGTGCCCCGATGTCTCAGAGCCCTGGACATCGATCGCCAGGTGCGGACCCGCTGCGGCGTAGTCCCAGGCGGCAAGTGCGCCGTATCGATGGAGCAGTCCGGTAATACCGGGAACATCGCTCAGCATGCCGGTGACGTTCGAAGCGGCGGAGAAGGAGCCCAGCAGAAGAGGATGGTCTCGGTGGCGGACGAGTTCGCGCTCAAGCATCTTCTGATCTATCCCGCCGTCGGCGTTTTCGCCGATCGGCACCACTTTCGCCCGACTTTCCCGCCAGACCAGCTCATTGGAATGGTGCTCGTAAGGACCGATGAATACCACGGGAGGCAGCTCTTCCTGAGTCACAGTATTCGTCAGGTCTATTAGCTGGGCGAATTTCGCGATCGCGGAGGTGGTTCCGGAGCCGGTGAAGATCACTGAGTGCTGAGTTTGATCGGCGTGCGTGGAACGGGCGATCGCGGTACGCGCCTGCTCCCGCAGTCGCGACATCTTCTGGGCGGCGAAAGCATCGGAATGAGTATTCGCATACCACGGCAGAACCCGTTCACGGATAAAGGATTCGATGCGCGGTAGGGGGCGTCCAGAGGCTGTGAAGTCTGCATAGAGCAAATGCTTGAGGCCAAAAGGACCTTCAACTGTGGCTGGGTAGCTATTTGATATTGGGGACTTGTCGGACACAGTCATCCTTGGCAGGGGCTCGCGTAGGGACTTTTCGGACCCACAAATTAACATGATGCATGAACAGTATTGGCTTTATTTGAATATCAGGCAAATCAGTCCTCAGGTTTACCGCCGCACATTCTCAGCAGAAGAGCAAGGGCGAATACTGCTGCCGCTACCTGGTTTAAAGCATTGTGGAAGACCCCGCTGATCCCTGTATCCACGGGGCCGCTCGGCTTTAAAAACAGAATCCAGCGTGTGTGAAAAGTTGCGCGAAGCACGTGCTGTGCGAAACGTGTGCCTGTTCTTCAGAGAGTCGGCGAGTCTGCAATGTCATCGAATTTAATTTTGCTTATCCATTCGAAAAAATCTGTATTTGCGAAAAATCGAAATCTATTTGATCGATAAAAATTGAATTATTGAAATTATCGATGAGTAGCCGTTGGAAGCCCCGGGGTGCGGATACTCGTTGGGAAAGTCTTGCGGGTGGTGATCTATCTGTTGAGGATCCGGTGGAGCGATTCAGTGGAAGGATGTTCAAGTTGCCCAAGGCGGTCGTGCACCGGCTCTGATCAGCCTCCGGATGCCCGAAGCACGTAGGCTATAACCGAAGACCGTCTTGAGGAAGGCTGAAAATGTCATCGAATCCGGGGTCCGCACCGACTCAGCAGAACGCCGTCGTCCGCTTCCTGAAAGAAAAATGGCTGGCCATAGTACTGGTGATTGTGGTGGTCGTCTTCATCTTTCAGAACACCTCGACCATCACCATCAGTCTGCTGTGGTGGCGGCTTTCCTCGCCACTGTGGGTGACCCTGCTGGCGGTTTTGGTGGTCGGTGCGCTGGTCGGCTATCTGGTCAGGAATCGGCGTCATAACAACAGATAGCGACTGAGCAGGAAGGCCAAGGCGCTCAGCCCGAGCAGCAGGCAAGCCGAGGCGCACAGCAGAGCAAGCCGGCCCAGGCCAGGTGGTGCCGCTGGTACCGGGCTGAGCAGCGCGTGATTCAGCGCCCGATAGCGCCGACCCGCTTCGGTCCACAGCAGTGAGACGATAACCAAGCCCAGGAAAGTCAGCGCGTACGAGGCGATGCCAATAACTGGCAGAAGCACCCTGCCGATGGCCACCGCGCCGACCGACAGGGTCAGGGCCGTACGCTGCCAAGCAAGTACGGTGCGTTCTGGTTGGAGGCCCGGGTCGAACAGCCGATCCGGCGGATCAGCTGTCATAGAAAGAAGCCCACGAGGACGAGGAGTCCGGCGATGACGACGACGGCGGCAAGCGGAGCGGAAAGCTTAGGCGCGGGCAGCGGGGTGGAATTGCGCAAGGCGCGTTCGTTGCGAAGCCAACCAAACCAGGCTTGGACGGGTGCGCCGATACCGGCAAGAATCAGGATGATCGCGGCTGCCAGCCGCAATCCGGAATGCACTGAACTGGCGAAGACCTCGATGGCGATGCCCGCCGCAATGAGCGCCACCCCAGTTCTGATCCACGCCAGAAAGGTTCTCTCATTGGCCAGCGAGAAGCGCGGATCCGGTTCCTGCCCGGTCTCGTAGAGAGCTTTGGGGAAACGGCGTTCGTTCTCGGAAGGCATCCCTGAACTCCTGAATCGCTGGAAGGAATTTAGACCACCAGCCTATCTAGAACCCAGGTTCCTGCCCGAAAATCAGCGAAGAATCAACGAAAAAACTGCCTGTTTAGGATTTTTGGGAGAGTTTTTTGAGCTTATCGGCAGGTTCTTTTCAGGTGCAGCGGCCTACAGTGAGCATCTCGCTTAACGGCGACCCCCGCAGTTAAGCGCTGGAATAACCCGAGTCCCAACGAACGAAGGAATGTCCACGATGAAATTGATCCGTCTTGCCGCTGCATTGAGTGCCGCGGCTGCGCTGTCCTTGAGCGGACTGGCTACCGCCTCAGCAACTCCGGTTGCGCCGCTGGCCAAGGCAGCGGTCAGGCCCGCTCCCGAGATCATTGCCGGCAGCGTCGCCGACTTTTCCACGGTCCCCTACGCGGCACAACAGTATGTCAACGGCTCGTTCAACTGCAGCGCCTCGATCATTTCCGCTACCTGGGTCTTGCTCGCCAAGCACTGCGTTGAAAATGTCAGCGCCTCGTCCATCACCTTCAAGCTCGGTAGCGCAACCCGCGGCCAGGGCACCACGATCGGCGTCAAGAGAGTGGCCCAGTGGAGCAGCGGTGACGTGGCACTGGCGGAGCTGAAGAGCGCCTTCCAAGGCAGCTATGCCACGCTCGGTGCGGGTAACCCGAGCGTCGGCGCTTCGGGCAATATCTACGGCTGGGGCCGGGAGACCGTGAGCGGCCCGGCAGCTTCTCAACTCAAGACCGCCGTGGTGCAGGTGACCGGCCTGGATAGCAGTCACTGGCCCGGCCCGGCGATCGCTCATAAGGGCATCGATGGGCAGGCTCTGTACGGCGACTCCGGTGGCCCGCTGGTGATCGGCGGCAAGGTGGTCGGCGTTTGCTCAGGCCCGGTGTCCTCCAGCGACATCGGTGATGCGCACGGTAATGTGCTCTACGCTTCGGTGCCGGCTTCGGCTTCCTGGATCCAGAGCGTGAGCGGCGTCTCCGCGCAGTAGCTCAGCTTCGCCAGGGAGGGGTGTCGGCTCAGGCCGGCGCCCCTCCCTGGCTTTCTCTGTTGTGTTTGCCGACTCAGCGGTGAATCAGTTCTTCCCAATTCACCGGCACACGGTCTGCCGGGGCGGGAACCGGCTGATCAACTGGGTGCGACTGAGGGTCGGCCAATCGGGGGCCATAGCTGAAGGCCTCCGTGGTGAAGTCATAGAACCAGTCTTCCCCGGGTTCAAAACTGGTGATCACCGGATGCCCGGTCTTAGCCACGTGAGCGCTGGAATGCTGGGCTGGTGAGCTGTCACAGCAAGCGATATGACCGCACTCGGCGCAACGGCGCAGATGCACCCACCAGCCTTCCGGTTCCGAGAGGCATTCCGTGCAACCGGTGCCGCTGGGTTCCGCTTGCGGATTGATGCCAGGAATCAGATCTGAAGCCATTGCGATTCTCCTTTGAAGCGAGCGCGAACTCGAATGAGCTCAGGGCAGTCAGCTAGCTGACGGCGTCGCCAGCAGGCTGTCTCTTCAGCCTAACCAATCCGTCTCAACTCGGCATCGGACTGCACCACGGGGAATCAGCGATCACCGGGTGGCTCATCAGGGCCTAGGCTCGGGGACGGGCCAGGGGAGGGACTGCTAGGCGGCTTTCCGGCGTCGTCCGTGCTGGAAGGTTTGGCGGTCACCCAGACGGTACTCGGGCTGGGGCTCGGAACGCTTGGCCGGGCAATCAGCAGCACCACGGTTCCGCCGACCGCGACGGGGGAGGCCTCGGCAGGGCTGAGCCCGAGAACGGTTCCCGCTGCCGCGGAACTGGCTTCGAACTTCTCCTGGACCACGAGTCCAGCGGCTTTGAGGATCTCGCCTGCCTGGTCGACGGTGCCGCCCACCAGTGCACCCGGGACCACCGTCCAGCCCGAGGCCAGTAGCAGCGAGACCTTGCTGCCCCGGGGCACTCTGCTGCCACCGGGCGGGGAACTTTCCAGGATGCTTCCCGCCGGAAGCGATGAGTTCTGAGCCGAGGGCTGACCGATCGCCAGCCCGGCCTGGGCGAGCATCTGCTGTGCGGCTTCCAGGGTCAGGCCCTTCAGCGCTGGAACCTCGGTGAGAGCCGGGCCGGTTGAGACCAGCAGACTGACCACAGCGCCTTTGCCGAGCAAGCTCCCGACCGCTGGTTCGGTGCCTGCGACCTTTCCGCTTTTGACGCTGTTACTGCTGACCCGGCTATGGCCACCCACTTTGAAGCCCTGGTTTTCCAGCAGTTCGGTGGCCTCTTCCGGGCTCTGACCGTTCACAGCTGGAACCGCGAGCAAGGAGCTGGCACCCGCTGAACTTGCGGCCAGGAAGGGCGCGAACCAGCCATTCAGAGTGCCGGTGACGGTCAGGGCGAGCGCCATGATCAGTGCGCCGAGCAGCAAGGGAACGCCCCAGCGCCGCTTTGTCTTGGAGGAATTTCTGGCTTGGGAAGTTCTGGCTTGGGGAGTTCTGGCTTGGGGAGTTCGGGTTCGGGGCGGCCTGTGGTTTTGCCGCCTCACGGTAGCTGGCTGCGGCGTCGCTGCGAACGAAGCTGCCGGGCTGATCGGAACAACCGGTAGCTGGGCGGTGATGGGCACGATGACGGGTAGCTGATCTGTGCTGTCCTTGACCATTTCAGCGGCCCTCCGTGCTCCCGGCGAACTGCGCGTACACCACATAGTTCTTGCCGGAAAAGAGAGTGGTGCTGTATTGAAAGCAAGTGATCAGGACGAGCCGCCCGGGGTGCTTTTCCCAGAGTTCGGGCTGCTGAGCCACTGTTTTCTGGTCGTATACGGTGGTTGAGCTGACCAGATATCGGTAACTGCCCTGTGCTGTGCTGACGACGATTTCATCGCCTTTCCGAACCGCCCCGTTGTGCTTCTGCAGATCCAGCAGGGGGTTGAAGACGGCGTAGCCATTCCCTGAGGAATGGGCGATCAGATATACCGTGTTCTCGCTCTGGGCACTGGGTGCGCCGTAATCGGACATCCAGTACGTGTAGGAGACGGTGGGCGGATTGAAGCGGCCACCGGCAGGGTTCGATTGCGGGAGTATTGAGGAATCCAAGCCCAGGCGGCCCAACTGAACCCTGAGCGGCTGGTCTGCGGCAGGTTGTGGAGCTGCGGCGTCGGGCCGCGAAGGGCGTGGGACGGCAGGGCCCGCGGAAGGCTCAGAGGCGGTAGCAGAAGACGCGGACGGCCGCTGCGTCGAGATGTTCGACGTCGCGGTGGCACTCGGTTCCGCCGCCGGTGCCAATAAATTCCAGCAGACCACAGAGAGCGCCGCCAGGGCTATGGCGAGTGTGCCGATCAGTGTTCCCCGCCCCAACAGTCGGAGCGAGCGCGGGCGGTTCATCGAGCGAGTTCCGCATAGAGATCGGCGCGCTGCAGAATGCTGTGCAGATAATCCTGCGAGGGGTTATAGGCCAGAATGGCAGCGTTCCAAGCCTCAGCATTCCTCAGATCGGTACCCGATGCGCAGAGATAGGCCGCGGCGCTCCAGGCGGCGTCGTCAATGTTCTGCGGGTCGGCGAGGCCATCGCCGTTACCGTCCTTTCCATACTGTGCCCAGGTCGCCGGGAGGAATTGCAGCGGGCCGATGGCACGGTCAAACACTCGGTCACCGTCCAGGGCGCCGCCGTCGGTATCGAGTACTTTGGCGAAATGCTCGCCGTCCAGCGCCGGACCGATGATCTTTTCGGAGGCACTGCCGTCGGGACGCAACTGCTTACCGCCGATTGTCGCATCAGCGGACTCCAGATAGCCGATGGCAGCCAGCGTGTTCCAGCCCAGGTGGCAAGCCGGGGAATGCCACGCCTGATTGAGTGTCGCCTGACTATAAGCCTTGAGCGCCCGGGGAGAGATGCCGGTACGAGCTGAGATCTGCTGCAACCACTGCTGATCGACGTACAGCACCTTGTGCTGTGCTCCGGCTGAAGCCTGCGGCGCGGCCGCCGAGATATCCGCGGACTGGTCCGGAGCCGCTGGATCGCCGGAGCCGGGCATCCCGGAAGCACCGATCGCCGTCGGAACGGGGTGGCTTGACGCCTGTTGAAGGGTGGCGAGCCAGACCCCGGCGGGCAGCACGACCGCGATGGCGAGCAGCGTGGAGAAAACAGCTTTCATCCGCTGACCTAGCCGAAACGACCGTTGACGTAGTCGCTGGTTCGCTCGTCCCGGGGGTGATTGAACATCGCCTGGGTGTCTCCGTGCTCGACGATCACGCCCGGGGTGTTCTGGGCAGCCAGGAAGAACGCGCAATGATCGGAGACACGGGCAGCTTGCTGCATATTGTGGGTCACGATCACAATGGTGACTTGTTCGCGCAGCGATTCGATGGTTTCCTCCACGCGTCGAGTGGAGGTCGGGTCTAAGGCTGAACACGGCTCGTCCATGAGCAATACCCGGGGAGCCACCGCGAGCGAGCGAGCGATGCAGAGTCGCTGCTGCTGGCCTCCGGAGAGCCCGCCTCCGGGTTGGTGCAGCCGGTCCTTGACCTCTTCCCACAACGAAGCTTTGCGCAGCGAATCCTCGACCAGCCAGTCCTTTTCATCACGGCTGGCTTTAAGACCGGTCAGTTTGAGCCCGGCGATCGTATTATCGTAAATGCTCATTGCCGGGAACGGATTGGCTTTCTGGAAGACCATGCCGATATTGCGCCGGGCCGCAGTGACCCGTCGGCCCGGATCATAGATATCTTCGCCGTCCAGCTTGACCTCACCGGCCAGGGAAGCACCGGGAATCATCTCGTGCATCCGGTTGAGAATCCTCAGGAAGGTCGATTTGCCGCAGCCCGACGGGCCGATCAGTGCGGTGACCTTGCCCGCCGCCATCGTCAAAGAGACTCGGTCGAGCACATTGTGATCGCCGAACCAGGCACTGATGTTCTCCGCGCGCAGCTCAGCCGGGCCATTGCCATCTGCGCTCTCCTCTGTCCAGAGATCCTGATCGTCGAGCATCAAGGAGCCGAAGCCCGGTGCAGGCTGCTCAGCAACGATGCTCTCGGAGGCTGGGACGGCGGCGGGCGAGGGAAGTTGGTCGTGGTACGGTTCAGCTCTGCGCATGGGTTTCCTTTCTAAGTGCCGGTGCACTGGGCGAAGTGACCGGGTTCGGTCACAGCAGGTTCGGCAAAAGCATATTGATCTGCCCTCCGGTGAGAATGCTGAGCAGCAGCAGGATGGGGGTCATCACGAGCCAGGTTTGCCACTTTCCCCATCGCTTCCAGCTCCAGACGGCGGCTGCTGCGGCCGCGGTCAGGAGTTGCAGCAGCAGGATCATGCCGAAGAGCCCCGAGGTATCCTGCGCCATGGCTTGCTCAGAGCCTGGCAGAGCTTCGGCGGAAATGGTCTTGGCCGGCCGGGGCGCGGGTTCTGAGACGAGTTTCGCGTCCACTCGCAGTATCTGGCTGGGCAGGAACGCCGGGCCTGAGGCTGAGATCAGAGTGATCCGACCTTCTGCCTTGGCGAGCTTGGGCGGCAGCGGATCTCCCGGCAGCCGGGAGCCCATCACCTGATAGGTGAACTTGCCTTGACCGGTGGTTACCACGAAGCGATCCCCGGCTTTGAGATTCCGAAGGCTGGAGAACACCCCGCCATAGGCTCCTGAACGGCCCATCAGAACCGCTGTGCCGGATTGCCCGGGAAGCACCGAATCTCGACGGTGGCCGACGCCGACCGCCGTCTGGGAAGAAGTCGTTCCTTCGACGATGACCTCGGACAGATTGAGCTGGGGAATTTCCAGCAGTGCCACCGGGGTGCCGGGGACAACCCATTTCCCCTCGGAGTCCTTCTCACCCACCGGAACCGAGCCTTCGGCAAGGCTCAGCCGCAATTGATGGAAAAGCGAGGTCTGAGAAGTGGTGTGCTGCAATTGCGAGACAAAGACCAGGTTCAGCAGTAGGCCGATGATGACGATGGCCAGCATCCTGAGGCCCAGCCCGAGGTCCCACTGCCATTTCTGAGTCACCGGGGCGGGTTGTACCGCGGCGGCTCGCACCGGTGGGGTCTGGCTCTCGTGCTGAGGCCGGTCCAGCAGTGCCGTCATGGTTTACGACTTCCGGAGCCGGAACGCCGGCCGGCTACCAACCGTGCGGTCAGCGGGGGAGCCAGCAGCAGGCCCAAGAGGATGATGCCCGCCACGATGAGCATGGTCTGAGGGGATCCCCAGCCATTTTCCCCGGCGAGCACCAGGGGCACTGCGGCTACCGGCTCACCCGATCCGGAGTCAGTGGTGCCGCCGCCGGAGCACTCTCCGGTATCCGGATCGCAATTCCCCGCAGCGGGTGCACCGGCTGCGGTGGGGGCTTTGGAGGTCTTCGAACCCGCCGTCGGACCATTGGTGCCAGCCGGGCCATTGTTGTTCTTGGGTCCAGCGGGAGTGTTGTCCTGCTTTGTGGCCCCGGGGCCGGATCCGGGACCGCCATTGGCCGCCGCGGACGCCCCGGTCCAGGGCGCTTGGCAACGCGCATCGCAGCCGTCGGGGAATGGCGCCGTGCGCACCAGCTGATTGATGTTCGGCTTATCCCCGGGTTTGAAGGTCGGGTTATTGCAGGGGTTACCGGAGCTCGTTTTAGCGCTCTGCTCGGTGGCGGAGATTTTGGCTGTCGTCTCAGCATCGATTCCGGGAATCTTCCGTACCTGCTCCATGGCCGCCAGCACTAGGTTCATCGGCAATGGCGAGTAGCCAAGACTGCCCATCGTGCGTTGCCCTTCGCAGAGCGAATAACTGGCGAATCTGGCGAGCGCTGCGCCCTTACCTTTACTGAAATTCCCCTGTAGCTGAGCGGGCGCGATCATATAGGAGTAAGCCGAGATCGGATATGTCCGAGGATCTCCGTAGGAGTACACCTGAGAGAGATCCTGGCTCAGGTAATTCGCGGAATTCGGGTCATTGTTGATCACCGCTTTGGTGAGCGCCACGGCGACCGCGGTATCGGTCGGTACGGTGTAGAAACCTGCGGCGTTCTGAATATTCGCCACCGGGAAGCCAACGCCCTTGGCGTAGGAGAATTCGTCGTAGTTAATCGTGTACGGGGTGTTCGTGGTGTAGGTGGTCACTCCGTTGGAGCCCGATTGCGCGGTGAAGTTGGCAAGACCCTGATAGGGGAAATAACTCGTGGCAGCCTTCGGATTACAGTGGGTTTTTGCGCAGAGCGCAGCGTAGTGCTGCGGGTACTGGCGGAGCATCCAGAGCGTGAACTGCGCGGTGGCGCCCGAGCCATCGGAGCGAACCACCACGGTGATGCGTTGCGCAGGCAAGGCGATGCCGGGGTTCGTCTTGGCGATCGCCGGGTCGTTCCACTGGGAGATCTGCCCGCTGAAGATCTTTGCTAGGGCCTCCTGGGAAAGCTTGAGATTCTCAAACCGCTTACCCCCGACATTGACGTTGTACATAAAGGATGTGCCGCCCGCAACCACGGGCAGCATGGAGTATTTGAAGTTCGGGAAATTGGTGTCCTGCTTATCAGCGGTATCTCCGCGGTAAGGAATTTCCGAGATCGCGAAGTCACTCAATCCGGTGGCGAAGTTCTTCCGGCCCGAGGAGGAGCCATCCGGAGTGAAGTCGACGGTCTGGCCTTGAGCTTTGACGTCGGTGACCCATTGGTTCACCGCGTTACCGGCCCAGGATGAGCCGTTTCCGGAGACCCGATCCAGGGCCGCCGCCGGGGGCGCGAGCACCACACCGAAGGTCAGGATCACGGTCAGTGCGGCGAGCACTCCGGCTGACTGACGATTGAACCGCTGAGAGCGCGAAGATGATGTCATGACGTTGGTTCCTGTGATTGCCGGGCAGAGAGATGCGGAGCAGAGGGGTCTTGCTGGGACGGACTGTGTGCGTCCTGGGCGGATTGCTCAGCCCAGGCGAGCGCCGCGGCCTCCTCGATCCTGGAAAGGGTGGCCCGAGACTTGCGGGCGCGACGTCGTCGTTGGCCGTTGCTGAGCTTGCCAGCTTCCTGACCGCCGATGATGCGGGCAATGATGAACATCACGAGCACCACGAAGAGCAGGAAAGCCGCTGTGGCGAAGCCGCGGGCGATCATATTGGGCTGTGGAGATTTGACGAATTCCAGAGCGGCCAAAGGCAAGGAGGTCTGCGGGCCGTTGAACGGATCGAAATTGAGATTGTTCGTCACTCCGGAGGTCAGCAGCACAGGAGCGGTTTCACCGATGCCGTGGGCGGTGCCCAGGATGATCGCCGTGGTCAGGCCGGAGCGGACCGTGGGCAGCACCACGTGTAAGACCACTCGCCATTGCCCCGCCCCGAGAGCTATTCCGGCCTCCCGTAGATTGCCCGGTACCAAGCGCAGGACGACGTCGGCCGAGCGGATCATAATCGGCAGCATCAGTACCGTGATGGCCAGGGCGGCCGCGAAGCCATTGAATTGCTTGGTGATGCCGACGACTACCGCGGCGTAGATGAACAGACCCGCGACCACGGAGGGCAGCGCAGTCATCGCTTCCACGATGGTACGAACCAGGCGGGCGAACTTTCCGCCCACCTCGTTCAGGAAGATGGCTGTGGTCAGGCTTAGGGGAACACTGATCAGCAGCGCGATGCTGATCTGTTCCAAGGTGGCGACCAGGGCGTGCAGGATGCCGCCCTTGTCCAGTCCGGCCAGTGGCCCTGCGACGCTCATATCCTGGGTGAAGAAGTTGAGGTTCCCGAAGACATCCCAGCCTCTGGTCGCGGTGAAACCGATCACCAGAGCCAACGAGCCGACCACGATTGCCGCCGCCGACCAGAGGATCACTGCCCAGAAGCGGTTTTTCACCGCCGGGCCGCGGTCGGTCAGGAAGACCAGGCTGGTGTAGATCAGGAGGAACCAGAGATAGCTGATGATCGGCGCCCAGCCCAGCGGTACCAGGCCCAGGCCCGCGCTCAGCAGCAAGCCGATAGCGACGCCGGCTAGAAGCGAACCGATCGAAGTCAATAGGTCGTTCCGAGAGAGCCCGACTTTGACTCTTTGCTGAGGCGGAGCCTCAGCGGGCATGGTCTCGCGGGGAAGCTGGGTGCTCACCAGCTTCGCCGCAGCAGAGTCGGAGCGTACTTGAGTGCTGGTCATCTCAGCCTTCGCTTTCTGCGCCGGAGCGGGATTTAGCGATAATCGCCGAGGCGGTGAAGTTCACCAGCATGGTCAGGATGAATAGGGTCAGGCCGGCGGCCATCAGCGCTGACATGGTGAACTGATTCGATTCGGCATAACGCAGCGCGATCAACGCGGCCACCGAGTTCGAGCCGTTCTGCAGAATATGAAAGTTGATCTGGAAGATCGGCGAAATGATCAAGTAGATCGCGATGGTCTCGCCCAGGGCCCGGCCCAGGCCGAGCATCGTGCCGCCGATAATGCCGCCTCGGCCGAAAGGCAACACCACTGAACGGATCACTCCCCAGCGGGTGGCGCCCAGGGCATAAGCACCTTCCCGTTCGCCGATCGGGGCTCGGGAGAAGGACTCGGTCATCATCGAGGTCTGGATCGGCACGATCATCAGGCCTACGACCAAGCCTGCGATGAAGGTCGAGGAAGTGTAGAGCGCGTCGTTGGGGAGCGGATTGGCGGGGTCTGCGCCGTCCACCCGGAAGATCGGTATCCAGCCGAACCAGGTGGAGAGCCACTGGCTGAAACCCACGATATTGACCTGCAGGAAGGCTAGGCCCCAGAGCCCGTAGACCACCGACGGCACGGCGGCCATCAGATCGATGATCGAGGTGAGCGTCCGCTTGAGTCCGGCCGGGGCGATCTCGGTGATGAAGAGCGCGGTGCCCAGCGAGAGCGGAAGCGAGACGATCAAGGCCACTATTGCCACCAGGACGGTGCCGGTCAGAACCGCGGCGATGCCGAAGTTATTGGTTTCCGGAGCCCATTCCTGGGTCGTGATGAATTCCACCAGCCCTCGTGAGCCGATCGCCTGGATCGCATTGCTGGTCAAGAAAAAACCCACCAGCACCATCACGGTGAGCACAATCACTCCGCCGCCGCGGGTGATGCCTCGGAACCGCCGATCAGCGGGTTCGCGTACCTGACGGAGCGTTCGAGCTTTTACTGCGATCTCTTGTGCTGGATATTCAGGGAGTAAGGTCACATCAACCCCGTTTGTTCTTCTGTGCGCGACCGATCCGGCTGAGCAACGGAGAGGCCAGGCCCGCCAGCAGTCCAATGCCGAGCGCGATGATCAGGGCGTATTGCAAGAAGCTGTTCGCCGCCCCCTGGGTCGATCCTGCCTGGCTCAGGTCTTCACTGCCCGGTGCTGCGGCGTTCCCCGGGGCGTCCTTGACTTTCCCGCCGTCGGTCGGCGCGGAAGGCGCGTCCGCTGCCGGTCCCGGGGCGTTACCGGTATCTGACTTGCCCGAGCCCGAATCTGCCGGATTTCCGGCTGCGGGTTTGCCACCGGGTGGAGGCAATTGCGCCGCCGGATCTGTGATGGATCGCAGTTTGCTCACAACAGCGGCCGTCTGGGCTTGTAAGGAGGCGGTGAGCGGTGCATAGCCGGGGGGCAGTTGCCCTGGAGCGGTGCCCGAGGCCTGCCCTTTGGTGCTGACATAGTCGAGCATGCTGGCAAAGGCCTTGGCATCTTTTGCCAGCAGTCCAGCGGGTTTCACGGCGGCGTAGACCGGCAGTGCCAGGGGGTAGGCTCCGGCGGCGTAGTCGGCGCTGACCGCGACCTTTTGGACGCCGTCGCCATCGGCCTTCTGCAGGCGTGCGGTTTCTTTTAGCAGGCTTGAGCTACTTGCTCCCACGCAGGCGTCGCCTTGGGTGTTGCACAACTTCGCCGTGGGCAGCTGATAACGAGCTGCCGTTGCGGCATCGGTGATGGAGAGCGAAAAGCGGTAAGGCAAATCCGCCGGTGTCGAAGTAGTCGAGATCCACTTTCCCACCGCGGGGAAGTCCGGAGCTACGCAGCCGCCTACTTTGCCGCACCATTCCTTATTGCTCGGGGTGATCGCCCGGAAGGCGTTTTTGCCGGTCACCGACATGCTGTCTTGCCGCGGATAAACATCGGGCATAGTGAGCGACAACTTGTTCTGATCGATCTGAGGTTTGCCGTCGGGGCCGGGGATCGGGCCATTCGCATCACGCACAATCGGCACGGATTCGTACCAGCCCGGCAGCGGATAGCTCGCTGAGTCCGGCGGGTAGCTGGCGGGGATATCGGCATAGGTGCTCGGTTTGACGGTCTGCTGCCGGCGCAGCTTGGCGGTGCTCTCCAGGGCCGTAGCTTGTGCCTGGCAGCCTTGGTAGCTTCTCGTCGAGTAGAAAGGATTGATCACCTGTCCGTTCTCATCCGGGCAGCCGTTGAGGAAGGCTCCGGCGTCGGGATCTGCGACCAGCCACTCCCAGAGCCGGTCCGCGGCGTCTGAGCGGAGTGATTCCAGCTGGATGTTCCCTCCGGTGAAGCTGCCTTTGTCGATTTTGCTGCTCAGTCCGGGATTCAGCTTGATGAACTCTGGATCGGAGACGATCGAAGCGGGGTAGTTCTGTGCCCAGGGCACTTTACTGGCGAATTCCTTTCCGCCGTCGCTATTAGCGTCCAGGCCCATCCCCGCCTGGTAGGACTGGGTGAGCAGCTTGGCCACCAGCCGGGCGTTGAGCTTGAGTTCCGGAACAGGGCCGAGATAGTTTCCCTGCGCGTCATTCATACCGATGTTGAAAGCCAGCACAATGCCGCTGAGCGCAATGGGGGCGTGCCAGGAACCGGGGGAGGGCTCGGAGGTCAGCACCATGGGCTGATTTCCCTCGGCCTGCTGACGCCGGGCCTGGGCATCGGAGAGTTTGGTGTACCCGGTAGCGAGTTTCTGGCTGCTACAGAGCGCCGGAATCCAGGAGTCCATTGCCGAATCGAGGAGTTCCGAGCCGGCCGAGAGGCTGCGGGCTTCACTGCCAGAGCAAGCCCCCGGTGCGTTGCGGAAGCCGAGCTTGACCTGCAGACGCTGGGCCCAGAGCGAGGGGCTCAGTGCGGAGCCCCAGGCCTCAGGGTAGTTATTGATATTGATCTCCGGAGTGCGCGGTACGGCAACCAGCCAGCAGTTCGAGGTGCTCGGACCGCGAGCCAGACCGCAGCCCATGAAATTCGCCTCCGCGCCGGTCTGCGTCTCGAAGACGGTTTGTGCTTTGCCCTCCGAGTCGAAATAGAGCCGATCGATCTCATTGGTCGTGGTGCTGGAGAAAAAGGTGTTGTGAGGTGCGTCCCCGGGAGTGCTGGAACCATCGATTCCCAGCACCGGGACCGCCGTCTTAGCCTCGTATTCGGCCCAGTCTCCGCCGCTGAGCAGAGGATCCCGCAGCGGAACCCGGCTGCCGATCCCTGGGTCACCGGCGCTGCCGATTCCCGCTGTTCCCAGCTGGCACGTCGCAGGATCGGGTGACGTCGCCCGAGGATCGGGCTTGCCATCGCTTCCCGGGGCGCCCCAGCATTGGAAGATCTGCAGATAAGGATTATTGGCGGCGTTTCCGCTCAGACTCTTGGGCCCGCCGCTGACCGTGAGCTGAATTGCCTGGTTCACCAGGCTCTCGGTCTGCGACACCGTGAGCTGAAGTCCGCCCTGACCGTTATCCGCGCCGAACTGAGAAGCGTATTTGTTATTGATCAGCGGAGCGATATCCAGGTAGTTCTTCCCCTTGGTGTGCAGAATCTGCTGGGTCTGATCCCTCGGGACCGTGGCATTCGCAGCGTTATTCCGGTTGTCCCAACGGACTGTGACGGCGGAATCGGTGCTGACCTGGCCGAGCTCGCTCCAGTTCGAGGCGTCTGAGCTGGCTTGAACCGGTAGCGCGGCCGCTACCGTCAGACCGAGAACTGAGACCAGCGCACAAGATAGCGAGAGCAGCCGGCGTGATGCAGTGAATGAAAGGCGCATGGTCTTCTTTCGAGATCTCAATGCTGGCGGCTGGGACGGCGTTTGAGCATCAAGTGCCAGATGATGGCGATCACGGTGACCAGGCCAAGAGCCAGGGCGAAGAGGCCCGCCATCCCAGCGGGAGTAGAGGCCGCTGTGCTAACCCAGGCGGTGAGCGGAGTGAAGGGGCTGTTAGTGCTCCCTCCCGGAGCAATCACTCGGACTTTGAGCGAATACGTCTTTCCCGAGGGAGTGCCGGTCAAGACCAAGGTGTGGTCTCCCGCCGGCAGGACCTGCGGGGCGGTAAAGGTGTACACCGCAGAACCATCAGCTGCCGCGCTCGCTGTCTCGGTCAAGCTGATCGGATCGGAATGGATCACCCCGGCCACGGTATCTCCCTCGGTGAAGCTGCCCGCGGGAGCCGAGACGGTGTAAGTTCTTCCGGGTTCAAGTTCGCCACCATCCGCCAGGCTGCTGCCCGCCGTTGGAGTGCCGGAGTCGGTCGTCGTTGGTTGTTCGCTGGGCGAAGGGCTGCCGGTGGGGGCAGCGCTCGTGGTGGTGGAGGTGGCGGTCGAGGTGGCCTGACCGCTGCCCGTGGTGAGGCTGAGCTCGGCGGAGAGCGGCGAGGCGTTGTACTTGGTGTCTTCCGGCGAAGGAGTGTACTTCGCCGTGTACTTGTATTCGGTCAGTGGCGTGAGCCCGCTGTGCTTGAAGCTGGCCTTCCCCCCAGAAACCCCGGAACTTCCGATTGACAAGCCATTCGCGAAGAACTCTATGCTGCCTTTGGCGTCTGAGGAGAGTCCACCGGCAGCCTCTGAGTCGACCTCCGCGCTGAGATCAATGGTGCTGCCGCCGTTGGCGTTGCCGGTGAGCTTGATCGTGGTGTCGGCCTTGCTGGCTGGCGCGGACCAGTTCTTCTGCGCATCGGTCTGGAAGGTGCTCCACACCGCGACCGGTTTGCCGCCGTCCAGAGTGAACATCAACTGGTAGTTCTCATCCAGGGCAGCGCAGACCAGTCCGAAGCTGTAAGTGTGGTTCGCAGCGAGTGCGGTGCGCACATCGGCGAGGTCTTCGCTGGGGGTGGCGTAATTGGAATACGTGGAGATCGCGGTCCGGATCGGGGTGAAAGCCGGGTCCGAGTACTGCTCAGCGTAGTTGTAGTTGGAGATCGGGTACTTGCTGCGCACCTCGGTCGTCGTGGTTGCCTGGGGCAGCTCGCTCCCGGGTTCGGTGATGAAATACACCAGGTTGGTCGAGCCGGTGGGGCAGGAGAAATTCGCCTCAAGATTCGTGGCGATCACCAGATCACCCGGATTACCCGATGCCCAGGTTCCCGAGGAAGGCGAGAGCACCAGCTTGCCCGCTCCGGTTCCTTCGACGGCGGCGCTCGCCGATCCGCTCACGGTCAAGCTAAGAGCCAGCGCAAGAACGATCGCGCCACCGGCGATCAGGGGTTTCACCTTATCGGCAATTCGGGAGAACATTGAGGCTGCTTTCTGGAAGTCTTCGGGCGAGTGCGGAGTCAGAGCCAAAAATGAGGTTCTGGTGTGGGTGACGGCGATCGTCACCCACACCAGAAGGGACTGCTAGGGAGTACTAGTGCTTGAAGGCGCCCTGGTGTGCGACAAGGGTGCCGGCACCGTTGATGGTCGGATCGCCGACGTAGCCCAGCGGCAGGAAGCCGTAAGAGCTGATCTTGGCCTTGGCAGCCGTGGTGTTCAGTCGGCTCTTCAGCACGGTGGTGGTGAGGGTGCTGTTTGCGGTGTAGTCGCTGGTGGCAACCACGCTGTAAGTATCGCGAGCGAAGGTGCCGACCGCGGTGGAGGGCTCGGTGCTAGCGGATCCGTAGAGAGTTCCCGGCTTGAGTGAGGGAGCGGTTCCGGTGGTGGGGTCCAGGATGGTGCCGCCGTTGTTCACCGAGGCGAGCAGCTCGTCTGAGCTCACCGTGTTGCTGGTCACGCCGTTCTTCTGCGCGATGAACTGCGCTGCGGAGAAGGGAATGAGGTCGCCGTTAGCGGTCAGTTGGCTGCCATCGTTCTCTGCGCCGACGGTGGTGACGCAGCTACCCGGGGTGCTGACGCCGATAGCGGACAGGAAGAACTTGCGGGTACCCGAGCTGGCCTGGGGAAGCTTGGGGTTGACGGTCACCGTGCTGCTGCCAACGGTGACGGTGTTAGCACCGGCAACGCAGTTGTAGATATTGGCGAGCTGGCTCGCGGTGACCACGAAGGCGCCGGTCGAAGAGGTCTTCACCAAAACGCTCACCGCATCGCGGAAAGCCGGCAGGTAGGTCAGTGCGGAGCCGTCTTTGGTCGGGCCTGAGGAGGTGCGAGCGAACTGCAGCTTGCCCGCGATGTTAACGTTGCCGCCCGGTCCGGGGTAACCGTTACCCGCGGTAGCAGCCCAAGCGGTATCTGCCGAAGCACTGAGGGCCTTGACGCCGTCGCCAGAGCCAGCGGGCCGATTGATGGTCACTCCGTTGAAGCTGATGGTGCTGCTGCCGAAGGCGTCATAAGAAGCGACGTTCGGGTTGGCGGCTCCGGTTCCATTGGACAGGCCGTTCCAGACATCCTGGATGGTGTCCGAGCCGGTGGCCGTGTAGGTGCGGTCTCCGGCCGGGCTGGGATCAGCGATAGCAGCTGAGGAGGTGGCCAGGCCGAGTGCGAGGACGCCGATTGCTGCGGCACCGCTGAGGGAGAGAACTGACTTTTTCATTCTTGGAAAGGCTCCTTGATAGAATGTTTTGTTACTACAGTTGCCGATTACACCTGTAGTTGTGGTCCGCCCCGGTGCTGTCGGGGCGGACCCTCCTTCTCGAGGCGCAAGTCAAACGCGCTCCTGAAGGAAGTCTGAAAGATTGCTGACTTTGTGCTGTGCAACCAAGTTCAATTCTGCTGATCAGCATTCCGGTTGCGTTGACGCAAACAATAAGCAGCTTTGGCCGTTCGGTGAACATTGGGTGAATCGATCCGCGAGGCTTGCGGTCTAGCGTCGCAGGCCCGCAGCGTGCGCGCTCTCCGGCAGCCGGGCTGTCTCGAGCGCCAGCAGGGCGCTCTTGAGAGCCTTGTCCCTGTCCCGTTCCATTCTGAACCAACGGGCCCCCATCACCTGCGGGCGGGCATCCGATGCGGCGAGCCAGGTATGAGTGCCCTGATCGGCGTCCACCACCGAACGATGTTCCCATCCCGGCGCCAGCTGCTGAGCTAGCTGCGCGTCTTCTTGGGCCGCGGAGAACTTCCTGAAAATCGCGGCGCTGCGAGCTAGCTCTCGATTATTCGAGGTGAGCAGGCGCCAGACGAAAATATGGTCTTCCTGGTCGAAGCCGTCGCCTCGCTCCAGGGCTTCACCGCAGTGCTGCTCGCCCAGAACCCTGTCTCGATGCAGCAGCCAGCTATGCAGCACCGGATCCCGGGCGCTATTGAAGGAGGCCACCATGAGGCGCACCACAGACATTAAAGGCCTCCCGGCCATACGAGTTGATTTAGCCACGTCTTAAAAACAAAGCCACCCCCAAGGCTTGCTTTGATCCTTGGGGGTTTGGCTGAAATCCGGCTCAGCAATACATGAAGAAGAGGTGGCTAGGCGGTGAACTTTAGTTGAGGTGGGCTGGTTGCCCGGCGGCAGCTCAGTCGGGCAGCCGGGTGCCGGTGAGTTCTTCGGCTGCTTTCCAGAGTCTGCGTGCCACCTCATCATCGCGCATTCTGCGATTCAAGCTGGCCGGACCGGTGGGGCCGACCAGGCCGAAGCGGCCAACCGGGCCGTAGTAGCCCTTGGAGATCGCGTCTGGGCTGGTGGCTGCGTAGAGCAAGGGCTCGGTGCCTTGTTCCGGCTGCTGGGAGGGCAGTAGGTTGTCCAGGAGACTCTTCTGCCGGGGAGTCTGCCTGCCCAAGCTGGCGCCTGCGGTCTGCAAATTGGTCTGGGTGTAACCGGGGTGGGCAGCGTTGCTGATCAGTGTCCAATCCCGTTCCAGAGACACCTCGGCTAAGGTCCTGGAGAGCATCAGATCGGCGAGTTTCGACTGTGCATACGCCGCAACTCGACGGTATCTGCGTGACCAATTCAGGTCGTCGAAATGAATTCTGCCGAAGTTCGCCATTCCGCTGCTCATGGTCGTCACTCGCGGAGCTCTGGCTTTCAATAGCAAGGGGAGCAGCCTGTTGGTCAAGGCGAAAGGGCCGAGGAAATTACTGCCGAACTGCAACTCGAAGCCGTCTTTGGTCTCAATTCTGGACGGCGGGGTCATCACCCCGGCGTTATTCACCAGGACGTCAAGCGGAGTGCCTTCGGCGAGCAGGCCTTCGGCAAAATCCTGAACGCTGCCCAGATCCGCCAGATCGATTCGCCGAATCTCCAATGCGGCCCCGGGGTGGGCAGTGAGAATCTCCTGCTTTGCGGTCTCGCCCTTTTCAACGGAGCGCACCGCCATGATCACTTTCGCCCCGGCGCCGGCCAGCCGTTGGGTGGCTTCTTTGCCAGTGCCGGAGTTGGCTCCGGTGACCACGATCAGCTTGCCGCTCTGGTCTGGAACTTGATACATCGGTGCTCCTTCTAATTGCATCTAACTGGTTGGTTGATAACCATTGAAAACCCTCTGTGATTGATTGTCAACTAACTGGTTGGTAATATATTTCCATGGCACGTGATGCACAGGCAACCAAAAAGCGTCTGCTCGTTGCGGCATCCGAGGAATTCGCCGAACGCGGCATTGCGGGAGCGCGAGTTGACCGGATCGCCGCGCTGGCGGGTTCCAATAAGGCACAGATCTACACCTACTTCGGTTCCAAGGACGCACTTTTCGACGCCGTCTTCGATGAGATGGTGACTTCCACCGTGGAAGAAGTACCGATCGACCCCCAGGACCTGCCGGGTTATGCGGGCAGGCTCTTTGACTATGCTCTGGAGCATCCGCAGCAATTCCGGCTCATCTTATGGGATCAGCTGGAACGGCAGGGCAAAGGCGTTCGAAGTGCTGAGGTGCAAGAAGCTTCGAGCCGTAAAAGCCTGCTGATCAGCGCTGCGCAAGCGGAGGGTACGATTGCCCGGCACGTTCCGGCTGAGCTCCTGCACCAGGCCGTGAGTATTCTGAGCACCCAGGCTGCCTTCCAGTTCAGTGCTGGATTCAGCGCGGAATCCAGTCCGGAGCAGCGTGCTCAGCTCAGGGAATCAGTGGTTTCGGTGGCCCGTTTGCTCAGCAAGCCCTGATCGGACTTGTCTTGGAGTGCACTCCAAGTCGTAGCCTGAGGGAGTGGCACGACATGCGAAAGGACGGCCAATGAAAACGATCAAGCTTGGTTCAACCGGACTCGAGGTCTCTCGCTTAGGCCTGGGTTGTATGGGAATGAGCGCCTTCTATACCGGCAGCGGTCAGGACGACGCCGGTGCCATTAAGACCATTCACCGCGCCTTCGACCTAGGGGTCACCTTCTATGACACCGCGGAGATGTATGGCCCCTACACCAATGAGGAACTACTTGGCCAGGCCGTTGCTGACCGGCGTGATCAGGTGGTGCTGGCGAGCAAATTCGGCAATATAGACCATTCCAAAGGAGGGGTACGAGGGCTCAACGGCAGCCCGGCCAACCTCAGAGTGGCGGTGGAGGGATCACTTAAGCGCCTGGGCACCGACTACATCGATCTTTACTACCAGCACAGGATGGATCCTGGGATTCCGATCGAGGAAACCGTCGGGGAGTTCGTCAAGCTGATCGAAGAAGGCAAGATCCGGGGCTATGGTCTGTCCGAAGCGGCTCCGGCCACAATCCGCCGGGCGCACGCGGTGCATCCGGTGACCGCGCTGCAAACCGAGTATTCACTGTGGAGCAGGGATCCGGAAGCCGAGATTCTGCCGACGACCCGTGAACTCGGTATTGGCTTCGTGCCCTATTCACCCTTGGGCCGAGGTTTTCTGACCGGCGCGATCCGCTCGCTGGACCAGCTCGACGTCTCGGATTTCCGGCGTCAGAATCCGCGCTTTGCCGGGGAGAATCTGGAGGCCAATATCCGGCTGGTGGAACGAGTGGATGCGGTGGCCGCAGCGGCTGAAGCCAGCGCCGCGCAGGTCGCCTTGGCTTGGTTGCTCGCGCAAGGGGACGATATTGCGCCGATCCCGGGCACTAAGCGAATCAGTTATCTGGAGGACAACCTGGGAGCTGATCAACTGGTGCTCACCGAGGCTCAGTTGGCTGACCTCGGCTCGTTGCCGACTCCAGCCGGGGAACGCTATACCGCGGAGGGTATGGCCGGGCTCAATAAATAGCCCTGGGTCTGAGTGAAACTCCCAACGAAGAGGCGGTGCCACCCCGCAGGGGTGGCACCGCCTCTTTACTCGCTGGAGACCGTAGCTTTAGACGACGTTGAACTCATCGGGGTTCGGGCCGATCCGCCCGCCCTTATCGAGTGCTTCAATCGTGGCCAGCTCGGCGTCGCTCAATTCGAAATCGAAGACATCGATATTGGCTGCGATTCGCTCCGGAGTCACCGACTTCGGAATGACGATGCTGCCGATCTGGATATGCCAGCGAATGATCACCTGTGCGGTGCTTTTGCCATGGGCTTCGGCGATAGCCGTCAATGACGCATCGCCCAACAGCTCTCCGCCTTGCGCCAGCGGGCTCCAGTCCTCGGTGTGAATACCGTGAGCGGCATGGAACGCACGCAACTCCCGCTGCTGCAGATTGGGGTGCAGCTCGATCTGATTGACCGCGGGCACGGTGCCGCCCAGATCGATCAGGCGCTGCAGATGGCTCTGCTGGAAATTGGAAACCCCAATGGCCTTGGCCCGGCCCGAGGCATAGATCTCTTCAAAAGCGCGCCAGGTGTCCAGGTAGCTGTCCTTCTCCGGGACCGGCCAGTGGATCAGATAAAGATCGACGTAGTCCAAGCCGAGCTTTTCCAAGCTGGCGTCGAAGGCGGCCAAGGTCTTCTCATAGCCCTGCTCCGCGTTCCACAGCTTCGTGGTGATGAACAGTTCGGAACGATCGGCTTCTCCGGTGGCCAGGAATTCCTTGATGGCCTTCCCCACCCCCGCTTCATTGCCGTAGATGGCTGCGGTGTCGATGCTGCGGTAGCCGGACTTCAGCGCGCTTGCGACGGCGGCCGTCGCTTCGTCGTCGGGCACTTGCCACACGCCGAGGCCGAGCTGCGGCATGCTGTTGCCGTTATTGAGGGTCACGTTAGGAACGTTGACGGTCACAGGGATCTCCTTGAGTTGGTTACTTCTGCGGCAACCGGCCGCATGGGTGAGTTATTCCTGGTGGAAGTGATGTGCGATTTACAGCCACTTTTTCTTTTTGAAGATCAGGTACATGCCGGCCGAAACTAGGATCATCAGCGCTATCGCATAGGGATAGCCCCATTCCCAGGTCAGCTCCGGCATCACCTCGAAATTCATCCCGTAGACACCGGCCACGAAGCTGGGGGCGAAGAGGATAGCGGCCCAGGAGGAGATCTTCTTAATCTCCTCATTCTGTGCCGCGCTCGCTTGATTCTGCCGGTTCGTGGTGAGCGTGCTATCGACGATGAGCGCGTTCTGTAGCAGAGCACGGAAGGCGTCGGCGCGGCCCGAGAGCCGGGTGACATGATCTTCGACATCCCGCAGATTACGCTGCAGTTCGATATCGACGTCGTACTTTTCGAAGCCTTTGTGCAGCGAAGCCATAACGCCCAGCAGCGGATGCAGTGCGCGCTGGAACTGGATCACCTCGCGGGAAAGCTTGTAAATGCGCTCCGAGACGTGAGAGTCACCCGCGAAGAGTTGATCCTCGATCTCATCGATATCGTTTTCCAGGCCAGCTGCCACCGGGCCGTAATCGTCCACTACCTGATCCAGGATGGCGTAGAGCACGGCTTCCGGGCCGAGAGCCAGCAGCGCTGGATTGGCTTCCATTCGTTGCCGAACCTTGGCGACCACGGGCGTCTCCGCGTGTCGAATGGTGATCACGAAATTCTTACCGGTGAAGACGTGGAGTTCACCGAACTCGACTTCTTCTGTTTCGTCGAGATAGCGCGCTGGAAGCAGCACAGTGAAGAGGTTGTGGTCGTACCGTTCGATCTTGGGGCGCTGGTGGGCGGAGACGGCGTCCTCGACCGCGAGCTCATGTAGATCGAATTCAGCGCCGATCGAAGCCATCTCTTCGGCGCTCGGGCGGTAGAGGCCGATCCAGGCCATACCTCCGCGTTCGGTCAGGGTTTCGTAGGTCTGCTGCAGGCTGCTCGGGTCGGGGGTGCGCTTGCCCTGCACATAGATGGCATTGTCGATAACGGTCACAGATTCATTATCAGGGTTCAGGTGTGAGGGAAGCCACTTGTGGTCTCCCTCACAATTGCAAAGAAACGTTTGCAAAGAAATCTTTGCAATGCTAGAGTGGTCCTATGAGCGAGATAGAACACCAAGAGACCGAGGCGGCTGATTCAGTTGCCCGTGATCTGGATGTCAGCTCGCTCAAGGCTCTGGCTCATCCGATGAGAGTGCAGATCCTGGACAGCTTGACTCGTTATGGAGCGCAGACCGCTAGCAGCTTGGGGGAGTTGCTCGGTGAGTCCAGTGGTTCGACGAGTTATCACTTGAGGCAGTTGGAGAAGCATGATTTCGTCCGCTGCATCGAGGGTAAAGGCACTGCTCGGGAACGCTGGTGGGAGCGTTCTCCGGGCCGGCTCAGCTTCGGTGGACGGGAACAGTACCGCAATCCGGAGACGGCCGAAGCGGTGCGAATTATCAACCGTGAGTTCATCAGTAATCGTGCCGCCTATTTAGAGGATTATCTGAGCCGGGGAGATGAAGTGCTCACCGATGAATGGATCGATGCAGGTGCACTGAGCACCATCACGGTTCAGATGACCGCCGAACAGCTCGCTGATTTCAACCAGAAGATCGATGACTACGCCCAGCGACTGGTGAACGAGATCAAAGGCCGAGGGGAACTCCCTGAGCAGCGAGCCGTGCAAGTGCACATCGACGCCTTCCCGATCCTGGATTCCAGGCTAGACAAAGACCAACCCGATACCGCATCGAAGGAATGACCATGAACACCTCAGAAGAACGTGTACCCCGTAACCGCCGTAACATGATCGCTGCGCTCGTCAGCCACGCTGGAGTTGCTTTGCAGGAGTGGGCTGATCGCCGAGATCGCTCGCACATCAGCAATACCATCTACCGGGAGCGCGTCGACCAGGAGACCGAGCTGCACCGCACGCTGCTCAAGCACAACGCGATGCGCTAAAACGCAGAACTATCCGGCCAACGGCCCGGAGTACCCCGGTATCCGTTCGAAGACCAGGGTGGTCTCGGTATGGCCAACCACGGGATCAGTGGTGAGATTGTCCAGTACCCAATCACGCAGGGTGTCAGTATTGGCCACCGCGATATGCAGCAGATAATCCACCGATCCGGAGGTGTGGAAAGTGGTCAGCACTTCCGGTAGCTGAGGCACCGTCGAGGTGAAACGATCGATCTCCACCCGATCATGGGCTTTGAGTTGCACAGCGACCAAGGCCTGTACAGCCCGGCCGACCGCCGACATACTCACCGAGGCCTGAAAACCCACCAGGATCCCGCGTTCCTGCAACGAACGAGTCCTGGTCAGCGCGGTTGACGGCGCAATGCCGACGGCATCAGCCAGATCCCGGTTAGTGATCCGGGCGTCCTGCAGCAACAGGTCGATGATCTTGCGGTCGATGATATCCAGACCGTGTGGTTCAAGTGCTTGAGTCACGGTCTCACTATAGACGTTCCGGCATCGTACAAGGCGAAGGAATCTCTAAGAATTCTTGGCCGGAGCCTGCTCCGAACTCTCCCGCCGGGGCTTCCAAGCGACCAAGCCAGCCAGCCGATTCATCCGGCCAATTCCGCCAATAAATCCGCCAGCGGTGCGGAACGTGCCTTGCGGAAAGCCGTTCCAGCCCAGAGATTCACCCCGTGCGGATCTGCCGCTCTGGCTGCGGCGGCTCGCAACGGGCTCGTCAGATGATGGATCTGGGGATAACCCTGCGGTGCATCCTGATGTTCCCGGAGGAATCTGTTCTCCAAGCCCCTCGCCCAACGCCCGCTGAAAGCGCGGGTGCGCGCGGTGCGAGTGAAGCCCGGATCGCTGAGCGCTGTTCGGTGCACTTCGCGAGTGCCCGCCTCATGCGCTCGCAGGAAGGCAGTGCCGAGTTGCACCGCCGTCGCACCCTTTTGCAGGGCTTGAGCTATTCCAGCGCGATCGCCGAGACCTCCTGCGGCGATCAGTGGCAGTGAGCTCGCCTGCCTGATGCTGCCCAGCAGCTCATGGAGGCTTCCGGTCCAGGGCCGTTCATCAAGATGCAGGAAGGCTGCCGAGTGCCCGCCCGCATGAGGGTGCTGCACAATCAAGGCATCGACTCCGCGCGCTGTCGCCGCAGAAGCCTCTTCCGCCGTCGTCACGGTGGCTAGCAAGGTACTGCCTTGGCGGTGCAGCTCTTTCACGATGCCCGCTGATGGCAGTCCGAAGGTGAAACTCAGATAGGCTACTGGCCGCTCGATCAGGAGTTCTATCTTGGCCTCCCAATCGTCGTTATCCGCTGTTGGCGGCACCTCCGGAAGCTCTATTCCATACCTGATCGCTTCGCTGCTCAGTTCTTGCCGGTAAGCCAGCAGCGCGGCCTGATCTGCTGCGCGATCATCGGGCACGAAAATATTCACCCCGAAATCGCTCGACTCGATGTGAACCGCGGTGATCTGCTGGGCGAGCTCCACGGCCGTTTGATACCCCGCCGCCAGAAAAGCCAGGGTGTCTTGCTGAGCCGCTGCGATCACCAATTCGGGGCTGCTCGGGCCACCTGCCATGGGCGCCACGATCAAGGGTGAACTGAACATTGTGATTCCTCCAACTATCCTTAGGGACGTGAGTTCAACTCCTGAATCCCCCTCGACCCCTGTGGAAACCATCATCGGCCTTGATATCGGTGGTAGTAAAACCCGTGGCATCCTCTGGCGCAATGGGGAGGTGCTCGCTGATCGAGAAACCGGTAGCGCAAACGTGCAGAACGTCAGCGTCCAGGAAGCCGCGGCGAATCTGAGCGCGCTCTTCGAAGGCTTCCCGGAGCTTCCCGTCGATCAGGTGTTCGCCGGTGCCGGCGGCATCGATACCGAGGCAGATGCCGAGGCACTCGCCGCTCTGATCAGACCGAATGTTCCCGGTACACCGGTCACCGTGGTCCATGACACCAGGCTTTTACTGGCTGCAGGGCACGCCAGCACCGGAGTGGCGGTGATCGCGGGAACCGGTTCGGCGGCCTGGGGCATCAATCAGGACGGCGATCAGGCGCGAGCCGGCGGCTGGGGGTATCTACTGGGCGATGAGGGCAGTGGATACTGGTTCGGGCGTGAAGCGGTCAGGCACAGCCTGCACCGGATGAATCTGGGCCTCGAGCCGGACGTCCTGACTCAGGCTCTGTTGGAAAAATGCGAACTCAAAGAGCCCGGGGAACTCATCGCGCATTTCCACTCGGGCACCTCGCGCCGTTACTGGGCCGCTATGTCGCCATTGGTTTTCGATGCCGCACGAGTCGACCATCAAGCCAGTTTGCGGATGATCGCCCGGGCTGGGAAAGACCTTGCCGACCTCGCCGCGCAAGTGGCGCATCAACTCGACCTCGAGGGGCCGATCGTGCTCGGCTCCGGGTTGGGAATGCATCAGCCGCCCCTGCAAGAAGTCTTCCGGGAACAACTCGCGGCTCACGGCTTACACCAGGTCCGGGTACTCGATCAGGATCCCATCTTCGGAGTGCTGGACCTCGCCCTGCAAAGCCGTAAGGCTTAGCCGTGCTGTTTAGTTGCGCTGCTTAGCCGGACTGTTTAGCCGCGTCTGCGCGGAGTCAGCCTGACATTGGGCAGCGGCGGGGCCGGGATTCTCCCGGCTTCCGCTCCCGCCTCCGGGCCGTGCCCGGCGACGGCGGGAAATCTGCCGGACTGAGCTTCCCAGTCCTGGCGGGCGGCTTCGATGTCTTCCTGACTGCGGGCCACGAAGTTCCACCACATCACGAGTTCTTCGGTGAAGGGCTCGCCGCCGATCAACACGAAGCGACTGCCGGTCTCCGCCTCGAGTGATAGCTCGTGCCGACCCGCGCCGAGAAAGGCCAGTGGCCCGGGGGCGATGTCCTGGCCGTCGATCCGCAAGGAACCGTCCAGCACCAACAAGGCGTGCTCGAAACTGGGTTCAAGGGGAAGCATATTGACGCCGTCCGTGGTCGCCGAGATCTCCGCGCCCACCAGCGGGGAGAACGTAGTTGCCGGAGAGCGATGACCGGCCAGTTCCCCCAGCAGCACTCTGATCCTGAGACCGCCGCTATCGAAATCCGGAAGCTCGCGATGCTGCTCGAAAGCAGGCTCGTCATGCCTTGAACTCTCTGGGAGCGCCACCCAGAACTGCAGACCTCGCATCGGTTCGGCACTGGAAGAATCCTCCAGCCAGGAGAATTCACTGTGCGCTATACCGTTTCCTGCGGTCATCAGATTGAGTTCGCCTGGCCTGACCAGAACATCCGAGCCGAGTGAATCCCGGTGCCGGATTACCCCGGAAAGCGGCCAGGTGACGGTTTGCAAGCCGATATGCGGGTGCGGCAGCACCGACATCTCGGGCTCTGCCGGGCCGAAACTGTCCAGAAAGCACCAGGCGCCGACGGTGGGCAGGCCCCGTTGCGGCAAAGTCCTCGATACTGAGACGCCGCGGACCCCGCCGAGTGGCACCTCGCGCGCGGGCCAGAGCTGAACGCAAGGGCCATGCGCCGTCGCGGCCGGGCAGGTGATGGTTTCGGGATTTTCCTCCGCATTGCTCACCGCTTAACCGTCACACGCTTGGCGGGTGGTGGCAAACCTCCTCGTCATGTATTCAACCTCGGCACTGCCGTTCTCGAGGAGTTGATCGCCGATGGCCCTTACTGCATCAGACCCGCGAAAAAGTCTGTTCTCCTTGATCCAGCGGGCCAACGACAACCACGAAGCCATCGAGATTCTCTCCAAAATTGGCACGTCAATGACCGGGCCCAGCTCAGACGAATCAACGAGGAGCACCGGTGGGGTGACGCCGTCGAGGTGGACCGGCTGGTGAATATCGCTGCTCGTGACGAGCATTGATCTCGGAAATCGGCGGGGTTTTATCCGCGGATGAATTGCCCGGAGCGTTTCACTTGTCATGACAAGGCCGGCACTCGCCGTCCTCTAGGCTGGGAGCATGCCTCTGAGTTTCGATACCCGGCCAGCCGCTTACGCCGTCATCGTCAAAGATCATCAGATTCTGCTGGCTTACTGGTCGGAGAACGGTCAGGAAGGCTGGACGATGCCCGGGGGAGGGCTGGACCTTGGCGAGCATCCGGTGGACGGAGCGATCAGGGAAGTCTTCGAAGAGACCGGATACCACGCCAGGGTCACCCGGATGCTGGGCATTGATGTGATGTTCTGGCCAACGGACGAGAGGGCAGAGGCTTCAGCGGCTTCGGAAAAACCTTTTGAATCTTTGCGCTTCCTCTATCAGGCAAGTATCACCGGCGGTGAGCTGACAGCGGAGCAGGACGGCACCACGACGCACGCGGCGTGGATCCCGCTGGAGGAAGTGGCTTCTCTCAACCGAGTTTCCCTGGTTGACATAGCGATCAAGCTCTGGTTGCAAAAACCCGATGATGGAAAGCTGCTCGATTTCCGGCTATGATTTCTTCAACCGTGATCGAAGGAGGTGAAGACGATGACTTTATTCAGCGTGTGCGCATGCACCCAGAACTCATCCCCGTCATATTCTTCTGCCTCGATCACTACGCGCCATTAAGGCTGCGCACTGCGGGGCATGACCCCGAGGTTTAATAATGAATTCTTCGTCCTCTGACGAGCTTCTTTCCTATGGCTTTACACCCCGTATCGCTGAGCTTTATCGTCATTTTCCGCAGCTGGAGCCCGCCAGAGTGGTCCGGGTGGATCGCTCCCATCTGCAGATCATCACCGCTCGAGGCCTGATGCTGGTCAAACCAGCATTTTCCTGTGCCACTGGCGATTGGCTTGGTCTCAAGCAAGCCGAATCGGGGGAGATCGTCATCGATCTTGTGCTGCCCCGCTCTTCACAGTTGGTTCGCAAGGCGGCTTTTGACCAATCCACTGAGTCGCAGGTATTGGCTGCGAACGTGGATCTGATCGGCGTCGTGGTGCCGATCGACCGGCCGCATTCTCCAGGACGTCTGGAGCGCATGCTGGTGGCCGCCTGGGATTCAGGGGCCACTCCTGTGGTGATCCTGACCAAAGCGGATCTGGCGGACGGCATCAATGGCAATCAGGACGTCGTCTCCGCAGTGCTCGAGCAGGCCGCGGGGGTTCAAGTGATCACCACCAGCGCGGAGCACGGCGACGGAATAGAGGCTCTGCGGCAGCAGATCCCAGCCGGCGCCACTTTGACCTTTCTGGGACCTTCAGGGGCGGGGAAGTCGAGCCTGATCAATGCCCTGATCGGAACCCGGGTACAGGACACCGGAGCAGTCCGAGAGGGTGACTTCAAGGGTAAGCACACCACCACTTCGAGAGAACTGCTGCCGCTGCCAGGCGGTGGGGTGCTGATGGACTCCCCGGGAGTTCGCGGTTTTGAGGTGGTGGACGCCGGAGAAGGAGTCACTAAGGTCTTCGGCGATATTGAAATGCTTTTCGAGAACTGCCGCTTCAGGGACTGCCAACACCGCTATGAACCCGATTGCGCCGTGCAGCAGGCGTTAGCCGAAGGCGCACTGGAACTGCGTCGTTGGGAGAGCTATCAGAAAATGCAACGGGAAATGGCGCGGCTGACGAAGCGAAAGGACGTCGCTCAGCAGCGGGGTGAATCAAGGGCTGCGGGCAGAGCGTATCGATCCTTCAAGAAGATTCAAGGCACCCGAGGCTAGAACTTCAGTTGAGCAACGCCGTAGCAGCGGCGGTGCTGTTCTCGCTGGGGCTCAGCGAGAACAGCACCGCTCTGCCGCTAACGGCGCAGTACGGTGAGCACTGTGTTGGCAACGGCCTGTGATTGCTGGCCGATGGCCCGGACTTGGTACTCGCCGGGAGCGGTCCGGAACGGGATGGTAATCGACAGCGGCCAGCCGTATTGTGACTGCGGTGTGAAGCTGACGGTCTTCAGCGGCGTCAGACCCGCGGGACCACTGAGGCTGAGAGTCACCTTTTCTCCCGGAGGGAAGCCCTTGAGCGTGACACGGGTTGAGCTTCCAGCCTTCACCTTGTCGGGCTGCAGGCTCACGCTGGCGGAATTCACTACGAAAGTCGCGTCGCACTGTTTGAGGATCGCGGTATTCGAAGCTTTGAGTCGAGCGATATCGATTTTCGTCACTCTCCGGTCGTACGTCATCAGACCATTGATCTCGCGCTCCACATCGGTGGTCTGAGTGTAGACGCTGCCAGACATATAGCACTTCGGCGAGTTGTAATCGAGCAATGACTTATTGTTCGCCTCAATACTCGCGGTGATATCCGTCGCCAGGCTGTAGATCACCCGGAGGTTTTCCCAGGAGTGACCCGGAACATAATAGGAGTATCCGCCGTGCTCGCCATCCATGAAGGCGCGCCGATCGTCCGGGCGGCCCAGAGCCGGCCCCGAGTACTCATGCCGGTCGACAAGTTCACCAGCATTGATGGGGTTCCCCTTGCCGTCCCCGATGAAGCCGATGTCGGTGCGACCAGCCACGTTCTGCCCGGTGTGCGGCAGGATCAACCGACTCGGATCCCAGCTCGCTATGATGCGCACCATATCGGCTGCCTCTGCGTTCGGTGGCGTACCCCAACCCTCATTGAAGGGCACCCAGGTCACGATCGAGGGGAAGAAGGAGAGATCCTTCACCACGCGCTCAGCTTCAGCCAGATAACGGATCTTTGCCAGCGGGGTGAGGCTGTTGCCAGTGCGGGAGGTCGGCATGTCCTGGAGCACCAAGAGCCCTAGCGCGTCCGCATCGGCGTACCACAGATCGGGTTCGGTCTTGATGTGCTTGCGGATCATGTTGTATCCCATGTCCTTTTGCTGGCTCAGATCGAACTTGAGTGCCTCAGGGCTAGGCGCGGTGTATAGCCCATCGGGCCACCAGCCCTGGTCCAAGGTGCCGACCATGAAAGTGGGCTTGCCGTTGAGTTTCACCCGGGTGGTACCGCTGGGATCCTGTCCGACTTCGATCTTCCGCAAGGCGAAATAGGAGTGCACGGAATCGTTGCGAGTGCTGACCTTGAGCTGATAGAGATAAGGGTTCGACGGCGACCACAGCAAAGCGTTCGGCACCGGGATGGTGAGCTGCTGGCCGGTCTTGCCTTGAGCCTTGGCAATGAGCTTCCCCGCGCTGTCCAGCACCTCGACGCTGGCGTTGGTCGCCGTACCGGAGGCCGCAACGGTGAGTTGCACGGCGGCCTTGCTCAGGGCACCTGAGGTCTGCTCGAAGCTCAATTCAGGGGTGACCGCGAGATAATTCACCGCCTTCTCCGGACGCGGCTCCGCCCATACCGTCTGCCAGATTCCGGAAACGGTGGTGTAGTCGATGCCATTGGCAATTGTGTTTTGCTTTCCGACCTGCTGATCCTCGAGATCTGTGGTGTCCTCGACCTTGAGTACCAGTTCCTGAGGTCCGCGGCCCTTCAGATAATCGGTGACATCGACGCTGAAACCTGCGTAGCCCCCGACGTTATTGGGAGTCCCCGAGTGCAAGGGAGTGGTGTCCGGCATCGGTGTGCCGTTTTTGGTATAGGTGTCCGAAAGCTTGACTCGCTGACCATTGACGTAGATCCAGGTGGCGAAATCTACGGCGCCGAAATTGATGAAATAGCGATTTCCTTTGCCGATGCACCAGCTGGAATCAACGCTGAAGTTCTTCCGGTAGAGCGAGTAGTCATGGTGATCCGCGATCCGGGACAGTGCCGATTCCATCGGGTAGGGAACCACGATGGTGTCGTTGAGCTTCTGCGCGCTGGGCACGACTGCGTCCTTGCTGGTGGCCTGGAATTCCCAGATGCCGTTGAAGTTCGCCCACTGCTGGCGTTGCAACTGCGGCCGGGGGTAGGCATCTTTATAGGGCTTGTGGCTGCCGTTGAGCTGCGTCTCGCTCAGCTTGGAGACTTCTTCACCCCACGTCGAATACAGCGGCGCTGAGAAGTCTCCGATTCGGTTGACCGTAGTGCTGACCGGGCCGCTCAGGATCACGGTGAGCGCGATGCGGGGATTGACCGCGGCCGCCGTGGTGACTCGCAAGAGCGTGGAATCCTTAGGATCAGTGCTGATCGCGGTCACCGCGAGCGGATTCGCCGTGTCATTGCCGACGAGCACCTTGACATTGTCCTTGGTCAGGCTGCCGGGAACCGCTCCGTCCAGTCGAACCTGGATGGCTTTGCCCTGATCCAGAATGCGCAGCCGGTCATCATTGGAAATCGGGTAGCTGAAAGCGCTGTTTGGAACGCTCGAGTGCTGCTGGCTCGGGCTGGACCAATTCAGCACAAAGCGGTCGTTGCCGCCAGATTCGGTGACCGAGGCTCCGAAGGTGGCTTGGACGGCAACCGGCCGATGTGCGATCAGCCCGGAGATCTTCACCGGGTTCCCCGGCACGATGGTGACGCCGTTAATGGTCACCGATCCGCTTTGAGCATTGTTCGCCAGCAGTTCGAAGGTGTAGTCCTCTGAGTACTTCGGAGTGAGCAGGCCTGAGGCGCTGATGCTGCCGAGGTTGTTTCCCAAAGCCGCAAAGACCCCCGAGTTGGTCGGATAATTCAGATTCGCCGAATCAGCCAGTCCTTTGCTCCCGGTGCTGATCAGCAGACCGGGGGACTGCGAGGTCTCATTGCCGGTGAGTGCCTTCACCGTGACCTGGAAGCTGAACACCCGGGTCTCGAGCCCGAGTTTCAAGGTTGCCGTCAGAGTTGCTTTTGCATCGGCCTGGCCTACTGCGGGTCGATGAATAAAGCCCGAAGGCTCAACGACGGCGGGGTCGGAGCTCACCCAGGAGATGTCGCTGCCTCGCTCCGTGGTGGAAGGCAGGTTCATCGAGGTGGTCCGGACTACGGATGAGCCATAGGTATCCTTCAGTACCTTGAGATCTGCTTCCACGTTCTCACTTCCGTGATTGCTCATCAGGTTGGTTACTTCCGTCGCGCTCAACGAGCGATTGTAAATTCTGAAATCATCGATCCCTCCTTGCAGGGAAGGGTCCGGCCAGACGGCTTTGCCGAGATAATTTGCGTCGGTAAGCCCCATGTCCTTGGGAGTGGCCGAGAAGTTCTCGTTCGTCCCTACCAATCTGCCATCCAGGTAGAGCGCCGCTTTGGTGCCGCTCAGCGTGAAGGAGACATTCGACCAGACGCCGACCTTGAGATCGTCGGCGTGCGCAGCGGATACTCGTTGTTCGCTGCCGGTAGCTGTTTTGAGCACCACGCCCACCCCGGAACCAACGGGCTGATCCGCGCTGGAATGCATGATGAAATACGTCGTCGGGCTGCCGCTGGCGGGTTTCACCGCGGAGGTGAACAAGGTCTGCCAGCGGAGCAGCCGATCCGGTTTGACCCACATCGAGACTGAGAAGTCAGTCAAATTCGACATCAGATTGGACGGCAAGCCGACGTAGTCGTTATCACTGCCTTTGAGGCTCACAGCGTTTCCGCCGTCGACGCCCTTCCCCCAACTGCCATTGCCGATCAGGGTGCCGTTCGCGGGGCCGCCGGGAACGCTCTGGGCCACCGAGGTGCCCGCTGTCTCGTTCAGCGCATAACCGGCGAACAGACCATCGGTTTCGGCCGCTGAACTGGCCGGGGCGATCGCTAATCCGATCATTCCCAGCAGGGCCAGAGCGGCCGTGACTTTCGACGTCGTCCGGCTCACGGATGGCGGAAGGCCCCAGTTCTTTGGGCCGGCTTGCTTCGTGGCAGATGCGTGGTGGGAAAGTTTTTTTCTGAGGTGCATCTCAACATCCTTGGTGAGGTGAAAGTAACAAAATCAATCACTATAGAACCTAATGGAACATAATATCTCGCAAACTTTCGCTCTGTCTATGGAAATTCACAAGCAGTAGTGCACTTTAAAGGCGTTAGAACCTCTGGTTGCGAGGGGTGCTGCCCAGCACTCAGTCACCGGTAGCGGAACACTGCCGGTGACTGAGTTCCCAGGCTTCAAGACGCCCTGATCTGCGGTTAGATTCGCTGGGTGCGGGCCAGTATGGTCTGGATGATCACCACGATTGCGAGGAAGCCTCCCGAGACCAGAGCTTGGATCGAGGAACTGAGTGAGCCCACCTGATTGATGAAATTCTGGATCACGCCGAGTAGCAGCACACCGGCCGTGGTGCCGATCAGATTCCCTTTTCCGCCGGTCAGCAGAGTGCCTCCGATTACCACTGCCGAGATGATGGTCAGCTCCAAGCCGACCCCCACGGTAGGTACTCCAGAAGAGGAATAGCTCGCATTCAGGGCACCGGCAAAGCCCGCGCAGAGGCCACTGATCAAATAGACGCTGAACTTAGTTCGGTTCACCGGTAAGCCCATCAGACTTGCGGCATTCTCTGAGCCGCCGATCGCCAGCAGGCCCTGAGCGCCGCTCAGCCGGGAGAGCAGAACGCTGCCGATCACGATCAGTGCCACTGCGATGACCACGGTCCAGTGAATTCCGAGAAACCCGCCCTGACCGATCGCGACGAAGGCCGCGTCATCGATCAGAGGCGTATCTTTGCCGCCATTGGTGATCGCCAGAACCACCCCGCGTACCCCCAGCAGACCGGCCAGCGTAACGATGAAAGGAGCCATCCGGGCATAGGCGACGAGGAGGCCTTGTAGAGCGCCGATAGCCCCGCAGACCAGGAGCGGCAGCAGCAGACCGCCGAGCAGGCCGAAAGCACTGCTGCCGTAAGCCGCCAGCACCCCGCCGAGAGCGAAAACTGAGCCGACGGAGAGATCGATTCCGCCGGTCAGGATCACCATGGTCATCCCAGCGGCGATGATCAGCAAGAACGAGGACTGAGTGGCGATATTGGAGAAATTCGTTGCGGTCGGGAAAGCCGGGAAGACGATACTGCCGATCACCAACATGATCGCCAGCACGATGGCGGCCCCGTAGCTCTGCGCGAAACCGGCGAGACGTTCCCTGCCGAACTTTTTCTCCGGCGTCCTCACCGGATCGGCCAGCTCCAGCTGTGTCATCGGACGAAGACCTTTCCGCGTTGAATGTAGACCGCGAGCAAAATAATGACCGCCTGAGCTATTTGCGAATAGGAATCAGGGACATTGTGCTTGATCAAGGTCGCACTGATGATCTGCAGCAAGAGCGCCCCTGCTACGGTACCGACGACCCTGATCTGACCTCCGCTGAGCGGCGTTCCGCCGATCACGACGGCGGTGATCGCGGAGAGCTCGATCAGGTTACCCAGCGTGGAGGGCACCGAGGCGCCAAGCCGGGCGGTGCCGATCAACCCGGCGATCCCGGCCAGCCCGGCGCACAGGATATAGGTGGTCAACAGGACCCTTCGCACCGGCAGCCCGGCACGGCGTGCCGCGACCCGGTTCCCGCCGATCGCCACGAGTTGCTTTCCGAAGGTGGTTTTCCCGACCAGGAAGATGACGAAGACCGTGAGTATCAGGGCGATCAGCACACTGTAGGGGATGCCGAGCAGGGACTCCCTGCCCAGGGCCAGGATTCCTGGATTGGTTACCGGCTGGAGCTGCTCATTGGCCACCAGGAGCGCGATTCCGCGGCCTGCCACCATGAGCGCCAGGGTGGCCACAATGGGTTGCACCCCGATCAGGGCGATCATGGTTCCGTTGATCGCGCCGATCAGGCAGCCGGCGAGCAGCGCGAAAATCGCCGCCGGCAGGGCACCGTAACCGATGTAGAGCGGGATGATCGCCGCAACCAGGGCCATCACTGCGCCAACCGAAAGGTCAATGCCCTCGGCCCCGATCACCAAGGCCATTCCCAGCGCTACGATCAGCACCGGCACCACTTGGACTAATTGGGTGCGGATATTGTCCACCGAGAAGAAGTTCTGAGTGAAGCACAGATTGAACAGCAGAAGCAGCAGGATGGCGAGATAGACGCCGTATTTCTGCAGAAAAGCCAGTGCGTTCAGTCTGACCGGCGAGGCAGAGCGGAGTCGGCTAGTCTGAGTGCTCATCCTGGGTTCCTTCCGGGATCGATGATGAATTGCCAGCCACATTGCCTGCCAGCGCGGTCATTAAGACCGCTTCATCCACTTGTTCGGCGACCAGTTCCGTTTCTATTCGGCCATCTTTGAGCACCAAGATGCGGGCCGAGCCCTCCACTACTTCTTCCAGCTCGGAGGAAACCAGGACAATGGCGAGGCCCTCCTCTGCGAGTTCATCGATCAGCTTCTGCACCTCGGCTTTTGCGCCGACATCGATTCCTCGAGTCGGCTCATCCAGGAGCAGCACCTTCGGGCTCATCGCGAGCCAGCGGGCGATCATCACCTTCTGCTGATTGCCACCGGAGAGTTCGGAGACCACCTGATCCGGGCTGGAGGCCTTGATCTGCAAGCGTTCCATGAAGATCTTCACCACCGCGTCCTGACGGCGTCGCGAGGTGAACCCCCAGCGGGAAAGCCGGGGCAAGGCGGCTAAGACGATATTGTCCCGGACCGAGAGGTAGGGGATGATCCCCTCGATCTTGCGGTCTTCGGGGACCATCACGACGCCGCTTTTGATGGCAGCCGGGATCGATCCGCTGCGCAATGGCTTTCCAGCGACGCTGATCTCTCCCTGATCCAGCGGCATCACTCCGGAGAGTGCTTTGAGGGTCTCGGAGCGTCCCGAGCCGAGCAGGCCACCCAGCCCGAGCACCTCGCCGGGACTGATGCTGAGATTCATATCGCTGATCTGATGCTTCCTGCTCAGTCCTTTGGCTACTAGCACCGGCGGAGCTGCGCTGGCTTCGGTGTTCTTGAAAGACGTGGCACCCTTGCGTTTGACCTGGGCAACGTCCCGTCCCAGCATGAGCGAGATCAGCTCGAGCCGGGAGAGCGCCGATAGCGATCCGGAATGCACTGATTTTCCGTCCCTGAGCACTGCGACGGATTCACAAACCCGGTAGATCTCCTCCATCCGGTGGCTGACATAGACGATGGCGATGCCTTCGGCTCGCAGCGCGGCGATCACCCGGAACAGTGTTTCAACCTCGCGGGCTTCCAGTGAGGACGTCGGCTCGTCCATGATCACCACTCTGGCATTGATGCTCACAGCACGGGCCAAAGCCACCATCTGCTGTGCTCCGAGGGCCAGCGCGCGCAGCGGCTTCCTGACGTCCAGCTGGATGCCGTACTCGTCGAGCAGCGCTGCGGCGTCCTGGTTCATCTTGCGAAAGTCGATCAGCCCCCAGCGGGTTTTCGGCTCTCGACCCAGATAGATATTCTGTGCCACTGACATCAATGGAATCAGGTTGACCTCTTGGTAGATGGTCGAGATTCCTGAACGCTGAGCTTGCAGCGGCTGGCTGAAGGTCACGGTCTCGCCAGCCAACCGCAGCTCCCCTTCATCGGGTTGATAGACCCCGGTCAGCAGCTTGATCAGCGTTGACTTCCCGGCGCCGTTCTCACCCATCAGGGCGAGGCTCTCACCCGCATGCAGGGTGAAGTCAACGGAGTCCAGGGCGGTGACTCCGGCAAACCTTTTGCTGACCTTGACTGCCTGCAAAACGGGCACAGCCGGAGAGCCGCTTGATCCTTGCTGGGTCACGCGCGGGCCTTTCCACTATGTATCTCGATAACGGGAGGAGGGACGATTGTCCGGGGATGCGTGCTGATCCTCAGTAGGCGGAATCGACCTTGCTCGCTGCGTTATCGGGAGTGTATTCAGAGTCCTCAATCACGATCGACTGGCCCACCGGCTCACCGGAGAGGAAACTCTTCAGGGTGGAGAAGGCGAGCGGACCGAAACGTGGATTGGATTCGACGACTCCGTTATACGCCCCGGCCACGATCTGCGATACCGCGTTCTTAGTGCCGTCCACTGAGTAGATCTGAATGTCCTTACCCGGCTGCTTGCCGGCCGCGATGACCGCTGCCTGAGCGCCGAGCCCCATCTCATCGTTTTCTGCGTAGATCGCGCTGATGTTCGGGTTGGCCTGGAGCAATTGCTCGGTCACGGACTGTCCCTTATCGCGGGCGAATTCACCGGTCTGCTGCGCGACGATCTTGATATCAGGGGCTTTTGCGGTGATCTGATCGATGAATCCCTTGGTGCGATCAGTGGTCACGCTATTACCGGAAGAGCCCAGCAGGATCGCCACGTTCCCCTTGCCGCCGGTGCCCGCGATCAACTGATCCGCCGCTCGCTTACCCTGCGAGACGAAATCGGAACCGAGGAAGGATACGTAATCGGAGCACGCCTTGGCGTTGAGCTGACGATCGATGGTGAGCACCGGGATGTTCTTTTCGCGCGCTGTCTTGAGGGCCGGTTCCAGGCCGTTCGAATTGAGCGGAGCGACGATCAGCACCTGGGCGCCCTGAGAGATCAAATCCTGAATATCTGAGATCTGCTTCGACAGGGTGGACTGAGCGTTCGTTTTGATCAGCTTCTTCACCCCGATCTTCGCCGCTTCGTCGGTGATGGACTGGGTCTCCGCGATGCGGAAGGGGTTGTCTTCTTTTTCCGACTGAGAGAATCCGACCACGGCGTCCTTCAAATCGATCTTGGGACCTTTGTAGTCGGAGAGACTGCACGTCGGTCCAGTTGCCGCTTTGACGGACTGAGTGGCCGGTGCCGCATTGGAGCTGCCTCCCGTGGGAGCGCCGGTATTGGTGCACCCGGTGAGGGCAAGCCCTATGGTGGCCAGACCGGCCAGCACTCCAAGTGATAGGCGAGGCGAGAGCTTCATGAGCGAGGACCAACTTCCTTGTCGATTCTGAGCTGAAATCCACAGCTAGGGACTATTCGATCAAAATAGCTCATTTTCGACCAAATACGCAAGAGGTATTTGTTACTAAAGGTTCTTTAACGCTTCTCGGCTCGGTTGGCTATGAGGGCTCGTTGCAGCCGGGAAGTGCCGGAATGCCAGACTCTTCAGCTGACTACAGCGCTGATCGTCCAGGATGTTTGATCGCTCGCCCCGGGGAGGAGCTCTATGAGATCAAGCCCGGAGTTGAAAGCGTCCGGAGGGCAGGTCATCGGCTCAATCGCCAGGCCGCGTCTGCTCTTGAGCGGATCGGGCAGATCTGCGGTATGAATCTGTACCCAGGGGCACTTTGCGTCCCAGCTGACTCTCACGCCGTCGCCATTGCGGTCTTTCACCGTTGCGCTGGGGGCCTTGTCTGCTGGAAATCCGGAGAAAGCGTGATCGATCTCGATGCCGCGCAGTGACTTTGCCGACGCAAAATCGAACAGGGAACCCGGAGCGATCTCAACGATCTCAGTAGGGATCAGCCTGTCCGGGGTGACCAATTGCAGCTGGGCTGCTTCGAATTCCAGCTCCCAGTCGTCGACGACGCCTTCGCCCGCCACCAGATATGGGTGGGATCCGGCGCCGTAGGGCGCGGTCTGATCGGAAATGTTGGTGGTCTCGATCATCACGTCCAAGCCCTGCGGCGTCAGTGAGTACTCAACCGCGATGCTTAGGCGGTAAGGATAGCCCTCCTGAGGGACGAGCACGGTTTCCAAGCGGGTCCGCCCAGCTTCTTGCAGCACCACATCCCAGTCCTGCCAGGCGACCAAGCCGTGCAGCGCATGCCCTCGGCCAGGCTCGCTCAGCGGCAATTGATACTGGTTGCCCTGAAAACTGTAGCGACCATCGATCACCCTATTCGGCCAGGGAGCCAGGATCGCACCGCGATAGACCGGGCGGAGTTCCTCGGCTCGATAGGAAACGATCAGTGGACGATCGGCGAAGCTCAGTGATCTCAGCGACGCCCCCACACTAGCGACGACGGCGTGATACTGCCCCGACCGAAGCTCGATATCAATTCCACTCACCGGAAGAACGCTCACGAGTTACCACCTTTCGCACAGTCGCCCAGGAAGGAGGCAACGGATCAGGCAATAGATTACCGGTTCGGCCGGGTCATAATTCTACTTCTCCGGACACAGGGGAAAACATTCTCAGCTTTCCGCGGTTCTGGCGCAGGCAACGCGCCGGGAAACCGAAGGCAGGCTCCGAGCAGACTTCATATTGTCGGTGGTGCTGGCTAGACTCAACAGAACGTCGGTGAGAGCCGACCAGAAGGCTAGAGAATGCTCGACCGCCCAACGATGACGACGGCGCCGCCTACAGTGAGGGACCATCATGGCACCAGCACACTCCGCAATTACCCCTGAGCCGATGATCGTTTTCGATTCCGTCACTAAACGCTATCAAGCAGGTCAGGGCGGATTAGCAGCCGTTGATCATCTCTCGATGACCATCGACAAGGGTGAGATCACCGTTTTCGTCGGCCCTTCCGGTTGTGGCAAAACCACCTCACTGCGGATGATCAACCGAATGGTCGAGCCTACTGAGGGCCGTATTACGGTTGATGGCCAGGACATCTCGGGAGTGCCGGCTCCGGCCCTCCGCCGCTCAATGGGTTACGTCATGCAGTCCTCAGGGCTGCTGCCGCACCGCACCGTGATCGACAATGTGGCGACCGTGCTAAGGCTCAATAAAGTTCCGAAAGCCAAAGCCGAAGCACGGGCACACGAGTTGCTCGACGTCGTCGGGCTTTCGCAGTCCTTCGCCAAGCGCTACCCCGCCCAGCTCTCCGGTGGTCAGCAGCAGCGCGTCGGCGTGGCAAGAGCCTTGGCCGCCGACCCGCCGGTGCTGTTGATGGACGAACCGTTCAGCGCCGTCGATCCGGTGGTGCGCGCTGAGCTTCAAGAAGAACTGCTGCGGCTACAGCGAGATCTGGCAAAGACCATTGTGTTCGTCACCCACGATATTGATGAAGCGACCATCTTGGGCGATAAAGTAGCCGTCTTCGCGGTCGGCGGACATCTAGCGCAATACGCCACCCCGGAAGAGATCCTGCGGGCTCCGGTGGATGATTTCGTGGCCAGCTTCGTCGGCCGCGACCGAGGCTTCAGGCACCTTTCCTTCAGCGAAGGAACTCAGTTGCAGATCCATCCGGTGGAAACCCTCACCGAAGCGCAGCCAGTCTCGGACTGGACCCTGCTGGTGTCGGCTGAGCGGCACCCGCTGGGCTGGCTTTCACCGAAACGACCGACTGAAGTAGTGGCCGGTGGCTCGCTCTTCCGCGAGGGTGACTCGCTGCGCAGTGCCCTCGATGCGGCGCTCTCCTCTCCCGCTGGCCTCGGCGTCACCATTGACGACGACGGCGTGGTCAGTGGTGTGGTGAAGGCACCGGAGGTGCTTGCGGCCATTGAACAAGCCCGGATAGCTCGCGAGGGTTGAGATGGCCTGGTTCATTGCAAATCTAGGATCGATCCTCGGCAACGCCGGATTGCATCTTTATCAGGCGCTCTTGCCCCTCGTGCTGGGGCTCATCATTGCGATTCCGCTGGCCCAGCTGGCCCGGGTCAGCAACATCGCGCGCGGCATTATCCTGTCGCTGGGATCACTGCTCTACACCATTCCCTCCTTGGCGCTTTTCGTGGTGCTACCGGTCGTGCTGGGCACCCAGATCCTGGACCAGACCAATGTCATCGTGGCCCTGACGATCTACGCGGTGGCGCTCCTGGTGCGCACCACGGTGGACGCGCTGAACTCAGTCGATAACGACGTGAGGCAGGCCGCTGTGGCGCTCGGCTACAAGGCAGTGCCGCGGTTCTTCGCGGTGGATCTGCCGCTTTCAGTCCCGGTGCTTTTCGCCGGTCTGCGCGTGGTCTCGGTGAGTAATATCGCCTTAGTCAGCGTTGGGGCGGTGATCGGGGTGAAGAACCTGGGCTACTACTTCACCGACGGCCTGCAGCGAGATTTCTTGGTGGAGATCCTGGTGGGCATCATCGGCACGCTGGTGCTCGCGGTGCTGATGGACGTCATTCTGGTCTTGCTGCAGCGTCTTCTGACGCCCTGGTTGCGCAGCGTCGCCGGGCCGGAGAAAGCGATACCGGCTGCGGAGCCGGAGACGGCGGTGGTGCACTGATGCTGGCGATGACTGAATACACCACGAACGATCCGATCAGCCAGGGCATTCAATGGCTCGGTGACGCGCAGAACTGGCAGGGCGCCGATGGCATTCCGAGCAGGCTGGTGGAACATCTCGGATACAGTGCTTTGACCTTGGTGATCTCGCTCGCCATCGCCGTGCCGATCGGTCTCTACGTCGGGCACACCGGACACGGCCGGGTGGTGATCGTCTCGATTGCCGGGATGCTGCGGGCCTTGCCGACGCTCGGCATGATCACGCTGTTCGCTTTGCTCTCCACGCTGGGTCTGATGCCCGCGATCTGGGCTCTCGTGCTGCTGGCCATCCCACCGCTGCTCACCGGGGTCTATGCAGGGATCTCCTCGGTGAACCAGGGTATTGTCGATGCCTCCCGGAGCATGGGAATGACCGAGTGGCAGATTCTGTTCCGAGTGGAGGTGCCCAACGGCCTGAAAGTCATGCTCGGCGGGTTCCGTGGCGGGGTGTTGCAAGTACTCGCTACTGTTGCTGTCGTGGCGTATTTGCCGCTCGGAGGCCTCGGCCGGTACCTGATCGACGGATTGAGTGCCAATGATTACGGCCAGGTTTTTGGTGGCGCTGTGCTGATCGCCGTGGTGGCGATCCTCATTGACGGACTCTTAGCTCTGCTGACCCGTTACTCGGTTTCGCCGGGTTTGCGGGTCAGCTCTCAACCCACTGCTCAGAACTCGGGCAATGGGATATCAAAGGCCAGCGGCGGAACAGCCGTTGGTGTACAAGGAGGAACATCATGAAGCTAGCTGGATCGACATTTGCCAGGCGCGCCTTGCTCCCAGCGGGTGCGCTGATGGCAGCTGCCCTCACGCTGACCGGGTGCGGCGGCAATCCTCTCAATAATTCTTCGTCCTCGGCTGCATCCGGCGGAGCTTCCGGCACGGTGACCGTGGGATCCGCCAATTTCCCGGAGAGCCAAGTGATCGCGCAGATTTATGCCGGAGCCCTCGAAGCCGCCGGGGTGACCGTGACACCGAAACTCAATATCGGTTCACGTGAGGCGTATGTCGGCGGCCTCAAGGACGGCTCGATCGACTTGATCCCCGACTACACCGGTAACCTCTTGGGCTACCTGGACAGCAAGAACACCCTTTCGGACAAGGACGAGATCGTCAAGGCACTGCCGGCGAAGCTTTCGCCCCAGGGCCTTGCCGTACTGGATCCGGCTGCTGCCGAGGACAAGGACGCCCTGGTGGTCACCAAAGCAACCGCGGCTAAGTACAACCTCAGCTCCATTGAGGATCTGGCCAAGGTCTGCGACAAGGTTGCCCTGGCCGCGCCTCCGGAGTTCTCCGCCCGTAATTACGGTCTGCCCGGGCTCAAGAGCAAGTACAACTGCGTGCCTTCCAAGTTCCAGCCGATCACCGATGGTGGTGGCCCGCTGACGGTCAAGGCCCTGATCGGAGATCAAGTGCAGGTGGCCGATATCTTCACCACCAGTCCGGCGATTCAGGACAACAACCTGGTGGTGCTGAGCGATCCGAAGAACAACTTCCTGGCTCAGCAGGTGATCCCGCTGTACAAATCCGATAAGCTCTCGGACGCTGCGAAGCAAGCCTTGAACAATGTCTCGAAAGTTCTCACCACCGATGATCTGGTCAATCTGAACCGCCAGATCTCCGGCGATCAGAAGCTCGATCCCAAGGACGCCGCTCAGCAGTGGCTCAAGGACAAAGGCATTGTGAAGTAAGACGAGCTAGAGCACGTGGGGCTTTCGTGCTTTTGCGGCAGCCCCACGAACTTGAAGAGGAAAGGTACGTCGGTCAGGCGCCACTTATTGCGTATTGGCCTGCGTGCCTTTCCTCTTTTTGTTGCTGATCCGGGCGGCTGATGTGCCATTCTTGAGAAATGTCAGATTTCTCGCAATCCTCGAAACTCGCCAGCGTTCGTTATGACATCCGTGGTCCCATCCTGCAACGAGCGCAGCAACTCGAGGCGGAGGGGCATCGGATTCTCAAGCTGAACATCGGCAACCCGGCGCCCTTCGGTTTCGAAGCGCCGGACGCGATTTTGGTGGATATGATTCGGCATCTGCCCACCGCGCAGGGGTACAGCGATTCGCGAGGGATCTTCTCGGCGCGCACCGCCGTCGTGCAGTACTACCAAACCCGGGGCATCGACAATATTCACGTCGATGATGTCTATCTCGGCAACGGAGTCAGCGAGCTGATCCAGATGTCCCTGCAAGCGCTGCTCAATGACGGGGATGAAGTGCTCATTCCCACTCCTGACTATCCGCTGTGGACCGCCTGCGTCAGTCTCTCCGGCGGGAGACCCGTGCACTACCTCTGCGATGAAGAGCAGGATTGGCAGCCCGACCTCGCTGACCTGGAAGCGAAAATCACCCCTCGCACACGGGGCATGGTGATCATCAACCCGAATAATCCCACCGGTGCGGTCTACCCTCAGGCCACCGTGGAGGCGATGGTGGAACTCGCCCGCAAACACGGCCTGGTGATTTTCTCCGACGAGATCTACGAGAAGATCCTCTACGACGATGCCGTGCATTACAACACCGCCCTGGCGGCTCAGGACGATGTGCTGTGTCTGACCTTCAGCGGGCTCTCCAAGGCTTACCGAGTCTGCGGTTATCGTTCAGGCTGGCTGGCCATCTCCGGCCCTAAATCCAAGGCCAGCGACTATCTGGAAGGCATCAATCTGCTCTCCAATATGCGGTTGTGCGCCAATGTTCCTGGTCAGCATGCGATTCAGACGGCGCTCGGCGGCTACCAGAGCATCAACGATCTGATTCTGCCCGGCGGACGCTTGCGCGAGCAGCGGGATACCGCGTATCGCTTGCTCAATCAGATCCCCGGGGTCTCCACCAGGCAGGCCAAGGGAGCGCTCTATCTGTTCCCCAAACTCGATCCGGAGATGTACCCGATCAAAGACGACGAGAAGTTCATTCTCGACCTCCTGCAGGAACAGAAGATCCTGCTTTCGCACGGCAGCGGCTTCAACTGGATCAACACCGATCACTTCCGGCTGGTGACTTTGCCCAGTGTGCCCGATCTGGAAGAAGCGATCGGTCGGATCGGGGAGTTCCTCAGCCATTACAAACCCTGATCGGGCGCGAAGCCGGTCTTTCTAGTACGGTTGTGATGATGTGACCGACGTCTGACGAAGGGGCCGACCATGGCATCCAAACACGGCTTTAAGAAGAGTCCCCGGGATTTGCTGGTGGTCGGGCAGGATTTTCAGCTCGACCGGGTGGAGAGCTCTGCAGCTCCCGGATTCAGCGGGAAAAAGCGTGACGCCGAGCAGCTTTTGGCGGATCGCGCGCGACGGCTTGGGGTGCTTCAGGAACAGCTCTTCGCGGAGAGCAAATTCGGCGCGGAGAAATCCGTGCTGCTCGTCTTGCAAGCCATGGACACCGCGGGCAAGGGCGGCATCGTCTCGCACGTGGTGGGTTCGGTTGACCCGCAGGGGGTGCAATTGCACGCTTTCAAGGCTCCCACCGATGAAGAGAAGAGCCACGACTTCCTCTGGCGAATTCAGAAGGAAGTTCCCCGGCACGGCATGTTGGGGGTTTTTGATCGCTCGCACTACGAGGATGTACTGATCCACCGGGTGCACGGCTGGGCGGATGAGGCAGAACTGACCCGGCGCTATGCGGCTATCAACGACTTCGAGGCAGGCCTGAACGAAGCCGGAACTAAGATCGTCAAGGTCATGCTGCAGATCAGCCCGGAAACTCAGAAAGAGCGGCTCAGCGCCAGGCTCGCTGATCCGATCAAGCACTGGAAATACAGCCCCGGAGATCTCACCGAGCGGGCTTTCTGGCCACAATACATGGAGGCCTATCAGAAGGCCTTCGAACAGACCTCGACCGAGACTGCACCGTGGTACGTGGTTCCCGCGGATAAGAAGTGGTACGCCCGGTTGGCGGTTCAGGAGCTGCTCATCGACGCCTTTGAATCCATGAAGCTCGACTGGCCGAAGGGCGATTTCGATCTCGCGACAGAGAAGAAACGCCTAGCTGCTTCCTAGGCCTCGTTGCTTTCTGGGCCTCGTTGCTTTCTGGGGCCTTTGGCCGGTGGCCTTATGCAGAGTCGCCGCTCTGGGCCCTGGCTTTAGCGGTATCGAGTCGCTGTTGCACGCCATCCAGCCATTGCTCGCAGCGGGACGCCAGAGCTTCGCCGCGTTCCCAGAGTGCAAGCGAATCCTCAAGACTCGCACCACCGGCTTCTAACTGCGCCACGACGGAGACCAGTTCTTCACGGGCCTGTTCATAACTCAGTTCTGCAATATCGTCTTGGTTTGTCATATTCGTTCCGTCTTTCCTCGGCTTTCCGGGTTGGCGGCTGCTACGCCGTCCTTCAACTGCTTAGTTGACTCCGCGCCTAGCATTCCTTGAGCCAGCCGGATCTTCAGGGCCGTGCCGGGTGGGGCATCGGCTGCCGAACGTAGCACCCGACCGTCGTCGAGCTGAACGACAGCGTAGCCCCGGTCCAGGGTCTTCTGCGGTGACAGTGAACGCACCTGGGCCAAAAGGTGTGACAGCGAGTCACGGTGCCGCGTCGTCATCAGGGAGATCGAGCTAAAAGCTCGATCCTGCAGTCGCCTCAGATCCTCCGCCCTGACCGTGATCATGCCATCTGGATTCGCCAGTACCGGGCGGGAGCGGAGCTGGGCTAGCCGCTCGCGTTCCCGATCCGCGAGAAGCTCGATGCCCCGACGGAGCTGGTTCCTCATTCGCTGCACACCGTCCAGCTCTTCCCGCAGATCGGGCACAATTCTCTTGGCAGCATCGGTGGGCGTCGAAGCCCGCAGATCGGCCACCTCATCGAGTAAAGGGCGGTCCGCTTCGTGCCCGATCGCGCTCACCACCGGGGTTTGCGCGGCCGAAACCGCACGCACCAAGGATTCATGGCTGAAACCGAGCAGATCCTCCAGGGAACCGCCGCCGCGAGCGATCACGATCACATCGATTCGCGGATCGGGGTCGAGCTCGGCCAGCGCGCCGATGATCTGGGCGACCGAGTTGACGCCCTGCACCGGGACCTCTCGAACTTCGAACTGCACGGCAGGCCAGCGTAACGCGGCATTGCGCAAGACGTCTTTCATAGCATCTGAATCTCGGCCGGTGATCAACCCGATTCGCTGGGGGAGCAGCGGCAGCTTCTTCTTCCGTTCGGCGGCGAATAGTCCCTCCGCCGCCAGGGCTTGTCGCAATGCCTCGATCCGGGCCAGTAGCTCGCCGAGGCCGACCGCCCGGATGTGCTTGCCCTGCATCGATAACCTGCCGGTTTTCAGCCAAAAATCGGGTTTCAGCTGGGCGACTACACGCGCCCCTTTCTCCAGCGGAACCTCCAGCGAATCCAAGGTTGAACCGAAGAGAGTAACGCTCAGTGAGATTTCCGCATCGATGTCCCGTAAGGTCAGATAACTGACATTAGCCCGGCGATTCAATTCGATGATCTGCCCCTCAACCCAGGCAGCGGGAGCTCGATCGATATGTGCCTTGAGTTTCTCGGAGAGCAATCGAAGCGGCCAGGGCCGGTCTGCGCTGGTTTCGGCGGCGGTTGCGGGAACCGAGCTGGATTCCGGGCTTGCTGCTGACAGCTCCTCGCTCATTGCTGGTTCCACCTCTCTCGGCCGTGATTGAACTCCTGCTGCTCACTACTGGTCGATAACAGCCTACCCAAGCCAACAGACAAACTATGCGAGAATCGTCCAGTCTTCTCTTGGCGGTTGCACAGGACAGCTCGCTAAAGTTGGCTCGAATAACCTACAGGAGACATATGCGCAGCTTCTTCTCTGCCGCTGCCGCGGTAGTGGCCTTGGTCCTGGCGGGAGTCTCGGTCCCGGCTATTTGGGCTGAGCGAACGGTGATCAATCAAGACGGCTTCCTCGCGATGGCCACGCCCCTGGGCAATGATCCCAAGTTCCAAGCCGCCCTGGCCGCAGCGACCGCGAAAACTGCTACTTCTAAGCTGGACGCCGTTCCCGGGCTGGTGACTGCAGCGGCCCCGTTGATTGAAAGCGCGGTGAAAGATCTCGCCAGCGATCCCGAGTATCCGGCGGCCTGGGCAGAGACCTTGCGGCGTAGCCATGAACTGACGCTGGTCAATCCGGCGGCCAATGCAAATGACCAGGGGGTGCTGAATCTTGACGTCGCCCCGCTGTTGCAGCTCGTGCTCAAGAAGGTCGGCAGCAGCCTGGGTCAGCAAGTCCAAAGCCCGGCTCAGGTGTTGATCACTCTGGGCACCAAGAGCCAGCGAGAGGTGCTGGTACATTTGCGAGAACTCGCTCCGCTGGGGGCCTGGGGAGCTATCGGAGCCGGTTTGGCTGCGGCTCTGGCACTCTTGATCGCGCGTCGCAGATCAACCACTCTCGCTCTACTAGGCCTGGGCGGTCTGGTGATTGTCGCGGCCTGGAAGGTGCTGCTCAACCTGGTGTCGCAGAGCGTGCTGAATTCCTCGGGTGGTAATCCGGTCGCGGATCTCTTCAAACAGGAATACGTCGGGGTGGCCGGGGGCAGCTTCGATGTGTGGATCCTGGTCGGAGCCATCGCCGCGGGTGCGCTGCTGTTGATCGGGCTGAGCGGCAGGGTAGCGACTCGCCGACGCTGAGCTCTGAGGGCGAAGATCTGACAAGGGGCTGCGCGGTGAGACCGTTTAGAGGGCTGGACGTAGAATAGAAGAATGACCAGCACCGCAGTGTCCGTACCGATGCCAGCCATCCCTCGTAAGCGTCGCAGTCCAGAGGAGATCGAAGCGGCGGCTCCGGTCAGCGTGCAGAAAAAGGTCCTGTTGGCTGCTCCGCGCGGGTACTGCGCCGGTGTTGACCGGGCCGTGATCGCCGTCGAAAAGGCTCTGGAGCACTATGGCGCACCGGTGTATGTGCGCAAGCAGATCGTTCACAATGTGCACGTCGTCTCATCGCTGGAATCCAAGGGCGCCATCTTCGTCGAAGAGAACGACGAGGTTCCCGAAGGCGCTCTGGTGATCTTCTCGGCTCACGGGGTTTCGCCCGCCGTCGTGCAATCTGCGGCTGATCGAGGCCTGCGAACCATCGACGCGACCTGCCCCCTGGTCACCAAGGTCCACCGGGAAGCGGTGCGCTTTGCGCGCGATGACTTCGACATCCTGCTGATCGGGCACGAGGGTCACGAGGAAGTCGAAGGCACCTCGGGGGAGGCTCCGGAGCATATCCAGATCATCAATGGCCCGCACGAAGTCGATCAAGTCACGGTGCGTGACCCCGAGAAGGTGATCTGGCTTTCACAGACCACCCTGAGCGTCGACGAGACAATGGAAACCGTGCGTCTGCTCAAGGACCGGTTCCCCACTCTGCAAGACCCGCCGAGCGACGATATCTGCTATGCCACCACCAATCGCCAGGTGGCGATCAAGAAGATCGCTCCGCAGGCCGATTTGGTGATCGTGGTGGGTTCGGCGAATTCCTCGAACTCGGTTCGGCTCGTCGAAGTGGCCCTGGAGTACGGTGCGAAAGCCTCCTACCGGGTGGACTTCGCCAATCAGGTCGATGAGTCCTGGTTCGAAGGGGTGTCCACCGTCGGAGTTACTTCCGGGGCATCGGTCCCTGAGGTCTTGGTCAAGGATGTACTCGCGCTGCTATCCGACTACGGCTACGGCACCGTGGAGGAAGTGGTGACCGCCGAGGAAGATCTGCTCTTCTCCTTGCCCAAGGAACTGCGCGCCACCCTGAAACAGGCGGGGGATTCTTCCAGGGCGCTTGGCGGTCGCGGCGCACGGCCGCAGAACTGACGTTTCCGTCACTCTAAGGTCTTTCGAGGAGCTCGGGAGCGCTGAGTGAACGAGGCTGCTGCGGAATCGCCTGCGGATCCGGTAACTTCTCGGGGTCCAGGCTGTTGAGTTTTCGAGCGGTGGGCAGCACCCGGCTCTCCAAGGAGCCGACCAGGGCGTTGTATTTATCCACTGATGACCTGATCGAGCCACCCAGCTTCTCAACGTGCTCACCTAATTTAGAGAGCCGTTCGTAGAGCTGGTTCGAGGTTTCGAAGAGTTCTTTGGCGCTTTCGGTCAGCACGTCTTGCCGCCAGGAGAAAGCTACCGCTTTCAGCACCGCGAGCAAGCTCACCGGTGAGGCCAGCACGACCCCCTTGCTGAGCGCATAGTCCAGCAGCTGGGCATCGGCGTTCAAGGCCACGGACAGAATCGATTCGGCGGGTAGGAAGCAGATCACCACCTCCGGGCTGGTTGAGGAACCGTTCCAGTATCTTTTGCCGGCCAATGCATCGATGTGGACTCGCACCGCCTTGGCATGGCGTGACAGCGCGCTCGCGGTGGCAGCTTCATCGTCAGTTTCTTGGGCCTCCAGAAAAGCGCTCAACGGCACCTTGGCGTCCAGCACCAGTTCCTTGCCGCCCGGAAGCCTGACCACCATGTCCGGGCGCTGCATTCCGTGTTCAGCGAGTTGCTGGACTTGCTCCGTGAAATCGACGTGGCTCAGCAGGCCCGCGGATTCGACCACCCTGCGTAACTGCACCTCGCCCCAGCGGCCGCGGGCGCTCGTGGATCGTAGGGTGGACGCTAGGGACTGAGTGGTCTGTAGCAGCAGGGCATCAGAGGCCTTGGCGTCTTTGAGCTGCTGGGCCAATTGGCCGTACTGTTCCATCCGGTCGCGTTCCAGGAGAGCCACCTGGCGTTGCACATCGCTGAGCTTTTCGGCGACCGGGCTGAGCGCGCGCAAGACCGAGGAGTCCTGTTGGCTCTGTGCGGTCAGCAGCCGGGATTCTGCCTCCGCCGCGGCCAGAGCCGCATTCGCCTCGTTCAGCCGGGCTGAAGTCTCGGTGAGATCTTCCTGTAACTGTTGCTGGCGACGTCGTAAGAGCAGATAGGCGCAGACCATCCCTACCGCCAAACCGATCAGCACGCCGAGAAGAATTCCGTCCATAAGCTCAGCTTTGCACGAGGCACCGACAAAAGGTTGCAGGGGTTGTGGTTTGTCCGTGATGCGGGTGGAGTGGGAGCTGAGCCGTGAGTCGTGAGCTCTGCCCACTGAATCGGCGCATTCAGTGGGCTAAGCCGTTCCAGCCCAGTGAAACGGTGATTCGGTGGGGTGGGGTAGCTAGTTCGTTCCTCACTGCTAGGCACCTGCCGCTAAACTTAGTTCCCGTGGCTCTTACTATTGGCATTGTCGGACTGCCTAATGTCGGCAAATCAACCCTTTTCAATGCGCTGACCCGCAATAACGTGCTCGCGGCGAACTATCCGTTCGCCACCATCGAGCCCAATGTCGGCGTCGTCAACCTTCCGGATCCCCGGCTCGGCAAGCTTGCCGAGCTGTTCGGTTCAGCACGGTTGCTGCCCGCTGTGGTGTCTTTCGTCGATATCGCGGGCATCGTCAAGGGTGCCAGCGAGGGGGAAGGTCTGGGGAACCAGTTCCTGGCCAATATCCGTGAAGCGGAGGCGATCGCCCAGGTGATCCGGGTGTTCGACGATCCGGATGTGGTCCACGTTGACGGCAAAGTCGATCCGCGTTCCGATATGGAGACCATCAATACGGAACTGATTCTGGCCGATCTGCAGACCATTGAGAAGGCTTTGCCCCGCTTGGAGAAGGCGGTCAAGCTCAAGCAGAAGGAAGCTGCGGAACTCGCCGCGGTGCAGGCTGCCCAGCAGGTTCTGGAACGCGGAGATACCATTTTCTCCTCGGTGGCCAGTGACAAGCTGGAACTGGAGTACTTGAAAGAGCTCAGCCTGCTCACCGCGAAGCCTTTCATCTACGTCTTCAATGTCGACGACGCCGTGCTGGGCAACCCCGAGCGGCAAGCCGAGCTGCGGGCCCTGGTGGAACCCGCTGACGCGATCTTCCTGGATGCCAAATTGGAAGCCGATCTGGTCGAGCTCTCCGAGGAAGAGGCCCGGGAGATGCTTGAGATGAACGGCCAGGAAGAATCGGGCCTCGACCAACTTGCCAGGGTGGGTTTCCACACCCTCGGCTTGCAGACCTACCTGACGGCGGGTCCCAAAGAGGCCCGAGCCTGGACGATTCGCCAGGGCGATACCGCTCCGGTGGCGGCCGGCGTCATCCACACCGATTTTCAACGAGGATTCATCAAGGCCGAGGTGGTGCACTTCGAGGACCTGGTGGAAGCTGGCTCGATGGCCGAGGCCAAAGCCAAAGGCAAGGTCCGGATCGAAGGCAAGGACTATGTAATGGCCGACGGCGACGTGGTGGAGTTCAGGTTTAACGTCTAGCAACCTGCAGGGGAACGTTCCTTTGGCCAACTAAGTTTTGGATAGTAGGTTTTGGCTTAGGATCTCCGGATTGGCTCCTGGAATTGAGTATTTTTCGGAGAAATCACAAGAGACATCAGCTTTGCAGCAGCGGCGATAGCTATCCAGGAAACGAGTAGGCCTTGGCTGCTGTGCGAAGGCCCGCTCGTTTCATACAGAGATTTACTGATAGCGGCGTACTGCCTCTCGGATTTCCTCAACGAAGGTATATATCTCTTCAAGCGAGTTGAGGGGATGTCTGGTTTCATTCTTGTCTTCATCCAGAAGCCCCAGATATTTTTGGCGTGCAGAGTTGAAATGAAGACGAGCGATCGGTTTCCTGTTGTTATCGTCCAGCAGGATTGCGAAGTAACTCTTTGAGTCCCGGTGGGTGATCCGTTGAGGCTTGACATCTGCACAAGCGATGGCTTTGACAATCTGGTAACCCTCGAGCTCCTCAAGAGTTGTTTCGATTTCAGTATCTCGATCGAGATCGCGTTCGGCAACGCTTCCACTATCTACGGAAGCGTCGGATGGGGATTCTGCGGACGGCACCTGGGTTCCTGCGCCAAGTGCGGTTTTCAACCGGTCGTTTACTTGGTCTGTCAGAAACTGCTTCGCGGCCTTCGTGACAAGCACAGAAAATTGTTCACGAACACGCTGCGTGAATAAACCGTCATAGACGCGAGTTGCAATAAACCTTACGAACTCATCACTAGGTTCACGGAACTGCGCAGCGATCTCTCGTTTAAGCGCACCGACATATTTCAGCTCTTCCGCAGTGCTGATGATTGACTCCAGGTTGAAGTCGTCTTTGCTAAGTTTTTGGATCTCGGGGATTAATATTTCGTCGATGTCGCTGAGATCGAGTACCAGGAATGGTTTCGAGTCCATTCGATTCGGCGCGTCAAGATCGGTGTAGAACTGCCAGATGATCCCGTTCGTAAGGGCGGCTATCCTGGCATTGGTGACTCCGAAGTATCGGTACAGCTGCGAGGCATTCTCTAAGGTGAGTGCTGACTTCGATGTTTTACATTCAATGAGGATTTGCACTTCTCCTTCGCGCATCACTGCGTAGTCGATTTTCTCCCCTCGTTTTGTGCCGACGTCAGCTGTGAACTCTGGTACGACCTCTAGAGGATCAAAGACGTCATAGCCCAGGATGGATGAGATGAACGGCATAACGAACGCATTCTTTGTCGCTTCTTCTGTCGCGATGGCCTCTGCCTGATTGCCGATTTTCGTACCAAGTGCCCGAAGGCGTTCATTGAATTCCATCTGCACTCCTAAGGTGTGAATAGTGCCTTGACGCTAACACGATTCCATAGTGAAATTGCTGCTCATCTTAACTAGTGCCTCAGATATCATGCCGGGAGATGCTAGCTTCATGACAAATGAGATCATGGTTTGGTCTTATTGTCAGTGGGGTCTACTCGATGAGGCATGCTGATTAGGTAGCTGACAGAGAGTAAATGAACCAGGAAGAAACTGTTCTGCTCGGGGGCTTAGAGGGTCTGAAGTGCTAGCTTTAGGCTTTGTAGGTGACCTCGGGTGCTGGTCTTCGCTTCTGGCGTTTCTGGCCCACGGCGACGTCGTCCAGTTCAGGTTTAACGTCTAGTCCCCTTCCGTTCTGAGCACTCCTCTCCCTTCGAGTGTGGAGATCTGCACCTAAAAGAGCCTCAAAACGTGTGGATCTGCACACTCGATGCGTTCTTCCTGCTTTACTCCTTCGCACTGGCAGGTATCTTGGAGTAGGGGTTCCTCGCTAATATCGTTGGCCGCATCGGAGCGGTCAGCAACTTGAATGATTCTGGCGAGGTGCGATGGGGGCGCCGTTGAGCGCGAGCTAGGAGGCATAATGCGGGTGGGTCGTGCCGTTAAGGCGCTGGGTCTGACGACGATTGTCGCGATGGCTTTGACCGGTTGCGAGGGGAGTACGAACAACCTAGAGAGTCCCGAGATCAGTGAGCTTCAGGGCGGAACCGTGACTGTCGCTGAAGCCAATAGCTTCAGCAGCTTCAATTCGAACACAGCGCACGGCAATCTGGACATCAACTCCAAGGTCTCTTATGCCACCCATTCAGGATTCGGCTACCTCGACCAGAACCTGAACGTGGTGCTCAATGATAAATTCGGAAAAATAGAGAAGATTTCCGATTCTCCCTTGACCGTGAAGTACACCATTAACGACGACGTCAAATGGTCAGATGATGCTCCGGTGGATGCCAATGACCTCATTTTGGAATGGGTGGTCTCCTCCGGTTATTTCAATGATCGGAATGAGGCCTCGGCCAAGGGCACTAACTATTTCACCTTTGCGGGGGATACCACTGGTCTAGCGCTCTCGGACTTTCCCGAAATTGGCAATAACGGGAAAAGTATCACGCTAAAATACTCGCAACCCTATGCGGATTGGCAGACCGCCCTGGGGTTTCCCACGGTTTCTGCGCCCTCTCATGCACTGGCTCAAAAAGTAGGGCTAAAAGATGCTGCAGCCTTGACATCTCTTTTCAAGAACACTCCTCGAGGAAATCCACAATCTCCCGCCCCGGTCAATCCTCAACTGAAAAAGGTTGCCGATTTCTGGAATACCGGATTCGATGCTCAGACCTTGCCGACGGACACTTCCCTGTTCCTTTCCAACGGTCCATATGTGGTCAAATCCATCGGATCTGATCAGTCCATGACCTTGGTGAAGAACCGTGACTACAGCTGGGGACCGGCGGTGCATCTCGATCAGATCAACATCCGGTATATGCCCGATGCCTCGGCTCAAGTGGAAGCTCTGAAGGAGGGGCAAGCGGATATTGTGGTGCCCGCGGCCTCCGCTGAGGTGATTAACCAGATTGACTCGATGACAGGCAGCGGAGTCTCGATGGTCAAGGGTGAACAGCTTTCCTACGAACACCTTGATCTCGACTTCACCGGTGTGTTCGCGAATAAGAACACCAGGCTGGCCTTCTTGAAAACCGTGCCACGTCAGGACATCGTCAATAAATTCATCAAGCAATTGGATCCGGAGGCGAAGCCGCTTGATTCTCAGCTATTCGTGCCAGCTCACGCTAAATACCAGGATTCAGCGGCGAATAATGGATCTGCCCAGTTTCAGGTGCCCGATATTGCGGGAGCCAAAAAACTCCTAAACGGAGCGAAACCGAAAGTCAGGATCCTTTTCGACCGAAATAATCCGAGCAGGTATGACATTTTCAGGATTATTGCCAGCTCTGCTGCGCAGGCCGGTTTCGAAGTGCTTGACGCCAGCCTGCCAGGGGACGGTTGGTCCAAGGCGCTCGGCGGAGATTCTTACGACGCCGCCATCTTCGGCTGGAGTAATCCGGGAATTGGCGTGAGCGATGTGCCGCAGATCTTCAAAACCGGCGGTGAAACGAATTTCAATCAATTCAGCGATAGCAAAGTCGACGAGCTGACCAAGACTTTGATCACCACTTCGGATGCGACCCAGCAGGAAGACCTGAAGCTCCAGATTGACAAGCTGATCTGGGACGACGCCTATGGATTCCCGCTCTTCCAATGGATCGGACTCAATGTCTTCAGCAGGCACGTCACCGGAATCAAATACAACCCGACTCAGCTAGGAGTCTGGTGGAACGTCTGGGACTGGGCCGCTCGCGCATAACCGAATTGGCCCGGCGTCCGTTGGTCCGGCGTTCGTGGGTCCTGTCGAGGAAGCTATCTGACGAAAAGGGCGCAAAGAACGATCGCCAAGACCAAGCCGAGAGCGATTCCGGTCTGTAACCAGTTGACCTCAGTGCTGACTTTGTCGGCTTTGAAGCCGTGGTGAGGTGAGTCCTGGTGCGCCGAAGTGCCCAGTACCGGCGTCGAAGCTCGATTTGAGGACGCCGAAGAGGCGGTTTCGCCGAAAGCTTTCCAGCGCGCTCGTACCGCGAGCACCGCAGGTGTCTCGGGATCTTTACGGCTGGCCGCGCCCGGCGCAGGAGCAGCCCAAGCGCTGTACTTTCCTGAATCGGTGACCAGGGTGAGGGAGTATTTAGTGCCCAGCGAGCGTAAGGCAAGCCAGGGGACTGAAGCGGTTCTCACCGGATTGACCACCAGGATCCCCTGGTCGGTCACGGTCACCACCGGGAACCAGAACAGCCAATAACCGCTATAGGCGACCAGTGCGAGTACCGGCAGGCTGAGCACTAGATCGCGGGCCGCAAAACCACTCAAAAATGCCAGGAGCAGCCCGGCCACCGCGATCACATAGAGCACTATGGCCATAATTTTGGCGCTGCGTGGACGAAAATGCTCAATGGGCATGGGTCCATGCTGTCAGATTTCCTGTTGGAAGCTAACTTTTAGCTAACGAAAATACCCAAAATTACCGTTAGCGGGCCACGGGTATTAGTCTGTACCCAGTGTTTGTTGCGTGCGTCACCTTCGCGCGCAGGAATATTGCCGGGTGGAACCCGGGACCTCGCACAACAATCCTAGGAGGCGGAATGCGTTTCTCGCGCACTTCCAAAGCAATCGGCGTTGCGGCCATCGCTGCACTCGCTCTGACCGCGTGTGGCGGTGGGGGCGGGGGAACGTCTTCATCCGGCTCGAACGCGTCAGGTAACGCAGAAGCCATCGTTTCAGCCTTTGGCGGCGAACCGCAGAAGTCTTTGATCCCCGCTAACACCGGTGAAGTTTTCGGTGGCCGGGTCGTGGAGTTGCTCTTCCAAGGCCTGCTCAGCTATGACGCCAGTGGCAAGCCGGTGAATGAGCTCGCTGAATCCATCGATAGCTCGGATCAGCAGACCTACACCATCAAGATCAAGACCGGCACCAAGTTCACCAACGGTGAAGACGTCACCGCCAAGACTTTCGTGGACAGCTGGAACTTCAGCGCTTTGAGCACCAATGCACTGACTAACTCGTCGTTCTTCGCGCCTATCGAGGGCTATGATGACGTCAGCGCAACCACTGGTGAGGGAGATGCGGCTAAGCCGGCTCCCAAGGCCCAGACCATGAGTGGTCTGAAGGTTGTTGACGACTCCACCTTCACCGTCAAACTGACTGCGCCGAACTCGGACTTCAAGCTGGGCCTCGGCTATTCGGCCTTCGATCCGATCCCCTCGGCTGCCATCAAGGATCCGAAGACCTACGGTGAGAAGCCGGTTGGCAACGGCCCCTACAAGATGGGCCCCGATGGCTGGCAGCACGATAAGTCCATCTCCTTGGTGAAGAACCCTGATTACAAGGGCCCGCGCGAAGCCAAGAACGGTGGCATCACCTTCAAGATCTACACCGACACCGCTGGCGCTTACGCAGATGCTCAGTCTGATAACGGCAACTTGGACGTGATGGACGGTGTTCCTGGAAATAACCTGACCACTTACCAGAACGATTTCCCGGACCGCAATCTGAACAAGTCTTCCGCGTCAAACGCGAGCTTGAACGTGCCTAGCTACGTTCCCGGGTTCAGCGGTGAAGAAGGCACGCTGCGCCGTCAGGCCATCTCGCTCGCCATCGATCGCGCTGAAATCTGCAAGGTCATCTTCAGCGGTACCCGTTCCCCGGCACAGGGCTTCACGGTCAGCACGCTGCCTGGCTTCGATGCCAATATTGCGGGATCCGACGTCCTCAAGTTCGATGCTGCCAAGGCCGCCGATCTGTGGGCTCAGGCCGATAAGATCAAGCCGTGGGATGCTTCCAAGCCACTGACTATTGCCTATAACACCGATGGTGCCGGCAATAAGGAATGGGTTGACGCGGTTGCCAACCAGTTGAAGAACAATCTGAAGATCAACGCTGAGGGTAAGCCTTACCCGAAGTTCGCGGCCATGCTGGATGATCGTCAGAAGCAGAAACTGACTGGCCTGGTTCGCGCCGGCTGGCAGTCTGACTACCCGTCGATCTACAACACGCTGAGCCCGCTGTTCTCCACCGGCGCTTCCTCCAACTACGAGAAGTACTCGAACCCGCAGGTTGACCAGTTGCTCCAGGATGGGCTGAAAGCTGGTTCCGCCGATGAGAGCGCTAAGAAGTGGAATGAAGCTGAGGCGATCCTCTACAAGGACCTGCCGAACCTGCCGCTCTGGGACACCCAGCAGCAGGCGATTTGGGGCACCAAGGTCAGCGGCGTCGATCTCGATTGGCGCGGTGCGATCATCTACAACCAGATCGTCAAGAGCTAATCTGAACACCCTGAAGTACTAAGCGGTGGGGCCCGGTCCGCGGACCGGGCCCCACCGCTTAGTACTTCAGGGTGTTCAGATTANGACCGGGCCCCACTCGCATGACTGCTGGAGAAACGAATTAAGATGCAAACAATAAGACAGACGCAGAAGGGGGTGCTCGACTAGTGCTTCGCTATATTTTGCGACGTTTGCTGCAGATTATCCCGGTGTTCATTGGTGCGACCTTATTGGTCTACTACTTAGTCTTCGCCCTGCAAGGTGACCCTATCCGTGGTCTCTTTGGCGAGCGGCAGCCCAGTGAAGCAGTGATCAATGCGCTGCGAGCCCAATACAACCTCGATCAGCCTTTCTTCATTCAGTATCTGCTGTTCTTGAAGAACGTCGTTACTTTCAATCTCGGCGTGGACTTCACCGGTCGGCCGATCGCCGACATCCTGGCCTCGATCTATCCGGTGACCGCGCAGCTTGCCGTGATGGCTCTGGTCATTGAATCCTTCTTCGGAATCATCTTCGGCCTCTTCGCCGGACTCCGTAAGGGAAAGATCTTCGACGCCACGGCGCTGGTGGCCTCTTTGGTCGTGATCGCCGTCCCCACCTTTGTCATCGGCTTTGTCTTGCAGCTGGTTTTCGGCGTAAAACTCGGCTGGGTGAAACCGACGGTCGGCGTCACAGCCGATTTCAACTCTCTGCTGCTGCCGGCCATCGTGCTGGCAGCGGGTTCCTTCGCCTATATTCTGCGTCTGACCAGGGCCTCGGTCGCTGAAGGGATGAACGCCGATTTTGTGCGCACGGCTACAGCGAAGGGCCTCAGCAGGCCTCGCGTGGTGACAGTTCACATCCTGCGGAATTCGCTCATCCCGGTAATCACTTTCATCGGGGCGGATTTGGGGAACCTGATGGGCGGGGCGATCGTCACCGAAGGAATCTTCAACGTTCCCGGCGTCGGCAATAAACTTTTTCAGGCCGTGAATCGCGGTGAGGGAGCGACGGTGGTGGCAATCGTCAGCGTTCTGGTGATGGTCTTCGTGATCGCCAACCTCCTTGTCGATCTGCTCTACGCCTGGCTCGATCCGAGGATTCGATATGTCAAATAAGAGAAAGATTGAACATTTTGTCGCGCCGCTAGAGGAGACTCCGCTTCAGGCAACCGATAGCGCGGTGAGTGATGCAGCCCCCGCCAGCTTATGGCTGGAGGCCTGGCGCAATCTGCGTAAAAAGCCGTTGTTCATCATTTCTGGCTTATTGATTTTGCTGATCATCCTGGTTTCGCTTTTTCCGCAGCTTTTCTCTCCTGTGGACCCCACCGCTCTGGACGCCTGCAAGCTAGGAAACTCTTTGCAGCCGCCGAGCCCGGGCCACATCCTGGGGTACAACAAACAGGGCTGCGATATCTATGCTCGGGTGATCTATGGAACCAGGGCTTCGGTGTCGGTGGGCATCCTCTCGACCATCGGCGTGGTTCTGATCGGTGGCATCCTGGGTGCTCTAGCCGGTTACTTCGGTGGCTGGCTCGATGCGATCATCGCTCGACTCGGTGATATTTTCTTTGCCCTGCCGCTGGTCCTGGGCGCACTGGTTGTTGCCCAGCTGCCGTACTTCCGCGAAAATCCGGGCGTTCTTGCCGTGGTTGTTATTCTGGTGACTTTCGGCTGGCCCAATATCGCCAGAATCACTCGAGGCGCGGTGATCGAAGTCAAGAACAATGATTTCGTCACTGCCGCTACTTCCCTGGGTGTTTCCCGCTTTGGCAGCCTGATCAAACATGCCATTCCCAATGCCCTGGCGCCGATCATCGTGGTCGCCACGGTGAGCTTGGGCACCTTCATCGTCGCGGAAGCCACGTTGTCCTTTCTGGGCATCGGTCTTCCGGGAAGCGTGATGGCCTGGGGACAAGATATCTCCACAGGTCGAGAAGTTTTACGCACTAATCCCGAGGTGTTGATCTACCCCGCCGCCGCTCTGTGCATCACGGTGCTGAGCTTCATCATGCTCGGCGATGCGGTCAAGGATGCTCTGGACCCGAAAGCGAGGAAGCGATGAGTCACGCAGCTCAGAATCCGCAGCAAGTGCGGATCGTAGAAGATACCCAGGGCCAGGATGTGCCGCTGCTGGATATCCGTGATCTTGACATCACCTTCAACACCGCAACCGGGCCGTCAAAAGCGGTACGTGGTGCGAACCTGACGGTGATGCCCGGTCAGACTGTGGCGATTGTGGGCGAGTCGGGTTCCGGCAAATCCACCACGGCGCTCGCCGCCATCGGATTGCTCGCGGGCAATGGCTCGGTCACCAACGGACAGATCCTGTTCGACGGCGAAGACCTGGCCACTGCCGGGAGCAAACGAATCGTGGCTCTGCGCGGCAATTCGATCGGCATGGTTCCGCAGGATCCGATGTCCAATCTCAACCCGGTCTGGAAGATCGGTTTCCAGGTCAGGGAGACCCTCAAGGCCAATGGTTTGCCGTCTTCCAAGGCCGACGTCGCCCGGGTACTCTCCCAGGCAGGGCTGCCCGACGCCGAACGGCGTGCCGCGCAATACCCGCACGAGTTCTCCGGTGGTATGCGACAGCGTGCACTGATCGCGATCGGTCTCTCCTGCCAGCCCAGATTGCTCATCGCGGACGAGCCGACTTCAGCGTTGGACGTCACCGTGCAGCGGCAGATCCTCGATCACTTGGATAAGATGACCAAGGAACTGGGCACCGCGGTGCTGTTGATCACTCACGATCTGGGTCTTGCTGCTGAGCGGGCCGAGAAGGTCGTGGTGATGTACAAGGGGCAGGTAGTCGAATCGGGCCCCGCGCTTGAGCTTCTGCAGAACCCGCAGCACCCCTACACGAAGCGATTGGTTGCCTCGGCGCCTTCCTTGGCTTCACGCCGCATTGAGGTTGCCAAGGAAGCCGGTGAAGAGGCCGATAATCTCTTGGCCAGCACAGCCGAGCAGGTCAAAGCCGCTGACGAGATCATCGAGGTGAAGAACCTCAGCAAGGTCTATCAGTTGAGGCAGGGCGCACTCGGTCGCAGCGTTGGGTTCAGTGCGGTTGACGATGTGTCCTTCTCCGTCAAGCGGGGCACCACCACGGCAGTGGTGGGGGAGTCCGGCTCGGGTAAGTCCACGGTGGCCAAAATGCTGCTGAACCTGGAGAAGCCCACCAAGGGAAATATTATTTTCGACGGCGTGGATATGACCGCGCTGGACCGCTCACAGCTGTTCCATTTCCGGCGTCGGGTGCAGCCGATCTTTCAGGATCCGTACGGTTCCTTGGATCCGATGTACAACATCTATCGGACCATTGAAGAACCGCTTCGGGTCCATAAGGTGGGCGACAAGAAGTTTCGTGAGGCCAGAGTCCGGGAGCTCTTGGAACAGGTCGCTTTGCCGGCTTCCATGATGCGCCGGTTCCCGAACGAGCTCTCGGGTGGTCAGCGTCAGCGTGTGGCCATTGCCCGGGCGCTCGCGCTTGAGCCCGAGGTGATCATCTGTGATGAGGCGGTTTCCGCGCTTGACGTGTTGGTGCAGGCTCAGGTGCTGAACCTGCTCGCGGATCTGCAGTCACGACTCGGCCTGACTTATGTCTTCATCACCCACGACTTGGCGGTGGTGCGTCAGATCGGCGACAACGTCTGTGTGATGGAAAAAGGCCGGATCGTGGAGACCGGAACGACCGATGAGGTCTTCGAGAATCCGCAGACCGAGTACACCAAGAAGCTCTTGGCCGCTATTCCAGGCCGCGATCTGGAACTGCACTCAGAGGCTTCGTAGCTCTAAGGAATGATGGATTAGGGGTGTTGGGCTTTCCCAGGGAAAGCCCAACACCCCTAACATTTAATCTGCTTCTCCGCCTGAGGCATTATCAGTCTTCAAAAGCCGGTGATGCTCAGTAACCACCCGCTGCCTAGCTGGTTCGCCCACTCCTTTTAGGCCGCATCGCGCAAAGCGACTAGAATAGTGATGTACTCCGCCCGGCGCGCGGTCGCGCCGTTACCTGAGCTGCACTAGAGTCCGCTCCGGACGCACCCACTGGAAACAGGAAACGAGATCTTCAAGCATGTCCAATAACACCGCCTCGCGCAGCGACCTGCGCAACGTAGCCATCGTCGCGCACGTTGACCATGGCAAGACCACTCTTGTGGACGCGATGCTGAAGCAGACTCACTCCTTTGCCGAACACGGCGTGGTGGCCGACCGGGTGATGGATTCCGGTGACCTGGAACGCGAAAAGGGCATCACCATCCTGGCGAAGAACACCACGGTGGCTTACAACGGTCCCTCGTCCAACGGTGAGACCGTCACCATCAACGTGATCGACACCCCTGGCCACGCCGACTTTGGCGGCGAGGTGGAGCGCGGCCTGTCCATGGTGGACGGCGTCGTACTCTTGGTGGACGCCTCTGAAGGCCCGCTGCCGCAGACCCGTTTCGTGCTGCGTAAAGCGCTCGCCGCGAAGCTTCCGGTGATCCTGCTGGTGAACAAGACCGACCGCCCGGACGCCCGGATCGACGAGGTCGTCCACGAGTCCATGGACCTGCTGCTCGGCCTGGCCAGCGATCTAGCCGACGAAGTGCCCGATCTCGATCTGGACGCCGTGCTGAACGTGCCCGTGGTCTACGCCGCCGCCAAGGTCGGCGCCGCTTCGCTCGACCAGCCCGCCAACGGCAGCGCTCCGGACAACGACAACCTGGAACCGCTCTTCAAGGCGATCCTGGAGCACATCCCGGCTCCCACTTATGACCCCGAGGGAGTGCTTCAGGCCCACGTGACCAACCTGGATGCTTCTCCCTTCCTGGGCCGTCTCGCGCTGCTGCGCATCTTCAACGGCACCTTGCGCAAGGGGCAGACCGTCGCTTGGGCACGTCACGACGGCAGCCTGAAGAGTGTCAAGATCACCGAGCTGCTGGCCACCAAAGCCCTGGAACGCGTTCCCGCCGAATCCGCTGGTCCCGGCGAGATCGTCGCCGTCGCCGGTATCGAAGACATCACCATCGGCGAGACGCTGACCGATCTGGAGAACCCGAAGCCGCTGCCGCTGATCACGGTTGACGATCCGGCGATCTCAATGACCATCGGCATCAACACCTCCCCGCTGGCCGGTAAGGTCAAGGGTGCCAAGGTCACCGCGCGTCAGGTGAAGGATCGCCTGGACAAAGAGCTGATCGGTAACGTCTCGCTTCGCGTGCTGCCGACCAGCCGTCCGGATGCCTGGGAGGTCCAGGGCCGTGGTGAGCTCGCGCTCGCCATCCTGGTCGAGCAGATGCGCCGCGAAGGCTTCGAGCTCACCGTCGGCAAGCCCCAGGTGGTCACCAAGACCATCGACGGCAAGGTCAATGAGCCGATGGAACACATGACCATCGACGTCCCCGAAGAATACCTCGGTGCCGTCACCCAGTTGATGGCCGCTCGCAAGGGCCGGATGACCAATATGGCCAATCACGGCACCGGCTGGTGCCGGATGGAATTCATCGTCCCGGCCCGTGGCTTGATCGGTTTCCGCACTAAGTTCCTCACCGACACCCGCGGTGCCGGCATCGCCTCCTCGATCGCCGAAGGCTACGAGCCGTGGGCCGGACCGATCGAATACCGCACCAACGGATCACTGATCGCCGACCGCTCGGGTGTTGTCACACCGTTCGCGATGATCAAACTGCAGGAGCGCGGCTCGTTCTTCGTGCAGCCCACCTCTGAGGTCTACGAGGGCATGATCGTCGGCGAGAACTCTCGTGCTGACGATATGGATGTCAACATCACTCGCGAAAAGCAGCTCACCAATATGCGCGCCGCTTCTTCGGACAGCTTCGAGAACCTCACGCCGCCGCGCGTACTGACCCTTGAGGAATCCTTGGAATTCGCTCGTGAAGACGAGTGCGTCGAGGTCACCCCGGAATCGATTCGAATCCGTAAATTGATCCTGAACGCCGGTGACCGCGTCAAGGCCGCCCGGGCACGTAACCACGCCTCGGCAGCGAGCAACTCCTAAGCCAGTGATCCCTCCGGGATTCTTGCCAGCCGCCCCGGCATCTGCGGACGGCCGGTACCGGCTGCTGTTCGTGCACGCTCATCCCGATGATGAGTCGATCGTCAGTGGCGCCACGATGTCCTACTTCGCCCGTTCCGGGGCGGAAGTCACGCTGCTGACTTCCACCCGGGGCGAGCTGGGCGAGGTGATCCCGGATGAACTCAAGCACCTTGAGCAGGGGCTTCCGAATTCCGTGCGCGACGGCGGTCAAGGACTCGCCAGAGTGCGTGCCGCGGAGCTGGAGCAGGCCGCTGCCGCCCTGGGCGTAAAGCAGCGATACTTTCTCGGTGAAGGTTTGGCTCTGAGCCCGGGCAGCACCGATACCGTCTATCGGGACTCTGGGATGTCCTGGGGACCTGATGGCAGAGCCCAGGCTTCGGCAACCGTGCTGCCGGGGTCGTTCTCCCGAGCTCCGCTGGAGGAAGTGGCAGCGCATACCGCAGCTTTGATTCGAGCGCTGCGACCAGACGTCGTGGTGACCTATGCTCCGGACGGCGGCTACGGCCACCCGGATCACGTCCGCACCCACCAGATGACGATTGCAGCGGTGGAACTCGCCGCCGCAGCGGGGGATTCACGCTCTGCGGCATGGAATGTTCCGCTGACCCACGCCATTCTCTCGGATCGCCCCGAACAGCCACACGATCCGGCTGCGCCGGTGTTCTGGATCGATGGTGATCTGGCGGCTAAGCGCGAGGCGATGCGTGCTCATCAAACCCAGATCGTGGTAGAGGAAGATCGCTTTGCGCTGAGCGATTTGGTCTTCCGACCGCTCACTGGAAGAGAGGGATTTCAGCTCTTCAGGGTTGCCTTGACCCCCTTCGGATTCCAGCCGGTCAATCCACTAGCAAAGACCCCACCGGCCAAGCGAACTTTTGTCGACTGGCTCGGCTACACCTCATCCGCGGTCTTTGCCGGAGTGCTGGTGGCGGCGCTGGGCACCATGCTGCATTCCCGGACTAGCGCCATCGGATCCTGGCAGGCACCCTGGGGAGCACTACTGGCGCTTCTTCTGCTGGCCTCCAGCATGATCTTGCTGAGGGCTTGGTCGAGGTCAGTTTCAATGGCGTTGGTGCTCGGAATTATTTCATATGCCACATGCGTTATGTTTTCTTTTCCGCATGGCCAGGTTGCCCTGATCATGGGTGATCTGCCGGGCTCCCTATGGCTCTATGGGATTGCCGTGGTGCTACTGCTTTTCATGGTGCAGGCCTTAATCAGCACTTGGTTCAAAGCGGTTAAGCGGCGTCCACGGGTCTGAGGGTCCCGGGCTGAGCTTGTGAAGTCTGGGTAGACGCGGGGACTAGCTAGCGCCTTGCCAGACGGCGTCGAACGGGGCGTGAGAACCGAGCCGGGACCGGATCGCTTGAGTGACGAAGTGCTTTGCGGCACGTGCGGCGTCCAGAGCGGAGGCCCCTTTGGCCAGTTCGGCCGCAACCGCGGCCGCCAAGGAACAGCCAGCCCCGGAAACAGCGACGTCGCCGACCTTGGGACTGCTGAGCACTTCGAGGACTGAACCGTCGTAGAAGACATCGACGGCCTCGCTGCCCACGAGTCTCACCCCGCCTTTGGCGAGCACCGTGGCGCCCGACGCATCGTAGATGCGCTGCGCAGCTTCTTTGAGCTGGCCAACGCTGCTGATCTCGTCCATGCCGGAGAGCGAAAGCGATTCGAAGTGGTTGGGTGTGACGAAACTCGCCTGAGGCAGGATCTCCCGTTTCAGCGCCTGATCAGTGTCCAGGGCGGCCCCTGGTTCCTGCCCTTTGCAGATCAAGACCGGGTCAAGCACCACATTCTTCCAGTCACGGCTTGCCAGGGCCTCGCTCACCGTGGCAATTGTAAGAGGAGTTCCCAACATACCGATTTTCACGGTATCCAGTTGATCTGGCTGATAGGCGGCGGTGATCGCTTCAAGCTGATCGGAGATCACTTGTGCCTCCACCGGTACGAAGCGGTGATTCCAGTTCTGTTTCGGATCAAAGGAGACGATGCAGCTCAGTGCCACGATGCCGAAGACCCCGAGCTGCTGAAAGGTCTTCAGATCGGCTTGCGCTCCCGCCCCGCCGGTGGCCTCAGAACCGGCAATGGTCAGCGCAATGGCGGGATTGTTCTGTGTGGACGTCATGACACCACTTTACTGTTCTGGGCTCACTTCATGGTTTTGCTCTTTGGCTCGGGACAGTCCTGCGACGTCTGCCTAGTCCTGCGACGTCGGCCTAGTCCTGCGACGTCGGGATAGCGCACCGCTGGCCGATTGGGCTATCCCGACGATACGGAGCTATCCCGGAAAGGAAGCGGAAAGGATGCAGCATGCGGTTCCGCTCCGAGCGCCCTAGCAAACCTGCTAGGCCCGCTGTGCACGACGTCGCGCGGCTGCTGGGACTGCTTTTGCCGCCACAATATCCGAACTCCGGATCACCACGACCCCTCGTTTGGTCTGCACGCTGATGCTCTCTGCGTCCTTGGACAGCAGCACCCCGAGGGCATCGGTGAGTGGCAGCGGCCCGTCGATTCGGTACCGCACCACGATCCTGCTGCCCGGCTCAAGGCCTTCAGGAAGAGTCATCCCCTCATGCTATGGCCTGGCGTGATCAAAGCAGATGATCGTGAGCGGGAGGCTCGAAGATGTTCGCAGCAGGTGACGGAAAGCACTGCGCGATGAAAGAAGGAACCACCTCGGTGGGGGATAATGGATTTATCTGCTCTCAGAGCGCAGGATGGAAAGGTTGGGACGTGACGTACGTAATCGCACAGCCGTGCGTGGATGTAAAAGACAAGGCATGCATCGATGAATGCCCAGTTGACTGTATTTACGAAGGCGAACGATCGCTCTACATCCATCCTGATGAATGCGTTGACTGCGGAGCTTGCGAACCGGTCTGCCCGGTTGAGGCGATTTATTACGAAGATGACGTTCCCGACGAATGGGCTGACTACTACAAGGCCAATGTCGAGTTCTTCAACGAGCTAGGATCCCCGGGCGGAGCCGCGAAGGTCGGGAACACCGGCTACGATCACCCCTTCGTCGCTGCTTTGCCGCCGCAGAATCAAGACCATGCCTAAAGCATTCGGCTTGCAGCTTCCCGAGTACCCCTGGGAATCGGTGGCCCCCTACGCCGAGCGGGCCGCTCAGCACCCAGGTGGCATCGTCGATCTGTCCATCGGAACTCCGGTGGACCCCACCCCGCTGCTGATCCAGGACGCGCTCAAAGCCGCCACCGACGCCCACGGCTATCCCACCACTCAAGGGCCGGTGGAACTGCGTGAAGCCATTGTCCAGTGGTTCGCGCGGCGCAGGAATGTGCCAGGGCTCTCCGCTGAACAAGTTCTGCCCACCGTGGGCTCCAAGGAAATGGTGGCCTGGCTGCCGTTATTGCTCGGCCTGGGGCCCGGCGACGTCGTAGTGCGGCCTGCGGTGGCTTATCCCACTTACGACATGGGTGCTGTTTTCGCCGGGGCTACTTCGGTTGCTGCGGATTCGCTGAGTGAATTGGATGCTCAGACCCGTTCCAAAGTCCGGTTGGTCTGGGTGAATTCACCCGGCAACCCCACCGGCGAGGTGCGCGGCAGCTCCGAATTGGCGGCTCTGGTAGCCGAGGCCAGGGAACTCGGCGCGGTGGTCGCCTCAGACGAATGCTATGCCGAGCTCGGCTGGGGGCAATGGGAATCGGGAGTGCCCAGCATTCTTGACCCGGCGGTGACTCAGGGCTCTTTCGATGGGCTGCTCGCCCTGTACTCGCTTTCCAAGCAGTCGAATCTCGCTGGCTACCGGGCGGCTTTTATCGCCGGTGATCAGCAGCTTGTACTGAACCTGCTCAACAGCCGTAAGCACGCCGGAATGATCGTGCCGGGGCCGGTACAGCAAGCCATGCGGATCGCCCTGCACGACGACGCGCATGTTCAGGCGCAGAAGGGTCTCTACCGAGCCCGTCGGGAGGCCTTGCGCCCTGCCTTGGAATCCTTCGGCCTGGAGATCCACGGCTCAGAAGCAGGACTCTACCTCTGGGCGCGGCCCGCGCAGGATCAGCCGCCCGCTGATTCCTGGGCTACGCTCGGCCGGTTCGCTGATCGAGGCATTCTGGTGGGGCCCGGAGTTTTCTATGGCGAAGCCGGCCAGGGTTTCGTCAGAGTGGCGCTCACCGGGAGCGACGAACGCATTGCGGCCGCCGTCGAACGCCTCCTCCGCTAGCGACCACCCGGTGAGCGGATTAGTGCTCTGGGCAACTGGGCGGTAGTTTCTTAATGCGACTATTTTTGGAATGTATCAAAGCCGCGCGATACCGAAAGGGATCTTCATGACTGAAGCAACGGGCGCCACGCTCAATTTCGAGGGCGGGCAGCTGGATCTGCCCCGAGTTAAGGCCGCCGAGGGCAATGACGGCTACGACGTCTCCAAGCTGCTTTCAAAGACCGGTGTGGTCACCTATGACCCGGGGTTCATGAACACAGCGGCGACGACCTCCGCCATCACCTACATTGACGGCGACGCCGGAATTCTGCGCTATCGGGGTTACCCGATCGAGGAACTGGCCAAGCATTCCAGCTTTCTGGAAGTCTCTTACCTGTTGATCTACGGCAATCTTCCGACGCCGAGTGAACTGAGTGCTTTCGATGAGCGAATCCGCCGGCACACTCTGCTGCACGAGGATCTGAAGGGCTTCTTCGCAGGATTCCCGAGGGACGCGCACCCGATGCCGGTGCTCTCTTCAGCGGTTTCGGCGCTCTCCACTTTCTACCAGGACTCCCTTGACCCCTTTGATGAGGATCAAGTAGAGCTTTCGACGATCCGCTTGCTCGCTAAGCTGCCGGTGATCGCAGCTTATGCGCATAAGAAGTCCATCGGTCAGGCCATGCTCTATCCGGACAACTCGATGAACCTGGTGGAGAACTTCCTGCGGCTCTGCTTCGGCCTGCCGGCCGAGCAGTACGAACTCGACCCGGTGATGGTCAAGGCACTCGACCTGCTGCTCATTCTGCACGCGGATCACGAGCAGAACTGTTCAACCTCAACGGTGCGCCTGGTCGGCAGCTCGAACGCCAATATGTTCGCCTCTATCTCGGCGGGCGTCAATGCGCTTTTCGGTCCGCTGCACGGCGGCGCCAACGAGGCGGTGCTGAATATGCTCCGGCAGATCCAGGCCAGCGGCGAACCGGTTGAGAAGTTCGTCGAGCGGGTGAAGAACAAGGAAGACGGCATTAAGCTGATGGGCTTCGGGCACCGGGTCTACAAGAACTACGACCCGCGCGCCAAAATCGTCAAGGCCACCGCGAACGAGATCCTCTCCCGGCTGGGCGGCAATGATGAATTGCTGGATATCGCGATGAAACTAGAAGAAACCGCCCTGACGGACCAGTACTTCGTCGATCGCAGGCTTTATCCCAATGTGGACTTCTATACCGGCGTGATCTATAAGGCGATGGGCTTCCCTGAGAAGATGTTCACCGTGCTGTTCGCCATGGGCCGACTGCCCGGCTGGATCGCGCAGTGGCGTGAGATGATCCAGGATCCGGCCACCAAGATCGGCCGTCCTCGCCAGCTTTACACGGGTGAGCAGGAACGAGCTTACCCCTCACGCTAGAAGGCAGCGACACCCTGTTTTTCCACACTGGACCCGGTTTCGGCGAAACCGGGTCCAGTTCTTTTCCGCTGAGAGTATTCTGGTGGCGGGAAGCGTTTCAAGGAGGCGGCACTATTCATCACACGGGTGGCCCTGGCTGGCGGATCACGGTGGATGCTTCTGCACCGCTGATGATCGCTCTTTACCTCCGAGACGCTTCCGGGCTGATTGGCGCCGGTATGCCGTCGATTTCTGCTATTCACCCGCCGATTAAAGCCGTCGAGCCCCATCAACTGACGTCTCAGGTGGGCGGGATGGAATCATTGCGCTTCGAATGGGAGCAGTGGTGGGCCCAGTTACTCGGTGTGTTCCCGGGCCGACCGCCACAACTTACGGCACCGGATTTCCAAGAGTTCGCCGGGCATCCGGCGCTGCAACGGGTGGTACAGGCGCACTTCGGGGCGGCCCTCGACTGGACCAGGCAGCAACTGGCTCAGTACGAACTGATGGCGGCTCAGCGCGAGACGATGGGGGACCTGAAGATCCTGGCCCAGCTCGTTCAGGACCGGGAATTGGAACTCGGGCGGAACGCCCGGGATTTCAATCTCAGCATTCTCGAACTGCCCATCGCCGAACAGCGCGCCTGGTTTTTAGAACCGAATAGGATCGTGATGAGTCAGCATCTGCTCGACGATCCGGAAGTCTTCAGGAGCTATGTGCAGCCCGTGGTGGAGATGCTGGTCTGACGACTCAGGATGACTCAGGATTCCATATTTCTAGTTGGTTTCACGAGCCACCTGTGGCGGCGAAGCCAACATAGCTGGCTCGTGTCCAGGGATGGAAGATGCGCACATTGTGCATCACGTAATCGAGATTAACCCTTGGCCTGCAAGACGATCGTCACTTGCTGGCCGCTCGCGCTCTCAGCGCTCTGCCAACCGCGGTTTTCTGCGCCGTCATTGTTGTTCCGCTGCCAGCTCTTCCCGGCGAAGCTGACCTGGGTGATGCCGAGCGCATCGGCATTGGCCACCGCCCACTGTGCAAAAGACCACCCGGCGGCGTCCTTCGCATTGATCCGCACCGTTGATCCCTGCTGGCTCGCCCCGATTGGCCCGAAAGCGTTCTGCAGTTTGCTGATCACGGTTGCCGGATCGCCCGGGGCGCCGGGCTGGTTCAGGGTGCAATTGAGCGCTGCCGGGGAGTACCCGGTAAGCGCAGAGGCAAAAGCCCGGGCCATTGATTCGTGTTGTCCATAAGCCTCAGGATAGGCCGAACGCTGCACCGCTTGCCCGGCGGCGGTGACGGTCATCTGCTGGTACCCGGGAACGGTGATCAGCACATCGTAGAACGCATTGGTGGCGTAGACCGGATCCATGATCTGTTCCGCGGTTCCCCACTCCTGTGAAGGCCGCTGTTGGAAAAGGCCCAGTGAGTCGAGGTCCCCGTAGTTGATATTGCGCAGCTTGGACTCCTGCATGGCGACCGCGATGGCAATCGTCGCGGCCCGTGGAGGCAGCCTGCGCCGCTGCGCAATAGCGGTGATCAGAGCAGCATTCGCGCTCTGGTCGGTGGCCAGGGAATAGTGATTGGAGTCGAGCGGAGCGGTGCAGGCGATGATCAGGGGTGCGGGTGCCAGCTTGAAGGCGTTCACCGCCCAGGCACCCGCGGCCACGATCAGCACCACGGCGAAGAGCAGCGAGAACAGCCAGATGAACCCAGCCCGGATTCTCGAACCTCGTCGACTCATCTAGTTAGCGTGCAGATCCAGATTGAGTTCCACCGTCTGACCCTTGCGGTGCAATGCCTCAACCTCGCCAGTGGTGGAATTGCGGCGGAAGAGCAGATTTGGCTGAGCGGAGAGTGCACTTGCTTTCACGATCTGCCAGGTGTCCTCGCCATCGGCGTTCTTCGGCCCCGGCACTCGGACCCGGGTACCGGCGGTGACGTAAAGCCCCGCTTCAACCACCGAGTCATCGCCGATGCTGATTCCGACGCCGGAATTAGCCCCCAGCAAGACCCTCTCACCCAGGGTGATCCGTTCCTTGCCACCGCCGGACAGAGTGCCCATGATCGAGGCTCCGCCGCCCACATCGCTGCCGTTGCCGACCACGACGCCGGCTGAGATCCGGCCCTCAACCATTGAGTTTCCGAGGGTCCCGGCGTTGTAGTTGATGAAGCCCTCGTGCATCACGGTGGTGCCATCGGCCAGATGAGCCCCTAGCCGCACCCGATCGGCGTCAGCGATCCGGACGCCGGTGGGCAGCACGTAATCGACCATCCGGGGGAATTTATCGACGCCGAAGACTTCTACCGGCCCGCGACGACGCAGCCGAAGCCTGGTCTTTTCGAAATCCTGGGGGGAGCAGGGACCGAAATTGGTCCACACCACATTGGGCAGCTTGCCGAAGACGCCGTCCAAGTTGATGCTGTTCGGCGTCACCAGGCGGTGTGAAAGTAAATGCAGGCGGAGATAAGCGTCCGCGGTGTCCTCGGGGGCAAGGTCGAGGTTGATCTGAACGAAGACCACCCGCTGGCTGGTCTGACGGTCCGGATCCGTGCCGGTTTCAGCGAGGGCAGCGAGCTCGGTGTCGGCCTCTGGGGCTTGACCCAGCGTCTCAGCGGCCACCCCCAAGGCTGGGGCGGGATACCAAACATCCAAGACAGTGCCCTCGTCGGTGACGGTGGCCAGACCGAAAGCGTAAGCGGCGCGAGCAGGATCCAAGGTTGTTTGAGTCATGATTCCATCTTGGCCTAGGTGGACCCTCAGGGGCAATGTGAACATCCCCGTGTGATCCAGCCGTCCCACTGAATGTTGCTGATGGTGCGTATGTTGCTTTCACAACGCCTCATTTGCAACAACTGTCACATTCAGTGGGATAGCTGGTCTCGGATCGAGGGATTGGGGTTGGCTGGGGTTGAGGTGGATAGGCTAAGAGGATGGGACTGGACTTGAAAGCCGATGTGGCTCTGCTGACCGCCGCGTTACTGGACATTGAGAGTGTTTCCGGAAATGAGAAAGCGCTCGCCGATGCCGTTGAAGCTGCGCTCGCTGATTGCTCACATCTGAGGGTGACCCGCGACGGCGATTCGCTGATTGCACGTACTGAATTGGGCCGCGCCGAGCGAGTCATCCTGGCCGGGCACCTGGACACCGTTCCGCTGCCGCACACCCCGGGCTCCCGCGGCACCGTGCCTTCACAATGGGATGCTGATCCCGAGAGCCCAGCAGCGTTGCTCTACGGTCGCGGCGCCACCGATATGAAGGGTGGTGTGGCTGTGCAGCTCGCGCTCGCCGCCTCGCTGACCGATCCGGTGCGGGACATCAGCTTCGTCTTCTACGACCACGAAGAAGTGCAGGCCGAGTTAAGTGGCTTAGGCAGATTGGCCAGGAACTATCCGGAGTTGCTGAGGGCCGACTTCGGCATCCTGTTGGAACCCACCGACGGGGTAGTGGAGGGCGGCTGCAATGGAACGATGCGTTTTGAAGCCCGTACCTCCGGTCTTGCGGCGCATTCCGCGAGAGCCTGGATGGGACACAACGCGATTCACGAACTGGCGCCGATCCTGCAGCGGCTGGCTGAATACCAGCCGCAGACCGTTGAGGTGGAAGGTCTGGAATATCGTGAGAGTCTCAATGCGGTGAAGATCAACGGCGGTATCGCCGGAAACGTGATTCCGGATCAGGCGGTAGTGGAGATCAACTACCGCTTCGCCCCAGATAAGACGATCGAGCAAGCCGAAGCCGTGGTCCTCGAACTGCTCAAGGGTTTCGACGTCGTCCGCACCGATGCCGCGCCGGGAGCCAGGCCCGGCCTGGATCAGCCAGCTGCCAAGGCCTTCGTCGACGCGGTGGGCGGCGCACCCAAACCGAAATTCGGCTGGACCGACGTCGCCCGCTTGGGACAGCTGGGCATTCCTGCGGTGAATTTCGGCCCGGGGGATGCGCTCTTGGCGCACAGCGACAACGAACACGTCAGCGGCCAGGCAATCCGTGACTGCCTGGCCGCTTTGACACGCTGGTTGAGCTAGCGCCTAGGCATTGCCGCCTGCGCCGAAGTTTCCGCCATCGAGGTTGCCCGCTCCGGGAACGCCCGGGGTGTTCTTACTCGATACCTTGGGACTGCGGTGCATCCGGCCCTCCAGATACTTCGCCAGCCCGGCCAGTACCAGGCAGCAGCCGACGTAGATCGCGCCGCCGACGATGGCCGCCGGAATGATCGGCGTCTGGTAGCTGGTCTGCGAACCGAGGTAGTTGATCTGGTAGAGCAGCTCCTGATAGGTGATGATGAATCCGAGCGCGGTGTCCTTGAGCGCCACCACGAGCTGGGCGATGATCACCGGCAGCATAGTACGCACCGCCTGAGGGAGCAGGATCATGGTCATCACCCGGGTCTTGCGCAGCCCTAGAGCGTAGGCGGCTTCGCCTTGCCCCTTAGGTACGGCCTGAATGCCTGCCCGGAAGACCTCGGCGAGCACTGAGCCGTTGTAGAGGATCAGTCCGACCACCACGGCGGTGAAAGGAGTGATTCCCTTGACCCCGATAGAACCCAGACCGTAGAACATCAGCGCCATCAGAATCAGCAGTGGGACCGCACGGAAGAGCTCGGTGAACCAGCCCACCGGCAAGCTGATCCAGCGTCGTTCGGAGAGCCTGCCGACCGCCAGGATCATCCCCAGCAGCAAAGACCCGACGGCGGCCACGCCGAAGGCACTGAGCGTCGCACCGAGGCCCTTGAGGATGTTTTGCTGCACCAGCGGGAAAGTGAAGAGCTGCCATTTCTTTTCGGAGAACTGGCCGCTTTCGGCGAATTTGTAGATCACGAAGGCCAGGATCGCGGCAAGCACGACGACGGTGATGACGCCCAGCCAGCGGTTCCGGCGGATCGCTTTTGCTCCGGGAGCATCGAAGAGCACTGAACTCATCGGGCGCCACCAACTTTCCATTTCTTTTCAAACGCGCGTTGCACGAGGCTCAGGATCAGCACCAGAATGATGAAACCCAGGGCGACCCAGAGCAAACTCTGCATCGCGGGATAATTCCGTTCCGAGAGGTAGGCGCGGATCGCTCCGGCTTCGAGCACCGAGAAGCCCGCGGCAACCGTGGTGTTCTTCAGCAAGGCGATGAACACGCTCATCAGCGGCGGCAGCACCGCCCGGAAGGCCTGAGGCAGGATCACCAGGCTCATCGTCTTAGCAAACGGCAGGCCGATTGCGCGAGCGGCCTCGGCCTGGCCGATCGGCACGGTATTGATGCCCGCCCGGATCGCCTCGGAAACGTAGGTCGCCGTGTAGAGCGAAAGAGCGATAATCGCCAGTATCACGAAGCCGGGGTTCGGGAACCCGAGCCGGGGGTAGCCGAAGACAAAGAAGACGAAGATCAACGTCAGCGGCGTATTGCGGACCACATTGACGTAGAAGGTTCCCAAAGCCCGCATCGGCGTCACCGGCGAAACCCGCAGAGCGGCAACCACAGTCCCCAGGATCAAGGCGAAGACGGCTGAGAAGATGAAGAGGATCAGAGTGTTTTTAAAGCCCTCGGCGAAGATGTCGAGGTTATCGGTCAGAGTGTTCACTGATTGATTCGCTTTCGCTTAAAAGAAGTGGTGGTACCCGGCAAGCGGGTACCACCACTGACCGTCAGTAGTTATCGACGGCGGGCTGCTCCAGCTTGAGACCAGATTTTCCGAGGTTGTTGTCGTAAAGCTTGGTCCAGATGTTCTTACCATTGGTCAGTACATCGTTCAGGAACTTGCGCAATGCGCCATCGCCCTTCTTCAGGCCGATGCCGTACTTCTCCGTGGTGAAGGGTTCGCCGACCACCTTCAGGTTGTCCGGATCCTGCGCGGCATAGCCGGCGAGGATCGGCTGATCGGTGGTGACGGCATCTACCTGACCGTTCTTCAGCGCGTCAACGCACTTGGAGTAGACATCGAACTCAGTCGTCTTGGTCTCCTTGTACTTGTCCTTGATGTTCTGAATCGGAGTGGAACCGGTGGCCGAGCACACGGTCTTGCCAGCCAGATCCTTATCCGAGTTGATGGTCGTATTGTCTTTTTTGACCAGCAGTGCCTGGCCGGTCACCAGATAGGGACCGGCGAAGTCGATCTGAGCTTTGCGCTTATCAGTGATCGAGTACGTGCCGATGTACAGATCGATCTGACCATTGACCAGTGCTTGTTCACGGTTTGCTGAGGCGATGGCCTGGAAAGTGATCTTATCGGCGGAGAGACCGAGGGAAGCCGCCATCCAACGAGCGGTGTCGATATCGAAGCCGGAGTATTCACCGGTTGCCGGATCCTTGAAGCCCAAACCGGGCTGATCTTCTTTAACTCCGATGGTGATCTTGCCATCGCCCTTGACCTTGTCGAAGGTCGGGCTGCCACTCAGTGAGACGTTGTCCGCAACCTTATAGGGGGCGTCTGCGCCGGAGGAAGAATTGTTATCAGTAGAGCCACCACCACAAGCGCTCAACGTGAGCGCCGCGACGATCGCGGTCGCTCCGAAAACAGCAGCTTTTTTAGTGAATCTCATTATTGCCTTTCAATTGTGTGATCTTGTCAGACGTGCGTGCGAGGTTGTTGGAACTAGTGGGTCAGGATCTTCGAGAGAAAATCCTTGGCGCGATCGCTGCGGGGCTGAGTGAAGAACGTCTCGGGATCGGCGTCCTCGACGATCTGCCCATCCGCCATGAAGACCACGCGATCCGCTGCTTTTCGGGCGAAACCCATTTCGTGAGTGACCACGATCATGGTCATGCCTTCATGAGCCAACTCCACCATGACATCGAGTACTTCATTGATCATTTCTGGGTCGAGCGCCGAAGTGGGCTCGTCGAACAGGATGACCTTTGGCTTCATTGCCAAAGCCCGAGCAATCGCCACGCGTTGCTGCTGGCCGCCGGAAAGCTGTGCCGGCAACTTCGCCGCCTGCGCTCCCACGCCCACCCGTTCCAGCAGTGCCATGGCTTCTTTCTCGGCCATCTCTTTTGCCGTTCCCTTGACCTTGATCGGGCCCAGGGTGACGTTTTCCAGAATGGTCTTATGAGCGAACAGGTTGAATGACTGGAACACCATGCCGACTTCTGCGCGCAGCTTGGCAAGGTCCTTGCCTTCTTGCGGCAGCAGGTTGCCATCGATGCGGATCTCACCGGTGTCGATAGTCTCCAGACGATTGATCGCCCGGCACAGCGTTGACTTCCCCGAACCGGAGGGCCCGATCACCACCACCACTTCACCTTTGGCGACGCTCAGATTGATCTCCTGAAGTACGTGCAGTGCACCATAGTGCTTATTGACCGACTTCAAATCCACCAAAGGGGCAGCATTTTGACTACTCATGACAGAACCTACTCGATACCATGTATTGAACCTACCTAATGTTTCCCTGTTATTCAGCAAGTATTTGAATATGAAGCTGATCGTGATCAAGGTGTGACCGTTGTCATATTCTCAGATCGGCACTGCGAATGCCGAACTGTTAAGTTGGGGTGCCGTAGCCTGTTTCCATGAGCTCTCCAACCGAGAAAAACTTGTCCACTCCCTCCCGGCATCGCGGCCCGGTGGAACTCCGGAGGGATCTAGCCAAGGGGTCAACGGCTGACCAGCATTTGCTGGATTCTCGCTCACCGGGAGATTTCACCAGCACCGACCCCTGGCGAGTGCTGCGAATTCAGGCGGAATTCGTGGAAGGCTTCGGAGCTCTGGCCAATGTGGGCCCGGCGGTCAGCGTCTTCGGTTCAGCTAGAACCCGGCCTGGCAGTGCCTTCTATGAGATGGGTGTTGACGTAGGACGCCGGCTCGCCGAGGCCGGTTTCGCGGTGATCACCGGCGGTGGTCCCGGATCGATGGAAGCGGCGAACAAAGGCGCCGTAGAGGGCCACGGACTGTCGATTGGCCTGGGCATCGAGTTGCCCTTCGAGCAGGGGATGAACCAATGGGTGGATCTCGGAGTCAACTTCCGGTACTTCTTCGCTCGCAAGACGATGTTCGTGAAATACGCTCAGGGATTCATCGTGCTGCCCGGCGGCCTGGGCACGCTGGATGAGCTCTTTGAGGCCATGGTGCTGGTGCAGACCCATAAAGTGACTTCTTTCCCCATCGTGCTGATCGGCAAGGAGTTCTGGGGCCCGATGGTTGACTGGATCAAACAGACCCTGGTCGCGGATGGCCTGGTATCCGAGACGGACCTGGACATCATCTCCCTGGTGGATAGTCCTGAGGAAGCGGTCCAGCGGCTCATCGCAGGGGTGTAGCCGCTGACAACCCCGCGTGGTCGACCAAAAAAGAGTTGATCTGAAAGGATGGGGAAGTGGCATATTTACTGGTCTTCCTCGCGGTGCTTCTCGTCGGTGCCGTTGCGCTGTTCCTGATCGGCCAGCGGCGACGCGAGGTCAATGGCGAGACCATGGGCGCGGAGGTGTTTGACCCCAGTTTGTCGAATGCTCTGCTGGATGACGGCCTGGCCGCTCCGGTGCCTCATCTGCCTCCTGTACTGCTTCCAGAACGGCCGAAGGCCGAAGACATCGACCGGATCAGATTTTCACTGGGCTTGCGCGGCTACCGGATGGATCAGGTGGATCAGGTGCTGGACCGGCTGAGTGCCGAACTGACTCGGAGAGATCAGCGGATCGCTGATCTGGAAGCCCGAGTTGAAAGCTTCCGGCCGGTCTCGGCTGGATTGCTGCTCTCTGCCGCGGAACAGCCCCCGATCGGATCGGCGGAGCCAGCTTCTGCTGTTCCTGCTGGCTCTGAACCGGCGAGCACCGATCACCAAGCCAGCGAGTTTGAGACTCCGGATCAGGGTGATTCCGGGCAAGGCCTCACGGGGGAGTCGCGATGAGCGCGCAAAAAACTTCCGCCGACGATCTGGTTCGCTGCGAGTGGCCCGGACTGGCCGGTAACGAGTTGTATCAGAATTACCATGACTTCGAATGGGGTCGTCCGGTCTCCGGGGAGGCCAAGCTCTTTGAACGATTGAGCCTGGAGGCTTTCCAATCCGGGTTGAGCTGGCTGACCATCCTGCGTAAGCGAGAGGCCTTCCGGGCCGCTTTTGCGGAATTTGAGCCGGCTAGAGTTGCCCTTTTCGACGCGAGCGACGTCGAGCGACTCATGAACGATGGGGGGATCGTGCGCAACTCGCTCAAGATCAATGCCACCATCACTAATGCTCAGGCGATGGTGAATCTGCCCACCGGGGTGACCTTGGGCTCTCTTCTGGAGGAGCATCGTCCGGCACCCAGGGCTTCAGGAACTCCGGTTCCGGCCTCGACGCCTGAATCGGTGGCTTTGGCCAAGGCCCTCAAGAAACACGGCTTCCGCTTTGTCGGGCCGACCACGGGCTATGCCATGATGCAGGCGATCGGCCTGGTCAATGATCATCAAGCTGATTGCTGGGTTCGTGCCGAAATCTGATCTCGCCGGACCGACTGAGCCGGGCTCTGCGCTGAACAGTGCGCTGTGGCGGGGAGTGCGCCGGGGCATGGCCCCAATCATTCGCTCGCCGTGGTGGTTCCGGATCGGCTTGCTCTATGTCCTGACCCGGTTCATCAGTTATCTGATTTTCGCGGCGGCGGCCCTCCACCAGGGAGCCAACCCCTGGTTCGAGGCTTCCCCGGGATACCTGAACTTCATAGATATCTGGGATAGCCAGTGGTATCACCGGATCTTTGACGATTTGTATCCCCAGCAGTTGCCCCGAGCGGAAGACGGTTCTCCGCAAGAGAACACCTGGGCTTTTTACCCGCTCTTCCCTCTGCTGGTAAAGGCTCTGGCGAGTCTTACCGGCGGGAGCTGGGGAGCCCTTGCGCCCTTGGTGGCGACCCTGGCTGGCCTGGCGGCAAGCCTGATGAGCTATGCCTTGTTCCGGCTTTTCGCCAGCACCGTCACCGCGACCTGGGCAGTGGCTTTTCTGCTCACCTTCCCTATTTCGCCGATCTTGCAAGTGCCCTACGCGGAGTCGTTGAATCTCTTCTTGCTCGCCGCTGCTTTATACCTAGTGATCAAACACCGCTATCTGCTGGCGATGCCGGTGGTGCTGCTGAGCGCGCTTTCCCGCCCGGTAGGACTGGCCTTTGCACTGTTCTTCTTCTTGCATCTGTTGTTGCGGATGTTGCCCGCTAAAGACTTCGAGCCACGCAAGCCCCAGCTCTCGGCCACACAATTGCTCAGTGCACTCGCCCTGCTCCTGGTCAGTGCACTGGCCGCTTTTGCCTGGCCGCTGATCGCCTGGTGGGTCACCGGCGACGTCGCGGCCTACACGGGCACCGAGGCGGCCTGGCGTGGTGGCGGACCCCTCGTGCTCTTCAAGCCCTGGCTTGATTCCTCGACGTCGCTGCTCGGCTCGGTGCTGGGTCCGGTGGCTCTGTTGCTTCTCATCGTGGCTTTTGTGCTCTATTTCAATTCGCGGGCGGTGCGCCGGATCGGTATCGACCTCAGGCTCTGGAGCCTGTCTTATCTGCTCTACCTCTTTGCCGTGCTGCATCCTCAGACCAGTACGTTCCGGTTGCTGCTGCCGCTCTTTCCCTTCGCCTTGGCAACCGCTTTCATCTCCCGATCCAAGGCCTTCCGTTCCGCGGTGGTAGTTTTTTTCATTCTCTTGCAGATCGTTTGGGTGGTCTGGCTCTGGGCCTGGGCGCCGCTGCCCGGGGGCGGGGATTACCCGCCCTGAGCGAGTTTCCCCGCCCCGCAGCAGCGACCTTTCACGGGCAGACAGTCGCTGCCGGGCGCTGTGAATGATGGTCGTCAATTGGCTCAGGGGTGTGATCTACGAGATAATGGACTCAGCGATCATTCGCTTGAGCAACTTGTAAAGGGGTTTACCTGATGGCGGCCATGAAGCCCAGAACCGGTGACGGTCCGATGGAGGTCACAAAGGAGGGGCGTAGTCTGATCATGCGGGTTCCCTTGGAAGGTGGCGGGCGTCTTGTGGTGGAGCTGAACGCCGACGAGGCCACTCGCCTCAAAGATTGCTTACTGGGCGTCACCGAGTAACCGAGCCTCTTGCGTGGCCCGTGCGGCCGTCCCGGCATCCTTGGTCGCCAAACGAGCGAGGAGTTCCGCACCGTTGGGAACGCCTAATCCGGTGCAGGCGTCCCATCCGGTATGTGCACTGTAAGCCCCATTAGTGCCTTTGACGATGTCTCGAAAACCGGCGGGAATTTCACCGGCAGCAGCGGAGCCGTAGATCAGCGGTTGCAAGAGGCCGAGCCCCTGACCGCGAGCCTGCACCAGACGCGCGATGAGTGCAGCCCAGAGCGGAGAAACCGCACTGGTTCCGCCGATGACGGTGTTTCTGCCATCGACCCTGACCAGATAGCCGGTTTCTGGATCTGCCACCGCCGCTACATCGGGCACACCTCGCCCGGAGATTCCTTCTGGTGCCGGCACCCCCGCAGAACCTTGCCACTGCGGTAGGCCAAAAGCCCTGCTGACTCCGCCGCCCGTGGCGCCGCCACCGGGGCCGTTGTTCCATACCGTCTCGGAGGTCACTTCTCCGCTACTAGGATTCGCTTCCAGGCGAGTCCCGCCGCAGGCCAGTGCGTGTGGACTGGATGCAGGGAAGTCCACATGAGACTTTCCATCAGGAGCACGGTCGGTAGAACCGTCGTCGCCCGCCGCCGCTGTTACGGTGATTCCCAGCAGCGCAGCATCGGCCAGCGCTTCATCGAAGGCCTTCCTGGCCTGCGCCGTCCAACCGTCCTCGCTCTGCCCCCAGGAGATGCTGATCGCGGCCGGAGCGGGAGTGGCGTGCGCCGCGGCGCTCACCGCATCGACAAAACCGGCGTCGGTGTTGGGTGCGAAATAGACCAAGATCTCTGCCCCGGGAGCCATTGCGCCGGCCACTTCAATGTCCAGCATCACTTCGCCGTCCGGCCCATTGGGGTTGCCATCAGGCCGATTCGAGCCTCCGTCTACCCCAATGCCCTTAATGACCGGGGTCTTGAGCCCCAGGTCGTGGAAGTAGCTGTCCAGATCTGCCTGCACAAAGCCACCGCCGAGTTCGATAATGGCGATGCTCTGCCCAGAACCGTCGTACTCCTGGGGGAAATTGTAGATGGTGCCCAAGTGCACCGGGGTGTAACTCACGGTTCGAGCGGCAGCCGGAACGAAGCGGAACAGCGTGCGGGATTGCGGGCGGTCATCCAAGCCGAGCACCGCGGTGACGATTCCCGCTAAGACCGCCGGAATGGAGAGCTCGCCGCTACGGTGACGGAAAGTGACTTCGCTGCCCGCGGGGTCAAGTGTGCTGTGAGTTTGCAGCTCGGTGCCGAACACCTGACTCATCAGCTTGCTGGATCCGCTGATCCGGACCCGACGGCTCGCTGCCTCGGAGGACATCACGCTAATCCCCAGTCCAGCCAAGGTCGATCGCACCAACTCCAGATCAGCGGGGTCGGCACCGTACTTTTCCGCCAGCTCCTGAACGCTGTGTGGCTGTGCGAAGGACCCGGCCTCCGGCTCGGCCCTCCGCCTCAGAATCAAGGTGGCTTCTATATTAGCGTCGTCGGATAACTGAGGTGCGGCAGCTGCCGAAAAACCGCTGAAGGGAGGTCTGCTGCTGCCTGGCAGCGGAACGAGCTCCAAATCCGCGATGCCGTGCTGAGCCTCACGGTGGGACTGAGACTGAGACTGAGATTGAGCTCTGGAGGGCTGATCAGCGGGGGATTCATCTGAGTGCTTCATATCTCAGGTTTATCACTGACCCCCGACAGCGCGGCCCCCAGCGTGGGGGGCTTAGCGTTTCACCGCGAGCAGTATCCCGGCTCCGGTAGGCACCAGTGAAGAAACCAGATCTTCGTTCTCCCTGATGGTCTTACCCACTTGCCGCAGCACTACGGTGCTCGGCTCGCGTACCGCGGGTTCGGCCACCCGATCTTGGTCGAGGGCATCGTTGATCACCAGCAAGCCGCCTGATTTCAGCAAGCGCACGGCCTGTTCGACGTACAGCGGATAGGCGGCTTTATCAGCATTGATGAAAACCAGGTCGTAGGCGGCATCGGTGAGCCTTGGGAGCACATCGCTGGCTCGGCCACTGATGGTCCGCGTCCGGTTCGCCGGGAAACCCGCCTCCACAAAGGATTCGCGGGCTGCTTTCAAGTGCTCGATATCGCCGTCGATACTGGTCAGCACAGCCTGCGGGGAGAGGCCGCGGAGCAGGTAGATCCCGGAGACACCGGTGCCCGCACCGATTTCCACCGCGGTCTGCGCCTTGGAACTGGCAGCCAGCACACTGAGCAGCGCGCCGGTGGCCGCTCCGATGGCTGAGACGCCGAGTTCGTGAGATCTCTCCCGGGCACGCAGCAGGATCTCATCCTCTACAGGCAGCCCTTCGGTATACGACCAGCTGTTAGATTTGTCGGCGCTCATGACTTCAAGCCTACTGCGAATCCTTGCGTAACCTTTATCAGCTGGGCAGCTGTCCTTATGCTCTGCGCTAAATGCCGCTGAAACACAGGAAACTTACAGTCGAATCTGTCATGATAAATGCTTACTCGATCAGGGGGTGGGGCAAATGACCGCAGAGGTGGAAAGCACGGCTGTCGATTGGGTCATGCCAAGTTGGGAAGAAGTGGTGCAGAACCACTCGGCCAAGGTATTCCGGCTCGCCTACCGGCTGACCGGCAATAAGTACGACGCCGAGGATCTCACCCAAGAGGTATTCGTCCGGGTCTTCAGATCGCTGGCGAACTTTACCCCGGGAACCCTCGATGGCTGGCTGCACCGGATCACCACGAACCTGTTCCTCGATCAAGCACGCCGCAAATCCCGCATCCGCTTCGACGCTCTCGCGGAAGACGCCGAATCCCGCTTGCCGGGGCGCGAGCCTGGGCCCGAGCGCAGTTTCGAGTTCAATAACCTCGATCTTGATATCCAACAGGCTCTTGACGCTTTGCCGCCGGACTTCCGGGCCGCTGTGGTGCTCTGCGATCTGGAAGGTCTGTCCTATGACGAGGTGGCCGAGGCGCTGGGCGTCAAGCTCGGCACAGTCCGTTCTCGGATCCACCGCGGACGGACCATGCTGCGGGAATCCCTGGCTCACCGGGCACCACGCTCTTTCGGTTCCAAGCTGCCCAAGTTGAAGATCCCTCGGATCGCTGGACTCCACTAGAGCTGAGGTTCCAGTGCCAGAGATCCCTCCGAGATACAGTGAGGATTTGGCGGCCCGGATCCTGCAACGGACCGAGGGCCTTCAAACCAACTGCGCAGAGTTCTTGCAACTTCCTTACCGGGCAGGCCAGCGGACCAGAATTCTGCTGGCCGGTACGATGGCCTTTGTGGTGATCAGTGGCCTGCTCGGCGGAATCTATCTGATCGGCGTCCCGGATCAGCGGGACCTGCGGACCGAATCCCGGCAGTCGGTGATTCAGGACCAGGATTCGTCCGCCATGAAGCACGATATGATCTCTTGCTTTTTCCGAGGCTTGCATCGCGTTCTCGGTTAGCGTCGGGGTGAAGAACAGGTAACCTATCTCTAGCTATGTTTAACATCAATGGGTATGAGTTCCTGATCCTGGGCATCATCGCGGTGCTGGTGATCGGTCCTAAGAGGCTGCCCGAATACGCGCAGAAGTTCCGCAACTTCGTGAAAGAAGCCCGGCGGATGGCCAGTGGTGCGCGCGACCAGCTCAAAGAGGAGTCCGGAGTCGACCTGAGCACCATTGACTGGCAGAAACTAGACCCGCGCCAGTACGATCCCCGGCGGATCATCCGAGAAGCCTTGCTGGACGACGAACCCGGGCAGCTCGCGGTCGGTGCAGCAACGCCCACTCCGCCGATGCCGGAAGTGCCGCCGATGATGCCGGTCCGTGAAACAGTGCGGCTCAGCCAGGGCCAAAAGGCTCCCTGGGATACCGAAGCGACCTGAGTTATTTCCAGCTGTCCCATTCAGTGGTGCAGAAGTGTAGAGAAGTGCGGCGGAAATAGTCACTCCAGTAACTCTGGTAACACTCAGTGGGACAGCTGGCTAAGAAAGAGCGGGATAAGCGAGGACGAGGCCGCCCGCAGATGAGTGCCAACGCTCCATTCGGTGGGTCAGAGCGGCTCGACGCTCAATTTCAGCCCGGCCAAGCCTCTAGGGCGCTTGAGAAGTTTCTCCGCGATGCTCCAGAGCGCAAGAGCACCCGGAGACTCCGGATCCGAGAGCACAATCGGCAGCCCGGCGTCCCCGCCCTCCCGTAGCGCTATATCCAAAGGAATCTGGCCCAGCAAGGGTACCGCCGAACCGACCGTCTGGCTCAGCCGAGCAGCCAGCAATTCACCGCCGCCGCTGCCGAAGAGTTCTATTCTGCTGCCGTCGGGCTGTTCTAGCCAGGACATGTTCTCCACCACTCCGAGCACTTGCTGCTGGGTCTGCAGGGCGATCGCCCCGGCTCGCTCTGCGACTTCTGCCGCGGCGGATTGCGGAGTGCTGACCACCAGGATTTCGGCTCGTGGAAGCAGCTGGGCAACCGAGATCGCGACGTCTCCGGTGCCCGGTGGCAGATCCAAGAACAAGGCATCCAGATCGCCGAAGTAGACATCCGTGAGGAACTGTTCGAGGGCCCGGTGCAGCATCGGCCCGCGCCAGGCCACCGGCTGGTTACCCGCGACGAACATGCCGATGGAAATGACTTTGACGCCGTAGCCGACCGGCGGCAAGATCATCTCGTCCACCCGGGTGGGCTGACCGGTGATCTGCATCAGGCCGGGCACCGAGAAACCATAGATATCGGCGTCAATAATGCCCACTTTGAGCCCTCGAGCGGCCAGCGCGCAGGCCAGATTGACGGTCACCGAGGATTTGCCGACGCCGCCCTTGCCGCTCGCCACAGCATAGATCCGAGTGAGCGAGTCCGGCCTGTTGAAAGGGATGCCACGGACCGGCCGTAGCTGTGCTTTGAGTGCTGTGCGCTGTTCCGGCGTCATCACACCGAGCTCAACCGAGACTCCGGTGACCTCGGGTAGCTGCCGCAGCGCGGCGGTGGCATCGGCCACGATGGTGTCCCGTAGCGGGCATCCCGCTATGGTGAGCAGCACCTTGACGGTGACCTGGCCGGCGTCATCGATGACGACGTCCTCAAGCATGCCCAGTTCAGTGATCGGCAACCGCAACTCCGGATCGATCACGGTGGCGAGTGCAGTTCGCAGAACTGCCAGCTCGACGCTCACGAGCTAGGCGGTGGCTGGCGGTCGAGCTTCTGTACTTTGGGTTTGGCGGCACCCGTCTTGACCGCGGAGACTTTCGGCAGAGCCTGGGTTTTAGGGGAGCCCTTGGAATCGCGGGATTTTTCCCGTCGCTCGAGCTCACCTTCCTCCGAGTCACTGGCCAAGATGAGATCTTCCAGGAGCGACTTCAATTCGGAGCGCACGAAATCTCGGGTGGCGACCTCACGCAAGGCGATCCGCAGCGCGGCCAATTCGCGGGTCAGGTACTCGGTATCGGCGAGGTTCCGCGCCGCGGTCTGCCGATCCTGCTCGATGGCAACCCGGTCCCGATCATCCTGACGGTTCTGGGCGAGCAGCAACAGGGGAGCAGCATAAGAAGCTTGCAGGGACAGGATCAGGGTGAGCAGAGTGAAGTTCAGGGCCCGGGGATCGAATTGCCAGGCTTCCGGTGCCAGGGTATTCCAGCTGAGCCAGGCGGCACAGAACAGCGTCATGTAGAGCAGGAACTGCGGGGTGCCCATGAAACGGGCGAAGCCTTCGGTGAGCCGGCCGAAGGAATCCGGGTCAGCGGAGAACCGGGGGAAGAGCCTGGAGCGCAACTCCAGCGGAGTGTCTAATCCGCTGTTCTGACTCCGCTGCCGCTCGGTAGATTTCTCAGCCAACTCTGCCTCCTAGTTTCTTCAAGGGCTCACCGTCTTCGTGGGCACGCCAATCATCGGGCAGTAACTGGTCAAGGAGGTCGTCGACTGTCACCGCCCCGACCAGGCGGCCGGCGTCGTTGACCACCGGTAAAGCCACCAAGTTATAAGAGGCCATCACATGGGAAACCTCGCTCACGCTCGCCAGGTCGGAGACCGGCTCAAGATTTTTATCCACCAGACTGCCCAGTTTCTCGGGCGGGGCGCTGCGTAGCAACTGCTGGATATGGACGACGCCGAGGAATCGCCCGGTCGGAGTCTCCAGCGGCGGGCGGCAGACAAAAATAGCTGAGGCCAAGGCGGGCGAGAGCTCTTCGCTGCGAACATGGGCGAGCGCTTCTGCCACGGTGGCTTCGGGCGGCAGGATCACCGGCACCGGGGTCATCAGACCGCCGGCGGTGTCCTCCGCGTATTGCAGCAGACGACGCACATCGTCGGCTTCCTCCGGTTCCATCAGCAGCAGCAGTTCCTCGGCCTTGGCGCTCGGCAGGTCGGCGAGCAGGTCGGCTGCATCATCCGGATCCATCTCTTCCAGCACATCCGCCGCTCGTTCATTGTCGAGCGAAGAGAGCAGCTGCACCTGATCGTCCTCGGGGAGCTCTTGCAGGACGTCGGCGAGCCGCTCGTCCTGCAGCTCGGCGGCCACCTCGAAGCGCCGTTTATCGCTCATCTCCTGGAGCGCGTCGGCGAAGTCAGCGGGTTTCAGATCCTCATAGCTCGCTACCAGTTGGCTGGCGCCCTGAGGTTCGTGCTGAGCGTCGTGCAAGGCTTCTTCCCACTTGATCAGCAGGGTGTGACCCCGGCGCAGTCTGCGCAGCCGCGAGGTGGAGTCCCCGCGCCGCACGAAGAGCTTACTGACCAGCCAATCGCCGCTGCGCTGCTGATCGAGCGCCACGTCCTCGACGATCGCACTGCCCGAACCATCGGCCAGGCTGACCTTCCGATCAAACAGCTCCCCGACCACGAGCTGTTCTGCGCCGCGCTGCTCGAAGCGGCGCAGATTGACCAGGCCGGTGGAGATGATCTGGGTCTGATCCATTGAGGTGAGTCGGGTCATCGGCACGAAAACCCGTCGTTTGCCGGTCACCTCGACCACGATGCCTACCGCATGGGGGGCGTCGCTGCCTCGTGAATGCACCACAACATCACGTAATCGGCCCAGGCGGTCACCAAACGGATCGAAGACGTCCAGGCCGATCAGGCGCGCTACGAAAACGCGAGTTGGATTTGTATTCACACCTCAAGGCTACTGTTTTAGCCGCCGGGGGTGAAACAGTGTCTCAGGCGGTTCGCTGTGTGACCGCCGCCGGACCAGCTCCAAATGGCTTTTAGGCCTTCACTCAAGCGGTCAGGGTTCACCCGCAGCGATACTCCGGCATCATTGTCGCCCCGATGCGGGAGAATGGAAGTATGTCAAACCTTTTTGGATCGGCCCGTGCTCTTGCAGACCTGCGCAGCGTCCCCGACGGCGATACGGTGGGGAGCTACGTCTCCTACTTGGATGCTCAGAAAGCTGTGGATTACCTTGCGGACCAGCAGTTCCCGGTTCAGCTGGTTTCCATTGTGGGCAATGACCTGAAAATGGTGGAACGCGTCACCGGGAAGCTGAGCTACCCGCGCGTGGCTTTGAACGGAGCGATGACCGGTGCCTGGTTCGGTCTCTTCGTGGGGCTTTTGCTCTCCTTCATAGGAGCCAGCCCGGCCGGTTCCTTGCTCGCTATCCCGATCGCCATGCTGCTGGGTGCTGCTTTCTGGATGCTCTTCGGCATCGTGACCTATGCCGCGCAGCGTGGCAAGCGGGACTTCACCTCGACGTCCCAGGTGCTGGCCTCCAGCTATGACGTGATCGTGGCCCGGGAAGCCTCGGGGGAGGCGCGGCGACTGCTGCAGAATCTGCCGATGGCCGCCAAGCCCGCAGCGCAGGCGTACCCGACGCAGACCCCGTACCGTCCCGCTCAGCAACCGGAGCAGCCGGCTGCACCGCAACGTCCCGAAGGCTGGAGCGACCCCTACGGAGAGCCTGCCGCTACCCCGGCCGCAGAGCCTGAAGCCGCATCGGTGGCCGGAGTGAGCGCTACTAAGCCCGGATCTTATTCGGATTTGCCAGATGGCCGCCCGCAGTACGGAATCCGCGTGGACCACTCGACGTCGGAAACCCAGCAGCCGACTGCAGCTCCGGAGAGCCAGGCCCCAGAGAGCCAGTCGCCCGGGAGCCAGTCGCCGGGGCGCCAGCAGCCCGGCCAGCCTGAATAGAGTTTCAGTCCGCTCCTGAGTTCATCGGTAGCTCTCGGATTCGCTCGTCATGACGAGCGAATCCGAGAGCGAACCGCTGACTTGCAAGGGGGAGTTGCGGCGGCTCAGCCCTGTTCGTAGATTCCTGCCATCCAGGACTCAACGTCCTCCGGGCTGCGTGGCAGCGCGGCGCTGAGGTTCCGGTTGCCGTCAGCGGTGACCAGGACGTCGTCCTCAATCCGGACGCCGATGCCCCGGTACTCTTCCGGCACCGCGAGATCGTCGGCCTTGAAGTAGAGGCCGGGCTCGATGGTGAAGACCATACCCTCCTCCAAGACCCCGTCGAGGTAGAGCTCAGCCCGTGCTTGTGCGCAGTCGTGCACATCGAGGCCGAGGTGGTGACTGGTGCCGTGCGGCATCCAACGGCGGTGCTGCTGGCCTTCCGGTGCCAGCGCCTCTTCGGCGGAGACCGGCAAAAGGCCCCAGAGCGCGAGCCGGTCCGCCAGGACGTTCATCGCCGCGGCGTGGATCTCACGGAACTTGACGCCCGGCTTGGCCACCTTGAAAGCGGCATCCGCGGCGTCCAGCACCGCTTGGTAGACCTTGCGCTGCACCTCGGTGAAAGAGCCGTTGACCGGCAGTGTGCGAGTGATATCGGCGGTGTAGAGCGAATCCGCTTCAACCCCGGCGTCCAGCAGCAGGAGCTCCCCGGACTTCACCTGACCGTTATTAGTGATCCAGTGCAGCGTGGTGGCGTGGTCGCCGGCTGCCGCGATGGTTTCGTAGCCGAGGCCATTGCCCTCTTCACGCGCCCGGGCGGCAAAAGCACCCTCGACCACGCGCTCGCCGCGGTGGTGCGTGATGGCGCGGGGGAGAGCTCGAACCACTTCGGTGAAGCCTTCGATAGTCGCCGCCACGGCCTTTTCGAGCTGCTCGACCTCCCAGGCGTCCTTGATCAGCCGCAGCTCGGAGAGCGCCTCGGCGAGCTTAGCGTCCTGCGCATCGGCCTGGCTGAGGTCAGCGGTCTCCGGGTTGAGCGCGGTATTGATCCGGGCGGTGTCGATCAGCGCATCGACCTGCGGATCGACATCACGCACCAGGCGGACCTGCATGCCGCCGATTTCGGCTGCGCCGATATTCTTGGTCAGCGCGATTTCTGCCTCCGCCAAGTCCGCGGTCTCCAGGGCCAGCTCGGCGCGCAACTCGGCGAGAGTCGGGCGTTTGCCGATCCAGAACTCACCGGAGCGGGCATCCGAGTAGAACTCCTTGGTGTCCCGGCCGGCCAGTGGACGGAAGTACAGCGTCGCCCGGTGGTGGCCACCGTCGTCGCCGGTGCCGTCGTCCACCGGCTCCAGCAGCAGAATGGCCTCGGGCTCATGGTCGACACCGAGGCCGGTCAGGTGGGCGAAGGCGGAGTGCGGGCGGAACATGTAATCGGTGTCGTTGGAGCGGACCTTGAGCGGCCCCGCCGGGATGATGAGCCGTTCACCTTTGAACTGTTCACTGATCGCACGACGTCGTCGCGCCGCGTGTTCGGCCACCGCCGATTGGGCGGGAAGCTGCTGGCTGGAAGGCGCCCAATTGGCGCTCATGAATGACCTGAAGGCATCCGAATCGGGGCGAAGAGAGCGGTTGTTCACGCGTTCTTCAAGGGGCTGTTCTGAGTTTTCTGGGGTCTGCGTCACAGCTCAATCCTGCCACCGCTGCCGGAACGCCGCCAGTTCAGGGGACTCAGGCCACCTAATGGCGGCAACGACTTCGCTCAGCTGCGCATAGGCTAGGCAGGTGAGGATTGATTTGCACACCCATTCCAATGTCTCCGATGGCACGCAGGCCCCGGCTCAGCTGATGGACGCCGCCCGGGATGCACGCCTCGATGTCGTGGCCATCACGGATCACGACTCCACGGGAGGCTGGCAGGAAGCCAGCGTTCGGGCGCGGATGCTCGGACTCTCACTGGTTCCTGGAATGGAGATCTCCTGCCGGACCTCTTCCGGGATCACGGTGCATCTACTCAGTTATCTGCATGATCCAGAGCACCCTGGCCTGCTCGAGGAAATCGGCAAGTCGAGAGATGCCCGACTCAGCAGAGCCGAGCGAATGGTCGATCGTCTTTCCGAGGACTATCCGCTGAACTGGGACGATGTGAGTCAGCACGTCGCTCCTGGGGCCACTGTCGGCAGGCCGCATATCGCTGACGCTCTAGTGGCGGCCGGAGTTGTCGCGGATCGCTCCGAAGCCTTTGCCAGCATTCTCACCTCTCGGAGCAAATACTGGGTTTCACACTATGCACCGTACCCCGTGCTCGCGGTTTCCCTGGTCCGGCAGGCCGGTGGAGTGCCGGTCTTTGCTCACCCCATGGCTTCCGCCCGGGGCCGGATCGTGGAACCTGAGGTCTTTGAGGAACTCATCGAAGCGGGCCTGGCCGGCGTCGAGGTGGACCATCGCGACAACCCTGAGCCAGGCAGGGAATTCTTGCGCTCGCTGGCTCGGCGACATGATCTGATCATCACCGGCTCTTCTGACTATCACGGCACGGGTAAACCTAATCGCTTAGGTGAGAATCTCACCTCACCGGAAGCGCTCGCTCGGATCGAGGAACAGGGCACTGGCAGCAGCGTGGTTCGCTGAGTGAGGGGCCCGGTCTGACACGGTCCGAGAGGACTGATGCCTTTTCCCTGGTGGGCTCAGGCGACGTCGACCTCGGCAAGCACGGGTGCAGCGCGCTTCGCGGTGCTCTCGGGTGTTGAGACCGTGCCCTCTGCAAGCTCGTGGAAGAGGGCTTTGTTGAAACCGAAGGCCAGCCGCACTTCATCCAGCAGCTCCGCGGTGTGCTGTGGATTCAGCCGCAGCTGATTGAGACTCTCGCGATACTGATCCTTATAGGGTTTGAGCTTGCCGAGGGCGGAGAAATCCCAGGCGCTCAGAGCCGCTGCGCCGGCCCCGTAATTCTGCTGCATTTTGCGGGCTAGGATCTGTCCGCCCGAGAGATCCCCCAGATAACGCACATAGTGATGCGCCAGATAGCGGTGCGGTGCCTCTGCTGTGACCTGATGAATTCTGCTCACATACTTCACGATGGCCGGGCTCTGCTCCGCAGGTGTGCCGCCCAGTAAATCCAGATCGGCGAGGATCAAAGCACTGCGGTCTAGGCGGGGATCGAGCAACTGTGTGAAGCGTTGCTGGCTCCGCAAAATCGCCGCTGAACTCTCCAGGGCGGTATAGAGATGGGCGTATTGCGCCAGCAGGGCACAGTAGTGATCCAGGCTGAGCCCACCCGACATCAGATCGGCGATGAACGAGCTGTTCTCCGCATCTTCGTGATCGGCTTTGCTGGATTCCCGCATCAGATCTGCGAGGGGGTGAGGTGTCGTGGTCACGAAAGCTCCGCTGTCGATTGAGGTGTACATCACACAGAATAGCTTAAAAAATAAGGTGAGGCTAACCTAATTAAGGCTTACCTTATAAAACACTGATTGAAGGGTTTCTGATGTCTACACTTCGAAGGCAGCTGGTACGGATACCGGCACTTCTTCTGGCCGCACTCTTGGCCATCCTGAGTCTTAGCTTCGCCCCGAGCGCCAGCGCCGCAGTGGTTCCTTCGGTCTCTGCTTCGGAGATTCCCTTGGCTGGCGGTACCGTGACGGTGACCGGTTCCGGGTTCTCGACCTCGCCGGGGATCTATCTTGCGCTGGGCGAGCAAGGCCTGGCCGGTCTGTACGAGGGCTTCGGCCTGGGCAAGATCTCGATGGCCGACACGGTGTTCTTGGCTCCCGGGCAAGTCGATGCCGTCACGGACCGCGGTCGGACAGCTCCGATGAACGCCGACGGTTCCTTTTCGGTGAAGATCCAGGTTCCGGCGAAGGCTGCGACGGCGTGGGCGGTGTATACCTCGAAAGCTCACGGCCAGGGGATGAGCGATAAATCGCAGAACACAGTGACCAACCTGAACTATGCGGCACCGGTTCCGGCACCTGCGCCATCGACCAAGGCGCCCGAGGTGGCTCCTCGCGCGGCAACGCCTTCGGTCTCTGCTTCGGAGATTCCGCTGGCTGGCGGTACCGTGACGGTAACCGGTTCCGGGTTCTCGACCTCGCCGGGGATCTATCTTGCGCTGGGCGAGCAGGGGCTGGCCGGTCTCTATGAGGGCTTCGGGATCGGGAAGATCACCATGGCGAACACGGTGTTCTTGGCTCCAGGCTTGAGCGATGGTTCGACGGCTCAGGGGCGGACGGCTCCGATGAACGCGGATGGTTCCTTTTCGGTGAAGATCCAGGTTCCGGCGAAGGCTGCGACGGCGTGGGCGGTGTATACCTCGAAAGCTCACGGCCAGGGGATGAGCGATAAATCACAGAACACAGTGACCAACCTGAAGTACACGACGGCGACCACCACCCCCAAGCCCACCCCGACGCCTCAGCCAAATGTCACTCCGCGGCCCAGCACCCCCGCGAAGCCGGTGGTGCGGCCAGAGGTCAAGACCCCGGCCGTCGCGCCCTCGGCCCAGGAGCCCAAAGCTGCTGCGGCGTGCACTGTGCGGCAGATCGCTTCCGGCAATCTGCAATGGGGCCTCAAGTCTTCTTTTCGCAGCTATATCCGCAGTGGAATCGCCAAAGGGAACTGGACGCTGGACGCCGCTAGCTACAACGGCAACGCCTTCGTCTTCAACGCCAGTTCCGGCGTCTACGATCCGGCGAGCAAGACCGGTAACTACGCCTTCTCCGGCAGCGTGCATTTCACCGGCCACGGCGGCGTCCTCGACCTGCAGCTGAGTAAGCTGCGCATCTCGCAGACCTCCGCTACCACGGGCGTGCTAATCGCCGATGTGCTCTCCTCCGATATGAGCGGCAAGAAATCCCAGCACGCCGGAGTCGAGTTCGCCACCTTGAATCTCTCGGGTCTCGCAGCGAGCAATGACTCTCTGCGGGCAGCCGCAGCGCCGGCGACGTTGACGGCAGCCGGGGCGACTGCTTTTGCCGGTTTCTATTCCGCGGGTACCGTGCTCGACCCGGTCAGCCTGAGCGTGCAGTTGGGAGCTGCCGCTGACTGCAAGGCCTTGGGCATCGACCCCGCGGCGAATCCCGGAGGCGCTTCGGTCGCCGGTGCATTGGCCAATACCGGGGTCGACGGTCTCGGTGTGATCGGTGGCTCAGCCGCCCTGCTGCTTCTGCTCGGCGCCCTCGCGGTGGCTGCGACTCGACGTCGTGCCTCACATTAGTATTTACCGCTTCAGCAGGCTGACCGCAGCCGCCCTGGCAGCTGCGTTGGTGATCGGGCTGTCCGCTTGCGCAGCGGGCAGCCCATCAGCCAGCTCTCAGCCGGCGACGAACGTCTCGACCATCGGATCCGCTGCTTCGACGCAGCTCCCTGATCCACGAAAGATCCAGGGCCAGAGCACCGCGGAGAGCGTGCCGGAGGTGCAGCCGCTGGCAGCTCACTTCACTCAGCAGCTGCCGGCCTCGGTCAATGATTTTGAGCACCGTCAGGTCATCGTTAAAGACACCAGCCGGATCTTGGCGCTCGATCTCTACGGCACCATCGCCGATACCGTGCTGGCTTTCGGGCTGGGCAAGAATCTGATCGGACGTACCGTCTCGAACACCAATTCCTCGATGGCTGAGTTGCCGGTGGTGACGCAGAACGGGCATGAACTCAATGCCGAAGCCATTCTGCAACTCAAACCCAGCCTGGTTCTCGTGGACTCCACCATCGGCCCGCCGGAGGTGCTGGAGCAGATCCGGGCCAGCGGAGTGACCGTGGTGAGCTTCAATCCGGATCGTTCGGTAGCGCTGATCGCGCCGGGAATCACCGCGATCGGTCAGGCGCTCGGCTTGACGGATGCCGCCGTCGAACTGAATCGGCAGGTCGCGGCGCAACTCCTGGAAACCCAGGAGTACATCAAAACGCTCAGCCCGGCTGAAGAATCCCGGAAACCCAAGATCGCCTTTCTCTATGTGCGAGGTAAGGCCGGGGTGTTCTTCATCCTGGGCTCTGGTTCCGGCGCGGATGACCTGATTCAGCAGCTAGGCGGGATTGATGTGGCTGCTCAAGCCGGGGTCAAAGACGTGAAACCGGCCAATAGCGAATCTCTGGTCGCGCTCGCTCCTGAAGTTCTGCTGATGATGAGTTCGGGTTTGGCATCGACCGGCGGTATCGAAGGCTTACTGAAACGTCCGGGGGTGGCCGAAACCCCGGCGGGAGCCGCGCACCGGGTGGTGGAGATGGCTGATGGGCAGATCCTCTCCTTCGGCCCCAATTTCCCCGCTGTGCTCCGCAGCCTGGCCAAGGCGATCTACGACCCGCAGGGTAGTGTTCCGACGGGTAAGGGCTGAGCATTGCTGCAACGTTATCGAGCGAAGAGCCACGGAAGTCGGGTCGCCGTGCTGAGCCTCAGCCTGCTGCTGGTGCTGCTGACACTGGCGATCCTCTCGGCCGGTCTGGGCCAGTTCCCGGTGCCCCCGCAGGAGATCTTGGCCGCCATAGCCCGGAAGCTCCATCTGCTCGGAGGAGGACCCGGAGACGCCGATGGCACACTGTGGAACGTGCGGTTCCCCCGACTCGTGATGGCGGCCCTGGTCGGCGCGGCGCTCGGTCTTTCCGGTGCTGTCATGCAGGCGGTCTTCGGGAACCCGCTCGCTGAGCCCGCGGTAATCGGCGTCTCCGCGGGCTCAGCGGTGGGCGCTAGTGCGATGATCGTCTTCGGCGGTGCCAGCGTGGGGCTCTTCGGCCAGCCGCTGGCCGCTTTCCTGGCCGGGCTGATCACCACGATTCTGGTCTATCTGCTGTCCCGGGCCAACGGTAAGGCTTCGGTGCTCACCTTGGTGCTCACCGGGATCTCGATCAATGCGCTCGCCTCGGCGGGCATTGCCTTCATGGTTTTCCTGGCCGATACCCAGAGCCGCGAGCAGATCGTCTTCTGGCAGATGGGCTCCTTGAACGGTTCCACCTGGGAGGCGGTGCTCTCGATCCTGCCGCCGATCGCTCTGGGCATGGTGCTCAGCCTGCTGCTCAGCAGCCGCCTGGACGTGCTGGCCCTGGGGGAGCGCGCTGCTGGTCACGTCGGTCTCTCGGTTGAATGGGTTCGTATGCTGGCCATCGTCGCGGTGGCTCTGATGACCTCGGGTGCGGTGGCCCATGCCGGAATCATCGGCTTTGTCGGCTTGATCGTGCCGCATCTGATGCGGATCACTGTCGGACCCTCGGCAAAGGCTCTGCTGCCGTTGAGCATGCTTGGCGGAGCGCTCATGGTCTCCTTGGCCGACCTCGCAGCGCGTACCATGATCCCCTTTGCAGATCTGCCGATCGGCATCTTCACGGCACTGGTCGGAGCTCCCATTTTCTTCTTATTACTGCGCAGGACGCTCAAGAAATCAGGTGCACTATGAGCGGCGAAACGGTGATCCGTGCGGAAGGCGTCAATTTCGCCGTCGCCGGACGACAGATCATCCCGCAGCTTTCACTCACGGTGCGCGCCGGTGAAGTGCTCAGCTTGGTGGGCCCCAACGGAGCTGGGAAATCCACTCTGCTCGCGCTGCTGGCCGGTGATCTGAAACCCACCGAAGGAAGAATCACCTTGGACGGCAGGCAGCTCAGCGAATACAAACCCAGGGAACTGGCCCGGCGTCGTGCTGTGGCACTGCAAGATTCCAGGGTCAGCTACGCCTACACGGTGCAAGAAGTGGTCCGGATGGGCCGAACTGCCTGGCGGGGCAGCGATCAGGAGTCACGGGATGAAGAGCTCGTGCGCAGTGCGATGCGGCGCACCGAGCTCAGTGAATTCGCACAACGCGAAGTCACCACTCTCTCGGGAGGCGAGATGGGGCGCACCACGCTGGCCAGGGTGCAGGCTCAGGGCGCTGAGCTGGTACTGCTCGACGAACCGACCGCAGCGCTCGACGTGCGCCATCAGCAGACGGCTTTGCAGCTTTGCCGGCGGATCGCCAGCGAGGGCGGCGCCGCTGTGGTGGTGCTGCATGACCTGGACCTGGCCGCCAGCTATTCCGATCGTATGGTCTTGTTGGAACACGGCAGGGTAATCGCCGCTGGGCCTCCTGAGCAGGTCTGCCGGGCAGAGCTGCTCAGCCGGGTGTACCGCTCGCCCATGGAGGTCTTCGCACACCCGAAGAACGGAAGGATCGTCGTGTTACCGGGCAGGTCCATTGAACCCGCTGATGATTTTGAGCAGCATGAACCGGGGAATTCCGGGAACCGGCTACGGTCAGCGGAGGAGATCAGCGGGTCCTGAATGAGGGTTAGGCTTCCTTGGCCACGATCTCAGCGAACTCACCCAGTCGCGCGGCCATGATGCCAATGGCTTCCGGGTTCTGATCCACGCAGACAAAACGCCGATCCAGAGCGGCTGCTACCGAGCCAATGGTGCCTGAGCCGGCAAAGAAGTCCAGCACCCAATCACCCGGCCTCGAAGAAGCGGTCACCACCCTGCGCAAGAGGCCTTCGGGCTTCTGGGTCGGGTAACCGGTTTTTTCCTTGCCGGTCGGGGAGACAATGGTGTGCCACCACACATCGGTGGGCAGCTTACCGCGGGCCGCCTTTTCAGCGGTCACCAGACCGGGGGCCATATAGGGTTCCCGGTCCACCGCTGCGCTGTCGAAATGGTATTTCGAAGGATCTTTGACGTAGACCAGAATATTGTCGTGCTTGGTCGGCCAGCGGCTCTTCGCCCGGGCACCGTAGTCATAAGCCCAGATGATCTCGTTCAGGAAGCACTCCCGGCCGAAGATGGCGTCGAGCATCACCTTGGCGTAGTGCACCTCGCGGTAATCCAGGTGCAGATACAGCGTGCCGTCTTCGCGCAGCAAACGCCAGGCCTCGATCAGCCGAGGCTCTAGAAAGGCCCAGTAATCGGTGAAGGCGTCGTCATAGCTGTGCAGCGAGCCCTTGACTGTCTCGTAGTTGTGCCCGGCGAAGCCGGTACGCGTTCCGGTGGCACTACGCACCATCACGGTGTTCTGCCGAGACTGCACCCGCCCGGTGTTAAAGGGCGGGTCCAGATAGATCAAGGAAAAAGAAGCATCAGGCAACTCGGGCAGAAAGTCTGAGTTCTCGGCCTGCACCACTAAATTGGGGCCCTGCGGGCTCCAGATCCGGGGTTCCATCGATGCTTAGGCGTCAGTCGACGGCTGGCTGTCCTTAGTGACGACTTCACCGTTCCGACGCCGGGTGCGGCTGCGCTGGCTTCTGCTCCGTGCGGGCTGTGCTTTCTCAGCGCCGCTCGTCTCTTGGCCGTCCCGACGCTCCGAACCGGACTCGCGGCGACGTGGCGAATCGCCATCGCTACGACGTTCGGACCTCTTCCGATCGCCGCCTCGCCGGTCATCGCGCCCCTGGCCGCCACGGTCGGAACCGCGGCCCGAGGATCCTGAGGACGCGGTATGACGCTTGCCGGTCTCGCCGAGATCTTCGATCGTTTCGGCGGCCAAGCCGGCGTGCGTGCGCTGGCTGCGCGGCAGTCTGCCCTTGGTGCCTTCTGGGATGTCCAGATCGCTGTAAAGGTGCGGGGAGGACGAATACGTTTCAATCGGCTCATTGAACGGCAGGCCGAGGATCTTATTGATCAGGCCCCAGCGCGGCATATCGTCCCAGTCGACGAAAGTGACAGCGGTGCCCTTGTTCCCGGCCCGGCCGGTACGCCCGACCCGGTGCAGGTAGATCTTCTCGTCTTCAACGCACTGGTAGTTGATCACGTGGGTGACGTCGTCGACGTCGATGCCACGAGCGGCGACGTCGGTGGCGACCAGGACGTCGACCTTATTATTGCGGAACGCGCGCAGCGCTTGCTCCCGGGCGCCCTGCCCCAGATCGCCGTGGATCGCGGCGGCGGCGAAACCGCGCTCTGTCAGCTCATCTGCGACCTTGGCCGCGGTGCGCTTGGTCTTGGTGAAGATAATGCTCCGGCCGCGGCCGCGAGCCTGCAGGATCCTGGCCACCACTTCGATCTTGTCCATGCTGTGCGCCCGGTAGACCAACTGGCGGATATCGCGCTTGGTCAGGCCCTCGTCGTCCGGATCGGCGGCCCGGATATGAGTCGGCTGAGTCATATAGCGCCGTGCCATCGCGACGATCGGTCCGGGCATGGTGGCCGAGAACAGCATGGTCTGGCGCACCGGGGGAGTCGCGGCCATCAGGGTTTCGACATCGGGCAGGAAGCCCAGGTCCAACATCTCGTCGGCTTCGTCGAGCACCACCATCTTGACGTTCTTCAAGTTCAGGTGGCGTTGCTTGAAGAGGTCGATCAGCCGGCCCGGGGTGCCGACTACGATCTCGACGCCCTTGGTCAGGGACTCGATCTGCGGCTCAAAGGCCCGGCCACCATAGATCGTGGTGATCCTCGCGCCGCGCTTGCGGGCAGCTACTTGCAGATCATTGGCGACCTGGACGGCGAGTTCGCGGGTAGGCACCACGATGAGGGCTTGCGGAGCACCCGGCGTGGGGAGCGCATCGTAGCCTTCGTCCTTGGGCGCCACTACGCGCTGCAAGACGGGAACGCCGAAGCCGAGAGTCTTACCCGTTCCGGTCTTGGCCTGACCGATGATGTCGTGGCCGGAGAGCGCCACCGGCAGGGTCATCGACTGGATCGGGAAGGGGTGCACGATGCCGGCATCGGCGAGGGCCTCGACGATATCGGCGCGTACTGAAAAGTCTGCGAAGGTCTCTTTAGCCTCGTGGTGCGGATCTTCAGTGGTGGTCAGTGAGGCGTCAACGACGATCTCGTTATCGCCGTCTTCAGCGAGCAGGTGGTTATTATCAACGGTCAAGAGTGCGTACTCCCTTTAAGGTGCCGCCTGTTGCTCGACGTCGGCCATCTAGGGCTCGATTGACGGAACGAAAGGGCGGCACAGCTGGCGGAAGCCGATCGCGGGTTTGCGTGCGGTGCTGAATCGATCAGCGCCGCTGGATTGACCGCCGTTTTTCGAAGCGGTCCGGGAAAGTCATTGCATGAACGACCGGGCATCCAGTTCTACCCGCTCAGTCTATCCGATAGGCGACGGATCGCTGCTATTGCTAGTGGTAGCCGTCTACGATGGCGGCCGCGATTTCCTTATAGGCCCGCCGGGTCTGCGGGCGCAGCGTGTCAAGGGAGATCTGGTCGCCGTCGGCCACTCCACGGTCGTGTGGTACCGCGATGAGCTGCTTGCAGTGCCCCGCGAGTTCGGCGTCGATGGCGCGTTTATCCACTCTCGAGGAGACCTCGTCTTTATCGGTGATCACCACAATGGCATTGCGTGCCAGCTCGTGATAGCCGTGCCCGGACAGCCACTCCAGAGTGCTGCGGGCTCGTTTGGCCCCGGAAACCGCGTACCCCGCAGCCACCACCAGATTGGTTGCCGTGGAGAGGATGCCGGACATCGCCGGATGCGAGACACCGGTGCCGCAGTCGGTCAGGATCACCGAATAATACTGAGCGATCAGCTCGCGGATCCTGAGGTATTCTTCGGCGGTCAGCGCATCGGAGAGCGCGGGATCCTGTTCTCCAGCCACCAGGTGCATGCGGTTTGCGTGGTGCATATAGCGGGAGAGCTCGGTCAGCGTCCTGATCGAGTCAATCTCCCGGATCACATCGCTGATCGTCCGAGAACCCTCCGGCTGGTAAAGCAATTCACCCAACGCCCTTTCGGCCAGATCTCCGGAATCTGGGTTGGCGTCGATCGCGCAGGGCGGATCGCCTCGGTACTCGGCGAGCATCATGCCGACCCCGACAGTGGTGGAGGTTTTGCCGATGCCGCCTTTGAGCGAGAGCACTGCGGTGTTGTAACTGCCCGGGAGTTGCCGGGCGATCCGGGATTCCAGTTCGGCCTCTTCGCGTTCCCGGGGGCTCTTGCCGAGATTGACGGTGCCGCCGCTCACGCTGTAGACAGCGCGCCGGATTCCCTGGGTGGGGCGATCCTTGGGCGGCCTGACGAATTGCCGATTGGCCATCCGGCTACCCGCGACGGCGGGCTGGGCGCTGGGCATTGCAGGGATTGCTGCTACCGGCCGGCTGTTCGGCCACTCCGTGGTTTCGAGGTTCCCGGGTCTCTCAGGATTGAGGAGCTGTTCCTGGGCCGGGATCTGACTGATCGGGGCGGCGGGCTCGATTGTGGCACGGAAGATCCCTGACATCTGCGCGGCTTCCGGGCCGGGAACCGGCGATGGCTCAGGCAGGTCTGCCTCTCGGTAGCGGGGGCGCTTCCGGGTGATCTCGAGATCTTCCGCACCGGAGATCGCTGGTTCCGAAGGACCGTATTCCGGCTGCTGCGGGTAGCTGATCGGGGCTTCGTGAGCGAATTCCATACCGTCCGAAGCACTGGCAGCAGGGTTGGCAATGGCAGCAGGATTGGCAGTGGCAGCAGGAGCGCTGACGCCGTGCGCGCTGACCTGCGGGCCACTGAAGGCGTCAAAGACCTCTCCCCGACTATCCACGAAGAACCAGCTGATCTCGCCATTGCGGTGATCCAGGGCCTTCGCCAGCACACGCGACTGGTGATGAGCTGCTTGTCCGGCGAGCAGTGCGACCGCTGCCGCATAGCTATCGGAATGCCCGTGCGCGTCCACCGGCTGACCGGCTACCGAGATCCGGCCGTCGTGGAAGACCTCGACCAGAACGAATTCATTCAGTTCCGACATCTCAATCTCACTCCGATCTCTGGATATGCTCATTCAGTCTAGTCAGCCGCCGTCATCGGGGCGGGAAGCAACTCGAAGAGCACGGTACGGCTGCTCATATCGGCGGTCACTAAGCTGACCCGTACCGAGCTGCCAATGATGAGCTCGCCCCGGTACTGGCATTGCGCGGAGACCGCTGGCTGCTGAATCTGGATCGTGCAACGTTGTAGGCCATCTGAAGCAGCGCTTGAGGCCTCCGCCGTCGAAGAGGTCTTGCGTGGGCCGGCTATGACGACGGCGTCGAACTCCTCACCGAGATGCGAGCTGAGCAGAGCTGCCTCCACGATGTCCAGGGCTGCCCGCTCGATCTGACCGCTCAACTGGTCCGACGCCGTCATCAGTGCGGGAAGCTCTGGAAGCGCCTTCCGGGCCCATTCCGGCACTTCCTGGCCTGCACTCAGGGCAGCGCATACGGTGAGCACGAATCGGTCAACCAGGCGGCGCAGTGGTGCGGTGGTGTGAGCGTAGGGAGCGGCTACTGCGGCTTGTGTGCTCTGGGCGGGTAGCTCGCCGTCGAAGCTGGTGTAGGCGGCACCGCGGAAGAGCGAGGTGGCAGCGTGCATCAGAGCGAGTTGCCGTGGATCGGAGACATCCAGGGTGCGCAGGAATTCGCCGTAGGCGAGTTCCTGCGGCCATGGCTTGCCGAGCGCGACTGCCTGGTTGCGGAACTTCTCCAGGGCGGCGGGATCCGGTGGCGGCATGGTGCGCAAGAGGCCGACCTTGCCATCGAGCATGATACGCGCCGCGGCCATGCCGGTGAGCAGCGAGATCTGCGCATTCCAATCCTCGATTGCCAGGGCAGGCCTGAAGATCAGACGATATTCGCCGTTCTCGTGTGCGACCTCTTGCTGCGGGGTGTTCAAGCTGGCGCCCCCGCGCTGGCGCTCCAAGTCGATTCGCTTGAGTCCGATCTCTTTCAGGAGTCGCAGAATCGGAAGATACTCCGAGGCGGTCTGAGCGTCCAATTCGTTTTGGGCTTGCTGGTAACCGAGCTTCGCGATCGAGCGCACTCGCGCCCGGGACACCGAGGCCGAAATCGTCGCCCCGGAGGTATCCAGCACGATTTCCCAGACGAAGGCACTGCGCAACTGTCCAGCCAGTAAGCTCGCGGCGGCTTCGCTGATTTCTGCCGGATGCAGTGGAATCCTGCCATCGGGGGTGTAGACCGTCTGGCCGCGCCGTCTGGTCTCGGCGTCCAGGGCACCGCCCGGCGTGACGAAGGAGGGCACATCGGCGATCGCGTAGCGCACCAGATACCCGCTTTCCCGGCGTTCCAGCTGCATGGCCTGATCGAGATCCATCGACTCAGGCGGATCGATCGTGATGAAGGGCAACTGGCTCAGATCCTGCTCAGGCAGCTGATGGTGCTGCAAGGAGGCAGTGACCTCGGCCAGCACTTCAGGGCTGAATTGTTCGGTGAGCTTGAACTCCGCTCTTAAGCCGGCCAGGGCTTCTCTTAACTGAACGTCGCTGTCCGGCAGCACAATCTGAGAGTGAGGCACTCGATTAGCCTATCTTGATCCGAAGGCGTCGCTTCAAGATTCGCTGCCTCTGTGGAATCTTGTGGAATAAGGTTGCTCTCATGACTGATCGTTTTGTGTTCGAGCTGCTGGGCGCGATGGCCTACGGCGAGTTATCGGCCTTTGAAAGGCTCTCTTCGGACGCCCGCTTCTCGCCGACTCTGCAGGACAGGGCGGCGCTGGGCAGGATGGCCGTCGCCGAGTTCCGGCACTTCGAATTGGTCTCCGACAGGTTGGCGGATCTGGGGCATGACGCCGAGGCGGCAATGCGCCCTTTCCAGGTCTCGGTTGATGCCTTCCACGATCGGACCAGGCCCGCTGACTGGTACGAGTCGATTATGAAGGCCTATGTGATCGATACTATTTCAGCAGATTTCTACTCTGCGGTGAGCCAGTTCTTGGACGCACCGACCCGCGACCTGGTCGCCGAGATTCAGGATCCGGAGGAGTCTTCAGTGCTTCAGGCTCGGTTGCGCGGCATGGTGCGGGATGATCCGCGGCTGGCCTCACGGTTGGCTCTATGGGGTCGTCGCTTGGTGGGAGAAGCACTGACCCAGGCTCAGCGGCTCAGCCTGGAAGGTGGCTTCCTGCCCGAAGGGGTGGCCTCTTTCCAGGGGCCTCTGATGGCTGAACTGACCAAGAACCATTCTCGTCGGATGAGTCAGCTCGGCCTGACGGCGTAGCGAACTCTGCGGCGCGTGGAATGATCCAGGATGAACGCGAACGGTCCCCGCGAGACTATCGCGGGGACCGTTCTGCGACCTTGATCAGGTTGATCAGCGCTTGAGGATCGCGGTCAGCTGCGCGGTATCGTAGTTGCTCCGGTTGCGGCTCAACAGCAACGAAGCCAGGGTGGAGAACAGCACCGCGGCCACCAAGGAGGCGATCCAGGGCACCCAGGTCCAGCCGGGGTTATAGGAAAGCCCGGCGGAGACGGTGATGATCCAGGTCAGTGCGGCAGCGATCACCGCGATCGCGGAGGGTAGCAGAGCGCCGTACTTGTGGTGCTTCTTATCGGCTGCCCAGACAATGGCTCCCAGGCCTGCCGCGATCAGTGCGATAACGACCAGATCAACCATTAGAGTGCTCCGAAACCGACCCGGCGGGATTCTTCTGCGCCGAGTTCCACGTAGCCGATGGAGTTGCCGGGCACGATCACCGTGCGGCCTTTTTCGTCGCTGAGTCGCAGTTCGCTGCCCGCTGAGATGGCTTCCGAGACCAATTTCGAGACGGCGTCAGCATCTTGGCTGGACTCCAGTACGATTTCCCGGCCAACGTTTTGAATACCGATCTTTACTTCCACCGTGGATGCTCCTTCTCAAAGTTATCGTCAGGCTGATATCAGCTTGTGAGGCTCTTGCTTCTAGCTTAGGACTCTTCGATCATTTACTGCTTGGGGAAATTGCTAATTCCGCGCCAAGCTAAACGGTAGATCACTTCTTCGGCGACCTCCCGGTCGAGTTCACCGCCGGTTTCCAGCCAGTACCTGGCGCTGACCTGCGACATTCCGGCGAGCCCGCGGCCCAGCAAGGTGGCTTCCTGTTCACTGAGCTCGGTGTTCCGGGCGATCGTCTGAGCGATGGCATTGGCGTAGGTCGCATTGAAAGCTTCGATCTTGGCGGCGACTTCTGGATCGTTGATCAAATCGTTTTCGAAGACCAGCCGGTGTGCTTGATCGCCCTTGGCGATGAACTCGAAATAGGCGCCGATAGTGGCTTGGACGCGTTCTCGGTTGTCCTCGGTGGAGGCGATCACGGTCAGCATGCGCTCGGTGAGCTCGGCCAATTGCACGTCCAGCAGGGCGATATAAAGCTCCCGCTTGGAAGGGAAGTGCTGGTAGAGCACCGGTTTGGACACCGAAGCGGCCTCAGCGATTTCGTCCATCGCCGCGGCGTGGTAGCCGTTGGCCACGAACACTTCAGTGGCTGCTGCGAGCAACTGGGCTCGTCGCTCGTCCCGGGGTAACCGGATGGGGCGGATGCGGGTGTCCTCTGTCATGGCGTCTCCTGTTGGGCTCTCTAGCTTTGCCCATCTTACGGCGCCCCGGGCCGATGGTAGACCGATTGCGGCGCGAATCAGGCCACTAAGATTTCAGGCCAGCAATCCGCACATAGTATTCCCAGAGAGTCCCCGTGTCTTACAGACGCTTATGCCTCCCGTCCGGGCGGCGGATGCTCGGGCCTAGACATCGGGATCGCTCCCCGGGCCGTGAGCAAGTTATCGCGGAGCCGGCGGACTATCCCGCCCGGAAAGCGCGGAGACGCTATGCGGTGCGTTCGTGGTCGACCGGGCAGGCCGGAGCGACCTCGACCGGCGGCATCCCGGACTGGACCGAGGCGGGCCCGGTGGACTCGGACCCAGTGGAATCAGGCCCAGTGGAATCAGGGCCGAGCGGAGTTGCCGATGTGGTTCCCGGAGCGGAGACCTCAATGCCGTAAAGTGCCTGCAAACCAGCGAGATACTGGTCTTGCTGACCCGCTGCAGCGAGTTCCCGGCCGCGTACCGTGGGCACATGCAGCAGCTGTTTGACCATCCGACGTAGGGCGAATTCCACCTCTTCGGCGGCGGCGGTGCAGCCGTGCTGCGCCCGCACCCGTTCCAGCTCGACGTCCAGCACGGAGAGGGTGTGCTTGCGTAGCGCGACAATCGCACTGTCCACGCCACGGGCGGCCAGTTCTGCTTCGAAGCCCGCGGCGGCGTTATCGACTATTTCGCGGGCTTGCTGCACAGCGGATTCCTGTTCTTCCGGAGCGGCGAGTCGCACGGACTCCAGGGTGAGCAATTCGACATTCTCCAGCTCTACGACGGCGGGGTCGAAGTCCCGGGTGAGTGCCAGGTCGATCACGGTGAGCTGCAGAGCCGAACTGCCGGATTGCTGCCGGGTCTCTCGGAGGAAGTCAGCGGACACCCGGGCATCGGAACCGCTGCAGCCGATCACCAGGTCAGCGCTCCCGAGAGCCGCTTGTAGCTCGGTACGGCTGGTGATCGCCCGGCCGCCCCGGCTGGAGACGAATTCCGGAGCTCGCCCGGAGGAGGAAAAGACCGAGATGTCTTGCGCTCCGCGTTCCTTGAGTAAGGCCATCGTGGCGCCTGCATAGGCTCCGGTGCCGAAGAGCAGCACGGATCGTTCGGCCCAGCGCAATGCGGAGGAGTCCGCTGCGAGTTCCAAGGCCACCGAGACGATGGAACGCCCCTGGCTGCCGAGTGCGGTCTGCGAGCCGACGTCCTTGGCGGTTTTCGAGGCTTTCTGGAAGAGCCGCACCAGGGCTCCTGGTACCGCATAGCGGGCTTGAGCATCGCTCAATGCGCGGCGTACCTGGCCGGCGATCTCACGTTCCCCGACTACTGCGGAATCCAGTCCCGAAGCGACAGCGAAAAGGTGTTGGGTGACGGCCTGACCGGTCAGCGTGACGAAAGCTCGGCGGATCAGCTCCAGTGGCAGCTCCGAGGCGCGCTGAATGCGGCTTGCGATTTCCTCGCGCAGCTGCGGGATCTGAGCTTCGGAGTCAGCGACGGCGTAGATTTCGAAGCGATTGCAGGTAGCCAGTACGACGGCGGAGCTGGATACGGCGGAAGAGCCGACGCTCAACCGGGCGACGGTTTCCAGATCGAGATCTGTATGAGTTGCAATCAATGAGAAGAGAACCACAGCACGCCCATCCTATGACTTCTATGCTCTGTAGAATAGGAAGGCATACCTCAGTAGAAAATTGACAGGGTGTCGCTATCTGAGCGCCCCGCTAAAAGGCAGAATCGACTGTATGACGCTGCAATCCAGCCATCCCCTGAACGACGGACGCACCGGTGATTCTCCGCTGATCGCCGCCTATCGTGGGCGTGTGCCCAAGAGCGCTTCGGCCAGCCGCACTCCGATCTGGTTCATGCGCCAGGCGGGGCGCTCCCTGCCTGAGTACCGTAAGGCCCGTGAAGGCATCTCCATGCTGGATTCCTGCCTGCGCCCGGAGCTGGCCAGTGAGATCACTCTGCAGCCGGTGCGACGGCACGATGTGGACGCCGCGATCTTCTTCTCCGATATCGTCATCCCGCTCAAGCTGGCGGGCGTGGCAGTGGATATCGTGCCCGGCGTCGGCCCGGTGCTGGACCGCCCGATCCGCAGCCTGGCCGACGTCCAGGCCCTGCCGGTGCTCACCGAGGAGGCCCTGCAACCGATCCGCGACGCGGTGGCCCTCACCGTAGAGCAGCTGGGTGCTACTCCGTTGATCGGCTTCGCCGGTGCTCCTTTCACGCTTGCTGCCTACATGGTGGAGGGCAAGCCCTCGCGTGATCACCTGGGGCCACGCAGCATGATGCACGCTGACCCGCAGACTTGGCAGGCGCTGGCGAACTGGGCCGCGGATGCTTCGGGACGGTTCCTCAAAGCGCAGCTCGAAGCCGGTGCGAGCGCTGCTCAGCTCTTCGACTCCTGGGCCGGTTCGCTCGGTGTGCAGGACTACCAGAATCACGTTGCAGAGGCCTCCCGACGGGCCCTCGACCAGGTGCGCGGGCTCGGTGCGCCGCTGGTGCACTTCGGCACCGGAACCTCCGAGTTGCTGCCCGCGATGCGCGATGTCGGAGTTGATGTGATCGGCGTCGATTACCGGCTTCCGCTCGATGAAGCCAACCGGCGGCTCGGCGGCAGGACCCCATTGCAGGGAAATATTGATCCTGCACTGCTTGAGGCGCCGTGGGAGGTCTTGGAAGCACACGTTCGAGACGTGCTGCGCCGTGGGCGGAGCGCACCCGGTCACGTGGTGAATCTGGGTCACGGCGTTCCGCCGCAGACCGATCCGACGGTGCTGAGCCGTATCGTTGAACTAGTACACAGTGATAACTAGTACACAGCGATTCAGCGCAGAACAGCGAGCCGGTGCACCGTGCCGGGTGACAGATGGGCAGGAGAGCAGGGATGACTGAAGAACAGCGCTCGACGGCGGTCGTCATCGGCGGTGGCATGGCCGGGCTGGTCGCGGCTAGAGAGCTGGCGCACGCTGGCGTCTCGGTGACCCTGCTGGAAGCTACTGGGCAGGTCGGTGGAGCCGTGGCGGCTCATGAAGTCGGTGGCCTCGTGCTCGACGCCGGAGCTGAGAGCTATGCGAAACGCAGCAAGGCCTTTGAGGAGCTCGCCTCGCAATTGGGACTGACCGAGCAATTGGTCGAGCCGAATCCGGTCGGCGCCTGGCTGGCCTATGCGAATAGCAAGGGCCAAGCCCGTACCTCGTCGCTGCCCAAGGGGGTCCTCGGGATTCCACTCGATCTGGATGCTCCGGAGCTTCGCGAAATCCTCGGTCGCAGCGGTACGCTGCGCGCTAAATTAGATGTCAATCTGCCCAAGGGTGTCGGGGTGAAATCTCGCAGCCTGGCCGATATGGTGCGGGCCCGGATGGGTCAGCGTGTCGTTGACCGGCTGCTGGCTCCCGTGGTGGGCGGCGTCTATTCGGTGAGCCCGGAAGAGTTGGACCCGGATCTGGCGGTGCCCGGTCTGAGGGATGCCCTCCGCGAGCATGGTTCGCTCTCCGCGGCGGTCACCGCGATCAAGGCCAAGAACTCGGGAAAGAAATCGAAAAAACCTGGTTCTGCGATCGGTGGCCTGCGTGGTGGGGTCTATCAGATCGCCCAGGCGCTGCGCACTGAACTCGATGAACTCGGCGTCGAACTGAACGTGAACACTCCTGCTCTGGGCCTCAAGCGAACCGGTACGGCCTGGCATGTGACCACCCCTGAGGGCCTCTTGGAGGTGGATAAGGTGGTGCTCGCCACCGAGGCCAGTGCTGCGGTAGGGCTCTTGGAGGGAGTGCTGGTCGAAGCCGCGGATTTCGCTCAGCCCGATGCCTCGAGCGTGCAAGGCCGTGAAATCGCGCTGCTGACCATTGTGGTGGATCTGCCCGAGCTCGACGCCATGCCGCGCGGCACCGGCGTCCTGGTCGCTCCGCAGCTCGCCGAGATCAAGGCTAAAGCGCTCACCCACGCCACCGCGAAATGGCCCTGGCTGGCCGATGAGGAAGGGCCGGGGACGCATGTGCTGCGGCTTTCCTACCCGGAAGAGGCCTTGGCCGAAGGCGAACCAGGGCTGACCCAGGCCCTGCAGGACGCGAGTGCTCTGCTCGGTGTCACGGTGCAGGCCGACGATGTGCTGGACTGGGATCTGGTGCGCTGGCGCAGTGCCGTTTCCAATGCCAGCCTCGGTCAACAGACCAAGATCGACGCGCTGCGCGCAGCGGCCGCGAAGATCGACGGCCTTGTGGTGACCGGCGCCTGGCTGGCCGGGAATGGGCTGGTCTCCGTGATCGCCGATGCTCAGGCACAAGCGCGGAACCTGGTGTGATCTTAGTAACTTCTACGTGTCGTAGAAGTATTTCATTTTGGTAATCATTCCCTTCAAGGAGCAGACTGTTAGATATGAGCGACACTTTGGCTGAATCTGTCAGTAAAACAACCGCGTTTGACGTCGTTGACCCCTCACAGACCCCTTTCACGCTGTGGACCGTGGTGAAGCGAGTCGACCAGCCGACTGCGGGAAACGATGAAGATAAAGCCCTTGCTTTTGAAGCGCTCCTTGAGCAGCTCGCCGAGCAGAGCATCACGTTGCGCGGCAGCTACGACGTCTCCGCGATGCGCAATGACGCTGATGTCATGCTGTGGCTTGTCGGTCCCACTGCGGAAGGCTTGCAGCAGGCCGTCCGCGAGCTGCGTCGCAGCGAGCTCTTCGCCAATACCGAGATCGCCTGGTCGGCGATGGGGGTGCACCGCGAAGCCGAATTCGCCAAGAGTCACATCCCCAGCTATATGCGCCCCGGGCTGGAACCAAAGCAGTGGCTCTGTGTCTACCCGTTCGTGCGCTCCTATGAGTGGTACATCCTGCCCGACGAAGAACGCGGCCGAATGCTCCGCGAACACGGTTTGATGGGCCGTGATTTTCCCGGAGTGCTGGCCAATACGGTGTCCTCCTTCGCGCTCGGCGACTGGGAATGGCTGCTCGGCCTGGAAGCTGATGATGTGCTGGAACTGGTCGATCTGATGCGGCATCTGCGAGCCACCGACGCCCGGATGCACGTCCGCGAAGAAGTCCCCTTCTACACCGGGCGGCGGATCAACGCTGCTGAGATCGCTGAGGTACTGCGATGAACAGCTCTGCGATGAGTCTGACCACCGAGGCTAACGCCAATGCCGTCAACCCGGTAACCGAGCGCGGCCGGATGGCTCCCAAAGAGTACGACGCGATCCTGCTCGCCTCCTTCGGCGGCCCGGAGGGGCAGGACGACGTCATTCCTTTTCTGCGGAACGTCACCCGTGGTCGCGGCATCCCGGATGAGCGCCTCGAAGAGGTCTCACATCACTACCGCGCCTTCGGTGGGATCAGCCCGATCAACGAGCAGAACCGGGCCCTGAAGGCCGCATTGGAAGCCGAGCTCGCGAAGCGCAATATCGACCTTCCTGTGCTTTGGGGAAATCGCAACTGGGATCCTTATATTCCAGAGGTCCTGCAAGAGGCTTATGACGCCGGCTATCGCAAGCTGCTGACCGTCACCACGAGCGCCTATTCCTGTTATTCCTCCTGCCGGCAGTACCGCGAAGACCTCGGCATGGCCCTGGTGGAGACCGGTCTCGACGGTAAGCTCGAAGTGGATAAAATCCGTCAGTACTTTGACCACCCTGGCTTCGTGGAGCCTTTCATCGAAGGCACCGCGGCGGGCTTGGCCAAAGTCCGTGGCGAGTTGGCCGCTGGCGAGAAAGTCCATGTGCTCTTCGCCACCCACTCGATTCCGACCCGGGACGCCGAGGCAGCTGGCAACTCAACCGAAGAACCTCGCGAATTCGCCGAAGGCTCGGCCTATGTGGCACAGCACCTAGCTGCTGCCGCCGCGGTGATCGCGCGGGTCGACGCGGCTGGTGATTCCGCTGGTGCGAACGATGAGAACGGCCAAGATGACCAAAAGACTGAGAGCGGCACTCAGTGGTCATTGGTCTACCAGTCTCGCTCCGGTGCACCGCACGTGCCCTGGCTGGAACCCGATATCAGCGACGCCATGGAAGAGCTGGCCGCCCAAGGCGTGCGCGGCGTCGTCGTGGTGCCGCTGGGTTTCGTCAGCGACCATATGGAAGTGGTCTGGGATCTGGACACCGAAGCCAAGGAAACCGCGGAGCGGCTCAATCTGGCCTTTGACCGGGTGCCGACTCCGGGGACTCATCAGAAATTCGTTTCCGGCTTAGTGGATTTGATCTGCGAGCGGACCGTTTCGAACAATATCGCGGACCGCCCCGCAATGACCCCGCTGGGGCCTTGGTACGACATCTGCCGCCCGGGTTGCTGCGCCAATTTCCGCGGTGAGAAGCCGACCATTGCGGGAGCGGATACCACCGTCGGATCGGTGGCCGGTGCCTGAGGTCTTCCGGCTGGGAACTCGCGGCTCGCAACTCGCCCGCACCCAGTCTCAGCAAGTGGCGGACCAGCTTTCGGCGATCGGCGGCTTCGACGTCGAACTCGTGGAGATCCGCACCGATGGTGATGTGCTGACCGGTCCGTTGTCTCAGATGGGCGGCACTGGGGTCTTCGTCACCGCACTGCGTGAGGCGCTGCTCAGCGGCCGCATCGATCTCGCGGTGCACTCCTTGAAGGATCTGCCTACTGCGGCGGCTCCTGGCTTGCGGCTGGGGGCGATCCCGCTGCGTGCCGACGTCCGGGATGCGCTCTGCGCGCGCTCTCACCGGACGCTGAGCGAGCTGCCGGACGGTGCGAAGGTTGGCACCGGCTCACCCCGTCGGGCGGCTCAATTGCGGGCTGCCCGAGCCGATCTCGAAGTCGTCGATATCCGCGGCAATGTGGACACCCGGCTGAGCCGACTGGAAAAAGATCTGGACGCCGTGGTGCTCGCCGCCGCCGGGCTGGGCCGGATCGGCCGCTCGGTGGCGATCTCTGAGCTCTTCGACGCCGAAGTGATGTTGCCAGCCCCCGGGCAGGGAGCGCTCGCACTCGAAGTGGCCCACGACGTGCCAACCGCGCTCGGCGCCGCGCTCGCCGCTTTGGACGACGTCAATAGCCGCTTGGCGGTCACCGCCGAACGGGCCCTGCTGGCCAGGCTGGAAGCCGGTTGCAGTGCGCCGGTGGGTGCGCTGGCCACGGTGCAGGACGATACAGTGCAGGACGATACGGTGCAGGGCAGCGTGCTGCGGCTTGAGGCCTGCGTCTGCGCTGTCGATGGCAGCCGTATTATCCGCCAGGTCAAGGCCACCGACGGCCTCACCGAGGTGGCTGCCACCCTGCTCGGCATCGAGCTGGCCGAAGCGATGCTCGCCGATGGCGCCGCCGAATTGATCTGATCCGATGCGCACCGGAACGCCGCAGCCCTCGCACGCTGATCCGAATCAGCAAATCGCTTCGGCTCAGTTCGAGGCGAAGCTGCCGTCAGGACTCTCGGTTCTGGTGACCCGCAGTCCGGATCGTTCGGCGGTTCTGGTCGAGGCCCTAAGAGAGGCCGGGGCAGAACCTCTGCTGCTGCCCTTGATCGACTTCGAGACCGTTGAATTCTCGGTCGACGCTTTGCAGACAGGGGGGTACGACTGGCTGGTGGTTTCTTCGATCACTACGGTCCGCGCCTTGAAGAACGCCGCTCAGCAGCGGGGTGTGCCGCTCAGTTCTTTGATTCCGCCGAGCACCAAAGTGGCGACCATCGGCCCGTCCTCACGCCGGGTGCTCGAGCAGGAGGGCATCGAGGTCACGCTGGCTCCCCAAGGTAGCCAGTCCGCAGCCGGGCTGGTCGCCATCCTGCCGGAGCTCGGTGGTGCCCGAGTCTGGTTGCCGCAGTCCGATATCGCCGGGTCAGCTTTGGCCGACGGGCTGCGGGCTGCCGGAGCAGAGCTCACCGTCAGCACCGCTTACCGTACCGTTGACTATCCGGCGAGCAATCGGCTGGTGACCGACCTCGCCGTGGGGCTCCCCGAGCCGCAGGTCCGGGTGCTCTCCTTGTCGGAGGCGAGAATCCGGATCGACGAGGGACGCCTGCACGCCGTGGTGGCTGCCTCACCGAGCGCTGCCAGCCGGATCGCGCAGACCTTGGCGCCGCTGGGAAGCACCGCCTTCATCGCGATCGGGCAGCCCACCGCGCACCAAGCCCTGGCGGAAGGCATCGAAGTGGCGGCAACCGCCGAGCAACCGACGCCCCAGGGGATCGTTCAGGCTTTGCAGGGTATCTACCGAACTGGCACTGACCGAATTGACACTGGCCGAACTGGCACCGGCCGAAATAGCAGCATGACCGGAAGGAATCAAGAATGAGTTTCCCCTCGCATCGGCCGCGACGGCTGCGAAGCACCCCAGCGATGCGGCGTCTCGCGGCTGAATACCGGGTGCACCCCGCCGATCTGATTCTGCCGCTCTTCGTCAAGGAAACGCTCAGCGAGCCTCAGCCGATCGCTTCAATGCCCGGAGTGGTGCAGCACAGCTCCGACTCGTTGCGCCGGGCCGCCGCTCGAGCGGCTGAGCTCGGCCTCGGCGGCATCATGCTGTTCGGGATTCCCGCCGAGCGCGATGCGGTGGGCAGCGCGGCGCTCGAGGAAAACGGCATCCTGAACCGGTCGATCCGCGAAGTCCGAGCCGAAGTCGGCGAAGAGATCGTGGTGATGAGCGATCTCTGCCTTGACGAGTTCACCGATCACGGCCACTGCGGCGTGCTGGATGATCAAGGCCGGGTGGACAACGACGCGAGCCTGGAGATCTATGCGCAGATGGCCGTGGCCCAGGCTCAGGCCGGAGCGCATCTGCTCGGACCTTCCGGCATGATGGACGGACAAGTTGCGGTGATCCGTCAGGCTCTGGACGCCGCCGGATTCCAGGAGACCGGAGTGCTGGCCTACGCCGCGAAGTACGCCTCGGCCTTCTACGGTCCCTTCCGGGACGCCGTCGATTCGAGCCTCAAGGGAGACCGCCGAACCTACCAGATGGATGCCGCCAATCGGCGTGAGGCACTTCTGGAGGTTGAGCTGGACCTCGAAGAGGGTGCCGATCTGGTGATGGTGAAACCGGCGATGAGCTACCTGGACATCTTGGCCGATGTTGCCGCAATGTCGCCGGTGCCGGTTGCTGCCTACCAGATCTCCGGTGAGTACGCGATGATCGAGGCAGCCGCGGCCAATGGCTGGATCGACCGCCGGGCGGCGATTCAGGAATCCGTGCTGAGCATCAAGCGCGCCGGAGCCGATTCGATCCTCACTTACTGGGCCGTTGAACTGGCCGAATGGCTGGCTGAGTAGATGACCAACGAGATGACAGAGGAGACGAATGTGCCGGTGAACCCCACCGCGCCCGTGGCCGCGGATCAGATCCTGCTCGGGCTGAACACCTTCGGCGATATCGGGCTCGATGAGCAGGGTCAGCCGCTGCCCGCCGCCCAGGTGCTCCGGCAGTTACTGGAGCAAGCCGAATTGGCTGATGCCCTGGGCCTGCAGTCCTTTGGGGTGGGGGAGCACCACCGGGCGGATTTCGCGGTTTCAGCCCCTGAGGTCTTCTTGGCTGCTGCGGCAGCCCGTACCGAGCGGATCCGGCTGGGCTCCGCCGTCACGGTTTTGAGCTCGGATGATCCAATTCGGGTCTTCCAGCGTTTCTCCACCGTCGATGCGCTCTCCGATGGCCGGGCTGAGGTGATGCTGGGGCGGGGTTCCTTTATTGAATCCTTCCCGCTCTTCGGCCTCGACCTGGACGATTACGAGTTGCTCTTCGAAGAGAAGCTAGAGCTCTTCGACCAGGCCCGTTCGCAGAAGCCGATGCACTGGGAAGGCCGGAGCAGGCCGGGGATCAGCGGTCTGAAAGCCTACCCGACCCTGGAGAAGCATCTATTGCCGACCTGGATCGGCGTCGGCGGCACGCCTGAATCGGTGATTCGCTGCGCGCATTACGGTTACCCGATCATCTTCGCCATCATCGGCGGTCAGCCTCGGGCCTTCGCCCCTCTGGTGGAGCTCTACCGGGAGGCGATGAGCAAATACGGTCACCCGATGCAGCAAATCGCCACTCACTCGCCGGGATATCTGGCACAGACCGACCAGCAGGCGCGGGATGAGTTCTTCCCGCACTGGATCCTCAGCCGGAACAAGATCGGCGCGGAACGCGGCTGGGGCCCGGGCAGCCGGGCGGATTTCGAGGAGATGTGCGGCCCGGAAGGCGCGCTCTATGTCGGTTCCCCGGAAACAGTGGCGCAGAAGATCGCGCTGCTGAAACGGAATCTTGGTGTCGATCGCTTCGATCTGAAGTACAGCAACGGCACCTTGCCGCACCAAGCCATGATGCGCTCAATCGAGCTCTTCGGCAGCCAGGTGGCACCCCGGGTCGCCGAGCTACTAGCCGCGGATTCGCCCCGCCCAGAGCCGAAATAGAAGAAGGACACAGAACACCCATGAGCAGAACTTCTACGACCAAAACTTCTACGACCAAAACTCCTACGACCAGTTCAGCAGAGCTTTTCGCCCGTGCCCAGACCCTGATGCCCGGCGGGGTGAACTCCCCGGTGCGCGCCTTTGGCTCGGTCGGCGGTACTCCGAGGTTCATCACGTCGGCGCGAGGTGCCTATCTGCACGACGCCGACGGCCGGGACTACGTCGATCTGGTCTGTTCCTGGGGCCCCGCGCTGCTGGGGCACGCGCACCCCGAGGTGCTGGCCGCGGTGCACGCCGCGGTGGATCGCGGACTCTCCTTCGGCGCTTCCACTCCCGATGAAGCCGAACTCGCTGAGCTGGTCCGGGGGCGGGTCTCCGCCGTCGAAAGGCTCCGGATGGTCTCCACCGGCACCGAGGCGACCATGACGGCGGTGCGGCTGGCCCGGGGCTTCACCGGGCGCGAGCTGGTGGTGAAGTTCGCGGGCTGCTATCACGGCCACGTGGACGGCCTGCTGGCCGCGGCTGGCTCAGGTTTGGCCACGCTGGCAATGCCGGGCTCAGCTGGGGTGACGGCGGCCACCGCCGCGGAGACCCTGGTGCTGCCCTATAACGATCTGGACGCCGTGCGCGAGGTCTTTGCGGTGCACGGCCCGCGGATCGCCGCGGTGATCACCGAGGCGGCTCCGGCGAATATGGGCGTGGTGACTCCGGCTGCGGGTTTCAATGCCGGGCTGGCCGAGATCACCCAGGAACACGGCGCGTTACTGATCCTCGACGAAGTGCTCACCGGGTTCCGGGTCGGTCCAGCTGGCTACTGGGGCTTGAGCAGCGCCGAGGAGGGCGGTTGGACGCCGGATCTGCTCACCTTCGGCAAAGTGATCGGCGGCGGACTGCCCACTGCCGCACTCGGGGGACGGGCCGACGTGATGGAGTACTTGGCTCCGCTCGGCCCGGTCTATCAGGCAGGGACACTGAGTGGGAACCCGGTGGCGATGGCGGCCGGAGTGGCGACGCTCAAAGCGGCGACCGCGGAGGTCTATGCCACCGTGGACGCTCGCTCCTTGCAGCTTTCCAGTGCGCTTTCTGAAGCTCTGGACGCGGTGGGTGTGCAGCATTCGATCCAGCGGGCTGGCAATCTCTTCTCGGTTGCTTTCGGCGTCTCAGAGGTGCGGGACTATGCCCAGGCCCAGAGCCAGCAGGCCTTCCGCTACGCGCCGTTCTTCCACTCCATGCTCGACTCCGGAGTGTACTTACCGCCCTCGGTGTTCGAAGCCTGGTTCCTCTCGGCGGCGCACGACGATGCCGCGATGAACCGGATTATTGAGGCGCTCCCGGCAGCCGCTGAGGCTGCGGCATCGGCGCTGGCTGCTTAGCGGGTTTCAGGCATCCGAGTGACTCACCCTCGGCGGTCATCCAGCAGCCAGAGGTCCTTCAGAGTTCTAACTCGTAAACGATCTCCAGGCCATCTTCTTCGTCCCATTGCTCGCCGACTTTCACTAAGCCGTACTGGCTCACTAACCGGTAGGAGGCTTCGTTCTCCGGAGCGATAGTTGCCCGGAGTACCCGGACCTCGGGCTCTTCCCGAGCTCTTTGCAGAAGCTTTTCGAAAGCGGCTCGGGCGTAGCCCTGGCGCCGCAATTCGACGTCGATCTCGTAGCCAACCTCCACCATGCCGTGTTCGTCCGGCGGGCCATGATAACCGGCACGGCCCACCGCAAGCTGGCGTTCGACGTCCCAGATCACTCCGGTGATCCACCCGGCAGAGGCGGGATCTTCGAGGATCTGCCGGCTGCGCCGCTGCCAGACTGTGTTCTGCCTGCCGGCGTCCTGGTTCGTCGAGACGAAGAAGGGGCCCAGCGGCACCGGTGAATGCCGGTTCGCGGCTTCCAGATCGTTCGCGGCCAGAGCCGCCAGCGCAGCGGCATTCAGTTGGACAATCTGGACAGCCCGAGATTCAGGCTTCGGTTCTGGGCTCAAAGCGGCCTTTCAGCAGGACGATCAATTCAGGGCCGCCAGCTGTGCGCAACTGACTGTGCGGATTCAGCTGGCGTTGCCCGCGAAGCGGTAGCGGAAGCTATTCCCGGTGTTTGCGGTCACGATCACATCGTAGTACCCGTCGAGCAAGGTCCAGTCCACGGTTTTGTTGGAGCCGCCCGCCACCCAGATCTCCTCCTGACGGGTCACGAAGTCATTGGCTTGCAGCGTGAACCTGACCCCGGGGGTGCCCGAGTTGGAGAGCGTCAATCGCAGCCCGCCGCCGGGCAGCAGCTGCGCATTGACCTGCGGCAGCGGGATATCCGTCGCGGTCCCGGAGACCACGGTGCCGGCGAATCTGCGAATGAAGCGATCAGGGCCATAGACGCTCAGATCGTAGCGACCATCGGTGCTCGCGGCGGGCCAGCTGTAGTTACGCGGCTTGCCTTTGACGACGTCGAAAGGAGTCGCCTGGAAAGGCAAGCGGACATTGGGATAGACCGCCATGGAGACTGCGCTGGAACCCTCATTGCTCAGCGAGACATCGATCACTCCGGTGGCCCGGTTGATCTGGATGGTGGCATTCTGCGCATAGGGGATAGGCCGCCGGTGCTTTTTGCCTGACTCCTGTGAGGGCATTTGCTGCTGCCCTGTGGCGGGGATCTTGATGCCTGGTTTGCTGCGATCCGCGTCAGCGGCAGCCACCAGCGGTGCGGTATCCGGCAGCTCAGGGATCTTGAAATCCGGGTTCTTGAAGTCGAAGCAACTGCTCAGATCGCCGCAGATGGAACGCCGCCAGGCTGAGATGTTCTTATCCTGCACTCCGCTCCAGGTCTCCAGAAAGCGGATTACTGAGGTGTGGTCGAAGACCTGTGAATTGACCCAGCCGCCGCGGCTCCACGGCGAGACTACCGTCATAGGCACTCGGACGCCCAAGCCGATCGGCAGTCCTTGGACGAATTCATCGGGTGTCCCGGCTTCCGGCATCGGCGGCACAACGTGGTCGAAATAGCCGTCGTTCTCGTCGTAGTTGATCAGCAGTACGGTGTTGCGCCAGGTCTGGTCGTTGCTCAGGATGGCTTGCACTACCGCGTTGGTGAAATGCGCTCCGTAATCCGGGCTGGCAGCGGGGTGCTCGCACCAGCCATAGGGCGCCACCACATAGCTGACCTCGGGGAGGGTTCCTGCGGCGCAGTCCGCACCGAAATCGCGGAGCAAATAGTTGACGTCCAGTCCCTTGCCGGAGTCGGCTTTCCAGCCATCGTGCAAGCCACCGTGTTCCGCGAGCTTGCGCTTCGCCGGATCCGAGGAGTTCAGCGAGTCGTGGTAGGCCTGGAACAGCCACAGCGGGTTGTCACCGTAGTCGCCGACATAGGGGTGCAGACCTGAATCGCCCACTTCGTCATTGGCGTAGGTCTTCCAGCTCTTACCGGCTTTTTCGAGTTCCTCGCCGTAGGTGCCCCAGGAGTAGACCGCGTTGTAGTCCGCCGGGTTGCTGATCGCGGGGCCGCCCTTACCCCCGGCGGCATTGACGGTGCCCGACCATTGGTAGAGCCTGTTCGGCGTGGTGGGGCCGGTGACAGAGCAGAAATAGTGATCGCAGATGGTAAAGGAATCCGCCAGCGCATAGTGGTAAGGCAGATCGTCCCGAGTGAAGTAGCCCATGGTCTGCGGTGATTTGCTGTCCACCCAGCGGTTCCAGGCCCCCTTATTCCAGGCCGAATGCCCGCCTGACCAGCTGTGGTCCAGCCCTCCGGCGTTTTGCGCATTGTATTTTGACGAGTCCAGGTGGAAAGGCAGTAGAGCTCCGCCGTCGGAGCGCGAAGCAGCCGGCTGATTGAAGACGCTGCCACCTTTGAACGACCCTGCGGGAGGCAGCTCGAGGCCCTGCTGATCGCTGAAGCCCCGGACGCCTGCCAAGCTGCCGTAGTAGTGATCGAAGGAGCGGTTCTCCTGCATCAGGATCACCACGTGCTTGACGTCCTTGAGGGTTCCGGTCAGCGGGGCGGTCTGCGGGCCAGCGGCGCTGGAAACTGCGGCGCCGGACACGGCAGCATCGGCGGGCGAGGCCTGCTGGATCGCTTGCACTCCGGCGACCCCGGCGGAGATCGCCGCCGCGCCGAGCGCGAGCAGTGAGCGTCGGCTGACTCCAGTGGGGACGTCGGTGTCATGGGTCAGCTCGGGGGCCAAGGGGGGCGCCGCCAGCGGTTTCTCCGGCCAGCTGATCTTCGGATTGCGGTGTTCGGGCTTTTGCTTGCTCATAGTCTCTGGGCTTTCTTGATCGGCGGGTTGAGCAACGGTGAAGAGGGGCAGCGGCTAGTGGGAGCTCCGGGGATTGGACGCCGGAGCGGGCTTGGTGCAGCCCAACTGGAAACTCGCCACTACCGCCGCATGGTCGGAGATCCAGGAGTTGTTCAGCACCTCCGGCAGTGGCTTCGGGAAGCCATCCACCAGGGTGTGCGATTCAAGGACTTGCAACGGTCCGGCCGACATCAGGTAGTCGACCCGGTCGGGCACGGCGGCATTGCCGACGACGGCGTTGCTGAGTCCTGGCTCGCTGGCTGGGTCGGGATTCAGGGTGCGAAAGGCATCCTTGAGCCCGGCGCTGCTGAAGGTGGCGGGAACCGGCCAATTCACCGCGCCGACATCGCAACGGTTGATCGCGGCAGTCCAGTCACTAGCGCTCGGTGAAGCCAGCGAACCGAACAGGATCAGCGGTTTTTTAGCGGCCAGTTCAGGAGCCAGTGCGGTTTTCACCAACTGAGCCTGCGCGTATCGCTGGGTGGTCTTTTCCTTGGCCACCAAGCCAGCTGCGTTCGGTGCATCTTTTCCGCAGGCGAGAACCGGACCACTAGCGGTTTCGTCCAGCGCGGTGGACCAGAGTGAGATGCTCCGGCCCGCGACTTTTAGGCTGGCGTGCGCGGCAGGCAACTCGACGGCGGCTGACCGAGCTGCCGGTGACTTAGTAGCCGGTGAATTGATCGTCGAGGCAATGCTCTGTAGCGGAAAATGACTCAGGAAGGCTGAACCAGCGGTTTCTGCGGTTGAGTTCCAGCCCAGTCGCCCGGCGACTTTAGCAGCCAGGCCAGACGATTCCTGAAGGGCCAGCACATCGATTCGATTCAAGAGGATCGTCTTCACCAGCTTTTCCACTGGGTTGCTCACATGGCTGCCGCCGTCCCACGCGTTGAGAGTCGCTGTTTTCAGCGGAGGCTGCTGCCGAGTGACCGGAACATCGACGCTCAGCGGGGAGGCTGTGCCGTCCGCGGCGACTGCTGTCAGCTCAATTCGATAAGGCTCTTCCCTCGCGGCAGGGGATGTCCCAGTGATGACTCCATCACTGCCCAGCGAAAGCCAGCCGTCCCCTCCGGTTTTGCTCAGCACCGGGGCGGCCACCGGCTTATCGTCTTTGCCGAACCACAAGCCGGAAACAGGAATTGAAACCGATGAGCCTGGACTCACCGGTGCAGCGGTGAAGGCATCGGTGACCCAGTGCGGTCCGCTCGGACCGCCGTCAAAAGGAGGCTGCGGTTTGAGTTGGAAGATCACCGGCGGGGCGAGCCAGCTGTAGCCGTCGTTATACAGGAAATAGGCGGCGACGTCGTGGCCGTCACTGAGTGCACCGGAAGGGATCGTGATGGTTCCGGAGGCCTCGGGCGCGCGCAGCCAGGTAGTGGAGGCGGCATGGAACTTCTGATCGCTGGGGCCGCCGCTGGCCGGATCGTAGAGACCGATCCAGTTCATCGGATTCGGCCGGTCCGTGTGGTAGCTGAAGGTCAGGCCATCACCGACTGCTGGGCTCGGCGTCGAGAGCGCTAAGCCGCCGGTGGCATTCGGGTAGCTCAACCGGAAGGTCACCGGCGGGGCGAGCCAGCTATAACCGTCTTTGGCCAGGAAATAGGCCACCACATCGTGGCCAGCGGTGAGCTTCGCGCTGCTTATGCTGAGCGTTCCGGAAGCTTCGGGCGCGCGCAGCCAGGTGGTGGAAGGAGCGTGATACTTCTCATCGCTCGGGCCGTCGGAGGGCTTGTCATAGAGCCCGATCCAGTTCAGCGCATCCGGCGAATCCGTGGTGTAGGAGAATTTCAGTTCATCTCCGGCCCAGAGCACTTGATTCTGTAGCAGCAAAGTGCCGCTACTGGCTGCCCGGGCTGGTTCCGCAATCAGATTGGACAGAATAAGGCTGGACAGCAGGACCAGCAAGGTCGTCAGGGCTAGGGAAAAGCGACGCATCAGTGCCTCTCAAATCACCGGATCGGAATGCCTGAGCCTTGTCGTATCTGCTCGACGTCAACTCGCGGGCCGACGTCGAGAGCCCCAAAGGGCCTCAGCTCATTCCTCAGCCCTGAATATACTCATCGATGCTGAAGCTAAACCGCTCTTGTTTACCAAAGATCCCCGGAAATACAAGCTTTTTTGCTGCTGGGCTTGAGCGCATATTCATCTGGTTTTCACCGAATGGTTACTCAGCGCGATTTTGTCGGCTCGATGGATGGCGCTGATCGCCGGGCACTGGCATTTCCGACACCGCTGGCCTCTTGGATGCTCGGAACGGCAATCTGCCGCTCCGAGCACGAGCGGATTTAAAGCACGTCTGAGAGGAAACCTTTCAACCGGTCCGTCTGCGGATCGGTGAAGATCTGTTCGGGCGTTCCGGTCTCTACGACCAGCCCGGCGTCCATAAAGAGCACCTGATCCGAGACGCTCCGGGAGAAGCCCATCTCATGGGTCACCACGACCATGGTCATCCCTGATTTCGCCAGGTCGGCCATCAAGGCCAAAATTCCCTTGACTAGCTCCGGGTCCAGTGCCGAGGTGGCTTCGTCGAAGAACATCACTTCGGGTTTCATCGCGAGTGCCCGGGCGATGGCTACCCGTTGTTGCTGGCCTCCGGAGAGATTGCCTGGCCTGGCTTCGGCGCGATGCTTCAGACCGACCAGATCGAGCTGCACCAGAGCTTCTTCTCGGGCCTGGTCCTTGGAGAGCTTGCGGATTTTGCGTAAGGCGAGCGAGACATTGTCCACCACGGTTTTGTGCGGGAACAGATTGAACTGCTGGAAGACCATCCCGATGCGCTGCCGGAGCAGATTGGGATCGTCCTTCAACACCGATTTGCCGTCCAGCAGAATATCGCCGCTATCCGGTTCATTGAGCCTGTTAAGCACCCGCAGCAGCGTCGATTTTCCTGAACCTGAGGGGCCTACCACTGAGGTCGCGGTGCCGCTTTGCACGGTGATGTCGATGCCGCGCAGCACGTGATTGGTTCCGAAGGAGAGGTGCAGCTGGCGCCCTTCCAAGGTTCCGCCATTGTAGTGGTGGGCAGCTTGTGTCTGAGTTTCCGTGCTCATCGCACCGGGCTCCCTTCAACTGATACCGGGGCCTGGCCCTGCTCCGGCTGATTCTTTTCAGTGTTCTTTTCGGCGCGACCGGTGCGCAGGCGCTTATCGATGTAGTTGACCAGATGGGTGAGCGGGATGGTCAGGATCAGGTAGAGCACTCCAGCGGCCACCAGCGGGGAGATGTTTCCTGAATTGGCCTGGGCGTCATTGCCGATCCGGAAGATTTCGCGCTGGCTGGCCAGCAGGCCGAGGAAGAAGACCAGTGAGGAGTCTTTGATCAGCGCGATGAACTGGTTCATCAAGGCAGGCAGCACGCGCCGGACGCCCTGCGGGATGACCACGAGCCGCATCGAGGAACTGTAGCTGAAGCCGAGCGCGCGGGAAGCTTCCAGCTGTCCCTTTTCAACGCTCTGGATGCCGGAGCGAAAGATTTCCCCGATATACGCGGCGGCCATCAATGACAGCGCCAGAATGCCCATCGGGTAGGGGCTCTTGCCCAGGATCGGAGAGGTCAGGGGGCTCAGCCCGATGCCGATCAGCAGCATGATCAGCGCAGCCGGAAGCCCGCGGAAGATATCCGTGTAGATCCGGGCCAGGTATCTGGGCAGACGATGCTTGGAAATGCCCATCACCGCGAGCAGCAACCCGAATAAGGTGCCGAGGATTCCCGAGGAGATCGCGAAGATCAGGGTGTTTGGCAGCCCCACGAGAAGCAGCTCGGGAGCGACTTCCGCCATGGCATTGAAATCGAAGAATGTTTTGAGGAATTGCTGAAATGCGTCCATACCGCTTGTCCTTCAGATAGTTCGGGCTAACGCTGCAAAGGCGGTGCGGAACATCTCAGGGACGTTCCGCACCGCCTTGAAGCAGGGTTTTAGCCGAGTTTTGACGCCTTGCTGCCCGGCTTCCAGGTCTTCGGGGTCTCCCGGTCCGGGTACCACTGCTTGGCGAGCTTGCTCCAGGTACCGTCAGCCACCACGGCATCCAGCCCGGAGTTGAGTGCGTCGATGAGCGGCTTGTTCTCGGAGTTGACCGCGTAGGCGGTGAAGTTCTGGGTGTTGATCACGCTTTCCGCGATGGTGGTGCCATCACCGGGCTTGACCTGCCCGGTGGCCTGCTGCGAGGGGGCGACCCAGGCGTCGACCTGGCCGTTCTTCACATTGGCGAAGACGGTGTTGTAGTCCTGGAAGCGCACGGGCTCCAGTCCGAGGGTATTGGTCACGTAGTCGTCCTGCACGGTTCCCTGCACGACGCCGATCCGCACATCACCTTTGAGATCCTTGAACCCCTTGATGGCGGAGTCGCTCTTCGCCACGACGGCCATATAACCGAAGTCATAGCCATTGGTGAAGCCGACGTTCTGGCGTCGCTTATCAGTGGTCGAGATGGACGAGGATCCGACGTCGAACTGCTTGTTCTGCACCTGTGAGAGCAGTGCGGCGAAGTCGGTGGCGACGAATTCGGTCTTCAGCCCGAGTTTGGCCGCGATGGCACGCAGCAACTCGTTATCGAAACCGGTGAAGACGCCGTCCTTGAGGAAGATGTTCGGCGGAGCGTCTGAGAGAGTGCCGACCCGAAGCACGCCGTCCGTACCGAGACCCAGTTTTGACTTGTCAATCTGATCCAGCGGCGTGACATCTGCGGTGGTGTACTTATCGGTGGAAGCCTGGTCGGCGCCGGCCAGGGCAGCCGTGGAATTGCCGCTCGAAGATGAGCCAGCCGCTCCGCAAGCGGAGAGCGTCAGGGCCAGCAGGGAGGCCACTGAAGCGGCTTTGAGCCAGGTGAGTGACTTCAATTTCATGGGTGCATCTCGTTTCTCTCAGCATGTTCGCCGAACTTTCAGTCATCACCAGAACTCGCCGCTCACGAGGGCGCGCTGGGTGAGAAAAGCTCGCAGATAACTGCAGATAATTATCCCATGAACGGATTTTCTCGACTTACCTCGAACTTTCAACGTAATAAAAGTGCTAGGGCCGAATATCTGAGCCTAAAGGTGCTGAATTGCAATGCAATTGACAGGAATTTCCCAGTTTTCACCTAAGTAACGCGCTCGGCTACCGTTTCACCGGCCATGTGCCATCGATCACAGCGTCAATTTTGCCCTGGCTTCGTAGATATTCCTGGAAACTCGCGGCCTGCTCCGCTGCCCAGCGGATCTGTGCCCGGTGCAGTTCCATGGCGTTGAGTTGCAACTCCGGATATTGCTCGATCATCACCGCGGCCAGCCGAACCGTGGCTAAAGCATCGGCGGCGGAGGTGTGCGCGTCGATCAGCGGCACTCCGTAGTGCTGGCAACTTGCCTCCAGCGTCCTCTTGCCCTTGCGGAAGCGGTCCACTTGCTTGTCCATGATGAAAGGATCGGTGACCGGCGCGGCTTCGAGCTGGCGCAGGCCGTGGCGAGCCGCCTCCAAGGCCAGCACGGTGAAATCGTAGGAGGCATTGAAAGCGGTGACTGGGAGGCCCCGGGTGAAATAGCCTGCCAGCACCTCAAGGATGCCGGCGGTCACCTGAGCCACTGGACGGCCCTCGGCTTGGGCGCGTGCCGTGCTGATGCCGTGGATCTGCGCCGCCTGCAGGGGAATCTCCACTCCGGGGTCAGCCAGCCATTCATGGCTCTCCAGAATGCTCCCGTCCGGATCGACCAGCACGATCGAAGCGGTGACCAACCGGGCGTCAAAAGGGTCTCGTCCGGTGGTCTCGACGTCGAAAGCCGCCCTCGGCGCTGCTAGCCAGTTGCTCATGAGTCAAGGTTATCCTTCGATACCGACGCCAACCGGCCCCTGCCCTGATCCCCCTGCTTCTTAATCCAGTTGTCCCATCGAGTGTTACTGGTGGGGCAGGAGTCCAGTTATTTTTGCCTCATGGGTAACAACTGCATCACTCGGTGGGACAACTGGATAGCGCCTATCGTTCTGCCCCTCAGTGAGTTGTGAGGGGCCCGTTGGCGGCTTTTTGCCGGCGGGAAGCAACGAATGCTCGCGGGCTCGGCGTGGGGACCCCTGAACTGGGCCCACGGGCCGAGGGACCCGAAACGAGGAACGAGCTTTGGGAAGGCATGGGGATAGCGCCTATCGTTCTACCCCTTCGCCTCGCGGGCTCGGCGTGGGGACCCCTGAACGATAGGCTTAGAGGATGCGGAGCGAGTATATTGAGGCGGTTCTTGAACTCGCCGCTTTGATTCCTCCTGGCAAGGTGCTCGCTTACGGGGACCTTGCGGAATTGCTCGGTGACGGCGGACCTCGCCAGGTGGGCAGCGTGATGTCCCACCAGGGCGGAGCGGTCGCCTGGTGGCGAGTGCTGCGTTCGAGCGGGCAGCCATTGCAGGGGCACGACCAAACTGCCCTCACCCAGTACCGCCTTGAAGAGACTCCGCTGCGCGGCAGGACCACGGGCCAGGATGCCTCCTGGCGGGTTGATATGCCGCGCGCTCGCTGGCAGCCAACCGAAGCTGAATGGCAGCTGATCGATGCCATCGCCGGCAAACTCGAACCCCGTTTCCGCATGGTGTCTGAGCCCGATGAGATAACTGCTCCATGAGCACGCAGATCCCCTCGCTCCGCCTGGTTCCTCCGGCGTCCGGGCAGCGTATCGTGCCTGAATTGAACGCTGAGCAGCGAGCCATCGTGGAACTCCCGCCGGGCAGCGGCCCTCAGCTGATCTGGGGTGGGCCGGGAACCGGGAAATCGATGCTCTTAGTGGAGGCCGCGGTTCACCGAGTTGAAGAACTAGGCATCGAGCCCGACAGGCTGTTGCTCTTGACCCCGAGCAGGCTCACTGCCGCCCGGCTCCGAGATGAATTGAGTGCCAGGCTGCAGGGCACCATGAGCAGTTCTCCGGCGCGCACCTGGGCCTCCTACGCCTTCGATATACTGCGTCGTGCTCAGGTCGAAAAGGTCCTGCCGAGTTCCGCCCCCGAACGTCCGCCACGGCTGATCAGCGGTCCGGAGCAGGATCTGCTGATCAAGGAATTACTGCAAGGGCATCAAACCGGATTGGCCCCTGGCCCGCAGTGGCCCGAAGAACTGCGGGAGGCCCTGGGCACAAGAGGCTTCCGGCAGGAGGTCAGGCAGCTCTTCGACCGGGTGAACGATAACGGGCTGAGCCCCGAGGACCTCAACGAACTGGGCCTGCAGAACGACCGGCCCGATTGGCAGGCTGCTGCCAGACTGTTCAGTGAGTACCGCGATCTGATCGAACTTCAGGACCTGGGACAATTCGATCCGGCCGGGATGATCCGTGCTGCGAGCGAGGTTCTGGAAGACCACCCGCAGTGGCGCGAGCAGGAACGACAGAGATTCGATCTCATCCTGATCGACGACGTCCAGGAACTGGGCCGAGCGACCCACCAGCTCTTGCGACAACTGGTGACCGGGAAGGACGCCTTGATCACCGCCTGCCCAGACGTCGTCGTCCAGGGCTTCCGCGGTGCCCGGCCCGATCTGGTGGGCGAGTTGCGCGATGAGCTGGAAGCGGAGGAGGCCGTGCTGAGCGGTTCTTTCCGGCTGAGTGCCCCGTTGATTGCGGCCTGGCAGCGAGTGGCAGAACGGATTGCGCAGAGCAAAGGCGGCCACAAAGCTCGTCAACTGGCGGTCTCGGATGAAAAGTTGAGTGAGCCCGCAGGAGCAGCCTTGCCAGCCGGAGAACCCGCGGTGAGTTGCGCCCTGCTGAGTTCAGAAGTGCAGCAGCGCAGGTTCATCGCTGAGCGGATCCTGCACTTGACCCTCGACGGCGGGCGTTCGCTGACCGAGCTCGCGGTGATCGTGCGCACCGGAGCCCAGGTGTCGGCCATTCAGCGTTATCTGGTCTCGCACGGCATTCCAGTGCGCGTTCCGGCGGCTGAGACGCCGATCCGGGATGAGCCAGCGGTACGCCCCCTGCTCGCCGCCTATCAACTCGCCCTGGACCCGGAACTGCTCGACGCGGAGCGTGCGGTGGAACTCCTCAGTTCCAGGATCTGCGGGATGAGCTCAGTGCAACTCAGACGGCTTCGTCAGGCATTGCGGGCCGAAGAGCTAGCCGCTGGCGGAGGGCGCAGCAGCGATGAATTGCTGGTCGAGGCTCTGGCCCGGCCGGCTCAATTGACAGCGCTCGGATTGGATGGGCGGACGGCGGCCCGGATCGCCCGGGTACTGCAGGCTGGCCGGGAAGCCCTGAACAAACCCGATGCCAACCCGCAGAGCATCCTGTGGGCGCTCTGGGACACCGCAGGGCTGAGCGAGGAATGGGCGGTCACGGCACTGCGCGAAGATGCTTCAGGCGCCCGTGCTGACCGTGATCTGGATGCCATGATGGCTCTTTTCCAGGCGGCGGAACGCTATGTCGACCAGGCTCCGGCAGCCAGCCCGCGGGCTTTTCTGGAGTATCTACTCGGCCAGGAACTGCCGATGGACACGCTAGCAGCGCGAGCTCAATCGGGCGAAGCGGTAGAAGTGCTGACTCCCGCCAGCGCAGCTGGTCGTCAGTGGCCGGTGGTGATCGTCGCCGGGGTTCAGGAAGGCATCTGGCCGAACAACCGCTTGCGCGGAGAATTATTGGGTAGCCAGTACCTGGTCGAAGTGCTCGAGCTGGGGTCTGCTGGAGCCCGCCAGCTGAGCGCTGCCCAGCGGATGAGGGATATCCGTTATGACGAGCTGAGGAGTTTCTCAGCGGCGATCTCCCGGGCGTCCCAGCAATTGATCTGTGCAGCGGTCTCCTCTGAGGATGAGCAGCCCTCGAACTTCCTCGACCTGGTGGATCCCTGGCCGCCCAGTGAGGCTCAGCCGAGTCGTCCGCTCACCGAAGTACGCCGTCCCAAGAATCTTCGCTCTTTGGTGGCGGAGCTGCGACAAGCCAACGAGAGCAACCGGGACGCCGCCGAGGCTGCCCAGGTTTTGGCGGCTCTGGCCGGCGAGGGTGTGCAGGGCGCCGCTCCAGCCCAGTGGTGGGGGTTAGCTCCGCTCAGCTCGACCCAGCCGGTGCTGCCCGCCGAAGACGTAGTTCCGGTCTCTCCGTCGAAGATCGAAACGGTGCTGGGCTCACCCTTCAACTGGTTCATTCAGGCGGCGGGCGGTGAAGCGGAACAGGACTTTGCCCGCAGTCTTGGCACTCTGATTCACAGCATCGCCCAGGACCTTCCTCACGCCACGGCTGGTGAGTACCTCCAAGAATTGGAGCGGCGCTGGCCGAGCCTCGGGCTGCGTAAGAACTGGCAGGAGAAGCTGGATAAGAAACGAGCGGAGAAAATGCTCGGCAAGCTCGCCAGCTATATTGCCGCAATGTCGGCAGAGGGGCGATCCCTGCTCGCCGTGGAACAGGGGTTCGCGGTGCAGATCGCGGGTGCGCGGGTGGCAGCGCTGACCGGGAAAGTCGACCGGTTAGAGCTCGATGGGCAGGGCCGCTTGGTGGTGATCGACCTGAAGACCGGGAAGAGCAAGCCCAGGGCCGATGAGGTGGCGGAGCATCCGCAGCTGGGTGCCTACCAGGTGGCGGTTGCCGTCGGCGCCTTCCAGGAGCTGAACCGCTCAGGGGAGCAGGCCGAGCCTGGAGGAGCGGCCCTGGTGCAACTCGGTGGTAACACGGTCAAAGTATCGGTCCAGGAACAAGAGGCCCTGAAAGGCGATCAGGACTGGGCGACTCCCATGGTGCAGCAGGCCGCTGTGCTGATGTCCGCGGCGGAATTCGCGGCGATCCATGACCCGCAGCGCGATGGCGGGCGTTCCTGTCCCTTCCCCGAGATCTGCCCGCTGTGCCGGGGTAAGCAGGTAACCGAATGAGCCAGGAAGCGGCGCAGCTTAGAGGAACCCGCCAACCAACCGAGGAGCAGCGACTGATCATTGAAGCGCCGCTCGAGCCGATGCTGGTGATCGCCGGGGCAGGTTCTGGGAAGACCACCACGATGGCTGATCGGGTGGTGTATCTGGTCAGCCATGAGCTGGCCCGTCCGGAGGAGATTCTCGGAGTCACCTTCACCCGCAAAGCAGCCGGTGAGCTGGCAGCCAGAGTGCGCCTGCAGCTTCAGGAACTGGCCAGGGCCCGCGGCCTGAGCTTCGACCTGGAACCCGAGATCTCCACCTACCACTCCTATGCCAAGACCATTGTGAGCGATTATGGCTTGCGGCTCGGCGTGGAGAAAGACGCCGTGGTGCTCGGCCCCGCGCAGTGCTGGCAATTGGCGGCTCAGCTGGTCGAAGCTTATGACGGCGACCTCACCGACAGTTTCGACGGTGCCGCTTCGACGCTGGTACAGGCCGTGATAGCGCTCGCGGGGGAGTGCTCGGAGCATCTGCGGCAGCCTCGTGAGGTCGAAGAACTGCTGGATGGCTTAGCGGATCGCTTCGCGGAACTGCCCTATCTGGAGGGCAGCAGCAGGTCCAGCTCTCTGGAGGCCAATAAATTACAGGCGATGTTCCGTACCCGGGCGCGAGTCGCCGAGCTGGTCAACCGTTATCAGCTGGCCAAGAATCAGCGAAACGCCCTGGACTACGGTGATCTGATCGCCTTGGCGGCCAGGATCGCGCAGCAGATGCCCGCGGTCGCCGAACAGGAGCGGGATCGTCATAAAGTGGTGCTGCTCGATGAATTCCAGGACACCTCCCATGCCCAATTGAGTCTGTTCTCCGCGCTCTATGGTCAGGGTCACCCGGTCACCGCGGTCGGCGATCCACACCAGTCGATCTATGGTTTCCGCGGAGCCTCAGCGGGTCAGCTTTTCCGCTTTCCGGAGATCTTCCGGCGTCGGGATGGCCAGCCAGCCAGGACGGCGGCGCTCACCGTGGCCTGGCGCAATTCCTTGCACGTACTGGAAGCAGCCAATGTGATGTCGGCTGAACTCAACCGCCGGGCCGAAGAACAGCACGCAGGCTCCGCCGTCCCCTTGCTTCCCTTGCGGCCCCGTCCGGCTGCTCCCCGCGGCGAGGTGGAACTGGCCAGATTCGGAACCGAGGCTGAGGAGGCCGAAGCGATCGCGGAACGCATTGCACAGCGGCGCTCAGCCGCACTCTCGCAGCGAACTCAGCCGTCCAGCATCGCGGTGCTATGCCGTCGTCGTACCCAGTTCGAAAGCCTTCAAACTGCTTTCGAAGCTCGGGGAATCGGCTACGAAATCCTTGGCCTGGGCGGCCTCTTGGCCACACCGGAAGTGATCGATGTGGTGGCCACGCTGCGGGTACTGGTTGACCCCGGTCGTTCCGATTCACTCATGAGGCTGCTCACGGGCGCTCGGTGGAGGATAGGAGTCAGCGATCTTGCGGCGTTGGCCGATTGGTCGAAGTACCTCGCCCGGCGTCACCGTCGGTCGGCTCAGTCCGCGCGCGTTGTGGAGGGCGAGAGTCAGGCACCGCCGGGCGGAACCCAGGATGAGATGATTCAGGACACCGTGGAGGCCGCCAGCCTGGTGGAGGCGATCGATGCGTTGGAGCCGGAGTTCTGGCCCGCTGCGGCCCGGCAGCTCAGCGCCGAAGGACGACGCCGGCTGCTGCTGCTGCGCGACGAACTGCGCTCGCTGCGTGCCCTGGTCGGTGAGGATCTGCTCAGCCTGATCAGCGAGGTGGAGCGCAGCATGCTGCTGGATATCGAGCTGGCGGCGCGACCCGGCACCAGCTATCACCGTGCCCGCCACCACCTGGATGCTTTCGCGGATGCCGCCGCCGGATTCCTGCAGAGCGCCGAGCGGGTGGATGTGCTGGCTTTCCTCTCCTGGCTGGAAACCGCCGAACAGGAAGAACGCGGCCTGGATCTGCAATCCATCGATGTCGATCCAGGGGCCGTGCAACTGCTCACGGTGCACGCCGCCAAGGGCCTGGAGTGGGATGAGGTCTATGTTCCGGGCGTCTCGGCGGGAGTCTTTCCGAGTGCGCGCATCGACCGGTGGAGCAAACGCTCGCATTCCTTACCCTGGCCGCTGCGGGGCGACGTCGCCGATCTCCCGGAGTGGGATCTGGACGGTTCAGATCAGAAGTCCTGGCTCACCGCAGAACAGATCTTCGCCGATGAAGTCCGCGTGCACAGCGAGGACGAGGAACGCCGCCTAGCTTATGTGGCTTACACCAGAGCTAGGGATTTCCTGATGGTTAGCAGCTCGAAATGGCTGGGTAGCGCAGCCACGCCTCGCGAGACCTCGGCCTTTATCGAGGAGCTACGGCAGACCGATCAGTTCTCTGCTCCGCCCGGAGTGGAACACCCCTGGCCAGAGGACCAGGAGCTTCCCGCCGAGAACCCCGGGCTGGCCATGACGACCAGCGCGCAATGGCCTTATGACCCTCTTGAAGGCCCTCTGCTCACGGTGGGCGAGAAGATTCAGCCTGGATCGACCAACCGCCGGGCCGCAGTGGAAGCCGCCGCCGAACGGGTTGCGCACGCCTGGCAACATCCGGTGGCGGATCTCTGGCAGCGCAGTCTGCGCTGGGGAGCCGAAGCCAGGGGGCTGCTGGAACGACGGAAAACAGCGAAAGAGACCCTTGAGATCGAACTTCCCGGGCATCTTTCGGCTTCCACTCTGATGGAATTACGGGCCAACCCAGAAAGCGTGATCCGACAGATCCGCCGGCCGGTGCCGCGCAGGCCAGGTTCGGCGGCGAGGAAGGGGACGGCCTTCCACTCCTGGGTAGAGCAGTTCTACGGTGCAGCAGGCCAGCTGGATCTAGGAGACTTCTTGGCAGCCGCTGATGAATTTGTGGAGGACAGCTATCAGCTCTCGGAGCTGAAAGACAATTTCGCCGCCTCGGAATGGGCGGATCGGCAACCCGCTTATGTCGAGGTGCCGATTGAGACTAAGGTGGCAGGTATTGTGGTGCGAGGCCGGATCGACGCGGTCTTCCAGGACACCCCAAACAGCCCGGACACTCCAGACACTGAGGACAGTCCAGAAGGCGATTGGGAACTGGTGGACTGGAAGACCGGTAAAGTGCCCAATGCCTCAGAACTCACGGTGCGGGCCGTGCAGCTGGCGATCTACCGCCTGGCCTGGTCGAGGCTCAAAAAGGTGCCGGTTGACCGGGTGCGGGCGGCCTTCTACTACGTCGGCCAGAACAAGACCATCCGGGTCAACGACCTCGCTGGGGAGGAAGAGCTGGAACGCATCATCACCGAGGCCTATCGCGCCTGAGCGCTGCCCAGCCTCTGCTGAACCGAACCGGGAGCGCTCAGCCCGGCTGACTGGGTGAAACCACCTTGAGCGCCGTGGTGTCGGTATCGTCCTGAGCCGGGCTCGCTTCAGAGGCAGCATCAGCGGATGCTGTCTGTTCGGTAGCTGTTTCAGACTCCTGGGAATCCACCTCAGCTGCTTCAGCCTGGCTCAGCGGAATGGACTCGACGGTGACTTTGGAATCAGTGCTTCCGGCCTCCGATGAATCAAAGGCAGCTGCTGAAGCTTTCAAGGGCTCTTCAACGCTGATCGGCTGCCCACCGTACTGGGTGATATCCGCCTCCAGAGTGTGCAGCATCTGCTCTGCTTCGTCAACCATCTGCTGATCCCCAGCGGAAACGCCGCGCACCAGCCATTGAGCCAGCGCGAACTCGGCGGAGAGCGCGGCCCGGCGATTCAAATGGCGATCAGGGAGTTCATGCCGGGCTGCCGCATAGCTCTCCTGAACGGCGGTCACGAAGTCCTGGTTTTCGATCGCGGTCAGCCAGGCGAAATCATCCGAAGGGTCTCCGACGCGCAGATCGGTCCAGCCGGTGATCGCAATGAGCCGCTGATCCTGCATCAGGATATTGTCCTCGTGGAGGTCGCCGTGCACCACGCTCGGATTGAATTTCCACAGTGCGACATCCTCCAAGGCGTGTTCCCAGCGCCGCAGCAGAGCAGCTGGAATCTTGCCCGTCGTGGCCGCTTGATCCAGCTCATTGAGCCGACGCTGCCGGAACTCATTGGCGGAATAGACCGGCAGATCGGCCCCCTGGACCAGAGTGATGGGCAGGTCGTGGATCGCGGCCATCGCAGCACCGATCTCCGTGGCGACAGCTCGGCCGCCCGACACCAGGTCCTCGACGGTCTCCACCCGGCCAGCCAGATGGGAGTATACGAAAGTGGTGAGTTCGCCGATCCGCAGAGTCCCAGCGACCGTTGGCAGCAGAAAGGGCAATTCGGCCCGCACCGCCGGTGAGAAAGCGCGCAGTACTTGAAGCTCGGTCTCTAGCCGAGTACTGGCCTCGAGGTGCTTGGGGGCACGCACCCGCCATCGCTTGCGATCCGCATCCAGGAGCACCGCGGAGTCAAAGTCAGCGGCGTCGTCAGGTTGATAGGCGGCAGCCGTCAGGGTGAGGCCGGGCACGGCAGCGCTCGCGACGGCGGCAAGTTCCATAGGTGTACGTCTCACCTTTCCACCGTAAGGCGAGGCGTCGGAATAGCCGAGAGTCATTGCGGCGAGTCGCGCGAACTCACCTGATTCATTGATTTCTTTGTAAGAGACCGGCTGGGATTTCGTGAGTATCCTGTGATTCGCCACTGCTGGAAACTCCGCGAGTAGAGCACCGCAGAAGTTGACCCTCAATGAGTCTCCTTCGAAAAGCGCATGGAATATCAATTGTCGGCCCGAATCAGTACGGTAGGACTATGACTCCCCTTGAGGCATTGTCCTGGCAGCAATCCGTGATCGACCGAGGTAATGAACGGCGTCAGGACCCAGGATTCATCAGCTCTCTGAGCGCGGATCCGGCCACCCGGGTACTCGTCGTACACGAAGGTAAAGTCCTGGTGCACGACGCCGCTCTGGTTTACTCTCCGGTCGAGGTTCTGAGCAAGAGTGATTTCTCCGTCTACCTCGGCTCAAGTCTGGTCGACTCGACGCTGCCCGCGGGGACGGAACTGCTCACCATTGAACTCCGCGAGGCGCTCAGTCCCGAGGACCTGGGCGCCCCAGCAGATGCCCGATGGCTGAATTTCCGTCAGGTAGCGGCGCAACTCACGCTCGCCGATGCGCAGTATCTGATTGAGGCCAATGCCATTCTCAACTGGCATCGGGTGCACACCCATTGCCCGCGCTGCGGTGTGCCGACCAGCATCGAGGTTTCGGGTTGGGTGCGGCATTGCCCTCAGGATGGTTCCGATCATTTCCCGCGGACCGATCCGGCGATTATCGTGGCGGTCGTCGGCGCGGACGGACGACTTTTGCTCGGCGGCGGTGCCAGCTGGGAAGAACACAGGTATTCCACGCTGGCTGGTTTTGTCGAGCCGGGGGAGTCTCTGGAACAGGCCGTGGTCCGGGAGATCGCTGAAGAGGTCGGGGTGCGCATCCACTCAGTGAATTACCTGGGATCTCAGGCCTGGCCCTTTCCGGCCTCGCTGATGCTCGGCTTCATCGCCTCTACGGACGACGTCGAGCCGAAGCCGGATGGTGTTGAGGTCACCCGGGCTCGCTGGTTCAGCAAGGAGGAGCTGGTGGCCGCTGTGAACAGCGGTGAAGTGGTCATCTCACATCGGGTGTCCATCGCCCGGGCACTGATTGAGCACTGGTATGGCGGGCGCATCGAGGATGCGCCGGGTAAGTAATGAGCGGGCAGATTCATTCCGAGCTGAAGGAACTGAGCCTCGAAGAACGGATTCTGGCAGGTTTGGACGAGGATCAGCGGTTGGTTGCCACCACGCTGAGCGGGCCGCTCTGTGTGCTGGCGGGTGCTGGAACCGGAAAGACCCGGGCCATCACCCACCGAATCGCCTACGGCGTGCACAGCGGGGTGTACCAGCCGCAACGTTTGCTCGCAGTGACTTTCACCGCCCGGGCCGCCGCTGAGATGCGCAGCAGATTAAGAGATCTCGGTGTCGGGTCGGTGCAGGCCAGAACCTTTCACGCCGCTGCGCTGAGGCAATTACAGTTCTTCTGGCCGCAGGCGATCGGCGGCGAACTCCCTCAACTGCTCGAGCACAAAGCGGCAACCATCGCGGAAGCGGCACGCCGTCTGCGGCTTAATACCGACCGAGCCACGGTGCGAGATCTGGCGGCTGAGATTGAATGGGCCAAGGTCTCGATGCTCACTCCCGAGACCTACCTGAGCCACGCCCAGCAACGCGGCAATCCGGCGGGCTTTGATTTGCGCACCATCGCCCGGGTCTTCCAGTCCTATGAAGACGTCAAAACCGATCGTCATTTCATCGACTTTGAGGATGTCTTGCTGATCACCGTCGGCATTTTGCAGGAGGACGCCCGGGTAGCAGCCACCGTCCGCGAGCAGTACCGGCATTTCGTGGTGGACGAGTACCAGGACGTCTCACCTCTGCAACAGAGGCTTCTCGATCTCTGGCTGGGCGGTCGAGAAGAGATCTGCGTGGTGGGGGACGCCAGCCAGACCATCTATTCGTTCACCGGGGCCAGTTCGAAGCACTTGCTGGAATTCGGCCGGAAATACCCCACTGCTGAGTTGGTCAAGCTGGTGCGGGACTACCGTTCCACTCCGCAGGTGGTGCACTTGGCCAATCATCTGCTGGCTGCTCGCCGTCCCGCTGGAAAGGGCGCCGATGCCGCCTGGTCTGAACCCCTTCAACTGATCGCGCAACGGCCCGCGGGGTCGGCTCCGAGTTTCACCGAATGCGCCGACGATGAATCTGAGGCGGCCAGTGTGGCCAAGGGAATCCGGGCGCTGATCGAGGCCGGCGTCCAGCCCGCTGAGATTGCGGTGCTGTTCCGTACCAACGGTCAGTCCGAAGCTTATGAGCAGGCTTTGAGCGCCGCCGGAGTGGGTTATCAGCTGCGAGGAGGGGAACGGTTCTTCGCTCGCAAGGAAGTCCGCGATGCGATTCTTTCGCTGCGCGCGGCCTCCCGTGCCGACGCCGATCCGGAATCGGGTGGTGAGCCCGCCCCGGCTCTCCCTCAGCAGGTTCGCGATGTGCTGGCCAGCCTGGGATACACCGAGCAGCCGCCCTCCGGCGGCGGTGCGGTCCGTGAACGCTGGGAGTCGCTGGCCGCCCTGGTGTCGCTGGCCGATGAACTGGCGAGCTCACGCGGCGGTGAGTTCCGGCTCGTCGATTTCGTCGCTGAGCTACAGGAACGTTCCGCCGCTCAGCACGCCCCGACCGTGCAGGGCGTCACTTTGGCTTCGCTGCACTCAGCCAAAGGCCTGGAATGGGACGCGGTGTTCCTGGTCGGGCTGAGCGAAGGACTGATGCCGATCAGCTTCGCCGATACCGCTGAAACCATCGATGAGGAGCGCAGGTTGCTCTATGTGGGCATCACCCGTGCCCGGGAGCACTTGGCACTCAGCTGGTCCCTCTCGCGGACTCCCGGCGGACGAGCCCATCGTAAGCCCTCCCGATTCCTGGATGGCCTGCGTCCTGGAACCTCTGCTCTCGCGCGCAGCCGACCAGGCGCAGCGGCGGCGAATTCGCGGACCGCCAGCCGTAAGCCTCCGGCGCTCTGCCGGGTCTGCGGGAAGGCTCTGAACAGCGGAGCGGAGCGGAAGATCGGCCGTTGCTCCGACTGCCCGGCCAGTTATCAGGAAGCCACTTTCGAGGCGCTGCGCGCGTGGCGGCTCGAAGAAGCCCGGAGCGCTCAGCTACCGGCCTTTATGATCTTTACCGATGCCACTCTGGTGGCTGTTGCCGAGATCATGCCGAGTTCGCTGGAAGAACTCGCCGCGGTGGCGGGCATCGGTCCGAGTAAAATAGAGCGCTATGGCGAGGCCGTGCTGGCGATTCTGAGTGCTCAGCCGCAGAACTGAGCCAGCAGTCCTGCTGGCTCTCCGAAGATGATTTTTAGATGCAGACCACCTGGGTGCCGAACAGAGTCCAGATCATCTGAGTCGTGCAATTCTTACCACCGCCACCGTCGGACGCCGGGGGAGCAGCCGGGGCTGGTGCCTTTTGCTGGGCTGCCTGTTGCTGGGCCGCTTGTTGGGCTGCTGCCGCAGCCGCGGCTTGCGCTTGTGCGGCGGCGACCGCTGCTGAGTGGGATTTAGCCGCTGCTTGGCAGGCGGTTGCTGCTCGCGCGGCGGCAGGGGAAGCAGCGAGCGGCTTTTTCCTGCTTGACCTCGGCAAAAGTGCTGGTGAGCGTCGCCAAATCGGTCTTCACGGCACTCGCTTCAGCATCGTGGGACTACTGCATCAGCTCTGCCCAGGCCCCGAAAGCTAATCCTGTTATCAGCAGAGTGGCGACAATCGATGGCATCGTCATCATGACTCTTTGTCTTTTCTCAGAAGTGAGTGCTCTTGGGGCGGAGGGGCCGGACTGTAGATTATGCAATAAATTATCTTTTTAGTTTCTTGGGGGTCATCCCCACTGAATCCGGGTTTCACTGGGCTAAACCGTCCCACGCCCACTGAAACCTCCATTCGGTGGGCGTGGGTAGCAGCATCCTCCTGCCGTCCCCTTAAGCTCAGGGGATTGCTATTCGTAACGCACAGCTTCGGCCGGGTAAAGTCAAATGGTGCCCGACGATATCGCTACTGGTCTGAGCACCGCGGATGGATTCCCGGTGTACGTGCGCCGCTCCGCGCGACGACGTCGAACCGTCAGTGCTTTCTGGCAAGAGGGCAAGGCGGTGGTAGCTGTGCCCGCGCATTTTTCAGCGAGTCAAGAGCGCGAATGGGTGGCCAAGATGGTGCAGCGCCTGCAGTCCAGCGGGCAGCGCCGTCGTCCGGCCCAGGGCGATGCGGAACTCTTGCTGCGAGCTCAGGAACTGTCCAGAAAGTACCTGGCCGGACGCGCGCAACCGGTCTCCGTACGCTGGGTGAGCAATCAGCGCAGCCGCTGGGGCTCGGCGACCCCGGCGGAAAAGAGCATCAGGCTTTCCGAACAGCTCAAGGGGATGCCCGGCTGGGTGGTGGACTATGTTCTGCTCCACGAACTCGCGCACTTATTGGTCGCCTCACACAGCCCGGAATTCTGGCGGGAGCTAGCAGGCTACCCGCACACCGAGCGGGCTAAGGCGTTTCTGGAGGGTGTGAGTTTCGCCAGCACCCGTGGCCTCAGCGCAGAGCCCGAGGCTTATTTAGGGTCTTCCGGAGGATTGCCGGAGGAATCATCATCAGAATCGTAGCCACCGTCCAGCAGGCGCTCCAGCGCTTCATCCACCGCTGAGTCCGAAGCCTCAGCCAGTTCGCGTCGCGCACTGAATCCACTCGGATCGTCCAGATCCTCCGCGGTGGGCAGCAGATCGGGGTGCTTCCAGATCGCGTCTCGGCCCGCAATGCCGCGCTGCTCCTTGAGCGCGGCCCAGAGCGTCGCTGCCTCGCGCAGCCGGCGCGGACGCAATTCCAGGCCGACCAAGGAACCAAAGGCGTGCTCTGCCGGACCACCGGTGGCCCGGCGACGTCGTACGGTTTCACGCAGTGCCGCGGCCGAGGGGAGCTGCGCGGCAGCTTCGAAGGTCAGTTCGTCCACCCAGCCTTCCACTAGGGCGAGAGCCGTCTCCAACTTGACCAGGGCGGCGTCCTGAGCGGCGGTGCGTTGCGGCATGAAGACGCCCTGAGAGAGCGCCTCCCGGATGCCTTCCGGATCGGCGGGGTCCAGATCGCGGGCCAGTTCTTCGATTTTTGAGGTGTCGATATGAATGCCGCGAGCATAGGCTTCAATGGCTCCTAGCAGGTGCCCTCGCAACCAGGGGACCTGGACGAAAAGCCTCGCATGAGCGGCCTCGCGGAGCGCCAAGAAGAGTCGGACCTCATTCTCCGGCAGGTCCAGACCCTCGCCGAAGGCCGCGACATTGGCAGGCAAGAGCGCCATTTGCAGATCGGCCAGTGGCACTCCGATATCGGTGGAGGACACCACCTCCTTGGCGAGTGCTCCCACCGCTTGCCCTAGCTGCATACCGAAGAGCGCACCACCCATGTTCTGCAGTGCAGAAGCCGCACCGCCCATCATCGACTTCATCTCTTCGGGCAGTTGTTCTTGAAGCGTGGTGGAAAGGGCCAGGGCGATGCTGTTCGCCACTGGCTCGGTCAACCGCTTCCAGGTACCCAAGGTTTCCTCGACCCATTCGGCGCGTGACCAGGCCTTGCCGATCAGTCCCGTGCTGGGCAGGTCGGTGACCGGATCCAGCCACAATTCGGCGAGCCGCAATGCCTCGTCGACCTCACGGTTCTGCGCAGGAGTCACCGAAGGATCCCCGCCGGCTGCGGCCTGGCGCGCATTGTCGTGCGCCAGCTGCCAGTTGACCGGTCCCTCTGAAGGCGAGTTCATCATGTTCTGGAACTGAGCGAACATCTGCTGCATCACCTGCGGGTCATTGGGCAGCCCCGCGGCCTTGGCGAGTGCCGCCGCGTCGATGCCCTCCAGACCGCGGCCGCCCATCAGCTGAGCCAGGATCTCCTGTAACGGATCCTGATCGTCGTCGTTTTTAGCTGGGTCGTTGGTCATCGCGAGTCCTTGGCTGGGCTGACTGTGGAACTTATACCTTTCAAGCTACCTTTGCCGCCGCCGCTTGTCTGCGCCAGAAGCCTTCCGTTCGCTCTAGGCCAAGCCACCGAAAGCCAGGTACACAGCCAGACAACGTAGGCTAGAGCCAAGGTCAAAGCAGATTTAAGCACTGTTGAAGCACTGCCAAGGAGTCGATTTGAGTCAGGCGCACACCGATACCCCTGCGCCAGGGAGCTTTCCACCGCCCTCCGGGAACCTGAGTTACTACGCAGCGGCTCCGCAGCGGCCGCGTGATGGCCGCTTCGTGGCGATGGCTGTCTCCGGTGTGCTGGCTCTGCTGCTGGCATTGCTCGCGGTGGTGCTGCCCGCCCCTTATGTCATTGAGTCCGCTGGCCCCACCCTGAACACCCTGGGCAGCGAAGATGGCAAGCAGATCATTTCGGTGAGCGGTCACCAGAGCTATCCGGCCACCGGCCAGCTCGATCTGGTGACTGTCTATCTCAATGGTGGTCCGCAGAGCCAGGTCAGTCTTTTCGATGTCTATCGCTCCTGGTTGGACCCCCAGCAGGCGGTGTACCCGGTGGAGCTGATCTATCCTCCGAGCGCGACCAAGGATCAGATTAACTCGCAGAACGCCGCGGACATGTCCTCTTCTCAAGATCTGGCCACCGCGGCGGCGCTGGGGCAGCTGAAGATTCCTTACCGTCAGGAGCTCTTTGTCTCCTCGCTCTCCGACGGTTCGCCATCCGCTGGTAAATTACAGCCCGGTGACGCCCTGAAGACCATCGACGGCCAGCCCATCGTCGACCAGGCGAGTCTGCAGAAAGTGCTGGCTGATGGGCAGGGTAAAGCCGCCGCCCTCGGTGTACTGCGCCAAGGTGCGCCGGTCACCGTGATGATCACTCCGCAGAAGCGTGAGGACCGTTATTACCTGGGGATTCTGCTGACCTATAAATACACCTTCCCCTTCGACGTCAAGATCTCACTGGAGAACATCGGTGGGCCCAGCGCGGGCATGATGTTCGCCTTAGGGATCATCGACACCCTGACGCCGGGAAATCTGACCGGTGGTAAGCACTTCGCGGGTACCGGGACCATCGATGCCGCAGGCAATGTCGGAGCGATCGGCGGCATTCCGCAGAAGATGGTCGGTGCACGCTCGGCCGGAGCCTCGGTCTTCCTGGCACCGGCGGCAAATTGCCAAGAGGTGGTGGGCCATGTTCCGGAGGGTCTGCAAGTGGTCAAGGTGAGCACTCTCAAAGAGGCTTATGACGCCGTCACCCTGGTCGCGAGCGGGAAAGACGCCTCCGGCCTGCCGACCTGCACAGCGGGTGGCTGAACCGTGGAACCCTCGCTGTTCGCCATTCGTGGCATAACCAGACTCTTTTTTGATTCATCCATCAGCTACGACAGAGGTTCACTGTGACATCCGGCCAAAGTACAACCGCACCGCAGCGGCGACGCGGCGCATTGCTGCCCACCCTGATTATCCTGGTGTTGGCGGTGATCGCCTTCGTCTTCTTCGCCAATGTCTATACCGAGATCCTCTGGTTCAATCAGCTGGGGTTCCAGGATGTCTTCTGGAAGACCAATATCTCCAAGGGCCTCATCTTTCTGGCGGCCTTTGCGCTGATGTTCGTTGCGGTCTTCATCTCGATCCGGATCGCCTACCGTTCGCGGCCGGTGTACGCTCCGGACAATGAAGCGCAGAGCAATCTGAACCGTTACCAGCAGCAGCTGGAGCCGGTGCGCAAGGTGATGATGATCGGCGTCCCGCTGGTCTTCGCGCTGTTCGCCGGAGTGGCCGCATTAGGGCAATGGCAGAAGGTGCTGCTGTTCTTCTACCAGCAGCCTTTCGGCCAGACCGACCCGCAATTCGGCTTGGATATCGCCTTCTACACCAATACCTTGCCGTTCCTCGGCTTCCTCTCCGGCTTGCTCATCTCCGCGGTGCTGATCTCCGGCATCGTCGCCTTGCTGACGCACTATCTCTACGGTGCGATTCGGATTCAGGAGCGGGGCATCTTCGCCTCCCGCGCCGCCCAGGTGCAGCTCGCCGTGATGGCGGGTATCTTCTTGATCCTGCTCGGCTTCAATTTCTGGCTGGATCGCTACAGCACCCTGCAGGATAACGGTGGCCTGCGTTCCGGTGCGATGTACGCGGATGTCAATGCGGTGATCCCCACCAAGGCCATTCTGGCGATCGCCGCCGGCATCGTCGCTGTGCTGTTCATCCTCAGCGCCGTGATCGGTCGCTGGCGTCTACCGATCATCGGCACCGCGATGCTGATCATCACCGCGATCGTGGCCGGTGGGATCTATCCCTGGGCTATTCAGCAGTTCCAGGTCGGCCCTTCCGAAGCAAGCCTGGAAACCCCCTATATTCAGCGGAATATTGATATGACACGCTCCGCTTACGGGCTCAGCGATGTTCAGGTCATTCCTTATGCGGCAACCACGACGGCGACGCCGGGCGCTTTGCGCAAGGATGCCACCACGGCAGCCAATATCCGTCTGCTGGACCCGAACCTGGTCTCCACGACGTTCCAGCAGCTGGAGCAATACCGGGCATACTACGGCTTCCCGAAGACGCTCAATGTCGATCGCTATACGATTGACGGCAAGGTGCAGGACACCGTGATCGCCCTGCGCGAGCTGAACCCCGGCGGTATTCCGGTGGCACAGCAGAGCTGGGTTAATAAGCACCTGGTCTACACCCACGGCTACGGCGTGGTGGCTGCCTATGGCAATACCGCGACGGCCGACGGCAAACCGGTCTTCCTGCAATCGGGGGTCCCCTCGAATGGCAAGCTGGGCACCGACACCAGCTATCAGCCGCGCATCTACTTCGGCCAGAACACCACCGATTACTCCATTGTGGGAGCTCCGGACGGTGCGAAGCCGATCGAGCTCGATCGCCCGCAGGCTGGGGATGACAATTCCAATTCGCTCAACACTTTTGATGGCAATGGTGGGCCCGACGTCGGCAATTGGTTCAACCGGTTGCTGTATTCGATGAAGTTCCAGTCCACCGATCTGCTGCTCAGCGGCAGCGTGACCGATAAATCCCAGATCCTCTACGACCGGACGCCGGTGCAAAGAGTCCAGAAGGTCGCTCCGTATCTGACGATCGATGGCAATCCTTACCCGGCCGTGGTGGACGGCAAGGTGAAGTGGATTGTCGATGGCTACACGACCTCCAGTGCTTACCCCTATTCACAGCAGCAAGCGCTGGACTCTGCCACCACCGATTCGTTGACCGCGAAGACCGGCTCAGGGGCCCTGGGCTCCGGGTCGATCAACTACATCCGTAACTCGGTTAAGGCCACCGTCGATGCCTATGACGGTTCGGTGACGCTATATGCCTGGGATGATAAGGACCCGATCCTGAAGACCTGGGAGAATATCTACCCGACCACGGTGAAGCCGATCTCCGAGATGTCGGGCGATCTGATCAGCCATGTGCGCTATCCCGAGGATCTGTTCAAGGTGCAGCGCGAATTGCTGAGCCGCTACCACGTGACCAACGCCAGCGAGTTCTACAACAATAACGATGCTTGGAGCGTGCCCAACGATCCGGCTGAGGCCAATGGTCAGGTCAAGCAGCCGCCGTACTATCTGTCGTTGCAGATACCGGGGCAGGACAAACCCGCGTTTTCGCTGACCTCGAACTTCATTCCGCAAACCGCCCCGGGGGCCGATGCCCGGAACGTGCTTTATGGCTATCTGGCGGCTGACGCGGACGCCGGTAATAAGGACGGGGTGAAGGCTGACTCTTACGGCAAGCTACGCCTGCTTTCCTTGCCGACGGATACGCTGGTGCCGGCTCCAGGGCAGGTCTTCAACAGCTTTGTTTCAGATCCCACGATCTCTAAGGACCTGAACCTGCTCAAACAGGGACAGTCCCAACTCAAGAACGGCAATCTGTTGACCTTACCCGTCGGCGGGGGGCTGCTCTATGTGCAACCCGTCTATATCCAGGCGACGGGAGAGGGCAGCTATCCGACGCTTCAGCGAGTGCTCGTGGCCTTCGGCAATAAGGTTCAGATGGCTCAGACGCTGGACGCTGCTCTGGACGCGCTCTTTGGCGGCGACTCAGGAGCTAAGGCAGGGGACAGCGGGAACACCGGCACCAAGCCAGCTAGCCCGGGTGGCACGCCTCCGGCCAAGGGCGAGAACCCGACGGCGCGGGCCGCTCTGACCCAGGCCCTGCAAGACGCCAGCCAGGCGATCAAGGACGGTCAGGCAGCGCTCGCCAAGGGAGACTTCGCGGGTTATGGCACGGCGCAGAAGAAGCTCAGCGACGCATTAGCAGCAGCCTTGGCAGCCGAGGGCAAGCTAGGGGTCGATACGAGTACCACACCGTCTAACGGTGCGACGCCGCCGCCCAGCTCCACGCCCACGCCGTCCAGCTCGGCCTCGTCGAGTCCTTCCAGTTAGGGCGAGGGTCCCTAGTTAGCTGAGTTTATTCTGTGCTGCCGACCGGGGCAGAACCACCCAAGGAGATAGCGAGATCCGCGATTCTCTGAGGTCGTGGTTCTGCCCCGGTTGTTTTGGCCGCAGTTGCTTTACTGACCTTATGGTGAGTCGCTTGATCATTTTTGCAGCTGTTCGTTGATTCTTGCTCAGCTTGAACTGCCCAGAATCGCCTCAGTGGAGGGCGTTCTCAAGTATTCCGGACCAGATGTTCAATCGTCCGCTGGCAGACCTCTAGCTCATCAAGCCTCCCGGCGCCTCGAAATTTTCTCAAAATATCCTGGCAGCTTCCTGAAAATTTCATCAAAAATGGAAGTCTTAAATTTATAAAAATAAATAAAACGCAAAAGTCCATTTTTTCAGTTGACGCTTGAAGTAACCCTTCATATACTCTTGGTGGCAAGGTAAAAGCTTGCATGAAATAAATATTTCAGCTAAATAAATGCTTATTTTTATTACTTAAATCTTTGGGAGAAAGTTCAAGATGAAGTTCACAATGAAGAGCGTTGCCAGTAAAGTCGTGGTTTCTGGTGTACTCGCTGGTGCCGCCCTGGTTGCTATCCCTGCCGGGGCTGCTACCGCCAACGAGGTTCCTTGTACTGATGTCAATTTCGTGTCCATCGCCTGGCACAGTGACTTCGGTGGAAGGGGAGAATCCTGCTACGCGAACAAGAGCGAAAATCACGTGAACAATGTGTGGATGGATTCACTCTCCACTGGAAACAACGACGTCGTCTATGAAGACCTGAATGGCGCGCTGGTGAATTTCCCGCGTGGTACTTACACCATCTGGCCCGATGGGCAGGAGCCGCACATCAATACCATTTGGATCCTCTAAGAAATTTTTACTCACCGAAGATTACGCATAATTTTGTGCGCTGGGGGATTTGTGAGAATGCTTGTCCAGTGAGACCGAGCACCGCCTGATGGTGGTCTTGAACGGGAGATGTACCCGTTCAAGACCACCATCACGTTTAACCATGAATGCTGGGCGCAGCCGCATGGCTCACTGAACATCAGCTCGACCTCGTCGGGCGGCAAAATTCGTCAGTTCTCAATCGCAGCCTGCCTCAGGCACCACCCCCCCCAGTAGTTGGGCCTGAATCGTCGTCCAAAGAAGAAACCGGACCTTCGATTTGTTTCTGAAGCGGAGAGCCGGTAATGTTGATATAGCGCCGCGGGGTGGAGCAGTTCGGTAGCTCGCCGGGCTCATAACCCGGAGGTCACAGGTTCAAATCCTGTCCCCGCAACGAGAAAGTGGTCCTGACCAGCAGAAATGCTGGCCAGGACCACTTTGTTTTAACCCGAGTTCGCCACGAGCTCTCTGAACTCGTCCGAGGAGTGAACTGAGCACTAAGTACCTCCGAGACCTGCTGAGCAGGCTGGTGCGACTGGCTGGTCGAGTTCAGCGGGCAAGAGGGCTGATGGCAGAGAATCATCCCGGAGGGGTTGTCCTGCCCCTCCGCGGGAGGAAACTTCGCTGAAGTCACCCGGGGTGATCTGGCCTCCGCTTCGTGGCCGGACTCCAACGCCTTGGAGCGGGGGCATTTCTAAAAATCGCGCGCTCTCAACTAATGCGTTAAGCAATCACTATTAAGTGAAGGTATTTTTTGCTACCTTCTCACCGGCTATTCGGAGCGAAAGGTTCGATCTGAACTCATTTATGACTTTTATTACGTCCAGCTTATTCTCAGCTTATTTACATGTTTTTCGGAATTGCGGATTTTATTACTCAAGGGTAATTTATGAGGATAAGACTGCCTGCTCTGGGTGGAATCCGCTCTGTTTTTCACAAGAGAATTTCAGGTTGCTCAAGGGCTGGTGTCCTAGATTCTGTGAGGTGCCCGTGAGGGGATTTTTTCCCGGTATGACGGGCATTTGCTTGAAGTATCAACTAAAGAAGGGGTGCCTCCGCCCGCCTGATGCCTTGGATTCCTGGGGGCTTGACTGCGCGTGCTTGACGTTGCCGACCTCCTCAGTCGCATCGGTTCCAGCGGTCACTAAAACCGGTTTAGTTCGACCGAAAATCTCAAAAATACTTCAGAGTAACCTTATGGCAACCTGAATTAATCCTGAAAATTCCCGCAAAAATGAAAGTTCTAAATTCCAATAAATAAATAAAACGTAAACAGCGATGATTTTTTGTTGACGCTTGAAGCAAGTGATTCGTATGCTCTTCGTAGTGGATAGCTCAAGCACTTACGGCATGAAAAGTCACACTATGTTTTTGTTATTTTGCAAGTCTCACTGTTCTACATAGATCATTAATTAAATTTTTTTTCGGAGGAAATTTATCATGGGATTTGATTTCAAAAAGGTTGCACGGAAGACGCTGGTCGCCTCTGTTGTCGCCGGTGCTGTACTGGTCGCTGTTCCGGCTGTTGGAGCTGCGCCTGCTTCAGCGAACGAAGTTGGTTGCACCGATGCAAACTTCGTGCACCTGTACTGGCATGACGGCGTCGCCGGCCCCGCGGGTCGCAGTGGCGTTTCCTGCTATGCCAACCGTGGAGACAACCAGGTTCTCGCTGTCTGGGCCGACCGGATCACCACGGGCAATAACAGCATCACCTACACGGATGCCAACGGCTCTAAGGTCGATATCAACGCCTGGAATGACGTGACCTACAACAACAAGCCGCAGCTCACCAACATCTACATCAAGTAGTAGTTCGCTCGGCAGTCCGCCGAATCATAGCCCTTAATCTGCGCTGATCACTTCGGCGTCCGCTTGGTCCTGCTGATCGCTGATCGTGGTGCCTAGCCCGAGAGCTGTGTGATTAGTTGCTCAGAAAGTGGTCCTGGCCAGTAAAAATACTGGCCAGGACCACTTTGCTTTTAAGCGAGAGCCACCGGGTGCGGCCAATTGCTCCTTCGGTGACCTGGCACAAGTGAGGAGATGGATCTCTGCTGTGATCCTGGCGGAAGTTCTCACTACGATGCTTGGGGGAGACATTGAAGGATGACGATCAGTTTTAAACCATCCGAGAAGATTGCTTACTGACAGATACGCTGCTCGGCGCACTCGCGAATAGTGCGCTGTGAAGCCCTCTGGAGCCATCCATGATCGCTGATAGCCCTTCCGGCGTCGTGATCGTCTGTGCGGTGGAGGGGCAAGCCAGCGACGAGTGGTGAGTGGCTGATCGAAGTCCGGTCCTTGGCGGGTCGCCGTGTTCCACGGTGACCCGGGTTCTTGGCAGGCTCGCCCACAGTACGCTGATTCTTGAATGTCCGAGACCTTATTTCATTCCTCAAGCACCGCCGTGCCCATCCGGTCGATTGCCGGTTCTAAAAGTTGAGTGGCGTAAAATCGGCGCTTCTTCCCAGGTAAAACATTTTCTCATCATGGAATTCTCCGAAATTGATTAGAACAGCCAGGTATTTATCTCAAAGAGTCCTGAAAATATCCTCAAAAATGGAAGTCATTATCCCTTTGGCTAGTATTTATTTTTTGTTGACTTTTGAAGCAAACTATTCATATGCTCTTCTTAGCGAGTGAATATCACTTGCAGCATGAAAAGTTTCACTGATTTATAAGTTTCGATGTTGAGCTAAATCGTTGAATATAATTTTTTCGAAGGAGTATCATTATGGCATTTGATTTCAAGAAGGCTGCTCGTAAGACCTTGGTTGCGTCCGTTGTCGCTGGTGCTGTGCTGGTAGCCGTTCCGGCGGTTGGAGCCTCCACCGCCTCGGCGAACGAGGTCGGTAACTGCTTCGATAAGAACTATGTTCACCTGTACTGGCACAGCGACTTCAACGTCTATGGCGAGTCATGCTATGCGAACCGTGGTAACAACGACATCAATGCTGTCTGGGCAGACCGTATCACCACTGGAAATAACAATATCCAGTACCGTGATTTCAACGGTTCATACGTCGATATTGATGCTTATCACGATGTTTCTTGGGCTGATGGGCACGAGCCGCATCTTCTTGGTCTCGCCATCAAGTAGTGAGAAAATGATTTGTTCTGGGTTTACTTCTTTTTCTTTACGAGAGTGGAGTTATGCTCAGGATTTCAGGGATGAAGCGGTCAGGCCGCTGATTCTTCTGCCGGAGTGAAAAGTTCTTGAAAGAATTCACGAAGGCGGTGTTAGAACGTTCTCATAAAGCGGAGATGAGCGATCATCTCGGATATGAAACCGGTGATCTGGCCGGTTACGGGAGTGGGAACTCTCGTAACCGGCAGGACCCGGAGAACGGTGCGGACCAACCAGGCTCGGTCAGTTCAGAGGCCCATGGCGGCCGGACCGAGACCCTCGCCCTGATCATGGTGCCGCGGACTCGACCGGATCGAGAACCTGATCCTGCGTTGCGGCGAGCCAGCGGGCTTCCTGAGTCCGTGAACGAGATCCACCCGAAAAACGTGATTCACTTGCGATGCGTCTGCTGCATTCAGCGATGAAATACTTCTCTTACCTAAATACTTCTCTGGCTTAATTATGTCTCTGGCCCAGGCGCTCAGGCGGCGGCCCGGGACATCCCCGACTTACTGAGCTGTGAACCCTCAAGGCTGGCGGGGCAGAACCATAGGTCTTCGCCGCGGAGTGAGGGGCAGGGCGCCGGCTGGCCCAGTCCTCAGCGAACTAGTCACCCATTTTCCCCATTGGCTGTCCCTCTCAAAACAAAAACCAGAGCTTGCAGCCACAGATCGATGCCCGGGTTGGCGTCGATTCAGCCTTCAGCAGGACCGTCTCGCCTGCGGCCAAGTGTTTACCCATAGATCATCTCCCGGTAGGTTCCACTCGGTAGCTTTATGCCTGACCCCAAGTCATCAATTCAAGGAAGAATGGATCGATCTCAATGAGAAAAGACTTTGTTCAACGGACGCTAGCGCTTCTCGCGGCAACCGCCACCTTATCGCTGACCCTCGCGGTACCCGCTCAGGCAGCGCCGCCAGCTGGTGCGGCGTGGGCGGTCAGCGTGGGCGACTCCTATATCTCAGGCGAGGGAGGGCGCTGGGCAGGGAACTCCTCGGACGCCTCTCAGGTCGACGCTCTAGGCGACAGCGCTTATTGGGACGCCGGCAATGCCGAACAGATCGAACGATGCCATCGCTCAACCTCCGCGGAGATCAAGATCACCGCCAATGCACTCAACCTGGCGTGCTCGGGTGCGAAGACCGCGACCTCCATCAATTCCAAGGGCTATTTCAAACCGGGCCTCGACTTCTACGATGACGGCCAGGGCAATCTGGGACAGGCCAAAATGCTCCAGGACTTCGCCTCAAACCACAAGGTGTCCCTGGTGGCTGTCTCGATCGGCGGCAATGATCTCAACTTCGAAGACATGGTGACAACCTGCGTCACCGACTTCCTGACGTCTTTCTCCTGGGCGCCGAAGTATTGCAAGGACGACAGCTCGGTGCAGAGCAATTTCAGCTCGGGAAATCTGACCTCGGTGGCTGCCAAGATCGCTACCGGCCTGAGGAACATCGCTACCGCCATGAGCAATGCTGGCTACTCGGCCTCGGACTACAGGATCATCTTGCAGAACTATCCGCAGCCGCTGCCCGAGAGCTCGAATATCGCGTATTCGCAATCGGGATACAGCAGGCAGAGCACTTATGGCTGCGGCTTCTGGGACAAGGACCTGGACTGGGCCGCGCAGACTATTTTTCCTTCGGTCAACTCCACCGTGCAAACCGGTCTCAACCAGGCAGGGCTGAGCAATGCCAGTCTGCTCAATATCTCCGGGCTCTTTGCACAACATCTGCTCTGCAAGACCGGAACCAAGAAACTCAATGACACCAATCTGAGCAGCTGGCAGTCGCCCGGCGCCGTCGATGTGAGTGAGTGGATCAACGAGATCAGGACCGTGAGCACAGCGGTGAGCGATTACTACATCCAGGAATCGCTGCACCCTAACTACTGGGGACAGCTGGCCTTGCGCAATTGCCTTCGCCAGGCCTATCAAGCCGGAGGCGGTGGAAGTTGCAGCTCCACAGGAACCGGACTCACCTCCAACGGTGAACCCCAGGTGACACTGCACTAGACGCTTCGCAGGCAGTTCGCGCCAGAGTCTCCCGGAGCAGCGACTCAGCGACGTGAGATCTCACAGAGAGCCAGGCCTTCCCAGGCCTGGCTCTCTGTGCTTCAGGAGTGATTGTTTCTCCGCATGACACCCGCGGCAGGCTATCGTCTGCTCTATTTTCCCAAGTATTTTGGGCTATTTGCTCAAAGTCCCAGATATTTTCAGGATTTTTTGCGCATATTTCCCGAAAATCTCCTTAGACTGTGTTCCACTCGGCGCTCAGCACTGTTCAGAAGAGCGAGCCAAGGTCAATGGACTGTACAGAGAGGCACATGTGGAATCGCAATGGAAATCATGGGCGGCGCGAGGAATCGTCACCGCAGTCACCGCGGGATCTTTGGTGCTGGCAGCCGGGGTCACCCCCGCCGCAGCCACCGATAGCGCAGCAGCAGGTTCACCGCAGGCCTTGTCCTCGGTGCTGAAATCGGTGATCGGACAAGCCCTGGCGGAGTCATCGCAGAAGATCTCGGCCAAATCGGTGAACGGAGTGAGTGTTCCGCTTGAGATCTCGGTTGCGCCGGGGAAGCTCGAATCGGTCAAGGCCGCGCTGCTGAAAGCCGGGCTGAGCGATATCGATGCGATGTCGGAAGGCCCCTTGCCGACGATTTACGGCAAGATCAGTGCATCAAGCGTGCAGAGTCTGACTAGCATTCCGGGCATTCGTCGGATCAGCCCGGCTAACTGGGGCTCCTTCACCGACGTCGGAACCGCGCTGTCTCAGGGAGACTCCGTCGTCCAAGGACCTTCGGTCCGGAATGGTGGCGGCCCGAACGGTGCCGGGGTCAAGATCGGGGTGATCTCCGATTCGATCAACAAGGTCGGCAGCGGCGTCGCCGGCTCTCAGTCCACCGGAGACCTGCCCGCATCGGTCAGTGTGCTGACCGATGGCCCGAGTGGATCCTCGGATGAAGGCCGAGCAATGGCCGAGATTATCTTCGACGAAGCGCCGGGCGTCAGCAGCATCGCCTTCTCAAGTGCCAGCTCACAGAAAAAAGCCCAGGCGATTCGCCAATTGGTGGCCAGCGGCGTGAAGGTCATCGCCGATGACATCTACGACATCACCGCCCCGGTGTATCAGAACGGTCCAGAGGCCATCGCCGTGGAAGACGCTGTTGCCTCCGGCGTCACCTATTTCTCCTCGGCGGGTAACCGAGGGGCGCAATCCGCCTGGGAATTCGCGCCTAGCTTCGTGAAGAACGCCAGCACCGGAGTTGAATATCAGGACTTCGGCAGCGGCGTCACCAAGAAGAAGATCGCCACCCTGGCAGCCGGCAAGGGCCAGTACTTCGATATTCAGTGGAAAGAAGCCTGGGGGAGTGCCAGCTCCAACCTCGACGTCCAGCTGGTGGATAGCTCGGGCAAGCTGCTCACCCAATCGAATGACGATAATGTTTCCTCGGGGATCCCCCAGGAGGGGCTCTCCTATACGAACTCTTCTGCCACTTCATCGAAGGATGTCTACTTGCAGGTGACTCATAAAACGGGCACCAGCATCCCCAGCGCTCTGCGAATCCGTTCGAATGGCAACCTGGTAGCGGGCCTGGGTAATGTCACCACAATCAATGCGGGTGCCAGCTCCTCAGGGGCCTCCTTGGCGGTGGCGGCGTCCGACTGGTCGGCTCCGACGGTGCCCGAGACCTATTCTTCGCGCGGTGCGGTAACGCACTACTTCGATGACAACGGCAATACCCTGGCCCAGCCGTGGGTGATGCCCGGTCCAGCTGTGATGGCCCCGGATTGCGTTGCGACCTCGGTCAAGGGCTTCAGTGCCTTCTGCGGTACCAGTGCTGCGGCCCCGGCCGCCGCCGGGGTAGCGGCGCTGGCGCTTTCCGCGGTACCGACGGCGACGCCGAGCTCCATTCGGGCTGCGCTGGCCAGCGGTAACGCCACCGTTCCGGCTGCTGCTGGTTACGGCGTCGAAATCGTGGGTTCTGGTCTGATCCAGGCGGATAAGCTGATCGCCGCGCTGCAGAGCGCAGGGTAATCCACTCCGGTTGAGTCAAATCATCACAGTGAGGGGCGGTTCCGGGAAATCCCGAAACCGCCCCTCACTTGTCGTGTTCAGTTAGTTTGTGCTCACTGACGATCAGAGGTTCTTGAAATCGTCCTCATTGACCACCGGGGTCGCCGCCGGTGCGGCTGCCACGGGATTTGCCGCCGGGGTAGCCGGCGAGGCATTGATCGCTGCCGGGGAACCACCGGCCTTCAGCGCAGCGAGTCGAGCCTCTACCTCGGTCTGCTCGCCAAGGTCTTCCAGGCTGTTGAACTGTGAGTCCAGGCTGGAAGCGGCCAGTTCTTGCTGGCCGCGCACCTTTGCCTCTTCGCGACGGATCTTGTCCTCGAAGCGGCCGACCTCGCTGGTTGGGTCCAGGATATTGATGCTGCCCAGGGCATCGTTTACCTGGGACTGTGCCTGAGCCGTCTTGGCACGGGCTACCAGCTCATTGCGCTTGGAGGAGAGCTCGCCCAGCTTGCCCTTCATCTGGTTCAACCCGGTCTTCAACTGCTCGACCACGGCTTCCTGAGACTGGATGTTCGGCTCCGAGGCCTTGGCTTCGTTCTCCGAGGAGATCTGCCGCTGCAGTGCGACCTTTGCCAAGTCATCGAACTTCTGGGCATCGACGGTATTGCCCGCAGCGCGGAACTCGTCAGCCTTACGGCTGGCAGCCAGAGCCTTATTGCCCCAGTCCTGTGCGTTCTTGATGTCCTCGTTGTAGTCGTCTTGCAGCATCCGTAAATTGCCAATGGTCTGCGCCACCGCGGATTCAGCTTCGGCGATGTTATTGGTGTAATCGCGAACCATCTGGTCGAGCATCTTCTGCGGATCCTCGGCCTGATCGAGCAGGGCGTTGATATTGGCCCTGGCCAACTGCCCGATGCGGCCAAAGATTGACTGCTTTACCATCGTGATACCTTTCGTCCTGCTTTATTTTTGGGTCAAACTTCTGGATCGAAACGCCCCATCCGACCTGGCTGGGGGTGTCTTATCTAGGTAGATTGTCAAAGTTCTACCGTCTTGGCTAGAGCCGATGAACTGAATCAGAAACTTCCATCTCCACCGGAGTCGCCACCGAAGCCACCGAAATCGCCGCCGCCTCCACCATCGAAGCCGCCGCCTCCTCCACCGCCGTCGCTCCAGCCGCCGAAGCCACCGCCACCCCAGTTGGAGTTGTGATGGCCGCCTCCGGAGAGCATGCCCCCCAGAATGCCGCCCAGGATCGCACCGCCGAAACCACCACCGAAACCGCCCCCGCCGCCATAACCGCCCCCGCCGCCATAACCGCCCCCGCCATAACCACCGCGGCCGTAACCGGTGTCGGCGTAGCCGAAGCCGCTGACATCCGACTGAGCGTATTGTGAGGCTTGCTGAGCGAGAGTGACGGCTTGATTGGCGTAGGTCAGAGCACTCACCGGATCAGAGGACTGGATGGACAAGGCATAGTCCAGGTTGCGCTGAGCCTCCGCGATCCGGGTCCGAGCCTCCGACCCAACACCGCCCCGCCGAGCGGCGATATAGTCCTGCACCGCGGAAATCTGAGCTTGAGCACTGGAAATGGCATGCTGCAGAGCTGCTTGGGCTCGTTGCGCCTGCTGCTGCTGATCACGGATTCCGGTGAGTAACTGGTCGAGGTTATTGTGCGCGGTCTCGACCTGCTGCAAGAGGGCGGTGGGATCGATCTTGCCCGCGGCGGAGACCTGAGCCTGCACTTGATTCAGCACGGCTTCGACGGCGGCCACCTGGCCGCTTGCCGCGGTGTTCTGCCCGGCGGAAACCATGGCCTTGGCTTGGAGCAGGTCGTTATTGGCATCGCTCAAGGCGGCAGGAAGCTGAGCCGCCGCGGTTTGCAGATCGGCGGCAACTTTGGCGATGGCGTCTTCCAGGACTTTGGCTTGATGCAGCGATTCCTCCGCAGCTCTGACCGCCACCGCAGCCGCCGCGGCGTCCGAGGCGCTGAGCTTCTGAGTGGCGTTTTGCGAGGCGGTGTCCACGAAGCTCAGGCGCTCCTGGGCCTGAGCGATATTGTCTTTGATGGTCGCGGTCGCGGAATCCGCATAGCGGCTCTGCAGATCGTTGAGAGTGCTTTCCGATCCGGCAAGAGCGGCGCGCAGCCGCTGTGCTTCAGTGCTCACCGAAGCCAGCGCCTGCGGTGCGTTCTTTTCGAGTTCACGCAGCGAATCGAAGCTTTGCTTCTGCTCGGCCAAGGCCTTATTAGCGTCTTCCGAGCGGCGGATAATCTCGCCGTACCAGGCACGCTGCTGCTCGATGGTGTCGGGGATCTCATCATCGAGCTGCTGCTGCAGTTTGAAAGATTCGTTGAGGTGGTTTTTCGCCTCCGCAAGGGCTGCTTGGAAGGGCTTCACCGAGTCATCGCCATAGGCGGCCTGCGCAAAGCTGATTTCCTGCTCACTCGACTTGATCGCGTCATCGGCGGCGATCAGCAAGGAGCCTGCCCGGGACTTGAGCTCTTCGACACTGGTACCGGCCATCGGATCGAGTTGTTCACCGCGCGGTCCGATCCCGCTGGCGGTATCGGCGATGGCTTTCTGCTTCTTACGACGTCGGAACACCATAAAGGCCACTACCGCTGCCGCGACCAGGACCAGGAAAATCACTGTGCCCACAATTCCTCCAGTTGGGTTGGGTACAGAACCGCTGCCGCCACCGGCTGCGTCGCCGATAGCGGCCGCAGTGTCAATCGCCGCCTGGGCGAAATCTTTCTTTCCATTGGCCAGATTCGGGTTGATCGCATTCTGGATGATGCTGTCTCGCTGGGCATTGGTGATCTTCGAGTTCTTCGCCTTCTGCAGGGTGAATTTCCCCTGGTCGGTGGCCACGGCCAAAACCAGGTCGAAATTGCCCATCCCCTTGGTCTGCGCGACCTGGGTTGCCCATTCGGTGGCGGTGCTGGGATTTTCGAAGGTTTTGACCGTGACGACGTAGAAGTTGTACTTTTTGTCGTTCAGCAGTTTGGTGATTGCGGCCTGCACATCGGCCTTGCGATTGCCGAGCACTCCTGCGTTGTCGACGATGTTCTGGCCGGACGGGATGGAGACCGGTGATTCAGCGGGCACCACGGCGGCCTGGGCACTCACAGCGGGTAGGGTGAGCATCACGGCGAGGCCCAGTGCGGGAAGTATCTTGCTGAATATTTTTTTAGCAGATAGGGCCAATGGTGATCGCATGGACATCCTTCGTCGGTGCGGGTTCGCCGCGGCCGAATGGCTCGTGCATCCCGCTGTTAACGCTTTTTTCCATCCTATGGGTGTATCTGACAGACCGTCCAACCCTGGAGCTATGCTGTTGGCGAAACACAGCTTCGGCATAGGGTTTCTCACCAGCTTTCTCACAGTTAGCTTCCAGGGAAAATACCTGATCGGCTTAAGTGCCTGGCACATAGTGGATACAAGATCAACCGAGCAGAAGCAGGATGAAAATGTCAGATCACCAGCCAGGGGCAGCCTCCGAATCACAGCCGGAGAGCCCGCAGAATCCATCAGCAGCCGAATCCACTGAAGCCGCCCAGCCGCAGGGCTGGTGGGCGCGAAAAGATGATGAGGCACAGCCAGCTTCGGGGGTTGCGGAAGCCGCTCAGGCTCCGACCGAGCAGTTCGGCCAGCCTGAACCGGTGCAGAACCTGACTGGTCAGAATTCAGCGGACCAGGGTTCAGCATCCCAGAGTTCAGCGGCCCAGTACTTCTCTTCGGCTTCGCAGGCTGCGGCAGATCAGCAGCCCGGCGCGAGTCAGGCGGCGGACACTGAGACTTCTCAGCAAGCCGGGACCCATTCGGCGGGGTTCAATGAGACGCAGCCTCTTGCCGCTCAGCCCAGCACCCAGCCGCTGAATTCGGCCCAGCCGAGAACCGATTACCCAACTCCGAATTACCAGGCGCCAAGCCAGCAAATACCGAGCCAGCAAATACCAGGTCAGCAGGCGCCGCTGAGTTCGGAACGCCCACAACCCCGCTACGGGCAATACGCTTCAACCGGTTCCGCCCCCAGTGGTTCGCCGCAGTACGGGCAGCAGAACGGTTATCAGGGTGCGGGCTCGGGGGCCGCCTTCGGCACCCCGACCCCGCTTCCCGGAGATCCGGCAAAGACGGCTCAGAAGCCCAAAAGACGTTTTGGTACCGGTGCCGTGGTCAGCGGCATGGTGATCGCGGCGCTGATCGGAGCAGGCGCTTCGCTGGGTACTACGGGTCTGCTCAACAGCGACCAGTCCTCGGCCGGTTCGGTGCAACAGGGGCAGAACTCCCCGGTGATCGTGAACAACACCGATTCGGTGAATGCCATTACTGCGGCCGCTGCCAAAGCCTCACCCTCCGTGGTGACCATCGGCGTGACGTCCGGTAGCTCGGGTGGCACCGGCTCGGGCATCATTCTGGACACCGACGGCCACATCCTGACCAATACCCACGTGGTAACGCTGGATGGAAAGGCCGCGAACCCGACGGTCCAGGTCAAGCTCAACGATGGGCGGGTTTTCACCGCCAAGATTGTGGGGACCGATCCGCTCAACGATCTGGCCGTGATCAAAATCGATGCGCCGAATCTGCAAGCCGCTGAACTAGGCGATTCGAGCAAGGTCAATGTGGGGGACACTGCGATCGCCATCGGCGCGCCGCTCGGTTTGAGCGGGACAGTGACCGACGGCATTGTCTCCACGGTGAACCGCGCCATCTCGGTGGCTTCTTCGGCCGTTCCAAAACAGCAGAGCGATTCTTCGCAGGACAATAACGACGGCGGCAACGGTGGCTACAACTTCGCTCCGCCGGACGGCTCTTCGCCCAGCTCCAATGCTCAGGGATCGGTCAACCTGAATGTGATCCAGACCGATGCCGCGATCAACCCCGGTAATTCCGGCGGTGCGCTGGTCAATTCATCGGGTCAGGTGATCGGCGTCAACGTCGCCATCGCGGGTACCGGTTCTAGCTCCAATGAATCCGCCGGGGGGAATATCGGCGTCGGATTCTCCATCCCGATCAATACCGCCAAACGGATCGCCCAGGAGCTGATCGCCACTGGCAAAGCCAGCCACGGTCAACTCGGAGTGAGCGTGCAGCCCAAATCTTCCGCCGGCGGAGACCAGCAGCAGTCCAGTTCCTTCTCGGTCGGCGCTGCGGTCGCTGAGGTGACCAAGGGCTCAGCGGCGGATAAGGCGGGGCTCAAAGTGGGTGACGTGATCACCAACTTCGGCACTCGGGTGATCGACGACGCTTCCTCGCTCACCGCCGCGGTTCGGGAACAAGCCGCTGGCAGCACCGTCAAGGTGACCTTCTTGCGGGGCGGTAAGTCTCAGTCCGCTGACGTCACTCTCGGGGAAGCCAGCAGCTAAGACGCTGACAGAGGATCGTTCCGGTGGCACCTGAGCCCACCGGAACGATCCTCTCTCATTCCTTAGGTCGATTCCTTAGATTCGTTCCGGCGAGCGAAGCACAGCCGAGACCACCGGCGTCGTCGCTTTCAGGCTGAGCCAGACCAAGCTGATCCCACCGGCCAGGCAGCCGAGCACCATCAGCACAGTGGCTGGATTCATCAGCAGCGACATTGCGGTGAGTGGAAAGACCACTACGGCCGCTATCAGCGCTGAGCCCAGGGAGACGATACGCAAGGGCGACATCACCGCTCTGCTGCGAGCTGCTTCCATTATGCTCAGCGGGGCCCCCAGCCGATCCATGCTGACCAGTACATCAGCGCGATCCAGAACCTGCGACGCCTGGTTGACGCCGACTGAACAGGCGACCATCAGGAAGGAGATCACCAGGGTGATGATCACGCCGGTGCGCAGATCGACCATCAGGTAGGCCTCGTCGCTGGCCGCATCACCGGGATTCATCTGACCCACCAAGGCCAGACCGACTCCGCAGAAAACAGCCATGAAACTGGTCATCGCGACGCCGGAGACCTGCCGCCAGGCGGCTTTGGGTGATTCCAGGATCTGCCTGCTGGCCAGTAACCGGACGGGAGTCTTCGCCCGCTTCCACTGCCGGCGTGCCAGCATTCCGATCACCGCCGGACCCATCAGATTGAGTACGCCGATCACGCCGCCGAAGCCGACGAGCAGCACGACGGAGATCGCCGTCCACGAACCGAAGGCAGCGACATTGGACATCAGCAGGTAGACCACCGCTACCCCGGCCGCTCCGATCACGATTCGCTGCCAGGCGACGCTCGGCGGATTCTGCCGGGTGCGAACCCCGAGCGGAGAGATATTTACTCTGCGTAGACCGATCACCGCGCTGATCGCGGATAAGAGCATCACACCGAACACCACCGCCAGGACGAGCAGCGGATTGAGCCAGAGCGCGCTGGCTCCCAGGGCTTCACCGCGAAAGGGGATCAAACCGACTAAGGGAACCAGTACCAGGTAAAGCACGATGCCCGCCAGGGCGCCGGTCAGTGCCAGGGCACTCGATTCCAGCACGGTCATTGAATTCACCGTCGCCGGGGTGGCCCCTAGAAGCCTGAGCGTGGAGAGCTTATCGTCCCTGCGGCGGGCGGAGAGCCTCGCCCCTGAGCCGCCCAGGGCGACCAAGGGCACCGCGAGCAGCGCGACCGCGATGATCGCCAGCATCTGGTAGGTTCCGGCGTAGAGATCATCCCAGCGGAAGAATGACAGGGTTCCCGCTAACACAATGAGCAAGAGCGCCGTGGTGAGCGCGAAAGCGACCACCGGAAGCACCAGGGTGCTTCGGCTGGCTCCGCCACGCGCGGTGAGCCAGCTCAACCGGGTAACTGTGAGCAGTCCGGTGCTTTGCTTCAGCGGCGCTACTGCGAGGGCTGCGCTCATTGGGTCACCTGAGCTGGACGCACCGGCGCGGTGAAGGCCTCGGTCGGCTGAGTGGTCGGTGAGCTATCGTGGATCACTCGTCCATCGCGGACCTCCACCAATCGCCCGCAGCGTGCAGCCACCGCCGAGTCGTGGGTCACCAGCACAAGCGTTTTACCGAGACCCACGGTGCTTTTCAGCAGGGCATCCATCACCTCTGCCGAGGTGCTGGAGTCCAAGGCTCCTGTCGGTTCATCGGCGAAGATCACGTTTGCCCCGGTGACCTGAGCCCGGGCAATGGCCACTCGCTGGGCCTGGCCGCCGGAGAGTTCTCCGATCCGGCGCTGTTCCATGCCCGCCAGGCCGAGGCTGGCCAGCCATTGCTGGGCATATCCCTCGGCCTGAGCCCGTGCTGTGCCGCTGAGCATCAAGGCCAAGGCTACGTTCTCCAGCGCGGTCAACTCGGGGAGCAGCAGCCCTTGCTGAAAGACGAAGCCAAAAGACTCTCGGCGCAAACGGGAACGTTCCGTTTCTTTCATTGCGGAAATGGTCTGCGCACCGTGCGGGCCGGCGAAGCCGACCATACCGGCATCGGGGGTGATGATTCCGGCCAGGCAGTGCAGCAGCGTGGTCTTACCTGAGCCGGAAGCTCCCATAATGGCCACTGACTCACCGGTGCGCAGATCGAGATCGATGCCCGCGAGGGCTACGGTGCTGCCATAACTCTTGTGCAGGTTGCGAATGCTGAGGATGTTTGTCATATCTATAGCTTGCTCGGCTCAGCGGGTTGCCGGCATCGCCCGCTGGCAGGATTCCGGCGCCCGATGACTCATACTGTGGGTTGACCCCGGATTGATCAACTAAGCTCCAAGACAGAGGTAGTCACAAACGAAGGAGTGTGAAAGTGAGCGATTCTGAATTGTCTCCGCTGACGATTGCCGTACTGGTGAAGTACGTTCCGGACGCCCAGTTCGATAGGCATCTGACGGGACAGAATTCGAACCTGGACCGAGCTGAGAGCATCCTGTCCGAGCTGGATGAATACCCGCTCGAAGCTGCACTGCAGCTGGCCGAAGCGCGCGGCGGAGAAGCCGCGGGCAACCGGGTGATCGCAGTGACCATGGGGCCGGAGAGTGCGGTCGGAGCGGTCAAAAAAGCTTTGCAGATCGGTGCTTACGAAGGCGTGCACCTGAGCGACCCGGCGCTCGCCGGTTCTGATGTTCCGGGCACCTCTCTCGCACTCTCGGCGGTGCTGAAATCACTCGGCGCGGTGGATCTGGTGCTGACCGGAATGGCTTCCACTGATGGGGAGACCTCCCTGGTGCCGGCGCAGCTAGCGGCTAGGCTAGGGCTTCCGCAGGTCACTTTTGCCTCTTCCCTGGAGGTGGCGGATGGGGTGCTGACTGCGCGGCGCGATGGCGATAGCTACGCCGAGGTGATTGAGGCTTCCCTGCCGGCTCTGGTCTCGGTGACGGATCAGATCAATCAGCCGCGTTACCCCAATTTCAAAGGCATTATGGCGGCCAAGAAACGCCAGATCTCGGTGGTCTCACTCGCCGATATTGGTCTCGACGCCGCCCAGGTCGGCCACGCTGGTGCCTGGACCAAAGTGCAAGAGGCCGTGCCCAGGCCGCCACGCAGCGCGGGAGTGCTGATCACCGACGAAGGTGATGCCGGTGTGAAGCTGGTCGATTTCCTCGCCGAACAGAAGCTGCTTTAGGAAGGTCATTGAAATGAGCACAGTAGTTGTTTTTATTGACCGCCTGAATGATGGCGGAGCTGAGGTCGCTGAAACGGGACTGAGCAAATCTAGCCGGGAGTTGCTGACCCTGGCACGCGGCGTGGGGGAGCCGGTGGCAGCGGTGGCGGGGGCGCTTTCCGACGTCGTCCGGCGCGAACTCGGTGAGTACGGTGTGCAGCGAGTACTGCACAGCGAGCAGGCTGAACTCGGGGATTATCTGGTGGTACCGAAAGCGGAATTCCTGGCCGAAGCTGCTAAAGCGGTTTCCGCCACGGTGGTGCTGACCGAGAATTCCAGCGAAGCCAAGGAGATTGCGGCCCGAGCGGCTCTGCTGCTCGAGGCCGGAGTGATCTCCGATGTAATCGGCTTGACTCCGGAGCTGCAAGCTGAGAAGTCGGTGCTGGCCGGGTCCTACCTGGTCTCTGTGGGGGTTTCCTCGGCTGGCTCGGTTTTCGCGGTGAAGGGAAATATCCTCGAAGCGCTGCCGACGGAGAATCCGGCCGTCCCGGAGGTCCAGGAACTGAGCGTTGAGTTCTCCGCGGCTGCTCGCGGTGCCAGGATCGTGCAGCGCACGGCCCGTGCGGCGAGCAGCCGCCCTGAGCTGACCGAGGCCCGGATCGTGGTGGCCGGAGGCCGTGGGCTGAACGGTGATTTCGCCCCGGTGGAGGCCTTGGCCGACGCCCTGGGGGCCGCCGTCGGTGCTTCGCGAGCCGCCACCGACGCGGGCTGGATTGACCACTCCCTGCAGGTTGGACAGACGGGGAAGACGGTGTCACCCCAGTTGTACATTTCGGTCGGAATCTCCGGAGCGATCCAGCAGAAGGCGGGGATGCAGACCTCCAAGTTGATCGTGGCGGTCAATAAGGACCCGGAATCCCCGGTCTTCGAGATCGCCGATTTGGGGATTGTCGGAGATCTGTTTAGCGTGCTGCCGCAAGCCGTCGAGGAGATCAAACGCCGTCGGAGCTGAGATCCATCCAACGCTGTGACACCTAGAGTCGGAATGAAGGGTTCAGAACGACTCTAGGTGTCAGCGTTGCGGGTGAATCAGAGCTTTTCAGCGGCGTAGATCCTGATCGCTTCCAGCAGGTACTCAGGACTCACTCCGGCTTTCTCGTAGAACTTCCGGAATCGCTCGTCGTCGACATATAGTTGGGCGAGACCCGGGTAGCTTGCGGCGTCCGGGGTCCAGCCCAGGGCGATCCAGCGGTAGTGGCGTTCGACGGCGGCCTGCACCCGCGCGTCGTCGGCGGTCAAACCGAGTTCCTGGCAAGCCGCCAGTTCCTGGTTGATCGCATCCGCTTCGGCCATCATCGCTTGGCGTCCTTCCTGGCCCAAAGCCGACCAGCTGGCATTGGCTTTCTGCACGGCGTCCTCGCCCCAGCGTTCAATCGCTTCGGCTTCGTAGGGGTTTTTATCGAATCCGCTGAAGATCTCTTCGGCTTTCATGGTGCCTCCCTTGCTATACGCTTTCCCCTCGGACAAGGACGCCATAGTGGATTGCACGGTCTCGGCGAGTTGCGACATCCGATCCCGCTCAGCGAGCAGCCAACGGTGATGAGTGCGAAGTGCTTGCAACTCGTCGGTCTGGCCGCGCAGTACTTCGGCGATGGTCTCAAGGCCCAGGCCCAATTCACGGAGCAGCAAAATGCGCTGCAAGCGAATCAACTCCGCCTGCTGGTAGTAGCGGTACCCATTGTGCGCCGTCCAAGCCGGCTTCAAGAGACCGATCTGATCGTAGTGCCGCAGAGTTCGTGAGGACACTCTGGAAATTTTCGCCACTTCGGAGATCGACCAATCGGTTTCCGGCATTTTGACCCCGCTTTCAGGCCGTAGTCCTTTGAGGAATGACGTGTGTTCGGACTTTCCGAACAGTAGAGAGCCTAAAAGTTGACGTTACGTTAAGGTCAAACCGCTGTCGAGCATCATTGATCAGAGCTCTCCGACGCGTCCAGCTCTTGACGCGTTAGAGATTGATGGCTGAAACCATCACGGGAGCAGAACTCGGCTTATCGGATCCCCCAGAAGGCTCCACGGTAATCGCCAAAGCCTCGCCGTTTTTCAGATTCTTCACCAGGGTTGGTTTGCCCAAATCAGCTGCCGAACTCATCAAACCCAAGGATGCTGGATCCCCACCGTTGGTTGGAACCAGCCATAGCTGATAAGTCTTACCGGCCTGAGGCGCAGGTACCTCGCTCATCTGGAGCACCGCTGCCTGCTGCGAACTGGAAAGTTTGATGGTGGCTTCGCCACCGCCTTGCACCGGTACGACTTTATTTTGCACATCGGAGGCGGTGATCACCTGATTGACCGGATCCTGACTCTGAATGAAGGAGTTCACCCCGAAGGAACCGGCAACGACGATCGCGGCCGCTGCCACTGCACCCATCAGCCAGCCACGTACCGTGCGGGCACGCGAACGGCTGGAAGCTGAACGCTCAGAACCCGAGCTCTCGGAACGCTGAGCCTGCCGCTGCTGGCGGCGAGCTGAGAGTTCGTCGCCAGGCACGACGGCGAGCTCCTCGGAGCCGAGGGCTTGAGTCGGCTGCGCCGATTGCTCGGTCTGAACTGAGATTTTTGATTGAATGGCTTCCCAGAGCCCGGCGGGTGGCTCCTCCTCCACCGTGGCATAGGCCTCGGCGATGGTTTCCCGGATATCCCGTACTCGCGCGGAGAAATCCCGCTGCACCGGTTCGGGTGCAGCGCGCAGATACTCCTCGATCTGGGCACGCTCCTGATCATCGACGGCGTCCAGCGCTACTAATTCGGCCAACTCGAGAACCCGGCCTTGCGCGAGGTCTCCGCGGATGTCTTCAGAAAAATCTTCATTCATCTCAGTTCACCTCCAAACATGATTTGAGTCGTAAAAGCCCGTCTCTGATTCTTGATTTCACCGTCGGCACGGCTGCCCCCAATTTTTCCGCGACTTCTCGGTAAGTCAGGCCGCCGTAATAGGCCAACCGGACTGATTCTTGCTGAGTCTCCGTCAGGCTGCCCAGACACTTCACGACCGCTTCGGCATCGAGCTTGTCATTGACGGTTTCGGCGACCTCGTCGTGATCCATCGACTGGCTGCTCGCGCCATAGCGGGCCTCTCGGTCGGTGGCACTCTGACTTGACCGCACCTTATCCACCGCACGGCGGTGCGTAATGGTCATTAACCAGGCCATTGCGGAACCCGATTCGGCACTGAACCGATCGGCGTTTTGCCAGATCTGCAAATACACCTCTTGGGTGGTGTCCTCTGCGAGGTCGGGATCGACCAGGACCCGACGAGCCAGGCCATATACCCGGCGCGAAGATCGCCGGTAGAGCTCCTGGAAGGCCTGTTCATCGCCTAGAGCGGTTGCCTCGATTAAGCCCGCCAGACTTGCCTGGGCTTGATCCGAACTTTCGGCAGCGTCAATTTCCTGAGGTGTATCCATCGCCCTTAAGCTTAGGCGCATAGAACTGCGCTGAGTCAGAGGGCGCGCACTATCCAGCATTAATGCCATCAGACCGCTCCCAGCTCCTCGTCATCCTCATACCTGCTATTCGGAGCGGCAAGCTGTTTGGATGGCTCAGTGAATCCCGACGCCGATCAGGGCATCGGCGTGCAGCTCCATACCCTGCACCGAAGCCCGGATTCGGCTGCGGATTCTTTGTTGAGCAGCTGGTTCAGCGGGTAACGCAGCCCGCAGCAGGCTTCCCTGCACGAAGTGCCAAGCGGAATCTGGGGTCAGCGGCACTCGATAAGGGACCGGCTGAACCCGGAAGTCCTGTAACGAGCATGCTGCCGCGAGCGCTTGCAGTTTCTCCGCTGAGTTCAGCTTGCCAATGTTCCGGGCTTCAGCTGAAGCCTTGGTCACCACTCCTTCTTCCGCGCAAGCGGCCAGCACCGTGCTGACGAGCGGTTCAAAGGGCCGGTTCTGCCAGCAGCTGAAGGCGAGGCGTCCGCCCGGTCGCAGTCGAGAGCAGAGTTGTTTGACGGCGAGTTCCGGATCGCCGAGGAAGAACACCCCGAACCCGCAGAGCACCAGATCGTAGCGAAGCTCGGAGCGCCATTGCGAGATCTCCGCAACCGCGTAGCTCAGTTGCGGCAGTGCCCTGCTCTGATACTCGGCTTGCCGGATCATCGCCGGAGAGACATCGATCGCGTCAACCCGGCCCCTCGGGCCAACCGCACGAGCCGCCGGAATCGCCGAGGTGCCATTGCCGCAGCAAGCATCCAGGACCAGTTCCCCGGGAGCTGGTTGCGCTTCTGCGACGAGCAGATCAGCTAACGGCTGCCAGAGCTGCTCACGCCAACTGCCGAAGTCGCTTGAAGCGCCGTCCCACAGCGAAGTCATGGCCATCGTTCAAGCCTTGATCGCCTTGGCCACCAGGGTGTCCGAATTGAAAGCCACCGGTTCACCGAGGGCCATCACAGAGCCGATGAACTCGTGACGCACCCGGGAGATCGCCTCCGGATCACGCGGCAATAAGGTGCGCCAGCCGCTGCCCATCACAAGAGCCCACGCCATTTCGGCGCTCACGCTCAATTGCAGGGGGTGCGTGCTCACCTCGACCGAGCTGAGCCCGCTGCGCAGCAGGAAGTCCTTCAGCAGCTCAGCGTTCGAGATCAGTTCCATATTCTGATTCGCTAGCGGCACCACCTTGGCTAGCCGAGGACGTTCGGTCACCGCGGCCTGCAGAATCAATTCAGCCAAGGGGGAGAGCGCACCCTGGACCCAGGTATTGAGCACCAGACGTCCACCGGGCCGAAGCATTGAGGCCAGATGCGCGACTCCTTCGTCCATAGCCGAGAAGAAGAACATCGAATAGGAGCAGAGCACGGCGTCGAAGGTGCGGTGGCCGCGCCATTGGGTGACATCCGCGTGAGTCAGGGTGGTGTTCAGAATGCGTTCGGCGGCCAGCTTTTTCCCGGCTAAGGCCAAAAGGCCCGAGGAGAGATCCACACCGTCAACGGTGCCCTGCGGGCCCACCGCGTGGGAGGCAGGGAGCGAGACTGCGCCTGAACCACAGCAGGCGTCTAGGACTTTTTCACCGGGTTGCAGGTCGGCGATCTCCACGATGGTGCGAGCTGCCGGGTCCCAGAGCGCCTCGGACCAAGCTTCGAACTGCAGAGCCCCGTCGGTGAAGGCGAGGCCCGGATCTCGTGCTGACATGCTCCCTCTTCCTATCGAACTCAATGCTGCGCACCTCGGAAGCCGTTTTGCCGCCAGGCCTCATAGACCGCGATAGAAGCGGAGTTCGCCAGGTTGAGCGAACGTAAGCCCGGCAGCATAGGCAACCGCACACGTGCGGTGATCTGCGGGAGCCGCTTGACCTGCTCGGGGAGGCCCACCGATTCGGGGCCGAACATCAAAACGTCGCCCTCCCGATAGGCCAGTTCGGTGTACGATTCCTCGCCGTCCGAAGTGAAGGCGAAGACTCGCTCGGGCTCGAGGGCACGCCAGGCGCTCTCCAGGTCGGGATGCACCCGAAGCACTGCCAGATCGTGATAATCCAGGCCTGCCCTGCGTAATTTGGAATCCTCTAGGTCGAAGCCGAGCGGTTCCACGAGGTGCAGCTCTGCACCGGTAATAGCCGCCAAGCGAATGGCATTGCCGGTGTTGCCGGGGATCTCTGGGGTGTAGAACAAGATGCGAAACACCCATTCAGTCTATGTCTCCCACCAGCTATCCCAGCCATTCCGAACCAGCCATCCCACCGAATGTGACTGGAGTGAGAGATCTGGCTGGAATGACAGCACTTCTGCCCCACGGGTAACACTCAGTGGGACGGCGGATTCGGGTTTGGCTGGCTTGGGCTAGTACATCCCGAGCAACTAGTACATTCCGCCGAGCAGCCGGGAGAGCAACTGAAGGTCAACCACGTTGGGGGTTTCTCCAACGGCCAGGAAAGAGCCGAGGTCACGCCCTAACCGCGCAGCCCCCACCAGGTTGAGCCCGGGGCCGCCGTCGGGTTCATTGCCCCGGGTGTAATCGATCACCGGTTGATAAGGATTGCCGCTCGGGCTTTGCACCACGATCCAGCCAGAGACCGTGCATTCCGGGAAGATGCGACCCAAGGCATGGACGGCGGAGAGAATCTTGGGCGGTTCGACGCCGCGGCTGCCGTGCACCAGGGTGCTCCCGTTCCAGCGATAGGCGCCTTCGGGGACCATCATCGACCCGATCACGGCCAAGCGATACCCCATCATCACCACATGGTCCAGATAGCTATTGTCGACGGGGGAGTGCAGACCATTGAGGATCCGGGCAGCGGGGTAGCGGTTGAGGATCTGCTGCTGTACGAGTTCAATGGTGCGGGCTTCTCTGACCAAGCGCGCCTGTGCTCCGAACAAGCCGCGCTTCCGCGGGGCACCGTGAATCTGACGGCTCGCCAGTTCAAGCGAAAGCACCGGCGTCGTCGAACCATCAAAAGCCGGCACGAAGACCGGTAATTCGCTCGCGCTACTGGTTTGAGCGGTGGGCCGCGGAGTACTGAATCCGGCGCTGGGGCTTCCCGCTGAGGCGTAGGAACGATCATAGGCCTTGCGCAAAGCCGGATCTATCAGGGTCTGATAGGCCTCGCTCACCCGACGGAAATCTTCCGCACTGCCGCCGTGGTCAGGATGCGCGGTGCGCACGGCGCGTCGATAGGCTGCTTTGACCTGCTGGCTGGTGGCAGTAACCTCGATCTGCAAGACCTCGTAATGCGTGCGATACTGACGGCTCACAAACGGCCTTTCCACACGATGGCTAAGCGGGTCTTCTGCCCGTAATATGGTGCGTCATTGAAGGTGAGCTTGGCAATTTCCGCTCGGCCCGGTTCATCGGCCCGATGAGCTGAGTAGCTCTCGGGTGCCCGGCAGGTCTGGAGGATGGATCGATGAAGATCGCGGTGGCCGTCAATCCACAAGCCGCTTTTGGCAGCAGTAAGGCCAGCGGAGATAAGGTGCGCGGGCTGCTGCAGGCCGCTGGGCATCAGACCGTGCTGCTTCGGGAAACGAGCTACCAGGCTCTGGCCGGGCACGTTCGAAGAGTGCTCATCGAAGGTGTTGATGCTCTGCTCATGGTGGGTGGGGACGGAATGGTTCACCTAGGCGTCAACGCGCTGGCAGCCGATGGGGTTCCGCGAGTGCCACTGGGGCTGATTCCGGTGGGCACCGGCAACGACGCGGCCCGCAGCCTGGGTATTCCGTTGCGAGACCTGCCTGCCGCCGTCGACCGTTTCCTTGCCGGGGCCGAGCAACCGCGCACCGTCGACCTGGGCAAGGTGACTTCCGGGCAGCGCAGTCAGTTTTTCGCGGTATCCCTTTCGGCGGGCTTCGACGCGAGAGTGAACGAAAGAGCCAATAGCTGGAGCTGGCCGAAGGGCAGGCAGCGTTATAACCTCGCTATCGTCCGTGAACTGGCCACTTTCCGGCCGATTTCCTATCGATTAGTAGTCGACGGCGAAACCCAAGACCTCGAAGCCATGCTGATCGCGGTGAGCAATGGGCGTTCCCTGGGCGGCGGTATGAAGATCACCCCGGATGCGGAGATGGACGACGGCGAATTGGACCTCTTCGTGGTCTCACCGATGTCGAGGCTGCGTTTCATTGCGCTCTTCCCCAAAGTGTTCTCGGGGAAACACACTGGAGAGGCCGAGGTCAGCATCCGGAGGGTCCGCTCGGTGAGCATTGCGGCCAGCGGTGTGGTGGCTTACGCCGATGGCGAGCGGATCGACGCATTGCCGTTACAGATTGAAGTGCTGCCCAAAGCTCTGACACTGTGGATCTAGTGATCAACTTTCGCCCCGCCCAGCCCGAGGATTACGACGAGATCGCCCGGATCACCCGTGATTCTTATTTAGCCGCTGGGTATTTCGATTCCGCTGAGCATCCTTATATGCGGCAGATCGAGCAGGTAGAACGGCGTGCAGAGGCTGCTCAACTCTGGGTCGCCGAACGTGCTGACCAGGTGGCGGGGGCGGTGACTCTGGCCCGACACGGAGAGCGTTTCGCCGATATTGCGCTCCCCGATGAATTAGAGATGCGAATCCTGGTGGTCGACCCTGCTGCTCAGCGCTCCGGTATCGGCAAAGCTATGGTCATGGCCGTGATCGAACTCGCCAGGACGCTCGACGGCATCGAAGCGGTCAGCCTGACCACCGGGAAGGACTGGCACTCCGCGCACGCGCTCTACCGGAGCCTGGGATTTTCCCGGGTGCCCGAGCGGGACTGGCCAGTGCCGGATACCGAGATCTGGTTACAGGTTTACCGGCTGGAGCTCTGAACGCTGTTCCGCGCTGGGCATGGATAGACTAGAGGGCAACCACTGATGTTTTCTCCAGGGAGTCCCATGACTGAAATCAATCGTGACGACGTTGCGCACCTCGCGCAGCTGGCTCACATTGAGATGTCCGACGCCGAATTGGACCGGATGGCGGGCGAACTCGCCGTCATCGTCGATTCGGTGAAAACCGTGAGCGAGATCGTCGGCCCCGAGGTGCCCGCGACCTCACACCCGATTCCGCTGAGCAATGTGCTCCGTGAGGATGTGGTGGGGCATGTGCTGAGCCAAGAGCAGGCGCTCTCCGGCGCTCCGGATTCCGAAGATGGCAGATTCAAAGTTCCGGCGATCTTGGATGAGGACTGATCCCAATGACTCATATTCCGATGACTGAGCACGATGCAAGCTCATTGATCAGGCTTTCCGCCGCTGCTCTGGCTGCCAAACTGGCCGCCGGTGAACTGAGCAGCGTTCAGCTGACCCAGGCTTATCTGGACCGGATCGCTGCCGTCGACGGCCAGCTCAACGCCTTCCTGCACCTGAACGCCGAAGAGGCGCTTCGGGTCGCCGCCGAGGTCGACGCCGACCGGGCCGCGGGCAAAGAGCTTCCGGAACTGGCCGGGGTGCCGATTGCGATCAAAGATCTGATCGTCACGGTCGGCCAGCCGACCACCGCCGGTTCGAAGATTCTGGAGGGCTGGGTCAGCCCCTATGACGCCACCGTGATCGAGAAGATCCGCGCCGCCCGGATGCCGATCCTGGGTAAGACCAACCTGGATGAGTTTGCGATGGGCTCTTCCACCGAGCATTCGGCCTTCGGTCCGACCCGTAACCCCTGGGATCTGGAACGGATCCCCGGTGGCTCCGGTGGTGGCTCAGCGGCCGCCGTCGCGAGCTTTGAAGCTCCGCTGGCGCTGGGCACCGATACCGGCGGCTCGATCCGGCAGCCCGGCGCGGTCACCGGAACCGTGGGCGTCAAGCCCACTTACGGCGGCGTCTCCCGCTACGGGGCGATTGCTATGGCCTCCTCGCTTGACCAGATCGGACCGGTGAGCCGGACCGTGCTCGACGCGGCACTGCTGCACGAAGTGATCGGCGGGCACGACCCCAAGGACTCCACCTCGCTGCCCGACCCGGTGAACGGTCAGACCGGCTGCACCGGCTTGGCGGAGGCTGCCCGGCTGGGTGCCGGTGGTGATCTGAGCGGGGTGCGGATCGGCGTGGTGAAGGAACTCGGCGGTGAAGGCTACCAGGAGGGCATCGAAGCCCGGTTCCGGGAGTCTCTGGAGCTGCTGCGCGGCGCGGGTGCCGAGATCGTCGAGGTCTCCTGCCCCAGCTTCAGCTACGCGCTGGGCGCTTACTACCTGATCATGCCCTCGGAGGCCTCCAGCAACCTGGCCAAGTTCGACGGCGTCCGGTTCGGCCTGCGCACCCTGCCTGAAGAGGGGCCGCTGACCATCGAGCGAGTCATGTCGGCTACCCGGGCCAAAGGCTTCGGCGACGAGGTGAAGCGCCGGATCATCCTGGGTACCTACGCGCTCTCCGCGGGCTACTACGACGCCTACTACGGTTCCGCTCAGAAGGTGCGTACGCTGATCCAGCGTGACTTCGCCGCGGCCTTCGAAAAGGCCGATGTGCTGATCTCGCCGACCGCGCCGACCACGGCCTTCAAGTTCGGCGAGAAGATGGACGACCCGCTCGCCATGTACCTCAACGACGTGGCGACTATCCCGGCGAACCTCGCCGGCGTGCCCGGCATGTCGCTGCCCAATGGCCTGGCCGATGAGGACGGACTGCCCTCCGGCATCCAGATCCTCGCCCCGGCCCGGGAGGACGCTCGGATGTACCGGGTGGGTGCTGCCCTGGAAGCGCTGCACGAGGCGAACTGGGGCGGGCCGATCCTGGACCGCGCGCCAGAATTGAACCCTGCTGAAGCCAGCCTCGGCGAATCGGGACCCGGCGAATCGAGCACAGTTGTTGTGGAAGGAACGAAATAATGACCGACACTCTGGTTCCCTTCGACGAACTGCTGGAACGTTACGATCCGGCGCTTGGCTTCGAGGTGCACGTCGAGCTCAACACCGTGACGAAGATGTTCTCCTCGGCGCCGAACGCCTTCGGCGATGTGCCGAACACCAATGTCAACGAAGTCGATCTGGGCCTGCCCGGGGTGCTTCCCACGGTGAACAAAGCCGCGGTGGAGAGCTCGATCAAGATCGGTCTGGCGCTCAACTGCAAGATCGCCGAGTTCTGCCGTTTTGCCCGGAAGAACTACTTCTACCCGGACACCCCGAAGAACTTCCAGACCTCACAGTTCGACGAGCCGATCGCCTACGACGGCTACCTCGACATCGAGCTGGCCGACGGCACGGTCTTCCGGGTGGAGATCGAACGTGCCCATATGGAGGAGGACGCCGGTAAGCTGACCCACCTGGGTGGTGCGACCGGCCGGATCCAGGGCGCCGACTACTCCTTGGTGGACTACAACCGGGCCGGGGTGCCGTTGGTGGAGATCGTCACCAAGCCCATCTTGGGTGCCGGGGCACGCGCCCCAGAGCTGGCCAAGGCCTATGTTGCGGCGATCCGCGAGATCGTGAAGAACCTCGGCGTCTCGGACGCCCGGATGGAGCGCGGCAATGTGCGCTGCGATGCTAACGTCTCGTTGATGCCGAAGGGCAGTGACCAGCTCGGCACCCGCACCGAGACCAAGAACGTGAACTCGCTGCGCGCCGTGGAACACGCGGTGCGCTTCGAGATGGAACGGCACGCCGGGGTGCTGGACGCGGGCGAGAAGATCGTCCAGGAGACCAGGCACTGGCACGAGGACACCCGTTCCACCACCTCGGGCCGTCCCAAGTCCGACGCCGATGAATACCGTTACTTCCCGGAACCTGATCTGGTGCCCGTGGTGGCCTCGCCGGAGTGGGTCGAGGAACTGCGTGCTCAGCTGCCCGAGCCGCCCGCCGAGCGCCGTAAGCGCCTGCAGGCCGATTGGGGTTATAGCGATCTGGAGTTCCGGGACGTGGTGAACGCCGGGATCCTGGATGAGATCGAGGCGACAGTTGCCGCCGGGGCCTCGGCTGCGGTGGCCCGGAAGTGGTGGATGGGCGAGATCGCCCGCCGTGCCAAGCTGGCCGACGTCGAACCCGTGGAACTGGGCGTTAGCCCGGCTGTGGTGGTCGAGCTGCAAGGGCTGATCGACTCCGGCAAGATCAACGACAAGCTGGCCCGCGAGGTGCTCGACGGCGTGCTGGCCGGTGAGGGCTCGCCGAGCGAGGTGGTGGCCGCTCGTGGACTCGAAGTGGTCTCCGACGACGGTGCGCTGCAGAGCGCGATCGACGAGGCGCTGGCCGCGCAACCCGATGTGGCGGACAAGATCCGTGGCGGAAAAGTGCAGGCCGTCGGGGCGATCGTGGGAGGCGTGATGAAGGCCACCCGTGGTCAGGCCGACGCCGGGCGAGTGCGCGAGCTGATCCTGAAAACCCTGGGAGTCGAAGGCTAGTTACACATCGAGTGTGCAGATTTACACCTTTTAGAGGGTTCAAAACATGTAAATCTGCACACTCGGCGAAGGGCGAGGGCATGAGCGAAGAAGATCTGCGCGTCGGGATTGTGGGCTTTGGCCTGCGCGCCGGGCTGTGGCGGTACCTGGAGAGACCCGGTGAGGGTTCCCGGGTCAGCGTGGTCTGCGATACCAGCGAACGCGGCCGGGCGGATGCCGCCGCCAAGCTCCCGGGCGCGAAAGTGACCGAGAGCCTGGCCGAGCTGATCGCCGAGGGTGTGGACGCCGTCGTCGTCCTCGTACCCGACTTCGCCCACGCCGAGGTGGTGATCCCGCTACTGGAGGCCAGCATCCCGGTGTTCTGCGAGAAGCCACTGGAGATCTCCCTGGAAGCCGCCGACGCGATCCTGGAGACCGCCTACCGCACTAAAACCAGGCTCTACCTCGGCCATAATATGCGGCATATGCCGGTGATCCGGCAGCTGCGCGAGGTGATCCAATCCGGCCGGATCGGCGAGGTGAAAGCGATCTGGTGCCGGCATTTCGTCGGCAACGGCGGGGACTACTACTTCAAGGACTGGCACGCCCAGCAAGCCAAGGTGAATTCCCTGCTGCTGCAAAAGGGCGCTCACGATATCGATGTGATCCACTGGCTGGCCGGTGGTTACACCCGGCAGGTTTCTGCCATCGGTTCGCTCAGCGTTTACGGGGGAGTGGCTTCGCGGCGAGACAATACCGACCGCCGGATGGCGGATTGGTTCTCGAAAGACAACTGGCCGCCCACCGCACAGACCGAGCTGAACCCGGCGATCGACGTCGAGGACCTCTCGATGATGCAGATGGTGCTCGACAACGGGGTGCTGGCCTCTTATCAGCAGTGCATGTTCACCCCCGATTACTGGCGGAACTACACCGTGATCGGCACCGCTGGACGAATCGAGAACTACGGAGATGGCCCCGGCGGCACGATCAAGGTGTGGACCTCCCGTTCGATTTCGGGTTTGCCTGAAGCCGACGAAACCCTTGAGATCGCCGGTGACGACGAAGGCCATGGTGGAGCTGACCCCGCGCTGATCGCTGAGTTCCTGCGCTTCGCTCGCTCCGGGGGCGTCACCGAGACCAGTCCGATCGCGGCGCGGCAGGCGGTGGCCGCCGGAGTACTCGCGGCCCAGTCGCTCAGATCCGACGGCGGAGCCCGGCAGGTGCCGGAATTACCGGCCGATCTAGTGGCGTATTTCGAGGGCGGGCAACGGTAGAGTTATTGCCGTGAAAGCACTCTTCAAACCCGGTCCACAGGCCGGTTTCGAACTCGTTGACCGTCCCGAACCGCGAACCGGTGAATTCGACGTCAAAATCCGGGTCGCCACCACCGGGATCTGCGGCACCGATCTGCATATCCAAGCCTGGGACGCCTGGGCGCAGTCCACAGTCAGCGCGCCGCTTATCCCGGGACACGAGTTCTATGGCGAAGTCGTGGAGATCGGCGACGGCGTGCGGGACGTCAAAGTGGGGGACAAGGTCTCCGGCGAAGGCCATATCGTCTGCGGCACCTGCCGCAACTGCCGGGCCGGTCGCCGTCAGATGTGCATCCGCACGCTCAGCGTCGGAGTGCAGCGCGACGGTGCCTTCGCCGAGTACGTGGTGATCCCGGAGACCAATGTCTGGGTGCACCAGGATCCGGCGATCACTCCAGAACTCGGTGCGATCTTCGATCCGCTGGGCAACGCCACGCACACCGCGCTGAAGTTCCCGCTGCTCGGGGAGGACGTGCTGATCACCGGGGCCGGGCCGATCGGGCTAATGGCGATCGCCGTCGCCCGGCACGCCGGAGCCCGCAAGATCGCGATCACCGACGTCTCGGCCCCTCGGCTGGAACTTGCCCGCAAGCTGGGCGTGGACTTAGCCATCGACGTCTCGCAGATGCGGATCCGCGAAGCTCAGGCTGAACTCGGTATGCGCGAGGGCTTCGACATCGGCCTGGAGATGTCCGGCCACCCCACCGCGCTGCCCGAGATGATCGAGAACATGAACCACGGCGGCCGGATCGCGATGCTCGGCCTGCCCGCCGCGCCGATCGACATCGACTGGGCCAAAGTGGTCACTCACATGCTGACCCTGCAAGGCATCTATGGCCGGGAGATGTTCGAGACCTGGTATGCGATGAGCGCCATGCTGATGTCCAACCCGGTACTGCACGCCGGGATTTCCTCGATTGTCACCGACGTGCTGCCGGCTACCCAGTGGGAGGCCGGTTTCAACGAGGCGAAATCCGGCGTGGGTGGCAAAGTCGTGCTCGACTGGTCGGTCTTTTAGTTTTCTGGTTCAAGCGTAGTTTTTAGGAGATTCCGATGTACTCAAGCATCAAAGACCAGCTCGGCGCCGAACTGGGTGAAATCCGCGGCGCGGGGCTGTTCAAAACAGAACGGAAGATCGCCTCAGCGCAGAGCGCGCATATCGCCGCCGGGCCGCTGGACGGTGGTACCCAGCAGGTGCTGAACTTCTGCGCCAATAACTACCTCGGCCTAGCCGACCACCCCGCGCTGATCGAGGCCGCAAAGCAAGCGCTGGACGAGCGCGGCTTCGGGATGGCCAGTGTGCGCTTTATCTGCGGCACCCAGGACCTGCACCTGGAACTCGAAGCAGCTGTCTCCCAGTTCCTGGGCACCGAGGACACCATTCTGTTCTCCTCCTGCTTCGACGCCAATGGCGGGGTCTTCGAATCGCTCTTCGGCCCGGAGGACGCGATCATCTCCGACGCCCTGAACCACGCCTCGATCATCGACGGCATCCGGCTCTCCAAAGCGGCCCGCTACCGCTATGCGAACCAGAATATGGCCGATCTGGAAGCCAAACTGATCGAAGCCTCGGGGCAGAACGGCGGTGCGCAGAACGGTGCTGGTCAAGAGAACAGTGGCGCACGCCGCAAGATCATCGTCACCGACGGCGTCTTCTCGATGGACGGCTACCTGGCACCGCTCGAGGCAATCTGTGATCTGGCCGAGAAGTACGATGCCCTGGTGATGGTGGACGACTCGCACGCCGTCGGTTTCATGGGGGCCACCGGAGCGGGCACGCCCGAGCACGCCGGGGTCTCCGAGCGGATCGACATCTACACCGGGACCTTCGGCAAGGCCCTCGGCGGGGCCTCCGGTGGCTATGTCTCCGGCCGCGGCGAGATCGTCGCAATGCTGCGGCAGAAGGCCCGGCCCTACCTGTTCTCCAACTCGCTGGCTCCGGCTATCGTGGCGGCCACCTTGAAGGCTCTTGAACTGGTCCGCGATTCGGCTGGGCTGCGCGAGAAGCTCTTCGAGAACGCTGCCTTGTTCCGCCGGCGGATGTCCGAGGAGGGTTTCGAGCTGCTCGACGGCGAGCACGCCATCGTCCCGGTAATGTTCGGCGACGCCGTGCTGGCCGCCAAAGTGGCCGACGCCATGCTGGAGCAGGGCGTCTATGTCACGGCCTTCAGCTTCCCGGTGGTGCCGCGCGGTGCGGCGCGGATCCGGGTGCAGCTCTCCGCCTCGCATTCCACTGACGACGTCGAAACCTGCGTTCGCGCCTTCGTCGCGGCGCGGCAGCAAGCCGCCTGAGCGGACGCCGAATCAGCGCAAGGCTGAATCAGCACAAGGTCTCAAGGGCTCTCGGCCCTCACCGCGAATCAGCACAAGACAGAATCAGCGCCCTCAGGGCGTGCTATGCCTCTCAGTTGTGCCCCCATCCACTCCTGTGAAACCAGCTGTCCCACTGAGTGTTGCAGATGTTACGGATGAGGCCGGATTTTTGCCACATCCGCACCACCCGTAACATTCGGTGGGATGGCTGGACGAGATTCAGCGGGACAGCTGAAAGAGGGGTACTGGGCTTTGGGCTAAAGCAGCGGCTTTTCCAACCTCGACTCGGCCGCGGCCAGCAGCGAGCCGTCGTCGACCAGCACCCGGACCGCTTCGATCTCGGGCGCCAGGTACCTATCGGTTCCGGGGCCTGCGACATGCTCGCGGATCAGCGCGCGCGCCGCGGTGGTAGCGGGGGAGCCTTTGGAGCTGGATACTCCGCCGTCGCGGAAGTCCATCGCCCGGGCGGAGGTGAGGATCTCGATGGCCAGCACCCTGGTGAGCCCGTCCAGGGCGCGGCGCAATTTCAGACCGGCAGCCCAGCCCATCGAGACGTGGTCTTCCTGCATGGCCGAGGACGGGATGGAGTCGACCGAGGCGGGAGCGGCCAGTCGCTTCAGTTCGGAGACGATGCCGGCCTGGGTGTACTGAGCGATCATATGCCCGGAATCGACGCCCGGATCGTCGGCCAAGAAGGCGTTGAGCCCGTGGTTCCGGGATTTATCCAGGAACCGATCGGTGCGGCGTTCACTCATCGAGGCGACATCGGCGACGGCGATAGCCAGGAAGTCCAGGGCGTAACCTACCGGGGCGCCGTGGAAGTTACCGTTGGATTCCACCCGGCCGTCCAGGGTGACCACGGGATTGTCCACCGCTGAGGAGAGCTCATAGCCGGCCACCGATTCAACGTGACTTAGCGTGGCCCGGGCGGCTCCGTGCACCTGAGGGGCGCAGCGCAGTGAGTAAGCGTCCTGGACCCGGGTGAAGGAACCCTCCGCGCGGTTCTCGGCGATCAGTGCCGAGCCTGCCAGTACGGCGCGGATATTGGCCGCGGAATCGCGCTGCCCCGGATGCGGGCGCAGCGCGTGCAGATCCTCGGCGAAAACCGAGTCGGTGCCGAGCAGCCCTTCGACGCTCATCGCGGCGGCTAGATCGGCGATAGCAAAGAGGCGGTGCAGATCGTGGGAGGCCAGGATCAACATGCCAAGCATGCCATCGGTGCCGTTGATCAGCGCGAGGCCCTCTTTTTCGCGCAGTTCGATGGGCTGCAATCCGGCGTTGGCGAGGGCCTCGGCGGCGGGCAGTGTGACGCCGTCGCGGTCGCGCACCTCGCCCTCACCCATCAGGGCGAGTGCGCAGTGCGAGAGCGGCGCCAGATCCCCGGAGCAGCCCAGTGAGCCGTACTCGCCGATCACCGGGGTGATCCCGGCGTTCAGCAGCTCGACATAAGCTTGCGCCGTACTGGGGCGGACGCCGGTGCGGCCGGTGGCCAGGGTGGAGAGCCGGTTCAGCATCAGCCCGCGCACCACCTCGCGGTCCACCTCGGCCCCCGAGGAGGCGGCGTGCGAACGGATCAGCGAGCGTTGCAGCTGGCTGCGCAGCTCCACCGGGATGTGCTTGGTGGCGAGTGCGCCGAAACCGGTGGAGACGCCGTAGTGCGGTTTGCTGTCGGTGACTAGCTCTTCGATCACCGCGCGGGAAGCGGTCATCGCGGCGACCGACTCCTCGCTGAGCGACACCTTGGCATCGTGCCGTGCCACCGCGACTACCTGCTCGGGGAGCAGTGCGCCGACGCCGATCTCTACCTCGGTGTTCATAGTGTTCCTTTCGAGCGAAGCAGACCCCATCGAATCCGGGGTTTCGGTGGGGCAAGTCGTGCTTACCCCTGAAATCTCGATTCAGTGCGGAAGGATACTCAAAGCCCTTGCCAATTGATGAAATACACGTTTCAATAAGTGAAATACATTCCTCGGCCGAATGCAAGGGATGCATGACATAAGAAGCAGATCGTTCCAACGGCAGGAGGTCGGGTCATGGCGGAGGCGCACGCTGCCCCCTCAACAAAAACCGTTGAACGCGCGCTTAACCTGCTCGGCGTGGTCTGTGACCGCGGCAGTGTCTCGCTCGCCGAGGCGGCTCGCGACGCCGAGCTTTCGGCGTCCACCGCTTTGCGGCTGCTGCGCACCATGGAAACAGCTGGTTTCGTGCGCAAGGAGGACGACGGCTACCGGCCAGGGATGCGGATCGTGCAGCTCGGAGCTCAGGCCCTGGCCAATGAATCCCTGGTGTCGATGGCCCAGGAGTCGATGCGACGCCTGGTCGCGGCGACCGGCGAATCCGCTTATCTCAATGTCAGGTCCTCCGCCGCGGGAGACAGCCAGAACGGCATCTATATCGCGGTTCAGGAAGGCACCCACTCGGTGCGCCATTCGAGCTGGGTGGGCCGCAGCATCCCGCTCGAAGGAACCGCCGCCGGGGCCGCGCTGACCGGCCTTGGGTCGGAGGGCGGCCTCGGCTCGAAGGGCTACATTGTGGTGACCGACGGAGTGGAAGCCGATGTCACCGCGATAGCGTCACCCGTGGTGGTCGGCGGTCGAACAGTGGCGGCGCTCAGCGTGGTGGCTCCCAGCTACCGGATCAGCGCGGTCGACGCCGAGCGAATCGGTGCCCTGCTGGCGGCTGAAGCCAGCTCCATCTTGAACCCCGATCTTCAGTCAGCAACTAGCTCCAAAGACCGATCAGATCCGACAGATCAATCAGAAAGGCCGAGAGATGTCTCCCGCCGCTAATTCCAGTTTCACTCAGCACGACCCGTCCCGTTACAGCAATGGCAACACTATCCGGGCTGCCCGCGGCACCGAGCTGAGCGCCAAGTCATGGCAGACCGAAGCACCGCTGCGGATGCTGATGAACAACCTCGACCCCGAAGTCGCCGAACGGCCCGAGGACCTCGTGGTCTACGGCGGCACCGGCCGGGCGGCACGCAGCTGGGAAGCCTATGACGCCATCGTCCGCGCGCTCACCGAGCTGGAGAAGGACGAGACGCTGCTGGTGCAATCCGGCAAGCCGGTCGGCGTCTTCCGCACTCACGAATGGGCGCCTCGGGTGCTGCTGGCCAATTCGAACCTGGTGGGTGACTGGGCCACCTGGCCCGAGTTCCGCAGGCTCGAAGCCGAGGGGCTGATGATGTACGGCCAGATGACCGCCGGTTCCTGGATCTACATCGGCACCCAGGGCATTCTGCAAGGCACCTTCGAGACCTTTGCCGCCGTCGCCGCCAAGCTGTTTGCTGAAGGCCGGATCGAGACGCCGACCCTGGCCGGCACGCTGACCCTGACCGGCGGCTGCGGTGGGATGGGCGGCGCCCAGCCGCTCGCCGTCACCTTGAATGGCGGAGCCTGCCTGATCATCGATGTCAGCGAGGAACGACTGCGCCGTCGCCTGGGCAAGCGTTACCTGGACGACGTCGATACTGATCTGGAATCCGCGCTCGCCAAGGTACTCGCCGCCAAAGCGGAGAAGCGGCCGCTCTCGGTCGGCTACGTCGGCAACGCCGCCGAGGTCTTCCCCGCCCTGCTGGAACGCCACCGGGCGGGCGAGTTCCAGATCGACGTGGTGACCGATCAGACCAGTGCGCACGACCCGCTGAGCTACCTGCCAGAGGGAGTTTCGCTGGACGAGTGGCAGCGCGAGGCGCAGGGCGACCCCGAGGGCTTCACCAAGAAATCCCAGGTCTCGATGGCCCGGCACGTCGAAGCCATGGTCGGCTTCCAAGATGCCGGGGCCGAGGTTTTCGACTACGGAAACTCGATCCGCGACGAGGCCCGCAAGGGCGGCTACGAGCGGGCCTTCGCCTTCCCGGGCTTCGTGCCCGCCTATATTCGTCCGCTGTTCTGCGAAGGGCTCGGCCCGTTCCGCTGGGTGGCGCTCTCCGGCGACCCGGCAGATATCGCGGTCACCGACGCGGCGCTCAAGGAGCTGTTCCCGGAGAACCAGCACCTGCACCGCTGGCTGGACGCAGCTGCGGAGCACGTCGAGTTCGAGGGGCTGCCCGCCCGAATCTGCTGGCTGGGCTATGGCGACCGAGCCAAAGCGGGGCTGCTCTTCAACCAGCTGGTGGCCGAAGGCAAGGTCTCCGCGCCCATCGTGATCGGCCGCGACCACCTGGACTCCGGTTCGGTGGCCTCGCCCTACCGGGAGACCGAGGCGATGGCGGACGGCTCGGATGCGATCGCCGACTGGCCGCTGCTGAACGCGCTGCTCAACACTTCCTCCGGGGCCACCTGGGTGTCGATCCACCATGGCGGCGGAGTCGGCATCGGCCGCTCGATCCACGCCGGACAGGTCTCGGTAGCTGACGGCAGCGCGCTCGCCGCCGAGAAGCTGGAACGGCTGCTCACCAACGACCCGGGAATGGGCGTGATCCGGCACGTCGACGCCGGTTACGCCCGGGCCAGCGAGATCGCCGCGGAGCGCGGTGTGCGAGTGCCGATGTCTTCCTCTGAGGCACAGGAGCGGTAAGGCGGATCGTCGAAAGTGCAACTTCAATGACCGAGCAACCCCGGCTGGATGCCGGTGCGTGGATTTTCTGTAGGCGAGTTGGATTTTTCGCGCTTCTCTCACCACGAGGGTTGAAACCAAAGGTGAGCGCGCGGGAAATCTTTGCCGAGCCGGGAAAATCTTCGCTCCGGCAAGCCGACTTGAACGAAAGGCAGCAACGATGAGCACGGTCACCTCACTGCTCGGAGCGATCTCCGACGTCGGACGGGACGCCAAGCGCGGTGGCTACAGCCGCCCGGTGTACTCGGCCGCTGAGCTGGACTTGCGGTCGTGGTTCATCGCCGAGGCCGAACGCCGTCAACTGGAGGTGCAGACCGACCGGAATGGCATTATCTGGGCCTGGTACGGGCCGGAGCAGGACGGCTCCCTGGTCACCGGCAGCCACCTGGACTCGGTGCCCGGCGGCGGAGCCTTCGACGGGCCACTCGGAGTGTCTGCCGCGCTGGCCGCCGTCGACGAACTTCGAGCGCGTGGCGTCCAGCCGGGGCAGCACGGTAAGCGTTCGCTCGCGCTGACCGTCTTCCCCGAGGAAGAAGGCTCCAGATTCGGCATCGCCTGCCTCGGCTCCCGGCTGCTGACCGGTGCCATTGACGCCGATCGAGCGCGCAGCCTGAAGGATGCCGAAGGCAAGAGCTTCGCTGAGCTCTCCGCCCGGAACGGAATAGCCCCAGAACAGCTGGGGGCTGACCCGGAGGGGCTGGCGCGGATCGGCCAGTTCCTGGAACTCCACGTCGAGCAAGGTCGCGGGTTGATCGACATGGCAGCCCCGGTAGCGGTGGCCGGTTCGATCCTGGGCCACGGCCGCTGGAAGTTCACCATCTCCGGGCAGGGCAATCATGCCGGGACCACGCTGATGGCCGATCGGGCCGATCCGATGATCGCAGCTGCCCAGATCGTGCTCTCCGCCCGCAAAGTCGCCGCGGCGCAGAACGATGCCCGGGCCACCGTGGGCAGACTGCAACCCATCCCCGGAGGCACTAACGTGATCGCCTCCCGGGTGGAACTCTGGCTCGATGTGCGCCACCCGGACGACGCCGTGACCGCGGCCGTGGTGCAGAAAATCCACGGCCAAGCCCAGATCGCCGCCGCCAACGAGGGCTGCACGGTGACCCTTACCGAGGAGTCCTTCAGCTCCACCACGGGTTTTGACTCGGGCCTGCAAGCCGAGTTGCAGAGGCTGCTGCCCGGCGCCCCGGTGCTGGACAGCGGAGCCGGGCACGACGCCGGAATTCTGGCGCCCTACCTACCCGCGGGCATGCTCTTCATCCGCAACCCCACCGGTATCTCGCATTCGCCCGAAGAAGCTGTGGAAGACTCGGACGCCGACTACGCCGCCGTCGCGCTCGCCGATGTGCTGGAAGGCCTGCTATGAGCGGCGCGGTTGACCAACCGCCCGCTGAATCACGGGCAACTGAGCCGCTGAGCTATTGGTTTCCGCCCGCCGTCAACGCTCACTCGCACGCCTTCCACCGAGCACTGCGCGGCAGGACCCATGACAGCACCGGCGATTTCTGGTCCTGGCGGAGCCAGATGTACGCCGCAGCCGCTGCGCTCACCCCTGAGCTCTACGAGCAACTGGCCACCGCGGTCTACGCCGAAATGGTGACAGCGGGCTACGGTGCGGTAGGGGAGTTCCACTATCTGCACCACCACGCCGATGGCAGTCGCTATCCGCATCACGAGATGGAGTTCGCCCTCGCCCGAGCGGCGCAGAACGCGGGGATCCGGCTGACTCTGCTCGACACCTGCTACCTCGACGGCGGCTTTGAGCTGAGCGATACAGCCAAGGGTGCCAGCCGGATCCCGCCGAACCCCGTGCAACGACGGTTCAGCGACGGCGATGCCTCGGCTTGGCTGAAACGTCTCGATTCACTGCGGAACGCCATCGACGGCGAATTCGATCCGGAATACGTCCAGATCGGTGCCGCTGTGCACTCGGTCCGCGCCGTCTCGCCAGCTCAATTGCGCATCATTGCCAAGGAACTGGACCCTCAGCTTCCCTTGCACGTCCATCTCTCCGAGCAGCCGCAGGAGAACGCCGACTGCCTGGCAGCGACCGGGCTGACTCCCACCGGTCTGCTGGCCAAAGCAGGGCTGCTCGCGCCGCGGCTCTCTGTAGTGCATGCCACTCATCTCACCGAGCAGGACGTGGCCCTGCTGGGTGAGGCCGAGGTGACAGCGGTGATCTGCCCGACCACCGAAGCCGATCTGGCGGATGGCATTGGCCCGGCACTCGAACTGGCACAGGCCGGGGCGCGGCTGGCGATCGGCAGCGACCAGCATGCCGTAGTGGACCCTTGGCAGGAGATCAGGGCGCTGGAATACGGCGAACGATTGCGCAGCGGGGTGCGAGGCCGCTTCAGCCCTTCGCAGCTGCTGGAGATCGCCCATCAGGGAGGTCTGCGCTCGCTGGGACGTTCCGAAGACGACCCGATAACAGACACTCAGCAGCTCTCCGCTGACTCGGTGCGCACCGCGGGAAGTCATTCAGCCCAGCTAGTGATGAGCGCCACCGCTCAGGATGTACTGAGCGTGCGAATCGCGGGTCGGGAAAGGGCTGTGCAGGGCATTCATACGGAACTGGGCGATCCCGCGAAGCTGCTACGGGAAGCATTGAAAGCACTGGATCGGGCCCAAAATCGAACCCAGGAGGGCATCAGATGAGCATCGAATCAGCGGCGGGGCCCGGAAGCCCTGGGAAGTCCGGAAGCGCTGGGAAGTCCGGAAGCGCTGCGAAGAGAAGTACAGCGAAGAGAAGTACAGCGAAGAGTTGGCTGCTGAGCAATATCGGTGAGCTGATGACCCAGGACCTGGGCAACCCGGACGCCGAGGACGGTGTGCTGCGCAACGCCGCCGTGATCTTCGAAGGGGAGCGGATCAGCTGGATCGGCGCGGCCAGTGAAGCCCCGGCAGCGGATGAGATGTTCGACGTCGCAGGCCGGGCGGTGCTGCCCGGTTGGGTGGACTCGCACAGCCACCTGGTTTTCGCCGGTGACCGGACCGCCGAGTTCGAAGCCCGAATTTCAGGGGGTACCTATGCTGCTGGCGGCATAGCGGTCACTGTGGACGCCACTCGGCAGGCCAGCGATCAGTACTTGGAGGAGCTGGCTCGCGCTCGGGTCGCCGAAGCACTCAGCCAGGGAACCACCTACCTGGAGACCAAGACCGGCTACGGCCTCGACGTCGAGAACGAGCGCCGTAGCGCGCAGATCGCCAGCCGGGTGGCTGATCAGGTGACCTACCTGGGGGCGCACCTGGTGCCCGCCGGAGCGGATGCCGAGGAGTACACCGAGCTGGTCTGCGGGCCGATGCTGCAAGCCGTGCTGCCCTGGGTGCAGTGGGCCGATGTTTTCTGCGAGCGAGGCGCTTTCACCGAAGCCCAGTCCCGGCGGGTGCTGGAAGCCTGCCAATCGGCGGGACTCGGTCTGCGGGTGCACGGAAATCAGCTGGGACCGGGAGCGGGGGTCCGCTTGGCTGTCGAATTCGGCGCTGCGAGCGTCGACCACCTGAACTACCTGGACGACTCCGAGATCGAGGCGCTCGCCGGGTCCTGGTCCGGCTGGGATGGCTCGGCCGAATCCGCAGGCACCGTTGCCACCTGTTTGCCGGCCTGCGATCTCTCCACCCGGCAACCGCTCGCCCCGGGCCGTCGACTTTTAGACGCCGGAGTGCAGCTCGCGCTCGCCTCGAACTGCAATCCGGGCACCTCCTTCACCACCTCGATGCCGTACTGCGTGACCACCGCGGTGCTGCAGATGGGGCTCAGCGTGCGGGAAGCGGTGCGGGCGGCCACCTGGGGCGGCGCACTCGCGTTGCGCCGTCACACCGGTCAGGACGCCGACGGGCAGCGAGCCGTTGGGTCCATTGCGGTGGGGCACCGGGCTGATCTGCAAATGCTGGAGGCTCCCTCCGCGACTCACCTGGCGTACCGCCCGGGCGTTCCTTTGACCAAAGCGGTGTGGCGGGCCGGGGAGCTGGTCTGGGAGCGCTGAAGTGAGCCCTGCTCAGCAGGGAACTCCTCAAGTTTGATCACAAAAGTGATTGATTGAAGCTGTAGATTGATTGAAAACTACTTATATTCGTCAACTTATATCACTTGGTGATAGGCTAGCGATAACGTTTCGCCGCTCTGCCACGGCCTTCGAACCGGCGGGTGAGCGGCTCGGTACGACTTCTGGTTTCAACTGAGGAGAAGGTCTTTATGACGGAACAGCTTGCCCGAGGTGGGGTCTTCATGGAAGCTGAATTGCGCAGTCAGCCCGAGGTCTGGCGTCAGGCTATTGCGCAGTCGCGGGTTGAGAACACCGATCAGCAGCGACTGTTGCCCGCAGATGGCGCGCGGGTCGCCGTGATCGGCTGCGGCACCTCCTGGTTCATGGCGCAGAGCTATGCCGTGGCCCGAGAGTCCGCGGGGCTGGGCGAGACCGACGCCTTCACCGCTACCGAGGCCTTCCTCGATCGCGGTTACGACGCCGTGATCGCACTGACTCGTTCCGGCACCACCACCGAGGTGCTCGCCGTCCTTGAACAGATCAAGGGCCAGATCCCGAGCACGCTGATCGTAGGAGATGTAGATTCTCCGGCTGTGCAACTCGCCGACTCCGTGGTCAAGCTGCCCTTCGCCGATGAGCGCTCGGTGGTGCAGACCCGGTTCGCCACCACCGCGCTGAGCTACCTGCTCAGCAGCCTCGATATCGACCTCGACGAAGCGATCAGAGATGCTGAAAGCGCTCTGGCGGAGGAGATCCCGCAGGAGCTCATCGCAGCTGAACAATTCACTTTCCTCGGCCAGGGCTGGACCAACGGCCTGGCCCAGGAAGCGGCCCTGAAGATGCGTGAAGCGGTGCAGGGCTGGACCGAGTCGTATCCGGCCATGGAGTATCGGCACGGCCCGATCTCGATTGCCGCACCGGGCCGGGTGACCTGGATGCTCGGTACCCCGCCCGTTGGCTTGTCCGAAGAAGTGCAGCGCACCGGTGCGAGCTTCATCGCCCGGGCCGAGCACCCACTCGCCGAGCTGGTGCTGATCCACCGGGTCGCCCTGGAGCGGGCCCGGGTTCGCGGTCTTGATCCGGACTCACCACGAAATCTGAGCCGTTCGGTCATTTTGGATGATCAGCGATCATAGACTTTTCGCATGACCATCCAAAAAGCTGAATCTGCTGTGCTGGCCTTCGACGTCGGCGGTACGGACACCAAAGCGGGCTTGGTTCTACCGGCCTCGCGGGGTGAAATTCCGGAGATCCTCGATATTGAGCGCTTTCCCACCGCGCTGGACGCCGAGAACCCCGGTGACGTCCTAGTGGAGTTCCTCGCCGGTCTGGTGGATCGCTATGCTGCGGCGCATCCGGCGTATCGCCTCGATGCCTTCGGGGTGAGCGTGCCGGGACTCGTCGACGAGGCCCGAGGCCTCGGTATTTACGCGGCCAATCTGGGCTGGCATGACTACCCTTTCAAAGCTCGCCTGGAAAACAGGCTCGGTAGGCCGGTGGCTTTCGGTCATGACGTCGCAGTGGCGGGAGATGCCGAGGTGGCCCTGGGCGCTGGGCAGGGCGCCCAGAACGAGATGATCTTGGTGGTCGGCACCGGAATCGCCGCAGCCCTCTACGTGGATGGCAGACGATTGCAGGCCGGTGGTTATGCCGGTGAAGTGGGGCACGCGATGGCTCCCGCTCCAGGCGGTGGCCTGAACATTATGGAAGCCACTGGTTCAGCCGGGGCGATTGCTCGCAGATACGCTGAAGCCGTTCCTGGGTTTTCCGGCGGAGCCAGGGAAGTGCTGCACTTGAGCCAGCGTGGAGATCTGATGGCCCAGCAAATCTGGGCCGATGCAATCGCCGCTTTGGCCTTTTCCATCGCACAGACCGTAGCGATGATCGGCATCACGAAGGTCGTCATCGGCGGCGGCCTGGCCGAAGCCGGTGCTGCGCTCTTCGAACCACTCGCCGAGCAAGTCGATCGTCTGCTGACCTTCCAACCTCGGCCTTTGCTGGTCAAGGCGACGCTGGGGCAGAACGCCGGGCTGATCGGTTCGGCGCTCAAAGCACAATCCCTGATTGCCTCTCAGATTCAGGGCAATGATCGGCGTGCAGCCGGGTCTGCAACGGCCGCTGAATTGAAACCAGCACTATGATCCTCACCCTGACCCCCAACCCCGCCATCGACCTGACCTACCGGGTCGCCGGAGTGACCCTGGGCGAAACGCATCGAGTGGATCAGCCGCTGAGCAGGGCGGGAGGCAAGGGCATCAATGTCGCTCGCGTTTTACACGCCCAGGGCTTCACAACCATGGCGCTCGCCACGTTCGGCGGTGAGACCGGGCAGCAACTGGCCCAGCAGCTGAGCGCGGACGGGCTTCAGCAACGGCTGATCCCGGTGGCAGCAGCCACGCGGCGTTCGATCGCTTTGGTCGATGAACTCAAGGCGCAAACCAGTATTTTCAATGAGCGGGGTCTGAGTCTGCTGCCGGCGGAATGGCAGGCCCTGGCCGCGGCGGTGGCCGATGAACTGCAAGGCGCGGCGCTCTTGGTCGCTTCGGGATCACTGCCGAGCGGTGCCCCAGCGGATTTCTACCCTGGAGTGGTGGCGCTCGCCAAGCACGCGGGGGTGCCAGCCATTATCGACACCTCAGGAGCCGGGCTGCTTTCCGCCGCGAGCGCCGGAGCCGAGTTGCTCAAACCCAATCGGGCAGAACTCGTCGAGGCCACAGGAGAACGAGAACTCACCGCAGGAGCTCGTGTGCTGCTGCGGTTGGGAGCCAAGCAGGTAATGATCAGCGACGGGGAGCTCGGGTTGATGCTCTTCATCGCCGGGCGGCCCGGTTATCTGAGTGCCAGGCTACCTGAGGCCCTGGCCGGTAACCCTACCGGAGCCGGTGATGCAGCGGTGGCGGGGGCCGCCGTCGTGCTGGCCGAGGCAAGAGAGAGCTCAACTGCCGTTCAGCCCGAGAAGCTGCTGCGCCGCGCTGCTGCCTGGGGTTCCGCCGCCGTGCTGATGCCCGCGGCCGGAGAGATCTCTGACCGTTGGAAAGAACTGGAAACCGCCCTGATCCTGGAGGAACACCCCTAATGCCGCTCGTACCGACCCGCGAAATCATGGATGCTGCGATCACCTCGGGCTACGGCCAGGGTGCTTTCAATGTGCTGCATCTGGAGACCATCGAGGGCTTGGTCCGTGGTGCGGAACTAGCGGGACTGCCGCTCATCCTGCAGATCTCTGAGAATTGCGTGAACTATCACGGTGCCCTCGAACCAATCGCTGCCGCGACGCTCGAAGCCGCTCGGCTGGCCAGTGTGCCGATCGCTGTGCACCTGGACCACGCGGAATCCGAACAATTGGCGATGGCGGCCATCGACTATGGCTTCGGCTCGGTGATGTACGACGGCGCCACCCTGGAGTACCGGGACAACGTCGCGGCGACCCGCCGAGTCGCCGATTACGCGCACGCTCACGGAGTCTATCTGGAAGCTGAGCTGGGTGAGGTAGGAGGCAAGGACGGAGCCCACGCTCCGGGGGTGCTGACCGACCCTCAAGAAGCTGCCGCCTTCGTCGCCGAAACGACCGTTGATGCGCTCGCGGTGGCGGTGGGCTCCTCGCACGCGATGACCGAGCGGAGCGCTGCACTGAATCTGCGGCGCATCGAGGAGCTTCGGCTCGCTCTTGCGGTTCCGCTGGTGCTGCACGGCTCCTCGGGCGTCGCCGATGACGTTTTGGTGCAGGGGATCGCCGCAGGAATGCGTAAAATCAATGTTTCCACCCATTTGAACGGGTTCTTCACCCGGGCTGTCCGTGAATACCTCGCGGAACATCCGGAAACGGTGGACTCCCGGAAATATCTGGCAGCGGGTCGGGAAGCTTTGATCCCCGAAGTCGCCAGATTGCTAACCATGTTTCAGAGAGTTTCATGAAAGAGGCATTCGATGATTCGAAGTGAGCGCTTGACGGCAATTTTGGATCTGCTGGCGCAAACCGGACGGATCGAGGTCGAAGATCTGGTCGAGAAACTTGGAATCTCTCCGGCGACGGCGCGGCGTGATCTGGATTCGCTGGCTGGTGAGCGGCTGCTGAGCCGCACTCGGGGCGGCGCGGTCGCCGGTTCGGTGTCCTACGATCTACCGGGTCGCTATAACCGGGATGACCACGCTCAGCAGAAGCATCAGATCGCTCTCGCGGCGAGTGAATTGATTCCCCGAGGCGCCGTTATCGGGCTGTGCGGCGGCACCACTTCGACGGCACTGGCCCAGGTGCTCTCGACCCGGGAGGACCTGGCGGAGCCTTCCAATAAGCCCACTCTCACGGTGGTCACTAATGCGATCAATATTGCGGCTCAGCTAGCGGTCAGGCCCAATTTCAAGATCATGGTCTCCGGAGGCATCGTGAACCCGCGCTCCTACGAGCTGGTTGGCCCCTACACCGACATCATCTTGCAGAAAGTCGCCCTTGACTTCGCCTTCATCGGAGTGAACGGCATTGATCCGGTGGTCGGCCCGACGATCACCGATGAGGGCGAGGCCACGGTGAACTCCCTGATGGCGCGCCGGGCCGCCGATGCCTATATGCTGGCGGATTCCTCGAAGATCGGGCAGCGGGCCTTCGCCACCATGGAGGGATACCATTTCCGGCGATTGATCACCGACTCGGGAGTCACAGCCGAGCAGATCGCCGCTTTCGCTGCTCATGACATCGATGTTCTGGTAGCTCCGGAGGTTTGAGCCCGCTGAAGGCGACGGAGGCTTGGGCGGATCAAGACCGGGGCAGTGAGCCCTGCTGCCAGCGACGTCGCCCCGCGAGCCAGATCAGACTGCCGAAAACCGGCAAGATCAAGGCCAGGAGAGCCCAGAGCAGTTTGAACTGAGCGGGGATGGAGCTGCGGGCAATGCTGAGCCAGGCCCAGACCAGCAGAACCAATTGCACTAAGCCGAGCACGAGGAGCCCGGCATCCCAGCCGTTCGGGACTAGGGGATTGATCTCGGCGTCCATCCACAGATCATCTCATAACGACCTGAGCGTCCGGCTGCCCTGACTCGGCGACGGGCTTATTTAAAGAACTCCTGGCCGAAGTACTTACCCGCTTCCGGGAGCCCTCGCGGCACAGCGAAGAGTGCTGAGCCGACGTGCCTGATGTATTCATTGAGCCGGTCAGAGGCGCCGAGTTTGGACTGCAGGGCGATGAATTGCTGAGGGTCTTTCTGGAAACTCAGGAAAAACAGCCCGGCGTCCAGCCGCCCCACGCTATCGATGCCATCGGTGAAGTTATAGCCCCGGCGCAGCAGCTTTACTCCGCCGTTGTTCTCATGAGCGGCCAAGGCGATATGCGAATCCGGGGCGATCACTGGCTGCTGATCGGCGCCTTTGGCGGTGAAATCCGGCACATCGTGCTCGGCTTTGCCGGTGAGCGGGGCTCCCTCGACTTTGGTGCGGCCGAAGACGGCGTGCTGATCGCCGATGTAATCGGCGTCCCAGGTCTCAATCAGCATATGGATCTTCCGGGCCACCAGGTAACTGCCGCCGTCCATCCAGGCCTGATCGGAGTCCTTCACCCAGACGTGCTCGGCGAGGTCCTCGCTGGAGGTGATGTTCCGGGTGCCGTCCTTGAAACCCATCAGGTTCCTTGGCGTGCTCTGATTGGCTCCGGCAGAGGCGCGGCCGAAACCTAGCACTGTCCAGCGGGTCTTCACCTGAGTGCGGGCCATTCGGGCCAGATTGCGTACCGCATGGTAGGCCACTTGCGGGTCATAAGCACAGGCCTGAATGCATAGATCCCCGCCGACATAGGCGGGGTCGAGGGACTCGCCGGCCATCGCTGGCAGGTCCTTGAGCAGTTTCGGTTTGAATTTCGCCAGTCCGAAACGCTCGTCGAACAGCGAGGGGCCGAAGCCCAGGGTCAGGGTGAGGCCCTGGGGGCCCATGCCGATGGCTTCCCCGGTGTCCACCGGAACGGCCTGCTCGCGGGCGGGTTCAGCGCTGCCAATCGCTTCGCCACCGCACATCTGAGCCATCGCCGCACTCCACTTGGCCAAGACCAATTGCACATCGGTGACGCTCGCGGTGGTGAAGTCGAAGGACATGAAGACCAAGTGGTCCTGTGGAGGAGTGGCTATTCCGGCCTGATGAGCGTCATAAAAGGGGTAGCGCAGTTCGGAGATCGGCGGAGCGGGCTTTTGCTCGGAGCGCAGGGCATTAGCCGCGGCAACCCCGCCGACAGCGCCTACGGCCAGAGCTCCGGCGGCCGAGACCGCTGCTCCGGCACCGAAAAACCTCCGACGGGAGACCCCGTCGGAGGTTTCTTCAGGTTCCTGAGAACTCATCTAGGCGGTGGCGACTTTCTCCGCGATCTTGGACAGTGGAGCCTGCAGGGACTGGATCAGCTGGGTCAGCTTCTTGCCCTCAGCGGCCTTGAAAGCCGCGTCATAGAGCTTATAACCGCCGAATCCTGGGCCTTTATAACCATCTAGGGTTTTGTTCACTTCGTCGAACTTCGCGCTGATCGTCTTGGTCAGATCCGCATCGATTTTGGTCAGAGCGGGCCGTAGATACTCGAAAGACTGCTGCGAGCCTTCGACGTTGGCCACGAAGTCCACCATGTCGATGTGGCTGTATGCCTCTTCTTCCCCGGTGATCTTCGAGGACTGTACCTCTTCCAACAGGCCGGAGGCACCATTGGCCAGTTCCTCGGCCTTGTACTTCAGGCCGGTGGTCAAGGTCTTCAGCTTGGCAACATCCTGCACCAGGCCTGCCGCGAGCTTCTTGGTGTTCTCCGTGATCACCTTGGTCTCGAAGAGATCTTTTTCAATCGGGTGGAAACCCGTCCAGGGGGTTCCTGGCTTCACATCGGCGATCCGCAGATCGATCGCCGGATCCAGGTCAGGGAAGCTCTCAGCCACCGGTTCGATGCGCTCGTAGAAGGGGCGGCTCCGAGCATACATATCCTGGGCGTACTCGAGGGTGCCCTGATCGATCAGCTTCTTCAGCAGACCCACCGAGGTAACCAGCTGGTCGACCTGATTGTCGACGTACTTGGCATAGCCATCGGTGCCGGTTTTGAGTTCATCCGCGAGCGAACTGCCGGCACTGGCGGCGTCTCCGATCACCGTGAAAGTGGTGTTCTCCTCATTGGCGCCTGGGCAATACAGCTGGTATGTCCCGCCGGTCAGATTCACCGTGAAGCTGGAGGGGTCCAGGCCGGGGATCACGTTCTCACGTTCGCCGAGGATCCGCTTACCGTCGAGCAGTTCTACTTCGCTCACCATGATGGCGTTCGTATTGGAGGTCTCAAAGGTAACAGGTCCGGCCGGTGCGGAACTGTAATCCAGCCTGCAGGAATCCCCGCCATTGATGTTCTTGATCTGCACTTTGACCTGAGCTGCCCCATTGGATACCGGTGCGGTGCCTGAGGAACTGACGTTGGAAGCCGAGGGGGTGCTACTGCCACCGCAGGCGGCCAGGGAGATCGCGACAATGACGCTCAGCCCGGCGGTCAAGGCCGAGGGGAGGAGGGCAGAACGAGGTTTAGACACGGAGAGGTCCCTTCGATACTGAATGTGTAGCTACTGTTGGAGTTTCTGAGCCGCCGGAGGATGACCGGATGACCGTTTCTGGCCGACGAAAAGATAATAGGGCAAAAATCAGCCCGGCGGTTAACAACACCGCGGGCAACCAAAGGCCCCAGAGCAAGCTTTCGTCTCGCCGCTGGGAAGCGGTTTCGATGGCGCTGGCAGCCGAACTCACTCCGGCCCGAACCGCTTGCCAGCTCTCCGCCGGCTGATCGATGGGGATGCTGCGGGGAGTGGGCAGTCCGCCACCGCTGAGCGTCAGATCCGTGCCGGAAACTTTGCTGGCGTCGAGCAGGGCGCCTTCGGCGATCCAGACCTCGAGTTTCCCTTGATTGTGCCAGGAGGCTTCAAAGGGGCCGGGGTTACGCTGTGCACTGATGCCCACCGGGAGTCGACCGGAATTCAGAGTGACGAGTTGTTGCAGGCTGAGCTGCTGCGGCTGGCTGCCCTCGGCGGGAATCTCCAGGCTGAAATGCTGAGCCTTGACCCCGGCATGATCCGCCGTCTCAAGCGGCTTTTCGGGGAGCCGATAATCTGTAGGGCCTGTTGCGGTGCTCAGGGTTAGCAGTTCTCCGTTCAGCGTCAAGGAGCCTTGCTGGTCGGTGCCAGAGCTCAAGGGCAGGGACGCCGTGCTCGGGCCGGGCTGGGAAATTAGCGCGACCGTGATCGCCAGTACGATGGCGGCAGCGGCCAGCGAAGCACCGAGAATCCGACGGAAGCGAGGCAGTGCGGCGTCGCTGATCTTGTGCTTTTGCGGCCAGAGCACGAAAAGCAGCATGGGCACCAGGTAGAGCGCCCAGCCCAGTACTTCGATCAACTTCGGATCGGCGGGAATGCCTAGCACACCGGTCAGCAAGGCTGACTGAGGGGATCCATTGGGCGCCAGCCAAGAGAGATTGACGGTGTTGTCCTGGCCAACTGAGATCCAACCGGCTTCGTGAGCGGTGCGCAGCGACATCAAGACCAAGCCGGCTGCCACCAGGACCAGGAAGACCCCGGTGACCCGGAAGAACCGAGCCATATTGAGTTTGACGCCGCCGCGGTAAATCCCGTAACCGATGGCGATCGCAATGGCGACTCCGATCACCGCGCCGAGACCAGCGCTCAGCGCATCCCTGGACGATTGAAAGGCCGCCAGCATGAAGACAGAGGTTTCCACGCCCTCGCGCAGCACTGCGAGGAAAGCCATCACAGCGAGCGCCAGGGTGCTGCCGTTCCGCACAGCTCCAGCTGCCTGAGTCTCTAACTCGCCCTTGAGCGTCCTGGCATTTTTCGACATCCAGAAGATCATTCCGGTGACCATCACGACGGCGATCGCGCCGATGATGCTCTCCATGCCCTCTTGCTGGCTCTGCGGAAGCGAGACGGAGATGAGTTCCAGGGTGACCCCGACGCCGATGCTGATCGCCACCGCACTGACCACTCCGAACCACATAGCGCCCAGGCTCTTGCCATTGCGCTTCAAAAAGGCTGCGATGATGCCGACGATGAGTGCGGCTTCCAGACCTTCACGTAGGCCGATGACGAGGGTGGCGAGCAAGGACGGACTCCAGGGACAAGAGCAATGGGGGTATGTAGAACCAAGGTAAGGCTACCCTCAAAACTTGAGAACCGACTAATTAAGTCAGACGAATATTAGCTATTGCACAGCGCTTCTGGGGGCGTCCAGCACCGTCTGGCTCGGCGTCACGTGCTTCCACTGCTTGAAGCCGGGGCTGAGTTGATAATGACCGCTCTCTCCCCGTAGCAGGGTGCGCAACTCGGCGTTCTCTGGATTGTTGAGCGATTCGAAGTACTCCACCGACCAGTGGAACCAGCGCATGCAGAACAAACGCATGGTGAGTCCGTGGGTGATCAGCAAGGTGTTGGGTGCGTAATCCGGGCGGCTCCAGTGCCGGTAGAGGGTCTCCAAGAAGGAAGAGATCCGGTCGAAGACATCCGAACCTGACTCGCCGTCCCTGAACCGGTAGAAGAAGTGACCGTAGGCGTTCCGCAGTTCCTTTTGCTCCGCGATATCGGCCGGGTCCTGGAAATTGGCCCAGTCCTGTTCGCGCAGTCGGGGCTCCTCGAAGATCCGGTCAACGCTGTCTCCTAGACCCAGCGCTTCCAGGGTCTGATAAGCCCGGAGGTAGGGGGAGACGTAGACACACACCTTTTCACCGGCCAACTGCGCACGGATCTCCTCACCGGCCGCTCTGGCCTGTTCGAGCCCGAGTTCAGTGAGCGGAATCCGGTAATCCGGAATCCTGTCGTAGATGGTCTGATCCAGATTGGCCTCCGACTGTCCGTGTCGCAACATGATGATCTGACGAGGCGCACTCATGGTCTTGAGTGTAATGGCTGTTTAATGTCAGTCATGGGAAGAGTTGCTGGACTGGCACGCCGTTGGCGAGCAGAGATCTTGATCGTGCTGGGGCTCTCCCTGGGGCAATCTGCTGTTTACGCCGTCGTCAATCTGATCGAGAATCTGACCCGCGCGCCGATCTCGCAAGCTACCGCGCAATTGAATACGCCCAAGATCAACCGCGAGTACTTCGATCTGACCTATCAATTGCTTGATAACTTCTTCGCCCTGGTACCGGTGGCCCTAGCGCTCTACCTGCTGTGGAAACCCGCCCGCAGCGGATTCCAGGCCATCGGATTCACCATCAGCCGCCCGTGGCGCGACCTGCTCTGGCGCGACTTATTAGGGGGAATCGGCCTGATGCTGCTGATCGGGCTGCCTTCGCTGGGTCTTTATGCGCTGGGACGCAGCCTCGGGGTGACCGCCCAGATCGTGACCAGCTCACTTCATGATTACTGGTGGACCATTCCGGTGCTGATCATCTCCGCGCTGCGCAATGCCGTGCTCGAAGAAGTGATCGTCGTGGGGTTTCTGATGACCAGGCTGAAGCAACTCGGCTGGCAGCCCTGGTGGACGATTGTGGCCAGCGCTCTTTTGCGTGGCAGCTACCACCTCTACCAGGGCTTTGGGCCGTTCGCCGGCAACTTCGTGATGGGGTTGATCTTCGGCTGGCTCTACACCAAGACCAAACGGGTGATGCCGCTCGTGGTGGCGCATTCGCTGCTGGACATCGCGGCCTTCAGCTTCGGCCCGCAATTGGGTTTCGGCCAAGGCTCGTGAGCTGCCCTTTCCCTCGCAAGCCCGGGCGGGGAACCCTGCTCGCTCGCTGACGGCACTCCGTCGCCCTCAGCATCAGAGCGTTGAATATTGGCTGAGGTTCAGACCGTGACTTCGCCGTGGGCGGTTTCAAAGGTGACGCTCATGATGCCCGGAGTGCCCTTAGGGGCGACCCACTCAACCGCGACATCCTGCAGTGGCTTATCCACGCACTCTCCCAGCCACTCAGTCACTCGTTCGGCAGAGCCCGCGATGGTGAGCTTGGCGAGTTTGACGTCGCTCGGCTTGGCCAGTGAAGGGTGCAGTGCGGGATCGCCTTCCCATTTGAGCAAATAAGGTACCTGGGGGTCGGCGATCAGACCTTTAATGCCGATCTGCTGCCAGATCAGTTCCTGGCCATCCGGAAATTTCCGGTTTCCGGGAACTGCGCTGCGTCCCAGCCGTTCTTCAAAGGGGAGCAGGTCGTCAACCTCGACGCACCAGCCCATCCAGCCGCCACCGGCAGTTGACCGGGCGCGCACGGCCTGACCGAAGGGAGCTTTGTCTGAAGCTGGGTGATCCAGTACTTCGACGATTTCGAGATAGTGATGATTGGTGAGCGGAATGATCATATTCCGCGTGCCGAAGCGGGGGTGCACCCCGCCGCGGACGGCCTTGATTCCTAGAGCGTCAGAGATCCGCTCGGTGGTGGCAGCCAGTCCATCCGGTTCACAAGCGTAAGAAACGTGGTCCATGCGCATGCCCATATCCTCGCACTTTGTGACCCGCCTCTCGACTAAGGTCTACCTAAGTTGCGCTGTGCGTTGCGCGCTTCGCGCACCATGAATCCGCTGTGAGATTTCCTCCGTAACCTCCGCGCATCGCGGGAAATGCAGCGTCACAATAGCTCCCTGACCTTGCTTAGCCTCCGGTGCGGACTGCACACTTTAAACAGGTCATGAGTGCCAGCAAAGTTCCTTGATCCCGTGTCACATCTGAGGTCGGAACGCCTGCCCCGGCTTGCTGGACGGCAACCCTCCTCCGCGGTGGGGTGCCCCGGGTGACGACCGGGCCCTGGTCAATAGATCAGGTGCAAGCGCGGGTTCCTCTGCCCGGTAACCGCCTTCATCGCGGCGACCTTGAGGACCCTTGAAACAAGGAGTCTGAGATGAGCAACGGCTGGTCATTCGAAACCCGGCAGATCCATGCGGGCCAACAACCCGATCCGAGTACCGGTGCGCGAGCACTGCCGATTTTCCAAACCACTTCCTTCGTCTTCCCCAGTGCGGAGAGCGCTGCCAAGCGCTTCGCGCTCGCAGAACTGGAACCCATCTACACCAGAATCGGCAACCCGACCCAGGACGTGGTCGAACAGCGGATCGCCAGCCTGGAAGGCGGCGTCGGGGCTCTGCTGCTCTCTTCCGGGCAGGCCGCGGAGACCTTTGCGATCCTGAACATCGCTCAGGCGGGAGACCACCTGGTGGCCAGCCCCAGCCTCTACGGCGGAACCTATAATCTGCTCGCTCACACGCTCAAGAGATTCGGCATCGAGGTCACCTTCGTAGAAGACCCAGATGATTTGGAGCAGTGGCGAGCCGCGGTGCGCCCGAACACCAAGCTCTTCTTCGGTGAAGTGGTTTCCAATCCCCGTCAGGACGTGCTCGATCTGGAGGGAATCAGTGCCGTCGCCCACGAGGCCGGAGTGCCGCTCGTCGTCGATAATACGCTTGCGACGCCGTATCTGGTGCGGCCGCTGGAATGGGGGGCGGATATCGTGGTGCATTCCGCGACCAAGTACCTCGGCGGACATGGCACCGCGATCGCCGGCGTGATCGTCGATGGCGGTCGCTTCGACTTCGCCAAGGAACCGGAGAGATTCCCGGGCTTCAACACCCCGGACGAGAGCTACAACGGCCTGGTCTACGCCCGGGATCTCGGCGTCGGTGGTGCCTTGGGCGCTAATCTGGCCTATATCCTCAAGGCCAGGGTGCAGTTGCTGCGCGATCTGGGCTCCGCGGTGGCGCCCTTCAATGCTTTCTTGATCGCGCAGGGGCTGGAAACTCTGAGTTTGCGGGTGGAACGGCATGTCTCTAATGCGCTGGAGGTGGCGAACTGGCTCACCGAGCATGACAGTGTGGAATCGGTGGCCTATGCCGGGTTACCCTCCAGCCCTTGGTACCAGCGTGGGCAGAAATACGGCCCGCGGGGGATCGGTGCCGTGGTGGCCTTCAATATCAAGGGCGGTGTGGACGCCGGGAAGCGCTTCGTGGACGCTTTGGAACTGCATTCCCATGTGGCCAATATCGGTGATGTGAGGTCGTTGGTGATTCACCCCGCCTCCACCACGCACTCTCAGCTCACCGAGGCCCAGCAGCTCAAAGCCGGAGTCACTCCGGGGCTGGTCAGGCTCTCGGTGGGACTGGAGAACATCACGGATATCCTGGCGGATCTGGAGGCTGGTTTCAGGGCGGCGAAATCCGCGCTGTGATGACGACGATCTCAGAATTATCGGAGCAGGCTTTGCTGGGTGTCGACCCCAGCCAGCTGCGCTTTCAGTCGCTGGGCGAACTGGCTCTGGAAACGGGCGAACGGTTACCGGAGACGACGCTGGCGTATGAGAGCTGGGGCAGGCTCAATGCCGGAGCTTCCAACGCCGTCCTGGTGCTGCATGCCCTGACCGGTAGTTCTCACGCCGCTCAGGGAGAGTCGGAGCAGGCCGGTTGGTGGGATGGCTTAGTGGGCCCGGGAAAGGCGATCGATACCGAGAGGTTCTTCGTCGTCTCGGTGAATATCCTAGGTGGCTGCTATGGCAGCACCGGACCTTCCTCAACCGCCCCGGACGGCAAACCGTGGGGCTCGCGCTTCCCCTTCCTGACCCTGCGAGACTCGGTGCGGGCGGAGGCCTTGCTCGCCGATGCACTCGGGATTACCCGGTGGCATGCGGTGGTCGGGGGATCGATGGGCGGTGCCCGTGCGCTGGAGTGGGCGGTGAGCTACCCGGAGCGGGTGCGCCATGCCGTGGTGCTCGCGAGCTGCCCGGCGAGCACTGCGGAACAGATCGCGCTCGCGCAAACCCAGCTGCTGGCCATTCGTCAGGACCCGGCTTTCGCGGGCGGTGACTACTACGGTTCGGCGGCACCCCTGGAGGGTCTTGGCCTGGCCAGACGGATCGCGCATATCTCCTATCGCTCAGAGGCCGAGCTGGGACTGCGGTTCGGCCGCTCAGCGCAAGAAGGGGAAGCTCCGGTATCAGCTGAGCGTGGTTCCGAAGCCTGGCGGCAGCGCTATCAGGTGGAGAGCTATCTGGATCATAAGGCCGCGAAGCTGAACCAGATCTTCGATGCGAATAGTTACATCACCCTCACCGAGGCCTTGATGAGTCACGATCTGGGCCGCGGTCGAGGCGGCCTGAAGCAAGCCCTGAGGAGAGCGTCGGGGGTGAAATTCAGTCTGGCGGCGGTGACCTCGGACCGGCTCTATCTGCCCGAGCAGACCGTGCAGCTAGCCGAAGCGCTGAGCGAACCCGTCGAGGTGTACTGGATCGACTCGGCGATCGGTCACGATGGGTTCCTCACTGAGACGGCGCAGATCAGTGACTTGCTGAGCCAGAACGGGCTCTGAGCACAGCCCCGTGAAGCCGAGGGCGGGCGATCGCTTAGCGGTTCCGGAAGATCGCTTCGCGCTCGGCGGCATACTGTTCAGCGCTGATCTGCCCCGAACGCCGCCGCTGGTCGAGTTCAGTGAGCAGCCGTTTCAGCTCCTGCTCGGCAGCCCAACGAGAGGAGGCGAAGCCCGAGATACCGGGAGTCGGTTGACTCGGCTGTGCGGGTTTCCGCCAGTCGGCTTTGTCCGGCAGTGGCCGGGCCGGGACCGGCAGCGGCGGAAGGGCGTCTTGTTGTGACTCCGGGTAATGAAAGTCGGACGGTGGCTGGTACCCGACGCTGAACACACTGGGATTCTGCTGGGATGGCGGAAGCTGCTCTGAGTCCTGCTGCTTTTTGCGCACCCAACTGATCACGCGGCCGACCGAAAGCAAGATCATCAACCCGAAGAATAACCACGGGAAAAGACTCACATCGGAATGTGAAGCAACCGGTTGCAGGGCGCTGATCATGCCCCCAGATTACTCTGTTTACCCTTACTTACCCTTTACTCTGCTCATACTGCGCGGGCGGGATCGGCTTGTGCCGAAGCTCAGTCGCCGAGGGAGCTGCGCTGCCTCGGCGAACTGCTTCGTGCCGGCCCGCTGACCGGTCCCGGCGTGGGGCGTTTGGCGCTCACGCCGTCACCCGATGACTGATGACGGATGCGGCGCAGCACCCAGGGCACCAGGAACTCACGGGCCCACACCAGGTCCTCACTGCGAGCCTCCCGCCACGTCCGCACCGGCAGGGGAGGAGGATCCAGGGGCTGCAGCTGATGCGGCACATTGAGCGAATCCAAGGCCATCATGGCGATTCGGTGATGCCCGAGCGGGGAGAAGTGCAGCCGGTCGTCGTCCCACATCGCGGGAGCTGAAAGCTCCCGCAGCGACCACATATCCGCGATGACGGCGTCATGACGCGCTGCGATGGTACGCAGATTCTCGTTGTAGATGGCGACCCTCCCGCGGACCAGGCCCAGTACCGGGGTGTCCCGGATATCCGGCCCGTTGAACAGCAGCACGGTGGCACCGGCAGCGGCCATCGCGCCGACGGCGGTATCCAGCGAAGCGGCCAGAGCGTCCGGATCGGAGCCCGGACGGATCAGATCGTTGCCTCCGGCGGAGATCGAGATCAGATCCGGGTTCAGAGCCAGTGCGGGGTCGAGCTGTTCGTCCAGGATCTGTTGCAGCAATCTGCCACGGATCGCCAGATTCGCGTAGGCGAAGTCCTGATGCCCTTTGCTGAGTTCCTCGGCTACCCGATCTGCCCAGCCGCGGTGCCCGCCGGGGCTGGTCGGCTCAGGATCGCCGATTCCCTCGGTGAATGAATCGCCCAGAGCGACATAACGGCTCCAGGGGTGTTGTTCGGATTCGTTAGTAGCCACCCCCCTATCCTGCTCCTGCTCGGACCCAATATGCCAACTCGTATGTCAACTCGGCAGCAGCCGACGTCGGCTGTGCTTGATACTCTAGGGGCGTCAGAGTGAGCCAGCTGTGGGAGAGTCATGCGAGGGAGCGGGATGCCCGGTCACCGGCCACGGGCTGCGGGAGTATTCCTGTTCGGCCTGTTAGCGGTGTCGTTGTCGGCCGCTGTGAGCGGGTGCAGCTTCACTCTTAAAGTTCCTCAGGACACTTCGACGATTTCGCCCAGCCCGACTCCCAGCTACGCTGCTCCCACGGTGACCCCGGGGCATAACGCGGACGCCGTCGCCGCCAAGGACATGACCTGGGCGGCCGGGAACACGCTCTCTGCGGGGGTGCCCGTGGGGTGGGGCGACCAGCTGTTGCAAGCTGATGTGGTCAATGGCAAGACTCCGCCGCCGAGCTGGAAGCTGCTTCGCAGTAATCAGGCGGGCTGGACACAATATCAGCACGGCAACGGCTGCCAATTGAGCTACTGGCAGACCATCAATCAGCAGGGACTGATGGTGACCAATGATGATAGAGCCTCGACGCTGGCGCTTTTCAAATACTTGGTGCCATCGATTTTGCCGGAGACTTTGAAGGTCACCACGATGCGCTGGGCGCGTCAGCTGGATAAGCCCTCGCCCAAAATCGAACTCCTTTCCTTGCGCACTCCGGCCCAAGGAAAGTCCCCGGCCAAGCTCTATAGCGCCAGGATGTTCAATCGGGCCGGGTCGGGGATCGCCTTCAGCCTCAGCTGCCCGAACGATGCCCTGCTCGATGCGACCTTCAACTCGGTGCAGAGCGGGCTTGCCGTGCTGCCGCCGCAGCAGTGAGCGCCAGGGGCACTAGCTGGCTGCTGCGGTGGCCCGATGTTCTGCGGCCTGCTGAGGCACCAAGGGCGCGGCCAGCAGGGGAGCCACCGCGATCAGCGCGAAGGTCAAGGGGAAGCCGCAGAGCCCGATGAATCCACCGATCGCCGGCGGAACGATCGCGGAGATCAGGTACTGCCCGGTGTTCTGGACACCGAGAGCCCGCCCCGACCAATAGGGGCCGGAGACCTCGGCTACCGATGTGAAGGCCAGACCGTTATCGGCCACTGTGACGACGGAGGCCAGCACGAGCAGCGCAACGGACCACGGGGAATCCAGCCAGTCGGTGAGTGCCAGCAGCCCCATCGCGAAGCCCGCCGCTAAGGCCACGATACGCAGTGGAACCACCCGGGAGCCGACTCGGTCAGACCAGATGCCCACCGCGATGCGGCCCAGGGCGCCGGTCAGTTGAGCGAGCGCAATAACCAGCCCCGCCAGAGGGGGCGATAGCTGCCGGTCACCGATCAACCAGACCAGCGAGAAGGTCCAGACGGTGAATTGCGGGATCACCAGGACGGCGGAAACCAGATGGATGCGGAGCAGGAAGCCGCTCTGCCGGTAAGGGTTCTCCTGCAGGGGGTCAGCGCGCCGGGCCCGCCGGGCCGGATTGCTGATCCCTAGCCAGCAGGCCACCGTGACCAGGCCAGCGATGGCGGTGACCACCCAGAGCGAGTCCTGCAATCTGCCATCGGCGGCAATGGCCGGAAGTAACAGCGAAGCCACCGAGACCCCCAGAGGCTGCGCCATCTGGCGAATTCCCATCGCCAGGCCACGTTGTCTCTGCGGAAACCAGCCGACCACCACGCGCCCGCCGGCGGAGTTGGTGCAAGCGGTGGCAGCGCCGGCCAGGAAGAGGAAGACACCCAGCAGAAGGGGCGAATTGCTGAGCGCGGCGGCGCAGATGAAGACCGTGGTGGACGCGAGGGCGATGCCCAGTGAGAGTTTTTCCCCGATTCTGTCGATAATCGCACCCCAGATGATCAGGGTGAGCATGGTGCCCGCTAGTGGCATGGCGATCAGAAGCCCGGAGCCGAAAAGATCGAGCCCCCATTGATGATTCATCTGCGGTATCAGGAAAGCCATTCCGTTGACCACGATTGAGCTGGTGGCCTGGGCCAGGACGGCCAAGCCCAGCATTAACCAGCGACTCGGTTTCTGCGGCATCGGGAACTCGCCACCTCCCCGTCAAAGTCTCATATTGTGAGATTCTATTCTCGAATAATGAGAATATTGCCAGCATAACCAATGCCCGGTCACCGTGAGCTGACCGTCCACGGAATGGACATCAGAAGGGTAACTCAGGGGCACTCAGATCAGTGCTGCTCACAGAAGGCCCAGCGAGTGAGCTGGCTCAGCAGAGCTGATCGTTCTCCCCGGAAGCCCAGGCTGCATAGCGTTCCGCCGATTCATTGATCACGGCCTTGGCATTGCGCGGGATGACGTTGCCGAAATTGCCGTGAATCCGATCAAATTCCAGGGTGGAGACCCGCGCCGCGACCCGACGGACTATTGCGGGGGAGAGCGGCAGGTAATTCGGGTAGCTCCGCATGAAGCTCACCCAGCCCGAAGGCACCGGAAAGATGGTATCCCCGGTGAGCAATACGCCTTCCCCGGCGGCCCAGTGCGCCACCGCGCTGCCGGGGAAATGACCGCCGGTCTGCAGCAGACTCACCTCGGGCAGCAGCTGCAGCCGTTCGGACCAGAGCTGAATAGCAGGGCCAGTGCGCTGCAGCCACCGCTGATCCGCCGCGGCGACATAGACGGGAGCATCCGAGAACGCAGCTGACCATTCGAGTTGCAGCCCGAACATATGCGGGTGGCTCGAAGCGATGACGGCAATTCCGCCTAATTCCTGAACTCGCGCTATTGATGCCGGATCGATAGAGGCCGGCGGGTCCCAGAGCAGATTTCCGCTCGAGGTGCGAAGCAGGATCGAGTGTTGCCCGATACCCAGCCGGGGCTCGGGCTGGATCTCCCAGAGGCCTGGATGGACTTCGCGGAAACCCAGCCGCTGATCTCGTTCAAGTAATTCGCCCAGCGTGATCCAAGACTGCCCGGAAGGCGGCAGGTACTGCCGATCATCCCGGCAAATCCGGCAGTCACCCGCTGTGAGAGCTTCGGTCGAGTGTTCAACGCCGCAGCTCTCGCACAGAATCAGGGAAGTATCCATAACTCAATTCTGAAACCTCGGGTGTTGTTCAGGTCAAGGGAGATTTCAAACAATCTGCGAGCTGAGCCGCCGGGAGGTAGAATTGTCCGGTGCCCGTGTACTTCGATCATGCGGCAACCACGCCTCTTTCTGAGCCCGCGTTGGCCGCACTCACCCAGCAACTCAGCCGTAGCGGCAATCCTTCGTCGCTGCACGGCTCAGGACGTCGCGCCCGCGCCGTGGTGGAAGAAGCTCGGGAGAACCTCGCCGCGGCTGCCGGAGCGCATCGTTCCGAGGTGATCTTCGTCTCGGGTGGCACCGAGGCGGACAACCTCGCCGTCAAGGGACTTTACTGGTCTCGCAGAGAAGCCGATCCGCAGCGAAAGCGCATCCTGGTCTCGGCCGTTGAACACCCGGCAGTGCAGGACACCGTGGAGTGGTTGGAGAAACACGAAGGTGCGGAAGTGAGCTGGCTTCCGGTCGACGACGACGGGCTGTTGCGTTTGGACGCTTACCGGGAAGCGCTCGATGAGGACCCAGAGTCGATCGCGCTGGTCTCCGTGATGTGGGCCAATAACGAGGTCGGAGCGATCCAGCCCATTGCGGAGATCGTAGCGCTGGCTGCCAGCTACGGCATCCCGGTGCATTCCGACGCCGTCCAGGCCTTTGGCTCGATTCCCTTAGATTTTCATGCTTCCGGTCTGGCAGCCATGTCGATCAGCGGTCACAAGATCGGAGGACCTGTCGGGGTCGGCGCCCTGCTCTTGGGCCGAGCGATCAAACTCACTCCCGTGCAGCACGGTGGAGGACAGGAGCGAGACGTTCGATCCGGAACCCTCGATACTCCTTCGATCGCTGCCTTTGCCGCCGCTGCGGTGGACGCCGTCGACAAGTTGCCCGAGGAACTGTCGAGACTTTCAGCGCTTCGAGACCTTTTGATCGAACGGATCAACTCGCTGATCCCCGAAGCGGTGCTCCGCGGACCCGGGCCCAACACCGGGAAGAGGCTGCCCGGCAATGTGCACTTCACCTTCCCAGGGTGCGAGGGGGATTCTCTGTTGTTCTTGCTCGATATGGCGGGAATCGAGACCTCAACCGGCTCCGCGTGCACCGCCGGAGTGCCCCGGCCCTCGCACGTGCTACTGGCGATGGGGCTCAGCGAGGACGAGGCGCGAGGGGCGCAGAGATTCAGCCTGGGGCATACAACCGGGCTCGCGGACGTTGAAGCGCTTATCGCCGCTTTGCCGGCGGCCTACGCCCAAGCGAGGCAAGCCGGGATGGCCGGTCACGAATCGACCATCCAGACAGCAGCAACTGTCGCTAAGGCTACTGCTCTGGTCAAAAAGGCTTCGGCAGAGGCCTCTCTGACGGAGGAAAAGGTATGACAGTGGAACACAATATAAGGGTGCAGCTATGAAGGTTTTGGCCGCTATGAGCGGCGGAGTGGACTCCGCCGTCGCTGCCGCGCGAGCAGTCGACGCGGGACACGAAGTGGTGGGAGTACATCTCGCGCTCTCCCGGATGCCCGGCACCCTGCGCACCGGCAGCCGAGGCTGCTGCACTATCGAGGACTCCAACGACGCCTGGCGGGCCGCGGATAAGCTCGGCATCCCCTATTACGTGTGGGATTTCTCCGAGCGTTTCAAAGAAGATGTGGTGGACGACTTCATCGCCGAGTATGCCGCCGGACGCACCCCTAACCCCTGTATGCGCTGCAATGAGCGGATCAAGTTCGCTGCACTGCTGGAGAAGGCACTGGCCCTGGGCTTCGACGCGGTCTGCACCGGGCACTACGCCCGGGTAACCCAGGACGCCGCGGGGAATTACGAGCTGCATCGCGCCAATGACTGGGCCAAGGACCAGTCCTATGTGCTCGGCGTACTCACCCACGAGCAACTGAAGCATTCGATGTTCCCGCTCGCCGACGCAGCCACCAAGGCTGAAGTCCGCGCGGAAGCGGAACGCCGTGGGCTCTCGGTGGCGAAGAAGCCCGATAGTCACGACATCTGCTTTATCTCCGACGGCGACACCCGCGGCTGGCTGGCCGAGAAGATCGAGATGCAGCCCGGCGTCGTGGTTGATGAGACCGGGGCTACCGTCGGTTCGCACCAGGGTGCCAACGCCTTCACCGTGGGGCAGCGCCGTGGCCTGAAGCTCGGTACCCCGGCAGCCGACGGCAAGCCGCGTTTCGTGCTGGAGATCCGGCCGAAGGAGAATACCGTGGTGGTCGGTCCGGAACGGATGCTGGCGATCGACGAGATCCGCGGGATCAAGATCTCCTGGGCCGGTGAGCCGATTGCTGAAGTGGGTGAAGGCACCGAATTCGACTGCATGGCTCAGGTGCGCGCGCACGGCGAGCCGGTGGCTGCGCGGGCTCGGGTGGAGGACGGCTCGAGCCTCGTGGTGACCTTGATCGAGCCGATGCGGGGCGTCGCCCCCGGGCAGACAGTGGTGCTTTACCAGGGCACCAGAGTGCTCGGGCAAGCGACGATCGACGCCGCCCGGTCGCTGGAGCGAGCGGTCTGACCGCTGGATGAGCTACCTGGCGGACCCCCGAGTCGATCAGTACATCGACGCGCTTCCGGCCTGGCAGCAGTTGATCTGTCGGCGCGTGCGCGAGTTGGCGCACGCCGCCGATCCTGAGGTGACGGAAACGATCAAACGGACGGTGCAGCCTTATTTCGTCGCGGAAGGAAATATCTGCGCCTTGCTGGCCGCCAAAGATCACGTCAATGTCTTTGTTTACGACGGCGGAATCGTTCCCGATCCGGAAGGAATTATCACCGCCGGTCAGCAGAACAAGACGGCGAGAACCATCGCCTTCCGAGAGGGCGAGAGGATCAATGAATCCGCTTTGGTGGCGATGTTCCGGCAGATCATCGCCAATAATCGGGCCGGGGGCTGGCGGAAGCTCAAGGCCGCACGAGAATAAGCCAGGAACATCCCGAGCCGAGTCGCTACGAGGGGCGAGACCGGGAAGATTGTCGATGATTCCGTGCCGACAATATCGTGGTCAGTCGATAACTAACTGATTGCAACTTTGCTTTTCGGTAGGAAAAACCCCTTTGTCTCTGGTAGAAACAAAGGATCATGATTGTGCGCTGACTCACACCTGCGGGGGCAGGGACAGCGTAGATCACTCATCGAAAGAAAGTTCTCGGATGGCTAAGAACACTTCCAAACTGCGTTATGTCGTGGCTTTTGCCGGCATTTCCGCTCTGGCACTGACCGCTTGCACCACCCCAGCCAGCAATACGGGTAGCAATAACTCGGGCGCTTCGGGTGGCTCACTGACCATCGGCACCACCGATAAAGTCGTCGCCCTCGATCCGGCTGGATCCTATGACAATGGTTCGACGTTCATGGAGACGCAGGTCTATCCGTATCTGGTGAACATCAAGCCGCAGAGTAATGAGGTCGAACCAGATCTGGCGGAGTCCGCGTCCTTCACCAAACCCAATGAGTACACGGTGAAACTGCGTCCCAATTTGAAGTTCGCCAATGGCCACACCCTGGACTCGAAGGACGTCAAATTCAGCTTTGACCGGATCCTGAAGATCAATGACGAGAATGGTCCGGCCTCGCTGCTGACCAATCTCGCGAGCGTTGCCACCCCGGATGCCAATACTGTGGTTTTCACGCTCAAGCAGCCCAATGATCAGACTTTCCCGGGTGTGCTCACCTCCTCGGCCGGCCCAATCGTCGATGACGAAGTCTTCCCCGCCGATAAGCTGATGACCGATGAGGACATCGTCAAGGCTCACCCCTTTGCCGGTGTCTACGATGTGACCAGCTACAAGAAGAACGAACTGGTCAGCCTGAAAGCCAACACCGGCTACGTCGGACTGGTGGAGAAGGCCAAGACCGATGTGGTCAACGTTCAGTACTACGCCAATTCCAATAACCTCAAGCTCGACATCCAGACTAATAAGATCGACGTCGCCTGGCGCAGCCTGAGCGCGACCGACATCGGAGACCTGAAGAGCAAGGACAACGTGGCCGTGCATACCGGCCCCGGTGGTGAACTGCGTTACATGGTCTTCAACTTCAATACGATGCCCTTTGGCACCAAGACTCCCGAGGCGGATCCGCAGAAGGCACTCGCGGTGCGTCAGGCGATCGCCGATCTGGTGGACCGCAAGGCCATCTCCGAGGGCGTCTACAAGGGCACCTACACCCCTGTCTATTCACCCGTGGTGAGCGGCCTGCCCGGTGCCACCGAGCCGCTTAAATCGCTCTACGGTGACGGCAGTGGTGCGCCCAGCCTGGAGAAAGCCAAGAAGCGGCTTTCCGATGCCGGAATAAGTGGCCCGGTCACCGTCAATCTGCAGTACAACCCGGACCACTATGGACCGGGCTCGGGCGATGAATACGCCAAGGTCAAGGATCAGCTGGAGAAGTCCGGTCTGTTCAAGGTGAACCTGCAGTCCACTGAGTGGACCCAGTACTCCAAAGATCGGAACAAGGACCTCTACCCGGTCTACCAGCTCGGCTGGTTCCCTGATTACTCGGACGCCGACAACTATCTGACCCCCTTCTTCGTGAAGGACAACTTCCTGCACAACCACTACGACAATGCGGAAGTGCAGAAGTTGATCACCGAGCAGCAGGGCACCAATGACAAGGCGAAGCGCGCAGATCTGATCGGTCAGATTCAGGAGCTGGAAGCCAAGGATCTCTCCACTCTGCCGCTTTTGCAGGGTAACCAGATCGCGGTTTCCGGAAAGAACATCGATGGCGTGGACACCACACTGGACGCCTCGTTCAAGTTCCGTTTGGCCGTAGTTTCAAAGAAGTAATGATCACTTGGGGCAGGGCGCGTAGCGTCCTGCCCCAAGCCATGCCCCTCGGCTGATTTTCGAGCGGGCGCTAGCAAAGGTACACATGACTGCTCTAGTAGAGACAAACCCTGAGGGCGGGCCCGCCGGGGTCAAGTCCCCGGCGGCCAAACGAGCCAAGGGGGGCGGCGGCGGACTGGGCCGCTATATCCTGGTGCGTTTCCTGCTCATCATTCCTACCATCTTCATCCTGGTCACCCTGGTCTTCTTCCTGATGCGGGTTACCGGTGATCCGATCACCGCGGCGCTGGGCGGCAAATTGCCTCCGGACCAGCTCGCCGCCCGGATTCACGATGCCGGCTACGACCGGCCCGTTTTCATCCAGTATTTCGAATACCTCGGTCAGATCTTCACCGGGAACTTCGGCAGTACGCTGGATAATCAGCCGATCACCCAGGTCCTGGTCACCTATGGCTCGGCAACCTTGGAGCTGGCTTTCTTCTCACTCATCGTGGCGCTGCTGATCGGCATTCCGCTCGGTATGGTCGCCGCGAAGTTCCGCGATAAATGGCCCGATGCGGTGCTACGGGTCTTCGCCATCCTGGGTTATGCGACCCCGGTGTTCTTTGCTGGCCTGCTGCTCAAGCTGATCTTCTCGGTGTGGCTCGGCTGGTTCCCGGTCGCCGGGCGCGCCGATACCGACAACGCGCTGGCCCTCCAGCAGCTCAACGCCCCCACTGGGATCTACTTCTTAGACGCGCTGCGCAGCGGCAATATGGCAGCCTTCGGCGATGTGCTGCAGCACGCCGTACTCCCGGCCGTCGCCCTGGGCCTGCTCACCGGCGGTGTCTTCCTGCGTCTGGTCCGTACCAACGTGATCGGCACCCTGAGCCGTGACTACGTCGAAGCCGGGCGCTCCCGCGGCGTCAGCGAATTCCGCTTGGTCACCAAACACGCCTATAAGCCAGCACTCATCCCGATCATCACCGTGATGGGTTTACAAATCGCCATGCTGCTGGGCGGCGCGGTGCTCACCGAAACCACTTTTGAATGGAAGGGGCTCGGCTTCCAGCTCGCGCAGTATCTCGGCAGCCGAGACTTCGTCGCGGTGCAGGGCATTGTCGCGCTGCTGGCAGTGATCGTCGCGGTGACCAACTTCATCGTCGATGTGATCGCTGCGCTCATCGATCCCCGAGTGAGGTACTGAGATGACTGCATTGGAAACTCCGGTGAACACACCGCCGGTCAAAAAAGGCTTCTTCGGGCGGCTGCCCATTGTCTCCCATCTGAAGATCAGCATGGGTTTGCAACGCGGCATGCTGATCGTCGGCAGCGCGCTCACCGCTATTTTCGTGCTGACCGCGATCTTCGCCCCGTTGATCGCCCCCTATCGCTTCGATCAAATCAGCGATGCCCACGGCGATTTCCCCACCCAAGCGGCTCCCTCCGCGGAGCATATCTGGGGCACGACCGTTGGCGGCTACGACGTCTTCTCCCGGACTATCTGGGGAGCGCAAACCGCGGTCTCGGTGATCGTGATTGCGGTGCTGCTCTCGATCTTCCTCGGCGTCATCCTCGGCCTGATCTCCGGGTACATCGGTGGCTGGCTGGATCGAGTGCTCGTGGTCATCGCGGATGCCATTTTCGCCTTCCCTTCCCTGCTGCTGGCGATCGTGATGTCGATCATCATCAGCGGCGGTCGCTCCGATCTCTGGGGCGGAATCCTCGCGGCGGCGATCTCCATCACGGTGGTCTTCGTGCCGCAGTACTTCCGGGTGATCCGCGCCGAGACCGTCAGGCTCAAGGCCGAGCCCTTTGTGGAATCCGCCAAGGTGGTGGGGGCCTCGACGTGGCGGATTGTCAGCAGGCACATCTTTAAGAACGCCACTCGGACGCTGCCGCTGATCTTCACGCTGAACTCCTCGGAAGCGATCCTCACCCTGGCGGGCCTGGGCTTCCTGGGCTTCGGCATCGAACCGACGTCAGCGGCTGAATGGGGCTTCGATCTGAATAAGGCACTCGCCGATACGACCAGCGGCATCTGGTGGACCGGGGTATTCCCCGGCGCTGCCATCGTGCTCACCGTGCTCGGCTTGACCCTGGTGGGGGAGAGCCTGAACGATCTGAACGATCCCAGGCTGCGCGGCCGGCGTCGTGCCGGAAAGAACCGCTCTCGAGCAGGAAAGCAGCCAGCGGCTGTCCAAGCCGCCGCCAAAACGACGCAGCAAGCAGAGGCGAACCATGAGTGACAAAGTCCTAGATATTGAACACTTGAAAGTCACTTTCGCGACCGACGGCGGAGACGTCAAAGCCGTCGACGATGTGAGCCTCTCGGTCGCTCCGGGCGAAGTGGTTGCCATTGTCGGGGAGTCCGGTTCGGGCAAGACCGTGACGGCGAAGACCATCCTCGGCTTGCTGCCGGAGACCGCGGTGAGTTCGGGCGCGGTGCTGGTCAGCGGCCACGATGTGGTGTCGATCTCGCATCGAGAACTGCGGGCGGTGCGTGGCCGCGATGTGTCCATGGTGTTCCAGGAGCCTTCGACGGCGCTCAACCCGGTGTATAGCGTTGGCTGGCAGATCGCCGAAGGACTGCGCGCCCATCGGGCGAAGGACGGCGGCAAGATCTCCCGCAAAGAGGCCAAGGCCGCTGCCATTGAGGCCTTGCGAAAGGTCGGCATGCCCGAACCGGAGAAGCGGGTCGATTACTATCCGCATCAGTTCTCCGGTGGTCAGAAACAGCGAGTGGTGATTGCCGCAGCGCTCGCGCTGAACCCTTCGCTCATCGTGGCCGATGAGCCGACCACCGCGCTCGACGTCACGGTGCAGGCCGAGATCCTGGAGCTACTGCGCGATGTGCGCGATAAGTTCGGCACCTCGATCGTGTTGATCACTCACAATATGGGCGTCGTCGCCGACCTGGCCGACCGCGTGGTGGTGATGTACAAGGGGGATGTGGTGGAGGAGGCTTCTGCCAAGCAACTCTTTGCCGCTCCGCAACAGGAATATACCAAGAACCTGCTGGCCGCGGTTCCTCACCTCGGACGGAACTCAGCCTCCCAGGGGCAGACCGTGCGGGCCCACCAGGACGCCGAGATTCTGGTTGAAGCTCGGGATCTGGTGATTGAATACCCCGGTAGGTTTGGACGCTCGGGCTTCCGCGCCGTCGATCAGGTGAGTTTCACGATCTCCGCCGGGGAGGTGTTCGGCCTGGTCGGAGAGTCTGGCTCAGGCAAGACCACCATCGGCCGGGCGATCGCCGGACTGAACCGCACCACGGGCGGATCGCTGAAGGTGCTGGGCTATGAGATGCTGGAGTTCAAGGAACGCAGCTTCAAACCGCACCGCAAGGATATCGGTTTCGTCTTCCAGGACCCAGCGGCCTCCTTCAATCCTCAGCTGAAAATCGGTGAGTGCGTCGCCGAACCCCTGCTGATTCACACCGCGGACTCTCCGGTGCAGGTGAAGAAACGCGTTGCGGAGCTATTGGAGGCCGTGCAGCTACCTGCCTCCTACGCCGATCGCTATCCGCATGAGCTCTCCGGCGGTCAGCGTCAGCGCGCTTCGCTGGCCCGGGCGCTGGCACTCAATCCGAAACTGCTGATCGCTGATGAGCCGACCTCGGCACTGGACGTCTCGGTGCAGGCCAAGGTCTTGGAGCTGTTCCGTGAGATCCAGAGCGAGTTCGGTTTCGCAGCGCTCTTCATCAGCCACGATCTGGCAGTGGTGGACATGCTCTCCGAATGGGTGGGAGTGCTCTATCAGGGCAAACTGGTGGAGGAGGGCATTGGTTCTCAGGTGATGAGTGCTCCTCAGCACGACTACACTAAACGGCTGATCGCCTCGCTGCCGGTTCCCGATCCGCAGCAGCAAGCGGCGCGTCGTGAGGCGCATCGCGCCCTGCTCGGCTCATCGGACTGATAGCTCAGCTAGATACTGTGGTGAACGGTTCGGGCCTGAACCGTTCACCACAGCGTCTATTTCACCCAGTTGGACTCGAATCTGCACTCAGATGTTTCACGACGTCGCCCAGCACTGTGGAATAACGGCAACACGTGGGCACTTTGAAAAAGCCTCCCCGACCGCATGAGAGACTGGCATCATGAGTTCGCCGCATGAAATCTTCGACCCCACCGCAAGCTCGCTCGCTGGGCAGGTAGCCCCCGAAGTGATGGCTGAGCTGCTGGCGGTACGGTCCAGTATTGACAATTTCGACGCCGCGCTGGTGCATCTGCTGGCCGAGAGATTCAAAGCCACCCAGCGGGTGGGAGTGCTCAAGGCCCGTTATCAGCTTCCTGCGGGTGATCCTGATCGCGAGACCGCGCAGATCGAGAGGCTGAAGGGGCTGGCCGAAGAGGCTCAGCTGGACCCCGAATTCGCCGAGAAATTCCTCAATTTCATCATCTCAGAAGTGATCCGCAATCATCGTGCCATCTCTCAGACCCAGGGGCCGGAGGCAACGGACCTCGATGGTTAGAGCCAGCGCCCTGGGCTGCTGGCCGGGCAGTGATTCGCTCGAGGCACAACGAATCATCCTAGGTGAGCTGGGCAGCCCGCATCTGCCATTTTTAGCGCAGTTGCCGGAACGAGGCCCCGGGGCAGACAGGGTGGGTAGATCCGCGGCCCTGCTCACCGAGCTCCCCGTAGATCTTCAGTCATTCGGCTGGCGATTCGTGCAACGACCCGGAGCGGATCTGCGTCGCGCACACAGCTTCCTGACCTCTGATCTCAATGTCCTGGCCGACGTCGTAGGAGCTCAAGATTCGGCGGTGCCCGAATTGAAGATCCAGATCATGGGTCCGCTCAGCCTCGCTGCCGGAATCCACCTGCCCCTGGGTGAGAAAGCTCTGATCGACTACGGGGCGCGCCGAGACATCGCGGATTCCTTGGCCGCCGGAATCTCGGAACATCTCAAAGCGGTCCGTGCTGCGACGCCCGGGGCACGGTTGACCGTACAGTTCGATGAACCGGAACTGCTTCGGGTGCTGCACGGCACGATTCGTACGGTGAGCGGCTACCGGAGCATCCGAGCCGTGTCAGAGCATGAAGTGCGGACGCTCTGGTCGATCGTCATGGGAGCGGTACGGCTCGCCGGGGCGTCAGAGATCGTGCTCGCCGGGCCAGCTGATTCGCTGAGCGAACTGCTCGTCTCGGAGGCCGATGGTGTGGCCGTTCCGGAGACCGGATTCGGCTCTGCCGAGTGGGAGGCGCTCGCCGCCGCAGTGGAATCCGGACGGCAGCCTTGGCTTGGCATCGACTCGATCGCCGATCCGCAGCTGAGTACCCGTCACCGCGCGGAACGACTCTGGCGTTCCTGGCGAACCATCGGCCTGCCTGGTGAGGCTCTGTCCAGTCTGCACCTCACCGAGGGCCGTACCCTGCTCACTGATTCACCCGGTGCAGCGCGAGCAGTGCTGGGCAGACTTACCGATTTGTCCGAAGCGCTCGCCGAACTGGCGCAAGCCGAATAACGCAGAGGTCGAATCATTCCGAGGCTGAGTCATCCCGAGGCCGGGAGACGACATCCGGTCTTTACGCTGGCGTTCTAAGTACGGACTTCCCAGCGCTGGGGCAGCACGGGGTGTGGCAGCGAGGTCGGCACCCCGTGAGCCGCAGCTTCATGAGCCGGGTAGCGCACTAAGCGATAATCGAAGCCGCCGGCATAGACCAGCAGGACGCCGAGCTGCCGGTGGATCACCTTGACCTGAATCCTGTGTTGGGCGGCATCTGCGTCCCACCACTGCAAGGCATAGGCCTTTGCCTCCACGACGGCGGGCAGACGGAGCTTCAGCTGCCGGGTGAACAGTCGGCCGTGATCTGAAACAGCCCGCAGGGCTCCATCGGGGGCTATCGAAGGCGTCAGATCAGTGACCAGACGCCGGTGCTTGCCAAGGTAGTCGACCAAACGTCCGTCTACCAGGCTGCTGGTGCTCTCAAAGATCCGGTTTCGCCCGGGAAATGACAGGCTTCGGCGAGTCGTGAGACTGGCTCGCCCGAAAGGGTCCAAATGGGCATGATTTTCTATCTGGAAGGGAATCCGCTCTCCGTACTCGGGGAAGAAGGCCTGCTCGGCGGCAGCCGTCCTGATCAGCGGGCGCAACCAAGGCTGGGGGCAGCCGGCGACGTCGAAGACACCGATGCCGACTCCATAGAAACCGGACCCAGGGAGCAAAGAGAAGTACTCCTGTACTTCCGGCTGCAGCTTCCGGAAATCCTCGCCCAACGCTTGAGCGTAGATGCCTTGCCCCGTCATAACGCCCTGCGTTCGATCAGCCAATCGAGAATCATCAGTGCACTGTATCGCCCGTGCGCCCGAAGCCTCGGGCTTGGCTGCGGAGTAGAGGAAATAAGCGGCCAGTATCGCCAGCCAACAGTCGATGTGATCAGCTGTCGCGCTGGAGCTCAACGCGGAGTCATGCAACCAGGGATCGACGTCCAGACCACCGTGACGGGAATAGCTGAGCATCACTACCCAGTCCGCCCAAAGCGGCCCGTAGCTCAGGAAATTCCAGTCACAGAACAGCACCCGATCCCCCTGAATCAGGATATTGTCCGGGCGGAGGTCATTGTGTTGCAAGCTGTCACCCGAAAGCGCTTCCGGTGCCAGCTCGACGAGCCCGGCCAGTTCTGCGGCGGCCGAGGCGGAGAGCTTGGGGGCAAAAGCGGGCAGCGGCCTCCTGAACACCTGGCGGAGAGTTCTGCTTCCGCCGAAGTCGGCTCCCAAGGAGTCGAAGCTGAGTTCAGGCGGCTGGGCACTGAGCGCCCGGTCAGTTTCTATCAGGGCTCGCTCGATGCCGGCTAAGTCTGACTCGGTCCACGGCATTCCCGGCATCCGGCCAGGGACCGCCGAGAAGATCAGCAGCTGCCATTCGACGTCCCCCGCTGAAATAACCCTGGCCTCGTTCAGTTCCGGAGCAGGTACTCCCGCTGGCAGAGCGGCGTGCACCTGGGCCTCTCTGGCATAGGAGTCGAAGATCCATTGCTCGGCGCTGGAAGCGGCCTTGACGAACACTTCCCGTTCCTGGGATCGGACCACCCCGGCGAACCCCGGGGTGAAGCCACCCGGAGCCATATCGACCTGCGTTACCGCACCTCCGAGCTCGGCCTCGACGGTCGTCCTCAGTTGTTCGGGCAAGCTCCGCCAGGGCACCCTCTGGGCTGTGGAGGAGTAATCGAACATCTTCTCAGAGTATCCCAGCCTGCCGGCCTCAAGAGCTCTGGGATGCGATGTCTCAGGCAAGCCGAGGGGTTCAGAGCCTCCCGGCGGCCTTGAGCCGAATATACATATCGGCTAATTTGGGCGGCAGCTCGGCTGGAACAGCGTCGACCACTTCGGCTCCCGCTTGTTTCAGCTGCGCGCTCACTGCGGCGCGGTCCAGGATCGCGCGTTCCGCGGCGGCCGCCTGATATACCTCGGTGCTGGTGCTCCGCCGACCACGCAACTCAGCGAGCACCGGGTCTTGAACCGCGGCGACCACCACCACATGATTCTGGGCCAGCTGGTTCACCATGGGCAACAGCCCTTCCTCAGCGGCCCCCGAGTCCAGCGAGGTCAGCAGCACTACGAGAGAGCGGTGCGCGGTGATTGCTCGGACCTGGCCTGGAATCTGGGTCCAGTCCATCTCGATCAACTCGGCGTCCAAAGGAGCTATTGCCTGTACCAGCGAGGAGAGCAGATTGCCTTTCTGGCTCGAGGCAACCCTCGCTCTGACCCGCCGGTCGAAGGCCAGGAAATCGACCCGATCACCACCTCGATCCGCCAGCACGGCGAGCAGCAGCGCCGCTTCGATCTCGGTGTCCAGGCGTGGCTCATCCTCGATCCGGGCAGCCGAGGTGCGCGAGGTATCCATCACGATCAGTACACGACGGTCGCGCTCCGGTCGCCAAGTCCGCACCACCACTGCCTGCCGTCGGGCGGTGGCTCGCCAGTCGATCGAACGCACGTCATCGCCTCGGACATAGTCTCGCAGTGAGTCGAATTCCGTACCGGCGCCACGAATCTGGACGGCGGCCCGGCCATCCAGCTCACGGAGCCGTCGTAGTTTGGAGGGCAGATGGCGCTTTGAGCGGAAGGGTGGCAACACCCGCAGCATCCCGGGCACCTCCACGGTGAGCTGCCGGGCCGCCATCCCGAGTGGCCCTAGCGAGCGCACCGTGACCTGCTTACTCCTTAGATCACCACGACGCCGGGGCCGCAGCGTCATGCTCAACCGGCGTCGTTCGAGCCCGGGGACATCCAACCTCTGCCGAGCATCCCGGGCACCGGCCGAGGGCTGCCAGCCGTCGCGCAGGGTGCCGCGCAGCCGCCGCGCGCCGGTATTGGCTATCGTGAGACGCGAGCTACAGGATTCGTCGAGTCGCACTGAAGCCGGTAACTGTCGCGCGAATCGCAGCTTCCGAGGGGAAGCCGCCAGTAGCAGATCGGCTATCAGGACCAAGAGCAGCAGGGCAGCCCAAACCAGCATGGTGAGCGGGGCCGGGTAGAAGAAAAGCGGAATCAAGCCGGCCAGCGCCAGTAGAACGAATCTTCCGGTGATCACCACAGGCCGAGCACCTAGCGGGGCACCGGGACGGTGGCCAGAATGCTGGCCAGCACATCGTCCACCTGAACGCCATCCATCTGAGCCTCCGGTCGTAGCCCGACGCGATGCCGCAGCGCGGGCAGCGTGAGTGCTTTCACATCATCGGGGGTGACGAAGTCACGGCCGGACAACCAGGCCCAGGCTCGAGAGGTGTTCAGCAGGGCGGTCGCCCCACGCGGCGAAACTCCGAGCTGGAAGGACGGTGCCGATCGGGTCGCGCGTACCACGTCAACGATGTAGGCCAGCACCTCGGGGGAGATCTCGACGCCGGAGATCGCTGCTCGTGCCAGATCCAGTTCCGCGACGCCGGCCACCGGATGGACTCCGGCAGCCGCTAGATCGCGCGGGTCGAAGCCCTTGCTGTGCCGACGGACCACTTCGATCTCTTCCTCGCGGTTGGGCAGCGGCATGCTCAGCTTGAGCAGGAAGCGATCGAGTTGCGCTTCGGGGAGCGGGTAGGTCCCCTCGTATTCGACGGGGTTCTGGGTTGCCGCGACGATAAAGGGCGCGGGCAGCGGTCGGGTGACTCCATCGACCGACACCTGGCGCTCCTCCATCGCTTCAAGCAGTGAGGCCTGGGTCTTAGGAGGGGTTCGGTTGATCTCATCGGCGAGCAGGATATTGGTGAAGACCGGTCCTTCACGAAAGGTGAACTCCGAGCTGTGCGCATCGTAGATGAGTGAGCCGGTGACGTCGCCCGGCATCAGGTCAGGGGTGAACTGAACCCGTTTGGTGTCGAGGCTGAGTGCGGTGGATAGCGCTCGCACCAATAAGGTTTTGGCCACTCCGGGGACGCCTTCCAGAAGCACATGGCCCCTGGCCAGCAGCGCGATCAGAATCCCGGTGACGGTTGAATCCTGGCCGACCACGGCTTTCGCTACCTCCGCCCGCACCGCGAGCAGAGCTGCCCGGGCCGGGTCTGGGGCAGTGACCGGAGCCGCAGCAGGTACTGGCTGTGGTTGGGCCTGATACTCATTCGGAGCCTGCGGCGTTTCCTCCGACCAGGACTGGCCCGGCTGAGGATAGGGCTGTTCACTCATCGTTTTAGTAGTCCCTCTCTAGATCCTTTTCCAAATTTTCCACATCTTGTGACCAGGCCAGTAACTGGGCCTCGCTGGTCGGTTCAGTGAGCAGCAAGATACGGCGCACATCAGTCTCCGGACGCTGGCCGTGCTGGGCGGCCGCCAGCACAATGGCCTCGCGACTAGCCGAGGATCCCAGACGCAGCTTTCTGCTCAGCCGCTGCAGCGCTGCCGCTCGCAGACTCGCGGTAGCGCGATCCAGGGCTCGGGCGTCCTGATAGAGCCTGGCCCGCCCGGTGGCCGTCTCGGAGGCTTTCACGATCACCGGCAGCGGCTCCTCGACCAGCGGGCCATCCCGGCGTCCTTTCCAGAGCATCGCCAGCAGCGCCACCACCAGCAGCCAGACGCTGACCGGAACCAGCCAGCCGGGTTGCAGTGCGCTGAGGTTCGGGCGCTGGTACTCGACCGGGAGATCCTTGGCCGAGGGCAGATACCAGACGAGTTGCTCGCTGTGACCGAGTAAGCGAAGCGCCAGCGCCGCATTACCGCTCTGAGCCAGGCGTTCATTGCTGAAAATACTGGCATTGCCCACGACTGTCAGTTTGCCGTCTTTAGTCTGGGCGAGCTGGCCGATCGGCTTTCCGCCCTGCTCTCCGCTCGGAAAGCAGGTCACCGGCCCGGAGTAGAGGGTGGCTTCGGCCCCGTCGATCTTTCCCGCGGCTACAGCGTCTGGAACATCGCACTGTGCTGAGATCTCATCGTTCTGGTTCTCTTCGTTCACTTTATAGGAGCCGGCTGACTGAATCTCCGGGTCGAGAGCCTTGAGATCCAGCGGACCAGGCCTCACCACGACGATCCGGGCACCACTGGCGGCCAGTTTTCGAAGCTGCTCAGGGGAGAGCAGCCGGGTCCTGTCATAGAGGAAAACGGTCGAAGAGCCTGATCCCTTGGCCTGTACCGCGGCCAAAGTGCTCTCTAAATCATTGCTGGCCTTAACCTGGACGCCTTGCTTTTCGAGGATTTCGGCGGTTGCCATTGCTCCCGCGGGCGCGGGGTTGTTCGAGGCCAGATTAGCGGTCGAGCCGGGCCCTGAATTCAGCACGCTGATCAAACCGACGACTACGACCAGCAGAAAGACTCCACCGATGATCAGCCAGAAGCGGGATCTACGCAGCCAACTCAGAAACCGTTGTTTTGTGGTATCGGGCAGGGGAGTGTCGAACTTCTCGGGAAGTTCTTCGCCGGAATCCGAAAATGCGGAGTCCGGCTGCGTGATGGGCTGCTGCGTCATCGGGGTCCAACCCATTCGAGCTGGACGTCGTCTGCTGCGGGCTTGAGCTCTTGCAAGGATTCGTCAAGCCTCAGTAATTCCTGATAAGCGGCCTCCGTCGCAGTGGCACGACCCGATTTCTGCACCGAATAACGAATTCGGTTGAACAGCAGGGCGGCCTGCCATAGGGCCTGCTGCTCCTGAGCGAAGGCAGCGGCCAGTTTCCCGGTCACCTCGTCCGCGGTACGCCCCGGCTGGGGATCGATCACCACTCGTTCTTCCGCACTGCGCACAATGGCGCGGAAAAGTTCGGTCACCGCGAGCGAGAAATCTCCGGTTTTCGCGGCTCCCTGAGCTCGAGCACGATGGTCCTGGGCGGAAAGCGAACTGTCTGTCTCGAAGACCTCGGCGTCGGCTTGCTGACGCGTGAGTAATCTGGGCCTCACCAGATAGATGACCAGGCCGATGACGAGCAGCGGAACCACTACCAGAATGATGCCGACGACGCCGCTATCGATGTGCGTGGCATCCGATAGACCACCCAGCAGATTGCTGAAGAACTTACTGATTGCCTCGAGGATCTGCTGGCCCAGGCCGGGTTTAGCCTCCTGATACTGGCGCTTCGCGAGTTCTTCGATGGCCCACTGCCGGGCTTGCTCGGCGTCGGGATCAACCGGTACGTCGAAGATTCTCATGGAGCAGTCCAGCCAGTTGACGCCGTCGATATCGGAGCGCCCGGGATGCCGTCAGGGTTCTCCTCTGTGGCGGTTTCCAAATCCTTCAGCAGCAGGAGGTCGAAGCCTTCTTTCCGAATTCTCAGATCGGTGTAGAGCAAGGCCAGCACTCCGGTCTGGAAGGCATAGGCGACGGCTGCCACCACGTTCGTCAGCAGGTAGGCCAGGCCCTGTGAGATGAGCAAGATAGTGATCCGCTCTGAATCGGTGGGGTGCGGAAAGGCCAAGGGGACCAGTAAACCGAGCAACATGCCGATCGGGAACGAGATCACGCTGGAGATCGTCCCCACGATCAACTGTGCCAGGAAGTAGGTGCCAAAAGTTCGCCACCAGTGCCCATTACTGAGCTGCCAGGAGCGTTTCATCGCGCCGAATACTCCCAGGCCTTCGATGACGATGACCGCTGGAGCGAGCAGCAGTTTTGCTCCCACCCAGATCACCAGTACAGCGAGCCCGAGCCCGAGCAGCAGAGCGAGCGGAATGCTCACCAGGCCGATTGAGGCTGCCAGCAGTACCACGATGGTTGCCAGCACCCCGATGACTGTCAGGGACACCACGACATAGAGCAGGGCCAGCAGCACGAGCGTCCAGATCTTTGCTCTGGCCAGCCGCCACATCTGCTTGAAGGTGGTGCGGCGGTTCACCGTGGATCGCAGCACCGGAATCGCCAAGACGCCTTGTAGAACCACGGTGCCGATCACGGAGATCGAGGAGGATACCCCGATTCCTACTCCGATCGAGACGAGGAAGTCGGCGAGAGCACGGGTATCGGAGCGACCAAAGCTCGTCGTGCTGGTGCTGAACTGAAGAAAGGCGCCGAGACTGTCTCCTGCTGCCAGCAGGATGGCGAGCAGACTCAATACGGTAGAGCCCGCCTGGACCAGTAACGCTGAGCCGAACATGGCTTTTCCGTTCCGGCGTGCGGCTTGGAAGGAGCCGTCGAGGACTTCACCCAGGTTCAGGGGGCGCAGCGGAATGACGCCGGGTTTGGGCGGTGCCACATACTGCTGAGCCACCGCTTGCTGGTTCGGGGTCTGTGCATTCCACGGCGGCTGTCCGCCCCAGGAAGGTTGTTGTCCCCACTGCGGTTGCTGTCCCCACTGCGGTTGCTGTCCCCATTGGGGCTGTCCGCCCCAGGAAGGCTGTTGTCCCGTCTGGGGCTGTCCGCCCCAGACGGGCTGCTGGTTTGCTGCTCCGTTCCATGAGGCGGAATCGCCAGCGGAGTGCTGAGACCCTTGAGGTTGCCCGGTTGATGGAACTTGTTCCGTCGCCGGCGGTAACTGCTCTGCGGAATCTGGCTGCTCACCGTGAGAGGGCAGCGGGGCGGGTGGAACACTCTCATCGGACATCGCTGGGTCCTCCCGCTTCTACGATCTGCACGCCGCCCGCAACGCTGTGCATCGCCTGGTCATTGGTCACTAGCCTACCTATTAAGCCTCCTGATAGCGCTAAGCCTGCAGAATTGACGATGGCTTTGGGCAGGTCGATAAGACAGAACTCCACTCGGTAGGCGAATATAGAGATATGAAGGCACGTATTTTGGTGGTTGACGACGACGAGGCCCTTTCCGAGATGATCGGCATTGTCTTGCGTAACGATGGATTCGAACCTTTTTTCTGCGCTGATGGCAGCCAGGCACTCGAAACCTTCAGAACGGGCAAACCGGATTTGGTGCTGCTCGATTTGATGCTGCCGGGAATAGACGGCATTGAGGTCTGCCGCCAGATCCGTGCCGAATCCGATGTACCGATCGTGATGCTGACCGCTAAAGCCGATACCTCGGACGTGGTGCGCGGACTGGAATCTGGAGCTGATGATTACGTCCCCAAACCCTTCAAGCCTGCTGAATTGGTGGCCCGGGTGCGCGCCAGACTGCGGCCCGGGGACGTCAAGACGCCGGAGACCCTGACAATCGCAGATATCACCATTGACGTCGCCGGCCATCTGGTCACCCGAGGGCAGGAGCGCATCTCCCTGACGCCCTTGGAGTTCGACCTGCTGGTCGCATTGGCCCGGAAGCCCTGGCAGGTTTTCACCCGAGAGCTTCTGCTCGAGCAGGTATGGGGCTATCGGCACGCGGCGGACACCCGTCTGGTCAACGTGCATGTGCAGCGGCTGCGTTCCAAGATCGAAATAGATCCAGAGGCGCCGGAAGTAGTCCAGACAGTGCGTGGAGTGGGATACAAGGCCGGTCAGTAGATCGGTGAAGAAGGACGGAATGCTCGCTCGGTTGACGGCCGCCGCCAAGCGCGGTTGGTCTGCGTTGCTCACGCTGCTCGGCCGCGAATACGGCGCTGGCATAGGCCACTGGCGGCGTTCATTGCAGGTTCGGACGATTTCCGTGACTCTGCTGGTGACTTTTCTGGCGGTGGGCGGCGTCGGCATTTTTCTGTCCAACCAGATCGCCAACGGCCTTTTCCAGGAGCGTCTGGTGCAGGCCACCGCTGAAGCGAAGCGCAGTATCGACCGGGTGCAGGGTTCCTTCGACGGCGTCAGTGTGGGCCCGGGCACCGATAAGGCGAAACTGGTCGGCATCGCTCAGGGCATTTTGAAAAACCTGAGCGATGACACCTCAGAGAGCAGCCGTGGCTACCTGCTGGTTCTGGTGCCCAATCAGAACAGTCAACTGGCGATCGTGAGTTCTATCACCAGCGCGGATGACGGCAGCATCACGCCATCGATCATGCCCGATGATCTGCGCTCAGCCGTGCGAGAGAGCTCAGGATCAGAGCTGTTCTGGAGGTCGATAGCACTGCCGGTCGACGATAAAGGCAGCCATCCCGCCCTCGTGATGGGCAAAAAAGTGACCTTGGTAGACACTAATTACGAGCTCTACTTGGTGTACGACCTCTATAAGACGCAAGACACCCTGAACTACATCCAATCTGTTCTGTGGATCTCCGGGGCCGCGATCTTGCTCTTGATCGGCGGAATCACTTGGTACGTCACCCGCAATGTGGTGCAGCCGGTGAGTCAGGCTGCCCTGGTCGCGGAGAAGCTCGCCGCGGGGGAACTGCAAGAACGGATGAACTCGCGCGGCGAGGACGAGATGGCCCGTTTGGCTCACTCTTTCAATAAGATGGCCACCGCCTTGCAAGAGCAGATCACTCAGCTCGCTTCGCTCTCCGAGATGCAGCGGAACTTCGTCTCCGACGTTTCCCATGAACTGCGCACCCCGTTGACCACTGTCCGGATGGCCGCGGAGGTGCTCTACGAATCCCGGGATTCCTTCGACCCGGTGAACAAACGTTCGGCGGAGTTGATGTACCACCAGGTCGAGCGATTCCAGGCGTTGCTGGCGGATCTCCTGGAGATCTCCAGGTTCGACGCCGGTGCCGCCGTGCTGGATTGGGAGTCTCAGGATCTCTTCGGCGTGGTCGACCGGGTGCTTGACGCCGCTCAGCCGCTCGCCGATCAGATAGGTTCGACCATGACGGTGGTCTCCGCTGTGCAAGGGGATCACTGTGTGGTGGAAATGGATCCGCGGCGCATTGAAAGAATCCTGCGCAATCTGATCGTCAATGCTCTGGAACACGGGGAAAAGAGGCCCATTGAGATCTTCATTGCGGCTGACGCCGAGGTGGTGGCAGTCGCGGTGCGTGATCACGGCATCGGGATGACCGAGGAAGCACTGAGTCGGGTCTTCGACAGATTCTGGCGCGCTGATCCGGCACGGGCCCGCACCACGGGCGGTAGCGGCCTGGGGCTGGCGATCGCCACCGAAGACGCCCATCTGCACCATGGCAAACTGGAAGTCTGGGCACGCCCAGCGGAGGGCTCCTGCTTCAGGCTGACACTGCCGCGCAGAAGGGACCTCCTGGTCGACCATTCTCCGCTGAATCTGCCACCCGATACTGCACGGGAACAGTCGGTCGCGGCGGCTCCGGAGTTCGATGAGTCCTTGAAGAATGCGAGCACCTCAGATGAGAACTAACGTCAAGCGATTCATCGGCATGTTCGCTCTCTCCGCCCTCTTGCTCTCCGGCTGCGCCAGCATTCCCACCGGCGGGGACGTCGGCAAAGTGCAAAACAGCCCCGGCTCCACGTCCGATGATTTTAATATCGGTTACACCGAGCAACCGCCGGCACCCAACGCCAGTCAGCAGGATATCGTGCGAGGTTTCCTCGACGCGGCGACCGGCGTCGGCAATAACTTTCAAGTCGCTAAGAAATATCTCACCGATGCAGCCGCGGTTTCCTGGGACAGCAGCGAACGCACCGTGGTCTATCAGGGCACTCCGGAAATCTCTGCAACGGGCGGTAACAGTGCCTTCAGCGCGAAGCTCCAAGTCCAGTCGATCGTCGACGCCAGCGGAATTCTGACACCAGCACCGCCGAGGAGCACCGAATCCCTGAAGTTCGGCCTGACCAAGGTCGATGGACAGTGGCGGATCAATAGCTTGCCGGACGGTATTGCGCTCGCGACGAATATCTTCACCGATCTTTTCAGACATCAGACGCTGTATTTCTACGATCCGGGCTTCAGATATCTGGTGCCGGATGTCAGATGGCTGGCCGGTAAAGGAGGTTCTGCCGCGGTCGGCGTAGTGAATGCCTTGCTCAATGGGCCCGCACCGTATTTGAAAGGAGCGGTGGCGAGCGCTTTCCCAGACGGCATGCGGCTGGAGTCACCCACGGTGCCGATTGAGAACTCGATAGCCACGGTAGATCTTTCGGCCAAGCCTTTACTCGATGCTTCTTCGACGGCTCGCTTGCAAATGCAGACCCAGCTATTGGCCACCCTGCAAGGTGGCCTGAACACCGTGACCGGCGTTCAGATGCGAGCTGGTTCCGATCAGATCGCCCTGGGATCAGCGCCGCAGCCCGCGGACGCGTTGCGGCCTGCCGCCGTGAGCAGCAGGTTGATCGGCGTGGCCAATAACGATCTCGCCTATCTCGATGGAAATGCGGTGGGTCCCATCGCCGGTCTGGCTTCGGTCGCCCAGCTGGGCCCGCGAAGCCCCGCGCAGACCTATCAGCTCTTCGCGGAAGGGGGAGCGGTGGCTTTTCTCGATGCCGCTCAGAACAGTCTCTACACCATTGCGCCCGGGCATACGGTGGTGAAGCCGGTCACCGGACAGAAACTCACCCCGCCCTCTTTCTCACCCCGGAACTGGGTCTGGACAGCTGAAGGAAATGGCAGCGGCAATGTCTATGCGGCCCATCCGGGAGGGCAGAACACTCTACAGACCCCGGTGGTGTCCTTGAACGTGGATTGGCTCAAAGGCAGGACGGTTACTTCTTTCAGGATTTCTCGGGATGGCACCAGGGTCCTGATCGCCTCGAGCAGCAATGGTCAGACCCAGCTCCAACTGGCCGGAATTCTCCGTCAAGACAGCACAGACAACAGCGCGCCGCGTGATCTCACCCCGCCGACCACCATCTACTGGGGTAGCTCGGCGGCTTCCCTCGCGTATTGGGCGGGTGAGAACAGCATCGTGCTGTTCTCACCCGGAAACGGTGACGTGGCTCCGATGGATATCGAGCTGGCCAAGGATTCCGATCAGCTTCCCGTTCTCGCCGCCATGCAGCAACTCAGCGTAGGCAATAGTCCCACTGACCTTTATGCTGTGGACGCCAAAGGTAAGCTCTTCAAATCCTCATCGAGCGCTTGGTCCGAGTCTCCTACCAAAGGCATCCAAGGCCTGGCTTTCTCCGGTTAGCCCGATTTCTTCACAACCAGCCATCGATCTGGGACTTCAGCTGATTTCCTCCCGGAGGATCTGCAAGCTGAAAAGATGCCGGAAACGACGTCAACCAGTTCCTCGATCACCCCTCTAACCGCCCTGCACCGGGCAGCACCAGAGGCCCCTTGGCATCGCTGCTGGGACTATTCGCTGCGGCTCTGGAACGAATTCTTCTCCCTGATTTTCCCAGCCGAGTGCGTGATCTGTGGCAGCTCGGAGGTTGTGCTATGCCGAGCCTGCACCAGGGAACTCAGCGCGCTGACCCGGCAGCCCCTTCGGGCGGAATCGGGGGCTGTCGCACTCAACGACGTCCGAGGTGTCGCCTTGCTACCTGTTGTGGCGGCAGGGGTTTACCGCGGGCCGTTGGCCAAGGCTGTGCTGGCCTTTAAAGACCATTCGGCGCTCTCGCTGGCAAGGCCGCTTTCAGCTGCTCTGTGGCGCGCCTATCAGCACTTGCTGCTGACCGGCCAAGGTGCACAAGACCAAGATATACAAGGCCAAGATGCACAACAGGTGGGGCTGCGGCGCCTGGACGCTGAGTTCGCAATGCCGCTGTGCGTTCCCGTGCCGGGTAGCGGCTCGGGGTACAGGCGACGTGGCTATCACCCGTTGCAGATCCTCTTGACGGCACTGCAACGCAGGGCCGGGAACTCCCTGCCGGCGGCCAGGGTTCTCAGATTGCGCTGGCGGCTCGGCCGGCTCAGAAGGCCGCAGAAGACGCTCTCCGCGGCTGCCCGGCGTCGGCAGTTGCGTCACAGCATGTACGTGCCGGCCCGCTATCGGAGGTTATGGCACGGTCGGGAGTGCATCCTAGTGGACGATGTGCTCACCACCGGAGCCACCCTCGCAGAGGCTCACCGCGCGCTCCAGGAAGCCGGATTACGGGTGAGGGGCGGCATCGTGCTTGCCGCAGTGCCTAAAAAATTACAAAAGACTAACAAAGTTGAATCATCGTGGAATGCCAATCAGGGGTGGTAAAACACCGTGATGAAAATACAGAGGATTCCTAGAAAAATAATTCGCCTTTGAGGGTGAATAACGACGCACTTTGAACTAACGTGAGTAAACGGGTACCCCTTAAAGGACCAAGACCCGTCGGCGGTCTGCTAGCAGTACCAAAAGCCGACCGCCGCGTCACTTTTCGTCACGTGGAGGGCACTATGGAATTCATGATCAGCGGCCGCAATCTCACCGTCTCAGACCGGTTCCGGGAATACGCATCGGAAAAGATTTCCAAACTTGAACACCTGACCGAGAAGGTCCAGCGCATTGATGCAAAAGTGTCCAAGCAGACCAATGCAAGGACTGCTGATCCTCAGCTCACGGTAGAGCTGACCGTCCAGGGGCGCGGTGCGGTGATCCGCGCTGAAGCTCATGGGTCGGATAAATTCGCTGCCTTTGATATCGCCTACGGGAAGCTCTTGGAAAGACTTCGCCGGGTGAAAGATCGAAAGAAGATCCACCACGGGAGACACACTCCGATTGCGGTCAGCGAGGCAACCGCTAGCCTGCCCACGGTCGGCACCGGGCCCATTGCGCTGGTGACCGAGGAACCAAAGGCAGACACCCGATCACCCTATGAAATTGAAAACGACATTCCCGCGGGAGACTCTCCGGTGCTGATTCGCCGCAAGGTTTTCCCGGCTGCCACGATGGGAGTGGATGACGCCGTGGACAATATGGAGCTCGTCGGCCACGACTTCTATCTTTTCGTCGATTCCGAGACCAACGCGCCCTCCGTGGTGTACCGCCGTCGTGGTTGGACCTACGGAGTGATCACGCTGGACGCCGATTGCACAGAAGAATCGGTCCCTGCGGAACAGATTCTGGCTTATCGTTCAGACGATAGGACTGTCGCTTCTTAAGCTGCTCCTCGTCAAGGACACCTTAAGAAAGCATCGCGGGGCTATTGCGGACTTTAGTAGTCCGCAATAGCCCCTAAGCTTTTTTCATGACCGAACGCGCTCCCCGGAGTTCTCTCAGCCTCGCTCAGGCTCGTCGTATCGCCATTGCAGCTCAGGGCCTGGCCAAGGGGAAACCCGCGGCCCCCGCCAGTAGCAGGGCCATCAGCAAGACTTTCGAACGGCTGCAACTCGTACAGATCGATTCGGTGAATGTGCTCTCCCGGAGCCACTATCTGCCGTTCTTCGCCCGGCTGGGGAACTACGACCGAGCTGCACTGGACCGGCTCTCTCAGCAGCACCCTCGCAAAATGGTCGAGTACTGGGCGCATGAGGCCAGTTTCATCAAGCCCGAGCATTTCGCCGATCTATTGCCCTGGCAACGTCGTAACTGGTTCGGCGATGACTCGCGCGCCGGCATCGAGGAAAGGGAACTCGCGCGACGAGTGCAGCAGCTGCTGAGTTCCTCGAACCCACTGACCTCCCGCCAGATAAGCCATAAGCTGGGTGATCAAAGCCGGGCCGCCCAAGAGAACTGGGGATGGAACTGGACTCCGGTCAAACTGGTTCTGGAGAGGCTCTTCATGTCTGGGCAGCTCAGCGTGGCCGGACGTAACGAGCAGTTCGAACGGCGGTATACCAGCGTGCAACGGGTGTACCGGCAGCTCCCGCAGAGTCCCGCTGAAAGCCAGGGAGCTTTGAAGCGGTTGATCGAGGCCTCTGCGAGAGCTCACGGCATCGGCACGGTCCGCTGTTTCGCTGATTATTTTCGTTTGCCCGTCAAAGCAGCGCTATCGGCAGTAGGAGAGCTAGAGCAAGAAGGTGTCTTAGAGGCGGTGCAGGTGGCTGGCTGGAAAGCGCCGCTCTACCTCCATCGGGAGGCTGCCGTTCCGCGGATCAGTCGGGGCCGTGCACTGCTGAGTCCCTTCGATTCCCTCGTCTTTGAGCGGCGGAGACTACTGGATCTCTTCGGTTTTCATTATCGGATAGGCATCTACACCCCGGCTGAGAAGCGTACTCATGGTTATTATGTCCTGCCCTTCCTGCTCGGTGATCGCTTAGTGGCCAGGACGGATCTGAAGGCCGATCGACTGGGACGGCGATTGCTAGTGCGCACCGCATTCGCTGAAGCAGAGGCGCCCGTGGAGACCGCGCGGGAGCTTGCGGCCGAGTTGCAGCTGATGGCTCGCTGGCTGCAGTTGGACGACGTCGTGGTGGAACCGGTGGGTGATCTGGCCGGGGAACTTGCCCGCGAAGTTGCCCAGCTCAATTGAGCCGCAAAATCAAGGTATTCAAGGATTTAAAGCACAGAATACGCTGAACGGGAACCTGTGCGCTCGCTGGCGCGTGACTCACGTAGACTATGCATGCTGGAAACTGTCCAGGTTTTCAGAAAGCTTCCGAAGCACACAGGAGTATGGAAAGTGCCATCACTGCTTGAAAGAGTTCTCCGCACTGGCGACCGAAAGATTTTGAAGCGCCTGCATGTCTATGTCGACGCAGTCAATGCTCTGGAGGAGTCCTTCCAGACTTTTACCGATGCTGAGTTGCGTGAAGAGACCGACAAGCTGAAAGCTCGCCATGCCGACGGTGAGTCGCTCGATGATCTGCTTCCGGAAGCTTTTGCTGCCGTGCGTGAAGGTTCCTTCCGAACCCTGGGGATGCGTCAGTTCGATGTTCAGCTGATGGGTGGTGCGGCTCTGCACCTCGGGAACATCGCTGAAATGAAGACCGGTGAAGGCAAGACCTTGGTGGCCACCGCACCGGCGTACCTCAATGCACTCACTGGCAAAGGCGTTCACGTGGTGACCGTCAACGATTACCTGGCGGGCTATCAATCGGAGCTGATGGGCCGTGTGCACCGCTTCATGGGACTCACCAGCGGCTGCATCCTGGCTCAGCAGGAGCCCTCGGTCCGCAAGGAGCAGTACGCCGCGGACATCACCTATGGAACCAATAATGAATTTGGCTTCGACTACCTGCGGGACAATATGGCCTGGAGCGCCGAGGAACTCGTGCAGCGCGGGCATCACTTCGCCATTGTTGACGAAGTCGACTCGATCCTGATCGATGAAGCCCGGACCCCGCTGATCATCTCCGGTCCGGCGAGCGGCGATGCAAACCGCTGGTACAGCGAGTTCGCCAAAGTGGTCTTGCGCCTCGATATCGAGGACGACTACGAAGTGGACGAGAAGAAGCGCACGGTGGGTGTGCTCGAGCCGGGAATCGAGAAGGTCGAGGATTACCTCGGCATCACGAACCTCTACGAGTCCGCGAACACCCCGCTGATCGGCTTCCTGAACAACGCCATCAAGGCCAAGGAACTCTTCAAGCGAGACAAGGACTATGTGATCCTGGACGGCGAAGTCCTGATCGTCGACGAGCACACCGGCCGTATCCTCGCGGGACGGCGTTATAACGAGGGAATGCACCAGGCCATCGAGGCCAAAGAAGGCGTTGAGATCAAGGCCGAGAACCAGACCCTGGCGACGGTCACCCTGCAGAACTACTTCCGTCTCTACGACAAGCTCTCCGGCATGACCGGTACCGCAGAGACCGAAGCCTCCGAGTTCATGGGCACTTACGAACTCGGTGTAGTGCCGATTCCGACCAATAAGCCGATGATCCGGATCGATCAGCCGGACCTGGTCTATAAGAACGAAGTGGTTAAGTTCGACGCCGTCGTGGAGGACATCGCTGAGCGTCACGAGGCCGGACAACCGGTTCTGGTGGGTACCACGAGCGTTGAGAAGAGTGAATACCTTTCCAGGCAACTGGCCAAAAAAGGCATTAAGCATGAGGTGCTGAACGCCAAGAACCACGCCCGTGAAGCCGCGATCGTGGCTCAGGCCGGGCGTAAGGGCGCCGTGACCGTGGCGACCAATATGGCCGGCCGTGGCACCGACATCATGCTCGGTGGCAACGCGGAGTTCAATGCTGTCGCCGAACTCGCGAAGCGAGGCCTGGACCCCGAGGAAACCCCCGAAGAGTATGAGGCAGCCTGGGCCGAAGCCTATTCGAAGGCTAAGGAAGAGGCTGAAACCGAGCACGAGGAAATCGTGGAGCTCGGTGGTCTGTACGTGCTCGGCACCGAACGACACGAATCTCGTCGTATCGATAATCAGCTGCGCGGGCGTTCCGGTAGGCAGGGCGACCCGGGTGAGTCCAGGTTCTACCTTTCGCTGACCGACGATCTGATGAGGCTTTTCAACTCCGGTGCGGCCGAGCGGCTGATGGGTCGCTCGGTGATGCCCGATGATGCGGCCTTGGAGTCGAAACTCGTCTCCAAGGCGATCGCCTCGGCTCAAGGGCAGGTTGAAGGCCGCAATGCCGAGCAGCGCAAGAACGTTCTCAAGTACGACGACGTCTTGAACCGTCAGCGCGAAGCCATCTATGGAGATCGGCGTCGGATCCTGGAGGGGGATGACCTGCACGAGAAGGTGCAGCACTTCCTCGAGGACACGATTGATGACATCATCGACAGCGCCACTGCGGAGGGGCACAGTGAGGAATGGGATTACAAGGCGCTGTGGAGCACCTTGGGCACCCTCTACCCGGTGAGCGTGACCGTTGATGATATCGCTGAGGAAGTCGGCGATCGGTCGGCGATCAGCCAAGAAGTGTTGAAGACTGAGATCCTCTCCGATGCGCGCCTGGCTTACCAGAACCGTGAGGAAACGCTCGGTTCTGACACCATGCGTGAGCTGGAGCGCCGTGTGGTCTTGTCAGTGATCGGCCGTAAGTGGCAAGAACATCTCTACGAAATGGACTACCTGAAGGAAGGTATCGGTCTGCGGGCAATGGCGCAGCGTGATCCCTTGGTGGAATATCAGCGTGAGGGCTTCGCCTTGTTCCAGACCATGATGGGCGCCATCCGTGAGGAGAGCGTCGGATTCCTGTTCAACCTGGAAGTACAGGTCGAGCAAGCCCCAGCAGCGAGCGTCGGAGTACAGGCCGAACAGCCCGCCGCACTTCTGGAGCGCGTCTCGGGAGATACCGAGGAAGCCGCTGAAGAACCGGCGAAGGCGGTCATTTCGGCGCCCGGCCTGGAAGCTCCTGAGCGGCCCAGCCAGCTTCAGTTCACCGCTCCGGATGCTTCGGGTGAGGCTGAGACCCATGTAGAACGGCAGTCCAGCGGGAGTACTACCCCGGCTGCGGCTAGGAAGACCCCGAGTAAACCGGCCGCTAAGCGGAAGAAGCGCCGCTAAACCTGAGGGCCAGGTCAGCCGATCTGCAAAACTGTAACGAGCCATCTGCCTTGAATCTGCTCGATCCTCAAGGCCATTGCCCGGTATCTTTGCCGATCCATGATCACCACGCTGATCTCATAGATGCCGGGTGCTACCCGGCAACTATGCGCTGATCGGATCTGTGGACGCTGGTACAGAGCTGGCTGAACATTCGGTACCGACGCTCTTTGGGCGGATCTGGCTTTCTGAGTCAGATCCGCCCTTCGTTCTAAAAGGCTAAAGGCCTCCTGGCTGAGTAGACGGGAGAGTTGTCGAGCTTGCCGTGTACCCGCCAAGGTTTCCAAACTCGCTTTGGCCACACTGGCGGCCAGTTGACGGATCTTGACTACTTCTTGCGCCGAGGAGGTTGGAAGCCGGGTGACCGCCGAGGTCCCTGCGACTGGAAGAGCAGACCGTGCTTCGCCTGGAATTCTTCCTTGCGGGCTCAGGGTAGCTGCCGGGTATCCGGAAGGGCTGAGGCTCATCTCAGTTCCTCTCTGGCGCCATGAGCAGCTGGCCCGCTAGTACGAAGTCGGGGTCCGGGCCGATCAGCTCACGATTGGCTTGGTACCAACGAGGCCATTCTTCGGCGATCTCCAGGTCTGTAGCTCGGGGTCCCAGCACTCGTTTGACTAGCTGCCAGAGACACTCGCCGGGCCGGACGGTTTGAAAGCGATCTTGTCCGGAAAGGGCTTGCCTCGGTGCGGGCGCGATGAGCAAACCAGGCTCCACAGGCCGTCGGGTCTGAGGTTTCGGTGCTGGCAGCGGGCTGATTGCTGATTCCGGTGGCTCGGGCAGCGGTTCTGGTTGCCACCGGGGATCTATCGGCGCGGAGGCTGGTTGCTGGGGTGGCTCCGCTGACTGTGCGGCCAGGCCCTGGCTCGCGGTGGAAATATTCAGATAAGCGCTGATCAGCAGTGTTGCCAGAGCGGTGAAGAACCTAGGATAGTTCGCTGCCGCTCGAGTTGGCCGGTGCGCGCGAACTCTTGAAGGGGAGCACGCCGATTCGGCCAGAAGCCTCGACCGTAAGCCCACGAGCAAGGCGAGTGCGAGGCCGCAGAACCACCAGAGGATAAGCAGAGCTCCAAGAGACGCCGCTACTAAGGCGATTGCGGCATCGAATTCAGCATTTACTGAAAAAACCGAATGCACTGAATCAGCCCAAGCGAGCTGCGAGAACTCGGTGAATCCAGAGCACAGTAGCAGGGTTCCCAAGCCGAGGATGCTGAGCCCGCAGCAGATCTGGAAAGCGGAAGCATCACCTTGATCTTTAGTATCTTTTGATGGCTTTAGGGTAGTTTTGATTAACATAGAATTTATTTAGCATCTTTGGGAATCTTTGTCTAGGGTTATCGGAATATCTGTACTCTTGACCGCGGTAAAAGCTGAACATACGCTGTCCCCGTGCGATGGGATGCGCTCTTTGCCGATTTGCAGGTGCAGTTTGCCGCAGCCGAGCAGCGGAAACTGGACCAGGAGATTTCCGAGCGGGCCAAAGTGGAGGCCTCCGCTATCGGACTCCCTGATCGGCTACGTGCCTCGATCGGCCGGGAGGTTTCCATCACGGTGAAACCAGAATTGCGTTTTTCCGGCACGCTGGGGTTTGTCGGCTTGGATTGGGTGCTGATCAATACCCCGGCGCACTCCGCGATCATTCCGCTCCGGGCCATGATGAGTATTGAAGGACTGACTCGGCTGGCTCTTTCGCCGTCAAGCCGGATTCAGCAGAGCCTGAGTTCCGCGATTCGAGCACTGGCCAGCAGCAGGGCCGAAGTGACCTTGTGTCTCTCCGGAGCGGACGGGGTTCCCGGCACGCTCTCCGGAGTGATTGTCAGGGTGGGGGCCGATCACTGTGATCTGCTGCAATTGCCGGATCGTGATTCATTTCCTGAGACCGAGCGGAAAAAGCTGAGCGTTCCATTTAGGGCGGTGCTCGCTGTCGCGTCTTGGCAGGTGGAAGCGCGATGGAGGTTATGATCTTTGAGTGGTAGAACTGCACTCTCGAAGCTTGCTTTACGAGATCTGGCTTTTATCGGCCAGTACTCAGATGATCCTTGATCGGCTAGGCGCACCAACGGGGGTTTCGGCGGATGAGACGGCGGTGCTGGCCACACTCAGATTCACCGGAGGAGCTTCCCAGAAGCAGATCTCAGAGCTCACGAGCATGCGGCGCAGCACGCTGTCGATGATGCTCGGCAGGCTGGAGAGAGCCGGACTGGCCAGTAGGACTACCAACCCCCTTGATGCCCGATCAAGAATATTTGCGATTACCGCAAAAGGTGATCAAGTCCTCGACATCCTCGAAGAGAGCATCTTCCGGATTGAAGGCGCTTATGGTGCTGAAGCCGCTATGAAATGGGAAGATTCAGTGTCAGCTATCCGGCGGCTGCGTGAGGAGATCCTCAGGTACGGCAAGGCCGAAATCACGAGAGCGGTTCCCTGAAGTACTGCTCTGAAGTGGCGATTATTTCAGGATTCAGAGGCGCTGTTGAGCTGCGATCGGAGCCGTTCGGCCTCAGCGTACCGCTCTTGGATATAGCGTTCCAGCATGCTTTCCTCGATGCGCCATTGCCCGCGGCCGCCGACCTGAATAGCCGATAGCTCTCCGCTGCGCACCAGGGCATAGGCGGCTGGGGCTGAGATTTGGAGCTGCTCGGCGACGTCTGCGAGGGTTAAAAAGCGTGGCATTGACCCATTTTGTCACTCTTTGAACCGCTTGGGTAGCTGATCGAAAGTTATTCACAAATGGCTCCTGCCCTCTTATCTTCGGTGAATTTAGGCATTATTCTGTCTGAACCAGATTCATTGATCGGGCAAAGGAATCACTATGGTCGCGAGTATGCCGGATAACCGATTGCGAAAACCGTCCTGGAAAGATCCACGATTGATGATCGGCGTTTTACTTGTTTTGGTATCAGTGGCTGGAGCGGTGTTATTGCTGGGATCCGCGGATCAGACCACTGATGCTTATGTCAGCCAGGGAAACATCGCGGTAGGGCAAAAGATCGAGCAGTCAAAACTCAATCGGGTCAAAGTTCGGCTCAATGACGTGCAGTCCTCCTATTATCTGGCGAATGAGGTTATCCCGAAGGACGCCGTGGCGGTGCAATACATTCCTCAGGGGCAGCTGATCGCGAAGCACAGCGTGGCACAAGCCGATTTGCTGGGTCGTAAACCGGTGGCCATCGATCTCGAACAGGAGCTTCCGCTCTCCGCAGCAGCCGGTGATCGGGTCGATATCTGGATCGCCGCGGCGGATTCCTCGCCCGACGCTGTGCCAAAGCTGCTTTTGCCGAACACCGAGATCGCTGCTTTGCACAAGGGGAAGAACGGGCTCTCCGGAAACACCCCCGATGTGCTCTATGTCCTGGTTGACGATCAGCACTTGCCGGTTTTACTTGCGGCGTTGAGTAATAAGTCCAGAATCTCGGTGGTGCTCAACCTCGCTGGAAGTCAATCATGACCGTCTCGGTTGCTGTGTTCGGTGCGAGCGGCGGCCGGCTGATAACGGAACTCGAGCGCTTGCACAGCTCTCTCACCGTCGTGCGGCACTGCCTGGAACTGAGCGAATTGGTGGCAGCCTGCCAAAGCGGGCTGGCGCAGGTGGCGATAGTCACCGAACAGCTTGATCAGCTCAACGCCGCGCTGCTCGAGCGATTGGCAGCTTTCGACGTGATGGTGCTGGCGCTCAGTGACGACGACGATCTGCGGCAGAGACTCTCCGCGCTTGGTGTGTGCGTACTGCCTGGGCAGTCCAGCTCAGAAGAACTGCTCAAGCAGATCACGGGGAAGATCAAGACCGACGGGAGGATTCTCGGCATCGGATCGGCAAACGGTGCGGTAGATCCAGACAGCGGATCAGCGAAAGCCGGTACAGCGCATCGTTTAGTAGCTGTCTGGGGCCCGATCGGCTCGCCGGGCAGGACCACTGTCGCGGTCAATCTGGCGGCAGAACTGGCTGCTGCCGGTCGACGGGTGATGTTGGTGGACGCGGATAGCTATGGGGCCAGCATCGCTGCCACCCTTGGCTTGCTCGATGAGTCGGCTGGTATAGCTCAAGCCGCTCGCTTGGCTGATCAAGGCCTGCTCGACGAAACCAAATTGCTGGAGATCGCCCCCGAAGTAGGGCTTGGCCCTGGAAAGCTCCGGGTTCTCACGGGATTGACCAGGCCGGATCGTTGGATGGAGCTGAGGGCCTTGTCTTTAGCAAAGGTCTTCGAGCACTGCCGGGAAACTTTTGAAATCACGGTTGTGGACTGCGGATTTTCGCTTGAGTCGGATGACGAATTGAGCTTTGACAGCTACCTCCCGGGCCGCAATGCGGCCACCCTGACAGCCTTTGCCGCCGCCGATCAGATCTTTGCCGTCGGCAGTGCGGATAGCCTAGGGGTGCCCAGGCTCATTCGAGCCCTGCAAGAACTCGATCAAGTCCTTCCCGAGCAAAGCATCACCGTGGTGCTCAACAAAGTCAGGGCGACCGCAGCTGGCCGGCGTCCGGAACGTGCGCTGCAAGAGGCCTGGCAGAGGTTCGGGCCGAGGCATCCGATCAGTCATTTCCTGCCCTGGGATCCTGAAAGCAGCGATCGTGCTCTGCTCGCGGGACAGGTGTTTTTAGAGGCGGCGCCGGAGGTCTCGCTCCGTAAGAAGCTCTGCGGATTAGTTGGTGCATTTGCACAGTGATTTTGCCAAACTGCTGTGCTATCAACCACAGCAGAAGAGAGCGTTTTCAAGCTATTCTCATGGGGGGCCGCAAAGATGCGGCGAGTAACTGCTACGGAGGCGCATTTAGATGTCGAACGGGTTCGAAGAGACCGGGATCAGCGGGAACACCACCGCGACAACGAAACTCAGTGAACAGACTATCGACAGCTTCATCGCCGATTATTACGAGCAGATCGCAGAAGAAGATCGCGCCAAGTACGAGGTCAGCACGCTTCGTCAACGTGCTCTGACCCATCGGGCTCTCGCTGAGTACAGAGCCAACGGAACCTCTAAGGTTGCAGTGGTCGACGAAAGCGATGAGACCCGGCACCATAAAGAGTCCGTGGTCTATATCGTCACCGACGATATGCCCTTCCTGGTTGATTCGGTCACCGCCGAGATCGCTCGGCAGAACGCCGCGATCACTCTTGTGGTGCACCCGATGTTCGTGGTCACCCGGCAGCAGGCGAATGACGAATTGGTGAGCGTCTCCAAGGTGCCGGCATATCTCGGCGTGGCGAGCGGGGATACCGCCGCAATGCCTGATCTCTCGCACCTGATCTCCGGTGGCGATCAGTCATCCCACATGGAATCCTGGATTGCCATTGAAATCGGCCAGCTGAGTGACGAGGGCCGTCAGAAACTTCTCGAGGGTCTTGAGCGCATCCTCGATGACGTCCGAGTGTCGGTTCAGGACTGGCAGGCTATGCGGCAGAAGGCCGTGGCCTGCGCGGCGAATCTTGCCAAGGTGCCGGGAAACGACCAAATTGCTGATCTTCAGGAAGCCGAAGAACTGCTGAACTGGATGGACGCCGGAAACTTCACTTTCCTCGGCTACCGCGAGTATGACCTGAGGAACGAGGACGGCGAAGACGTGCTGGTCAATCGGGAAGGCAGCGGACTCGGGCTGCTCCGTGAATCCCGGGTGGCGAAGCAGGTGCAGCATCTGACTTCCGCCGGGCAGAAGAAAGCACGAGAAAAACATGCCTTGGTGATCACCAAGGCCAATTCACGCTCAACCGTGCATCGTTCCGGTTATCTGGACTACATCGGCATCAAATCATTCGATTCAGCCGGAAATGTCAATGGCGAGCAGCGCTTCATCGGACTCTTTGCCTCAGTGGTCTATACCGGCTCGGTACGCAGCATCCCGGTGGTGCGCGAAAAGGTCAATGCCGTGCTGCGGCACTTTGGGTTCCCACCGGATTCGCATTCGGGCAAGGATCTCTTTGCTGTTCTGGAAACCTATCCGCGCGACGAGCTCTTTCAGATCGAGGTCGATGACCTGATCGATATTGCGGAGGGAATTCTGAGGCTGCAGGAACGACGTCGCACCAGGCTCTTCCTGCGGCCCGATATCTACGGCCGGTTCATGTCTGCCTTAGTTTTCATCCCGCGTGACAGATACACCACTGCGGTCCGACGTCGGATTGAGAGCGAGCTGACGCGAACTTTTGACGCGGTAAGCATCGATTTTGAAGCACGGATGAGCGAATCGACCTTAGCTCGACTGTTCTTCCGGATCAGGCTCCCCAAGGGAGCCGATGTGAACGATGTTGATACCAGCACCCTCGAAGAGCGACTGGTCACTGCCGCACGCTCCTGGTCGGAGGGGTTGCGAGAAGTGCTCGGCCAAGCCTTGCCGATGGATCAAGCAGGAGTGCTGGGGAAGCAATGGGCAGAGGCCTTCCCGGCGAGCTATCGGGTCGATTTCGAAGTCGAGGATGCCATCGAAGACATCCGTCGTTTCGAAGAATACGATCTGAAATATCGTGCTGCCAAGCAGCGAGATCCCGAATCGGTCTGCAGCCCCGGGCTCAAGGTCTACGTTCCTCAGGGCGTCCAGGACGAACTCGAAGAGGATGCCAGGGTCAAGCTCTATATGGCTCACCCCAAGAGCCTCAGCCAGATCCTGCCCTTTTTCCACAACCTCGGTATTGAGGTCCTCGACGAACGTCCTTTCGAGATTCAGACGGCTGATAAGCGAGATTTCTTCCTCTATGATCTGGGATTGAAGTACCCCGCGGGGATCGATCCGATCCAGACCTCAGAGCTCCTGGCGGCCGCCTTCGGCGCGGCGATCAGCGGCGCCAGCGAATCGGATGCGTTTGACCGACTGGTGCTTCGCGAAGGCATGGACTGGCGTCAAGTGGTCATCCTGCGCAGCTATGCGAAGTATCTTCGCCAGATGGGGAACAGCAACTCCTACGGTTTTGTCGCGGACACCCTGCTGAGTAATGCCGTCGTAGCCAAAGCCTTAGTGGGGCTTTTTGAGACCAGCTTTGACCCTGAGCTTCCGGACCAGCAGCGTCCCGCGCTTCTGGAGACAGTGCGCGCCCAGCTGTCCGAGGGGCTCGAGCAGGTTCCGACACTGGACGCGGACCGGGTGCTGCGTACTTTGGCACAGCTGATTGAAGCGACCCTGCGGACCAACTATTTCCAGTTCAAGCCCTATCTGAGCGTCAAGCTCAATCCGTCGGCTATTGAAGGCCTGCCGTTCCCTCGCCCGATGTTCGAGATCTGGGTCTATTCGCCCAGAGTGGAGGGCGTGCACCTACGCTTCGGCAAGGTCGCCCGTGGCGGGCTGCGCTGGTCCGATCGACGCGAGGATTTCCGCACTGAGATCCTCGGGCTGGTCAAGGCCCAGACGGTCAAGAACGCGGTCATCGTGCCCACCGGCGCCAAGGGCGGGTTCTTCGCCAAAGCACTGCCTGACCCCAGCGTGGATCGAGCGGCCTGGATGGCTGAAGGCATCGAGAGTTACAAGACGTTCATCCGCGGCCTGCTGGATCTCACCGATAATCTGGTCACCACCGATGAAGGGGAGAAGCTGGTTCCTCCCGTCAAGGTGATCCGTTACGACGGTGACGACTCCTATCTTGTGGTGGCTGCCGATAAAGGCACCGCTTCGTTTTCCGATATCGCCAATTCCATCTCCGCTGACTACGGCTTCTGGTTGGGCGATGCCTTCGCCTCCGGCGGCTCGGTGGGCTATGACCACAAAGCGATGGGGATTACCGCTCGGGGAGCCTGGGAGTCGGTCAAGCGTCATTTCAGCGAGTTGGATCTCGACACTCAGACAGAAGACTTCACCATGGTCGGAGTCGGTGATATGTCCGGAGACGTCTTCGGCAATGGCGCTTTGCTCTCGGAGCACATCAGGTTGGTCGCGGCCTTTGACCACCGACATATTTTCCTTGACCCGAACCCGGACCCCGCGGTCTCTTACGCCGAGCGGCGGCGGATGTTCGAGCTGCCGCGCTCTTCCTGGGATGACTACGATAAATCCTTGATCAGCGAAGGCGGGGGAGTGTACCCCCGGCAGGTGAAGACGATCCCGATTTCAGAGCACGTCAGAGTCGTGCTGGGCCTGCCGGAAGGCACGGTGGCGATGACCCCGCCCGAGCTGCTGAGGGCTATTCTGCTGGCCCCGGTGGACCTGCTCTATAACGGTGGAATCGGCACCTATGTGAAGGCCAGTTCTGAGACTCACGCCGAGGTCGGCGATAAAGCCAATGACGCGATCCGAGTCGACGGCCGGGAGCTGCGAGTCAAGGTGATCGGAGAAGGCGGCAATCTGGGGATGACCCAGCGTGGCCGGATCGAAGCCGCGCTGCACGGCGTCATTCTGAACACCGATGCGATTGACAATTCCGCTGGCGTTGACTGCTCAGACCATGAGGTCAATATCAAGATCTTCGTCGATCGAATGGTGGCGGCCTGCCGCCTCTCCGCAGAGGAGCGCGCTGATTTCCTGGCCGAAATGACCGATGAGGTCGGCAGGCTCGTGCTGGAAGACAACGTCGATCAGAACGTCCTGCTGCTCAACGACCGGATGCGAGTGGTCGAATGGAGCCCCAGTTATGAGCGACTGATGGATTGGCTGGAGATCCACGCTGACCTGGATCGGGAGATCGAGGCGCTGCCCAGCACCCAGACGTTGCGAAGCAGGCTCGACGGTGGCCAAGGCCTGACCTCTCCTGAACTCTCAGTTTTGGCTGCCTACGCCAAGATCGAACTGGCCAACGCTTTGCGAGACAGTGATCTGGCAGATGACCCATGGTTCCGTAAGACCTTGAGGCAGTATTTCCCGAAGCACCTGGCTGAACGCTTCGATGCCGAACTCGATTCTCATCCGCTGCGCCGTGAGATCATCGCCACCGTGGTGGCCAATGACATGATCAATATCGGTGGCATCACCTTCGCTTTCCGGGCGATGGAAGAAACCAACGTCAGCGAGGCGGTACTGGCCCGGGCCTTCGTCGCGATGCGGGAGATCTATCAGCTCGATCAGGTGACCGAGGCACTCGCCGCTTTGCCGCCGTCATTCTCTACCGAGCACTGGTGCAATATCCACTTGGATATGCGTCGTTTGCTGGACCGTGCAGTGCGTTGGCTGATCAGCCACTCCGCGGTCTCCGAACCGATTTCTGAGGTCGTGGCACGGTATCAGCCCATTGTGAGCTCGTTGCGAGCCGATCTCTTCGGCTACCTCGCCGGGGTGGATCGCGATCGGGTTGAGGGCTGGCGCAGCATGGCCGAGGGCTGGGGCGTCCCGGCCGCGCTGAGCAGCCGCTGGTCGGAGATGTTTGAAAGCTTCGCCCTGCTGGATATTGCCAGAGTGAGTCACCAGATCACCGAGCCGGTAACTCAGATCGCTCGGGTCTACTACGCCATCTTTGCCCAATTCGGTGTGGATGGCCTGTTGGGGCGGATCTCTTCTTTGCCGAGGAAAGATCGCTGGCAGGCGCTGGCTCGCGGTGCTCTCCGGGATGATCTGTACTCCACCGTGGTCGATCTCACGCTCGCGGTGATGCAGGCGACTCCGCAGACGCCGGGAGAAGCGCCTCAGGGCCCGGATCAGCGAATCGCCAGTTGGACCGAGCAGAATGCCGAACAGCTTGAACGCGTCAAGGCGATGTTCGAGGAAGTGAACCAGCTCGAACAGGACGATATGGCCTCACTTTCGGTTGCACTACGCTTGCTCCGTTCGATCGTTCGTCGATAGGCCCGGGCAGCGATGGCAATATTTACTGATCCGATCCGGGAACACGCCGATTTCGGCCCCGGAGACGCGGAGTGGCTGCACTTGCTGGTGGGGGACTGGCAGCTGATTGCTGACCTGGCCTTCGCGGATCTGGCGCTCTGGTTCCCGGATCCGGAAGGTAACTACTTAGCGCTTGCTCACGTGCGTCCTTCAACCACGCACACCGTGTTCCACAAGGACTTCGTCGGCGAGAAACTGCGAGCAGATCTCGTGCCCTTGGTGCAGCGGGCCTGGCATAGCCAGCGTATTGAACGCGCGGGTGAGGCCACCTGGAACTCTGAGATGGCCGTCCGAGTGGATGCTGTTCCGATGGTCCGCAATGGCAGGAGCCTGGCCGTGGTGACTTCTCACATGGACGTCTCCTCTTCTCGCCTGCCCTCTCGATTGGAACTGACTTACCGGCAGAGTGCCTATGACCTTCTGGGCATGGGCACTCTGGGCTTGTGGCCGGATTTCGCCTCGCCAACCGGCTCGCGTCGCGGTGCGCCTCGGGTGGGCGACGGGTTCATCAGGCTCGATGCGGAAGGCCTGGTGCAGTACGCGAGCCCCAATGGGGTCTCAGCATTCCGGCGTCTCGGCGGCGCTGACGCACTTGAAGGTCGCTCACTGGCCGAGGTCACGGCCGGGCTGCTGCACGACCGCAAGATGATCGACGAGACGCTGCCCCTGGTGGTCACCGGCAGGATGCCCTGGCGCACTGAAGTCGAATCACGGGGAGTCAGCCTGTCCTTGCGAGCGATTCCCTTGCGCGACGCCGAGCGGCGCTTCGGTGCCATTGTGCTGTGCCGTGACGTTACCGAGTTACGACGTCGTGAGCTGGAATTGGTGACTAAAGATGCCACCATCCGCGAAATTCACCATCGGGTGAAGAATAACCTTCAAACTGTGGCCGCACTGCTCAGAATGCAATCTCGTCGGATGCAGTCGGAAGAGGGCAAACACGGATTGGAACAGGCTATGCGCAGGGTTTCGACCATTGCGCTGGTGCACGAAACCCTTTCCCAGGGCCTCACGCAGAACGTTGACTTCGATGAACTGATCGGCAGGCACTTCAGGCTGGCCGCAGAGGTCGCCTCACCGACTCAGCTGGTGCTCACCGAACGCGAAGGTGAGTTCGGCGAGTTGCCCAGCGATTTGGCGACCCCCTTGGCGTTGGTGATCAATGAATTGGTGACCAACGCGGTTGAGCACGGTCTAGAAGACCGCGGCGGCACAGTGCGGCTGACGGCGGAGCGGTACAGCAATGAGGACGGTTCCGAAATGCTCCAGGTCGAGGTCGCCGATGACGGCGTCGGACTACCCACTACGCCCATTGCGGAGGGGCTGGGCCTGCAGATTGTCAGGACCCTGGTGACCAGTGAATTGAACGGCTCGATTAAATGGAAACCCGGAACTACTTCCGGAACCGTGGTGGTGATGGAGCTTCCGCTCTAAGCCACGATACGGAAACCGATAGCGCTGAGGACGCCGGCTCCACCGACTTCGGATGATTCGGAACCGGGTCCCTCAGCGAACGCGGCAGTCTCAGCTGGCGCGACGGGCGCGAGCTGCTCGTCGCTTGAGTGCGCGGCGCTCGTCTTCGCTCATGCCGCCCCAGACACCGGCATCCTGACCTGACTCGATGGCCCATTGCAGGCAAGTGTCGATGACCTGGCAGCGACGGCACACGCTCTTTGCTTCCTCGATCTGGAGCAATGCAGGACCGGTATTCCCCACCGGGAAGAAAAGTTCCGGGTCCTTATCCAGACAGGCAGCGCGGCTACGCCAATCCATGCTGATCACTACACTCAACTCCTTTGAAAAGATATCTACATTGCCTTGTGAAAATATTCACGAGCAATCACACAAAAGAGGGGCCACAGTCTTTCCAGCGGGCCCCTAGGTCTCTGTCGTTAAGCGTTTCACGTTAACTGTATGTAAACAAGGGGTAAAAGCCCTCAAATTGCTGGGAAGGATGAGCGGTTCGTCACATTTTTGCCAGAGTTCTCGTCGTGTGATGAATATCTCCGGTAAGGTGCCAGTGTGTCAAGCCCTACCGAGCAGTATCAGCCTGAGTCTTTGCCCATCCGGACCTGGGGGGTCTGGGTGGTTTCATTGATTGTAGGGCTGGAAGCTTTGGCTTTGCTGATTATCGCGATATTTTTTCTGGTGAGTCTCTTTACCGCTGAGCCGAATTCTTTGAGCGGCGCAGTTTTCCTCACCGTGATGCTTTTTGCCTTGGGTAGTGGACTTTCCGCAGTTTCCTGGCAATTGTTCCGAGGTTATCGCTGGACTCGAGCCGCGAGCTTAGTCTGGCAACTGCTTATGCTGGCAATAGCGGTACCGACCTTGCTCGGCGGACAGATAGGTCTTGGCTTGCTGATGTTGCTTCCGCCGCTCGCTGTGCTGTTCCTGCTTTTCACCCCCAATGTGGTGGCTTTCACCTTGCGTCAGGGGAATTCAGCGGCGCTCTGAGAGCGGGATTCGGAACTGTCCGCAGTCCCAGTCCAGGGCCTTCAGGGGCGGCTCCCGAAAACCCGGGTCTTTGCTGTATCGGGCGGAGCAAATACGGGGATCAAGAGGCCAATCGGGTAACCTTGGGATGACCAGGTGCGCGTTTTTGCGCCCAAAATGCTGAACCAGGAGTTTGAGTGAACGCTGATCTTGTCATTGTAGGGTCGGGTTTTTTCGGTCTGACCATTGCGGAACGGGCGGCGCGGGAACTCAATCTTAAAGTGGTGGTGCTCGATCGCCGTCACCACATCGGTGGAAACGCCTACAGCGAGAACGAAGCTCAGACCGGCATCGAGGTGCATCGCTATGGTGCGCATCTGTTCCATACTTCCAACGAAAAGGTCTGGGACTACGTCAATCAGTTCACCAAGTTCACCAACTATCAGCACAAGGTCTACAGCAACCACAAGGGCGAGGTTTACCCGCTGCCGATCAATCTGGGCACGATTAACCAGTTCTTCCGGTCTTCCTACGGCCCCGGGGAGGCCAAGGCGCTGATTCAGGAGCAGGCCGGCGAACTGGCGGGCACCGACCCGCAGAATCTCAATGACAAGGGCATTCAACTGATCGGGCGCCCCCTCTATGAGGCCTTCATCAAGCATTACACCGGCAAGCAGTGGCAGACAGACCCCAAGGATCTGCCCGCCGGAATCATCTCTCGGCTTCCGGTGCGCTATAACTACGACAATCGTTACTTCAACGACACCTACGAAGGCCTGCCGCTCGATGGCTATACCGCCTGGATCGAGCGGATGGCAGACCACCCCAATATTTCGGTGGTGCTGAATACCGATTTCTTCGACGACGGAGAATTCTCACGTTCCGCGGTACTGGGCCAAGTACCCGTGGTCTACACCGGCCCGGTGGACAAGTACTTCGACTATGCGGAGGGTGATCTGTCCTGGCGCACCATCGACCTGGAAGAAGAAGTCCTGCCGATCGAAGATTTCCAGGGCTGCTCGGTGATGAACTATCCCGATGATGACGTGCCCTATACCCGGATCCATGAGTTCCGGCATTTCCATCCCGAACGTGATTACACCAAGGACGCCACGGTGATCATGCGGGAATTCTCCCGCTTCGCACAAAAGGGAGATGAGCCTTATTACCCGGTGAACACGTCGGAAGATCGGCAGAAGCTACTGGCTTATCGCGATCTGGCTAAGGGTGAACCAACGGTGCTGTTCGGCGGGCGTTTGGGTACCTATAAATATCTCGATATGCACATGGCAATCGGGTCCGCGCTGACCATGTTTGAGAATAAGATCAAGCCGCATTTCTCCGGCGGCAGCAAGCTCGAAAGTGGGGGAGTGGACGCATGAGTAATGTGGCTCTGGAATCACCCGGAGGGGGCGGGGGGCTCCTTGACGTCTTCAGACGTCGGTATCTGCTGAGGCTCATCGTCAGAAAAGAACTCAAAGTACGCTACCGAGGGTCGTTTCTAGGACTCCTGTGGTCTTATGTAAAGCCCGGTGTTCAGTTTGTAGTGTTCTATTTTGCACTGGGTGTTTTCCTGGGGATGAACAGACAGCCTAATTTCGTGCTGTATATGTTCTCGGGGATCATTCTGGTGAACCTCTTTTCCGAGTCCCTGGGTCAAGCAACACGATCGGTGGTGGGGAATGGGGCGCTGGTAAAAAAGATATATCTTCCGCGAGAGCTGTTCCCGGTATCCTCGGTCTGGGTAGCGATCATTCACTTTCTCCCGCAGTTGCTCATATTGGTCGTCGCGTGCTTGTTCTTTGGCTGGCAACCGAGTCTTCTTCAGATACTTGCGGCGATCGCCGCGGTCATAATGATCGTGATTCTCTCGGTTGGTCTCGGCCTGATTTTTGCCGCAGCAAATGTGATGTATCGAGACTCGGAGAATATCGTTGATTTGATTCTCATGGTGGCTACCTGGCTGTCGCCGGTCCTCTATGTTTGGACTCAGGTAAAAGATTCCCTAGGGTCGACTTTCTACTTCTTCTACCAACTGAACCCGATAACTGTTGCCGTTGAAGTGTTCCACTATGCCTTCTGGTTCCCGACCCAAGCGGTTCAAGCCTCTACTCCTATCCCGCCATTGCCTGACCGTCTATTGATTCTCTGGCTTCCGATCGGCTTTGTCATCTCGCTGGCAATATTGTTTATCGGGCAGTTTATTTTCAGGCGCTTAGAAGGAAGGTTTGCACAGGAACTATGACAAACAATGAGGCGATCTTAGTTTCGAGTGTATCCAAGAGGTTCAGCCTGCGGCACACGCGGTCACTCAAGGAGACAGTGGTCTGGCTGCTAAACGGTCGCCGCAATGATCTCAAGAGTACGTTTCTTGCTCTAGATGATGTCGATGTGACGGTTAATGTAGGCGAATCAGTGGCCTTATTGGGGCTCAACGGATCTGGAAAATCAACCTTACTCAAACTCATTTCTGGGGTGATGAGCGCGGACTCCGGTGAGATCATGACTCGGGGAAAGATTGCTGGATTGATAGAGGTGGGGGCCGGGTTCCATCCTGATCTCACTGGTCGCGATAACGTGTATCTCAACGGCGGGATCCTCGGTATGACCGAAGCTGAGATCGATGCGAAGTTCGACGATATCGTAGAGTTCTCCGAGATTGAAAAATTCATCGACACCGAGGTGAAGTTCTATTCCTCAGGAATGTTCCTGAGGCTCGCTTTCGCTGTCGCGATCCATACTGATCCTGATGTTTTTCTGATCGATGAGATACTCTCCGTGGGCGATGAGCCATTTCAGAAGAAATGCCTTGCGAAGATCCAGCAACTACGCGAGCGTGACTGCACGTTGGTCGTTGTCAGCCATGACCTGGAGCTCGTCAAGAAGGTTTGCGACAGGGGAGTCGTGCTGCAATCCGGAAAGAAAATAGCCGATGCCCCGATTGACGAAGCTGTGGAAATATTACGAGCGGGCTAGTGAGTAGAAAACTTTTTGTGGGGCGAGGAGTCCAGGAATTTCATGAGTAATCTTAATAATTTTTTTACTGTCATCGATGATGGCGGCTCGGGACTGTCAAACCCTGAGGGGGTTCTCTCTGACCGAGAGCTGGCGCTTTTGCGCGGCAGCTTGAACTATTATTCTTTTGCGTATCCCCGGCGGGATTTTCGCGTCGTGGTTCTTCGTGGACCTGATGGCACGATGCCGAAGCTGACTGATCGTTCTAATCACTTCCTCGAGTGGGAACCGGATCGCATCGCCATGTGCACCGTCGCAATCCGCAGCATGGTAGGCGAGGAGTTGCCGACTAGGGGTTCGGTTTTAGAGCTCGTTGTCGACCTCGGCGGGAAAGCCACAGACGAAGGTCTTCTCTCGACGAAACGCCGTGGGCTCGTCGGGCAAGCCGCAAAGCGGGTCAGAATCAAGGCTCCTATCGCTTTTGACGTAGTCCGTCAGGGCCTGACCGACGTTTACGAAGCGAAAATCACTCCTCGCCGTCGAGCCACTCCGCACGATATTGTTTCTCCGATAGCTTCTACCCGGGAACTTGAGCCCTCCGAGAATATGCCGCCGAAAGCTATTCTGTTCGGTCTGCACTGGTTTGAGATGGGCGGGGCGGAGCGCTGGGCGCTCGACGCGATTCAGGCAGCGGTGGATCTAGGATTCGTTCCAATCGTCATCACCGATCGCGATTCCACACATCCTTGGATCTGCCGGCCCGAGTTGGACAGCGCGTTGATCCTGCCTCTGACGTTCCCTTTGAACGACAACGAAGAGTCGTTAATGCTGGCGAATCTCTTATCGGCATACACCATTGTGGGTGCTCACGTGCACCATTCGCGATGGCTCTATCATCGATTGGCTTGGCTGCGTGCTGTCAACCCTGGAATCCGTATTATCGACTCCCTTCATGTTGTTGAATGGCGAACGGGTGGTTTCGTCGAGCAGAGCGTGAAGTTCTCCAGTGTTATTGATTTGCATCATGTGATCTCGCCGGCATTGCGTGATTACCTGATCTTTGAGCGGAAAATTCCCAGGGCACGCGTCATGCTTGCTCCCTTGCATCAGCTGACCGCCTCAGCTGATAATTCGGTGGTTTCAACCCGACATGAGGTATTTACGGTTTCGTTTATTGGACGATTGACTCAGCAGAAGCGTCCGTATTTATTCTTGAAATTCGCTCAAAAACTGCATCGTGCACTGCGTGGGAATGTACGTTTCATTGTGCACGGCGATGGTATCTTGACCAAAGAAGTTCACAACCTGGTGAATAAATTTGGACTTCAAAGTTGCATTGATCTTCGTACCCCTCCTTTCTCTGTAGATGAAACGCTGAAAGAATCGGATCTTTTAGTCATTTCTTCGGACAACGAAGGGCTGACGCTAACAACCTTTGAGGCTACCGCTCATGGCGTTGCCGTGATCTCGACAGATGTGGGTTCCCAGGCGAGCTTGGTCTCGTCGAACGGGCTGGTTGATCGATTGCCGTTGGCATTTATTAAGCAGGCCACAGCCTTAGCGGTACGAATAAGTCACGATGAAGACTTCAGGCGTTCTCTCATCATCGATCAGCAGGATAAAATCGCGAAACTTAAGCAGCTCCCTGAGGCGAAGAACTGGGTCGCAGGCATTTACAGAGGATGGAATAGTGGACGATAAAATTGCCGCCGTTGTAGTTACTTACAATCGGGTCCAAAAATTAGGGCGTGTTTTGGACTCGATTCTTGGGCAGAGCCGTTCGGTGGATCGTCTGGTCGTTGTAGATAATGCAAGTACCGACACTACAAAGCAGTTGCTCAAAGAATACGAGGGGGATCCACGTCTCGATATTGTGACGCTGGAAACCAATTCCGGCGGCGCAGGTGGTTTTGCAAAGGGTATGGAGCGGGTCTATGAGCTGGGCCTCGATTGGGCTTGGATCATGGATGACGATTGTTATCCAGAGCAGGATGCTTTGGAGAAATTGCTCGCCGGGCACGCTGCATCAGAAGAGTTGCTCGGGTACGACATCCCCTATAGCTGTTCGGCTGTTCACTTCACGGATGGAACGATTTGTGAGATGAATAACCCGGGAACCACCTGGGACTGGGGACGCCTCATCGCCCAGGGGCAGAATTCCGTCTTGATAACGAATTGTTCCTTTGTCTCTGTGCTTATCCCACGAAGGACGATCGCGAAGTACGGTCTTCCGCTTGAAGAGTATTTCATCTGGTTCGATGATATGGAATACACCCTCAGAGTGAGTTCTGAGGGCCCGGGAGTGCAAGTCCTCGATAGTGTCGTAGTCCACGATATGCCAGAAAACAGGGGGGTGAACTTCGGCGATCTCCGGGCGAACAATGCCTGGAAATTCTCCTACGGTGCTCGCAATGAGTCCTCCTACAGGTGGCACCATGACAATAAGCTCGCCTGGGTTTCCTTCGTTCTGCGCACCTGGATCAGCATGCGGCGAGGGAATGTCAGCAGGCGCCTCCAGGTAGCTATGGCTAAGCAGATACTCACCGGCATCCGGTTCAACCCGAAGCCGAGAAAAGTGCGCACCGTCTTCTGAGGAAGAAGGCATAGTTCCGTCAGAGGAGCGCTAGCCGGCTAGCGGAATCTTCTCCTGGAATCGCAGGCGCGCCGATCCGGCGGGTATTGAATTGAGCTTAAACATTGAGTGGCCTCAAAGATCTTTGAGGCCACTCAATGTTTAAGCACGAAGAACATAATGATCCTGCTTAAGGAACCGCCGTGGATTGCTTGAATATTCAACTAAGTCCACTCGGTTTTATCGGCGGATACTTCCGTCTCCTCCGATCCCAGTTTCGCTACTTCCCCCAATTCATGGCAGCTAGGATCTTCTGCTGGAGTAGAGGTCCCAGGGTGACCGAATAGTCTTTTGTCAGGTGATTGTCATCAAGATAGACAAACATATTTCCGACTACGCCAGGGCAAACCATAGGGGTGCAGATGAAGTCCGTCAGATCTATCGTGTGAAGGTTAGCGGGCATGGGGGTGATTTGCTCCAATGGATTGACATCAGCCATCACTGAAGCTCGACGCGGGTTGCATTCCGCGTTCTTTGCCCCCTTATTAAGGACGCACTCCGCCATATTGAAGTTGAAGCGTGGATTGTCTCGAACAGCTATCATCTGTATTCCTGCCTTTTCGAGAGCATTCGTGGCATCCAAGAATCCCGGTAGTACGACTTCTTTCGGACTCGAGGCCGCGGAGGCGGTGCCTATAGTGAACACAGCATCAGGTTTTCGCTCGAGGGCGTATTTCATCACCTGACGGTTGAAGACGCTGCAGCTGTCCTGGCGCGTTTTATCCGGGACGGAAAAAGTGCAACCACCTTTGAGGATGGAAACCAGCTGCCAGTTTTCCGCTTTTGCCGTGTATTCGAGTGCTGGTAACAGCTGTTCGGAGTGAGAGTCACCGAGTACCAGAATAGTCTTGCTGGGAGCACTGGCTGCTGGAGCTGTTGCAACGCAAATTTTCCCGATCACGGGGTCTGAAGTCGCCCACTTCCCCGTGCATTTGGAGCCCAGGGTTGCGAATTGATTCGGCAGATCGGCTGGTGCTGGAACCAGAGGTGCCTTGGGATTACCAGTCTCAACGAATCCCGGGACCAATGCCGCGGCTCCCGGATTATCTTGAGGAGGACTATTCAAGGCATTGTTGATCTGTGTCTGAACTGAAATCTGCCAACTGATCAAAGGAGTTGCCGCGACAAGTAGGCAGAGCAAAACCACGAGGGCGGATCGATACCACTTCAGTTCGACCCAGGGGATCTTCCGCAGCGGGCGTTCAATCAACTGCGTGGAGACAACCGCTAACACAAGAGCCGCCAGAATAATGGCTGAGCCGGCGAGCCAGCCAACAGATTCCCGCTCCTGCCAGACCAGGAACAGGACTAAAATCGGCCAGTGCCACAGGTACAAACCATAAGAGTTACCTCCCATATAGACCAAAGGCTTGGAGCTCAGAAGCCGGTCGGCACCCCACGGTGATGACGTGTTACCGGCGAGGATCACCATTCCCGCCGCTAAAGTTGGCCATAGCGCCAGATACCCCGGGAACTGACGATCAACTTGCAGGACCAGGCCGCAGCTGATGATCAGCACGACGCCGCCCCAGCCCATGAAGATTCTTAGCAGGCGGGGAAAATTAAGATAGGGCAGCGCTAACGCGAGCAGTGAACCGAGCGCAAATTCCCATAGCCTGGTGCGCAGGTCAAAATAGGCAAAAGCTTGGTCGGTGGAGGTTTCCCAGATTGAAAAGGCGAGAGAGACCACAAAGATGGCCCCAAAGACGATCAGCATGATGAGCTTGTGGTTCCAAGCAAAACGACGCCTGAGCCATGAGATGCCAAGAAAAATGAGTGGCCAGATAATGAAGACCTGGCCCTGGATGGACAGGGACCAGAAGTGCTGGAAGGGGCTTGCTGCACTGTGATTGGCGTAGTAGTCGACAGCATTCGCGGCCAAGGTCCAATTTTCAAAGTAGAAAAGTGAGGACCAGCCCTCGGCGATAGTTGCAGGCCATCGATTCTCCGGAATCAACAGCCAGCTCATAAGAGTCGTTGCGACGATGACCAAGACGGCGATAGGCAGCAGTCGCTTCAAGAGATGCAGCCAGTGCTTCCCCAAATTGAAGCGCTCGGCTCGCTCGATTCGACGAGTGAACTGCATTGTCATCAGGAAGGAGGACACCAAGAGGAAGATGTCCACTCCACCTGAGACTCGCCCTAGCCAAATGTGGTACACCACAATGAGGAGCACAGCGAAGAAGCGCAGGCCCTCTATCTCCGGCCGAAATGTCCGATTCTGGTTTTTCGAAACTGCTCCGGTGAGGGCTTGACGCTCTATGCTCACGTGATGTATCTCCTAAAAACGCTGTTAGTGCGTTACATACGGTACCAGTTGAGGCATTGATTCCACTGAGTCTGAGGTGTGGACCGGGAAATGGGGCTTCTAATTCGGGTAGGATCTGACAGGATGCTTCAGGCGCTGATTCGGTCTGTGGTGTATCTGACCGACTGGTTGTGTGGAGGTTGATTTATGTCCTGGTGGTCCGTGGTTCCACTTCTCGCCGTAGCTGTGATGCTTTTCATCTTGCCCGGAGGCATCGTCGCCTGGTGCTCGGGGGTTAGAGGATTCACTCTCTGGGCCATAGCCCCGGTGGTCTCGGTCGCTGTGATCTCCGTTTCAGCGGTGCTGGCCTCATTCGTCGGTCTGAGATGGTCTTTTATCCCGGTCGCGGGACTCACCGTGGTGGTAGCGGTAGTGGCCTTCGTGATAGCTCGGTTGATTAAACGAGGTAAGTCCAGGGCAGCGGATGAGCCGCCCATTCAGCTGAAGAACTGGTCCTATCGGATTCCCCTGCTGGAACTTGCTGTGATGCTGCTTGCCGCAGCGCTGATCGGACGAAGGGTGGTCTTTGCCTTCGGGACGCCGGACTCTTTTTCGCAGCTTTTCGATGTCGTCTTCCACCTCAACGCCATCCGATATATCCAAGACACCGGGTCGGCATCTTCCCTGACCCTGGGAAGCATGACAGGGGGGACTATCACCGGCTTGGATGTCTACCCAGCAGCGTGGCACGACGTCGTGTCTTTGCTAACCTCAATCACCGGTGCTGGCATCCCCGTTGCGGTTAACCTGGTGAACCTTGTGATTGCCGCCGTGGTCTGGCCGCTCGGTACCATCTTCTTAGTACAGCAAATCTTCGGGCGCAGGCCAGCGGTTACCGTCGTGGCGGGCATTCTTTCAGCCGCTTTCGGGGCTTTCCCGCTGCTGATGCTCGCTCACGGAGTGGTTTACCCCTATTATCTGGGGCTCAGCCTCCTCCCATCGCTGTTGGGGTTGTCCTTGCAGGTCTTGGGCCTGGCAAAGGAGAAGGTCCTGCCGCCGCTGATTGCCTGTTTGTTGATTCTGGTTGGCCTCGCCGGCCTGGGATTGGCTCACACCAGCTTGGTGGTTCTTTTCTTCGGTCTGCTGACCCCGCCCATGCTCTTTGTCTGGGTGAGTTCTCTTCGTCGTCGGTGGCGAGTCCGCCGCTCGCTGTGGCATCCCCTTGTCTCTCACTTACTTTTGCTGATACTTGGTTTGGGGGTACTGCTTGTTCTTTGGAAATCGCTGCGTCCGCCGGCGGATCAAGCTTTCTGGCCGCCGATCGAATCAGCAGGCCAAGCCGTGGGTGAGTTCTTAACTTCAGCACCGTTGGGCGCGCCGGCTTCCTGGGCCATCGCATTGCTTGTGGTCGTTGGCCTCTGGGCGTTGATTTTCAAGTGGAGAAAAATCTGGCTGGTTGGAATGTTCGGCCTCATCGCAATTCTTTTTGTGGTCGCTACGTCACAGCCCATCGGTGCCTTACGAATGTTCATGACAGGAGTCTGGTACAACGACCCTCCACGCCTGGCAGCTCAGCTCCCCTTAGTTCTTCTGCCGGTGGCTGCCGCTGGTGCGCTCTATCTTTTTGAAGTCCTCAGATCTTGGGCCAGTTCGAAGCTGGCGAACCGGCAGAGCACAGGCAAGCCCAGGGATTTCGTCAGTTTGTTAGGAAAGTACGCGACACCGGCCATTGCGGTGGTCGCCATCGCTGTATTAGTCGTCGTCACTCAACAAGCCAATATCCGAGCTGCAGCAATCGTCGCTTCTCGCACCTATCAGTTGAAGCCAGACTCCTGGCTGGTCAATACGGACGAAATGAAACTCATCCAGCGCTTGGACAAGGATGTTCCCGCCGGTGACCTGATGGTGGGGAATCCCTGGAACGGCAGCGCTCTGGCCTACGCATTCTCAGATCGCAAAACCTTGCAACTGCACATGTTGTCAGCGATCAGTCCAGATCTGCAGAAGGTCATCACTCATTTGCACGATGCGAAGAAAGATCCTTCGGTATGTGAAGCAGTCCGCCGGCTTAATGTGAGTTTTGTCTTGGATTTCGGCACCCAAGAAGTGCCAGGGAGGACCCAGGACTACTCTGGGCTGAGTGGTCTCCTTCAGGCAGGAGTGGCAACCCTTGTTGATCAGCAGGGCGAGGCTGCGAAATTGTACCGGATCACTGCCTGCGGGATGTGAAGCCAGGCTGCTGAACTATTGGCTCAGAAGCCCGAGAAGATACTGGCCATAACCACTCTTAAGGAGAGGTTCGGCGCGCTCTCGCAATTCTTCGTCGCTCAAAAAGCCAAGACGCCAGGCAATTTCTTCGGGTGCGCCAATTTTTTGGCCTTGACGATTTTCCACGGTTCTAATGAAGTTGGAGGCATCGTTCAGATCGCCAAAAGTTCCGGTGTCCAGCCACGCTGTGCCGCGAGGTAGCACATCGACTCGAAGTTTTCCTTGGCTCAAATAAGCTCTGTTGATATCAGTGATCTCGAGCTCCCCCCGAGGAGAGGGCTTGAGATCCCGTGCGATCTCGATCACCTGGTTATCGTAGAAGTAGAGTCCTGGGACGGCGTAATGGCTTTTGGGCTGCTGAGGTTTCTCTTCGAGTGAGATCACTTTGCCCGCTTCGTCAAATTCCACCACGCCGTAAGCCTGAGGATCCTTGACCCAGTAGCCGAAGACCGCTCCACCCTCGACGTCGTTATGTTTACGTAGCTGGGTACCCATGCCCTGCCCGTAGAAGATGTTATCTCCGAGGACTAGAGCAACCGTGTCGTTGCCAATGTGGTCTGCACCCAGGATGAAGGCCTGGGCCAGACCGTCAGGACTTGGCTGCTGCGTGTAGCTGAGATTGACGCCGAACTTTGAACCATCGCCCAATAAACGATGGAACTGTTCCGCGTCGTGCGGTGTGGTGATGATCAGAATGTCCCGAATGCCAGCCAAAATAAGGGTGGACAAGGGGTAGTAGATCATCGGCTTATCGTAGACTGGCACAAGCTGTTTGCTGATCCCCAAAGTGATGGGATGCAAACGCGAACCGGTCCCTCCAGCAAGAATTATTCCACGCATGTGTCAATCTTCGTCTACACTCGGAGTTTGCGGCAAACTGGAGTGAGAAGTGGGATCCTTTTCAACGGGTAAATCTCCGATGAAATTCGAGAATCTGACAGAACAAAGGAACTGAGATTGACTGCTACTGCTGTTAGCGCTGAGCGATCACAACGGCTCTTGGTGGGCAAAGCTCTCGACCCTCGCAGCAATAGTCTGAATCTCATTCGCTTGATTCTCGCGTTGCTGGTCTTATTCGCTCATAGCTGGTACATCGTAGGCGACGGAGTTGGGCCACATTTTCGAGGTGAAAATCTCGGTGGTTGGGCGGTCGCTGGGTTCTTTGGCATCAGCGGGTATCTGATCACCGCGAGCAGGTTCGGCAATCGAATCGGTGTCTACCTCGTCCATCGGATCGCTCGGATTTTTCCAGCCTTCGTCGTTTGCCTAGTGGTCATGGCCTTCGTCTTTGCGCCGATCGCCTACCTCATCCAGCATGGCTCGTTGAGCGGTTTCCTCAGCACACCCACAACTCCGATCAACTCGATCATTGCTAATCTACCTCTGCGGATCGTCAGCTACGATATTGCGGGCACCCCGGTCGGAGTACCTTATCCGGGGGCATGGAACGGATCCCTCTGGACGCTTTATTTTGAGTTCATTGCGTACTTGATCATTGGTTTCGTGGGTTTTTTTGCGCTTGCTAAGAAGTCGCCCTGGCCGATTATCCTGCTCTTCGTTCTGAGCGTTGTATTTTGGGCAAATATGGATGCGCTCATGCCGTATTTTCAAGGCAATCCAAATGTGGCGCTTGCAGCTCGTCTGATTCCATTCTTCTTAGGTGGAGCAGTCGTGCAATCATGCAGTTCATGGCTGGGATTCGGCAACCTGCCCGGTATCGCCTCTATCTTATTGGCGGGGTTGATCGTTTTCTTCGTGCATGGATTTGGCCCGCAGCTGGCCGCACCGTTTATCGCTTACGGGATTTTATGGATTTCGACCTGGCTGAAGCAACCTAAGGTCGTGGGTAAGAACGATATCTCCTATGGTGCTTATATCTATGCTTTCCCAGTTCAGCAGTTGCTCGCTGTCTTGGGTGCTTACCACTGGGGTGTGTGGCTGTTTACGATCGCTGCCTTGGTCTGCACCGTTCCCTTTGCTCTCCTGAGCTGGTTGCTCGTCGAGCGCCCGGTGATGCGTAGAGCCAGGAAAACCGTCTATTCCACGCCTAGTTGATCCCGTCGTGAGAGCTGGAAACTCCGCTTGATGACATGGATCTAGCGCAAATTCGAAGCCTTACGGCGAAGACTCTTCGGCGCGACGGTCTTTGATTTAGCCTTGAGGCTCAGGCCCGACGTCGGTCACCCGGACTGAGCCTCAAGGCCAGGAAATACTCCTGAACGGCCTAAGCCGGCTGAACATTCGGCTGGGCATCAATCCAATGAGCGAGCAGCTCAATACCTTCGGCAAGGCTGTAACGTGGCTGCCAGCCGAGCACGTCTCGGGCCGCGTCAATATTCGCCCAAGCATGCCGGACGTCCCCTTGACGATACTGACCTGTGACATGAGGCTCAGGGGCGCCATAATGATTCGCTATCAAACGGGCCGCAGTGCCGATGGTCTGAAATTCTCCGGAACCAATATCGATAGGATCAGCCTGCACGGTGGGGGAGGTTGCAGCGGAAACAATCGCGGAGGCAACATCGTCGATCAAGATGAAATCACGTCGAACTTCGCCGTCCTCGTAGAGCGGTATGGATTTTCCACCCATCGCCATCCGGCAAAACAGGCTCATGATCCCCGTATAAGGATTGATCAGGGACTGGCCAGGACCATAGACATTCTGTAAGCGAAGAACGGCGGTTTGCACGTTATAAGAATTGGCCCAGGCCTGGAGAATATGTTCTTGAGCTAGTTTCGTCGCGCCATAGACGCTCACCGGCGAGGGGAAGATCTCTTGTGCATTCATCTCCACCGGGGTGCTGTTGGGAAAGTCCCATTCGCTCTTATCCAAGGTGTCGCTGGTGCGTTGGCCAGGATAGTAGAGTCCGCCGTCCGAATTTTTCCAGGCGCCCTCCCCGTAGACCGCCCGGCTGGAGGAGAGCACGATTCGTCTCGGCAAATTTTTATGACGGTTCAGTCCGTCGAGCAACTGAGTGGTGCCAACAACATTCGTGAGCGCATGACGAGATGACTCTTCAAGCGACTGGCCTGTGCCGGTTTCCGCGGCAAGATGAATGACGACATCCGGAGACAGCCCAGGAAGCAAAGCATCCCAGGTGGCTGGCTCAGTAATATCGGCGATGACCAGTTCGGCTTCCTCGGCAAGCGCGGCTGGCCGGGCGCCGTCAGAATGGATTTGCGGATGCAGTGAGTCAACGACGACCACCCGGTCAAATGCTTCGACCAAACTGGCCGAGATCGCGCAGCCGATGAAGCCTGCGCCCCCTGTTACTAATACAGTTCCACCAGAGTGAGGAGCTTGTTTGCTATTAATCATGAGTGACCTTTCGAAACGGACAGCCTATTTGCCGAGGGAGTGTCGGACGAGGGCTTTAAGGGCGGCGCCATTTCGCGACAACAGAGCCTGAGGTAATAAGGAAGCGGCGTGTGCACGCGAGGTGAGCCGCCACGAAGCAGCTCGTGCTGTGCGATTCCATCCGAGCGTCTTAGCTTGTTCAGCGGCCAAGGCGAAGTATTCTCGCTCTCCAGCAAACCGAGAACCATCGACAAGTTTGGAGGATGAGGCGCTGTTGGAATGACGGCGATATTGGAAGCATACTGTGGGGTCCAGCAGCAGCTGATCCCCTCGGTAGATCATGTCCATCACCAGAGCCAAATCTTGGATGATGGGGAATCCATCGCGGAACGCGACTTCTCGTAAGCTGTCAACGCGGAAGGCGAGAGAGGGCCAGTAAAGCCAATCACCATGCATCAGATTTGTGCTCAACGATTCACCCGAGAGTATCTTCGGCTTGCCTCCCGAAGGTTTTACTACGTCCTTAATCGAATCGGCCAAGGTTCGCACCACTGTTCCGTTTTGATCGATTACCTGAACTCCGGGCTGAATAATCGAGGCCTGAGGGAATTTGCGGTGCGCTTCCAGCACAGTAGCGACATAATTAGGCAGCAGGACATCGTCGCAGCCTAAGATCACCATCACATCCTGTGTCGCCATGGACACACAGGTTCGATAATTCTCGGTGATACCGGCGTTTTCGGCTTTCCGCAGATAGGAAACCCTGGGGTCCTGGATCCCAGAGACGAAATTTTCCACGGTTCGGTCGGGATAGGCATCGTCAACGACGGTCAAGAGCCAGTCGTCGTGGTCTTGAGCTAGCACGCTCTTGACCGTTTCTTTCATGTAGCCGGGGTCACCCCAATAGGGAATGAAGATATCTAGAGGCATTTATTTCGGGGTACTTTCGTTGACCGGATCGTGAGGAACCGAATCCAGGTGAGTCGGGTTTGTCGAGGGGGTCTCATTCTCTTCCGTTGCTGTCTCGACGGAGCTTGTTTGGTGGGCCCGATCGATCTTCTCCACTTGCGCACGCAAAATCGCTACTTCTTCGGCGAGGATCCTGGTTTCATCTTCGACGACTGAATTCTCCCAGGACAGGTGCAGGCAGACGCCGACGAGGAGGAGTATGCCGATGGTAAAAAGCAAGTTGGACGGTATCTGGACGCCGACGAAACTAGAGACAGCTCCCAGCAACCCTGGGAAGGCTGCGAGGATCGCAGTTCCGATACCGAGGATCAGCCACAAAACCGCGTATTTTTCTCGCAGCTTTTTTACTCGAAGCATTTGCACGATCACGCCGACGATCAGCAGCGCCAAAACCAGGGCAGCAAGGTTTCCCATTAGTTAGATACCGCCGGTTCATTTTGTACGAGGTTGTGTGAACGCCGACGAGTCAGCGCGAAAAGCAGGGCGAAGATCGAGCGCCCCAGGTACAAAGCAGACTTGAAAGGATTGTGGCTGGGCTTTCCGCCTTGGCGAACCCGCATCTCTACGGGCACCTGTACCACTGTGCACCCGGATCGAATGGCGACGACGAGCGAATCGATGGTGTCACCCAGGTATTCAGCTGGATAGTGATCCAGATACTGGCTAATTCCCCGACGATTTGCCGCACGGAATCCGCTGGTTACGTCGGTCAGCCTGGTCTTAGCGAGTCCAGAAATCGTCTTGGCCAGGATAACCATGGCCCATCGCCTTGGACCCTTGACCTCATACTGCCCTTGTTCGGCGAATCTGGCACCGATTGATATGTCCGCTTTAGCTAAACCGGCCACCACGTCATCGATGTTTTTAGGGTCATGCTGACCGTCTGCGTCGACCTGGATCACCTGAGAGTACCCGAGCCTGCTTGCGTACTTGAAACCCGCACGCATCGCTCCACCTACTCCAAGGTTAAAGGGAAGATTCAATACCGTCGCCCCGGCTGCCTCCGCTTGGCCCGCAGTGTCGTCGGTGGACCCATCATTGACTACGAGAACATCGTAGGTGTCGTTCGTGGCAAGGACTTCTCGCACAGTGTTGCCTACAACCTCGGCTTCATTCCAAGCTGGCATGATGATGAGTAATCGCGCAGGGTTTATCGACTCCATGATGGACCAACTATATCAATCATGGCTGTCTTCGCCCTACATCCGCCCCAGCCTTGACTTCGCGGTTTCGGAAGATTCCTGGTTCGGGAAGACGGTATCAACTGTCGAATCGGACAGGGGCTCTTCTCGATAGTAGTTATTGTCGATTGCCCTCGATTGCTTTAGGGATCTTGCGATCCCGCTGAAATCATCAACAATGGATCTTGAGGATAAGATTTCAGCTATGACTTGGCCTGAAGACCATTCCGAAGACCTCTCGACCGAAGGTTCCCCACCGCTCAAGGTGGCAGTTTCCATGCTGACGTTGGTGCCCGGCGGTATGGGTGGGAGTGAGACCTATGCTCGCCAGCTATTAGAGAGCCTGGGTACCTCACCATCGACCAAAGCAACTGCTTACGTCAGCAGCTTTGCTGAGAATTTCACCGCTGCTGTTCCCGAAGTGGTCTGCAGCGAGGTTTCCGGGGGGAAAACTAATGTCGCTCGGATCAAAACCCTGGTTCAAAGCTTCATCCACCGTGGTCGGCTGCTGAAGCGTATGCGCGGGTCGGATGTTTTTCACGTGCCTTTCACTGTCCCGCTGCCCAAGCCCTCGCGAAGACTACCCTTTGTGCAGACGTTGCTTGATATGCAGCATATGGACCTGCCTGACCTTTTCACTCCTTTCGATAAGGTGTACCGAAAGTTCTACTACGATAGAGCGGCTAAGAAGGCGGACGTCGTCGTCACTATTAGCGAGTTCGCGAAACAGAGCATTATCGACCACCTGGGGATAGCTCCGGAGAAGATTTTCGTTGCTCACCTTGGTGTTGACGCTGCTGAATTCACCCCAAACCTTGGATCTCGGGAGCGATTCATCCTCTATCCCGCGCGAGGCTGGAAGCATAAGAATCACGCCAAGCTTTTTGAGGCCATGCGGATTCTCCAGACGACGAACCCGGATTTGCGATTGATTTTGACCGGTGGTGCTCTTGAGACCTTAACGGACGTGCCGTCAAACGTCGAGGTCCGGGGTCTGGTGTCGCTTGCTGAACTGCGTGAACTCTACCGCCAAGCGGCATGTATGGTTTTTCCGAGTCTCTATGAGGGCTTCGGCCTGCCTCCTCTGGAGGCTATGGCCTCCGGTTGCCCGGTGGCCAGTTCTACCTCCGGATCATTGCCTGAGATCGTCGGAAATGCCGCGGTAACCTTTGACCCTTTGAAACCACAAGATATCGCAGCGGCCATTCTGCAAGCGATCGACTCAACTGAGGAGCTCCAGGCAGCAGGTCTCGAACAAGTTAATAAGTTCACTTGGGCTCATTGCGCGGAAGTTCATGAGCAGGCCTACCGTTATGCCTACCGAAGTCGTAACCAGATATAGTAAACGTAATCTCGTTGTCACCTAGCTTGAATGCCTGATCACCAAGGAACGGACACATGCCCCGCGCGCTTATCACCGGAATAACCGGCCAAGACGGTCTCTATCTGGCCGAACTTCTCAACTCAAAGGGATATGAAGTCTTCGGTCTCATCCGTGGTCAAAACAATCCAAAGTTTGCTCTCGTCCAGGAAACCATTCCGGGGATCACCCTGCTGACGGGTGATCTCACCGATGTTTCTTCTTTGGTCAGGGTTTTGAGTATCGCCCAGCCGGACGAAGTGTATAACCTCGGGGCCATTTCATTTGTGGCGTACTCGTGGGAGAACGCTTCTTTGACCACGGATGTCACCGGCAAGGGCGTCTTGAATATGCTGGAGGCTACCAGGCTCTACGCAGCTGGTGATGTCTCCAAAGTGCGTTTCTACCAGGCCTCCTCTTCCGAGATGTTCGGTAAGGTGCAGCAGGTTCCGCAGCGGGAGGAAACCTTGCTTTGGCCGCGCTCGCCCTATGGGGTGGCAAAGGTTTTCGGTCATTATATGACCATCAACTATCGCGAATCCTATGGGATGCATGCCTCCAGCGGAATTCTCTTCAATCATGAGTCCCCCCGCCGTGGGCCGGAGTTCGTTACCCGGAAAATCTCTCAGGCTGTGGCGCGTATCAAGCTAGGGCTGCAAGACGAAATAGTATTGGGCAATTTGGATGCTAAGCGTGACTGGGGTTTTGCTGGCGACTACGTCGAGGCTATGTGGCTCATGCTCCAACAACCTGAAGCAGACGACTATGTGATCTCTACGGGTGAAACCCACTCGATCGAGGATCTTCTCGAAGCGGCATTCGATGCGGCCGAAATCGCTGACTGGCGCAAATATGTCCGTCAAGATCCGCGCTTTATGCGGCCAGCCGAAGTCGATCTTCTGATTGGCGATTCAGCAAAGGCCGAACGAGTTCTTGGCTGGAAGCCAAAGGTTTCTTTCAAAGAGTTGGTAGCAATGATGGTGGAGAGTGACCTAGCTGAGCAATCGGCTCGATGACTGCGGAAAATCTCCAGAAGGCGCCCGAAAGAACAGCTCTGATCACTGGGGCAACCGGCCAGGATGGCTCCTATCTTGCGGAAACGCTGCTTGATCAAGGTTGGGCAGTGCACGGTTTAGTGCGTCCTTCGGAGGGTTCGCTGCCGAATGATGAAAATCAGGTGCCGGGCCTGATAGGGCACGCTGGCGATTTGGCCGATATTCGGCGTCTTGAATCGCTTTTTGCCGAGTTGCAGCCAGATGTGGTTTTCAACTTGGGAGGAATCAGTTCGGTTCATCAGTCTTGGCAGCAGCCCTATCAAACCACCGTGGTCTCTGGGTCTTCTGCCGTGGCATTACTTGAATGCGCCTGGAGACTGCAAGAAAACTCAGGCAAGCAGGTACGTTTTTTTCAGGCCTCGAGCGCTGAGATTTTTGGTCACGCTGCAGTGGTGCCACAGAATGAGTCTGTCCTGATCAGGCCGGTATCTCCCTATGGGGCGGCAAAGGCGTTGGCTCACCATGCCGTTGATATCTATCGGAATCGTGGGTTATTTGCGGCCTCGGCGATTCTCTACAATCACGAGTCAGTGCGCAGGCCGGTGACGTTTGTGACCCGAAAAATCACTTCCGGGGTCGCTGCCATAGCTCGCGGCCAGCAGCAGAAATTGCGCCTGGGAAATCTTGACGCCATCCGGGATTGGGGCTGGGCACCTGACTTCGTGGAAGCGATTCAGCAGATCGCAAGCGCGAAAGAACCAGCCGACTTCGTCGTCGCAACCGGTGTCTCCCATTCGGTACGCGATTTCGTCGCTCAGGCTTTTAGCGCTGCAGGCATCGATGACTGGGAGCCTTTTGTCGAGATAGATCCGGCTTTTTCGCGACCCTCAGACGCACCTGAGATGCGCGGTGACATCACCAAGATCACTTCGACACTGGGGTGGCGTCCACGGCTTGGTTTTGAACAGATTGTGGAGACGATGGTCCGGCACGATCTTCAACTGCTCGACGAGGAGAGCACCTTTACTTCGGAAGCCTGACCAGAGCTATCAGGTGCGTGAGTATTCCGATGATGGGTCCGACGAGCAGGGAAACGACGGCTCTTGTATCGGTCTCCAAGGGGAGCCAAAGGCCAGCGAAGGTTGCTACGGTGGCCAAGATCCAACCGAGCGAAGAAACATTATGACGTTGAACGGCAAGGCACATGCCGCCGGTGATGGTGAGTATCGCCAAGGCTGCCGCAGCTAGAGTAAATCCGGCAAGAACAATTCCTGGCACGAAGTATGCGGGCCCGAAGAGCAACTCCATGAGCCAAGGCCCAATCAAATAGGCGAGAAATCCACCGACGACCCCGATCCCGCTGAGTATCAGCACTATTGGGCGTAGCGCCGCCAGCCCTTTTTCCCTATTACTGGTGAAATGTGAGATGGCCACACTTTGAAACGCGCCCAACGGCACCATAAGAGGGGCCCGGGTTAACATAATTGCCAACAGCAGAGGGGCCGAACTTTGGTAAGCCTCTTCGGAGGAGGTGAGCCGAAACAGAATCGGAAAACCTACCATGAGCGCTGAACTAGCCGCAGTGGAAAGGCTGGCATGACCGACGTTGCGCAGAAAGACTTTGGTCGGTATGGTCAGCCGCAGTGAAAAGGAGCTACGGTACTTTGGGTTCACTAGGATCAGAATGATCCAGGCAAAGGCTGCGGCTCCGGCCGCGATGGAGAATCCTGCGAGAGTTGCCGCTAGCCCGAAAGCTACTATCACCAGGACAAGGCGTAGCGTCGATTCGCTGGCGATCAGGAGGGCGAATCTATTCCATTGACGCGACCCGCCTTGTACTCCGACCAAGGTGGAATGAATGGTGAAACCGGCAATTGCTAGGCCAAGAACGAATGCGAGCAAGCCCCAGTTCTCGCCAAGAACGCTCGGACCCCAGAGCCAGGCAGTTAGCAGGACGAGCAACGCCGCTCCTAATGCCATTGCAGAGCTCACTCCGAAGAGCCGGGGGCCGACGAATCGCGTTTTTTCTGGACCTTCTTGAGCGCCGCCCAATTCGGTCACGGTGATGAGCCGGGTTACCTCTGCTTGGATGCCATTGATCACACCAAAAAAGAAGAAGAGCGTGGACCAGAAGGTGAGAAATTCTGCGTTGGACGCAGGAGACAAGCTCTTCGAGACAATCCAAATCACCAGATAGCCAGCGATTGCAGAGACAATTGATGCTAGCCCTACGACACTGGCCTGGCCTTTTGCCAGACTGGTTGAAGGCTTCTGATCAGGATCGGTCATTTAGACTCCGAGCATGGTGTAGACGGAAAGCGATTTCGAAATGAATGTGGGATGATCTTCGACGGCGAGTGCTGTCTCGTGGTGAGTAAGCTTTCGAAACATCTCGACCATCGGTGTCTCACTGCGACGTCGATACCTTATTTCCATATCTGATCGACAGTCAGCGTTGAGAGGTTGTTCGTCAGTTGCCAGACTGCACCGCGGACGATGCCGACTGTGTCTGAACCGTTTCCATCCCAATCACCGGTAACGGGTGTATCGGATTTCAAGCCGTACCCGAAGTACCTGTCCACAGTGTTGAGGCTGTTCGTCAGCCAGAAGGTGCCACTACGCCAAATACCGAAGGTGTCCTTCTTATCGCTATTCCAGTCACCTATGACGGGCACGTCCGTGGCAATACCGAAGTTCGTCGAGGTTTGGACAGGGGGGCGAGCAGCTGAGGAACTTGTGATCTGCCAGCTACCTCCCCGGAATATTCCGATATCGGTTTTGCCATCGCCATTCCAATCACCGGTAATGGGTGTGTCACTGCCGATGCCATAGCTTTGAACTCGGTCTACAGTGAGCTTGTCCACATTGTTGCTCAACTGCCACACAGCATTGCGGACGATTCCTATCGTCGTTCGGCCATCCCCATCCCAGTCACCCACAACTGGCTTATCGCTGGCGACGCCGAAGTAGAAGCATTTCTTAGACACTAACGAGGTCTGCAGGCACCAGTAAGCGTCCTTCACCCAGCCGGGATAGGTCTTTCCATCTCCGGTCCACTTGCCGGAAATTGGGATAGCTCCGCTCGGCATATTGAGCGCACTCAGATCGGGTGTGGTCACAATCTTGCGCAGTTGATCGAGGCTTCCGTTGAAGACGTTCTGATCTCCCGGGAAAGTTGCATAAGTCGTTTGGCTGGAGTCTGAGTATTGATTGGCGTACTGCCAAAAACTGTATTGGTTCCAGCCGCCGGGCAAGAGCGGGGAGGAAGCATAGTAAGCCGCGATCCACAGGGGGCTCGAAGTGCTGAGCATGGCACTTCCGCCTAGACAATCTTGCCAAAAGTAATAGCCGGTGTAGAGCACCGGGTACTTATTCGTAGCGGCAAGATACGTGTCAGAAAAATCTTTGGCCCAATTCGCCAGTTGGGTCGGCGTCATGTTGTAGCAGCGATTGGCACCCGAATAGGGGTTGTCTTCAAGGTCCAGAGCACCGGGTAACGTGATGCCGTCCGCCGTCCAACCGCCGCCAGCGGCAATCATGACCCTGGCTTGCTCTGCGCCGCTTGAGAGATTCGGACGTGCGAAGTGATAGGCCCCGCGGAGCAATCCGTTGGCGGCGGAACCGTTGTACTGCTGGGCGAACTGATCGTTGAGCGCCCACATTCCTTCAGAAGCTTTGATATATGCGAATTGCGCGCCATTCTTTTTTACTGTCGCCCAATTGACGTTGACTTGCCAACCGCTGACATCCAAGCCCAGAGGTCGTCCTTGCGTGCCAGACGGCTGTTCGGGGACGGTGGGACTTGCCTTCGGGGCCAGCTCGGGGGCGTTCTTTGCGGGTGCAAGCCTGGGAGACTGATTATTCGACGAGCTGATTTTCCCGGCTCCGCCCATTACCGCACCGGCGTTCTTCGGCTTGCCATCTGGGCCGACCGAATCCGGGGCGATCTGCACTTGCTGACCCAGCGCGGAGGGGGGAGACGAAGGTGCTCCAGGAGAATTCGTGGTCTCTGCTGTTGCCATCTGCACACCGCTCAGCATGGTGACCACCAGGGCGGTGACGATTGCGCCGATGGGGAAGATCGTGGGCTTCACATCAATCTCGATTTCTCTGCGTCGCGAATGAATATGCTTTGAGAGGGGCGGTATCAGAGGACAGCAGGTGGTTCCTTAGTGTCATATTCACTGTAGTCGATGGTCACAGTATCTTGTCTGAGACACAGTGCTGGACTACTGGGTATCTTGTGCATAAGGAGGGGTGCACCGGGTAGCGTGGTAAACATGCAGAATCTTTTAGTCACCGGTGGTGCAGGTTTCATCGGCTCCAATTTTGTGCGGTACACCTTGGCTCATACGGATGCCAAGATCACTGTGCTGGATAATCTGACCTATGCTGGCAATCTGGCTTCTCTAGATGGTTTGCCCACTGATCGCTTCAGCTTCGTCAAAGGGGATATCTGCGATGAGTCCCTGGTTGATGGGCTGGTAGCTGCACACGACGTCGTGGTGCATTACGCCGCGGAATCGCATAACGATAATTCCCTGCATGACCCGCGTCCTTTTTTGGACACCAATATCATTGGCACCTATACCCTGATCCAGGCTGCACGGAAGTACCAAAAACGTTTTCATCACATCTCGACTGATGAGGTGTACGGCGATTTGGAATTGGATGATCCGCAGCGGTTCACCGAGAACACTCCGTATAACCCCTCCAGTCCATATTCATCGACGAAGGCTGGTTCGGATCTCCTGGTCAGGGCATGGGCACGTTCTTTCGGTTTGCAGGCGACCATCAGCAACTGCTCGAATAACTACGGCCCGTACCAGCACGTGGAGAAGTTCATTCCTCGCCAGATCAGCAATGTCATTGACGGTATCCGGCCGAAGCTTTACGGCAATGGGGAAAATGTGCGGGACTGGATTCATGCCGACGATCATTCCTCAGCGGTGCTTGCCATTATCGATCGCGGGGAAATCGGCGAAACCTATCTCATCGGTGCTGATGGCGAGAAGAACAATAAAGAAGTAGTGCAGTTGATCCTGAGCCAGTTCGGATTGGTCGAAGATGCTTTTGATCAGGTAATCGATCGTCCTGGCCACGATCTGCGATATGCGATCGACTCCAGCAAACTGCGTCGTGAACTCGGATGGTCTCCGCAATTTTCCAATTTCGAGGCCGGCCTCGCAGACACCATCGCGTGGTATCGGGAGAACGAGGCGTGGTGGCGCCCGCAAAAGGCGGCAACTGAAGCAAAGTACCAAGAGCAGGGACAGTAATGGAATTTTCAAAACCGCTCGGCGTCACTCATACTTCCATTCCGGGCCTGCTGTTTTTTGATCTGCCCGTCCACGGTGACAACCGTGGCTGGTTCAAAGAGAACTGGCAGCGCGAAAAAATGCTGGCTCTGGGGCTGCCCGACTTCGGCCCGGTGCAAAACAACATCTCGTTCAATGAGAAGGCTGGCACCACTCGAGGCATTCACGCCGAACCCTGGGATAAGTACGTTTCAGTGGCAGCCGGGAAGATCTTCGGAGCCTGGGTTGATTTGCGCGAGGGCCCTTCTTTCGGAGCGGTGTTCACCGCTGAACTGGATCCCAGCCAGGCGGTCTTTGTGCCTCGTGGAGTTGGCAATGCCTTCCAGACGCTCGAGGACGGCACCGCCTATGCCTATCTGGTCAATGATCACTGGTCAGAGGCCGCCCAGGCTCAATACACCTTCCTCAATCTGGCGGATGAAACCGTGGGCATCAGATGGCCGATCCCGCTTTCGCAAGCCGAGCTTTCCGCGAAGGATGAGGCTCACCCGAGGTTGTCCGATGTGGTGCCGATGGCAGAGAAGAAGATTCTGGTGCTCGGTGCGGACGGCCAGTTAGGCAAAGCGCTGAGAGCCTTTTATGCGAGTGATTCCCGCGTTGAGTTTGCTGGGCGCGCTGAATTCGATCTCCGAGACGCTCAGAGCTTCTCCGGGCGCCGGTGGCAGGACTACTCGGTGATCATCAATGCAGCTGCCTATACCGCAGTGGATGCTGCCGAGCATCAGGAAGGCAGGGCGGACGCCTGGGCCATTAACACCGGAGCGGTCGCCTCACTGGCAAAATTCGCCTTGGAGCACGATGTCACCCTGGTGCACGTTTCCAGCGACTATGTTTTCGATGGCACCGCTGTAGAACACCATGAGGATGAAGCCTTTTCTCCCTTAGGCGTCTATGGTCAAACCAAGGCTGCCGCGGATGCTCTGGTCTCCGTGCTTCCTCGGCACTATATTGTGCGCACCAGCTGGGTTGTCGGAGAGGGAAAGAACTTCGTTCGCACTATGGCGAATCTGGCCCGGCAAGGCATCCAACCGGCCGTCGTCGATGATCAAATAGGCAGGCTCAGTTTCACGGACGAGCTGGCACGAGGAATTGCTTTCTTGCTCAGCGAAGCTGCGCCCTTCGGCACTTATAACCTCAGTAACGACGGGCCCCCCAGTTCCTGGGCCGAGCTTGCGGCCGCAGTTTACGAGGGGCTCGGGAAGAGCCGCACTGAGGTGCGAGGAATCAGTAGCGAAGAATACGCCGCGGGTAAGCAGCTGGCGCCACGGCCGATTAACAGCACACTTTCGCTGGACAAGATCAAAGCTTTAGGTTTTGAACCGAGAGACCAGCGCGCAGCACTCGCGGATTACCTGAAAAATCTTCAGAACTGATCAGCGGGGCGGTTCTGGAACCAAGACCTGGTATTCAAGCACCTGCACTGATGAGCTGGATCCCTCGGTGAAATAGCCGGGTCCTGCATGACAAATGCGCAGGATTGGAGGCGCAGCCGCAATCCTCGAGGTTCATCGCCAGTGTGTCATAGCAATCGGACGTCGCTGACTTTGCGGGTCGCTGCGGCTGGTGTTTGCTGAGTTAAATTGATGTGAATTCGATTAATTATCCACAATGTTTAAAACCTCTTGGCCTTTATCGATAAGAGACTTAGGATTATGCGCAAGATTGCCTGAATAGTGAAGGGCCTGCAATTGGGCGCAATTCAGATTCTTGAAGATGAGGTTCGCGAACTGGTGAGACGCGCCGGGCTTGACCCAGCGAAACAATCGTCGGAAGTCAGATCGCTCATCGGTGCGGCCATTCGTGATTATGATGAGCGAGCACTATTAGGTTCCGTGCCCCGGCTGGGATCGGTTGAAAAGGCTCAGCAGATTCTTTTTGACACGATTGCTGGCTTGGGTCAGCTCCAGCCGTATTTAGATGATCCGGAGGTGGAGGAAATCTGGATCAATTCGCCGAGGGATATCTATATAGCCCGAGCAGGTGAATCCGAGCTGACTCCGCTTCAGCTCACCACAGAGCAGGTGCGGAATCTTGTTGAAAGAATGCTCAAGGCCTCTGGCCGACGTTTGGATCTCAGCACCCCATTCGTCGATGCTTCGCTGGCTGACGGTTCTCGGCTGCACGTGGTGATTCCCGAAATCACCAGAGAGCACTGGGCGGTCAATATTCGCAAATTCGTGGTGCGAGCCAGCCGCTTAGAGCATCTTGTCGAGTTGGGGAGTCTGAGCGTCCAAGCAGCTCGCTTTCTCGGTGCTGCGGTCACTGCCGGTTTGAATATCCTAGTGTCCGGCGGCACTCAGGCCGGGAAGACGACGATGCTCAATTGCTTATCGGCCAGCATCGGTCCCCGGGAACGCGTCGTCACGGTCGAGGAAGTCTTCGAGCTCAGATTGCCGCTCCGAGATGTCGTGGCCATGCAATGCCGCCAGGAGAACCTGGAAGGTCAAGGGGAAATTCCGCTGCGGAAATTGGTCAAAGAAGCTCTGCGAATGCGTCCTAATCGCCTGATCATAGGGGAAGTCCGAGAGGCTGAAAGCCTGGATATGCTGATCGCCCTCAATTCCGGTATGCCTGGGATGTGCACAATCCACGCGAATTCCGCCCATGACGCAATAACTAAGCTCTGCACTTTACCTCTCTTAGCCGGCGCTAATATTTCCTCGGAGTTCGTGGTACCCACGGTGGCTTCGTGTATAGATCTCGTGGTGCATTGTCAGCGATCTGCCACCGGGCGTCGTCAGGTGAGTGAAATCATGGGAATAGGACGCCGAGTGGAGAACGGCGTCATCGAAACCTCGCGTATCTTCGGAATGCGGGACGGAATGTTTCAGCTATTGAGCAAATCAGTTCCGGCGGCTGATAAGTTCTCCGCGGCCGGGTATCAGATCAACTCGCTCTTGGCGGCGAACTAATGGCAGCGATCTTAGGCCTGGCTCTCGGAATCGGACTCTTCATGGTCTGGTGGTCCTGCTGGTCTGAGCCTTGGCGGGGAATGAAGTTACCGGGCAGCCAAGCTGCTGAACAGCTGCTCCGCCGGGCCGGCATCGAGAATCTGAGTGTTTCGGGCCTGTATGCCTGTTCATTGATCCTTGGCCTGCTCTGCCTTTTCGCGACCTCCCTGATCTGCGGATCCTGGTCTATTGCCTGCTGTCTGGCGGTCTTGACTAGTTGGCTACCGATCGCTGCTCTTCGTACCCGCGCGCGCCGTCGATCAGCTAAATTACGCCAGCTGTGGCCGGATGTGCTGGATCACCTTCGCTCAGCGGTCAGGGCAGGCCTCGGACTCCCGGAAGCCTTGATTCAGTTGGCGGAGAAGGGACCAGCCGAGTTGCGAGAGTCATTCGGCAGATTTGCGAGCGACTATCGGGCTGGTAGTCACTTCGACGTCGCTCTGGACCGGCTCAAGGCTCAGCTGGCCGATCCTTCGGCAGATCGAATGATCGAGGCGCTCCGGTTGACGCGGGAAGTCGGCGGCTCGGAGCTCGGCAGGTTGCTGGGCACCTTGAGCCAATTCCTCCGTGAGAGCTTGCAGACGCGGGCCGAATTGGAAGCACGTCAATCCTGGACGGTCAATGCTGCCCGGCTGGCGGTCGCGGCACCTTGGTTGCTGCTCTTGGTGCTATCCACTCAGCCCAAGACGGTAGAAGCCTATAACTCAGGCACCGGATGGATGCTGCTAGGCGCCGGACTGGTGGTTTCGGCTATCTGCTACCGATTGATGCTGAGAATCGGGGCATTGCCCGAAGAACGGCGGATATTACGATGAATGCCAAACTGTTGGGGCAGGCGATAGCTGTTGGCAGCTGTTTAGGAGCTGGGCTCTGGCTGGTACTGCTCGGTATTCCCTGGATGCGGCGTCCGAGATTCTCTGATCGGATCGAACCTCAGCTGAGAGCCGTGACCACAGGATCCAGACTGCTGATCCGAGCCGAGAAGCCGGCGATCTTTGAGCCCTTGGAAAGCTTGGCGCGGTATCTGATCCGCTTCTCCTCCGGATGGTTGAGGAAGACCGATGTGAGCGGGAGAGCCCTTCAGCGCAGATTGGAGCGTGCGGGAAAGAGCCGTTCTGTGCTCAACTTTCGAGCGGAGCAGATTGCCTGGGCCATTCTTGCGGCGCTGCTTTCCGGGCTCTGCATGATCTGCTTTGCCCTGATCGGCAGCTATAGTCCGCTGTTCGCTGTGGTGTTCGTGGTAGCCGCCGGATTCCTGGGATTTCTAGGGCGTGATGCCCTGCTGAATCGCAGGATAAGGCAGCGCGAGGCCCGGTTGCTGGCTGAGTTCCCGGCGTTGGCGGAGCTCCTGGCCTTGTCCGTAGCCGCCGGGGAAAGCGTAGCTGCCGCTCTGGAACGGGTCTGCCGAATCTCCCGAGGCGAACTCGCTCAGGAATTTGAAGGCATTCTGGCGCAGAGCCGCAGCGGGGTCCCACTCGTGAACGCTTTGACGAATTTCTCTCAGCGCAGCCAGCTGGCCCCTTTGGCGAGGTTCGCCGACGGCCTGGCGGTCGCCGTCGAACGCGGCACCCCGCTGGCCGAGGTCTTAAGAGCCCAGGCTCAAGATGTTCAAGAACACGCCAAACGCCAGCTCATTGAATCCGCAGGCAAGAAGGAGATCGCCATGATGGTTCCCTTGGTCTTCGGCATTTTGCCACTGACCGTCATCTTCGCGGCCTTCCCGGGGCTGCAACTGCTCAGTGTGAATTTCTAATCCGATCTGGAAAGGGCACAGCATGAAACGACTGATCGCATCGAACCCTGGAATATCGCTCCGGCTGATCTGGTCCGCCGGGAGCAACTACTGGACCAGCCTGCTGCAGCGAGCCCGTTCATCCGATGGAAATGAGCGCGGTGACGTGCCCGGTTGTCAAGGAATATTTAGATACCTAAGTCGAATCTCATCATATCTTCAAGTTTGTCCCGTGTGCTGGTGTAAAGCTCAATTTCAGAAGATGATAGTTCTTCCTTAGCTCTGAGCTTGGTTAGGCAAGTCATCGTGATATGACGGTGATCACTATAAAGATTCTGGATGTGTTTAGGAGCAATAAGCCGAAATCTCGCCGCGCTCTTCTTCATAAGAGGGTCACGTTCGAACGCGGCAGATTTTAGTGAAAATTTCATTCCAGTAATGAGAAAACTAATTTGAGTAACCATGCTCATGAGTTGACTGTAAACTTCGGTCTTCTCGTTCCTGATCCATTGTTGATGTTCTGTGGTCTTTCCAAGCTTCGCACCCAACCAAGAACCACCGAGAGCGAAGGCTCCCGTAAGAATCGGCACAACAAGTAGCCACCACCACTGACCACTTTTTAGTAACTCATCCATTTTCTGGATCACTCCTCACACCTGCTAGTTCGTTGCGGATGATGTCGATAGTTTTTATTAGCGACATCTCCGCATGTTGTTGGAAGGTAAGAGACTCTTCACCCGATGGAGTAAGTCCTATCCAACCTAATTGCAGCCCCCTTAGGACTTCATCTGCATACTGACTAACTTCATTTGGAGCAAGAAGTCTGAACTTTGTTCCAAGGAGTCTGTCATAGGTAACAGCATCTTTGAACTCAGCTTTTAGTATTTCTTCTCTTATGGAATCACGAGTACTTGCTACAGCTTTAAGGAGGCGTTCTACTGCTTCAATGTATGCTTCGTATCGCCGTTCAAGAAGCCATTGCTCTCGTTGGTGCCACCGAGCGTCGGCTACCCCTTTGCGAGCCACCCAAGCGGCAATCCCGGCAGCACCAAGTCCGACTACGCCGGTGATACCTACCGAGATGAGCAATCTCCATGTCTCTGCGTCCAAGGTCACTCCCAAACAAAGGAGTGCCCCCGCCATTGCTGACGGGGGCACGATTACTACTTACTTATTACGACCTGCGCCGTTTCGGCTTCGGTCAACTAGGACAAAAGTTTGTCCCGGTTTTGGGGTCGGGGGGAGAGGGTTGCCCTGAATTCCAGTGCGTTCCTCGCCGGTCCTTCCGCCACGCGGACCGATGATCTCATACTGTCCCGAATAAGGAGTTTCCTCGCCCGGCTTATAGTTGTGAACCATGATTATTCACCTTTCTGTACGCACGCGGTTACGCAGCGACACAGAAGGCAGAACAAGCTCGGTGCTTGTCAACCAACTTTCGTCGGTGTAGGTTTTCATTATCTTGGCAGATGCTGAAACCCCAGTACGTAACGCGCCCAACGCGACCTTCGTGCTGGGGCTTTCGTGCTTACAGGATGATTTTATCGGTCGTCGATGGCATTGGAGAAGTAGTAACTACACCTTTGTTATTTTGACCTCTTGTCGGCTACCTTAGTCCACTTCAAGTTTCCCGGAATCTCGGGGTTTTTAGCATGTTGAACGCATGTATCGGATACAAAAATATTCGAGTCTACCGGCGTGTCGCGATGCCCTTTGCGTGATTTGTGCAAGAATCAGCAATTTTATTTTATTTAAACTAAAAACTTTCAGCGATTGGGTGTCTGGGTGTCTGATTCCGAGTTGCTTCGCAAGTCGAATTTCACAGTATCCGTAATTGTTTCGTTACCGAATTACCAGCAAACGTCCAGCTTTCACTGAGAGTCTTGAAAAGCAGTTAATCCACACTGCGTATTAATTGAAAGGTTGTCATGAAGGTAGCAAAATTTGTAGGCAAGGTGCTGGCGATTGGTATGACTACAGTCATAGCATCTGTTGCGTTAAGTGGAGTCGGAGTAGCACAAGCTTCTTCAATCCCTGATAAGTCGACTCCTGAAAGCGCGCTTACTATCGTAAACAAAGTTACTCAGAAGTCTCCCGAAGTTTTGCCGAAGAACGCAGTTACCTCCAATCAGCAGACAATCGTTGGAGCTTTGACGCTTAAAAGCCTTTCGAAGCGCCCTGAGGATGTTCCTTTGGCCGGAATCGCGGCTGTAGATAAGCAAAATTCTGTTATTGCTAAAGGCAGCGACGCCCAGAGTTTGATCACGGTCCTTCACAGCGGAACCTCTAAAGCCGACTTTAAAATCAGCATCCCGAATGGATTTAAACCCTCAATCAATGCTGATGGATCAATTAAGTTAGTAAACGGGCCAGTTTCCATGCCGTTCGTTAAAGCGCCTTGGGCATTGGACGCCACCGGTAAGAAGCTTTCCACCTCTTACACGGTTTCAGGCGACCTCATCAGTCAGCACGTTGATACAACCCACGCGACATTCCCAATTGTTGCAGATCCCAGCATCCAATGGATTCCTTATCCCATAGTTGCTATGTGGGGATACCAGGCTGAGGCAGTAGGGCGAGTCGTTGGTACGATCATGGCTTCTAGTGTCGGTGGAGGCTGTGTTCTTTCGATGGTCGGCGGAATACCTGGGAAAATCTTTTCCATCGTCTGTGGTCTGATCGGTGCTGGCGGAGCAAAGGACGTCATGCAGGCCATTGGCAATCTATGGTCCAAGCAGAGTCACTACAGCCCGTACACTTGCTACGGATTCCCAATCTACAACCCTTGGGGAGCAGGCGTTACCGTTCAACCAATGCCGGACTGCCAGTAATTTGGCTAGTTTGGTACGCTAGAGCTAACGAAAGGGTCAATCATGAAAAGTATCCGCTATATTTACGGCGCGATTTTCATCGCCGGAGTCGTTTCTATCAATATTATGGATGCAACCCCTCTATGGGGGCGAATCCTTTATTCGGCGTTTCTTCTTGTTCCTCTCGTTATCAATGAGTATCAAATATTCAAAAAGTCAGCGATGGCCAAACAAGAAGCTAATTTGACAAATAGTGTGTCAGATAACGTTCTTCACGAGTATCGTGAGTCTCACAGAATCTAGAGCCTGTAGAATTAGATATATACAGTAATAAATCTAAGTTAGTAAAATAGTCCCCCGGCATCTTACGGTGTCGGGGACTATTTTTATCCGTTAGCGGTGGTGTCGGTGAATTGGATTGCGTGCCAGGCGACTTGAGTAGTGCCTGTGCCGCCACCAGGACCGTAATACATGGTGATTTTGCATCCGTCTTTGGTGACCGCTTCGGCGTATACGCCGTGGTTCGCATTGGTGCCGGTCTGCCTGGTGACCATTACTATCGGTGGCACAGTGAATCGTCCTGGAGGGAAAGTCACGTTTATCGATCCGTTAGTTCCAGACACGGTAATTGTGCCGGACCCGGCTGCCTCGCGTCGTGGGGTGCGGTCGCGGATCGTCTCCAGATTGTTCAGGCGAGTGAGGATCGCAGTCACATCAGGGTTACCCGGTGGGACATTGGCATCCTTCAGAGCTTGCTCATAGCGCTGAGCTTGCGCTTTGGATGTCGCCGGGATCGTGGTTATTTGATCTGATGGTTCAATGTAGGGGAACTGGTAGTACGGTGTGTTAGCGGGCATGATAATTCCTAAAATCCTGGGTCTTCTGTGTCGTAGCTCCAGGTGTTTTTGTAGGGTTGGGTGACGAAATTAAGGTCTGTGCAGCGAACCGATGGGTCGAAGTCTGCGAAGGTCGGCGGCGTATTACTGTTAGAGGTATCGACCAAGGTGTCCCAGGTTCGTACCTTCGGTAGGAGCGCACCCCAATCAATACCCATGCGCGAGAAGTTCTCTTGTAAATCCCAGCCGGTTTCCGAGTAGCCGATAGTCCCGCCAATGCGCTCATATAGGGGTATGTAGCGGCTGAGATTGCCGTGAATCGATCCAGCTAGATAAGTGTCCCAATACCCACCGACGGGCTTTAGATGAGCGAGCATATGACGCTCATTAAGAAAAGCGCCGTCCTGCACATGCCAAGTGGCATTCTCTAGAATCCAGTTATCACCCTGAGCTTCAAGAGCCTTTCGATAGGTGTTACCTAGAGCTTCCTGATTCAGCTCAAGCACAGACGAAGAGGCGTAGGTACGTGAGCCAATATTCGCCGAACCAGGCATATTTACCGGAGCAACATAGACTTGCGGATCGTTAGAAAAGCTAGACCAGGAACTTGCTTGCACCTGTGTTACAGCGTCGTCCTGGGAGCGACTCAGCACACCGGATGACTCATAATCTGCGGCTTCGGAGTACTGCCAAGTGTTAATGACGTTGATCGTAGAGGGACGAATCGCTTTTACTTTTCCGTCCGCTGGGCTTTTCCAGAGGGCTATCCCGACGGTGTATTTGGCTGTGGGGATATCGAAGTCTCGGAGTGAATTGTCCTTAGCGTCGAAATAGATTCTGCGGGGTACGGACTCATACATCTGCGTAATCATGTCCAGCACGGATGTGTTGGCTGAAACTGGTTTTACTCTTGTGGAACTACCTAACGCAGTTGTGTCAAAGCTCAGATAACCGGCGGGAATCATACCCCGAATACGCACGGCTCGGGCATCTGAGGTCTCATAGGCGATAGCCGCTGACGTGAAATAGTTGCCGAGTGAGCCGAGACGATCCAGGGCTGAGATTGTCACGAAGTAACCTTGCTGGTTGGCTGCCTCAGTGCCAATATTGCGAGGCGTCATGGTGACGTTCGTGATGTTCCCTCGCCAGATAATACGGTTTCCGGTTTCCCAGCGAATGCCGATCTCTAGCTGAGCGCCGGGTAGATCTCGCTCGGTCGTCCAACTACCTGTTGGGTCGAGCAATCGGATGTTGGCTCGGGATGGTGAGGGTGAATCAAGGGGCTTGTCAGCACCCCAGTCGATACCGAAGTCGCGCAGAGCGAGGACGGTTCCGTTGTCGGCCGCGAGGGATGCGGGAATCTCGTTGCCATTAATCAGGAAGTACGGTTTTGGATGAAGAACCATTAGAAACCACCCCCGGCAGGGTTAGCACCGATAGAGCGGAAGTAGGTTTTCTGTGCCTCTATCACGGCTTTGCCTACAGCTTGCGGGTCGTAAGCATTATTAGCCTCGATAGTGATGCTGTAGTTGTTAGAGACAATGGTTGGAGCTGCTGAGCTGCCCACTGTTAGTGAAGGTGTTAATAGGAAGCCGGAGCCACCGACTCCCGCAGGACCAGCAAGGGCGTGCTGCATTGTCGCGGTTACACCGAAACTCGCACCGCCGTGTCCGGAGAGGAAATTTCCGACAGCTCCAACAGCATCTCCGATGCCGTCGAAGATGGATTTGATCCAAGCTGCCGTGTTTCGGGCTGCATCAATTAATCCGTTAAAGAAGCCTTTTATACCGTCAATGATTGCGCCGACGAAGCTAGATATCGCGTTCCAGGCGGCGTTCCAGACGGTTGACATTGCGGTGGTAATGACGGTCCAAACCGCAATTATTGTTCGGATCACGGCTACGACCGTGGCGATATAGTTGCGGACGATGCTAACCACGAAATTCCAGACAGCTGACCAAGCTGCCTGGATAACAGCGATAGTACTATTCCAGCTATCCGAGATCGCTTTGAAGACTGCCAGGATCACGACAGCGGAGGCTTGGATAGCCGAGCCGATGAAATCGGTCATAGCTTTCCAGGCGTCCTGAAAAAAAGTTGTCTGCGTCGCCAAGTAGACGATCCCGGCGACAAGTCCGGCTACCAGGGTAATGATCAAACCAATTGGGTTCGCTGCTAGAGCAATGTTCAAGATTGCCTGTGCCACTGCCCAAAGCTTGATTGCTCCGACGACTACACCGATAGTTACTGCTAGGGCTGTGAAGGCTTGAGCATTATCTGAAATAAAGCTCAGGAATGGCGTCAGAATGTTAGCTGCGGTTTGTACAACGCCGACTAGCCCCCCAAAGGCACCCTTGTTTTTTACAATGACGTTGCTAAGCGTGGTTAGAACTGCTCCGGCTAGCTCGCCTGCAATTCGCATGATCTGGGCGAAGGGTGGTGCAAGAGTCTGGAGTGCCTGAGCAACGGGTCCAAGTGCTTGGCTGAGACCGGCGAAGGCATCCGATGCACCCTGAAAGAGGGTTGTTAGGAAGCCCTGAAAAGCTGGAAGATTGATGAGGTCGGCAATCGTTTTCAATCCGTTGGCGAATCCGCCAAGAGTCAACCCGCCTACAGCGTTCGCCGCGTCGTAAATGCCTTTCAAAGAACTGCCGACGCTGACAATTATTGACCCTAGGTTCTTGAGTGCGGTAATACCACCCTCAAGCCATTGGGTTAGCTCGCCTGATTTGGCGGCGTACTGGATAAAGCCGTTGAAGCTAGTAGCAACGTTGGCGACCCAGCTACCTAACCTTGGTAGAACTGTGGAGCCGACTTCACCAAGGGTCACGAAGGAGGCAACAAGGGGTTGAACTGCACCTTTGGCTAGGTCAATTCCTTGCGCAAGGCGGGAGAACATCACACCAATATTTGAGGAAGCTGCAACGTTTTTGATGCTCGTAGCGAGCTGACCAAAAACTGAACCTAGCGAGGTGGCAACGTTGTTCAGTCCGCCACGGAGACGGGGGAGCAGATCGCCGACCATTGATTTGATCGGGGTGGCTGCTTGCGCCCAAAAGTTCGCTGAGATTGACTTTTGTACGTCCTGGAAAGCTGGTGCCAATGACGCCAACACGGTCTTTGCGTCCTTGAGGGCTGCAAACAGAACACCGCCAGCAATCGCCATGCTTGTAAAGAGAGCCGGGATCGCCACCCCTAGCCCTGCCAGTTGGGTTAGGGAACCTGCCAAAGTAGTCGCATTTTTAGCGGCTACTAGTAAACCTGCTGATGCTGCGGTGAATTTTGTGAATGCTCTAGCTGAGCGTGAGAAACTGGCAATCGCGTCAGAAGAATTTTTAAGGGCACGTCGAAGATCACGATTATCGCCAACGATTTTGACTGATAAAATTGAACTTTTTGCTGACATGATTTTTCTTTCTTTCTTACTTACGTTTTTTGAGTTGCTTTTGGTTCTCTTCGTATTCCTCTTGGATGATTTGGAAGTAGCATTCGATAATCTCGTCATCCTCCTGGAGGAGGATTGATACTGGTGTATTCATACGTAGGGATAGAGCGCAGAGCTGGTATGTGTATGAATTACGCGGAAATTTCATCGTCTGTTTCTTTTGGAGCATCTGAGCTAAGAGCTTCGATGGAGTCGCAGAACTTGGTGAAATCAGTGTTTGTTGGGATTCCACCGGTCCGAATCAATGCACAATAAATTAAGACTGCTGATCCTTCGATGGAATCATTGGTGATCGCTGCGAGTCCTGTTTTACGGGCTAGATGTTCAGCCCTGATCATGTCCGCGAAAATTGGTTTGATCGATAGTTCTTTGCCGTCTATTAGAAGAAGTTCAAAAGTGGGAAAAGTGTTGACTGGCATTATTTTTCTTTCGTTAGTGTTGGCTATTTTCCGTGTATTATTTTGAGAATCTTGTTGATTCCCTCGAAATATTGCGGTGCCCAAAATGGCTCTGAGTCGTGCACTGCGTTGACGAGCCAAGGTTGTGGTTTTACATCCCAGAGCTTGCCGATACGGCTGTGGAATCCGGCTGGTGTGCCCCAGTGGATTGCCCCGGCATAAGGTGTTCGCAGGTTGCCGAATCGGATGTAGGCGGCTGTTGCTGTGCCTGAGGATCGACCAGTAGAAACAAGTGCACCGGTTTCGTTTGGTGTGGAGAAAAGAGCGAAGGGGAGAGCCTCAGCGGCAATCTTTTTGTGAAGAGCTTTCAGGTCTTCAAGATCACCGGCAGCCTCCTTCAAAGAGGCTCGAAGCTCTCTCGCCCCTTCGACCTTTATTCCAATATTGGCGACCATTTAGGCGATTGGTGCAAAGGTTGGAGTGCCTAGAATGGTGAACTCGAAGTCGGTTTCTACCGGGGTGTTGTTGTCTTCAACGTCGCCGCCGATTTGGGCGACCGGTTGCATAACAAGCTGCCCGGTAATTTTTTTACCGTTACTGGTGCTAGGCACGAACTCGAAATTTACTGTTGTACCTGCTGCGGTGTAGCTGTATTCAACGATTGAATTAGGCTGTCCGAAATCTTGTAACAGAGTGCCGGTTAGTTTCGAATCGTACGATGTTCCACCGACAATTTGCTCGCCGCTAAGGACGTGGATTTTCTCGCCGGTATTGGTCTCGGTCTCTACTTGGCATGAGCGTACTTGTGAGGACCAGTTCTGGTAGCTGCCGCTAGGACCGATATTTAAGGTTCCAAGCATTGTGACTTTTTTTATAGTCATGGTTTTTAATCTTTCGTTACTGTGAAATATAGGGAAGTTTTCAGGGCAGGGTAATGTCCTTGAGTGAGGGGAAGGGTTATGGCTTCGACCGAGCGGATGTCGTTAAAAGCGATAAGCTTTTCAAAGAGTGCATCTAACGCTTTTAGCGCTTCATCAGTGCTTTTATGAGCAACTATTAAATACACGTCGCAGGTCAAACCTGTTGCGTCAGCACCTAGACGATCAAATGCATAACTCGCGGGAAGAATCAGAGCACAAGGGGTATCGACTTTTGACGGATCGGATACTGCGTGGATTCCGTTATCTTTAAAAAGAGAAACGACTTCTTCCATAGCCTGGGCGATCATACGATCACAGGCTTACGGTAGTCTCCGAGATGCAGAAGCATGTCTACTTGTTGATCCCAGCGAGGAATATATGTAGGTCCTGTTTCGCCAAAATTGTTGACGCCGCTAGGCTGAGACTTGCGGGCGTAAAGCTTTCCAGCAATCAAAAGCGCACCTAGTTTTGTTGTGCCCTTCCAAGTGCCGTCGGTCTCTTTATCGATGTTGGGTAGGCTGCCGACATATGTATTTACGGCGTCAGCAATCGCCGGAAGCGCGTCAACATTCTCCGGATTAATCTGAAACCAGTTCTGTATATCAGCAGCCGTCAACATGTTTAAAGTCCGGCTACGTTAGTGAATTTAAGAACGGCTTTTGGATCGTTCACTAACAGAGCGTTGGCTTTGATGAGCGCGATATCGTATGCGCCATTTGCGACAGCAACGGCGTTCAGACGAATGTCTTTGGACTCGTAGAATGTAAATGATTTTCTATCGCCAACGAGCATTGTTTTAGCTGGCAAGTAGTCACCAACACGGAAGCTAACACCTGCTGTAGCACGGGTGTTCGCTAGGTCTACAGTGGCTCCGCCAAGGTTGAACCAGAACGGAACGTCAGCGGTTTTCGCGTTGACCAAGGTTGTGTAAATGTCGCTGGATACAACGACAAAATCCAGGTTCGCGCTGATGCCGCGTAGAGTTTGGGCTGCTTTGTCAACCGCGTTCACAATGGTGAAGGCACCGGTAGCAGCAACTGCCTCAGTGGACAATGAGGTGAAGACTTTGGTTTCAGACTTAGTTAGGTAATCTTCTACGGCGCTTTCGTAGAGATCGCCGATAATATCATCGGAACCGAACCACAAATATTCGCCTGGCACGCGAACTGCACCAGCCATTAGCTTGGCCTCAGCAGAAACAAGTGAATTAGTGTAGGTGCCGCCTGAAGGGATTTCTGTTGCGTTTCCCTCCCAGTCAGCTACGCTCATTTGACGCTCTTTGCGTGTACCAGTAACAAGTAAGCTTGTTAATTCTTTGTTTTCTACAGAGTCAGTGATCGGGCGGGACACAACTTTTTTAGATGACCAGATTTCACCGACTTCTTGTTTACCTAGGACGGCTGCACCAGGGGTAGTAATGTCAATTTGTGCTAACGCGAAGTTCGCGCCTTGTACGTCACCATTTTTTAGTGCAGTGAATACCGCTGGTGCTTGGTCTATAGGACCAGAGAATGAAGCTGCGGGAGCTTGTACGGGAGCAGAAACAACCTCAGTTGTCTCTGCTGGAGTTGTTTCGTTTTCCATTTGGATACTTTCGTTAGGTGCTGCATCTTCATCGAGTGAGAAGATTGCAGCTGATTTAAATGCAGGCTGAACCACGGCGGCACAACCGGTAAGAACTGCGGCAGAGATTTTGCCGAGTTGAACAATCGGGTCTTTGACCTCGACGGAGAAGGACTTTCTGAGCCCTTCTTGGATTTCTTGCAGCAAGTCGGTGCCTGCTGAAGTTTTTGCAATGCGGAAGGAAGCAAACAGTCCTTCGGCGCGCTCTTCTAGTGATGTGCAGGTGCCTACTGGGCGGTGAGCATCGTGCTCGATATTGAGCTTGATGCTCGCTGCATCAGCGGGAAGGGTTATTGAGCCGGCTGAAAACTCAGCGGCACCAGCTGAGCCGTAACCAGTCTCGCCAAAAGGCAGTATCAGACCAGAGATCGTACGATCTTCCTCAGAGAACTCGACGGTCTGTGGATCGAAAGAAAAGTTATAGGTGTTCATTTGGCTACCTCCTCGGCAGCGGGAGGGTTTTGGGCAGGGGTAAGCGGCTCTTGAAGCTCAGGGAGACCTTCGAGAACTCGGATTTCATTTGTGGTCATGAAGCCCGCACGCAACGCTGTTTCGTAGTTGCTGAAGCGGGTAGCTTGGTCGGGCTTCAATAGGTCGGCCGTGTTGAAGGAAACGGTCTGACCGTTAGGCAGATACAGGGAAAGGGCGCTTGTAATCGCGTTCATGAAGGGCTGAACTGCGCCTATCTGGTCAGAATTACGGCTAGCGGCATTCTGATAATTAAGGGACTGACCGGTGAGCGTTGCATCGACCAGGTGAGCTGAAAGATTCAGCAAACGAGCAATGGACACAGCCATTTGGTTCTTGCCCGCAATGAGCAGGGCGTCAGTGTCTCGACCAGGAAAATCAATCTCAAAATTGCTGTTTAGATAGGTGATTCCGTCTTGGCGACGAGCTTGGCGATAGTCAGAGAGGACTTGTAGAATTTCTTCCTTGTCAAGTTCATTTCCGGAAATATTTTTCAGAATGGTGTGAGGTGTTGGGTTGGAGCTGAACTCGGCTATGACCTTCTCAAGATTGCGTGCCCGGTTCAGAACTTGTCGTCCTTCGGTGAGGATTCCCTGAGTCAGACCATCGATGAAGATCACGTCATGAGGTGCTACGGGTTGCCCGAATGCGTGCGTTAACCAACCATCTTTGGTGGTTTCTTCGTTTCTTGGAATCCAGGTAATAAATGTGGGATAACCGGTGAAATCACGGGAATCTACACGCAAAAAGCAGTAGCCGTAGAAGATGAGCGAATCGACAATGTAGCCGATGGTCTGGAAATTTGAGTAGCCCTGAGAGAGCTGTCTGAGCAAAGAAGGTTGCGTGACTAGCGGATGCCCGGCTACGTCAAGAGCTTGTAGGGGTAGGGCTGTGATTGTGGATTTGATGACCTGTACGCCACGGTTAACGGCGTCTAGCTGGATAGCCTCAGCGCGAGTGAGGGGAGCATCATCGGAGCTAAATCCAAGTAGATTTGAAACTATTAGCTCTTCAAGAGGGGACTGCCAAGGGCTGGAATAGGCTGGAGCAGACTTGTGCTCAACTGCCTTCTGACGCTTGGCGAAAATACCCAATATGACTCCATGACAAATACGCTTATATGATTTGTCATTTCGTCTTTACTTCTTTTGGAAAAGGTGCCCGGCAGGATAGAGATCAGGAGGGAAAGAATCACCACCGGGCACCTCTGAAAGGAAATTGCAATGAAACGAATTTCACCAGAAGAAGCAATTTTAATTATATCATTTGTTTTTATAGGGTGTGCATTACTAATTTTTATCGTAAATGCTCTGATAACCACTTGCTGGAGCTTCTTGAAGTGCTTTAATTGCGACTGCTGCGGCAATTACTTCTGGCTCGGACTCATGTGAGAGCTTCCACGAATCGCCAAGCTTCGATGTCTTAGCAGTGGAGATAGCTCGCTGCATAGCTAGGTCACCGTCGAAGACGATTCGGTCCTGCTGATAAAGGCTCTTGAACGCTATAGAGGCAGTACCGTACTGCTTCGTACTCAGCAAATAAGTCTTCTTACCCTTGTGCGTCAGCTCATCGTTGACCGTTAGATTCTGCGGTGTGGGATCGGAAGCAAGTGTCTTGATTCGCTTAGTCGCATCGGACTGAAGTAGGGGAGTGAGCCATTCAGCGCCCTGACCGGATTTGATAATCTTGACTGCGAACTTGTCGTCTTCAGTTCTCCAGGCAGCTACTAGGGCGCTCCTTTCCCGGTCAGATCGAATCTCGTAAGCCAGCACCACATCACGACGGCGGGCAGGAGAACTCTGGGACGAGCTGTCCTTAAAATGACGCAGAGGTAGTAGCTCATCCTTAGTTAAAGTGACGACATTGGCGAAGGCGCGTGTAAATTCGCCCTCGGTTAGCTGCTCTCTAGCGGCAAGGATGGTGTCATAACTGATACGACCAGAGGCTAATCCGGGATGGAAATCCCAGGAAGCTCTGTCATCAATGCTGAGAGAATCCGCCATGCTCCATTCTGTGAAGCAGACTGAAGAGTCTGGCTCTTCAAGTGAATCCTGACCACGCTTCAGCTGCTTGTTAAGAAAGTGTGACTCGGCTGTGCCCTTCGTTGAGCAGATAACCAGCTGCGCTGTGTCAGCGTAGTTGGACATTGCCGGTGTTAGGTTACCGAGAAGACCGTTAGCCTGCTCCTCGGTGTAATCAAAAACCTCGTCAAGCACCACTAGACCGGAGAGGGATAGACCGTGTGCATTTGGATCGGGCGGGATAGGTCTAACTCGTGAATTATTGCGGAGCTTCAACCCAGGGTCCATATGAGATTTACGGGATTCGCCATAACCACCTAGGGCGGAACGTTCAAAATCAGTGCCCAGCTCAGCAACGATTACTCTCCAAGAATCCTTGTAGGTCTGGCAGGTGTAAACGCTTTGCGCCTTCTTCTGCTGCAAAGACCGAGCAAGCAGCAGTAGTTTGAGAAGGAAGGTTTTACCCGTCTGGCGGGAGATGGTGAGGATGATCGTTTTGAAACGATAGGTGCCTAGGGCTGTTCTCTCAGTAATTAATCGGACCCAGAATCTCTGCCAGGGGAGCAGCTCGACGCCCAAGACTCGGGCAACTTTTTCGACGGCGGGCAGGTCAGAGCGTGCCCCTGCTGTGATTCGGGAGGAGAACTTAGGTACTGCGGTACCCAGCATGGCAAGCCAGGCTTCATGCGTGTCCTCGGTGGGACTAGTTATCACTGAGTGAATCTACAAAATCTTGTAACTCGTCGGCAGGCTTCTCAGGAACTTTAGGCAGGCTGTCGAAGACCGCTCGAATCTGGACAGCGACGTTAGCGCTTTGAGATAGATTCGTAGCTTTAGGAAGCTGCTCAACCAAATACTCAAGCAGGGCAACCTTACCTGCGTGCTCATCTGTCAATAAGCCCTCATCAGTGAGGAATTTGATTGTTCGAGTTGTTTCTAATTCGAGTTTGGATTTATCTGCCATAGTTAGCCTAAATAATAGATATGTTTACCTCTATTTTAACGTACAATTTCGCACCTATGACGAAAGGAAGAATTTCAAAAGTTTTGAGAAGCCCAGAAAATAAATCGACTTGGCGCGGGCTGTCAGGCAGGTTTTGCACAGAAAAAACCGCCCCTGACCTGCGGTTATATCTATTCATTTCAGCGCATATTTATTGAATATTATTCCACCAAGACAAGTTGTTCGAGTAATGAGATCGAAAGGTCTCAATCGACCTGTTGCCCCTGGAGAAGTTGCAAGACTTGTGACTGATTCGAAGGTTATCTAGATCATGCGACAGTTCGGGAGCAGTTGATCTCGGGATGAGGTGTTCAACGCTTAGCTCATCAGGTGCGCACGGCTCTCCGCAGAGCACGCAGAGATTGCCATGCTCAGCGAGCAGTACAGGCAGATATTTCTTGGTGTCGTTGCCGGACCATGCACTCATAGTGCCCCCTCAATCAGGGGCACGGGATCAACGAAACATAGGTAGGGTCCACTGAAATCAAGGGGCACGGGCATAACCGAGAAGTGTAGATGAGCACCGGTTGTAAGCCCTGTATCGCCACAGAGACCTATGAGTTGACCGGCAGTCACCTGATCATCCTTAGTGCAGTGCAGCTCGCTCAGATGGCAGTACATTGTTAGGTAGCTACCGTGATGCAGGATCACTGATAGACCGCCTTGAGAGCCTACTAGGGGCTCTTCGGCACCGTCCCCTGAGAACCACACTTTCCCGTCCGCAGCGGCAAGCACAGGGCTGGAATAGGGCACTGCAAAGTCGATGCCGTAATGCTTTGAATTATATTGAGCGTAGGTCTGTCGATAACGCTCATCATCAAAGTTCTGAGTTATCTCGACATCGCCGTGGAATGGTTTTATAAATTTCATGATTAACCTAATTCATGCTATAATTAGTAGGTAATCAATTAACTATTGATAGCATTAAAAATATATCGAAATTGTCATTTCGGATCATCCCTCTAGTAACCGCTAGGGGGATTTTCTTTACCCCAGAGGTCCGTCACCATCGGTTTCAGCTTCTTGGGGCTTGTCGTGCGGCAATTTTGATTCATCAGTATCTTGAATGGTCTTTTTCGTGACTCTAGTAGCTAGCCATGCCATTACCACTCTATAAACAAGAAAGAGGATGGTAATGAATACCACCCACTCGCTTGGTATGACACTGAGAATCGAATTTAAGGAGTCCATCTGGATTCCTTTCTCAAGTGCCAGTATTACTATTCAATTATACCTTACTGTCTTTTAGATACTGTTTCCCTCAGCTCTACTGAGAGGCGTTTTAAGCGCCTCAAATGCCATGCACCGATCAGGGCTAAGGTGAGGAAGAATAAGCCGCTCATTAGTGCCCCCTAGGTATGTGAGTACAACCTTCAGGGTTGGTTGTTACACAGTTGTAGCAAGTCTTCACCCAGTAGTAGTTGTAGAGCAGATCGTCACCTCGTGGACCGTCGGGTAGTTTTTGATAATCTACCCAGGTAGGTTCTAGCTTCACTCCGATGTAGCCGATGTATCCTCTAGGTCGATATTTTTCGTCGTCATAGGTGAATTCGGGGAATTCGGGAAATCTTGGATCGAAGGGTCTTGTTTTCATAGTTCATTCCTTTGGTAGTTGTTTTTTGGAATGTCACTACGTCATTGCGTCGTTTTTTGTATCTCACCATTGACTGGCTGCACTGATGCACACACCTAAAGGTGTGTGTGCAGGTGCAGCAGCCAATCTTATGGCTGCACAGTGGCTGCATTTGGCTGCACACTAGGTAATGGTGCAGTCGAATAGTGGGGGTGGTATGTAGTCCCTCCTTTGATCAAAACCCCTGAGTTTACAAGGGATTTGAGGCGTGCAGCTACTTTGTTGCGGTTCATATTTAGGCTCTCCGAAATTTTGGCTGCACTGTAGTCACCTGCCATCACTCGTGCAGCCACAGCTTGTTCCTCTTCAGCAACCTTTTGTGCAGCCAAATCATTCGCTGAGGCAACGTTTTTCAACACGTCAAGGAATACGCTTCTACCGCTGCCGCCCTGGATATCCACATGTTCGATATTGAACAGGATTGGTTGCTGAGGCTTCGCCATGCCCTTGACTTTTTCGAAGTGCAGTTCTCGCTGCCCACCTTCATTCCTAAGCCCTAGCACAACATCCATCACGCCGAATTGAGCGCTAGCTCCACGTCCTCGGCTCTTGTCATGCCCGGTGTGGTGCACCAAGATCGTCAAAGTATTTGAAGAGTCAGACCAAGCTTTTAGCGTGGTCAGCACCTCCATGAGATCCACATTTGAGTTCTCGTCAATGCCTGCAAGAACATTGATCTGAGGATCAATGACAACCAGGGCAATATCTTCTTGTCCCGCTAGTTGCTGCATTTCTTGTACAAGGCGGCTCATTCCGTGTTTTGTTGAGTCTTTCTCAGCTGAGAGGATCAATCGGTCTGCTTCGCCGCCGTCTAGGACGTGCAGCCTTGTAAGGTCTGCGCCGGGGTGTACTTCTAGCCAGCCTTCTACTGCATCCCAGAAGACTTGCCCGCCTTCGGCTGCGACATAGACTACGTGTTGCGGACCTTGGGTTTCTAGCGGCTGTCCCATCCACTCATCTATTCCGGCGCAGACGCTGAGAGCTAGATCAACGGCTACAAAGCTTTTTCCGGTGTAGCTAGGACCGTACAACTGTCCCAGCCCTCTACGAGGCATGTACCCCTTAATAAGAGCTTGCTCAGGTTTACGATGTTTGAGCCAGTCCACACCTTTTAGACGGTTGGGGTAGTCCCGCCAGTAGGCATCTTCTGCTGTTTGCTCTGCTGCGAGAATCGCTAGTTCTTCGGCTTCTTGCTGGTCTTCTAGGCTCATCACTTACTCTCTCCTGCCTCTAGGACGGAGAGCTTCAATCGAGCTTCTGCTAGGCGCTGTGCGTGGTTCTGTATTTCCTTATAGTGGCGTGTCTTCATACGCTCCGCGCCGGTCTCCAAATGGCTAACTACGAGCCTTGCTCTTTGCAGTTCAGACCATTTTCCCCTAGGTTCTCTAGTTGTTTCTTTCATTGCTTTTCCTATTGATAGTAAATGATTTTTCGCATATATCTATTATATCAGATAAAAACAATAGGTTGCATTGTTATATTACTTTATGAATTATTTTAGTCTAAATGTTTTTGATACGAAAAAACCCCCAAGTCCGAAGACTGGGGGTTAATTTCGATTACTACTACTCACAAGTATGGGTTCGTATGACTTTGACTTCAATCTGAGGCTGATCTTGTCCTTCAAGGTGTGAAATCTCCCAACGCTTACCTAGTGATAGTTGCTTTTTTGAGAATCCGAGCGTGTAGCCCCCGCCGTAATTTTTTTCTCCATGTGTTATGACCAAAGCCATTAATAATTCGTCAGCTGTATACTGGCTATCTTCCATTATTTTTACCATTCTCTAGTTTCTTGACTTCCTGTTTTAGCTTTTTGATTTTCCTGCGCCTCGTGTGCATCTCTGTGTTCATATTCCAGAGTCTTTGTTGAGCATATGTTGCGTTGCGTCCTCCGCAGAACATCTCTATATCTCTAAAGGACTTCATGTAATGCTCTATGAGAATATTTGACCCCTCATTCTCAATCTCAAGATGTTCTATCTCAGTTTTCTTTGAATTGATAGCTCGGTCCTGCTCGGTCTTAATGTATGTCATCATTTTCCTTTCATTAGTTATCTAGTATGAATTGGGCATAAAAATACCCCCAAAGCATTCGCCTTGAGGGTTGATGACTAACGTTTTACTGTCGCTCTTCGAACTCTTTCTGTTGAATGTCTTTGTGGAACACGACTTTACCTTAGTGGAGTCGAATTGTCAATACTTAGTTGAGATTATCTAAATGGTACTGCATATCTACTGTCAAATCTTCGTGCGGGTTAGTGTATTTGAGCACTTTGCCTATTAATGCTGAACGTGCCTGTTTTATTTTTTTAGTGGCTAGCTCATCCGCTTGTTGCGCTGAAATAGCAATAGCTCGGCGAATCTTCCACGAGTTCGGTTCGAACAGTACAAAAACTGCTACATCAAATTCAAAAGAGCTGAATGCTCCAAATGGTTTTGAGCTGCCCTCTACCCGACGACACTTCACCTGCACCCTTCTCCCTCGTCCATCTATGAGATCGTAAGCGTCTTTAGATAGCCTAGAGAGGTTTCCTCCAAGGGTCTTCCAGGTCAAATACTCTGCAAGGTCTGCGGCAGGATTATTCCGTGTGCGGATGATTTTTCGGCGCGTTAGCTCATCCAGGATGGCATCGTAAGCGCGTAAAAGATCAGAAGAGGGCGAATCGCTAAAGTTCAAGCTGCTCTCCTCTTCCTCTCGTAGTTGCATTGTGTGGCCAAATAGTTTATCATACGGTGCATTTTAAGTCAATGGTGGGGGAGGTGTATACCCCTCCATGAAGTCCCTACCTTCGCGCCGCCCCTTGGAAACCTGTGGTTTCATTGCCTCCAGCTCAGCCTTAGACCACCGGCAAGCAAGCTCCTTGCCCAACTCCGTATACTCATACCTCACTCGGTCAACACTGAACCGTTTGCCCTGCCCCGCCCTGGAGACGTTCACAGCTTGGAAAAGCGATTTCAGTAGGTCTCTGCGTGACTTTAAATTCACTTCTCGCCAACCCGCCAGGTTCCGCTCTATATTGCTTTGCTCAGGGTCGAGTACCGAGAAGGCTGGAAAAATTGAGGTTCGCAAGTCCTCGTTGATCTTGAAAATTTCTGCGTCAAGCTCAGCAACTCTCTTGGAATGCTCAGTCTCTCGCATAGCAATAACCGAAGGTCTCAGCCCTGCCTCAGCGGCTTCTCGAACCCAGGTGTCATGTGCTGTCTGAGATACCCGCTTCTCATCCATCAGAGCCGATAGATTCTGGGAGGCTTCCTCTGACTGAGCTGTCAGGTCATCATGGTGCATCAGCAGATTGAGTGCGTGCAGAGCGACAGTGTTTTCTAGAGGCTCAGCGACGGTAGATTGATGCTTCGGAGTCGGACACTTATAAGCCTTGGTGTTGGACTTTCCGCCTCGGTATGAGACCACCATTCCTCGCCCACAATCGCCACATCTGACGATGCTAGTTAATAGGTGTGTGTCAGCTCGGCTCGTCGAGACTCCGCGTTTACCTGTTCGCTTGCTAGCGATTAGGTTTTGAAGCTGGTTGAAAGTCTCTTCATCAAGTAGGGGAATCCAGTCTTTGAGTGGATATCTGGTGCCGTCGTAGTCTTGGTAGCCAATCAATCGGGGACGTTGAAAAAACATATTGACTGTCCCGCTAGTCCATTCGCGCCCGCCTTGCTTGCCGGTAGCTGGCGTGATTAAGCCTGCTGCGTTCCAGATTTTCGCTGTCTCATAGAAGCTCTGTTCGCCACTGGCAATCTTCTTTGCTGCCTCTATAACTGCGCTGGCTTCTGGCTCGATCCAGTTACCTTTGCGGTCTTGTCCGAAGGGGCGGATCGAACCCCTATATTTACCAGCCTTCGCGTCCCTGAGCGTGGCAAGCTTCTGGAACTCAGATTTCTTCTCACCTTCGGCAGCGTCAATCACAGATCGAATAAGGGTGAGCATTGTGGCGTCAGCGGACGAAAAATCGACCAACCCGCCGTCCGTTAAGTAGCCGGTGACCTTCGCGGTCTTGAGCCTTAGCGTGTCCATCACGTCACGCGATAGCCGAGAGCCACGGTAAGCAACCACGATCTTAGGGGCATCAATTAAGAGCTGTTCGAACTTCGGGCGTGGTGCACCAGAGGTAGCTGAAATATCATTCTCGGCATAGATTTTTCCTATAGTCCAGCCCTTAGACAGTATGAAGTCCTTGCACTCGGCTATCTGGGCTTCAACGGTTTTGCCTTCTTCGTCGGTGCCGAGGCGCTTGTCTTGGCTGAGGCGAGCATAGATCGCTGCGGTTGTCATACAACAAGGGTATCTAAATATATCAACTTGGGTGATGGTGACCTTGATGTCCGCGGTGCTAGTGGCTGCGTTGCTGGCCATCGCGGCTCCGGCGCTCACCAATATGTTCAATGACGCGATGAGTCAGGTTGGAAAGTAGCCGGTCCGCTGGCTGCTCCGTGCCTGAGATGAGGAAACCGCTGCCGTTTGAGTCAGATGCTCGTGCGGTTTCTCAGCGCGGCTCGGCAGTGGTTGATTTCGTCTTGGTGGGTGCCCTGCTCACCCTGATTTTCCTCTCCGTGCTGCAATTAGCTCTGATTCTTCATGTACGCAACACCTTGATCGACGCCGCTGCTTCAGGAGCCCGGTTTGGCACCCTGGCTGACCGCTCACCCGAGGAAGCTGTGAACAGGACCAAGGCGCTCATCGATGCCTCGCTCAATCCGACTTTCTCGCAGCAGATCAGCTATTCGGAGCAAGAGCTGAACGGAGTGGATACTCTCACCATCACCGTCCGAGCTCCCTTTCCGGTGATCGGATTTCTGGGTCTTGAGCAGAGCCTGGAGGTGACAGGGCATGCGGTCGTTCAGCGATAATCTCTCCGCCGAGACAAATCTCCCCGCTGAGACAAATTTCCCCGTTGAGACAGCGCTCTCCCCTCCAGTCCCGGGCAAAAAACCTCCGCAGAAGCCGCAGAAGCCGCAGAAGCCACAGAGGCCGCAACAGCGGCTGGGCCGGGAATCCGAGCGGGGGAGCGCTGTGCTGGAATTCATCTTTCTCGCCACCATCCTGCTGATCCCGGTGAGCTATCTCATCCTCACCCTGGGACAGTTGCAAGGCGGGGCATACGCCGTGACCGGAGCAGCCGATCAGGCGGCAAAGGTCTATGTCTCCGCTGATTCCCTCGCCGAAGCGCAATTCACCGCCGAGCAAGTCGTGGCCATCGCGGTCAAGGACTACGGCTTCGAACCGGAGTCCGCGCAGCTCACCATCAGCTGTTCCGAGGATCCTTGTCTGACCGCTGGCTCAACGGTGACCGTTGCCATTCAACTCGAGGTGCCGCTACCTTTGCTGCCGGTTTTGCCCGTGGGACATGCCACGGTCTCGGTAGTGCGAGCTGAATCCAGCCAAGTGGTCAGCAGGTTCAGATGATCGAGCCCCAGCGCAGTGAGGAAAGCGGGCAGATCATGGTCTTGGTGATCGGCTACGTTCTGCTGACCCTGCTGGTGGTCTGCGTGGTGACCGCGGTATCCGCCGTGTACCTGGAAGCCAAAAGGCTGCTCTCGCTTGCGGATAGTACTGCGGCAGTTGCCGTTGAAGGAACTCAGCTGACTTCGGACGGCGCTGCGCCACACCTGAGATTGGACAATGCGATGGTCACGGCTGCTGCTGAGCTCTATCTCGAGCGCGCCGAGGTGTCCGAACGCTTCGACCAGCTGGAAATCTCGACTCTGACCGGCAGCCCGGATGGTCGGAGCGCACGGGTGGTGCTGACTGCCGTCGTGCATCCGCCGCTGATCAGTTTCCTGCTACCGGAAGGGATCCAGATCAGTGCGGAGAGCGTCTCCAGACCCCAGCTGAGCCGCTGAGCCAACCTGGCAGTGCTCGCTATGCCATAAGCTAGGTGATCATGGCAGATATAGATTTTCCGGCAGAGATCCGCACCTTGCGTGCCACCTACGAATCCATCGAGCGGGTGGTTGATGCTGCGTCGTTGCGCGCGGAAATCGAACAACTCTCCGCTGATGCCGGGGTGCCTGACCTCTGGGACGATCCGGCGAAGGCCCAGAAAGTCACCTCTAGGCTTTCGCACGCCCAATCGAAGCTCGAGCGACTGGAAACCTTGGAATCCCGGATCGACGACCTCGAAGTCCTGGTCGAGCTCGCCGAAGGGGAAAGCGACAGCGACGCGCTAGAGGACGCAGGTAAAGAACTCAAAACGCTGCGTAAGTCATTGCAGGAACTCGAGGTCACCACCTTGCTCGCGGGGGAGTACGACGAACGCGAGGCCGTCGTCACCATCCGCTCCGGCGCGGGTGGCGTGGATGCCGCAGATTTCGCGGAGATGTTGCTCCGGATGTATCTGCGCTGGGCGGAGCGTCACGGTTACCCAACCCAGGTTTTGGACACGTCCTACGCCGAAGAGGCAGGACTGAAATCTGCCACCTTCGAAGTGAAAGCCCCCTATGCTTTCGGCACGCTGAGCGTGGAGGCAGGCACTCACCGCCTGGTGCGGATCAGTCCCTTCGACAACCAGGGCCGCCGGCAGACATCTTTCGCGGCGGTTGAAGTGATTCCGCTGATCGAGCAAACCGACAGCATCGAGATTCCGGAGAACGACATCCGGGTCGATGTCTTCCGTTCCTCCGGCCCGGGTGGTCAATCGGTGAACACCACGGACTCCGCAGTGCGCCTCACCCACCTCCCCACCGGAACCGTGGTCTCGATGCAGAATGAGAAATCCCAGTTGCAGAACCGGGCCGCGGCGCTACGAGTCTTGCAATCCCGGCTGCTGCTGCTCAAAAAGCAGGAGGAGGACGCCGAGAAGAAGGCGCTCGCGGGCGACGTCAAAGCTTCCTGGGGCGATCAAATGCGCTCCTACGTGCTGAATCCCTACCAGATGGTGAAGGATCTGCGCACCGAGCATGAAGTCGGCAACACTTCTGGGGTGCTCGACGGGGAGATCGACGACTTCATCGACGCCGGGATCCGCTGGCGCGCGAATCAGCGGAACGCTGCGGAGTAGCCGGTTTCACGACCTCACCGTTTTTCAACGCCTGAACCCGGTTGAACCTCTCTGTCAGCTCGCTGTGATTGGCAGCTAATTCGCCGACACACCGCGCCGAGTCCCAGGAATAGCCGGGTAGTGGTGCCTATAGTCGAAAAGCCGGTGGACACTTCCCCGATCCCTGCCCAGCTACCGGCTAAGAACTGGGTGAAAAAGAGCCATGATTCGTTTCGACAGCGTCACCAAGGTTTATGACCGGAAAAGCCGTCCCGCGCTGGACAAGGTTTCTCTGGAGATCGACCGTAGCGAATTCGCCTTCCTAGTCGGCGCGTCCGGCTCCGGAAAATCGACGTTTCTCCGTCTGGTCCTCAAAGAAGACAGGGCTTCCAGCGGAGCCGTCTATGTCGCCGGTCAGAACGTCGCTCAGATCTCTTCCTGGCGAGTGCCCAAGCTGCGGCGCGGCATCGGCGTCGTCTTCCAGGACTTCCGCCTGCTCCCACAGAAAACCGTGTTCGCCAATGTGGCCTTTGCCATGCAGGTGATCGGCCGTAATCGTAGCGTGATCCGGGAGACTGTCCCCGAGGTGCTCAAAACCGTCGGCCTCGAAGGCAAAGAGAACCGGATGCCCCATGAGCTCTCCGGCGGCGAGCAGCAGCGAGTGGCGATCGCCCGCGCCGTGGTGAACAAGCCCGGCATCCTGCTGGCCGACGAGCCCACCGGAAACCTGGACCCGGAGACTTCGCTGGGCATTATGAAGGTGCTCGATAAGATCAATCAGAACGGCACCACCGTGGTGATGGCCACCCACGACGACGACATCGTCAATCAATACCGTAAAAGGGTGATTGAACTGCGCAACGGAGTGATCGTCCGCGATGAGGCGAAAGCCCTCTACACCTCGATGATCCCGAAAGTGGAATCAACCGAGGACGCTGCCCGCGCTGAAGCGGAGGGCGAGAAGTGAGACTGGGTTTCATACTGGGCGAGATCGGCTCAGGCTTGCGTCGAAATCTCTCCATGGTTTTCTCGGTCATCTTGGTGACCCTGGTGTCGCTGAGCTTCGTCGGTACCGCCGGTCTGCTACAAGCCCAGATCGCCCAGATGAAGGGTTACTGGTACGACAAAGTCCAGGTCTCCATCTATCTGTGCAACACAAATTCCGGAACTCCGGGCTGCGCCGCAGGAGCGGTCACCGAGGAGCAGCGGAAAAACATCGAGAACATCCTGGGCTCCGGCACGGTGAAACCCGATGTGAAGAGCTTCAGCTATGAGAGCCAGCAAGAGGCGCTCCAGCACTTCCGCGAGCAGTTCAAGAACTCGCCCATCATCGACTCGGTGACTTCGGATCAATTGCCCTCCTCTTATCGGGTAGCCCTGGTGAATCCCGAGCGCTTCCCGGTAATCAGGGAGAACTTCTCTTCGGTGCCCGGAGTGGATCAGGTGGTTGACCAGCGTCAGATTCTGGAGCCCTTCTTCAACGCGATGAACATCGCCACCATCGTCTCGATCGGCGTCGCGGCTCTGATGATTCTCTGCGCGTGGTTGCTGATCGCTACCACGATCAGGCTCTCCGCCTTCAGCCGGCGAAGGGAGACCGGCATCATGCGTCTGGTGGGTGCTTCCAAGGCGGTGATTCAGCTGCCGTTCATTCTGGAAGGGGTGATCGCCGCGCTGATCGGGGCCGCGCTCGCCTGGGTGGTCACCTGGGCGGTGGCGCAGTTCTTCATCGGTGGTTATCTGACCAATACCTTCAGGGATATCGGCTTCATCTCCGGTGTGGACGTCTGGTGGATCGGACCCAGCCTGGTGCTGATCGGCATCGTTCTGGCGGTTATTTCCTCTTGGTTAAGCCTCAGGAAGCACTTGAAGGTTTAGGATGGCTGCAAGAGACGATCGGCTGGGAAGGCTGGACATGCTCACCACTGAAAGCAAGGCACGTACGACGACGGCGCTGCGTCGGGTGCTCAGCCTGAGCGTCACCGCGGGACTCACCGTCGGGCTGATCGTTCCGGTCTTTTTCTCTGCGGTCCCTGCTACCGCTGACAACCTGGACGATCAGGCTAATCAATTACAGCAGCAGGCCGATCAGGTGCAGTCCTCTCTTGAGTTCGTGGACGCCGGAATCGCCAAATCAGCGGCAAACCTCACTCTTTACTCGGGTATGCTGCCAGGCGCTCAGCAGGCACTCGCCGCAGCGCAGAGCCGAGTGGCCACTGCCACCGCACAGGTGGAAGCGCTCGCTGCCAGAGTGGACTTGGCTGAACAGAGCAAGGACAAGATCACCGCCCAGATCGCCGCCGATGAGCAGAAGGTCAAGGAGTCGAAGAAACTCATCGGTCAGATCGCCTCGCAGTCCTATAAAGCCGGGGGGCTCTCCACCAATTTTGCTCTGCTCTTCAGCGCCGGATCCGGTAGTAACCTGGTCAATGGCTTGAGCCTGGCCGATCAGGCGATGCGCAGCCAGACCGCGACACTCAATAAGCTTTCCGAGCAGAATGCCACCAATCTCAATTCTCAGGCTCGGTTGGCCGCGGTGGAAGAAGAGATCAAAGATCTCAAATCAAAAGCCGATGCCGCCTTGATCGCCGAGAAGAACGCACAGGATGAAGCGGCGGCGCAGAAGGTCAAACTGGACAAGCTGGTCGCCGACACCACGGCCTTGAGCAAGGAGCTCAACGCGAAGAAACCGCAGATCCAGGCGAAACTCGCGGCGGTGAAGGCTCAACAAGACAATGTCGCGGCGCAGATCGCTGAACGCGCCCGCAAAGCCCGTGAGGCAGCGGAGGCGGCGGCAAAAGCAGCGGCGGCGGCTCAGGGGAACAACAATTATCAGCCACCGCCCCCCGGCAATCCTTCCGCCTTCGGCTTGGTTTCACCCTTCGCGGGCTTCCCCATCACCTCGGGCTGGGGCTGGCGTTTGACGCCGCCCGGAACCATTGATTTCAATGGCACTGGCTCGTATCTGCATACCGGAATCGATTACGGGGTGCCCTGTGGAACCCCGGTGCGAGCACCCGCGGCAGGGACCGTCGCGGTGGCCGGCTGGCTGAACAACGGCGGCGGCTTTACCGTCCACATCGACCACGGCGTGGTTCAGGGCAATGCTCTGACCACCGTTTATTATCACAATTCCTCGGTGGCGGTCTCGGTCGGCCAGCAGGTCAACCGGGGTGACATCATCGCCTATAGCGGTGGGACTGGTAACTCCACGGGCTGCCACGCTCACTTTGAGACCTGGGTGAACGGCCAACCCGTTGATCCGGCAGGGCTGCTCTGAGCACCTATCCTGTGAGCTGGGAGTAGACTGGTTAATCCATCCGTGAAATGAAGGAGTTCTGCTGTGCCAAAGGAAAGTGGCCGTAAGGTAGTGGCCACCAATCGCAAGGCGCGGCACGACTACCTGATCGGGGATACCTACGAGGCTGGCCTGGCCCTGATGGGGACCGAAGTGAAATCGCTGCGTGAAGGCAAAGCCAATCTGACCGACGGCTTCGCGACCTTCTACGGTGACGAGCTCTGGCTTGAAGCAGTGTACATTCCGGAGTACCTCAACGGTTCCTGGACCAATCACTCGGCTCGCCGTCGTCGTAAATTGCTCTTACACCGCGCCGAATTGATTAAGATCTCGCATAAAACTCGTGAGTCCGGATTCACCATTGTGCCGCTTCAGCTCTACTTCCTGGACGGCCGGGCCAAGGTGGAGATAGCGCTCGCCAAAGGCAAGCGCGAATACGATAAGCGGCAGGCTCTGCGTGAGGCTCAGGATTCCCGCGAAGCCCAACGGGCGATGCGAGAGAAGAACCACGGCTAAATGCCTTCCCTGACGGAGTTCCTCGGTGCCTGGACCTTCGATCCATGGGCCGTTGCCACCGCTCTGATTCTCAGTTCGCTCTATCTCTGGGGAGCCATTTCGCTGAAAGGCCGTTGGCCATTGCGTTCCACCGCGATGTTCCTGCTGCTTGGCGTCGGATCCTACCTCTGGGTCAATTGTGGTTTTCTGGGTAGCTACGCCGTCGAACTACGTTGGGCTTTTTCCCTCAAGCTGGCCTTGCTGCTCTTCGTCGTCCCGCTTTTATTGGCCCTCGGCAAGCCGCTCGGCCTGGCCAGGGCAGCGATTCCTCAGGGGGCGTTGCGTTCCCGGCTCGCTGCATGGTGCCGCTGGCCCTTCAAGATCTTCAGCAATGCCGTGGTGGCGCCACTCCTGGGACTATTGTTGTTCTCCGCCATGCTCACTCCGCTGTCCGGCTTCGTGCGACTCAACTTGCCGCTGGACAATGCGCTCACCGTCTTGATTCCCCTGTTGGGCTTGCTCATGGTACTGCCGGTTACCGAGATCGGCGGCCGGGCGGCGAATGCGCTCATCGTGGTTGAGCTGCTCTTCGCCTTCATCGAGCTTCTGCTGGATGCCATTCCAGGAGTCTTCCTCAGGCTTTCCGGCACCGTGCTGGACGGCGCTGGGCTGGTTTCGGGACAGCACCCGAACTGGTTCCCCAATCCGCTGCGTGATCAGCAATTGGCGGGGGACTGGTTATGGTTCATCGCCGAGGCGGCGGATCTTCCCCTGTTGATCTTGATGTTTATGCGATTCTCTCGAATGGACCAGCGGGAACGCAAGGTTCTCGACGAACTCAGCGACGAGGAGATGGACGCTTTGAATGCCGAGCATTTGCAGCGCTTCCATGGTTCTCAAGGAGCTAAATGACCCGCAAAAGACTTTGGTTGATTATTTCGGCAGCCGTGCTCGCCGTGCTGGTGGCGTTCGCCGTGATCTTCGGGCTGAATGCTTCCGGAATGCTCGGGCCGAACCCGGCAGCGAGCAACAGCGGTTCTTCCAGCAGCCCGGCGCTCAGCCCTTCTTCGCTTCCGGTGAGCAGTTCCGCAACCGCTTCCTCCAGTACGAGCACTTCCAGCGCTCCGACCTCCAGCGCTCCGAGTCAGAGCCCAGCGCAGCTGGCTTTGGCGAAGCTGACCCTGGAGCAAAAAGTAGGCCAGGTGCTGATGGTGTCCTCTCCGGTGGGTGGGGCGGATGCTGACACTCTGGCTGCGCTGCAGACCATGCACATCGGGAATGTTTTCCTCAAAGGCCGCAGCTACGCCGGCAGCCAGGCTGTGGCAACGGTGATCGGTCAACTCAAGTCCACGGTGAACGCCGAGACCACCGGCGGCATCAAGCAATTCGTGGCCACCGATCAGGAGGGCGGCCTGGTCCAGATCATGAACGGTCCGGGTTTCTCCGCGATGCCCTCGGCAATAGAGCAGGCCGCGCTCGGCCCGGTCCAGCTCAAGGCAGAGGCTACTGTCTGGGGCAAGCAATTGGCGGCCGCCGGGGTCAACGTCAACTTTGGTCCGGTGCTGGATACCGTGCCTTCCGCTGCTTTCGCTCCGCAGAACGCGCCGATCGGTCATTTCGGCAGGCAGTACGGTTATACCCCGCAAGCGGTGTCCGGGGCTGGGGTGGCTGCGGCCCTGGGCTTCGCCAGCGGGGGAGTAGCGCCCACCGTCAAGCACTTCCCCGGCTTGGGCAGGGTGACAGCGAACACCGACGTCGCCAGCGGCGTGACCGATTCGACCACGAGCCGGAACGACCCTTATCTGCTGCCCTTCAAGGATGCGGTGAAATCGGGGGTGCGCTGGGTGATGGTTTCCAATGCCCTTTATCCGCGAATCGATGTCAATAACATTGCGCCTTTTTCGCCCGCGGTGATCAACGGAATGCTGCGAGGTGACCTTGGGTTCAGCGGAGTCGTGGTCTCCGACGATATCTGTGACGCCGTGCAGCTCTCTCCGTATCCGGTGAGCGCACGCGGAGCGAACTTCATCGCTGCCGGAGGGACTATGGCGCTGTGTACCAATCAGTCCCTATTGCCGGAGATGTATCAGGGAATTCTGCAACGATCGAAAACCGACCCGGCCTTCGCCAAGCTGGTGGACGCCGCGGCACTGAAGGTGCTGGAAATAAAAGCGCAATCGGGCTTGCTATAGAGAGTGGCTGCCCTGTGGGGTAGAGTTGATTACCTTGATAAATACATAGGGGGATGACAGGTTTCGACGATGTTTGTCGCGACAGGTGAAGCGGGCCGAGGATGCAGGGTTATCTCGTAAACGCTCTCTGTAAACCAATAAGTGCTAACTCAAAACGCACTGACTTCGCTCTCGCTGCCTAAAGTAGCTTGACGGTCCGTCAAACCGGGAATGCTCTCTACCCGGATCTTGGCGTCATTTAGAGAGCCACTGCTTTGTATTGTTGTCGTTGCAATGCAAGGGACTTTTAGACGACTGGGCTTGGCAGCAACTCGTTTGCAAGATTGCTGGAGCCAAGTAGACCGAACGCAAACTGCGCCCGGAGAAGCCCTGACAACACGACATCGGACGGGGGTTCAATTCCCCCCATCTCCACTAAAGAAGGCCCCGGAATCCTCAGGATTCCGGGGCCTTCTGTGTGCTCTCTTGCAGCGGTAACGGCTAGTGAGCAGCGGAAACCGGGTGCACCTCTCCCCGGTGTTACGGCGCCACTTGCTCCGGGGCCAGCGAGTTACCCGGCGCAATGGAGCCGCAGTTATTCGGTGCGCTGGTGCCGGCAAAGCGCTGATCAATCCAGCTCAGTGCTTTGAGATACCAGGGCACCGCTCCGGTGAAGTGCGAGAGCAAGGAGTACTGATCGTATTGAACGGTCGTCCCATCCGCGCAGAACTGCCGTGCCAGGGTTCGCACATCGCCAGCGATCATTACGCCGTCGCCCACGCCGAAGCCAGCTGTACCTTCCAGCACGCCATTGCTGCCCTGCGCGATGAACATTGGGATGGTCGGCGAAGCAGCCTGACCTCGGTTGACCTTATTGACGGCGTCCACGAAGATCTGGATCCGGTTCGGGTTGCTGTACTCCGGCTTTGCCATCTTCTCCCACGTCAAACCCGGGTACTGGGCCAGAGCATTGGAGATCGAAGCGTATTTGAGCTTGGCAAAGACCTGCTGCCCGTAGCTGCTCAAATAGGGAGTGAAGTCGAGATTCATCGCTCTGGCAACCCCGATGATCGCCATTGGTGCCACGCCCGCCCAGACTAAGCTGCCCGAGACGTACTTCAGGTTGTGGGCGGGAGCCACCAGCAGGCCGCCCTCGGCCGCGCCAACCAGATTCTTATTGATATCCGGGGCGTAGCTCGGTGCGAGTTGCGCGGCCCAGCCGGTGGCGATCGCGCCACCCGAGTAGCCCAGCATGGCGATCTTGGTGGTGGATTTCAAGCCCGTTGAAGCGGATTTCAGCGCGGCCCTGGCGGAGTCCAAAGTATAGGTTCCATACGCCGGTCCCGCCGCGAAAACAGCGTCGGGCCCCTCGGTATCCGGCACGATGACGGTGTAGCCCTGAAGCAGCGACGGCGTGATGACGGCGGTTTCACCACTCGCGATCAAGCCGCCCAGGCTGACATCGCCCGCAATGGAACGGGAGGGGCTATCCGCTGGATTCAAGGAATCATAGGCCGATTGATATGAGATGGCCTTGCCTTTGCCCTTACCGGTGTTCAGCAGCGGCGGTTTGATCACCGAGGTCACATTCGCCGAGGGATTGCCGTTGAGATCGGTAGACCTATAGAGCAGTTGTACCGCGGTCAACGGGAGCGGGATGCCCACCGCGTGATAAGTGATCGTCCGGGTCTTCAGGATCGCTCCGGGCGCGAAGGATGACAGTGGGGTGCTACCGGTATAGCTATAGAAAGAATCGGTTGCCGCCGCTCGCGGCATGGAAACGGGGGTCGCTGCGGTTGCAGTGGGAGCTGCTAGGCTGAGAAGCCCGGCGGTTATTCCCAGGCTGGCGAGCACAGCAAGAGGACGAAATGTGAACTTCATTGGTCATACTCCGTGATCATCTGGCTCTGTGATCTAGTTCACAGAGCCTGTGTCAGCGATGTTACTTGTGAGTACGTTGTGTGGCAATGCTCTCTGGCGTGGCGCTTGCTGTGAATGTTCGACGTCGTTCTCTGATCAGCGCCGCTAAACCCCGGTCTTCTCGAACACCTGGTTGACCAGGGCAGTGAGCACTTGCGCCGCCGATTCGTCAACGGTTTCGGCGATCTTGACCGCACCGACGCTGAGATTCCCCTTGACTCCGGCGACGCTCAGAATGGTCAGTGTCTTGCCATTAGGCAGCGATTCGGTGACGATTCCGGCGCTCGAAAGCTCTCCGTTGGTCTTCACCGTAAGTCGTTTGACCGTCGCGTCGATCTGCTGGCCGGCAACGGAGATGCTGAAACTCGGGCAGCTCTCCAAGGAACCCTGAACTTGGCTGACAGCCTTGCTCAGCTGAGCGGCGTCCTTGAAGGACACCGCGGTGATCACGCTGCCATCACTGGCGGAAACCCCACCAGCGAAGCTGCTGCCGGGAACGATCTGACTGTTTTGATTGAGCAGTTCCTGGCATTCCTTGGGGCTCACGACGGTGCTCGCCAGCTGCTGTTTGGCCTGCTGGATTCCTTGATTGAGCTTATCGGTGGGGACGACTTGGAAAGGATTGCCGTTAGCATCCCGCAATGTCGGGATCAGGGCATTGAGCTGCTGGGTGCTGAACAGCTTGTCGGCGGCTGTGGAGGGTGCCTGAGTGCTGCTTCCAGCTGTGGAGGAAGAGGTTCCCTGGGAAGTGGATGCTGAGCTCGAGTTCGAATGCGAGGAGCCTGCCGGATGCTCGGGTGCACTACAAGCGGCTAAGCCCACGATCACTAGGAGCGTCGAAGCGACGACTGCTATTTTTCTCATCTGAATCCTTCGGTCGAATCTGTCCTCAAGGACAGTCTAAGCAGATTAATGCCGTGTCAGTGCAGGCCTCGAAGGTCACCGGACTAGTGCTGAGCGAGCCTTTTGTCATCGCTAAGGGGTAACTTTGTTGACATGCCTACCCCCACATCGCCTCTGACCGGCTATCAACGCAGTGTGCTCTTCGTGGCGATTCTGGCCTCTTTCGTCTCGCTGCTGGATGGCAGCGTGGTGAATCTGGCATTACCCGCCATCACCAGGGAACTAGGTGGCGGGCTGAGCGCGCAGCAGTGGATCGTCGATGCCTATATGCTCACTCTCGGCTCGCTGATTCTGGTCGCGGGCAGTCTCTCTGATCTTTTTGGCCGGGTGCGAATCCTGATCTGGGGGTTGATCGGCTTTGGTGCCACCTCCCTGGTGTGCGGCATCGCCACTAATGACGTGATGCTGATTCTGGCTCGTGGGCTACAAGGAGTTGCTGGTGCTCTTCTGGTTCCCAGTTCGCTGGCTTTGATCATCGCTGCCTTCTCCGGCGCCGCGCAGAGCAAGGCAATCGGGCAGTGGACGGCGTGGACCGGCGCCTCGACACTGATCGCCCCCTTGATCGGCGGAGTGGCAGTGGATTATTTCTCCTGGCGCTTCGTCTTTCTGATCAATATTGTGCCGATCGTGATCTGCCTGCCCATGCTCTTCAGGCTCCGGGGGACAGATGCGCTTCGAGACCGCACCACCAGGGTGGATTACCTGGGGGCCGTGCTGGCGGTCGTCGGGCTGGGCGGCGTGGTGTACGCCATGATCGAGCAGGGCAGCTTCGGTTGGGGCAGTCCCTTGGTACTGCTTCCGCTGGTGATCGGGGCGCTCGCTCTGCTGGGCTTTGTGATTCATGAGCGTCGGACCGCGCAGCCGATGATGCCGCTGGCCCTGTTCTCGATCCGCAATTTCTGGGTGGGCAATATCTCTACCCTCTTCATTTACGGGGCGCTCTCCCTGGGTTTCTTCGCGCTAGGCCTCTATCTGCAGCAGGTGGCCCAGCTGAGTGCCACCATCGCTGGAATCGCCATGCTTCCTTCGACCGTGCTGATGCTCTTGCTCTCCTCGTGGTTCGGCGCTCTCGCTGGACGCTTCGGGCCGCGGCTCTTCATGGCGATAGGGCCGATCGTCGCGGGTGGCGGATTTCTCTGCCTGCTGAGCCTTTCCGAAGAGTTCAACTACTGGTGGCAGGTGCTTCCTGGAATCCTGCTCTTCGGCTTGGGTCTCGCCATCACGGTGGCTCCGCTCACCTCGGCGATCCTGGGCTCGGTAAGCGCCGATCGGGCGGGAATCGGCTCGGCGGTGAACAACGCCGTCGCCCGGATAGCCGGTCTGGTCACCGTCGCTCTCGCGGGTGCCCTGATGGGGGGCATGTTGAGTACCGAGAGCACCAGGCTGGTCAGCGTGGTCACTGCAGCGCTGCTGATCGGCGGAGGGGTGATCTCGGCGATCGGCATCCAGAACCAGAGGTCCGGGAAGCAGTTGTCGGACTCTCCTCAAACCATTCCTCCGGAATAGCCGGTATTCCAGGTTGGAAAGGAGTCCTCCGCAGGGTTGCTAGGATTTTAGCTATGCAGAAGCCAGGGGAGCGGACTCAGGTGAACCAAGCCTTGACGGGGATCAATGGCGTGATCGCCTTCATCCTTGAGGTGGCGATGCTCGTTGCGTTCTTCTTCTGGGGATTCCGCAGTTTCCCCGCGCCGTGGGGAGTGTTGCTCGGAATCCTGGTTCCGCTCGTGGTTGTGGTTCTCTGGTCCTACCTGATGGCCCCTAAGGCGAAACGGCGGCTTTCCTGGCCTGCCCAGCCCCTACTGGCTCTGCTGCTCTTCGTACTGGCTGGACTCGGGCTGATCGTGGTGAAACTGACCCTTCCAGGCGTCATCTTGATGGTCTTGGCTGTGCTCAATGCAGCCCTGAGCTTCTATCTCCACCGGGGCTCAGGAACCCAGCAGCAGCCCCAAGTAGGCAAAGCCAAGCCCGAGCAGCACATTCAGCGCGACGTTCAGCCCGGCGACGATTCTGCGGCCCTCCCACCAGAGCCCAACAGTTGAGACCGCGAAGGAACTGAAGGTGGTCAGACCTCCGGCGAGGCCGGTGGCAATGGCGGTGTGCCATTCCTCGGACAGCCCGGAGTGTGCTGCCAGCCCGCCGGCCAAGCCGATGATGAAGCTCCCGACGGCGTTCACCAGCAGGGTAGCTAGAGGTAAGTGCTGAGGGCTCCCGGGAGCAAAACGCCCGATATGAGCGAACACGGTGTCCGCGCAGAAGCGCAGCAGAGCCCCGATCATGCCCGCTAGGCCGACCAACAGCGCCGTCGTCATGCTCGGCTCCCTTCGCTGCGCGGCCAGCGCTCTCCCAATCGCAAGCCAAGCCAGGCCGCGAACAACCCTGCCAGCAAGGTCAGACCCAGATAGAGCACCCAGAGCGTGGTCTGCCCCGTTGCGGCGAAATGATCAATGGCATAGACCACGGCGGAGAAGGTGGTGAAGGAACCCAATAGACCCGGGCCGAATGCCGCCCGGATCCACCAGCGAACTGTGCGTCGAGCCCAATATCCGGTCAGCGCGCCGAGACTCAGCGAACCGACGACATTGATCAGCAAGGTGGTGAAGGGGAACGACGTGGCGCTTTCCGGAAAGATCAAACCCAGGGAATAGCGAAGTTCGCTGCCGATGATTCCGGCGATCGCCACACTGAGCCAGGCGGAAAACGGCGGCCAAGGGGTTGGTGAAGTCATCGAGTCGGAGCCGAACCTTCATCCACCGTGCAACCGTCATGCACTCCAACGTCCTGCACCCACAGGGCTTCGCCGATTTCGTCGCTCAGATCGAGCTCCCTGTGCTGCGCCGAATCGCCCAGTCGGACGATCAGCGAGCCGCCGAAGGGTTTGCGGCCCACCACCTCCACCGCGGCGTCGAGTTCAATGCGTTCTTCATCCAGGTACCTGAGCAATTGGGGGTTTTCATCACTGATCCTGATGATTTCACCCCGATGCCCGGCGTCGAGTTCGACCAGTCGGTGCGCCTGCGGCAAGTTGATCTTGCCGTCCGGACCGGGAATCGGATCGCCGTGCGGATCGCGGGTGGGGTGCCCGAGCTTCTCGGAGAGCCGCTCGATGAAGGTATCGGAAACAGCGTGTTCCAGAAGTTCGGCTTCGTCGTGCACCTGATCCCAGCGATAGCCCAGTTCTTGGGCCAGGTAAGTCTCCAGCAGTCGGTGCCGCCGCACCATCGCGAGAGCGAGGGAGAGCCCTTGAGAGGTCAAGGTGATGCTGCTGTAGGGCTGATGATCAACCAAGCCCAGATCTTTGAGCTTGCGAACCATTTCGGAGACCGAGGAGTTCGCCACCCCGAGACGAGTGGCCAGCTGGGAGGAATTGATGGGTTTGTCCTGCCACTCCGTATAGGCGTAGATGACCTTCACGTAGTCTTCGACACTCGAGGAGGTGGGCTTCACAACTTCCACAATACCTGGCCTTAGTAGCTGTTTTGAGCTTGAACTATTCCGCGCCGCTCAGGGTCAAGTAGATCAAGACCAGGTTGAGTGCCACGATCAGCACCGTGCTGAGAATGGCGGCCAGCCGTAACGGCAGGCCATCCCGGTGCTCGCCCATCAGCTTCCGGTCCGAGGTCAATCTGAGTAGCGGGATCAGCGCGAAGGGAATGCCGAAGCTCAGCGCCATCTGACTGATCACCAGGGCCCACGTGGGATCAACTCCAATGCTGAGCAGGACCAACGCAGGAATCAGACTGATCACTCGACGCAGTAGCAGCGGGACCTTGAACTTGAGCAGTCCGGACATCACGGTAGCTCCTGCGTAGCATCCCACCGAGGTTGAAGCCAGGCCGGAGGCGAGTAGGCCGATGCCGAAGACCGTGGCGACCACCGGCCCCAAGGAATGGGAGATGGCCTGGTGCGCGCCCTCGATGGTGTCGGTGCCTTCCACTCCGCGAAGCGTGGAAGCTGCCAGTAGCAGCATGCCGATATTGACTGAGCCGGCAAGCAAAAGAGCCACCACGACATCGACCCGGGTCGCCTTGATGAGGCGGCGCAGCAGATTCGGGCTGAACTCCTCAACGGCTGAATGTCCGTCGCTGCCAGAAGGGCTGAGCTTCAACGGGCGGTGCCGATCCCGAGCCAGTGCGGAATGCAGATAGATGGCGTGCGGCATCACGGTGGCGCCGAGCATACTGGCGGCGAGCAGCACCGATTCCGATCCCTCAAAGCGGGGGAGCAGGCCAGCTGCGGCGTCTGCGGGATTCGGTGGATTGATCACTAGTCCGAAGAGGAAGCCCACGGTGATCACCAGGAGCAGGAAGACGATGACCGACTCAAAGGGGCGTTGCCCGAAGCGGTTCTGCACCGCGAGCATGGCCATTGAAATCAGGCCGACGATCAACCCGCCGAGTGGCAGCGGCAGGTGGAACAGCAGATTGAGCGCGATGGCACCTCCGATCACCTCGGCCAGATCGGTGGCCATCGCCACCAGTTCGGCCTGCAGCCAGAAGGCCCTGCGGCCGAGCGGGCGTAGCCGTTCTCCGAGGATCTCCGGCAGGGATTTACCGGTCACCAGGCCCAGTTTGGCCGATTGATATTGGATCAGCATGGCCATCACATTGGCCGCTACCAGAACCCAGACCAGCAGGAAACCGAATTTCGCCCCGCTGGTCAGATTAGCGGCTACATTGCCGGGGTCCACATAGGCGATCGCAGCGACAAAGGCGGGGCCGAGCAGTAGAAGCAGCCGGGCTGAGCCGAACTTACTGCCGCCGAGTTTTGGCTGAGCCATCGCATTCGTCATATCGGGTCTCCTGTAGAAAAAGTTTCGGTCCACCTAAATAGTAGGATGTGCGGCGAGATAGCGCAATGGCTCAGCTTCCGGAGCTAGCCTCGTGTCCTCCGGATGAGAGCTTTCCGGTTCGCGATAGCCCAACGACATCGGGATACCTGATTGACAGCGCAATAAGGTATCCCAAGGTTGTAAAGCTATCCCGATAAGACAAATTGCGGGGCTGCGGGGCTCAGCTTGGCTGAGGACGACGTCGTGGTGTGGCTTGTGGAACATACTTGGCTGCCACGATATCCGCACACTGGATCACTACGACGCTGTGCTTGGTCTCCACCGTTATGCTCTGCGCATCCTTCGACAACAGCATTCCTAAGGCGTCGGTTAAAGGCCGCGTTCCGTTGATGCGATAGCGCATCAATGATTCTGCTGCTGGGTCCAAGGCTTTCGGGAAGAGGCGCTCCTTCATGCCTGTGTGCCTTTGTGCCTGTGGTCGGTTGTGCGGCTCTTTGCGGCGTTCGCGATGGTTCAACGACCTTGGGGATAGCCCATTGTAGGGTCAGAAAGCTATCGCGACGTCGTTGGGCTATCGCGGACCAAAGCTCCGGCATCGGCTTGGACGCCTTCAGACCTTATGAGCCCGCCAAGCCAGGGTGAGATAAGGCAGTTCCACGCTCTGGCCGTGGCGATAGGCCAGATGCTCGAAGAGATACCAGTCCAGGTTGTTCAGCACTCTGGCACGATTTTGCTCGGAGGCCCGCAAATAGTAGCTGCGTGACTTCACCAGCTCGATCAGTTCCGCCGGAGTCAGCTGCTGCGACCAATGGGATAAATGAGGTTCCGGGGCAGAGAATTGCTCGCCGAGAGCTGGCACCGCTTCGGGGCGATGCACATCGCCGGCATGCATGATCCGCGAGAGCCGGTGCACCCACGGTATCCGGACATCGAGTTGATTCCAGATCAGCCCTAATCTGCCGCCGGGGCGCAGCACCCGGCCGATCCGCCGACTTGCGGCTGGGGCGTCGAACCAATGCCAAGCCTGAGCGACGAAAACCGCATCGACGCTTTCCTCGGCCGCCGGGAAGTCCTCTGCGCTGCCAACGATGGTCGATACCTCGGGGAACCTGCTGTTAAGCTGCGCGAGCATATCCTCCGAGGGATCGACGGCGGTCACCTGCAGCCCGCGTTCCACCAGTCGTTCAGTGAATTTGCCGGTCCCGGCGCCGAGATCGAGCACTCTATGGGCGCTGCTGGGAATCAGCCAGTCCGCGGCATGCTGCGGATAGCCCGGGCGGACCCGCTCATAGAGCTCACCGCCGCTACGGAAGGCGGAGGCGAGCTCCTCTCGACGTTGCTGCAGCAGCTTGGGACCGTCGCTGGTTTTGTTCATGGGCACCTCCGGGACACCCCTCAAGAATATCCCGGAGGCTGCATCAATCCGTCACGATGCAGGGCGCCGCTCCTGCGGTTCCCGGGGTATTAGGCGCCCAGGAGGGGAAGACCCTGAAATCGTTGACCGGAACCCAGCGACCGCTCTCAATGAGATAGTCGCCTTGGGGCCCATCCTCGACCAGTTGGCTGATTCCGGTGATCAGCCGTTGCGCGTCCTCGATGCCGGAGCCGAGTCCGAAGCTGGCTCGCAGCGAGCCGGTGGGCAGCCCGAGGCGTCGCAGCAGGGGATGCGCGCAGAACCGTCCGTCCCGCACGCCTACCCCGAACTCGGCGGATAAATAAGCCGCCACCAAACCGGAGTCATAGCCGGAAACCGAGAAGTTGACCACACCGATGCTGCCGCTGCCCGGATAGCTCCCCGAATCGCTGAACAAATGATGCACTGTCACTCCGGGGATCCGTTCCAAGCCGTCGATCAGAAACTCTCGGAGCGTGCTTTCATGGTGCTGCCAGGTCTCTTGATCGAGCGAGGCAATCACTTCGGCAGCGCGGGCCAGCGTGGCTGCCCCCAGTACATTAGGAGTGCCACCTTCATGTCTCGCCGGACCTTCGGCCCAACTCACGGCGTCCAGTCGCACCTCCTTGACCGCTCCGCCGCCCAGCAGCAGAGGCACCCCGGAATCTAGCCAATCCGGGCGCCCCACCAGCACTCCGGAACCGAAGGGCGCGTAGAGCTTATGGCCGGAAAAGGCCAAGTAGTCGATGCCCCAGCCGCTGACGTCGATCGCCCGATGCGGGGCAAGCTGCGCCGCATCCACCACGATCCGAGCACCGTGCCGATGCGCCAGAGCAGCGAGTTCGGCGACCGGCAGCACTTCACCGGTGACATTGGAAGCGCCGGTGACCGCGAGCAGCGAGACACCGCCGAGCTCGAATTCTTCTTCTAGGATCTCCAGGGTCTGTGCGATCGACTCGCCCGCTAAGACGCTTCGGTGCGGCACGTTCTGCCAGGGCAAGAGGTTAGCGTGGTGTTCGATATCGAGATACAGCACGTCGCCTTGGGCCGGAAGGCAACGGGCTAGCAGATTCAAGGCGTCCGTGGTGTTACGGGTGAAGATCACTGCGTCGTCGGCCCTGGCACGGACGAAGTTCCGCACGATGTGCCGGGCGTTCTCATAGACCGAGGTGCTGATCTGGGAGGAATAGCCCGCCCCGCGGTGAACGCTCGCGTAGTAGGGCAGGATCTCTTGGAGATAATTGGCCACCGCCGAGAGCGCGGGAGCCGAGGCAGCATAGTCTAGATTGACGTAGCGGACGTCGCCACCCTGCACCAAGGGAGCCCGGAGTTCGGCACCCACGACGGGCAAAAGGGCCTGCAGCGATTTTCTAGGGGTGATATACGTGACAGTGCTCATCTGATCCTCCACGAAGAGGACCCCGGTCATCACAACGGGAGTCCGCGCTTGCCAGAATCTTTTGATCTGGCCAGGTCGTCACCCGGGGCACCCCACCGCGAATGGAGGGTTGCCGGCCAGCAAACCGGGGTTTAACGCTGGCACTCGTGACCTCTTTCAAGCCTAGGCCAATTCGGCAGAGCACCGTGCTGTATTACGTAATACAGTTGGGCCGTCAGAGTAGCTGGGATGCCGGCGGCGCTTCGCCCCCCCCGTCGGAGGCAAGGATCAGAGTAAATCGTCCAGCTCGGGGTTGAGTAAGCGCAGGGTCTCCGAGTGCAGGATGCCGTTGCTGGCCAGAGCATTGCCGCCGAACGGCCCGTCAGCCCCTTCCAGAGAAGTGAATCGCCCGCCCGCTTCGGTCACGATCGGCACCAGCGCTGCCATATCGTAAAGGTTCAGCGATGGTTCGCAGGCGATGTCCACTGCGCCTTCAGCCACCAGGCAGTATGACCAGAAATCACCGTAAGCCCGGCTGCGCCAGGTGGCGTCTAAAAGCTCGATGAACTGCTCCAGATTGCCGCGCTCTCTCCAGCCGCCGAGCGAAGAATATGAAACGGACGCATCTTGCAGCCGGGAGACGTTTGAGACCCTCAGCCGGCTGGCGGCGGCGAGTGATTTACCGGTGAAGGCCCCGGTGCCCTTCGACGCCCACCAACGTTTACCCAGTGCTGGGGCACTGACCACTCCCACGACGGGCACACCTTCATCGACCAGCGAGATCAGAGTCGCCCAGACTGGAACTCCGCGAATGAAGTTCTTGGTGCCGTCGATCGGGTCGATGATCCAACGCCGTGCGCCGTGCCCAGTGCTGCCGAACTCTTCGCCCAGTACCGCATCGCGGGGGCGGGCCCGGGCCAGCTGGTTCCTGATGGCATCCTCTGCGGCTTTATCGGCATCGGTCACCGGAGTGAGGTCCGGTTTGGTCTCAATGGTCAGATCGAGGGCTTTGAACCGGCTCATGGTTTGCGCGTCCACGGAATCGGCCAGCACATGAGCCAAACGAAGATCGTCGTTATAGCCCTGAAGGTGCATTGTCATGCCAACACGCTATCCCGAGATGCCGAGGATTTGCCGTAAGCCAGCCGTAACGGGGCAGGATTGGCTGGCTTTAAAGCGCTACGACTACTGAACCGCCCGGATCGCGCTGAGCAATCGACGATAAGATTCCAGCCGGGCAGCGCCGCCTTCGCCCGCTCGTCCGCTGTCAACCCAGAGGTCCAGCCCGCACTCCGGAGCGGCTTCGTCATGGCGGCAGCCTCGTGGGCAGTCCTCGATGCCGGGCTCCAGATCCTGAAAGGCCTGCAGAATGCGGTTCGGATCGACGTGGGCCAGCCCGAAGGACCTGATGCCCGGAGTGTCAATGATCCAGCTGCCCGGCTGGGCGTCCTCAAGGCGCAAGGCCAGAGCCGAGGACGAAGTATGCCGGCCACGCCCGGTGACCGCGTTCACCCCGCCAGTGGCGCGCTGCGAGCCGGTGAGCGCGTTAACCATGGTTGATTTGCCGACGCCTGAGTGACCCACCAGCACCGAGACCTTGCCGTCCAATTCATCCCGCAGTTGCTCGACGGCGTCGTTCACTAGATTGGCCGAGCCCGCCGCCTCAGATTGTTCAAGCGCGGTCCGACTCAGCAGGATCTTCAACTCCAGCTGCTCATAGTGGGCCAAGAGATCTGTGGGTTCTTTGACATCGGTTTTGGTGATCAGCAGCAGCGGTTCGATTCCGGCGTCGTAGGCGGCGACCAAGGCCCTGTCGATGAAGCCGGTGCGGGGTTCCGGGTTCGCCGCGGCCACCACGATGACCAATTGATCGGCGTTGGCGACCAGGACCCTTTCCACCGGATCTGAGTCATCGGCCGAGCGGCGCAGCACGGTGCGGCGCTCTTCGATTCTGACCAGCCTGGCCAGGGTATCGGGTTCACCGGAGACATCGCCGACCAGCGCTACGAAATCGCCCACCACGACGGGGGAGCGGCGCAATTCGCGAGCCCGGGCCGCGATCAGCAGTCGTTCCTGAGGCGTCGCCTCATCCACGATCGCGGTGTAACGGCCCCGGTCTACCGTGATGATCCGGCCGATGATCGCCTCATGATGAGCGGGACGGTCCTTGGTTCGGGGCCGGCTGCCCTTTTTATTCGGCCTGATCCGCACATCCGATTCATCCCATTCGCGCGGCATCAGCTCACTCGCTCAGCGGGGGAGAGCCCCAACATACGCTGCCACAACTGGGGAAACTCAGGCATGGTCTTCGCTGTGCTGCCGATATCGTCGATTTCGACGCCGGAAACAGCCAAGCCGATGATCGCGCCCGCGGTGGCCATCCGATGGTCCGCATAGCTGCGGAACAGCCCGCCGTGCAGCGGTTTGGGCCGGATGATGAGCCCGTCGGCGGTTTCTTCGACGTCGCCCCCCAGACCGTTGATTTCGGTCGCGAGCGCCGCCAGCCGATCGGTTTCGTGGCCACGCAAATGTGCGATGCCGGTCAAGCGGCTTGGCGAATCAGCCAGGGCGCAGAGCGCGGCGACGGTGGGAGCTAGCTCCGAGGTGTCGGCGAGCTCGACCCCTTTGATGTTTTCGCCACCGGTTACCACCAGAGTGTCTCCCTCGAGAGCGACCTGAGCGCCGAAGGCGGCCAGGATCTCCCGCCAGGCATCCCCGACCTGGGTCGTACCGCTGGGCCATTGCGGGATCCGAACGGTCCCCTTGGTCACCAGTGCGGCGGCCAGGAACGGGCCCGCATTGGAAAGATCCTGCTCAACCTGGATCTCGAAGCCGGGGATGGTTCCGGGCGAGACGATCCAATGATTCGGCACCGAGTCATCGACGCTGATTCCAGCCTCACGCAGCAGTTTCACGCTCATCGCAATGTGATCGAGACTGGGCACCGGCTTGCCAATGTGCTCGAGGTGCAGCCCCTCTTCAAAACGAGGTGCGGCCAGCAGCAGGGCGGAAACGAACTGCGAGGAGCCGGAGGCATCCACCGCTACGTACCCTCCCTTGACGCCTCCTGCGGCGTCCATCGTGAAGGGCAGCGCGGCGGCGCCCTCGCTGAACTGGACCCCCAGGGCTGCCAGGGCTCCCAGCACGGGCGCCATCGGTCGCTTTCTGGCGTGCGGGTCGCCGTCGAAGGTCACGGTGCCGTGTACCAGGGCGGCCACGGGAGGAACGAACCTCATCACGGTGCCGGCCAGTCCGCAGTCGATCGCCGCTTCCTCGCCGAGCCGGTATGCTGCCGGAATCGGAGTGACCCGAAGATCCTGCCCGTAACTTCCGCTGCCAGGCACTTCCTCGATCTCCGCACCCAGGCTGCGCAACGCTTGAATCATCAATGCAGAATCCCTGGAGTGCAGGGGAGCTTTCAGCAAGGAGGGTGAATCGGCCAGCGCCGCCAGGATGAGGTAGCGGTTAGTGAGCGATTTCGATCCGGGTACCGTTAAACGCGCATCGAGCGGCCCGGAGGCGATTGGAGCTGCCCAGGTCACTGAACGTGCACCGCGTCGGCAATCTCAGAGGCAGTTTTCTTGACCGTCTTGCTTGCCGCTTTCAGCTGCTTTTTGCTGGCCTTCTTGGTGGCTTGGACGGCCGAGTCGGCGAGATGCTCGGCACGCCAGGCGAGGCCGGGCTTCCCTGCGGTATCCACCGAGGCGAGCAGCACGCCGCCCAGAAGTGAAACGTTCTTCAGCAGCTGGGCACGCTGCCAGCTACGCCCCTCGGCGGTAGTGGTATCGGCGGCGCTGAACTCGGCGACCGTATTGAGACTCGAGGTGATGGTGAGCAGGAAACCAGCGAAACGCGGTAATTTGCCGATGGCCAGCAGTAGACCGGCGCCGAGTTGCACGCCGCCGAAGGCCTTAGCCAGCAGCTTCTCGTCGACATTGGGGATTGAGTTCGCTACCGGACGCAAGACCGCGCCAAGGCTCTGCGCTGTCTCATCCGAATGCCTGATCCGTTCGACTCCAGCAACAATAAAAGTTGAAGCGAGTAACGGACGGGCGATGGTGCGGATGAATGACATAGCTAACTCCTCTGGATGGGTATTTCCTAGCTGCAGCTTCTAGTCTGGCACTTTTGCGGAATAATTTCGCTTTTCGCGGGGTTCCGTGAGTGAAGCAAAATACAGAAGAGGACGGTAAGCATCTGATGGCTGTGTTGTTAATGGAGGCTGCACCGGTTGTGAAGAACCCGGTGGACGCCGTGGACGATTTGCGCCTCAGACTAGACTTGAAGGCAATGAACACTGCAGACAGCACCAAGCCTTCAACCGGGACTTCCGCGATCGTGGAAGAGCTGATTGACCCGACCACAGAGACGCTCGAGCAGCGGCGGATTCGCTTTGAGCGTGACGCCATGCAGTACGTGGATCAGCTGTATTCGGCGGCGATGCGGATGGCCCGGAATCCCTCTGATGCCGAGGACTTGGTGCAAGAGGCCTACACCAAGGCTTTCTCGGCGTTTCATCAGTATCGCCCCGGCACTAATTTGAAGGCCTGGCTCTATCGGATTCTGACCAATACCTATATCAATCTGTACCGTAAGCGGCAGCGGGAGCCCCAGCAGTCCGGTGCGGACCAGATCGAAGACTGGCAGTTGGCACGTTCCGAGTCGCATACCTCCTCGGGGTTGCGCAGCGCGGAATCAGAGGCTCTGGATCACTTGCCGGATTCGGATGTGAAGAGCGCCTTGCAGTCGATTCCGGAGGAATTCAGGCTTGCCGTGTATTTTGCCGATGTTGAAGGCTATGCCTACAAGGAAATTTCAGACATTATGAACACCCCGATTGGGACCGTGATGTCCCGGCTGCATCGTGGACGCAAGATGCTGCGTGACTTACTCTCCGAGTACGCCGCAGAGCGGGGCTTCAGAGCTGCTCAGCATGGCAGCGAAACACCGGCTAAGGAAGATATGAGGAGCGCGAAATGAGCGACTGCCAGAGTTTGGGTGATTGCGACGACAGCAGAGTGCAGAAGATCTACGAGTATTTGGATCAGGCGCTCTCCGCCGATGATCTTGCCGAGATCAAGAAGCACCTCGACACCTGCCCGGAGTGCGCCGGTGAATACGATCTGGAGTGCGTGATCCGTTCAGCGGTGAAGCGTTCCTGCACCGAACTCGCTCCGGAGAACCTGAAAGCTTCTATCCTGGAGCGCATTCACGCGATGAAAGCCGCCGAGGTTTAGCAGAGACCACGGTTTGAGGCTCCATCGAGAAAGACCCCCGGCGCCGGATGGCTCGGGGGTCTTTTTCTTAGGTGTTGGGGCGCTTACTGTGGTTAGCGCCGCCACGCTTCCGGTCACGACGCTTGCGTGCACGCTTGGACATAGCAGCCTCCATTCTTCAAAAAGATTCCGGTTAAGTCTGTCACACCTTAGGCCGGGTACCTAACCGAACCAACTCTCAATGCGTGAGCTGCTGGGGGAAGAGCGCTTCGACAGAGTTGATTTCCGCCGGACTCAGCGGTTTGCGACGGCGTGAAGCCAGTACTTTGCGAACCTGAGCGGGCGGTTGGTAGCTCCAGTGAATGCGCATCTCACGCTCCTGAGCCCGGCCCGCGCAAGGTGGTCCTGACCGCGATTTTTGCTTGATCCAGAACGGTACGGATAGTCTCCAGCGTGACCTCGCTGAGCACATCCTGACGCGCTCGCTGCCTGAGTTCCACTCGCATTTCATCGCGGAAAGCCTGTAAGAGCATCTCCGCTTCCTTGAGCATCCTCTGATTGCTAGGGGAGTAGCGGCCGGCATCCGGCATTTTTCGAGCCGCACTCCTGGCCGCTTCCGCGGTCACCGCGAGATCGGCGCGCAAGCCCTTCATATTGGCCCGGATATCGGAGCGCAGATCGTCGGCGAGCCGTCGGATCGACGCTGAGATGTCCTGTTCGACTTCGTTCAGCTCGGCTCGCCGGTCATTGAGTTCCGCCAGCCCGGCATCGGTGATCGAATAGATGGTTCGCCGCCCGTCCGTCGTTGTGCTGACCAGGCCTTCTTCTTCTAGTTTTCCCAGCCGGGGATAGACCGTGCCGGCACTGGGCGAATAGGTTCCGCCAAAGCGATCACTGAGCGCCCGGATCACATCGTAACCGTGCTTCGATCCTTCTTCGAGAAGCGCCAGCAAATAGAGCCGGAGTGCACCGTGTGCGAAAACCGGAGGCATTACTGTACCCCCTCTTGCTCGTGCCGACTCAGCCGATTGAAGACGGTGATTGAACCGGAGACTGAATTCACTGAGATCTTCACCATGGGCTGCTTCGGATCGCCGAACTGACGCGTCGTGCTACCGATCACCTTGATGCTTTCCTCATTGACATTGATACTTCCAGAGAGGGAATTCGCCAGCACTTGGCAGCTGAGTTCCTCGGGCAGCCTGAGCAATACGCTTCCGGAAACTGAGTTGGTGCTGACCGTTCTGATCGGTCCTAGCACGTCGAAGTTCAAGTCTCCGGTGACCGTGCTGGCCTTGATGCTTTCCAGCCAGCCGGAGGCGGTAATTTCCCCAGAGACCGAGTTCGTGGACAGTGCGCCCTGATGATCTTTGACAATCGCTTCGCCGGAGATGGTATTGACACTCAGTGCACCCTTGGTGGCGTCGGAGACGATGGATCCGGAGACCGAGGAGACCTTGACCGTTGAGTTCAGGCCGGTCACGAGGCCTTCGCCGCTTACGGTTTTCGCATCAATGACGGTTTGTGCTGGGACTTCCACGGTGATCACCAAGTGGTTTCTTGAGCTGAGTGGATTGTCTTTGGTCAGCCACACCATTGCGTCGGTTTTGCCATGTTTGATGTCCAGCCGTTCGGCAGTGTTCACGATCTCCAGGGGGTCGCCGGTGATCTCGCTGATGGTCAGTCGAGTGACCGTTTCAGCGGGGTCTTGGTGGGCGATCACATCGAATCTGCCGCTGATCGCGAGCAGTCTGAGATTTCTGACATTGTCGATGTCCAGGGTCTGTGGAGAATCAATAGTCCAGTTGTTCATCACTAGGGTCCTTTGCTTGCTGGGCGCTGCGCTTAGCGCTGACGGATGATGGAGATATTGCCCGAGACGGATTTGCTCTGAACCTTGATCTGCGGGGATTCCGGGCCGCTGGTGGTGTGCACTTCCTGGCCGGTACCCGAGTAGCGCTGGTTGTCGAGGACGATATTCCCGGACACTGTTTTAGCATCCAGGGCGATTCCCACCTCGGCGGGTAGCCGGACGGTGAGCTCACCGGAGACCCCATTGCTGGAGAGCTTTTCTGGGTTGCCTTGAAGGTCGAAGCTCAGATCGCCGCTGACCGATTTGGCCTGCACCGTGGGTAGCTCGCCGGAGGCCGTGATTTCACCGCTGACGGTTTTGGCATCTAAAGCGCCTCGATGGTTCCGGACAATGATCTCGCCGCTCACGGTATCGACAGTGAGCGCGCCCGAGGTATCGTCTGACATGAGTGAGCCGGAGACGGTTTTAATGCTGGTCCGGGCGCTGGTGCCGCTCACCAAGCCGTCCCCGCTCACCGTATTGACGACTACCTCGATACCGGCCGGGACGGCGATGCTCAGCACCGCATGAGGGTTCTTCAGCCCGGTCAGCCTTTGCAGCCAGCCGCCGAGGTCGCCATCGCGATGCCCAATGCTCAGTACGCCGTCCTGAAAGCTCACGTCGAGCGGGATGTCGTTGATCTCGGCCACCTCGATGCGGGTAGTCGCTTCCTGATGTGTGATGACGTCGAGCCTGCCGCGAACGATGGCGGCATGGAGTTTGGTGACGCCGTCGATGTCGATGGTCTGCGGAGCGCTGATCTCCCACTGGTCCATAATTCCTCCTCTAGATGCGATATATCGCGTTGATATATTCAAGATATATCTCGATGAGGAAGAGGTCAAGCTATATCGCGTTTAATTTTCACAAAACCTCTAGTTAGTGAAACGCAGGCCTGGGTCCATCTCGCGAGCAGTAAGATTCGGCGAAAAGCGTGCCGAATCCATCCTCGCTACGATAAACCAAGGCCTGCATGAGGAGAACAGCAGGTTTGCGAAAGACCGGGTCTTAGTTGGCCTCGGGAATACCCATCCACTGGAACCAGCCGCGATGCAGCACGAGCCAGGCCATCAGGCCGTAGCCGGCTTGCCCGGGGCGGCCGCCGTTTGCCGCCAGATCAGTGCGCCACTGCTCGTGGTTGAGCAACGGGGAGAAGGTGTCCACGTAGACGTGCCGGCGCCTGGTGGTGACATCCGCGAAGGCAGTGTTGAGCTCACTGAGTTTTTTATTCACCGCGGGATCGAGCCCAGGAGGCGGCCCGACGACGAAGACCGGCACACTCAACTGGGCCGCGCCGTCGAGAATATTCGCCAGGTTGAGCCGGCTACGGGCAGTCGAGAGCTCGAGTTGCAAGTCCCGGTCGGAGAGGCCAATGACTAAGCGGTTCTCGTGGAAATCATCGAATCGCCGGCCAGCTTCGGCGAGCCAGCGGGCGGCCAGGGCTTCGGTGCCTTCTTGCGGGCAGGCCAGGCTGAAAGCCTCCAGGGAGAGCTCTTCCTGCGGGGTCCTGGCGAGCACCCGGCCGAGCCAGCCGAGGGCTCGCGGATCGCCGATTCCAGCTAATAACTCGTCGCCAACAGCGGCCAGCCGAATCTTTCTCTGTTCCACTGCCTAGCCTTCCTTGCTTGATCTTCAAGTAAATCTTTACTCTTCGAAACAGTACCCGCCCAGACACGCCGATGCCCAGTCCGTTTCAAACGGACTGGGCATCTAAGGGATCTAGCGGGCGAAAACCTTGGAGATCAAGGCTTCCTGCTCGACGGCGTGACGCTTCGAGGAACCGGTTGCGGTTGACGCCGAAGCAGGCCGCGAGACCGGGCGGATCGCTTTGCCGAGTGCTGGCGGCAGGATCAGGCCCATGATCGGCCACGGGCCCTGGTTAGCCGGCTCGTCCTGTGCCCAGACCACTTCCGCGTTCGGGTACTTCGCCAATTCAGCGGCAATCTCCTCGACCGGGAACGGGTAGAGCTGTTCAACCCGGACCAGGGCCGTCGAGGTGTCCCCGGACTTAGTCCGGGCAGCCAACAGGTCGTAGTAGAGCCTGCCGGAAACCAGCACCACCCGATCAACATTGTTCAAAGCGGCGTTATCACCGATAACGGGCTGGAATTCACCGTTGGTGAGATCCTCCAAGGGCGAGGCCGCAGCCTTCAAGCGCAGCAATTGCTTCGGGGTGAAGACAATCAGCGGTTTACGTGGCCGGCTATAGGCCTGGCGGCGCAGCAGATGGAAATGCGAAGCCGGGGTGGTCGGCTGAGCCAGGATCATATTGTCCTCAGCGCACATCTGCAGGTAGCGCTCGATATGCGCGGAGGTGTGCTCCGGTCCTTGCCCTTCATAACCGTGCGGCAGCAGCATGACCAAGGAAGAGCGCTGACCCCACTTTTGTTCCGCCGAGGAGATGAACACATCGATCATGGACTGCGCGCCGTTGGCGAAGTCGCCGTACTGCGCTTCCCAGAGCACCATGGCGTCGGTGCGCTCCACCGAGTAGCCGTACTCGAAGCCCAGGGCGCCGTACTCGCTCAGCGAGGAGTTGTACACCATGAAACGAGCCTGAGTCTCGGAGAGTTCTTGGTAAGGCGCCCACTCTGCGCCGTTCTTGCGGTCGTGAAGTACCGAGTGCCGTTGCGCGAAGGTGCCGCGTTGAGTGTCTTGGCCGGTGAACCGGATGGGCACACCTTCGATGGCCAAGGAGCCGAGCGCCAGCAGCTCACCGAAGCCCCAATCGATATTGCCCTCACGTGACATCACTTCACGCTTGCGCAGCAGCGGTTCGATCTTCGGGTGCAGAGTGAAGCCCTCGGGCGGGGTGGTCTGCACGGTGCCGATATGGGCGATCATTTCGGCGCTCACCGGTGGGACGGAAAGGGCCGAATCCTCCTGGCCACGCTGTGCCACCGGACGTTCCAGATCGGAGACTGCTTTTCTGTCCTCGGTGAGGATCGGGATCGGCGAGGTCTGCGCAGCGTGGGTTTCGGCGAAGGCGCGTTCCAGCCGCTCCTGATAGTCGCGGAGCAATTGCTCTGCTTCCTCACCGGTGATGTCTCCACGACCGATCAACGCCTCGGTGTAGAGGCGGCGGACCGAGCGTTTCGCTTCGATCAGGTTGTACATCAGCGGCTGAGTCATCGAAGGATCGTCACCTTCGTTGTGGCCGCGCCGACGGTAGCAGACCAGATCGATCACAATATCGGCGGCGAACTTCTGCCGATACTTGAAGGCGAGCTGAGCTACTCGGACCACAGCTTCCGGGTCATCACCGTTGACGTGGAAGATCGGGGCCTGAATCATCTTGGCGACGTCGGTCGAATACACCGAAGAGCGAGAGGAACTCGGGGAGGTGGTGAAACCAACCTGGTTGTTCACCACCACGTGGATGGTGCCCCCGGTGCGGTAACCGCGAAGCTGCGAAAGGTTCAACGTCTCCGCCACTACGCCTTGGCCCGCGAAGGCAGCGTCGCCATGGATCAGCAGTGGCAGCACGTCGAAACTCGCCCCGTTGGTATCGAGCACGTCCTGCTTGGCACGCACGATGCCTTCCAGCACCGGATCAGCTGCCTCGAGGTGCGAGGGGTTGGCGGCAAGGTAGACCTTGGTCTGGTTGCCGTTGATGGAGGTGAAGGTGCCCTCGGTGCCGAGGTGGTACTTCACATCGCCGGAGCCCTGCACACTACGCGGATCGTCATTGCCTTCGAACTCACGGAACACCTGGCCGTAGGTCTTACCGGCGATATTGGTGAGCACATTGAGCCGACCGCGATGAGCCATGCCGATGGCGACCTCATCGAGACCTTCGTCGGCTGCATCCGCGAGGACCGAGTCCAAGAGCGGAATCAGCGACTCTCCACCTTCCAGGGAGAAACGCTTCTGGCCGACGTACTTGGTCTGCAAGAAGGTCTCGAAGGCCTCTGCGGAGTTGAGCTTGGAGACGATCCGAATCTGCTCTTCGCGGCTCGGCTTGGAGTAGGGGTGCTCCAACTCATCCTGGAACCACTTGCGCTGTTCCGGGTCCTGCAGGTGCATGTACTCGACGCCGGTGGTCCGGCAGTAAGCGTCACGCAGCACACCGAGGATATCGCGGAACTTGAGACTGTCCTTGCCGCCGAAACCGCCGGTGGGCCATTCACGATCCAGATCCCAGAGCGTCAGGCCGTGGTTGAGCACGTCGAGATCGGGGTGCTTGCGCTGCACGTACTCCAGCGGGTCGGTATCGGCCATCAGGTGACCGCGCACCCGGTAAGCGTGGATCAGCTGTTGGATCCGGGCGACCTTGTTGATCTGATCGAAAGGATCGACCTGAACGTCCGGGCTCCAGCGCACCGGCTCGTAGGGGATCCGTAGCGATTCGAAGATCTCATCGTAGAAATCATCCGCGCCGAGCAGTAGCTGATGGACCAATTTGAGGAACTCGCCGCTACCGGCCCCTTGGATCACTCGGTGATCGTAGGTGGAGGTCAGCGTGATGACCTTGCTGATCGCGTTCTTCGCGATGATCCGCTCGCTGGTGCCCTGGAACTCAGCGGGATAATCCAGAGCGCCGACGCCGATGATGCTCGCCTGGCCCTTGGAGAGCCTAGGCACCGAATGCACGGTGCCGATGCCGCCGGGGTTGGTCAGCGACACCGTAGTGCCTGCGTAGTCGTCGGCGGTCAGCTTGCCCGCGCGGGCTCGCTTGATCAGATCTTCATAAGTGTGCCAGAACTCTGAGAAGCTCAGGGTCTCGGCTTTTTTGATATTGGGCACTACCAGGGAGCGGCTGCCGTCCGGCTTCGGCATATCGATGGCGATGCCGAAGTTGACGTGAGCCGGCTGCACGGCGACCGGTTTGCCGTCCTGCTCGTCGTAGTGCACGTTCATTGAGGGGAACTGCTTGAGCGCCCGAATCACGGCATAGCCGATCAAATGAGTGAATGAAACCTTGCCGCCACGGGCACGGGCCAGGTTGGAGTTGATCACCAGCCGGTTGTCGATCAGCAGCTTAGCCGGAATAGCGCGCACGCTGGTCGCGGTGGGCACCTCGAGACTGCTCACCATATTGGCGGCAATCGCTTTAGCGGGGCCGCGCAGCACGCTCACGACGTCTTCCTCAGGTGCGGAAGTGTTCTTGGCCGTCGGCGGCAGCTGGGCGGGGATCGGCGTCGTGGTGGTCTTGGGGGCGCTGGCCGTGGGGGCCGGGGTCGCGGCCGGAGCTGAGGCTGCTGCAGCTGTTGGCGCGGCGGCCGGAGCCACTGCCTGGGGCGGCGTCGCGGGCTGAGCAGCTACCGGTGCGGCGGCCGGAGCCGTGGCCGGCCGAGCGGGGGGAGCAGCTACCGGGCTCGCCGCCTGGCTTACCACGGGCAGCGGTTGAGTCACCGGGCGAGGAGTGCTTCGGGCATGTCTGCCGTTAGCAGAGTCGGCGTCGAGGGAGGCGAATAAAGGCCACCACTTCTCGTCCACCGAGTTCTTGTCCTGCCGGTACTGTTCGTAGAGTTCGTCGACGAGCCACTCGTTTCCACCGAATTCTTCGGTCAAACGGTGGAGGGATTCATCTGGCACCTGAAATACGCCTCTTCCATGAGTTCAAGACATTGCCGTCCGCATGCCAGTCTAGTGATGCCAGGGCCATGCAAGCCAATCAAAACTTCATGTTTTTGTGTTCTGTGGCGTAGCCCACACCTCGTTCCGGAATCAGCTGTCCCAGGGGGTGTTACTTATGGGACAAAAGTTCTCTCAGAAAAGCCTCAGCTGTCACTTGGCAACATTCAGTGGGACGACTGGTTCCGGAACGAGGGAGGCTGAGGGGACGAGCGGGCTCGGGGGAACGGACGGGGCCGAACTAGACTGGAAAGCATGCGATTCATCAATGCCGAAAACCAGCGCAACGCCGAGTTGTCTTACCAGGCCGATCTGACCTATTCAGATGTTTTCCTGGTGCCTTCCCGCTCGGAGGTGATTTCCCGCTTGGACGTCGACCTCTCCAGCGACGATGGCACCGGGACCACCATTCCCTTGGTGGTGGCCAATATGACAGCAGTTACCGGTAAGCGCATGGTGGAGACGCTGGCCAGACGGGGTGGCCTCGCGGTGCTGCCCCAGGATGTGCCGCTACAGGTGCTCCGCGAAGTCACCGGCTGGGTGAAATCACGATCCGCACTTTTCGAGACCCCCGTGACGCTCGGTCCCGGCGATACCGTGATCGATGCGCTGCATCTGATCGACAAACGAGCACACGGCGCCCTGGTGGTCGTGAGTTCCGATGGACAATGCCTCGGTGTGGTCAGCGCCGCTGACTGCGAGGGTGTTGATCGATTCACCTCGCTCGACGCCGTGATGAAGCAGGTGCCCATCATCGACGCAGCGCTTTTCGACGCCGACCGCCCCGCCGCCCTGCGGCAGGCCTTCGAGCTGCTGGACGCTACCGCGGGCGGCTTCGCTCCGGTGACCAGGGATGGGAAGCTTCTCGGTGCGATGACCCGGACGGGTGCCCTGAGATCGACCATCTATCAGCCCGCTGTCGACAGTGAGGGCAAGCTCAGGGTGGCCGCCGCGGTGGGTATCAACGGCGATGTGCGTGCTAAGGCCGGAGAGTTGCTGGACGCTGGAGTCGATTGCCTGGTGGTCGATACCGCGCACGGGCATCAGCGCAAGATGTTCGACGCGCTCGCCGCGGTGCGCTCCCTTGACCCGCAGGTGCCCATTGTGGCGGGCAATGTGGTGAGCGCAGAAGGCGTCCGCGATCTCATCTCCGCCGGTGCTGACATCATCAAAGTGGGAGTTGGGCCCGGCGCGATGTGTACCACCCGGATGATGACGGCGGTCGGCCGCCCGCAGTTCTCCGCAGTGCTGGAGTGCGCCAGCGTGGCCCGTGAACTGGGCAAGACAGTGTGGGCCGACGGCGGAGTGCGTTACCCCCGTGATGTGGCGCTCGCCCTGGCGGCGGGTGCCAGCCAGGTGATGATCGGCTCTTGGTTCGCCGGTACCTATGAGAGTCCCGGTGACCTGCTGGTCGATTCCACCGGGCGCAAATACAAGGAGAGCTTCGGGATGGCCAGCGCCCGTGCGGTGCAGAACCGCACGCAGCAAGAGGGAGCCTTCGATCGAGCTCGCAAGGCGCTCTTCGAAGAAGGCATTTCCTCCTCCAAGATGTACCTCGATCCGGCTCGCCCGGGAGTCGAGGACCTGATCGATATGATCACCTCCGGGCTGCGCAGTTCGCTGACCTACGCCGGGGCCGGAAACCTGGCCGAGTTCCGGCAGAACGCGCTGGTGGGGGTGCAGTCGGCGGCCGGGTATGAAGAAGGCAGACCGCTCCCGCAGAGCTGGTAAGCCCTCGGCGTAACGCCGCCGGGTGCCGGGAGACGATCTGGATCCGTTAGACTGGTGGAGCTATGGACCATCACTCTAGGAGCCGGCGCTCCACCGCTCAGGTGGATACTGCCGCCGGCGCACCCAGTCCCGAGGTACTGTCTTCCGGTGCGACTCCCAGCGAGTCATCAGCCGAAGACCAACCCCCATCACTCGCAGCGCGTTGCGCGCAAAGACCAGATTCTTCGGCGGTGAATCGCTGAATGGAATGGCTATTGCTCCTGGTGGGCTTTCTTTTGATCATCGGCACCGGATTCTTTGTCGCGGTGGAATTCTCGTTGGTTGCAATCGACCAGAGCAGTGTGCAGCGCGCCGTGAACGAGGGCGACAGCGGAGCCGAACCCCTGCTGCGCTGCCTGAAGACCCTCTCGACTCAGCTTTCCAGCTGCCAGCTCGGGATCACGCTGACTACCTTGCTGACGGGTTTCGTGATGGAACCCTCGTTGGGAGCTCTGCTCGCCGTGCCACTGCGGGCTATTGGCATTGACGGCGGCTTGAGCAGCACGATCTCGCTGATCATCTCGATGGTGCTGGCCACTTTGCTCTCCATGCTCCTGGGCGAGCTGGTGCCGAAGAACATGGCGATCGCCAAGGCCTTTGACATCGGCAAGCTGGTGGCTCGCCCTCAGCTGGTCTTCACAGCGGTTTTCAAACCGGCCATCGTGGTGCTCAACGGCTTCGCCAACCGAGTGCTGAACGTCTTCGGTTTGGAGGCCAAAGAGGAGATCTCCGGCGCACGTTCACCCTCCGAGCTGGCGTCTTTGGTGCGCCGTTCGGCAGAGCTGGGCACCCTCGATGCCGGCACCGCCAACTTCCTGGCGCGTTCGCTGAGCTTCTCAGACCGCACCGCAGCCGACGTCATGACGCCGCGGATCAGGGTGGAGACCATCGATATCGACGCTCCGCTCACCGATGTTATCGACGCTGCCCGGCGCACCGGGTTTTCCCGGTTCCCGGTGATCGGAGACTCCGCTGACGACGTGCTGGGCGTGGTGCACGTCAAGCGGGCCATTGCGGTGCCCACCGAACGTCGCATCGGCTTGCAAGCCGGAACCATTAAAGAAGACGTGTTGCGGGTACCGGAGACCATTCACCTGGATGCCCTGCTGCGCGAGTTGCGCGCCGGGAATCTGCAACTGGCGGTAGTGGTCGACGAGTACGGCGGCACCGCTGGAGTGGCCACGCTGGAGGACCTGGTGGAGGAGATCGTCGGTGAAGTCGAGGACGAGCACGACGTCACCACGCCCGGCGTCTTACAGAGCGCCGACGGCGATTGGCACTTCCCTGGTCTGATGCGGCCCGATGAGATCACCGATCAGATTCCTGGCTTGCGGGTCCCCGGCGGGGCCAGCTATGAAACCGTAGGTGGTTTCGTGATGTCCGAGCTCGGCAGATTGCCCGAGCTGGGGGATGCCGTCGAAGTTTACGGCGGACGGCTCGAAATCGAGCGGATGGACGGTCGCAGGGTCGATCGGGTCCGATTCGTCCCGATGGCTGAGGCCGCGAATGAAGGCGGTGAGCAGCGATGAGCGACTGGGCAGGTATTCTCTGGCTAGTCGTCCTGCTGCTGGTCAATGCCTTTTTCGTGGGCGCCGAGTTCGCCATTATGAGCGCTCGCCGCAGCCAGATCGAGCCGCTCGCGGAAGCCGGTTCTGCGCGGGCTCGTACCACGCTCTACGCCATGGAGAACGTCTCACTGATGCTGGCCTGCGCGCAGCTGGGCATCACCGTGGCTTCTTTGCTGATCTTGAATGTCGCCGAGCCGTCGATCCATCATCTGCTTGAGGTTCCGTTGCACGCCATCGGCGTGCCAGAGGCGGCGACCGGCACGGCGTCCTTCATCATCTCGCTGGTGCTGGTCACCTTCCTGCACGTCACCTTCGGCGAGATGGTGCCGAAGAATATCTCGGTGTCGGTGGCGGATAAGGCGGCCCTCTTCTTGGCCCCGCCGCTGGTCTGGATCTCCCGGGTGGTACGGCCGGTGACCGTCAGCTTGAATTGGCTCGCCAACCACATCCTCAGGGTGTTCCGGATCGAGCCGAAGGATGAGGTGACCTCAAGCTTTACGCTGGAAGAGGTGCAGTCTATCGTCGCTGAATCCACCAAGCACGGCCTGGTGGACGATGGCACCGGGCTGCTCAGCGGTGCGCTGGAATTCTCGGACCGTACCGCGGCCCAAGTCATGGTGCCGCTGGACTCGCTGCACACCCTGAGCACTCATGCGACGCCCTTGGATGTTGAGGCGGCGGTGCGGCAGACCGGTTTCTCTCGCTTCGTCCTCAAAGACGATCGGGGGGATCTCACCAGCTATGTGCATATCAAAGACGTACTGATCGTGCCGGAGGACGAGTATGAAATGCCGCTGGCCGAGTCTCGACTGCGTACCCTGATCAACCTAGCGGAGGACGAAGAGGTCGAAGACGCGCTGCGCATCATGCAACGCACCGGCTCTCACCTGGCTCGGGTGATCGACTCTGCCGGGGTCACCACGGGTGCGCTGTACCTTGAGGACGTGATTGAAGAACTGGTCGGTGAAATCAGGGACAGCGAACGGCGTGATAGCCGCTGAATCACGGTTTTTTGCGAATGATTCCAATTAGCAATATGCTGGTTTATGCATATCATTCTCAATAGAATACGCAGCTCGCTGCTTAGAACTGAGGCCTTCATGCGGTTTGTTTCCGCCATTTCCTCCCGCCCCGCCAAAACCCTGCCCACCCTCGCCGTGACCGCCGTCGGGCTGGGGCTGCTGCTCACCGGTTGTGGTGGCAACTCCAGCCCCAGCTCTTCTAACGCTACGGAAACCATCGACGTCGTCGCCGTCACCAATGTCTACGGTGACATTGCCGCCAAGATCGGTGGCGACCAGGTCAAGGTCACCTCGATCATTGCCAATACCAGCCAGGATCCGCACTCCTACGAAAGTACGGCCCAGGACAAACTCGCAGTGAGCAAGGCCGCAGTGCTGATTGAGAACGGCGGCGGTTACGACGATTTCTTCAGCAAATTAGCCGAGGGGCAGGACCGCTCTAAGCTGATCGACGTGGTCGATCTCTCCGGACTGAAGACCGCGGCCAACGCCGATGAATTCAATGAACATGTCTGGTACTCGCTGCCCACGATCAGTAAGTTGGCCGACGAACTGGCCAAGAGATTCGCGTCAATCGACGCCGCTCATGCCAACGAGTTCAAGGACAACGCCCAGAAGTTCAAAGACTCTGTCTCTGGAATCGAAACTGCTCTGGCCAAGCTGAAGACCAGCTCCGACGGACAGCCGGTGGCGATTACCGAGCCGGTACCGCTGTGGATGCTGCAGTCGGCAGGACTGGTCAATAAAACTCCCGAGGCCTACAGCCATGCCATTGAAGAAGGATCGGATGTGCCTCCTGCCGTGCTGAAAGCAGCGACCGATCTGATCAGCTCCAAGAGCGTCAAGTTCCTCGCCTACAACGATCAGACCGAAGGACCGCAAACCGAGGCGCTGAAGAAAGCCGCTGATTCCGCGGGAGTTCCGGTGGTTAATTTCACGGAAACTCTGCCTGAGGGTAAAGATTATCTAGGTTGGATGCAGCAGAACGCAGACAACATCGCCAAGGCCCTGGCGAAATAAGCTAAATAATCTCAGTCTCCGGCTGGTTAGTTGAAGAGAGTTTCCGTGCCATCAAGTGTGCTCGAACTACGCGACGCCGCCTTGAGCTACGGTGACCGTACTCTGTGGACCGGGCTGGATCTTGAGATCCAGCCCGGCGAGTTCTTTGCCGTGCTCGGGCCCAACGGCAGCGGTAAGACCAGTTTCCTGAAAGTGCTCCTGGGCCTGCAGAATCTGAGCGCGGGGGAGCTCACAATTTCTGGCAAGGCCGCTAAGCGTGGCAATCGAGCGATCGGCTATGTGCCGCAACAGAAGGGCTTCGACCCGCAGACCCCGTTGCGCGCTCGGGATCTGGTCGGCCTGGGGGTGGACGGCGATCGCTGGGGAATCCGCTTGCGTGCGGCAGGGTACCGACAATGGGTAGATGAGCTGCTGGATCAGGTGGGTGCCCAGGACTACGCCAATGTTCCGGTCGGGTTGCTCTCCGGAGGCGAGCAGCAGAGGCTGCGGATCGCTCAAGCCCTGGCTACCCGGCCCGAGCTGTTGCTCTGCGATGAGCCTTTGCTTTCGCTCGATTTGCAGCACCAGAGAGCAGTGAGCGCTCTGGTCGGTGAGCAGGCTCATCGGCACGGCACCGCAGTGGTCTTCGTGACCCACGAAATCAACCCGATCATTGAGCACGTTGATCGGGTGCTCTACCTCGCGGGAGGCAAGTTCCGGATCGGTAGCGTAGACGAGGTAATGACCTCGGAAGTGCTCTCCGAACTCTATGGAACCCCGGTGGACGTGTTCCGCAGCAATGGCCGGATCGTCGTGGTCGGCCAACCGGACTCCACCACCCATCACCACCCTCAGGAAGGAGCACACAGCCGATGAACTGGCAGGACTTCCTGAGCACGGTGTTCAATTTCGCCAACTACGGTGAGCTACTGCCGCTCTTCCGCGATTCGATTCTGGCCGGTGCCGTGCTCGGCGTCGTGGGCGGGCTGATCGGTACTTTCGTGATGATGCGCGACCTGGCCTTCGCTGTGCACGGCATTGCCGAACTCTCTTTCGCGGGGGCGTCTTTCGCCCTGCTGATCGGCGCAGATGTGATCGGGGGATCTCTGGTCGGCTCGGTGGTGGCGGCGGTATTGCTGGGATTGATGGGAGTGCGGGCAAGGGATCGGAATTCCATTATTGGTGTGCTGATGCCCTTCGGCCTGGGGCTGGGCATCCTCTTTCTGTCCCTCTATCAAGGGCGTGCCGCGAATAAATTCGGGCTGCTCACTGGCCAGATCGTCTCGGTGGATTCCACCCAGCTCACCGCTTTGGTGGGCACTGCGATCGTGGTGATCATCGCGCTGCTGGTGCTCTGGAGGCCGCTCACCTTTGCCAGCATCGACCCGGACATCGCACAGGCCCGTGGCGTGCCGGTCCGTGGCCTCTCGATTGTTTTTATGGTGTTGCTCGGCATCTCCGTTGCGCTGTCGATTCAGATCGTCGGAGCGCTTTTGGTACTCGCGCTGCTGATCACTCCGGCCGCAGCGGCCATGCAGGTCGCCGCCTCGCCCCGGCTGGTGGTGCTGCTCAGCGTGCTTTTTGCCGTTGTCTCCACGGTGGGCGGGATCCTGCTGGCGCTGGGCGGCAGTATCCCGATCAGCCCCTATGTCACCACATTGTCGTTCGTGATCTACCTGGTCTGCAGACTGATCGGGCGACGGCGTCGGCTATCCGGCCGCAATGGTTCGCGGGGAAACAGTGGAGCACAGCCCCGACTGAGCTCATCGTAGCTCAGCAGCCTGAGGACGCTCGCCGCTCACTTCAGCGGGGCGAAGACCTGCTCACTTCACTGACTGAGCCTTGGCAGCAGTGCACTCGGGGCACAATCCGATGATCTCCACCGTATGGCTCGGCTCGGTGTAACCGTGCTGCGCCGCGATATCGGCAGCCCAGGTCTCAACCGTAGGCGCTTCGATTTCCACGGCTTTGCCGCAATTTCGGCACAGTAGATGGTGGTGGTGCTCAGCTGCTGCGCAGCGGCGGTAAACCGCCTCGCCATCGGGATTGCGCAGGACGTCCACCGCGCCGTCTTCAGCCAGCGATTGCAGGATTCGGTATGAGGTCGCCAATGAGACCGAGACCCCGCGCTCGTGCAGGATCCGGTGAAGTTCTTGAGTGCTCACGAAATCATTCAGCTCATCCAGGGCAGCACTGACCGCGAGCCGCTGTTTGGTGACTCGCTGTTCTTTGACCGGGGTGCTTATTTCAGACATTTTGACTCCTTAACACTCTCCTCAAGGCTATCAGTCGGTGACTTATTCCAGCGCTGAGACGCCCGGCTTGGCTGACGGGCTGGCACTGTCACTCCGACTTAAAACGCGTGCTTCGGGCCCGGGAGGTGACTAATGTTGTTGGTATGTTGCTGACGAAATTCACCCATGCTTGCGTTCGGCTGGAAAAAGACGGTTCAGTCCTAGTGATCGATCCTGGATCATTCTCCGAAGCCGCTGAGGCGCTGAGCGGAGCGCACGGCATTCTGATCACTCACGAGCACGTGGACCATGTGGACGCGGCGGCGATTTCGACCGCGTTGCAAGCCTCCGGTGAGCTGCAGCTCTACGCCCCGGCCGGCGTCGCAAGGACCCTGCGGGAGGAAAACGCCGAGGCCGCCGCGCGGATTCACGAAGCGCTGCCCGGAGAGTCTTTCGAACTCGCGGGTTTCGCGATCCGCGCCTTCGGTGGTCAGCACGCTCTGATCAACCCACAGATCCCGGTGGTTGCCAATGTCGGCTACCTGGTGGACGAGAATGTTTTCCATCCCGGCGATTCGCTGATCGTGCCCGCGGGCGTGCAGGTGCGGAACCTGCTGGTGCCGATCCATGCACCATGGTCGAAGACCTCCGAAGTGGTGGATTTCGTCTGCTCGGTGCGTGCGCCGAAGGCCTACCAGATCCACGATGCCCTGCTCTCCGAGCTCGGCCTGCAATTCATCGAGTTGCAGATCGGCAATCTGAGTGCGCCGTACGGTGTGGAATTCCGGCATCTGACAGTGCGTGAGAGCGTCGAGCTTTGAGCACTAAAGATCAGGAAATGCTGATTTCCCTCGAGACTCCCGGCCGGCAAGACGTCCGGGAGCTACTGGCAGAACATCTGGCCGAGATGCATTCGACCAGCCCCGCCGAGAGCGTGCACGCCCTGGACCTCAGCGCATTGAGTGTTCCGGAGATCACCTTCTGGACGGCCCGGGACGGGGAAACACTACTTGGCTGCGGGGCTTTGAAGAGGCTCTCCGAAGCTGCTGGTGAGATCAAATCGATGCGGACGACGTCGAAGGCGCGCGGAAGGGGAGTGGCCGGTGCGGTGCTTGAAGGCATTGTGGCAGAGGCAACTGCTCGGGGTTATCGCGATCTCTACCTGGAGACCGGAGTCGAAGATTATTTCGCGCCTGCCCGCAGGCTGTATCAAAAATTCGGGTTTGTGGAATGTCAGCCGTTTGCGGATTATCGACCGGACCCGAATAGTGTCTTTATGGTTCGCCGACTGAGCGGAATAGCAGTTTAGCCGCGTCGATCTTTAGCTGGGCCAGGTTCCGGTGGCGAAGAAATTCTCAAGAGTTGCGGTGTGCTCCCCGGGGGCCAATCCGTGCTCGACGAGCCAGCCGTCATCGTAGTAGCTGGTCAGATACCGGTCGGCACCGTCACAGAGCAGCGAGACCACGCTGCCACGTTCGCCCCGGGCCAGCATCCGGGCCACCAGCTGCCAGACACCCCAGAGATTCGTCCCGGTGGAGGGCCCGGCGTGCAGCCCCGCCTGTTTGCTCAACTGCTGCATCGCGGCGACCGAGGCGGCGTCGGGCACCTGGATCATTTCGTCGATCACGCTCGGCACGAAGCTCGGCTCGATCCGTGGTCTGCCGATGCCTTCGATCCGCGAGGCCATCCCGGTGCTGAACTCAGCTAGTCCCTCTTTCCATCCGGGATAGAAGGCTGAATTCTCTGGATCGACGACGGCGAGCTGCGTGGGGTGCGAGTGGTAGCGCAGATAACGGCCGATGGTGGCACTGGTTCCGCCGGTGCCCGCGCCGACCACGATCCAGCGTGGTACCGGATGCTCTTCCTTGGAGAGCTGTTCGAAGATCGACTCGGCGATATTGTTGTTCCCGCGCCAGTCGGTGGCCCGCTCGGCGTAGGTGAACTGATCCATGTAATGGCCGTCGGTCTGCGCCGCGAGTTCGCTCGCCGCGGCATAGACCTGGGAAGAATTCTCGACGAAATGGCATTGCCCACCGTAGTCCTCGATCAGCGCTATTTTCTCCGGGCTGGTGCTGCGCGGCATCACGGCGATGAAGGGCAGGCCGAGCAGGCGGGCGAAGTAGGCTTCGGAAACCGCTGTACTGCCGGAAGAGGCCTCCACGATGGTGGTGCCCTCATGAATCCAGCCATTGACCAGGCCGAAGAGGAAGAGCGAGCGGGCCAGCCGATGCTTCAAACTGCCAGAGCGGTGAGTCGATTCGTCCTTGAGGTAGAGCTGGACGCCCCATTCTTCGGGCAGGGGGACCGCGTAGAGATGGGTATCGGCCGAGCGGTTGTTCTCTGCCTCGATTCTTCGGAGTGCTTCATCCGCCCAGCGGCGGGCCGGGGTGCATGCTGTGAAGTCCACTCTCTCAGCTTAGCTGGGAGCTCAGCCGGGCTGCGTTTAGCATGGGATTATGACCTCTCCCTCTGAATCATCTGAATCGCAGATCCTGATCGATATCGCGGCGCTCCAAGCTCGTTTAGCTGCTGGAAAGCGCACCGTATTACTCGATGTGCGCTGGGCCCTGGGAGATCCGCACGGCAGGCAGCATTATCTTGAGGCTCATCTACCGGGGGCGGTTTATGTGGATCTGGACGCCGAATTAGCGGGTCACGGAACACCTCAGGACGGCCGTCACCCGCTGCCGGCTCAAGCCGACTTTCAGCGGGCTGCGCGCTCTTGGGGGATCAACCAGGACGATCTGGTGGTGATTTACGACGACGCTGGCAACACCTCGGCGGCCCGAGCTTGGTGGTTGCTCCGCTACGCGGGCTTTGAAACGGTTTCACTGCTCGACGGCGGTTTGAAGGCTTGGCGTGATGCCGGTCTGCCCCTGGAGCCGGGGGCGGCTGAGGCTGAGCCCGGCGCCGTGGCCTTGGTGTACGGGGCGATGCCGGTGATCTCGCTTCAGGACGCCGCAGCCTGGCCCTCGCACGGGCCCCTGCTGGACGCGCGGGCTGCGGAGCGGTACCGCGGGGAGGTGGAGCCGGTAGATCCTCGGGCCGGTCATATTCCGGGAGCGCTCAGCGCGCCTACCATGGCGAACCTGGCCGCGGACCTGAAATTCCTGAACTCCGATCAGCTCCGTGAGCGTTTTGCCGAGCTCGGAATCCAGCCGGGCGCCGAGATTGCGGTGTACTGCGGCTCCGGGGTGACTGCCGCCCATCAGGTGGCCGCACTGGAAATCGCGGGCTTCCGGGCGGCGCTCTTCCCCGGCTCCTGGTCAGCATGGTCACAGCACCCGGAGCTATCCGTCGAGCTCTGAGTTCTGTCCCACTCCGCGAATTCGCGGTTTAGTCGCGGATGCGCGGGTAATAACGGGTGAATCCGAGACTTTCCGACGAACTCAGAGATGAGGTTCAGGCTGGGGCCACGCGTCCGAGGGACCCGAAGTGAGGGCCCACGGTCACAGGGGCCCCTTGGCGAGCTTGCGAGCCGGAGGGAGTGGACGGGGAGTACGAGCTTTGGGAGGACGTGGGGATAGCGCCTATCGCCTTCCCTAAGAGAATTGCGAGGGGCCCGTTGGCGGCTTTTTGCCAAGGGGAAGCGATGAACGCTCGCAGGCTCGGCCTGGGGCCCTCAGGCTGGGGCCACGCGTCCGAAGGACCCGAAGTGAGGTACGAGCTTTGGGAGGACGTGGGGATAGGCTTGGTTCTATGACTGTTGCTAAAGCTTATGCCGCCTTGTCCGCTACGACCGGGCTCGAACCTATTACCATCGATCGCCGGGAACCCGGCGCTCACGACGTCGAAATTGATATTGAATTCTGCGGCTTGTGCCACTCGGACGTGCACTCGGTTCGCGGAGAATGGGGCAATACCCACTGGCCACTCGTCCCGGGCCACGAGATCGTCGGAACGGTTGCCCGGGTGGGCGCCGAGGTCAGCGAGTTCAAGACCGGTGACGCTGTCGGCGTCGGCGTCATGGTTGACTCCTGCCGTGAGTGCGAATCCTGTCAGGAGGGTTTCGAGCAGTACTGCGAGGTCGGCATGGTCGGAACCTATGGTGCGGTCGATAAGCGCAATGACGACAGCATCACTCAGGGCGGTTACTCCAGCTCTGTGGTGGTCGATGAGAACTATGTGCTGCGCATCCCCGAGGGCTTGGATAAGGCCGCTGCTGCTCCACTGCTCTGCGCTGGAATCACCACCTATTCGCCGCTGCGTTACTTCGGCGTCGAAGAAGGAGACGCGGTCGGCGTCGTAGGTTTGGGCGGTCTGGGACATATGGCGGTCAAACTCGCCAAGGCGATGGGCGCCGAGGTCACCGTTTTCACCACGAGCCCCTCGAAAGCTGAGGCCGCGCGCGCCCTGGGTGCCGATAGAGTCGTGGTCTCCAAGGACTCCGAGCAGATGAAAGCCGCTCGCAACTCGCTGAACCTGATCATCGACACGGTAGCCGCCGATCATGACATCAACACCTACCTCAAGACCCTCAAGCGCGACGGCGCCCTGGTGCAGCTCGGCTTGCCCGAGCACGCTATGCCGCCGATTGATCCGGGCCAGCTGATCCGACGCCGACTGGCCTACGGCGGTTCGATGATCGGCGGCATCGAAGAAACCCAGGAAATGCTGGACTTCTGCGCCGAGCACGGCGTGGTCTCCGATATTGAAATGGTCGACGGCGAAGGCATCAACGAGGCGTACCGCCGCTTGGTAGCGGGCGACGTCAGATACCGTTTCGTGCTGGACACGGCGACTCTCTAACGGATCCCACGCCGCTTCCGGGGCGACCCGGAACGCCGGTCTTCGAGAAGAATTCGACAAGAAAGCGGGGTAGCTCGTGGCCACTCTTTTTAGCAGGATCATCGATGGAGAGCTGCCCGGGCGTTTCGTCTGGAAGGACAGCGAGGCGGTGGCCTTTTTGACCATCGCCCCGCTGGTTCCAGGCCACACCCTGGTGGTGCCGCGGGCCGAGGTGAACCGCTGGACGGACGCTCCGGCAGAGCTGATGCATAAGCTCACTTCGGTGGCGCAGACCATCGGTCAGGCTCAGATCGAGGCTTTCTCCTCGGAGCGCGCCGGGCTGATCATCGCGGGTTTTGAGGTCGAGCACTTGCACCTGCACGTCTGGCCGTCGAATTCCATGGCTGAATACGATTTCGCCACGGTGGACAGCACTCCGGATCCGGCTGCGTTAGACGCCAGCGCGGAAAGCCTGCGGGCTGCGCTCCGGGCGGCCGGCCACGGCGAGTTCGTCCCCGAGGCCTAAATGTTCATAGGGGGAGGGACTAGACGCTGAGGGCTTGGGCCAAGGCGGTGCGGATCCGCTTTTCCGAAACGCTGTAGGCGGTGCCCAGTTCCACCGCGAACAGCGACACTCGCAGTTCCTCGAGCATCCAGCGCACTTTTCGTAACGCCGCCGGAACCGGGCGACCGGCAGTCAGCGCCGCTACGGCGTCGTCATAGTCGTCTTCCAGCCGCTGCACCACCGCCATCTGAAGTCCGTCGCGCTGCACATTGCTCGGCAGCTTCTCCAGACGGCGTTCCATCGCGGCCAGGTACCGAGGTAACTGGCTCAACTGGGTATAGCCGGTCTGGGCTACGAAACCGGGGTAGACCAGGCCCTCAAGCTGAGCCTTGAGATCGTTCAGCGCACTGATCAATGACAGAGAACTCGTGGTTTTCAGATGCTGCTGCACCCTCCGAGTGGAGGACAAGATCTTTTCCACCACTGCGACGACTGAGAACACGGTATCGATCAGCTCAGCCCGGCTTTTTTCATACAGCGCGTCGAAAGCGGCCTGGTCGAAGGGCAAGTCCTCAGGCAGCAATTTGTCGATGGCTGCCAGCGTGCAGTCGGCGATCAGCTCACTGACCGAGCCGCCGCGTCCACCGTTGCCGCTATTGACCAGCGGGTTCTGGCTGAAGGTCAATTTCTCGGTATTGCTCAGATGGTCCAGTACATAGCGATCAGGGGAGGGCAGCCGCAGCGCGAGCAAACGAATCACGCCACCGCGCATCGCACTGAGCGCCTCGTCCTCGGTCTGGAAGATCCGCAGCCCCGCTGAGCTTCCTTCATCGACCAGGGCCGGGTAGCCGGTCACGGTGTGGCCGCGAACTTGCCGCTGCACCGAGCGTTCCAGGGTGCCAACACTCCAACTGCTCAGCCCGCTTTGCTCTTTGACCGGCGAACCGTCATCGCTGGACTCGGGCTCTGCTGAAGCGGCGGCTCGACTATTCGGGCTTTTAGCCGCAACTGTCTTGGGACTAGCGCCCAGCGACTCGGCGATGGCGCGCCGGGTGGCTCCGGCTAGGGACTCCTGAAGCGCGGCGAGATCCTTGCCCTCGTCGAGCACCTTCCCCGCGGAATCGACGACCTGGAAGGTCATCCGCAAGTGCACCGGAACCGCGGCCCAATTCCAGGACCCCGGCGGTATGACGTGCCCTTTGAGACGGCGTAGCACCAGTTCCAGAGAGGCCTCTAGCTCGTCGTGTGCCGGGTCGAAGTCTTCGGTCAGCGCGGTGACTGCTTGCCGGGCCACATCCGGGGCGGGCACGAAGTTCTTCCGCACCGCTTTGGGCAGCGATTTGATCAGGGCACTGACTAACTCGGCGCGCAGCCCGGGAATCAGCCAACGGAACGGTCCGTCGTCGAGCTGATTCAGGAAGAGCACCGGAACCTGCACCGTGACGCCGTCGGATTCATTGACCGGCAGGCCGGGGGAGTTGGGCTGGAACTCATAGCTCAAGGGCAGGGTGAACTCGCCCTGCTGCCAGGTCTTCGGGAACGCCGACTCATCCAGTTCTTCGACCTCGGCCATCACTACATCGGGGTCGAAGTCCAGCAGCGTTGGATTCTCGTGCCGGGCGTGCTTCCACCATTTATCGAAGTGCCGTTCGGAGACTACCTCGGCACCGACCCGGGCATCGTAGAACTCGAAGAGCGCCTCGTCGTCAACCCGCAGATCGCGACGTCGCATCCGGGTCTCCAACTCCTCCACTTCGGCGAGCAGCGCTCGGTTCCGGTGGAAGAACTTATGGTGCGTCCGCCAGTCGCCCTCCACTAGGGCATGCCGAATGAACAGCTCCCTGGAGAGCACGGCATCGATTCTGCCGTAGTTAATCCTGCGTTGCGGCACGATCGGCACACCGAAGAGGGTGACCTTCTCATAGGCCATCACCGAACCGCTGCGCTTGGACCAGTGTGGCTCGGAGTAGCTGCGCTTCACCAGATCGCCGGCCACCTCCTCGGCCCAGAGCGGATCGATCTTGGCATTCACCCGAGCCCAGAGCCGGGAGGTCTCCACCAGCTCGGCGCTCATCACCCAGTCGGGCGATTTCTTGAACAATGCCGAGCCCGGGAAGATGGCGAAACGCGCATTGCGCGCTCCGGTGTACTCGCGCTTGCGCTCGTCGTAGAGACCGATATGACTGAGCAAGCCGGCCAGCAGGCTCTGATGGATCTGGGCGTGCAGGCCGACCGGGTCCACCTCGCCCACCGCCAGGGTGAGGTTCAACGGCTTGGCCAGCTGCCGCAATTGGGCAAAGAGATCCTGCCATTCCCGAACCCGCAGATAGTTGATGAACTCGGCCTTACAGAGCCGCCGGAAAGCGGTTCCGGAGAGCTCTTTCTGCTTTTCCTGCACGTAACGCCACAGGTTCAGGTAACCGGTGAAATCGGAGTTCTCATCGTTGAAGCGCTTGTGCTTCTCATCGGCCTGCGGGCGCTTCTCGCTCGGCCTCTCCCGGGGATCCTGGATGGTCAGTGCGGCCGCGAGGATCATCACCTCGCGGGCACAACCACGCTGACCGGATTCCACGATCATCCTGCCCAAGCGCGGATCGACGGGGAGCTGGGCGAGCTGACGGCCGATCGTGGAGATCACCGTGCTCTGCGGGTTACCGGCTGTCTTATGGCTAGCTGCGCTGAGTGCACCGAGTTCGCGCAGCAGGGCCACGCCGTCGGCGATCGCCTTCTCATCCGGAGGTTCCACGAAGGGGAAGTCGGAGACATCCTTGGGCCCTTTAGCTACACCGATGGAGATCATCTGCAGGATCACTGCGGCGAGGTTGGTTCGCAGGATCTCCGGATCGGTGAACTCGCGGCGGGAGCGATAGTCCTCTTCCGAGTACAACCGGATGCAGATGCCGTCGGAGACTCGGCCGCAGCGCCCGGCGCGCTGATTGGCGCTCGCCTGGGAGATTCGTTCGATCGGCAGCCGCTGCACTTTGGTGCGATGTGAATAGCGCGAGATCCGGGCGGTGCCGGTGTCGATGACGTATTTGATGCCGGGAACGGTGAGCGAGGTCTCGGCCACATTGGTGGCCAGTACGATTCTGCGGCGGGTTCCCGGGCTGAAGACGGCGTGCTGCTCGGCGAGCGAGAGCCTGGCGAACAGCGGCAGGATCTCGGCTTCTCTGAGCCGTGGGTGATGCGCAAAACGTCCTCTGAGGGCTTCTGCGGCGTCCCGGATCTCGCGTTCCCCGGAGAAGAAGATCAGCACATCTCCTGGGGCTTCGGCAGAGAGTTCCTCGACGGCGTCGCAGACTGCGTCGAGCGGGTCCCGGTCCTCGGAATCCGCATCTTCTGCTTCGTCGTCGTCGCTTGCCGCCTCCAGCGGGCGGTAGCGGATCTCCACCGGGTAGGTGCGTCCGGAGACTTCTAGCACCGGTGCGGACGCGCCCTGCTGCGCGAAGTGCTTCGCGAAGCGTTCCGGGTCGATGGTTGCCGAGGTGATGATGATTTTCAGATCGGGTCGCTGGGGCAGAATCTGCCTCAGATAGCCGAGGATAAAGTCGATGTTCAGACTGCGTTCGTGGGCTTCGTCGATGATCAGAGTCGAGTAGCGGCGCAGCAGTTTATCGCGTTGAATCTCGGCCAGCAGAATGCCATCGGTCATCACCTTGACCTTGGTCTGACGGCTCACCTCACCGGTGAAGCGGACCTGGAAGCCGACGTCCTCGCCGATTCTGACGTCGAGCTCGGAAGCGATCCGTTCGGCCACCGTGCGGGCGGCCAGTCGGCGCGGCTGGGTGTGGCCGATCAGTCTTGGCTTGCCGTCTTTGCCGGGCTCGGCGAGCCCGAGTTCTAGGCACATCTTAGGAATCTGAGTGGTCTTGCCCGAGCCGGTCTCTCCGGCGATAATCACCACTTGGTGGTCCCGGATGGCCGCCATCAACTCGTCTCGTCGGGCCGAGACCGGCAGCTCCGGCGGGTATGTGATGGTCAGGCTCATAGCCCATCCAGTCTATTTGATCGCACTGGCATTCCTTCATTCAGACATCGAGCCAAAGCCCTTCCCACCATCTCGCCCCCATCCTCCCTCTCACTTCAATTTCAAGCCAGCCGTCCCATTGAGTGTGGCTAAAGTTGCGGATGTTCGGCCAAAATCGACACACCAGTATCATCTGCAACAGTCAGTGGGACAGCTGGTTCAGGAAATGGGGTTTGGTGGGGTGGTGGGACCGACTGCCCGCTGCAGTCTCCGGGCCATCGACTCGGCACGCTGACGCAGTTCTGCCGGTTCCAGGATGTCGAAGTCCAGGCCGCTCGCGGCCAGCAGACCCAGGGGGACGTCGAGAGAGTCCCAGCCCAGTCGCATCATGGTGCTCTGCGGACCTTCAGCTTCCAAGATCGCTGTGCTGGTGGAGAAGTGCTCAGAAACCGTGGACGCCGGAGCCTGCACCCTGATCAGCAGATCATAGCGGTAGGGCGATCGGGTGATCGCTCGGTGCACATATTCGCCCAGATCCTGGGCCGGTAGCGGTCGTGAGGTAAAACGGGCGCGTTCCGAAGGCCTGCCGATGATCCGGTCCACCCGAAAGGTCCTCCAGTCTGCTCGTTGGGTGTCCCAGGCGACCAGATACCAGCGACTGCCCGAGTCCACCAGCCGACAGGGCTCAAGCAGCCGCTGGCTGAGTTCCCCATCGTGCTTCTGGTATTTCAGGCTGAGCGTTCTACGGTCGGAGATGGCGGTCGAGAGCTGGGTTAACAGGGCGGGGTCGACGGCGTCGATCGGCGAAGCGATACGGCTGATCGCGGTCTTCAGCGAGTTGAACCGAGGACGCAACCGGGGCGGCAGGACCTGCTCGAGCTTGCTCAGCGCGCGCACCGAGGCTTCTCCGATGCCTGCCACCGGGCCCACCGCGACGGTACTTAGCCCCAGCGCCACTGCGAGAGCCTCCTCGTCATCGAGCAGTAGGGGAGGAAGATCAGCTCCGGCGCCCAGCTGATAGCCACCAGCCACCCCGGGAGAGGCATGAATCGGATACCCCAGGTTCCGGAGCTTATCGATATCTCGGCGCACGGTGCGCTCCGTGACGCTCATCCGCTCTGCCAGAGCTGAGCCGGTCCACTCACGGCGAACCTGGAGCAGCGAGAGCAACCGGAGAAGCCGAGCCGAGGTCTCAATCATGGCTACAGCATAGTTCTCATCCCGGACAATAACTGTCCTGGATTGAAGTGCTGCGCTGGGTTTCCCTCAAGCCGCCGGTTGATTAAGCTCGACGAATGGAGCAAGAAGCGGACATCGCACTGCCGAGAATTGGTGGCCCTGCCACTAGAGCGCTCGCCGATGCCGGATACACCACGCTGCAAGCTCTGCATGGCGTCTCTGAGCGAGAACTGCTGGCCTTGCACGGCGTCGGCCCGAAGGCGATCAGAATCCTCAAGCCGGTGCTTGAAGAGCGCGGGTTCAGCCTGAGCGATTGAGCCTCAAGGGAAACAAAAGATCGGCCGAATGCCGATCAACGACGCCGCAATTAGCAGCGGACTGTAGAAGTGCCCTCGATAGGATTCGAACCTACGGCCTGTTGCTCCGGAGGCAACCGCTCTATCCCCTGAGCTACGAGGGCAAGGGACTCATCGAGTTTAGCAGCTAAGCACCGCTGAAGAGCAAACCAGCCCCCGGCTAGTAGCCGAGGAAGCTGTCAGTATGCACTTTTCGGGCTCCTGCGCGGTGGCCGATGTGCTTGGCGTGCGCCACAAAAGCTGGGGAACCCGAGGCATAGACCCTGCGCTGAGCGATATCGGGTACCGCATGGCCGAGCTGTTCCACGGAAGGATAGCCTGTCGCGAGGTACTCGCTGACTCCTGGGTTTTGCGGGGCGCAGAGCAGCAGGCGAATCCCCTCCGCAGCGCACAATTCCAGGATTTCATCACGGTAGCCGAATTCTTCGATGGAACTCAGCACATAGACCAGAACCACATCACGATGCTCTGCCGGGCGGTGATGCAGTGCTCGCAACTGGCTCAGGAAAGGTGTGATGCCCACTCCTGCGGCGAGCAGGAGCAGTGGATGATTCCCGGTGGGAAGCACAAAATCTCCCCAGACCCCGGTGGCAGTGATGGTGGATCCGGGCTTGAGGGAATTGAGTTCCTTCTTGAAGCTGCTGGAAGGCTCGGCGAGCCGCAGGCCGAAAGCCACCCGGCTGCCGTCATCAGGATCGGTGGTCAGGCTGAAGACGCGGCGCATGCCGCGTAAATCGGCGCGACGATGAGGCAGTGACAGTTCCATGTACTGGCCCGCGGCGAATCGTGCGGGCCGGGGCAGTGAGAAACGGTATTCCCGGCTCGTCGGAGTGAGCTCGCGCGAGCCCCGGAAGGTCAGCCGCAGTCCGCTACGCTGGCTCACGGCGAAGGCCAGCAGGTTGCCGATCAAGAGTGCCAGCTCGGGGCTTGAGAAGACGATGCCGAAATGGAAAGGCACCGAGAAAAGCACCGCGACGACGGCGGCCAGGAGCCACTGCTGATAACGACGGGGTGGCAGCGTCAGTGGTTCAGAGAGCATGAAACCGGCAAAGAACAGGACGGGCAGTGAGGAGAAGGGTTGGCTGAGCGCGGCGCCGAGATCCGAGCCGCTGAGCAGTAGTCTCCCGGTGATGATGGCTTCCGCGATCACGATGAAGATTCCGGCGAAGATCAGCTTTGAGGTGCGGTAGAGCACAATAAATGCCGCTGGCACCAGGACCCAGAGCATCGCGGGGGTCGCCGTCCACCAAGTACTCAGATTGAGCCCGGTGAAGTAAACCACAAAGGCCCCGATAGCCGCCGGATTGAAGATATGACGACGTCGGTAGGCGAGCAGGAACTTGGAAGCTCCGGCGATCGCTGCGGCCAAGGCGATTCCCGCCAGCTCGCTGGGAACCAGCGTCGGCCAGAACAGGAAGTAGATCAGCAAGCCGGTGATCAGACTGGATTCCAGATGAGCCCTGACCCTGAAGAGACGTGCCAGCAGCCAGCTCACCGCGGTGCAGACCAGGACACTGAGGAGCAAGCTGACCAGCATGGCAGGAATGCCGAAAGTGAGCCAGCCCAGCAGATCGAGCAGCAGGGAGTACCCGGCCAGCACCAGGAGTACGACCAGGACCAAGCGATACATCGTGAAACGGCCGAGCACGCCGTCAAGCCAAGCCTTCATCAGTTGCTGCCTTTCAGGAAGATCTCACCACGAAAATTGGCTGAAATCTCAGCTCGGCCGTCGGAGAACAGCCGGACGCTGGAGAAGTCGAATTCTTCGGCGAGGGTCTCGTGGTCAGTGAAGAAAAGCGCTGTTGCCAGGGCATCCGCTCGCAGCGCCGCATCGGCTAGGGCCCAGCTCGCCACCACTGTCTGCACCGGTTTGCCCGTCGTGCCGTCGAGAACATGATGCAGTCCATCCCCCCAGGCTCGCCGGTTCGAAGCCGAGGCGCACAGCGCTTGATCACCGAGCTCCAGTACGCCGATCGCTGAGGAAGGATCGTAAGGATGTTCCAGCGCCACTCGGAAGGAATCGGGGCCACAAGCGATCAGGTCCCCGCTGGCATCGATGATGAAGCTTTCGAAGCCGTGCTCTTTTAGCACCACAGCCAGTAAATCGACCAGCTGCCCCTTGCCTGCAGCGCCGAAATCCAGCACCACTGCTTGTTTGGTGTGCAGCGTGCTGCCCTGCCATTCGATCGACGTGGCCCAATCGGGAGCCGGCAGGAAACCGGGGGCTGCGCGCAGCCGGTAGCCGGCGTCATAGCCCAAGTGCTCCAGCGAAGCGGTGACCAGCGGCGTCATTGCGCCGTCGGTCAGACGGTGCAGCGCACGGTAGACAGGTTCGAGTTCTGCTGCTGCCGCAGGCAGTTGATGCACGCCGGGGTACCTGCCCGCTTGGGCGACCAGAGAATCGGAGCGAAACCTGGAAAAAGCCCGGTCGTAGTCTTCGATCACTACGGTGAGCGCTGAACGGGTGTCTTGATCGATTTCCCTCGCCGTGTCGATCTGCCACTGGGTGCCGATCGCCTGGAATCGGTAGCTGGCGGAGAAGGCGGCTTCGCTCTGCGCCATGGCCACGACTACTTAGCTGCTTCCTTCTTGATCTCGTCGATGGCCTGGTTGAAACCGCCACTGGTGAGCGAAGAGCCGGAGACCTTAGAGACGTTCAGCTCATCGATTTTCTTGCCGACCACCAGGGCATTGACGCCGGAGATGAACTCTCCCTGGAATTTCTGGGTATTGGGATTTGACGGGTGCGGGGTCAACTGCAGATCACTGACCACGCCTGAAGCGAGGGTGACCTTGACCCCGATGGTTTCCTCACCATTGGGTGAGGTGTAGTGACCATCCGCGCTGTAGCTGCCGTCCTGATAGGAACTGCCGGCAGCGCTGGATGCGCTGCTTGAAGAGCTCGGCTGTGCGGTATCACTGTTTGCCTCAGAGGCACTGGGGCTGGATGGGCTGCTCGCTGGAGCGCAAGCTGTCACTCCTCCGAACAGGGCGATGCCCGCGGCCGAGATGAACATGGTCTTGCGGCTGGCGTTCTTCATAGCTCCTCCTGGGTTGCTTGGCTGTCATTCTAGGAGACGTTGCCAGCGCCGGAAGAGTTCAGGAAAACCACCTTGAAGTTCGCTGTGAACTCGCCTGGAATGGCTGTGAGGAAACCGACACTCATTTCGGGTCATATTCGAATGACCTGATGAGGCCTCGCTGGTACCGTGGGTGAGTGGTGAAAACGGCGTCTTTCAAGGGCAGAACTCTCGCGCTCGTCGGAATTCTGCTGATCGCTGCCACTTTGCGTTCCGCGGTCACCGTAGTGCCTCCGGTGGTTTCCGATATTGGCAAGGACCTACCGGTAGACTCCCTGACTATCGGCCTGCTGGGCATGCTGCCCACCCTGGTCTTTGCTTTCTTCGGTTTCTTCACCCCCTTGATGATGCGCTGGACCAGCCTGGAAAAACTGCTGATCGGTGCCATGGCCATTGCGATAGTGGGCCAGCTAGCCAGAGTGGTGGCACCGAATACTCCTTTGTTCCTGATCTTCACGGTGATCGCCCTGGCGGGGCTCGGGGCCGGAAATGTTCTGCTGCCGCCCCTGGTGAAGCACTATTTCCCTGATCGGCTGGGCTTGGTGACAGCGCTCTACGTCACGATGCTCAGCGTCGGCACCGCCTTGCCCGCCCAGTTCGCCGTCCCGGTTGCCTCCGCGGCCGGATGGCAGACTTCTCTGGCGGTCTGGGCTGGTTTCAACTTCGTGGCGGCCATTCCGTGGATCGTGACGCTTTTCAGTGATTCACGACGATTGGCTCAGACACCGGCTGAGGTCCCCGCGAGTGCTGTCGAGGGAGAGACCGGGCAGCTGAAAGAGCCGACGAAGAAGATCAGCGTCTGGCGATCCTCGATGGGGCTCGGCCTGACCCTGATGTTCGGCTGTACTTCGCTCAACACCTATGCCATGTTCGCCTGGATGCCCCAGATTCTCACCGAGGCCGGGTTGAGTCCAGCGGCGGCGGGCTCGATGCTGGCGCTCTTCGCTGCCCTCGGACTTCCACTGAGTCTTGTGGTCCCGCTGTTCGCCAGCCGGATGCGCAATCCGATGCCGGTCGTGGTGGTGCTGCTGATCTGTTTCGTCGCGGGGTACCTGGGCCTGCTGCTCAGCCCCGGCACCGCTACCTGGCTCTGGGTGACGCTCGCCGGTATCGGGCCGGGCACCTTTGCCCTGGCCTTATTGCTGATCAATCTGCGGACTCGTTCGCAGCAGGGAGCCGGTGCTCTCTCCGGTTTCAGTCAGGGCGTTGGTTACGCTCTGGCCTGCATCGGACCTCTGCTCTTCGGCATTTTGCATCAAGCAACCGGTAATTGGATCACCGGTTTCGGCTTCCTTTTCGTCACATTGGCGCTTTTGGGCATCGGGGCGTTCTTTGCCTGCAGGCCGAACTTCCTGGAAGACCAGCAAGCCTAGGCTGGTAATAGTTTTCCAATGGGAAACGGTTTGGTAATACTCTGCCAATTTTCAGGAAACCGAGCTAGCCTCCTTGAAGGAGTGAATATCGGCGATCTGAGAGTTGTTCGGGGAAGAGTGTGAATCGGAAGTTGTCAGTGGAGGTGGAAGGCCGTTCTCGCAGTAATGCGGGAGACCAGCCGCCCAAATCGAGATTCTGGGTTTTGCTTTCGGTGTGGGTTATTGCCATCGTAGCGATCCTCGGCGTGGGCGGGGCGCTCAATGGTGTGCTCGCGAGCCCGATTTCGGCCGCTTCGCAGAGCACCGTCAACCCGGCGACCATCTCTGTCACCCTGCCGCCCAGCAGTACCGCCTCTTTGGATCTTCCCCCGATCGAGCCGGTACCGGACTCCACGGTGATCCCAGCCGGAGTGCGAGCACCGCACCCGGAACCGCCATCCCGCACTCTGGCCGTCGATCTGCTGGGACGCTTGCCGATCAAGGCAGCGCTGCCGAAGACCGGCTATTCGCGTGCTCAGTTCGGACCGGCCTGGCCCGATGTCGATCACAATGGTTGCGATACCAGGAACGACATCCTGCGACGTGATTTGAGCAATGTGGCGTTCGCCGATGGCAGCACGCACTGCGTAGTGCGGTCCGGGGAGCTGAGTGACCCCTACACCGGAAACAAGCTCGCTTTTGACCGGTCAAAATCAGCGATAGTTCAGATAGATCAAGTGGTCTCGCTATCGGATGCCTGGCAAAAAGGTGGACAGAAACTCACCGAGGCGCAGAAACTGGCATTCGCCAATGACCCGCTCAATTTGATGGCCGTGGAAACTCTGAGCACCATTTCCAAGGGATCGAAGGACGCTTCCTCCTGGCTACCGAGCAACAGCGATTACCGTTGTTATTACGTTGCCCGGCAGATCAGTGTCAAGGCTACCTATGGTCTGTGGGTCACCCAGACGGAGCACGATGTACTGGGTGCCGTTTTGCGGAATTGCCCCGGAATCTTCGTGCCGACAGATGATTCGAAGCCGCACCAGCCCGGCATCCAGATTCCCGATCTCTCGAGACCTCAGAATTCTTCACCCAGTCCGGTGAGCTATCCCGCGGAATCAGGGGAAGCCGAGAGCACGTCCTCGGCTTCAAATCCTTCGGCTTCGCCTTCACCGAGTCACGGAAAATCAGAGCCGTCGACCAGTTCCTCGCCGGATCCCACCACAACCGACTGCCCTCCTTCGCTGCTCATCCCCACCGACCCACCCACTGACCCACCCTCGCAAGAGCCGGGTCCCGGCCCGACGCCCACTGAGAGCCCCAGCCCGACCAGCTCCACTCCTAACCCGAGTGACCAGCCCTCGAGCCCGCCATCCTCCTCACCGCCGACTTATGGCCCACCACCCACTAGCAACCCAACCGACGGCGCGACTAGCAGCCCGACAAGCGCTCCAACGACTGATCCCACTCCCTCGGGCGATTCCTCTGCCGATGGCAGTCCGGTGGTTGTTGAGGCCAGCCCAGCACCCTCAGCCAGCCCAACTCCCTAAGACGGGGAAATCATCAAGAGCTGCACGTGTGGAACTCCAGTCGTTGCTGCCATCGGCAGCACGACAGCAGCACGAAACTATTGCGACGAGCTATTGTTGCGTTGCTCTTGAACGGTCGTCTTGGGGAGGCCAGCCGCTTCGAACTATGCTTGAGCGGTGACTCCTGATGAACTTTCCCTTGCTCTGACCGCATCCCTGCGGGCCGCCGTGGCCGCGGGCGAACTCGCCCTGGCCGAAGAAGCGATTCCGGCCCTGGTGAAGGTCGAGCGACCTAAGAACCGGGAACACGGCGACTGGGCCACCAATATCGCTCTGCAACTGGCTAAACCGGCAGGACTGGCGCCACGCGCCGTCGCCGAACTCTTGAAGGGCAGGCTGGAAGCGATCGCCGGGGTCTCTTCGGTCGACATCGCCGGACCGGGGTTTTTGAACATCACCCTGGAGGCTGCTGCCGCTGGCGCGCTCGCGAAGAACATCGTCGAAGCAGGAAAGCACTACGGCGAGAACAAGGCTCTCGAGGGCCAGGTCATCAACGTGGAATTCATTTCTGCCAATCCCACTGGACCCTTGCACCTGGCGCATACTCGCTGGGCAGCGGTGGGCGATTCGCTCGCTAGGCTGCTGAGGGCCAGCGGCGCGACGGTGAGCACCGAGTACTACATCAACGACGCCGGTTCGCAGATGAATAATTTTGCCGCCTCGGTGCTCGCCTCGATCAAGGGCGAGCCGACTCCTGAGGGAGGTTACCCCGGAGCCTATATCGACGAGTTGGCGCATCTGGTGATCAACGATCACCCCGCGATCAAGGAACTCACCGATGAGGCCGCGTTGCCGGTGGTGCGTCAGGCCGCCTATCAGGCGCAGCTCGCCGATATCAAGGAAACCCTCGCCGATTTCGGCGTGGACTTCGATGTTTTCTTCTCCGAGCAGCAACTGCACACCAGCGGAGCCATTGAGGAAGCCGTCAATCGCTTGCGTGAGCAAGGCCACGTCTTCGATCAGGACGGTGCGGTATGGTTGCGCACCACGGACTTCACGGATGACAAGGATCGCGTGCTGATCCGGGCCAACGGTGAACCCACTTACTTCGCCGCTGACGCCGCCTATTACCTCTCCAAAAAGGACAGGGGTTTCGAGCAGAAAATTTATCTGCTGGGCGCAGATCACCACGGCTATATCGGACGACTCAAGGCGATAGCCGCCTGTGCCGGTGACGACCCGGAGCACAATATCGAAGTGCTGATCGGCCAGATGGTCTCGGTCAACGGGGCCAGGCTGTCGAAACGAGCTGGGAACATCGTTGAGCTGCGGGATCTGCTGAATTGGCTGGGGGCTGACGCGCTGCGCTACTCCCTGGGCAGGTCACCGGCGAACTCCCCGCTCTCGCTGGAACCCGAGGAGCTGCAAAAGGCCAGCAACGACAACCCGGTGTTCTACGTGCAGTACGCCCACGCCCGCACCAAGGCCGTCGACCGCAACGCTGAAGCGGCCGGGGTGGGTGTGGTCTCTGCGGACTTCCCCTTCGACGCTGCCTTGCTTGACCACCCCACGGAATCCGCGCTGCTCGCCGCCCTGGGCAGCTTCCCCTCGGTGGTCGCCGAGGCTGCTAAGTTCCGTGAACCGCACCGGGTGGCTCGGCACCTCGAAGTCATCGCTGGGGCATATCACCGCTGGTACGACGCCTGCCGGGTCACTCCGCAGGGCGATGAGCCGGTCACCGATCTGAATCGCACCCGGCTCTGGCTCAATGACGCCACTGGTCAGGTGCTGGCCAATGGTCTTGAACTGCTCGGGGTCTCCGCTCCGGAAAGGATGTAGTGATGGCTGTTTCAGCGCTCGCGCCGGAATGGCTGAGCTTTCCAGCGGATGGCAATGCCCTGCGCGCCCAGGAGTGGGCCCACGACGTCGTCCGTCACCCGGCGGGTGAACTTGCCATCGACGGGGTGAGCGTGCACCGTTTGGCCGAGGAGTTCGGCAGCCCGCTGTACGTTATCTCAGAAGCCGAGTTCCGCCGTCGGGCACGGGAGTTCAAGGATGCCTTCGACATTGCGTTCGCGGATATCTGCGGGGGAGTGGACGTCTACTACGCGGGGAAGTCCTTTCTGTGCACCGAAGTCGCCCGCTGGGTGATCGATGAGGGGCTGCGGTTGGACACCTGCTCCGGCGGAGAACTGCTGGTCGCCGAACGGGCCGGAGTGCCAGCCGAGAGCCTGGGCTTGCACGGCAATAACAAATCGGATGCTGAGTTGCGCCGTGCCTTGAAGCTGGGCGTGGGCAGGATCGTTGCCGATTCGCTCAGCGAGGTGGACCGGATCGAAGCTCTCGCGGCGCAGCTCGGGGTGCGAGCCAAGGTGATGCTCCGGCTCACCCCGGGAGTGCACGCTCATACCCACGAGTTCATCGCCACCGCGCACGAGGATCAGAAATTCGGTCTTTCGCTCGCTGAGCAGCGAACCGCCGAGGGCAATAATAGTGCGAGCGTTGCGGAGTTGGCCGCCCTAGCGGCGCACCGAGCCGAGCACATCGATCTGCTGGGCATTCACTGCCATATCGGTTCGCAGATTTTCGATGCCGAGGGCTTTTCCGAGGCTGCCCGGCGATTACTCACCTTCAGTGCGCAATTGCGGGACCGGCACGGCATCGACCTCGCCGAACTGGACCTGGGCGGTGGCTATGGCATTGCCTACACCGAAGCCGATTCCCCCCGGCCCGCCGCCGAGATCGCACAGGCGATGGCCGCTGTGGTGGCCGAGCAGTGCGCTGCGCTCAATCTCACCCCGCCGCGGATCTCCATTGAGCCCGGTCGGGCGATCGTCGGGCCCAGCGGCTTCACGCTCTACAGCGTGGGCACCGTGAAAACCGTGGTGGTGGATGCGCCGGAGAGCTCCTCTCCGAGCGGTTCAGCGCGGCAAGCCGAGCGTCGTTATCTCTCGGTGGACGGCGGTATGGCTGACAACCCGCGGCCGGTGCTCTACGACGCCGACTATTCAGCGGTACTGGCCAATCGGGCCAGCCACGCCGAACCGGTGCTCAGCCGGGTGGTGGGTAAACACTGCGAGAGCGGCGATATCGTGGTTCGGGATGTGTACTTGCCCGGTGATGTCGGCCCCGGCGACCTGCTCGCGGTTCCGGCTACTGGCGCCTACTGCTGGTCGCTGGCCAGCAACTACAACTACTTACCCCGTCCGGCCGTAATCGCCGTCCGGGACGGCGTTCCGCGGATTATCGTGCGGGGCGAGACCGAAGAAGACCTACTCGCCCGCGACCCAGGAGCTCAATGACCACCCCCTTGGATACCACTGATGTCAAAGCGCCGCACCGGCCGCTCAAGGTCGCGCTCTTGGGCTGCGGCAACGTTGGCTCACAGGTGGCGAGAATCCTCTTAGAAGACGCCGAAGCCCTGGCCGCGAGAACCGGGGCGTCTCTCGAGTTGATCGGTATCGCGGTGCGCCGCTTGGACGCGCCGCGTGAAGTGCCGCTGCCTCAGGATCTCTTCACCACGGACGCCGAATCCTTGGTCAAGGACGCCGATCTGGTGATCGAGCTACTGGGTGGGATCGAACCGGCCCGGACTTTGATTCAGACCGCTATCGCTCACGGTGCCTGCGTGGTGAGTGCTAATAAGGCCTTGCTGGCAGCCGAAGGGCCAGCGCTCTACGAGCAAGCGGATGCCGCAGGAGTGCAGCTTTCCTATGAAGCGGCTGTCGCCGGTGCGATTCCGATCCTGCGGCCCATCAGGGATTCTCTGGCTGGCGATAAGATTACCCGAGTGCTCGGCATCGTCAACGGCACCACCAATTTCATCCTCGATCAGATGGACACCACCGGGGCGGAGTTCGCCACAGCACTCGCCGAGGCCCAGCGCCTCGGTTACGCGGAAGCCGATCCGACGGCGGATATCGAAGGGCACGACGCCGCAGCTAAGGCCTCGATTCTGGCCTCGCTTTCCTTCCATACCCGTTTCGCCTTGCAAGACGTGCACTGTGAGGGGATCACCTCGATCAGTGCCCGCGATATCGAAGCTGCGCGGGAAGCCGGTCTGGTGATCAAGCTGCTCGCCATTGCTGAGAAAACCGTTTCCCCCGAAGGCCTCGCCGGGGTCAGCGTGAGGGTCCATCCCACTCTGCTCTCCCGTGAGCATCCGCTCGCCGCTGTGCGCGGTGCTTTCAACGCGGTCTTCGTCGAGGCGGAGTATGCCGGTGAACTGATGTTCTACGGCCAGGGGGCGGGTGGCACGCCGACCGCTTCAGCGGTGCTCGGAGATCTGGTCTCGGCCGCTCGGCGGATTGTGTTGGGCGGGCCCGGCCGGACCGAGACCACCACCGGGCAGGTACCCGCCCTGGGCATTGAAAGCGTACAAACCAGTTACTGCATCGGGCTGACCGTGACGGATCAGCCCGGGGTGCTCGCTCAGCTCACTCAGATCTTCGCCGATCACGAGGTGTCCATCGAGACCATGCGGCAGACCATTCACCATGGATCTGAAGGTCAGCAGGCTTTTGCTGAGCTGCGCATCGTCACCCATCGGGCTCTTGAGTCGGCACTGGCCCGAACCGTGGCCGATATCCGTGAGCTTCCGGTGACCACCGAGATCACCTCCGTCCTCCGAGTAGAAGGAATCTAAGCAGCAATGGCTCAGCAATGGCGCGGAGTAATCCGCGAGTACGCGGATCGCTTACCGATTACCGAAAGCACCAGGATCATCTCGCTGGGTGAAGGCGGAACCCCCCTGGTTCCAGCTCGGGCGCTCTCCGAGCTGACCGGTTGCTCAGTGCATTTGAAGGTCGAGGGGATGAATCCCACCGGCAGTTTCAAGGACCGCGGCATGACGATGGCGATCACCGCTGCGGTTGAGGCCGGAGCCAAGGCCGTGGTGTGTGCTTCGACCGGGAACACCTCGGCTTCGGCGGCTGCCTACGCCACGGCGGCGGGTCTGACCTGTGCCGTACTGGTGCCGGAAGGCAAGATCTCAATGGGTAAGCTGAGCCAGGCCGTCGCCCACGGCGCAACCTTGCTGCAAGTGGATGGCAATTTCGACAACTGCTTGGAGGTCGCTCGCAAGCTCGCCGACTCTTACCCGGTATTCCTGGTCAACTCGGTCAACCCGGCGCGGATTCAAGGTCAGAAAACGGGATCCTTCGAGGTCGTCGATGCGCTAGGCGACGCCCCGGATATCCACGCGCTGCCGGTCGGCAACGCGGGGAACATCACCGCCTACTGGAAGGGCTACCAGGAGTACGCCGCGCCTTTCGCCACCGAGCACGGCGAGCTGCCCGCCGTCTCGACCAAGACTCCGGCGATGTGGGGTTTCCAAGCAGCCGGGGCGGCTCCCATTGTGGCCGGTTACCCGATTGACGAGCCGGATACGATCGCGACTGCGATCCGAATCGGCAACCCTGCCTCATGGGAGCAGGCGATTGCCGCCCGGGACGAGTCCGGGGGAGTGATTGAGGCGGTCAGCGATGAGCAGATCCTTGAGGCGCATCGCTGGCTCTCCTCCCGCGAGGGTGTTTTCGTCGAGCCCGCCTCGGCAGCGGGGGTCGCCGGAATCCTGAAAAAGTATCGCGCCGGTGAATTGGCCGCTGGGCAGAGCATTGTCATTACGGTGACCGGGCACGGACTAAAAGATCCGGACTGGGCGCTCAAGAACCTCGACGGCAGCCCGGTGCAGCCCGAAAAGGTGGAGTTCGACGTCGTCAGCGTGGCTCGCGCGCTCGGCCTGGAAGCGTAGCCGGACCAGATGGATACAGCTCATTTACCCAGGATCGCTGCCGGCCAGACGGTTACCGTGCGGGTTCCCGCGACCAGTGCCAATCTGGGGCCGGGTTTTGACTCCCTGGGCCTGGCTCTGAGCCTCTACGACACCTTGACGGTGGAGACCTTGGAGGGCGATGAATTGCTCTTCGAACTTAGTGGTGAAGGCTCGGACTCGCTGCCTCGGGATGCCTCGCACCTGACGGTGCGCAGCATCGATCAGGCGCTCACCTCACTCGGTTACCGGCGAGGCGGGCTGAGGATCGTGGCGCAGAACGTCATTCCGCACGGCAGGGGACTGGGCTCTTCGGCAGCTGCCATCGTGGCGGCGCTACTGGCTGCTCAGGCTCTCCTTCCGGCTGAGGCTCAGCCAGGCACCCGGTGGGTCTTCCAACAGGCTTCTGAACTGGAAGGGCATCCGGATAATGTTGCACCGGCTCTTTTCGGAGGGCTGGCCGTCTCCTGGCAAGAAGATGACGAGTATTGCAGCGCCAAGGTACCGGTGAACTCAGGAGTTCATCCGGTGGTCGCGGTCCCTGGCCATGAATTATCCACCGAAGCCGCCCGTGCCATGCTGCCGTCCTCGATCTCGCATCAGAGTGCGGCCGCGAATTCCGGCCGTACCGCGCTTTTGATCCATGCCCTGGCGACTGCTCCCGAATACCTTTTTGCGGCTACCGAGGACTATCTGCATCAGGGTTACCGAGCACGTGCCATGGCCGATAGTGCTGAGCTGCTGGAAACACTGCGGGAAGCCGGGCTGGCCGCGGTGATCTCCGGGGCCGGCCCCACCGTGCTGGTGCTCACCGGAAACCCCGATGAATTGAGTTCCGCGCTGCGGCTCGTCGAGCGCGAGACGGCGGCGGATCCGGGCGATTTTGCCGCGAAAATCTCCTGGCGTGTTCAGCAACTCGAAATTGACCACGATGGTGCTAAAATAGAATTGCATCGGTGGTTATAACCACTAGTCAAATTGCCCGGAGACATATTCACTGGCACTATTTGCAGATGTAATCTTCCCGCAATGTCTCTAAAGTCGCGGGAGATGTTTCATCCATCAGTTCTAAAGTTGCGCAATGCGGCTTTGCTGAAAATCAGAGCGCCGGAATCGGCTCGCCAGCGTCAAGCTGACTGGCCAGACTGCCTGTGAACTGACATCAACCAATGCGATCCCATGGACGCCATGGATCGGTATCGAGGGGGAAGGATCCTTCGTGACAGAAACCACCAGCCTGGCGACAGGCGTGGACAATGCACAGGAGCCCGCAGGCAATGCCGCAGCTCCAGCAAAAAGTAACGGACTTGCCAGCCTGAAACTGGCACAATTACAGGCTCTCGCGGGTCAGCTGGGCATTACCGGCGGTTCCCGGATGCGTAAAGGCGATCTGGTCAGTGCGATTTCCGCTCATCAGCGAGGCTCTTCGGTAGCCGATCGCGATGCCAAGAATGGTGGCGCCAAGAGCACCGAAGACAGCGCTCCGAAGGGACGCCAGCCCAAAGCCGCCGCTCCGGCGAGCGAACCAGCCGAAGCCCCCAGCGAAGCAGCGAAAGCTGAAAGCGCCCCGGCCAGCAGCGGTCGTGGCCGTGGACGCAGCCGTCGTGCGGCGAGCGATGGAGTGATCAGCACCGAGGCTGCTGCCGTAGAGACCTCAGAGGTCTCCGCTGAGCAGCCCTCGACCGAGGCATCGAGCGACACCAATGACGGTGGGCAGCGTCGTCAGCGCGGTCGTAATCGCCGCGACAACAACCGCAATAACAATGCCGCCGAGTCGACTGAGCAAGCAGCTGAGCAGCCGGAAGGCTCCGCACAGGGCCAGGAGAACGGCCAAGGCCGTAACGACAATCGCAATGACAACCGTCAGGGCCGCGACAACCAGCAGCTTCGCGCCGAAAAGAACGACGCTGATGACCGCGGCAACCGCAACGACCGTCGTCGTCAGCGCAATGGCCGTAACGATCGTGACAACGGCGGCGCCCCGGGAAATGACCGGAACGACCGCAGCAACAACCGCAACGACCGCTTCCGCGATCGTAACGACCGACGTCGTGGACGCAATCAGGGCCCCGACGTCGACGACGTAGAGGTCACCGAAGACGACGTGCTGCTGCCGGTGGCTGGCATCTTGGATGTGCTGGAGAACTACGCCTTCGTGCGCACCTCCGGGTACCTGCCGGGGCCGAACGACGTCTACGTTTCGCTGGCTCAGGTCAAGAAGCACAATATGCGCAAGGGCGACGCCGTGGTCGGCGCCATCCGCGCCCCCCGTGAGGGCGAAGATCGCAACCAGAACCAGCGGCAGAAGTTCAACGCCCTGGTGCGGGTGACCAGCGTCAACGGCAAGAACCCCGAAGAGCTCAAGGACCGCGTCGAGTTCAATAAGCTGGTTCCGCTGTACCCCACAGAGCGTTTGCGTTTGGAGACCGATCCGAAGAAGATCGGCCCCCGAGTGATCGACTTGATCGCCCCGATCGGCAAGGGCCAGCGTGGCCTGATCGTTTCGCCGCCCAAGGCCGGTAAGACGCTCATCCTGCAGTCCATCGCCGAGGCGATCACCACGAACAACCCCGAAGTTCACCTGATGATGGTGCTGGTTGACGAACGGCCCGAAGAAGTCACCGATATGCAGCGCACGGTGCGCGGCGAAGTCATCGCCTCCACCTTCGACCGCCCGGCCGACGATCACACCCAGGTGGCAGAGCTGTCCATCGAACGGGCCAAGCGCCTCGTCGAAATGGGAATGGACGTCGTCGTACTGCTTGACTCGATGACCCGGCTGGGCCGCGCCTACAACAACTCGGCGCCGTCCTCCGGACGTATTCTCTCCGGTGGTGTGGACGCCGCCGCGCTCTACCCGCCGAAGCGTTTCTTCGGTGCCGCGCGGAACATCGAGAACGGCGGTTCGCTGACCATCATCGCGAGTGCTCTGGTGGAGACCGGTTCCAAGGCTGACGAAGTGATCTTCGAGGAGTTCAAGGGCACCGGCAACTCCGAGTTGCGGCTCTCCCGCTCGCTCGCGGACAAGCGGATTTTCCCCGCGGTGGATGTCAACGCCTCCAGCACCCGGCGCGAAGAGAACCTGCTGTCCCAGGATGAGGTCAAGATCATGTGGCGGCTGCGTCGCGTGCTCTCCGGCCTGGAGCAGCAGCAGGCTCTTGAGCTGCTCACCTCCAAGCTGCGCGAGACGCAGAGCAACGTGGAGTTCCTGATGCAGATTCAGAAATCCACGCTGAGTTCCAAGTCCGACGACGATAAGTAGCTATTGAACCTTGCTATCTGGTGCGCTGCGCCAGGTAAGGGGCTGTGCCCGCTCCGCGGTGCCCACCACACCGCAGCCCCTTACCTGGCCTCCGCGCTAGCGCGTTTTCAGGGTGAGAATAGAACTAATCGTCGTCGAAAGAGGTATTGAGATGTTTGAGTCCATTCACGGGCTTTTGGAAGAGCATGCTGAGTTGCAGCTCAAGTTGAGTGACCCGGCGGTGCACGCCGACCAGGGCTTAGCTCGTAAACTCGGACGGCGCTATGCCGAGCTGAGCAATATTGTTGAGGGCAATCATCAGGTTCAGCAGCTTTCCGATGACTTGTCTGCCGCCCGTGAAATGGCCTCAGAAGATCCAGAGTTCGCCGCCGAGGTTCCTCAATTGGAGGAGCAGCTCGCCGCGGCTCAGGAAAAGTTGCGCCGTCTGTTGATCCCGCGTGATCCGGACGACGCTCGCGACGTCATCCTCGAGGTCAAGGCCGGTGAAGGTGGCGACGAGTCGGCGCTCTTTGCCGCTGATCTGGTGCGGATGTACACCCGTTATGCCGAGACCAAGGGCTGGAAGACCGAGATCATCTCGTCCACCGAATCGGACCTGGGTGGTTATAAGGATATTTCCATTGCGGTCAAGGGGCGTTCCAACGATCCCGCTGAAGGAGTTTACGCTTCGCTCAAGTTCGAGGGCGGCGTGCACCGGGTGCAGCGGGTCCCGGTGACCGAATCGCAGGGCCGGATCCACACCTCCGCGGCCGGCGTCCTGGTGCTTCCCGAAGTGGATGAGCCCGAAGAAGTCGAGATCAACCAGAACGATCTCAAAATCGATGTTTACCGCTCTTCGGGCCCCGGTGGACAATCGGTGAACACCACCGACTCAGCGGTCCGTATTACTCACTTGCCCACCGGCATCGTGGTGGCCATGCAGAACGAGAAATCTCAGTTGCAGAACCGCGAAGCCGGTATGCGAGTGCTGCGGGCCAGGATCCTGGCTCATCAGCAGGCCGAGATCGACGCCGCGAACTCAGCGCAGCGCAAGTCCCAGATCCGCACGATGGATCGTTCTGAGCGAATTCGGACGTACAACTTCCCGGAAAACCGCATTGCTGACCATCGCACCGGTTACAAGGCCTATAACCTCGACGCGGTGATGAACGGTGATCTGGAGCCGGTCATTCAGTCCGCCATCGAAATGGACGAGCAATCCCGATTGGATGCGCTCGGCGACTAGCCTTCCGACAACGACTGAGGCAGCTCATGGACGAATTGGATCTAGCCGGTGCTCTGCGAAGCGCTGCCGCGCACTTGGCCGAGGCCGGGGTACCGAGCCCCCGGGTCGATGCCGAGTTGCTGGCAGCTCATCTGCTGCGGCTCTCTCCCGGTGAACTGCGGGCTGCCGCGTTGCGCGGCGTCGAGGTGCCGGAGGGCTTCTGGGAACTGGTGACTGAGCGAGCTCGGCGCATCCCTTTGCAGCATCTGACCGGTAAAGCCTCTTTCCGGCATCTGGAATTGGCTGTCGGACCGGGAGTTTTCGTGCCGCGCCCGGAGACCGAAGGCGTTGCCCAGCTAGCAATAGATGTGGCTGCTCGTTTGACTCACCCGATCATCGTCGATCTCGGCACCGGCTCGGGCGCGCTTGCCGCTGCCCTGGCCTCCGAGGTGAGGGACGCGAAGGTCTACGCCGTCGAACTTTCCGAACTCGCCCATGCCTGGGCTGCCCGCAACCTCGCCGAGCACTCGGTTGAACTCAGATTGGGTGATTTGCGGACCGCCTTTCCCGAATTGAATGGGCGAGTCGACGTGGTGGTGAGTAATCCGCCCTATATCCCCGCCGAGGCGGTACCCCATGAGCCCGAGGTCGCTGAACACGATCCGGAGATCGCGCTCTACGGCGGCGGCGCCGACGGCCTTGAGCTGCCGGCGGCTGCTCTGGCCACTGCGGCCAGGTTGCTCAAACCGGGTGGATATTTCGTGATGGAACACGCCGAGGTGCAGGCCGCCTCCATTGAGAGACTTTTCCAGGAAGCCGGGTTCCGCTCCGTCAGGGGGCACCGGGATCTGGCTGATAAAGACCGGGCGACCAGCGGAATCCTGGCTGCTGAGAGCGAACTCGAGGCGCAAGATGAAAGAATGGCCCAGTGAGTACCATCGTTTATGACTGCACGATCGAATCCCAGCGCGCTGAGGGACTGCAGCACGCCCAGAAGGCGATCGCCCAGAAGCAGACCATCGTGATGCCGACGGATACCGTCTATGGCATTGCCGCCGATGCTTTTTCTCCCGTGGCGGTGGCCACGCTGCTGGCCGCCAAGGGACGAGGGCGTTCGATGCCCCCGCCGGTGCTGATCCAGCGGATCCAGACCATGGATGGCCTGGCCACGGATGTCAGCGAGGAGGCGCGTAAGCTCGCTGAGGCCTTCTGGCCCGGCGGATTGACCCTGATTTTCCATGCGCAGCCTTCGCTGGACTGGGACCTCGGCGACACTCTCGGCACGGTCGCGCTCAGAATGCCCGATGACGCCCTGGCTCTGGATCTGCTGACCCTCACCGGTCCGCTCGCGGTCTCTTCTGCAAACCGTACCGGGCAGCCCACGCCGGCCACCGTGGCGGGTGCCCGGGAACAGTTGGGCGACGTCGTCGAGGTGTACTTGGGGGAGGGGGAACGCCCTCGGAAGACTGAAACGGCTGAGCCTCTCGAGAGCTTGCCCTCCACGATTGTCGATGCGACCGGGGAGCAGCTGCGAGTGGTTCGAGCCGGGGCGATCAGCCTGGAACAATTGCGGGCCGTAGTGCCCGGGGTGCTCGATATCGGTGAAGAGCCGAAGGCTGAGCCAGCTGAACAAGCTGCGGAACAAGCTGAAGAGCACGCCGCTGCGGAGCCGTCCGTGGATTCCGAAGCCGCCGCTGAGACAGTGGAGGCGCCGAGCGCTGAAGGGCAGGAAAACACCACGAATTCGAGTGGGATCGCATGAGTTCTGCCCGCGTGGTGGCGGTTTTAGTCAGTTTCAACCGGGAGGCTCTGCTTCGTAAGGCCATTGAGGCGATCGTTGCCGCGGAGCGGACCCCCGAAGCTCTTGTCGTGGTGGACAACGGCTCCAGCGACGGCTCGGTGGCTTATCTGCGTTCCCTCCGGCTTCCTTTCGACCTCGAAATCGTCGAACTCGCGAAGAACACCGGTGGTGCTGGCGGCTTCACGGTGGCAATGGCCCATGCCCTGGCCCATCATCGCCCAGATCTGCTCTGGCTGATGGATGACGATACCGAACCGCATGCTGATACTTTGAGCGAAGCTCTCAAGCTCTGGGAGAGCTTTCCGGCCGATGCTGCTCCGGCGCTGATCGCCAGCCGGGTGCTGTGGACCGATGGCCGCGATCACCCGATGAATTCCCCGCGCACCAGACCTGGAATCTCGGCGGCCCGGAAGAAACGGGCGGAACGGCTTGCCGCCCGCGAGGTCCGCTCGGCGTCCTTCGTCTCGCTTTTCGTCTCCGCAGAAGCGGCTCGGCGGAAAGGCTTGCCGATTGTGGACTACTTCCTCTGGAACGATGACTTCGAATTCAGTGCACGGCTGGCCAAAGATCAGTTGGCTTTGGCCAGCGAGACCTCAGTGGTCAGCCACCACACCAAGGTCTTCGATTCGAATACCGTAGATATCGGGGAGCGTTTTTACTTCGAGGTGCGCAATAAAATCTGGATGTTCAGCAGATCTCCCGCGCTCAAAGCGGGGGAGAAGCTGCTCTATGGGGGAGCCACGCTCAGAAGGTGGCTCTCCATGGTGCAGCGCAGCTCGTCTCGCTCGCTCGTGCTACGCGCCGGTTGGCGAGGGCTCCGGGAGGGGCTGTTCAGCAGGCCACGCAGTAATGATGAGGCGTTGGCTGGCATTCATTCGCTTCCTGACTGGAAAATCAGTGAGCCTGAGCGGGCAGCAGCTCAGGAGTTCTCGGTCTTACTTCCGGTCTATGCAGGGGACGACGCCGCCAAGGTCCGCCGGGCGATTGACTCAGTGACTATCGAGCAGAGCAGGCCACCGGCTGAACTGGTGATCGTGCAGGACGGGCCAGTTTCGGCCCGGATCGCTGAAGAACTGCTGAAGACCGAGCAGCGGTTCCCCAGCACCAAGGTGTTGAGATTCGATCAGTCCGGGGGGCTGGCTCAGGCACTGGACGCCGGGCTGGCAATCTGTAGTCACGAGATCGTGGCCAGGATGGACGCGGACGATGTCTCGCTTCCGGAGCGCTTTGAACTCCAGCTTCCCTACCTGGAATCCGGCTATGACCTGGTGGGCTCGGCTCTCGAGGAGATCGGCGAAGACGAAACTGAAGTGCTCGCCTATCGTCCGGTACCGTTGGACCAATCCGAGATCCTCGCCGGATCGAGCTTCCGAAGCCCCTTCCACCACCCTTCGGTGGTATATCGCAAATCCGCCGTGCTTGAAGCCGGCGGCTACGGTGAGATGTCCGGGGTTGAGGATTACTGGCTCTGGCTGCGCCTCCTGCACCGCGGCGCAAAGGTCAGCAATCTGGCTCAGCCGCTACTCAGATACCGGGTATCTGCGGGTGCCTATCACCGCCGGGGCGGAAAGAGCATGTTGGCGGCGGAACTGAAACTGCAGGGCAAAATGCTGAAAGCCGGTTATATCGGACCGCTCAGCTGGGCTCGCAATGTGCTGGTGCGTGGGGGGTACCGGCTGGTACCGACGGCGCTGCGCAAAGTGGGCTATCGCGGAGCTTTCACCCGGACGCCGGATGGCAGTTCTGCGGCCCGGGAAGAGTCTTAAAGGGGTCCGGATTCGCTTCTTCCCGGGGACGATTTTTAACTTCTCATTCTGTGGAACTTTCGGTAATATTTTTATGGATTGATAAAGCAATCATCTCGAAATATTAATCTCTAATGGGAAGGACAAAGCTCATGAAGACCATTAAACGAACTCTCGCCATTACCGTGACCGCCGCTCTTGTAGCAATCGGGGGCGCGGTGGCAGTAGCTCCCTCGGCAGAGGCCTTCACTGCGTATTGCAAGCAAGGCAATCGGTACATCCAGGACGGCAAAGGGCGCGCGGTTGTTTATGGTTCGGCGCTGTGCCGCACCGGCAGCTGAACTCACTCAATAATTTTTAGCGAGTAATAAATCTGCAGTTTTGCCCGGCTTCCGAGGGGTCATCCGACTCACCGGAAGCCGGGCAAATTGTTTTGAGCCGGATCAATGGGAGAATTGAGCCATGACGTCAGTTGCCTGGTTGCCCCTCGGAGGCAATGAGACCAAGGCCAGGCAACCACAGCTTGGAGTTTCTGCCCGATGACCATCTATCTATTGATGATGGCGCTGGCCGCCGTGCTCTCTTATTTCGCTACCTGGGGAGCCCGTCGCCTGGCGCATCAGTTCAAGGTCTACACGCCGATCAGGGACCGGGATGTGCATTCCGATCGGGTTCCCAGGTTGGGCGGGCTAGGCATCTTCCTCGGCTTTGCTTTGACCTTGCTGGTCTCCTCGCAGACGTATTTCGTCAAAGGGATCTTCAAGGACACCTTTGCTCCCTGGGGGGTGCTGCTCGGCGCGATGATCGTGGTCGCGGTAGGTATTATCGACGATATCGTCGATCTGCGTTGGTGGGTGAAGATGCTCGGGCAGATTGCCGGTGCCCTGGTGGTGGCTCTGTGGGGGGTGCGGATCTTCGTCTTTCCCTGGCCGGGCGGTCCGGTACCGATCGAATCCAGGCCACTACAGATTTTCTTGACGGTATTTTTTATCGTGTTGGTGATGAACGCCTTTAATTTCATTGATGGCTTAGATGGCCTGGCTGTCGGGGTTGCCGCGATTGCGGGGCTGGCTTTCTTTATTGGTTCCTACTGGGTGCGTCGTAACTCCAGCACACAAGATTGGTCCGACCTCTCTACGCTGCTGATGGCTCTCTTGGTCGGTGCTTGTGCAGGTTTTCTCTGTCACAATTGGCACCCTGCAAAGATCTTCATGGGAGATTCCGGCTCAATGCTGATCGGCTTGTTGATGGCCGCAGGCAGTGTTGGCGCGCTCGGCCAAGGGCGTAACGCTTTTTACGACCGCATTGGCGGTGTCTCAGCCATTGTCCCCATTGTGCTGCCGATCGCCATTTTATTGATCCCCTTGCTGGATCTCGGTCTCGCCGTCGTGCGACGTACCGTGGCGGGGCGTTCGCCGTTCTCTGCTGATAGGGGGCACTTGCATCATCGCCTGCTTGATCTCGGCTACTCGCACCGTGGCGCGGTGATCTTGATGTACTCCTGGACCTTCGTTCTGGCCTTTGGCGGAATCGCCTTTGCCTTCTTCCCCTGGCAGTGGGTCATCATCGTCGACGTCATAGCCGCTCTGGCGATGGCTTGGATCACCATCAAGCTCGCGAAGGGGCCGGTAAAAGCCCAGTAGAGCTAGCAGAGGCGGCCTGTTTGGCCGCTTAACCGCTCTTGTGGCGACGGTCAAGAGCACTGTTCTATCTCGTGTAGAATTTATAGTGCATTGCTAGCTAGCTCTCAGCAAAGCTTTCCTGTTTCGCTGGCTTCCAGACCAAAGCCTGAACTAGATTGGGTTCCAATGAACGACTCCCACACCCCAAGCGGTGCTTCCATGCCCGCCTTGGTTGAGTCGTCTGGACCCACTGAATCCCCTTGGCTTCGCATTCTGATCCAGTGCCTGATCTGGACCGGCTCCGCTGTTGTGCTGATCGCGGTAATTTCGCTCTTCCCGGCGGGGGAGTCTGGCTTATTGAGCGCGATCTTCGGCGGTGGCATCGTCGTCGTCTTTTTTTCGATCTCCCTGCTGATCGGCCATTTTATCGGGCGTAAGAACCCCACCGGTGCGCTCAGTGCCTTCGCGGTCGGCTATGTGGTGAAGTTCGTCGGGTTCGCGGCCCTCTTCATTATTCTCGGCGCACCTGATTGGCTGAACCGGCTCTGGTTCTTCGTCGCTGCGCTGGCTTCCGTGGTGATCTGGCAGGCCGTCGAGGTAGTGGTCTTCTCGCGCACCCGGCAGCAGATCTTCAGCGATTCAGGTGAGCCGGAGGTGAAGTCGAGCAATGGCTAAGAAGCCCCGCGACGCCGGTCAGAAGGCCGAGCAGCCCCGTTTGATTTCCGCAGCCGCTGGTGGCACCGACGCTGCCGAGGGAAGTAGCACCTACAACGCTGGAATGACGGTTTTTAGCTACATTCTTGGCGGAATCGTGGTCTGGAGTTTGATAGGGTGGGGGTTGGACGTTTTGTTCAAAACTCATTGGATAGTGCTTGTCGGTGCTCTCGTTGGGCTAGCCGGAGGGCTCTACCTTTCCTTTGCTCCGAGATTCCGTGGCCGACAAGTCAAAGACGACGTTGACCACGAAAGCGATCGGTCGTAATGGAACAGTCTTATCTGGCACGTTTTGAAAAATCCATAACTGAATGTTGGTCTACAACGCTCAGGATCTTGCCCAATGAAGGACACTGCAGAGAGGAAACGCGTTGATCGCGCTTACGCTCCCCGCCGAAGGATCGTCGAACGGCGAATTCAACCCACCGGGAATCGACGATGCTGGCTTGCCCGGCGCTTGGTTCGCCTGGGATGGCATCGGTAAATATCATGTCTTGATTGTGCTCTCGGTCGTGGTGATTGCAGCATTTTTCTTGCTGGCAGGCCGCAAAAAGCAACTGGTGCCCGGGCGCCTGCAGTTCGCTGGGGAAATAGCCTACGGTTTCGTCCGTAACTCCATCGCCAAGGACATCATTGGCGGTAAGGACTTCATCAAGTACGTTCCGATGCTGTTCACCTTGTTTTTCTTCATCGTGGTGAACAATATGTTCGGCGCTATCCCGATTTTGGAGATCCCGACTTTCTCGCACGTCGGCGGAGCTTATGCGCTCGCCGGTGTGGTGTATCTGACCTGGATCATCTTGGGCATCAAGAAGAACGGCTTCCGCTACTTCAAGCTTTCAGTGGTCCCCTCCGGCGTCCCCGGCTATCTGCTGGTGATGGTGGTTCCGATCGAAATCATCTCGAACTACTTGGTTCGGCCGATGACCCACTCCTTGCGTCTTTTTGCCACGATGCTCGCTGGGCACATGATCGTGCTGATGGCGGGGTACGGCACGGAGTTCTTGATCATGCAGGAGAATGTGCTGCTGAAGGGAACCTCGATCTTGGTGGTTGCAGGATTCTTGGGCATGTACTTCTTGGAACTCTTGATCATGTTCCTGCAGGCCTACGTCTTCACTCTGCTGACTGCAACCTACATTGAAGGTGCTATCCACGCGGATGCGCACTAACGTTCTACCTAAACAAGGATTCCCGACCGGGATATCTCCAACAACCTACCGTCACCGTGGCGGTATCTTGAAAGGAAAATCATGACTGGCTCTCTCAACATGATCGGTTACGGCCTCTCCGCTATCGGTGGTGGTATCGGCGTGGGTCTGGTATTCGCCGCCTATGTCAGCGGCGTTGCTCGCCAGCCGGAAGCACAGCGTGTACTGCAGCCGATCGCCTTCTTGGGCCTGGCCTTCACCGAAGCGCTTGCAATCCTCGGTTTGGTTTTCGCGTTCATCATCAACTAAGTCCAAGGTCAATGCCGTTGGACTTAGTCCATGCAGATAAGGAGAGGTAGCAGGTGATTAACCTCAACATCGTCGCCGCTGGCACTGAAGAAGGCGTCAACCCGATCGTTCCCAATGTTTGGGATATGGCTCTGGTGCTGCTCGGCTTCGTGATCCTGCTCTTCATCGTGGTCAAATTCATCGTCCCGATGTTCGAGAAGACCTATGCTGAGCGCACTGAAGCCATCGAAGGCGGCATCGCCAAGGCAGAGCAGGCACAAGCCGAAGCAACTGCCGCACTCGAAGAGTACAAGCAGCAACTTCTCGATGCCCGCACCGAAGCGAACCGTATTCGTGAAGAAGCACGTGCCGAAGGCGCTCAGATCCTGGCTGATTTGAAAGAAAAGGCCGCCGCGGAATCCGCGCGTATCACCGAGCAGGCTCAGGTTGCCATCGCAGCAGAGCGTCAGGCCGCGGTTGTTTCCTTGCGGACTGAAGTCGGTAGCCTCGCCACCACCTTGGCTGGACGCATCGTGGGCGAGTCGCTCGATGACGATGCTCGTGCAGCTCGCGTGGTTGATCGCTTTCTGGCTGATCTGGAAGATCACAGCTCGGCGAGCAATACAGAAGGTGCGAAGCAATAATGGCCGGAGTATCGAGCGCTTCTGAAGCCAAGGTTCTGGGAGAACTGGAGCCATCACTGGCTACTGCTTCACTGTCCTTGGCGGAGGAGTTGTTCTCTGTGCTCAGCACCGTGGATTCTTCCGCAGCATTGCGCCGCGCGCTGACCGATCCGTCGAGGGAAGCCTCGGCGAAGAGCGAGCTACTGGCATCTTTGGTCCGCGGCAAGGTTTCCGAGCCCGCGCAGCAACTCGTCAGTTCGCTGGCGACTGAGCGTTGGGCGGCACCGCGTGATCTCGGTGACGCCTTGGAAACCGTGGCTGCCACGGTGACCATCGCGGTGGCTGAGAACTCAGCGGCCGGTGCAACGGGGCTGGAGAAACTGGAGAACGATCTGTTCTCCTTCAATCAGCAGGTTGAATCCAGTCACGAGGTGCAGCGGGCTTTGAGCGCTCCGCAGGCTTCTGTTGAGGCGAAGGTCAAACTGGCCTTCGCCCTGGTTCCGCAGGCCGGGGATCCGGCCAAAGTGCTGATCAGTCAGGCGGTGAGCAATCCCCGCGGAGTCCGCCCGGCCAAACTGATTGAACGGTTCGCGACCCTAGCGGCTCGCCGTCAGGAACGCTGGATCGCCACCGTCACGGTGAGCCGTCCGCTGAGCGAAAGCCAGCAGAGCCGGTTAGAAGCAGGGTTGAATAATCTTTATGGACGCGAACTCAAGGTCAATGTCAGTGTCGATCCGGCACTCATTGGCGGAGTCCGCGTCAAAGTAGGCGATGAAGTGGTGGATTCCACAGTGATCGCCCGTCTAGCAGAACTTCGCCGGCAATTAGTCGGTTGAGAGCAAGTACACAAAGGCTGTCGCAGCAAGTGACGGCCATGATTGAGGAGAGCAGGGACTGCAGATGGCCGAATTGACCATCAACGCCGACGACGTGCGTAATGCGTTGAACGAGTTCGCGGCGTCCTACGAGCCTGGCAACGCAGAACGTGTCGAAGTTGGCCGGGTTACCACCGCCAGCGACGGCATCGCCCGGGTCGAGGGACTTCCCTCGGTCATGGCGAACGAGCTGCTGCGCTTCGAAGATGGCACCCTGGGCCTGGCCCAGAATCTTGACGTTCGTGAGATCGGCGTGATCATCCTGGGTGACTTCACCGGGATTGAAGAAGGTCAGGAAGTTCACCGCACCGGTGAGATCCTGTCCGTTCCGGTGGGCGATGCCTTCCTGGGCCGCGTGGTTGACCCGCTAGGGCAGCCGATTGACGGCCTCGGCGAGATCAAGGCCGAGACCACTCGTGCTTTGGAACTGCAGGCCCCCGGAGTGACCCAGCGTAAATCCGTGCACGAGCCGCTGCAAACCGGTCTCAAGGCGATCGACGCGATGATTCCGATCGGCCGTGGCCAGCGTCAGCTGATCATCGGTGACCGCAAGACCGGTAAGACCGCGATCGCCGTCGATACCATCTTGAACCAGCGTGCCAACTGGGCTTCCGGGGACGTCGAGAAGCAGGTTCGCTGCATCTACGTCGCGATCGGCCAGAAGGCTTCCACGATTGCTGAAGTCCGACAGACCCTCGAGGACAACGGCGCGCTGGAATACACCACCATCGTGGCATCTCCGGCATCCGATCCCGCTGGCTTCAAGTACCTGGCGCCTTACGCCGGGTCTGCTATCGGTCAGCACTGGATGTACGGTGGCAAGCACGTTCTGATCATCTTTGATGATCTCTCCAAGCAGGCTGAGGCCTACCGTGCTGTCTCGCTGTTGCTGCGTCGTCCTCCGGGCCGTGAAGCTTACCCCGGTGATGTGTTCTACTTGCACTCCCGCTTGCTGGAGCGTTGCGCGAAGCTCTCCGATGAACTGGGCGCTGGCTCGATGACGGGTCTGCCGATCATCGAGACCAAGGCCAACGACGTCGGCGCCTTCATTCCGACCAACGTCATCTCGATCACCGACGGTCAGATCTTCTTGCAGTCCGATCTGTTTAACGCTAACCAGCGCCCCGCTGTTGACGTCGGCATCTCGGTGTCCCGCGTCGGTGGTTCGGCACAGGTCAAGTCGATGAAGACGGTCTCCGGTACTTTGAAGCTGGATCTGGCCCAGTACCGCGATATGCAGGCCTTCGCGATGTTCGCCTCCGATCTGGACGCCGCCTCGCGTCAGCAGCTGACCCGTGGCGCTCGGCTGATGGAACTGCTCAAGCAGCCGCAGTACACGCCCTTCCCGGTGGAGGATCAGGTCGTTTCGATCTGGGCTGGCACCAAGGGCTACCTTGATGATGTGCCGGTCGAGGACATCAGCCGCTTCGAGGCAGAGTTCCTGGAGCATCTGCGTCACACCTCCGGAGTGCTCACCACTCTGGCCGAGACCAAGAAGCTCGATGATGACACCGTTGAGGCCCTTAAGACCTCGATCGTGGACTTCAAGCGCGGCTTCTTCGGTGAGGGCGACGATCACTTGGTCGGTGCCGGGCACGAGGAGTTCAACTCGCTGTCGGAATCCGATGTCGATCAAGAAAAGATCGTCAAGCAAAAGCGCTGACAAGAGTAGTAGGACGCACCCTGAGGCCTTGCTTCCTGGAGTCGCAGAATCACTGCGGCTCCAGGAAGCAACTCCAGGGGTGGTTGGATCAGAGAACGCTGCGTTCAAAGATTCGAAACAGCAGACTTTTAGGAAAGGACAAGAATGGGAGCCCAGCTTCGGGTCTACCGCCAGAGGATCAAGTCGACGCAGTCGATGGGGAAACTCTTCAAGGCGATGGAACTGATCGCCACCTCGCGCATCGGTAAAGCACGTGCGCGGGTTGCGGCCTCGCTGCCCTATGCCAATGCGATTACCCGTGCTGTTTCGGCGGTAGCCTCTCAGTCGGAGATCGATCATCCATTGACCACCGAGCCAGAGCAGATTCGGCGTGCTGCGGTGCTGGTGATGACCTCAAACCGCGGTCTTGCCGGCTCATACTCCGCCAGCGTGCTGAAGCAGCTTGAGCAGCTGACCAGCCTCTTGCAGGCCGATGGCAAAGAAGTCAAAACCTATCTGGTAGGGAACAAGGCTCAGGCCTATTTCCAGTTCCGTAACCGCGAATTCGAGCGGTCCTGGACCGAGCCGACGGACGCCCCGGAATTTTCCGTGGCCCAAGAGATCAGCAAGGTTCTGCTGGCTGATTTCGCCAAGGACTACGAGGAAGGCGGCGTGGACGAGATCCACGTCGTTTACACCCGTTTCAAGTCAATGGTGGTTCAAGAACCAACGGTGATCCGCCTGCTGCCCTTGGAAGTTGCCGAGGAAGAAGTCACGGATTCCTCCGAGCTGCTCCCGCTGTATGAGTACGAGCCGGAACCCGAGGCGGTTCTGGACGCCCTCTTGCCGCGTTATATCGAATCCCGGATCTTCAACGCCATGTTGCAGGCAGCGGCCAGCGAACTGGCGGCTCGCCAGCGCGCGATGAAGTCCGCTAGCGATAACGCCCGCGACCTGGTGAAGAAGTTCACCCGATTGGCCAACACCGCTCGACAGGCTGAGATCACCCAAGAGCTATCCGAGATTGTCGCCGGCGCGGACTCGCTCAGCGCGTCCTAAGCCGGAAGAAGTAGTACACCATGAGCACCACGCCATCTACACCAAGTGAAGTGAGAGAGATGACTGCCACAGCAACCGAACAGGAAGCCACCACCGCTGGCGCTACGGGTCGTATCGCCCGCGTTATCGGACCGGTTGTCGACGTCGAGTTTCCGGCTGACGCCATCCCCGGTATCTACCATGCCCTGACCGCCGAGATCACCTTGAACGGCGCCACCCACACCGTGACCTTCGAGGTCTCCCAGCACCTGGGCGACAACCTGGTCCGTGCCATCTCGCTGCAGGCCACTGACGGCCTGGTGCGTGGTGCGGCGGTCACCGATACCGGTGCTCCGATCTCGGTTCCGGTGGGCGACGTCGTGAAGGGCCATATCTTCAACGTCTTGGGTCAGCCGCTCGACGTGAAGGAATCGGAGCTCGAGATCACCGAGCGCTGGCCGATCCACCGCAAGCCACCGAGCTTCGATCAGCTCGAAGGCTCCACGGAGATGCTGGAGACCGGCATCAAGGTGATCGACTTGCTCACCCCGTACATCAAGGGCGGCAAGATCGGACTCTTCGGCGGTGCGGGTGTTGGTAAGACCGTTCTGATCCAGGAAATGATCACCCGTGTGGCTCGTAACTTCGGCGGTACCTCGGTCTTCGCCGGTGTGGGGGAGCGTACCCGTGAAGGTAATGACCTGTGGGTTGAAATGGAAGAAGCCAACGTTCTGAAGGACACCGCCTTGGTGTTCGGCCAGATGGATGAGCCGCCGGGAACGCGTCTTCGCGTGGCGCTCTCCGCGCTGACCATGGCGGAGTACTTCCGCGATGTGCAGAACCAGGACGTGCTGCTCTTCATCGACAACATCTTCCGCTTCACCCAGGCAGGTTCCGAGGTTTCCACCCTGCTGGGCCGGATGCCTTCAGCGGTGGGTTACCAGCCCAACCTGGCCGATGAGATGGGCCTGCTTCAGGAGCGCATCACCTCGACCCGTGGTCACTCGATCACCTCGATGCAGGCCGTTTACGTGCCCGCCGATGACTACACCGACCCGGCTCCCGCGGCGACCTTCGCCCACTTGGATGCGACCACGGAACTTTCCCGTGAAATCGCTTCTCGTGGTCTGTACCCTGCTGTGGATCCGCTGACCTCCACCTCGCGCATCCTCGACCCGCAGTACGTGGGCAAGGATCACTACAACACCGCGACCCGAGTGAAGCAGATTCTGCAGAAGAACAAGGAACTCCAGGACATCATCGCGATCCTGGGCGTTGACGAACTCTCCGAAGAAGACAAGATCGTCGTCTCCCGGGCACGTCGCATTCAGCAGTTCCTCTCGCAGAACACCTACACTGCTAAGCAGTTCACCGGCGTCGAAGGCTCCACGGTCTCCATCAAGGACACCATTGAGGGCTTCAACGCGATCTGCAACGGCGATGTAGACCACATCGCTGAGCAGGCCTTCTTCAACGTGGGCGCCCTGGACGACGTCGAGCGTCAGTGGGCTAAGATCCAGGAATCGACCAACTAAAATGGCCGAACTGGAAGTTGAGATCGTCGCGGCGGACCACTTCGTGTGGTCCGGTGCGGCGAGCATGGTGAAGGCAAAGACCTCTGACGGCGAGATCGGCATCCTGCCCGGGCACGCCCCGGTGCTGGCCATCCTGGCCGCTGGTGAATTGGCTATTGAGCCGATCGAGGGCAGCCGTATCGAGGTTACTGTGGATGGCGGATTCTTCTCCGTTGACAGCAACCGGGTGGTCATCGTGGCTGATAACGCGCAACTTCAGGATGCCCAGGCGTCCTCTGCAGGGACTCGATAGCCAAGCGGCGATGAGCGAGTTGCCTGAATGAGCGATTTGGGAGCTCCGTTCCTCGTGATTGCTGCTCTTTTCCTGGTAGTAATTTTCTCTCTGTGCCTTTTCGGTGTCCGGCGTTTTCAATTGCGCCGGGCACTGGGCACGGTCGATGCCTCCATTCGCCTCGCGGACAACCGCTGGCGGATGGGGGTTTGTCGTTATCAGGACAAAGATCTGGAGTGGTTCAGGCTGATCTCGCTCAGCCCACGACCGCGCTTCACCTTCCGGCGGAGCACCCTGGAGGTGCTGGGCCGCCGGACCCCGACTGAGACCGAACGCCCGCTGGTGCAGCCCGACGTCGTGATCGTCACCTTGCGCTACGACGGCAAGGAATTCTTGATGGCGATGAAGTTCGACGCCTATGCAGGATTGAGTTCCTGGCTGGAAGCTGGCCCGGTGATCGGCGTCGGCACCTGGCGCTAAGACATCACCCCTGCTTTTTGAACCAGCTGTCCCACTGAGTGGTGCCCACGTGACAGCTGAGACCAAAATCTTGTCACATCTGCCTCATCTGTAACATTCAGTGGGACGGCTGGTCTCGCGTCAGGCTGAAGGGAAGGGTGCAGAAAAGGGTAGAAAAGGGTTTAGAGAAGCAAGAAGGTCCCCCGGCAAAAGCCGGGGGACCTTCTTTGAATCGAAGCTCGATTAGAGGACGATAACGCCAGTGGCCTGAGGGCCCTTTGCGCCTTGTCCGATTTCGAATTCTACGCGCTGATTCTCATCCAGGGTACGGAAACCCTTGGTCTGAATCTCCGAGTAGTGAACGAAAACGTCACTATCCGAATCATCAGGAGTGATAAAGCCGAAGCCCTTTTCAGCGTTGAACCATTTGACGGTTCCCTGAGCCATTTATTGTTCTCCTCGTGGTGAAACGTTGTGAAGCTACACCCAAATGTGTAACTCCCCAGTTACTGCGCGAGAAGAATCCTGAATAACGATATTCGTTAGCCCGGGCGCTTCACGCTCGCAACTTGTCTTGCGAGCATGAAAAACACGTACACAAAGACTGCTCTAAGCATTCCATGTGCATCCTCGTAGGTCAATGTAGAAAGCGTAAAAGAATCGATAAGTTAATCTAAACTTCGTTTTTTGACCTTAAACCAGGGGCTAATCGGAGATTTTCAGCCACTTTCCAGCGCGCATGACGGACTGCAACTCGCCTTCGGGGCTGACCACGACGGCATCAGCGCGTAACCCGCGCCGCAATCCGCCGACCTCATCGGAGAGTCCCAGCACCCGTGCCGGGGCCGCCGTGGCGCTGAAGACCGCTGATTCGAGGGCGACGCCGGCCGCTGCGGTGCGCAGCACCACCTGCAGTAGCGTCGAGGTGCCACCGGCGATCGAGCCGGTGGCGTCCAGGGTGGCGATTCCGCCGTTCACCGTGACCGCTGCTGGGCCGAGCTTGTAGCTTCCATCGCTGAGGCCGGTAGCGGCCATCGAGTCGCTCACCAGCAAGATGTTCTCGGCTCCGAGCAGCTCGAAGACCGTGAGTACGGTCTGAGGATCCAAGTGGGTGTTGTCCGCCACCAATTCGACCGCTGCCTTGCCCGCACGGGCGAATCTCAGGCAGGCGGCGACCGGGCCGGGGGAGCGGTGGTGCATCGGCGGCATCCCATTGAACAGATGCGTGATGGTGGGTCGGCCCGGATGGCCGTCGAAGCCGGTGGCAGCCAGGCCTTCTCGAGCTTGAGCGAGCGAGGCGGCCGCCGTCGCGGCATCGGAATCGGTGTGCCCCAGCGAGGGGGTGATGCCGTGGCTGGTGAGCAACTCGATCAGCGCTGCGGCACCTTCCAGCTCGGGGGCATAGGTCATGGTGACGATTTTGCCTTGGCCGGCGTCGATCAGCCGCTCGGTGAGCTCGAGATCAGGTGCCAACAGATAAGCCGGGTCTTGAGCGCCGCAGCGAGCTTCGGAGAGGAAAGGTCCCTCAAGATGAATCCCGGCGATCAGCCCTTCTTCGCTGAGCCTGACATAGAGTTCGATGCCTCTGAGTAGATCGGCTTCCGAGGCGGTGACCATCGAGGCCAGCAACGTGGTGGTGCCGTGGCTGTGCAGGAAGTCGATGGCCTTGCGGGCGGAGTCCTCCTGGCCGCCCGGGAAATCTCCTCCGGCGGCCCCGTGAGTGTGCAGATCGATCAGGCCCGGGAAAATAAAGCTCCCAGCGGAGAGGACGGTTTTCTGCGCTCCCTCCGGGGGACTGAAGGACGCCGCCGGTCCCGCATAGCTGATCCGGTCGCCGTCGACCGCCAGAACGCCGTCGTCGATCCGTTGACCGTCGGTGATCAGGGTTCCATAAATCGCTTGAGGTGAATTTTCACTGGGCGCAGCAGAAGTCATGTTCTCAGAATAAACGGGATGCGCTGTCATCGACGCCGCGCATCGCGTCATAGTCCAGAGTCACGCAGTCAATGCCGCGGTCCTTGGCCAGCACCCTGGCCTGCGGCTTGATCTGCTGGGCGGCGAAAATTCCGCGGACCGGGGCCAAGAGCGGATCCCGATTGAGCAATTCCAGATACCGGGTGAGCTGTTCCACGCCGTCGATATCACCACGTCGCTTCAGCTCGATGGCTACCGTGGCTCCCTGGGAGTCTCTGGCCAGAATATCCACCGGGCCGATCGCGGTGAAGTACTCGCGCCGAATCAACGAATAACCCTCGCCCAGGGTCTCGATCTGAGCCGCGAGTAATCTTTGTAGATCAGCTTCCACGCCGTCTTTAATCAGCCCCGGGTCAGTTCCCAGCTCGTGAGCGGTGTCGTGGATCTTTTCCAGCAGATTGATCAGCAGCCGATCATCGGTTTTGGCGGATTGCACCACCCACTGCTCGATCACGCCGTCGTCGAGACCGTCCTGCAGCACCCGCAGGGTCGCCGGCGGGCTCATCCAGTTCAGCGGCTTATAGGAGCCGCCGTCTGAGTGAATGAGCACCGAACCATCGGCCTTGACCATTAATAAACGGGTCGCCTCAGGGAGATGGGCCTTGAGCCGGCCTTCGTAATCAACTGAGCAACGAGCAATCACCAAACGCACAGCAAAACTCTACCCTGCGGCAGAATAGAAGCATGCCTCGTTCTAATCGCCCGCGCCGCCCGAGAGGCAGAGCCAGCCAGCCCGCAGAACATGAGGCTCTCGATGCCGACCGGGTGCTGGGCGGCATGGCCAGGGTGGAAAGCGCCGGTGATGGCGAGTGGATGGTGCGTTCGGTGAGTGCGGCCGCGGCTCGCAAAGAATACAGTTGCCCGGGCTGCGGGCGTGCCGTGCCGCCGGGGAATCCACACCTGGTGGTCTGGCGTGAGGATTGGATCTTCGGCGAGGCCGACGCCATCGCAGCTCGCCGTCACTGGCATACCGCCTGCTGGCGCGGTCGCAGCTTTCAGAATCGCTAGCCGCCGTCAACAGCGAGCTCCACAAGGGGCTGCTGGAGCTGAGGCAGGGGCGGATAGGATGGTCCGGTGACTTTCGATCCAGCAAGCTATCATTTCGTCGACTCTGGCACCCCGGAAGAAATCAGGGCCGCCTCCGTGCTGCCCGCGCGCCGGGAGAACATCGAGCTGCACACCGAGGACGGGCTGACCCTGGTGGGTGAGCTGGCGTTGCCAGAAGACGATGAGATCAGGGCGACCCTGGTCACTCTCCACCCCTTGCCGACGCACGGCGGGTTCATGGATTCCCATCTCTATCGCAAGGCCTCTTTCCGGCTGCCAGCGCTCGCCGGAATTGCCGTACTGCGGTTCAATACTCGGGGCACGTCCTCACCCCGGGGCACCAGCGAAGGGCGCTTCGAAGAGGGCGAGGGTGAGCGTTTCGACGTCGCGGCGGCGAGTCAGTTCGCACTTGACCGGGGTCTGCCGCATCGTTGGCTGCTCGGTTGGTCCTTCGGCACCGAACTCGCTTTGCGTTACGGTGCGATCACCCCGGTGGCCGAGCAAGTGGAGGGAGCGATCCTGCTCTCACCTCCGCTCAAGCGCGTGGCTGACACTGATCTGGACCGTTGGGCGGCCAGTGGTAAACCCCTCACCGCGTTGGTGCCCGAATTCGATGACTATCTGCGCCCCGAAGAGGCCAGGGCGCGATTCGCCAGGGTGCCGCAAACCAGGGTGGCTGGAATCCAGGACGGAAAGCACCTCTGGGTGGGGGAGAAGTACGTGCAGCGCGCGCTCAATGAAATCTCTTCCACTGTGCTGGGCGAGCAAGTGAGCTTACCCAGCCACTGGCAGGGGCCGATGGCTAAAGCCTGAGAACCTCAGGCTAGGCAGCTGCCGGAGGACTGAGCTTCATCTGAGCTACAACTTGTCCTGCCGGGTGATGAAGATCTCCCGGATCAGCAGCATAATCGCGGCCGCCGTCGGGATCGCTATCAAGGCGCCCAGCACGCCCAGCAGAGTGCCACCGGCGATTACCGCGACCACCACCACAGCACCCGGAACCGAGACAGCGCGCTGCATAATGCGCGGCGAGACGAAATAGGCCTCGAACTGCAAGTAGACGGCGTAGAGGACCAGGTAGATCACCGCGGTCTGCCAGCTGTCGGTCAGCGCTACCAGGCTCACCAAGACGAGCGCGATGACTCCGCCGACCAGGGGGACGAAGGCGAAAAGCGCCACCAGGAAGGCGAGCAGAATGCTGAAGGGGACGCCCAGGATCGACATCACGATGAAGGCGAAGATCGCGTTCAGCACGGCCACCGCCGCCTGGCCGATCACGTAGTTGCCCACGGACTGGGTGATCTGCTCACTGAGCTTCTCGACCCGCGGACGCCGCGACTTAGGCGCCAGCTGATAGGCCCAGCCCTTCATCGCGGGCAATGAAGCCAGGAAGTACAGGCTGAGCACCACAACGATCAAGGTGCCGAACAGCCCATTGGCCACCGTGCTGCCGACATTGAGAACTCCGCCGAAAACGCCGCCGACCGCCTGTGTATTGCCGAAGAACTTCTGCACCTCGTCATTGAGCCGATCACGGAGCTGGAACTGGGTGTCGATTTGCTTGAAGAAGTCCGAGTTGAGGAAATCTTGGATCCAGCCCGGAGCGCTCTGCACCAGCTGGCTGGTCTGATCGACGATGGTGGGGATCAAGGTGGCAAAGAAGCCGCCAACAGCGGCGATCAGCACCACCAAGGTGATCAGGATGCCTGCGGGGCGAGGGATCTTCCGCGCCTGCAGGAAACGCACGACGGGATCCAGGCCAAGCGCGATGAACAACGCGGTCAGCATCCAGATCAGCAACTGGCTGACGCTGGAGGCGATGAAATACAGACCAATCGCGGCCCCGACTCCGAGCGTCAGCATGAAACCGAAGTAGATCGGTCGCTGAATCACGCTCTGTGCTTTAGCGGTGGTGGTGGCGACGCCGCTGCCCGCTTCGGCGCTCGGAGCTTTGCTCTGGGTCTCTTGTTGGGTCTCTTGTTGCGGTTTAGCTAGCTTATGCATCAATTTGCCCAAAGGCCCGGTCTTGGATTCTTCCGTCGGCGTCTTGGGAGTCGAGTTTCCCCCGGCATCTTCGACGTGTTCTTCGGTACTCACTGCCGCCCGCTTTCAGCGTTGTCTGATAACTACTCAAGTTAGCCAAACCATATCAGCCCGGCGCCGTGCCAGCCTGGATCCACAGCGTTCCTGTGTGTTCGAATGACCGGGAAAATCTCAGACCCGGTACCCTTGAAAGAGCTCAAACAGTGAAAAGGCTGATTCAACCGGGAAGTGCTCGGGGGAGCGGCCAGAATGAAACCTGAGGATTTACCCCGTGCTACGACGACTCTCTTGGCTACCCCCGCTGATCCTGATGGTGATCGGCCTGCTCATCCTGGGCTCAGGCATTGCGCAGCGCACCATCTGGCAGCCTCCGGCCACGGTGACCGCTCAGTTGGACACCGCGGCCCTGTCCTCGGGGCAGAATGCGCCTTTGACGATCCTGGAATCCAAAGCGCTCTCCCAGCGCTCCGGCCCGGTGCAGTTGAAGATTAGCGGGGATGGGCCGATCTTCCTGGCTCAGGGGCGAGCTGACGACGTCGAGGCCTGGGTGGGCAAGACCCCGCATTTGGTGGTGGACAGCGCCAAGGACGACTTCAGCGGGCTGAACGCCAGTTTCGTTGACGGACAAGATCCCACCGCGAATCCGGCAGGTTCTGATCTCTGGACGAGCGAGCAGTCCAGCAGCGGTGAGCTCAGCTATGACTGGCAGTCTCCGAGCGACGGTGACTGGTCCTTGCTGCTGGCCTCCGATGGCAAAGCCGCTGCCCCGCAGCGGATATCGATTACGGTGCCCAACGACGATTCCACGCCGTGGGCCATCCCGCTGATGGTGATCGGCGGCGTCCTGCTGCTGCTCGGCGTCTTGCTCTGGCTGTTTCTTGCCAGGTTCAAGAGACCCCGTAAGGGCGGCTCTTCCGGTCGGCGGGCCGCCGGCGTCGCCGCCACGGTGATCATCGCGCTGGGCGCGATGACGCTCAGCCAGCTGAACCCTCCTTCCGCTTCAGCTGATGACAGTTCCTCCGCTTCGCCGAGTTCGAGCGGCTCAGGCGCTCCAAGCTCGGACTCGGCGAGCGAAGGCCCAGATTCGCCACTGATTCCGGTGCTGAGCGACGATCAATTTTCCCGGGTGCTCGGTCTGGTGGCGAAAACCGTGGCTAGCGGAGATGCCGCGAAGAATGCCAATCTGCTCACCAGCCGGGTGGACGGTGCCGCTTTGCAGGAACGTACGGCGAACTATAAGATCCGAGCTGCCGCGCCCAGCTACGCGGGACTCGAAGCCGTGACGGACAACGCCTTGAAGGCTAAGTTCATCTCCTCGGCTCGGCAATGGCCGCGCAGCGTCGTCGCGGTGACCCAGGGCACCGCCAATAAAGTGCCGCAGTTCCTCACCTTGGTGCAGGCCACGGCGCGAGATAACTACAAGCTGACTGCGACGGCAAGAATGCTCCCCAGCCAGAGCTTCCAGCCAAAAGACGGCCCGGCAGTTCCACTGCCCCTTGATTCGAAGGCTGATTTGAATGATTCGCCGGCGGGGGCGATGTCTTCTTTCGCCGCTCTGATGAGCGCCCCGGACGGCAATCTGAAGAGCAAGTTCGCTGATTCCGCCTATGTCAACGACGGCAAGCAAATTCAGACGAACCTGATCAAAGACAATAAAGACGCCGCGACCTTCAGCTTCAAACGAGCGGTCAAGCCAGGATCGGTGATCGCCTTCCCTACTGGTGACGGCGGTGCCGTGGTGCTGGGCGTGGTGGATTTCAGCATCGATGCCACCACCAAATCCAATGCAACCCTGGAAAAGCTCGACGACGGTACGAAGGCGCTGGCCGGTGGAGATTCAACCCAGAAGGGCTACAAGCTCAGTTACGGAGAACAGGCGGTGCTCTACCTGCCACCGGCAGCGGCTAATAAACCGATCACCGTATTGGCCGCGGAACGCGGCCTGATCGCGGCCTCCTTCAAATAGCTCGATAAGCTGAAGACATGACTGAACCTGTTGCACAGCCCGCCCATGCCGCGGGTGCCCCTGAAGGAAAACCTGAAGCAAAGCTGAGCGGAAATCTGCGTGGTGCGGTTGATCTTTCTGCCTTAGGCAAGTCAGCACCGAGCGCTCAAACTCAGCCGTCCTCCGGCCAGCAGAGTTATGCCGTGGATGCCACTGAGGCGAGCTTCCCGGAACTCGTGCAGCTCTCCTCGGAGGTGCCGGTCGTGGTGTCCATGTTCGCCAGCTGGTCGCCGCAATCTCAATCGGTCACAGCGACCCTGGAGCGGCTGATCTCCGCTTATGTCGGCAGATTGCTGCTCGCCAGGGCCAGCATTGAGAGCTTCCCGCAGCTCGCGCAGGCCTTTGGAGTACAGGGTGTTCCCGCGGTGGTAGCGCTCGTCAAAGGCCAACCGGTGCCGCTGTTCAACGGTGAGCTCTCCGAGGCTGAGACCCGTCGTTACCTGGACGAACTGCTCAAGGTGGCCGAGGCGAATGGCGTCAATGGCACGTTGGGAGAAGCCGGAGCGGAACCGGAGGAAGCTCCTTTGCCGCCACTTCATCAGGAGGCCTTAGAAGCGATCAATCGGGGTGAGCTGGCTGCCGCCGAGGCGGCTTATCGGAAAGCGCTCGCCGAGCGTCCTGCGGATGCCGAAGCCAAGGCCGGGCTCGCCCAGGTGCAGTTGATGCAGCGCACCGACGGACTCGATGCCGCCGCCGCTGATCAAGCCCGTAGCAAAGCCGCCGAGGCCCCCGACGACGTCGAAGCGCAGCTCGCGGTGGCGGATCTTGATCTGATGGGCGGCCACGTCGAAGATGCCCTGAATCGAGTGGTCTCCTTCATCGCAAGCCACTTCGGGCCGGAGCGAGAGGTTGCCAGAGTGCGGATTCTTGAGCTCTTCGAAGTGGTCGGCAGCACCGATCCACGGGTTGCAAAAGCCCGGCAGGCCTTGGCCAGGGCACTTTTTTAAGCCATCGCTAAAACTTTGCCGAGGCCACCGGGAATGTTCCGCTGGTTCTTGGAGTTGCGCTCAGAGTGAATAGCCTCTTTGACCCGATATCCCTCCGTGGCCTGGAGCTCAGCCATCGCGGCTGGGTCTCCGCAATGTGCCAGTACTCCGCCGAGCCCTTGGAAGCTCCAGGGGAGCCCAATGACTGGCACCTCATGCATTTGGGACAGTTCGCGGCGGGCGGTGCCGCGCTGATCATTACCGAGGCTACCGCCGTCGTACCCGAGGGCCGAATCTCGCCTCGTGATACCGGTATCTATACCGATGAACAGCTGAAAGCGTGGCGGAGAATCACCGATTTCGTGCATCGACACGGCGCGGTGGACAGCAAGATCGGCATCCAGCTCTCCCACGCCGGACGTAAGGCCAGCACCTGGTGGCCGTTCTCCGGCCAGCGGGGATCAGTGCCGTTCGCTGAGGGCGGCTGGCAGACGGTCGGCCCCAGCGATCAGGCTTTCAGCGGTTACGCTGAGCCACGGGCGCTGACCGAAGAAGAGATCCACGGCGTGATCGAGGCCTTTGCGCTGGCTGCCCGCCGTTCGGTGCAGGCGGGCTTTGACACCATTGAGCTGCATGCCGCGCACGGTTACCTGCTGCATCAGTTCCTCAGCCCGCTGGTCAACACCCGGACGGATCGCTGGGGAGGCGATGAGAGCGACAGATTCCGGCTGGTGCTCGAGGTCGTGGACGCGGTACGCGCCGAGATACCGCAGGAGATGCCCCTGTTGCTCAGGGTTTCAGCCACCGACTGGGTGACCGAGCCGCAGCCGGGGCTCCAGGTGGACGCTCTGGCCCGGCTCGCCGTGCTCGCCAAGCAGCGTGGGGTCGATCTGATCGACGTCTCCAGTGGCGGCGCGGTAGCCGGTACCAGCATTCCGGTAGGCCCCGGTTATCAGACCGAGTTCGCTCAGCAGATTGGGCGAGCCGCTGAGCTTCCGGTCGCCGCCGTCGGGATGATCACTGACGGCGTGCAGGCTGACCACATTATTCGCAGCGGGCAGGCCGATGCCGTGTTCATCGCTCGGGCTGCCCTGCGCAATCCGCACTGGTGGCAGCAAGCGAGCCACGAACTGGGTGCTGAACTGCCCTGGGTGCCGCAATACGAACGTGCGGGGACCCGCGGAAGGTTCTGATCGGCGGAATTAGTCCACAGGGATGACCTTTCTGAATCCCAGACGTAATAGCGTTGAGGGATGACCGACAATGTACAGTCGATACCCTCGGCGATGAGCCTTCGCGGATTGTTCAAACGATTCGGTGACAAAATCGCCGTCAATGGAGTGAGCTTAGAAGTTCCACGCGGTTCCTTTTACGGTTTGGTGGGCCCCAACGGAGCGGGTAAGACGACCACCTTATCGATGGCCACCGGGCTGCTGCGACCCGACGGCGGCGAAGCTTGGGTGCACGGAGTCAACGTCTGGCAACAGCCTTTGGACGCCAAGAAACTGATGGGGATCCTGCCCGATGGGGTGCGGCTCTTCGACCGGCTGAGCGGCGAGCAACTGGTGAGCTATTCCGGTCTTTTGCGCGGTATGGACCGCGAGACCGTGGAAAGCCGAGTCAAGGATCTGCTGGACGCGCTTGATCTGAGCAAGGACGCTGGCACCCTGGTGGTGGATTATTCAGCGGGGATGACCAAGAAGATCGCCTTGGCGTCCGCGCTGATCCATGCTCCCCGGGTGCTCATTCTGGATGACCCCTTCGAATCGGTGGATCCGATTTCAGCGGCCAATATCCGGGACATTCTCAGTGACTATGTCAGCTCAGGCGGCACCGTGATCGTCTCCAGCCATGTGATGGATCTGGTGCAGCGGATGTGCGATCACGTTGCGGTGATCGCCGCCGGCAACGTGCTCGCCGCCGGAACCGTGGACGAAGTGCGTGCCGGGCAGAGCCTGGAGGATCGTTTTGTCGAGTTGGTCGGCGGACGCAATCACGGGGAGGGGCTTTCGTGGTTGCGCACCTAGTCCGGCTCAAGCTCAGCATTCTCCGGAATTCTCTGAAACGCAGCACGGCTCAGCTCGTCGGGGTGATCATCGGCGGTCTCTACGGCCTGGGTATTCTGATTTTCTTGTTCGCCGGGTTAATCGGCCTGGGTTTCGTGCCGCTGGAGATCGCCAGGACGACGATCGTGCTGGCCGGGGCCGCCCTGATCCTGGGCTGGCTGATCATCCCGCTCTTCACCTCCGGCCTGGACATGACATTGGATCCGGAGCGTTTCGTCACGTTCGCCGTACCGATGCGGCAGCTGCTCACCGGCTTGGGGCTAGCGGCGGTGGTCGGAATCCCAGGCATCATCACGCTGCTGGCCTCACTCGGCACTGCTTTGAGCTGGCTGAGAAATCCGCTGGCCGCCGTCGTAGCGATCATCTGCGGTCTGCTGGGGGTTGCCATCTGCGTGCTGGGCTCGCGGGCTCTCACATCGCTCAGCAGCAATCTGGCCGGTTCCCGGAAGTTCCGTGATCTCAGTTTCCTGGTCTTGCTCATTCCCTTGATGTTCCTCGGCCCGATCATCACCGGGCTCAGCCAGGGGGTGCGCAACTTCGGGCAGTTCCTACCGGGTTTTGCAGATGCCGTCTCGTTCACCCCGTTGGGGGCGGTCTGGGCGGTGCCAGCGGATATCGCCGCCGGAGATTGGTGGCAAGCCGGAGTGAAGTTCCTGATCGCGCTCGCGACCGCCGGGCTGCTCGGTTGGCTCTGGAGAATCAGCCTGGCGCGGGCTCTGGTCACTCCGGTCCATGCCGCGGGTAAACGCCGTGCGGCCGGTAAGCTCGGCTTCTTCCGCCTCTTTCCAGCGACGTCGTGGGGAGCCGTGACGGCGCGCAGCCTGACCTACTTCTTTCGGGATCCGCGCTATCTGGGCAGCTTGGTGGTCGCCCCGATCCTGCCCGTTGTGCTGATCGTACCGGGGCTGTCCTCCGGTGGCGGCTGGGGAGTTGCTGCTTTTGGCGGAGCAGTCGCCGTCTTTCTGCTGGTCTGGTCCCTGGCCTCGGACACTTCCTACGACAACACGGCTTTCGCACTCCATGTAGCTACCGGCGTCTCCGGACTGGCGGATCGCCTGGGTCGCGCCTTGGCGTATTTCGTAGTCTCGTTGCCTCTCGGAGTGATCTACGCTCTGCTGGGGGCGGTTCTGACTGATGGTTGGGAGGGCCTGCCCGCTCAGCTCGGGCTGGTGATCGGAATTACCCTGAGCGGGCTCGGGTTGGGTTCGGTGATGTCCGCGATCTGGATCTTCAATGTTCCGGCGCCGGGCGATAATCCGTTCAAGTCGCGGCCCGGAAACAACTTCGCCTTCGCCATGCTGCAACTTGCGGGCCTGTTGGGATTGGCCGTGCTGGTGCTCCCGGAATTCATCCTGACCATGATGGCGACGCTGGGAGATCAGCCCTTCCTGGGCTGGATCTCATTGCTGATCGGAATCTTGCTGGGCGGTGCACTGCTGGTCCTCGGGCTGTGGCTCGGTGGACGAATTTATGATCGCCGAGCACCCGAATTGCTCGTAACCTTGACAGCGCAAAAGTAAACATCAGCCAAACTGGCTGGAGTATTCGTGCTGTAATGCGCACAATAGGATCTGGCCGTTTGGCTGAGAATGACTGTGAAGGTTTGTGGAAGGCAGGGCTGCGTGGAAGTTGTTATCCTCTCGGGCAAAGAAGAGGCCGGCGTCGTTGCCGCAGATGCCATTGAAGCTCTGTTCAGAGCGAAACCGCAGGCGGTCTTGGGCCTGGCAACCGGTTCTTCACCGTTGCCGATCTACAACGAACTTGCCCGGCGGCACGATGAAGAAGGCTTGAGCTTCAGTCAGGCGCAGGGCTTCGCGCTCGATGAGTACGTGGGCCTGCCAGCCGGGCACCCCGAGTCCTATCGCGAAGTGCTGCGACGGGAGTTCACCGAGAAGGTCGATATCGATCCTGCCCGCGTGCATGCCCCCAACGGTGCGGCAGAGGACGTGGTAGCAGCCTGCGCCGCTTACGAAGCGGCGATCAAAGCGGCTGGTGGGGTCGATCTGCAGATCCTGGGCATCGGCACTGACGGGCACATCGGTTTCAATGAACCGATCTCTTCACTGGCTTCGCGGACTCGGATCAAAACCTTGACCGAGCAGACCAGACAGGACAACGCCCGCTTCTTCGACTCGATCGACGAGGTGCCCCACCACGTGGTGACCCAGGGGCTGGGCACCATTATGGAGGCCCGGCACGTCGTCTTGCTGGCCACTGGCGCGCAGAAAGCAGCAGCCGTGCAAGCCCTGATCGAGGGGCCCGTCGCAGCGGTCTGCCCCGCTTCGGTCTTGCAACTGCATCCCCACGTCACGGTGTTGATCGACGAAGCCTCTGCGGCGGAGTTGAAACTCGCCGATTACTACCGGCACACCTGGGCCAATAAACCGCACTGGCAAGGGCTTTAAGGGCGCTCAGCGCCGAGCTTCGGAGAAGTGCTCCAGGATTTTCTGTGGCCGAGCCGGTAGGATGGAGGCTATGAGTTTGCCTCCTGACCCCTTCGAAAACGACCCCGGTAGCAGTTCTCCCGGGGGTTCGACGGCGACCCTCGAACGCACCGAGCAGCGCGAGGAACTGGAACCCGGGGATAGCGAGCGCTTCGCGCATTACGTGCGCAAGGAGAAGATCCTCGAGTCCGCGTTGAGCGGCGAACCCGTGATCGCGCTGTGCGGCAAGGTCTGGGTTCCGGGTCGCGATCCGAATAAGTTCCCGGTCTGCCCGGATTGCAAAGCGATCTATGACGGATTGCGGCCGGGAAAGTCAGACAAAGACAAAAAGTAAGCTAACCGTGCCGCTCCTGGGTGGCCGAAAGCTCGAAAGCAGCAAGTGACTGAAACCCTTTTTGGGCCCGATTCTTCCGGCTCGGGCTCCACTGTGCCTGAACCTGTGCTGCCCCCCGCGTATCCAGATCGTGCGGCGTGGGGAACCGCGCAAAAACTCCGTGCCTGGCAGTCAGAAGCTTTGCAGAAGTACTTCACCGAGGCGCCACAGGATTTTCTCGCGGTGGCTACTCCCGGGGCGGGGAAGACGACTTTCGCGCTGACCGCTGCCCGGACACTGCTCGACGGCGGTCAGATCAACCGGATCACCATCGTCACCCCCACTGATCATCTGAAGCGGCAGTGGGCCGATGCCGCGGCGCGGGTGGGGATCGCGATCGACCCGAACTTCAAGAACGCTGATGGCAGGCACGGCCGGGACTTCACCGGGGTCGCGGTGACCTACGCTCAGGTGGCCTCCAAGCCGGCACTACACCGCGCCAAGACCGAGGCCGGCAAGACTCTGGTGATCCTCGACGAGGTCCACCATGCCGGTGACGCGCTCTCCTGGGGCGATGGCATCCGAGAGGCCTTCGAGCCAGCGCAACGTCGTCTGGCGCTCACCGGAACCCCCTTCCGCTCTGACACCTCACCCATTCCCTTCGTGGAATATGTCGAGGACCGCGACGGTATCCGGCGCTCCCGCTCCGATTACAGCTACGGCTACGGCGAGGCCTTGAAGGACCATGTGGTCCGGCCGGTGATCTTTATGGCGTACTCGGGTCAGATGCGCTGGCGGACCAGCGCGGGAGAGGAAGTCGCTGCAACGCTCGGAGCCGCGGTGACCAAGGACGTGACCGCTCAGGCGTGGCGCACCGCGCTCAATCCCGGGGGAGAGTGGATTCCAGCGGTGCTGGCCGCCGCTGATAAAAGGCTTTCAGAGGTACGCCGCACGGTGCCCGATGCGGGTGCTTTGGTGATCGCCACCGACCACGAAGACGCCAGAGCCTACGCCGGTCAGCTGAAGAAGCTCACCGGGGAGTCTCCCACCGTGATCCTCTCCGACGACACCCGCGCCTCCAGCAAGATCGAGGAGTTCAGCGCCGGTAGCAAGCGCTGGATGGTCGCGGTGCGGATGGTCTCGGAAGGTGTTGACGTGCCGAGGCTCGCCGTCGGAGTCTACGCGACCTCGACCTCCACTCCGCTGTTCTTTGCCCAGGCCGTCGGCCGCTTCGTGCGCGCCCGGAAGCGCGGTGAGACGGCGTCGATCTTCCTGCCCTCGGTGCCCCAGCTGATGGGCCTAGCCAACGAGCTGGAACTTGAGCGGGATCACGCCCTGGACCGGCCCGAGGCCGATTCGGATGGCTTTATCGCCGAGGACGCCGAGATGCTGGAGGCCAACCGGGAGGAAAAAGCCTCGGACGGCTTACAGAAGTCGGCCTTTGAGGCTTTGGAATCCCAGGCGTCCTTTGACCGGGTGCTCTTCGACGGCGGCGAGTTCGGCCACGCGGGTGAGATCGGCAGCGAAGAGGAACAGGACTTCCTCGGCATCCCCGGACTGCTCGACGCCGACCAAGTGGCGACCCTGTTGCGGCAGCGGCAGGCTGAGCAGCTCAGCCGTCGGCGGGCTAAACCTCAGGCCCAGGCCAGCGCAGCGGTACCAGACCACCGCCAGCTAATGGATCTGCGCAACGAACTGGCCAAGAGCGTCTCGGCCTGGTCAGCCCGGACCGGAACCCCGCACGGCGTGGTGCACACCGAACTGCGCAAACTGTGCGGTGGACCAGCCGTGGCGCAGGCGAATGAATCCCAGCTGCAAGAGCGGATCAAACGCCTGCAGGGCTGGTTTATCGGCAAAAAATAGCCTGCTAAGACAAGCTTTGAGCCAAAGCTGAGGGAAGTCGGAAAGCTAGCGAAAACGCGCTCAAGGCTCGATCTTGACGCCGGCCTCGGCTAATTCGTCTAGCGCGGCCTGGCTCCTTGCTTCGTCGATTCCGGCGCACAGCTCGCTCAGCAGAGTCACCTCATAGCCAGCCGCAATGGCGTCCAGGGCAGTGGCCCGCACACAATAATCGGTGGCCAGCCCGACGATGCTGATCGAATCGACTTCGTGGTCCTGCAACCACTCATCCAGGCTCGGGCCGAGTGGCAAGGATTCGGATCCCTCGGTGTCCCGGGGACCGGTGGGCACCTCGTCCTCGGGGGCCAGCACACCCTCGAAGCCGGAGTATGCCGCCTGGTACTGACCCTTGTGAAAATAAGCATCGATATACTCGGTGTCCAGGTTCGGGTGCAGCTGGGCACCCTTGCTGCCAGCGACGCAGTGCACCGGCCAGGAATCGATGAAATCCGGGGTAGCAGAGAAATGCGCACCCGGGTCGATATGCCAGTCTTGGGTGGCCAGCACGAAGTCGAAATCCTGCCCTTCCACCCCGAAGGCGGAGTCCAGCAGTTCGGAAATTCCGTTGGCCACCTCCGCACCGCCGTCCACGGCGAGCGACCCGCCCTCGCAGAAATCATTCTGCACGTCAACGATAATCAGAGCATTTGGCATGGCATCTCCTACGCTTCGTACTGGGTGGGAATAACGGCTTCGCCCTTTTGCAGTCGTCGCCACGCGCTGGGCAGCTCAGCGGTTGAAGCACGGTGGCGTTCCACCGCGCGAGTTACCCCTTCGGCTCCGGTCCAGCCAGCTTGCAGCGCGCCGTCGATCACGAAGTCTTGCAGCAGTGGACGGTCATCGCCGTCGTCCTGCGGGCGATGCCCGATACCGACCAGTTCTTGGACGGCTTCGCCCGCGCTGGAACGGCGGCGCAGAGCGTATTTGCGGCCACCAACACTGGCCTTGTTCTTCGCGGCCTTGGCCACCGAGACGAATTCGCCGTGGTCATCGGTGCGGCTGACCAGTTTGTACACCATGCCGGCGGTCGGTGCTCCGGAGCCGGTGACCAGCGAAGTGCCGACCCCGTAGGAATCCACCGGGGCCGCAGCCAGCGCGGCGATGGCGTATTCGTCCAAATCAGAGGTCACCACGATCCGAGTGTTCTCATTGCCGAGCGAATCCAGCAGGGCCCTGACCTGGTGAGCCTGAACGATCAGATCGCCGGAGTCCAGTCGTACCGCCCCGAGTTCCGGCCCGGCCAGCTCGACCGCGGTGCGCACCGCATTGACGACGTCGTAAGTATCGACCAGCAGCGTGGTACCTAGCCCCTGGGACTCCAACTGAGCTTGGAAGGCTTCGCGTTCTGAATCGTGCAGCAGGGTGAAGGAATGCGCCGCGGTACCCACCGTGGGGACTCCGTACCGCAGCCCCGCCTCCAGGTTGGAGGTGCTGGTGAAACCGGCGATGACGGCGGCCCTTGCGGCGGCCACGGCGGATTCCTCGTGGGTACGGCGAGAGCCCATTTCAATGCAGGGGCGCTCTCCAGCGGCCGAGGTCATCCGGGAGGCCGCCGAGGCAATGGCACTGTCGTGGTTCAGTACCGACAGGATATAGGTTTCCAGAACGCAGGCCTCGGCGAAGCTGGATTCCACGATCAGGATGGGGGAATGGGGAAAATAGACCTCGCCCTCGGCATAACCGTAGATACTCCCGGAAAACCGGAAGTCGGCTAGGAAATCCAACGTCTGCTGGTTGACCACTCGCTGCTGTGCCAGGAAATCCAGTTCGGTCTGGTTGAACCGGAAGTTCATAATCCCTTCGAGGAGCCGGCCGGTACCGCCAACCACCCCGTAACGGCGGCCATCGGGAAGCCTGCGGGCGAACGCCTCGAAGACGCTGGGACGGCTGGCACGACCCGAGTGCAGGGCCGCCTGCAACATGGTCAGCTCGTAACGGTCGGTGAACAGTGAGATGCGCGAGTTGTCGGAGATCACAGCAGTACTCTAACCGGGCTCGCCTAGAATAGGCAGATGAGTACTAGCACTTTATCCGAGGTCGCCGAGGAAACTTCCGCGGCTGAGCAGACCTCGCCTGCACTGCCTTGGCAGGTTGTGGTCTGGGATGACCCGGTGAACACCATGGACTACGTGGAGTACGTCTTTCAGAGTTATTTCAACTACTCGCGCAGGCGTGCTCATACTCTGATGCTTCAGGTCCATCAATCCGGCCAAGCCGTGGTGGCTGAGGGATCGCGCGAAAAAGCTGAAACGGATGTGATGGCAATGCACTCTTTCGGTTTGCAAGCCACTGTGCGGCAAGGCGGCCATGAGTAAGGCTTTTATCGTCGGTCCGGAAGGCATCGTCGGCGGCATCGGTGAAACCGAACGTCGGCTTTTTCAGGGAATCTTCAGTTCGGTGATCGATCTGCTGGAGCCGGAGGAAGCCGAGTCAGCAGATCCGCTTGAGGCGCTGATCGGCTGGAATCACGAAGTCAGCGTTCCCACCGACCCCGCGCTGCGCAGATTGCTGCCGGACGCCGTCGCGGAGGACGACGACGCCGCGCTGGAGCTACGACGGCTCACCGAGCGCTCGGTGCGGCAGAGCAAAGTGGGCGCTCTGCGGGCAGCCAGCCTGATGTTCGATTCCGAGGAATTGCGGCTCAGCCTGCCACAAGCCGAGTTGCTGGTCCGGGCTCTGAACGATGTGCGGCTGGTGATGGCTGAACGACTCGGCTTGGATACCCCGGAAGCCGTGGAGAGCCTGCACGAGGGAGCGGAGACTTCCGAGGAGGACGAAGACTTTCTAGCCATCGTCTATCGCTTCGCCTCCGCGCTGCAAGGCGCTCTGGTGCACGCCATGCTCGCCTTGCGCAAAGCCGAGCGGAAGCAGGCAAAGCGTGAGGGGCAGCAGGCCGTTCAGCCGACTACAGACGCCGAGGATCCGGGAGCTGAGAGCCCGGAGGCCGAGAAATGAATTCCGTTAACGGAAGCTCGGGATTTTCTGATTCCGCCACACCGGGAGCTTCCGTCGCTCAGGCGCCCATCGGGATTTTTGACTCGGGGGTGGGCGGACTGACTGTTGCTCGCGCTGTGATCGATCAGCTGCCCAATGAAGCGATTCTCTATGTCGGAGATACCGCGCACGCGCCCTACGGCCCGCTGCCGATCGCGGAAGTTCGGGCCAATGCGCTGGGCGTGATGGACGAATTAGTGGATTCGGGCGTCAAGATCCTGGTCATCGCCTGCAATTCGGCCACCGCTGCGGTGCTCTCCGACGCCAGGGAGCGATACACCGCGAAGGCCGGAATCCCGGTGGTCGAGGTGATCCAGCCCGCGGTGCGCCGAGCCGTTGCTGCGAGCCGGAACGGCAAAATCGGCGTCATCGGCACTACCGCCACCGTCACTTCCCGCGCTTATGAGGACAACTTCGCGGCCGCTCCGCACCTGGAGATCACCTCGGTGGCCTGCCCGGAATTCGTCCGCTTCGTGGAGTCCGGGATTACCTCTGGCCCGGAGCTTCTGAGCACCGCAGAGCAGTATCTTGCCCCGCTCAAAGCGGCCGGGGTGGACACTCTGATTCTTGGCTGCACGCACTATCCCTTGCTCACCGGTGTCATCTCCTATGTGATGGGCGACGGCGTAACTCTCGTCTCCAGCGCGGAGGAAACCGCCAAGGACGTCTACGGTGCCCTGCTCCGGCATCGGCTGGAGCGCACCGAGCAGGCAGCTCCTGAGCATCGTTTCGTGGCCACCGGGGATGCTCAGAGCTTTGAGACCCTGGCCCGGCGTTTCCTGGGGCCTGAGGTGATCGCGGTGGAGCACGCCGCCCATGTTTCGGCGCACTATCCGACCGGCTCGCTCGCCCGGATCACCCCCGAGATGATCTCCGCCGCGCAGCAGAGGCGGGCCAGATGAACAAGCTGAGTCGCTCGGCTGAGGCGCCGAGGATCGGCGGGATTTCGTGAAACTGACCATCGTCGGCTGCAGCGGTTCCTTTCCTGGGCCGCAGTCACCAGCTTCTTGCTATCTGCTCACCGCCAATGACGGGGAACGGAACTGGCGGATCCTGCTCGATCTCGGCAGCGGGGCTCTCGGTTCGGTCCAGAAATACCTGGATTTACACGATATTGACGGCATCTTCCTGAGCCATCTGCACCCGGATCACTGCATGGATCTGTGCGGGCTGCACGTCGCGGTCCGCTGGGATCCAGCGGGCTGGAACACCGGCCGGATCCCGGTCTGGGGGCCATCCGCCACCGCCGAACGCCTCGCCACCGCTTATGGCTTAGATCCAGAGCCTGGAATGAGCGAGGAATTCGACTTCAGGACCTGGAAGGAGCGGACCCCGGTTGAACTGGGGCCATTCACGATCACCCCTTACACCGTGAACCACCCGATGGAAGAGGCCTATGCGATCAGGGTCGAGGCTAAGGAATTCGATGGCAGCGGAGTGGACCGGACAGTAGTGCTGAGCTATTCGGGGGATACCGATTCCTGCCCGGCCCTGGTGGACGCGGCGCGGGATGCGCATTTCTTCCTCTGTGAGGCGGCCTTCCAAGAAGGCCGTGACGACGCCGTGAAAGGCGTTCATCTGACCGGAAAACGAGCCGCCGAAGCGGCAGTCGAGGCCGGTGTGCGGCGTCTGCTGCTGACCCATCTGCCGGTCTGGACCGAACCGAACGTCGTGGTGGCCGAGGCCAAGGCGGTTTACCCCGGCGACGTTGCGGTCGCCGTCGCGGGTGTGCACTACAACATCTAGCCCCCAACCCCTCCTTCATCAACCAGCCGTCCCGCTGAGTGTTACGGATGATGCAGATGAGTAGTCAAAACTTTCACTCCTGCCACTCTGGTCACATTCGATGGGACGGCTGGATTCGATAGGGTAGGGGTATGGCATTGAGTTCAGCAGATTCACCTTCAACCCCCTTAGCGCTTCGAGCCGACGGCAGGACTGACGACCAGCTGCGAGACATTTCGATCACCCGAGGCTGGTCAAGCCAAGCCGAGGGATCGGCGCTCATCGAATTCGGCAATACCCGGGTGCTGTGCACCGCCTCGCTCACTGAGGGAGTGCCGCGCTGGTTGCGAGGCGAGGGCCGAGGCTGGGTGACCGCTGAATACGCGATGCTGCCGAGGGCGACCAACACCCGCTCGGATCGCGAGTCGGTCAAGGGCAAGATCGGGGGCCGCACCCATGAGATCTCCCGGCTGATCGGGCGTTCCTTGCGTTCGATCATCGACCCCAAGGCGTTGGGGGAGAACACCATCGTTCTGGATTGCGATGTCTTGCAGGCCGATGGCGGCACCCGCACCGCAGCGATCACCGGAGCCTATGTGGCACTCGCTGAGTCGATCCGTTTCGCCCGGGAGAAGAAACTGATCTCCGCTTCCGCGCAGCCCCTGCTGGACACGGTTGCCGCGGTTTCGGTGGGAATCATCGACGGCGTGCCGATGCTCGACCTAGCCTATGTTGAGGACGTTCGGGCCGAAACGGATATGAACGTTGTGGTCACCGGCAGTGGCAAGTTCGTCGAGGTCCAGGGCACCGCAGAAGGCGCCCCCTTCGACCGGGATGAGCTCAATGCACTGCTCGATCTCGCCTTGCAGGGAACTTCTCAGTTGGCGCAGATCCAGCGCGACACCCTGGGCTGAGGATGACGCAGCCAAGGCTGGTACTGGCCACTCACAATCAAGGAAAACTGGGTGAACTGCGGGAGCTGTTGCGCGGGCAGATCCCCGGTGTGGACGTCGACACCCAGGTGATCGATGCGGCCTCGGCGGGAGCTCCCGACGTCGCCGAAACCGGGGTCAGCTTCGCTGAGAACGCCCTGCTGAAAGCCCATGCGGTGAGCGAGGCAACCGGTCTGCCCGCAATCGCGGACGACTCGGGGCTGGCCGTCGATGTGCTGGGCGGTGCTCCAGGGATCTTCTCTGCCCGCTGGTCGGGAAAGCACGGGGACGACGCCGCGAACCTGGCGCTTCTGCTGGCTCAGCTCGGCGACATCGCAACGGAACACCGGGCCGCCCGGTTCATCTGCGCCGCGGCGCTGGTCGCGCCCGGCGTCGAACTGGTTGAACCCGTCGAAGTGGTTGAATTGGGCGAGCTGCGGGGTACCCTGCTGACCGAGCCGCGAGGGAGCAACGGCTTCGGTTACGACCCGATTCTGCAGCCTCTGGGGCTGGACCGCTCCTGCGCAGAATTGGAATCAGCGGAAAAGAATCGGATTTCACACCGCGGTCAAGCGTTCCGGAAACTGCTTCCCGCCGTGGTTGCCGCACTGAGTTAAGCACTGAGTTAGAACTCCACAGCAAAGCTCGGGGAAGCTGAGAGCGTATTAGCCCTGCTTGGCTTGCTTGTTCCGGGCGCGCCAGCCGCGGAACAGCTCAATCAGGATCGGAATCACCGAGATCAGCACGATGATGATGAAGATCAGATCCAGGTTCTGATTGACCCACGGAACCCGGTCGCCCAGGATGAAGCCGAGCAGGGTGACGCCGCCGGCCCAGAGCACTCCGCCGATGATGTTGAACAGGGTGAAATGCTTGCGATCCATTTGGGCGACGCCGACGATCACCGGAACGAAGGTGCGGATGATTGGCACGAAGCGAGCCAGGATCAGCGCTTTGCCGCCGTGCTTTTCAAAGAATTCGTGGGCTTTGGTGATGTTCTCCTGCTTGAAGAAGCGGGAATCCGGCCGGTTGAAGATTGCTGGCCCTGCCTTCGCCCCGATCATATAGCCCACCTGGTTGCCGACGATGGCGCAGATCACCAGAAGCAGTATCAGGAACCAGATATTGATCGGGAGCTTACCCGCAGCGGTCAAAAGGCCAGCGGTGAAGAGCAGTGAATCCCCCGGCAAGAAGAACCCCAGCAACAAGCCCGTTTCGGCGAAGATGATGCCGCAGGCAATCACGATGACCCAAAAACCCAGGGCCGGATTGTCCAAGATATTGATCGGGTTGAGCCAGTCGGGCAGCAGGCCAGCTCGCACCGGCCCCGCTTGAAAGGCCGGATGAAAGTCAGTTGGCAGCACGCCGGAGAATAAAGAAGTCACCCCTCAAGGGTACGGCACCAGGTGTTGGCCAGGGTCGAACAGCGGTGGGCGAGCCTGTTGTCCAGTGGCGCGGAGCACCCCTTCCCGAGCCTACTGTGGAGTCTTAGCCGAGCAGTTCATCTGGATAGCACCAGCGCCAGCTCTCACCAGTTTCAACACTGCGCATCACCGGATGCCCGCTGAGCCGATAGTGTTTATCGGCATGCCGCCCCACCGAGGAGTCACAGCAAGCCACCTTGCCGCAGCTCAGACACATCCTCAGATGCACCGGAGTGGTGTTCTCATCGATGCAGTCCTGGCAAACCGGATCCTCAGGTACCGGGAGGTCTTGCGCGGCCTGCAAGTGCTCGCAACCGCCTTCAGAGACCGTGGGCTCGGTGGGATCATCGAATTCCGGGTCCTCCAAGGCGCTTTCCAGCATGGACTCTTCGACGTCGAGCCTTTCGAGGACCTCGCCGAGCACTTCGTGCGGGTATTCGCCGCTGCGCCGCAGGCTGAGCACTTCGTCGCGTTCCGCAATGAGCATTTCCTGACGCAACTGAGCGTAGCGCTGCGAAGGGGTCATGGCCTCGGTGCCGGGCCTGCCGAGGCGTTCCCAGGCGGCGAGGCCTCGTTCCTGGGTACGCCGTTTGAGCATGGCTAGCACCTCCGGTGGGTCATCATCGGTGGAGATCTCCCGCAAACGACTGACGCCGGCCGCGGTGGCCCGTTGCATCACCGCGGCCTCGGAGAGCAGATCCTCACGCCGATCCGGTCCTCGGACTTTGAGCGCGCGCACCAAAGGCGGCAAAGTGAAACCTTGGAGCGCCAGGGTGCCACCCACCACGACGAGCGCAGCGAGGATCAGCACGGCCCGGTGCGGCAACTCGATGGGCAGGGTGAGTGCCGCTGCCAGGGTGACCACGCCACGCATTCCGGCCCAGGAGATGATCGCGGGAGATTGCCAGCCCGGTGAAGGGTCATTGCGGCGCACCGCCGGGATCAGCCAGCGTGGCAGATAGGTGGCGGGGAAGACCCAGATCGGCCGTAGCACGAGGACCGCGACCAGCACGGCGAGGCAGCCCCACCAGATGGTATCCAGCCCGAGATCGTCCTTCTGGACCTCTTGGATGATGGTCTTGGCCTGTAAACCGATGATCAGGAACACCGAGTTCTCCAGCAGGAACTGCACGGTGGTCCAATTGCTGCGCTGGCTCATCCGGGAAGCCCCGCCCGGCATTGCCGGACTCTTGAAGCCCATCAGCAGCCCGCAGACCACGACGGCGAGCACACCGGAGGCGGGCATCTCGAGGACATGTAGTTCTTCAGCGGGCAGATAGGCCAGGAAAGGCGCTGCCAGCGACATCGAGGTATTGATCGCCACGTTGCGCACCCGGATGCGGATCTGGGTCAGGATGATCGCCATTATCACCCCGATCAGCACGCCACCACCGGCAGCCCAGAGGAATTGCACCCCGGTCTCCCAGACCGAGATCCCGCCGGCCGTGGCGGCAAGAGCCGCTTTCAGCGTCACCAGGGCGGTAGCGTCATTGACCAGAGATTCGCCCTCCAGGATGCTCACCACTTGGCGGGGCAGGCCAACCCGGTGGGCGATCGCGGTGGCCGCCACGGCGTCCGGGGGAGCGACCACCGCCCCCAGAGCAATTGCCGCCGCCAGCGAGATCCCGGGGAAGACCCAATAGGCGATCAGTCCGACTCCCAGAGCGGTGAAGATCACATAGCCCACTGAGAGCAGGCCGATGGAGCGCTTATTGCTGCGGAAATCGACCAGGGAGGTTTGGAAGGCCGCAGCGAAGAGCAAGGGTGGCAGCACTGCCACCAGAATGATCTCCGGGTTCAACTCGATGTTCATCGCGGGGATGTACGAAGCGAGAGCGCCGACCACCACGAGCAGCAGCGGCGCTGAGACATTGATTCTCTTTCCCAACGCGCTCACCGCGCAGACGACGATCACGATCGCCAGTAAGACCCCAATGAATTCCATCTCATTATTCTGTCAGTTCCTGTAATGACTCGCTGGCAGTTGAGCGATGAGGAACTGAGAATCCGCTTTCTAGCGGCTCCAAAGGATGACAAAAGTCATTGAGGGCGGTGCCGCATCATGACAGGATGAAGAAGTGATGTGCTGTGAATGATGTCGGACAGGTGCTCGGGTGGGTAGGGGATCACTGGTGGTTCATCTTCTTGCTGCCGGTTTTTGCCGGGATTATTCGCTCTACTTTTCGCTGGGATAGGCGGTACCGAAGGCGAGCCGATCGCCGTGCTGAGGCTGCGGGGATTCCTCAGGCTGCTCAGCAGCAGCCTTCTGGGCTGCCTGATCAAGGGAGCCAGCGCCCCAGCGAAGCCGAGAGGCTCGTCGCTGATCATGACGCGGTCAATGCCCGGTGGCTGGACTACGAGCTCGACGTCGGGAAGCTCATTGACTATCCGATGATGTCCGACGTTCGGGAACCGCTCACCGTTGATTTCTTGCGTGCTAAACGACTTGCCGATGGGATGCGGCCCGATCATGCGGCGGAACTGAGCAACGATGCTCAGCTGGCCGAATACCGCCAGGCGGTGAGGAACTATGAGGTCAGCTTCGATATCGCCGAGCGTGAAGCCAAACGGATCAAGGATCAGCACTTCAGCGAACCCGAGCGGCAGCGGCTCAAAACCGCTCGGAAGTTGCTGCCGATGGCGGTCGATGAGGCTTCGACTCAAGCTGAACGGCAGCTGGCTTATACCCGGACTCGCAAGGAACTCGACGGTTTGATCGTGCTGCCCGATGAGGCGCTGGCCGCTCTGGAAAAGCGGGTGCAGGCCGGGATCAGTGCACGGAACCCGGATATCGCGGAGGGTCAAGCTTACGTAAAAGGGGCAGCAGGAAAAGAGAAGTAAGCGGCGCCAGGTCTTCGCTGGGCTCCGCGTGCACCGAGATCCAGCGCAACTCGGCGATTTCCGCCTGGGCCACTGCTTCGTGATGTCTCGCCGCCAAATACACCTGAGCGCTCACTGAACTGGCATCGGAATTTGCTGCCGGACCTTCCCAATGCCCTAGATGCCGCAGATCTGCGGCATCTAGCTGTACGCCGACTTCTTCGAGGACTTCGCGAAGAGCTGCCTGTTCGAAGGATTCGGTCCCCTCGGGTTTACCACCCGGAAGCTGGAATTTCGCGGTGCCTCGTTTCCGCACGGTGAGCAGCTCACCGTGCTCATTGAAGATCGCCACCGCGCTGACATGAACCGTTGTGTGCACCGCTCAATCCTCTCCCGCTCGCTGATTCCACGCCAAATGGTTGACAGGAGGAAAATCAGAGCTTAGGTTAGTTACATAAGTAATGAACCGGCTAACCGAGTAACCAACCTGGTCGGTTCAGAAAAGAGGGATTCATGATCGACAATGACAAGCCGATCTTCCTGCAGATTGCGGAATTAATAGAGAACGAGATCGTGGAAGGCACTTTCGCCGAGGAAACTCAGGTGCCTTCTACCAATGAATTCGCAGCATTTCATCGAATCAATCCCGCCACTGCGGCCAAGGGGGTCAACCTGCTGGTCGACGACGGCATTTTGTACAAGCGACGAGGAATAGGCATGTTCGTCGCAACCGGAGCGAGGGACACCTTGATAGCACGCAGACGCGAAGAGTTTTACCAGCAATTCGTCCAGCCACTGCGGGTGGAAGCCCGCAAATTAGGCATCGATACTACGCAATTGGCCGAGATGATCACCCGTGACGGGGGTCTGCCGGAAAAGCCGCTGGATGCGGCAGAAAGAGCAGCGAAATCATGACCAGAACAGCCAACGCTGGCACAGCACAGCAATCCAGCCCGGTGGTCAGGGTCCGGAACCTCACCAAAAAATATCGGGACTTCACTGCCTTGGACTCGGTCAGCTTCGAACTCGAGCCGAAGAAGATCTACGGTCTCTTGGGACGCAACGGGGCCGGTAAGACGACCATAATGTCGATTCTGACGGCGCAAGGCTTCCGTTCCAGCGGGGACATCGAAGTCTTCGGCGGAGACCCCTATGAGAACGACAAGATCCTCAGCAGGATCTGCTTCATCAGGGAATCGCAGAAATACCCCGATGATTTCCGGCCCAAGCACGCCTTCGCCTCGGCCAAGCTGTTCTTCGAGAACTGGGATCAGGAGCTGGCGGATCGCCTGGTGGAAGATTTCCAGCTCCCACTCAACCGGCGGATCAAGAAGCTCTCCCGGGGCCAGCTCTCGGCGGTCGGCGTGATTATCGGTCTGGCTTCACGAGCCGAGCTGACCTTCTTCGATGAGCCTTATCTGGGGCTGGATGCGGTGGCCCGCCAGCTCTTCTACGACCGGTTGGTCGAGGACTACTCCGAATTCCCGCGCACCATCGTGCTCTCCTCCCATCTGATCGACGAGGTGTCCAACCTCTTGGAGCATGTGATCGTGATCGACAAGGGGAGGATCATCATCGACGACGATGCAGAGAACATCCGCGGCGGGGCCGTCACGGTGGTTGGCCCCGCGGTAAAGATCGAGGGCTTCCTCGCCGGGCGCGAGATACTGCACCGAGAGAACTTCGCCTCGCTGGCCTCGGTCACCATTGACGGCCAGCTGAGCCCGGAAGAACGCGCCGAGGCACACCAACTGGGGCTGGAACTGGCTCCCGTCTCGCTCCAGCAGCTCGTGGTGCGAAAGACCATCAATTCAGCGGCCGAGGATTTCACCGAAAAGACAGTGGAGAGCGAATTCGCCAAGGAGGCACGTCGATGAACAAGGTAATCAACGTCGTCAAAATGCAATTGACGAACAAATGGACCTTTCTAGGAGTCCCGGCGATGATCCTCACCGGCTGCTTCGTGCTCAGCCTGGCGATTTTCGCGCTGATCCCCAATAGCGTCGACTTCAAGTTCTCCGGGGCAGGCCAAGCGGTGATCTGGTACTTTTTCGCCCTCGGCCTGCAAGCGCTCACCCTGACCTTTCCCTTCTCTCAGGGCCTGAGCATCAGCCGCCGGGCCTTCTATCTCGGCTCCATGTTGCTCTTCGGCAGTGTGGCACTGGTGATGGCGTTGATCTACTGGGTGATGGGCCTGATTGAGAATGCTACTGATGGCTGGGGGATGAAGGGGCATATGTTCTATCTGCCCTGGGTCTCCGACGGTGCTTGGTACGCCACGATCCTGTTCTTCTTCTCTCTCATGCTGTTCCTCTATCTGTTCGGCTTCTGGGCGGCGACCCTCTACAAGCGCTGGCAGGTCAACGGAGTGCTCGTGGTCACCATCGGTTTGGGCGTGCTGCTGGTCGGCTTAGCTGCGCTGCTCAGCTGGCAGGGCTGGTGGCTGAACTTCTTCGGCTGGTTCGGAGAGCAGACGAATCTGAGCATGGCCGGCTGGCTTTTCGCGCTCTGCGCCTTGCTCGCAGGCGGTTCCTATCTGACCCTGCGCAGGGCGACGCCCTAGCATCCTGGATTGAGGAACGCCTTGAGCGCTGGTGCCCGGTAACTGCCGGGCGCTGGCGCTCAGCGCCTTAAGCCAGCTTGAGCTCGGCGGCCAGATCGGTGCCCTGGGTATGCAGTACGGTGTGGAACCCCAGGGCGGCAGCCGCGTCGAGGTTCTCTTGCCGGTCATCGATGAAGGTCACCTGTTCAGCTGACACTCCGAGTTCGTTTAGCACGTACTGAAAGATCTGCCGATCTGGTTTGATCAGTCCGAGCCGACCGCTGAAGAAGAGTTGGCTGAAGAATCGTGGCCAGACGCCGGAAGCCCCTAGTTCCTCGGCTAGTTCTAGTGGCATATTCGATAGCAGCGCGAGCCCGGCGCCGGTCGAATCGATGGCCTCCAGCACATCGAGGGTCTCGGTGTTCAGATGAGACCAAGCGCGTACATCCAGGGCGTGCAATTGAGCTAGCTGGCCCTCGGAGACCGGCCGACCCAGCACCGATGTCCAGTACTGCTCGGCATTCAACTCTCCGGCGTCGTAGCTTTCCCGATGCCGCCAATAGGTGCTGTCCTCAGGCTCCGCCGGGAGCCCGATGGCTTCCTCCAGAGCCGCCCAATCTGTCGCCGTCGGCGCTTCCGAAATGACCATGCCGTAGTCGAATAAGTACCAGCTCATGCTTCTTAGCCTATCCGGCATGCCGTGCCGCCGATGATCCCCGGACGGCGCTAACCTTGAGGGGTGAGTTTGGATTTCACGGCGATCGATTTCGAGACGGCCAACGGATTTAGGGGTTCACCCTGCGCGGTGGGGCTCAGCCGGGTGCGGGATGGCCGGATCGTCGAGGAAGCCTTCTGGCTGATGCGGCCGCCCGTGGGACACGATCATTTCGATCAGAGAAATATCCAGATTCACGGTGTCACTCCGCAGCAAGTAGCCACTCAACCGCGCTTTGCTGAGGTCTTCGATGAAATCACCGGCTTTCTGGGCGATGACATCCTGGTGGCGCATAACGCTGCCTTCGACACCGGAGTGATCAAGGCCGCACTGCAAGCCAGTGCACGCTCAGGACCGGGGTTCTCCTACGCCTGCACGGTGATCCTGGCGCGGCGCAGTTACTCGCTGCCTTCTTATTCCTTGCCTTTCGTCGCCGAGGCAGCGGGCGTGCCGCTGATCCATCATCATGACGCCATTGAGGATGCCCGGGCCTGCGCCGGAATCTTGATCGACATTGCCGCTCGGCAGAATGCGGACTCCCTCGAAGATCTCTATCAAAGGCTGAATCTAGCGCTTCCGGTGATGCCCGCCTTTGTACCGGACCCGGATCAGCCGGTTGCGCAGGCCGCAGCTTCGGCCTCGAATTGGTTTGGCTGGCCGGAAGAGGGCCCCAATCCGGAACCGAATCCCGCTGCGGACAGTAACCATCCGCTCTTCGGGCAGACAGTGGTTTTCACCGGGAACCTCCAGATCTCTCGCGGCACCGCTAAACAGCGAGCCGCCCTGATGGGCGCTAGGCCAGCCAGCAGCGTGACCGCCAAGACCACCGTGCTGGTGGTGGGGGACGGGTTCATCGCCGCTGATCTCAAGCTCGGTAAGACGACGGCCGGTCGGATCACCGCAAAGGCCCGCCGGGTACTCGAACTGCATGAGCGGGGCCAGAAGATCGAAGTGCTCTCCGAGGGCGAATTCATGCAGATGATCGGTTAGAACTCGAAGTCGACGCCGCTGAGCTCCACCGAGAGATCCCACAGCCGACGCGCCGCGGCTCGCTGATAAGCGCGAGCCGCCGCCCGCTGCGAAACAGGTTCCCCCGCCAGATGAAAGATCCCGGAGGGCCCCCAGTAGGAGCCTCCCGGTACGCCGACCGCCGTCGCCGCGTGCACGATCGGCCAGGCTCCGGCGTCCTTTCCCTGCGAGATGGCGCTTCCCAGTGCTCGCAGGGCCGCCGGTAACCGCGTGCTAGCCGGCAGCCCAGGGCGTTGCGGAGTGAATTGCTCCGGTGCGCTGCCGGGATGCGCCACCACTGATTGCACATCGATCCGGTGCTCGCGCAATCGCCGGTCCAGTTCAAAACCGAACTGCATCACGGCGAGCTTGGAGTTCTGATAATTGGTGAACCAGCCATACTGACCCGGCTCGCCGAGCACCGGTCGAGCCCACAGATGTGAGATGCTGCCGAGGTGCACGATCCGGCTACCCGGATGCTTGCGAAGGGCGGGGAAGAGTCTGGCTAATAGGGCAAAATGACCCAGGTGGTTAGTGCCGAAGAACAGCTCAAAGCCGTCTGACGTGCGATTGAGCCCCTGCTGGTGCACCACTCCGGCGTTGGCGATCACGGCGTCGAAAGCTTCGTGATCGAGAAGTTCTCCGGCCGCTTCCTGCACCGAGGCCAGTGAGCCAAGATCGAGCTGCTGGAAGGTGAGCGCTGCCTCCGGCGTCCGCCGCTGGATCGCCGAGATCGCGGCCGCGGCACGGTCAGCGTTGCGTGCCGCAATGGTGACCCGATGCCCGGCAGCGACAAGCTGCTCGACGATGAAGTAGCCAATGCCGCTGCTGCCGCCGGTGACCAGGAAGTTCTGCCGGATAGTCATGCTGCCAGACTACCCTCAGCCTTCGCTGGCCTTCGGTGTCTGGGGCCCTGAGCGTCTGAGACCTGGGGACCCTTGGCCTGAAAACCTTGATTCGCCCGGTTTCACAGGACAACCCGTTTCACAGGACAACCGGTTCCATAGGCCAACCGGTTTCACAGGACAACCGGTTCCATAGGCCAAAAGGGACTTAGTTCGACACAATGCTTGGTTAGCCTGAAGCCCAAATCTAGGCTAAATAAATGGTACAGCTACCAGATTCATCAGGTTCACCTGGCTTCCCAGCGGAGGCACTGCCGGCTGAGCAACGGGTGGTTCTTCGTGCGGGTCGCTGGAAACGCATTTTCGCCTTCCCCAATCCGGTCAATGAATACGCCGCCAGGTTTACCGCGGGCCTGGTGGTGGTGCTCGCCCTGGTCACCCTGCTGACGGGCTGGGCCTGGGGTCTGGTGATCCTGGCCATCGGTTTTGTGCTGCGGGTGCTCTTCGGGCCTCGCATCTCCCCTTTCGCGCTGCTCTCTGTCAAAGTGCTGGCGCCCCGGATCGGAGCGCCGAAACTGGTTCCCGGTCCGCCGAAGAGATTCGCCCAGGGCATCGGCGCGGTGATTTCGATCGCCGCGGCGGTCTGTTACTTCGCGGGTATCCCCTTGGCTGCCTGGGTGCTCTTAGTGCTGCTCATCGTGGCGGCGTCGCTGGAGTCCTTCCTCGGCTTCTGCTTGGGCTGCGCGATCTTCGAGGTCTTGCAGCGCATCGGGCTGATCCCGAACTCGGTCTGCGAGGCCTGCCATCAGATCGGCTTGCGCTCGGCGCTCCATCCCAGTCACTAAGGTCTCAGTCAGTACAGCCTCAGTGGCTAGAGACCCAGACACTGAACCCCAGCCATCAGGGACCCGATCGCTAAGCGAGGACTGTTATGCGCTGACTCGCACCAAGTTATCTGCCATCGTATAAATGACGTCGGGCGCTTCCGCGAGTTTCAACCAGGAGTCCGGCAAGCACTCCTCGCCATAGAATGCGCCTACGATGCTTCCGGTCAGGGAAGCAGTTGAATCCGAATCTCCCCGGTGATTGGCGGCCAGCCGGACCGCTGTCTGGAAATGCTCGACTGGATTGCCGGCATCGCGCTGGGTAGCCAGAGCGGCGTAGATCGCGATCGCCAGTGCTTCATCGGCGAGCCAGCCTTCGCCCAGCGCTTCGGTCAGCGCTTCACCCCGCAGAACCGCTGAGCCAGGGGTGCTGCCCCATCGCACCGCAGCCTCGAAGCGGCCGAGCAGGTCCGGCTCGGCCGGCAACTCGCGAAGATAGTGGTGGGTCGAATCAAGAGCCTCAGCCAACGGAAGCTCTTGGACAGCAAGCTGGTGGATCAGCCAGCTCAGTGCCGCGGAAGACTGTAATGCCGCCGGATGACCGTGAGTCAGCGCGGCACCCTCCCTGCTCATCCGGGCCGCATCCGCCGCTTGCAGATAACGGACCAAACCGAAAGGAGCTGATCTCATCACCGATCCGCAGCCTCGGGCCCGCGGATCGATCGGCTTCTTGACGGTGCCCATCTCTCCACTCAGCAGCGAGTTCAGACAGGCCTTACCCGGCCCCCGACGATGCTGCAGCACGGCTTGCTGATCGATCCAGCGGCCCGGTGGCTGAGGGGCGTTCTCCGGAATCGTCTCACCCTGGCTGCGCAGCCAGCGCAGATAAGCGAGCCAGAGGCAAGCCAGTGGGTCTGCCGAGACCCCTTGATTCGCCCATTCAATGGCTTCGACCAGCCCATCCACGGTGAAAAGCGTCAATTGGGTGTCGTCGGAAAAATGTATCTCCGCCGTGCCCTGAGAGAGCTCGAGCAGGCCTTCAGCGCCGTAACGTTGCTCAATGGTTTCCAGATCCGCCAGTTCAATCAGATACCCGAAGGAATCACCGAGAGCACCGCCCATCAAGCAGCCACGGACCCTGGAAGAAAAGTTCATCATCCTAATCTACTTGCTGATCCGCAGAGCCTTCACAGACGTCAGCCCGCTTCACCCGGTACAGTAAAGTGCGGATAAACCCCCAAGCTAAAGGAACATGATGTCCCAGGAGAGCACAGTCAGCAGCGAAGCAGTTGCCGACGTCGAAATTGTTGAAACTAAGAAGCCTTCGATATGGGCCCGGCTCGGAGCTGAGGTACTCGGTACCTTCATCCTGGTCTTCGGCGGCCTCGGTGCCGCGCTCTGGGGCGGCATGCAAGGCGCAGCCCAGATTCCTTCGGCGCTCGCTTTCGGCCTGGCGCTCGTGGTGGCGGCGATTGCCTTCGGGCAGGTTTCCGGCGGGCATTTCAACCCTGCTGTGACTCTTGGTGCGGCGATCGCGGGTGGCATCAAATGGCTACACGCGTTGTTCTACGTGGTGGCTCAGCTGATCGGTGGCTTCTTGGCCGCGCTCGTGCTCTATGTCACCTTGGTGCGCCTGCCCGCATTCCAGACTGCCACTGAGGGCGGCGGACTGGGTACGGTTTTCGGTCAGCTCGCGAATGGCTTCGAGGAGCACTCCCAGGTCAAGTTGCCGATGATCAGCGCTGTGCTGATCGAGATCATCGCCACCGCGGTCTTCGTCTCGGTGATCTTGGCCGTCGGCCGCTTGAAGAGCAGCAAATCCACTGGCCCGTTCGCGATCGGTCTGAGCCTTGCGGTGTTGCTCACGGTGCTCGGCCCGCTCACCAACGGCAGCTTGAATCCAGCGCGCTCCACCGCCGTGGTGTTCTTCACCGATAGCTGGGCCTTCGGCCAGCTCTGGGTGTTCTGGGTTGCGCCTCTGGTGGGTGCCGCGCTCGCCGGCCTGGTCTACCGAGGCTTCATCGTCACCGACGGTGACGCCGCTGCGGCCGTTGCTGATGCCGCGCCGCTGGAGACCGAGGACGAGGAGAAGACCGAGGCGGACGAGTCGGTAGTCGCCGAGGCTGCCCCTGTGGTCTCCGAGGCCAAGGCCAGCGAGGAGGCTCGCGAATTCTTCGACGGCGCCGGTGACTCCAAAGCCGAGCCGGAAGCCAAGAACAAAGAGAACTAAGGAGTTCCTAGGGGCTGGTACCGATGTCGGTACCAGCCCCTAGGCTTGTCCCATGAGATTGCTGCACACATCGGATTGGCACCTGGGCCGGTCTTTTCACGGGGTCGGGCTACTCGCCGCGCAGCGGCGTTTTATCGATCAGTTGCTGCAGACGGTGCATGAACAGCGCATCGAGGTCCTGCTCATCTCGGGAGATGTGTACGACCGGGCGCTTCCTTCGGTCGACGTCGTCCGGCTGTTCAGCGATACCCTCAGTCGCCTGAGAGAAGCCGGTGTCACGGTGGTGCTCAGCAGCGGAAATCACGATTCTGCCAGCCGCTTGGGCTTTGCTGCCAAGGTGCTCAGCCACGGCGGAGTTCATATTGCTGCCAGTGTGCAGGATCTGGACCTGCCAATCATCATCGACGGAGTGGCGATTTACGCCGTGCCGTATTTAGAACCACGACTGGTGGCCGAAGAGCTGGGAGTTGAAGACCCCGATCACCGTACTGTCCTAGCCGCCGCACTGCAGCGAATCCGGGAAGACCTAGCACTCCGGCCCGGGATGCCCTCGGTGGTGATGTCACATACCTTCGCCTCGGGAGGGGTGAGCTCCGGTGACGACGACGAACGGGTCCTCAGTGGAATGCGCGCGGGTGGCATCGGCGCGGTGCCACTCGATCTCTTTGAGGGCTTCGACTACGTAGCTCTCGGTCATCTGCATCGCCGTCAAGAGTTGAGCACAGCGGTTCGATATAGCGGCTCACCGCTGGCTTACTCCTTTTCCGAGACCGGGCACTCCAAGGGCGGTTGGATTGTCGAGCTCGAGGCGAGCGGGTTGAGCGCGGTGAAAGCTGTGGATTGGCCCCCGGAACGTCAGCTCGCGGTACTGCGAGGCAAGCTGACCGAGTTGCTTTCCGACCCGGCGTTGAAAGACGCCGAAAGTTCTTATTGCCAAGTCACCTTGACCGATACGCAGCGTCCGAGCCGTGCCATGGAGCAGCTACGAGAGCGTTTTCCGCACACACTGGTTCTGGAATACGTCCCAGAGGTTCTTTCCACTACCCAACAACTCAGCTACGCCCAGCGGATTGCCGCCGCTCAAAGCGATCTGGAGATCTGTACCGGGTTCCTCAGCCACGTCCGGGCGAAGAGCGCCAGCGCACAGGAAGAAGCCGCGCTCAACTCGGCCCTGGACTCGGTGCGTGCTTCCGAGGTCGCTGAATGAGAATTCATCGCCTCGAGATTCAGGCATTTGGCCCCTTCGTGGAACGCCAGGTCATTGATTTTGATCGTCTGGGGGAGCAGGGCCTTTTCCTGCTCAACGGTGCTACCGGTGCCGGGAAGACCAGCGTTCTGGATGCTATTTGCTTCGCTCTCTACGGCGCGGTTCCCGGGGCACGGCAAGACGGGAATCATCTGCGCAGCGACCATGCTCTGGCGGAACTCGAGCCCTTGGTGGTTTTGGAATTCAGTGTTTCCCGCCGGCTGTTCGACGTCGAACGCAGCCCGGCATGGCAACGACCGGCAAAGCGTGGCAACTCCACCGTGACGGAACAGGCCCGGACCTTGCTGCGGGAGAAAGTCAATGGCCGCTGGCAGGTTGGCTCCTCGCGAAGCCAGGAAGTCGGGGCTGAGATCGCGGCTCTTCTCGGCATGAACCGTGAACAGTTCACTAAGGTCGTGATGCTGGCCCAAGGCGAGTTCGCGGCCTTTTTACGGGCTCAGGTCAAGGACCGCAAAGAACTATTGCAGAAGCTTTTCGGCACCGACTATTTCGAGGCTGTAGAGGAACAACTGAATCGCCATGCTGTGGCGGTGCGCACCGAGCTGAACCAACAAGAAGCGGTGCTCGGCAAGCTACTCGAGGACGCTCGAGAACAAGTGAATCATTTCCTCCCGCGGCTTCCCGAGGCGGCCGAACTCGATTGGCTAGGGTTCGCTGTGCGGTCCGCCGAAGAGCGGCCGGGGGTTGAGCAGGCACTCTCGGAGCCTGCTTCGCAGAGCGGCCTAGAGCAACCCGATTTCGCCGATCTTCAAGAGTGGATGCGGCGCGCTCAACAATACTTAGAAGCGCAACTGGGGGCTGCGGAATCAGAGGCAAGCAGAGCGAAGGAGCAGTTGGAAGCGGCCAGGGCACTCAGCCAAAGGCATCAAGCACTGATCCTTGCCGAAGCTGCGGTCGAGGAAGTGGCTGAGGGCCTTCCCGAACAGCGAAATCGGCAGCAGCTGGTGGAGCAGCACCGAGCAGCTCAGGGATTTGCCAGTGAATCCACCCGATTGCAGCAGGCCGAATCAGAGGTGCAGAAAGCTCAGATCGTGGCCAAACGCGCCCAACAGGCGCTCCCGGCAGCTCAGGCGACCAGTGACGCCGCGGGCTGGGAGGCTGCCAGTCGTGCGGCAGCTGCTCAAGCGACCTTGATCAAGGCGCTGCTGCCTGAGCAGCGGCTCTTGGACCAAGATCTGGCCAAGCACGCTGCGGGAGTGGCGGAACTCAGCGAATGTCAGCGCCGGGCAGCGGACCTCGATGAGCAACTCAGCACTCTCCGCCAGCAGCAGGACGCCCTGTCTGAGGCCCGAGAGACCACCGAACAGGCCGCTAGCAAGTTCGAACTCACTGCGCAAAATCTGGCTGACTCAGCAGCCACCCTGGAAGCTGTCCGAGAGCATCAGAAATTAGCCCAGAAACTCTCCGGACTCAGCGAGGAGTTGCAGGCAGCAAAAACTCAGCAGCTCGAAGCAAAAGAGCACTGGCTCGCTCTTTTAGCGGAGCGGTTGGAACGCTCCGCAGCGGAACTCGCCGCCGGATTGCAGCCCGATCAGCCCTGCCCGGTCTGCGGTTCACTGGAGCATCCCAGCCCAGCTCCTGGGCAGCACGGAGACGCCCAACTAGCCGTTCGGGAGGATGCGGCGCGCAAGAAGCACGAAACACAAGAGCGTTTGGCAGCGCTGGCCACCGATCGGCACGCTCAGGCTCACACCGAACTAGCCGCTCTAGCCGCACGCGGCGGAAACGAGGATCTCGAAACGGTCCAAGCACAGCATAAACTCCAGGCGCAACTGCATCAGCGAGCTAAAACGGCTCAAGGAGAGCTGGAACGGTTCGTCGAACAGCTCGGTGAGTTGCGGACCGGAATCACCCGCCTGGAGGAAACTGCCCAGCACGTGCATCATCGAGAGCTCGAACTGGGAGTTCAGCTCAGTTCGCTCGAGGCATCGATCACGCAACGAGAAACAAAGCTCAACGAGCATCTGGAACCCGGTGATTCGATGGAGCGCAAACTCCAGGAATGCGAAACCACCGAAAGACTGCTCCACGAAGCCATCGCCAGCCACCGGGCTTTAGGACACGCCGAAGCTGAATTGGAGAAGGCCACCGAACTGCTCGAAGGAAAGCTGAGCAGCAGCAGCTTTAGCAGCGCCGCTGATCTTGAGTTGGCGCTGCGCTCAGAGGCTGAACTGCAGGAACTGGAAGCGGCCATGACTTCCTACCAGGAAGCCGATATTCGGGCGAAACAGGCCTTAGCTGCGGACCCTGTCCAAGAGGCGCTGCGAGAAAGAGCGGCGGGAGCGGCGCCAGCTACTCCGGAACAACTCGCCGAGCTCTTGGCCTTCAGCCAAAGAGCGGACGGCAAAGCGAAGGACGCCGCGATTCAGCGGGCGCTAGCCGCGCAGCTCAGCGACACGGTACAAACGTCGGCTCAGCGCTTCGCTGCTCTAGAAGAAAAACTGCTTCCGCAACGCGAAAATAGCCAAATGCTCACCGAATTAGCCGATACTGCCCGTGGTTTGGGCAATAACAACTACAAAATGCCGCTCAGCGCCTATGTGCTGGCAGCTCGGTTGGAGCAGGTGGCGGCCGCAGCAACCGAACGATTGCTCACCATGAGCGGCAGGAGATACTCGCTCGAATACACCGATGCTCTGGCTGGCCGTTCCAGAAAATCCGGTCTTGGCTTAGAAGTGATCGATGGCTGGACCGGAAAACGCCGGGACACCTCGACGCTTTCCGGCGGGGAGTCCTTCATGGCCTCCCTAGCGCTCGCCCTCGGCCTGGCCGACGTCGTACAGCAAGAATCCGGTGGCATGCAGATCGAGACGCTTTTCGTCGATGAAGGATTCGGCAGCTTGGATGAGGAGTCTCTCGATCAAGTGATGACATCGTTGGAAAATCTGCGGGATAGCGGCCGCACGGTAGGGCTGGTCAGTCATGTCGCTGAGATGAAGCTGAGGATTCCGATGCAGCTCGAGGTTACCAAAGGGCAGCACGGTTCTACTTTGAAGACTCGTTTGCTCAATCAGTTAGAATAGAGGGGTAAACGGGTCGGGTGCATCGGGCGGAGGGACGATGCACGCTTTGATACGTACCCGAAAGCAATTATTGTGACCCACTCTTCGAGGGCTACTCAGGGGAGCTCCCCTCAAGCCTCCAGCACTTCTGAAGCCCACTCCGTTGTGGCGGCGTCCTCCGCACCCGAATCTTCCCCTTCTGCGTCTTCCCCTTCCGGGGGGCGCTTCTCTCGTATCCTGGCGCTTTCCGGCAGGGGATTCGTGCCCTTAGGGCTATTCGCCCGTTTGCCTTTGGCGATGCTCAATGTCGGCGTCCTCACCTTGGTCACTGCGGTGAGTCACTCCTATGCCATCGGCGGGTTTGCTGCGGGAGCTGTCGGCATCGGTTCGGCAATGGGCGCCCCGCTGTTGGGTTTCGCCGCCGACCGAATCGGCCAAAAACCGGTCCTGATCACGGCCGCCATCGCCAATGCTGTGTTGCTCGCCGGGGTCATTGCCCTGAGTTATGTGATAGCGGGCAGTGCTGAAGGCTTCACCGGCCAGAATGTCGTTCTACTTTTACTAGCGGCTTGGTTGGCCGGTGCCAGCTCACCCCAGGTGGGGCCGCTAGCTCGGGTCCGCTGGATGGCTCTGGTGCGCAAAGTCCCTGAGCCTCGACGGGAGGGTGCGCTGGATACCGCGCTCTCTTATGAAAGCACCGCAGATGAGTTGACCTTTGTGATGGGCCCGGCTCTGGTCGGTATCGTCGCTTCGCTGATTACGCCGTGGCTGCCTTTGGTGATCGCGGCTGCTTTGACGCTAACGTTAGTTACCGCCTTCGCACTGCACCGCACGGTACATGCGGTAAACGCGCAACGCGGCGGAAAGACCGCTCCGAGCACAGCAGAGCCGAAGGATCGCTGGATCTGGCTAAAGATTGCGGTGCCTGTGCTCGGCATGGTCTGCATGGGCACTTTCTTTGGCTCCACGCTCACCGCACTGAGCGCTTTCACCGGTTCGGTGGCAGCCAGCGCGGGAGGCTCAGAGTTAGCAGGCCTGCTCTACGCCGTGATGGGACTGAGCTCTGCTGCTGCGGCGCTTTCTGTTGCTTATTGGCCCGCAAAGTTCCCGCAGCGCTGGCGCTGGGTGGTGCTCGCCGCCGCAATGTTTATTTTGGTTTGTCTGCTCCTAGTGCCGGAGAGCCTGCCGCTGATGATTCTGGCGCTGTTCTTACTGGGGCTGCCGGTGGGTCCCACAATGGTCACTATTTTCAGCATCGGTGGAACCGTTGCGCCGCGTCGCTGGCTGGGCACCGTGATGACGGCGCTCGCCAGTGGAATCGTGGCCGGAACCGCGCTCGGTTCCTCAGTCGCTGGCTCGCTAGCCGAAAGCCAGGGCTATCATCAAGCCTTCCTGGTGCCGGTCGTGGCGGCCGCTCTACTTTTTGTGCTGGGCTTGGTTACCGCGCTCTGGCTGCGCGCCAAGAGCCCGGCGTCTTCGACAGCTACTTCAGCGGTTGCTGAGCGCTTAGGCTAGCAGCGAAGAAATTTGTGCAGCGGCTTTCGCCAAACTGTTCCCGATGAACTCTTCGGTCAATTCGCTGCGGATATAAACCACGGCAAGAGCCGCAGGGTGAGCTCCTGGCAGGCTGATCGGTGCCGCCATGGAACTTAGCCCGGGAATGACTTCATCGTGACTCAAGGCATAGCCGGTGAGCTTCGCCTTTTCTGCCTCTGGCCGATAGGGCTGCTCCGGCGCTAACTGATGCCAGCGTTCGGCGTCCATCGCTGATTGAATCGCGATACCTGGAGCGCCCAGCGAAAGCGGGTGCCGGGTTCCCGGGCGCTGCGCCACCGTCGCTCCGGTGTGCTGGGGTTCCACGGTGACCAGGGTGACGCAATCCTGGCGGTCCCAGATACCGATGAAAGCCGTCATGCCGAGTTCATCAGCGAGTTTTTTCAACTCGGGCATCGCAACGCTCTGCAGGTCCCTGGAGACCGAGCGCGCCAGAATGGCCAGCCCGGCACCGGGGGAGACCTTGCCCGCTGGGTCGCGATGGACTAGAGCGTGGTCTTCCAGGGTCCGCAGAATGCGGTAGGCAATCGAGCGGTGTACGCCCAGTTCGACGGAGATCTCAGCGATGCTGAGAGCTCCGGGCGCCTGAGCGAGGATCTCCAGTACGCGGATGCCCCTGGAGAGGGTCTGCGAGGGGCTGGTTTGCTCGGCGCCCTGATTCGTCTTCGTGGCTTTAGCGCTCTTCATTGATACCCGCTCTGTTGTGGCTTGACTCACACTCGGATAGAATTCATTATTAGCACAGAGTGTTCGATAATAGAACTCAAAGCTGCAATTCACCCGGGGACTTCAGCTGACGAAACCGTGGTTCAGCATCGGGTGCTTTTCTTTCGAAGAAGATTCGAAGAAGAAAGGTCAAAGGGGAGAGATGACCGAGTCAGTTGAGTATCAACCGCGGGCGATCCGGCCGCGAGAGCATCATTTCCGTGGTTCCCTGGGCCGTTTCGCCACCGGCGTCGCGATTGTCACTTTCGATGGAGCCGCCAAGCGACACGGTATTACGGTCAATTCCTTCACCTCGGTCTCCATGGAGCCCCCGCTCGTGCTGGCCTCGATCGCCAGAACCGCCAGATCGCACGATGAGTTGCAAGGCAAGCCTTTTACCGTCAATATCCTGGGTGCCGAGCAACAGGCACTCGCGATGCACTTCGCCGGGCGTCCGCAGGCCACCGAGCCGCTGTGGGTCGAAGGCCGCGTAGCTCCTCGGCTGAGCAATGTGCTCGCCTTCTTCGAATGCACGCCCTGGGCTGCTTATGACGGCGGCGATCACACCCTCTATCTGGGAGAAGTAGTGGACTTCAGCTATCGAACCGGGGATGCGCTGGCCTTCGCCAACTCACGGTTCACCACGATTCCGGAGAGCCAGCTCGGCGTCGAAGATTTGCTGTAGAACCTCAGCGGAAAGCGTTCAGTTCATCGTTGTCTTGATCGTTTTCCGTCGACAACAACACGAAGAAAGCAGGGACCATGGGTATCCGTACCGGTCAGCAGTACTTGGACAAGCTCAATTCAATGCGCCCGCACGTGGTGATCGACGGCGAAGTCGTCAGTGAGAACATCGCCGAGCACCCCGCATTCAGGAATGTGGCGAGGACCTACGCCAAATTATTCGATCTGCAGCACGACCCCAAGTATCAGGATGCGCTGACCTATGACTCGCCGACGAGCGGGGAGAAGGTCAGTGCTTCCTTCCTGGTGCCGCGCAGTCAAGAGGACCTGGCACACCGTCGTGCCGCGATCTCCACCTGGGCCGAATACTCCAACGGCTTCCTGGGCCGCACCGGGGACTATATGAACTCCTCGCTGACCGCACTCGCCGCCGCTGAGAAGTGGTTCTCCAAAGCCGACCCGCAGTTTGGCGAGAACATCCGGAACTACTACGAGCACTGCCGGGAGAACGACTTACTGGCCACCCATACCCTGATCCCACCGCAGGTGAACCGCTCGGTGTCCGGCTCGGAGCAACTGGGCGGGCAGCTCGCGGCGCGCATCGTCGAAGAGCGCGAAGACGGCATCGTGGTGCACGGTGCCAGGATGCTGGCCACCATCGCCCCGATCGCCGATGAGCTGCTGGTCTTCCCCTCCACCGTGCTGCGCGGCACCCCGGAGGACGCACCGTATTCCTACGCCTTCGCACTGCCGAATGATGCTGAGGGTTTGCGCTACCTGTGCCGGACCTCGCTCTACACCGGTAAGAGCCTGCATGACGAGCCGTTGGCTGGGCGCTTCGAGGAGATGGACGCCGTCGTCATCTTCGATCATGTCTTCGTGCCCAAGGAGCGCATCTTCATGCTGGGGCATCCGGAGCTCTGCAACGCCTTCTACTCGGAGACCGGGGCCGGGGCGCTGATGACCCACCAGGTGGTGACCCGCACCATTGCGAAGAGCGAGTTCTTCCTCGGTCTGGCCTCTGAATTGGCGGCTTCTATCGGCATCGACGGCTTCCAGCACATTCAGGAGGACCTGGCCGAGTTGATCCAGACCGTGGAAATCGGCAAGGCCCTGATGCGGGCCTCCGAGGCGGATGCTGTACTGACCGAGGATGGCGTGATGCTGCCCAAGTGGACCACGCTGAATGCTGCGCGCAACTGGTACCCGAAGGTGGCGCAGCGCTTCCCGCAGATCATCAGGAAGTTCTCCGCCTCGGGTCTGATGGCGCTGCCCGGAGAGGCCGATGTGCACTCCGAGGCGCTGCCGGACATTGAAATGTACCTGCAGGCCAAAACGCTGACCGGCCCGGAGCGAGTGCGCTTGTTCAAACTCGCTTATGACGCGTCGATTTCCGCTTTCTCTGGCCGGCAGGCCTTGTATGAGTACTTCTTCTTCGGCGATCCGGTAAGGATGGCCGGTGCACTGGTGAACTCCTATGACGCCGAGCCGGTGCGTGCCAGGGTCCGGGAGTTCTTGGAGCGTGAGGACTGAGCCGGGTAACGACAAAAAACTTCTGTCGATTTTTGTGCAAAAGCTGACTATTTTCCCCCAACTTATGATTATCTAGACTTCGTATGGATGTCTCAAGGTCGAGAGTCTTGGAAGGGCTGGGGGAATGAGCAATCGCGCTTCGCGTTTTGCAGGAAATCAGAAGGGAAAGTTGCGCGCCGGAGTCGTCGGGATCGGCTGGGCCGGACAAGCGCATATGGCGGCCTATCAGGAGCTGGACGGCGTCGAACTGGTCGCCATCGCCGGGATGGAAGAGGACGTTCTCAGCAGATTGGGAGAGGACTACGGCGTCACCCGGCTCTACCGCGAATGGCAGGAGCTGATCGATTCCGGTGAACTCGATGTGCTGAGTGTCGCGGTGCCGACCTTCCTGCACGCTCCCATTGCGATAGCCGCTTTGCGGGCCGGGATCCACGTCCTGAGCGAGAAGCCGATGGCCCGCACAGCGGCCGAGGGCCTTGAAATGACCGAAGCGGCGAGGGACGCCGGGCGAGTACTCGAGGTGGCATTCAACCATCGGCGACGCGGCGATGTCACCGTGTTGAAACAGGCTATTGACGACGGCGAACTCGGCAGGCCCTATCACGCTCGAGCTTTCTGGCTGCGGCGGGCCGGGATCCCGATGCTCGGCAGTTGGTTCACCAACCAGAGCATGTCCGGCGGCGGACCGCTGATCGATATCGGCGTCCACGTGCTGGACTACGCCCTGCACCTGATGGGCGAACCGGAGGTGCACTCGGTGTCGGCGGTGACCCACTCAGAGCTGGGAGTTCGGGGCCTGGGCGGTTCTGAGGGCTCGGATCGACGCAGCTTGGACTCCGCCTACGAAGTGGAAGATCTGGCGAGCGCGCTGATTCGGTTCAGCAACGGATCTTCCCTCATCCTGGAGACCTCCTGGGCGGCCTACCGACCGAACGGAGATGAATTCGGCATCACGCTGTACGGCACCGACGGCGGCGCTGAACTGCGGGTGGTCGACTACGATTCGGACGTTCCGGTCAAGATCTTCAGTGGTGAGGGCACAGACCTCAAGGACTATGAACTGGCGCCGTTGCAGAATGGCAACCACCCCGCTGTGGTCCGGAGCTTCATTGAGCACGTTCTGGATGAGCCGAATTGGGCGGCTCACGACGGCTCTCTCGGTTTGAAACGTGCCGCCATTATCGATGCCTGCTATCTTTCGGCGTCGGCAGGGCGCGAGGTAGTTCTGGATGCGGCAGCACAGAAAGTGGAGCGATGAGCCTCAGAGTGACGGTGTGGAACGAGAATGTCCACGAAACCACGCAACCCGAGATTGCCGCGATCTATCCGCGCGGCATCCACGGTGCGATCGCCGAGGGCCTGGCCGAGTTGCTGGGCGAGGCCGCGGAGATCCGGACGGCGACGCTGGCCGACGTCGAGCACGGACTGAGTGAGGAAGTGCTGCGGCACACCGATGTGCTGCTCTGGTGGGGGCATATCGCGCATGATCAGGTCTCCGACGAGGTGGTGGAGAGGGTGCAACGGCATGTGCTGTCCGGCATGGGTATTCTGGTGCTGCACTCCGGGCACTTCTCGAAGATCTTCAAAAAACTGATGGGAACCACTTGCTCCCTGGCCTGGCGGAATGAAGGGGAGCGCGAACTGGTCTGGACTGTTGCACCGGCCCATCCGATCGCCCAGGGCATCGAGCAGCCGCTCGTGGTGGAGCAGCAGGAGATGTACGGAGAGTTCTTCGACATCCCAGTGCCGGAAGAACTCGTCTTCATCAGTTCCTTCAGCGGAGGAGAGGTCTTCCGGTCCGGTGTGACCTACACCCGCGGGCGCGGCAAGGTGTTCTATTTCAGCCCCGGGGACCAGGATTACCCGGTCTACCAGCAGCCGCAGATCCGCAGGGTACTGGCCAATGCGGTGCGCTGGGCCGCGCCGGTGGCCGCCGAACGGCGACTACCTGAGGTCAGCAACCCAGCGACCGGCTGGTTCCTGGAGAGCTAACCGACCTCGGCGACTCGTAGACGTGCGCCTCGTGGTTCTTTGACCAGTGAGACGCCGATCAGTGAAATCAAGCACAGGCCGATCATGTAAAGCGCGATGCTGCCCGACCAGTGGGTGTTATCCAGCAGCGACTGGGAGATCAGCGGAGCGAAAGCACCGCCCAGAATAGCGCCCAGAGCGTAGCCGATGGACACCCCTGAGTAGCGCACTTCGACGGGGAACATCTCGGCGTAGAGCGCCGACATCGGGCCATAGGACAAGCCCAGACCGAAACCCATTACCAGCACCGCGATCAAGAACAGCCAGCTATTGGTGCTATCGATCAGCAGGAACATCGGCACCATCCAGACGATCAGCGCCAGATAGCCGATCTGGAAGGTGCGCACCCGGCCGATCCGATCGGAGAGTGCGCCACCGAACATGGAGAACACCAGCCAGCTGAGCGCCCCCGCCATCACGATTCCCAGTACCGTGCCGGTCGGCATTTTGAGGGTTTTGGTCGCATAGGAGGAGAAGAAAGCGATCAGCAGATAGCCCACGGCGTTATTGCCGATGAAGATCAGCGCGGTCAGCACCACTTCCTTGGTGTTGCTGCGGAACAGTTGGACGAGAGGTGCCGAGGATTCCCTCTTACGCTCAGCCAGTTCCTTGAAGACCGGGCTCTCCGCGACTGCTCGGCGAATCAGATAGCCGACGGCGATCAGCACCACCGAGATCAGGAACGGCACTCGCCAGCCCCAGGCCAGATATTGCTGCATGCCCAGGGCCGTGGTCATCACGAAGATCACCGAGGAAGCCAGGATCAGTCCTACCGGAACACCGATCTGCGGATACGACCCCCAGATTCCGCGCTTAGGGGTCGGCGCGTGTTCCACCGCCATCAGCGCCGCGCCGCCCCACTCGCCTCCCGCCGAGAAGCCCTGGAGAACCCTCAGCAAAGTCAGCAGCAGGGGAGCCCAGACCCCGATCTGAACATAGGTCGGCAGCACGCCGATCAGCGCTGTGGAAGCACCCATCATGATCAGGGTGAGTACCAGCATGGCCTTCCTGCCCACCCGGTCACCCAGGTGTCCGGCGACGATGGCGCCGAGCGGTCGGAACAAGAAGGAGATTCCCACCGAAGCCCAGGAGAACAACTGGGCAACCGGTGAATCCGCCGGGCCCAGTGGTGCGAAGTAGAGCTGGGCGAAGACCAAGCCAGCTGCCTGGGCATAGATGAAGAAGTCGTACCATTCGATCGTGGTGCCGACCAGGGTGCCAGCCAAAACCTTACGGTCCTCGGACGACATCTTGCTGCGAGTGTTTGCGGTACTGTCTGCGGTACTGCTCATCTGAACTCCTTTGTTCATCATTTTCGAGGGGTAACTTAGCTAATTCGGTGCGCTACGCCGCCATCACTCGCTGTGAAAAACATCGGCTGCGGTATGGAATCAGTTAGTCGTCTTAGCATTGTTGTGGACTCCCTGGATGCGCGGAGGCCGGATTTGGGGCTGCGGTGTGGTGGGCACCGCGGAGCGGGCACAGCCCCAATCCGGCGGAGCGCTGCCCCCATCGCGGGGCCCTCGCTAGAGTTGCTGGCCGAGTTTGAACCCTACTTCCTCGCCGGGCTCCTCGAAGTTCCCAGTCTGTCGAGTGTAGGAGAAGCCGTCCGCACCGACCGTGACCGCCATTTCGGACTTGTCCTCCCGGACGATTATGGGCTGTGGGTTCCCGTCGAGGTCCAGCACCGGTGAGGCCTCGGTGTACCAGCTCGGCACGACGGCGTTGCCCCACCAGTCGCGGCGCTGGTTATCGTGCACATCCCAGGTGACCGTCGGGTTGTCCGGGTCCCCGGTGTAGTAGTCCTGGGTGTAGATCTCCACCCGGTGCCCGTCCGGGTCCAGGATGTAGAGGTAGAAGGCGTTCGAGACGCCGTGCCGCCCCGGGCCGCGTTCGATCCGGTCGGAGATTCGCAGCGCCCCCATTTTGTCGCAGATCTGGATGATGTTGTGCTTCTCGTGGGTGGAGAAGGCGATATGGTGCAGCCGGGGCCCGTCACCGCCGGTCAGCGCGGTGTCGTGCACCGTCTGCTTGCGATACATCCAGGCGGCATAGGTGACGCCGTCGGAATCCTTAATGTCCTCGGAGACCTTGAAGCCCAGGTCCTCCAAATAGGCCCGGCCCTTGGGTACATCCGGGGTGACTTGGTTGAAGTGATCCAGCCGCACCAGCTCGCCCGCGTTGTACAGGTCGTAGCGCTGGGTGAGCCGTTCCACGTGCTCCACCTGGTAGAAGAACTCGTAGGGGAAGCCAAGTGGGTCTTCCACCCGGACCGAGTCTCCAACGCCCTTGGTGAAACCTTCCCGACGTCGTTCGGTGCGGCAGCCGCGTTCGGCGTACCAGGCCTCGGCCTTGTCCACGTCCTGCGGCGTCCGCACCCGGTAGGCGAAGGCCGCGGCCGCCGCCACCGGACCCTTGCGGAGCACCAGATTGTGGTGGATGAACTCCTCGAAGGAGCGCAGGTAAATCGCCTCGTTGTCCTCCTCGGTGACGTGCAGCCCGAGCAGATCGACGTAGAACGCCCGGGAAGCGGCCAGATCGGTGACCACCAGGTCCAGATAGGCGCAGCGGACGATGTCCGGTGCCTCTGCCATATATTCCTGAACCTCGGTCTGGTCAACAGGAGCACTCATTTGCTGGCTCCAAACTGTGCTGTTTTAGCGGGAGCAGGCTCAGTAGCTGTTGCTCCGAACCGGGGTGTGTGCACCGCGCCGAGAGTGATGTGCACGGCTTGCTGATCGGTGTAGAAGTCGATCGAACGGTAGCCGCCCTCGTGGCCCAGGCCGGAGGCTTTGACGCCACCGAAGGGGGTGCGCAGATCACGTACGTTATGCGAGTTGAGCCAGACCATGCCGGCCTCGACGTTCTGCGCGAAATTGTGCGCCCGAGTCAGGTCCTGGGTCCAGAGATAGGCGGCCAGCCCGTACTTCACACCGTTCGCCAGTTCGAGCGCCTCCTCGTCGGAGTCGAAAGGGGTGATCGCGACCACCGGACCGAAGATCTCCTCCTGGAAGATCCGCGCCGTAGGGGCGACGTCGGCGAATACCGTGGGGGAGACGTAGCTGCCGTTCTGCTGCCCCTCGGGTAAGTTCTCTGGCCGTCCGCCTCCGGCCAGCAGACGCCCTTCGGTCTTGCCGATCTCCACATAGGACATCACCTTGGCGTAGTGCTCCGGGTGCACCAGCGCACCGACCTCGGTGGCTGGATCGTGTGGGTCGCCGACCACGATGTTCTTGGCCCGCGCCGCGTAGCGCTCGCAGAACTCGTGATAGACGCTGCGGTGCACCAGGATCCGGGAACCTGCGGTGCAGCGCTCGCCGTTGAGCGAGAAGACACCGAACAGCGTGGAGTCGATCGCGGCGTCCAGATCGGCGTCCTCGAAGATCACCGCGGGGGATTTGCCGCCTAACTCCATGGACAGGCCTTTGAGATGTTCCGCGGCGTTCCGGAAGATGGTCTGCCCCGTGGTGGTCTCCCCGGTGAAGGAGATTAGCGGCACGTCCGGGTGCTTCACCAGGGCGTCGCCAGCCTCCTCCCCCAGACCGTTGACCAGGTTAAACACGCCGTCGGGCAGCCCGGCTTCCTTGAAGATGGTGGCCCACAGCGAAGCGGAGAGCGGGGTGAACTCGGCGGGTTTGAGCACCACGCAGTTGCCGGTGGCCAGCGCCGGGCCGAGCTTCCAGGACTCCAGCATGAACGGGGTGTTCCAGGGCGTGATCAGCCCGGCGACGCCGATCGGCTTCCGGTTCACATAATTGAGCTGCGAGCCGGGGACCTTCATCGCGTCGTCGAACTGGGCGACGATCAGATCGGCAAAGAATCTGAAGTTCTCCGCGGCGCGCTGGGCCTGACCACGCGCCTGTTTGATCGGCAGGCCGGTGTCGAAGGTCTCCAGCTCGGCCAACCGGTCCTCTTGGGCCTCCACTGCGTCGGCGATCCGGTTGAGCACCCGGGCCCGCTCACGGGCCTTCATCCTCGGCCAGGGACCATTGACGAAAGCCTCACGAGCGGCGGCGACGGCGGCGTCGATATCCTCTTTCTGCCCCGCGGCCGCCGTGGTGTAGGCGGTGTTGGACACCGGGTCGAGCACCTCGAAGGTCGCGCCGCTGATCGAATCGACGAATTCGCCGTTGATGTAGTGCTGGATCTTTTCCGGCAAATTCTCCGGAATGTAATGCTGGCTCATGCTTTTGGCTCCACAGTGTTGACCGGTGTCAGGTAGTCCTTGCCCGCTAAGAGCAGGGAATTGATGGTTTTCAGGCCGCCTTCGGTGGGCCGGATCAGCGGCGGACGAACGTAGTCCGAGGCGATCAGCCCGCGCTGCGCCATCAGCCACTTCGCCGGGGCCGGATTGGTCTCCGCGAAGAGCAGATCGACCAGCGGGTGCACCCCGTAGTGAATGCGCTGCGCGGTCTCCAGATCCCCGGCGATCCAGGCGTTGTACATCTCGGCGGAGGCCTTCGGCGCGATATTCGCCAGTGCGGAAATGAAACCCACCCCGCCGAGCGCCATCAGCGGCAGGCAGAGCAACTCCAGTCCGCTCCAGACCAGCAGATCCTTTCCCGCCTCGTTGACCTTGCACTCGTGCAGCACCCGGGAGAAGTGCTCGAAGTCCTTGGTGGTCTCCTTGATACCGACAATGTTCTCGAAATCGCGGAACAGTCGTCCCACCGTCTCCGGGGTGATGTCCACCGCGGTGCGGGAGGGCACGTTGTAGATAATGAACGGCATACTCGGGAACTCCCGGGCGATGGTCGAGTACCACTGATAGAGCGCTTCCTGGGTGGGGCGGGCGTAATAAGGCGTGATGATCATCGAGGCGTCGACGCCGGAGTCAACCGCGACCTGGGTCAGTTCCAAGGTTTCCGGTAACTGAGCGGTGCCGGTTCCGGCCAGGAAGGGCACCCGGTCGTCGACGGCGGCCGCAACGGTGCGGATCGCCGCGGCGCGCTCCGCAACCGATTGCGCACCCGGCTCGCCGGTGGAACCGCCGATGGTGACGCCGTGCGATCCCGAGTCGATCTGCCATTCGACCATGGCGCGCAGCGAGTCGTCATCGACTGCGCCGATCTCGCCATGGCCGGCGGGCTCCGTGAAGGGGGTGAACATGGCGGCAAAGGAGCCGCGCAGCTGCGCGGCGGGATCGGATCGGAACTTCACTGATTACTCTCCTTTGGGGCTACTTGTGCCAGCTGGGCCGGGTCCTCAGCTGGCGTGAGATAGGCGTTCAACGTTGCGCTGCGGTGAGCGCGAGCGGCGCGTTCGACGTCGTCGGCGCTGGCTCCGGACTCAATCAGCTCGAGCAAGGCTTGATGCTCCTCCACCGACTGCGCGGCGCGGCCGGGAATGTAGTTGAAGGTTGAGCTGCGTAGCGCACTGAGCCGGTTCCAGCCGCGATGCACCAGATCCAGTAGGTGGGGGTTGGGGCAGTTGCGGTAGAGCACCTCGTGGAAACCGTGGTTCAGCTCGGTGAACCGCACCGGGTCGAAGCGTTCCAGACACTTTCGCATCTCGGCATTGAGCCGGTGCGCTTCAGTGAGCTCTTCGCGGCCCAGGGCTGGCACCGCCAAGGCTGTGGCCGCGCTCTCTACGATGCTCAGGGTCTGCATGGTGTAGAGGTATTCGTTTCTGTCGATTCCCGCCACGGTGGCACCGACATTGTGCTCGAAGGTGAGCAGGCCTTCAGCCTCCAGCCGGCGGATCGCCTCGCGCACCGGGACCACACTGATATCAAGTTCCTCGGCGAGCCGGGAGAGCACCAACCGGTGCCCAGGCGTGTAGTCACCGGAGAGGATGCGCTGCCGGATCGAATCATAAGCCAGTTCGGATTTACTGCTGCTGACCGAGATGTTCACGCCTGGTCCAGGGCAGATTGACTCGGGCCACAGGGATGCTGCTCGAGGGGGTGCTGCTCAGCCCAGAGCTGATAGCGCTTCCTCCATTCGGCATTCATCGGGTACAGCCCGTCCACCCCATGGCCTTCCCGCACCATCTGGGCGATGAAGCCCTCTTCGTGCTCCTGTTGCAAGGAATCATCGGCGAGCTCTTCAGCCAGGGCGGGCGGAATGACCAGGATTCCATCGGCATCCGCCACGATGATGTCGCCCGGTTGCACGGTGGTGCCGCCGCAGGCCACTGTTTCATCGACCGACCAGGGGACATGTTTGCGGCCCAGCACCGCGGGGTGGGGATTTGCGGCATAGACCGGGAGGTCAAGTTGGGCCACCGCGGTGTAGTCCCGGACGCCGCCGTCGGTGATAATCGCGGCAGCACCGTTCTGCAATGCACGCAGCGCCAGAATGTCGCCCAGTGTGCCGGTGCCTTTTTCACCGCGTGCCTCCATCACCAGCACATCGCCTTCGCTCAGCGTGTCGATGGCCCGCTTCTGGGCGTTATAGCCACCGCCGAATTCCTTGAACAGATCCTCTCGGTTCGGTACATAGCGCAGCGTCCTGGCTGTGCCAACCACTTTCTGACCCGGCGTGGTCGAGCTGAGCCCATCGATAGAGACATTATTCAGGCCACGCTTGCGCAGCTGGGAGCTGAGGGTCGCGGTGGCGACTCTCTCCAGCTTTCCTTTCAATTCCGCGGTGAGCACCGGCGTCTTCGGCGGGGTCTCGATGCCCCAGGCCTCGGCGCGTTGCAGATCATCGGCTTTGGGTTGAGCGCCATAGCCTGCCAGTGGAGTGGTTCCGGCAAGGACTTCGGTACGCAGTCGCCCGGAGCTGAAGTGGCCAGCGGGTGATCCACCACTCACCTCGATTTCGACGACGTCGCCGGGCACCGCGACCGAGGCACCGGCGGGGGTGCCGGTCAGGATAATGTCCCCGGATTCCAAGGTGAGCAGCTGGCTGAGATCGGCCACGAGTTGGGCGAAGGGGAAGAGCAGCGTGCTGCTGTCATCGTCTTGGACCAGTTCGCCATTGACCCAGGTTCGAATGCGCAGGCCAGCGGGGTCGACGTCGTGCGCCGGGATCAGTTCCGGGCCGAGCGGGGTGAAGCCGTCGGCACCCTTGGAACGCAGATTGGAGCCTTTATCGGCGTAGCGCAGATCGTAGACCCCTAAATCGTTGCTCGCGGTGACCCACTGCACGTGCTGCCAAGCCTGCTCGGGGAAGACGCGTCGAGCCGGCGAGCCGATGATCAGGGCGACTTCGCCTTCATAGCCGAGCAGCTCGCAACCGGCCGGGCGTTCCACCTGAGCCGAGATGCTCAAGGAACTGCTCGGTTTCAGGAAGTACGAGGGGAATTCCGGGGTGCGGCCACGCTGGGCGGCCCGTGAAGGATAGTTGAGGTGAACCGCGATCACTTTGCCCGCGGCTTTGAGCATCGCTTCATCGACGTATTGCGCCATTGCACTCCTCGATCTGAACAACGAGTTTCACGAGATATGAAATCGTATACGATCAGCCTAAGGTGGGGGACTCACCCCGTCAAGGACTGCGCCGCCCCTAAAAACACCCTCGCTTATCCCGCCGAGTGTGCAGATATACATCTATAGAGGGCCTCAAAACATGTAGAACTGCACACTCAGCGGGTGCGCGGGGACTTGCAGTTGCAGTTCGAAGAGAACTTGTCCGCATTCGGCGGCGTCGGGCCGGTTCAGCGGATTGCGCTCGGTCATCGCGGTCAGTAAAGGCTGCCAGCTGCCCTCCAGGGACTCGGGAATTACCGGATCACGGAGCAGCCGGGCGAGCGAGGCCTCTAGAGCGGTACCGGGAAAGGCTTTCTGCCCGGTCAAGCACTCCAGCAGCACCAGGCCCAGGGAGTAGATGTCCGCGCTGGGATGCACCGCCTCTCCCAGCGCCTGCTCCGGGCTGAGGTAGCTCGCGGTACCGATGGTCTGCCCCGGGCTGGTCGCCTGGGCCGAGTCGTGCAGTCGAGCAACGCCGAAATCGCACAGCACCGGCAACTCGGAACGTCCGATCAGAATATTCGCGGGTTTGACGTCCCGGTGAATCACACCGGCGGAATGCACCGCTGCCAGCGCTTCTGCCAGCGCCCAGCCGAAGCGGGCAACCTTGGCCGGCCTCAGACCGCCGATCACTGAGCTTTCGGCCAGTAACACCCGTAGATCCTGACCGTGGATCAACTCCATCACCATATAGGCACGTGGAGCATCGAGCGCCGTTTCATAGATGCCGCAGTCAAAAAGGCTGATCAGGAAGGGGTGTTGCACTTTGCTCAGGGCACGAATCTCTTGCTCTTGGCGGCGCACATCGGCTGAATCGGCGGAGAAGATCTTGACCGCGACCTCGCGGCCCAGCTTGAGATCATAGGCGCTGAAAACCGCGGCACAGGCACCAGCACCAATTCGCTCGCTCAGGCGATAGCGCCCGCACAAAACTTGCTGCTCCATTGCGTTCCTCAAAAGAGTGGGAAGTGAACACATCCGGCTGTCAAACAGTGTATTCCCGCGAGCTCTACAGCCCCGGGCAATAGCGGTTTCGTGGCGAGTCTCAGGTTGTGCACAGGGACTCTCAGCGGCCGGTTGGGGCCAGGGGAGAACTCCCCATCGACGGTTCCCCGAAATTTACCTAGTGTTTGTTCTAACATTCTGATCCGGATCAAGGAGCCATCGATGGTCGACTCAATGCTCGGGGCCAGCCCAGAGGAGCTGAAGGGCCTGGCGAAGTACGTCGACTCCACCTCGCAAGATCTCAGCCGCACCACGGCCACCCTTGAAGCGGTGCTGAACGGCCAGATCCGCTGGTATGGGGCGGATGCCTCGGGCTGCCGTCGGCACTGGGCCGGCTCGATGAGGCCCGCGCTCAACCAGGCGATCTCGATGCTCAGCGAGGTCTCCAAGGTGCTGGTGCGGAATGCTGAGGAGCAGATCAAAGCCAGTGCCGTGGAGGGCGGCGGTAGTTCGGGGCGCACTCCGGGCAGCACCGCGGGCTCGCTCCCGGCTCTGCCACCCGAGGGATCTGACCCGCGGAGCGTGAATGACTGGTGGCAATCGCTCAGCCCTGAGGAACAGGCCCGGTACATCGCTGAGCACCCGGAGCGGATCGGCAATCTGGACGGCATTCCGGCGTCCGTGCGCGACCAGGCCAACCGGTTACGGCTGGAGACCGAAGAGGCTGCCTTGCGCCGCGAACTGGCTTCCTTAGGGCCGGACGAGGGCGATCGGCGCGATCAGATCAATCAGGCACTGGGCACCATCGACCAGATCAGGAAATCCGTTGAGAAGGTGGAATCGAGCGGGGAGCAGGCCCAGGTGCTGCTTTTCGACGACTCGCTCCAGCCGCCGCGTGCCGCGGTCGGCGTGGGCAACGCCGATACCGCCGATAACGTCGGGGTTTTCACCCCGGGCATCGGCTCTGAGCCGGACACCTCGCTGAGCGGGTATGTGAACGATATGCTCGCCCTGAAGCGGCGTACCGACCGTCTCAATATGTCGGAAGGCAATGATCAGAGCACCGCGCTGATCGCCTGGATCGGCTACGACGCGCCCTCCGGCCCGGATCAAGGAGTCCGCGTTGTCGAAGCCGCCAGCCCGATCAACGGCATCGAGGGCGGCCGCGGCCTGGCCCATTTCGCCGAGGGCTTGGACGCCGCCAATCGCGACTCCAATCTGACCGCCATCGGGCACTCCTATGGTTCCTTCGTCACCGGGGAAGCCGTGCAGCACACGGACGTCTTCGACAATATGGTGGTCTTCGGATCGCCTGGTCTGGGAACCAGCGACGCCGGAAATCTCCGGGTACCGGAGGGGCACAGGTTCGTGCTGGAAGCGAAGGGCGATGCGGTGGCGGATCTCGCTGCCTTCGGCGATGACCCCAACCAGCTGTCCGGGATCGAGGATCTCTCCACTTCCAGCTCATCTCACGGCTCGGCTTCGAGCGGGCACAGCCAGTATCTGCAAACGGATTCCACCAGTCAGTACAATATCGCCACGGTGGTGGCGGGTCGTCCGGATCTGGCGGTGCACGGTGAGAACGCCGGGGCGGGCGATGCGCTTCGCGGCGGCATTGGCCTGATCACCGGAGTGGATCCGATTCGCGGCGGGGTGGAAGGCCTGATCGACGGCGGCCAGCACGGCGGAGATGTCGGCGAGAGCATCGCCGGCACCCCGGGCCGGATCGTCGGCACCGTGACGGGTGGCATCATTGGTGGGGTGGATGGTGCTGTGGATTCGGCGGTGGACGACGTCAAGGGCCTGGTCAGTGGCACTGTCGGTGCCGTCAAAGGCCTGTTCGATTGATCCGAAGAATCAGTTCCCTCGTTCTGGCGATAGCACTCGCCGTCATCAGTGCCGTAGTGCTCAGTGGTTGTTCCGGAAAGGCTGAAAGCATGTCCTCCATAGATTTCAATTCCCGGCCGAGTCTGCAGGCCGTCGTCGATAAATACGATTCGATGCTCGAACGGATGAAGACCGAGCTCTCGGCAGCCTTCGACGGTGTGCAGTGGACGGAATTCCAGCAGGGCACTTCGATCGACGTCGCCGTCCCGGGCGCTCCTGGTCAGGCGGTGAACTATTCAAGTGCCGCCTGGGTCGCCGAGCTGCCCTTGCAGGGCGCTGATCGGGATAAGGCGTTGCAGATCCTCTCGAAGGTCGGAGCCGACTACGGTTTTGCCGCCCCGCAGACCATGCAGAGCAATGAAAGTCATATCGAGGTCACGGGAAGCGATGCTCTTGGAGCGCGTTACGAACTCAGCAGTGGCAGCAAGACCACGTTGAGCTATCTGAGCGGTTTGCATCTGGCCCAAAAGCTCAAATCCGCTGATTGAGAGTGCTCGCCCAGCGATCCCGGGCCGGGGCACCGGATCGCTGAAGAACCGTTAGTCGCTCAGGAATCGCAGGGCAGCTTCTTTGAAAGCCCGAGAAGTCACCGCATTCGCATGGCTCCGTGCTGGTAACAACAGTTGCTCAGCGGGTTCTTCCGCGCCGTGGCTGGCGATCAACTCCGCAAGCCGCGGCATGGTCTCCGCCAGTTCGTCGCGCTCACCAGCCACCAGCAGCACCGGCCTCCGGGGAATCGCTTCCGTGGCGTCGAAGGGCTCGGTTTTGATCGCCCTGACCAGGCTCAGCAGGGCGAACATATTATTGCGCGGTACCAGCATGGCCAGGTTCATCAGATCGGCTGTCACAGGGTCGACGATGGGTTCTCCCGAGCTGACGAATCGTTCAGCGGCCAGCAGATCGAAATCGGCCAGCGGATCGATCGCAGCGGGCCCGCCGAGCACCAGACGGTGCACCAATTCCGGCTGAGCCGCTCCGAATTCCCAAGCCAGCCGAGAGCCGAGTGAGTAGCCGATGATATCCACCCCTGAAGCAGGTTCGGCCGGGTCCAGCGGCTTGGTGCCGAGATCGGAGAGCAATTGCAGGATCTCCGCGCGGATCCTGCTCGGCGTGTATTCATCCAGTGCTTCCGGTGCCGCGCTGCCGCCGTGCCCCGGCAAATCGACCGAGATCACTCGGCGGCCCGCTGCCTCCAGCGCGGTCAGCCAACCGGTCTGCGCCCAATTGAGCTCGGTGGAGGAGGCAAAACCATGGATCAGCAGCACCGGACGACCCGTGCTCGGGCCGAAGAGGTAGCTGCTCAGAGTCGAGGAGCGTCCCTCCACGGAATGGGCCACGGCCTAATCCTCGTCCAGGCTGAGCGAGAGCTTGACTCGTCGCTGCGGGGCTTCCTCGCGGGGCACGGTGCCCACGATACCGGCGGTGTCATCAGGTACCTCGAAGATGATCAGCGGCTCGCCGACATTGATCGTCTCGCCGGGTTCGCCGAAGGTCTTGACCACTTTCCCGGCTTGCGGCGAGGGCAGCTCGACCGACGATTTACTGGTCTCCACCTCGACGAGAGGTGTGTTCCGTTCGATCTGGTCGCCCTCGGCCACCAGCCATTCCAGCACGGTCGCCTCAATCAGGCCTTCACCGAGATCCGGAAGGGGAAAGGAAATCTCAGCCATCTCTATGCTCCAAGCTTTTTGTAGGTCAATACTCGCTGGATACCGAACAGGATCCGGTCCAGATTGGGAATGTACTCGTCCTCCAGGTCTCCTGAGGGATACGGTACGTCGAAGCCGGTGACCCGTTCAACCGGTGCCTTGAGGGTATCGAAGCAGGCGGCGCTCACCCGGGCCGCGATTTCCCCGCCCAGACCTGCGGTCAGCGGGGCCTCATGCACCACCACGGCACGGCGGGTCTTCGCCACCGAAGCCGCCAGCGTCGCGGTGTCGATCGGCTTGAGCCAGCGCAGATCCACCACCTCGACCTCGATCCCGTCCTCGGCGGCGAGCTCGGCCACCTGCAAGCAGCGGGCCACCATGGCACCGTAAGCGATCAGCGTGACGTGTTTGCCCTCCCGGGCAACTCTCGCACCGCGCAGCTCGCCGGGACTGGCGACGTCGACCTCGGCCTTCTGCCAGTAGCGCGGCTTAGGCTCCAGGAACATCACCGGGTCGGGCAGCTGAGCAGCCAGCCTTAAGAGATGGTAGCCCTGCTGAGGATCCGCGGGAGAGACTACTTTGAGCCCGGGCACGTGGGCCAGCATGGCCTCCAGGCTCTCGGTGTGCATCTCGGGAGCGCGCAAACCGCCGAAACTCGGCATCCGTAAGGTGATCGGCATCGGCATAGTGCCCCGGCTGCGGTAGTTCATCCGGCCGATCTGACTGATGATCTGATTCACCGCGGGGTAGGCGAAACCGTCGAACTGCACTTCGGGGATCGGGTGATAACCGGCGAGCGCGAGCCCCACGCTCATGCCCAGAATGCCCGACTCGGCCAGCGGGGTGTCGAAGACGCGAGCTGAGCCAAACTCCTTTTGCAGTCCGTCGGTGACCCGGAAGACGCCACCCAGGGTGCCGACGTCCTCACCTAGCACGAGAACCTTGGGGTCCGCGCGCAGGGAATCTGCGAGAGCCTGGTTGATGGCCTTCTGCATCGAGATGGTCTCAGGCATCTTGGTTCTCCTGGTAAGCGGTTTCCTGACGCCAAGCGGCCGCTTGAGCTTGCACTTCGCTCTCCGCCTCGGCATAGACGAAATCGAACATCTCCCGGCCCGGACGCGGCCCCAGGGCGATCACTCCGGCTCTGAGCTGCTCTTCTTCTGCCTTAGCCGCTTCACATGCCGTGGTGAAGAAGGCCTCATCAGCTATTCCGGACTCGCGAAGCTTTTGCGCATAACGGTCTACCGGGTCTGGACCGCCCTCCTGGCGTTCTTCTTCCAGACTGCGATAGCGGCCTGGATCATCACTCGTTGAGTGCGGTCCACGGCGGTAGGTCATCGCCTCGATGAGCACCGGGCCGCGCCCCGCTGCGGCATGGGCGCGGGCGGCTTTGGTCGCGGCATAGACGGCTTCGACGTCGTTGCCGTCGATCTGAACCGCAGGAATTCCGTACCCAGCAGCGCGGCCAGCCACTGATCCGCCGGCCACCTGCCTTTCGGTGGGCACCGAGATGGCCCAGCCATTGTTCTGCACGAAGAAGATCACCGGAGCTTTGAAGATCCCGGCGAAGTTCATCGCTTCATGTACGTCTCCCTGGGAGGAAGCGCCGTCCCCGAAGTAGCTGATCGCGACGCCGGTCTGCCCGCTTGGATCAGCGCTCAGCGTTTGGCCATGAGCCCAGCCCACCGCGTGCAGCACCGAACCGGCCACCACCGCCTGGATGGGCGCGAAGCGGCTGGCCACCGGATCGTAAAGCCCGCCGTGCCAGCTGGCCTTATGGGTGGCCAGATAAGCCACCATGTCCACGCCCCAGGCCCGGGCGACGCCGAGCTCTCGATAGGTGGGGAAGATGAAGTCCCGCTCGCGATCCATGGCGTAGGCGCTGCCTACCTGTGCGGCTTCTTGGCCGCGTTCCGGAGCATAGCCCGGCAGGATGCCCTGGCGCTGCCAAGCGATCGCGGAGACATCCAGGTAGCGCACAGTTTCCAGCAGCCGGTAGAGTTCTCGCCGCTGTGTGCTGTCCAGTTCCGCTTCGGGAACCGGGAGGGTGGACGCCGTACTGAGGCGTTCATTACGGGCTTGGGTCATGGGCTTGAGCCTATTCAGAACATGATCGCTGTGCAACAAGAGCAGTAGAAACCGGCAGTACGGAAAAAATTGCTTATAAATTCGTTCTTTTAATAGGCAGTTTGACTAGTTTTTGCTGATCAAAGTTTCAGCCTGGGACTTCTTGCCACGCAGCGCTAGCCAGCTCGCCAGGGCGATTATCGCGGTCAATGCGAAGGTGCTCAGCAATTGGATTCGCACATTGGTATCCAGGAATCCTAGCAGCATCACCAGCACGATCAGCAGCATGGTGAACCATGAAAGATAAGGGAATCCCCACATCCGTACCGATAGCTTTTCACCCGCGGCGTCCGCCCGGCGTCGCAGGATGATCTGCGAGACGATGGTGGCCAGCCACATCATCAGGGCCGTTGATCCCAGTAATTGCAGCAAGACGCTCAGCACATGCTCGGGGTCGATGAAATTGAGGATTACCGCCACGAAGCCGAAGAGCACCGAAGCCAGCACGGCAGCGGCTGGTACATGCTTAGCGGTCACTGAGCTGAGGAATCTGGGGGCCAGTCCGCGTTCACTCAGGGAGAAGATCATCCGCGAGGCTCCGTAAAGATTGGCGTTGAGCGCGGAGAGCACCGCAACGGCGATGATCAAGGTGGTGATTTCTTGGGCATAGGGAAGATGGGCTTCCGCCAGGACCGAGGCGAAGGGGTTGGTGACGGCGTCCGAGTTCCAGGGCAGGATGACCACCATGACGAAAACCGAGCCGATATAGAACACCAGGATCCGCCAGAGCACCGAACGGATTGCCCGGCCGACATTGTGCTCGGCGTTCTCGGTCTCGGCGGCTGCGATGGTGACGAGTTCGGTGCCGCCGAAGGCGAAGACCACGATCAGCAAGCCTGAAGCCACGCCGGCCCAGCCGGTGGGCAGGAATCCACCGTGATCGAAGAGGTTGCTGAAGCCGACTCCGCTACTCGGGATCACTCCGACGATCAACAGCACGCCGACCACCAGGAAAACCACGATGACGAGGACTTTGAGGATGGCAAACCAAAACTCTAGGGAACCGAATTTCTTGACTCCCAGCAGGTTGATCACGGTGAAGATCACCATGAACACCAGCGTCAGTAACCACTGCGGGAGGGTATTCCACAAGCTGTTCAGAATAGCTGCGGCGCCGGTTGCCTCGGCGGCCACCACCACAACGTTCTGGATCCACCACAGCCAACCGACCGCGGCCCCGGCGACCGGGCCCATCGCTTTTTCCGCGTAGTAGGAGAAAGCGCCGCTATTCGGGTGGGCGGCGGCCATCTCACCGAGCATCCGCATCACGAAAATCAAGATAGTGCCGGCGATCAAGAAGGAGATCAGCACAGCCGGGCCAGCCACTCCGATGGCTTTGCCGGAGCCGATGAAGAGTCCGGTGCCGATGGAGGAGCCCAGGGCCATCATGATGAGTTGCCGGGGTTTCAGACCCCTGCTGAGGGATCGGGTGTCCTCGTGGACTGGATTAGCCATGGAATGCCTTTGATGGTTCGGACGGTGCTGAGACACCCATCATATTGTCAGGTGATTTGGTTTCTGATGAAAGGCTGAGTCCTTCTTCAACGATAAGCGGAGGAAGGGGGATGACCTGGATGCCGACTCGGAAGACTGCTTTTTCAGGCCGGGTCCAGCCATCCGGCGAACACATCGTATTACTTCTCGTTAAGCCAATTGATGGCGAGCTGCGCGATCTCCGCATTGTTGTTCTCCACCAAGAGCAAATGAGAATTGCCGAAGATCTCTGCCTGCGGTAGATCGACTATTGTCACCTCGGCTCCGTGGTCACCGGACTGAGCGAAATACGCGTCGGTTTTCCCACGGATTATCGGCCAGCGATTGTCACGATCAAGGTAGTCTCCGTAGATGGCTAGCACCTTGGTGCTGCGCATTGCGGAGCCGTCTCCGAGCCCGGCCTGTGCGGGTTCAAGAGCGATGATCGACGTGATCAGTTCTGGCTGTTGCTCGGCGAGTTGGAAGGCAAAAGCCGCCCCCTGAGAATGAGCGCACAGCGTCACTGGGCCGATCAGCTCGATCAACTCGCGATAAGCGGATAGCACGATCTCATCGGTGCCCGTCCAGCGGGGCACCAGTCCCTCAGCGAACCGCTGGAAATAGTGCAGAGGAAACCGCAGGCCGGGATAAGCTGCTTGCTCCAGAGTGGCTGGTTGAGCGTCTTCAACTGGAAGGCCCAGCCGGAATTGCTGGAAAGCATCCTCGGCTGTTCGCAGGATGGGCCGTTCTTGGAAATGCGGATCTCGTGGATTCCAGCCTGAGCGGCCTCGTTCCACCGCATCGGCGTTGTAGCAATGAAAACCTGCTCGCAGGAAATGTTGGAGCCAGCCGTCCCGTCCATCGGGGGTGTGCTCCCAGACCGCGCCGCTCATCGAGCCCCCGTGCATGAAGAGCACGGGTTCCTTGGACCGAGGCTTGCGCTGCCGGAACTCCTGGACGTACATCCCGCCGGTCCGGTAGGTGCCATTCGGATTGATGGTCACGGGCACGCCTGCTGCGGCGAGGACATGCTGCTCGGGTTGCTCGCCGTCGATAGCGAGGGGCCTGGAGCCAAGGAAAAACGACCGATAGGACTGCAAGTCGAGCTGTTGAGAATCTTGCGCGTCATCCATGGTCCAGCTTTCCTCCCGGTGGAGATGGGTTCTTCGGTGCAGTGGGTGGTATCCGGAGAGAGTTTACCGGTGGTCTTCCTGTTGGCTGACCAGGCTGCCGAGCAGGTGATTTTGAGATCGGATGATCGAGGTCTATGATTAGTTATAGTCAAATTGACCATAACAAGTTCGCGGCGCTTATCTAGGGAGTACACCATCGAGACCCAGCAGCCAGTGTTCCGGGACACCGGAGTGACGGTGACTGGTTACCCTAGCGGGGCCAATGTCTCCGAACGATTGGCTGCACCGCCGTCATTGGCGATTTCAACGGTGATCTTCGCGCTGCGCCCCAGCGAAAGCTCTGGCCGCCCCTCGCTGTGGCTGCCCCTCGTCCGCCGGATCCGGGAACCCTTCAAAGGGCAATGGGCGCTGCCGGGAGGCCCGCTCAGCCGGGAGGAATCCCTGCAGGGGGCCGCAGGCCGCAATCTTTACGAAACAACGGGTCTCAAGCCCCGCTTTCTCGAACAGCTCTACGCTTTCGGTGGCTTGCAGCGTTCGACGTCGCAGGGCATTTCCGCGCAGCGCGTCGTCTCCATCGTCTACTGGGCGCTCGTGCAAGCCACCGAAGCCGCTCTAGCCAAGGACGATCCCAATGTCAGCTGGTTCCGCGCGGAGCAACTTCCGGAACTCGCTTTCGACCATCGGGAGATCGTGGAATACGCGCTCTGGCGACTGCGGAACAAAATCGAGTACGGCTCCATCGCTTACCACTTCCTGGGCGAGAAATTCACCCTGGCTCAGGTTCGAGAGGTCTATGAAGCGGTCTTGGGCAAACAACTCGACCCGGCGAACTTCCGCCGCCAGCTCAAGGCAACAGTGGATATCGAAGCCACTGAGGAATACCTGCAAGGCGGTAAACACCGCCCGCCCCGGCTGTACCGCTACACCGGCGACACAGAGATTTTCAGTCAGAACCGCTCAATGCAGCGAACTAATTCAACCCAGCCTAATGTCGAGGGAATATCGTGAGCTCAGTCAATACTGCCATTCAACTTTCAGTTCGTGGGAATTCCTCGGATTCCACCTGCGGCACCGACCTCGCTAAAGGGCCCTGGGAATTTGATCTCACGGCGGCTCTCGACGGCGTTCCGAGCTATGGCCCGGGGGCCTCGCTGGCTGATACCGCGCCGCCGAGCACCCCCAGGCAAGGCCAGATTCCACAAGAGTACAAGGATGCTACGGACCAGGAACTAGAGGCCAGGATCCTGGCAGCTAAGGCCGCTCTGGGAGAACGAGTGGTGGTGCTGGGGCATTTCTATCAGCGCGACGAAGTGATCAAATACGCCGATTTCGTCGGTGACTCCTTTCAACTGGCCAACGCTGCGAAGTCTAAACCCGAAGCGGAAGCGATCGTGTTCTGCGGAGTGCACTTCATGGCCGAGACCGCTGATATGCTTTCCGGTCCCCAGCAATCGGTGATCCTGCCCAATCTCGCCGCTGGATGCTCAATGGCGGATATGGCTGATATCGAGTCCGTTGAGGCCTGCTGGGCTCAGCTGGAGGAGATCTACGGCGATATGACAGCTCAGGACGCCGAGGGTCGGGTCCCGGTGATCCCGGTGACCTATATGAATTCCTCTGCGGCGCTCAAAGGGTTCTGCGGTGAGCACGGCGGTATCGTCTGCACTTCCTCGAATGCCAAGACCGTGCTGGAATGGGCTTTCCAGCGTGGCCGCCGGGTGCTTTTCTTCCCGGATCAGCACCTGGGGCGCAATACCGCCAAGGCAATGGGGGTGCCGCTCGAGCAGATGCCGATGTGGTCACCGCGCAAGCCCTGGGGCGGCACCGACGTCGAGACCTTGAACGAGGCGCGGGTGATCCTCTGGCACGGCTTCTGCTCCGTGCACCGCCGCTTCACCGTGGCACAGATCGAGCAGGCCCGGGCCGACTATCCGGGCGTGCGGGTGATCGTGCACCCGGAGTGCCCGATGCCGGTGGTGGACGCCGCCGACGAATCTGGTTCCACTGACTACATTGTGAAGGCGATCCAGGCCGCTCCCGCCGGAACCACCTTCGCTATCGGCACCGAGATCAATCTGGTGAATCGCCTTGCCGAGGAGTACCCACAGCACACCATCTTCTGTCTGGACCCGGTGATCTGCCCCTGCTCGACGATGTACCGGATTCACCCGGGTTATCTGGCCTGGGTGCTGGAATCGCTGCTCGAAGGACCTGGGCGCAAGGGAACAGTGGAGAACCGGATCAGCGTGCCCGAACAAGTCGCCCGTCCCGCTCGAGTGGCCCTTGAGCGGATGCTCGCCGCCCGGCCATGAGCGAGAACTCCATGAGCAGCACGTCGCTGAGCGATGAAGATCGCCGGCAGGGCACGGCCCGGGGAACTCCGAAGCTCCGAGTGGTCATTGTGGGCAGTGGCCTGGCCGGACTCACCGCGGCCCTGCACTTGGTGGCCTCGGAGGCCGCCGAAGTGCTCCTGCTCACCAAGGCGGAACTCGGCGAAAGCAACTCACGCTATGCCCAGGGCGGCATCTCGGCGGTGCTGCCCAGTGTGCCGGGGGCTTCCTTCGGAGGTTTCGCGAGGTTCGCTCAGCCGAGCCCAGGCGACTCGGTGGCCGCCCATATCAAAGACACCCTGATCGCCGGTGCCGAGGTGAACGACCCGGCGGCCGTTGAGCAGCTCTGCACCGCGGCAGCCCAGGTGATCGCTGATCTGGTCGACCACGGTGTGCGGTTCGATACGGTTCATGATTCCGAGACGGGGCAAGAACACTGGGCACTCGGCCTGGAGGCGGCGCACAGCTTCCCCCGGGTTCTGCATAGCGGAGGGGATAGCACCGGAGCCGGAATCATCGACGCGTTGAGCCAGGTGATTCGCGAGCGCGCAGAGCACGGCAAACTCGAGTTGCGAGAGCGTACCGAGCTGTTAGAACTGCTGCTGGACGCCGGACGGGTTCGGGGTGTCAGCGTGCTGAACGCGGAGGGCGAGCAGGAGCGGATCACCGCCGATGTGGTGCTGCTGGCGACCGGTGGCGGAGGTCAGATCTTCTCGCACACTACCAACCCTGAGGGTGCCACCGCCGATGGCCTGGCCGTCGCGTGGCGAGCCGGTGCGGTGGTGAAGGATCTCGAGTACTACCAATTCCACCCCACCCTGCTGGTGCACGAGCGGCCCTTTATGATCTCCGAGGCGGTACGGGGCGAAGGCGCGGTGCTGCGCAATGAACTGGGCGAGCGCTTTATGACGGCGGTTCACCGGGACGCCGAACTGGCCCCTCGCGACGTCGTCTCGCGCGGCATAGCCCAGCAGCTGGACCGCGGCGGATCGGTCTATCTCGATGCTCGCGGCATCGTGGCTGAAAAGGGCCGGGGCTTCCTGGCTCGGCGTTTCCCGGGAATTGACGCAGCATTGCGTGCCCGGGGCCTGGACTGGGAGAACGATTTGCTCCCGGTGAACCCCGGTGCTCACTACTGGATGGGCGGAGTGGCCAGCGATCTGGCGGGCCGGAGTTCCTTAGCGGGGCTTTACGTGGCCGGAGAACTCGCCTGCACCGGGGTGCACGGCGCCAATCGGCTCGCCTCGAACTCGTTGCTGGAAGCCGCGGTCTTCGCTGCCAGGGCGGTACACGCCATGCTCGGCTCGCCGGACGAATGGCCAGAGTCGTCGCAGTTCGAGGCCGAGCCCTTGGAACTGTCGGCCCCGGATTCTGCTGGTCGACAGCTCGTCGATCTGAAGCAACTGGGCGAACTCATGATGAACCAGGCCGGAGTACTGCGGGATGCCGCAGGCCTGGAGCTGGCAGCCAAGCAGCTCGCCCAGTGGCGTGCCGACGATCCGCAGAGCGATCATCTGCTGCTGGCCGCTGAACTGTTGGTGAGTGCTGCGAGCAGGCACCAGGGCTCCTTGGGAGCGCACTGGCGTTCCGATTTCAGCGAACGCTCCGGAGTGCCCAGCCGAAGTTTCGTTAACCAGCGCCCCTAGAGCGCTGGTTCCTCAGCCCCCGTTCTTCCGAGAAGCCCGAAAGGCCCCCCATGACAGAGATTCTGCCGCTGAGCCGCAGTCAGATTACCCCCGCTGTGCTTGCAGCCCTGGCTGAGGACGCCCCTTACGGCGATCTGACCTCGCAGCTACTGATTCCGGAAGCCGCCCGGGTGGTAGCGGTGCTGAATGCCCGGGAACCCGGGATCTTCAGCGGCACGGCGGTCTTCGATGCTGCTATGGAACTCACGGATCCCGCGATCTCGGTGCAATGGCAGCTCGCCGACGGCGAGGAATTCGCCTCCGGAGCGGAACTCGCCGTGGTGGAAGGGCCAGCGCGCTCGGTGCTCACCGCCGAGCGGGTGGGACTCAATCTGGTGCAGCGGATGAGCGGGATCGCCACGCTGACCGCGCAGTACGTCACAGCGGTGACGGCGGTGCCGGGCAATCGCTCCAGGGTCGTCGACACCCGTAAGACCACCCCCGGGCTGCGGGCGCTGGAGCGCTTCGCGGTGCGCTGCGGGGGCGGGCATAACCACCGCTACAGCCTCTCCGACGCCGTGATGGCCAAGGACAACCACCTGGCGGTGCTCAGCCAAGGTGATCACCGGAAATTGACGGCGGTGCTCTCCACGCTACGGCCACGCCTGTCGCACACCACGCATATCGAAGTAGAGGTGGACAGCATCGCGCAGATCGAGCCGGTACTGGCCGCCGGAGTGGACACCATCATGCTCGATAACTTCAGCCTCGAGGAGTTACGCGAAGGGGTACGGCTGGTCGCGGGTCGGGCCCTCGTGGAGGCCAGCGGCAACGTGCGCCTGGAGACCATCGCGCAGATCGCGGCGACCGGCGTCGATATCATTTCGGTGGGCGCACTGACCCACTCTGTCCGCGCGCTCGATCTCGGGCTGGACGTGCGATTCGGTTCGGAAAGCCGATGAACCACCGGGACGGTGTTTCGGTAGTGAGGGCAGCATGATCTTCCTAGACGCCGCGGCCACCACCCCGGTGCGCCGTGAGGTGATCGAGGCGATGTTCCCCTACCTGACCGGGGACTTCGGCAATCCCTCGAGTCATCATGAATTGGGGGAGCGGGCGGCCCTCGCGATCGGACGAGCCCGAAGCGATATTGCCGAGTTGCTCGACTGCCGCCCCGGAGAGGTGGTCTTCACCTCGGGAGGTACCGAGGCCGATAATCTGGCGGTCAAGGGCATCGCGCTTGCTCGCAGGGCGGCCAGAGCCTCGCGGAATCGAGTGCTGATCAGCGCCCTTGAGCACCCCGCCGTCCAGGAATCGGCGGAATACCTCGCCCGGATGCACGGATTCCAGCTTGAGACGATCCCGGTGGATCGCAGCGGGCTGATCGACGGCGACATTTTCAGTTCGATGTTGGATGATGACGTGGCGCTAGCCAGCGTAATGTACGCCAATAACGAGATCGGCACTGTTCAGCCGATTGCTGAGCTCGCCGCGCTCGCAGCCCAGCACGGGGTTCCGCTGCACAGTGACGCCGTCCAGGCCAGCGGCTGGCTGGCACTGAAGCTGCCGGCCCTTGGGGTGCATGCCCTGAGCATCTCCGGTCATAAATTCGGTGCCCCCAAGGGCGTCGGGGCGCTGATTCTGCGCTCCAGGACGCTGGCCGAACCGGTGATCCACGGCGGCGGTCAGCAGTCCGGGCTGCGTTCGGGGACCGAGAACGTTGCCTTTGCGGTGGCCTTGGCGAAAGCCCTCCAGCTCGCTGAACAGGAGCGGGAGGCTGCTTTCGAACGAGTCTCCCGGCTTCGGGACGATTTCATCGACTCGGTGCTCAGCAGGGTGCCGCAAGCCGTGCTCACCGGGGCACGGGGGGCGCAGCGGTTACCCTCGATAGCTTCCTTCTGCTTTCCCGGAACGCACGGCGAATCCGTGCTGCTCGAATTGGAACGACAGTCGATCATCTGCTCCTCGGGCTCGGCGTGCGCCGCGGGTTCTTCGGAGCCCTCCGCGGTTTTGCTGGCGATCGGGCTGTCCGCTGAAGTGGCGCAGAGCGCTGTGCGGTTCAGCTTGCCCTCGGCGGTGAGCGCTGAAGAACTCGCTCAGGCGGCCGACGCCGTGGTGGCTGCGGTGCGCAACCTGGGTCGCTTGGGGCGGTGATTCAGTCCTTTGCGCGAGTCCGTACCCGGCGGAAAATCCAGTAGCGCAATAAGAGGAAGCGGCTTACCGCAGCGAGCACATTGGCTGCCGTGATGGTCAGCACATCTTCCATCACTGTGGGGTTCGGATTGAAAGCGTGTAAAAGCCAGAGGCTCGAGCTGGTCAAAGCCAAGGCCAGCAACATCACCCAGAGACCGCGCCGATGATCCTGGAACCAGTGCTGACGATCCTGGATCGACCAACTGAGCCTGCGATTGAGTTCGGTGTTCAGGATCGAGGTGAGCACCAGGGCAATCAGATTGGCCCATTGAGTGCCGGTCACCGGTCTCAGGCCCGCGAAGATGCCCAGCGAGGCAGCAGTGCAGATGGCGCCGACCACCAGAAAACCGCCGATCTGCTGCCACAGTCCGGCAGCCCGCCGAGGGCTGCGCGGAGTGGAGGGTGCGAGGGGTGCCGAGTTCAGCTTCACACCGCTCACACCCGCTTTAGTCATCACCGTTAAACTCTGACACCTTCCCCGGCCTGAGCCAAATATGCCTTACTCAGCCGGCCAGCAGTTCACCGACCGGAATCTCGATGCTCAGCCGATTAGCCGGACCGGGCAAGGGACAGGCCCAGCGTTCGTCATAAGCGCAAGAGGGGTTGTAGGCGAAATTGAAATCGAGGATCAGCCGGGCTGGGTCGCCATCCATTGCCGTTTCCTCGCCCAGGTAGGCGCCTTTGATGCTGTCCAGCAGGTAACGGCCGCCGCCATAGCTTCCACCGGGTCGCCCCGAAGTGGCGTCTCGGAAGGGCAGGAAGAGCCCGCCGCCGTAGCCCAGGTGCCGCCACAGCGCTAATTCAGCTGGCTGATGAGGCGCTGATCGATCAGGCCCTTCGTCCGAACCGAGCTGTACAGTCTGCCCGGTTATCCCGGTCTGCCTCCCTCGCCGGTCAGGACCGCTGAAGCGCAGCGTACCCAGGCATTCGAAATCCACTACACCGTCGGTGCCGGTGGGCACCGAAAGTGTTGTTCCCCGGCCGCTTTCCGAAAGCTCTGCCTGGAAACGGTAGGCGGGATCGTAATCGGCCACCACGAGCCCGTTGAACCCGTCCTGAACGGCGGGGCTGAGTGCGGAGGCAGCATGCTCGCGAAAGAGCCGGTTCCGCTCGGTGATCCAGTAAAGGTGGGCTTCGCGGGCGTCCTGTGCGGCGAGCCGGCGCACCTGAGCATAGAGCTCGAAGGTTTGACGTCGCCAGTCAGCGGTGGCTAAGGCCTTGGAATAGCTGGAGTTCATGAGCTGGCCCTCTTCGTCGGTGCTCTTGAATTCTAGCGCTCGGACTCAGCACTATTCGCCGAGGTTATCGCCAATCACTTCCAAGGCCATGGTCTTGGCGCGTGCCGCGACCGGGCCGAGTTCCGCGGCCACCGCAGAGACCAGGGCCTCCACCAGGATGGTCTGCGGAATCCGAGTGGTCACGGTGACCTCTTCTCGAAAGGTCAGTTCAGGCATTCCCACCACGAGATTCAGCTCAGCGAGAGCCGCCAGGGGAGACCTGGAAAAGGCCGTGATGGCCAATACCGTGGCACCGGCCAGCTGAGCCGCCTGGGCGACTTTGAGGCTGGCGGTATTCGCTCCGCTGCCGCTGATCACCAGCAGAACGTCATGCTCACTGAGCAGCCGCGCACCGATTTGCTGGCCGATGGCGTCGAGTTGGAACTCAGCGGCTCGACCGATCGCGCTGAGCCGAGAGGCGGTGTCCATCGCGAGTGCGGCCGAGAGCCCGTTACCGGCCACGACCAGCCGTTTGGCTCGACTGATCAACTGCACGGAGCGTTCCACGTCGGCCGGAGCCAGCAGCGCTGTCATCGAGGTCACGGCGTCGCGCACCTGGCTGAAAGAACTGTTCACGATAAAGGAACTGCCAGCCAGCTCCGGTGCTTCTGGTGCCGGGCCGGTGGCTGCGGAATAACCTGAGTCCCGGGCCAGCAGTACCCGGAGTTGCTGATAGCCGCTGAAACCCAGGCTCTGACAGCTGCGCACCACGGTGGCTCGGGAGGCTCCCGCCAGATCGGCGACTTGCTGGGAGGAGAGTTCCACCACTTGATCAGCGCGCTCTAAGAGCACGGTGGCCACCGCCTGCTCGGCGGGCAGCATAGAGGGCAGGATCGAGCGGATACTAGCCAGAATCTGCCCGGGAGCATGCTTCTGCCCCGGAATGTTCTTCTGTTCTGGAATGTTCTGGAGCTCAGCCACGGGCTGCCTCCCCGGCGTCGAAGGCGTCGAGTTCGGCGGGCTGCACCGAGATCTTCGCGGAGATCTCAGCGACTTGCTGCGGATCCAGGTCGAAGACCGGGGCCTGATTCGCCAAGTACAGCGGCAAGTGCCGAACCCTGGCCAGCGGCGCCGAGGCGGGTGCGCTGAAGAGCGTCACTAATTGAGCCCCGCTGCTGCGCAGCGCCCGCTCATGGCCTTCCGGGGCCAGTACGTCATTCACATTCACCACGCCGGGAGCCACCAGCACCGGAATGAGCTGCTCGCCGACCGGCAGCGAATCCCCGAGTGCATGGTGATAGTGGCCGGAGAGGATCAGCCGCACATCGCTGCCGTGCAAGACCTCCGCCAACTCCTCAGGATTCTGCAACTCGATTCCGTCGTGCAGCGGGGTGACCGGTTCCACCGGCGGATGGTGGACCACCAGCAGGGTTCCCGCTTGAGAGGGGGTGCTGAGCTCTTCGGCCAGCCAATCGAGCTGGCCGCGGTCGAGGAAACCATGAGTTCTGCCGGGAACCGAGGAATCCAGGCTGATCACCCGGAATCCACCCAGTGTGCTGCTGCCGTAGATCGGCAGCTGGCCGCCGTCCTCTTCGACCGGGGCACCCGGGTGGCCGTTTCCCAGCACCTGCCAGAAGCCTGGCCGCCCGTCGTGGTTCCCCATCGCATAGAGGACCTGAGCGCCCCGATGGTGAGCATAGTCAGTCGCCAGTTCGCGGACCGCCTGATAGGAGGCGACGCTGCCGTCATCCGAAACATCTCCCGAGATAACCAGTAAGTCGAGCGTATCGACGGCGAGCAGGCCGCGCAGCGCGTGCAGCAGGGCATCCCTGGCGTCCACCACGCCGGAATGCAGCCCTCTGGCCAGCAGATGGGTGTCGCTCAAGTGCAGGATGTTCAGCGTGCTCATGTTGATATTGTCTCCCGGCGGACCGACAATTCACTGTTTCTGTCTGCGGTCTGTCGACGCGCGGGCGTGCCATTGACAATGCGCTGTCGCACCGCGCCGGAGAGCTGATCGATCAGCACGGTCACCGCGACCACGACGAGAAGCAGTATGCCGACGGCGTCCCAATTCCGGAACTGCACATTGTCCTGCAGCATCTTCCCGATTCCGCCGGCACCGATCAGGCCCAGGATGGCGGAAGCCCGGACGTTGATCTCAAAACGGTAGAGCCAGAAGGAGAGCACATCCGGTGCCGCCGAGGGCCAGATTCCCCAACGCATCAGATCAATCCGAGAACCACCGGTGGACCGCACCGCTTCGAGCGGGCCGGGGTCGACTCCTTCAAAGGCCTCGTATCCCCACTTGCCCAGGGTGCCGATCGATCCGATGCCGAGCGCCAGAGCCCCGGTGAACGGGGTCAGCCCGGTGACCGAGAGGATCAGGATGGCGATCACCACTTCGGGGACCGCGCGGATCACCGCGAACAGTCCGCGCAGCGGCCAATTGACTAGTCGTGGGGCCAGGCCCCGAGTGGCCAGGAAGCTCAGCGGGAAGGAGACCACGATGCCCAGCAGGGTGCCGATCCAGGCCATCTGTACCGAGAGCAGCATGGCGGAGAGCGCTTCGCCGAATTTACTCCAATCCGGGGGAAGGAAGAGCGCGCCGAAGTACTTGGCTGCCTGGCCCGGGAAATCAGCCAATGAAGCTCCATCGATTTTGGCGCCCCAGAAGGCGAGCACCACGAGCAGCGAGCCCAGTAGCCAGGCCAGGCTTCTTCCCCCATGGCGCGGTTTAGCGGGACGGCTCACCGCCGGGCTCGGTTCGCCCAGGCCAAAGGGACTGGGCGAACTCATACCAGTCTCCTTCGCAACCAGGCCGAGATCGATTCGAGGACGACGACCATCACCAGGATCTCCAGGATGATCATCGACAATTCGTGGTATCGGAAAAAGCTCCGCACATTGTCGATCAGCACGCCGAGACCGCCCGCTCCGACCAGGCCGATCACCGCCGAAGCCCGGATATTGATTTCGAAGGTGTAGAGCGCTTGTGAGGCGAAGGCAGGGAGGATCTGCGGCAGCATGGTGGCTCGGTTCGCGCCGAACCAGGTGGCTCCGGCGGCCAGCGCAGCCTCTTGTGCACCCCGGTCTTCACCATCGAGAGCCTCGGAGACCAATTTGACCATAATGCCGAGGTTGAACAGCAACAGGGCCATGATTCCGGAGAGCGCGCCGACCCCCACCACAGCGACCAGAATCGCGGCATAGAGGATGTCGGGAACTGAGCGAATCAGATTCAGCACGGTGCGCACGATGAGCAGCAGCGGAGTGTTCGGGTTGGTTGCCCGGGAGGCCAAGAAGCTCAGTGGCAGGGAGATGATTGCCCCCAGGGAGGTGGCGATCACCGCCATATTGAGGGTTTCCAGCAGAGCGGGGAAGGTCTTCGGAAGGAAACCGTAGTCGGGTTGCGTCAGTTTGAGTAGATTGCCCCAGGCATTGCCGAAATTGCTGAAGATCGCCGGCAGATCGACCTGGATCCCGAAGCCGGCCCAGAGCGTGAGGGCTGCCAGGATCGCCACGATGACGGTATTGCGCAGTGCGTGCTGTGGTTTCAGCGGGCGGGATCCGGCGGCTGGGAGGCCGTCGAGTGCAGCGGTGGGGAGGGGGCCAGCAGTCATATCTGCGGTTTCGCTTCCAAAACGTCCTCGGCGGTTAGCGAACGGCCGTAGATGCTCTCGAAGACCGACTCGTCGGCGTCCGCTCCTGAGCCGTCGAAAACCACTTCACCCGCACGCAGGCCGATCAGCCGATCGCTGTAGCGCCGGGCTAGGTCAAGGAAGTGCAGGTTAACCACGACGGTGATGCCGAGCTCGGTATTGATCCGTTGCAGATCCCGCATCACCACGTGAGAGGTGGGCGGGTCGAGGGAGGCCACCGGTTCATCGGCCAGGATGATCCTAGGTTTTTGGGCCAGGGTTCGGGCAATGGCGACCCGCTGTTGCTGCCCACCGGAGAGGCTAGAGGCCTTTTCGTAGGCCTTCGCCACGATCTCCACCCGCTCCAGCGCCTGCATGGCTAGTTCGACGTCGTCCTTTTTCCAGGCCGAGAGCAAGGATCGCCAGGCCGGGGTGTCGTGCAGTCGCCCGACGAGCACGTTATTGAGCACCGTGGTGCGCTTCGCCAGATTGAAGCTCTGGAAGACCATGCCGATCTCGGAGCGGAGCTCGCGCAAGGTGGATCCGCGCAGCGTGGAAAGCCGCTGGTCCGCTACCGTGATCTCACCGCTGGTGATCGGCACCAGGCCGTTGATGCTCCGGATCAAGGTTGACTTGCCCGCTCCGGAAAGTCCCACGACGCCGACCATCTGCCCCGAGGGGATCTCCAGGCTGATGTCCTTCAGCCCGGTGTAACCATTGGGGTAGCGCACCCCGACCCGTTCGAAGCGGATCGGCGCGCCCTGCCGTGCCAGGCCAGTTGATTCAGCGATCCCGGATGATTCCGCTGCTGGCACTAGCCGAGACCGATCGATCGGGCGGCGTCCTGCGTCTTCTTCAGGCTCAGCGGATCTGCGGCTTGCAAGCCGGTGATCTGGTAGATCGCGGTGAGCGCGCTGACGCCTTCCGGGGTTTTCGCATAGTCGAGCATGGCGTCGGAGACCTTCTGCTGCCATTCCGGGCTGAGCTTTGAACTCAAGGAAACGCCGTCATTCGGTATTTCGTCGGTCAGCGCGAAGACCACGACTTTATTGCCGATATCGGGGTTGTCCTTCTTCACCACCTCGCGGGCATCCCAGTAGCTGAACCCGACCTCGGCATCGCCTTTGTAGACCGCGAGCACCGAAGCATCATTCGCGGTGACCTTGATGGGGGAGAGGTCTTCCACCGCGAGGCCCTGAGCCTTCAGAGCCGCCACCGGGAAGATGTAGCCCGCGGGTGAGGCCGAGGAGAGCATAGCGACCTTGGCGCCCTTGACCTTGGTGATCTGGTCGAGTCCGGCGGGCCCATTGCCGCTCGCAGTGCCATTGCAGTACAGCATCCCGTTGGGTCCGGCCACCGGAGTGTCCTTGCAGTACTTCCCCGGATCATTAGTGAATAACTGAGCGGCATAGCTGGATTTGGACTTGCGTTGCGTCTGCAAGGCGGGCTTGGCTCCATACTTATCGCAGGCCTGGCTCATCTGCAGCGAGGGCAGCATGCCAATTTGCGCCTGGTTCGAGCCGATCGCTTCAACCGCCGCCTGATAGTCGGCGGTGATCACTCCGTGGACCGGAATTCCGAGTCGTTGGCTGAGCGCCGCTTCGAGGGGCTTGACGGTGTCCACTAGTTTCTTGGCGTCTCCGGAGGGCACCAGGGCCAGGGTCAGCTCGGTCGGAGCGGCCGCTCCCTCAGTGCCGCTGCCGGTACAGGCCGCGGAGGAACTGCCGGAGGGGGCTTCATCGGCATCCTGACTGACGCCGCAGGCCGAGAGCGCGAAACTGGTGACCAAGGCCAGGCTGGCCACGGCGCCGACGGTGAATCGGGATTTCTGGGAAATTCTCATCTTCATGGTGGACTACCTATCGGGTGGTGAGTGCGGGAGGGAGTGATGAAGCTGGAAGGCGACAGGATCTTGAGCCCATTCCTGAATGCCCGGGTAGAGCTCTTCTATGGTTTCGGCACGCAGATGGGCGGGCCCGGTGTGGAGATCGAAGCGGTCGATAAAAGCCGTCGAGCACCCGGCGTTCAGGGGGATCTCGATATCGTTGGCCCAGACATCTCCGACGCTCAACAGGTGAGCTGCGGGGCGGCCATCCAGTAAATCCGGAAGCTGCTGAGCGAAGCCGAGAGGCTTCCGGGCATTCGGTACGACGTGATCGATCAACCCGTTCAGCCCCAGCCCGATCAGGCTCTCGGTGACGCCGGCCAGCGGGGCGTTGGTGAAGAGCAGGCGTTCGGCGTAGCCGCTCACTTCCCGGAGAAAATCAATCAAGCCTTCCGGGGCGTGCACTGTCACTTCGCCTCGAGCGATGGCCTGCCGGCTTTCGAGATAGGCGGTGCTGCGCTGTTCCGGGCTCAGCGTGGTTTCACTCAACCGGGCCACGGCGTCGTAACCGTCCTTGAATACTCGCTGGCTTTCGCCGGCCAGGAACTGATCGACTTCGGCGAGGAGGGCCTTGGCTGCCTGCTCGGGAAGCTGGTCAGCCACCGCCTGTGCATAGGCCAGGACCGGCCCGTCACCCAGCGCGACGGTGCCGTCGAAATCAAGGACGAGGAGTGGTGCTTGGCTGGAGGCGTTCGGGATCACAACAACACGGTATCCCGCTAAGAACTAAGCGTCCATGAAAAATTTACTTATGAAACAAGTGTTCACGGAGTATTAACCTTCGCCCGCCGATCCGCTGACATCGCGATACACTCCCGTCATGACTTCACCGAGTTCAAAGATGCCGGACGTTCAATTGATGCAGCGAGCCGTGCGGAACCTGAGTGAACTCATCAGCTTCGAAACGGTGGCTCATCCGGAGCGCGATCGGCAGGACCAGAGTCAGTTCGAAGCGCAGATCCGAGCTCTCGAGCGTTTGTATCCCGCGGTGCACAGAACCCTGCAACGGGAACGGATTGATCAAGGCGGGGTGTTGTTCCGCTGGGCTGGTACCCAGCCGCAGGGCAGGGCGGTGGTTCTGATGGCCCATCTGGATGTTGTGCCGGTCGATCCGGATGACGAGTGGAAGTACCCCGCTTTTTCCGGAATTCAAGCCGAGGGCTATGTCTGGGGTCGCGGTGCCCTGGACGATAAGGGCAGTGTGGTGGCCATCCTGGAAGCGGTCGAATCGTTGCTGGAGCAGGGTTTCAGCCCGAGCGAGGACATTTATCTCTCGTTGGGCGGTGATGAGGAAGTCGGCGGGCGCGATGCCGCGAGCGTTGTCAGCCGACTGGCCGAGCGAGGGGTGCGCCCCTGGCTGGTGCTCGATGAAGGAGGGGCGGTGGCCAGCGAGGCCTTCCCGAGGATGGGCAGGGGAGCCGCCATGATCGGCCTCGCCGAGAAGGGCTCGATGACGGTGGCGTTGAAAACCCGTGACGCCGGTGGTCATTCCTCGACGCCGACCAGCGGCGGCGCAACCGCCCGGCTAGCCGCGGCCATCACCCGTCTTGATCGGCGTCCTTTCCCGGTCAGCCTGCACCCGGTGAGCGCCAGGATGCTCGAACTGTTCGCCGCTGAGATGAAAGGGATCCGGAAATTCTTGCTCGGCCGGGCGGGTCTGTTGAAAATGCCGCTGGCTTTCATCCTGCCGGTCTTCGGGCCGGAGGCCAACGCTGTGGTGCGCACTACGGTGGCGGTCACTCAACTCAGCGGCAGCAAGGCGGCGAATGCGCTCGCGGCTCAGGCCAGTGCGACGGTCAACCTGCGCATTGCGATCGGCAGCAGCGTGGCGCAGACCCTGAGCCGACTAGAACGGATCATCGACGATCCCACGGTGCGGATCGAAATTTTGGACAGCGCTGAGCCCTCTGCCGTTTCGTCATCCGACGGTCCGCAGTTCGAGGTTCTCGCAGAGACCATCCGCGAGATCTTTCCTGATGTCGCGGTGGTTCCCTACCTGGCGATGGCAATGACCGATTCGCGGTATTTCTGCGCGATCAGCGACGCCGTCTATCGGTTCACGCCCTTCCGGATGAGCGGTGAGGAGAGAGCGGCCCTGCACGCCGCCAACGAGCGCATCTCGGTGCAGACGCTCTCGGAAGGCATCAGTTTTTACCGATCTTTGCTCGGCAAACTCGCATAGACTGTTGCGGTGCAACGTACCGTTTCCGCCCAGCTGATTTTCAGCACCCAAGCGAAGACTTCCATAGTGCTCGCGATCGCGGTGGCCAACCGAGGGTACACCTCGGTGGAAGAGCAGATCAGCATTGAAACCGCCGGGCGGCAGCTGGCATACCGGGAACTCGAAGATCTGCACAACGGCAGACTTTTTGCCCTGGAACTCGCTGAATCGAGTGAGGTCAACGTACAGTACCGGGCCGTGGTGGAAGGCCAAGCGACTCCCGAGCTCACCAGCGAGACCGAACTCATCCGCTATGTCCGGCCGAGTCGTTACTGCGAATCTGACCGATTGCTGCCCACCTCTTATGCTGAATTCCCCGGCCTGCGCGGACTGGCCTTGGTGGAGGCGGTGCGCCACTGGGTAGCTCAGGAACTGAGTTACGTCAGCGGTTCTTCCAGCCCGACTGACGGTGCTGTGGAAGCCCTGCTGGCCCGTCGCGGGGTCTGCCGTGATTTCGCGCACCTCGCGGTCTCTTTGCTGCGGGCCAAGGACGTGCCAGCTCGGCTGGCCGCCGTCTATGCCCCGGGGCTGACCCCGATGGACTTCCATGCGGTGGCTGAAGCCTGGGTGGAGGGCGAGTGGTATGTGCTCGATCCCACCGGCCTGGCCCCCCGTGCTTCGATGCTGCGGATCGCCACCGGGCGAGACGCCTCAGACACCGCTTTTCTTTCCACCGTGGGCGGCTCGCTGACTCTCAAAGAGGTCAGAGTCAGCGCAACCGTGACCGGCGACCTGCCGGTGGAGGACCCCACTGCCCGGATCACCCTGCGTTAGCCCGGCGTCGTCCGCTGTCGTTGAATGGCCGCTCCAACCGGCCCGGCTGAAACGCTATTCCTGCTGGCTCACGGCCGATTCGAGCTTATTGCTCAGCCTGATGAGTTCTCGCATCTCCTCGGGGGTCAGGCTAGAGGAGAAGAGGCAGTGAATATCCCTGGCGTGCTCTCGGCCCACCGACTTCTGCAGCTCCTGGCCCTGCTCGGTCAGTCCGATCTCCACGCCACGGCGATCTTCCTCCGCGATCCTCCGCTGAATCAGACCCCGGGCTTCCAATCGCTCAACCAGCCGCGAAATGCTCGGCTGGGTGAGCATCACCCGACGATTGAGCTCATTGAGCCGCACCCAGCCGGTGGGACAGCTGGAAATCGTGTACAGCACGTCGTATTCGCGCAGGCTGATCCGCTTGAAAACCGGATCTCGCTGTAGCTGTTGGAGCACCCGGACCTGGGCCCTGAAGAAGGATTCCCAGCTTTGCACGCTGAGCCGAAGGTCGCTCATGATCCCACAGTGGCTTTCTCAGCCGCTGCCCGGCGGGAGGCGAAGGTCGGGCCGTCGGGAACATGCGCCGGTTTTCTGGCCGCGAACTCCTTGCGCAGGGTAGGCAATACGTCCGAGGCGAAGAGATCCAACTGTTCAAGAACGGTCTTCAGCGGTAGTCCAGCATGATCGACCAAGAACAACTGACGCTGATAATCACCGAAGAACTCGCGGAAAGTCAGGGTTTTCTCGATCATCTCCTGCGGACTGCCCACGGTCAGCGGGGTCTGCGAGGTGAAATCCTCCATGGACGGTCCGTGTCCGTAGACCGGCGCATTGTCGAAGTAAGGTCGGAACTCCCTGACCGCGTCCTGAGAATTGGGCCGGATGAAGAACTGACCGCCCAAGCCCACAATGGCCTGATCGGCTGCGCCGTGCCCGTAGTGCTCGTAACGCTCCCGGTAGAGGCCGATGAGCTGCTGATAGTGCTCTTTGGGCCAGAAGATATTGTTCGCGAAGAACCCATCACCGTGATAAGCCGCGATCTCCGCCACCTGAGGAGTGCGGATCGAGCCGTGCCAGACAAAGGGGGCGACGCCGTCGAGCGGCCTGGGGGTCGAGGTGAAGCCATTGAGCGGGGTACGGAAACGACCCTGCCAGTTGACCACTTCTTCATCCCAGAGCTTGCGCAACAGAGCGTAATTTTCCACCGTCAATTCCACGCTGTCCTGCATGCTCTTGCCGAACCAGGGATACACCGGTGCGGTGTTTCCGCGCCCCAGCACGATGTCCACCCGGCCCTCCGCCAGATGCTGCAGCATCGCGAAATCCTCGGCGATCTTCACCGGATCGTTCGTAGTGATCAGCGTTGTGGAGGTGGAAAGGATGATGCGCTCGGTCTGCGCTGCGATGTAGCCGAGCATCGTGGTGGGTGAACTCGGCACGAAGGGATGGTTGTGATGCTCACCGGTGGCAAAGACGTCGAGCCCCACCTCTTCGGCGTGTTTGGCTATCGTTGTCATCGCTTTAATGCGTTCGAATTCGCTGGGGGTGGTGTTGTTCGTGGGGTCTGTTGTAACGTCACCCACAGTGAAGATGCCGATTTGCATGATTCGGTCCTCTTTCCCATATAAATAAATACGTTTGCATCTATTATCCATGGAAACCGGACTCGCACCGGTTGTATTCCCGCTGTTTGGGGGTGGCGAATACTATGAGGAGATTTTTGTGAAGACTCGCTTGAAGGGGACTGCGGGACTGCTCGGGGGAGCAGGGAGTATCGTCGGTTTTCTGCTTCTCGTTGAGCTGACCTCTGGCGTTTTGCAGGGCTACTACACGCCGTTGTTCACCGATATTGCGCGCCATCTGAAGATTCACGACGCCGATGTGAACTGGTTCGAAGCCGCCCAGCTGCTGGTCAGCGCCTTGGCGGTGCCCTTGCTCGCCAAGCTCGGTGATATGTTCGGGCACCGCCGGGTGCTCTTGATTTCGACGGCGCTCACCGCCCTGGCCTCCTGGGGCGTTGCGCTGGCCCCGGATTTCTGGACCTTCTTGCTCGCCTGGGCGCTCCAGGGCTTTTATGTCGTGTGGTTGCCCTTGGAAGTCGCCTTGATCTACTCGCACAGCCAGGCCAATAACAACCCCGCGGCCCTGACCAGGAGAGCTTCCGGGATTCTGGTCGCGGGATTGGAGCTCGGCGTCATCCTCGGTGCGCTCTCCGGAGGCGCCCTGGGTGAGGTGCTGGTCGGGAAGATCTCGTTGACCCTGATGGTCCCGGCGCTGTGCGTCACGCTGTGCCTTTGGGTGATCTGGCGCGGTGTTCCGGAGTCACCGCTGCGAAGCGGAGGCCGGCTCGATCTCAAGGGCTTCGGATTGATCAGCCTTTCACTGCTGCTGATAACCACTGGACTGATCTTCATGCGGATCAACGGGCTGCTCACCTGGTGGGCCTGGGCTGCGGTCTTGCTGGGGGGTCTTGCCCTGTGGGGCTTTGCACGCTTCGAGTTGCAGCAAGCCGATCCGATCGTGGATATCAGATTATTGCGGATGCCGGGTATGTGGCCGGTGCAGTTGACCGCTTTCCTCTTCGGGCTTTCAGTGCTCGGAGCCCAGGTGCCGCTCTCCACTTTCGCCAGAACTGACCCGGCTCAGCTCGGCTATGGTCTGGGCGTCAGCTCGGGGCAGGTCTCGGTACTGATCGGCGTGTATGTGCTCTCGCTCTTGGTGGGGGCGCTGCTTTTCCCCTGGGTGGCGAAACGCGCAACGCCTCGAATCAGCTTGATCAGTGCGGCGAGCTTGGTCGGCGTCGGGTATTTGCTGTTCTTGCCCTTCCACGGGGTGCTCTGGCAGGCCATGCTGAACATGTTCGTCGCAGGTCTGGGCTCAGGGGCTTTGGTAGCCGCTTTACCCGCGGCTGCGGCGGCGATCGCGCCGTTGAGGCACACCGGGATGGCCACCGGATTGACCAATGCGATCAAGACCCTGGGCGGCTCTTTTGCCTCGTGTATCTTCGGTTTGGCTCTCGCCAGTCAGGCTCTGCGCGCCGGGGCCGCCGGCTCGCCGACCGCTGGATCGCTGAATGGTTATTTGCTGGTTTGGATGGTCTGCGGCATCTCTGGAATACTGGCGGCGGTCGGACTTTTCTTCGCACCTAAATCGGCTTTTGAAAGCACTATTCCAATCCTCGAAAAGGCCTAGTGATTAAGAGTCTGACGTGCGTATGATGAGGCCCTAATAAAATACAAAACCGCCTAGGGGGAGGGCTTTGTACCCTGGAGGTAATGCGATGGTTAAGAACGGTCAGCAGCTTAGCCGAGGCATGAAAGGCGGTGCCGCGCTGCTCATCGGCGTGGTTTTGCTCGCGGCCTTGGGTCTTCCCGCGGTTCCGGCTCAAGCCTCCGTGATCGCCCCCCAGGGAGGGGTGGCATATTTACAGGGCTGGCGGCAAGGCCAGTTGCTCTGCTCAGGGGCACCCTTTCAGAACAAACTCAAAGAAGTTGTCTTGGAGCCATTCGCCTTCGGGGTTTCTTTACCGGGCGATTGCAATCTAGCTGAAATGAAAGTCGCCAATCCGCAGACCAAATTCCTGGCGTATGTGGACGTTGCCGCGAGTCGGGAGAAAACCCAGGGCCTCGGTGATTGGAGCGAATTCCAGCCCGATTGCGTGGATGCCCCAGACAGCGCGGCTGATCCGCGAGCATCGCTCTTCGTGCAATCTGGGTCTGCGGCCTTGGCCAAGGCGAACGCCCTGGTGAAGATGGGCGATAAAAGTTTCGTCCAGTACCCCGATCAAGGGCTTTTTGTCGCCGATATCAGCTCTCAGCTCTATCGGGCCAACTGTGCTAACCGGCTCAAGAACATTCTGACCACACCCTCTAGGCCCGGCAGGAACGGTGAGCCGGCCGCGTACTTCGATGGGGTATTGCTCGACGACGTGAACGTCTCCCCGCAGCACGGCATCAATATCGAAGACGTAGGCGGCTATGGTCCCTGGACCACGAGTGCGCAATACGGCGATGACATGATGTCCATGGTCAATTACCTGGCGCGGCAGACCAAAGCCACGGCGGGCCGAGATGTGCTGGTCTGGGTCAATATGGGTGTCGACCCGACCAGCACCAAGACGCTGCTGGGAAAGCCCGCGGTGGCCGGTGGTTCCCCCTTGCCCAGCACCGAGTCGCAACGCGGCTTGCGGCTGATTGACCAACGGTTGCTCGCGGGCGCGGCGGCCAGTACGCCGCCTTTGATCGATGCGGTGTTGCGGGAATACAGCGTGCAGTGGGCGGACGGTGGCTCAATGAGCGACTCCGAGATGAAAGCCGGTGCGAACTTCGCGGCCGAGATCTCCCGGCGTGGTTCGGTCCCGATCATGCACGACTACAGTGTGGACCTGCGTAAGACGAGCCTTTCTAACTACAGCCAGGGGGCAGTGGTGCCCTGGGATGCTCCTTGCCTTTCGGACGACGACTTCGGTGCCTGGTTCGTGGCTCAGTCGGCGAGTGGCCGCCGCACCGCAGATCAGCGGATGAGCCTGGGCTGGACGCTGCTCAATAAGAGCTCTGACGCGAAGCAGATGGTCGGTGCTGTGGCCCAGGCACAGCCGTTCTGCCAGAACCTCGCCAACGGCTACGAAAGCGTGGACACGGCGAGCGTCAACCTGCAAGACAGCATGGTGCAGAAAATGCTCGCCCTCCAAGTGCCGACGGTTTACAGCACGACGCCGATCACGCAGAACGGGCAACTCAGCTCACGGCTGCTGAACAACGGGCTGACGGTCTTCGTCAACACGGGGAACAGCACAGCGACTTTCATCTACAAAGGTTGGATCTACTTCCTGCAGGGCCGGGACTCGATGGTGCTTTAGTTGCTGGCCCGCCGTCCGCGGACCTTCGGGATCGCTCCGGTGGTCCAGTCCTGGGAGGACGCCGGGGCGTCTGCGGCCGCAGCAGCGACCTCGGGAACGGTCTGCAGTTCCTTGAGCAACTGTCGGCGCTCCCGTCGGCCCTCCACCAGCCGGTAGAGCACCGGTACCAGGATCAGGGTCAGCACGGTGGAGGAGATCAAGCCGCCGATCACCACAATGGCCAGCGGCTGGGAGATGAAACCGCCGCCTCCGGTGATTCCCAGCGCCATCGGGGTGAGCGCGAAGATGGTGGCCAGAGCGGTCATCAGAATGGGTCGTAGCCGGTGCCTGGCGCCGTATTCAATGGCATCTGCTACCGAGAGCCCCGGCTTCTGCTCAGTGCCGCGCCTGGACTGGTTGATCAAGTCGATCAGCACAATGGCATTGGTCACCACGATGCCCACCAGCATCAGCATGCCGATCAGCGAGGGCAGACCCAGCGGGACACCGGTGAGCAGCAGCAAGCCGATCGCGCCGGTCGCCGCGAAGGGGATGGAAACCAGCAGCAGCAGCGGCTGGATGAGTGATTTGAAGGTCGCCACCATAATCACGTAGACAATGGCGATCGCGGCGATCAGGGCCAGGCCGAGTTGCGCGAAGGATTCGCGTTGCTGAGTAGTGGCTCCGCCCAGAGCCGCGGTGGCCCCGGCGGGCAGCTTCAGTTCATCGAGCTTCTTCTGCACCGCACCGCTGAGTGCGTTCAGATCGTTGCCGCTCGGCGTCAGCGAGACCTTGGCGCTGCGCTGGCCATTCGAAGAGGTGATCGAGGAGGGGATGTTCACCTGCTTGACGCTGGCGATCGCCGAAAGCGGTACCGAGCCTGAGCCGGTGGGGATCGGTGCGTTCCCCAGGGCTTCGATCGAGGTGAACTGGGTTCCTTTACCGATTTGCACCCGGTAGTCGGTGGTATCCAGACGAACCGTTCCCGCCGGAATGGGGCTCACCGTGGCGGCCAGAATACCGGCCACCTGCTGTTCGTTCAGTCCGGCTGCTACGGTCTTGGCCCGGTCGATGCTGATCTGCACCACGGGGTTCGAAGCGGAGAGGTTGCTGGTGATATCTGAGGTGTCGGGGGTATCGCGTAGCGCTGAGAGCACGGCGTCGTTGGCGGTCTGCAGATCGTCGCCATTGCTCGCCTTGATGTTCACATCCACGGTGCTGGAGGTGCCGAAGCCGCTGCCGCTGCCGCTCATCGTGATGGTCCCGGCGTCCTTCACGCCGTCCAGAGCCTCTTGGACCTTCTGCTGCAGCTTGCTCTGATCAACCTTCTCATCGGTGACCACCTGGAAGCTCGCGCTGGAGGCTCCAGCGGAGAGCAAGGAGGAGAACCCGCCGCTAGCGTTGCCCACGGTGACCTGGATGTCCTGCACGCCTTCTATGCCGTGCAGCGCATCTTCCACCTTCTGGGCGGCCTGGCTGGTCGCATCCAGGCTGGTACCGAGTGGCATGGCCTGGGTGATTGAGATCGAGTTCTGCCCCGAATTGCCCAGCAGGTTCTGCGGCAGTAAGGGAGTCATCGCGAGAGTCGCCACCAGGATCAGGAAACCCGCGGTGACGGTCCAGACCGGGTGCTTCTGAGTGCCGCGCAGAATCGGCAGGTAACCGCGTTGCAGCCAGCTCTTGCGTTCCTTCTCCTCGATTTCGGCGAGTACCTCGGCGCTCGGCGTCGCGGCGTTCTGCGGGGAGCGCAGGAACCAGTAGGCGAGAACCGGCACGATGGTGAGGGAGACCAGGAGCGAGGCGATCAGTGCAATGGTCACGGTGAGCGCGAACGGCCGGAACAGTTCACCCGCGATATTGCCGACGAAGGCGATCGGAGCGAAGACCGCGACAGTGGTCAGCGTCGAAGCCGTGACGGCGCCGGCTACCTCCTTGATCGCGTTGGTGATCGCACTGAGCTTGTCCTCACCGTAGGTCAGATGCCGTTTGATGTTCTCGATGACCACAATGGAGTCGTCCACCACCCGGCCGATCGCAATGGTCAGCGCGCCGAGGGTCAGGATATTGAGCGAATAATGCGTGGCCCACAGACCGATGAGCGTGACCAGCAGGGAGAGCGGAATCGAGATCGCAGTCACCAGCGTGGAGCGCACCGAGAGCAGGAAGATCAAGATCACGATGACGGCGAAGCCCAGGCCGAGCAGGCCTTCGGTGCCCAGGTCTTTGATCGACTTCTCGATGAAAGGGGCCTGATCGAAGACAGTGGTGAAGCTTGTATTTGAACCGAGCTCGTCCTTGAGCTGGGGCAGCAAGTCGTTGATCGCATGGGAGACGCTGACAGTATCCGCTTCCGGGGTCTTGGTGACCGACAGAGCCAGCGTCGGCTTGCCATTGGTCCGGGTGATCGACGTCGTCGGATCATCCTGCAGCGAAACCGAGGCGACCGAGGCGATGGTCACCGGAGGCTGCCCGGGCTTACCACCGGCTAAAGGCAGGCCCTTGATCGCATCGAGTGAATCGATCGGGCTGCCGATCTGTACCGAAAGAGACTTACCTGAATCGGTCATTGTGCCTGCGGGCACCAGCGAGCCATTGTTCTTCAGCGCATCGGAGATGGCGCTTACCGGCACCCCCGCTGCTGCCAGCTTGCCGGGATCTGGCTGAATCTCGATGTGCTGGCCATTGGCGCCGGTCACATCGGCACCTCGCACGCCATCGACCTTGAGCAGTTTCGGTACCGCAATACGCTGCAGGTCCGAGTTCAGTTCCGAGAGCGATTTATCCGAGGCAACCGCGAGATACAGAATCGGGTAGTCATTGATGCTACCGGCTACCGCCTGTGGCTCGGCATCGGAGGGAAGCTGATTCCGGGAATTGGCGATGGCTCGATCGATCTGATTACGAGCCCGGTCCAGATTGGTCCCGTAGGCGAAGGTCAGACTGATCGTCGACACTCCGCTGCGAGAAGTGGAGCTGGAGGAATCGAGATTCTCGACCGCGTTCAGCGCGGTTTCCAACGGCCTGCTGACCTGGGCGTCAATCACCTCGGCGGAAGTGCCGGGCATCGAGGTCACCACGGTGACTTGAGGGAATTCCAGCGAGGGAATGAGCTCCTGTTTCAAGGAACTCATCGAGATGACGCCGAAAATGGCGACGAAAACCGTCACCAACGCGATCAGTGCGCGATTGCGCAGGGACAGGGTGGCCAGACGGAACATCGGTCATCTCCGAAGTAGACAGTAACTGGTGAGTCAAGCAGGTGGTGCGGACTAGCTCAGTTGCAAGGTCGCTGCGGTCTTGGCCATGGTCTCCGCCGCGAGATCCGGATTGTCATTGAGCTTGACACCGAAGGTGGGGATCATTTCCTTGATCTTCTCTTGCCACTGAAGCTTGAATTCCCGCGGGAAGCAGCGCTGTAAAAGTTCCAGCATAATCGGTACCGCGGTGGAAGCCCCCGGGGAAGCCCCCAGCAGTGCCCCGATGGATCCATCGGAGGAGGTGATCACTTCGGTACCGAATTGCAGAACGCCGCCTTGTTTGCGGTCCTTCTTCATGATCTGTACACGCTGACCAGCGGTGATCAGTTCCCAGTCTTCGCCATTGGCTTCTGGGAAGTACTCCTGCATGGTGCTCACCTTCGAGGAGCGGGACTTCAACACCTCGGTCACCAGGTATTTGGTGAGTCCCAGGTTGTGCACCCCGGCGGCCAGCATCGGGTAGATATTCGAGGGGCGGATCGACAAGGGCAGATCCCAGAGCGAGCCTGCTTTGAGGAAGTTCGTGGAGAACCCAGCGTAGGGTCCGAAGAGCAAGGACTTCTTGCCGGCTACGTAGCGGGTATCCAAGTGCGGAACGGACATCGGCGGTGCGCCCACTGAGGCCTGGCCATAGACCTTTGCGCTGTGCTGAGCGGCGATTTCTTCATTGGTGCAGCGGAAGAACTGGCCGGAAACCGGGAAGCCGCCGTAGCCCTTGCTCTCAGGAATGCCGGAGCGCTGCAGCAAGTGCAGGGCCCCGCCGCCGCTGCCGATGAAGACGAAACGGGCTTTGATACTGCCGGTTTCCCCCGAGCTCTTGTGCTTGAGCTTGATCACCCATTTTCCATCACTGCCGCGCTGCACATCGGTGACGTCGGTGCCGAAATTGACTTCGCCGCCCTGCCCAGAGAGGAACTTCACCAGGTCCTTGGTCAGTGCGCCGAAATCGACATCGGTTCCTTCAGCCGCGCGAGTCGCCGCGAGCCGACCGGAACCCTGACGGCCCTTGATGATCAACGGTGCCCATTCGGCGATCTGATCGCGGTCCTCAGAGAACTCCATGGAGGAGAACAGAGCGTTGGGCTTGAGGGCTTCATAACGAGTGCGCAGATAGCTCGAATGATCCTCGCCCATCACGAATGACATGTGCGGCACGGTGTTGATGAAGGTCTTGGGGGAGCCGATCTGGCCCTCGGTGACCAGATGCGACCAGAATTGCCGGGAGAGCTGGAACTGCTCATTGATAGCGAGCGCTTTATCGGCGCTGACCGTGCCGTCCTTGGCCGCGGGGGTGTAGTTCAACTCACAGAGCGCGGAGTGCCCGGTTCCCGCGTTGTTCCACGGTCCAGAGGATTCCAGCCCGAGTTCATCGAGCCGCTCGAAGAGCGCGATCGACCAGTTCGGTTCGATTTTACTGAGCATGGCCCCGAGGGTAGCGCTCATAATGCCGCCACCGATCAGAACGACATCGGCTTCTTTGGTCTGAGAGATAAAAGTCACTGGTATTTCTCCGGTAGCTGCTGACGGTGCAAAGCGCTCTAGAAGCGTATCGCGCAGCGGCTAAGTTCCTTAAATCAGCGAGGCGGCTCCGCCCCCTTTTCAGCTGTTCAAGAGCTCAGGGTGATCTTGTTAAAGACTTCGTTGAGCACCGGGCTGACCGGGTAGCTGGTGACCCTGGGGGAGAGCGCCAGAGAGGAGATGGGGAAAGCGATCGGCACTGCGGGGATCGTCTGAGCAATATCGGAGTTGATCGACTGATAGGCCTCGTTGCGTTCATTCCCATTGGGCAACGCCTTGGCTCTGTCGATTTTTGACGTCAGCTGTGCATCCGCCGGTCCGAACTCGGAGTTCGTTGCACCGAAAAGCGGCCCGACGAAATTATCGGGATCGGAATAGGACCCATTGAGACCGAGCAGATGGAATGCATGGTCTCCCGGGGAGGTGACCTTGCCGAGGTAGTTATCGGACCAATCAACCGGAACGGGTTTGATATTGAGCCCGATCGCGATCAGCTGAGCTGAGATATCGGCGTAGATTTTCTCCGGCGTCGGCATATATGGGCGGGTCACATCAAGCGGGTAGTAGAACTTGAGCTGCTGACCCTTGTAGCTCGACTCGGAAAGCAGCTTGCGGGCTTCCTGGGGGTCGTAGCCGGCGCTGGGAACCTGGTTGTTGAAGCCGCTCAGTTTGGGCGGGATGAACTGATTCGTCGCGGAACTGCCTTCGGCGAAATAGCTCCGGATCAGGGCATCTTTATCAATGGCCTTTGCGATGGCTTGCCGTACTTTCAGATCCGCCAGAACGGGGATCTGCTGGTTGATGCCCAGATACATCACCGAGAAGGGGTCGCGCTGCTGCACTTGCTGGCCGTTCTTGATCAGAGCGTCGAAATTGTCCTTGGTGACGAAGTCATAGCCGTCGATCTTACCGGTCAGGAGGGCCCGCAATCTGGCCTGAGACTGGGTGTAGGTGACGAAATGAATGGTTTGAATCTGCCCTTTATCGCCCCAGTACTCCGGGTTCTGCACCAGGGTCACGGTGCCGTCTTTCCAGCTGGAAAGCTTATAGGGTCCGGTGCCCACGGGCTTCAAAGCAAATTTGGAGACAGCATAGGCACCTTGCTTCTGGTCCAGCAGATTGGCGGTTTCAGAAACCAGGGCGGCCGGTGAGGCGATGCTGAAAGCGGGCTGAGTCAAGGCCGCCAGGAAGCTGGTGAGAGCCAGGTTCAGGGCAATCGTCACCTTGAATTCACTGTTGGCAGTGCAGCTTTTGAAGAATGAGTTCTTCGCATCATTGGAGAAGGTACGAAAAAGATCTTTGAACGCCGAAGGAATGCTGCCCGGCGATTTCTGCACCGGGTAACTGAACCAGCGGTTGAAATTGGCGCAGACCGCAGCAGCATTAAAGGGCTGACCATCCTGAAAACGGACGTTTTCGCGCAGTGTGAATTCATAGCCCAAGCCGTTGCTGAGTGAGTTCCAGCTAGTGGCCAGAGCGGGGGCGGGGTCGCCGGTGACCGGGTCCACGGTGACCAGGCCTTCAAAGATCTGCCGCACGACTCGGTTTGAATCGACATCGGTCACCAAAGCCGGGTCGAGCCCGGCCGGGTCGGAAGTGGTTCCGAAAGTGAAGGTCCTGGATGCTGTGCTGGTCGATGGCGACGGAGTCGGAGCGGGATCTGCGGTGCAGCTCACCAAGGTCAGGACCACGACGAGCGCCGTACTGAGAGCAGAAACCCCGGCTTTGACAGGGCTCAATCGTCGTGGCACGTACTACTCCAAGCTCGCGGGTGAAGGATAGTGATCCTCCCCAGTGTAATCAGCGCAGCTATAGAAGTGTGGGAAGCACTGAGTGGGCGTCTCCTCAGGAGACGCCCACTCAGTGGTCAGTATTCAGATCGGGTAGAGCTTGAGGCTTATTTGGGCATCAAGACCGAATCGATCAGGTAAACCGTCGCATTTGCGGTTTTGACGCCGCCGCAGATCACCTTTGCGCCGCCGTCGACGGTCAGGTTGTCGCCGCTACCGGCAACGGTCACGCTTCCGCCTTCCACGGTCTTGTGGGTTCCGACGATCTGAGCCGGGCTCAGCTGGCCGGGAACCACGTGATAGGTGAGGATCTTAGAGAGGGTCTTATCATCGGTCTTCAGCGAGTCGATGGTGGCTGCCGGGATCTTGGCGAAAGCGGCATCAACCGGAGCGAAGACGGTGAACTCGCTGCCATTGAGCGTGCTGACCAAATCCACCTTGGGGTTGAGCTTTCCTGAAACCGCGGCGACCAAGGTCTTCAGCAAGGGATTGTTCGATGCTGCGACTGCAACCGGATCAGCGGCCATGCCGGTGATCGAGCCGGGACCGCTAGGAACCTGGCTCGCATAGGCCGAGCAGCCCGGACCGACCATATCGGCTGCTGAGGTCATTGCAGGAGCGCTTGAGGTGCTTGGGGCAGCGCTTGAGCTGCTGGGTGCCGGAGCAGCGCTTGAGCTATTGCCGGAAGAGGATCCACCTCCGCAAGCCGAGAGGGTGAGTACCGCTGCGGCCGCGACCGAAAGTACGGTGATGGAAGTGTGTTTTGCGAGTTTCATCGGAAAATCTCCTTCGAGTTCGTCCATCAGCCGATTGGCCGATGTCTCACAGCAAGTTCGTTGGATGTTCCAGCCTGGATGGGTCGATTTCCCGGAAAACTTTTCTCAGCGTCTGCACCAAGCTTTTTCCCTCGGCGCGACGAAGTACTGCTGAACCCTAAATGACGACCGCTAGGACGTCGGTTCCCCAGCGAACGCTTTGGGCAAACTTTCGGAGGAATCATGCTTCAACTCGCACTCATAGGCCTGATCGGTGGCCTGATCACTGGAATATCGCCGTGTATTCTTCCGGTGCTGCCGGTGATCTTCTTCTCCGGAGGTGTCCAGTCCGCGCTCCCGGACACCACTCAGACGGATGCTCAAAAGAGCGAAGCCCGGAAAGACGAAGCTCGGAAGAAGAAGGAGGGCCGTTGGCGGCCCTACCTGGTGATTCTAGGTCTGGTACTGAGTTTCAGCGTCTTCACATTGCTGGGCTCCGTGCTGCTCGCGGTGCTTCATCTTCCGCAGGACCTGCTGCGCTGGGTGGGCCTGGTGGTTTTGGTGCTGATCGGCCTGGGGCTGATCTTCGAACGCTTTCAGCACATTCTGGAACTGCCGTTTTCCTGGATCCCGCAGAAGCGGGTCAACAATCAACGCGGTGGATTCGTCCTCGGCATAGCTCTTGGCGCGGTCTATGTTCCCTGCGCGGGGCCGGTGCTGGCCGCCATCGCGGTGGCCGGGGCCACCGGGCAAATCGGTGCTGACACTCTGGTGCTGACCCTGACCTTCGCCGTCGGCGCGGCGCTGCCGCTGTTGATCTTCGCCCTCGCGGGACGCCGGGTCGCTGAGCGGGTGAAGAGCTTCCGCAAGCACCAGAAGGGCATCCGGATCACCGGAGGAATTCTGATGATCGCCTTGGCGATCGGCCTGGTCTTCAATCTCCCGCAGTATTTGCAGCGATTGATCCCGGATTACACCACGCCGCTGCAACAGCAAGTGCAGCCCGAGGAGCAGATTCAGCAGCAACTCAACCTTGGCGGCTTGGTCAACGATCAGAACAAAGATCTCAGCAAATGCAGCAATGGCGGCAAGCAGCTTGAAAGCTGCGGAACAGCGCCTGATTTGAAGGGAATTCAAAGCTGGTACAACACTGAGAACAATCAGCCCGTCGATTTGAAGTCTCTGCACGGAAAGGTCGTGTTGATCGATTTCTGGGCCTATTCCTGCATCAATTGCCAGCGTTCCATTCCCAATGTGGTCTCCTGGTATAACAACTATAAGGACGCCGGGCTGGAAGTCATCGGGGTGCATTCACCCGAGTACGCCTTTGAGAAGGTGCCCGCTAACGTGATGAACGCGGCCCAGCAGCTCGGCATCAAGTACCCGGTGGCGATCGATAACAATCTCGATACCTGGACCAACTATCGCAACCGCTACTGGCCAGCCCACTATCTGATCGATTCAACCGGCACGGTGCGGCATATCCAATTCGGTGAAGGCGGTTATCAAGATACCGAGAACCTGATCCGGCAGCTCCTGACAGAGGCCAAACCGGGAGTGCAACTGCCGGCCGCGAGCCAGCCCATCAATGCCGCGCCGGAAGCGGGCTCCACCACCCAGGAGACATACCTGGGGGCCAATAAACGAGTCAATTTCTCCGGAACTGAAGCTTATGACACCGGTCAAGCAAGCTTTGCTTTCCCCGCCAATCAGGCGAACGACAGCTTTGCCTTGCAGGGCAAATGGAATTTACAGAGTCAGTACATCACGCCTACTGCGGCTTCTGCTCAGATCAAACTCAACTATCACGCGAAGAATGTCTTCATCGTGGTGGCCGGGGAAGGTACTTTGGGGGTTGAACAGAACGGCACAACACAGCAGATCAAGATCAGCGGTGTACCGACGCTCTATCAGATCGTGAAGAAGGACTCGATCGAGCAGGGGCAGCTCACTGTGAATCTTCCCAGCGGTTTGCAAGCGTATTCCTTCACCTATGGATAAACCGAAGTCTTGGGTTAGCTTTGGAAGGTGAGACGTGAACTGCGGTACCGGAAAGCTCTGCTTGGAGCCTCTTCGTTAGCAGTAACAGCAGTCATGCTGAGCAGTTGCGTCGGTGATTCCGGTGCCGCGGTGACCGTGGCACCGGAAGAGCTGATCGGCCCCGGTGAGGTTTCATACACCGTGGTGGTGATCGGTGATTCGATCAGCACGGGTTATCAGACCTCCGCTGAAGACGCCTGGCCGACCAGGCTCGAACAGAAGATGACCGCTCAGGGGATTCCGCTGACCTTGATCAATGCCGCCGAAGACGGCGCTGGTTATCTGGTGGAAGGCAGTGGCGGAAAGACTTTCCAGCAGCAGGCCGAAGCCTCGGTGCCCAGCAACGCCAATGCGGTGATCGTCTACGGTTCGGAGAACGACATCGGTTACCAGCTCGGCAAGATCAACCTCGAGGTGGAGGCCACCGCGGCGGCGGTGAAACAGCGAGCACCGCAGGCCGATCTGCTCGTGGTGGGCCCGGCGTCGTACTCCAGTGAGGTGAACCCCGATCTGCTGACGATCCGGGATCAGATCAAGCAGGGTGCGCAAAGCGCCGGAGCGGATTTCATCGATCCGATCGCCGAGCGCTGGATCATGGACGACGAGTCCGAGCTGATCGGTCCGGACGGCGATCATCCGAGCATCGAAGGGCACATCTACCTTGAACAGAAGTTTGAAGCCCTGCTGCAACCGCTTTTGCACCCCATCGGAGAATCGACCGGGGACTAGCCAGAACAGCGCGGACGAGTCGGTATCAGCGGCTCAGGGCGGTTTCCAAGGCGGCGGCGAGCAGCTTTTCCTGGCCGCTGTCCAATGGCAGGATCGGACGCCGCGGCCCGGCGGTTCTGACCCCGCGCAGCCGAGCCAGACTGTGCAGGGTACTAGCCTTAGGCAAGCTGCCGAGAACCGCGATGAACTCCGCTAGCGGCCGGGAAGCAGCTTCTATTGCTCCTGGTTCGCCTCGCTGTACTGCACCGCGCAGCGCCAAATACAGCTCCGGAACCAAAGCCGCCGGTCCGCTGTGCCAGGCCGTGGCAGGTGTTCCCTGTGCAATCATGGCATCCCCGCTCAGCCCATGCGAGAAATCCTCAGGAACTTTGCCCGCCAATCCCAGTTGACGCCCCCTGAATTCCTGGACCGAAAGAGCATTGTCCTTGAAGGCCACGATATTCGATACCGCAGCCAGCTCCGCGACGACCTCGAGAGAGAAGGCATACTGGGTGGTCCTAGCGTTCTGATAGAGGCAGAGCGGCAACTCCGTGGCAGCGGCAGCGGCCTCGCCTAAACCGATCACTTCGGAATCGCTCAGTGGATTGTAGGACTGCGGAGAGAGCAGCAGCCCGGCAGCTCCAGCACTCTGCGCATCGGAGATATGCTCCAAGACTTCGCGCAGGCCGATGGCACTGATTCCCGCCACGATCGGCACCCGGCCAGCAGCGCTTTCGACGGCGACTTTGATCACCTGAGCCCGCTCCTGGCGGTTCAAATAGGCGAAATCACCCGAGCTTCCCAAGACCGAGATCGCCGAGACCCCGCTCTGTGCCAGGGTTTCACTATGTCTTCCGAGGGATTCTAAATCTGGTCGGCCGTCCTCCAGGCTCGGCGTGATGGGGTAGGCGAGCAAGCCATTGAAAATCATGAAACCACTGTAATCCCAGGTGCTCTCGACTCCGCAGCCGTGCCGGCTATCTGCGCTTTCATGACGTAGTCGCAGCTTTCAGGAACCGCGCTGGCTCATTTCTGTTGGCTCATTTCTGCTGGCTCATTTCTTCTGAAATGCCGGAGTATCAGCGCTGCAGCTGACCGGCTCGCCGGGCTTAGCCGTGTTCTTCGAGATTTCACGAACTCCATCCAGCAAGATCCTGCAACTGGCGATGGAACCCGGCTGCGCCGTCCCAGTGACCGCTGCGCGCTTCTGAGCGGTGACCTGGGCCTCGACCTTCCAGACCGCGCTGTCCTTGGAATCCGCCAGCTTGGTAGTGCTCACATCTCCGGCTGTCACGGAGGAGGAGTCCTCACCTCGAGAGGGCGCCTTGTCGTAACTGACAGCTCCGATCAGCTCGGTTGAAGTCCCCTGAACCTCGATCTCATAGGTCACTGCCCAGGCATCCGCCGTCTGCTTCGAAAAGCTGTCACAGCCCGTGAGCGTGAGCATCCCGCCGAGCCCCAGGATGCAGGCGATTGCGGCTGTAGCCGCCGGTTTAGCCCGGGATCTCAATACTGCGGCCTTTGCCGGGGAACTTGCTGGGACTGATGACAAGGAAGGGTTTTTCATCCTTTAAGCCTGCCAAGACCCGCTGGCCGAAGCATCAACCGGTGGTCGGAGATGTCAATCAGCGGGCTCATTCCTCAGGCTGAGGCTGCGAGCATCGAGAACGAGAGAATCCAGAGGAGACGGTGCGCGAGGCGGGACTTGAACCCGCACGTCCGAAGACACCAGAACCTAAATCTGGCGTGTATACCAATTTCACCACTCGCGCAGCGGCCCTTCGTGAAGGGCCGAGAACCTATCTTAGTCCAGACCGAGGTCCCGGCGCAGCTTTGCCACGTGCCCGGTGGCACGAACATTGTATTGAGCCAGTTGGATGCGGCCTTCCTCGTCCACCACAAAGGTTGAGCGGATCAGTCCTTGATAGGTACGCCCGTAGTTCTTCTTCTCACCCCAGGCCTGGTAAGCCTCAGCCACAGCGTGCTCAGGATCGGAGAGCAAGGGGAAATTGAGTGACTCCGCAGCAGCAAATTTTGCCAGCGCCTTGGTCTCATCGGGTGATACCCCCACCACGGCGTATCCCGCTGAAGCCAGGGAATTCAGGTTATCCCGGAAGTCGCAGGCCTCTTTGGTGCAACCCGGAGTTGAGGCCGCGGGGTAGAAATACACCACGGTCTTGCGGCCGCGGAAGTCTTTGAGTGAGACTTCCTGACCGTCGGCATTGCTGAGCGTGAATTCGGGAGCAAGGTCGCCGGGGGCGAGGCGGTTGTCAGACATGACTTGAGCATATCGCGATGATCCTCTGCCCGGGGAACCGTGCTTTGGGTCTATTGTCTCGAGGGCTGAAACGAATTTAGACTGAGCGAAGCACAGCCGGTGAGTGGTTAGCATCAAAGTCGATGTTCGACGAGGCCTGAGTAAGCGGCCAGGCTCAAAGGCAGGAAAGGCCGGAATGGAAAATCAGGCGTATATCTTCGATGCGCTGCGCACTCCGCGCGGTAAGAACCGAGACGGGGCCTTGCACGGCAGTAAACCGATCGACCTTGTGGTGGGACTGCTCAATGAATTGGGGCCGCGGAACCCTCAGCTAGCTCTCGAAGTGATTGACGACGTCATTCTCGGTGTGGTCTCGCCGGTGGGGGAGCAGGGCGGGGACATCGCCCGGGCTGCCGCGCTGGTCTCGGGACTGCCGGAGAGCGTCGCGGGCGTCCAGGTCAACCGGTTCTGTGCCTCTGGCCTGGAGGCCGTCAATATGGCGGCGGCCAAGGTGGCCTCCGGCTGGGACTCTCTGATCGTGGCGGGCGGTGTCGAATCGATGTCCCGGGTGCCCATCGGGTCCGACGGCGGAGCCTTCGCCCAGGACCCGGCCACCGCCTACGACACTTATTTCGTGCCGCAAGGGATCAGCGCCGATCTGATCGCCACGCTTGAAGGCTTCAGCCGGGAGGATGTCGATGAGTTCGCGGTCTTCTCGCAGCAGAAGGCGGAGCAGGCCTGGGCTGAGAGACGTTTTGAGAAGTCCATTGTGCCGGTGCGTGATCTCAACGGGGTGCTCTTACTCGACCACGACGAGCACCGCCGTCCCGGCTCTACGGTGGAAACCCTGGGGAAACTGAATTCGGCCTTCGCCGGTTTGGGGGAGCAAGGCGGCTTCGACGCCGTAGCGCTACAGCGCTACTTCTCGGTGGAACGGATCAATCACGTGCATACCGGGGGCAACTCCTCGGGAATCGTGGACGGCGCCGCACTTACTCTGATCGGCAACGAAGAGGCAGCTCGTACCCTGGGCTTGCAACCGCGTGCCCGGATCGTGGCGACCGCCGTGGTCGGCAGCGAACCCACGGTGATGCTCACCGGCCCCACCCCGGCGACTCAGAAAGTGCTGGCCAAAGCGGGTCTTTCAGTAGAAGATATCGATCTCTTCGAATTGAACGAGGCCTTCGCCGCTGTGGTTCTCAAGTGGATGAAAGATCTCAATATTCCGCCCGAAAAGGTCAATGTCAACGGCGGGGCCATCGCGATGGGCCACCCGCTGGGCGCTACCGGGGCGATCATCCTGGGTACCGTGCTGGACGAGCTGGAAAGGCGCCAGCTGAGGTACGGCCTGGTGACCCTCTGCATCGGTGCAGGCATGGGCATCGCCACCATCATTGAACGTCTCTGAGCGGCTTGCGGGAAGGGCTACAGACCTATGACTACGAACACCACGACTGAAGAACAGCAACTCGACTCCCCGGCGGTGCACTGGGCGAAGGACGACGACGGCGTCGTGACCCTGACCATCGACGATCCGCAGGCCTCGGTGAACACCATGAACGAGATCTATATCCGTTCGATGGCTGCTACCGTGAGCCGGCTGGAGGAAGAACGGGAGTCCCTGAGCGGGGTGATCCTCGCGAGTGCGAAGAAAACGTTCTTTGCGGGAGGTGATCTCGCACTGCTGATCCAGGGCAGCCCGGAAACCGCGGAGCAGCAGACCGAGATGACCAATGAGGTGAAAAGCCACTTCCGCCGTCTGGAAGGGCTCGGGGTGCCAGTGGTCGCGGCGATCAACGGCAGCGCCATCGGCGGCGGCTTGGAGGTTGCCCTGGCCGCGCACCATCGTATTGTGCTCGATCTGCCCGGAGTGCAGATCGGCTTGCCCGAGGTCACTCTCGGCCTCTTGCCCGGCGGTGGCGGCATTACCCGTACGGTTCGAATGCTCGGACTCCAGGAGGCGCTGACCAAAGTTATCCTGAGCGGTACTAAATACTCTCCGCGCGACGCCCAGGCCCTGGGATTGGTGGATCAGCTCGTCGACTCAGCTGCTGAGCTGATCCCCGCGGCCAAAGCCTGGATCGCGGCCAACCCCGGGGCAGTCAAGCCCTGGGACGTCAAGGGGTTCAAAATCCCCGGCGGTTCGCCGAAGAGCCCAGCCCTGGCCTCGTTGCTCCCCGCTCTGCCGGCTAATCTGCGCAAACAGATTAAAGGCGCTCCGATGCCGGCTCCCCGGGCCGCGATGGCCGCGGCGGTCGAGGGGGCAATGGTCGACTTCGATACCGCCTCGTTGATCGAGACCCGTTACTTTGTCAGCCTGGTGGTCGGCCAGGTCTCAAAGAATATGATCACCGCCTTCTTCTTCAACCTTCAGGAGATCAATTCCGGACGCAGCAGGCCGCAAGGTCCGGCGGTCTGGCAGGCCAGCAAGGTCGGCGTCATCGGCGCCGGAATGATGGGGGCGGCGATCGCCTATGTCTCGGCTAAAGCTGGAATCGAAGTGGTGCTCAAAGACGTCACGCTGGAGGCCGCCGAGCGCGGTAAGGCATATTCCGTGGCGCTCGAGCAAAAGGCTTTGCAACGGGGTAAAACCACAGCGCAGAAATCCGAGGCGCTCTTAGCCCGGATTCACCCGACCGCCGACGATCACGATTTCGAGGGTGTCGACTTGGTGATCGAGGCGGTCTTCGAAAATGTCGGAATCAAGCAGGAAGCCATTCAAAGAGTCGTGTCAGTGGTGAGTGAGCGGGCGGTGCTGGGCACTAACACGTCTACTTTGCCCATCACTGAGATCGCCTCGGGTATTTCCCGAGGCGCCGATGTGGTGGGCATTCACTTTTTCTCCCCGGCCGAGAAAATGCCCTTGGTGGAATTGATCAGGGGTGCGCAGACCTCCGATGAAGTGCTCGCAAAGGCTTTCGACTACGTCCGGCAGATCCGCAAGACCCCGATTGTGGTCAATGATTCCCGCGGCTTCTTCACCTCCAGGGTGATCGGCAGGTTCGTCTCCGAAGCGGTCGCCATGGTGGGGGAGGGCATCGAGCCGGTCGCCATCGAGCAAGCAGCCCTGCAAGCTGGATATCCAGCTGGGGCGCTGCAGCTTCTCGATGAGCTCACCCTGACGCTGAGCCAGAAGATTCGTTTGGAGACCAAGGCAGCTGAGGAAAAGCAGGGCAAGCTCTGGTCTGCGCACCCCAGCGAAGTCGTGATCGACCGGTTGATCGAGGAGTTCGGCAGGAAAGGCCGCTCCAGCGGGGCAGGTTTCTATGAGTACCGGGATGGCAAGCGCCTGGGGATCTGGCCCGGGCTACGGGAAGCTTTTAACTCGAGGAGCACTGACGCGACGCTGATCGAGATGCAGGAACGAATGCTCTTCTCCGAAGCCCTCGATACTGTGCGGTGCTTAGATGAAGGAGTGCTCAGCTCGGTGGCGGATGCCAATATCGGCTCGATCTTCGGAATCGGCTTCCCAGCATGGACCGGTGGTGTCTTGCAGTACATCAATCAGTATCAAGGGGGTCTGGCAGGGTTCGTGGCACGGGCCGAGGAACTCAGGGCACGGCACGGTGCGCAGTTCAGCCCGCCTGAATCGCTCGTGCAACTCGCCGAAGCGGGCGGAAGCTATCGTTAGCGGTTATTAACTCTTCTGTTTCGGTGCCGCTCGAATGTGTGCGCGCTGGCCTTGTCTGCCCACCAGGCTCAGGAACTCGACCGGTCCGGCGCTCGTGGCGCCGAACCAGTGCGGGGTGCGGGTGTCGAACTCCGCTGCTTCGCCAGCCTTGAGGAGCAGGTCGTGATCGCCGATGATCACTCGTAGGCTGCCGTTGAGCACATAGACCCAGTCGTAGCCCTGGTGGGAGCGCAATTTCGGTTCCTGCCGACTGCTGCTGCGAGGCAGGACGAATTTATAGGCTTGAATGCCTTCGGGGCGGCGGGTGAGCGGCAGGATCATCGCCCCCTCCTGACCCGCGATAGGGCGTAGATTGATCCGAGGGTCTCCGGTGAGTGGCGCGTTGACCAGCTCATCCAAGGTGACGCCGTGGACTTTCGCGAGCGGCAGTAACTGCTCCAGTGTTGGGCGGCGCAGGCCTGCTTCAAGCCTGGACAAGGTGCTGGTGGAGATCCCGGTTTGCGCGGCCAGTTCAGCGAGCGTCACTCCGCGCTGGAGTCTGAGTTCTTTCAGCCTGAGGCCGACGGCGTCGAGTGCTCGTGCTGCTTCATCGCTCATCGTCTTATTTTCCATTTGGCAACGCTGATTGCCAATAGATGTCTCTTGCCGCCACTCTGGGTGAAGCTGATCGCCACGGGAGAGGACCGATTGAGATGCCAGAGAAGCAGGAACAGGCCAAGCACGGCAGCAGACAACGGGAAGCGCCTGAGCCGGGAGAGCAGACAGCTCACGCTTTCGACAAGGGTTACTGGGAGCGACACTGGGATCAGTCCTCTCCGGCGGCTCACGGAACCCGCAGCGCGCCACCGAATCCATACCTGCTCGCTGAGACTCGAAATCTTCCACCGGGCAGCGCCTTGGACGCCGGATGCGGAACGGGGTCTGAAGCGATCTGGCTGGCCTTGCAGGGCTGGCACGTCACCGGAGCAGATATCTCCGGTAATGCCCTGGCTCTGGCTGCGAAAGCTGCCCGTGAGGCCGCGATCGCCGATAGGGTGAGCTGGATCGAGACTGACCTGACCACGTGGAGCCCGCAGGATCGCTGGGACCTGGTGGTCACCAGCTACGCGCACCCAGGGGAGCCGCAACTGGCGTTCTATCAGCGCATCTCCGGTTGGGTGGCGCCAGCTGGTTCGCTCCTGATCGTGGGCCACCGCGCTCAAGCTTCCCACGGGCACGGGGAGCAGCACCCACTCGAGGCGACGGCCACACTAGCTGGGATCAGTGCGCTCTTGAGCCCCACTAAATGGCGCATCGAGAGCGCAGCAGAGCATCGCCGTACGCTTCCTGCCGCCAATACTCAGGCGGTGCTGCACGACGTCGTGGTGCGCGCCACTCGGTTGGCTCGGTGAGCGGCCTCGGCGGCGTTCGCTCTCGGAGCCGTCCCCGTCGGAGAATTCCACCACTCCGAGAGTGCTGAGAGCGCACTGAGCGTCATCCCTTCAGTGCGCCTCCGAGGCCCGCCGAGTTTAGGAACATCTTTTGGAAGACGATGAAGAGCATCACCGGAATGAGTGTCGAGATCGCGAGTGCTGCGAGGAACACGTCGAGTTCGGTGGTGGACTGGATACTCGGCAGCCGCACCGAGAGCGGCTGAAGCTGAGGGTTAGGGAGCACCAGGAGCGGCCAGAGGAAATCCTTCCACGAGTTAATCACGGCGAAGACGGAGACGACTCCGAGGATCGGCTTCGACATCGGCAGCACCAACGACCAGAAGATCCGGAACGGTCCGGCTCCGTCGGTGGAGGCGGCTTCGAAGACCTCTCTCGGCAGCGAATCGAAGAAGCGCTTGACCAGGAGGATATTGAACGCGTTCGCGCCGGCCGGCAGCCAGACCGCCCAGTACGTATTGATCATCGACGTTCCGGTCAACGGCGGGTTGAGGATCGTCAGGTAGAGCGGGACGAGCAGCACCACCGCCGGGATGAAGAGCGTCGAGAGCACCATAACCTCGAGGACCCGAGCGTAGCTGGGCCGAAGGATCGAGAGCAGATATCCTCCGGTCGTCGCGACGAGGATCTGGATCGCCCAGGCCCCGACAGCGAGGATCGCGGTGTTGCCGAAGTACAGGCTGATGTGGATGTCATTCCAGGCGGCTGAGAGATTCTCCCAGTCGATGCCGTGCGGAAACAGCGCCAATGGCGTCCGGAGGGTGTCCTGTGTCGGAGTGATGGCCGCCTTGGCGAGCCAGAGCATTGGGCCGAGTCCGAGTCCGATCAGCCCAATCAGCAGCAACCCGTTCATCGATATCAGCGAGGCCCGGACGGACTTGCGGCCGCGGTCGGCCCGGGAGATGATGCCACGCGTGGTGCTGTCGGCCGACGGCTGGTTGCGCCGTGCCGTGCGGCGGAACTGCCGGTGACCGGGGACGACGTCGGCTCCGTCCGAGTCCTCCGATCCGAATGTCTGGGCAGTAGGGACGGTCGAAGTCATCAGATACTCCACTTCTTAGTGAGCCCGAAGTACAGTCCGCTCATCGCAGCGAGGACGAGAGCGAGCATGATGCTCAGAGCTGTTGCCGATCCGTAGTCGCCCCCGGTCGAGTTCGCGAAGGCGTAGTTGTAGATCATCAGCAGGATCGTGGTCGTCGAGTTGTTCGGACCGCCCCCAGTGAATAAATACGGTTCCAGGAACACTTGCGCGGTGCCGATGATCTGCAGGATGAACGTGACGAAGAGGACGCCGCGCAGCTGCGGCAGAGTGACATGCCAGATCTTCCGCCAGATCCGGGCGCCGTCGACCTCGGCGGCGTCGTAGAGCTCCGGTGACACCGAGAGCAAAGCGGCCAGGTAGATGATGACCGTACCGCCCGCAGCGGCCCAGGTCGCCTCGAGTCCCAGCGAGGGCATCGCGGTCCCGGCATTCTGCAGCCAGGGCTGCGGCGGGATGCCGACCGAGCCGAGAATCGTGTTGAAGACACCGGTGGCACTGCCGTCGTAGAAGAACTTCCAGAGCAGTACAGCCACCACCGGTGGGACGACCACCGGCAGATAGACCAAGGCGCTGAATAATCCTTTCGCGCGACGCAGCTCGCTCATCAGCACAGCCATGAAAAGCGGCAGCGGGTACCCGAACACCAGGGCGAGCAGTGCAAACCAGGCGGTGTTCGCGATCGCTGTCGGCAGCAATGGATCGTGCAGTACATCGGCGAAGTTCTGCCAGCCAACCCAGGCCGGTGTCGTGACCAGATTGGTCTGCTGGAAGGACATCACCGTTGCTCGGACGATCGGCCACCAAGAGAACACTCCGAAGATCACGATGAGCGGCAGGGCGAAGAGCAGGGTGGAGAGGCCCCCTGAACGCAACCAGGTTGCGGGGGTCCGCCGCCCGGCTGGTTGTCGGTGCGGGCGGGTGGTTCGCTGCGGGCGGGCGCCTGCATCGTCTGGAACAGCAGAGGAGCTCGGGTTCGAGTCCCGCAGTCCGGTGGTGTCGGTGGTCATCTCAGGAACTCACTTGCCTGAGTCGAGTTTGGCCTGGATCTGCTGCTGAGCGTCGGAGAGCAGTTTCGCCGGGTCAGCGTTCTCGTTGGTCAGCACGGCTTGGACCACGGGGTCGAGCAGCCCGTAGAGCACCTGCGTGCTCTTGGCTGGCTCGGGGATGATCGTCTGATCGAACTGCTGATCCGTGTAGGGCTTCATCTGCTCTACTGGGACGTTGATCCATTCCTTGGTCCACTCGACGGTCTTCTGATAGGTGGCCTTGTCGAAGACGGGGACCTGGGGCGCGCCGACGGGCTGGCCGGAGGCGGCGAGGGTCTTCGCGTCGCGCTGTGCATCCGCCTGATTGAACAGCTTCTGCATGTAGTAGAAGTCGATCCACTTGACCGCCGCTGCCTGCTGGTCCGGCGTTGCCTTAGCACTCACGGCGGCTAGAGTGCCGCCGCCGAGGGCGCCGGCGTCCTCACCGGTCAGCGGCAGTACCGTCTCGCCGTAGGACTTCGGGTCGATCTGGTTCTGAGAGACGAGCGAACCGTAGTTGCCGCCGCCGGAGACGTACATGCCGATCTGCCCTGAAGCGAAGGCCTGGTTGATGCCGTTCCAGTCGTAGAGGAAATTTCCGCCCATCGAGTTGTCTTTCCAGCGCATATCGTGCAGCAGCGTCAGCGCCTTCTCGAACGGCGCAGTAGCGACCGTTGCCTGAGTCTTCTCACCGCCATCGCTCTCGGCACGGCCGCCCATCGCATAGGCGAGCGTGGTGAGGATCCAGCCCCCGGTGTTCGACTGAGTCATCGTCGCGTAACCGGCCTTGCCGGTCTTCTCGGCGATCTGCTTGGCATCGGCGCGGACTTCATCCCAGGTGGTGGGCGGGGAATCCGGGTTGAGTCCGGCCTGCTTGAACAGATCACGGTTGTAGTGCAGCGCTTGACCGTAGGCGGCGATCGGCACCGCCTGGATCTTACCGTCGGCGTTCTCGCCGTTCTTCACCACGTTCGGATTGAACTTGTCCGCATAGGGTAGCTTCGACACCAGTCCTGAGATGTCGGCGATCTGCTGCTGCTGGATCAGGGATTTGCCATCGGTGAACGGAATGGTGAACACATCGGGAAGTGTGCCGCCGGCGAGTTCGGCGGCGAAAGTCGTCCCAGTCCAGGTGTACTCACGGCTGGTCACCGTGATGTTGGGGTTCGCCTTTTCAAACGCGGTGACCTGCGTCTGGAAAGCGTCTTTGGCGGATTGCTGGAGACCGGTGTCGATGGCGACGACGATCTTCGTCTTCCCATCTGAGGAGCCGGTGTCCGATCCTGCGCCGCAGCCGGTGAGGAGGCCGGCAGCGGAGATGGCTGCGATCGCGGCGTACACGATCTTGGTGCGAGACTTCATTGTCAGGGTCCTTCGGGTCGTGCAACGAGGGTTGCTGTTCGGGTGGGGGCGGGCGGGTATCAATCGGAAGGGATCGCGAGCCAGATGCTCGTGTTAGCGGGCAAGGAGTCATCGGTGAGCGGTCCGCTGGCGAGCAGTACCGTGCCGTCGGGTAGCGGCAGCGCAGCGGAGCCGCAATTCGTCAGATGGAGCAGCGAGCCACGGCGGAAGGCGATGACATCGTCGGGAGCTGAGGCCCAAGCGAACTCGCTGTGCTGCCACGCGTCCTCTCGGCGGAGCGCGAGGATGCGGCGATAGAGCGACAGAGTTGAGTCAGGATCGTCCTGTTGCGCCGCTACTGAGCGCCCGGCCCAGTCTGTCGGTTGCGGGAGCCAGGGCCGAGCCGTCGTGCCGGTGGGACTGAAGCCAGCGGTTTCGGGATCAGTCGTCCAGGGCAGCGGCACGCGGCACCCGTCACGGCCCGGATCGACGCCTCCGGATCGGAAATGCATTGGGTCCTGCAGCCGGTCAAGGGGAATGTCCTCGACCTCGGGCAGCCCGAGCTCGTCACCCTGATAGATGTACAGCGTGCCGGGAAGTGCTGCTGCGAGCATCGCCGCTGCCCGGGCTCGCTGCGCGCCGACAACGAGGTCGACAGACGTGCCGAACCGCTTCGTCTCGAAGGAGAACCGGCTGTCCTCTCGGCCGAAACGGGTCACCGGGCGGGTGACATCGTGATTGGAGAGCACCCAGCTAGCGGGAGCGCCGATCGCGCCGTATACGGCGAGGGTCTCTTCGATCGCAGCGCGAAACTCTCCGGCACTCCAGGGGCGGGCCATGAAATCGAAGTTGAAGGCGCTGTGGATCTCGTCCGGGCGGAGGTACAGAGCGAATCGATCGAGGTCGGCGAGCCAGACCTCGCCGACAAGCACCCGGTCGCCGGGGAGGCAGGCATCATCTATCGTGGCGCGCTGGGTATATGAGTCTGCGATAGCGCGCCAGCTCCGGTAGATATCGTGCACAGCGTCCCGATCGAGATTGGGGTGCTGCCCCGGCGGGTACTCCCCGCTGATCTCCGGAAGCTCTGGATCTTTCACGACGAGCGCAGCCGAGTCGATCCGGATGCCGGCGACGCCGCGGTCGAACCAGAAGCGGAGGACGTCCTCGTGCTCCTGCCGGACCTCGGGATGATCCCAATTGAGATCGGGTTGTTCGGGAGTGAACAGGTGAAGGTACCACTGTCCTGGCGTGCCATCAGGGTTCGTCGTCCGGGTCCAGGTCGAACCGGAGAAACTGGATGGCCAGTTTCCCGGCGGAAGGTCTCCGCCAGGTCCCAGTCCGTCGCGGAACCAGAAGCGCGCTCGGGCCTCGCTCCCCGGCTCGCTGGCCAGAGCCTCGCGGAACCAGCGGTGCTGATTCGAAACGTGGTTCGGAACGATGTCGACGATGGTGCGGATGCCGAGTGCGGCGGCTTCGGCGATCAGCGCCTCGGCCTCCGCGAGGTCGCCGAAGTCCGGGTGGATCGCGCGGTAGTCCTCGACATCGTATCCGCCGTCGGCGAGCGGTGAGCGGTACCACGGTGTGAACCAGAGGGCGTCTACACCGAGGTCTCGAAGGTATCCGAGGCGGGCGCGGACGCCGGCGAGGTCGCCGACCCCGTCGCCGTTGCCGTCAGCGAAGCTCCGGACGTAGATCTGGTAGATCGCGGCGGTGCGCCACCAGTGTCGGCTTCCGGCGGTCAGCGCTTCGGCAGCGTGCGGAGACTGGCGTTCCGTCGTCGCGGCTGCCTCACGGACGGGGCTGAGCGTCATCGATCGGATCCTTCCGTTTCTCAGTGTCAATCCCTGAGGTCAAGGTTCATTTAGCGTTATACTACGTGTTTGAGTGACAATAGGGTCATTAGACGACGGGTGTCAACACCCGCTTGCAGGTAGAGGACGATAATGCGGGTCACGCTCAAGGACATCGCCGCCGAGGCCGGGGTGAGTGTTATGACAGTGTCGAATGTGATGAACGGCAATCGCGACAAGGTATCCGAAGCGACGATCGAACGGGTCCATGCGATCGTGCAACGTCGCGGATACGTCGCGAATGCCTCGGCACGGAGCCTCGCGGCGAAGACCTCGCGCCTGGTCGGCCTTATCGTGCCATCGGCGGATGAGGACGTGCTGGTGCTCAGCCCGCACAACGTCGCAGTGTTCGGGTTCCTCGAGCGGCACCTCCGGGAACGCGGATACCACTTGCTCTTCCGAGGGGTCACCGAAACAGCGGAGGTTGACGTCGCCGTTCGTTCCTGGAATCTCGATGGGGCCGTCGTGCTGGGTTTCCTCGACGAGGAGGTCGACGGATTCGCTACCTCGAGCGCGCCGATTCTCGCGCTCGACAGTTATTCGGCGAACCCGTGGACGAGCGGGGTACGCTCCGACGACCGCGAGGGCGGCCGGCTCGCGGCCGAGCATTTGTTGTCCTTGGGGCACCGACGGATCGCCTTCGCCAGCCCGACGTTCTCCGACGTCGGTCTGGTTCGCCAGCGCTTCGACGGCTTCCTTCAGGCGCACCACGACGCCGGCGTCGAATGGCATCCCAGTGACCTGATCGGAGTCGATCCGACCTGGGAGGTCGGCGTCGAGGTCGGTCGGGCGCTCCCCACTGAGCATCCTGACGTCACCGCCGTCTTCGCGACGGCCGACATCCTCGCGGTTGGCATCATTGAGGGCCTTCGAGCGGTCGGGCGCAGCGTTCCTGATGATCTCTCAGTCGTTGGATTCGATGACATCGACCTTGCCCACTATGTCACCCCGAAGCTCACTACCATCCGTCAGGACGTCGCAGCGAAGGGGTCGATTGCCGCGAAGCTGCTCCTCGCCGAGATTGAAGGCGGGACGATGCCGGGGGATCCGGTGGTCATTCCGGTGGATCTCGTAATACGCGGTTCGACAGCCGCGCGTTAATTCACTGTTAGCCCTTGCGCTCCGCCCGTGGGTGGTGTCTACTATTTTGGTATAGCGATAAACTAGCTGCTGCTTCCGCTGATCCCGGTGGCGAAGCGCCGTCCCGCAATGACGCGGAGAATGGAGTATCCAGATGCAATCAGGACAAAACTTGCAGTTGTTCGAGCGTGACTCAAGACCTCCCCAAGCGAGGCGGCACCGCAGCAGAACACTGATCGCTGCTTCAGTCACGGTGGCGATCGGCGTCGCGGGTCTTATCGTGGCTTCGGCGGCCCCCGCTTCGGCTACATCGACTCAGTATGAGGCCGAGCAGGCGACGTTATCGGGAGGTGCCGTCGTTGCCACGGACCATACGGGATACACCGGCTCCGGCTTCGTCGGCGGCTATACCGATGCGAACCGGGGTACGGCCACGACGACCTTCGCCGTCTCGGCCGCCTCGGCGGGCACCTACAGCGCGACGCTGCGCTACGCGGATGGCACCGGAAGCACCAGGACATTGACGCTCACGGTGGATGGACAATCCCAGCAGATCTCCCTGCCCGCTACCGCCGACTGGAACAGCTGGGCCAATTCGACCGTGAACATTTCACTGGCGGCGGGATCGCACACCATCGCCTACTCCTATGGAACCGCCGACAATGGCAACGTCAATCTCGACTCGCTGACCGTCGCTACTGTCAGCGCGCCTCCAGTGGTCGATCCGCCACCGGCACGGGGCGAGGGGGCGAGCGTTCCTTACGACGAGTACGTCGCGGCTACCTCCGAGACGACCGGGACCGTGCTGGCACCGAGCCGTACCTATACGACAATCGCCTCCGAGTCGACCGGACGCAGTGCCGTCCAGCTCACCGCGACCGGGCAATATGTCCGCTTCACCCTGCAGCACGCCGCGAACTCGGTCGTCGTCAGGTACTCACTGCCGCCGAAGGCCGACGGATCGCCGAACACGGCGACGCTCTCCCTCTACGCCGGGTCAACCCAGGTGAGCGATCTGCCCCTGACGACGAAGTTCTCGAACCTCTACGGCAACGGCTACGACACCGATCAGCACGTCCCGAATGGCAACCCGGCGCATCACTTCTACGACGAGGTCCGCGCGATGATTGGGGACCAGCCGGCCGGTACCGTGATCACGCTGAAGAAGGACGCCGCTGATACTGCCTCCTCGTACACTATCGATCTGATCGACACCGAACAGGTCGCCCCAGCCTTAGCGATGCCGGGAGGATACCGATCGATCACCGATTTCGGCGTCACACCGAGCAGCGGCAGTGATGTGACAACCGCTATCAGCTCGGCGCTGAATCAGCTCCAAGGCACCGGCACCGGCCTTTGGTTCCCCGCCGGAAGCTACCTCACCTCGAGCCCACTCAGCTATTCCGGCGTCAACATCCGTGGCGCCGGAATGTGGTGGACGACGCTTCAGGTCGCCGGAACAGATACCAGCGGAGGTCTCCGCCCGCAGGGCGGCACGGTGACGATCGCGGATCTCACGATCAGCGGCAGCCAGACGCATCGTGACAACAGCGCCGACGCCGCGGGGATCGAAGGGGTCTTCGGCACCGGTTCGACGATCAGCAATGTCTGGATCGAACACACGAAGGTCGGCATTTGGACAAACCAAGGCACGAACGGGCTGTCGATCACGGGAGCACGGATCCGTGACGTCTGGGCCGACGGTGTGCACTTCAACGGCGGCACCTCGAATTCCTCGGTGAAGCAGTCGGTGTTCCGCAACCTCGGAGACGACGCGATCGCGGTAGACACCGAGACCTTCAACGGTGGGCAGACCTCGGTCACCGGATCCGTGGTCGACCACAACACCATCGCCAACATCGTCCAGGCGAACGGCATCGGCGTCTACGGCGGCGGTGACACGGTGGTTTCGAACAATCTGGTGACCGATTCCATCGCCTTCGGATCCGGCATCACTGTCAGCAGCCGGTTCGGCACGTCCTTCACCGGAAAGACCACTGTCAGCGGCAACCGTTTGCTCCGCACCGGAGGCGCAGGCCCCGGCTACGAAGACCAGATCGGCGGCATCTGGATTGTGGCGGACCATTATCAGCTGTCCCAGACCATTGAAGTGAGCAGCAACGTTGTTCTCGACAGCACCTACGCCGGCGTGAAGATCTCCTACCCGAACCAGGTGGCCGATCTGCGCCTGTCCGGAAATACGATCAACGGGGCCGGGACCTACGGCATCGAGGTCCGCGCTACCAGCGGGCAGGCCGTGGTCAGTTCGACCACGGTGACCGGCGCCACCAACGGTGGCCTGCACAACGGGAACCCGAGCGGCTTTACCGTGCAGGACGGCGGAAACAATACCGGCATCACGTTCTGACCGAAGAGCGGGGATGGGAAGGCAAGTGGCATTCCCATCCCCGCTCTGGTTTTCCAGCCGAATCGGAGGAGTTTATCTACGCTGCGATCGTCAGGAGCTACGGTTACGTTTCGACTCGGCCAGGTGCCATCAGCTGGGTCAAGATTGTTGAATACGCTTAGGGCTGCAGGCTGGAAATCTGACCTGAACTAATCCCATGCCCTTCGCTGACCGGGCCTCCTTCTTCCTGGGCGCTGGCCGTCGCCGGCAGTAGCACCAGCGAAGCTACGGCAACCAGGGCGGCTGCTGCTGTGTTGATCTTGGTTTTCATTCTGCCTCCTTGAGTCCCCAGCATTTACCGAGGTTAAATACATGCTACTCACAGAAAGCTGAGAATCCGCTAAGAAAGAGTGAAAGTGGTTTTTGCGGAACCATCAGCCAGAGGGAGTGCTATTAATATCCATCTCCGGTTGGCTGATCTCGCTGATAGTCAGTGACCAAAGATCACTACTTTTGACATTAACCGTGAATTTTTCTGATGCAGGAATGTGCGAGGTATTGCGAATTCCTGGCTCGCTGTCATCCGGTGAGCAGGTAGAGGTGTATCCAGCGCTTCCGGGGATTGATACCTCGATATCGCCCTTGCCCACGCAGTTTATATAAACGGCGATAAACCCGGTTCGTGTCGAATAAGGACCTACGGTCATAGCGGTGTGCTGGGAGGTAAAAGAGGCGATGAGTTTCTCTTGAGGAGCCCATGATGGTGGGAGCGCCGAAGGCTTATCGTGAGATTTGCTCGAGATCTTTGGGGGATCGGGGTAAACCGAGGAGGGTTCCCCGGTGTGACCGGAGAGCATCGGCGGGGCTGCTATGGTGCAGGAAGTCAGCGCCAGAGAGATCAAGATGACCACTGTCATCGCAGCGCTTGTCGGCAATTTCATTCCCGGCCTCCGTGCTCAATGCGAATGTTCAGTGAGGAAAAACATACCTCGCACTGAACTCGGAGTGTCCGGTTGTTACGAGAGGTGATGATTCGAGCTGCGCCGATATCACGAATGGCTGAGGTATATTCCGAGATGATGGGAATTGAGATGGAGTTTGAGAGGTGGATTCCGACTAGGCGTCGACCCAGGCAACATGAGCCTCTCGGAGTATCCAGCCGGCTCATGCATCTTCGCTTATTCGCTGATCGTTCAAGGTCTTGACGCCGAAACCTGGCGAAAATATATGGCAAAGCTCTCCGGCGGTGGTCATGCGTAAATGGGTTCTCATTCAGTTCGCCGCCGTGACCGCAGTGGCCGAGGCTCTGCAACTCGTAGCTTTGCTGTGGTCAACCTTATCGCTGAGTGGCAGTCCGGTGATGGTGGGTGTCGTCAATGCCTTCGCTTTCATTCCCGGGGTGGTAGCCGGGGTGACACTCAAACGTGCCTTCGATCGAGGCAACCCCTTAAACAGCCTGGGACGCACCAATTGGGTCAACGTGATTTGCTCAATAGGCTTGGCCATCGCTGTGCTGTTGAGCCTCGCTCCGGGGTTTTTGGTCGTGGGATTTTGCCTGTCCCAAGCAGTGATGAGCGTTGCCAAGCTGGCCAATAAATCTGCGATGGCTCGCAGTCTTCGGCTCTTGGTCGGGCGAGACGAGTTGGCAACGGTTCAAGGGCGAATGTCATCCGTCACCATTGTGGGTGGTCTTGTTGGCAGTGGATTAGGCGGCGTCGGTCTTGCCCTGCTCGGCCCCGGGTGGTGTTTCGTGGTGGCAAGTCTGCTCTATGTCGCCAGTGTTTTGCTGGTGAATACGGCTCGTCGCTATGTTCCGCAAACCTCCGTTGTCCAGACGGCGGGCGTTGTCCAGATGGCGGTCACTGGAGGTGCTCCGCTGGCCCAAGAAGCCCAAGAAGCCCTCCCTTCGGGGTCATCGAGGCTTAAAGTGTCGGACGGTCTACCCGTCCTGGCGTTGGTCCTCATCGTCTCCATCCCCAGCAGCGGTGCTTTGCAGTTCGTGACGGCCCTTCTGCCGAGCTACGCTGACGCACTCGTGCCCAAAACAGCGCCTTTCTACTCTGTGCTTGATATCGCAGCGATGGTCGGGGGTGTGTTGGCAGGTCTAGTGGTTGGAATCTCGCCAGCAATGCGGCGATTCATCTACCGATACGCCTTAGGCATCAGCGGTGTGCTGTGCCTTGTGACGGCGATCGTATCCTGGCCGATTGTGGCGGTGGGCCTGGTAGCTATTGTCTCGCTGTCGATCACAGTCCACGTCGTCTCTATGCAAGTGGCGACGAACCAGATGGCCCCGGAAGGCAGCGTCGGGCGATATATGGCACTGAGGAATGCTGGTGTGGGTATAGCCAAGACAGTATTCTCTCTTGCAGCCGGATGGTTGGCGCAGTTCGCCGATGCTGAGTTCGCATGGTTTGCCTTGGGGGCTTTTCTGGTGCTTGCTTCTGCTGCTTTCTGGTGCAGTGGCAGCTGGCGCAAGATGGCGAAGATGGAGCAATGATCTGAAGCAAGATTTCATTGCTTGGCTGCGTATGCGGAGAAGTTCATTGGTGGTTCCCGGGACTCATCTCGAGGAAGCCCTCCAGATATTGGGATTGGATGAGGGAGCGCTCGACGATTGGGCGAGGTCACGTCGTTCCCTCGTGACAACTCCACACGCGAGTCCAGGCATTGGATATCGGAGTCGTCCTCGACTGGATTCTTAACGATAAAAAGCCCCCACCTTCAGGTGGGGGCTTTCCCTGGTGCACCCCCCGGGACTCGAACCCGGAACCCATTGATTAAGAGTCAATTGCTCTGCCAGTTGAGCTAGAGGTGCAACTATTTTGCTCTCGATTTCATCACCTTCAAGAAGGCGAATCCGCGATGCGCAACGACATGTAATGTTACATGGTTTTCGGGCCGCTGTGAAATCGGCCAGATCTTCTCGCGCACAGCGATGTCTCTGGCCTCAAATATACATGCCTGATAGGGAATGTAACAGGCTCCGTTGATGACTAAAGCCCGTCATCAACGTGTCCGAGGTTCGCTCGTTGCCGGAGGCAGTCATAGACTCAGGATATGAGCGTGGAGACTGCTAAAACAGATAAACCAGACATCAAACCTCGCAGCCGTGTCGTCACCGACGGCATTGCTGCCGCCCCCGCCCGCGGCATGCTTCGGGCTGTCGGCTTCGGAGATGAGGACTTCGCCAAACCGCAGATCGGCGTCGCCAGCTCCTGGAACGAAATTACCCCCTGCAATCTTTCGCTCAACCGCTTGGCCCAGGGCGCTAAAGAAGGCGTGCACGCCGGTGGTGGTTTCCCCATGCAGTTCGGCACCATCTCCGTCTCCGACGGTATCTCGATGGGGCACGAGGGCATGCACTTCTCCCTGGTCTCCCGCGAAGTGATCGCCGACTCGGTGGAAACCGTGATGATGGCCGAGCGGATCGACGGTTCGGTGCTGCTCGCCGGCTGCGATAAATCCCTGCCCGGCATGTTGATGGCCGCTGCGCGGCTCGATCTGGCCAGCGTCTTCCTCTATGCCGGCTCGATCATGCCCGGCTGGGTCAAGCTGGAAGACGGCACCGAGAAAGATGTCACTCTGATCGACGCCTTTGAAGCCGTGGGTGCTTGCGCGGCAGGCAAGATGTCGGTCGGCGATCTCGACCGGATCGAACGCGCGATCTGTCCCGGCGAAGGTGCTTGCGGCGGGATGTACACCGCCAATACGATGGCCGCCATCGGTGAGGCACTCGGCATGTCGCTACCCGGTTCGGCGGCGCCGCCCAGCGCGGACCGGCGTCGTGATGCCTTCGCGCACAAATCCGGCGAAGCAGTGGTCAACCTGCTGCGGCTCGGCATCACCGCGCGGGACATCATGACCAAGGAAGCGTTTGAGAACGCCATTGCTGTCACTATGGCCTTCGGTGGCTCGACGAACGCCGTGCTGCACCTGCTCGCCATCGCGCGTGAAGCCGAGGTCGATTTACAACTCGAAGACTTCAACCGGATCGGTGACAAGATCCCGCACCTAGGCGATCTCAAGCCCTTCGGTCGCTACGTAATGAACGACGTCGACCGGGTCGGCGGCGTGCCGGTGATCATGAAGGCGCTGCTCGACGCCGGGCTGCTGCACGGTGATGCCCTCACCGTCACCGGTAAGACCCTGGCGGAGAACTTGGCGGAGATCAATCCGCCGGATCTGGATGGCAAGATCCTGCGCGCCCTGGATAATCCGATTCATAAGACGGGTGGTCTGAGCGTACTCAAGGGCTCCCTGGCTCCCCAGGGTGCCGTGGTGAAGACCGCGGGTTTTGACGCCGAGATCTTCGAGGGCCCGGCTCGGGTCTTCGAGCGTGAGCAGGGTGCACTGGAAGCGCTCAAGGCTGGCGAGATCCAGAAGGGCGACGTCGTGGTGATCCGCTACGAAGGCCCCAAAGGCGGGCCCGGAATGCGGGAGATGCTCGCCATCACCGGCGCCATCAAGGGCGCCGGGCTGGGTAAGGACGTATTGCTGCTCACCGACGGACGGTTCTCCGGTGGCACCACCGGCTTGTGTATCGGTCACGTCGCCCCGGAAGCAGTGGACGGCGGCCCGATCGCTTTCGTGCAGGACGGCGACCGGATCAGGGTCGACATTCCGAACAAGAGCTTCGACCTGCTGGTCGATGAAGCGGAACTGGAATCCCGCAAAGAAGGCTGGCAGCCCTTGCCCGCCAAGTTCACCAAGGGTGTGCTGGCTAAATACGCCAAGCTGGTGCACTCGGCTTCCGAGGGTGCGGTCTGCGGGTAGCCTGTTCGGGATCGGCTCGAACAAATTCAGCCGAGCCTGAGGGCGGGGCCGGGGGAACCCGGCCCCACCCCGCGGGTCCAGGCCGAGCAAACCAGTGAGTGTCCACTAACTGGACGCCATGTCCATATAATGAGACGAGAGGGTCTCCGGTTGACACTCTCTACGAACAGAGGGAACACTACAAGTATGCAGATCGGAATCCTTGTAGTACTTGCCAAGCGCGTGACGGATTAGCCCACAAGGCACCCCGTCCGACTGGTAACAGTTCGAGCTGCACAGCACGCGCAAACCCCTCGCAGAGCCCACCGGCTTGAGGGGTTTTTTCATTTTCATATTTGTTGACGGAGCAATCTCCACCTGATGCGACACCGGATCATCGCCACGCTGTTCGGCGGTGAAAACGAAAGAAGAGTCTCATGAGTAAAAGTACGACCACCAGTCCGGCGGCGAAAGCCACCCCGGCACTGCTGGCCAACACCCATCTGCCCATCAAAACTGAGCTGACGAAGACGTCCTCGGCCAAGGTCGGGGCTGCCGCGGTCTCTCTCGTTCAGGGGCCTAACAGGGTGATCGCTCCGGTTCAGATGATCGGTTCGCAAGCGATTGTGCGCTCCCTGGAGGAGCTCGGTGTCACCGATATCTTCGGCCTGCCCGGTGGGGCCATCCTGCCGACCTACGATCCACTGATGGCTTCAGAGATGAACCACGTGCTGGTGCGCCACGAGCAGGGTGCCGGGCACGCTGCCGAGGGTTACGCCATGGTGACCGGCCGAGTCGGCGTCTGCATCGCCACCTCGGGGCCCGGGGCCACCAACTTAGTCACCGCGATCATGGACGCTCATATGGATTCGGTGCCCCTGGTCGCGATCACCGGTCAGGTGGCTTCCGGAGTGATCGGCACCGACGCCTTCCAGGAAGCGGACATCGTTGGCATCACGATGCCGATCACCAAGCATTCCTATCTGGTCACCGATCCCAATGACATCCCGAGGGTTCTGGCAGAAGCCTTCCACCTCGCTTCCACCGGGCGTCCCGGGCCGGTATTGGTCGATATCGCCAAAGACGCCCAGCAGGGGCCGATGACTTTCTCCTGGCCCCCGATCGTCGATCTTCCCGGCTACCACCCGGTGTTCCGCGGCCACTCCAAGCAATTGCGGGAGGCCGCCCGGCTGATCGCCTCGGCGAAGAAGCCGGTGCTCTACGTCGGTGGCGGCGTGGTGAAAGGCCATGCCTCCGAAGAACTGCTGGAACTCGCCGAACTGACCAAAGCACCCGTGGTGACCACGCTGATGGCGCGCGGTGCTTTCCCCGATTCGCACCCCCAGCACGTCGGCATGCCAGGGATGCACGGCTCGGTCTCCGCGGTCACCGCCTTGCAGCAGGCCGATCTGCTGATCACCTTGGGAGCCCGCTTTGATGACCGGGTGACCGGCGTGTTGGCGAGCTTCGCTCCTGGCGCGCGGGTGATCCACGCCGACATCGACCCCGCGGAAATCTCCAAGAACCGCACTGCCGATGTGCCGATCGTGGGTTCCGTCAAGGAGATCATCCCCGATCTGGTGGAGGCCTTGCAGACCGAGTTCGAGGCCTCAGGAGCCCCGGACCTCACCGAGTGGTGGGCCTTCCTGGATAACCTCCGCACCACCTATCCGCTGGGCTGGACCGAACCCGAAGACGGGCTCACCTCGCCGCAGAAGGTCATCCAGCGCATCGGTGCCTTGACCGGCCCCGAGGGGGTCTATGTGGCTGGCGTCGGGCAGCACCAGATGTGGGCGGCTCAGTTCATCAAGTACGAACGCCCTCATGCCTGGCTCAACTCGGGTGGAGCGGGCACCATGGGGTACTCGGTGCCCGCTGCGATGGGTGCCAAGGTGGGCAACCCCGACCGTGTGGTCTGGGCCATCGACGGAGACGGCTGTTTCCAGATGACCAACCAGGAACTCGCTACCTGCCGGATCAACAACATCCCGATCAAGGTCGCGGTGATCAATAACTCGTCCTTGGGCATGGTGCGGCAATGGCAGACGCTTTTCTACGAGGGTCGCTATTCGAATACCGACCTGAACACCGGGCACGATACGATCCGGGTGCCGGATTTCGTCAAACTCGCAGAGGCCTACGATTGTGTGGGATTGCGCTGTGAACGTGAAGAGGATATCGACGCGACGATTCAGCAGGCCCTGGCGATCAACGATCGCCCGGTGGTGATCGATTTCGTGGTGAGCCCGAACTCGATGGTCTGGCCGATGGTGCCTTCCGGAGTTAGCAACGATCAGATTCAGGTGGCTCGAAACCTGACCCCGCAGTGGGAAGAGGAGGACTAAACCGTGGCACGTCACACGCTTTCCGTTCTGGTCGAGGACAAACCGGGTGTACTCACCAGGGTGTCCAGCTTGTTCGCCCGCCGCGCCTTCAACATCAACTCGCTCGCCGTCGGCCCGACCGAACTGCCCGGGGTCTCCCGGATCACCGTGGTGGTCGAGGCGGAGGGGGATCTGATCGAGCAGGTCACCAAACAACTGAACAAACTGGTCAACGTGATCAAAATCGTTGAACTGGTCTCAGACTCATCCGTGCAACGCGACCACATCCTGGTCAAAGTGCGTGCGGATGCGGCAACCAGGCTGCAGGTCACCCAGGCCGCAGATCTGTTCCGGGCCGCGGTAGTGGATGTCTCACCAGACTCGCTCATTATCGAAGCCACCGGGCATCCGGAGAAGCTCACTGCGCTGCTCAATGTGCTGGAGCCCTTCGGGATCCGGGAAATCGTGCAATCGGGTACCCTCGCCATTGGACGAGGTGCTCGCTCGATGAGCGAACGCGCTCTCCGTAGCGCCTGACCCTCCCTAAATCTTCAGAAATATCAACGACAATCTTTTGATGTCTATACCAAGGAGTATCTAACGTGACTGAGTTGTTCTATGACGACGACGCCGATCTGTCCATCATCCAGGGTCGCACCGTCGCCGTCATCGGCTATGGCAGCCAGGGCCATGCGCACGCGCTGAGCCTGCGTGATTCCGGCGTCGATGTGCGGGTCGGTCTGGCCGAAGGATCGAAGTCCCGGGCCAAAGCCGAGGCCGAGGGCCTGCGAGTGCTCAATGTCGCCGACGCCGTGGCCGAAGCCGATCTGATCATGGTGCTCACCCCGGATCAGGTGCAGCGGCACGTCTACGCCGAATCCATCGCGGCCAATCTGCAGGCCGGAGACGCACTGTTCTTCGGTCACGGCTTCAATATCCGCTACGGCTACATCAAGCCCCCGGCCGACGTCGACGTCGCCCTGGTGGCCCCCAAGGGCCCCGGCCACATTGTGCGCCGCGAGTTCGAAGCGGGCCGTGGGGTACCCGACTTGATCGCAGTCGAGCAGGACGCCTCCGGCAACGCCAAGGCGCTGGCGCTGTCCTACGCCAAGGCGATCGGCGGCACCCGGGCCGGCGTCATCGAGACCACCTTCACCGAGGAGACCGAGACCGATCTCTTCGGCGAGCAGGCGGTGCTCTGTGGTGGGGCTTCGCAGCTCATCCAGTACGGTTTCGAGACCCTGACCGAAGCGGGCTACAAGCCCGAGGTCGCCTACTTCGAGGTGCTGCACGAGCTCAAGCTGATCGTCGACCTGATGGTGGAAGGCGGCATTGCCAAGCAGCGCTGGAGCGTCTCCGATACCGCTGAGTACGGTGACTACGTCTCCGGCCCGCGGGTGATCGATCCGCACGTCAAGGACAATATGAAAGCCGTGCTCGCGGACATCCAGTCGGGGGCCTTCGCGAAGCGCTTCATCGACGATCAGGATGCCGGAGCCCCCGAGTTCAAGGCGTTGCGACTCAAGGGCGAACAGCATCCGATCGAGACCACCGGCCGGGAACTGCGCAAGCTGTTCTCCTGGATCAAGAACGAAGACGATTACACTGAGGGCTCAGTAGCCCGCTGACGATGGCGATCAGGCCGAGCCCGCACGTCATAGTGTGGGCTCGGCCTCGTCTGCATCAATAGACTGCTGGTAACCCTTTTCTTAACCTTTCGACTGATCCTAGGAACCCCTGTGACCGACAAGCCCGTAGTGCTGCTCGCTGAAGAACTTTCCCCCGCCACCATCGAAGCTCTCGGCCCGGATTTCGACATTCGGCACACCGACGGAGCCGATCGTAGCCAACTGCTTTCCGCTATCGTCGATGTCGATGCCATCCTGGTGCGTTCCGCGACTCAGGTGGACGCCGAAGCGATCGCCGCCGCCAAGAAGCTCAAGGTAGTGGCCCGGGCCGGAGTCGGGCTGGACAATGTCGATATCAAAGCCGCCACCCAAGCCGGGGTGATGGTGGTCAATGCGCCGACCTCCAATATCGTCTCCGCCGCTGAGCTCACGGTGGGGCATATTCTGAGCCTGGCCCGTCACATCCCAGCAGCTAATTCAGCGCTCAAGGCGGGGGAGTGGAAGCGTTCCAAGTACACCGGCACCGAGTTATATGAGAAGAAGATCGGGATTATCGGCCTGGGCCGGATCGGCGCGTTGATCAGCGCTCGGCTGCAAGCCTTCGAGACCCAGATCCTAGCTTACGATCCCTATGTCACGAGTGCCCGGGCAGCTCAGCTCGGCGTGCAGCTGGTCAGCCTGGACGAACTGCTCGAACAGAGTGATTTCATCACCATCCACATGCCGAAAACTCCTGAGACGCTCGGCATGATCGGCCCCGAGGCTTTCAGGAAAATGAAGAAGAGCGCCTATGTGGTCAATGTGGCCCGCGGCGGTCTGATCGATGAAACCGCGCTCTACGAAGCCCTGCAGAGCGGTGAGATCGCGGGCGCCGGCATCGACGTCTTCGTCACCGAGCCCAGCACCGATCTGCCCTTCTTCGGACTCGATAATGTCGTGGTGACCCCGCACCTGGGAGCCTCCACCGACGAGGCGCAGGAGAAGGCCGGCATCTCGGTGGCCAAATCGGTTCGGCTGGCTCTCGCCGGGGAACTCGTGCCCGACGCCGTCAACGTCGCCGGCGGGGTGATCGATAAGGACGTCCGCCCCGGTATTCCGCTGATCGAGAAGCTCGGACGGGTGCTCACCGCGCTCACTCAGGCTTCGCTCACCCAGATCGACGTCGAAGTCGCCGGTGAGATCGCCAGCAAGGACGTCAAGGCCCTTGAATTGGCCGCGCTCAAGGGCGTCTTCACCGATGTGGTGAGCGAGCAGGTCTCTTACGTCAATGCCCCCGTACTGGCCGAGCAGCGTGGTATCAACGTGCGGTTGATCACCACCGAAGAGGTGACGGACTACCGTAATGTGCTGACGCTGCGCGGTGCACTCTCCGACGGCACCCAGATCTCGGTCGCCGGTACTCTGACCGGGCCGAAGCAGATTGAGAAGCTGGTCGGCGTCAACGGCTACGACGTCGAAATCCCGATCAGCGACCACCTGATCGTGCTGATCTACCAGGATCGCCCCGGCGTGGTGGGCACAGTGGGTGGCATCCTGGGGGAGAACGGCATCAATATCGCCGGAATGCAGGTCTCCCGGGCCGCCGATGGGAACTCCTCGGTGGGCCGTCAGGTGCTCTGCCTGCTCACCGTCGACAGCGCGGTTCCGCAGCAGGTTCTGGAAACCGTGCGGGCCTCAATCGACGCCAGCACCGCCCGCGAGGTCGATCTGGAAGACTGACCGCGGTGCGGGAAAGGCTGTAACGATTTCTTAAGCTCCCGCCGCTACCGGTATTTTCAAGGGGTGACTGTGTCTTCTGAAAAACCTCTGTTCTACCTGACCACCGCGATCACCTACCCCAATGGTGTGCCGCATATCGGTCACGCCTACGAATACGTCTCCGCCGACGCGCTGGCTCGTTTCAAACGCCTTGACGGCTTTGAGGTTTTCTACCTGACCGGCACCGACGAGCACGGCATCAAAGTGCAGCAGACCGCGGAGAAGGAAGGGATCAGCCCCAAGGAGCTGGTAGACCGCAACTCCGCTGCGATCCGCGAGGTCCACCACTTGGTGAACAGCAGCTACGACCGCTTCATCAGGACCACCGACGCCGACCACTTGGTCGCCGCTCAAGAGCTCTGGCGCCGGATGGAAGCCAACGGTGACATCTACCTGGATAAATACGTCGGCTGGTACTCGGTGCGTGACGAGGCGTTCTACACGGACGAGGAGACCGAGCTGCACGAAGACGGCTTGCGCTACTCCAAGGAGACCGAAACCGAGGTCACCTGGACCGAGGAGGAGTCCTATTTTTTCAGGCTCTCGCAATACCAGGACAAGCTTCTGGAGCTCTACCAGGAGCAGCCTGAGTTCGCTGCCCCGCAGTACCGATTCAATGAAGTGATCAGCTTCGTGAAGTCGGGCTTGCAGGATCTCTCGATCAGCCGGACCTCGTTCAACTGGGGCGTCCCGGTGCCGGGCAATGAGAAGCACGTGATGTACGTCTGGGTCGATGCGCTGACCAACTACCTGACCGGGACTGGTTTTCCCGAGGAGAACTCTCCGCTGCGCAAATTCTGGCCAGCCGATGTGCACATCATTGGGAAGGACATTTCCCGCTTCCATGCGGTGTTCTGGCCCGCCTTCCTGATGAGTGCCGGCATCGAACTGCCGCAGCGGGTGATGATCCACGGCTTCCTGTTCAACAACGGCGTCAAGATGTCTAAATCTCTGGGCAATGTGGTGGCGCCGGCCGACTGGGTGGCCGAATACGGTAGGGACGCGGTGCGCTTCTTTTTCCTGCGCGAAGTCTCCTACGGCCAGGACGGGAACTACAGCCACGAGGCCATCGTGGGGCGCAAGAACTCCGATCTGGCGAACAACCTGGGCAACCTGGCACAGCGCTCGCTCTCCATGGTGGCGAAGAACTGCGAAGCCAAGGTGCCGCAGCCGGGTGAGTTCAGCGAAGCCGATACGGCGATCCTGAACCAGGCGCGAGCGCTCTTGCAGCTCAACCGCGCCGCCTACGATGTGCAGGAGTTCCATCGGGCGTTAGAAGCGATCTGGACCGTGCTCGGTGAGACGAACGCTTACTTCGCCGAGCAGGCGCCCTGGGTGCTGCGCAAGACCGATCCCGCGCGGATGAACACCGTGCTCTATGTGACCTTGGAAGTGCTGCGGATGGTGTCCCTGCTGATCCAGCCTGTGGTACCGGAATCGGCGGAGAAGCTGCTGGACCTGCTCGGGGTGGCGGCCACTGATCGCGAGTTCTCATCCTTCGACACTCCGCTGCTCGCAGGAACCGCACTGCCGGCTCCCGAACCGGTTTTCCCCCGCTACGAAGAGCAATAGCAAAGCGCCATGACAGAGGACGTCGCTATGAAAGGTTCATAGCGACGTCCTCTGTCATGGCATTGCCGGTTTTAACCGGCTTGGCTCAGTCGGTGGCGAGTCCTTCCACCGGCGAGAGCCTGGCCGCTCTGCGTGCCGGGATGATCGAAGCGAGCAGGCCAGCCGCCGCCGCGATCAGCAAGACCACGAGCAATTGCAGCCACGGGAAGCTCGGAGTCACCGCCTCTCCTAGGCCACCCAGAGCAGCCTGCGCACCGAGCCAGCCATACAGGCTGCCCAGCACGATGCCGATGAGCGCCGCGACCCCCGCGATGAGCATCGCCTCCAAGGCGAGCATGCCCCTGAGTGCCCCTCTGGTCAGGCCGAGTGCTCGGAGCAGAGCGTTCTCCCTGGTCCGTTCCAGTACCGAGAGTGAGAGCGTATTGGCGACGCCGATCAAGGCGATCAGCACCGCGATGGCGAGCAGACCGGTGACCACCAGCAGCAGGATGTCGATCACCTGGTTGTAGGAGGCCTTGACCAGTGCTCCGCCCTGTACTTGATAGTCCTCGACTCCTAGGACGCTGGCGATCTTCTTCTGCAGTTCCACCAGCTGGCTGGTGTCCTGATTGGGTTTCAGCTTGATCCAGACCTGCTGCTCTACGCCAGCGGGGGCGGGGAAGGTGGAGAGGCTGACCATAGCGGGCAGATAGTTCACGGTGGCCTGGCTTATCGGAAGTTCCTTCGTGGCGGAACCCTTAGCGGAGACCGGGAGTGATTTCTCTACGGTGCCCTTGGGCATCAGCAGCTGACCGTCCTGTACGCGATTCTGCTCGGTGTCGAGCAGCTGGGCGGCGTCCGAGGTCGAAATACCATAGACCAGCTGTCCGGAGTACTCGCCGCTCAGCACGCCCACTTGGGGTACAGAGGCGCTGAAGGCCACGCCTTCCAGGTTCTTCACTTCAGCTAGTTGCTGAGAGCTGTATTTACCGTCCTCCACCAGCACGTCCACCGGATAGTGCTGCTCCAAGCTGGAATCGAAGGCGGTTCTGGAGGTCGCCGCTCCGGTGAGCATCATCGAGACCAGGGTGACGCCGATCAGCAGCGCAGCCGCCGTCGTCGTCGTCCGGCCGGGATTGCGCACCGCGTTCAGTGCCGCAAGCTTACCGGGCACCCCACGGGGGGCGACGATTTTTCCGACGCCGGAGACCAGCCGCGGGATGAAGAGATTGGCACAGAGCAGCAGGCCGATGAAGCTCAAGGCCCCTCCCGGTACCGCGATCAGCAGATTCGACATCAGGGCCCCGCCGATCAGTGCCAGGGCACCGATCACGATGAACGCGCCACCGATGATGAGCCTGGTCCGGCCGCCGCGATTACTCAATGAGGCGTCTTCCGCAGGGCGCATCGCCGCCAGCGGTGCTACCGCGGTGGCAGCACGAGCCGGCATCAATGCGGCCGCTATGGTGAGCAGTACACCGACCAGCAGGCCAATCAGGCCGGTCTGCCAGTTACCCGAGAAGGTCGCGAAGCGATAGTCGGGGATGCTGCTGAGCGCGCCGACCAACGCCGCCATGCCACCGAAAGCCAGGGCGAGCCCGATCAGCGAGGAGAGCGCGCCGACCACCAGGGCCTCCAGCAGCACCGAATTGCGGATCTGGCGGCGATTGGCTCCGAGGCAGCGCAGCAGAGCCAATTCGCGGGTGCGCTGTGCCACCAGCACCGCGAAGGTGTTGGCAACCACCAGGGCGGCGACGATCAGGGCGATGGCCGCGAAAGCGAGCAGCACATAGGTCAGCACATCGGTGTCCCCGGTCATCCGCTTCATGATGTCGGTGGTCTGCTCATCCGGAGTCAGCACTTTGAGCTGATCGTATCCGGCGGCCTCTAGGGCCTGAGTCAGCGAAGCGCGGCTGTTTTCGTCCAGCGGTTTATCCAGCTTGAGCTGAATGGTGCCATAGGAGAGCGGTACGGTGGCGAGTGGAGTGACCGTCTGGGTGCTGGCGAGCAGCTGCGCGGCCGCGGAGGCTTTCGGATCATTGCTGGGTTGCAACAGGCCGGTGATGGTGGCTTGCTGCTGCTGCCCGGCCTCGTTGCTCAGGGTGACTTTGCCACCGATCGCCAGCTTCTGGTGATCTGCTGTCTTCTGATCGAGGGCCACTTGATTCGGGGCACTGGGGAAGCTTCCGGAGGCCAGCGCTTGGGATTGCAGCGAGAGATCCTCAGCGAGGTTCTGCAACATCGCGTTGAAGGTGACATCGCCCGCCTTTACCTTGACCGGGGCTTGCAGCAGCGAGTAGCTTCCCTTGACGCCGGGAACCTTCTTCACGGCGTCGTAGGCGCCCTGATCGAGCGGCTTACTGACGTTGAGGGTGCTGATCACGACGTCGGCCTTGTTGAAGGACTGGCCGACGCTCGCCTTGAGAGTGGCCTGCGTCGAGCTGCTCACCAGCAAGGTGGCAACCAGGAAACCGACGGCCAGCATGACCGCCAGGCCGATGGCGATGAATCGCCTGGCATGGGTTTTGACTTGGGCTAGGGCTACCTGAAGCATCTCAGGCTCCCAGCTTGGTCAGTGAAGCAATCACGGTCTCAGGCGTCGGATTGTTGAGATCTCCGGCCAGCAAGCCGTCCCGCAGCAGCACTACCCGGTCAGCGTAGGAGGCCGCGATCGGATCGTGGGTGACCATGATGATGCTCTGCCCCATTTCCTGGGAAGCCCGACGCAGCATACCGAGTACTTCTGCGCCGACCCGAGAATCGAGATTACCGGTGGGCTCGTCCGCGAAGATCACCTCGGGTCGGGTGAGGAGGGCCCGAGCCACCGCGACACGCTGCTGCTGGCCACCCGAGAGCTCATGCGGCCGGTGACTGAGCCGATCGGCCAAGCCTAGGGTCAAGGTCACGGAGTTGAACCAGTCTCGATCCACTTTTCCGTTCGCCAGAGCCACCGGAAGGGTGATGTTCTGTTCAGCGGTCAGGGTGGGTACCAGGTTGAAGGCTTGGAAGATGAAGCCGATGCGATCACGTCGCAGCGTGGTGAGCTGGGTGTCGTTGAGCTGAGTGATGTCGGTTCCGCTGAGCATGATGCTGCCGGAGTCGACGCTATCGAGACCCGCAAGGCAGTGCATCAGGGTGGACTTGCCGCTGCCCGAGGGGCCCATGATGGCGGTGAAGCGCCCGGCCTCGAAATCGATATCAACATTGCGCAATGCGGCTACTGCGGTTTCACCCCGGCCGTAGTTCTTGTTCAGACCGCGAGCGGAAACCGCGGTGCCTTGGCGAGTATTCTCGGCCTCGAAGGAAGAGTTAGTCAAAGTGGTCATGATTCCAAGCTACGCGGTGACTGAAGTCCTCGGAATCGGGCCAGGGCATGATTCTGGCTGCGCTGCGAGGCCCCGGACTACGACCTAGGTATGAGGTCTAGCTAGGCCTTGGCTTGAGCTCAAGGCCTCTAGCTCGCAGAGACGGCTCCGGTCTCATAAGCGATCACCACGATTTGCACACGATCCCGGGCATTGAGTTTGCTCAGGATGTGCCCGACGTGCGTTTTCACCGTGGCTTCGGAGAGGAAGAGTGAGGAGGCGATCTCCGGATTCGAATAGCCCTGAGCGATCAAGAGGAAGACCTCGTGCTCACGAGCCGTGAGGCTGCTCACCGACTCCTGGTGCTTGTCATTCGCCGGGCTGGGCGCACTGAGCATCGGCGCCACATGGTCGAGCAGGCGTCGAGTGGTAGAGGGGGCGATTACGGCGTCTCCTCGATAGACGGTGCGGATCGCCTCGAGGAGTTCCTCGGGAGGTGCGTCCTTGAGCAAGAAACCGCTCGCCCCGGCCTGAATCGCGGCCAACGCGTACTCATCCAGGTCGAAGGTGGTGAGCACCACGATCTTGAGCCCGGAGAGCCGTGAGCCCGGAGTGGCAGCCCGGACCCGCTCCATCAGCTTCCTGGTGGTTTCAATACCGTCCAAGCCGGGCATCCGCACGTCCATCAGGACCACGTCGGCCGCGGTGGCGGCCAGCTCGGTGAGGGCTTCCCTGCCGTCTCCGGCCTGAACCACGACCTCCAGATCGGCCTGGGAGTTGATCAGCATGGTGAAACCGGAGCGAACCAGCTGCTGGTCGTCCACCAGAGCCACCTTGATGGTGGAATCGGATGAGTTCTCTGGGGTCTCAGTCATCTGTGCCTCTGTCTCAAATTGTTTCAAATGCTCTGCTGATCATGCTTCGGTATAGGGGATGAATGCGCTGACGCGGAAACCACCGCCCGCCTGTGGCTTGGCCTCCAGGCTTCCATCGTAGAGCTTGATCCGCTCGGTCATCCCGCGTAAGCCATTGCCGCCACCGGAACCCGGCGGGTCGGCGGCAGCTCCGCGGCCGTCATCGACGATCTCAAGGTGCAGCCCTCGGGACTGCCAGCTCAGCGTCACCCGGCTGTTGGCCTTGGGCCCGGCGTGCTTGAGCACGTTCGTCAGGCCCTCTTGGACAATGCGGTACGCGGTGAGTTCCGCCCCCGCGGGCAGCTTGCGCCGGGGCTGACCTTCGGTGCGGAATTCCACGGTGAGACCGGCTGAACGGATACCCAGAATGAGCTCGTCAAAGTCGTCCAGCCCGGGCAGTGGCCGGGTCGAAGCCTCCTCATCGCCCCTCAGCACGCCGAGCAATCTCCGCATCTCACGCAGTGAGTTCCGTCCGGTATCGGCGATGGTCCGCAGCGTCTCGGTGGCAATCTTCGGGTCTTGCTCGGCGGCGTAGCGTCCGCCGTCCGCCTGGGTGATGATGACCGAGAGCGAGTGGGCCACGATATCGTGCATTTCCCGGGCGATGTGCGCACGTTCATCGCTCGCCGCCAAGGCGCGCTCTTGTTGTTGTTCGATTTCCAGGCGCTGGGCTCGATCCTCCAGTGCCTGTTCACGGAGCCTTCTGGTGCGGGTCAGGTCTCCCAGCGTCCAGGCAAAGAGCACCAGGCACCAGACCAGGATCACCAAGATTGCGTTGTAGGGCAGACTGGCCAGCGTGAAGCTGCTCTCTTCCAGCCCTAAAAACAGGTAGTACCTGCTGACCAGCATGAGCCCGCCGAGCAATGCGAGCCCCAGGCCGCTCAGGCTGGCCCAGCGCGGGCCGAAGGCCGCCAAGGCATAGACCACCAGGATCACTCCGAGGTCAGCGGGCATCGGTGGCACGGCAAAAGCCCATTGCACGACGGCGGTACCGGCGATGATGCTGCCCGCCAGGACCGGCTTGATGCGGCGCCAGATGAGCGGGATGATCAGCAGGGTGGCGAAGGTCATGGTGAGGCCGAGGTTGCCGCTCGGGAAGAAGGCCAGGGCGAGCCAGATCAGACCAGTGACCGCGGTGTCCACCACGAAGTGATGAGTGCGGAACCACTCGTAGATCCTCTGCATGACCATGTTCCGACTTTACGGCTCGATCGAAGCTGCTCGCATCCCGCCACGGTCTGATTTTTTCCGGGTGCCTTCTGACCGCCGGGGAGGTGGAGGATCGGTGAGGGCTCTGGCAAGCTCGTGACAGGGCGTCTTGGGGCGGCCTTTGGCTCGGAAGCCTGACATGAAATGTCCGCGAAGTGAGACGCTTTGTCCAGCATTCGGATGAGTGCTTAGGCTGGAAGCATGAGCTCTTCAATCAATCTTGCAGTGATCCCTGGCGACGGCATTGGACCCGAGGTGGTGACCCAAGCGGTCAAGGTGCTCCGTAAAGTTTGTCAGGACGCCGACCTCGGGCTGAATCTGACCGAGTACTCTCTGGGCGCCCAGCACTGGCTGGAAACCGGGGAGAGCCTCTCGGAGGAAACCCTCGCCGCGATCAGGACCCACGACGCGATCCTGTTCGGAGCGGTGGGCGCTAGTCCGGGGGATACCAGCATTCCCTCGGGGTTGATCGAGCGAGAGCTGCTGCTCAAATTGCGCTTCAGCCTGGATCACTTCGTTAACCTGCGACCATCGAAACTCTATCCTGGAGTCCCCAGCCCGTTAGCTCAGCCGGGTGCGGTGGACTTCGTGGTGGTCCGGGAGGGCACCGAAGGTCCTTATGTCGGCAACGGCGGCAGCCTGCGGACCGGCACCGACCAGGAAATCGCCACCGAGGTCTCGGTGAACACCGCCTTCGGTGTGCAAAGGGTGGTCCGCGATGCTTTCCGGCGAGCGGCCAAGAGTGAGCGCAAGAAACTGACGTATGTCCATAAGCACAATGTCCTGGTCTATGCGGGGCATCTCTGGAAGCGCACCGTGGAAGCGGTGAGCGCTGAATATCCAGAGGTGACGGTGGACTATTTGCACGTGGACGCGGCAACTATTTTCCTGGTCACCGATCCGGGCCGCTTCGACGTCATCGTGACCGATAATCTGTTCGGCGATATCCTGACCGACCTGGCCGCCGCGATCACCGGCGGGATTGGCCTGGCGGCATCCGGGAATCTCAATATGGATCGCACAGCGCCCAGCATGTTCGAGCCGGTTCACGGCTCCGCACCCGATATCGCCGGTCAGCAAAAGGCGGATCCCACCGCTGCGATTCTTTCTGCGGCCCTGTTACTCGACCATTTGGAGCAGGCTGAACTTGCGGCCCGGATCGAGCGAGCTGTGGAAGCCGATATCGCTGAGCGGGGCAGCATAGGGACACGTACTACAGCGCAGATTGGTGATGCCATCCTGGCTCGCCTGAGCTAAGGCCACCTTGCTCGCGGTGGACATCCCCAGGACCGGCTTGGCGCGGTACAGTTAATGAAGAATAACTCAGTTTGGCTATAACGATCCGCATCCTTGGAGGACAACGATGACTCAAGTGTCGAGCGAATTGGATTTCGCCCAGCGACTGACTGATACCCCGAAGTCCGCTGCTGAGCGGGAGGCGATTCTTGCCAATCCAGGTTTCGGTGATCATTTCACCGACCACACCGCCGTCGTCGATTATCGGGTTGACGCCCAGGGTGAGGGCGGTTGGCACAACGCCCGGATCGAGCCCTATGGGCCGATCCTCTTGGATCCCGCGGCAGGAGTGCTGCACTACGGTCAGGAGATCTTCGAAGGTCTCAAGGCCTACCGTCACGCTGATGGCTCGGTGTGGACCTTCCGTCCCGAGGCCAATGCTGCCCGACTGAATCGTTCGGCTCAGCGTCTGGCATTGCCACAACTGCCCGAGCAGGTCTTCTTGGACGCCGTCACCGGTCTGGTGCAGGCCGATCAGGCCTGGGTTCCCTCCGGCGACGGCGAGAGCCTTTACCTGAGGCCCTTTATGATCGCCACCGAGGCGTTCCTGGGAGTCCGGGCCGCCCGGGAAGTCTCCTTCAGGGTGATTGCCTCTCCCGCTGGAAACTACTTCGGCGGGGAGCTCAAACCGGTTTCCATCTGGATCTCTCGCACCTACGCCCGGGCCGGACGCGGCGGCACCGGTGCCGCCAAATGCGGTGGTAATTACGCCGCTTCGCTCTTACCGCAGCTCGAAGCGGAAGCCCACGGCTGCAAGCAAGTGCTCTTCTTGGACCAGGAGAACGATAACGCGATCGAGGAACTGGGCGGGATGAACGTTTTCTTCGTCTTCAAGGACGGTTCCCTGGTGACTCCCGCGCTCTCCGGAAGCATCCTGGAAGGCGTGACGCGCTCCTCGGTGCTTCAGCTGGGCCGTGACCGCGGACTGAACGTCCAGGAGCGCAAGATCACCCTTGATGAATGGCGCTCCGGCATCGCTTCCGGAGAGATCGCTGAAGTCTTCGCCTGCGGCACCGCTGCTGTGATCACCCCGATCGGCCGCTTGATGGATGAGAACGAGGAGATCGGTTCCGCTGAGGCTAAGACCGGTGAGATCACCATGAGTATCCGTGAGGAGCTGCTCGGCATTCAGACCGGTACGGTGACCGACCGGCACGGCTGGCTGCGTCGCCTGGCCTGATCCCCACGTCCTCCCAGACTTCGCAGGCTCAGCCTGGGGCCCTCGGACGGCGGGGCCCCACCCACGTCCTCCCTACGCTCATGCTTCGCGTCGAGGCCCTCGGACGGCGGGGCCCCACCCACGTCCTCCCTGGTGCGAGAGCTGGCTGGGAACCATGAAGCCGCTAAACCATGAAATAGTTGGACTATGCGTATAGCCCGATTTGTAGTGGATGCCGAGCCGATGTACGGAGTGGTCGATGATGCGGCCGAAACCGTGCATGTCATCAAGGGAGACCCCTTCTTCAACGGGGTTGAAACCACGGGGCAGAGTCATGCCCTAGAGGACGTCAGGTTACTGGCTCCGATCATCCCTCGCTCCAAAGTGGTGGGCATCGGCCGGAACTACGCTGATCACGCCAAGGAACTCGGCAATGAGGTGCCCACCAGCCCGCTGATGTTCCTCAAGCCGAACACCGCGGTCCTCGGCCCCGGAGACCCGATTGCGCTTCCGGAGTTCTCCGAGGAGGTCTCCTATGAGGCCGAGTTGTGCGTCGTGATCGGACGGATCTGCAAGGACGTTCCCGAAGATCGGGTCGATGAGGTGATCTTCGGCTACACCTGCGGTAACGACCTGACCGCCCGGGATGTTCAGCGCACCGATAAACAATGGGCTAGGGCCAAGGGCTTCGACGGCTCGGCGCCGCTCGGGCCGTGGATCGAAACTGAACTCGATGTCGAAGATCTTGCCGTCCGCGGGCGACTGAACGGCTCCCTGGTTCAGGATGGCCGAACCAGCGAGATGATCTACGGAGTCAGGCAGCTGGTCTCCTATGTCTCCCAGGCTTTCACTCTGCTGCCGGGCGACGTGATCATGACTGGGACGCCGGCCGGCGTCGGGCTTCTTACCGAGGGCGACCGCTTCGAGGTGGAGATCGAGGGGATTGGCAAGCTGGCCAATCCGATCGTCCGCCGCTGACAGCCGGGCGAGCATCATCCGCTGCCGCTTCCCACGCTGACAACCTTCCCTGCGAACACACTTAAGATAGAAGCATCATGACCATTCCTGAAGTTGATTCAAACACGCCCGTCCGGGTGCGATTCTGCCCTTCGCCCACCGGAACTCCGCACGTCGGCCTGATCCGCACCGCGCTCTTCAACTGGGCCTATGCCCGGCACACCGGCGGAAAACTGATTTTCCGTATTGAGGACACCGACGCCGCACGCGATAGCGAGGAAAGCTACCAGCAGCTGCTGGAGGGCTTGCGCTGGCTCGGCATCGACTGGGATGAAGGCGTCGAAGTTGGCGGCCCGCATGAACCTTACCGCCAGTCCAAGCGCAGCGAGATCTACCAGGACGTGATCGACAAGCTGCGCGAGGGCGGTTTCGTCTACGAATCGTATTCGACTCCCGAGGAGATCGAAGCTCGGCATAAAGCCGCCGGACGCGATCCTAAGCTGGGGTACGACGGATTTGATCGCGAGCTCTCCGATGAGCAGATCGCTGCTTTCAAGGCCGAGGGACGCCAGCCCGCTCTGCGCCTGCGGATGCCGGATGAGGATATTACCTTCACCGATCTGGTACGCGGTGAGATCACCTTCAAAGCAGGGTCGGTGCCCGACTTCGCCGTGGTGCGACCTAACGGTGCACCGCTCTACACCCTGGTCAACCCGGTGGATGACGCCCTGATGGGGGTCACCCATGTGCTGCGCGGCGAGGACATCCTGTCCTCCACACCACGCCAGATCGCGCTGTACCGCGCGCTACACGCGGTGGGGGTTGCCGAGTACCTGCCCCGGTTCGGCCACTTGCCCTACGTTATGGGGCAGGGCAATAAGAAGCTCTCCAAGCGGGATCCGGAATCCAGCTTGTTCTTGCTGCGCGACTGGGGATATATCAAGGAAGGGCTGCTGAACTACCTCGCTCTGCTGGGCTGGTCGCTGAGCGCCGATGAGGATATCTTCACGGTGGATCAGCTAGTGGCCGCTTTTGATGTGAAGGACGTGCTGGGGAACCCAGCTCGTTTCGATCTGAAGAAGGCCGAGGCGATCAACGGAACTCATATCCGCTTGCTCTCCGCAGAGGACTTCCGGGAGCGCCTGGTGCCGTATTTGCAGGCTGCTGGCCTGGTCAGTGAGGAACTGACCGAGAGGCAGCAGGTCATCCTGGCCGAGGCGGCTCCGCTGATTCAGGAGCGCGTGCAGCTGCTGGGTGAGGCTCCCGAGATGTTGCGCTTCCTCTTTGTCGGCGATGACGACGTCGCCCCCGCCGAGGATGCGCTCAAGGGTCTCCCGGAGAACTTGGATGAAGTGTTGAAAGCCGCGATCGCTGCTCTGGAAACGTTGAATGACTGGGACGCCGAATCTCTTCAGGCAGCCTTGCGTACGGCACTCGTCGATGGACTGGAGGTCAAGCCGCGGCTTGCCTTCGGTCCGGTACGGACGGCGATCTCCGGTCGCCGGATTTCCCCGCCGCTCTTCGAATCCATGGTGATCCTGGGCAAGGAGTCCTCCTTGAACCGGCTGCGTAGCTTCTCGGTCAGCTAGGGAGTGTTGTGACGGGTGTTTTCGGCTGGCCGATCCGCGCGGTGCTGTTCGATATCGACGACACTCTGGTGGATCTGCGGACCGCGATGGAGATCGCCGTCCGAGCGGTGAGCGCTGAGTACCTTCCGGAGCTCTCCGAACCGCAGTGGCAGGAGGTGCATCGTGAGTTCCGCGAGGACCGCGGTGGCCATTACGAGGCTTTCCTGCGCGGTGAGATCGGTTTTATCGAACAGCGGATCGCCAGGGCGCGTCGGGCTCTGGCGGTTGCCGGGGGAGCGCTGCCCGTGGAGCGGGCGGAGAGCTGGAACGCTTGCTATGAGGTTGAGGCTCAGCGGAACTGGCGAGCCTATCCCGATGTTGTAACGGCTCTGGATGAGTTGGACGCAGTGGGCGTGGTTTACGGCGCGGTGAGCAATAATGTCGAGGCCTATCAGCGCCGGAAGCTCGATCTGGCCGGGCTATCCAGGATCTCGGTGCTGATCGGAACGGATACCGTGGGGGTGCCGAAGCCGGATCCGGCGATTTTCCACGAGGGAGTCAGAGAGCTGGGATTCAGTGCTGCGGAGACTCTCTATGTTGGGGATAATCTGCTGATCGACGCGGTGGGGGCCAGCGAAGCGGGCTTAGCCGCGCTCTGGCTCAATCGCGAGGATCGGTCGCCGGAGTTGCCCGGAGGCCGGCGCTGGGAAGGAGCGCAGCTGAGTGGGCTGGCTGGGCTGAGTACGTTGTTGTAGGTGCTTGGCCGTAGGAATTTTCTCGGAGACCGAAAGGGAGGGTGGTTCTCGATATTGTCGAGAACCACCCTCCCTTTTCGTGTGCTCTGTGTCGCTGCCGCCCGGCTAGTTTGGGGTCAAGCCAGGGGTTAGGAGATAACTCCGCGACGTCGTAGCACGATCGAGAGGACGCAGCCGATCAGGATAATTGCGCAGATAATGATGCCGATCAAACCCACCGCACCACCGGGACTGACGTTGGTGACCTTAGTTTGCAGTTCGTGGGCGCCGTCGTTGAGCTTCTGCGAACCGGCGAGCAAGCCGTTTTCCGGATCGGGGTTGTGCATACCGTCCTTGAGCTTGTTCATGCCGTCGGCCAGCATCTTGGTCCCTAGTACGACGCCGGGGTCGTTGGGATCGGTGTTGTTGAGCTTCCCATCCAGTGTGACGAAACCGGCTTTCAGTTTCTGGCTACCGGTATCGAGTTGTTTGGTGCCGTCGGCGAGCTTGGACGAACCCGCGAGGAGACCGTTATTCGGGTCGGGGTTCATTACGCCGTTGAGTAGTTTGGCTGCGCCATCGGCGAGTTGTTGTGAACCGGGGGCAAGGCCTGGCTGTGAAGGGTCCTCTGGATCGTGATACATGCCATTCAGGAGCTGTGATGCACCGTCAGCTAGTTGCTGAGTTCCTGGTTTGAGTCCGTCTTTAGCATGATTCTCTGGGTCGTGATACATACCGTCTAGTGCTTGAGCAATGCCAGGTTTGTATTGATCTAATCCGTCGGACAGTGCTTTGCTGCCTGCAAGAATTCCTTGATGTGGATTTGGATTGTTAATTCCTGCTTGAGCTTGGCTCAGCCCATTTGCAATTGATTGTGCTCCTGCGACCAGTTCAGGGGTGCCAGTCGCAAGCTTCTGTGTGCCGGCCGCAAGCTGCTGTGTGCCGGCCGCAAGCTGCTGTGTGCCGGCCGCAAGCTGCTGACTGCCATCAGCAGCCTGTTGGGCACCTGCCGCAAGTTGTTGGATTTGAGATTTAAGAAGCGAGACTGGCACGAGGCCCTGGATCGGGTCATTAGCAGCAGCCAATAACTTCTGAAGTCCTTGAGAGAGGGCGGCAAGCCCCGATCCTTTAGTGGGATCGCCGTTAGCGCCAGGGACTCCAGCTAGTTGTTGTGCGCCAGAGTTTACCTTTTGCATTCCTGAATTAATTTGCTGTGTGCCAGCGTTGACTTGCTGAATTCCTTCTCCAGCTTGCTGGGCCCCTAAGCTTAGTTTTTTTGCTCCGTCAGTAAGTTCGTTGATACCTGGCGCCAGTTTGCTGTTAATGCCCTCATACAGCTGATGTGCCCCTGCTTGGAGTTCTGCTGCACCGTTGTCGAGCTTTATGAGTCCAGGTTCTAAGTGGACTTTGACACGGCTGGCAATAGTCGCTGACCCGTCTTCTAGCTGTTGTGCGCCGTTGAGAACTTTGCCATTCAAGCCGCTCGCCAGCTTATTCGCCCCGGTACTCAGCTGTTGTGCGCCGGGTGCCAAATCGTTGCTGATACCCGCGTTCAACTTCTGCGCCCCTGCGTTCAGTTGCCCCGCCCCGTCCGCGATCTGCCCTGCCCCGTCGGCGAGGTTCATCGGATCCTTACCGGAAGAACTCGGAGTCAGTGCGCCGGAAAGCTGCCCCGCGCCGTCAGCGAGCTTCTGCGCCCCTGCCTGGGCCTGATCGATACCCGGGGCGAGTTGATTGGTCACCTTGTCTTTGAGCTTCTGGGTGCCGTCGGCCAGCTGATGGCCGCCATCCGCAGCTTGGGAGGTGATAACGGCAAAGAGAATCAGGAGGCCTAGAACGAGCAGGCCCAGAATCGCAATCACGATATTGTGACGACGTGGATTCGGTGTGGGTCTAGCGACTCTGCTAGTTGACACGGGCTATTCCAATCAGAAGAACGAAGCTTGTACTGTGATGTAGGTAACACCATTGCTACCAATGAGTAACCTACCGTAGATTCACATCCTGCTGTCAAGAGTGGCGCGCTAGTTTGTGGACATATTTTGGCTGAGTCAGGAGCTGGGTCAGGATTTGCGAGCCTATAGAGTCTGCTCCGATCCCGGTTTGGCCGATAAGGGATTCTCGGGTAAAGTTATATCCCGGCGCTTGAGCCGTTCGGAGAGTCTTCGGATGAACTGAACGTGCCAGGCAAGAGCCATTGGGATATGGTGTAATTGGCAACACAACGGTTTCTGGTACCGTCATTCTAGGTTCGAGTCCTGGTATCCCAGCGCTGACAGCTGTTGCTGAAAGCAGTACGGCCCCATCGTATAGCGGCCTAGTACGTCGCCCTCTCACGGCGGTAACACGGGTTCAAATCCCGTTGGGGTCACATGAAAGACTTCCTCCCTGCGGAAACGCAGGGAGGAAGTCTTTTTTATGTCTGCATTCATTGCAAGGCAGCATTTACGCACCAAAAACAAGTGATCAAGGGCTTGTCACTGAGGTCTCTTCTTGGCGGGTTGCCTCTCATCTGGCCGACCGAAACGAAACAATCCAGTCTGAAGACTTTGACTACGTCGCTGCGGGGATGCTCTCGAAGGCCAAGTATCCGACGAATGATAGCTCATCCAAGTCAAAACAACTCAAATATAAGAAGCACCCCTCACTTTCAACTGAGGTGTGCTTAGTCAGTCTTATGCGGAAGGTGCTTTTGTGGTCTTTTTGCAGTGAAGCTTTGTAAAGCACCTCAATGATGCTCCCCGGGGCAAGCTCGTGAGCCTTTGTTTTGAGGGCGGTGGTTGCTTTGGCGCTAAACAGGTGCAGATTTTCGTCCTTGGCTAGAGCGTAAGTTACCGGAGGGGAGCACCTGTGGACGCGCCTGAGAAGGTTGCGAACCGCCTCGTCTTAGTCGGTTGCAATAATTGCATCCCCTTGTTGATATCGCTCTCTGCAAAGAATTTTTGACCCTTTTTGGCGGACATCAACTTACCAACCAAACTGCTTCTCATCGCCTATTTACCTTACTTATTTTCCCGCCTTCTGTAGCTTTCACCGAACTCGTTGATCATGCGACTCACAGGTACTGGGATCTTTCCGTTATCGGATCATCAGGATTCTTCCAGGTTGGACTGATCTTGTTGAGGCTTCGACACGAAGGAATTTGGTATTTCAGAACTACGAGAAGATGGAGTGAGTATGAAAATCCTGTCCCAAGGAGCAGCGAAAAGACTGACGAGGAATTTGGCTATTGGCGTTGTCGCAGTTGGGCTGCTCGCAAGCTTTGCGCCTGCTAGCGCAACAGCTAAACCTATTGGAGGCGACGATACCGTCACCGTGGGCGAGAAGCACATCAAAACATCCTCAGCAGAATCTGGCGGCACGCCTGAGGACGCCTGGATTTGTACTGCGTTGCAGAAAGTTGATCTCCCGCACATTTCTTCAACTGCCTCTGTGCGGGCTGTTCAGGCTCACGGTGCATGGAATAAGGGTGATTGCCAGTCCGACGCTGCTGTGGTGACGACACAGATAGATAGGCAGGGGTTCCTGAATAACTTCTTCGCGGTGGGAACACAAGGGAAAGGTACCTTGCAGTCCACCAACGGTATGCCTAGCGGTTCGAATAACCGTGTAACTGCTCAGTATGTGTGTCAGGGAACCGGACAAGGAAGGTTTCGTGCCTGGACTGACGTGGATGTGATTGGTATCGCTGACTTACCGAATAAGGTCTATTCTGCGGAAACGAACATTGCGTGCGGCTAAGCTGAAGCTCGTCCCGTGCTTATTTGTAGCGACGTTGTTATTGGTGGGGTGTATGAGCTCTAACGATCAGGAAGCAGCCGTACTAAAGGCTACCCAAGAAGGCTATTCCAGCTATATGAAGTGGAGTCAGGAAGGCTTTCCAAAGCCATTGCCGGAGAATCTGAAGTCCCTTCTGACGGATAACGCGCTTCAGAAAGTCCTCGCGGATGCTGAATGGTACGGAGGGACGGGCGTTCAGGTGCATGGTGATCTAGAAATTACTAATATCCAGGCGTTGAGCGTGAATGGGAAGAGCGCCGTCGTGCAGCTCACGGCTAACGATGACGCCATAACGTTCACTGTCGATGGGAAGCCTCGTGAAAAGCTGAAAAATGACACGCGAACTTCAAAAGTTCAGCTTGTCCATGACGGGTCGTGGAAAATCGACACCATCACTGAAGTGGAGTCGCATACAAGTACGAGTCGCTGAGATCCAGTTTTGATGAACCGTCGATGGTGGCTTTAACAGCTCAGCCCCTCAACTGCGCGCAGGCTTCCTTGAGTTTGATCAGCGTCCGCAGGTTCCGGGTGGTCGTCGTCGACTTATAAACCGCCCGCGCCGTGAGCTTGCTCATCGGGGCATCCAAGGTCCCGCCCACCGGTGCCAGCCAAGCCAGCGCCTCCGGGCCCAGCAAAGTCATCTCACCCTCGAACTGCTTCGCCTCCTCCACCAGCCGGCTGAGCGCCTCGGCATCGGAGGCCAGGGTGACGTAGCTGTGCTGCTCCGCTGAGTCCGCGGGGTAGGGGCAGGCCTCGACCAGTTCGGTGACGCGCTGCGCGGTCAGAATCACCACCCAAGCCTGATAGTTGAATCGCTCGGCCAATGCGGATTCGATGCGGCTCTTCAACTCGGCCAGCGAGAGCTCGCTGTTGAGCACCACGTTCCCGCTCGCCAAAAGCGTCTTGACCTGTTTCACCGGCAGGCTGGCCAAGCATTCCTTCAACTCGGCCATTTTAATATTGATGCCACCCACATTGATGCCCCGTAACAGCACGGCGAAAGTTTCCATGCCAAGAGCCTACTTCGGGATTAGGCTAAGCCCATGGGTATAGTCACCGCTGATTTGGCAATCTCCTTGGACGGTTTCGTCGCGGGTCCGCAGCAGAGCCTGGACAAGCCGATGGGTGAGGGCGTCGACAATAGACTCCACAACTGGATGTTCGACGAACCCGAGCAGAACGCCGACGCCCTTGCGGGAATGCAAGCCGCCAAAGCCTACGTGATGGGGCGGAATATGTTCGGCCCGATTCGGGGTAAATGGACCGGTAACTGGGAAGGCTGGTGGGGTGCTGAACCGCCGTACCACGCACCTGTTTTCGTGCTGACTCATTACCCCCGGGAATCTCTGACGATGGAAGGCGGCACGAGTTTCACCTTCGTGACCGACGGCATCGAGTCCGCACTGAACCGGGCGCTCCAGGCGGCAGGTGACGGCGATGTGGCCATCGGAGGGGGCGCGCAGACCGTGCGGCAATACCTAGCCGCGGGACTGATCGACGAACTGCGGCTGCACCAAACCCCCGCTGTGCTCGGTGCCGGTGAACGGCTTCTCGACGGTCTGACCGGTCTGCAACTCGAACTCCTCGCGGTCACCGGCAACCACCTGGTCAGCCACCAACGCTACCGAGTCGTCAAGTAGACAGCTGAAGCGCGTTATTCATTGCTCTTCTTGAGTGATTCGCTCAGCGTGCGAGCCGCGGCGCCGACCACCTCAGCGTGCAAACGGCCGGGCTGCCTGGTGAGCCGTTCGATCGGTCCGGAAATGGAGACGGCGGCGATCACCCGGCCGGAAGGCCCGCGCACCGGAGCGGAGACCGAGGCGACGCCCATCTCCCGTTCGCCCAGGCTCTGAGCCCAGCCACGACGTCGTACGCCGGCCAGCACTGTCGGGGTGAAGCGGGCGTTCTGCAACCCTTCCAAGAGCCGTTCGTGGTCTTCCCAGGCGAGCAGTACCTGTGCCGCGGATCCGGCTTTCATACTGAGTTTCGTGCCGACCGGAATGGTGTCCCGCAGGCCGATCGGACGCTCCGCCGAAGCCACGCAGACCCGCCAGTCACCCTGTCTGCGGAAGATCTGCGCTGATTCGCCGGTAGCATCCCGCAGCTGGATCAAGACCGGCCCGGCCGAGGCGATCAGCCGGTCCTCGCCCGCGGCCGAGGCGAGCTCCACGAGTCGGCCGCCGAGTACAAAGCGTCCGTGGATATCCCTGCTGACCAAGCGGTGATGCACTAGGGCCTGTGCCAGCCGGTGAACGGTGGGCCGAGCCAGGCCGGTGGCAGTCACTAATTGCGCGAGGGTGGTGGGCCCTGCTTCCAAGGCATCGAGTACCTGAGCAGCCTTGTCGATCACGCCGACGCCACTAGAATTGTCCATAGAGTGATATTAGCGTCTCATTATTTGAGATGCACATCGAATCGCTGGCATCCCTCAAACACCGCTGTCAGAGTAGATAGCAGCAGGTAAGAAGCACGGACAGTATTCAGCACAGGAGCCGATCGTGAGCAGTAGTATCCCCAAGACTTTGGCCGAGAAGGTCTGGGCAGATCATTTGGTGCGCAAAGGTCAGGACAACGAACCGGATCTGCTGTTCATCGATCTGCATCTGCTGCATGAAGTCACCTCTCCGCAGGCCTTTGAGGGCCTGCGACTCGCCGGGCGGCAATTGCGCCGGGTTGATCTGACCATCGCTACCGAGGACCACAACACCCCGACCCTGGACATCGATAAACCGATCGCCGACCCGACCAGCCGGATCCAGATCGAGACGCTGCGCAAGAACTGCCAGGAATTCGGCGTCAGACTGCACTCGCTCGGTGACGCCGAACAGGGCATCGTGCACATCGTCGGCCCCCAGCTGGGGCTGACTCAGCCCGGAATGACGGTGGTTTGCGGCGATTCACACACGTCCACCCACGGTGCTTTCGGAGCGCTCGCCTTCGGCATCGGCACCTCCGAGGTGGAGCACGTGATGGCCACCCAGACGCTACCGCTGAAACCCTTCAAGACGATGGCCATCAACGTGGAAGGCACGCTCCGCCCAGGGGTCAGCTCGAAGGACATCATCCTCGCGGTGATCGCCAAAATCGGCACCGGAGGCGGCCAGGGGTATGTGCTGGAGTACCGCGGTTCGGCGATTCGCAGCCTGTCCATGGACGCCAGGATGACGATCTGCAATATGTCGATCGAGGCGGGTGCCCGGGCCGGCATGATCGCCCCCGATGAGACCACTTTCGAATACCTCAAGGACCGCCCGCACGCCCCGCAGGGCACGGATTGGGACGCCGCTGTCGAATACTGGAAGTCACTGCACACTGACGACGACGCCGTTTTCGACGTCGAAGTCGACCTGGACGCGAACACCCTGGAGCCTTTCGTCACCTGGGGGACCAACCCGGGGCAAGGCGTATCGCTCAACGACAGGGTCCCGGCTCCGGAGGATTTCGGCGATGAGAACGCCAAAGCGGCCTGCGAACGGGCGCTGAGCTATATGGGCCTGGAGGCCGGCACCGCGATGAAGGACATCCGGGTTGACACGGTGTTCCTGGGCTCGTGCACGAACTCCCGGATCGAAGATCTACGAGCTGCTGCGCAGGTGATCCAAGGGCGGCAGAAAGACCCGGATATCAGGATGCTGGTGGTACCGGGTTCGGCCCGAGTGCGGCTGGAAGCGGAAGCCGAAGGACTGGACAAGATCTTCAAGGACTTCGGTGCCGAATGGCGCTTTGCCGGCTGCTCGATGTGCTTGGGAATGAACCCCGATCAGCTCAAGCCGGGGGAGCGCTGCGCCTCCACCTCGAACCGCAATTTCGAGGGCAGGCAGGGCAAAGGCGGCCGGACGCACCTGGTCTCGCCAGTGGTGGCTGCGGCAACAGCGGTGCGCGGCACCTTGAGCTCACCTTCAGATCTCATCGCGTCCTCGCCCGCCCTGAGCAACGCCTAGCCAAGCGCTGAATCAAACTTTAAGGAAAACAGATGGAAAAGTTCAGCACTCACACCGGCATTGGCGTCCCGCTGCGCGAGTCCGACGTCGACACCGATCAAATCATTCCCGCCGTGTACCTCAAGCGGATTACCAAGACCGGCTTTGATGACGCGCTTTTCGCCTCCTGGCGGAAGAACGAGGATTTCATCCTCAACCGCGAGCCCTTCAAACACGGTTCAGTGCTGGTGGCCGGGCCGGACTTCGGCACCGGCTCCTCCCGGGAACACGCGGTCTGGGCTTTGCGCGACTACGGTTTCAAAGCCGTGCTCTCCTCCCGCTTCGGAGATATCTTCCGAGGGAACTCCGGAAAACAGGGACTGTTGACCGCGCAAGTGGACCAGGCGGATATCGAACTGATCTGGAAGGTGCTGGAAAACGCACCGGGAACCGAGGTCACCGTGGACCTGCTGAGCCGCACGGTCAGCTGCGGCTCCGTGGTCGCAAGATTCAGCATTGACGACTACATCCGCTGGCGGCTGCTCGAGGGACTGGACGATATAGCGTTGACCATGGTGCACGAACAAGATATTTCAGAGTACGAAGCGGCTCGCCCGGCCTTCAAACCGACGACCCTGCCGGTTCGAGTGGAATCCGCCCTGAAATAGAGTCCAAAGAGCGCTGTCCAGATCACACCGTCTAAATAACCCTGACGCAAGAACGGCAAAGGGGAGAGGCAGCAGACGGCCCGGCCGGCGGAAAGCCCGCCGAACACGCTGCGGAACCGCCGATTTCCCCGTTTAGCTCGGTCGAGAAACTATGCTTGAGTGCTGGGTACAGAAAATCTGGACATAGTGCTTTCAGCGAGTAAGTTGGTGTAATGAGCAGCGTATTGACGGTTCGTGGCGGCGTGCCCTTATCCGGACGGATCTCGGTGCGAGGAGCCAAGAACTTGGTTCCCAAAGCCATGGTGGCGGCGCTCCTGGGTGATGCTCCCTCGGTGCTGCGGAATGTCCCTGAGATCAAGGACGTCGAAGTAGTCACCTCCTTGCTTCAGCTTCACGGGGTCTCGGTACTCAAAGACCCTGCCAGCGGAGATCTCACCCTCGACCCGCAATTCGCCACCACCGCGCTGAGCAGCGAGATTGACGCTCACGCGGGGGACTCCCGAATTCCCATTCTGCTCTGCGGCCCGCTGATTCATGCGATCGGTGAGGCTTTCATCCCCGACCTGGGCGGCTGCAAAATCGGTGATCGCCCGATCGACTTCCATCTCAATGTGCTCCGACAGTTCGGCGCCGTGGTGGAGAAACGCCCCGGTGGCATCCACATCTCAGCGCCCAGGGGCTTGCACGGCGCGAAGATCTCGCTTCCTTACCCCAGCGTGGGAGCTACCGAGCAGGTTTTGCTCTCCGCCTGCCGGGCCGAAGGGATTACCGAACTGATCGGCGCCGCAGTGGAGCCCGAGATCATCGACCTGATCGCGGTGCTGCAGAAAATGGGTGCGATCATCAATGTGCAATCCGAACGGACCATCCGCATTGAAGGCGTCAAGAGTCTCGGCGGCTACGTGCACCGGGCACTGCCCGACCGCAATGAAGCAGCCTCCTGGGCATCGGCCGCGCTGGTCACCCGTGGCGATATCTATGTGCAAGGGGCTGCGCAACGCGACATGATGACCTTCATCAACACTTTCCGCAAGATCGGCGGTGGAATGGATATCGAGGAAGACGGCATTCGCTTCTACCATCCGGGCGGCAAACTGAGCCCGCTCGTGCTGGAAACCGACGTGCACCCCGGCTTCATGACGGATTGGCAGCAGCCCCTGGTGGTTGCGCTCAGCCAAGCCGACGGCGTCTCGATCGTACACGAGACGGTCTACGAGAACCGGTTCGGCTTCACCAAGGCGCTGAACCGGATGGGCGCGAATATTCAGGTGCACCGCGAATGCCTGGGCAGCACCCCCTGCCGGTTCGGGCAGCGCAACTTCCGGCATTCAGCGGTGATTTCAGGGCCTGCGCCGCTACGCGGCACCGACATTGATGTACCGGATCTGCGGGGTGGGTTCAGCCATTTGATCGCGGCGCTCGCCGCCACCGGTACCTCACGAGTCACCGGCATCGATGTGATCAACCGCGGATACGAGCGGTTCACCGACAAACTTGCCGTACTGGGCGCCGACGTCGATCTGAGCGTGAGCTCGGGAGCCTCGCGATGAAAGAAGCGCAACCTCTCGGGATGCGGGTGATGTTCCATATCCTGGCCGATACGCTGCGCCCGGCGATGAACCTCATGATGGGCAAGGAATGGCGGAACCTGGAAAAACTGCCCAAGGACTCCGGGTTCATCGTCTGCCCCAACCACTGCACGGAGATCGACCCCATTCTGGTGGGGCAGATGCTCTACAGCAACGGCCACCCGCCGCACTTCCTGGCCAAGGCCTCGCTGTTCAAGATTCCCGTGGTGGGCAAGGTGCTGGCCGGCTCCCTGCAGATCCCCGTCGATCGGGCAGGGCCCACCGCGCGCCGTTCCCTTGAAGTGGCCCAGAAAGTCTTTGAGAACAACGGCGCGATTGTGATCTACCCCGAGGGCACCCTGACCAGGGATCCCGAACTGTGGCCCATGAAAGGGCACACCGGAGCCGCTCGGCTCGCCCTGCAAACCGGTGCCCCGGTGATCCCGGTAGCGCACTGGGGTGCGCAGGAGGTCTTTCCCCGGTATGCCAAAATGGTAAAGATCTTTCCTCGGAAGAAAGTCCGCATGGTCATTGGGGATCCGGTTGATCTGGATGAATTTCGAGACCGGCCGATCGACAAATTCCTACTTGACGCAGCAACGGAGAAAATCCTGGACGACATCACCAGCCTGCTCGCTGGACTACGCGGCGAAACCCCTCCCACCGAACGCTGGGATCCTAGCCAGCACAACCAGACAGCACGAGGCCGACAGATCGATAAGGACGCCGGAGAGCAGCGATGAAGCGCGAAGCGCGGCTAGCGGTCTTAGGCGCGGGCAGCTGGGGAACCACCTTCGCCAAGATCCTCGCCGATGCCAACCCTGGACTCACCATCAGGCTATGGGGACGGCGCACCGAGGTTGTCACCGAGATCAACACCGAGCACCGCAACTCGAGCTACCTTCCGGGAATTGAATTGCCCGGAAACATCGTGGCCAGCGACAGCGTGGCAGAGGTGCTCCACGAGGCCACCCTGGTGGTGCTGGCCGTTCCGGCGCAGTCGCTGCGGCCGCAGCTGGCACTCTGGCGAGAGCACCTGGCCGAGGACGCCGTCGTGGTCTCTCTGATGAAGGGGCTGGAACTCGGCACCGACGCCAGGATGAGCGAAGTGATCGCCCAGGAGCTAGCGATCCCCGCGGACCGTATCGCGGTGGTCTCAGGCCCCAACCTCGCGATGGAGATCGCCCGCTGCGAGCCCACTGCCTCAGTGGTCGCCTGCACCGACCAAGCCGTTGCGAGCTGGGTGGCTTCGCTCTGCACCCCGCAGTATTTCCGGCCCTACACCAATACTGATGTGATCGGGGTGGAGATCGGCGGCATCGTGAAGAACGTGATAGCGCTCGCAGTGGGAATCTGCGAGGGCAAGGAAATGGGCGATAACACCAAGGCCTCAGTGATCACTCGTGGGCTGGCGGAAACCACCCGGCTGGCCCTGGCTCTCGGCGGAGAATCAGACACCATGGCCGGGCTGGCCGGGCTGGGCGATCTGGTGGCCACCTGCTCCTCGCCGCTGAGCCGCAACCATGGAGCCGGCCGATTGCTTGGACAGGGTCTGAGCCTGGCGGAGGTGAACTCACAGATGACGCAGACTGCCGAAGGCATTAAATCGGGACGAGCTGTCCACGACTTGGCCAGCAAACTCGGCGTCGAGATGCCGATCACCGCCGCGGTGGTCGCGGTGCTCGATGGAAAACTCAGCGTCGACGGGCTCGGCCCGTTGCTATTGGCCCGTGAACTCAAATCAGAAGGAGAGTCTGCGTGACCGATAAAGCGCATAGACCGCGAATCGCCTTGCTCTTCGGCGGTCGTTCCAGCGAGCACGCCGTGAGCTGCGTGACAGCGGTGGGAGTGATGGGCGCGATTGACTCGGAGAAGTACGATGTGGTGCCGATCGGCATCAGCAAAGAAGGCCGCTGGGTGCTGCCCGGCGAGGAGGCCAAGCACTGGAAGATCGAAGCGGGCAAGCTGCCTGAGGTGGATTCCAGGGCCCAAGCCGTCACACTTTCGCCGTCGTCCACCGGGACCGAGCTGCTCACCAGCGAACCCGGCCAGATCCCTCAGCTGCTCGGCGAAGTCGATATGGTTTTTCCCTTGCTGCACGGCCCCTTCGGAGAAGACGGCACCATCCAGGGCCTGCTCGAGCTCGCGGACATTCGCTACGTGGGGGCCGGTGTACTGGCCTCGGCCGTGGGCATGGACAAGGAGTTCATGAAGATCATCTTCGCCTCGGCCGGACTCACCGTGCACCCTTATCAGGTGATTCGCGAACGCGATTGGCAGCATGACCGGGCCGAGGCACTACGGCGGGTTGAAGCCTTGGGCTGGCCGGTTTTCGTCAAGCCCGCTCGGGCCGGTTCGTCCATGGGAATCAGCAAGGTGAACGGACCTCAAGAACTTGAGGCGGCCATTGAACTGGCGCGTCAACACGACCCCAAGGTGCTGATCGAAGCCGCTGTGCTGGGACGGGAGATCGAATGCGCTGTGCTCGAGGCGCGGGACGGCAGCTTGCCCCGCACATCCTTCCCCGGTGAGATAGCGACCTCGGGAGAACACGATTTCTACGATTTCCAGGCTAAGTACGTGGAGGATTCCGGTACCGAACTGAACTGTCCTGCCGATTTGCCTGAGCACATTACCGAGCAGATTCGTGCCGCCGCGGCCCGAGCCTTTGAGGCGATTGGGGCTGAGGGGCTTTCCCGGGTCGATTTCTTCTACACCCCGGACGGCGAGATCGTGATCAATGAGATCAATACCATGCCTGGATTCACTCCGCATTCGATGTATCCGCAGATGTGGGCTGCTAGCGGACTGAGCTATCAGGAGCTTGTCGAGGAACTCATTCAGTTGGCTCTGCAACGGAAGATCGGGCTGCGCTGACGCGGTCTTGCCCCTAACCTCGCAGGCTCGGTTGGGGGAGTCCTCCCCACTGAATGCGGGTTTTGGTGGGGTAAGACGTTCCTGCCCAGTGAATCGTTGATTCAGTGGGGCCTACTTTCGGCTACCGCCCCTCACTTATTCGGCGAGGTGCTCGCCGACGCAGCCTTCCGGCGTCGTACCCTACTTGGCTGAGGGGCTTGCTGAAGAGGCGACGTCCCCGGGGCCTACGCATTTGTAGCTCTGCGGAATCTTGGCCATTGCGGCGGCTAGCTGAGGCAGGATCGTGCTGGAAGCGACGTTCTTCTGACTGAACAGTATTTCGGTGGCCGGAATCCGGCCATAGGTGGTCAGAGTGAAGACATCGTCCTTCTGCTTCACTAGCCAGTCGATGCCGTTCACGCCGAGGCAGGAATCGGCGGTGGTTCTGGGCGGAGGTGTCACCCCGCAACGCAAGACCACCACTGAGGGATTGCCCCAGGCCGCTGTGCCCTGTGAGCTGGTTTCTCTGAGCGGCGCATCCGCCAGGGTATCGGGCAGCGCAATCATCATCGGTGCACAGGACGGATCGGCGGAATCCTTGGCCGGTGCCACCTCCACCGCCGGGGTACAGGAAGTCAGCAGCACACCCAGAATCGCAAAGGCAGCAAAGGGGAGCAGACGGCGACGCATGCTTTTCAGCTTAGCCGAGATCGCCGGAGCATCAGCCGGTCGACTCCACAGGCGAGGCTGCTCAGTACTGTCGGCGAGAAGGGTTACCGTTGTTAGATGGCTGAAAACACAAGTGATCTATCGGCGGCAGTGCCAGGCGCAGCCGATCAGCCGGAGACCTTCGACGAGCCACGCCATGCGGATCGAGCCAAGACAGTCGGCCAACTGAGCGAGGCGGAACTGCTCGCTGAGATCTTTCCGCTGCTGAGCGGTTCCTCATCTTTGCTACTAGGGCCGGGGGACGATGCCGCGATTATCGCCGCGCCGGATGGCAGGACCGTCATCTCCATCGACACTCAGGTCCAAGACCAGGATTTTCGCTTGGCCTGGAACAATGGCTACTCCTCCACGGGATTCGACGTGGGCTGGAAGGCTGCAGCGCAGAACCTCAGCGATATCAATGCGATGGGGGCGGTGCCCAGCGGGCTGGTGGTGAGTCTCACGATGCCGCCGCAGACCTCGGTGGAGTGGGTGAAGGATCTTGCTCGCGGGCTGAGCGAGGCGATCAGGGAGCTGGGCGCGGATCGTTGCGCGGTAGCCGGAGGCGATCTCTCCGCGGGCCGGGAACTGGTGATCACCGTCGCAGTCCTGGGGGATCTGGAAGGTCGGAGCCCGCTACGACGCAGCGGTGGTGCAGCGGGGAACCAGTTGGCTGTCGGCGGAGTGCTGGGTCGAGCCGCGGCAGGCTGGGCGTTGCTGGAGAGCGAGCACCCGATGTCGTCGCTGAACGCTGATCAGCTCGCCTTAGTAAACTCTTTCCGCTGCCCTAGGCCACCGCTTTCCCTCGGTCCGCTCGCGGCGCGTGCCGGGGCGACCGCCATGCTGGATATCTCCGATGGCCTGGTTCGGGACGCCGGTCGGCTCGCTCAGGCGAGTGGTGTGCTAATCGATCTGGACCCTCTTGCACTTCGGGCTTTCATCGAACCGCTGAGTTCTGCGGCACAATTGCTGGGCTGCGAGGCGAGGGATTGGGTGCTCAGTGGAGGAGAAGATCACGGATTGTTATGCACATTTCCGGGCGACATCCCCCTACCGCCTGGATTCACTACGATAGGCTCGGTACGCTCGAAAGCAGACACCGCATCAGCCGAGCCCGAGCTTTGGGTCACGGTGGGCGGTCAACGCAGCGATACCGTCGGATGGGATCATTTTGCAGATTAAGATCGCAGCCAATGCCGGAGCGATCCGGCGCTGGCTGGCCAGGTGTGAAGAGACCCTGGGCAATCACAGTGATCGACTCAACGCGATCAATATTTTTCCGGTGGCGGACGGGGACACCGGGACGAACCTCTATTTGACGATACGCGCCGCCAACCGCGCTGCCCAGGAGAACGACAGCTCCGATATCGGAGTGTTGTTGAGCGCTGCTTCCCAGGCCGCGATGGAAGAAGCCAGGGGTAACTCCGGCACTTTGCTGGCCGTCTTTCTCGCCGCGATGGCCGAGCCGCTGCACGGTGCGGTTCGGCTGAACGCGCCCTTGCTCGCCGCGGCGCTTCGACGGGCCCAGATCCGTGCTTGGTCAGCTCTAAGTGACCCGATTCAAGGCACCATGCTCTCGGTCCTCGAGGTCGCTGCCGAGGGTGCGGCCACTGCCGATGACGCATTGAGCGGCGACGACAGCAATCGTGCCCTCTCCATCGCCTTGGACGCCGCGGTGGAGGCTGCCCTCGCCGGCGTGGTGAAAACCGAACATCAGCTCAGCGAACTGGAGCGCGCTCAGGTAGTGGACGCGGGCGGCGTCGGCCTGCTGCTCATTCTGGACAGCCTGCGCGCGGTGATCCTGCATCAGGAGTTACAGAAAGACCTGCTCGACGGCTTGGCGGGTTACGACGTGCACAAGACGCACATCCATGAATCAATGCCCGTGGTGGAAGGGGTCGAGGTGATGTGCACGATCAGCCTCTCCCCTCTGGACGCCGCGAGCCTGCGGATGAAGCTCGACGAATTGGGTAACTCCGTGATCATGAGCCCCATGGTGGAGTCAGAAGCGCAAGAGACCTACCGCTGGAGGGTCCATGTGCACGCTGCGGAGCCCGAGGCGACGCTGACCGCTATCCGTGCACTAGGTGAGCCGAGCAATGTAACGGTCTCAGAACTTCGCGCAGCGACTCACGATCATGCGGACGACTGAGGGAACACTGCCGCTGGAGCGACTGCTGGGAAAGGCTTCTGCGAGCACCATTGAAAAGCATCTCGGTCTGAGCACTGTTGCCGAATTGCTCAATTACTTTCCGCGGCGCTACCTCAACCGGGGAGAGCTGACGCCGATCAGCGGGCTGCCTTTCGACGAAGAAGTCACCTTGATCGCTAGAGTGCTCAGTGTTAGCAGTCGCCGGATGCGGCAGCGTAAGGGGAGCATCACGGACGTGATGATCACCGATGACACTGCGGGCGGAGCGGGTTCACTGAAAATCAGTTTTTTCAACGGCTGGCGAGCGGAGAAGGAATTACGTCCGGGTGTGCGGGCGATGTTCTCCGGCAAGGTGGGCTTCTTCAACAGATCTCTCACCCTGACCAACCCGGATTATGTGCTGCTCGACCACGACGGCAGCGATGAGCAAATCGCCTTGGCACCTATTCCGGTCTACCCCGCAACCGCGAAGCTGCCCAGCTGGAAGATCGGCAACGCCGTTTCCGCTTTGCTCGACGCGGTTGATCTCGGCGAACTAAGCGACCCGCTTCCCGCAGAAATCGTGCGCAGGGAGCGTTTTGGTGCCCTGGATGATTCCTATCGGATGATCCACCGTCCCGCAGACCCCGGCCAGTGGAAGCTCGCGCAAGCCCGATTCCGCTACCAGGAAGCCCTGGTCTTGCAAACCGCGTTGGCACGTCGCAGAGCTCAAACCATGGCGCAATACGCGGTAGCCCGTCCGGGTCGTCCGGATGGTTTACTGACTGCTTTCGACGCTGAGCTGCCATTCACCCTTACCGCCGGGCAACTCACCGTCGGAGCGGAGATCTCCCGTGAGCTGGCGGCTCAGGGTGGGCCGGGGCAAAGTGGGCCAGAGCAAAGTGGGCCGGGGCACGGGCCGATGCACAGGCTCTTGCAGGGTGAGGTGGGCTCAGGCAAGACCCTGGTGGCTTTGCGCGCTATGTTGCAGGTCATCGATTCCGGTGGGCAGGCCGCCCTTCTCGCACCCACTGAAGTGCTCGCCGCCCAGCACTATCAATCGATCCGGCGCACCTTGGGCCCGCTCGCCGAAGGCGGCATGCTCGGTGGCTACGAGGGGGGCACCCAAGTAGCGTTGCTCACCGGCACCATGAACACGGCCGCCAAGAAACAGGCCTTACTCGCTGCCGCTTCAGGGGAGGCTGGCATCGTCATCGGCACCCACGCGCTGCTCTCGGATCAGGTGCAGTTTTTCGACCTGGGCCTGATAGTGGTGGACGAACAGCACCGTTTCGGGGTGGAACAGCGAGATGCCTTACGGCTCAAGGCGGCACAGCCGCCGCACCTGCTGGTGATGACGGCGACCCCGATTCCCCGGACGGTGGCGATGACCGTCTTCGGAGATCTGGAGACCTCGGTGCTCAGGGAGCTACCCGCTGGGCGCGCCCCGATCTCCAGTCATGTTGTAGGACTCGCGGAGAACCCCGGCTGGGCGCAGCGGATCTGGCAGCGCAGTCGAGAGGAGATCGACGCCGGGCACCAGGTCTACGTGGTGTGCTCGCGGATCGGCGAAGCCGAGGGAGTTGAGGCTCCCAGCGGAGACGAACCGTTGCTGCTCGATCAAGGTCAGGCCGAAGCCGGGCAGGACCCGCGAGAACTCAGCTCCGTGGTTGAGGTGCTGGACCAGCTGCGTCGCGAGCCTCTGCTCGCGGGATGCCGAATCGAGGCGCTGCACGGAAAGCTCGACCCCGCTGAGAAGGCGTCGATCATGCGTGACTTCGCGGAAGGGGAGATTCAGCTCCTGGTCTCCACCACGGTGATCGAAGTGGGTGTCGATGTGCCCAATGCGACGCTGATGGTGATCCTGGACGCCGATCGCTTCGGCATCTCGCAGCTTCACCAATTGCGCGGCCGGGTGGGTCGAGGCGGACTGCCGGGGACCGCCCTCTTAGTCACCGAATTGGAGCCCGAGCATCCCTCTCGGCGCAGACTGGATGCGGTCGCTGCGACGACCGATGGATTCGCGCTATCTCAAGAGGACCTCAAACTACGCCGGGAAGGCGATATTCTGGGGGCCAGTCAGTCGGGAGGGCGTTCGACGCTCCGGCTGCTCCGGGTGGTCGAGCACGAGGAGATCATCGAGCGGGCCCGGGCCGATGCTTCGGCGATTGTGCTCCGGGATCCGGAGCTGAGGGAGCATCCCGAGTTGGCGGCTGCGATAGACATCTCACTGAATCCGGAGAAGGAGGCCTTTCTTGAGCGCGGCTAAAGGTGTCCCGTCTGATCGGAGAACTCAATGAGCAGGATCATCGCGGGGATCGCCGGCGGGCATCATCTCGCTTCAGTACCCGGTTCCGGTACCAGGCCGACCACCGACCGGGTCAAGGAAGCGCTGTTCTCCCGGCTCGAAGCGATGGAGGTTCTGCAGGACGCCCGAGTGCTGGATCTCTACGCCGGTTCGGGGTCGCTCGGAATCGAAAGCGCCAGCCGGGGAGCGCAGAGGGTTGAACTGGTTGAGAGCGATGCTAAGGCTGCCGCGGTCTGCCAGAGCAATGCCAAGCTGGTCAATAAGCTGCTGAGGCACGATGCCGTCTCGGTCCACCGCGCCAAAGTGGAAACCCTGCTGCAACGTTCCGCTGGGCCCTGGGATCTGGTCTTTCTGGATCCGCCGTACCCTCTGAGCGAAACTGAATTGAGTACGGTGCTCACCTTGCTGAGCCCGCAGCTCGCTGCTGGCGCCGTCGTGGTGGTCGAGCGTTCTTCGCGCAGTCCGGAGCCTGCCTGGCCAGCGGAACTTGAACGCTTTTCAGAACGCGGTTACGGCGAGACCAAGCTGTGGTTCGCTGAACCCGTTGAAGGCGTTGCACCCAGCGACGGTGCCGAATGAAGTCGATCTCGCGGCGTCCAGTGGAAAAGCCCAGGACCCGATAGCCCAGGACCCGGTAGTACAGGACCCGAGAACCCGAGGCCTGAGATCCCAGGACCCGAGAACATAAAGAGTGGTCACACGCTGTCTGAGCGGCTAGGACACCACTGATCGGCTTCAGCTGAATTGATCGAGATCGACGCCGTCCAGCACCTTGCACGGGTGCGGCCCGGCTGCCAGCAGCTGCTCCTTGATCTCGGTTGGCCAGCTGGTGCCGGTAGTGGCAGCCAGGATCAGATTACCCGGGTAGCGTCCGCTGAACATTCCGCTTTCCCCGGTCAGCAGAGTGGCCGGCAGCACGGAGCGCAAGGCTCTGCACTGGCTGCGTACCAAGCTGAGACCAGGTTCGTCGCCCACGTTCACCAGCAGCACACCGAATGGGCTGAGCAAGGCAGCGGCCTCGGCGTAGAATTCCGCGGTCGCAATGTGCTCGGGAGCCTGTGGTCCGGAGAAAATATCCAAGACGACGGCGTCGAAAGGGGCTTGAGCGGCCAGCTCCGGCAGCGCCCACCTGGCGTCTCCGATCAATGTTTCCAAGCGGCTGCCAGCCGGCATCGGCAGATACTCGAGGACGAAATCCAGGAGCTCGCGTTCCAGCTCAACGGCGAGTTGCTTCGAGCCTGGCCGCCGCACCGCGAGATAGCGGGCCAGGGTGAGTGCGCCGGCACCGAGGTGCAGCACCGTGAGGGGTTCTCCGGCGGGCCGGATGAGATCCAGCACGGTGGCCATCCGGCGCAAGTACTCGTAAAAAATATTTCCCGGATCCTCGAGATTGACCTGCGATTGATCGGCTCCGGCCACGCTCAGCACGAAGGAACCGGGAACGAATTCATCGGGACGGATCTCGGCGTGCGCACCAAGCCCCTTGAGCATCCGTTTCAGAGTAAGTCCCTGAGCGTCGAAAGCCTCTCAGAAGCCTCGTGCAGCACCGGAAGGCGCTTGCAGAAGGCGAAGCGCAACAGGCTTTGATGTCGCTTTGCTCCCTCCGGATGGCAGAACACCGAGATCGGGATGGCGGCCACCCCGATCAGTTCCGGAAGGCGGCGGGCCAATGCTGCGGCGTCGTGAACCCCGAGCGGAGCTGCGTCGGCGTTGACGAAGTAGCTGCCCTGCGGCAGGTAAACTGCGAACCCCGCTTGTTGCAGTCCAGCGGCGAGCACATCGCGCTTTTCTTGTAGCGCTGTGGCGATGCCCTGGTAGAAGTCATCCCCCTGGTCCAGTCCCCAGCCGATCGCTGCTTGAAACGGTGTGCCCGAGGAATAGCTGAGGAATTGTTTGACGGTGCGCACCGCGGCGATCAATTCAGCAGGTCCAGAGGCCCAGCCGATCTTCCAGCCGGTGAAAGAAAAGGTCTTACCCGCTGAAGAGATGGTGATGGTTCGCTCGGCGGCTCCGGGCAGGGCAGCGATCGGCTGATGGGCGATGCCGAAGGTGAGGTGCTCATAGACCTCATCCGAGATGATCAGCGCGTCGTGACGGTTCGCTAGCTCGACGATCTTCTCAAGAACTTGCTGGCTGAAGACTGCGCCGGAAGGATTGTGCGGATTATTGAGCAGCACGATCCGGGTACGCGCCGTGAAAGCGGCCTCGAGCTCTGCAAGATCTGGCTGGAAGCCAGGGGCTGAGAGCCCAACGGTGGTGTGCCGTGCGCCGGAGAGCCGGATCATCGCACCATAGGAATCGTAGAACGGTTCGAAGGTCAGCACTTCATCATCCGGAGAAGCGAAGGCCAGGATGCTGGCCGCAATGGCCTCGGTGGCGCCGGTGGTGACCAGCACTTCCTGCTCTGGGTCGACCTGCAATCCGTAGAAACGCGATTGATGCCGGGCGATCGCTTCACGCAATGAGGCGATTCCCTTACCCGGAGCGTATTGATTCGCACCATCGAGCACGGCTTGCCGCACTCGGTCCTTGATCTCTTCTGGGCCGTCCTGATCCGGAAAACCCTGTCCGAGGTTGATTGCTCCGGTGCTGCCGGCCAGGTTCGTGATCTCCTCGAAGATCGTGACACCCAGGCCGCCGTCCGCCGATAACAGATTGGCGCCCTCAGCGGTGCGCTGCCACGGTGTGCTCATCCCACCAGCCTAATCACTCAGCGGCCCAGCAGTGGAAAGCGAAGTCTTTTCTGCAACATTGCGAGATGGAGCGGCGCAGGCCGGTAAAGAGAGGATAGATTAAATGCATGCGCCGAGCCGTCTGCCCCGGATCTTTCGATCCGATCCACAATGGACACCTCGAGGTGATCGCGCGCGCCGCCGGTCTCTTCGATGAGGTGATCGTGGCGATCTCGACGAACTATTCGAAGAACTATCTCTTCACCCTCGAGCAGCGCCTTGACATGGCTCAGGAGACCTTAGCCGCATTGCGGGGCATTGTGATAGAGCCGATGGGGCAGGGACTGCTGGCCAGCTATTGCCGTCAACGCGGGGCCAGCGCCATCGTCAAAGGATTGAGATCCTCTTCTGACTTCGACTACGAGGTTCCGATGGCGACGATGAATCGGCAGCTCAGCGGCGTTGAGACGATTTTCCTCGCGGGGGAGGCCCGCTACTTGCACCTGTCCTCCACCATGATCAAAGAAGTGGCTTCGCTGGGCGGTGACGTCTCCGACTATGTGCCGCGTGCCGTTCAGCGGCGTTTAGCGGAGCTAAAAAAAGACTGACGAAACGCCGAGCGCGGCGACAGTTTGAGGGCGGGGAGGCTTTCAGGCTAAGATAATACGTCGGTCATATGTTTTCTTCAGGAGTTCTTATCAACGCGAGCCAACGGTCACATCCGGGTTCACCACTGGTAGTTGCAATCAAGGATATTGCGCGCAGCCCAGGCACTATGAGAACCCTGGTGGAAGCCGTGCCAGCGCCGAGTGATCTCGAGCTTGCATTGATCGGGGTTCAGGAAGGGTCAGAGATTGATCTGGAGTTGAGCCTGGAGTCCGTACACGAAGGAATCTTTGTTTCGGGAAGCGCGCAGGTCCACGTTGTGGGCGAGTGCAGCCGATGCCTAGATCCCCTTGCGTATGACCTCAGCGTCGATATTCAGGAGATGTTTTTCTTCGAAGGCCTCGCCCCGGTGCGAGCAGCGAAGGAAGACGACACCGAGACTATGGACGACGAGCAGCGCCTGGTTGAGAACGACACCATCGATCTCGAACCACTGCTGCGGGATGTGGTAGTCACTGCACTGCCTTTCCAGCCGGTGTGCCAAGAGAATTGCAAAGGCCTGTGTTCCGAATGCGGAATCAGACTGGCGGATAATCCTGGTCACCACCACGAGGACTTGGACCCTCGTTGGGCCGCGTTGAGCGATCTGACAAAGAATCAAGACAACTAGTTTTAGCCGTAACTGCGCCACCGGATCAAGAGTCCGGAGCGCGAAGAGAGAAAAGAGTTCGCCGTGGCTGTTCCCAAGCGGAAGATGTCCCGTGCCAATACGCGCGCCCGTCGTGCCCAGTGGAAGGCCACTGCGCCTAACCTGGTCAAGACCGTCGAAAACGGTCGGGTTACCTACTCGCTGCCTCACCAGGCAAAGGTAGTCACCGACTCTGCGGGCACCGCACTGTTCCTGGAATACAAGGGCCGCAAGGTCGCTGACGTCTAAACGACTGCTGCCATTTAGACAGCAGTCTTAGGTCAGTATGCCTTCGTCTCATCGATCTGTAGCACCAGAACATCAAGAGCTTCTGAAGCGTCTCGGCGTCCATATCGACACCGAGACGCTTCGTCTTGCCTTAACGCATCGTTCTTATGCCTATGAGCACGGCGGTCTGCCCACCAATGAGCGCCTTGAGTTCTTGGGTGACTCCGTGCTGGGCTTCTCCGTGACCGACGCCTTGTTCAGGGATCACCCTGAGTTAGCCGAAGGCGAGCTGGCAAAGCGCCGTTCAGCCGTGGTGAGCACCCGTGCGCTAGCCGCCGTGGGCCGAGAACTCGGCATCGGTGATTTCATTCTGCTCGGCCAAGGCGAGTTGCTGACCGATGGAAAGAATAAAGCCTCCATTCTGGCCGACACCATGGAGGCGCTGATCGGCGCCACCTATATTTGCCAGGGCATCGAGGTGGCAAGGAAGCTCGTGCTCAGACTGGTCGGTTCGCTCTTGCAGGACGCCGGGGCCCTGGGGGCCGCGACCGACTGGAAAACCAGTATTCAAGAGTACGCAGCCAATAACGGGCTCGGTCAGGTGCGCTACGAGGTGGTTGGTGACGGTCCCGATCACGCGCGCACCTATCAGGCGACTTTGCTCATGGGCGCAAGCCGTTATTCCAGCGGCATCGGGAATTCCAAAAAAGAAGCCGAGCAAGAGGCTGCCGCTAATAGCTGGCGCGAACTTCACAGCAAACAGAGCTAATGCCTGAGCTCCCCGAAGTTGAAGTGGTTCGCCGGGGTCTGGAACGCTGGGTTGCCGGCCGTCAGATCACCGACGTCGAAGTCCTGGATCCGCGGTCGATCAGGCGACATGTGCTGGGAGCCGAGGATTTCAGCGGGCAGCTTCTCGGCGCGCGCGTCGATTCAGTGGTGCGACGCGGAAAGTTCCTCTGGCTACCGTTGAGCGATCCCGCTCCGATCTCTCAGGGCTCCGCCACCCCTCTCAACCGAGTCGCCTTGATGGCTCACCTCGGAATGAGCGGCCAACTGGTCTTGCAGAACACCGGACAGGTCGATGAGAAGCATCTCCGGGTGAGGCTCCGGCTCGACGGCTCAGAACCAGCGGAGCTGCGGTTCATCGATCAGCGTATTTTCGGCGGTCTCTTCGTCACTTCATTGATTCCTACCACGGATGGCCTGCCCGGCGGCGAACAGGGCGAGCACTCAACCGCTGAGCCCTTGATCGCCGCCGAAGCCGCGCATATCGCACGTGATCCGCTAGATCCAGCCTTTTCACTCGCAGCCTTCCAGAGCGCCATTAAGCGCCGTAAAACCGGTTTGAAGAGGGCCCTGTTGGACCAATCGCTGATCTCCGGGATCGGTAACATCTACGCGGACGAGGCGCTTTGGGCCAGCAAACTGCACTACGCCAGAGCCACTGAGACGCTGCGTGATCGCGAACTGGCTGAATTGATTGACAACGCGAAAGCCGTGATGCTGCGGGCGCTAGCTGCCGGAGGCACCAGCTTCGACTCGCTCTACGTCAATGTGAACGGCTCCTCGGGTTATTTCGAGCGCTCGCTCAATGCCTACGGCAGGGAGAACGAGCCCTGTCAGCGCTGCGAGTCAGCAGGCGTACTGACCCTGATTCGACGGGATACCTTTATGAATCGCTCCTCCTATTTCTGCCCGAGCTGCCAGCGCACTCCGCGAAATGGACATTGGTGATCTTCACTCCCGCCAAATAACGCGGTTTCGGTTGCTAAACCAGTAGATTATTGCCCATAAGCTTTAGTGATGGTGCAGACGTTCAGGAAACACTTTGAGTAGAGACGGGTCTTAAGTGCATTTGAAGAGCCTCACGCTCCGAGGCTTCAAGTCCTTTGCCTCCGCAACGACCTTTGACTTCGAACCCGGGGTAACCGCCGTCGTCGGCCCGAACGGTTCGGGCAAGTCCAATGTGGTGGATGCTCTGGCCTGGGTGATGGGCGAGCAGGGTGCCAAAACTCTGCGTGGCGGGAAGATGGAAGATGTCATTTTCGCTGGTACCGCCGGGCGTCCTCCGCTGGGCAGAGCGCAAGTCTCACTCACCATTGACAACGCCGATGGCGCGCTGCCCATCGACTATAGCGAGGTCACTATCTCCCGGACGCTCTTCCGGACAGGGGGCAGTGAGTATGCGATCAACGGGACGACCGCGAGGCTGCTGGACATTCAGGAACTACTCTCCGATTCCGGGCTGGGCCGGGAGATGCACGTCATCGTCGGCCAGGGGCAGCTGGACAAGGTGCTGCACGCCACCCCGGAAGATCGCCGTGGTTTCATCGAAGAGGCCGCTGGGATCCTGAAGCACCGCCGTCGCAAAGAGAAGACCCTGCGCAAGCTCGAAGCCATGCAGGCGAATCTGACCCGGTTGAGCGATCTAACCAGCGAGATCAGGCGACAGCTCACTCCCTTGGGCAAACAGGCCGAAGTGGCTCGCCGGGCGCAAAGCGTGCAATTCGAGGTGCGGGATGCGCGGGCCAGGTTGCTCGCGGATGATCTGGTGCAACTGCGAAGCACTCTGGAACAGGAAGTCGCCGACGAAACCGCGCTCAAGGCCCGCCGTGCCGAGGTGGAAGCGGCACTGGAACAGGGGCGCACCCGGCAGGCTGAGTTGGAGCAGCTCGCCGCTCAGGCGACGCCTCTGCTCAACGCGGCCAGGGAGACCTGGTATCAGCTTTCTTCGCACCGTGAGCGGCTGCGTTCCTTAGGGAACTTGGCTGCGGAACGACGTCGGCTGCTGGGTTCCTCAGACGTCGCCCAAGAACCTGGACGCGACCCGGAGAAACTTGAGCAACAGGCAGCGAACGTTCGCGCTGAAGAAGCCGAATTGAAAAGCGAGTCGGCAGCTCGGCGTGAAGAGCTCGCTACCAGCGTGGCCAGCCGTGCCGAGGCGGAAGCAGCGGCGAAGGCAGAAGAGCAGCGACTGACGGCCATTCTGCGGGCCGCCGCCGATCGCCGCGAAGGGCTGGCGCGACTCGCTGGGCAGGTGGGGGCCGCCCGCTCCCGGGTGGAGGCCGCTGAGGCGGAACTCGGCAGGCTCCACGAGGCGCAGTCCGCGGCAGAGCAGCGCAGGGTCACTGCGCAGCAAGAATTTACCGCCCTAGAATCTCAGATTGCCGGGGTTGAGGAAGGCGAGGAGTCGCTGGACTCCGATTATGAGGAGGCCAGTGAGGCGCTCGAGGAGATCACTGGAAAAATAACCGAGCTGACCGCTCGACAGCAGGCCGCCGAGCGAGAACGCGAGTCCCTGATCGCGCGTCGTGACGCTTTGCGCATTGGCTTGCAGCGCAAGGACGGCGGTGAACTGCTGCTCGCCGCCGGGCAGCAAGGGGTGCTGAGCAGCGTCTCCGAGCTGATCTCGGTGACACCCGGTTATGAAGCGGCGATTGCCGCAGCCCTCGGCTCATTGGCCGACGCCGTTGCGGTGGCAGATCTTCGGGCCGCAGCCGGAGCAGTGGCCTGGGCCAAGGACCAGGACGCCGGCCGGCTGGAACTACTGCTCCCCGGGGCGGCGGCAGGCAGGAAATCCGCCAGCCCGAAAGCCGTGGACGCCGTCCCTGGAGCGGTCACCGCACTATCGGTGGTCACGGCGCAGCGTAGCATCGAGGCCGCGATCAGCAATGCCCTGCACGCCGTGGTGATCGTCGAGGATCTAGAGCAGGCGCAGGCGGTCATCTCTCAAGCTGCCGAACTGACCGCGGTGACCACTGCGGGCGATGTCTTCACCGCGCTGATCGTACGAGGCGGCTCGACCTCCGCTCCCTCGCAGCTGGAGCTACTGGCCTCCGTCGAAGAGGCCGAAACGCGGATCGAGGAACTCACCGCACAGCTGGAAAGCTGCGGTTTCGAACTGGCCGGGGCTAAAGCGCAGCATGATTCGGCTCGGGCCAATGCGGAGGCCGCTCTTGAAAGGCTGCACGAATCTGATGCCAGACTGGCCTCGGTCGCCGAGCGTCTGGGGCACCTGGGCACCACGCTCAGATCCGCGGTGGCTGAGAGCGAGCGCAGCGATCAGGCGATCGAGCGGGCGAAGAGCCATATCGCAGAAGAGCAGAAGAGCTTGGAAGAGATCTCCCAGCGTCTGGCTGCTGCGCAGAACGCACCGGATGAGGAAGAGCCCTCGACGACTTTGCGCGACGAACTCGCCGCCGCGGCCACCGCTGCTCGAGCAGCCGAAATGGAGGCCCGGCTGGGCTTGCGCAGCGCGGAGGAGCAACTCACTAGCACGGCGAACCGGGCCGCCTCGCTGGAACGAGCGGCCAGAACCGAACGGCAGGCCAGAGCCCAAGCCGCCGAGCGCGCCAAACTCCGCCAGTTTCAAGCCCGGAAAGCCGCCGCCGTGGCTCAGGCCGTGGCGCTGGCGCTCGCCCACGCCGATGTTTCGATCGACTCAGCAGGGCGGGAGCGCGACGCCGCAGAGGAGATGCGTGCGCTGCGCGAAGCCGATCTGAACACGGTGCGCACTCAGAACGACGCGCACTCCACCGAGTTGGCCGAGCTGACCGATTCGGTGCACCGAGACGAGCTGGCTCGCACGCAGCAACGCCTGCGGATCGAAGCCCTGGAGAACCGAGCCATTGAGGAACTCGGGCTCACCGCGGAGCATTTGGTGACTGAGTACGGCCCGGACACCCTGGTGCCCCTAGGTCCGGGCGAAGTGACCGATAAATGGGCTGCACTCAGGGTCCCGGTTGACGAAGCAGGCCAGGCGATCCGGGAAGGCACCCCCTTTGACCGAGCGGAGCAAGAGAAACGGCTCAAGCGGGCGGAGCGAGATCTGGCCGCACTGGGCAAGGTCAACCCCTTGGCTCTGGAAGAATTCGCGGCTCTGGAGGAACGTCATCAATTCCTCTCCAGTCAACTCGAGGACCTCAAATCAAGCCGCAAGGATCTGCTCGATATCATCCGTGAAGTCGATGAACGGGTAGAGCAGGTCTTCAGCGCCGCCTACGCCGACACCGCGGCTCAGTTCGAAAGGGTCTTCGGCAGACTCTTCCCGGGCGGCGAAGGCCGACTGGTGCTGACAAACCCGGAGGACATGCTGACCACAGGCATCGAGGTCGAGGCCCGTCCGGCGGGTAAGAAGATCAAACGTCTGTCGCTGCTTTCCGGCGGTGAGCGCTCACTTACGGCGGTGGCCCTGCTGGTGGCGATCTTCAAGGCTCGCCCTTCTCCCTTCTATGTGATGGATGAGGTTGAGGCTGCCCTGGATGACACGAACCTGGGGAGGCTCATCACCATTTTCGAAGAGCTCCGTGAATCCAGCCAACTGATCGTGATCACCCACCAGAAGCGCACCATGGAAGTCGCCGATGCTCTCTACGGCGTCACGATGCGCGGCGACGGCGTTTCCACGGTGATCAGTCAACGGCTCGTCGTCGACGCCTGAGTGACTGTCGCCGTCCCCCTTGCCTGCCCCGAGCGTTACCAGCTCTCTGAGATCGTTCAGCTTTTCAGTGGAAAGGGCTGTGGCACTCACCTTCCGATGAGTGCCACAGCCCTTCGATCAGCTAGCCGACGCCTAGCTGGTGCGGCGCCGGTTCATCAGCAGCGTTGCACCGCCCAGGGCGAGGATCGCCGCGCTGATGGTGAGCAGGATCGCCAGCCCGGCTACGCCGGTGTTCGGCAACTCACCGCCGGGCAGTTGGCCGCCGGGAACATTCCCACCGGGCTTCACGACCGTCGGCTTGGCCACGATCTTCACCGTGGTCACCGCCTCGGTGGCTGAGACCGGGCCGATTGCGGAGATCTGAACATCACCCAGCGGGTAGTCTCCGGGAATGCTCAGCGGCGGATCGAAGCTGCCCTGCGCGTCGACCGGAACATTCGACACCGTGACCGGTCCCGAACCGCCCTTGGCCGGCAGCGTGATGGTGAGCTTCTCACCGGCGGCGAAGCCGGAACCATCGATCTCGGTCGTGCTGCCCGGAGTGAGAGTGCTCGGGTTAGCCGTGATCTTCGGTGCCCAATTGCCCTTCACCACATTGATCTTCGCGGTCGGGCTCGGCGTGATTTGAGGGTTCGTCGCGGTGACGGTGACCCCCTGCTCGAGCGGATGGTTCTGGGGCACTCCCAGCGCCGCTTCGAACTGTCCGGCCGAGTTCGCCGTCCCTTCGACAGTGCTCGCCGCGGCCGGTGCAGCCGCGGGGAGAGCGATCCTGACCAAAGCCCCGGCCTTGAAGTTTCGGCCGTGAATCTTGGTGGAGGCGCCCTGCGGAACATCTGCCTGATCGCTGCTGATAACTGGGGCACCGGCAGCTTCCACCGTGATCGGGGCGTCGCTAGCCGTCTGCGAAACATCACCGACCGCGCTCACCTCGGCTGCTCCGAGCGGGTAATCCGTGGGAACAGTCAGCAGCACTTCCGGCAGTGAGCCGTCAGCCGCGACGACTCCGCTTCCGGTGACCGGACCGACCCCATCCTTGGCGGGCAGAGTCAGCTCGACCGTTTCACCGGCCGCGAAGCCCGTTCCGGCAACCGAGGTGCTAGCACCTTGCGGAACCGCGGAGGGTGCTGCAGTGACGCTGATCGCCCAATCACCCTTGGTGATCTCAAAGGTGGTAGAAGCGGTGCTATCCGCGTCACCGGCAGCGGTCAGGGTGAACGACGGACCCGTCGGGTGATTCTTCGGCACCTCGAACGGGACGCTGAAGTTACCTGCCGGATCCGCTACCGCATTCACGGTGACGGCTGCGGCTGGAGCATCAGCTGGCAAGGTGAGGACAACATTCTCGCCGGGCTTGAAATTCGTCCCGGCGACCTGCGTGGTGCCGCCTTGAGACACTGCCGGATCGGTGGAGATGCTCGCCGGCCCGGCGGCAGCTACGGTGATTTCGGCACTGGCAGGGGTATCGGAGACCGATCCGACGGCGCTGAGCGTTGCGGCTCCCTGCGGGTAACCAGCCGGAACGGTCAGTGAGGCGCTGAAGGTGCCGTCTTCGGCCACGGTAGCCGTTGCGGTGACCGGGCCGACACCTGCTGCCTCGGGTAGCGTCACGGTGACTGTCTCAACGGCAGCGAAGCCGGTTCCACTGACCGTTGTCGCGGTTCCTTGAGGCACCTCAGCCGGGTTGCTGCTGACCGTTGGCGACCAATCACCCTTGGTGACGTCGATCGTGGCATCAGCCTGGTGATCAGCGCCGTTTCCGGCGATCTGGACGCCCGTGGCCACCGGATGGTTCTTCGGAACCGTCAATGAAACGCTGAACGTTCCAGCACTACTGGCGGTCACCGGAACCGTTACGGCCGCCGCGGGAGCGGCTGCCGGCAGGGTCACCGTGACAACTTCGTTGCCGCCGTAGTTCACACCGTTCAGAGTCACCTCGGTTCCTTGCGGGACCTGGACGGGGGTGGCGCTGAGCGCCGCCGGTCCGCCGGGAACCACATTGATTCCAGCGTTCGCCGGGGTATCGGAGACCGGGCCGGCCACGTTGATCGTGGCATTACCCTGCGGGTAGTTCGCCGGAACGGTCAGCGCGGCACTGAAGCTGCCATCGGCGGCGACCGTGACATCCGGCACCACGACCGCTGCGGCATCACCGGCTGCAGGCAAGGTCAGGGTAACCTTCTCACCCACCGCGAAGCCGCTGCCGCTGACCGTCGTCGGGCTGTTCTGCGGCACATCAAACGGTGTCGCGGAGACCGCGGTATTCCAGCTTCCCTTGGTCACCTCGAGGGTCGTCTCAGCCTGATGGCCGGGACCATTTCCACTGACTATGACACCGCTGGCCACCGGGTGGTTCTGCGGAATTGGCAGCGTCGCGGTGAACTTCCCGGCGCTGTTCGCCGTCGCCGTCACGCTGCTCGCCTCCGCCGGATCCGCGGCCGGAATGCTGACTGTGATCTGCTCAGCTGGGCCGTAGTTGGTACCGTTGACGATCGTACTGGAGCCCTGCGCCACCGAGCTTGGGTCTGCACTCAAGCTGGCCGGTCCGCCGGGAACCACATTCAGATCGACAGTCGCCGGGGTATCCGAGACCGTACCGACCGCGCTGAGCGTTGCCGTTCCCTGCGGGTAGTCGGCCGGCACCGTGAGCGAACCGCTGAAAGAACCGTCGCCGGCTACCAGCAGATCCGGCACGGTCACTGGACCGACGCCGTCCTTGGCGGGCAGCGTCAGGGTGACTTTCTCACCCACCGCGAAGCCGCTGCCGCTGATCGTGGTCGCCGTGCCCTGCGGCACATCGAGGGGATTCGCGGTCACCGCGGTAGTCCAGGTGCCCTTGGTGACCTCGAGGCTGGTCGCGGATTCCGCGCCCTGATCGCCAGTGGCATTGACCGGGAACGAAGCTCCCACCGGGTGATTCATCGGCACTCCGAGAGCGACGCTGAAGTTACCGGCCGGATCAGCGGTGGCATTCACCGTGACCTCGCTCGCCGGATCAGCTGCCGGCAGTGTCAGGGTGACATTTTCACCGGCGGTGAAATTGGTGCCGTTGAGCTGAGTGCTGCCGCCTTGCGGAACACTGGCCGGATCGGCACTGATACTCGGCGAACCAGCAGGCAGCACACTCAGCTGTACGGTGGCCGGAGTATCCGAGACCGGTCCGAGTACGCTGACCGTGGCCGGCCCTTGCGGGTAGTTCGCAGGAACCGTGAGCGGAGTGCTGAAGCTGCCATCAGCGGCGACCGGAACATCGGCGATGACCACCGGTCCGACTCCGGCAGCTTCGGGTAGCGTCACGGTGACTTCCTCACCCGCAGCGAAGCCGGTGCCGTCAATAGTGGTCGGAATCCCCTGAGGAACACTGACCGGAGTCGCGGTGACCGCGGTGTTCCAGCTGCCTTTGGTGACGTCGATTGTGGTCTCAGCTGTGCTCGCCTGATCTCCCGTGCCACTGATCACGATGCCGCTGGCCACTGGGTGGTTCTGTGGCACGGTCAGAGCGACGGCGAACTGGCCCGCGCTATTAGCCGTGGCGCTGAGCGTCACCGCGTTCGCTGGTGTCGCTGCTGGCAGCGTCACCGTCACGTTCTCACCGGCTTTGAAGTTCGTTCCAGCGATCTGACTGCTCTCGCCCTGCGGAATCGAGGCAGGAACCGCGCTGAGGGCCGGTGCTCCGGAAGGGGCAACCGTAGCCTCGGCGGTGGCCGGAGTGTCGGAGACCGATCCGGCGGCACTCAGGGTGACCGCACCGAGCGGATAGCTCTGCGGAACCGTGAGATCGACCGGAGCCAGGGTGCCGTCCGGAGTGACAGTGGTGGTGGCGTTGACCGGCCCCACTCCGTCCTTCTCCGGCAGGGTCACCGTTACCGACTCGCCGGCGGCGAAGCCGGTGCCCGATACCGTGGCCGCGGAGTTCTGCGGCACGGTGGTGGGGGAGAGGCTGATGGTCGTCGCCCAGTCACCCTTGGTGACGTCGATCGGGGTCTCCGCTTGATGGTCGGGACCATTGACACTCACCGTCACGCCGGTTGCTACCGGATGGTTCTTCGGAACCGTCAGTACCGCACTGAACTGCCCGGCGCTATTGGCAGTGACCGGAAGGCTCACGGCTGCTGCGGGATCTGCTGCGGGCAGCGATACAGTGAGTGCTTCACCCGCGCCGTAACCGGTGCCGGTGATCGTGGTGGAGGCGCCTTGTGGCACCTGAGCCGGATCCGCGGTGATGGCGGCGGGCCCGGAAGCGACAATCTGGATTGGCGTGGTGGCCGCGGTGTCTGAAACAGGCCCTTCTGCGGTGATGTCCGCCGAGCCCAGTGGGTAGTTGGCTGGCACGATCAACGTCGCGTTGAAACTGCCGTTCTCACCCACTTGCACGTTCGGCACCGTGATCGGTCCAACCCCGTCTTTCTCGGGAAGGGTGACCGTGACGGCTTCACCGGCCCCGAAACCGGTACCGGAAACCGTCAGTTCACCGCTTTGCGCCACCTCGCTGGGCGTGGCGGTGATAGCGGTGTTCCAGGTGCCTTTGCTGATCCCGATATTCGTGGCCGCTGCCGAGTCCTGATCACCGCTTGCAGTAATCGGGAAAGTGGCACCCGTCGGATGGTTCTGCGGCACCGTCAGCGGAATGCTGAAATTACCGGCGGAGTTCGCCGTGGCATTCACCGTGACCGCAGCAGCCGGTGCCGAGGAGGGCAAGGTGATGGTGACGTTCTCTCCGGCCTTGAAGTTCGTTCCGGAGACCTGGCTAATGCCGCCCTGTGGAACCGTAGCCGGAGCAGCACTCAGGCTCGCTGGACCAGCTGCCACGATGTTCAGCGTGGTGGCCGCCGGAGTGTCGGAGACCGGGCCGCTCGCCGAGATATCAACGCTGCCCAGCGGATAGTCGCTGGGGACCGTCAGCGCGGTGCTGAAGCTGCCATCGCCGCCCACCAGAACATCGGTGGCATTCACCGGTCCGACCCCATCCTTAGCGGGCAAGCTCACGGTGACGCTTTCACCCGGCGTGAAGCCGGTGCCGCTCACCGTCGTGGTCGAACCCTGGGGAGCGGTCGCGGGGGTCGCGGTGATCGCGGTGTTCCAGGTGCCCTTGGTGATGGCTAGATCGGTTGAGGCAGCTGAGCCCTGGTCGCCAGTGGCATTGACCGGGAAGCTGGCACCCACCGGGTGGTTCTGTGGGACCGTCAGGGTAGCGGTGAAGTTACCCGCGGAGTCCGCAGTGGCATCCACCGCTGATTCAGCTGCCGGAGCCGCTGCTGGGAGGGTGAGGTGGACGTTCTCCCCGGCTTGGAAATTCGTGCCGGAGATCTGTGTGGTCCCGCCCTGCACGACCGAGACCGGGCTGGCGCTCAGTGCGGCCGGACCAGCCGGGACGACGCTCACCTGTGCGCTCGCCGGAGTGTTCGACTCATCCCCGACACCCGTAATGGTCACGGATCCGAGCGGATAGGTTGCAGGAACCATCAGCGGCGTGCTGAAGGTCCCGTCGCCGTCAGTGGTGATGCCACCAAGCTCTACCGGGCCGACGCCGTCCTTCGCGGGCAGGGTCACCGTGACGCTTTCACCCGGTGCGAAGCCGTTTCCGGAGATCTCCGGGAAGCTGCCCTGCGGGATGGCCTGCGGTGTCACGGTCAGCGATGTGTTGTAAGCAGGTCCGGAGATCGTCACTGGAATGCTGGCGGGAGTTTGCGAGACGCTGCCCTCAGCGGTGATCGTGGTCGGACCCTCCGGGCAGCTCGCGCTCAGCGCGACCGGAACCGTGAACGAACCGTCCTGACCGACGGTGACCGTGACAGCGGGCACCACGCAGGGGCCCGAGACGGTGACTGTTTCACCCGGTGCATAGCCGGTGCCACTGATCGTGGTGGTTCCGCCCTGCGGCAGGGAAGCCGGACTAGCGGTCAGCGAGGTGTTGTAAACGTGCTTGATCACGGTGAGTTGCACCGTCGGATCAGCGGTGACATTGCTATCGGTGGGGTGAACCACCACGGTGACCGGGCCGAGCGGATAGTCAGCGGGGACCGGCAAACTCACCGGCCCGAGATTTCCGCTGGCATCGGTGGTAGCGCTCAGCACTGTCGCTGGAATTCCGGGGGCAGCGGGCAAGGTGACGGTCACCGTATCACCTGGAGCGAACCCGGTACCGGTGATCTCTGTAGTGGCATTCTGCTCGACGGTACTCGGATTGGCCCCAAGCTGCGGATGCAGTACGGCTACCGCTGTGCCGTGCACTGTGGAGGATGCGAAATTGACGGCAGCCAGATTGAGGATGCCGATTTCCAGGGCACGCACGGTGAAGCTGCCCGCTCCTAGATCACCGACTCCGGGCTGCACGTTGGCCCGCACCGGAACCAGTTGATTAAGTGCGCTCAGGATGGGGGCGACCAAGGCGGAGGCACCATTGATGATCGGTTGGATCACCGTGGTTTGAATATTGTTCACCGTGGTGAGAAGTGTGCTGACGGCGGGCCGAAGCAGCGGCTTGAGCAGAGTGTTCAGCACTCCGAGGTTCAGGCCGGCGACGTTGCCGGAAACGATCACCGAGGTGTTGTCCTGAATCTGAGCCAGAGAGCCGTCAATCGCGACGGTGCCCAGGGTAGTGCCCAGGCTCGAGATGGTCAGCGAACCGGTGACCCGAATCGAATTGACAGCAGCGGTCAGCCGCTGCACCGTGCCCTGCACAATATCGGTCAGCGTCGAGGTGATCCCGGTGGCGATGGCGTTGGCTATCGGTCCGGTGAACAACTGTGAGTTCGGCGGCAGATTGTTGATGTCGATGCCGTTGGCGGTGAGGATCTTGGCCAGATCAACGATCACCGCTCCCGTCGAGAGATTGATGGAGATCCCGTTGTCGACGTTGCCGTTCACGAAACCGCTCGGCAGCACCGTGGAAAGGTCGGGCAGCACCGTGCTGACCGAGCCCTGCGCACGTAGCGCGATCACATTCAGATCGATATTGATCGCGGTGAGTGCGGTAGCGAAGGCTTGCAGGGCCTGTGAGGTGGGTGCCACCACCTGATCACGCAGGGTGCTGTAGATATTACCCAGGGCAGGGGAGGTGAGCTGCACTTTCAAATCAGCGAGAGTGTACTGGCTGGTAGGCGGGGCTCCACCGATCTGCTGAGCTTGAGAGGCCAGAGCTCCGACGTCGACTCGTGCGGTGGAGAGAATTGCTTTGAGGGCCGGCACAGTGTCCAGCACGGGCCCCAGATCGAGATGTGCGTCAGCCGGGGGAGTGCCGGGGGCACCCACCGAGATAGCGCCCTGATCACTGACCGCGCCTGAGGCGGCGACCGCGTCACCATTATTTGCGGCTTTGGAGTATTGCGCGGCCGGGCCGACCGCCAAAAGCGGATTGACGCCGCCTAAAAGATTGAGTGCCCCGCCGAGGCTCAGATTCAAGCCCAGTGCGGAGACACTCAGTTGGTTATTGGGTCCGAGCGGATGAGCCCCGTTCGGATTGTCGGCCAGAGAGCCATTCAGAGCTGCGATGCTGTCGAGATTGACCCCCAATACTTGGCCCCCGAAAAATTTCCCGAGTGCCTGAGAAACAGTTGGGCCAGCTGCCTGAGCTGGCGAAAGTGGTAGCGCTATCAGCGCCGCGGTGGCTACCCCCGCCACCAAACGTCCGATCCAAGTCTTTCGACCGGTGCGGACCTCCCCAGTTTTTCCGATGGTTTTCACCGTCATTCCCCTCATTGGCGTGAATATTAAATTGGCTAATTTACAGCGTGTCATTGGGGGAGTTCGAGGTTCCTAACCATGCGGATACAGTTCTCTAGCCACTTGGACATATTCAGGGGCCAAAACTAACCGATAGTCTTAACTCATTACGAGTTGATAACCATCTGGTGAAAGAGTCGGATATACCAGTACGCTGTTATTTGTACCGGTATTCCGTTGGGGGCCAAACGTTAAGGAGCTGTCGTGGGCCTTCAGTCTGCTCCTCGTTCAGTCGGATCACCGGCTGATGAGGATGCTAAAGCGCACGAGCCCGCTCTTGAGTTAGGACCGATAAGGGTCCACATCGCGGGCGGTAATTTCTTGACCAGACTCGGCCTCGGGCAGCTCTTTGCAAGTGCGGGTTTTATTGAAGTAAGCGGCATTAGCCGCACTGAAACCGAAGCAATCCGTCGTCTTCAGATGGAACGGCCCGATATTGCGGTGGTCGATACCGAAATAGGAACGGAATCCTGTCACACCGTTCTACAGGCTCTCAAATTATCCGGCGCCAGAACCCGCGTCATTATTCTGGCTTCTCTTGAAGCTTTGAGCACTATGGACTCTTTTGTTGAGGCCGGAGTGAGCAGTTTTTTGGATAAGCGCTGCATGCTGGAGGACATTGCCTCGATAATTCGAGTGGTTAATGCCGGAGGAGTGGTTTTCTCTTCTCCTCCGCAGAATGTTCGCGGTAGTTCAATACATCGCGGAACAACTCCGCAATCAGAGCGATTCCACGCGCTTAATGCCCGTGACCGGCGCATTGTGCAGGCTATTGCCAGCGGGCTCACCAATGGCCAAATCGGAAATCTGCTCCACATCAGTGAAGCCACGGTCAAAGCTCATCTGGCCCAGATCATGCGCAGCGTGGGGATCGACAATCGAGTTCAGCTCGCCGTTGCCGCCGACAACGCCGGGCTTTTCGACGTCACCGAGGTTGCTGACCCGGGAAGCGCCTGAGCATTTTCACCGTCTGAGGTCCACGATCCAGCTGCCGCAGCGCGCGAGCTGCTGGCTGTGAGAAGCTAGAAGGGTGAATGAGACCTGGCTTTTAGTCCTCTATATCGTTGTTGGCATCGCGGTGATCGGCTCCCTGCTGACGGTCTTCTTGAAGACCTCAAGAAATCGCAGCAAATATAGCGATACCCGCGACCTCAACGATCCTGCCCCCGGGAGCACGGTTCTTGATGAGCCCGTGAGCGGCAGTGACCTGCTTGAGGACATCGCTTCAGCTGAGGACGAGGCCCCGCAAGGCCCCGCCGTCACAACGCCCACCCTGGATCGTCCGGAACCTCCGGCTGGCCGCCTGCAGAGGTTACGCGCCAGATTGGCCAAGTCCAACAGCTCCATCGGCAAGGGCCTGCTGGCGCTGCTCTCCAGCGATAAGATCGACGAATCAGTCTGGGACGAGGTCGAAGAGACCCTCTTGCTCGCCGATATCGGCACCGAGCCAACCACCCAGCTGGTTGATTCCTTGCGTGAGCGCGTCAAAGTCATGGGCTCCCGCAACGCCGAAGAGGTCCGTGGCATGCTGCGCGAGGAGCTGCTGGCGCTGGTCGATCCGGGTATGGATCGTTCGCTCGCCGTCCAACGGCACGATAACCGCCCCGCGGTGGTGCTGGTGGTCGGAGTCAATGGCGTGGGCAAGACCACGACGGTGGGCAAGCTGGCACGGGTGCTGGTGGCAGAGGATAAGGATGTCTTGCTCGGTGCCGCCGATACCTTCAGGGCAGCCGCGGCTGAACAGCTCTCCACTTGGGGTGCCCGGGTAGGCGTGCCCACGGTGAAGTCCGATGTGGACGGCGCGGACCCGGCGTCGGTGGCCTTCGAAGCGGTCAAGGCCGGAATCGAGCAAGAGGTCGATGTGGTGATGATCGATACCGCCGGTCGCTTGCAGAACAAAGTCGGTCTGATGGACGAACTCGGCAAGGTCAAGCGGGTCATTGAGAAGCAGACCCAGGTTGATGAAGTGCTCCTGGTGCTGGATGCCACCACAGGCCAGAACGGCCTGAACCAGGCCAAGGTCTTCAGCGAGGTCGTCGATATCACCGGCATTGTGCTCACCAAGCTGGACGGCACGGCCAAGGGCGGCATCGTAGTCGCCATTCAGAAGAGCATGGGCGTTCCGGTGAAACTCATTGGTCTGGGGGAGGGCGCAGACGATCTGGCTCCCTTCGACGCCGAGCAATTCGTCGATGCGATCCTGAACTAAAACCCCTTCCAACCCACCCCTCTTCTTCCACACCCAGCTATCCCATTGAATGTTGTGGGAGTTGCTGACGTGACGACTTTCAGTGAACTCCTGTCCCAGCAGCAACACTCAGGGGGATAGCTGGATTGGTAACCTGCTCGAAACTTTGTGGTGACCTGGGTTTTACTCGACGGGTTTTCTTGTAACAATCTGGAAATCTAGAACCTTTCCGGGTGAAACATGCCCCTATCAGAATCTTCAGTACGAGTAGATTGCGTTGCTTCTCGCAATCACTGACGCACGAGATGAGAGAGTGGGGGTATTCATGGATACCGGTGATACCGCTTGGGTGCTAGTCTCCGCAGCACTAGTTTTGCTGATGACCCCGGGGCTGGCGTTCTTCTATGGGGGCATGACGCGCGCTAAAGGCGTGCTGAACATGATGATGATGAGTTTCGGTGCGATCGCTCTGGTGACCGTGCTGTGGGTGCTCTTCGGCTATTCAATGGCCTTCGGCACCGATGTCTGGGGCGGCCTGCTGGGCAACCCCTTTGAGAAATTCGGTTTGAACGGTGTGTTGGGCACCGGCGACAACGCAAGCTTGGCTGGCACCATTCCGGAAATCGCCTTTGTCGGTTTCCAGGCGGTATTCGCCATTATTACCGTGGCTCTGATTTCTGGCGCGATCGCCGATCGGGCCAAGTTCGGCGCTTGGATGCTGTTCTCCGGCATCTGGGTAGTGCTGGTCTACTTCCCGGTGGCGCACTGGGTCTTCGACTTCAATAAGGACGCCGATGGCAACAACATCGGCGGTTGGATCGCCCAGAATCTCCAAGTGATCGACTTCGCCGGAGGTACCGCGGTACACATCAACGCCGGTGCGGCAGCCCTCGCTCTCGCCTTGGTGCTGGGCAAACGACTCGGCTTCGGCAAGGATCCGAGCCACCGCCCGCACAATCTGCCCTTCGTGATGCTCGGTGCCGGTCTGCTCTGGTTCGGCTGGTTCGGATTCAACGCCGGTTCTGCTCTGGGCGCGAACCCGACTGCGGGTTTGGCCTGGATCAATACTCTGGCTGCTCCGGCGGCGGCAATCCTGGGTTGGTTGATCGTGGAGAAGATCCGCGACGGTCATGCCACCTCTCTAGGAGCGGCTTCGGGTGCGGTGGCGGGCCTGGTGGCGATCACCCCCGCGGCGGCGGCGCTCACCCCGGGCTGGTCGATTGTGCTCGGCGTGCTGGCCGGTGCGGTCTGCGCCTTGGCCGTCGGGCTGAAGTACAAGCTCGGCTACGATGATTCGCTCGACGTCGTGGGCGTCCACCTGGTGGGTGGTTTGCTTGGCACTTTGTTCATCGGTCTGGCAGCCAACCCCGAGTCCCCTTCGGGAGGTAACGGTCTGTTCAGCGGGGGCGGTTTCGAGCTGCTCGGCAAACAGGCGCTCGGATCAGTGGCCGTGATGGTTTACTCCTTCGTGGTGGCCTTCATCGTCGGCTGGATTATCAATAAGACGATGGGCTTCAGGATCCCTGAGGAGCACGAGGTGAACGGCATCGATATCTCGGTGCACGCCGAGACAGCCTATGAATTCGGTGGCCGGGTCGGTAGCGCCTTCCATCCGCTGGATGAAGCGTTGCGTTCGCGGCATGCCGCCTCTCAGCCTGAGACCCAGATTAAGGTGGAATCATGAAGCTCATAACCGCGATCATCCGGCCGGAGAAGTTCGACGACGTGCGTGGCGCTTTGGAGAGCTACGGCGTCCAAGGTCTCACGGTCAGCGCAGCCAATGGCTATGGTCGGCAGCGTGGGCATACCGAGGTCTATCGGGGTGCTGAATACGTGGTCGATCTGCTGCCGAAGATTCGGATCGAGGTCCTGGCGACCAACGAGCAAGTTGACGACATCGTCGATGTGCTGATCTCCAGCTCCAACACCGGGCGGGCTGGTGACGGCAAAGTCTGGACGGTCAATGTGGATGAGGCAGTTCGGGTTCGGACCGGGGAACGAGGCAACGCCGCGGTGTAGTCGTCTCCGCTAGAGACCATCGAGTGTGCAGATCTACACCTTATGACCAAGGTTTAACGTGTAGATCTGCACACTCGGCGTCGTTTAAAGGTTGGTGTCCCAGCCCGCTGGTCCGGCTGAGCCGGCCGGATAGCTCTCCAGCGGAACCTTATCGGCCTTCCAGGCCTGGAGCGTGGGCTCCACGATCTGCCAGCACAGCTCGGCGGTATCGGCACGGACCGAGAGCAGCGGATCTCCGTTCAACACGCCGTCGAGCACTTCACCGTAGGGCAGCAGCGGATCACCGGAGAGATCGGCTTCCAGCTTTACCCGATTCAAGGTGAACAGATCGCCGGGACCGTTGACATCCAGGTCGAGTTGCAGGGTGTCCGGTCCGAAGCCGATATGTAGCCGGGTCGGGCTGTCACCGCCGCGGAATCCGGTGGGCAGATGCGGCACTGGCTTATAGGTGATCACCGCTTCCTTGCGGGCTTTGCCGAGCGCTTTCCCGGAACGCAGGATGAACGGCACCCCAGCCCAGCGCCAGTTCTTGATCTGAACCTCGACCTCAGCGAGTGTCTCGGTGTGGTTCTTCGGATCGATACCCTCTTCCTTCTGGTAGTCCGGCACAGAGCGGCGTCCGATCTTTCCGGCCGCGTACTGCGCCCGCCGGGTACTCCGGGCGAAATCCGGGTCGATGCTGCTGGCTCGCAACACCGAGGCGATGCCGTCCCGGACGTCCTGTTGCCCGAGCGTGGCCGGGGCCTCCATGGCGATAATCGCCATGATCTGCAAAAGGTGGCTTTGGATCATATCGCGCAGTGCACCCGCATGATCGTAGTACCGGGCGCGATTCTCCAAGGTCAGATCCTCGTCGAAGATGATCTCCACCTTCTCAATATGATCTGCGTTCCAGAGCGGCTCCAGCAGCCGATTGGCGAAGCGCAGCCCCAGGATATTGAAAACCGTGGATTTGCCCAGGAAATGATCGACCCGGTGAATATGGTCCTCGGGGACCAGCGCGGCGAGGGTCTGATTGAGCGAATGAGCCGATTCTGCTGAGGAACCGAAGGGCTTCTCCATCACCAGGCGGGTCTCGGCCGGAAGGTCCTTCGCGCTGAGCTGCTCACAGGCCAGTTGGCTCACTGCGGGTGGCAGGGCGAAGTAAACGGCCACCGGACCCTCGAGCTCTGCCAGCAAGCCCGCGAGCTGGTCCTTTGCGGTGACATCCAGTTGACGGTAAGAAGTACCGGCTTTGACCTTCTTGAGCGCGGCTTTACCCGCTGCCGTCGCAGCTTCGGCGGCCTCGGCAAATACCGATTCGACACGATCTAGCCACTGTTGGTCGGTCCAGGCGTCGTTGCCGGCGCCCACCAGGGTGAGGTCGTGGGCGCGGCCCGCCGCGATCAGGCGGGCGACGCCGGGAAGCAGCAGCCTGCCGGTCAAATCACCGGAAGCCCCGAGGATGAGCAGTGTTCTAACAGTTTTAACTGATTTAACTGACTTGACGGTTTTCACGTTTTTCTTAGACACGGTCACCTGATCAGCATGCCACCAAAAAGCCCGTGGTGGCAGCGGGCACGCCAGTTTTAGCCGCGGGGCTGGACTAGAATCCGTCAAATGAGCAATGCACCTTTCGAGCCGTTTCAGGCTTCGCCGCGGCTTCTTTCGGCCTCAAGTCAAGGGTTCAGCCCACTGACCCTTCGCTTTGTTGAACTCGACGACGCCGCTGAGTTGGCGGAGAGCTACCGGAGAAATAAGGAACACCTCAAGCCCTGGGAGCCGAGCCGTCCGGCTGAATTCTTCACCGAAGCTGGGCAGCGTGCCGCGCTGCGCCTCAAGCTCGATGAACTGGAACGTGGCAGCGTGCTGCCCTGGCTGATTATTGAAGATCACCGGGTGATTGGCACCATGACGGTGAGCGGGATCGTGCGGGGACCATTCCTGAGTGGCAATCTGGGTTACTGGGTGGATGCAGAACGGCAAGGAACCGGAATCGCCAGCCGCGCCGTCGCAGAAGTCTGCCGCCTGGTCAGCGCGGAGCACGGCCTGCATCGTCTTCAAGCCAGTACCCTGTTGACGAATGTCGGCTCACAGCGAGTACTGAAACGCAACGGGTTTACAGAGATCGGAAGTGCGCCTGACTACTTGAAAATCGATGGACGCTGGCAAGACAATTTGCTCTTCCAACGGATTTTCCCGGAGTCCGACGGATAGCCAGTTACGCTTCCCGCAAGATCGACGGGTCCGCGCCGCCAGGCTTGCTATTCTTAATAGCTGATGCTCCACCCACTCCAGACTTCTTTCGAAAGATGATCACAGGTGTTCAATTCTCTCTCCGACCGGCTGTCCGCGACCTTTAAGAACTTGCGTGGCAAGGGGCGGCTCTCCGAAGCCGACGTCGACGCCACCGTTCGGGAAATCCGCAGGGCGCTGCTCGACGCCGATGTCGCGGTGCCTGTGGTCCGCGAGTTCACCGCCAAGGTCCGCGAACGCGCACTGGGTGCAGAGGTCAATGCCGCACTGAACCCGGCGCAGCAGATCGTCAAGATCGTCAATGAGGAACTCGTTGAAATCCTCGGCGGGCAGACCCGGCGGATTCGCCTGGCGAAGAACCCGCCGACCGTCATTATGCTCGCTGGTCTGCAGGGCGCCGGTAAGACCACTCTGGCTGGCAAGCTCTCCAAGTGGCTCAAGGGTCAGGGGCACTCGCCGTTGTTGGTGGCAGCCGATCTGCAACGCCCGAACGCGGTCAAGCAGCTCCAGGTCAATGGCGAGCGGGCCGGGGTTCCGGTCTTTGCCCCGCACCCGGGAGTCTCCTCAGAATTCGAAGCTGCTACCGGCGATCCGGTGGCGGTCGCGCAAGCCGGTCTTGCCGAGGCCCGCGCTAAGCTTCACGACGTCGTGATCGTCGATACCGCCGGACGCCTCGGCGTCGACGCCGAGCTGATGCAGCAGGCGGCGAACATCAGGGCCGCAATCTCTCCGGACGAAGTGCTCTTCGTGATCGATGCGATGATCGGCCAGGACGCGGTTGCCACCGCTCAGGCCTTCAACGAGGGCGTCAACTTCACCGGTATCGTGCTCTCCAAGCTCGACGGCGACGCCCGCGGCGGCGCTGCGCTCTCGGTGGCCACGGTGACCGGTAAGCCGGTGATGTTCGCCTCTACCGGTGAGTCCCTTGACGACTTCGAGGTCTTCCACCCGGACCGGATGGCTTCGAGAATCCTCGATATGGGTGATGTGCTCACCCTGATCGAGCAGGCCGAACAGGCTTGGGACAAGGATGAAGCTGCCCGGATGGCGAAGAAATTCGCCGATCAGGAAGACTTCACCCTGGACGACTTCCTGGCGCAGATGAACCAGATCCGCAATATGGGATCGATGAAGAAAATGCTGATGATGATGCCGGGTGCAGCGGGCATGCGTCAGCAACTGGAGCAGTTCGACGAGCGAGAAATTGACCGGGTGGAAGCCATCGTTCGCTCGATGACACCGCACGAGCGAGTTGCGCCGAAGATCATCAACGGCTCCCGCCGCGCTCGTATCGCTCGTGGCTCGGGCGTGCATGTCTCCGAGGTGAACGGCCTGCTGGAGCGTTTCGGCCAGGCTCAGAAGATGATGAAGAAAATGGCCGGTGGCGGGATGCCCGGAATTCCGGGGATGACCGGGCCGGGCGCTGGTGGCAGCCGCAAAGCTGGTAAAAACTCCCCCAAGAAAAAAGCTCGCTCTGGTAACCCAGCCAAAGCTGCTCAGCAACTTCGGGAAGCCGAAGAGAAACGCGCTCATCGTGGTTCTGCGGCACCCACCGGAGCAGCTTTTGGTGCGCAGGGTCAGGATTTCGATCCTTCGGCGCTGAACCTGCCCAAGGGCTTCGATAAGTTCCTGGGTAAATAGTTTCCTGAACTGAGAGGCTGCCTCCCGGTTCAAGAACACTTGCTTCCCCGCTGACTCTTTGTGGCAGAAATGAGCAGGAATAAATTGTAGCTTCAACTAATTAGCTATGGTTATGACCATGAACCAGGACCTTTTACCCGCTGGGCTCTCGATGCGTACGGTGACTCTCAAAGTAAGAGATCTGACCGTGATGACCGGTTATTACCATCGCGCTTTGGGCTTGCAGGTGCTCAGCGAGAGTGCCGAGGGGGTCGAACTGGGGCGTGGGGAAACCGAGCTCGTGAAGCTTAGCCCAGCCAAAGACCTGAAGCTCCCTGCCCAGGGCGAGGCCGGGTTATTTCATACCGCTCTGCTCTTTGAGGATCGTGCGGCTTTGGCTGCGACATTGGCCAGCGCGGCTCAATATGATCCGCTGCTCTATCTCGGCAGCGCAGATCACTTGGTCAGTGAAGCTTTTTATTTTAGCGATCCAGAAGGTAACGGTATCGAACTTTATCGAGACCGTCCTCGAGAAGTTTGGAACTGGGATAGTGGCGCTGTTCAGATGGCAAACGAAGCACTTAGCCCACAGCAATTCTTAACCGAAAACCTCAGCGTTGACTGCATCATCAAACAACAAGAAGCAGCTGCTGCGGTTGGTCATGTGCATTTACAAGTTGGCGATCTGAAAACCGCTGAGGAATTCTATGTGCGCACTCTCGGCTTTGAAAAGACAGCCAGCTGGCAGGATGAAGCGCTTTTTGTCTCTGCTGGCGGGTATCACCACCATATGGCGATGAACGTCTGGAATAGTCGCGGAGCCGGCCCTCGCCGGGACACCCTGGGCTTAGCTGAGGTGAGAATTGCCTTGCCTTCCTTGGACGCATTGGGGGCGCTCGAGGAGCGTCTTAAGGACCGTGGAGTGGAGAGCGGAAACGATGGGGCGGAACTTTTCTTCGACGATCCCTGGCGAAACCAAATCCGGGTTACTGTGGAGGCAACTGTTGAGAGAACCGAAAGGGATCCCGATGCCTAAGAACCAGCTTTTTATCGCAAATCACCGGCAGGCCAGTGATTACGCCAGAGGCCGAGGCGCGCAGCCCGCCGATCTGATTGAATTCGGCGAGGTCACTGATCTCGAGCTGGAGATCCTCGCTGGATTGGCGGCGAAAAAGGTTCACGCCACGGGAATCGAACCCGAGCTGGGCATGGTCGACGTCGATCTTGACCAGCTGATGGTGGTCCCGGACGCGGTGACCGAGGTCTTTGCTGAGTTGCTCAGCCTGGAAGATCCCGAGGAACTCCAGGAACTCGCCGAGGAATGGGCAGCCACCGAAGAATTCGAGGAAAGCCCAGAAACCGCTTCGGCGCTGCTCTCAGGGATCGCCGCTTTCGCCGTCAAGATTGTCAGTGCTGATGAGGATGCCAGACTGGGACTGTATTTCCTGATCGACTGAAGATCCCCTGAGGCTTTACCGGGTTCCGGTCTACGGCTCGTTGTGTGATCACCAAGTCATCAGATCACCCGTTCACCAGGTCACTATCGGGACGCTGAGGGGAGAACCCACCATCCGGCTGTCAATCAGGACGCTAGCTGTCCGGAAATGCCTGTAGCGTTCCGATTATGACTATTGCACGCCTTCCCACTGTGGTTCTTGACTGTCCCGAGCCTAAGGTTCTGGCGGATTTCTACGGCGCCCTGCTCGACTGGAAGATCCAGCTAGACGAGGACTGGGGGACCATCCTCTCCGAAGATGGCGCTTCGCTTCACTTTCAGCAGGTCGATGACTTCAGGCCACCGCAGTGGCCCGGTCAGGACGTGCCGCAGCAAATGCATCTCGATTTCACGGTCGATCACCTAGACGCCGCCGAGGCAGCGGCGCTTTCGCTGGGTGCCACCAAACATGAGTACCAGCCCGGCACCACGTTTCGGGTGTTCCTTGACCCTGTCGGTCATCCGTTCTGCTTGTGCGTGGGCTGACCGCTCGCACAGCAAGCCGGGTTGCCAGTTTGGTGTCGTTGCTTGATGAAGAGTGTCGAGTTCGCTTGAAGTACCGGAATCTGGCATAATGAACGGGTACTCGATCCGCACGGCCCCTCTCTCCGTGCGCGCATTGTGTCCTTGAGAACCCTTCAGAATCGGCCCGCCCCACGGGAGCGTGATAGAGGGTTCGACCCGTTTCAGAAACAGGAGTGACCACAAAAGTGGCCGTTAAAATTCGTCTTAAGCGCTTCGGCAAGATGCGCGCACCGTACTACCGTATTGTTGTCGCCGACTCACGCACCAAGCGTGATGGCCGTGCGATCGAGGAAATCGGCAAGTACCACCCCACCGAGGAGCCCTCGTTCATCGAGGTCAACTCCGAGCGGGCTCAGTACTGGCTTTCCGTGGGCGCTCAGCCCACCGAGCAGGTTGCCGCGATCCTCAAGATCACCGGTGACTGGCAGAAATTCAAGGGACTCACCGGTCAAGAAGGCCGTTTGAAGACCAAAGTCGCTAAGGATGCCTTCGTGGTTCCCGAGAAGTCTTCCGTCATCGTGAAGGAAGCCATCACCTCGAAGAAGAAGGCCGAGGAAACTCCGGCTGAAGAGGCTACCGAGGCAGCAGCAGAAACCACCGAGGCTGAGTAAGTTGCTGGCTGAAGCTTTGGAGCACCTGGTCCGCGGTATCGTGGACAGCCCGGATGATGTGCAGGTCGCGCTGCGCAATAACCGACGTGGCGAAACCTTGGAAGTCCGGGTTCATCCGGAGGACCTGGGCCGCGTGATCGGTCGTCAGGGGCGGACAGCTCGCGCATTGCGCACTGTGATGGGTGCCCTAGCTGGTGGCGATCAGGTTCGGGTCGACGTCGTCGATACCGATCGGCGTCGCTAAGCGTTTCTTTCGCCGCTGAACTCCACTGACTGTGGGGTTCGCAGAGGCTCAAGCTAAGATTGTGGCTCCGGCAGTATGCCGGAGCCCTTTCTTTTTAATGCTCGTTCGATCAGTTGCTCAGTTCAGGAGAATAATGCAGGTCCAGGTCGCCAGAATCGGCAAACCACACGGGATTCGCGGCGAGGTGACGGTCGAGGTCTTCACCGATGCGCCGGAGGACCGTTTTGTGCCCGGAACCGTCTTCAGCGCTGAAAAGCATGGCGAACTGACCATCTCCAGTGCTCGCTGGAACAAAGACATCCTGCTGCTCGGCTTCGACGAGGTGCCGGATCGCAATCGCGCCGAAGAACTCCGCGGTACCCGGTTGTTCTTCGACACCGAGGAAGTCGAGGAGTCCGACGACGAAGGCTGGTACGAGCACGAATTAGTGGGACTGGAAGCCAGAGTCGGCTCACAGAAGGTCGGTACAGTGAGCGCCTTGACCGTGATGCCCGTCCAAGATCTGCTCACCATCACCAGCAACGCCGGGGAAGAGGTGCTGGTGCCTTTCGTCGAGCAGATCGTCCCCGAAGTGGATATTGAAGCAGGCTATCTTCGACTCACGCCTCCGGACGGCCTTTTCGAGGTCAATCAGGAGTCCTTCGAGGGGAATGAGAGCTAAATGCGTCTGGATGTGGTAAGCATCTTTCCAGAGTATCTCGCTCCACTGGAACTCAGTTTGATCGGTAAGGCCAGGGTGGATGGCCTGCTGGATCTTAGAGTGCATGATTTACGTGATTTCACCACTGACCGGCATCGCACGGTGGATGACACACCCTACGGCGGTGGTGCCGGGATGGTGATGAAACCAGAACCCTGGGCGCAGGCTCTGGAGCCACTGCTCTCCGGGCCGGAGAGACCGGTGCTCATCGTCCCTTCGCCGGCGGGGGAGGTGTTCAGCCAGTCCATTGCGGAGGAGCTCGCCGCCGAGCAGCAATTGGTCTTCGCCTGTGGCCGCTACGAGGGCATCGACGAACGGGTCATCGAGTGGGCGGCCCAGCATTTCAGGGTTCGACCGATGAGCTTGGGAGACTATGTGCTCAACGGCGGCGAAGTAGCGGTGCTCGCCATGGTTGAGGCGGTGGCGCGGCTGCTGCCCGGCGTGATCGGCAATCCGGATTCCCTCGTCGAAGAATCCCATCAGGACGGCCTGCTGGAGTATCCGGTCTACACCAAGCCTTCTGCTTGGCGAGGACAGGAGATTCCCGAGGTGCTGTTGAGTGGCAACCACGCCAAGATCGCGAGGTTTCGCAGAGACCAGCAATTGCGCAGGACCGCGCAACGCCGCCCTGATCTGCTGAGTCGGCTGGATCCGGAAAAGCTCAATCGAGCGGATCTACAAGTGTTGCGTGAATCGGGTTATCGGATCATCGACGGGCACCTGCTGAGCACCGACTGAATTAGCCCATTGAGCCCGTGATATGGCAGAATAGGAGGCTGTGCCCGCCGAACTTTTCCTGCCATAGGGGGAGTCAGTTCAATAGGCTGGCACGCCGGCTCTGCAATCCCGCATTTGAGCCGGAAAATCACACTTCGACGGTCATCATCAACCCTGAGGGGTTGCTCTGACCGCCGCGATAAAAGTGAATGACCTGTGGCGTTCACCAGGAGTTGCAACATGCACATCCTTGACAGCATTGACGCCGCGAGCCTGCGTAGCGATGTTCCGGACTTCCGTTCCGGCGACACGCTCAAGGTTCACGTCAACATCATCGAAGGCAACCGCTCTCGTGTTCAGGTTTTCCAGGGTTTCGTGCTGGGACGCCAGGGCAAAGGCGTCGGTGAAACCTTCACCGTTCGTAAAGTCTCTTTCGGTGTCGGTGTGGAGCGTACTTTCCCGGTGCATTCCCCGATCATCGAGAAGATCGAGCTCGTCACCCGTGGCGATGTCCGCCGGGCCAAGCTGTACTACATGCGCGAACTTCGCGGCAAGGCAGCCAAGATCAAAGAGAAGCGCGACAACGTCAGCGTCAGCAAGTAACAACAGATATCTTTAGGTGTCTCAGTTGAGCAGTAAGGCAAAGCGTCAGCCCAGGCGACTGGGGTGGCGCTTTGTTTTGCTCGCGGTTCTTTTGGTCGTGCTGCTCAGCTCCTTGATCCGGGCCTTGCTGGTCGAGGTCTACTACATTCCTTCCGAGTCGATGAACCCGCAATTCCTCAGTGGAGAACGGGTAGCGGTCTCCCGCACCGATTTCAGCTTCGGCCCGGTGAAACGTGGCGATGTCGTGGTTTTTGATGGCCGTGGCTCGTTCGATCCGCTCGACTCCGGGCGTGGCCCCATCCTTGATGCCGTCTTCGGTCTAGGTCAGTTCCTCGGCCTGGTCGGCAGCGATACGGTGTACGTCAAACGGGTCATCGGAATAGCCGGTGATGAAGTCAAATGCTGTGCCTCAAATGGCAAACTCACAGTCAATGGACAGGCTCTTGATGAGCCCTATTTATATCCTGGCGACGCACCGAGCAGCACCTCCTTTGATGTGGTGGTTCCGGAGGGTAAGTTGTGGCTGATGGGAGATCATCGCTCCATCTCAGCTGATTCCAGATCGCTTCTGGGGGCAGCCGGGGGTGGCTTGATTTCTGTTAATAAAGTCATTGGTCGTCCCATCCAGATACTTTGGCCGCTAGACAAAATTGGACCGGTTCCCAGAACCTCGATCGGTCCTGAAACACAGAAAGGCGCACAGTAATGTCGCAACCGACGCCTGAACCGGCTGAAGAATCTCCTATCGAGGGGCGCGGCGCACGACGTCGTGCCGATGCTCAAGCCTCCTCAGCAGCCGATACCGATCATGCCTCGGAAGCTCAGCCGTCGAAGAGCCGATCGAATGACTCTACGGAGGCAGCCTCACTCAGTGCCGCTGCCTCAGCGGAGTCTGAGGACATCGCTCAGGACACCAAGAAGGCTAAGAAGGCGAAGAAGCCCAGCGGCCCGTTTTCCTGGCTCAAGGAGATCGCGATCGTCATCGTGATCGCCCTGGTGCTCTCCTTCCTCCTGAAAACTTTTCTGTTCCGGGCTTTCGTGATTCCTTCGGGATCCATGGAGAATACCCTCGAAGTGAATGACCGGATCTTCATCAATGAACTGGTGCCGCGGCCCTTCGCGCTACAGCGCGGCGATATCGTGGTCTTCAAGGACACCCAGGGCTGGCTGGCTTCGGAGCAGACGCAGGCCGCCGCTCAGGCGAGCAACTGGTTCAAAGACGCTCTGGTGTTCATCGGCCTGATGCCTGATGAATCCCAACAGCATCTGGTGAAGCGAGTGATCGGTCTGGCCGGGGATCATGTTATTTGCTGCGATGCGCAGAATCGGATCACCATCAACGGCCAGCCGCTCGACGAGCCCTATCTGTACCCGGGCTCCGATAACGCCTCCGGCCCGAACGCTCTCTTCGATGTCGTGGTTCCTGCCGGGAAGATCTGGGTGATGGGCGACCATCGGAACAACTCCGCAGACTCTCGCTGGCACCGCGAGCTGCCCAGCCAGGGCTTCATCGACCTGAACGACGTCGAAGGAACCGCCACGGTGATCGCCTGGCCGCTCAATAGGTGGACGATTCTGGGGAACTACCCAGATACTTTCAGGAATGTGCCGGCGCCCTCCTCGACGCCGGTCAGCAATCCCTCTCCGGTGCCCACGGGGAAATAGCGGATGGCCCAATCCACGCCGACACTCAGCGTAGAGCGTTCGTTGATGCAATCCGGTTACCGCTTTGTGGCAGGCGCTGATGAGGTCGGACGTGGCGCTCTGGCTGGTCCGGTCAGCGTCGGCATGGTAGTGATCGATGCTTCCTCGCAGAAGCCTCTTGCCGGGGTGAAGGACTCAAAGCTGCTCAGTGCTGCTGATCGCGAACGGTTGGTGCCATTGATTAAGCAATGGAGTGTAGGCCACGCGGTAGGGCATGCTTCGGCGGATGAAATCGATGCACTGGGACTGATGGCAGCGCTCCGCTTAGCCGGCACCCGCGCCTGGCAACAGCTTCTCGACGTCGGTATCCGCGCCGAGGTCGTACTGCTCGATGGCAACCACAATTGGCTCTCCGAGCAAGAGCAGCGGAGCATTTTCGACCAAGAACTCGGCCTGGAGAGCAGCGTGGACGTCCCGGTTCAGACCATGGTCAAAGCTGATCTGCAATGCCTGAGTGTCGCGGCAGCCAGTGTGCTGGCCAAAGTGGAGCGGGATGCGATCCTGATTTCACTGGATCAGCAGCATCCGCAGTTTGGCTGGAAGGTCAATAAAGGCTATGCGACGTCCGGGCACCGCGAAGCTATAGATCGGCACGGACCGAGCCCCTGGCACCGGACCAGCTGGAGGCTGGGCAGTAGCGGGGGCGTAACGAAGCCCGTGAGTAAGGCATGATAGTTGAATGAGCGCTGAAGATCTTGAGAACTATGAGACCGATATGGAGCTGCAGCTCTATCGTGAATATCGCGATGTGGTCGGATTGTTCAGCTATGTGGTGGAAACCGAGCGTCGCTTCTATTTAGCTAATCACGTGGATTTGCAAGCCAGATCCGCCGATGGCGAGGTGTACTTCGATCTGACTCTGCAAGACGCCTGGGTGTGGGATGTCTATCGTTCGGCGCGGTTCGTGAAAAACGTCCGGGTGATCACCTTCAAGGACGTCAATGTCGAGGAACTCACAAAGAACGACGATCTGGAACTGCCGAAGGAATCCGATCTGGGCAATTGAGCTCTAAAGACTGGTCAGAGCATCGGCTGATCAATGAAATCGATCGATTTCCTCACATCCGGCTGGAGATTCTTCTCATCGCTGTGAAGCGGAGTGTTCTGTCGGCACGATAATACTGTGCTGACAAAACAAGAACTGGGTAAAGCCGGCGAAGATCTGGCCGCTGATTTCCTGAGTCGGCGTGGCTTCGAGGTGGTCGATGTCAACTGGCGATGCGCGCGGGGCGAAATCGACCTTGTGGCCCTCGACGGAGACATCGTGGTCGTCGTGGAGGTCAAGACTCGCCGCTCGTTGCGCTATGGGCATCCCTTTGAAGCGATCACCGACACCAAGCTCCGTCGGCTGAGGACTCTGGCGGTGCTCTGGGCCAGGCATCACGGCTATCTGAGTTCGAGAATCCGGATCGATGCCATCGCGGTGCTGGCCCTGCGCGGAGATGAGCCCTCGGTGGAACACCTCAGGGGCATTGGATGAGCGGTCTGGGCAGGACATTCTCGGTGGCCTTAGTCGGTCTTAACGGCCATCTGGTGGAGGTGGAAGCAGATATCGGGCAGAGCCTTCCTGCCTTCCAATTGCTAGGGCTGCCGGATCTTTCCTTAGTAGAAGCCAAGGAAAGAATCCGTTCTGCCGCGAAAAACGCCGGACTGCCGCTGAGCAATCGGAAGCTCACCATCAACCTGCTGCCCGCTTCACTACCCAAGCACGGTAGTTCCTTCGACCTGGCGATGGTGATGGCGGCGCTGGCGGCAGCCGGAGACATCCAGAACACCGCGGGTACGGTTTTTCTGGCAGAGCTGGGACTTGATGGCAGACTGCGCCCGGTCGCGGGGGTGCTGCCCGCGGTTTTAGCCGCGGTGAAACTCGGACACCCCCGAGTAGTGGTGGCTCCGGCGAACGCCAAGGAAGCTGCCATGGTGAACGGCGCCGAGGTGAGTACCTTTGCCTCCCTGGCACACGTGGCGCTCAGTTTCGGAGCCTCCGAGACCGATCTGAACCTGCAGGCCGCCCCGATCGAGGAAGTCGGTGAATTGCCCGCTCGGAAAGATCAGCGGTTGGATCTCAGCGATGTCGCAGGGCAAACCGAGGCCAAGGCAGCGCTCGAGGTAGCAGCCGCGGGCGGGCATCACCTACTGCTTTTAGGGCCGCCGGGAGCGGGGAAAACCATGCTCGCAGAAAGGCTACCGGGGCTATTACCGGATCTCAACGACGTGGAGGCCATGGAAGTGACAGCCGTGCATTCTCTGAGTGGTCTCAGCAGCAGCCGCACTGAGCTGATTCGAAGGCCACCCCTTGAAAGCCCGCACCACACAGCAAGTTCGGTGGCTATTATTGGGGGCGGCAACGGCTTACCACGGCCAGGGGCGGCATCGCGAGCCCACCACGGAGTGCTGTTCCTCGACGAGGCTCCGGAATATGATCGCCGGGTCTTGGATTCTCTGCGGCAGCCCTTGGAGAGCGGAAAAATAACCATCCATCGGGCCGCGGGTATCGCTTCCTATCCGGCGCGGTTCCAGCTGGTGCTAGCGGCAAATCCCTGCCCCTGCGGTAAAGCGGTCGGCAAGGCCAGGGATTGCAGCTGCACCCCCAGCGCTCGGAGAAGATATTTCAGCAGGCTTTCCGGCCCCCTGCTGGATCGAGTGGATATTCAGCTGACCGTCAATAAACTCTCCTCCGCCCAGCTTGCCGGTCAAGGCACGGGAGAGACCAGCCATGTCGTTGCGGCGAGGGTAGTCCAAGCCCGGAACCGGGCAGCGGAGCGACTGGCTCCCTTCGGCCATTCCCTCAACGCCCAGGCCACCGGGCAGCTCTTGCGGGGTAGTCTGCGCTTAGCGGCACCGACCACCCGGATTCTGGATCTTGCTCTGGAAAATGGCAGGCTGACCGCCCGAGGCTACGACCGAGTACTGCGTCTAGCCTGGACCCTGGCCGATCTGGCAGCCTGCGATCGACCCGGCGATGAGCATATCGGTCGGGCCTTGGCGATGCGGACCAGAGGCCTGACCCCATGAACGACCAAGCTTCCCCAGCTTCTTCAGAGCCCGAGGCCAGACGCCGTCCGCCACCCTCTCGCGGCCTGGTATTGGCGCGGGCGGCGCTCAGCAGAATCATGGAACCATCAGACCTGCCGGGCATGGCCCTGATCAAGACGCTAGGCCCCTGGGACAGCATGAGAGTGATCACCGGTCATCTTTCGCTCAGCAATGAACAGCAGGGCGAGATTGCGCAGTTGCTCGAAGTCGCCGCCGGGAAAGAATGGCACGGACCGGAGGAGCCTTTACGGCGTTGGAGGCCACGATTGCCTGATTTGGCTCCTGAACGGGATCTGCGGGTGATAGCCTCTCTCGCCGGTGGCTTGCTGATCCCGGAGTCCGAGTACTGGCCCAGCGGGTTCCACGATCTAGGCCTGAGCGAACCGATTGCCCTCTGGTATCGCGGCAAGGCGCTTCAAGCTGGGAGCGCATTGCCGGAAAAACAGCAATCGATTGCTCTCGTGGGATCACGAGACGCCAGCGGCTACGGAGAAAATGCCGCTGCCGAGCTCGCCCAGGAACTGGTGCTGAAAGGCAAGACGGTGATCTCCGGTGGAGCTTATGGAATCGATGCCGCAGCGCATCGAGCAGCACTTGCCGCTCAGCCCACCGGTCGGTTTCCCACCATCGCGATGATGGCTGGTGGACTGGACAGGCTGTATCCCGCGGGCAACGAAGATTTGCTCCGTGCTGTGGCCGACAGTTCTGTTCTGCTCGCCGAGGTGCCTCCCGGCTCCAACCCGACCAGGTACCGCTTCCTGCAACGCAATCGCCTAATTGCTGCCTTGAGCGGGGCAGTGGTAGTTGTAGAAGCCCGATGGCGCTCCGGAGCCTTGAGCACGGCGCACCATGCGGCGAATCTGGGCCGCGAGGTCGGCGCGGTGCCCGGCCCCATCAGTTCGCCGCAATCTGCTGGCTGTCATCGGCTGCTGCGTGAAGGCGCTGCCTGCGTCACCGATGCGGATGAAGTGCTCGAACTTGTGGCGCCGCTGGGTGGACTTACCGGGCAACGCGCTCGGACCGCCGAAGGGGCCGGACTGCCCGTTGAAGATCTGCTCTTGCTGGATGCCCTGCCTCTCTATTCGACGACGACCGTGCAAAAACTCGCTAGGGTTGCCGGGCTCAGCGAGGCAGAAGTGCTGGCGGGGCTCGGCAGGCTCGAATTGCAGGAGTTCGCGCAACGGCGGGGGCAGGGTTGGTGCCGGGACCATCCACAGCGATGATCGGCACCGCTGTGGACGATCAGTACTTCCGGATCGTAACTTCTGCGCTGCTTTCGGCGATTCTTCTTGATTGTTCCAGCAGCTGGACGCACAGTGGGAGGGTGCCAGAAACCGAGGTGCCCGAGATCGAGCTTCCAGAGGCCTTCGCCGATGCCCTCAAGGGTTTCGAGCGTTATCTGGTCGCGGAGCGTGCCCGTTCCGCGCATACCGTGCGCGCCTATCTCGCTGATCTGCAGGCTTTGAGCTATTTTGCGATCACCCAGGGTGCGAAAACCCTGAAGGACATCGACCTGGCGACTTTGCGGCAGTGGCTGGGGGAGCAGAGCACCGCTGGGCTAGCCCGTTCCACCCTGGCCCGGCGGGCCGCTGCTGCTCGCACTCTGATGGGCTGGGCGCTCCGGGAGGGCCTCATCGAGGAGAACCCGACGTTGCGGCTCAAGGCGCCGAAACAACAAAAGACCCTGCCCGGCGTCCTGCATCAGGAACAACTGGAGCGGATGATCAGCGAGTTGGAGAGCCAGGCCGAGGAGGGCGGGGCCATCGCACTCCGGGATCAGGCCATGGTCGAATTACTGTATGCCGCGGGGCTGAGGGTTGGTGAATTGGCCGCTCTGGATATTGATGACATCGACTTTGAGCGGCGAACCGTCCGAGTGCTCGGTAAGGGCAATAAGGAGCGAACCGTCCCGTTCGGAGCGCCAGCGGCTCAAGCCATCCAGAACTGGTTGCGGGGTGGTAGAGCAGCGCTCTATCAACCGGTCAGCGGCTTTGCGCTGTTTCTGGGAGCCCGCGGCGGACGGGTCGATCAGCGGCAGGTGCGTTCCGTCGTCGCCCGTGGCTTCAAGGCACTCGGCGATACCTCGGCGACCAGTCCGCACGCCCTGCGGCATAGCGCTGCTACTCATCTGCTCGACGGCGGGGCGGATTTGCGTGCGGTGCAGGAGATCTTAGGGCACTCATCGCTTGCCACTACCCAGATCTACACCCATGTTTCGGTGGAGCGTCTGCGCTCGAGCTACCGGCAGGCCCATCCACGCGCCTAGTACGAATTTCATTGACGAAATTCCACCGTAGTAACTAATTCTGGTGTTATTCGGCTAAGTACGGCACAATGAATTCAGAACTAAAGAAAACTAAAGAAAAACAGCCATCCTTCCGGTGCGCAGGTCGTTGGGGAAGACGTACCTACAGCTATGGAGGATGGAATGTCTGTTGCAATGGCACGTGGAGTGCTTTTCGTGCACTCCGCTCCTACTGCTTTGTGCCCTCATGTCGAATGGGCCATCGGTTCTTTGCTCGATGCTCGCATCGACCTCGAGTGGACCCCTCAGCCCGCCGCGCCCGGAATGTTCCGCGCCGAGCTCTCCTGGACCGGACCTCAGGGTACCGGATCGATGCTCGCCTCCGCGTTGCGAGGTTGGGCGCATCTGCGCTACGAAGTGACCGAGGAACCGAGTGCCGGCGTCGACGGTGGCCGCTGGTCCCATACCCCTGAGCTGGGAATCTTCCACGCCGTGACCGATGTGCACGGCAATATCATGGTCTCCGAAGACCGGATCCGCTACGCCTATGAAACCGGAGCGGGGGACCCCGCCAGGGTCTACCACGAGCTTTCCCTCGCGCTCGGAGAAGCCTGGGATGAGGAACTCGAAGCTTTCCGTCACGCTGCAGAAGGCGCGCCGGTTCGCTGGTTGCATCAAGTCGGTTAGGCTTTTCTTCGCGGTTTTCCATAGCAAAAGGCTTCGGGTGGTGAGAAAGTGTTCTCACCACCCGAAGCCTTTTAATGACTCAACCGGAGGGCTACGCTCCGGTGATCGAGTTCTCAGTAATTACGCACCACGATCACGGCGTTGTGACCGCCGAAGCCGAAGGAATTGCTGAGTGCGACAATATCGCCCTTCGGCAGATCGCGCGCCGTGGTCACTACGTCCAAGGGGATCTCCGGGTCCTGGTTCTTCAGGTTGATCGTGGCCGGAGCCTTCCGGTCTACGACGGCCATCGTGGTGAGCACTGCTTCTACGGCGCCAGAGGCACCCAGCAGGTGACCCATTTGCGATTTAGTGGCAGAGACTGCCACATTTTCCACATGGTTGCCGAGAGCAGCGCGCAAAGCGGTGTATTCAGGCTTATCGCCCACCGGAGTGGAGGTGGCATGAGCATTGACGTGCACGACGTCCTCAACCTGCGCCCGAGCGTCGAAGAGTGCTGCCTTGAGCGCCCGGGTGGCCCCCAGACCCTCCGGATCAGGTGCGGTGATGTGATAGGCATCCGCGGTGACCGAAGTGCCAGCCAACTCGCCGTAGATCCGGGCGCCACGGGCCAGAGCATGTTCCTCGGCTTCCAGGACCAATGCTCCCGCACCCTCGCCCATCACAAAGCCGTCACGGTCCAGATCATAGGGACGTGAGGCTCCTTCCGGATTGTCGTTGCGGCGGGAGAGAGCCTGCATCGAGGCGAAGGAGGCCAAAGTCATCGGGTGAATTGCTGCTTCGGTGCCACCGGCCATCACGACGTCGACCTTGCCGGAGCGGATGAGTTCAAGGCCCTGATGTAGTGCCTCGGTGCCGGAGGCACAAGCGGAAACCGGGGTATGGGCGCCGCCGCGGGCGCCTAGATCGAGGCTCACTGCAGCCGCGGCTCCGTTGGGCATCAGCATCGGAACGGTCATCGGTAGTACCCGTCGCGGCCCGCGGTCACGGAGTGTGTCCCAGGCGTCAAGCAAGGTCCAGACGCCGCCGATGCCGGTGGCGAAGGCTACTGCGAAGCGATCGTGGTCCACATCTTCGATCGCGGCGTCCTGCCAGGCTTCACGTGCCGCGATCACAGCGAACTGGCTGGAAGGGTCGAGGCGCTTCGCCTCAACCCTGGTCAGCACCTCGTTTGCCGGGTTGGAAACCCTGGCCGCGAAGGTCACCGGCAGTTCGTATTTTGCGACCCAGTCATCGGTAAGGGTGTGTGCCCCGGAGACGCCGATCAATGCGTTCTTCCAGGTCGTTTGGACATCGCCACCGATCGGGGTGGTCGCGCCCAGTCCTGTGATGACTACTTTGCGGGACATGTTTTCTCTCTCATTAAAGGTTTGAAGTTTCGGCTTGCGGCGGCAGAGTGCTCGCCGCAAGCCGAATGATCGCTTCCCCCAAAGCGGAGCCAAATGACACCCGGTCAGCGACTCCGAACTGACGGCTTGCTGTTTCGGTGCCTTAGTTCTGTGCGTTGGCGATATAGCTGACGGCGTCCCCAACGGTCTTGAGGTTCTTGACCTCTTCGTCTGGGATGCGCACATCGAACTTTTCCTCAGCGTTGACCACGATGGTCATCATGGAGATCGAATCGATGTCCAGGTCGTCGGTAAAAGACTTGTCCAGCTCCACGGCCTCGGGAGCCAAACCGGTCTCCTCGTTCACGATCTCGGCCAAGCCGGCCAGGATTTCTTCGTTGCTAGCCATTAGAGGCTCCCTTTCTACGGTGTTTGCCCACCAGGATTCGTGAGTGGGCAGTGTCGATCAAACCACGATTGCGGTCTGAATGGCGAACTTTCTCCGCGTTTTGCAGTGAAAGCGCGCAAAAACTATGAATTTATGGCAGAACCACTACTTGGGCGCCGAAGACCAGGCCCGCGCCGAAACCGATTTGCAGCGAAAGACCGCCGCTGAGCGCAGGATTTTCCTTGAGTAAACGCGCTGTGGCCAAGGGGATGGAGGCCGCAGAGGTGTTTCCGGTGTCTTCGATATCCCGGCCGACCACCACGTGCTCTGGAATCTTGAGTTCTTTGACCAGCGAGTCGATGATCCGCATATTGGCCTGGTGCGGCACGAAGGCCGCTAGATCGTCAGCCGTGACGCCGGCAGCTTCCAGGGCTTGCTTGGCCACTTTCGCCATCTCCCAGACCGCCCAGCGGAAAACCGTCTGACCATCTTGCCGCAGGGTCGGCCAAAGGTTCATCCCCGCGGAGGCCAGCGCCTCATCCGGCCCCGTGTCGGTGCGAGCAGCGAGCGAGAAATCGCGGACCTCGAGCAAGGAGTGAGTCATCCCGATGGCATCCCATTTGCTGCCGTCCGAGCCCCAGATCGTCGGCCCGATGCCCGGGCTGTCGGAGGGGCCGATCACCGCCGCACCGGCGCCGTCGCCGAGTAGGAAGGAGATGGTCCGCTCGTGATTATCGATTACATCGGAGAGCTTTTCCACGCCGACCACCAGGACATAATCGGCTGTTCCGGAACGCACCAGCGCATCGGCTTGGCCGATACCGTAGCAGTAACCGGCGCAGGCCGCGGAGATATCGAAGGCAGGCGCCGGAGTGGCACCCAGGCGATCGGCCAGTAGTGCCGCAGCCGAAGGGGTGGCGTACTGATGGGTTACCGTCGAGACGATCACGGCGCCCAGCTGGGAGGCATCAATACCGGCGTTACTGAGTGCTTCACGAGCAGCAGCCTCTGCCATATCGACGACGCCGACCTCCTTGGGGGAGCGAAGCCGGGTGACGATGCCGGTGCGCTGCCTGATCCATTCATCGGAGGAATCGATCCACTGGCACACATCATCATTGGTCACCACGAGCTCGGAGCGGTACGAGCCCAGCCCGAGAATACGGGTGTTCTCCCGTAGAGCGGTCTGTTTCAGGGTCGGAGTGGTCACTACAGTCCTTTCGCTGCGTCTGCGGGTGCAGCGCTTGCCATCAGTTCGCGGGCAGCTTCGAGGTCCGCGGGTGTCTTAACCGCTACGCTAGCAACTCCGGGCAGAGCGCGCTTTACGAGTCCGGTCAGAGTCCCTGCCGGGGCGAGTTCAATCGTGGCGGAAACCCCGAGGGCGCTCATCTTATTCATGCAGAGATCCCAGCGCACCGGGCGGGAGACCTGGGCGATCAGGCTCTCCAGCGCTGTGAATCCGTTGCTGACCGGCTCGCCGTCGAAATTGGAAAGCAGGGTGACCGCCGGGTCGTTGGGGTGAAGCTGTGGCTTGAGTGATTCGAGCACGCTCACCGCGGCTTGCATATGGGAGGTGTGGAAGGCGCCGGCGACTTGAAGTGGAATGACCCGGGCTTTGGCTGGCGGGTTCTCAGCGAGGACAGCGAGCTGCTCCAACGTCCCCGCAGCCACGGTTTGTGCAGCGCTGTTCATATTCGCTGGCGTGAGCCCGGCGGCAGCGATGGCGGCCTGCACTTCGGCGGGATCGCCGCCCACCACGGCACTCATTCCAGTGGGGGTCACCGCGGCCGCTTGTGCCATGCTGTTTGCTCGCTCACGGACGAAAGTAGCTGCCTCGGTCTCGCTCAGCACTCCGGTGAGGGCCGCAGCGGTAATTTCTCCCACCGAGTGCCCAGCCACCAGGGCTGCTGGATTCTCCGCAGCCAATAATTGCTCGCCCAATAGCGCCTTCGCCGCTACCAGTCCGGCAGCGACGATCAACGGCTGGGCGATCGCGGTGTCTTTGATCGTTTCAGCGTCTGAAGTAGTGCCGTGCGCGATTAAATCGATCCCGGTGACTTCGCTGAGGGAAGCCAGTTGCTCGCCGACACCCGGCAATTCGAGCCAAGGGGAGAGGAAACCGGGGGACTGGGCGCCCTGTCCAGGGCAGAGAATTGCAAACACGTTATCTAGCTTTCCAAAAAGTACGAGGATTTCCGGTGTTTTCCGGCACCAAGCTGCGAGCGGCATCTTGTAGGTAATCTACAAAGACATCCCGATGTTTAGCGAAAAGGGCCTCTGGTTTTAGTCGGTTATCTCTTATTGTGCCTTGATCGAGCGGGAGAGTCTGCCCACCGCGAGGGCGGTTTGCAGCACAAAAGCCTCTCTGGGCAGCAGCGGATCCCAGCCAGTGACGTCGGTGACCCGGCGCAATCGGTAGCGCACCGTATTGGCATGGACGAAGAGTTCCCGCGCCGTGGCCTCCAGGGAGTGGCCGAGTGAAAGATAGGCGCTCAGGGTTTCGATCAGTCCATTGGAAGCCGCTAGCAGCGGCCGATAAATCGCCCGTACCAGAGCGCGCCGAGCGTCGTCGTCACCGTTCATCACTCTTTCCGGCCAGAGGTCATTGGCCGCGACCGGGCGAGGGGCTTGCGGCCAGGCTCGTACTGCAGCCAGTCCGGCGAAGGCGGCGCGCGCCGAGTAACTGGCTTCCACGAGCGAGGCAGCCTCCGGGCCGTAGACCACAGGGCCCGCTCCGAAGAGCTCGCTGATCCGGAAATAGGCGCTTTCCGAATCGTTTACTCCGCCGAGCACCACGATCAGCCGATCGCCCTGGATTCCCACCAGGGCGTCCTCGGCGTGTCGACTCGCTGCCCTGCGCAGATCGTTCACGAACCCCTGGCCCGCCGATTCCGGGGCTGAGCCGACCATCACAGTGAACCTGTCATCTGACTTCCAGCCGAGAGCAGCGATCCGTGAGCGCAGCACATCGGTGTTCTCGCCCCGCAGAATGGCATCGACGATCAAGGATTCCAGCCGGGTGTCCCAGGCGCCGCGGGATTCAGCGGCCCGGGCATAGACATCCGCGGCGGCAAAGGCAACTTCTCTGGCGTAACGCAGCACGGCTTCCCTGAGGGCTGGCTCGTCTCCGGGGGCAGCGAGTTCTGGAACTTGGTCTTCTACCGTCTGGACCACGATGCGAATCACTTGGAGAGCTTTTTGCAGGCTGATCGAACTGGCCAATTCGGTGGGAGCATTTCCGAAGACGTCGGTGAGCACCCAGGCCGGTGAAGAGGGTTTTTCGTAGTAGCTGACGAAAGAGGCGATGCCGTTCTGCGCGAGCAAGCCCAGTGCGCTGCGTTCTTCCGCGCCGAGCCGCCGATACCAGGGCAGGGAGATGTCGAGTTGTTTGGCCGTCGTGGTGGACAGGGTGCCAATGCTGGCTCGAAGTTTTGCCAGGGTCTGAGTATTGCTGTGCGCAACGGCTTTGGCGGGCTTCAAAGAAGGCATGCCTTGAGTCTAGGCCTTCAGCTTGTAGGAACTAAACAACGGAAGGTGCCTTTGGCATGAAAAATGCGCCGTGGTTTGTGGTTATTCCACAAGTCACAGCGCATTTCGGCTTCATATGACGAGCCAGCACAAGCCTTCCCAACTGAAAGCGCGTTTCACCGGGGTCAGACGTCCCTGCCCGCTGAAACTGCTATTCAGTGGGCAGGAACGTCCAACCAGCAAAAACCTCTCTGGGAAGCAGCAAGTGGGCCCACGCGCCCGAGGGCCCCGCAGCGAGGTACGAGCTGTGGGAGGGCGTGGGGACTAGCTGTCGCCGCCGGCGTTGCCGGTGGTACCGGCGTTCACATCGAGCAGACGGTACTTCTCAATCGCCTGAGCGGGGGCTTGCCAGTCGACTTCGCCGCGGCGAGCCAGCATCTCCAGGGCGCGCACTACAACGGAATGCGAATCGATCTTGAAGAACCGGCGTGCGGCTGCTCGGGTATCAGAGAAGCCGAATCCATCAGCACCCAGGGTGGCGAACTCGTTGGGTACGAACTGACGGATCTGATCCGGCACCGCCTTCATATGGTCGGTGACCGCGACAATCGGACCGGTTGCTCCGGCGAGTTGCTGCGTGACAAAGGGGATCCTGGCCTGTGCTGCCGGGTTGAGGAATTGCTCCTCTTCCGCGGCCAGGCCGTCGCGGCGCAACTCAGTCCATGAGGTGACAGACCAGACATCGGCGGAGACACCCCATTCCTCGGCGAGGATCTGCTGAGCTTCCAGCGCCCAGGGCACCGCTACACCGCTGGCGAGCAGCTGAGTGCGAGGGCCGTCGATCTTGGCCGGAGCCAGCAGGTAGATGCCCTTGACGATACCTTCGACGTCGACCTCTTCGGGAGCTGCGGGTTGCAGGATCGGTTCGTTGTAGACGGTCAGGTAGTACATCACGTTCCGCTGCTCTTCGGTGAGCGAATCGCCCTGGCCATACATCCGCTCCAAGCCGGAGCGGACAATATGACCGATCTCGTAGCCATAAGCGGGGTCATAACCGATCACCGCGGGATTGGTGGAGGCGAGCAGCAAGGAGTGCCCATCGGCGTGCTGCAGGCCTTCACCGGTCAGCGTGGTACGGCCAGCAGTAGCGCCGATCACGAAACCGCGGGTCATCTGATCGGCGGCGGCCCAGAAGGAATCGCCCGTGCGCTGGAAACCGAACATCGAGTAGAAGACATAAATCGGGATCAGTGGCTCGCCGTGCGTCGCATAGGAGGTGCCAGCTGCAGTGAACGCGGCGACCGAACCGGCCTCGTTGATCCCCGCGTGCACGATCTGCCCGGCAGGAGATTCTTTATAGGCCAGGACCAATTCACGATCCACCGAAAGGTAGTTCTGCCCCTTGGGGTTGTAGATCTTCGCGGTGGGGAAGAAGGAGTCCATGCCGAAGGTGCGGGCCTCATCGGGGATGATCGGCACAATACGCTTGCCGAATTCCTTGTCCCGCATCAGGTCCTTGAGCAGCCGGACAAAAGCCATCGTGGTAGCCGCCAGCTGCTTTCCGGAGCCGCGGTTGGCGACTTCATAAGCTTTGTCGCCGGGGAGCGCGAGCTCAGTGTGCTGGTGCCGACGCTCGGGCAGGAAACCGCCCAGGGCGCTACGGCGCTCCATCAGGTACTTGATCTCCGGCGCGTCCATCCCCGGGTGGTAGTAGGGAGGGCTGTAGGGATCGGCTTCGAGCTGCTCATCGCTGATCGGGATCCGCAGATGATCGCGGAAGTCCTTCAAGTCCTGCAGGGTGAGTTTCTTCATCTGGTGGGTCGCATTACGGCCCTCGAAGTGAGTGCCCAGACCGTAGCCCTTGACGGTGTGCGCCAGAATCACCGTGGGCTTGCCCTTGAATTCGACGGCGGCCTTATAAGCGGCGTAGACCTTGCGGTAGTCGTGGCCACCGCGCTTGAGATTCCAGATCTCCTCATCGGACATATTCGCGACCATTTCCTTGGTCTGCGGTGATTTGCCGAAGAAGTGCTCACGGACGAATCCACCGGATTCAGCCTTATACGTCTGGTAGTCGCCGTCGACGGTGGTGTTCATGATATCGACCAGCGCGCCGTCGTTGTCTTTGGCGAGCAGGTCATCCCACTCGCGGCCCCAGACCACTTTGATCACATTCCAGCCGGCACCGCGGAAAAACGCTTCGAGTTCCTGCATGATCTTGCCGTTGCCACGTACCGGGCCATCGAGGCGCTGCAGATTGCAGTTGATCACGAAATTGAGGTTGTCGAGCTTGTCATTCGCCGCGAGTTGCAGCAAGCCGCGCGATTCCGGCTCGTCCATTTCGCCGTCGCCTAGGAAGGCCCAGACCTGCTGGTCAGAGGTGTCTTTGATGCCACGGTTTTCCAGGTAGCGGTTGGACTGCGCCTGGTAGATCGCGTTCATCGGGCCGATGCCCATGGACACCGTGGGGAACTCCCAGAATTCCGGCATCAGACGGGGGTGCGGGTAGGAAGAGAGGCCGTGCCCTGCTTTGGACTTTTCCTGGCGGAAGCCGTCGAGGTCTTCCTCGCTGAGCCGTCCTTCCATGAAGGCGCGGGCGTACATGCCGGGGGAGGCGTGCCCTTGGAAATACACCTGATCGCCACCGCTGGCGTGGTCCTTGCCGCGGAAGAAGTGGTTGAAGCCCACTTCATAGAGCGTCGCGGCACCGGCGTAGGTGGAGATGTGACCGCCGACGCCGATCCCGGGTTTCTGAGCCCGGTGCACCATGATCGCGGCATTCCAGCGAAGCCAGGCGCGGTATTTGCGCTCGATCTCCTCATCGCCCGGGAACTCTGGTTCCTGGTCCACCGGAATCGTATTGACGTAGTCCGTGGTGGTCACCATCGGCACGCCCACGCTCTGCGCTCCGGCGCGTTGCAATAGCGAGCGCATGATGAATTGCGCCCGCTCAGTGCCTTGTTCCTTGATCAGAGAATCGAGGGACTCGATCCACTCAGCTGTTTCTTCCGGATCGCGGTCAGGCAGCTGATTCGTCAACACGCTCAGAATGTGAGAATTTTCTTCCCCAGCAGTCACGTTCAACCTCTCTTATGAAGCATGGTTTTGCAACAGTATTGTGAAGCAATCGTGGGCATAACCCACCGTCCACTCTAGACCGCTGTGGCCCTAGATGCGTAGCTGGCTGCTCCACTGTGAAGAGTCATCGGCAGATGTTTCAAACTTTCCACGTTCCGGCGGATTCTTGAACGAGAAGTGGCGTACCAGGGCGAAACCGGTTTCGATTCAGTTAAGGGGACTTGAAGCTGAGGGGTTTAGGGTGTTGTCTTGTGATGAAACACATACTGCAGAAAGGTTCGGGAGACACCGTGAGCGAGGCCGACGCCGGCATATCCACGAATGTGGCGGCACGACTTGGGTTCAAAGAAGGTGAGTTGATTCAGGAATTCGGGTACGACGAGGATGTTGATTTTGATCTTCGCGACGATATCGAAGACCTGATTGGCTCTGAGCTTCTGGATGAAGACGATCATGAAGTGGTGGATGCTGTTTTGCTCTGGCATCGCGCAGACGACGGTGATCTAGTAGATACTCTGATGGACGCTCTGACCTCTCTCGAGGAGGGCGGCGTGGTGTGGGTGCTGAGCCCGAAGCCAGGACGAGAGGGCTATCTTCCGCCGTCAGAGATTCAGGAAGCTGCGCCGACCGCTGGTCTGCACGTGACTTCCACTGTCGGAGTTTCCGAGGATTGGGCAGCCACCCGGCTGGTACCACGCCGCAATAAATGACGATTCCCGTGATCGGCCAACCAGCGCCGGATTTCGGCTTGCAGAATCAGTACGGCGAAGTGGTCAGCTTGCAGGGACTACGAGGTAGCCGAGTGCTGCTGAATTTCTATCCCTTCGCCTTCTCCGCGACCTGCGGCTCCGAATGGCTGGAACTCAGGAACCGCTCTGCCGAACTCTCAGGAGTCAGGGTTCTAGGGATTTCCGTGGATAGTAAGTACGCGCTGCGGGCCTATGCTGAAAGCGCGGGTTTACCTTTCGAGCTCTTGAGTGATTTCTGGCCGCACGGGAAGGTCTGCCAGGCCTACGGGATCTTCGACGCCGAACGGGGTATGGCGGAGCGAGGCAGCTTTGTCTTGGATGAGTCGGGGACCTTGCGAGCCAGTTTTTTTGCGCAGACCGGGGAAGCTCGGCCTTGGAGCGCTTATCAGGCGGCTTTGGCCGCCCTGGAAACGTCATGACAGTGCCATCGCAGCCGAGGCCTGGACTCGGACTGACGGGTTTCGCCTCGACGACTACGGAAGGCGCGCCGAGTGCCTTAACCGCAGAGCACATCGCCATGCTCGACCAGGCGGTTCAGTTGCTCGGCGGAAATCCGGTAGCTTTGCTGACCGGAGCCGGGCTGAGCACCGATTCGGGCATCCCGGATTACCGAGGGCCCGGTGCTCCGGTCCGAAACCCGATGACCTACCAGCAATTCACCGGTGATCAGGCTTTACGACGGCGGTATTGGGCACGCAATCAGCTGGGCTGGCGGCATCTGCACAGGGCATCACCGAATGCCGGGCACCTGGCGGTCGCTGCCATGCAAAAGCGCGGATTGCTGAGCGGCGTCATCACCCAGAATGTCGACCGACTGCATGAGGACGCCGGGGCTACCCAGGTGATAGATCTGCACGGACGATTCGACCGGGTGATTTGCCTGAATTGCCATACCGACTTCAGCCGTGATCGCATCGCCACCTTGATGGATGAGGCGAATCCTGGCTTCGTCGAACGCGCTGAGGCGAGCGGTCCAATTGATCTGGCCCCCGACGCCGACGCGGAATTGGATAGTGCCGAGCTGATCGATTCTTTCAGGATTGCGCCTTGCCCGGTCTGCGGCGGAATGCTCAAACCGGACTTTGTCTTCTTCGGTGAGAACGTGCCGAAGGAACGGGTGGAGCGCAGTTTCGACATCGTCGAGCGAGCCACCACACTTCTGGTTGCCGGGTCTTCGCTCACCGTGATGAGTGGTTTGAGATTTCCGCGTCGAGCGGTGAAAGAGGGCAAAGCCGTGGTGATCATCAATAGGGGTGCCACCCGGGGAGACGATCTAGCGACCCTCAAAATTGAGGCAGGAGTCAGCGAAGCTCTGAGCTATCTGGCCGAGAAATTGCCGGATTTGCGGGAGCACCCCCTCTCTCGGGTAGAGTAGAACTTCGTTGTCGTGTTGAGCGGCAATCATGGGTCTTTAGCTCAGCTGGTAGAGCGCCACGTTTACACCGTGGATGTCATCGGTTCGATCCCGGTAGGACCCACCACCGAAGAAAGCCCCGTTTTCAAGGAAACTTAACCTTGCAGAGCGGGGTTTTTTAGTACAGGGCAGTTGCGGACTTGGTATCAATGAGATAAGGCTAAGATCGCGCCAGGTCATCAGGGCGTCCAGGCGCTACGAATGCCGATTTTGCCAGCGGAGCTCTTCGCCCCGGAAAAGGCACCTTCTTGTAAAATGAGATATTATTTCTCATTTACTGATTTCCTTAGTGCTGTTGGACTCGCAGGCCTTTCTGGCTGCTGGAAGACGGCTCTACCGGCTCATCTTAGAGAAGGTCAAATGTCTGAAACTCCAGGGACTCCTGAACCACAGCAGCCATCCGGCTATCGGCCCCCTCAGCAACCTGCTCCGTCGATCCAGACGCCTGGGTACCCAACGGACGGGCGCCAGCAGTCGGGATATCCGCAGGGCTATCAGCCACCGACGCCGGCCGGAAAAGCACTCCCCGTCGTAGCGCTGGTCCTGGGTATCCTGGCCATACTGCTCTGCTGGATTCCGTTCATCGGATTGGTCAGCGTTTTGCTTGGCCTGGGAGCGGTGATCTGTGGTGCGATCGCTCTCTCACGCCGAGACAGCTCCAAGGTGATGCCCGCTATCGGCGGTTCCTTGGGTGTGCTTGGCCTGGTGGCCTCTATTGTGGTGTCGATGATCGCCTTTACCGCCGTCAGCAATGCGTTCAAAGAGGATCTCAATAAGATACCCACCGAATTCTCCAGTGGCTTCCCGAGTATTTTGCCTTCGGATCTGGATAAAGAACACACCTTCAAGCTGGTCACCTCGTCCGCCGCGGATGCCGTGGTGAAATACGCGGTGGGTGAGCAAGCTGATTCCAATGTTCCGATCAAGGGCAACTGGGAGAAGGAGATCACTGGAAAAGCTGCTCTCGGCTTGGCCTCGCTCTCCGTCTCCTCATCGGCGGCCAACCAGGTGAGCTGTGAGATCTTCATCGACGGCAAGAGCGTTGTGAAAAGATCTGGGACGGGCTCCGTCTTCTGTTTGGGCTCGGTAAGAGGTTAAGCGCCGGGCTAGCAAAATAAAAGACTCCTGATCGTCGTTATTGGGGGATACGACGATCAGGAGTCAATATTTATCATAGTCGGGTGAGACCCCGATGCAAAGTTTCTATGACAGTTTGCCTCATTTTTTCGCAGGATTTTTTTGAAGATCCTCAACCGCTTTGAATCGAGAATGCGGAGTCGTCTCGATACCCGAAGTGCTGCGTCCCGCCAGCGCTGAGACGCTGGCCCCCGGGAGGTTAAATGAAAAGGTCTTCTGCGCTGACTATTGGGGGATGCCAGCGCAGAAGACCGAAGACAAATGTACAAGCATTTGCACGTTAAACAAAATCCCCCGAGGCTAGCCCAGTCCAGTGATCTGAACGGCGCCGGCGTCAGCATGAGCAATGCCATCCGAAGGGCACTAGGCTTCATAGTGTTAGGACTTTTATGACCCTGGAGGAAGAATGTCTGCACAGATCGGCGTTACAGGCTTGGCGGTAATGGGTGCCAATTTGGCGCGTAATCTGGCCCGGAACGGATTCACCGTGGCCTTGCACAACCGCTCAGCGAGCCGAACCGATGAACTTTTGGCCAAACACGGCTCGGAAGGCGATTTCATTCGCACTGAGACCCTCGCTGAGTTGGTCGCCGCCCTAGAGAAACCACGGCGGGTGCTGATCATGGTCAAGGCCGGTGCCCCGGTCGACTCTGTGGTCGACCAGCTCGTTCCGCTGCTCGAAGAGGGCGACATTGTGATCGATGCCGGGAACTCACATTTCGCGGACACTCGGCGCCGAGAAGCCGCACTGGCTCAGCAGGGCCTGCACTTCGTCGGCATCGGGGTCTCCGGTGGCGAAGAAGGAGCTCTGAACGGCCCTTCGATCATGCCTGGTGGCTCTTACGAGTCCTATCAGGCTCTCGGTCCGCTGCTGGAGAAGATCTCAGCCCAGGTGGACGGTCAGCCCTGCTGCGCCTGGATCGGCACCGATGGTGCCGGACACTTCGTGAAGATGGTTCACAATGGCATCGAGTACGCGGATATGCAGGTCATCGGCGAAGCCTATGATCTCTTGCGCAGCGGGGCAGGTCTCGAGCCCGCTGAGCAGGCGAAGGTCTTCACCGAATGGAATAAGAGCGAGCTGGCGTCCTTCCTGATTGAGATCACCGCAGAGGTCCTGGGTCACGTCGATGCCAAGAGCGGCAAGCCTTTTGTCGACGTCGTGGTTGATCAAGCAGGCCAGAAGGGCACCGGCCGCTGGACGGTGATCTCGGCTCTGGAACTTGGCTCGCCGACCTCGGGCATCGCCGAATCGGTATTTGCCCGCGCTTTGTCCTCCAAAGCCGCGCAACGGGTAGAAGCGCAGACGACGTTGGCCGGTCAGGAAGCTCAGGTCAGTATTCCCGAGGGCTTTGTGGACGATGTCCGGCAAGCGCTCTACGCCTCCAAGCTGGTCAGCTATGCACAGGGCCTGGATATGCTCACCGGGGCGGCGGAGGAATACGGCTGGGATTTGAAGCTCGACGAGATCGCTTCGCTCTGGCGGGGCGGTTGCATTATCCGGGCTGAACTCCTCAAGGAGATCACCCAGGCCTACGCTGCCGAGCAGAAGCCCGCGAACCTGCTCTTCGCCCCAGCCTTCGCGCAGGCCATCGCTGAGGCACTGCCCGCCTGGCGTCGGGTAGTCTCGATCGCTGTGCAACTCGGTATCCCAGTGCCGGTGTTCTCGGCGTCCTTGGCCTACTACGACGGCCTGCGCCGTAAGCGCCTGCCCGCGGCTTTGACCCAGGGGCTTCGGGATCTCTTTGGTGCTCATACCTATCATCGAGTGGATGCCGAAGGCACTTTCCACACGCTCTGGGGTGAAGATCGCTCCGAGATTGAAGCCGTAGACAGCCACTAAGTTCTCTCGGGAGGGTTCGGATTTGTCGAAGCGAAGATGGATTCAGCACGTTTTTCGCTGAATTGTTGCTCGCGAGACGGGTCCGAACCCTCCAGCGGATCAGGGCTCGGGAAGCGTCAGCTCGTTTTCGCTGAATTACTGCTCGCGAGCAAAGCCCCTTCGAGGCAGCCATATTGGCTCAGATGTACATCGCCGGGTCAATATACTCGGCGGGATCGACCGCGGGAGCGGTTTCCCGCTTGGCGTCCCGGTGTCGCCAGGTCGCGGGGATGCCGGTCACGATGGACTCCGCGGGGGCGTCCTTGACCACCACTGCGTTCGCCCCGATGGCGGTATCGGAGCCGATCACCACGGGCCCGAGCACCTTGGCTCCCGCACCCACCGTCACCCGGTCACCCAGGGTGGGATGACGCTTGACTTTAGCGAGTGATCGGCCACCCAGGGTCACGCCCTGATAGAGCATCACATCGTCGCCGATCTCGGTGGTCTCTCCGATCACTACGCCCATGCCATGGTCGATGAAGAAGCGGCGCCCGATAGTGGCTCCAGGATGAATCTCGATCCCGGTCATTGACCTGGCCAACTGCGATAGCGCCCGAGCCGGGAATCGCAATCCGGGATGCTGCCACATCTTGTGAGTGAGGCGATGCACCCAGATCGCGTGCAGACCTGAATAAATGAAAAAGTTCTCTGCCGTGCCACGGGCTGCTGGATCGTGAGAGCCAGCAGCCGTCAGGTCTTCGCGCAGCCTGGCGAAGAATGTCATCCCTTAGCCTCGAATATCGTCGTACAAAACAGTGGAGATATAACGCTCCCCGAAGTCGCAAACCACGGCGACGATCAGTTTTCCGGCGTTTTCAGGTCGCTTGGCCAATTCCAGAGCGCCCCACACGATAGCGCCGGAGGAGATACCCCCCAGAATACCTTCTTGAGTGCCCAGTGCTCTGGCTACCGCAACCGAATCCTCCAGAGAAGCGTCGAGCACCTCGTCGTAGATTCCGGTATCCAATACTTCGGGGACGAAGTTCGCTCCCAGACCCTGGATCTTATGCGGTCCGGGGGAGCCGCCGTTCAGAATGGGGGAGTCTTTGGGCTCCACGGCGATCACCTGAACACCGGGCTTGCGTTCCTTCAGCACCTGACCTACGCCGGTGATGGTCCCGCCGGTGCCGACGCCCGAGACGAAGATGTCCACGGCGCCGTCCGTATCGTTCCAGATCTCCTCGGCGGTGGTGGCCCGGTGCACCGCTGGATTGGCCTGATTAGCGAATTGCTGAGCCCAGATGGCGTTCTCCGTGGCGGCCACGATGTCTTTGGCTTTTTCCACCGCGCCTCGCATGCCTTCAGAACCCGGCGTCAAAACGATCTCGGCACCATAGGCCCGTAGCATCACCCGACGCTCAGTGGACATGGTCTCCGGCATGGTCAGAATGACCTTGTAACCGCGAGCCGCGCCGACCATGGCGAGCGCAATACCGGTGTTCCCAGAAGTGCCTTCCACCACGGTACCCCCGGGCTTGAGCGCACCTGAGGCTTCGGCTGCGTCGATGATAGCCTTGCCGATCCGGTCCTTCACGCTGTTCGCCGGATTGTAGAACTCAAGCTTCACGGCCACCGTCGCGGCCAGGCCCTCGGTCAGCCTATTGAGTTTCACGAGCGGAGTGCGTCCAACCAATTCGGTGACGTTCTCATAGATCGCAGCCATCGGATTCCTATCTGAGTCGCTTCTGGGTCGGAGCCTTTGGGGGGCTTGAGGGATTGCTAAAAGTCCTTGCAAATCCTAGTCAGCGTGAAGCTCCGAAATCTAAGCTACCAGCCACGAAGAGTAATATTTTCGGGCTTTGGCCAACTTGGGATTGATGATCACCTGACAATAACCCTGTTCGGGATGCTTAGCGTAGAAATCCTGGTGGTATTCCTCAGCCCGATAGAACTTCGGCAACCGTGTCACTTCGGTGACGATCGGGTCCGACCACAGTGCCTGGGCCCGCTCAATCGCTGCCTGGAAAGCAGCCTCCTGCTCGGCGTCAAGGTAGAACATCGAGGAGCGATACTGGGTGCCCACATCGTAGCCTTGACGATTCAAAGTGGTGGGATCGTGCGAAACGAAGAAGAGATCGAGGATCACTTCCTCCGGGATCACTGTTTCATCGAAAGTCACGGCTACTACTTCGGCGTGCCCGGTGACGCCTGAAGAGACCGAGTCATAATCGGGGTTGGTGGTGTAGCCACCGGTGTACCCGGAGACGACTTCAGTGACACCACGGGTTTTTTGATAAATGGCATCGAGGCACCAGAAGCAGCCGCCGCCTAAGATAAAAGTCTTCACGCTCTTTCAATGTTCGGAACGGGCAGAAGATTCCCGAGGCGCTCTCGGGCAGGGGCGACAGAAGCGCGACATAGGATGGGGCTATGGACCACAGTGAGCCAGCAACGGATCAGACGGTTGAGGAAGATGAGCGTGACACAGGTCAACCGGCGACACTCGCCGAAGTGCTATTAGCGGTTGAGGAACTGTGGCCCGAATCATTGGCTGAGGACTGGGACGCCGTCGGTTTGGTGGTCGGCCGGCCCGCCAATCCGGTGCAGAAGATCCTTTTTGCGGTTGATCCGACCCTTGAGGTCGTGCAAGAGGCCCTTGACTGGGGTGCGGATCTGCTGATCTCCCACCACCCCTTGATGCTGCGGGGGGTCACCTCGGTGGCGGCGACGAGCGGGAAGGGCAAAGTTGTGCACGCCCTGATCGAGGGTGGTTGCGCCCTGCTCGCGGTGCACACCAATGGTGACTCTGCGGTGGGCGGGGTCTCCGATGTTATCGCGGATGCTCTTGGCCTGGAAGAGGTCAAGCCGCTTCAAGCCGCGCGTCATGGTTTGCCTGAGGAAGGCATTGGGCGGATCGGCGAGCTGCCGCAGGCCATGCAGCTGGGGGATTTCGCGGCTTTGGTCTTCAGCGTTCTGCCCGCTGTCGCGGGTGGAGTCAAAGTGGCCGGGGACCGGCAGGGGCTGGTCCGTCGCATCGCGGTCTGCGGAGGTGCGGGGGATTCCCTGCTCAGTGCGGTACAAGCCGCCAACGCTGATGTTTATCTGACCGCTGACTTACGTCACCACCCGGCCTCGGAAGCCAGGGAAGGACGACCAGACGGACGCCCCTACCTGATTGATTTTTCCCACTTCGCCTCGGAATGGTTATGGTTGCCCGCCGCGGCCGAAGCTTTGGGAAATGTCTTGGGAGATCAGGGTTTTGACGTCGAGTTGAGGGTGAGCCAGGTCAATACCGATCCCTGGGATTTCATTTTGACCCCCGGTATGGCTTAAGTGGCCGTAGGCTTGGACAATAGGTTTTTACTGAGAAGAGGGTACTGATGGCGAAAGCTGCTCCGGCTGAGCAACTGAGACTACTGGATTTGCAAGCGCTTGACGGTAAGCTCAAGAGCCTGGATAAACAGGCCAAGACGCTACGGGCAGACCCTCGGCTCAGCCAGTTGCAGGGTGAGCTTTCCGAGGCGCAGGCGGCTTTGGGCCAGTTGAGCATCGAACTCGCCGATACCCAGCTCGAACTCAAGCGTTCAGAGGACGACGTCGCCCAGGTGGTCAGCCGGATGGAGCGCGATGAAGCGCGGCTGAACGCGGGTGGTCTATCCAAAGATCTGATGGCGTTGCAGGCAGATCTGGCTTCATTGGCCAAACGCCGTTCCGATTTGGAGGACGCGGAACTCGAGGTGATGGAGCGCTTGGAAGAGGTCTCCGCTCGTCGGGCAACCCGGCAGTCGGTAGTGCAGGGTCTGGAGGGCCAGCTGGACTTGGTGCAGAAGGAGGTCGATGCTTCGCTAGCCGATGTTTTGGCGGAGCATCAAAGCACTCAGGCCAAGCGCTCTGCACTCGCGGAAAGCTTTGAGGACGGTCTGCTAGCGGTCTACGAACGTACTCTGGAACGGCGTGGGATCGGCGCGGCCCGCCTCTTCCACGGCACTTCGGAGGGATCTGGGATGCAGCTCAGCCCCGGGGACCTGGCGGATATTTCAAAAGCGGCGGCAGACGAGATCGTCTTCTGCCCCGATTCCGGCTGCATTCTGGTGCGTTCTTCCGAGTGGACTTAGCTCTCGCGAGCAGCCCGTCGCGTTAGACTTTCGACTTTGCGAAACTGATGCCTTTCTCCAGCACAAGGTTCAAGCTCGAGGGCCGCTTGGCCGTTCCAGGCACTAGTTCCGCGGTGAAATGCTGCTGAGCGACTTTGAGCAGCTGCTGCGGATTCGTCGGGGCCGCGCCACGACGTCGTAACAGCAGCCCAGCGAGTTCGCCGCGGGTGTGCTTTGCGAAGTGGGAGACCACGGTTCGCTTCCCTTGCCGCTCTTGGAAGACGTTCACCTCGACGGTGCGCTCGGCGGGCGGCGTCCAGGCGGCCGAGTAGGTGCTGGAACGACAATCGACGATCAATTGCTCTCCGGCTGCCGCGCTCAACGATTCGTTGAGGTGTGGCTTCCAGAAGGCGGCCAGGCGACCCAGCTTTGGCAGGCCGACCGACATCGACAATCGATACGCCGGGATTCGGTCTGTCAAGCGCACCGCTCCCCAGAGCGCTGAAATCACCACAATGGACTCTTCGGCCCGGCGTCGCTGAAGCGGGGTCATTCGTGAATAGCCGAGTGCGTCGTAGAGCACCCCACTGTAGATCGAAGATGCGGGTGCCGCAGGCTCCTCCTTGAGCCGGGTATTCCGAGCGATCTCCGCCACGAGCGAAGCACCAACGCCGAGCTTGTCCAAAGCCTCAGGATGCGCGGAGACTTCGCTGAGTGCCTCCAGTACCTTCAGCCGGGGTTCCAAAAGCCCTGGAAAAGCCAGCTCTGTTAAATTCATAGCTGTTCCGGTGGGGGCAGCGGTTTTACCTTCTGAAGGCGGCAATAAGATCAGCACGGAACGAGCATAGCGGTTCGGGCCTCCCACTGATTCCGGGAAAGCCTGCCGATGTGAGTCAGATCACCGGAATAGCCGGCGTGATGGTGCTGTTGCCGTCAGACGAAGACCAAAGCACTCGAACTGCTGAGGAGCCCGGACATCTCCGGACCCCCGCCTCGTAGAAAGTTCTGATGAATGAATATTTTCACGCCCGTCACCCTCGGCGCTCTGACCTTGCCGAACCGTGTAGTGATGGCCCCGCTGACCCGCTTACGTAACGGTGAAGACGGGGTTCCGGCAGAAATTCTGGCCGAGCACTACGCACAACGTGCGGGGCTCGGACTGATCGTGACCGAGGGCACCTACCCCAGCCATGAATCCCGCTCCTATATTGGGCAACCAGGAATCGTCACCGAGGCTCAGGCCGCGGGCTGGGCCAAGGTCGCCGAAGCTGTGCATCGCGCCGGTGGCCGGATCTTCATGCAGATCATGAACGGTGGAAGGACCGGGCACTCCAAGATGAGTGGAGTGGATCGCACGATTGCGCCGAGCGCCATTGCGATCTCCGGTGAGGTTCGGGTAGGAGCTGAGAAGCTCCCTCCGCAGGTGCCCCATGCGCTGACCATCGAAGAGGTGGGTGTAGTGCGGGATGAGTTCGTCGCGGCCGCTCGCCGAGCCATCGACGCAGGGTTTGACGGCGTCGAGATTCACGGGGCGAATGGTTACCTGGTGCATCAGTTCCTTTCCCCGGTGTCGAATGTGCGTGAGGACCGTTACGGTGGCTCACCCCAGGCTCGGGCAAGCTTCGCAGTAGAGGTGCTCAGGGCAGTGGCAGCGGAGATCGGCGCTGAGCGAGTCGGCATCCGGCTTTCGCCAGAGCACAATATCCAGGACGTACTGGAAACGAATCCCGAGGACGTCAAGGCGACCTACCATGCCTTGCTGGAGGGCGTTTCAGATCTTGAACTGGCCTATCTGAGTGTTTTGCACCGGGATCCGGCGAGTGAGCTGGTGCAGGGGCTGCGCAGCAGCTTCGGCGGCGCCTTCATGTTCAACAGCGGCTTCTCCACACTGACCTCTCGCGAGGAGGCAGCGGGGGTCCTCTCGGATGAACTGGCCGATCTGATCGCGGTGGGACGCCCGGTGATCGCCAACCCGGACTTGATTGAGCGCTGGGAAGCCGGGCATCCAGAGAATGAGCCGAATCCTGCGACTTTCTATGGCGGCGGTGCGGAGGGGTATAACGACTACCCGCGGTTGAGCGCCTAGCAGCGCTGTGGTGCCTTCCTACCAGGGGTGAGATTGACCACGATGGTCGATAGCTCGGTGTCAGCCACTTTAGAATTGATCTCGGCTTTTGAATCAAAAGTGTTCTGACTGACTTCAATGAGGAAGGCACCATAAGTGACTGTGAACCCCGACACCGCCTATTCGAGCTGGGCGAAACGGGAAGCGATGGCAGAGGCGATGATTCCTCTGGTCGGTCAGCTTTACCGCGAAAACAACGTCATCACCAGTGTTTATGGGCGTTCGCTGATCAATCAGTCGGTGGTGGATCTGTTGAAGGCACACCGCTGGGCACGCCAGATCGATGAGGTGGAGCTCCCGATCGAAGAGACTTTACCGCTTCTGCAGGGACTGAGCCGCCTTGAGCTGGGGGCCGCTTCGATTGATCTGGCCAAACTGAACCAGCGTTTCAAGACGCAGCAAGGGGAGCTCGACGCTTTTCTGCGCGCTGAATTGGCTGAGCTGATCGACCAGCGCGGCCGCGATGACCGACGAAGCACCGATGTGGTGCTCTATGGCTTTGGCCGGATCGGACGCTTGCTTGCCAGGATCCTCATCGAGCATTCAGGTGGCGGCAATGGGCTGCGGCTGCGCGCCATCGTGGTGCGGAGAGGCTCCGAACAGGATCTGGTAAAGCGCGCGAGCTTGCTGCGGCGCGATTCGGTGCACGGGCCCTTTAACGGAACAATCACCGTCGATCAGCGGAACAACACCATTCTGGCCAATGGCACCCTGATTCAGGTGATCTATGCGGATAATCCCGCCGCGGTCAATTACACGGCATACGGCATCAGCGATGCCTTGGTGGTTGATAACACCGGTCGTTGGCGCGACGCTGACGGGCTGGCGCAGCATCTACAGAGCCAGGGGGTGGCGCGGGTGCTGCTCACCGCTCCCGGTAAGGGAGATCTGAAGAACATCGTGCACGGCATCAACCACGCCACGATCTCAGAGAGCGATCGGATTATCACCGCAGCTTCTTGCACTACCAATGCCATTACTCCCGTGCTCAAAGTGATTAACGATAAATTCGGTATCGTGCACGGCCACGTCGAAACAGTGCATTCATTTACCAATGATCAGAACCTGACGGATAACTTTCATAAGGGTGATCGAAGAGGTCGTTCCGCGGCACTCAATATGGTTCTGACGGAAACCGGAGCAGCGAAGGCTGTGGCAAAAGCCTTGCCAGAATTGCTGGGTAAACTCACCGGGAACTCGATCCGGGTGCCAACCCCCGACGTCTCAATGGCTATTCTCAATCTGAATCTTGAGAAGGAAACCACCAAAGACGAAGTCAATAACTACCTTCGGGAGATCTCCCTGCACTCGGAGCTGCACCGGCAAATCGACTACATAGATTCACCGGAAGTGGTCTCCACGGATTTCGTGGGCTCCAGACGAGCAGGAATCGTTGATGGTCTTGCCACCATTTCGACGGGGAAGAACCTCGTGCTGTACCTCTGGTACGACAATGAATTCGGCTATAGCTGCCAAGTGGTGAGGGTTATGGAGGAGATGGCGGGAGTTCACCCGAGAACTTTTCCTCGCTCTTCCGACTGAGTTCGGACGCCGCTATTCTGTCGGTGCCCCGAAATAGCCTTAATACATGGTGGCTCCGAGAACTGAGATAACGAATCGAGCCCAAGCATTTTCACGATTCGCTGCAGGCTTAGCAGCAACGGCTAAAGTGCTGAGTTATATTGCGCCGGCAGCGGCCACTGTGTTGTTTTTCTGGGCTCGTGATTACCTTTCGTTATTCTGGGTGGCGGTAGGCATTTTGCTCTTGAGCTTGCTGCTGCAGCTGACCAATTCGGCCTGGGAGCGGCGTCTGGCCGCCAGGCAGCTGGTGAGCAGCAATGCGCTCAATACGCATATCTCGCAAATGGCTTCAGCGGTGGCTCAGATGCCGAGTCAGACCGAATCGGAACGATTGGGTACTCTCAACGAGCTGGCGCGTTATGCAGTGACAGCCTTGATCAACGTCTTTCATGACGCCAAGGATGCGCGCGCCATCGCCTATGCTCTGACGCCGACGAGTGATCGGCTTGAAGTCTTCAGATACGCCGGGGTTCGTCAGCCCACGGGTGCCTTCGTCAACGGCGATCAAGGACGGGGTGAGAAAGCCCTGGAGTTTCTGCGCAGCTCTCCTTCGTCCTACCTTTTCATCCCCGATCTGAAGAAGGAAAAACCTGAAGATTATGGTGGCAGCGGGCGAGGCTACCGAACTTTTATCTCGGTACGGATCAGCAGTGCGAGCGAGGTCCATGGAATGCTCACTCTCGACGCCGCAGATGCCGGTGACCTCACCGAAGATGACGCTCATGTAGTGGAGATGTTTGCGAACATCCTGGCCATTGCCTTTGCCGAGACGATGCACCCCAAGTACGGACAAGAACCTGTTCGATCGGTAGAATGGATCTGAGGGAGGCGAGAATATGACATCTGTTCCTTTCGGCACGGTAAAGGCAGTTCATCCGCGCTCAGCGAAGCTTCCGGACCTTTCGGACCCGCGAGTGGTGGCTGAGATCTATGCTCATGCGGAAGAATCAGCTAAAGCTTCTCGGCGGAGGCGTCGTTTCTGGGGTCTGTTCGCCAGCACCAAGCCCGTTCGGGGCTGAGCTACTGAGCAGCTAGACTTGAAGCTCGGATGGGATAGCTAGGCGATCGCGCGTTGCTGGTGTTAAGCGCCAATAACTCGAGGAACGTCCGGGCTCCGCAGAGCGAGGTGGTGGGTAACGCCCACTCGGGGTAACCCGCAGGCCAGTGCCACAGAAAACAGACCGCCTCGAAAGAGGTAAGGGTGAAACGGTGGTGTAAGAGACCACCAGCCGTCCAGGTGACTGGACGGGCTCGGTAAACCCCACTTGGAGCAAGGCCAGACAGGTCACGTTTGAGGGCTGCTCGCCCGAGTGCCCGGGTAGGCTGCTAGAGGTCATCGGCAACGATGACCGTAGATGGATGATCGTCGCGACGGAATTGGTAACGGTTCCGTCGAACAGAACCCGGCGTATCGGCTATCCCATCCGTTAGCTGTCCGATTGCTGCCGGAATTACGGCTCGCAGGCGATCACGAGGAAAGCATTTCTTCGCCCTGATGCTTCAGATGGACCGATAACTCGATGTCGATAAAAGCCGCGATCATGCTGCGATAGCTGCGTTCTACCACCTCTGGATCCGCCTCGAACTCCGTGGCCAGTCCCCGAACCTTGGCGATAACTTTCTCCACGCGATCTGGGGCTTGGACGGCGGTCCGATCAGTCTTCAACTTACCCGCTTCGACAACCCACTTCTGCCGCTGGGCGATGAGCTGAACGATCTGCCGGTCCAGTGCATCGATCTCACCACGGATGCTTTCGATAGTGAATTCAGTCATCTGACCATTCTATTGAGGCCTTCAGCAGGTCCCTAAAGTCTCGAAGACGGATGACGGCACCGGATCGTCAAGCAATGGGCCGGGCGCTTTTCCAGTTATTCCAGAAGAGCACCCGGCCCATTGACCGAACAGCACTGAAGGCGGTTTTCGTCTTCAGCCAACTGATCAGAGTTAGCTTGCGTTCACCCCGGAGATCGAGGCGATCCACGATGCTCCGTTAGGCACAGAGGTGTAGTTGGAACGTCCCTGGGTATCGGTTCCCCCGCTGCCGCTGGTGGATGCAACGCCAACGACTTTCCCGTTGATCACCAAGGGGCCGCCGGAGTCGCCCTTCCAGGCCTGACCATCAATGCCGTTATGCGCGATGGCCACGCCACCATAAGCATCGGTGCTCAGCCCGACAACCTTGACCCGCGCGGTCTTCAGATTGGGAGCCGCCGGGCCGGTCGGGGTTTCACGGCCCCAGCCATAGATATTTCCGGTGGTATTCCGGCTCGGGTTGGTGGCTCCTAGCGAGGCGAAAGTGGTGTTGTAAGGCTGCGAGAGCTCAACCAGAGCCAGATCGCCACTGCTCCAGGTCACCACTCGCTTACTCGAAATCAAAGTTCCCTGGCCCAAGGTGCCGCTGCCGACGCGGACGCTGACCGTGCCATCGACGCAGTGCTTGGCGGTCAAGACCCAAGTGGATGAGATCAACGAAGAGCTGCAGTTGAACTGGCCATTCAAGTAGAGCTGGGTGGCGAAAGGAACGCTGCTGAAATTCGCGACGCTGCCGCCCACGATCTCCGGAGCCGGCTGGATGGCTTGCGCTTGGCTTGCAGTGCTCAATCCGCCAGCGGCCAGCAGGCCCACCAGGGCCGTAGCAGTTAAAATCTTGGTGATCTTCATGTATCTCTCCTTGGGGGTGCTGAGAACAGAAATAGATATAAACAACCGGGTGGGTTGTTTATAGTCTGGAAGTGTAATGGGGTGTCAAAGCGCAAAACCGAATGTCAGCGAATTCCCAGCATTTCGGATGCTTTTATTCAGAATTCCGTCGCATTGCTCAATATGAGGGCTTCTCACTTCGACCTGTTCCCGGAGGAAGAGTTCCCCGCCGTTCTCGGGCTACCGGTGTTCAAGGCGATTTCGAGTCACTGAAGATCTTTTTTCGGTGAATAAAGATTACTGAGTGTTTCCCAGTGTTAAGAATTTGTTTCCGGCACTTTCGGGCTGCTCGATCGGTGGCTGTCGCCACTTCATCACGGCGAGGAGCGCTAGCTGACGCAGCAGAGAGCGTCCGCCTTTGAGACCGAGAAATCAGAAAACGTATCGGGCCAGTGCTCACCGCAAATCAACGGTGAGCACTGGCCCGATACGCCGCCGAGCCGCTGAGGGCTCTCTGCTGGCCTAGAGAGATGATCAGTTAGTGCGTACGCCAGAGGTCGCGGTGATCCAGGAAGCTGCGGGAGCTATCGAAGCATAGTCGGCCAAGCCGTTTTTCTTGGTGCCGCCGGAGTCACTGGTCGAGCCCACGCCCACGATCACTCCACCGACAACGAAGGGGCCGCCGGAATCACCGGTCCAGGCCTGTCCGTCAACACCCTCGACGACCAGGGACTCTCCGATTCCCTGCCCAACCTTGCCATCCGTGCCAAGGAGCTTCACCTTAGCGGTCTTCAGTGAACTGGACAGTGGGCCATTTGCGGTCTCGCCGCCCCAACCGTAAATATTTCCAATCGCTCCTTGAGCCGGGTAGTTCTTCCCGACATTGGGCACGGTAGTGATGTACGAGGTGGTGAGCTCCACGAGCGCGATATCGCCGCTGCTCCACTGCACGACGCGTTTCGGCTTTGCCACGGTACCTTGACCCAGGTTCGCATTACCGAACCGGAACGTGATGTCGGCGACCTTGACATTATTGGTGCAGTGCTTGGCGATCAGAACCCAGGTGGGTGAGATCAGCGAAGCCGTGCAGTTGAACTGACCCTTGATAAAGAACTGAGCAACATAGGGTGCTGCGCTGATATTGGCTTTGCTTCCGCCGACGATCTCGGGTGCCGGCTGCTGTGCGGCTTGCGCGGGAGCTACGCCGCCTAGTGCCGCAGTGGTGACTAGGCCGACCAAAGCCGCTACCGTGAAAAACTTCGCTATTTTCATGATTATTCCTTGAATTCTGAAATATTTGAATAAACTACCGAAATTCGGGTGTTCATCAATACCCTATGCGCGGTTAAACACTTTAAATGTCATTTTCAGCTAATTCTCAGCAAGCCAGCTGCTGTTATTCAGACTCGTCGTCTCAATTGTGAAATATTTGGATTTTATCGAACTGTTGGTGTTTCATCTGCGGCGCTCGGGAAAGTTGGTATGAATCGTTCAACGGCAGCATTTCAATGGTTTTTATTTAGTGGGCCTCTCGTTTTTCAGACTTTTACGAATAATTTATTTGCCCGTCCTTGTTTCAGGCGTATTCAGCTGTTCCTCGATCCGGGGGAGGGGACGAGTACTGCTTTGGTCTGAGAGACCCCGTTTTATCCACATCTGGGGCCAAAGTATTCCGGAAACCGTTTCACGACGGCGTCGCTGAGTAGCCTGAGGACATGTTCTCAGAGACTTCGGCTCCTCGTTCGCGGAGCGCTGCTTTGCGGGTATCTCCTGCGCGGCGGTGGCTGACAGGGCGGTGGGTGACATTCGGTATCTGCACTCTGTTGGGTGCATTGCTGGGGTGCTGGCAAGTATCTGGTGAAGCCGCTCGATGGTCCGCAGCGCTGCGGGCTCCCGTCCATTCAGTAAGACAGCCGGGTTCTGGTGCCGGTCCGGTTTTCAGTATTGAGCCCACCACGGCTTTGGCGCTGATGCAGACTCTGCGGGTGCAAGCCGGTGCGCCGAAGGCCGGTTACCTCAGGACGGCTTTCGGTGAAGCTTGGGCAGACCTGGACAAAAATGGCTGTGATACTCGCAATGACATACTGCGCCGTGATTTACGTGAGGCGATCACGATGAAGGATTCTCATTGTCTGGTGGCTTCAGGAGTACTCGCCGATCCTTATACCGGCAAGGAGCTCCGGTTCCGTCGCGGGGCTGAGACCTCCAAGCTGATTCAGATCGATCATCTGGTAGCGCTGAGTGATGCTTGGCAAAAAGGAGCTCAGTCGCTGACTCAGCAGCAGAGGCTCGCTTTGGCCAATGACCCGTTGAACCTCATCGCGGTGGATGGGGCGAGTAACCAGCAGAAGAGCGACAGCGACGCCGCAGCTTGGTTACCGAAGAATACCCGGTTCCGTTGTGAATACGTTGCGCGACAGATCTCGGTCAAGGCGGCGTATGCGCTGTGGCTCAGTCCGACAGAGCGTACGGCGATGCTCGCGGTGTTGAAGTACTGTCCACAGCAAAGTTCTTATTCTTCCGTTTTACTGCCGGTGGCCGACGTCGTGCGAGCTTCACAATGAAACAGGATGTTAAATACTGGATACAAATAGGAAAAGAGGCCATTCTTTAGCCATGGAAAAGATTTTGAACCCCGTCGAACTGGCAGAGAAGAACCTCAAAGAAGCAGAGCGTCAATTGCGCAAGGCTCAATCCGACCATGAGAAAGGCGAGATCAGCGAAGAGCGGCTTCAGCAATTCGAGCACTTGCAAGAACTCTGCGCAACAGATTTGCAGCGAGTCATCAGGGAAAACTGATGAACGGGGATACCTGAAGCACTGGAACTAAAGCTTCAGGTATCCCTGGCCAACTCGCCAGTGATCGCCGTGCTCGATTCGTTCCAGCACGACGCGCTGCAGTAACGTTTCGCGGGGGAGTCCTTGAATATTGTCTGAGTCTCTGCTGCGAAAGGTGAAATACACAGCATCGCTCGGAGTGTCCAGGAGTTGCCCGTATAGCGTGAAAAGCGAAGCGAACTGAACGATATTCGATGAAGTCGGCAGTTTCTCGAGGAGATAGGGGTCCAAGAGCCAAGAGATGCAATGGGCGAATCGCACCGGCTGATCGCTGAAATACTCGTTGAAGAAATCCTTTGCCAGGGAGATCGCCTGTTGAACAGCCCCCGGAGTGATCGGGCTGTGCCGGATCTCTGGAATATGCAGGCCTAGAATTGCTTCTTCAGTGGCCAGCCCCGGGATCTCTCGGGGGCCGGGCTGAATTTGAAATTGCAATCGACCGAGCTGATAGAGAGTGCCGGTGGCATGTTCGGTCAGCCATTTCCAGGTTTCAAGACCAAAGCCGCCGGTGGTGACTCGAGAGATTGCGATCTGTCGTCCGATATCAGCCGTGGTGGCCAGCGCAATGCCCGAGGGGATGCCCCGCTGCTGATACCAGTTGAACTGTTCGGGCAAGAACCTCAGTAGCGCGCTCATCCAGGTGAATTCATCGAAATCGCTCTGCGGAGCTGCTTGCCCGAGCAAGCCGAGCCGGCTTCGGAGTAAGGCCATTGCCTCTAGCACCGGGGCGGAAGGTGGCTCTTCAAGCAGTGCCAAAACCTCCTGACGGTCGGTCGGCTGGATCGCGGCTGCTGCGAGTAGCTCCTGAAGGTCCATGGCTTCAGTGACCGAAGGGATCGGGGTCCACTCCGGGAAGCCAGCTCAGACCAGGGACCCCCCAGCCGTTGTCCTTGGCCGAGCGGCGCGCCTTTCGCTGATAACGATCCACCAGCCGATCGACGTACAACTTGCCGTCCAAATGGTCGTACTCGTGCTGCATACAGCGGGCAAACCAGCCGGTTGCCTCGAACTCCACTTTGTCGCCGAACCCATCGAATCCGCTGACTCGAACCCATTCAGCTCTTTTCAGCGGAAAGTGGTCCCCGGGAACCGAAAGGCAGCCTTCTGCCTCCTCATCGGGGTCAGGGGCGTTTCCGGAGATCTTTCCCAAGACCAGCGTCGGGTTCACCAGCACGCCCTGCGGGGGCACGCCGTCGTCGTTCTCCATGGCGTAGACAAAGACTCGTAGCCCGATATTGATCTGCGGAGCCGCAAGACCTACACCGTTGGCTGCTTCATTGGTTTCATGCATATCCGCGATCAAAGTCCGGAGGGCATCATCGAATTCCCTGACTTCAGCAGCACGACGGTGCAACGTCGGCTCTCCTTGAACCACAATGGGATGAACTGTCATCGTTGGCCACCCGAGAGGTTCCGGCCAATCAGCTCCCGCATGATCTCACTGGTGCCGCCGAAGATGGTCAGCAATCTCGAAGCGAGGAAGGCCTGCGCCACCGGATACTCCAGAATATAGCCGTAGCCGCCGTGCAATTGAAGACAACGATCGGTAATCGACTTGACTCTTTCGCTGGCCCACAGCTTGGCCTTCGCGGCGCTTACGGCATCGAGCTGACCGGCATTGAAAGCCAGGATGGCTTGGTCAACATAGCTCTCAGTGACTTCGACTTCGGTCTGAATATCGGCCAGCGAGAAGCGGCTGTTTTGGAAATCGATGATCCGTTCGCCGAAGGCATTCCGGTCCTTGGTGTAGCCAACGGTGGCTTCGAAGATCGTACGGGCGACGGCGGAACTCGCCACCGCGATCGCCAATCGGCCCTGAGGCAGCTGGGCAGCAGCATATTCAAGGCCGCGCCCCAGCTCACCGACCAGATCGGCTCCGGGAACACGGACATTGTCGAAGAACAATTCAGCTGTGTCAGAGGCCTTGAGCCCCATTTTGTCCAGCTGCTTACCGGTGTTGTAGCCCTCGCCCTTACTGACCATGAAGAGTGAGAAGGAATCATTGGCGCCATGGCCGCTTCCGCCATCGGTCCGCGCGAGCACGAGGGCGGCGTCCCCAGAGATACCGTTGCCGATGAAAGTCTTCTGACCGCTAATCAGCCAATCGTCCCCATCTTTCACGGCTCTAGTTCTGATGCCACGCAGATCTGAACCAGCCCCCGGCTCAGTCATCGCGATGGAGGTAACGATTTCCCCGGAGACCATTCCCGGTAACCAACGCTGCTTCAGATCTTCTGAGCCATAGGCCAAGAGATGGGGGAGCACCATATCGTCGTGCAGATGGAAAGCTAGCGCGACCGCTAGATGATTGGCCCGGGCGAACTCCTCATCCAAAACGGCGCGGAACCGATAGTCAGCCATGCCCATTCCGCCGTACTCTTCGGGAACGGCCAGGCCGAGCAGCCCCTGTTCGCCGGCAGCGGTCCATAAGCCGCGGTTCATCATATGATCGGCATCCCACTGGGCGTACTGCGGAGCTACCTCGCGATGGTTGAACTCCTGAGCGACTTCACGGAACAGCTCGTGATCTTCTTCGAAAAGCGAGCGCTTCATCTCAAAGGGCCTTTCAAATAGTTCAGGCAGTTGTTGTTCAACACGAAGGCCGCATCGGTAAACCGATGCGGCCTTCGCTTGAGAATGCTTTCGCACTCCTTGGGGTGAGATACGGGACTTGAACCCGCGACCCTCTGAACCACAATCAGATGCTCTACCAACTGAGCTAATCCCACCAGGTGCGTTCCCGCAGCGACAATTAGTCTACAGGCTTCGTGCCGGTGCTCATAACCGAAGCGGAAATCTGCTGTGCCGTCGCGGTATCCGGGCCCGGTGCAGGTACGAAAACCGCCTCGCGGTAGTAGCGGAGTTCATTGATGGAATCAACGATATCGCCTAGCGCGCGATGCCCGCCGAGCTTGGCAGGGGACTGGAAATAAGCGCGGGGGAACCAGCGGCGAGATAGTTCTTTGATGGTTGAGACATCGATGATGCGGTAGTGCAGGTGCTCAATCACCCTTGGCATATCGCGGGCCAGGAATCCTCGATCTGTGCCGACTGAATTGCCGCCCAGCTGGGCTTTGCCGGCGTCCGGTACGTATTCGGTGATGTAAGCCAGGACCTGATCCTCAGCTTCCTGCATAGTGATGCCATCAGGGAGTTCATCGAGCAATTTCGACGTGGTGTGCATCTGCCGCACGAAGTCATTCATCTGCGCCAAGGCTTGATCGCTGGGCTTGATCACCACGTCCACGCCTTCCCCCAGAATGTTTAAATCGGAGTCGGTGACGAGTACTGCGACCTCGATCAAAGCGTCCACGCCAAGATCGAGGCCGGTCATTTCGCAATCGATCCAGACAATGCGGTCAGCAGAAACAGAAGAATTAGCCACCTGACTAATGTACCGTGCAATGAATAGGCTGCAGTTCTACCGGACTGGTCTAAAATAGGTTGAGCTTCATCGCGTTCCTCACGCTAGCCTGCGGGGGAGCAACGCAAACTGCCAGATCGGAAATTGCCCTATGACAGCGTCTAAGCCAACAACCGGAGTAGGGCAACGCCCTAAAGGCGAACCGTCGAAGGATGTTTCCGGGCAGGACGAGACTGCCTCACAGGATTACTGGAAGCCACTGGCCGCAGGCTTCGTAGGTTCTTTCTTGCTGATGATCGGCTCGGTGGGGCTCGGCTGGTTGGCTCAGTCCTCCGCTCTCCGAAGGAATGTCTTCTTCATCTGGATGCGGGTTGAACCGGTTAACATCGTCATTTGCGTCGCGTGCATCGCGATCGGCGGTATGGTCCTGGTCCGGGCCTGGTTGCGTTTGGGGCAGCGCTTCAAGAAATGGCCGCCGTCCTCGGGCAAGGTGGTCAGGAAAGCCATTCTGTTCTGGTCGTTGCCGCTCATGTTCAGCATCCCGTTGTTCAGCCGCGATGTGTACGCCTATATCGGTCAGGGGCGGTTGATGCAGGCGAATCTCGATCCATATGTGAACGGCATCTCTGCGCTCTCCAATTGGTATCAGTTAGGCGCAGACCAGCTGTGGGCCGAAGCCCCTACGCCTTATGGGCCGGTGTTCCTCTGGATCGAGCAATTCGTGGTGACGGTGAGCGGGGGGAATCCCGAGATCTCGGTTTTCCTTTTCAGGGTCTGCTCCGCCATCGGGGTGTTGCTCTGCACGATCTATGTTCCCCGCCTGGCGGTGCTGCACGGCGTCAACCCGAATCGTGCGCTCTGGCTGAGCGTCGCCAATCCCTTGTTGCTGGTGAACTTCCTGGCTGCGGTGCACAATGATGCTTTGATGATCGGCCTGGCTATCGCGGGGCTGTACTACAGTGCCACAAAGCGCAATGTACTGGGGATCGTGCTGGTGACCCTGTCCATCGCGATCAAGCCGATCACCATCATACTGTTGCCGTTCATCGGCCTGCTGTGGGCTGGGAAGAAGGCGAATTGGCCGCGAAAATTCCTCTATTGGGCCATGACGGCGGCGATCTCCCTGGGGATTCTCGCGCTCTTCGGCTGGATCAACGGCTTCTGGTTCGGCTGGATCAACGGCTTGTCCGCGCCCGGCAGCGTGTGGATCTGGTATGCCCCGGTGGGCGCCATCGGCTGGGCCATCGCCGGGTTGGTCAGTTCCTTCGGGTGGGATGGCTGGGCGGTTACCCGGGAATTCTGGCTGGCTACTAAGGTCGTTGCCATCGGCATTGTGGTCTGGCTGATGTTCCGAGGCAGCTATGACCGGATCTTGCGCCGAACAGCACTGGCGCTGGGCGCCGTCGTACTGCTCTCCTCAATGATTCAGAGCTGGTACGTTGTCTGGCTGATTCCGCTGTTCGCGATCACCGGGATTCGCAATGACTGGCAGGTCAAGACGCTCTACTTCGTGCTGTCGTTCTTCATGATCTATGCGATTTCCGATCAACTGAACGTCTACCCTTATCTGCAACAGGGCGAATCATGGATCAACCTGGACAGCGCTCGTTTTGCCGCAGCGATTATCGCTCTGGGCTTCGCGATCTACGTCGTTTTCTTCGATCGCAAGACCAGAGAACTCTTTCTGAGCAACAACTCCCAGCACGAGATTATCTAGGCGGCATGTTGCCTGACGGCTCTATCTGATCTGGCCAATACGATCACTTCACGAATCGCCCAGCCCAGCAGCACCAGCAATCCGAGGTTGCGCAACGTCAGAACAATCGCGATAGCGGGATTCAATTCATAGAGCTGGACATAGAAGATTGGGTACACCAGGGTGGTCAGTAAGGCGATAGCCAGCATCAGGTAGCCCGGGAAGCGCCAGCCGCTGCGATTGACGTACAGGCCGACAGCGACGATGGCCACCAGCCACAGTTGAAACTGCGGAGATCCGACTTTGTTGAACACGATGAATGAGGCCACCAAGGCCAGCGAACCGGCCACGATCAGCTGACGAACATCCGCGCCGCGGCGCAGTGCCCACAGCAGTAAGACCAAGATGACGACGGCGGAGAGCGCCAGTAGCGGATTCATGATCGCACCGATCGCCTCGCTCATCCCACCGCGCACTTCACGGGTGTTGATCACCACGTCCTCGAAGACGTAGGTGTCGCTCAGATGCAGGATGGCTTGCCAGAGGCCGGGAGTGGTGAAGGGGGCTTCGAGCTGCATGCCGCGCCCGCCTTGCGCGTTCAGAAAGCCCAAGAGGTATTGCAGGCCACCGCCCAGAGCGGTGATCGCGACTACCACGGCAGTGACTACGATTCCCGAAAGTATCACCTTGATCCGGTGCTTGCTGGCCACTACGACCGCGAAGAGCACCGCCGCCGGCCACACTTTGATCCAGGTCGCCAAGCTGAGCAAGGCAGCGGCAAGATAGGGGCGGGCAGCCAGGATGAGCAGGGCGGTGATCACCATGGGGGCAGTGAGGCCATCGATCCGACCGACCGCGACGGTGCCGAGGATCGCGGTACCGAGCATCCACCAATAGGCGGCGTAATACCCCTGAGGAGCAGCTGATTTCGTCAGCACTCGCACCGCCATGAAGTTCAAGGCTGTGAAGAGCAAGAACCAGGCGAGCTGGTACAGATAGGAGCCGAAGACCGCGCTGATTACGATCGGCAGCAGAGCGCCCACTGGATAAACCCAGGCCTGGGTGATGCCCTGCCAAACGCCATGCTGGATTCCCTCAAAGGCCCAGGACCGGTAATAGGAGATATCGCTCAGCACCTGACCGCTGAAGATGAGCGGGCACAGTAAGGCAAGAATCACCAGGTGGAGCACGCCGAAGGTCAGCCAGAGGGCCCGTGGTCGATGGAATTTTTGCTGCAAAGTGTCAGTCAAGCGACGGCCCTACTACTGGGTGGTGAATGCTTCAGGAATACTAGGAAGAATAACATCGTCGCTCACCGAAGGAGCCGCTAAATCAGATGTTTGAGTGCTTCCCGGCGGGAAAGCGGGCTGAGTAGACCCGATCGGAGATCGACGAAGTTCAGCACCCAGAGCGGATCGGTCCTGGCGTAATCCCGGAGTGCCCAGCCAATGGCTTTGCGAACGAAGAATTCCGAATCCGCCATATTCACTTCGATCACTTTGGTGAGCAATTCCAGATCGGTCTCATCCTTGGCCTGCAACTGGCTGATGATCGACAATCTGCGGAACCAGAAATTCTCGTGCACGCTCCAGTCGATCAAAAGCGGGGCGAGCGTACCGGGATGGGCGTGCAGGAGGCCCCGGATTCGATGAGCTACCCAGTCGACGTAGTCCCACCAGGCGCCAGATCTCACCATCTCTTGGTACAGCGGCAGAAAGTCGAGATTTTGTGCTACTTCTTTTACATCGGTGAGAGCCAGTGCGACATACCGTTCTTCCCGATAGTGAGCTGCCCGCCAGAAGAATTCCGCGGTTCGCAATAGCTCGGCCGCGTTCTCGAAGGGCCGCTCGCGCACCGCCGTCGTCGTTATCTTCCGAACTTGCGGCATAGTCACCCCGAGATAGGGCATTGAGGATTTCATATAAGCCTGCATCTTTGGCGCACGGAGTGGATCTGCGGCGTTCCGCAGCTCCTGCTGAATCTGGCTCATGAGCGCATGCTGGGGCATCTGCCCATATAAACATGGAACGAGGCCAATGCGTAGAGTAGTTTCATGGTCGTCTTGAAATCCATCGGTGAAGTTCAAGCTCTGCGGGAAGCCGGGCGCGTTGTCGCCCAAGCTTTGGCCGCCGTCCGTAGCGTCGCAGCGGTGGATGTTTCACTCAGGGAACTCGACGACGTCGCCGCCACAGTGATCGCCGAGGCGGGAGCCACGCCGGCCTTCCTGAATTATCACCCCCGCTGGGCACCGACTCCCTTTGCCGGAGTGATCTGCGCCAGTGTCAATGACGCCATTGTGCACGGCGTGCCCAATGATGATCGGATCGCGGACGGCGATCTGGTCTCCATTGACTGTGGGGCCTTCCTGGACGGCTGGTGTGGGGACTCCGCGGTGAGTTTCATCGTCGGTACCCCCGATCCGGCGGACCAGGCCTTGATCGACGTTTGTGACGCCGCACTCGCTCGAGGTATTGAGCAAGCGAGAATAGGTCATACGATCGGCGATATCGGCTATGCCGTCAGTGGAGTAGCACGGCGCGCCGGTTATGGGATCCTCGATGATCACGGTGGGCACGGGGTGGGCCGGGCGATGCACGAAGAGCCTCATGTTCCCAATGAAGGCCAACCGGGACGCGGTTTGAAGCTTGAGGCCGGCCTGGTGATCGCCATCGAGCCGATGTTGATCGCTGGTGGCTCAGGAGCTTATCGGCACGATGCCGATGGCTGGACGCTGAGGTCTCCGCACGGCAGGCGTGCTGCGCACAGCGAGCACACCATTGCGGTGACTCAAGACGGTCCGCTCATCCTGACCGCCTTGTGACTGGACTCGGCTTGAGCGGTGCAGTTGCTCACCAGCTGAACCCGGTGGGCGGGTCTTCACCCACCGAACCATCGATTGATTCCCTGAGCAGGTCGGCATGGCCATTGTGCCGGGCGTACTCATCGATCTGATCGACGATGATTCTGCGAAGATTCGCGTGATTTCCATCCTCGTCGGCAATGTGCACCGGCTGCCCTAGGTCACCGGTCAGCAGGGCGCCGGCCAGGGCTGTTCGGGAGCGCTCAACCGCTTCGGACCAGAGTTTCTTCAACTCTTCCGGGTAGTTCTCTGCCGCAGACGTCCATTCCCAGTCGGGATTCGCCCGCCAGTCGACGGAGTCCCAGGGTGGGCTCGGCCGACGTCCTGAGAGCTTCCAGCCGAAATTCTGCTCTTCGACCCACGCCAGATGCTTGAGTAAGCCACCAAGGGTCACTCGGGATGAACCGAGAGTGCTGTTCAAGCCCGTGCTGGAAATGCCCTGGCACTTCCAGGCGAAGACGCTGCGAGTTCTTTCCAGGACGCCGATCAGCACTTCGGCTTCGGTCCCGGAAAGCGGTGGTTCGATGAATCGAATGGTTTCCATAGGGCCACCTTAAAGGCAATTCAGGACCGTTGAAGTCCTGAATGCCAGAAATTCTCCTGCTACTGATCCTGGAAGTGTGGCACGTCGGAGTGAGGAACCGGAAGGCCCTGGGGCTGTCCTGATCAGGCCTCGGCGTAAGCACCGTTGAGGATGTCCTCCGCAAGTGTTGGCCCGGTGGGGTTCCAGGAGAACGATGCGCGGGTCTGCGCATTCGAGGCCCTCATCTGTGTGCCGAAGAGCCTTCCGAGGAATCCGAAGTGTTCCACGGCGTCGTCCGGGGAGATCGAGGTGACCGGCAGATCGAAGGCTTCGCCGATAGTTTCAGCGATGGTGCGAGAGCGAATGCCCTGCTCTGCCACGGCATGCAGGCGGGTCCCGGCAGGTGCCTGCTCCAGGCCGAGGCGAATCAGCCGAGCCGCATCGGTGCGGTGCACGGCTGCCCACTCGGCGGAACCATCGCCGATATAGCAGGAGACGCCGTGGCGACGTGCCGCGGCGGTGATCAAGGCGATGAAGCCATGGTCGCCCAAGCCATGAACCGTCGGCGCGAATCGTGCGGCAATGCTTCGGACGCCCCGGGTGACGTAGTCGAGGGCCAGATTTTCACTTCCGCCGCGCAGCGAGCCCGGGCCGGACTCCGGGTGGTTGTCCGTTTCGAGAGTGAGCCCTTCGTGGTCGGGCTGAAAAAGGCCGGATGCCAGCACGAAGGGGCGATCTGAGCCCACCAGCGTCTCTGCAATGGCTTCCACGGCGGCCCGCTCCGCACGATTGGATTCAGCGGGATCATTCCAATCGTGCTTATTGGCCAAGTGGATGACGCCGTCCGACTCGGCAGCCCCACGACGTAGCGTCTCAAGATCATCCAGGTTCCCGAACAAGACCTCGGCATGCTTTGCCTGAAGCTCGGCAGCGGCGGTTTCTGATCTGACCAAGCCCACCACCTGATGACCCGCATTCAGCAGGTCATCGACAGTGGCGGATCCGATCCAGCCGCTGGCGCCGGTGACGAAGACTCGCATAAGTTTTACCTCCTCTGGCCGTGAAGGCCTTAATGTCAGTTACTGTCATGACTATATCACTATGATGTCAGTCTCTGTCGTGAGTAGAATGGGAAGATGGCGAGATGGCAACCGGGATCAGCTGAACGATTGCGGAATGCTGCCCTGGAGCTTTTTGAGACTCGCGGTTTCGACGGCGTCACAGTTGCCGAGATCGCGGCGGCGGCGGGGCTGACCGAGCGCACTTTCTTCCGCTATTTTGCCGATAAGCGAGAAGTGCTTTTCACTGATCAGGCTCGCTTCGAGCAGTTCTTCCTCGATGGATTGGCGGGTGATTCCGATGCTTCCACTGAGCTCGAGCTCGTCGGCTCGACTGATGGGGTGATGAAACTAGTCTTTGCTGCGCTCGAGGGCGCCGCCATGCTTTTTCCTGAGGAGCGGCGTAACTGGTCGGCTATGCGGCAGCGAGTGATCAACGCTCATCCTGGCCTTCAGGAACGCGAACTGATCAAGCTTTCCACTCTTGCGGAGACGATGGCGGACGTGCTCAGGCAGCGGGGCGTCGATACTGTGACGGCCACGCTTGCGGCGGAGAGCGGCGTCACAGTTTTCCGGGCCGCTTTTGCGATCTGGATCGCAGCCGAGGAACCGCGTGGTTTCAGCGAGGTCCAACATTCAGTGTTCCAGCAGCTGCGCACGCTCATTGCGGCCGGTTAGCTTGCCGGTCTGATCCAATACGCTCCACGGATATGTTCTGCCGGGGGCCCGGAGCGCGCGCGGGGAGAGGGTATCCGAGGTGATGCTCATCCCTTCGGATGATGGTCTTTAAGACCCAGGGCGGATCCCTTCAGTGAGCTTGGATGCTTGACTAGGGGAGAGCTAACCGCTGTGCGGAGCTAAATCTCAAGCAACGAGGAGTCATAACAGTATGCAGAATTTGTCCAGCATGATCGCTGAGCAAAGCACCATCACCCCGGAACAAACCTCAGGCGTCGTACTGATAATCTGCCTGCTAGCTTTCTGCCTGGGACTTGTCATCTTCTTTATCAGCGCCCTGATCTCCGTGCTGGGCTCGAGCAATCTGACCGCTGGTGGTAAAGCCCTGTGGATCCTGGTTGTTTTTGCTTTTCCGTTTCTCGGTCCGCTCGGCTGGTTCATCTGGGGTCGCCAGAAGGGCACCTATCGAACTGATGTCGGTTCGTAGCATTGGAGCTGTCTTGTGAGCTGTCCTGAGCGGCTGGTCGAGATGTCGGGGAGGATTATTGGACAAGATTCGGTAGAGTAGTAGCGTGTTTTGCCCGATGGGCAGCACCCGCCTCGGTAGCTCAGCGGATAGAGCAGGAGCCTTCTAATCTCTTGGTCGCAGGTTCGATTCCTGTCCGGGGCACTCAACGCGCAAAGCCCGAACTCTGGCCCGACGAATCAGGGCTAGGGTTCGGGCTTTGCCTGCTTTCACTAACCAGCTGGATAGTGAAAGCGGTTTCCCCGGCTTCTTGGGCGAAGGTCTAGAGGTCGATGACGATTTTGCCGTGGACGTGGCGGTTGGATTGCTGTTCGACGGCGGTGCGGATTTGTTCGACGGGGAAGCTGGCTGCGATGGGTATCCGGAGTTGGTTGCTTGCGACGAGGCGGGCGATTTCTTGGATGGTTTCCCGGCTGGTGTTGGCTCCGTTCGCTGGGGTGATTCCCTCGACTCGTGCGGCGATGGTGGTGATGCGTTCGTCGGGCACGCCGAGATCTCGTGCGATCTGCGCGGTGTCTGTGCCGTAGAGGTCGATGGCTGCGGTGATGCCGTGGGGGGCTAGGGTGCGGAGCCGGTCGGCTAGGCCTTCTCCATAGGTGACTGGTTCGGCTCCTAGTGCGCGCAGGGCATCGGCCGAGGTTGCCGATCCTGTTCCGATCACTCGTGCACCTGCGAGGCGAGCGAGTTGGACGGCGAACACGCCCACTCCGCCTCCTGCGCCGCCGATCAGTAGTGTGTCGTTTGGTTTCGGGTTGACGACGGCGATGGCAGCGGCGGCGGTTCGTCCCGCGATGGTCAGGATGGCGGCGGTGCGGTCCTCGAGGCCGTCGGGGGTGTGGTGTGCTTCGCCGCCGGCCGGGATGGTGCCTGCGATGTCTATGACGAGGTGGTCGGCGATCGCGCGGGACATGGCGCCGCCGAATACTCGGTCGCCGACAGCGAACTCACTTACCCCGTCACCGATCTGGTCAACCACACCGGCATAGTCTGTGCCGAACCCGGATGGCAGGCTGAGGCCGAATCGGGCGGCGGTGTCAGCATCGGAGGTCATGAACCAGTCCATCGGGTTCAGTCCGGCGGCGGTGACTCGCACACGGATCTGCTGCGGACCGGCTTGTGGTGTGGGGACCTCGCGCAGGTGCAAGGCCTCGTGGTCGCCGAATGCTTCGAGCTGGACTGCTCGGCTTGTGGGCGTCGATGTGCTGATGCTCGGTTCTTGCATGCTCGCGTGTCTCCTTGTGACGAAGAAAAGGAGCAAAAGTGGACTATGCTCCATTTATAACACCAGCGTAACACAATCGGAGCGTGATCCGTTTTGGAAGATTCAGCCATTCGCGAGCTACGAGCGGATGCCACTCGTAACCGCAAGCAACTTCTCGAAGCGGCGACTCGAGTGTTCATTTCTGCTGGCACTGAGCCTTCTATGCGGGCGATCGCGCGTGAGGCCGGCGTCGGCATCGCGACGCTCTACCGGCACTTTCCCTCTCGTGAATCGTTGGTTGACGCGGTCTACCGCGATCAGGTCGCGCGGCTCACTTCTGGTGCCCGTGAGTTACTCAGCGAGCTGCCGCCGTCCTCGGCGCTGCGAGGCTGGATGGATTTGTTCGGGGACTGGATCGCCGCCAAGAATGGCATGCTCGACACCTTGCTTGTGATGATCGAATCGGGCGAGATCGCCCACGCTCAGACCCGCGATGAGCTGCTCACGGCCATCGACGCCCTCCTGGACGCGGGCCGAGCGACCGGTGAACTCCGCGCTGATGTGAGCGCTGAAGACATCGCTGCCAGCTTGATCGGCATCTTCACCGTGGCTCATCCGCACGAACACGACGCTAGAGCAAGCCGCCTGCTCAACATTCTGATGGACGGCCTCCGAACCACACTCTGAACTACTCAACCAGCAGTGAAAGTGACTTTGACCTTCCATCAACATCTCCTCCTCAAGGCAGGATTTTGGACGGTTTCCTCACATCGGGAGGGCGAGCCATGTGCCAATCCGATGTTACGAGAAATGATCTTTCCTAAGGTGCAGTGCACCGGAGAGATCATTGAAAGGCGGAGGAAATGAATGACCTTGTGACAGTTCGTGGATTTGTAGCGAGCGAGATCAGAAGCAATTTGACGGAGTCGGGATGGCCAGTCGCCACTTTTCGTCTCGGTTCGACCGAACGTCGTTTTGACCGGTTGAAAAGCCAATGGGTGGATTCGGGGACCAATTGGTACACGGTCTCCATGTTTCGAGGCCTGGCTCAAAACGCAGCGTGCAGCGTGCTCAAAGGCGAACGGGTGATCGTCACCGGAAAATTAAAGCTACGGCAGTGGGCCAAAGGTGAGCGCCGAGGGATAGCGCCGGAGATCATGGCAGATGCTGTCGGCCACGATCTAGTGTGGGGCACCGCGAGATTCAAACGGGCAAGCCAGAATCTTGATCTTTCGGAGAACAGAAGCTCAGAAAACAATGGTTCCTCATCACTCCAACAGGCCTCCTTAGCCACTCAGTCCTCAGACGCTGTGACTGAATCAGGGGAAGAACTCGAGGTGAGAAGCAAGGACAAGCTCGCTGCGGATGGCGAATCACCCGGCTGGTTCATCAATCCTGCTGAGGGGCTGCAGTTTAGCGAGGTGGTCACCGAACAGAGCGATGCAAATCCAGGTATCCCCGAAAAAGACGTGGAGCCTGTTTTCTAGACCACCCTGCCATCGGCGGTCTTTAGTCAAAAGGAAGGGAGCCAGATAGCTGGGAACTGAAGCTGGAGTATGACGGCGAAAGCAGCGCACGCTTGGAGAAGATGCCAGCTGAGGCAATGAATCAAAGTGAGTAAATCAAGTCAGCAAATAACGCAGGAAGAGGCGAATCCTAAGCCGAAACGTGCTGAAAGAGCGGCGATGGTGCTGAAGAGATGCGTGAGCTTGACCTCAACTTCAGTTGAGGTTCTAGATTTCTTGTGTGGATATTGATGAGCGGGTAGCGAAGATTGATGAGGGCGTAACGGTGACTAAAGAATCAGTGTGGTCGTCCAGGTATTTGATGACCACGTTGGGGATCTTTTCCATTGTGGTGCTGACCGCATTTGAATCCCTCGCTGTCACCACGATTATGCCTGCGGTGAGCAGGGATCTCTCTGGTGATGCGCTGTACGGCCTGGTCTTCGCCATGACCTATGCAACCGGCGTCATTGGTATGGTTGCCGCTGGCTCTTGGTCAGATCGTCGAGGGCCGAAGGCGCCTCTGCTTCTTGCTATGACCGTCTTTGCTGTGGGCTTGCTTTTGGCAGGAACCGCAAACTCGATGTTCCTGCTGGTTGCAGCCCGTGCTGTACAGGGGATTGGCAGTGGGGCGATCAGCGTGGTGATCTACGTCCTGCTCGCCCGGATCTATCCTTCGGTGTTACTGCCCAAGATCTTCGCTGCTTTTTCGGTGGCTTGGGCTGTGCCCTCAGTGGTCGGTCCATCGATCGCCGGGCTCATCGCTGATCATCTTCACTGGAGATGGGTGTTCTTCGGGGTTCTGATCCTGTTGCCGGTGGCCTTGCTCATGACACTGCCTGGCATCCGAGCCAATGCTTCTGAGATGGGGCCGGGAAATCCCGAAAACCCTTGGGGCAGGAGGTTGCTCTGGGCTTTTGCCGCCGCTGCTGCAACCTTGTGCCTTGGCATGGCTGCGCAGTTCTCCAGAATGATTGCGATTGCCTTTGTCGTGGTCGGGCTCACCGGGCTGCTCCTGTCCATACGACACTTGGTGCCGTCGGGAACCCTGATCGCGAAGCGCGGACTGCCCAGCATTATTCTGCTGCGCGCCTTGATCTCCGGCGCTTTTTCAGTGCCGAGGTTTATCTGGTGTTGGCCTTGGTAGATCATTACGGCCTGACGCCGTCCTTGGCTGGAATCGCGCTCACGGTTGGCGGGGTTTCCTGGACCGTTGCTTCGGTGGCCCAATCTAGATTGACGGATCGGGTCTCCCACCCGCTAGCGGTGCAGAGCGGGACAATATTGCTCTGCTGCTCTTTACTCATGGTGCTCCTCGCTCTCCTGGTGAACTTGCCCGCTGCTATCCTCATGGTGGCCTGGGTGCTGGCCGGTACCGGCATGGGATTCGGACTGGCCCGATTGAGCACCATGGGACTCAGCCAAGCATCGCGTAGTACCCAGGGCGCAGTGTCATCCGCGTTGTCAATGGCTGATTCAATAGGATCTGCTATGGCGCTCGCCGTGGTCGGTGTGCTTTTCGGAGCTATCTCAGGAGCATCTTTGGAAGGCATCGACCAGCAAAGCAGCTTTCCGTTGATCGTGACCCTAGGCATTTCCGTGTTGCTTGCCACTGCTGGAGTCGTCGTTTCTTTCCGGACCAAGGCTCAAGCACTGCGAACCGTTGCGCAGAACCAGCTCATGGCAGAATGAATGAGTGACTAAGATCCAAGCAGCCCCGCAACCCGGCGTCCGGCAACCGCGGAGCCACGAGTTGCCAAGACTTCGTCCGCTTTCCCGGATGCCGCTGAGTCTCGGGCTCGCTCTTGCGCTGGGCCTGGCTCTGTCAGCTTGCACCAATCACACGCCGTCAACGGGGGAGACCACCGCACCCGCTGCATCTCAGCTAGCCAGTGAATCACCGGGTCCTGTCGGTTCCATGGTGACAAAGCTCAATCAGGCCTTGACTGCGCTCGCTGCAAAAAGCCCTCAACCCAGCCAGGACCAGCTTCGCAGCACCCTACAAGGTCTGGGGGTAGCGGCTAAGGACGTTGAGGTCTCGATTTCGAAAACTCCGACAGGGCTGGACGTCGACGCCATCCAAGGTTCGGTCAAAATAGAGAAGTCCTGTGTCATTGGCCAAGTCAGAGAAGGCAAAGTAGCCGTCACTCTGCAGCCAGTGCTCAGCACCGGCAAATGCTTCGTGGGGGATCAAAGCTGATCTCGGTGAGCTTATTCACCGAGAATCCGTTCCCCGTTGGGAGATAGCCCCCTCCACCCACTAGCCTGGAAGCATGGCGGAATTCATTTACACCATGACCAAGGCCCGCAAAGCTGTGGGCGATAAGGTCATCCTCGACGATGTCAGCATGTCTTTCTTCCCCGGAGCCAAAATTGGCGTAGTGGGGCCGAACGGTGCTGGTAAATCGACCATCCTCAAAATCATGGCGGGTCTTGACACGCCCTCCAATGGCGAAGCCCGGCTGAGTCCTGGCTACACGGTGGGCATTCTGCTCCAAGAGCCCCCCCTGAACGAGGAAAAAACCGTACTCGGCAATGTCCAAGAAGGCGTTGGTGAGATCTACGGAAAGATCCAGCGGTTCAACCAGATCTCAGAGGAGATGGCCAGCCCGGACGCGGATTATGATTCGCTGCTGGAGGAGATGGGCAAGCTTCAGGAGGCCATCGACGCCGCTGACGCCTGGGACCTGGATTCGCAATTGGAACAGGCGATGGACGCGCTGCGCTGCCCGCCCGGCGATGCCGACGTCACGGTTCTCTCCGGCGGCGAACGCCGCCGCGTGGCGCTGTGCAAGCTGCTGTTGCAGAAGCCCGATTTGCTGTTGCTCGATGAGCCCACCAACCACCTTGACGCGGAAAGTGTGCTCTGGCTCGAGCAGCACCTTTCCAGCTATGCAGGCGCCGTCTTGGCGGTGACGCACGATCGTTACTTCCTGGATCACGTCGCCGAGTGGATCGCTGAAGTTGATCGCGGTCACCTGTATCCCTACGAGGGCAACTACTCCACCTATCTGGAGAAGAAGCGTGCTCGCCTTGAGGTGCAGGGCAAGAAGGATGCCAAACTTGCCAAGAGGCTTTCTGAGGAACTCGATTGGGTTCGCTCCAATGCCAAGGGACGACAGACCAAATCCAAGGCTCGTCTGGCCCGCTATGAGGAGATGGCCGCTGAAGCGGACCGGACCCGCAAACTCGATTTCGAGGAGATCCAGATTCCGCCGGGACCGCGTCTGGGTTCCCTTGTGCTGGAGGCCACCAAACTCCAGAAGGGCTTCGGTGATCGTGAGCTGATCAATGGGCTCTCTTTCTCCTTGCCACGCAACGGCATCGTCGGGGTGATTGGACCCAATGGCGTGGGAAAGACCACGCTGTTCAAGACCATCGTCGGGCTGGAACCGCTCGACGGCGGTGAGTTGAAGATCGGTGACTCGGTTCGGGTCTCCTATGTCGATCAGAGCCGTGGTGGCATCGACCCGGAGAAGAATCTCTGGGAGGTCGTCTCGGACGGACTCGATTTCATCAAGGTCGGCAATGTCGAAATGCCGTCACGGGCCTATGTTTCGGCTTTCGGATTCAAGGGCCCGGATCAGCAGAAGAAGGCTGGTGTGCTTTCCGGTGGTGAACGCAACCGGCTGAATCTGGCGTTGACTCTGAAACAGGGCGGTAATCTGCTGCTGCTCGATGAGCCCACTAACGATCTGGACGTCGAAACTCTTTCCAGCCTGGAAAACGCCTTGCTTGAGTTCCCGGGCTGCGCCGTGGTGGTCTCGCACGATCGCTGGTTCCTCGACCGAGTCGCCACTCACATCCTGGCCTATGAAGGCACCGAGGAGAACCCGGCGAACTGGTACTGGTTCGAGGGGAACTTCGAGTCCTACGAGGAGAATAAAGTCGAGCGACTGGGCGCTGACGCCGCTCGCCCGCACCGGGTGACTTACCGCAAGCTCACCCGGGACTAGGTTTTCCGGCCGGTCTTTTGATGGTCTGCTGAACCCGCAATAGTCCCCACGTCCGCCCAACGCTCGTGATTCGCGCTGGGCGGACGTGCGGGCTCAGATGTCGGATCAGTGGGCTATCGTCGTCTCGGAGCCATCGTGAGCAAGACTTGAGGAGCAGAGAGCCTAACGCTCAGCCTTGGGCTTGAGTCCTCGGGGTCAAAGCCGCGGAACCCGGATCATTCCCTCTTGGGCTACCGAGGCTACCAGCACCCCCTCGCGGGTGAAGAACTTGCCGATATTGAGCCCGCGTGCCCCAGAGGCACTCGGTGAGGCGGAGACGTAGAGCAGCCACTCGTCCACCCTGGCCGGGCGGTGCCACCACATCGCGTGGTCCAAGCTCGCTACCGACATCCCCGGAGTGGTCCAACTCAACCCGTGAGGTCTGAGTGAAGGCTCCAGCAGGGTGTAGTCACTGGCGAAGGCGAGAGCCGCCCGGTGCAGGTTCGGGTCATCCGGAAATCTGTCCACGGCTTTCATCCAGACAGCTTGATAAGGCTGCCGATCGCCTTCATCGGGCGTGAGGTAGAGATTGCTCCCCACATGGCGGACGTCGAAGGGACGGCGAAAGGTCGCTTTTGCCAGCGGATGGTTAAGACCCGCTAAAAGCTGAGCAGCGCTCGGCAGAGTCTCTGGGTCGGGAATACCCGCGGGCATTGAGTCCTGGTGATCGATGCCGACATCCGGTTCCTGAAAGGAAGCGATCATCGACAGAATAGGCACCGCATTTTGGTAGGCATGAATTCTGCGCGCCGAAAAAGACCTGCCGTCCCGGAGTCGTTGCACTCCGAAGGTGATCGGCAGATCGGCGTCCCCGGCTCGCAGAAAGTAGCCGTGCAGGGAGTGCACCGCACGGCTTTCCTCGACCGTTCGGATCCCGGCGATCAGGGACTGAGCCAGAACCTGACCACCAAAGACACGTTGCGAGTATTGCCGTTGAGAGCTTCCCACGAAGATGTCTTCGTCAGTTTGGGCTCCGCCGGCATTACTGAGGTCTAAGAGCTCCAGAAGGTTCTGCACTGAGCTTGGCGCGTCATCGGTCATAGTTCTAAGCCTAACTCGGGGTGTCCTCCGAGCAGATTTCGGTGAAGCTTCCTGAAGCTGCGATCAGTCTGCCTGGAGTCAGCGCAGGCGGGCGGCTCGCGTGGAACACTTCACGCAGTCATGAGCGGTTAAAGAGCCGTGTCTTTGAACACACTTTTTGGTCTGACTGCTGAGCTTTGCGAAGATGGGGCATGAGCAGTCTTCGCTTCAGCGATCCCCAGACAGTCGCGGATTTTCGCACTTTCGTCAGTCGAGCGCGAGCCGCGGACGACGGCGCAATCCGACTGCAATCCAACGGCACAGTGCTCGCAGCCTGGGTGTGCTCGATGCGGCCACGGCTGCTCGGCGAAGGAACTCCCACCATCCTCGGGTTACGCACCATGGCCCTCGTTGAACACATCAATGCTGGACCGACTGATTCGGAGCAGAGCGATATCGGGCTGGATTGCACAGTGCCTCTGGCAGCGGTCGCCGATCGACTCGCCAGGTTGCATGAGACCGACACCGAGCTGCCGATCCCCACCGTGACGGTCAATGAATCATGGGCGGCGCTCAGCGCTCCTCGGGCCGATTGGCGTCCGGAGATTGAGCTTGCCGCCGATCAGCTCATTGCTGTCGCCAAAGAAGGTGTCCGTGAGATAGCACAAATCATCCCGGTCAATCCGGGCGCGCTCATTGTCAATAATGCGCGGGCCGCGGTCTGGGGCCGCGATATGCCAGGGTTATCGGGTCTTCCCGGGGGGGCGGCCTTCGCAGGTTACGCACTGGGTTTCTGGCGGTCCGGGGAGCACATCACCTTTTACCGCTCGGGTCGCTGGATCAGACTGAGCAGTGCCCACGGACACGTTCTGGTGAGACCGCCGAGCACGCTCTAAGCCGAGTTGACCATGGAGTGCGCAGCGCGATCCAGATAATCCCAGAGGGTGGCGTCCTGCAAAGGGGGTAATTGAAGGGTGTCGAGCGCCTCGCGCATCAGTGTGAGCCAGCGATCCCTGGCCTCGGGCGTGATGGTGAAAGCGGCGTGACGCATCCTCAACCTGGGATGGCCGCGCTCTTCCAGATAGGTGCGAGGACCGCCCCAGTACTGTTCTAGGAAGAGCAGCAGTCTGCGTTCCGCCGGAGCCAGATCCTCTTCCGGGTACATCGGGCGAATCAACTCATCCGTTGCCACCCTGAGATAGAACTCGTGAACGAGTTTTTCGAAGGCCTGGTGGCCGCCTACCTGCTGATAGAAATTCTCCGGAGGAGCCTCGAAGCCGCCCACCGGGGTCAGCCGCGCCAAAGGCTCGCCGAATCGGGAGGGAATCGGGATGTCGTTCGCTTCGCTCATCTTCAATCGCCTGCTCGTTGACCGGGATGCTGTTTTGAAGCCTCTTCACTGTCAGTTTGTGGCCGACCAGTGCTGGAAGCCTGTGGTGCGTTGTCCGATGCCTCGGCCGGGGGCTGATACTCGCCTTGCGAACGGTTGCCGACTCGGAGGATTTCACCGTTGCGCAAATACCAGATAGCGCCGTCCTCACCACGGACTGTGGTGATGCGCAGCCCTACCGATTCCACCTTGCCCACGACTTCAGAGGTTTCAATGACATCGCCGATGCCGTACTGATCCTCGATGGTGATGAAGACGCCGGCCAGGAAGTCTCTAATGAGCTGCTGGCAGCCGAAGCCCACCGCCACACCGACGATTCCGAAACTCGTGAGCAGCGGCCGGACATCTACATGAAAACTGAGCAAAATATAAATGGCGACAATCACCACTATGACGAAGCCCAAGAGTGAGGTCAGAATAGAACCGATGGTTTTCGCCCGTTGAACCTTGCGTTCCGAGTCCCAGGGGCGCAGTACGGGCTCAGCCCAGCGGAAGCCCCGTCGCCGAAAAAGCGAGCTGCCTTGAATCAGCCGGCCCACTGTTCGACGAATGATAAACCTACCGAGCAACCAGAAAATCAAGCCAATCACAATGCAGATGGCCGAACTTATCCAGCTGGTCAGTGCGGGGTCGTCGGTCCAGGTCATCTCAGTCGGCGCTCCTCTCAGGGCGGAATGGATCTCGCGCTTTTACCATTCTTGCAGCATTACGCTGGGTACTATGCGACTTCTTATTCTTGGCGGCACGATGTTCCTCTCTCGTACGGTTGCCCGGCTGGCGGTAAAACGTGGGCACCAGGTCACCGCCTTGGCCCGCGGCAGCCAGCCGGTACCGCGCGGCGTCGAACTGGTCCGCGCGGACCGGAACGACGGCGTCGCCGCCTATCAGACCTTGCTCTCCGACGAGACGCGGAACTGGGATGCCGTGCTGGAGGTCTCTCGCGACCCCGAGCAAGTGAACTCGGCAGTGCAGGCTCTGCGTGGCCGCGTAAAGCACTGGGGATTCGTCTCTTCTGTTTCGGTCTATGCGGATCAATCCCAGCCGGGTGGTGATGAATCGGCTGAGCTGTTGCCCGAGTGGCAGCCCGGCCAAGATCTCCTGGAGCACTACGGCGAGGCTAAGGTGCGCTGCGAGAACATCCTCCGAGAAGAATTTGGTTCCCGGCTGCTGATCGCCAGGCCGGGGCTAATCGGTGGTCCAGGGGACCCGAGCGATCGCTATGGGTACTGGCCCGCTCGCTTCGCTCGCGATGATTCTCCGGTGCTGGTGCCGGATCTACCGGCCGCGCAGAGCCAGTTGATCGACGTCCGGGACCTGGCCTCCTGGCTGCTGGATGGTCTGGAGCGCGAACTGAGCGGTATTTTTGACGCTGTGGGTGCGCAGGTGCCTGTGCAGACCGTCCTTGGCGCAACGATTGAGCTCACCGGATATCGAGGGGAGATCCGGCTGGCTTCGCCAGACTGGCTAGTGCAGCAGGGGGTGGCCTATTGGGCTGGTCCGAGATCGCTGCCGTTATGGCTTCCCGAAGAAGCTCAGGGTATGTTGCAGCGGAAAGGGGAAGCCGCACAACAAGCCGGATTGACGCTGCGGCCCTTTGACGAAACCCTGCAAGCGGTCCTTGCCGATGAGCGATCCCGCGGTCTGGACCGTGAACGCGGTGCTGGCCTGAGCCTCGCTGAAGAAGCCGAATTGATCGCGCTTCAGGAGGCCGGGAGCACCAAGGGTTCGTGATGCACCGGAAAATTCACGCTCCTAGCGATGAAACACTTCTGCGAAGCCTCTCGATGAAGCTCCTGGGCTAATGATTCCTGCGCCGGATCAGCCAATCCAACCCTTGGACGCAGCGTGACAGACTCGAATTGGCCGCTGCCATCCGCATTGAGAATCATGGTGCCGACGGCGTCGTCGGAGTAGCTGATAACTCGCACATTGTGAAGCACCGCGACGTGTAAGTAGGAGAGCATATGGCACTCACTGAGCGCTCCGAGCAGTAGTAATTCAGGATTCCAGCGGGTTTTGTCACCGTGAAAGGTCGGATCGGCAGAGCCCAGCAACTCGGGCAGGCCGGGTGCATTGATCGTATGGTCCCGACCGTAATCCCGGTAACCGGAGGTCCCTGTGCCGCGGTTTCCGGTCCATTCCACGCTGAGTCCGTAGTGGTGTTCATTGAGGCCCATAACGCGATCTTACCGTCCGTTCTTTTCCTCATTCTCATTATTGCGAGCAGCCGCAAGCTGAGCGAGATCCCACTAAAACGGCAGGTACTGAGGCATTGAGTTGTGTTGCCGCGGGGTCTTTAAAACGCTGAAGGCAGAGCCCGGTCCAGTGCTGGGGCTCCGCCTTCAAACGGTCAGCTGGCTTTAGCGATCGGCGGCTTGCGCCTTCAATGCACGCAGCACGCCGTCACGGCTTTCTACTATCAGGCGGCGAAGCGCTGGCGTTTCCTGGCCGAGCGCCGCCAAGAATTCATCGGTGGCGTCCAAGGTGTCCTGGGAAACTAATCCACTCGGGTAGAGTCCGTTGACGATACTGGACGATATCTCGTGCGATTTCTCCGCCCAGATCCTTCGAATAGCACCGAAGTACTCGGCGACGAAAGGCTTCAGCAGTGAGTTGTCATGCACTCGGTTGAAGCCAGCGATCGTGGCGTTCAATGCTGCATTCGGAAGCTCGCCGTCAACCACGACCTGCTGCCATGCCCGCCGCTTTGCCTCCGGAGTGGCCAGCGCCGCGGTGGCGGTCGCTGCGGCGAGCTGACCGTTTTGAGTGGCATCCCGCTCCAGTTCCGCGGTGATATCGGCTTCACTTAGCCGCCCGCCCGCGGAGAGCGAGGTGATGAGCGCCCAGCGCAGATCCTGATCGATCTCCAGTCCTTCCACCCGGTAACTCCCGCTGAGCAGATCCGCGACGATATCGAGATGCTCAGCGCTCTGTGCCAAGATGGCGAAAACCCGGGCGAACTGCAACTGGGAATCCGAGCCCGGAGCTGCCGCCGTCAAAAGTGACCACAGCGACTCAGCGGCTGACAGCTTGGTTTCGTGCTGGAACTCAGGGGCCACGTAGAAGGCGAGAGTGCTCTGCAATTGATTGAGCAGCACAGTGACAACTGAGGAGTCAGATTCGGAACCGATATTGGCCAGCACCAGGTCGACGTACTCCCGTGCCGGGGTCTCGCCATCGCGCGTCGCGTCCCAGGCCGAGGCCCAGACCAAGGTGCGTGGCAAGGAGTCCGCGAAGTCCTTCAAATGGGCTTTGGCCGTTGCCAGGGAGAGCTCATCGAGACGGATCTTCGCGTAAGCCAGGTCGTCGTCGTTGAGCAGAATCAGCGCGGGGCGCTGCAAGCCAGCCAACTCGGGGACCTCGGTGCGTTCGCCCGCGACGTCGAGCTCTACTCGGTGGGTGCGCACCAGCTTCCCGGCGTCGTCCAGATCGTAGAAGCCGACGGCCAGACGATGTGGCCGGATAGTCGGATACTCCGCAATCGCGGATTGCAGAATCGCGAAACCCTCGATCGTGCCCTCGACGTCGGAGATCTCAGCGCGCAGCGTGTTGACGCCGGCTGTTTCCAGCCAGAGCTTTGACCACTCCTTGAGATCACGGCCGCTGGAAGCTTCGAGTTCGGAGAGCAAATCGTGCAATTCGGTGTTGCTCCACGAGTGCTTCTGGAAATAGCTCCGCACTCCGGCCATGAACTCTTCTTGACCAACCCAGGCGACCAGCTGGCGGAGCACCGATGCGCCTTTCGCGTAGGTGATGCCATCGAAATTGACCTGAACGTCTTCCAGATCACGGATCTCCGCGACGATGGGGTGAGTGGAGGGCAACTGATCCTGCCGATAAGCCCAAGATTTCTCCATCGATGCGAAGGTAGTCCACGCCTGCACGAATTCGGTGTTCTCGGCGGCCGCCAGAGTCGACATGAACTCGGCGAACGACTCGTTGAGCCAGAGGTCGTTCCACCAGCGCATGGTGACCAGATCGCCGAACCACATATGGGCCAGCTCATGCAGAATGGTGATTGCGCGACGCTCGATAAGCGCTTCGGTCACCTTGGAACGGAAGACGTAGCTCTCCAAGAAGGTGACAGCTCCGGCGTTCTCCATCGCCCCGGCGTTGAACTCCGGGACGAAGAGCTGATCGTATTTGCTGAACGGGTAGGGCTTGCCGAACTGCTTTTCGAAGAACTCGAATCCTTGACGGGTGAGGCTGAAGACGTTCTCGGCGTCCAGATGCTGCATCAAGGACTTCCGGGCAAAGACGCCGAGCGGGATGATCCTGCCGTCCGCGCTGGTCAGTTCGCTCCGGACGCTCTGGTAAGGGCCAGCGATCAGCGCGGTGACGTAGGAGGAAAGCCGCGGGGTCGGTTCGAAGGTCCAGGTGCTACGAGCGCCGCCCTCGGTGTCCGAGCCGTCTTCCACGGGCACCGGGGTGGGGGAGTTGGAGATCACGTCCCAGTGCGATGGAGCGGTCACCGTGAAGCTGAAGCTCGCCTTGAGATCGGGCTGCTCGAAGACCGCGAACACCCGGCGTGAATCCGGAACCTCGAACTGGCTGTAGAGATAGACTTCCTGGTCGACAGGATCCACGAAGCGGTGCAAGCCCTCGCCGGTATTGGTGTACAAAGCATCAGCGACCACGACGAGTTCGTTCTCGGCGGCTAACTCGGGGAGCTTGATGTAAATGCCGTCTGAGACGTCCGCGGGGTCCAGCTCCGCGCCATTGAGAGTGACCGAGTGGACTTTGTCGGTGATTGCGTCAATGAAGCTGCTAGCTCCGGCCTTGGCGCTGAACCGGACGGTCGTGGTGGAGCCGAAGACCCGAGCTCCACGAGTCAGATCCAAGTGAACGTGGTAAGAATCTACGCTGAGCAATTCCGCGCGAGTGCGCGCTTCATCCCGCGTCAGGTTCATTCCTGGCATGGTGAGCCTTTCAAATGAGGGCAACGCCCGGACTTTACCGGGCAGCTATGGGGCCATTCTTTCATCATGCTGACAGACTGGAGTAATGGCACTTAACCTGGCAATCATCGGCGATGGCTCCATCGCCTCGGATCTGCGCGGCTATCTGCGAGATCACTCGGAGATCAGGCTTCTCGGAGCGGTGAGCCGCCATGAACTTTCCGCGCAGAGCGTAGCGGAGGGGGTGCGTCGGCTGGAGTTCGAGGCGGCTTTGAGAGATTCCGACGTGATCGTGGAGGCCGCTGGGGTCAATGCGGTGGGAGAGTATGGCTCGCGCATCGTAGCTGCCGGCAAAGATTTTCTGGTCACCTCGATCGGGGCCTTTGCGGATCCTCGACTCAGGAAGACGGTGCTGGACGCAGGTCCAGGAAGAGTCTTCCCCACCACCGGGGCGATCGGCGGCCTGGACCTGCTTGCCGCGGCGGCAGCGAGTGAGGGGATCGACCGGGTGCATCTACAGACCCGGAAGAAGCCTGCCGCTTTGCTCCAGGTGTGGATGAGTGACGCGGAACGGAAACAGCTCCTGAGCTGCGAAGACGAACTCGCCCTCTTCCAGGGTTCTCCCGCTGAGGCGATTAGCAGGTACCCGGCTTCGCTCAATGTTGCGGTAGCCCTGGGCCTCGCGGTGGGGGATCTGGAGAAGGTCTTAGTGACCCTAACCGCTGATCCGGCCGCTGAATTGACGGAGCACATTATCTCTGCGGAAGGCGATTCAGGGAGTTACCGCTTCGAGATCCGGAATCAGCCCAGTACCCGGCAGCCGAGTAGCAGCGGTCTCACGGCACGCTCGCTGTTAGCCGGGCTGCTGCGGCTCGTGCATCCCGCAGGCAGGTTCATCTGAGCTTGAAGGGAAAGCAGATTGATGAGTGATCACCGCTTTGATCGCAGATTTCTCAGCTTCGGGCTGGGCTTCCCCTGGGCTGTGGCTCTGTGTTTCGCCGTTCTTGCGCTGCTCTTCCGCAGTGCGGTACCCGATCCACTCGGCATCCACTGGGACGGCGAGCACGCCGATCTGACCTTGAGCTTCCCGGTTTTCGTGCTGCTCAGCGCGCTTTGCATAGGGACTCTGGGGTCGATCTGCGGCGTGCTGGCCGGGCTGCGGTTGTCCAGACGCTGGCTGAGACGATTGCTGATGGGACTCGCGGTCTCGCTGAGCCTCTTGCCGGCCTCCTTCGCTGCGGCGTTGCTGATCGGGCAACGAGGTCACTCCACCGCTGAGGACGGGGCAGCGGATTCGGTGGTTTTTGCGCTGGGGTCCGGTGCCGCTCTGGCGCTGGGGGTGATCATGATTTTCGTGTATCAGCCCTTGCCCCAATGGACTGATCGGGACGACAGAGCCTTGGCCGCGGAGCAGGCAGCACTCGCAGGGGAGGGGGAGCTGAGCTATTGGCTCAGCGCACGGAGCTCAACTTTTGTGATGCTCGCGATGCTGGTGTTCTTGCTGGGCGGACTATTGCTCATCCTCTCACCGTGGTGGTCGCTGCTTCTGCTGATTCTGGTGCTTTTCCTGGCCGTGAATCTTTTCGCCAGGGTCTCCATTGACATTGACGGAGCTTCACGGGAGGCCGGAAGGGTGAGCCGGTTACTGCGGGTGAGGATCGCCGGATTGCTGCCGGTGCTCAGCTTCCGGCTCAGTGAACTCAGCACACTGGAATCGGCGAGTATCGGGCTCTGGGAAGAAGGTGGACCCGGGCTGCGAATGCATGCTGGTCAGGCGCAGTTTGTGGTGCGGGACGGCGCCGCTCTCCGGCTGGATTTCGGTACCAGCGGTTCCTTATTGCTCGGCGTCCCGGACCAGCAGCGGGCCATGGACCTGCTGGAAAATCTCCGGCGCTCTCGCCAGAAACCACAGGAAGAAGCTGATTCCTGAGTCGGATTTCTGAGATTTTCAACAGCGCGGAAAACTCTTCTCATCGCGGTAGGCTGGTGTTCATGACCACCCCGCGCATTCATCTTGGAACCGATCACGCCGGCATGGAGCTCAGCGCTCATCTGATTCAGCATCTCACCGCCAGCGGCTACCAGGTCGTCGACCATGGGCCGAAGAGCTACGACGCCGAGGACGACTATCCGGTGTTCTGCATCCACGCCGCGCAGGCCGTGATGCAGGATACTGAGGCGGGCGTTTTTGCTCTGGGCATTGTGCTGGGGGGCTCGGGCAATGGTGAGCAGATCGCCGCCAACAAAGTGAAAGGCATTCGTGCCGCGCTGGTGTGGAATCAGGAGACCGCGAAATTGGCCAGAGAGCACAACGATGCCAATGTGGTCGCTGTTGGAGGACGCCAACACAGCGTTCAGGAAGCAACCGAATTGATCGAAACCTTCCTCCGGGAGCCCTTCAGCGAAGCGGAAAGGCATGTTCGCCGGATCGCAAAAATCGCGGCTTTCGAGCAAAGCGGAGAAATCTCCGACTAGAACGCCAGCCAATGCCTGAGGGACATACGATTCACCGATTGGCTCGTCAAGTCAATGACGTTTTCGGTGGCCAGAAAATCTCAGCGAGCAGCCCGCAGGGCCGGTTCGCCGCCGGTGCTGAAAAGATCGACGGCAGAATTCTGGAGCGCGCTGCCGCCCATGGTAAGCAGCTCTTCCTGAGCTTTGAACACGAACTGACTTTGCGCGTGCATCTGGGTCTGTATGGCGCCTGGGATTTCGGCGGCGATGAGAACTTCCGCGGTGCGTCCAGCATCGGTGCGCCCCGCCGAATCGGAGAGCGCGAGCTCCTTGGCCCGGCGGAAAGCTATGCTGGACCGCCGACTCCGCAGGGAGCGGTTCGCCTGCGGTTGACGACTGAGCACGGCTGGGCTGATTTACGCGGGCCCAGCGCTTGCGAGCTGTTGACTCCGGAGGGCCTATCAGCTCAGCTGGCTAAACTCGGCCCGGATCCGCTGCACGGCGAAAACGTCGGCGAGGCCGTTTTTATCGGGGGAGTGAGCGCGAAGCGGACTCCGATCGCGAGCCTGCTGATGGATCAGACGGTCGTCGCGGGGATCGGAAACATCTATCGAGCCGAGCTGCTCTTCCGAAACCAGATCGACCCCTGGACGCCGGGAAATAAGCTTGATCGGTTGACGTTGCAAAAGCTCTGGAAGGACGCCGGAGTGCTACTGCGCCGCGGTGTCCAGGACGGTAGGATCATCACTACCGAGCCGGCCGATCGGCTCAGCTCCGGGGAATTGCACTACGTCTACAAGCGCCAGGGTTCGCAGTGTCTGCGTTGCGGAACTGGAGTGCTGCTGGTCGAACATGCGGGGCGCAAACTCTACTACTGCCCTGGTTGCCAGCAGCCTCAATGATTCGATACTCCGGAGCTTTCGCTCCAAGGGGGAAATTGGAGGGGATGACGGGAATCGAACCCGCGTAATCAGTTTGGAAGACTGAGGCTCTACCATTGAGCTACATCCCCGAAGGACAGAGATAACTACATCATACTTAGCCGCTAGGCTGTCAAGCTGAGAGCCGCAACGGGCGTGTTGAACGGCTAAATCTTCATCCTTTTGAGTCCCAATGTGCACAGTGGGCGCTTAGGCCGTAGACTTGTCGAGCGTCACGGGGCGTAGCGTAGTGGCTAGCGCGCCTGCTTTGGGAGCAGGAGACCGCAGGTTCGAGTCCTGTCGCCCCGACACAGCAGTACCAAGCAAGTCCACATAGTTGAAATCAACATCCATCTCAGGAGTAATACTCAGTGAAGAGCGCTGTCGAAAACCTCTCGCCCACCCGGGTCAAACTCGACGTCGAAGTTTCGTTTTCGGAACTGAAGCCGAGCATCGATGAGGCCTACAAGACCATCTCGGAGCAGGTTCAGATCCCGGGCTTCCGCAAGGGTAAGGTTCCTAACCGGTTGATCGACCAGCGCGTGGGCCGCGGTTACGTGCTGGAAACCGCCGTCAACGAAGGCCTCAACGGCTGGTACCAGAGCGCTGTGGAGGAGACAGGCATCCGCCCGTTGTCCCGCCCAGAGGTGGAGATCACCGAGGTGCCTGATCCCTCCGCCACCGAAGGCGAACTGAAGTTCCAGGTTGAGGTGGATGTTCGCCCCGAGGTTGAACTCCCCGATTACTCCGGCATCGCCGTCGAGGTCGCTGCGACCGAGAAGTCCGAGGCCGATGTGGAGAAGGCCCTTGACGATCTGCGTGGTCGGTTCGGCACCCTGGTGCCAGCAGATCGCCCCGCCGCCAACGATGATTTCGTGACGATTGATATCACCGCCAAGATCGACGGCGAGGAAGTCGACTCGGCAACCGGCCTCTCTTACCAGGTGGGTGCGGGAACCATGCTGGAAGGTCTCGATGAGGCCATCACCGGTCTGAGCGCCGATGAAGAGGCGATCTTTGACACCAAGTTGGTCGGTGGCGAGCACGCCGGTGAAGAGGCCCAGGTGACCGTGAAGGTCACCGCCGTCAAGGTCCGCGAATTGCCGACCGCCGATGATGACTTCGCTCAGCTGGCCAGTGAATTCGATACCCTGGCTGAGCTCCGTGCCGACCTTGAAAAGCAGGTCAGCCAGTCCAAGACCGTTGAGCAGGGTGTTGAGGCCCGCGATAAGGTGCTCGAGAAGCTCGTCGAACTGATCGAGGTTCCGGTACCGGAATCCGTCGTCGAAGAGCAGCTCGAGCAGCACTTCAACCCGGCCAACTCCCACGGTGAGGAAGAACACGACACCGAAGAGCACCGCGCGGAAGTGCGCGAGAACGCAACGCGTTCCTTCAAGAACGAGATCATCCTCGACGCAGTGGCCGATCAGGAAGAGATCACCGTCTCGCAGGCTGAGCTCATTGATTACATCGTGAATTCCGCCGGTCAGTACGGCATGGATCCGAACCAGTTCGCTCAGATGCTTGACCAGTCCGGGCAGGTTCCCCTGGTGGTCGGCGAAGTTCGGCGACGTAAGGCACTGGCCGTGGTGCTCGGGCAGGCCAAGGTCACTGACGCCGAGGGCGCCGAGGTCGATCTCTCAGAGTTCGTGAAGCCCGCCGTCGATCCTGATCTGGAAGCCGCTCTGAACGAAGCCGCCGGGGTGGCTGGCAGTTCCGAGGGACCGGAAGATGTCCCGGTCGGTCCGGCCGGCGACGATCCGGGTGCTGCGCGCTTCTAAGCGCAGTCTTTAGCTATTTATTCAGCCGCCGTCCTACTCCTCCGAGTAGGACGGCGGCTGGTTTTGTCGGTGCTGCTGGCTAGACTTTCGCCATCCCGCGTCGAATGCAGTCTGTCGTAAAGCTGGGTTTACCTTGCTGGGCCGCTGTCGATTTGAAGACCCGGAAGGAAGATGGATCGAGAGCAACGACTGGGAATTCCGAGCTTTCGGTCGCTGACTCCTCCGGCTATTCAGCCAACAGCAGTATGGGTGCGCCGTCAGCGAACAGTGCCGTTTTGCGGAAGATATCAGCCCCGGAAAAGGCTACTGTCCATGTAGCGATACAGGTCCAATGAGATGAGTGAGAAACCATGACTGAACTGGTAAATACTGAATTGGTAAATTCCGTTCCCGCGGCGCCACGAATGGCTGCTGAACTGGGAGGTCAAGATGACTATGTTTACAATCGCCTGCTCAAGCAGCGCACAATCTGGCTGGGTTCCGAGGTCCGTGACGACAATGCCAATGTGATCTGCTCGCAGTTGCTTTTGCTGGCTTCTGAGGACCAGGAAAAGGACATCTACCTTTACATCAACTCACCCGGTGGATCAGTGACGGCGGGCATGGCGATCTATGACACCATGCAGTTCATCCCGAACGACGTCGTCACCGTGGCCACCGGCCTGGCCGCCTCGATGGGGCAGTTCCTGCTCTCCTCGGGGGCCAAGGGCAAGCGCCACGCCACGCCTAACGCGCGGATTCTGATGCACCAGCCCTCCGGCGGTATCGGCGGCACCGCCTCCGATATCAAGATTCAGGCTGAGCTGATCCTGCACATGAAGAAGGTGATGGCCGAGCTGACCGCTGAGCAGACCGGGCAGACCGTCGAGCAGATCCTCAAGGACAACGATCGAGATAAGTGGTTCACCGCAGAAGAAGCCCTGGAATATGGATTCTTCGATAAGATCAGCGCCCATGCCGGCTCAGTCGCCGGTGGCGGCGGAACCAACGCGAAGTAGAGCAGAGAGAGAATCATGACGACCAATTTCACCGCAGCCGGCTCGCCCACGATGTGGGCTCAGGGCATGGGCGGAGCAGCCCAGAACCTGCCTACCTCGCGTTATGTGCTCCCGCAGTTCGAAGAGCGCACTCCCTACGGGTTCAAGCGCCAGGATCCCTACACTAAGCTCTTCGAGGATCGGATCATCTTCCTGGGAGTCCAGGTGGACGACGCCTCCGCTGACGACATCATGGCCCAGCTCCTGGTGCTCGAGTCCACCGATCCGGATCGCGATATCACCCTGTACATCAACTCCCCGGGTGGCTCCTTCACCGCGATGACCGCGATTTACGACACTATGCAGTACATCCGGCCTGAGATCCAGACCGTCTGCCTCGGGCAAGCGGCCAGTGCGGCGGCTGTTCTGCTCGCCGCAGGAACTCCGGGAAAGCGGCTCGCGCTGCCCAACGCTCGGGTACTGATCCACCAGCCCGCTCTCTCCGGCGGTCAGGGCGGACAGGCTTCCGATCTGGAGATCCAGGCGAATGAAGTGATGCGGATGCGCACCTGGTTGGAAGAGACTCTGGCCAGCCACTCCGGACGGACTCCCGAGCAGCTCAATAACGACATTGAGCGGGATAAGATCCTGACCGCGGCTGAAGCATTGGATTACGGCCTGATCGATCAGGTACTGGAATCCCGGAAGCTCAAGCCGGCGGCCATTACGAAGTAATTTCATCCTGAGTTCGGCGACGCACAACGCCGGGGTAGGCCATATTTCTGGCTCACCCCGGCGTTTGACGTCGCATCGGATGAAATTTGCCCTAGAGTGGAAATCTGTAAGCGGTAATTGCGAAAGGGAATGTGATGGCTCGAATGGGTGAGAGCACTGATTTGCTCAAGTGCTCTTTCTGCGGAAAGAGTCAGAAGCAAGTACGTAAGCTGATCGCCGGACCCGGCGTCTACATCTGCGACGAGTGTATTGAGCTGTGCAACGAGATCATCGAGGAAGAGCTCGCTGAGGTCGCCGATCTGGGTAATTTTGAGTTGCCCAAGCCGAAGGAGATCTTCAACTTCCTTCAGGAGTACGTGATTGGCCAGGAACCAGCCAAGCGTTCGCTGTCGGTCGCCGTTTACAACCACTACAAGCGCATCCAAGCCGGTTCCAAAGGCCAGGCGCTGGCCGACGGTAGCCATCACGACGACGTCGAGATTGCCAAGTCCAATATCCTGCTGATCGGCCCCACCGGCTGCGGCAAGACCTATTTGGCGCAGACCCTGGCTCGCCGGCTCAATGTGCCCTTTGCGGTCGCCGATGCGACCGCACTGACCGAGGCCGGTTATGTGGGCGAGGACGTTGAGAACATCTTGCTCAAGCTCATCCAGGCCGCTGACTACGACGTCAAAAAGGCAGAGCAGGGCATTATCTATATCGATGAGATCGATAAGATCTCGCGGAAGAGCGAGAACCCTTCGATCACCCGGGATGTCTCCGGTGAGGGCGTTCAGCAGGCGCTCTTGAAGATCCTGGAAGGCACTGTAGCTTCGGTGCCACCGCAGGGCGGACGCAAGCACCCGCACCAGGAATTCATCCAGATCGACACCACTAATGTGCTCTTCATCGTGGCCGGCGCCTTTGCCGGTCTGGAAGAGATCATCGGCGCCCGAGCCGGAAAGAAGGGCATCGGCTTCGGTGCGCCGCTCGGCACGCTGTCCGGGGAAGAGATGAGCTACGGCGATGTGATGCCGGAAGATCTGCTGAAGTTCGGTTTGATCCCGGAATTCATCGGACGCCTGCCGGTGATCACCACTGTTTCGCATCTCGACCGCGAGGCGCTGATCCAGATCCTCACCGAACCGAAGAACGCCCTGGTCAAGCAGTACCAGAAGATGTTCCATCTGGACGGCGTCGAGCTCAGCTTCGAGGACGACGCGCTCGATGCGATCGCTGACCAAGCCCTGGAGCGAGGCACCGGAGCCCGCGGCCTGCGCGCCATCCTGGAGGAAGTGCTGCTGCCGGTAATGTTCGAATTGCCGAGCCGGGACGATATCGCCTCCGCTGTGGTGACCGCTGAAGTGGTTCGTGACGGCGGCCAGCCGACTCTCATCCCGCATGATGTAGTGGCCAAGCGCCGTAATAAATCGGCCTGAGCAGGGCTTTAAACGGATCGGAATACCATGAGTCAGCAACCCTACAACGGGCCAGCCGCTGCTCAGTCTGCGATGCACCCGAACCAGCCTTACCCGCAGTTTTTCGGTTCGCCGGCGCTTACGGGAACCAGAGCGACCACCGCAGGGCAGCAGATCCTAGTCTGGCTGCTCGACGGATTGATCTTCGGCATTCCGCTTGCCATCCTGTCCTTCCTCGCTTTCTTACCGTTGCTCTTCAAGATCGGAGAACTGAGCAGGGTCAAGGTGAAGAGGTATAGCGCCCGAGCCAGCGAGGCCCAGTTGAACGAGATTCTCGTCCTGGTATTTCTGGGGATCGGCATTGTCATAGTGCTCTCGCTAATTTACTACTTCATCTACTGGTGTCTGATCGCCACTCGGGGGCGCACTCCTGGAATGTCCATCTTGGGGCTTCGGCTGGTTTCCTGGGACACCGGACAGCCCATCGGTTGGGGTCAGGCTTTTCTGCGGGGAATCATCGTAGTTTTCGGCTCTTATGTCACCGGTGGAATAGTCGGTCTCTTGTTCTGGCTTTCGCCGCTTTTCGATTCGACCACCGGCTGGGCGCAGAGTTGGCAGGACAAGCTCGTCAAGGCCGTGATGATCGATACTAAGAACGGCCGCGATCCTTTTCTGCAGCCCTAATCTCAGAAATTCCGAATCATCGGCTCAACTTTGCTGCGAGAGCCGATTATTCGGATCGCTGAAGAGGAATGTCTTGATCCATTGAGTCGTTGTGCCTATCGACAATCGTTCAATAAGGAGCTAAAGCATGTCTGAACTCGGTCGCGCAAGCGATGAAATCAACACCCCCAATAAGGCGGACTTTTGGTTTGATCCGCTTTGTCCCTTTGCCTGGGTGACCTCGCGATGGATCGGCGAGGTGGAGAAAGTACGAGGCATTGAAGTCAGCTGGCATGTGATGAGCCTGTCGGTGCTGAACGAGAACAGAGATGAACTCTCTGACTTCTACAAGGATTTGATGCAGCGTGGCTGGGCACCGGTGCGTGTGGTCATCGCTGCGCAGCAGCTGCACGGCGATTCGGTGGTCAAACCGCTTTACGACGCACTGGGCAAGCGAATTCACAATGAGGGCATCGAAGACTTCCGTGAAGCTATCAAGGGTGCTTTGGCGGAGGTGGGATTGCCCGCCGAGCTGATTGACTACGCTGATAAAGACACCTACGACGAGCAGTTGCGCGCCAGCCATGAGGCGGGCATTTCTCAGGTGGGCCAGGAAGTGGGAACCCCGGTGGTGTCCTTCAATGGCACAGCGTTCTTCGGCCCAGTACTGACCAGGATTCCCCGGGGCGAAGACGCCGGAAGGATCTGGGATGCTGCTCTTACCCTCGGTGAATTCCCTTCGTTCTTCGAGCTCAAGCGCACTCGTACCGAAGCTCCGCAATTCGACTGAGTTCGTAGGCCGTCCAATGCTGAGAAACCTCGGGATGGCGAGAAGTTAAACCAGAAGCCGGTGGCCGCTCTCCTCGGAGAGCGGCCACCGGCATTGTCGTGCTACTAGGCCTGTGTTTACTAGATTTGGGCGGGCTCTTCAGCTTCCGCGAGCACGACGTCGGAAACAGTCAGTTCCGCGCCCTCGCTCAGCTCGATGTCAGCGGCATTGGCCGCTGCTTTCAAATCGGCCAGGCCGTTCTGCAACCGCAGCAACTCTTCCGCGGGAGCACTGATCCGAGCACTCAGCACCTCGGTGCGCTGCTTCACCTTTGCTTCGGATTTAGCTTTACGCAAGCCACTCAGTGCGCTTCCCAGCGTGCCGAGCATCTGGGTGTCGCCGCCGTCGTAGTGAACCGCCGAAGGCCAGGCTGCCTGGTGCACTGAACCGCTGCGCCACCAGGACCAGACCTCTTCGGTGGCAAAGGGGATGAAGGGGGCGAAGAGCTTCAGCAGAGTGTCCAGCGTGGTGGCCAGGGCAGCCAGCACGCTGGCCTGTTCGGCCTCTCCGGCGGCGCCGTAAGCCCGGTCCTTGATCAGTTCAACGTAGTCGTCGGTGAAGGACCAGAAGAAGCTCTCCGCGATATCCAGTGCGCGGGCGTAATCGTAGGACTCGAAAGCCGCGGTCGCCCGTTCCACCACCTCGGCCAGCTGAGTCAGCAGTGCGAGGTCCAGGGCGTTGCCGAGCACTTCGCTGCGCCCGGCATCACTGAGCACATCGGCTTCGCTAGCGCCGAGATTCAGCACGAACTTCGAAGCGTTCAGCAACTTGATCGCGAGCCGACGGCCGATCTTGATCTGACCGGTATCGAAGGCGGTGTCAACGCCCAGCCGAGCCGAGGCCGCCCAGTAGCGCACGGCGTCCGCACCGAACTGCTCCAAGGTGTCGGTGGGCACCACGACATTGCCCTTGGACTTGGACATCTTCTTACGATCCGGGTCAAGCACCCAGCCTGAGATCGGTGCGTGCCGCCAGGGTGTGGCACCCTGCAGAGCATCGGCTCGGACCATCGAGGAGAACAGCCAGGTGCGGATGATCTCGTGCGCCTGCGGGCGAAGGTCGAAGGGGAAGACGCTCTTGAAGAGCTTCTCGTCCCTGCTCCAGCCGCCGACGATCTGCGGGGTCAGTGATGACGTCGCCCAGGTGTCCAGAACATCCGGGTCACCGGTGAATCCACCGGGCTGGTCGCGCTGTTCCTCGCGGTAGCCCGGAGCGGGTTCCGCGGCTGGATCGACCGGCAGGGCTTCGTCAGCGGGCAGAATGGGGTGATCATAATCCGGTTCACCCGCGGAGTCCAGTGGATACCAGGCCGGAATCGGAACACCGAAGAAGCGCTGCCGGGAGACCAGCCAGTCTCCGTTGAGTCCTTCAACCCAGTTCTCATAGCGGGCGCGCATAAAGGCCGGATGGAATTCCAGTTCCTTGCCACGCTCGATGAGCTTTTCCCGGCGCGCTTCGTCCCGTCCGCCATTGCGGATGTACCACTGCCGGCTGGTGACCACCTCGAGGGGCTTATCGCCCTTCTCGTAGAAGTTCACCGGGTGAGTGATGGCTTTCGGCTCGCCGTCCAGTTCACCGCTGTCGCGCAGCAACTGAACGATGGTCTCTTTGGCGCTGAACGTGGTCTTACCGGCGAGGGCCGCGTAATGGGTCACGCCGGTGCCAGTGATCCAGGCGGGCGTATCGGCGATGATCCGACCGTCGCGGCCGACAATGGGCCGGGTGGGCAGTTGTAATTCACGCCACCAGGTGACGTCGGTCAGATCACCGAAGGTGCAGACCATCACTAGGCCTGAGCCTTTATCCGGCTTGGCCAGCGGGTGTGCCTTGACCTCGATCTCCACCCCGAAGAGCGGCGAGGTCACGGTGGTGCCGAAAAGGGACTGATAGCGTTCGTCATCGGGATGCGCCACCAAAGCGACAGCAGCTGGAATCAGCTCGGGACGGGTGGTCTCGATATATACCTGATCGGCGGTGCCTTCCGGCAGCCCGGTGCGGTGGAAGGCGACCCGGTGGAAAGCTCCTGGGCGTTCCCGGTCCTCCAATTCGGCCTGGGCGACAGCGGTCCGGAAGGTGACGTCCCAGAGCGTGGGGGCCTCAGCCATATAGGCGTCGCCCGCGGCGAGGTTCGCCAGGAAGGCGCGCTGGCTGATCGCGCGCGAGGCCTCGTCGATGGTCCGGTAACTCAGATTCCAGTCAACGGAGAGGCCCAGGGTGGTGAAGAGATCTTCGAAGACTTTCTCGTCCTCCACAGCGAGTTCCTCACAGAGCTCGATGAAGTTGCGCCGCGAGATCTGAATGAAATCGCGTTCGTTCTTGGCGGGCTCAGCGGGAGCACTGAAGGCGGAGTCGTAGGGAATCGAGGGGTTGCAACGCACCCCGTAGTAGTTCTGCACCCGTCGCTCGGTGGGGAGGCCGTTATCGTCCCAGCCCAGTGGATAGAAAACATTCTTGCCGCGCATCCGCTGGAATCGAGCGATGACGTCGGTCTGGGTGTAGGAGAACATATGCCCGACGTGCAGCGAGCCCGAGGCGGTCGGGGGCGGGGTGTCGATGGAGAACACCTCTTCGCGGGAGGTCTCCGCGTTGAACAAGTAGGTTCCCTGCTCTTTCCAGCGAGCGGAGAGCTTACTCTCGAGGCCCTCCAGGGCGGGCTTGTCGGGGACGTTGTTGAGGGAGTTTGCGGGCGTGTCTGTACCCGGAATGTTTTCAGCCATACCTAGATTGTTTCACGGACCGACAACTCCCAAGCCCCACCTAGCCCCTCTCAAACCAGCCGTCCCATTGAATGTGACAAAAGTTGCCAGTGTGAAGCTAAATCCGAAACATCTGCAACTCTGGTAACACTCAGTGGGACAGCTGGATGTGGAGTGACCTCCTCCACAGGAGTTGGGGGCGGGTTTTCCCCACAATTGCCAGACCGAAGCTGTCGACTCGGACTTTTATTGCAAAAGTGAAAAGCATGGATGAAGTAGAACGTATGATGACGAAGAATCACGGAATCTGCCGATTCAGTCATCTCAGAGGTTTAGGTTTGACCCGGTACCAAATTCGAGATCTCGTGGACGCCGAATTTCTGCGAAAAACTGCTCGTGGCACCTATTCGCTTCCGAATGCCGACCCTGTGCTGGTTAAAGTAGCCGGTCTGAATCTCTCAGTGACCTGCGTGTCCGCTGCGACTTATCACGATTTATGGGTACTTAGAGCGCCAGTGCAGATTCACGTCGTCGTGGACAAAGGCCGGCATGTTCCGGATTATGTGATGCACCGAGGTCATAGAAACTCCCGGCAGTTGGTGGCTCCGGTCCTTGACACAGTGGTTCACGCCCTACGGTGCCTACCTGGTCTCGAAGCTCTGGTGATTGCGGAATCCGCCGTCATCAAAGGTGCTCTGGACCTCGCAGAATTACTGATGATGTTTTCCGGTGAGCGAGATTGGAAGATCAGGCAGCTAATAAATCAGCTAGACCTCCGATCAGGATCGCCGATGGAAACCGTCGCGAGGGTACTGATGCTCAATGCCGGTTTTGCGATTGAGGTTCAAAGGTTCATCAGCGGTGTGGGCAGAGTGGATTTTCTGGTGGAGGGGACCCTGGTTGTCGAGATTGACGGCTATGACTTTCACTCATCAAAAACTCAGTTCGACAATGATCGACGCCGCCTTAACGCGCTCAGTCAGATGGGTATCCCCTTGCTGCGCTTTTCAGGCAAACAAGTGATATCCGCTCCGGAAGAGTTCGTTCAACGGATTAGGGACACGCTAAAAACAGCAAACACCCTGAAAAGCAGGCCAACTGTCCCACCGAATGTTAAGTGAGTGACAGATGTTAAGGACTTTTGGTGTACATCTGCATCTTCAGCAACACTCAGTGGGACAGCTGGAACAGAATTACCAGACTTTGATGACCTGACCGGTTTCAATGCCTTCTATTGAGCGGATAAACGCATTGGCGACGGCGCTGGCTGGCACCGGTACGGCGCCCGGGAAAGCCGGGGCGTAGGCTTCCCAGGATTCCTGCAGCACGGTGGGGCTCACCGCGTTGATCCGAAGTCCACGGGGGAGCGCTCCGGCAGCATTGCGGACAAAGCCTTCGACGGCGGCGTTGGCCACCGAGGCGGCGGTACCGGTTGGTACCGGGATCTCGGAGAGCACCCCGGAGATCAGGGTGATGGAACCACCGTCGCTCAACAGGGGAGTGGCGGCTTGCGCTACGGCGATCTGCCCCAGTGCCTTGGCGTTCAGGGCCTGCCCGAAATCTTCCGCACTCAATTCTGCCAGCGCTTTGAAGGGCGTGCCGCCAGCAGCCACCACCACGGCGTCGTACCGATTTTCGGCTGAGGATCGCTCGGCGAAGAAGCTGCTCACCGAGCGCAGATCCGAGGTGTCCAGGGCCGGGCTGCTAGTGCGGCTGACGCCGGTCACCTGATGGCCGCGTTGCAGCAGCAAGGATTCAACTGCCGAGCCGACAGTGCCTGAATTTCCGACTAATAGAACCCGCATTGATTCCCTCATGCTCGATGATTGGACGTCCTCCTCGCAGAACCGGGCGGCGTGCACAATAATTCCCGTCCTTGAATTCCTGCTCTTAATTTCCGTCCATATCTACCGGGATGTTACGTCCCGCAGCATACGGTTTTGACCCAGCGAGCACTAGGCTTATTCCGTGAATCCAGCTGAGAACGCAGAATCAGTACGCAGTGCTCTGGTGACCGGTGCCAGCACCGGAATCGGGGCGGCAACCGCCCGAGCGCTGGCCGAGCAGGGCTGGCGGGTCTTCGCCGTCGCCCGGCGGACCGAACGACTCCAGGAACTGGCTGAGCAGAGCGGTGTGATCCCGATCACCGCGGATATCACCGAGGATGCGCAGCTCGCGAAGCTGCTCACCGAAGTCACCGAAGCCGGCGGGATCGATACCTTGATCAATATCGCTGGTGGAGCACGAGGGGCAGATAAACTCGCCGAGAGTAAAGCCCAGGACTGGGACTGGATGTACCGGGTCAATGTGCTCGGCACCATGAAGCTCATCCAGGCTTTCTTACCGATGTTGCGCGCCGGGCGGCGGGGCACCGTACTCAACCTGACTTCGACGGCGGCGCTGGTCGCCTATGAAGGCGGCTCCGGCTACAACGCGGCTAAATTCGCCGAGCGAGCGCTCACTCAGGCACTGCGGCTCGAAGAGGTCGAGCACAATCTGCGGGTGATTGAGGTGCTGCCGGGCATGGTGCGGACCGAGGAGTTCGCACTGAACCGTCTCGGCGGCGATCAGCAGGCCGCAGCCAAGGTGTACCGGGGCGTGGCCGAGCCGCTCAGCGCTGACGACGTGGCCGACGTCGTACGCTACGCGGTGACGCTGCCGCACCACGTGAATCTCGATGAGATCGTGCTTCGCCCGGTAGCCCAGGCGGCGGCCCATAAGGTGATCCGCGAGCCCTGATGGTTACCCGCAATGCTCGGAGACTTTGAGGCTGCTGAGCACCGCTGCGTGATCGCTTCCTTTCACGCTCTGCACCTGATAGTCCGTCGCGCTGAGCGTGGGGCTGATGGCTAGATGATCCAAGGTGCTGAGCGGCGGCAGCCAGGGGAGCAACGAGAAAGTCGGGATGAATCGCTGCCCGCTGATCGTGCCGACGTCACTCAGCTCGCTAGAGGCGAGGAAGGCACGGAATTCAGCATGATCAACACTGGCGTTGAAGTCTCCGAGGAAGAGCCGGTTCGCACCATTCGAAGGTAAGCCGGCCAACGCCTTGAGATCCGCTCTCCAGCGCTCGGCGCTTCTAGAATCCGGGATCATGGTGTGGACATTGGTCAGCTCAACCACTGGCTTGGCCGGAAGCGTGGTGAGAGTGAGCCTGGCCCTGATCATTTCGTGGGGTGTGCCGGAAACCGCGGGTAACTGTTCCAGTGGGTACTTTGAATACAGCGCGCTACCGCCCGGGCCGCGGACCGTGCTGCTGAGCTGATAAGGCAGTAATTCGGTAATACCGGCCGCGTTCAGCCGTTCCTCAAGATCGCCGCCAAACTCCTGTAAAGCCAGTAGCCCCGTGCCTTGTTTCCGCAACAGATCCACAATCTGAGCAGCATCGGCTAAACCGTAACGGGCGTTCAATGTCATCACGGGCAGCACAGTACCGGCGGCCTGCTGGCAATCTTGACCACGATTAGCATCCAGCGGGAAGAGCCAGAAAAGCTGGGCGAGCAAAAGCAGGGCGCTGAACGCGCTGACTGCCCGCTGTCTGCTCCAGAGTGCGAACCCCAGAGCGAGTGCAGCAGGGATCAGCAGCCAGGGTAAAAGCGCCAGCACCATGATCGCAACGCTTGGCAGTTCCCAGGGAAGCGCGCTTAAGACACTGGGTATCAGGACCAGGCCGCTCAAAACCCAGGCGATGATCAAGGTGCGACGTCGAGATTTGGGTTGAACGGGCATCAGCACATTCTATGAGCAGAACTTATGGCTTAGACTGAGAGCACAAGCTTTGACCCGGCTATCACCGGAGAGCTTCCGGAAGAACGCCATCCCGACTAAGCTTCGGAATTGGTCAGTAGAACCGGACGGGTAAGCCCGTGACAGCAGTCAAGAGCGGTGGCTGATCCGGGGCGAACCGGAGCGGCTGCAAGCGAGGTGGTACCGCGGTGCGAGTTCCCAGAGGACTGGCGCCGTCCTTGCATCCTGAAACCGAACTACCGCAGGGTGTCACGATGCCGCATTATCCGAAGTCCTCATTCGTCCAGTCTTCGCTGAGCGATTCCAACGCCCAGGAACAGCACGGCGTGCCCGCAAATGTTTCCTTTCCCGCAGTGGAGGAACGCATCCTGAAATATTGGGGTGAAGACGGCACCTTCCAGGCGAGCATCGACAACCGTGCTGCGGGTGAGCGCGGTTCCAACGAATTCGTCTTTTATGACGGCCCGCCCTTTGCGAACGGCCTGCCGCACTACGGCCACTTGCTGACCGGCTATGCCAAGGACCTGGTCGCCCGCTACCAGACTCAGCGCGGCCGCCGGGTGGAGCGTCGTTTCGGCTGGGACACTCACGGGCTGCCCGCCGAACTCGAGGCGATGAAGCAGCTCGGGATCTCCGAAAAATCCGAGATCACCGAGATGGGCATCGATGCATTCAACGACGCCGTCCGTCAGTCAGTGATGAAATACACCAAGGAATGGCGAGAGTACGTCAACCGGCAAGCTCGCTGGGTGGATTTCGACAACGACTACAAAACCCTCAATGTCGAGTACATGGAATCGGTGATCTGGGCCTTCAAGCAACTGCACGAAAAGGGTCTGACCTATAGCGACTTCCGGGTGCTGCCCTATTGCTGGAACGACGAGACGCCGCTCTCCAACCACGAGCTCCGGATGGACGACGACGTCTACAAAATGCGCCAGGACCAGACCGTCACGGTGGGCTTCCCGGTGCTGCCAAACGGCGTCGAACTGAGTTCCGCGCTGGAAGGCGTTCAGCTACTGGCCTGGACCACCACGCCCTGGACCCTGCCGAGCAACCAGGCCCTCGCGGTGGGCCCTGAGATCACTTATGTGGTAATACCGAAGCTGGCGGAAGGGGCACCCGGTCAGAAATACCTGCTCGCTGAAGCCCTGCTGGCCGGCTATGCCAAGGAGCTGGGGTATGAGTCCGCCGAAGTGGCAACTGAAGCTGTGCTGAACCGCTACCTCGGGAAGGATCTAGCAGGCCTGGAATATCAGCCGCTCTGGCCAGATTTCAGAGATTATTTTGCTGAGCTCGAAGGCCCGGTACCGGCTCAGCACGTCGGCGCGACTGCGCGACGCGTGGCGAATGGCTTCAAGGTCCTGGTAGATGACTTCGTCACCACCACTGACGGCACCGGCATCGTCCATATGGCGCCCGCCTATGGTGAAGAGGATCAACGGATCTGTTACCAGCACGAGATCTCGGTGGGAGTCTCCGTTGACGACGGCGCCAGGTTCCTCGGTATGTTCGCTGGCGGAGCGCTCTCGGAGATCGTCGGTCTCCAGGTCTTCGAAGCCAATAAACCGATCATCAAGGTGCTGCGCGACTCCGGGCGGTTGCTCCGTGAAGCCAGCTATGAGCACAGCTACCCGCACTGCTGGCGCTGCCGCAACCCGCTGATCTACAAAGCGGTTTCCTCGTGGTACGTCGAAGTCACCCAGTTCAAAGACCGGATGATCGAACTGAACCAGGAGATCAACTGGATTCCCGGCAATGTCAAAGACGGGCAATTCGGCAAATGGCTGGAGAACGCCCGGGACTGGTCGATCAGCCGTAACCGCTTCTGGGGCAGCCCGATCCCGGTCTGGCAATCGGACGATCCGAATTACCCGCGCACCGACGTCTACGGTTCGCTCGCCGAGCTGGAGGCTGATTTCGGCCGGCTGCCGCTCAATAAAGACGGTCAGGTCGACCTGCACCGGCCCTTCATTGACGAGCTGAGCCGGCCAAACCCGGATGACCCGACAGGGGCGTCCACCATGCGCCGCGTGGAGGACGTCTTGGACGTCTGGTTCGACTCCGGCTCGATGCCTTATGGCCAGGTGCATTACCCCTTTGAGAACGAGGAGTGGTTCAACACCCATCACCCGGCGGACTTCATCGTGGAGTACATCGGCCAGACCCGCGGCTGGTTCTATATGCTGCACATCCTGGCTACCGCGATCTTCGACCGCCCCGCGTTCAAGAATGTGATCAGCCACGGCATCGTGCTCGGCTCCGACGGGCAGAAGATGTCCAAGAGCTTGCAGAACTATCCCGATGTCTCAGAGGTGCTGGATCGTGATGGTTCCGACGCGATGCGCTGGTTCCTGATGGCCTCGCCGATTCTGCGCGGTGGCAATCTGATCGTCACCGAGCAGGGGATTCGCGACGGCGTCCGTCAAGTGATCCTGCCGCTCTGGAACGTCTACAGTTTCTTCACCCTCTACACCAATGCCGCGAATGACGGTGCGGGCTACGAGGCGAAGCTGCGCTACACGGGATACCAGGACAGTCTGGACCGCTATTTGGTGTCCAATACTGCGGTGATGATTGAAAACCTCACCAAGGCCCTGGACAGCTACGAGATCTCCGATGCCTGTGACGTGCTGCGGGATTATCTCGATATGTTGACCAACTGGTACGTCAGACGCTCCAGGCAACGATTCTTTGATGAAGATCAGGATGCTTTCGATGCGCTCTACACGGCTTTGGAGGCTCTTTGCCGGGTTGCTGCTCCGCTGCTTCCATTGGTGACCGAGGAGATCTGGCGTGGTCTGACCGGCGGACGTTCAGTGCACCTCACCGACTGGCCGGTGGTCGATGGCTCGGGTGCCGAGCACTTCGACGCCGACGCCGAGCTGGTGTCGGCGATGGAAGTGATCCGTCAAGTTTGCTCAGTGGGATCATCCTTGCGTAAAGCCGCCAAACTTCGGGTGCGGCTGCCGCTTCAAGAATTGACAGTCGTTGCGCCCTCCGCTGCTTCCCTGGAGCCTTTCGCTGAGATCGTCGCCGAGGAATTGAACCTCAAAAAGGTGCGGTTCCAAGATGCTGCGGAAGCTTCGCTCGCCGAGTTCGGCATTGAACAGCGGCTTGCCGTGAATGCTAGGGCAGCGGGACCTCGGCTCGGCAAGGATGTGCAGCTGGCGATCAAGGGCGCCAAGAGCGGCGACTGGTCGATCGATGAGGCCGGGCGAGTGGTCGCCGGCGGCCTGGCCCTGGAAGACGGCGAATACAGCCTGGAAACCGCCGTCTCTGAGGAACAGGGAGGCAACTCCTCGGTCGCGCTGCTGCCAGGAGGGTTCGTGGTGCTCAACACCGAGCTCACTCCGGAGCTGGAGGCGGAAGGTGTGGCTCGTGACCTGGTGCGCAGCATTCAGCAAGCCCGTAAGGACGCCGATCTGCAAGTCAGTGATCGCATCGTCACCACGGTCAGCGCGCCGCAGAGCGTGATTGATGCCCTGCAGGCCAACGCCGCATTGGTGCGTTCGGAAACCCTCTCGGTGCGCTTGGAACTGGTTCCCGGCGATGAAGAGACAGTGATCACCGTCTCTCGAACCGTTCACCAAGATCTCGTAGAAGGTGCACACTCATGATCGATGAATATTCGGTGGAAAGCGTCTATGCCGAGTTGCTCAGCAGGGCTCCGGAGAACAAGATGGAGCCCCGGCTGGCGCCGCTGTACCGAGCGATGGAGGTGCTGGGGGAGCCGCAGAAGGCTTATCCGGTGATCCATCTGACAGGGACCAATGGCAAAACCTCAACGGCCCGGATGATCGAAGCCGGGCTGCGTGCGCACGGTCTGAGCACCGGAAGATACACCAGTCCCCATCTGACCTCGGTCACCGAGCGGATCAGCATCAACGGCGAGTCGGTCTCTGACGAGACCTTCGTCCGGATCTGGGATGAGATCCACCCCTATCTTCAGATCGTCGATGCCGAACTGGAAGCCGAGGGGCAGCCCCGGCTGACCTACTTCGAGGCGCTGACCATTCTCGGGTTCGCGATCTTCGCCGATCAACCGGTCGACGTCGCGGTGATCGAGGTTGGCCTCGGTGGCATCACCGATGCCACCAATGTGGCCGATGGCACGGTAGCGGTGGTCACCCCGATCTCGCTCGACCACACCGAGCTGCTGGGTGATACTACCCGCGATATCGCTTTGGAGAAGGCCGGCATCATCAAGCCGGGAGCTTTCCTGGTCAGCGCCGCGCAGCCCAGTGACGCGGCCCAGGTTCTGCTGGAACAGGCCCAGCAGGTGGGCGCCGAATTCCGGTTTGAAGGAGTGGAATTCGGAGTGGAGGAGCGTTCCGTCGCGGTGGGCGGCCAACTGATCTCGGTCCAGGGCTTGGCCGGCCGATACCCCGAATTGCTGTTGCCTTTGCACGGTCCGCATCAGGCTGAGAACGCCGCTGTGGCGGTCGCCGCACTGGAGGCTTTTCTGGGTGGCGGTGAGCGCGAGCTCGATCTCGCGGTGCTTCAGGAAGCCTTTAGCACGGTGTCCTCACCAGGGAGACTCGAAGTCCTGCGCACCGCCCCGACGGTGGTGGTCGACGCCGCGCACAACCCGGCCGGGATCAAAGCCAGCGCCGAAGCACTCGAGGAGGCCTTCAGTTTCAGCAAGCTGGTGCTGGTGCTCGGTGTGCTACGGGAGAAGGATGCCCTGGGGATCCTGGAGCAACTGCGGGAATCCCTGGGTGAGTTCGCCGAGGAGATCTGCCTGACCCAGTCCGATTCTCCGCGCGCGATTCCTGCTGGGGAACTCGCCGAACTAGCGCTCGACGCCGGGTTCGAAGCCGAGAACGTGCATATCGCGGAGAAGTTGGATGACGCCCTGGAATGGGCGGTGGAGCGAGCAGAATCCAATAATGACCTAGCCGGTGCTGTGCTGGTGACCGGCTCGATCACTCTGGTGGCCGAGGCCCGGATCTTGCTGGGGAAGAGCTGAGATGGCAGAGCAGAATCCGCAGCAGGGCCCGCAAGCTCCGAGTCAGCAGGTTCCCTTGAGGCAGACTCCGCTGAGGCAGACCAAAGCACAACGCGAGTGGCGCCCAGGAATGCCCAAGAAGCGGCGGTCCACTAAGATCATGTTCGCTTCGACGGTGCTCAGCTTGGAGGCGTTCGTCGCCTTTTTCGCCACCCTGGTGATCTTCGGTTTGCGGGCCAAGGAAATTCCGGCCTTTGCGATTCTGATCGGCGGAGTGCTGCTTAGCGTCGTACTGATCGGCACCTGTGCTTTTCTGAGCAAGAGGTGGGCGCTCTGGCTCGGTTGGGCGCTGCAGTTGGTGCTGATCGCCCTAGGCTTCTTCGAACCCATGATGTTCGTGGTGGGGCCGCTCTTCACCATTGCCTGGTGGTACGCCTTGCGTACCGGGGCCCGGTTGGATCGCGAGAATGCGGCGCGCGACGCCGCGCAGAAAGCCTGGGAACGGGAACACCCGGACGGCGTCGCTGAGACAGGGTCCACGGACTCGGGCGCTAGCAGCTAGCACGTAGACTAAAACCAGACCACTCTCACACTTTTCAAGGAGTTACCCATGAGCGCAGCAGCATCGAACAGCGTTGAACGCACCCTTGTCCTGGTCAAGCCGGACGGCGTCTCCCGCAATCTCTCCGGAGCCATCCTGGCCAGGGTCGAGGCGAAGGGCTACAAGCTGGCCGAGCTGAAGAGGACCCAAGCCAGCAGGGAGCAGTTGGAAGCTCACTACGCCGAGCACGTTGGCAAGCCCTTCTACGAACCGCTCGTCGAATTCATGCTCTCCGGCCCCGTGGTGGCTGCGATTTTCGAAGGGGAGCGCGTGATCGAAGGTTTCCGCTCTTTGGCTGGCGCCACTGATCCTACTGTCGCTGCTCCGGGCACTATCCGTGGGGATTTCGGTCGTGACTGGGGTCTGAAGGTTCAGCAGAATCTGGTTCACGGTTCCGACTCGGTGGAATCTGCAGAACGCGAAATCGCCATCTGGTTCTAGCGGGCCTTTGGCTCCCTCACTTCATTCTTCGGTGGGGGCCCTCGCCAAAGGACCCTTGGCGCACTCCCGTGGTGTCGCGTTCGCGAACTGCCCTTCCCCTCGCAAGCTCGGGCAGGGAACCCGGTTCGCTCTCTTAGCCGCCACGACGGGGCCCTCCCCGGCATCTCCTAAGCTTCGCAAGCTCAGCTCAGGTTCCTCGATGCCGGGGGCCCAGTGCAGCACTCTATCTTTGGCTCCCTCACCTCATTCTTCGGTGGGGGCCCTCGCCAAAGGACCCTGGGTGCACTCCCGTGGTGTCCTTCAAAGAACTCTGTGACAGGGAGGGTCGCTGCAAGCCGCTTGCAGCGACCCTCCCTGTCACAGGGCCTGGCGTGGTGCTACTCTAAAACCATGGAAACCTACAGCGGAGCGTGGCGGCTGCACTAGCAGCCCGGTTTCGTCTTCCTAAACCACCTCAGGGCTGCCTTTGCAGCCCTTTTTTATGCCCGGATCCCGGTGCGCAGGACTGCGGGCAGCTCCTTACTCTAGGAGCACATCGTGGATTCATTGAGCACTACCCAGAGCAATAGCGAACGGTTGGCCCGCGCCGTCGTCGAGCGTCCGGAAGCCTACCGGGTGCTGACCGGGGATCGTCCCACCGGGCCGCTCCACCTGGGCCACTACTTCGGCAGCCTTGCCGAACGGGTCCGGCTGCAGCGGCTCGGCGTGGAAATCGTCGTGGTGATCGCCGACTATCAGGTAATCACCGATCGGGACACTGCGGGCAACGTCCGGCAGAACGTACACGAGATCCTCTTGGATTATCTTGCCGCTGGTCTTGACCCCGAAGCGTGCACGATTTTCACCCACTCAGCTGTTCCAGCGCTCAACCAGCTGATGCTGCCCTTCCTGAGTCTGGTGAGCGAAGCAGAATTGCATCGAAACCCCACGGTGAAGGCAGAATCAGCAGCCTCCGGGCGCGCTCTCAGCGGCCTTTTGCTGAGCTATCCGGTGCACCAAGCCGCCGACATCCTGTTCTGCCAGGGGAATGTGGTTCCGGTGGGGAAGGACAATCTACCTCATATTGAGCTCACCCGACTGATCGCCCGGCGCTTCAACGAAAGATACGGTGAGGTGTTCCGGTTACCTGAGGCACTGCTCAGCGAGACACCGGAACTGCCAGGACTTGATGGCAGGAAGATGTCGAAGAGCTATGGAAATGGCATTGCACTGCGGCTCAGTGCCGAGGAAACCGCGGCCCTGATCCGCCGGACGCCGACCGACAGCGAACGGCGGATCAGCTACCAGCCGGCCACTCGGCCTGGCATCTCCGCGCTGCTCGATACGGCGGCGGTCTGCCTGGGGCTGAGCCCGCGCCTACTGGCTGAACGGCTCGCCGATAGCGGGGCGGGGAAACTCAAGGAACTCACCACAGAAGCCGTCAACGAATACTTCGCTCCCTTGCGAGCACGACGCCGTGAACTGGCGAAGCACCCCGAATTGCTCAGCGAGGTCCTGCAACGCGGTAACGCCAGGGCCAACCAATTCGCGGAGCAGACCCTGGAGCGAGTCCGATCCGCGATGGGAATGGTCTACTGAGCCCGGGCAACGGAAGCTCTACTCAGGCGTTGCTCGCGAAGAACAGGTGAATGAAGCGGAAGAAGATGCTGGCGATCACGGCCAGATAGACCAGGATGACAATGGTCCAGCCCCAGTTGGAGAGGAATCGCACTAAACCAGCTGGAGCGGGGATGACGCCGTGGACCAAGTTCCGAATCGTGGTCCACAGGAAGAGCGGGATCATCATCGCCCAGACCACCATGCACCAGGGGCAGAGAATGGCGATCACATAGAGTGCCTGGAACCAGAGCCAGCAGATGAACACCATGCCAAGAGTGATCCCGATCTGGAAGCAGATCCAGTACCAGCGCGCGAATTTCGCACCAGCCAGCAAAGACATACCCACCGCGAAGACAATGCCGAAGCAGACGATGCCGATGAAGGGGTTCGGGAAGCCGAAGACCGCTGCCTGGGGCTGTTCCATCACCCTGCCGCAGGAGACGAAGGCATTGAAATCACAGGAGAGCTTCGCGCTGGAATCTTTGTAAAGTTCCAGACGATCCAGGATCAGCGCGGCAGCCGCAAGAAAGGAGATGAAGCTCGTGATGAGCAGAAGATAGCCGAAGGGCCTATCTCTGGTGATCCAAGGCTTTTCGGTCTTCGCTGTGCTGGAAATACTGGAGGATGGCATGGGGCCGATTCTAACCCGAGAAACTGAACGCGAGGCACAGCCTGCGCGCCGAATCCCCCGTCCGGAGGATCCGTGTGAGAGAATGTCATTGGCTGAAGCTGTTCCACAGGCAGCGTTCGGTCCGGCTGTTCGTTCTCCTGCCGCCAGGTGTTGATGCAAAAGCATCCACTGTATTTTAGGAGGGAACCTGTAGCCGGCATTTCAGAGATGCTGCACCCAACGGATGGTGCCACCTGGAATGTAATCCACTGATTTCGGTCAATGCCCGCGGGTGTTGACAACTGGACCCCGGTCCGTGCTGATTGTGGCGGTGCAGCCGGGGTTGGAGCACAGCCATATATGGAAATTGAAGAAAACGAAGCAAGCGTCGTAGCTAGTGCTGTCGAAGAGCAAGCTCCCAAACGGGCGCGCCGTCGGAGCCCCAAAAAGGTCGAGGTTCAGGAGCCGCTTCCGGTTGAAGAACCGGCTGGGAAAAAGCCGAAGCGCGCCAGCCGCAGCAAAAAATCGACGCCCCTGCCGCTCAGTGCAGAGCCCGCGCAGGAGGAGGCACTCCAAGAAGCACCCTCATCAGCGGAGCCCGCGGCCGAGGCACCCGTTGAAAAGGCTCCGAAGCGTGCAGCGCGCAAGCGCGCAGGAAGTCGTAAGAAATCAGCTGAGCAGGATGCTCCGGCGGACAGCGCTGAGTCCGCAGAAAATGCTGAACCTTTGGAAAATGCTGAGTTGGCGGTGCCAGCCGTAGCAGCCGAGTCGGACGAAGCGCCGAGTTCAGCGTCCGCTCAGGACGCCGAGACGACCACTACTACCGAATCCGCCGGTGCCTCACCTTTCGGCCTGTTCCTGGAACCGGTGGCCGCGGCGCCTACTTCTTTGCTTTTCCACGCACCGGATCTATCTCTGGCAGTTCCGCAACGCGTTTCGAACGATTTAGCTGAGGCTGAAGAAGATGAGTCGCCGGAGGACGCCGGTCGGCGACGTCGTTCACGCGGCCGCCGTGCTAAGAGCACTGAGATTGAAGCCACTGAGAGCGCGTCGGACGAAACCGAAGGCGCAGCCGAGCTGCCCGAAACTGGCAGTTCACGCCGTCGCCGTCGCCGCCGTCGTGGGGACGCCGATCTGGAACTCACTGGTGGGGGAGAAGACGACCCGCCCAATACAGTCACTCGGGTACGTGGACCGCGGCAGCCCTCAGAGTCCAGCTCGAATCGGGTGACCTCGGTCAAGGGTTCGACTCGTCTGGAGGCGAAGAAGCAGCGCCGCCGTGAGTCCCGCGATACCGGTCGGCGTCGTCAGGTGATCACCGAGGCCGAGTTCCTTGCGCGCCGCGAGTCGGTCGACCGGGTGATGGTCGTCCGGCAGCGTGATGAGCGGATCCAGATCGGAGTCCTGGAGGACGGCATTCTGGCCGAGCACTTCGTTTCGAAGACCCAGCAGGATTCATTAATCGGCAATGTTTACCTGGGCAGAGTGCAGAATGTGCTGCCCAGCATGGAAGCCGCGTTCGTCGATATCGGACGGGGGCGCAATGCCGTACTGTACGCCGGGGAAGTCGACTGGGACGCTGCTAATCTCGACGGGCAGCCCCGTCGGATTGAGCACGCGCTCAAGAGCGGCGATTCGGTGCTGGTTCAGGTGACCAAGGATCCGGTAGGGCATAAAGGTGCCCGGCTCACTTCGCAGATCTCCTTGCCGGGCAGGTACCTGGTCTACGTCCCCGGCGGATCGATGACCGGAATCTCCCGGAAGCTTCCCGATGTGGAGCGGAATCGGCTCAAGCGGATCCTCAAGGACAACCTGCCCGAGAACGCCGGCGTGATCGTCCGCACCGCGGCAGAAGGCGCCAGCGAAGAAGAGCTGACTCACGACATCAACCGCTTGCGCGCACAGTGGGAGAACATCGAAGCGAGGGCGACGTCGACGAAGACTCTGGCCCCCGAACTGCTGTATGGGGAGCCCGACCTCACTATCAAGGTGGTTCGCGACGTCTTCAATGAGGACTTCAGCAAGCTCATCATTTCCGGTGAGGAAGCCTGGGACACCGTTGAGGCCTATGTCACCTACGTTGCCCCGGATCTGCTGGACCGGCTGCAGAAATGGGACAGCAGCGAGGATATCTTCGCCGCTCATCGGATCGACGAGCAGATCTCCAAGGCCCTGGAACGCAAGGTCTTCCTGCCCTCGGGCGGTTCACTGGTGATCGACCGCACCGAAGCAATGACAGTGGTAGACGTGAACACCGGCAAGTTCACCGGTTCGGGCGGAAACCTCGAAGAGACGGTCACCAAAAACAACCTGGAAGCCGCCGAAGAAGTGGTCCGTCAGCTGCGGTTGCGTGATATCGGTGGCATCATCGTGATCGACTTCATCGATATGGTGCTTGAATCGAACCGGGATCTCGTGCTGCGCCGCTTGGTGGAGTGCCTGGGCCGGGATCGCACCAAGCACCAGGTGGCCGAAGTGACTTCGCTGGGCCTGGTGCAGATGACCAGGAAGCGGATGGGTACCGGGCTCCTCGAGGTCTTCGGCGAGCAGTGCGAAGCCTGTGCCGGACGAGGCGTGGTGACTCACGCCGAACCCGTAGAGCACCGCTCGACGCACAGCGCAGCCGCTGAACACCACCACCCGCGCGCTGAAACGCAGCAGCGTCCCAGCCGGGGTGAGAAGAAGCGAAATCGTCAGCGTCAGCAGAATCAGCCCGAGCCCGAGGTCGTTGAGGAGCTCAGCGAAGAAGAGCGGGCCGCTAAAGCCTCGGCGGCCCGTGTGGCGTTGGCTAATATAGCCGCGGCCGCGATGGCTGCTCATCACGAGGAGACCGACACCGACACCGAGAGCGAGATCGCTGAAGCCCGGGCTGCTTCCCAGGAAGCCGCCGCTGCAGTGCTCACCTTCGGCGAGGAACAAGTTGAACTGCCGCAGGGTTCGCAGCCCGAAACCGTGGAACCGGCACCAGCCCTGACCTTGGACTCCCTGCAGGATGTCTTCGATCATCTTGCTCCGCCGGTGACGACGCCGGAGGTTTCGCAGACCGCTGCTGCCCGCAGGCCTCGTACTCGGAGGCACCGCGCCGCCGGGCGTGCCCAAGGAGCAGCCAACAGTACAGCGGTGAAGTCCATCGAAGGCGAATCAAGCGGTGGCGTGGTGAATTCGCTTCCTCAGCAAGCTGCTCAGCAGAAGGAAACCGTCAGTGCCGAGCCGATGATCCTGGGCGTCGGGGTGCCTGCTTCCGATCTTTAGCCGGTGCAGCCTCACTCAGTCAGGAATATCGCGGCACGCGGTGGGCGTGGCGGGCTTGGTACCGGCTGATCGAGTGGTTAGAATCGATAGGCACGGTTCATCGTGCCGCTGCGCCAAACCATGAGTTCAGCATTTGCAGCACAAGCGCTTTATAGCGTATCCTAGACTGTCGGTGCATACGCCGTTGGTGGGTTGTGTCTGGAAATTGTTTCTCAGCACGTAGGACCTCAGGCGAGTGGCACAGCGGAGCCTGTTCCGCAGATAAATTTTTTGCAAGTTAGATATAACGTCGAGAGAAGTGAGTTCCCCAGTGGTGTACGCGATTGTCCGCGCAGGCGGCCGCCAAGAGAAAGTTTCCGTAGGAGACTTCGTTACCCTAAACCGCGTCCCCGGTGGGGCCGGCAGCACCATTGAGCTGCCCGCTGTGCTCCTGGTCGACGGTGAGAAGATCACTTCGGATGCGAAGGACCTGGCCAAGGTCAAGGTCACCGCTGAGATCCTCGAAGATCTTCGTGGCCCGAAGATCGTTATCCAGAAGTTCAAGAACAAGACCGGTTACAAGAAGCGCCAGGGCCACCGCCAGGCACTGACTAAGGTCAAAGTAACTTCCATCGCTTAAGGCCCTCCAAGGCCCGACCACAACAGACTAGACAGGTAGAAGAATGGCACATAAAAAGGGCGCAAGCTCCACTCGCAACGGTCGCGATTCAAACGCTCAGTACTTGGGCGTGAAGCGTTTCGGCGGCCAGGTCGTCTCCGCAGGTGAAATCATCGTTCGCCAGCGCGGCACCCACTTCCACCCGGGCAACGGCGTCGGCCGTGGCAAGGATGACACCTTGTTCGCCCTGGAAGCAGGCGCAGTCGAGTTCGGCAGCCGTGGCGGCCGCCGCGTTGTGAATATCGTCGCAGCGTAGTAACTCACAAAATACTTTGCGGTGGGGCGGGCCAGACGGCTCGCTCCACCGTTGTTTTTAACACAAACTAGAATGGAAGCTGACTCACCTAGCCATATGTGAGCATTCCAGTCAGGAGAAATCAGTGGCAAACTTCGTCGACCGGGTGGTGCTCCATGTCTCGGGCGGAACGGGTGGCCACGGCTGCGTTTCGGTCAAGCGGGAAAAGTTCAAGCCCCTGGGCGGGCCCGACGGTGGTAACGGCGGTAATGGCGGCGACGTCATCCTGCGCGTTTCGCATCAGACCACCACCCTGCTGGATTACCACCACGCACCGCACCGGCACGCCGGAAACGGCGGTCCCGGGATGGGGGACTGGCGCGCCGGAAAACACGGTGAGACGCTGATTCTCACGGTGCCCGACGGCACCGTGATCAAAACCAAAGACGGTGAGGTGCTCGCTGATCTGATGGGCGAAGGCACGGAGTACGTCGCGGCGGCCGGTGGTCAGGGAGGCCTGGGTAACGCCTCGCTCTCCTCGCAAAAACGTCGCGCTCCTGGTTTCGCACTGCTCGGCATCGAAGGTGATGAGCGGGATATTGTCTTGGAACTCAAGAGCATCGCCGATATCGCCCTGGTGGGCTTCCCCTCCGCCGGCAAATCCTCTTTGATCGCTGCGATGAGTGCGGCACGGCCCAAAATCGCCGATTACCCCTTCACCACGCTGATCCCGAACCTCGGAGTAGTAGAAGCCGGTGAGGTGCGATTCACCATCGCCGACGTTCCCGGTCTGATCGAAGGCGCCTCTGAAGGCAAAGGCCTGGGTCATAACTTCCTGCGGCACGTGGAGCGCTGCGCTGCGCTGGTACACGTGCTGGATTGCGCCACCCTGGAGTCAGATCGCGATCCGCTCTCCGATTTGGCCATTATCGAAGCCGAATTGGAGAAGTACGCCGTCGATATGAGCTATGCCGGTGTGGACGGTGAAGTCGTGCCGCTCAATCAGCGTCCCAAGCTGGTCGCGCTGAATAAGATCGACACCCCCGATGGCAAGGACATGGCCGAATTCGTCAAGGGCGAGTTGGAAGAGCGAGGCTACCGGGTCTTCGAAATCTCCGCGGTCTCCCACGAAGGGCTGCGGTCGCTGTCCTTCGCGATGGCCGAACTGGTGACGGAGGCTCGGGCCAAGGCGGCCGTGGCTCCGACCACGGTGACGCCTCAGGTGCTGCGCCCCCGGGCGGTGAACCGCAAGGAATTCGTCATTCGCGCGGAGGAGCGGAACCTGGAACCGCTGTACCGGGTGCTGGGTGATAAGCCGGTGCGCTGGGTCAAGCAGACCGACTTCACCAATGAGGAGGCGATTGGTTACCTCGCCGACCGGCTCGCCAAGCTCGGCATTGAGGAGCAGCTCTTCAAAGAGGGCGCCAAGCCCGGTGACACCGTGGTGATCGGCGAAGACGGCAAAGACTCGGTGGTCTTCGATTGGGAGCCCACCATGATGGGCGGTGCCGAACTGCTGGCTGGGCCGCGCGGCACCGACCTGCGCTTCGCCGATATCGGTGATCGACCAACGCGTGAGCAGAAGCGTGAAGAGTATCAAGAGCGCCGGGACGCCAAGGCTGCGGCCCGTGCCGAGCTGGAGGCCGAGCGTAAAGCCGGCGTCTGGACCGAATCAGTCAGCGGTCGCCGGGCCGCGCATACAGCTGTGACGCCGCACTCCGATGAGGAGTCGAACAACGGTGATGAAAGCTAGTCGCCTGGACGGGCGGGAGGCTTTAGCTCAAGCTTCTCGAATAGTGGTCAAAGTCGGTTCCTCTTCACTCACCTCGCTCAGCGGGGGTATCTCCGAGGAGGCGCTGACCGGCTTGGTCAGGGTACTCGCCGAGCGCAGTAACGAGCACGGCACAGAGATCATCTTGGTCTCATCAGGAGCGATCGCCGCTGGCCTGGCCCCGCTCGGCTTGCTCCGGCGTCCTAAGGATTTGGCGACCCAGCAGTCCGCTGCCAGCGTGGGGCAGGGCTTGCTGATGGCACGCTACACCGAGGCGTTCGGTGCGCACGGCGTCACGGTGAGTCAGGTGCTTCTGACCGCTGATGATCTGACCCGGCGAACCCAGTACGCCAACGCCTACCGGGCGCTGGAACGCCTGCTCAACCTCGGTGTGCTGCCCATTGTGAACGAGAACGACACCGTGGCCACTCATGAGATCCGCTTCGGAGACAACGACCGTCTGGCAGCCCTGGTCGCTCATTTGGTGAAAGCCGAGGCAATGCTCTTGCTCTCCGATGTCGATGCGCTCTACGACGGGCCTCCATCGGCCGGTGCGCAACGCATTGAGACGATCTCCGATCCGACCGAACTTGAGAACATCAGTATCGGACAGCCCGGGGGAGCCGGTCTCGGCACCGGGGGGATGTCCACCAAGGTCCAGGCTGCCAGCATCGCCGCAGGCTTTGGCATTCCGGCGCTGATCACTTCGGCAGCGAATGCCGCGCAGGCTCTGGCGGGGCAGGACATCGGTACCTGGTTCAGCGTGCATGGCGAACGCAGACCGATCCGCTTGCTCTGGCTCGCGCATCTGGCCAGCATTCAGGGTCGTTTGACGCTCGATGATGGCGCTGTACGAGCCATCCGGGAGCGACACACCTCTCTTTTACCCGCCGGAATCCGAGCTGTTGAGGGCGCGTTCGAGGCCGGGGACGCCGTCGAACTTGTCGATCTGCAGGGCCGCCCTTTCGCTCGCGGGCTGGTCAATTATGACGCCGTCGAGTTACCTAAGATTCTAGGACGCCGTACCAAGGACCTCGCGGAGGAACTGGGCAGTGAGTACCTCAGAGAAGTCGTGCACGTCGATGACTTGGTGCTGCTCTGATAATTCGCAGCGAATCTGACCCGCTGGGATGTAGAGACTAGAATAAGGCCATGACGGAGCTGGTTGAGAACGCCGAGGTGGTCGCGGAGAGACTGTCCGCTGAGGAATCCCCCCTTGAGCAAATGCCTCTTGAACAGGTGCGGGCTGCGGTGCATTCGATTGCTGACCGTGCTCGCGCGGCTTCCCGTATTCTGTCTCGAGCGAACCGGGGCTGGAAAGACCGGGCGCTGCTGGCAGTCGGCGCTGCTTTGCTGGAGCATCGCGATTCCATTCTGGCCGCGAATCTGAAAGACCTGGAAAAGGCCGCAGCGGAGGGCACGACCGCCGCTCTGATCGATCGGATGCGGCTCGATCCTGAGCGGGTCAATAAACTGGTTGCCGCTTTGGAGAACCTGGTGTCGCTTCCCGATCCGGTGGGTACTGTGGTGCGAGGCCAAACCCTTCCCAACGGCCTGCGGCTACGGCAGGTTCAGGTTCCAATGGGCGTGGTGGCGGCAATCTATGAAGCGCGCCCCAATGTGACGATCGATATCGCTGGTCTGGCGCTGAAAAGCGGCAACGCGGTGATCCTGCGCGGTGGCAGCGCTGTGGCGCAGACCAATATCGCGCTGCTCTCGGTGATCCGCGATGCCCTGGACTCGGTGGGATTGCCAGCGGACGCCGTGCAGAGCGTCGACGCCTATGGGCGGGCTGGAGCTGCCGTGCTGATGAAAGCCCGCGGGCGAGTCGATGTACTCATTCCGCGTGGAGGGCATGAGCTCATCCAGGCCGTGGTGAACGAATCCTCTGTCCCGGTGATCGAGACCGGCGAGGGCAATGTGCACATCTACCTTGACCACTCGGCCTCGCTGCATTCCTCGATCGACATCGTGCTGAATTCTAAAACTCAGCGTCCGAGTGTTTGCAATACCGTGGAAACCCTGCTGGTACATACCGAATTCAAGGGGCTCGGAGAGCTGCTCAGGGCGCTCAGCGATGCAGGTGTGCGGTTGCACGGCGATTCTCGGGTGCTCTCCCAGCTGCCCGCCGGGGTGCAGGCAGTGCCAGCCACTGACGAGGACTGGGCACGAGAATACATGGATCTCGATCTCGCGGTGGCCGTGGTGGATTCGATGGACGAGGCGATCGAACACATCCGGCGCTGGAGCACGGGGCATACCGAGGCCATTCTGTCCAATGATCTGGCCAATACTGAGCGCTTCGTCGCGGAAGTCGATTCCGCGGCGGTGATCGTGAATGCTTCGACTCGTTTCACCGACGGTGGGGAGTTCGGACTGGGTGCTGAGGTGGGGATTTCCACCCAGAAACTGCACGCCCGGGGGCCGATGGGGCTCAGCGAACTGACCACTACTAAGTGGATCGTGCATGGCGAAGGCCAGGTCCGCGGCTGATCCGCGTAACATAGAGACGAAACAATAACTTCAATCTCGTTCACTGACGGATTCTTTAGGGAGAGACAATATGCTGAGCCAGCTCGCCGGGGCCGCTACCGCCGCTACTGAACACGAAGCTCCGGCCGAACTGTTCATGCCGTTCTGGATGTTCGGTGTCTCGATCTTCGCCATTTTGCTCATCCTGATGCTGATCACTGCTTCCTTCACCAACCTCGGCAACCGTCACGAAGCCGTGGAGGAACCGGTTGACCCCAATAAGCAGCACACCAATAAACACGATCACGGCCAGGCGAAGGCAGCCTCCCATCACTGAACAGGCTCTCGTGGGTGAGCCCTTGCGAGCACCCGGCGACCGGCGGTTCCGGCTCGGTGTGATGGGCGGTACTTTCGATCCGATTCATCACGGTCACTTGGTGGCCGCCAGTGAGGTCGCCGCGCGATTCGAGCTCGACGAAGTGGTTTTCGTGCCGACCGGGCAGCCTTGGCAGAAGACCCGGGATCCGGCGAGGCAGGTCAGCCCGGCTGAACACCGCTACCTGATGACGGTGATCGCGACAGCGGCCAATCCGCGTTTCACCGTGAGCCGGGTGGACATCGAACGACCTGGATTGACCTACACCATCGACACCTTGCGGGACTTGCGCAGGCTTCGCCCCGACGCAGATTTGTTCTTCATCACCGGCGCGGACGCTATGGCTCAGATCATGTCATGGAAAGATAGTGATGAACTCTGGTCACTCGCGCACTTCGTGGGAGTGACCAGGCCGGGGCATGTGCTTGATGATGCCGGGCGCAAGGACGTCAGTTTGCTCGAGGTTCCCGCTATGGCGATTTCCTCGACGGACTGCCGGAACCGGGTCGCCTCACGTCATCCGGTATGGTATTTGGTGCCGGACGGGGTAGTTCAGTACATCGCGAAATATGGCCTGTACCAAGATCGATAATGGTTAATCAGAACAGACAGTGAAAGACGCAGAATGAGTCAGGACGCCGAGCAGCCCCGCAGCCGTAAAGAGCTGCGGCGTCATCAGGGTTCAGCAGCTTCGGGTGCAGAAGCGGAGAAAGACTATCCTTCAGTGCCGCTGCTCTCTGTGCCCTCGACCGAAGATCCGGTTGCCGGCAAGCCCGTTAAACCTGTGCTGCGAGAACGTGGCGTGCACTCCGCACCAGCCCAGCTGACCAGGCAAGCCCTCAAGGCCGAGGAACGGGCCAGGCTCTCTGCTCTCGCCGAGCAACGACTCGCAGCTGAGGCCGAAGCGGCCCGGCAGACAGCGATACCTGATGGACCTGCTCAGCCGGATAGCGAAACCAGCAGCGCTGCGGCTGAAGAGCTGCCGAGCAGACAAGCACCAGTACCTGCTCAGCAAGAATCCGTGCGCAGTCGCCGGGCACTGATCACCGAACCAGACGGTCCTGTGGAACCACGGGCGGAACGCAGATCCCAGATCAGAGCTCGTGACCGGGCGGCTTTGCGTGCTTACCGGGAGGTCGCTGAGCCGCCGAAACCGGAAGAACCTCTGCCCTCTCGTCGCCTCTTGCGGCAGCAGATGCTCGAGGCGGAAAAAGCTCCCATCACCAATGCCAATCAGGTGGTACCGGCCAGAGCAGACCAGGCTGAAGCCGCTGATCCGGCGAAGCTCAGTGTTGCCGAGGCCCTGCAAGCCCGGGACGCGCAGTCCTTGCGCGCGAAGGAGGCGCGGATCGATGAAGCAGAAACTCCTGAGTCGGTCGCGCGGAATGAGCTGCTCGCCGAAGCCCTGGAGCACACCGGTTCGATACCGCCGGTCGAGGATCCGCTGAAGGTCGACGTCGAACTACTGGCTCAGCAGAAGGCGCTGGCTGAACGCGCCGCTATTCTCAATGAACGCGCGCAGGCCCGGGCGAAACTCGCTGAGGAGAGTCTGGGGGCCAGACAACAGCTCAATGATCCGACGACGGCGCATAACCTGGCCATGGTGACACCCCTGCAGTTCGTCAAGGTGCCGGGGATCGAGCGGCCCGTGCTGCGCCCACCGACCACCTCGCACGTGCCGGTGGTAACCCGTTCGACCCCTGCGGTGCTGCCGCCCCCGGTACGTCCGCCCTCGGTTCCGCCGCGCGGCACGGCGGCGGCGCCGTTCACCGGAGCCACGGGCCTTCCCGGAACCACAGCGGTATTGGGATCTCCTGGGCAGGTGCTCCGCCGGGCGGAGGAAGTCGCTCAGCTGCGGCCTCGTGCCGCTAAGCCGGGAGAAGAGGCTGAGGTGATGCCGATGCCGGCCAATAGTGCTCACGGACTGGAGCCACTGGACGCTGTGACTGCGGGGCTCGGTAGAATTCGTAGGACCAGACTGTGGCAATGGGGGATCGGCGTCGTAGGCGGGGCCGCCCTGATTGCAGGATTGATCATGATCATTACAACCACGGCTCGTTGAGCCAAGTAGGAGCACATTGACTGCCACCGAGAGTTCTCTCACCCTAGCCCGGATCGCTGCCCAAGCGGCTTCGGAGAAATTAGCCGAAGACATTATCGCGCTCGATGTCAGCGAGCAGCTGGCCATCACCGATATTTTCTTGATCGCTTCGGCCTCCAGCGAACGTCAGGTCAATGCGATCGTCGACGGCATCGAAGAAGAGCTGTTGAAGCACGACCTGCGTCCGGTGCGCCGGGAAGGGCGTTCGGAAGGCCGCTGGGTGCTGCTGGACTACGTTGAAGTGGTCATTCACGTGCAACACGAAGAGGACAGGGTGTTCTACGCTCTGGAACGCCTCTGGAAAGACTGCCCGGTGGTGGATCTGCGCCTCGATTCATGAGGCGTGTGCTGTTCTGGCGACACGGCCAGACTTCCTGGAACAAAGCAGGTCGTTTTCAGGGTCAGACCGATATCGAGCTGGATGCAGTAGGGCATGAGCAGGCTCGGCGTGCCGGCGAATTGTTGGCATCTTTGCGCCCTCAGGCCATTCTCAGTTCCGATCTGCTGCGTGCCCGGCAGACCGCGAGCTATCTTGCCGAGGCCACCGGCCTGACCCCTGGCACGGATGCCCGGCTGCGAGAGACTTTCGCCGGTGACTGGGAAGGGCTGACTTTCGCGCAGATCGATGAGCGCTTCCCCCGGGACTCCGAGGCTTGGAAAGCCGGTGCGGTCAATACTAGGCCGGGTGGGGGAGAGAGCCGCGAAGAGGTCGGAGCGCGGGTTTCGGACGCCGTCACCGAGGCCGTGCAGCCGCTGGGCTCGGATGCTCTCCTGGTGGTGGTCACGCACGGTGGTGCGGTGCGTTCCGGACTGGCCGCTCTATTGAATCTGCCCGAGAAGTACTGGGGTGTGCTTTCCGGCACGGCGAATTGCCATTGGTCGGTCATCGAAGAGCATCGTGGTGCATTCTGGGGTGGATCAGATGGAACCGGCGGGCAGCTGAGCTGGCGATTGACCGAGCACAACGCGGGATCGTTGCCTGAACCAGTGCTCGCCCCGGAGGGCTGAACGGGCTAGCGGGCGTGTCAATTTGGCAAGCTTCTCAAGCTGTTCTAAGATAGACAAGTTGCTTCGGCAATGGAACGGGGCTGTGGCGCAGCTGGTAGCGCACCTGCATGGCATGCAGGGGGTCAGGGGTTCGAGTCCCCTCAGCTCCACCGACAAAATACCCCGAAACTCCCGTAAATACGCGGGATTTCCGGGGTATTTTCATGCCTGGGGTCTGAGACGGCGATCACTTTGATAGGGCCTGATATGACATCAATTCCTCCCCCAAACCTCCCCCGATTCCGGAGCATCCTATGAAAAGAAACTCCCCATCGTCGCGATCAGCATCCGTGCACTCTCAGTATCTTCCGGCTGTGAGCCACCGGTCAGTATTGCTGCTGACCAGCCGTTCCTGCAAAAGCTGAAGCCAGGTCGCACCGGCCGGTATCGGCACGCTGTCCCGGCAGTTCTTACTCAGCCGACGGCCGGAGCAGCATCGGCTTTCGTCACCGCGGTCTGGGGGTCGCGACGCGGAGCCAGGGCAACCGCGACCAGGGCTAGGCCGACGGCCTGGGCGACGCAGAGCCACTGCGGGGACACCGTGTCGCCCAGAACGCCGAAGAGCACGAACGCTACCGGGAACGTGGCGCTCATCGCCGCGGTCAGGATCGCAAAGAACCGGCCCTTACTGCCGTCCGACACCACCCGCTGGAACAGCGCCACGAACTTCACGTTGGACACCCCGAGACACAACCCGGCGAGCAGCAGAACCACCGCGTACACCAGGGCTGACGGGACCACACCCGGTATTCCGAGGAACAGGGCGAACCCAGCGATGCAGACAGCACCGAATTGGGTGGTCCGGCCGGGCACCCGAATCCGGGCGGCCAGGAACGCGCCGAGCAGCAGGCCCAGCCAGAGGGCCGCTTCGAGTGCGGCCAGGGTGGCTGGCCCCTCGTGCAGCACCGCACTGGTGTAGAGCGGCAAGATCAGCAGGGTCGGTGCGGAGAAGAAATTGGCTGCAGCGAAGCAGGCCAGCAGCGGGCCGACGCCCGGTAAGGAGCGCAGGAACTCGCGGGTGCTCTGCCGGGCCGCGGGCGCCTCGCCCGGGGCGGGGCGCTCGGCAGCGACGGAGCGGAACCGCGCTGCGACCAGGAATCCTGCGGCGACCGCGTAGCTCGCTGCGTTCAGGATGATGACCCCGGTAAAGCCCAGTGTGCCCATCAGGGCTGCACCGAGTGCCGCACCGGCGACGTTGGCCACCGGCTGGGTAGCGGTCTCGAAGCCGATCGCCCGTTCGATATCCGCCTCGGCGACCAGTTCCGGGGTGGCCTTGGTCAGGCAGGGATCGACGAACGACTGGCAAGTCGCGACGATCAGGCCGACGACGTAGACCGCCCACACCGGCACGGCGTCGTGTGCGGCGAACGGGATCAGCACCGCGACCGCCACCCCAGCGGTGACTTCGGCACGCAGCAGCACAGTGCGGCTCGGCACAGAATCCAGGATGCGACCGATCACCTTCATCAGCAGCAGGCCCGGCAATGCGCCGACCACCAGGAAAGCCCCGCCCGCTAGACCACGGATGTCATCGGGCAGCTGGCTGAGCAGCCACCACAGCAGCGCGATCTGATAGACGCGGGTGCCCGCTTGGCTGAGCACCTGGCCGAGCCAGACCAGCGTGAAGTTCCGGTTCCGGCCGATCAGGGGCAGGTTCATACCGTGGTCTCCGGCGCGGCGCGCTCGTCAAGCAGCCGGATCAGCTTGCCGGTTCGCGGGTTGACCAGCAGAGCGTCTGCCTCGATCCACTCAACCGTCAGCGGATGGATCAGGCTGCGTGCGACGTGATCGGCGAACATCGGGCGGGTGCTGTCCAGCCGGGCGGCCAATGCGGTGGCGAACCCGTCCGGATCGGCTGCCTGGCCGACGAGCCGGAGGATGAGCCGGTCGCGCTCGTCATGGTGGCGCAGCACGACCTGCATGCCGCTGACCACACCGTCGGTATCGGTCGCCGAGACCATGCCGCGCAGGTCGTCCAGGTACACCGTGACCGGCCCGACGCGAGCGCCCTCGTCGGCCCTGCCCAGCAGTCGCAGCCGTCGGGAGGGGAAGTCCACCCACTCGGCGAGGTCGCCGACGGGGTAGCGGATCACCGGCATCAGCCGGCGCACCAGGTCGGTGGCCACCACCCGGCCGGGCCGCCCGACGTCCTCGATCGGCTCGCCGGTCTCCGGGTCGAGGATCTCTACCAGCTTGTCGGGGGTGAACACCTGGTGCACCCGCGGATCCTCGTCGTCGAGCACCGGACCGGCCAGGATGCCCGCGTCGACGCTGGCGTAGCCGATCGAGCGCACCTCGATGCCGGGGAACGCCCTGCGCAGCAACGCTTGCTGGTCGGGGTAGCAGGCTTCCCCGCTGAACAGCGCGAGGCGCACGGTGGGCAGCGTGCCGATGGTGTCGATGACATGCCGGGCGAGTGTGCACAGCGAGGTCGGCGGCGCGGAGAGCACGGTGACACCGAAGTCCAGAACGGCCTGCGTGATGTACTCCGGCGAGGCACCACCCGCAATCGGTAGCTGCACGGCCGGGACGGTCGACTCCTGCAGGGTGTTGAGGGTGAACACGAAGCTGGAGTACAGCTCGCCGGCGTAGAACAGGTTGGCCACCCGGTCTCCCGGCCGCAGTCCGGCTTGTGCTAGACCGGCGCCGAAGGTGCGGCTCATCGTCAGCCACTCTTCGTTGGTGTAGAAGGAGACTCGGGGCGCGCCGGTGCTGCCGCCGGTTTTGAAGATCAGCCCATCCCGGTGCTCAGCGGTGATCAGCTGATTGTCGTCGAGGGTGTTGGCTGCCCAGAACGCGGTGTGGTCGACGATCGGCAGCTCCTCGAGACCAGCGTCCTGGGGGAGCCCGGCGTAGAACTCACGGTAGAACGGTGAATTGGCCCGGGCGAAGCTGATGAGTTCTGACAGATCAGGCAGTCCAGGCAGTTCCGACAGTTCAGACATTGCGCACCCGCCGATCCACGACCGAGCGGAGCTTGCCGCTAGCCGCCGTCCGTTCGAAGCGCTCCGGAGGCACCGTTTCTACGGCGAAGCTGAGCACGCGTTCCCGCTCGACGGCGTCGGCCAGATCCCCGTACCCGGCGAGGAAGGCTCGCTCGGCGTCGTCGGGCACCAGGCCCTGCTGGAGACGCAGCAGCAGCGACTCGCCTCGATCGGAAGAGTCCAGTACGACCTGGACGTCGCCGGCGTAGTCGAAGGCGTCCTGAGCCGTGGTGACGAAGCGCTGGTAATTCATGAAATAGCTCCCGATCCGGAAGATGTCGCCAAAACGCCCCAACAGTTCGAAGCGCGGCGTACGGCGGCCGCAGCCGCAGCCGCCCTCGATCCAGCGGCCGAGATCGCCGATCTCGTAGCGGTCCAAGCGCTGTCCGCGGCGGGTGTAGGAACTGAAGACCAGTCGTCCCGTCTCACCCGGTGCGGCTGGGCGGTCGGCGTCCATCGCCAGGATCTCCAAGGTCTGGACGTCGGTGAACAGGTGGTGCACGCGCGGTCCGGAGTGCGGGCATTGGTAACCCAGCGGGCCAGCATCGACGCTGCCGTAGGCTCCGGAGCGGATCAGCTCGACGCCGAACTCCTCACGCAACCAGCGTTCCTGACCAGCAGCCAGGTGCTCGCCACCGTAGAAGATCTTCCGCACCCCGCGATAGCGGCGCAGTACTTCGGCGCCCTCGGTGAACACCCGCAGTAGGTAACTGGGCATGCCAAGCAAAGTGTTCACACCGTTGGCGACGATCGACTCGGCGACGGCGGCGTGGTCGTCCTGCGCGGCCATCGGGAACTGCACGGCTTCGAGTGTTTCCAGCACGGAGAAGAAGCTAGAAAAGCCGCCGTAGAGTCGGCCGCCGAAGAACAGGTTCATTGATCGGTCGGTGCGCGGGTCGAACCCCGCGGCGAGCAGGCCTTCGGCTCCCGAGCGCATGTGCTCGTGGTAGTCGGCCCAGCTGAACATCGACAGCTTGGGGGCACCGGTACTACCGCCGCTGCGGAAGAACACCTCGGCTACGTTCGGGCCGTCCTGGAACGAGTCGAAGTCGTCCTTGGACGTCACGGCGCCCGGCGGTGGCGGCAGAACAGCGACCGCTGCCAGGTCGTCCAGGCTGGCGTCGGCGGCGAAACGCTCGTCGAGCTGAGCGTCGATCCGGCGGCTGTAGCGCTGCAGGGCATAGACGCCGTCGTGCGGCTCGCCGTCGTAACCGCCGAGCATCTCACCCGGCAGGGTGATGCGCTGCACGCCCGCGGCGAAGAACGCCCGGCTGAGCACTGCGGTATCCGGGCGGCTGGCAGCCAGACCGGTGGTCTGCAAGTAGCGGCGCATCGGCCGTAGCGTTGCGACGATCTTCTCGCGCGGCAGCGGCTTCACCCAGATCGTGCGATACAGGGGAGAAGCCTGCAACGCCGAGCGGGTGTCGGCGAGCACGCGCCAGGAGCCGTCCGGTGCGATGAGCACCTTGGTCAGCCCGAGGTGCTGCTCCTGTTGAGCAACCAGTACGGTGTTGCTGATCTCCGCCCACTCCTGCAGGCCGGGCTCCCGGATCTCTGTCTTGGGGACGACCCCGGCGAGCACAGCGGCGAACCGTTCGGCGAAGCTGAACAGCTCCGCGGTGTCCTCGGTATCGAGGTAGATGACCTGCGGGCTTGAGCAGGCCTGCTGGTCGAGGCGGCAGACGTCTTGCGCGAGGTTGACCAGGGTGTCTTCATCTGACCAGGTGTCAGCGGTGAGGTAGCCGAAGGACAGCTTCGGTCCCCAGTCGACCAGACGTGCTCCGGGCCGCAGCAGGTTGGTGATCCCGGTCAGCGCCTCTTCTCCGCCCCACACCGCGATCGCGTCGGCTGGCTCGCACATCTTGGCCAGCCACTCGGTGCGGCTTGAGGAGAAGTTCAGCACGATGAGCCGGGCGGCGATCGCACCGGTCGGGTCTTGCGCGGCCAGTGCAGCGAGCAGATCTTGGGTGACCTGGCCGTCCCCGCCGCTGGCCTTGATGATATTGACGTTGCCGGTGAGCAGGCCCTCGACTACGCTGAGCGCGCCAGCCGCGGGTGCGTTCCCGGGGGCGACGTGCGCGAGCAGCCCCACCGGCGCCCACGCCTCGAACACCGTGGCACGGAAGTCGAACCGGGCCAGCCGCTGCGGGGTGACGCCGCCGAGCTCACGGACCAGTTTGCGCTCCAAGGACTTCCGCTGCAGTGCAGCGGCGATGTCGCTCAAGGTCTGAGACACCTCGTGGTCGGAGATGCCGAGCTCAGCCAACCGGCTGGCGAGCCCGGTGCGGACGGCGTGGTCCTGATCGGTGAGTACGCCGCTCAGCCGGTCGCAGGCTGCGATCACCACGAGCGGATTCAATGGCTCGACGAGCACCCGGGGAACCCAGTCCTCCAGTGCGTCCAGTCGCAGGGCGGCCTCGGTATCGGTGATCAGCTCACCTTGCCAGTAGTGCTGTGTCACGATTTTCCTTTGAGTAGTTCGGAGGCGGCGACGGCGCAGCTGCGGTTTCTGCTGACTCCGGCCCGGCCATGGACGGCGAACCACGGCGTGGCCAGCCCGCAGCCGCACTCCTCGGCCGCGTGCAGGGACGCGAGGTCACCCATCAGTACGCTCTGCGCGGGCGCGGAGGTGATGTAAGGGGAGACGAACTGCAGGTAGCCCCGCTCGCCGAGCGGCAGTGGCGCCAGCGTGCGGACATCACGGATGAGCACGCGGGACCAGGTGGGCACGTGCAGCTTGTGCCGCGAGCACTCCATGTACAGCACGGAGTGCTCCACCGCGCCGAAGCCGTCGCGGATGCGCTCGTCGGGGATGCCGAGCTGGTCGTGGATGCGGCCGTAGAGGTCCGGTTTGGTCAATTGCTTATCGGCGTTACCCTTCCAGCCGCCGCCGAAGACGATCAGCGAGTCGGGGTGCAGCTGGATCGGTGGTAGCCCGAGGGCGCGCATCCGGTCCAGGGTGAAAGACAGGAACGCGGGGAAGCCGAAGATGCGCACGGGTGCGCCCTCCTCGGCGAAGCGCAGCAACGAGCGGATGCAGCCGAAGACGTCGAACTCGTGGCCGCCACCGGTGTTGGGCAGACCGTACTCCACCGAGCGCACTGGGGCGAAGTCGCACAGGTAGTCGTCGGTGAAGGAGGTCCCGAGGTTCAGACCCGGTCGCGGCTGATAGCCGTAAAGCAGATAGTTCACCGGCTGGGAGCTGTCTATCCAGCCGTAGTGGTCGAAGATCCTGGCTACCATCCGCTGCCCGTTGCGCAGCGTCCAGTCGTCGAAGAACATCTGCGACTTCTGCCCGGTGGTACCCGATGACGTAGCGTGCAGTGCGATCTGCTCCTTCGGCACCGAGACAACCTCGTGCATCTTGAAGAAATTGGCGTGCACGAAGGGCTGCCGCTCGAGGTCGGTGATCGACTCCCAGATGACTGCGCCGCCCGGCGCGTCGTGCCAGAGCCGGTCGAAGAAGCTCGAGCGCGCGGCGTGCCAGGCATTCGACTCGTTCATGGCCTGCACGAACAACTCGTCGGTCTCGGCGTCGTGTCGGTAAGCATCGGTGAGGTCGCCGAGCCGCTGGAGGTGCTTGAGCACCTCGGGATCGGGCACGCTCACCGGGGCGAGGTACTGGTTCACTGGAACACTCCACGGGTGTTGAGATATTTGTTCGTCCACAAATCGATGTACTGCTCGGCGAACGGGCGGAAGGCGGCGTCCATGGCTAGCCCCTGGAAGTCCAGCGGTTGCATGGTGCGCGCCATCACCACGTAGTCGCGATAGTCGTCGCCGTCACGGCGCATAGCCGGATAGGCGGCGGCGGGGAAGAAACCGTGCTCGAGCAGCACGCCCAGCTCCTCGAAGGCGTCCATTGGCACCAGGGTCTCCAGATAGGATGCACCGAACCCGGCGAGATGGGCGATGAGTTGGTCTAGGTGCTCGCTGACGGCCATCGCGTTAGGCGATGAACCGATCAGCGTGCAGTAGCCATCGGAGCGACTGAGGTGCGCGTAAACCTCGAACTCACCGTTCTCCGGTGCGATCATGATGTCGGGGGTGTGGAACGGGTAGAACCGTCGTGCGGGATCGGTCACCATCTCGTTGAAGCGGCGGAGCACGAACTGCGGTGCGTCGATCAGTTCGAGTGCTGCCGGTGAGAGCGACGCGGACTTCAAACGTGGTTCGTTCGGTACCCGCTCGGAGAAGGTCGGCGTGCCCAGGGCGGTGTCGACGGCCTTGGCAATCCGGTCCAAGCCGACCGGGATCCTCGGTACCGGACGCCGCTGCTCGATCACGCCGTCGCGATAGCGCACTAACAGCACCATCGTCTCGTGCCGGTTGGCTTTGCGCAGGTTCGGGAAAATACCCAGCGCGCGGAAGCCGTTGCTCAGGCAGGTCCGCTGCGGGGCGACAGATGTCGTACGGGCGGTGCCGTAGACGGAGTCGACAGGTTGATCGGAGGCGAGCACTGCCTCGCTGAGGGTGCCGACGGCCTGGCTCGCGACGCCGCCGCCGCGGCTGTCCGGGTGTACCACGAGACCCTGCAACTTGCCGAGCCGGTCTGCCACGTCGACGGTGGCCAGGATCGAGGCGACGACCTTGCGGGTGCCGGGCATTCGGCCGACCAGCCAGGTCGAATCCGCTGCGGTGATCTGGGCAGCCATCACCTTCGGATCGGTGCCCAGGGGCAGTGCGTAAGACCGGCCGTACACGGTTCGGTAAAGCCTCAGCAGCTCCTCGACGTCGTCGACTTTGGCCTGTTCGAAGACGGCCTCCATGGAATACTCCTGGTTCTCTTGGTTCGCGGCGGCACTTTCACCGGCGTTGAGGGAAGATGGTTGCGCGAGTGGGCGCCCACTGCTGACCAGAACGCGCTGAGCACGACTCAGCAAAGCAAGGAAGAGGATTATCGATTCGGCGATCACTACCGGTTACGTTCGCGTTACTGTCCAGCACACGTCGGTGTGTTCCGCAATTAGCTCTTAGGCTAGCGCACGTTTGACTGGCTCCTGATCGCCAAGAGCGTTGACCAGCATATTCATTGCTGGGGGTGAGAGAACTCACAGCTTATGTCTCTCAGCTGACGGTTACGGGCGCTGGAAGAGGCGGAGTCGTCCGCGACTCTTTACTCGGCTGCCGCCTCAGTGAAGAAGTCCACGAATCCATTCGGCGACTGCTCCCCAAGGGTCAAGCCGAGCACCAATTGGGACAGCTCGGCGGCTGCTTCGCTCCGTGAGAACATCCCTTCTTCGTACAGCGCGAAGGCTTTCTCTGCGTCATCGGGGTGTTCGGCGATCAGCCTGCCGAGTTCGGCCCCGTCGAACATCGCCAGATTGGCGCCTTCGCCGGCCGGCGGCATCAGGTGCGCGGCGTCGCCAATCAATGACGCTCCGGCTACTCGTCGGTATCGGAACCCATCCGGCAGACCGTAGATCATCCGTTTCACGGGGCTGCCCTCGCCCTCGGTGATCAAAGCTGTGAGTTCAGGCGCCCAGCCTGCGAATTCAGCGGCGACTCGGGTGATCGAGTCGCTGCCTTCGCTAAAGTCGAGTGCGTCAAACCACTCGAGAGGCCGTCTGAGCTGGATATAGCTGTGAATGATGTCGTTGGCTTCGCGATGCCCGACGATTCCCTGCCCCGGCGCAAGCGCGAACATCACGCCAGAACCGACGGCTTCGGCGGTCGCGACGTGCCGTCTATCGACGTCGTGCAGATAGGTCTCGATGTAGCCGAGGCCCGCGTACTCTGGCTTTACATCTCTCAGCAGAGCCCGAACCTTCGACCAGGCGCCGTCGGCTCCGACCAGAAGCTCACTGGTCACGGTCGCTCCGCGAGCGAAGTTCAGTTCGTGCCGGCCATCGCCCAGCGGACGGAGCCCGGTGAGCTTCATGCCCCACTGAATGGTCCCTGTAGGCAGCGATTCGATGAGAATTCGGCGCAGATCGCCTCGCAGCACTTCGGGGCGGCCTCCGCTGCCTTCATCGGTTTCCTGATAGCGCAGCGCTCCGTGCTGATCGAGTATCCGGGTGGCCTCGCCTCCGGGGTGGATAATCGAGCGGAACTCCGCGGTGAGAGCCGCCGCCTCGAGCGCGAGCTGGCCGTTCTCCTCGTGAATGTCGAGCTGGCCGCCCTGAGTGCGCGCCTCCGCTGAGGGGTCCGACTCATAGACCGTTACCGGGATGCCTCGCACGTAGAGCACCCGGGCGAGAGTGAGGCCGCCCAGGCCCGCTCCGATGATCGTGACTGGTTTCATGATGGCTCCTCTCAGCGAAAGATTGGAACATTGTTCCACTAGCGATATTGGAACAATGTTCCAACTATGTCAAGATGGTGCTCATGGCAGCGAAAAGACCTGGATCGGAGCGGCGCAGTGACGCCCTTTCCAAAGAGCGGATCATTGAGGCTGCGATCCAGATCCTGGACGCCGAGGGGGAGGGGGCGTTGACCTTCAGGACGCTCGCCGCTCGACTCGCCACCGGAAGCGGGGCCATCTACTGGCATGTTGCCAATAAGGACGAATTGCTCGCTGCGGCGACCAATGAGGTGATCGGCCGGGTAGCCACCGAGCTGCTCGGAGACGTCGAACCGCGGGAGGCGATTCGGTCTTTTGCGCTCGGCGTGTTCGATGCTATCGATGCCCATCCGTGGGCGGGGACTCAGCTTTCTCTCAAGCCCTGGCAACCGGCGATGGTCAGTATCTTCGAAGGGCTTGGCGGGAGGCTCCAGGCGCTCGGGGTTCCCCCGCAGCTGCAATTCAATGCCGCCTCCGCGCTCCTGAGTTATCTCCAGGGCCTCGCCGGGCAGTATGCGGCGGCGGCTCGACTGATCGCACGAGATGCCGATCGCGCTGATTTCCTTGGCGACGTCGCCAGTCAGTGGGCGCAGCTGGATCCAGTGGAATATCCTTTTATCCGCCGAGTGGCAGCGCAGCTACCTGATCACGACGATCGTCAGCAGTTCCTGGCCGGTATCGACCTCATCCTGGCGGGGATAGATACAGTTCGTTAGTGAACGTGCTTGGCTCGATATTTTTCGGCTCCGAGCCATCGCGCTATCCGCTCGGCTAAAGTGGTCCAAACGACGGAATTCGACAGGGCCTCCTCGGTCAGAATCAGGCTCGGCACAGCTTGCAGGCACCCTGTATCGGGGCGATAGGAGGTGATCGGTCTGTCACGGTCTCAGCTTTCCGCCCGGGCGGTGAATGCGCTTCGTCACGCTGATCTGCGAATCAATACGGCCAGTCGCGGCGATACCGGTTTGCGGTATGAGGCGTGTCTGCTGGCGATGAGCTGCCTTTCCTTGGTCGATAGCTTTTACGTGGGCATCTACGAATCCGCGATGACGCTCCGAATCGATTACATTGCGGAGAGGGGAGTCCGGCTGGCTGGGCACTCGATTCCCTTCGGTGAGTACGGGCTATCCCAGCGGATGAAAACGTCGGCGCGGCCCTATCTCTGGAACGAGGACGAAGGCCAGTTGCTGCACCGGGGGCTCAAATTCGGTGATGAATCGAGAATCTCCCGGGATGCGCTGGTGCTTCCGCTGCTCGACCACGACGGCGTGTCCTACGGGTTCATGGCCTTTTTGAGTTACCGGGAAAACGCCTTCGATCAGCAGTGCCTGGCGGTCGGAGAGTGGCTCGCCACCGCCCTCGCGATCAGCCGGGAGAACCAATTCAACAGGGAGCGCCGTCTCGCCCTCGATGTGCTCTACCCGGAGTGCGAAGTCACGCTGGGGGCGGTGGCGGATAGCTATGTTCGCAGTATCGAGAATCTTCTGGTTCCTTTAGGCGAGAATTTAAAATTAGCGCACCAAGGAATTGAGATCCCGAGAAATTTAAAAAGCGCTTTGGAGATTCACCGGGAAATAGTGGAAATCACCAAGATATCCCGGGTAAATGCCACGAATGGTTCGATGGGGGAGTCCCTGAAGCTGACCGAGCGGGAACGCGAGATCGCGGCTCTGGTCAGTGAAGAACACCTATCCAATGCCGAGATCGCGGCCAGGCTTTTCATCTCTGAACGCACCGTTAAGGGCCATATGACCAAGATTATGGCGAAGCTCGGTGTTCACGGTCGCCATAATATCGTCCTGACAGCGGGTTGATACCTTTGCTGATACCCCTTTAGTACCGGAAATAGTACTTGACGATATTTTGCGGATTCGGCAAAGATTCACATATCCGTCGAAACCCGATGGTGGATAGAAAATATCGAGGAGTACTTTATGCGCAAATTGATGGCTACAGCTACGGTCATAGCGGCGCTTTCCATTCCGCTGATCACGGCGTCCACCGCAAATGCCGTATCGGGTGGCAACTACAGCACGCAAGGCCAGTGCAACCAAGCGGGTAAAAACATCGTCGACCACCCCAACTCTGTCTACAGTTCCTGGACCTGTACACGCACTTCCGGATCGGCACCCTGGCATTTGGATCTCAAAAAGTAACTAGCTGCGGGTTTGGTGGGCTGGTCAGGACAGCCCACCAAACCCGCTTTGTCGTTCCGGCCGCGGGCAAGCAGCTCTTCGTGAGCTTCTTGAATTCCGTGTTAGCGGCCTCGTTCTCAGCCCGCCGCGAGTGCGCGCTTCACCCCGGCGACCGCGTCGTCGAGAGCTTTCTTGCCCTGTGGCCCGATCGCGGGATCCTTGAAGAACTGAATGAAGCCGTGCTCCACGCCGGGGTAGACCGCGAACTCCACCGGCACTCCGGCGGCTTCCAGGGATTCCGCATAGGCCCGGGCATGATCTCGCAGGGGGTCCAGTTCGCCGATCAGTACGATGGACGGCGGCAGGTCCTTCAGCTCTCCGTTCAGCGGCGAGATCATCGGATCAGTGGCGTCCTGTCCCTGGGGAACATAGGCTCGCTCAAAATAGGGCATGATTCCGAGGGTGGGGAAATGATCCGCGCCGAGTTCTTTCCAGGACTGGCTGTCGGTGGCGAAGGTCAGCAATGGATAGAGCAGCAGCTGAGCGCGGACCTGCTTTCCCCCGGCGTCGCGAACTCTAGTGCTCGCCGCAATCGCGAGCGTGCCGCCAGCGCTGTCCCCGCCGATCACCAGACGATCGGGATCGCCGCCGAACTCCTCAGCATGGTCGGTGAGCCAGCTGAGTGCTGCGGAGACGTCATTCAGGCCTGCCGGGAAAGGGTGCTCGGGTGCCAAACGGTAGTCGATGGAGAACAGCAATGCGCCGATTCCATTGGCCAGCGCCCGGGCGAGCACATCATGGGTGTTCAAGCTGCCGGAGGCGAAACCGCCGCCATGGATATACAACATGACCGGGGCTTTCGCGTCCAGGTTTGCTGGCCGGTAGAGCCTGAGGGGGATGCTGCGCTCCGGGTTTTTGGCCGGGATTTCCAGGGAGAGCACCTCCGCCACCGGATCCGCTGCCCCGGCATTCGGGATCATTGACTCATAGAAGGCCCTCTGCTCGTCAACGAATTCTCGTATCGCCTGTTCCTCTGTCGTCTGTTCTTCCATCTTCTCGCCTTCGGTAAGTGACTCAAGCTGCGGTATCACCGCATCGGTAGCAACAAGCTCGGAGCGGCTTTATTCCGAGCCTCAAAAGCTTCGGCAGGGAGCGGGGCAAGGCAGGTTATGATAGTTGATGTCAATAAAAAGGTACTATCAAAGAGGAAGTATCCCATGACCGCCAACAGGATCCGGGTGAACCGCTTCGCGGCCGCCTTGCAGCGAGGGCTCAATAAACTGCTGGAACCGCTCTCAAAGAGCAGAGTCACACAGTTCGAAATCCTGCCGGCGGTCGAGGCAGATCTGGTGATGCTCGGTGACAGCATTACGGAGCAGGGGGTCTGGAATGAATGGTTCCCCGGAAAAATCGTTCTGAATCGCGGTATCAGCGGTAATACGACGACACAGGTCCTCGCCCGGATGCATGCGGCTGGGCTGACCCCCAAGACCCGTGCTGTGTTTCTGCTGATCGGTACGAATGATCTGACCCAGGGCTATCCGCAGGAGACGATCGTCGCCAATGTGACTGAGATCTTGCGCCAGATCAAACAGCTTGCTCCGGAAGCCAAGGTCGTTCTGCAAAGCGTGATGCCTCGCAAGGTCTCCTACGCGGAGGCGGTCATGCAATTGAATCTTGCCTACCGTGAGGTGGCCGAGACGCTCAAGCTTGAATATCTCGACCTCTGGCCCGCTCTGGCCGATGACGATCGAGGGATCATCCAGGAGCTTTCCTTCGACAAGCTCCACCTCAATGGCCGGGGTTATCGAGTCTGGTTCGAGGTTCTGCAACCCGTGGTCAAGGCTATCTGGGATGCCGATGGCGACAGGGCTCAGCCGGGGAGCTGAGACGTTCCAAAGCCTTCCCTTTTCAGCTGCTTCATCTGCAGGGTGCGCCGCCCGTTGGCGGACAAGGCGCCTCAATGATTCGGGATCGGCGACGGCTCCGGGATCGGCCTCTCTGAGGATTGAAGAATATCGATTCCGAGCAGCGGAGATTAGGCTGGGGCGATGGAGACGAGCTTCCCCTTCGAGCGCCTGCGCCGTGCCCCAGACCTGGAAGCCAGCAATTTATTCGCCTGGGATGCTTCGGATCTCTTGCTGCTCGATGAGGCCCGGGCCTATCAGCAGCTGATGGGCGACCCCGGTGTGGTGGTCATCGGCGATAACTACGGTGCGCTGAGCCTCGGCTTGGTTTCTCGGTTCCGGCTTCCCGGCCTCCGGGTGCATCAGGATCTGATCACCGGTGAGCAGGCTCTGCGGCTGAATGCCGGGCGGCTTGGCCTGCCCGAGGTCTTCGAGCAATTGCCGCTAGGCGAGAAACTGCTGAGCGGTGCCCGGCTGGTGATCATGCAGCTTCCCAGGTCCTTAGCCGAGTTGGAGGAGTACTGCCAAGCCATCGCCCGCTTCGCCGGAACAGAAACCGTATTACTGGCCGCTGGCCGGGTGAAGCATATGACCCTTGCCATGAACGCGGTGCTGGAAAGATATTTCGGGGGAGTGCAGGCCGGTCTGGCTCGGCAGAAATCGAGGCTTTTGACGGCTAGCCGACCCAGCCTGCCGAAGGAGGTTCCGGAGTTTCCGCGGTCCGGTTATCTCAGCGAACTCGACTTGCAATTGCGTGTTCACGGAGCGGTGTTCTCCGGTACGAAATTGGATATCGGCACACGCTTCCTGCTCGAGCAATTAGAGCCGGAACTGCCTGAGGCGGGGGTCACCGCAATAGATCTGGGCTGCGGCAGCGGCGTTCTGGCGGCGACGCTAGCACGAAAGCACCCACAATGGAGGGTGATCGCCACCGATCGTTCGGCGGCTGCCATTGCCTCTGCGCGAGCTACTGCCCAGGCCAACGGGCTGCAAATGGAAGTACTGCAGGACGACGGCGGCGCCAGCCTGCCCGCGGGCTGCGCTGATCTGATGGTGCTCAACCCGCCCTTCCACGCGGGGGCCGCGGTTCACTCGGGGGTGGCCCTCAGGCTCTTTGATGCGGCCGCTCGATTACTCACAAGCAAGGGTCAGCTGTGGACGGTATATAACCGACATCTGGGCTATCTTCCGCAATTGCGCCAAGCGGTGGGGGACACCGAACTGGTGGCTCAAAACCTGAAATTCGCGGTGACGGTTTCGCGACGGCGGGATTGATCCACCGGAATCGGTGCAGGAAGATGCGGTGAAGGAGTGGGGAAGCTGCTAACTGGCAACTAAAAGGTTTTCAGAGCGGACGATCATCGAGCACCGCGCTCAAGGTGTGCTGGCCCAGGGCCAGGAATTCCGGACTGTCGTCAGATTGCGTGAGCATCACGGTGGCGAGGTGCAGGGCCCAGCCGCGGGCCCTTCCCCAGAGTGCGGGATTCGGACCGATTCTCGCTTCAACCAGGGAGTGGAAGCGTCTCCGGTCCTGATCTTCGAAGAGCATCCAGGCCGCAGCCAGATCGATGGCAGGATCGCCGCAGCCCAGATCGCCGAAGTCGATGATCGCGCTGAGCTTGCCGGCTTTGATCAGAATATTGGCTGCGTGCAGATCCCCGTGGAACCAATATGGCTCACGCTCCCACTCCGGCAGAGCCAGTGAAGCCTGCCACGCGTTCAAGATCTCGGCGTGCCGCTCAAAACGAGCCGGGGCTAAGCGATCGCGAAAGGCTCGATCCCTCAGCCGCAGCGGGACGCCCCGGACCGGGTTTCGTGGTGCATTGGTCGGTGCCGGCAGATGAATCGAGGAGACGAAGTCGGCCAGTTCTTCCACCAGTCCGCCGTGCTCGCGAGGAGCTGAAAGGATAGCCGCTTCGCCGTCAAACCACTCCGTAATGCTCCAGGGCCAGGCAAAAAGCTCGCTGGGGACGCCTCGGCGAAGAGGCACCGGTACTTTCAGACTGGTCAAATCGGCGATCTGAGGAATAAATTGTTGCTCATTGCGAATGAGTTGCACGGAAATCTCTCGCCGGGGAAGCCGCACAACGAAATCTTTTCCGAGTCGAAAGACCCCGTTATCCCAACCATTCGCTAATGTGTGAATTGGCAGATGTGCAAGATCCGGGTGTTGTTCCCGAAGTAACTGGGTTACCAGTGTTTCGTTGAGCTCCACTTCGGCAGCTGGCATATTGGCCACAGAAAATTCCTATCAGTCGCTACACCGACTGAGAATACCCTGCCGCAGTAACGCACAGGGGTTCCGTTGAATTAAGGACAAGGTTAGATTGCCAGAAGCCAAGGCATTGATTCGTAGGCGCGGTACCAATCTTCCGCGCATGGGTGAGTTTAACTTTTCGGTGATCCTGGATGCTATCCGTCGAAGTCCAGAGGGTCTCAGCCGGGTTGAACTCGCCGGAATAGTCGGCCTGGCCGCGCAGACCGTCTCGAACATCTGTCGCCGTCTGCTGAATCAAAACCTGATTGTCGAGGCGGGTAAGTATGGCAATGGGCCAGGGAAACCGCGTACCATCCTGAAGCTCAATCCGGCGGGAATGTACGCCGTCGGGGTTCACCTGGACCCGGTGGAGACCAATTACGCTCTGCTCGACCTGACCGGAGCCGTGGTGATTCATCGCACCCTGCCGGCCGATCCAGAGGGAGAGCCGGCCCAAGTCGTTCAAGCGATGGCCTCGGAAATTGATTCAATCATCGCGGAAGCGGGAATTGAACGCTCCAAGGTCGCCGGGGTGGGCGTTGCCGCTCCAGGACCGATTGACGGCGCGACCGGCGTGGTGATCAACCCCCCGCACCTGCCGCGCTGGGGTCGAGTGAGCCTGCGCGAAGATCTGCACCGCGAACTCAAGCTGCCGGTGCTCTTGGACAAGGACGTCACTGCCGCAGTAGCGGCGGAGATCTGGGCCGGTGGCCGTTCTGGAACCGGAAGCTTTGCTTTTATCTACATGGGTACCGGCATCGGTGCGGGCATCGTGCTCGACGACGACGTGATCCGGGGCAGCTCGGGCAACGCCGGCGAAATCGGCCATATCATTGCTGATCCCGACGGGCCGCCCTGCGATTGCGGCCGACGCGGCTGCATCAAGGTGAGCTGCATGCCCGAGAACATCCTCGAAGAAGCCCGGAAAGACGGCGTCAAAGCGGTTACTAAGCTCAAGGGCGCAACGCTCCAGGAGAGCATGGCAGCGCTTGCCGAAGCGGCGGCCGAGGGAGATTCTCAAGCGAATGCCCTGCTGAACCGGGTTGCTGAGCGCTTTGGTACGGCTGTTTCCGTGCTGACCAATCTGCTCGATGTCGATCATGTGGTGTTCGGCGGGCCCTTCTGGAAGCATTTCGAAGAGAAGTTCCTGGACGCCCTTCCCGCTCTGCTCAATGAGCTCAGCGTGATCTCTGAGGTGCACGGCCTGGAAGTCGTGGGCACCAGCGTGAGCCACGACGTCGGCGCTGTGGGTGCCGCCTGCCTGGTGCTGGAAGACACCTTCGGCCCGAATGCCAATAGCCTGGTGCTCGCCGAAGGCGAATAGACCCGATTTTCGGATGGCTTTGAGCCGGCACTGACTGCTGGCTCAAAGCCCCCCGAATCTCTGAAGAACTCTTCCAGAACTGCCTCAGAGACCGAGGGCGACCATGGTTGTGGCGACTTTCGGAATCGCTAGCTTTGCTTCGCAGCCGGCCAGGCAGCTCACCCGCCCGAGCAGCTCACCAGCCAGCTCAGCTCACCAGCCAGCTCAGCTCGATGGGTTGAGCCCGAGCAGCTCGAGGGAAGTTGCTCGCATTTCCATCTTCCGCACCTTCCCGGTCACCGTCATTGGGAAGTCATCCACCAGAAGCACATAGCGCGGGATTTTCTGGCGAGCGATTCTGCCCTCGCAGAAGGCCGCGATGGCAGCTTGATCCACGGCTTCCGCGCCGGGCCGCAGCCTGATCCAGGCGCAGAGCTCCTCGCCGTACTTCTCATCGGGAACACCCACCACCTGGACATCGGCGATCGAGGGGTGCGCGTAGAGGAATTCCTCGATTTCCCGCGGGTACAGATTTTCGCCGCCGCGGATCACCAGGTCCTTGATTCTGCCGACAATATTGACGTAACCGTCCTCGTGCATCTCGGCGAGGTCTCCGGTGTGCATCCAGCGAGCTGAGTCGATGGCTTCGGCTGTCTTGTCCGGGTTTTCCCAATAACCGAGCATGATCGAATACCCTCGGGTGCAGAATTCTCCTGGTGTGCCACGCGGCACGGTGAGCCCGGTGTCCGGGTCGATGATCTTCACCTCCAGATGCGGGTGCACTCGTCCCACCGTCGACGTGCGGTGCTCCAGATCATCCTCCACCCGGGTCTGCATTGAGACCGGTGAAGTCTCGGTCATCCCGTAGGCGATCGAGACCTGCTCCATATGCATCTCGCTGATGCAGCGCTTCATCACCTCCACAGGGCAGGGCGAGCCGGCCATGATCCCGGTCCGCAAGCTGGAGAGGTCATAGGAGGAGAACTCGGGCAGATTCTGTTCCGCGATGAACATGGTTGGTACCCCGTAGAGCGCCGTGCATTTTTCGTCCTGCACCGCTTGCAGAGTGAGTGCCGGGTCGAATGTGGGGGCCGGGATGACGATGGCGGCGCCGTGACTGGTGGCACCCAGATTGCACATCACCATGCCGAAGCAATGGTAAAAAGGCACCGGAACGCAGATTCGATCTGTCTCGTTCAGCAGAATGGTCTCGGTGACGAAGTAGCCATTATTGAGAATATTGTGGTGGCTGAGCGTGGCTCCCTTGGGATAGCCAGTGGTTCCCGAGGTGTACTGGATATTGATCGGCTCATCGGCGCTTTGCCCCGTGAGCCGCTGTTCCAGAGTCTCGGCACTCACCGCCTGGCCGGCGTCGATCAGCCGCTGCCAGCTCGGATCAGCGATGTAGATGACCTCTTGCAGTGCGGGGCATTCCGGCTGAACCGCCTCGATGAGCTGCCGGAAGGCCGAGGTCTTGTATTCGAGCTGGGACACTAGCAGCCGCATTCCGGATTGCTTGATGGCGTAAGCCAGTTCGTGCTGGCGATAAGCCGGGTTGACGGTGACCAGAATGGCGCCGATCTTCGCGGTGGCGTACTGGACCCAACACCCACTCGGCGCAGTTGACCGCCCAGATGCCCACCCTGTCGCCTTTGACGACGCCCTGGGCGATCAGCCCTTTGGCCAGCTCATCAACCTCCCGATTGAGTTCTGCGTAACTCCAGCGACGCGCTGAGGCTACTTCTACCAGAGCTTCGGAATCGGGATATTGCTGTGCAGTCCGTGTGAAGTTCGCTCCGATGGTTTCGCCCAGAAGAGCGGTCTGGGAGACTCCGGAGGTATACGAAAGCGCCGTTGCTGTCATAGTCCACACGCTATAACGCCCGTGCCGAGATGGGTAGTGCTCCCCATTGCACGGAAGGCCTGTGATTGGATTGGATGAGTGTGGATGCACCCGATCAGCAGAAAGCAGTGGAACAGTACGTGAATCAAATGACGGCCGCAGCGCGAATCGAAGCCCCGGATTTGCAGGGGGCTCAAGCACTGCTGGCAGCGATTTCGCGCAGTTTTGAGAACAAGGTCGTCGGCCAGGTGAGGCTTCGGGAGACGCTGCTGATCGGGCTGATGACCGGCGGCCATATTCTGCTGGAAAGCGTTCCGGGACTGGCGAAGACCACTGCCGCGCAGACCCTGGCGGATACGGTCAGCGCCCAGTTCCATCGGATTCAGTGCACTCCGGATCTGTTGCCCAGCGATATTGTCGGCACCCAGATCTACGACGCCGCGAAAGGTGTTTTCAGCACTCAGCTGGGCCCAGTGCACGCCAATCTGGTGTTACTCGATGAGATCAATCGTTCGAGCGCCAAGACCCAGAGCGCGATGCTTGAGGCGATGCAAGAACGCCAAACCAGTATCGGAGGAGTCGTCTATCCACTGCCCGATCCGTTCCTCGTGCTGGCCACCCAGAACCCGATCGAGCAAGAGGGAACCTATCTGCTCCCTGAAGCGCAGATGGATCGCTTCATGCTCAAAGATGTGCTCGACTACCCGGCCCCCGCGGAGGAAGCGGAGATCATCCGCCGGATAGACGCCGGGGTTTTCCTCGCCGAGGCGAAGCAGACAGCGGTCGCCAGCCTCGACGACGTCCGGCGGCTTCAGCTGTTGACCCAGCGGGTCTACATCGACCCGGCCATTGTGCGCTACATTGTCGGGCTGGTTTATGTCACCCGACACGCCGCACAGTACATCGACCCTCAACTCGCCGAGTACATCGAGTTCGGGGCCAGCCCGCGAGCCAGCATCGCCTTCTCTCAGGCTGCCCGGGCGCTGGCCCTGCTCAATGGCCGGGACCATGTGATCCCGGAAGACGTTAAGGCCCTAGCCCATCGAGTGCTGCGCCATCGGATTATCCTGGGCTTCGCGGCAGTGGCCGAGCAGGTTCAGGTGGAAACCGTGATCGAGGCGATTCTCGGCTCAGTGCAGACACCCTAAGCCGATGCCTCAGCTTCTGCAAAAGGTGAAGTCGAAGATGTTCATCTTCGCGCATCGTAAGGCCCGTGGCATGTTGGACGGAGAATACGATGCGATTTTCCGCGGCCGCAGCTTGGACTTCGACGATCTGCGCGGCTATGTCCCCGGTGATGAGATCCGCGATATCGATTGGAAGGCCAGCGCCAGGCACGGCTCCCCTCTGGTAAAGCGCTATGTCGCGATTCGCAAACAGACAGTTCTGCTGGTTGCCGATACCGGACGGAATATGGCCGCAGTGGCGGGCGGCGGCGAACCGAAGAAGGACATCCTGGTGATGGCCCTCGGCGTGATTGGCTATCTTGCGCTCAAACACGGGGACTCGGTCGGCCTGGTCCATGGTGACGCCGAGCGCACCACCGCCGTGCCGGCTCGTGGCACCGAGGGGCATCTGGAATCCTTGTTGCAACGGGTGAATTCGTCTATCGGCTTGGACTCGGCTCGTTCTGATCTGACCGCTCAGCTCAGCTATATCGCAAAGAACGTCCGGCAGCGCAGGCTGGTCTTCGTGGTGGCTGACGAGCATCCGATCAGCGCTGAGCAGGAGCGATTGTTGCGCAGACTGTGCGCGCAGCATGAGGTGCTCTGGCTGGTGATCTCCGATGCGGATCTGGCCAGTGGGGAGGCGCTCAGCCGTGAAAGCATCGACGTCGACCAACTGGACACCGTGGTCTCGATGCTCGCTAAGGACCCTCGGCTGGCAACCGAATATCAGCGGGCAGTGCAGCAGCGCCGACTTCAGATAACGAATGCCCTGGCCCGTCGGAACATCCCGATGGAATGGCTCGGACACAGCAACGACGTGATGGCAACCTTGTTTTCTCTGCTGGAGAGGCAGCGCCATGCACAACGATAGTCATGGCGAGGGATTCTTCCCGCCCCTGGACTACGCGGCGTTCTGGTGGGTGCTCGGGGTGCTGCTGCTCCTGCTGATCGGCGTCTGGTACTTCTCCGCCTGCTATGCCACCCGGGCCAAGCCGCAGACCGGTGCCATTCCGATGCCTCCGAAAAGAGTGCCTGCGTTGCGAGCGGAATACCTTGCCCGGATCGATCAGCTGGTGTTCCGTCATCACGCAGGGGAGCTCAGCGCGCGCGATGCCCATCAAAAACTCAGCCTTCTGGTTCGTGGCTTCGTGCAGGAACTGACCGGAGTGAGAACCGAAAGGATGACGCTCGCGGAGCTGCGAACGGCCGGACTGCCGATGGTGGGCGACGTCGTCGAGGTTTTCTATCCCGCCGAATTCGGAGTGCAGGACGCCGAGAGTCTCGGGCATTCCGCCGATGCGGCCCGGCAGCTGGTGGGCACATGGTCTTGATTCTGTGGTGGCTCATCCCGCTCGTCCTGCTCTGCCTCGCGGTAGTGGCATATTTCGCGCTGCGCCGCCCGAAAAAGGCGCCAGAGCGGCTTCTGGTGGCGCATGCTGAGCGACTCACCTCTCTTCCCGGGTATGCAAGAGCACTGGCGAAGCGGCGGCGGTGGACCCTGGTAGCCCTGGGATCGTTGGGGGTGCTCATCGTGGCCGGGGTACTGGCTGCTGCCCGGCCAGCTGAGCAGAGCAGCATCAGGCCAGAGCAAAGCAACCGGGACATCGTGCTCTGCCTGGATGTCTCAGGTTCGATGATCGACACCGATGCCAGGCTGGTGGACGTCTTCACTCAGCTCGCCAAAGACTTTCACGGAGAGCGGCTCGGCATGGTGATCTTCGATTCCTCAGCCGTGCAGGTTTTCCCGCTGACCGACGATTATGACTTCATCAATGAGCAACTCATCGATGCCGGTAACTCCCTGCAACGGCAGAGTAATTCCAGTGGGTTCTTCGAGGGCACCTACAGCGGCAAGGGCTCTTCACTGATCGGCGATGGCCTGGCCACCTGCGTCAACAGCTTCCCCAAGCTGAGCAGCGAGTCTCGCTCTCGGTCGATCGTCTTCGCCACCGATAATGTGCTGGTTGGAAAACCTCTATTCACGCTGCCGGAAGCCGCGGATTTAGCGAGCAAGAACAATATCCGGATCTATGGGATCAATCCGAACGGTCCGCAGGCCTCAGCTACCCGGCTCAAAGCGGGCCAGCAGATGAGCGAGGCGGTGAAAGGCACCGGCGGCGAGTACTACGTGCTGGGCGATGACGATGCGGCGAGCGATATTGTGGCCAAAGTTCAGGCCACTGAAGCCAGTAAGTTACAGGGCCGTCCGCAACTGGTCTCCTACGATAGGCCTGAGGTCTGGCTGCTGATGGCGGGACTTGGGCTGCTGGGTGTGCTGTTCGCCGCTTGGAGGTTGCGCCGATGAGCTTTGCACCGGTGATCTTCTGGTGGCTGCTGCTGCCACTCGGTTTGTTGCTCGTGGCGGTTTGCGTTTGCTTGGCTTGGCGCGGGGCGGAGCGCATACCGTGGTTGCGGCGGGCCGGGCTGGCGCTGCTGCTGACCGTCAGCCTACTGCGTCCTGGAGTGGGCAGTGCTGATCTTTCTGCGGCCTCAGCCCAGCTCGATGTCTTCTTCCTCGCTGACACCACGAGTTCGGTGATGGCTGAGGACTATGCGCAGTCAAAGCCCCGACTAGAGGGCATGAAAGCGGATATGCTCGCGATTGCCAATAAACTACCCGGTGCGCATCTTTCGCTGATTAGCTTCGATCAGGATGCCGTGGTGCGGCTCCCGGTGACGAGCGATCAGAACGCTTTTGAGAACGCCGTCGAGATCCTTGGTCCGGAAATCACCATGTACTCGCGGGGCTCATCCGTCACGGTGGCCGCTAAGACGTTACTGAGCAGATTGCAGGCCGCCCAAAAAGCTCATCCGGAGCGGGCCAGAGTGGTCTTCTACCTGGGAGACGGAGAGCAGACCGCGAGTACCGCACCACAGCCTTTCCAGATCTCCCAGGGACTGATTTCAGGTGGCGGAGTGCTGGGCTATGGAACCGCGGCGGGAGGCCGAATGAAGCAGAACAGCGGCTTCGGCGCGGATCCCGGACCGGGCTATATTCAGGACAACTCTTCCGGTGGCGACGCGATCTCGAAGATCGACGAGAAAATGCTGAATCAAATCGCCCAGCAACTCGGCGTGCCGTATCAGCATCGCTTCGCCGGTGACGGCGTGGACGGCCTGCTCTCTCCAGCAGCCGGCGCTGCCAGCAAACTCGAGGGAACATCGAGTTCCAGGGCACAGTACGAGCTGTACTGGGTTTTCGGTCTGGGTGCGCTGGCGTTGGCCGGCTGGGAACTGTTCGATACGCTACGACAATGGCGTCAGCTTCGGCCGAGCCGTAAGCGGCCAGCGGTACCAGAAGCCAGCGGAAGGAGGAGCGCATGAGTTCAACGCTCATTCCTGAAAAGGTGCCGCGGCCGGAAGCTCCGGCCACGGCGTCGACTTCCGTTGCCTTGCCCGCCAGGCTGCTGTTACGGCGCAGAATGCTGCTCTTCTCGATCCCCGTGGTGCTGCTGACCCTGCTGATCGCCGCTAAGTTCCTGAGCGTCTCGATAGCTTCAGATCAGCTGAACACGGCCTTCGCCAAGGGAGATGCCGGGGGAGTGCACGCCGCAGCGAGTGTTTTGAAATTCGCTAATCTGGTGGAGCCCTATAAAGCTTGGTTCAATGACGGTGATGGCTATGTTCTGGAGGGCAACTTCCAGGCGGCCAGAACTCAGTTTGAGCAGGCTCTCGCACTGGCCCCCGAGAAGGATTCTTGTAAAGTGCGGGTTAATCTGGTGCTGACCCTGGAGAAACTGGGGGACGCTAAAAAAGCCGCGGGTGATGAATCCGGCGCGAAAGCGCTGTACGACTCGGGGGTGAAGGTCTCCGATGAGGCTCCTGAGGGCTGTTTCCAGAAGGGCGGCGACGGCAATCAGCAGGGCGAGGGGGAGAGCCTGCAGGATTCAAAGGAGCGGTTGAGCCAGAAATCGAAGGACGCCGATCCGGGGCAGCTGGATCCGCAGCAGTCCGGGCAAGCACAGAGCGGCTCTACGGACCCCTCCAAGCTGGAACAGCTCAACCAGCAGCAGAAGGACGCCCAGAAGGACCGCAATGACGGCAAACAGGGCAGCGGCGACGTCGGAAATCTTCCGGATGACTCCAACGGCAAGCAATGGTGAAGTGATTTACTGAGGCAGCGTATTCTGGGGGCATGACTGCACTTTCCTTGCCGTGGGTGACCGTGATCTTCGCTGTTCTTGCCGGGCTAATCCATGGCTACTTCTGGTTGCTGGAGTCCGTGCGCTGGCGGCAGCCAGCAGCCTGGAAGCGCTTCGGCGTCAAAGACCAGGGTGAAGCGGATACCCTCGCTGAGATGGCTTTCAATCAGGGCTACTACAATCTGGTGATCGGTCTGGGCAGCATCGTCGGGGCTATTCTGCTCTGCACCGGGAACCCCACCGCTATGCTGCTGGGCGCGGGCCTTGTTCTGTTGGCTTGCTTGACGATGCTGGTGGCTGCAGTGGTGTTGCTGATCAGCAAACCCGGTTTTATTCTTCCGGTGCTGATCCAAGGCGTTGCACCGATCATTGCATTATTCGGATTTTTCGGCTTGCATGCCGCCTAGTCCGTATTTATTAATCTTTTTCTGCGTAAGACTTTGTCTTAATTCGGTCTTGGTTTGTTTGGCCGCCAATAGTTTCCTAGAGTTGAGCACATAATACTTGTCAGCGACCCCCTCAACCGGGGGTGTGGGTGCCCCCGTGTGGGTCTGACATTTGCCCCGTTGAGCCGGTGGACCAGCTAATGCTCCAGCCGCTCTTGCCGACTTGACTCGCGTCAAGAAACTAAGGAATGCAAATGTCCCCACCCAGTATTCTCACCGACCCTCTGGAACGGGTCTCTGCCGATCACCAGGCGCCGGTGGCGCTCTCCTATGAACTCTTTCCGCCTCGGACGCCTTCCGCCGTCGACGGGCTATGGGCTACCATCCGCGAGCTGGAAAGCACCAACCCTGATTACGTCTCGGTTACCTACGGTGCGAGCGGCTCCAATCGGGATACCGCTGTGGAACTCTTACACCGCCTGCTGAGCGAGACCAGTTTGCGGCCGCTGGCTCATCTGACCTGCATCGGTAATACTGCCAATGAACTGGCGGCGATCATCGCTGAACTATTGGACGCCGGGGTTCGCGGAATCCTTGCGCTCAGGGGAGACCACCGCACTGATGGCAGCGAGGAACACCCTCCCGGAGCATTGAACTATGCCCAGGACCTAGTGGAACTGATCCGGCGGGTTGAACAGCGCCGCTCGGCGATGCTTGCCGCTGGCAAGGTCGCCATCGGGGTCGCTGCTTACCCCACTCGGCACCCTGAGTCGCCGAGTGAGCAACACGACGTCGAAGTGCTGCTCGCCAAGCAGCGCTCCGGTGCCGATTTCGCGATCACCCAGGTGTTCTTCCATCCTGAGCAGTACGCAGATCTGCTCAGCCGGGCGAAGCGGGCCGGGGTCAGCATCCCGATCATTCCCGGAGTGATGCCCTTCACCAGCGTCAAACGGCTGGAGCGGCTCGCGCAACTCACCGGAGTGCAGCCCGCTCCCGAGCTGCTCACCGCCTTGTCGCACGCGCAAGACGACGGCGAACGGCGCCGGGTAGGGGTCAGAGCTACCACCGAGCTGGCTAAAGCCGTTCTGCAGGTAGGTGCTCCCGGACTCCATCTCTACACCTTCAACCAGCATCAGGCGGCCCTCGAGGTACTGGACCGCCTCGACCTTCCTCGCCCCACTCGGCCGGCTGGACGATCGTCTCAGCAGCCCAGCCAACTTCTCTCAAAGGACCCCTCATGACTGAAACCAAGACTTTTCCCGCCGCCTCGATCCTCGGTTACCCGAGAATCGGTCGTCGTCGGGAGCTCAAAAAGGCCGTTGAAGCCTACTGGGCAGGGAAGATCAGCCTCGCCGCTCTGGATACCGCGGCCAAGGAGGTGCAACTGACCACCATTAACCGTCTGCGCGATCTGGGCCTCGTCGAGCCCCATGCGGTGCCCGGCAGCTTCTCCTACTACGATCATGTGCTTGATACCGCCGCCCATCTGGGCGCCATCCCGAGCAGGTTCGGTCAGCTGCTCGATGACGACGGTCAGTTGAGCCTGGATGGTTACTTCACGCTGGCTCGCGGCAGCGCTCAGCAGCAACCACTGGAGATGACCAAGTGGTTCGATTCGAACTATCACTACCTGGTGCCGGAAATCTCCCCGGACATCCGCTTCTCCATCACCTCCAACAGGGCGGTGGAGGAGTTCGAATTCGCGCTGGCCAACGGTGTGCAGACCAGGCCTTATCTGGTCGGGCCGGTCACCTTCCTGCTGCTCAGCAAAGCGGCGGACGACGCCCCGGCCGATTTTTCACCGCTCAGCAAGCTGGAGGAGTTGCTGCCGGTCTATCGTGAACTGCTGCGACGTTTCGCAGCGGCCGGAGCGGAGTGGATCCAGCTCGATGAGCCGGCCTTGGTCGTCGACGGCGAAGTACCCGCCGCGGAACTCGCCGAGGCTGTGCGATTGGCTTACCGGGTGCTCGCGGAAGGTCAAGATCGGCCGGGCATCCTGCTCAGTTCCCCCTACGGCACTCTCGGTGATCTGCTGGAGACGGTTGCGGCCCTGCCCGTTGAGGCGCTCCAGATCGACCTCTTCAAAGGCGCGCTGCCCGAAGATCTTTCGGCGCTGAAAGCTGCCTTGGCGGATAAGACCTTGGTCGCCGGGCTCGTCGATGGGCATAACATCTGGCGGAACGATCTCGCCGCCTCAGCCCGCAAGATTGAGGCGCTGCGGAGCGCCGGAATCAAGCCTGCGATCTCCACCTCCACTTCCACCTTCCATGTACCGCATGACGCCGATGAAGAGACCCAGCTCGATGAGCAATTGCGCAGCTGGTTGGCCTTCGCCGATCAAAAAGTCACCGAAGTGATCACTCTGGCGAGGTACGCGACCGATCCCGCAGCGGCGGCAGCGGAGATCGCCGAAGCGAGTGAGATTATTGCCACCAGAGCACAGGCTCCAGGGGTGCAACGCAGTGAAGTGCGCAGCAGACTGGCTGCTTTGGGCCCAGCAGACTTCGAGCGCGAGGATTACGCGATACGCGCCCGAGCCCAGCAGGAAGAACTCAACTTGCCGGTGCTGCCGACGACGACTATTGGTTCCTTCCCCCAGACTAAAGAGATTCGTTCGGCCCGGGCCAGAGCGAACCGGGGCGAACTGAATGCCGAGCAGTATCAGCAGCTGATGCGGGAGGAGATTCAGCGGGTGGTTGACCTGCAGGAAAACCTCGGCTTCGACGTCCTGGTGCACGGCGAGCCGGAGCGGAACGATATGGTGCAGTACTTCGCCGAGAACCTTGAGGGTTTCGACGTCACGATTCACGGCTGGGTGCAGTCCTATGGCAGCCGGTGTACCCGCCCCTCTATTCTGTGGGGGGACGTCACCAGGAGCTCCGCGATCACCGTCGAATGGGCGGCCTTTGCGCAGTCGCTGACCGAGAAACCGATGAAGGGTATGCTGACCGGCCCGGTTACCATCCTGGCCTGGTCTTTCGTCCGCGACGATCAGCCATTGCAGCAGACAGCCAACCAGGTGGCGCTGGCCCTGCGTGATGAGATCGCCGATCTGGAGACTGCCGGAATCAAGATCATCCAAGTCGATGAACCCGCTCTGCGCGAGTTGCTGCCGCTGCGCAAGGCGGATCAGCCCGAGTACCTGGACTGGTCGGTCAAGGCCTTCCGGCTGGCCACCTCGGGAGCGGCCAGCGGCACTCAGGTGCACACTCATCTGTGCTACTCCGAATTCGGCGTGGTGATCGATGCTATCGACGGTCTGGACGCAGATGTCACCTCGATCGAAGCGGCCCGATCCCGGATGGAAGTGGTCAATGACCTGGAACATCACGGCTTCGGACGAGGCGTCGGGCCCGGGGTCTACGATATCCACTCGCCACGGGTGCCGGGAGAGGCAGAGGTCACCGAGTTGCTGCGCACCGCCGTCAATCATGTGCCGGCCCGGCAGCTCTGGGTCAACCCTGATTGCGGGTTGAAAACCCGGGGATACGCTGAAACCGAGGAGTCACTGCGTAACCTGGTGGCCGCCACTCGTGAGATGCGCGCCGAACTGGTCTAGCTCACTAGGTGAAGAGCCACAGCCCTGAAGCATCGCGGGGCTGTGGCTCTTCACCTTTCTCGGAGTATCTTGGGGCTATGAGTAACGGCGCCGTGGAAATCGCAAGAGCACTCTTCACCTCTGGAATCACTCACGATGTCGGCTGGCGGCTTCAGCGCCTCGAAGCGCTCCGCAACATGCTGACCGAGCGGACTGCTGAATTCACTGCGGCATTGGCCGAGGATCTTCGTAAGCATCCAGACGAAGCGTGGATGACCGAAATCGGTTTCGTCTGCTCTGAGATCACCCATGCCGTGAAGAACCTACGGAGGTGGCTGGCTCCTGAACGAGTACCGGTTCCGATCTCCCTGCTGCCTGCCAGCGCCAAGGTCGTTCGCGACCCGCTCGGCGTGGTGCTGGTGATCGCTCCCTGGAACTACCCGGTGCAACTGTCTTTAGTCCCGGTTCTGGGTGCTTTGGCCGGTGGCAACACGGTGGTGCTGAAACCCAGCGAGCTCGCACCGGCGACTTCCTCGGCGCTTGCTAGATGGCTGCCGGAGTACCTCGGTTCTGCGGTCCAGGTGGTGGAGGGCGGGGTGCCGGAGACCACCGAGCTGCTCAAGGAGCGCTTCGATCACATCTTCTACACCGGCAATGGCCAGGTGGGCAGGATCGTGATGACGGCGGCCGCCGCGCACCTCACGCCGGTCACCCTGGAATTGGGCGGAAAATCTCCCGTTTACGTCGACGATTCGGTAGATCTGCGTGCTGCCGCTCAGCGCATCGCCTGGGGAAAATACCTCAACGCTGGGCAGACCTGCGTCGCTCCCGACTATATTCTCGGCACCTCGGCGGTACTCGACGAACTGGCCAGAATTCTGCCGAAGGCCATTGAGGCGCTCTTCCGAGGCAATCCCAAGGCGAGCGCTGACTACGGACGGATCGTCAACGAACGGCATCTGAACCGACTCAGCAGATTGCTTGAGGAAGCCGAATTGGTCACCGGGGGAGAGCACGATGCCGCCGAAAGATATCTGGCTCCCACGGTGCTGCGTGCCAAAGCTCAGGACGCCGTGATGCAAGAGGAGATCTTTGGCCCCCTCTTGCCGCTCGTGGAAGTACCCGACGAGGCCGCCGCAATCGACTTCATCAATCAGCGGGATAAGCCACTTGCGCTCTATGTATTTAGCGAAAATCGGCAGACCAAGGAGAACTTCACCGAGCAGACCTCCTCCGGGGCACTGTGCTTCGGCGTGCCCGCAGCACACCTGCTGGTGCCGGGGCTACCCTTTGGCGGGATCGGCGCCAGCGGGATGGGCGCCTATCACGGGGAGCATTCGCTCGATACCTTCACACACCGCAAATCGGTGCTCGACAAGCCGCTCAAACCGGACACCATGAAGCTGATCTACCCGCCCTTCAACGGGCTAAAGCATCAAGTGATGACCAGGGTGATCGCTCCCTCGGGCTGAGTCCAGAGTAGCCCCGGAGTATCGGCTGGATAAGCGGTCCCCGATGAATCGAGGGATTCGACGGGAGGGGCGATCAGGGCCCATTAAAACCTGGGATTCGCGGGGCAGGAGTGCTTATCCTGCCCCGTTCACCACTCATTGAGAGCCTTATTCAGGCTGAACGGCCGGCGGGGTGATCGCCTCGGTAAAGGCCTGACCAAGCAGTTCAACGAAGAGGCTGAGGGTGGCCGCATTCTTTCGGCTCGGGCTCTCGGGGGTGATCTGCGGCCTAGCCGGTGCCGATTCCTGGGGCATCAAGGCGAACACCGTCCTGGCCAGCCTGATCTCAGGCACGTCGACCACGACGAACTTTTCTCGACTGTGCCGGAGCACCAACTCGGGGACCAGCGAGGCTCCCAGACCTGCCGCCGTCAAAGCCAAGCCAGCATTGAAGTCATCGCTGTATGCGGCTACCTGGGGATGTAGATTGCAGGAAGCGAAGAGCCTCTCGATCACGGTGGCGTCCGGGGTGCCCGGATGGTGCATGATCCAAGGCATCTCGGTGAGTTGCGAAGCCGACATCTGAGCGCCGTCCCGAATGCCCCAGCCTGGCGGGAGCACCACCCGGAAGAGGTCATCCGCGACCCATTTGCGATTGAGGGTCTGCGGCCACGCCAGGCCGCTCTGCCCCACTTGGTAGACCAGCGCGATGTCCAGTTCCCCTCCGCTGCGCAAGCCTTGAATGGTTTGCGCGGGTTCGCCGACCCAGAGTTTCAGCTCCAAGCCCATGTCCCGCCAGGCTTTGGTCCGCAGCACCCGGGGCAGCACGTAGTTCGCCAGCGAGGGGAAGATGCCGAGTCTGAGTTCCTCGGAGGCACCGCCGGGAGCTCTGGTGGCTGCTGCCATCAGAGCGTCCAGATCGGTGAGTACCTTGGCGGCGTGCCTGGCCATCACCTGGGCGGCTTCAGTGGCTTGCGCCGCTCGTGCCGACCGCTCAAAGAGCAGCACCCCAGTTTCCCGTTCTAGAGCCGCCATCTGCTGGGACACCGCCGAAGCTGTGTACCCCAGTTGACCTGCGGCAGCCGCGAAACTGCCACGACGGGTCACTTCCAGCAAAGTGCGCAGATGCACCGGATTGACCATGGTTGCGCTACCTTTCTGGGCGATTCGGCGAAGAGCGAATGCTCTTTCGATTCTAGGCGGTGCGCACCCATCCAAGGACGGAGCGGTGCCGAATGAGTTACGAGAGTTCAATGATCTAAGGAGGACTGTGTCGGTGGTTGATCAGCAAGATGGTCAGCAAGGACAGCGCTCGATTGCGGTGATCGGGAGCGGAATATCCGGCCTGCTCGCCGCTTGGGTGCTCAGCGATTCAGCGCGAGTGACTCTCTTCGAGGCCGATTCGAGGCTTGGCGGGCACGCACACACCCACGAATTGCCAGACGGCACGGCTGTTGACTCGGGATTCATCGTTTTCAACGAGAAGACGTACCCGACCCTGATCCGACTCTTTGATCAGCTGTCAGTGCCGACTAAGCCCACCACCATGTCGATGTCTGTCAGCTGCGCCGGCTGCGGGCTGGAGTATGCCGGGGCCAAGGGATTCCAGGGATTGTTCCCCAGCTGGCAGGTGCTGCGGAGACCTCGTTATCTGCGTATGCTATTCGAAGTGATCCGTTTTCACCGCAAGGCCAGGGCCCTTCTGGAAACGTCGGGGCAAGGGATCACTCTTGGCGAGTTCCTCGCTGCGGAGGATTTCAGTGACTATTTTCGGAGTCATTTCATCACCCCGGTGGTCTCGGCGGTGTGGTCTTGTGATGCGAGCACCGCACAGCGGTATCCCGCACGATACCTCTTTGAATTCCTCGCTCATCACGGCATGCTCGGCATCAAAGGATCCCCGCAATGGCGGACCGTGGACGGCGGCTCGCGGGAGTACGTTCGAAGGATCGCCAAGTCAATCACCACCGTCAAACTGCAGGCCGCGGTTCGCTCGGTGATCGAAGTGGCCGACGGTGTGCACCTGGGCTGGACGGAAGATGGCGGTGCACAGAGCGGGATTTTCGACGCCGTGGTGATCGCTACTCACCCGGATCAAGCGCTTCAACTCCTGGGCGATGCGGCTACTCAACAGCAGCGCGAGGTACTGGGTGCATTCTCTTACTCACGCAATGAGACCTGGCTGCACAGTGACGCATCGGTGCTGCCAACCTCAGCGAAAGCCGCTGCCTCCTGGAATTACTATCTTCCTGCATGTCGTGCCACACCGGAGAACGTCCTGGTCAGCTACGACCTGAGCCGCCTGCAATCTCTTGATCACAACGCGGGCCGTTTAGTGGTGAGCTTGGGGGAATCCGGCAGAATCGCCGACTCCGCGGTGATTGAGAAGATGATCTATCACCACCCGCAGTACTCGCCGGATTCGCTGGCCGCGCAGACCAGATTGCCTGAGATCTGCACCGAGCGGATGGTTTTTGCCGGGGCTTATCACGGCTGGGGCTTCCATGAGGACGGTGCTTTGTCCGGCTGGCGAGCAGCCCAGAGATTGGGTGGACAATGGCCTCGGTAAACGCGATCTATGCCATCACCGTCCGGCATGTCCGCCGTGAACCGGTGCAGAATGCTTTCGCCTATCGGAGCTATCAGTGGTTCATCGACCCGGAAAATCCTCCCCGCTTGCCCTGGTGGCTCGCACCGTTCGCGCGGTTCCGGGCTGGTGATCATTTCGGAGATCCCGAGCAGAGCATCGGTGAGAATGTTCGTGACTACCTGGCCGCGCAAAACATCCAGGCCGAGGGCCGGATCAGCATGCTGAGCAATGCCGCCGTTCTTGGTTACGTTTTCAATCCGCTCTCGCTGTTCTGGTGCCACCACGCCGATGGTTCGCTCGCTTGCATTATTGCGGAGGTGCACAACACCTACGGGCAACGGCACCTGTATTTGCTCGGGGTTGAGGACGCAGCGCAGATCAGGGTCAGCAAGGAGTTCTATGTTTCTCCTTTCTATCCGGTCGATGGCGAATATTTGATGAGCCTGCCGGAACCGGAGGAGAAGGTCAGACTCTCAATCGTTTTGGAGCGCGCGGCAGAGAAACCCTTCGTGGCCACGGTACTGGGCGACAGATTGCCCGCTACACCTCGTAATATCAGGCATATGTTGCTGGATATTCCTTTAGCGCCGCTGCGGGTCAGCCTGCAGATCTTCTGGCAGGGGATGAAACTCTGGTCGCGGGGGCTCCCTGTGCAAACCAGACCGCAACACGCTCCACAGCCCGAATATCAACCCGCACGGCAGAAGAATCAGCCAACTGCAGCCGTCCAGGAGGCGCGCAAATGACCCACACTGTTCCCGCTGAACAAACCGACCTCTCCGGCAAAATCAATGCCGAGCTGTGGCCGGATATCGCTCGCTCGCCGTCCTCGGCCCGAGCGCAGCTCGGCAGCCCGATCGCTGGCTCCCTGTTCCGGGCGGCGGTGAGAAGGCTGCCTCTTCAGGTGGCTTTCCCCGATGGCACGGTGCTTGGCCTGGGTGGCCCAAGGATGGATGTCCTCGAGCCAAAGAGCTTTTATGCCCGCCTTGCGCACAATGGCCTGATCGGGCTCGGCGAGGCCTATATGGCCCGGGAATGGGAAGCCCAGGATCTTTCCGGGGTGATGACGGTTTTCGCGGCCAGAGTCTCCACCTTGATCCCGCAGCCGTTGCAGACCTTACGCGGCGCGATCCTGCCGCACCAACCACAGCGCGAACGCAATACCGTCAATAACTCCAGGAACAATATCTCCCGGCATTATGACCTCTCCAACGAGCTATTCGCCGAGTTCCTGGACCAGACGATGAGCTATTCCTCAGCTTATTTCGCGAGTCTCGACGAACCGACCTTCGATCAGCTCGCTCCAGCGCAGCAGGCGAAAATCGATCGCCTGCTCGATCTCGCCGGGGTCGGTCAGGGGTGCAGGCTTCTGGAGATCGGCACCGGTTGGGGGGAGCTGGCCCTGCGGGCTGCCCAACGTGGCGCTCAGGTTTATTCGGTGACGCTCAGCAGCGAGCAAAAGGACCTAGCCGAAGCGCGCATTGCGCGGGCTGGCTTCGCTGATTCGGTACGAATCGAGTTGCTTGACTACCGGAAGGTGCAAGGAACCTTCGATGCCATTGTCTCGGTGGAAATGATCGAAGCGGTGGGCTTCGAATTCATGCCCGAGTACTTCCGCACTTTGGCTGCCCATCTGAAGCCAGGCGGTGCTATCGGCTTGCAGGCCATCACGATAGGTCACGAGCGCATGCTGGCGACTCGCAATAGTTACACCTGGGTGCACAAGTACATTTTTCCGGGCGGCATGATTCCTTCTGCCGAGCTGATCGCCGAGCAGAGCGCTCTGAACGATCTGACCATTGAGAACAGGATGGCTTTCGGCCAGCACTACGCTCAGACGCTGCGGCTCTGGGACGAGCAATTCAGCCGTCATGAAGCGGAAGTGGAAGCCCTGGGTTTCGATGAGACCTTCCGCAGGATGTGGCATTTCTACCTCGCCTACTCCCGTGCCGGGTTCGCCTCGGGCTATCTGGACGTTCAGCAGTTCCAACTGCGCAAGGCCAAAGCGAGCAGCCGATGATCGCTGAGCAGCTCGCGCGCGTGCTGGAACCGCTGGTGGGTGGTGAACTGCCGGTGCGGATCATCGCCTGGGATGGCTCGTCGACGCCGGAACGAGACGCCGATGATCGGCCCGTGGTGCGCCTGAATTCGGCTGAGGTATTGCGGCGTCAGCTCTGGGGGCCGGGAGAACTGGCTCTTTCACAGTCATATGTGCTGGGCGAGCTGGAAGTGTCTGGCGAGCTTTATCCGGCGTTGCGTAAGGTCTGGGATGTGGTTCGCGAAAGGGAACTGAGCGCCGTCAAGATCACTCCGCTGCTCTTAGCGAGACTCACCGGATTAGCTCGTTCGGCCGGAGCGATCGGGCCGAGGCTCAAGGCGCCGGACTCACAGGCGAAGTTGTTGGGGCGGTTGCACTCAAAGCAGCGTGATAGGCGTGCCATCAGCCATCACTATGACCTCTCCAACGAGTTCTACGGTTTGATCCTCGATGAACGGATGGCCTATTCCTCTGGCTATTGGCAGCGCGGCGCCAGCACCCTGTTCGAGGCGCAGGGGGCCAAATGCCGGTTGGTGGGCGAGAAACTCGCCTTGAAACCGGGGATGCGGGTGCTGGATATCGGCTGCGGCTGGGGTTCGCTTTCGATTGAGCTAGCTGAGCAGTTCGACGTCGAAATGGTGGGAGTGACGATCTCCGCCGAGCAGCGTGCCTTTGCCGAGCGACGTGCTCAGGACCGCGGTGTCGCCGGGCACGTGGAGATTCGCTTGCAGGACTATCGCGAGATCACCGGCGGGCCTTTTGACGCAGTGGTCTCGCTGGAGATGGGGGAGCACGTTGGCCAGCAGAACTACGCCAGCTATGCGACCGCGATCAGGGAGAACCTCAAAGCCGGCGCTCCGGCTCTCGTGCAGCAGATGTCCCGGCGCGGTAAGCACCCCGGCGGCGGCCCCTTCATCGAAGCCTTCATTGCCCCCGATATGCATATGCGACCGCTCGGTGAGACCCTCGACTTTTTCGAGGACGGCGGCTTGGAAGTGCTCGGTGTGCAGTCTCTGCGCGAGGACTATGTGCGCACTATCGCCGCGTGGCGGGAGAACTTCGAGCAGAACTTCGACCGCGCAGAGTCGATGATGGGGCCGGAGATCACCCGGGTCTGGGAACTTTATCTAGCCGGCGGTGAGCTGAGCTTTGCACAGGGGCGGATGGGCGTGGATCAGATCTTGATGCGCCGTTCAGTGGTTTAGCCGGAGCCTTGATTCAGGGTGCCATCGGCAGAGCTGGTGAGGCGTCAGCGGGACCACTAGACGCGACACGCCGATTCGATTGTGACACGCCCGGAAATTTAACTGACTAAGTACTCCACACCCTGTGGACAGGGTGGCTTAAAAGCACGGATTTTCGGGGATTTTTTCCTTCTTGCCTGTGGACTATTGGTGCATAAAATGACATACTTGTAATACATCATCTTGGGGTCCAAGCAATTAGCCTCCACTATATGTAGTATCGACTTACGGATCTGGATCGGAAAGCTAACTGTTCAAAGCATCGCGGAGGACAGGGTTGAAGAGTCAGCAAAGTGATACGTAAAGGAAGACAAGGCAGCCAGTTATCTGGGTGCGTGAAGGGGACGAAGATCATGACCGTCACGGTTTACACCAAGCCAGCATGTGTGCAGTGCAACGCAACGTACCGGGCTCTGGATAAAAAAGGCATCACCTACCAGAGCGTCGACCTCTCTCAGGACCCCGAAGCACTGGAGCGGGTGCGTGCACTCGGCTACCTGCAGGCTCCAGTCGTCGTGACCGAGCAGGATCACTGGTCAGGGTTCCGCCCCGACAAGATCGAAGAACTCGCCCAGGCCGCCGACGTCAGCGCCAGCTCGGTCGCCTAGTCCATTCAGTCGCTGAGCGCGACAGTGTTGCTATGGATGATCCGCAGCAACGCAGGCCGTTGAAGCGGGTGAAGGAATCATGACTCCAACCACCAGCAACGTTATTTATTTCTCGTCAGTCTCCGGCAATACCCACCGCTTCGTCGACAAGCTCGATGTCAGTGCGGCCAGGTTGCCGGTGATGACCAAGGATGAAACTATTCTGGCGCTCAACCCCTATGTGCTGGTCCTGCCGACCTATGGCGGAGACTCAGGGCACGGAGCGGTGCCGAAGCAAGTGATCAAGTTCCTCAACGTCGAGCAAAACCGATCACTGATCCGCGGTGTGATAGCCGCCGGAAATACGAATTTCGGGGAAACCTACTGTTTGGCCGGTGACATTGTCGCCAGCAAATGCCGGGTACCCCTTCTCTATCGATTTGAACTCATGGGCACAGCGGAAGATGTGGACCGGGTTCACCAGGGATTGGAACAGTTTTGGACACAACCATGGTAGGCACAGCAGAGACAGTGACTTCGCTCTCCGAGGGCGAGGCCGTGGATAATGCTCCCGGCCAGCACGCGGTTAAAGCGGGCAAGCCGGAGCTCCCCAAGGCCTATCAGGGCCTCGGATACCATGAGCTCAACGCGATGCTCAACCTTTACGACGCCGACGGCAAGATTCAGTTCGACGCCGACCGTGAGGCCGCGCATCAGTACTTCCTGCAGCACGTGAACAACAACACGGTGTTCTTCCACGACTTGGAAGAGAAACTCGACTACCTGGTGAAGAACCAGTACTACGAGCGGGAGACCCTCGATCAGTACACGATGAACTTCATCCGCGAACTCTACAACCGCGCCTATAAGAAGAAGTTCCGTTTCGAGACCTTCCTGGGCGCCTTCAAGTTCTACACCTCCTACACGCTGAAGACTTTCGACGGCAAGCGCTTCCTGGAGCGCTATGAGGACCGGGTCTGCATGGTAGCCCTGCACCTGGCCCGCGGCAATGAAGATCTCGCCACCAAGCTCGTCGACGAGATCATCGACGGTCGTTTCCAGCCGGCCACCCCGACCTTCCTGAACGCAGGCAAGGCGCAGCGCGGCGAATTGGTCTCCTGCTTCCTGCTGCGCATCGAAGACAATATGGAGTCAATCGGCCGCTCGATCAACTCCGCGCTACAGCTCTCCAAGCGCGGCGGCGGTGTGGCCTTCGCCCTGACTAATATCCGCGAGGTCGGCGCGCCGATCAAGCAGATCGAGAACCAGTCCTCCGGCGTCATCCCGGTCATGAAGCTCCTGGAGGATTCCTTCTCCTACGCCAATCAGCTCGGTGCCCGTCAGGGTGCCGGTGCGGTCTACCTGCACGCGCATCACCCGGACATCAACCGCTTCCTGGACACCAAGCGGGAGAACGCGGACGAGAAGATCCGGATCAAGACCCTCTCACTCGGCGTCGTCGTCCCGGACATCACCTTCGAGCTCGCTAAGCGCGACGAGGACATGTACCTCTTCTCGCCGTACGACGTCGAGAAGGTCTACGGCATGCCGTTCTCCGATATCTCGGTGACCGAGAAGTACTACGAGATGGTCGACGATTCGCGGATCAAGAAGACCAAGATCAAGGCTCGTGAGTTCTTCCAGACCCTCGCGGAGATCCAGTTCGAATCCGGTTACCCGTACATCATGTTCGAGGACACCGTGAACCGGGCGAATCCGATCGAAGGCAAGATCATCATGAGCAACCTCTGCTCTGAGATCCTGCAGGTCTCCAAGCCCACCGTCTACAACGACGACCTCTCCTACGCCGAGACCGGCAAGGATATCTCTTGCAACCTCGGCTCGCTGAACATCGCCAAGACGATGGATTCACCGGACTTCGGCACCACCATCGAGACTTCGATCCGGGCGCTCTCCGCCGTCTCGGATATGTCCGATATCAAGTCGGTGCCGTCCATCGCCCTGGGCAACGCGGCATCGCACGCCATCGGCCTGGGCCAGATGAACCTGCATGGCTACCTGGCTCGGGAACGCGTGCACTACGGCTCCGAAGAGGGCTTGGATTTCACCAATATCTACTTCTACACCGTGCTGTTCCACGCATTGCGGGCCTCCAACCTGCTGGCCATCGAGACCGGCCAGAAGTTCGGCGGCTTCGAGAACTCCAAGTACGCCTCCGGTGAGTTCTTCGATAAGTACACCGATCAGGAATGGCTGCCGCAGACCGAACGCGTCCAGGAGCTCTTCGCCAAGGTGCACATCCCCACCCAGGACGACTGGCGGGAACTCAAAGCCTCCGTCATGGAGCACGGCATCTACAACCAGAACCTCCAGGCGGTGCCGCCGACCGGCTCGATCAGCTACATCAACAACTCGACCTCCTCGATCCACCCGGTGGCCTCGAAGATCGAGATCCGCAAGGAAGGCAAGATCGGCCGCGTCTACTACCCGGCGCCGTACCTGACCAACGACAACCTGGAGTACTACCAGGACGCCTACGAGATCGGCTACGAGAAGATCATCGACACCTACGCTGCGGCAACCCAGCACGTCGATCAGGGCCTCTCGCTGACCCTGTTCTTCAAGGACACCGCCACCACGCGCGATATCAACAAGGCGCAGATCTACGCTTGGCGCAAGGGCATCAAGACCGTCTACTACATCCGGCTCCGCCAGCTCGCGCTGGAAGGCACCGAAGTAGAGGGCTGCGTTAGCTGCATGCTCTGATCACGACGTCGGCCCAGGCAGTTGGGACGGGCAGGCAGTCTCGCCCGTCCCCACGATCTCCCAAAACTCGCAAGCTCGTTTCGGGGCCCTCGATCGCGTGGCCCCATCGCACCGCAATTAAGTACTTGCCCGCCCGCTTCGGAGCAACACATAGACAGCACGAGGAAACAAGATGACACCCGATAAGCTCAAATTGGTCGATCACGTCCAGGCGATCAACTGGAACCGGATTCCGGACGAGAAGGACGTCGAGGTCTGGAACCGGCTGGTGAACAACTTCTGGTTGCCCGAGAAGGTGCCGCTCTCCAATGATGTGCAGTCCTGGGCCACGCTGACCCCGGATGAGCAGCAGCTCACCATGCGGGTGTTCACCGGGCTGACCTTGCTGGACACCATTCAGGGCACCGTGGGGGCGGTCAGCCTGATTCCCGATGCGATCACCCCGCACGAGGAGGCGGTGTACACCAATATCGCCTTTATGGAGTCGGTGCACGCCAAGAGCTACTCTTCGATCTTTTCCACGCTGTGTTCCACCAAGGAGATCGACGAGGCCTTCCGCTGGTCAGTGGAGAACGAGAACCTGCAGAAAAAAGCGCAGATCGTGATGGATTACTACCAGGGCGACGATCCGCTCAAGCGCAAAGTCGCCTCCACTCTGCTGGAGTCCTTCCTGTTCTACTCGGGTTTCTATCTGCCGATGTACTGGTCCTCGCGGGCCAAACTGACCAACACCGCCGATCTGATCCGCTTGATTATCCGCGATGAAGCGGTGCACGGTTACTACATCGGCTATAAGTTCCAGAAGGGTCTGGAGAAGGTCTCCGAGGAGAAGCGCGAAGAGATCAAGGCCTACACTTTCGATCTGCTCTACGAGCTCTACGAGAACGAAGTGCAGTACACCCACGATCTCTACGACTCGGTCGGCCTGGCCGAGGACGTCAAGAAGTTCTTGCACTACAACGCCAATAAGGCGCTGATGAACCTGGGCTACGAGGCGATGTTCCCGGCCACCGTCACCGACGTGAATCCGGCGATCCTCTCGGCGCTGAGCCCGAACGCTGACGAGAACCACGACTTCTTCTCCGGCTCCGGATCGTCCTACGTGATCGGCAAGGCCGTGAACACCGAAGACGAGGACTGGGACTTCTAAACCCGCTTAACCATTCAATGGCTGGCTGCTCTGCTCTCGCAGGGTGGCCAGCCATTGGTGCGTATAAGGCAATACTCCAGCCCATTGAATGCCCAGTTTCACCGGGCTGCACCGGTTTGGCCCAGTGAAACCCCGTTTCAGTGGGCCAAACCAGTGCAGCGCGCCTGACCAGCAGGTCTGGTCTTCACGACTCGTCTATCGAATGTGACGGCTGAAGTCCCAGCTCAGCGCCGAATCCCCAGGGCCAATTCAAGCTCGGAAAAACAAAGTGTGATTCAGGGCACAAATTCAGGTGAGTTTTGCTATGCTACTTTCGTTTCACCTGACTTCCTGACAGTCATCGTGGATATCCGCATGAGAACCTCAAGTCCTATTGGGCGCGCGCCTCATGAATCGCTATTCGATGGAGAAAGGTCGGTTAGGGTGATGCTGCAAGCTATGGAGAAGCCATTGTCTCCACCCCATCAGGTATCGACATTCAGCCCCCTCGGCGCCGGTCTCTTTCAACAAGCCTCAGTTCAGCAGCGTACCGAGGCTTTGCGGCTGGGGGAGACGAGCTATTCGTATGGCAGGCTCGCCGCTACCGCCCTGCGTTGGGCCTCAGCGTTGATTTCAAGAGCCGATCGGCCCCTCCGCAGAGTGGGCATCCTGGCTTACCGCAATGAGGTCTCCTATATCGGAGTGGCGGCCGCTCTCGCTGCCGGAGCGGCCTTTGTGCCCTTGAATCCCAAGTACCCTGTGCAACGCACTAGGGCCATGGTTGAAGCCGCAGATCTCGATGCCATTCTGGTCGATGCCTTGAATGTGGAGCTGCTGAGCGAGCTTTCCGACGTCGTCAAAGCTGGTACCGTGATCGGCTTCCCGCAGAGTTCCGCATCTCAACTCAGCGGCGTTCAGCTCGGTGACGCCGTTCTGCTCGATGCCGCCGCACTTCACTTCGCTACTCCCTTACCGCAGCCGATCTCCGCGGAGCCAGATGATCTGGCGTACCTGCTCTTCACCTCCGGGACGACCGGAGCCCCGAAGGGCGTGCCGATCAGCCATCGCAACGTCCGGGCGCATCTTTCGGTCAACCAGCGACGCTACCGGATCAGCACAGATGACCGGCTTTCGCAGACTTTCGAGCAGACCTTCGATCTTTCGGTTTTCGATATGTTCATGGCCTGGGAACACGGGGCTACGCTGTGCCCGGCGGACCCGATTGAACTCCTCGACCCGGCGAGCTACGTGGCCCGGCATGGTCTCACCGTGTGGTTCTCCGTGCCGTCGGTGATCACCGCGGCGGAGCGTGCTTCGGGGCTCAAACCCGCCTCGATGCCGAGTCTGCGGCTCAGCCTGTTCTGCGGTGAAGCACTGACCGAACACGGCGCCACGGTGTGGCAAGCCGCTGCTGCCAACTCGATCCTGGAGAATCTCTACGGCCCGACAGAACTCACCATTGCTTGCTCCGCCTATCGTTGGGATCCCGTGCTTTCACCTCAGGAATGCGTACGAGGCAATGTCCCGATCGGTGAACTTTACGAGGACATGGTGGGTTTCGTGCTCGATGAGCGAGACCTTCCGGTCAGTCCTGGAGAGGCGGGGGAGCTCTGCGTCACCGGCTCCCAGATGACCGCGGGCTACTGGCGTGCTCCGCAGCTCGACGAAGGGCGTTTCGTCGAAGTTCAGGGCCTACGGTGTTACCGCACCGGAGACCTGGTAGTGGCCCGCAGCGCGGGATTGATTCACCTGGGACGCCTCGACCATCAGGTGCAGGTCGGAGGACATCGGGTGGAGCTGGGCGAAGTCGAAGCGGCCATGCGTGCCGAGGGCTGCCTGCAAGCGGTCTGCGTTCCAACCTCGGATGGAGCAGCTCTCCACGGATTTGTGATCGGGGAAGTACCAGCGGATGCTTTTCGCCGCGGTCTGGCTGCACGGCTGCCCAGCTATATGGTGCCCAGAACGATCAGTTATCTCGAAGAGTTTCCACTCAATGCCAATGGCAAAATCGATAGGGGTGCCCTCACCCGCATGCTGAACGGGGAAAAACTGGCATGACCACCGTCAACGAGGTGATTGCCCAGGCGCTGGGCATCAAACCGGCTGAGGTCAAAGACGATCTCGCGTATCAATCCTTCCCCGACTGGGATTCTCTCGGGCATGTGAACATCATGAGCAGTATTGAGACCGCCTTCGAACTCGAGATCGCTCCCGAGCTGGTGCACCGACTCCGGACGGTAGCGGATATCAAGGGCTTCGTGGCGGCAGGCGGGCGACTCATCGAAAATGATGCACCTTCTGCTCCTGATCATCGGGTGCACCGAGGCCTCGACGGAGTGGAATTCGATCACTCAGCGATCACCCGGATCGATGGCGAGCTCGGTGAACTGGAGTACCGCGGCTTCAGCATCCACGATCTGGTGGAGAGGGCGAGCGCCGAAGAAGTCATGCATTTGCTGATCGAGGGTTATTTACCCTCGGAGCATGAATTGCAGGTGCTGCGGGCAGCCCTCCTCACCGGAATGACCTTGCCGGATTCCATCGTGCAGCTGATCGGCATGCTTCGGGCAGCCCATCCGCTCGAGGTGCTGCGCACCGCGGTTTCCGCCCTCGGAGCGCTCTCCCCGCTGCACGCACAGGGGGTCTTCGATGAGACCATCGATGAGGCGAGGGCGCGAGGGCTGATGCTTCTCGGCAGTGTGCCGATGATCCTCGCTACGCACCTTGCGCTCCGGGACGGCCGGGCAATTCCCGACCCAGGCGAAGGGGCATGCTATGCGGAGATCGTCCTGAAAGCCCTCACCGGTGAGAGCCCTGATGAAATTGCGGTTCGGGTTTTCAATCGTGCGCTGATCATCCACGCCGATCACAGTTCGAATGCTTCGACCTTCACCGCTCGGGTGGCCACCAGCACGGAAGCCGGCATGATCAACGCCATTACTGCCGCCATTGCCACCTTCACCGGACGCAGGCACGGCGGCGCTTCCGAAGGAGTGCTCGACGTCTTCGATGAACTCAGTCAGCCGGAGGAAGCGGAGAGCTACGTGGCCAGGAAACTCGCGGCAGGGGAACCCGTGATGGGTTTCGGGCACCGGGTCTATCGGGTGGTCGATCCGCGGGCGGGGCATTTGCGGGAGTGCGTTCTGGAGCTCTCCGAAGCCCGCCGCGATGACCGGCGATTGAAAATTCTCGACGCACTGGCCGCCGCCATGGCGCCGCGCGCCAGGCACGGCGTGGCCCCCAACGTCGACCTGTACGCCGGGCTAACTTACCGGCTTCTCGGCATCCCGGACGACGTCGCGGTCGCTATCTTCGTGCTCGGGCGCTTGCCCGGCTGGATCGCGCACGTCCTGGAGCAAAGAGCCAATAATGTGCTGATCCGTCCCCTATTACGCTACAAGCAGCCTGAATCGCTGCTCACGGTCGGAAAGGGCCAGCAATGAGTCGTGCAAGCTATGAATTCGCGGTTGATCTGCGCGAGGTGCTCCGTCAGGCTGAGCGCACCGCGGATCGGATTCCTTATACCAAGCGATTGCTCGCGGTGAACCTGCTAGCCCGCGGTGAGCAGGCAGCGGCGCAGCGACTGCTGGAGCCGGGCAATGAATCAGAGCTTTTCGAAGTGTCTATGCAGCCGACGCGAATGGTGATGCAGGACTACACCGCCGTTCCCATGCTGGTTGACCTTGCGGCGCTCCGGGACGTGGCCCCGGAACCTGGCCTGGTGAGTCCCTTGGTGCCCATCGACGTCGTGATCGATCACTCCGTGCAGGCCGAGTGGACAGCAGGACCTCTTGCCTTGGCACGCAATGAATCAACCGAGCTCGAAAGGAATGCCGAGCGGTTCGCCTTCCTCAAATGGGCCGCGACCGCCTTCAGCCGGGTGACCGTGCATCCGCCCGGAGCGGGCATCGTGCATCAGATCAATATCGAGCGGCTCTGCACCCTCGTCGTGGAGGGGGAGCACGGCTGGCTCCCGGAGACGGTGCTCGGTACCGATAGCCACACCACTATGATGAACGGGCTCGGCGTGCTGGGCTGGGGCGTCGGAGGAATGGACGCGCAATCGGTGGTGCTCGGCGAGCCACTGACGTTTCGGATGCCCCGGTTGGTCGGTGTACGGCTCAGCGGCGCGCTCTCCGAGACTGCTCAGGCCAGCGATCTGGCGCTGGTGATCGCTCAGCGAATCAGAGAAGCCGAACTCGGCCCCGCCATGATCGAGTTCTGCGGGGCAGGAGTGGGCACCCTGACGGTCGCCGACCGCTGTACCGTGGCCAATATGGCTCCCGAATACGGGGTGATCTCCGCGCTCTTTCCCACCGATGCCCAGGTCCTCGATTACCTCACCCTCACCGGACGATCGAAGGACGTCGTAGAAGCGGCTCGGACGGTTCTCGAGAGCATGGGATTGCTGCACGATTACGCCGCCGGTGCGGTGCCGGTCTTCGAGGAGATTCTCGAGATCGATCTGTCCGCGATTTCCGCGAGCCTTGCCGGGCCTTCCCGCCCTGACCAGCTGGTGCAACCGGCCAATCTCGGTGCTTCCTTCACCGAAGTCTGTGCGGAGCTGCCGGATGCCACCGCCCGGCAGCGGCTCGCCCCGGGCGCCGTGGCCATCGCCGCGATCACCTCGTGCACCAATACCGCGAACCCCGCCTCGATGATCACCGCCGGGCTGCTCGCCCGGCGGGCTCGGCAGCGTGGCTGCACGGTGCCTTCTTGGGTGAAAACCAGTCTGTCTCCCGGCTCGCCCTCGGTCACTAGGTATCTCACCGATTCAGGATTGCTCACCGATTTAGAGCATTTCGGTTTCCACGTCGCCGGCTACGGCTGCATGACCTGCAATGGCGGTGGTGGGGGGCTGCTGCCGGAGGTCAGCGAAGCCATTGCAGAGCACGGGTTGCCGGTGGCGGCCGTGGTCTCCGGTAACCGCAATTTCCCGGGACGAGTGCACGCCGATACCGCTGGCAGCTATCTCACCTCTCCCGCTCTCGTCGTCGCCCTTGCCATCGCGGGAAACGTCGCGCTGGATCTCGATCATGAGCCACTGGGCTTCGACGCGGACGGCGAACCTGTCATGCTGAGCGAACTGTGGCCGAGCCGGCGAGAAATCTCGGAGACGGTGCGCAACTACGTCACTGCCGAGGCGCTTTCCCAGCGTCGTCAAGAACATGAACTGTGGCAGACCCTCCAGATGCCCAGCGGCCCTCGGTATCCCTGGTCGGAGAAATCGACCTATCTCCGCTCACCTTCCTATGTCACCTCAAGAGCGCAGGAATTCACCTCGCTGCGGGGCTTCCGAGTGCTTCTGGCGCTGGGCGACAATGTCACCACCGACGACATCTCCCCGGTCGGGAGCATTCCGCTCTCTTCGGTGGCTGGCAGGTACTTGCGCGAACAAGGTGAAGCGGTGATGAATTCCTTCGGATCCCGTAGGGGAAATCATGAGGTGATGGCCCGTGGTGCCTTCACCAACTCCAAATTGCGCAATGCGCTCACCCCCAATAGTCCCGCGGGGCTCACCCTCCATCTGGATTCCGGCGAAACGATGCCGATCTTCGACGCCGCGGCTCGTTACCGGGCGTCGGAGACGCCGCTCGTGGTGCTTGCCGGGCGGCGGTACGGCTCCGGCTCGTCGAGGGACTGGGCGGCGAAGGCTCCTGGCCTGCTCGGCGTCCGGGCAGTGCTCGCGCAGAGCTTCGAATCGATCCACCGGAACAACCTCTGCGCTATGGGCATCGCACCTATCGTGCTCCCTTCCTCCTGGCAAGAAATAGGCCTGACCGGAAAAGAGACGCTGGAACTGCTGCGCGGCGAGGACGGCGGCTTGCAGCTGAGCAGCTCGGAAGGGCATTCCGTCCCGGTCCAGCTCGATGTCCGTACCGAACGCGAGCGGAAGCTGCTCGCCAGCGGAGGGGTCTTTGCCACGTTCCTTGAGGAAATCGGGGCATGACCGTCAACACGCACACACTGATTGAGGCATTGCAGCTTGAGCGCACCTTCGGAGCCAGCGAAGTCGCAGCCGCCCGCCGATCAATAGCCGCGGTGCATCTAGGGCTCGGTGAAGTCAGCATCGGCGAAGCCCTCAAGCTGATGGAGGCTGATCAGAGCCTGACCCCGCCGCGCACCGGTCACCTGGGCAACTGGTCTGATATCGCGGCGACCCGGGCCGGACCCATGGATTTCAATTCCACGATTTGCGGACAGCGCTATGGCTATCCGCTGATCTACGGCTTCACCCGGACTGAAGCGGCGGCGCCAGGCGGCGATGAGGCTTATGCTCCCGGATCGATCATCGATCAGGGACGGCGCATCGAGCTTCCGATCTACACCTGGAACGGTCAGCGTTTCGTCCGCAGGGAAAGGGCGGAGCCGCTCTTCTGCCCGCTCGTGCAAGTGGAACATGCGGGTTCGATCCAGCCTCTGGCAACGCTGCAGTGGCAGCGCATGGTGCATGAAGCGCCCTATGCTTTTACCTCCTGGGCGGCGGTTCTGCTGAGGAATCGTACCCTCGTCGCGGCCTTGCTCACCGAACTCATCGGCCGTGCAGCGGCCCAGGGACGCAGCCAGGCCTTTGATGAGATCATCAGCCATGCGGTGGCGCTCGATGGCACGGTGGATCGCGGTGCTCTAGTGCCCGAAGGGTCAGGATTCAGCTTGGCCGGGTCGTATTACCCTGATGCCAGCAGCGTGGCCGAAGCCGCCCTGGAACTCGTGTCAGCGCTTGTCGAACCAGAAGCATTTTTTGATCGCATCGGCTCAGTACCTCAGCAGCTTCCAGTGATCTCTTTGCAGTGCACCAATGTGCTCTTCGCCCTGCTCAGTACTCATCGCCATCGAGGGGAAAGGGGGCCGGTCGCCGAATCGCCTTATCAAGTGCACCTGCATTGGGGTGCGCGGGCGATGGCTGGTGCGCCGCCGCTGCGCAGCGGGTACCTGATCCGGACCACCGCCCAGCGCAGTCTTCGAGCCCTGCTCGACCCCTTGCTGGAAGGCTATCCCCAGGTCCAGCGAACCGTGATCGCGCTGCTGCCGGCCGCTGTTTTCATGCTTTGTCCCACCTCCAGGGAGCCCCGAGACGCCGAACTGCTCAGCGAGCTTTTCTCCGCCACCGCGGGTCTCGGTGCCGAGCATGCGGGGGAGAAAGCCAGGGCCTGGTTCGTCGAGCACGCAGAACAGCTCTCATCGTATTTGCGGGGTAGATTCCTCCCGGGCTCCGGGGTGCCTCGGGAAGGTGCTCCGCTGCCGGAAGCCTGCTCCGTAGAACCTGAGGGATTCCGGAAACTCGGCATTGCTGAAGCCTGCGCGATCGTCGCGGCCTTCGAGGAGGGCTCAGCATGATCGAAGCGACAGTGGAGTCATTCGAGCTTCCGCTGGCCCTGCCGTTCCGCAATTCTCAGGGCGTTACCACGGCGGTGATTCAGCCGCTGCTGGCGCTCAGCGAAGACGGCGTCACCGGTCACGGCTCGGTTCGTGGGGCGCCGGTAGAGCAGCTGCGCACCGCGGCCACCCTGATCGGCTCCCGCTCAAGTGAGGAAACCGAACTCATTCGCTGGCAACTCATTGAAGCCGGCTACGATGCCGCGGTCCGGGCCAGCATCGATATGGCTCTGCAAGATCTGCGCGGACGCAAGCACGGGCTGAGCGTCCGCAGCATGCTGGGGCTCGAGGGGCTTAACTGCGCTCCGTCTGCTCTTTCCCTGCCGGTCGCCACTCCCGACGAGACAAGGCAGGCCGCGCGCAACATGCGCTCGGTTCCGATCTTGAAGCTCAAGGTCACCCCGGAGACTGCTATCGCCTCGGTTGCGGCGATCCGCTCGGTGTACAGCGGCGGATTGCGGATTGATGGTAATGGTTCATTCACCGCCGATCAAGCCCTGTTCGTCGCGGAGAAGATCGCTGGGCAGGTCGAGCTTTTCGAGCAGCCGACTCCTGCCGCTGAGCTGGAGGCGTTGGCTCGAGTGCATACTGACTCGCCGGTTCCGATTGCTGCCGATGAATCAGTGGTGAACACGGCGGCGATCATTAAATTGGCGGGAAAGGTTTCCTGCGTGAATCTCAAGATGCTCCGGATCGGAGGCATCGGGGAGCTGCTGACGGCTATCGGGATCGCTCGCACGCTCGGGCTGCGGGTGATGCTGGGCAGTAAGCTGGAGAGCTCGCTCGGCCTGACCGCGATTGCTCAGCTGGCCGGGCTGGCCGATGAAATAGATCTCGATGGTTCAACCTTGCTGGCCGCCGATTTTGCCCGCGGGCTCAGCTTGGATAACGGGACACTGAAGATCCCTTCGGGCCCCGGACTCGGCTGCCAGATCGACACGAAAAAGATAGGAGGAAGCCATGACTGAACGCTTACGATGCGTGGTGCTCGATGACTTCCAGTCAGTGGCACTGAGCAGTGCAGACTGGTCACCGGTCACGGACGCCGTCGAGGTGCTGAGCATCACCGAGCACCCGACCTCTGAGGACGAGCTGGTGGCTCTGATCGCTGAAGCGGAGATTGTCGTAACGCTGCGCGAGCGAGTGGAATTTCCACGGAGCGTTTTCGAGCGGCTGCCCCGGCTCCGGTTGCTGGTGGCCACCGGGATGCGCAACACGGCCATCGATATGGCGGCCGCGCGAGATCACGGCGTAGTGGTCAGTGGTACCGCGAGCAGCCTCACCCCACCGGCCGAACTCACCTGGGCCCTCATCCTCGGCCTGGCGCGGCACCTGGTGGTCGAGGACGCCGTCGTACGTTCGGGTGGCTGGCAGAGCACCGTGGGTCTGGATCTGCACGGGCGTGCCCTCGGGGTGATCGGCCTCGGCAGAATCGGGACCGCGGTGGCCAAGGTCGGTTTGGCCTTCGGTATGGAGGTGCTCGCCTGGAGCACCAATCTCACGGTTGAACAATGCGAGCAGGCGGGGGTGCGTCACGCTGGTTCGCTGCAAGAACTGCTCTCCGGCAGCGATGTGGTCACTGTTCACCTCAAACTCAGTGAACGCAGCGCGGGGCTGATCGGCGCGGCGGAGCTGGCTCTGATGCGCTCTTCGGCGCTGTTGATCAACACCTCGCGATCGGCCATCATCGATCAGGAAGCGCTCCTGAACGCTTTGCGCGGGGGCAGTATCGGCGGGGCGGGGATCGATGTCTTCGATCACGAGCCGCTCCCCGCTGACCATCCGATGCGGAGTGCACCGCGCACCCTGCTCACTCCGCATCTGGGGTATGTCACGGAAGAGAATCTGAACACCTACTTCAGCCACGCTGTCGAAGACATCGCGGCGCTGATCACAGGTACTCCGGTGCGAGTGCTGAATCCGAGCAATTGAGAGGCTGCTAATCATGACGAAGAACCGCAGAATGGCACTGGGAGCCTTCCTTCCTGCCCCCGGCCATCACTTGGCGGCCTGGCGGCACCCGGATTCCTACCCGCAGGGGGGTCTGGAGTTCGACTACTACCGAAAGCTGGCTCTGGCGGCGGAACGTGGCATGTTCGACCTGATGTTCCTCTCCGATGGTGCCGGGGTGCGCACCGCGTACAAAGACGCGGACGAACTGAGCCGTCAGGGAAGAATGGTCCACTTCGAACCGATCACCTTGCTCTCGGCCCTGGCGACGCACACCACGCACCTCGGGTTAGTGGCCACCGCCTCGACCTCCTATAACGAGCCTTTCAACATCGCCAGGAAGTTCTCCTCCCTAGACTTCCTCAGCGCGGGAAGAGCCGGCTGGAACGTCGTCACCTCGGCGACCGATGCCGAAGCCCGGAACTTCAATCTGGACCGGCAGGCGCCGCACGCGGACCGCTACGCCAGAGCCCGTGAATTCATGGAAGTCGTCACCGGACTGTGGGACAGCTGGGAAGACGATGCCTTCCTCTACAACAAGGAGTCAGGCCGCTTCTTCGATCCGGAGAAGCTCCATATTCTCGATCATCACGGAGAGCACTTCTCGGTGCGCGGCCCGCTCAACCTGGCCCGCTCTCCTCAGGGTCACCCCGTCATCGTGCAGGCCGGTGCTTCACCGGATGGCAAGGATTTTGCCGCGCACTGGGCCGAAGTGGTGTTCACCGTGCAGCAGAACCTCGACGCCGGCCGCGAGTTCTATCGCGACGTGAAGCAGCGGACGCAGGACGCTGGCCGGGACCCCGAGCAGGTCAAGGTGCTGCCCGGGGTGTTCACCGTGGTCGGCAGGACCCGCGGTGAAGCGGAGGATAAATACGAGCAGCTGCAATCGCTGGTAGACCCGGTGATCGGGCTCGGTATGCTCAGCTACCAGCTGGGCATGGTGGACCTCAGCGGCTATGACTTGGATGGGCCGCTGCCTGAGATGCCGTCGATTGAGGGCAGTACCAGTAAGCAGGACGTCGTGGTGCAGCACGCCCGGGACAATAACCTGAGCATCCGCCAGCTCTACTTGTCCATCGCTGCGGGGCGCGGTCACCGTTTCCTGCTCGGCACCGCAGAGGAAATCGCCGACCAGCTGGAGGAGTGGTTCGTCGAAGGGGCTGCTGATGGTTTCAATGTGATGCCCGATATGCTGCCGCGGGGCTTGGATGACTTCTCCGATTTGGTGGTGCCTGTCTTGCAGAAACGCGGATTGGTGCGCACCGAGTATGAGGGAACCACACTGCGTGAGAACCTGGGTCTGCGGCGTCCTGAGAACCGCACAGCGTGAGATGGCGGATCGAGAGTGCCCATGAGTAAGCCAGCAGGAAAAGTGCTGCTGTTCTCCCGGCAGCCGTTGCGTTCCCGTCCACTGCACGACTGGTTGGGGTCGGAGCTCACCGCGGAAACGGTGCTGCTGACTTCGCCTTCCTCGGTTGAAGGAGCGGATCAGGCCACCCTGCGGCTTTATGCGCACGTCGAGGTCGTTGACGAATACCAGGGCTGGGCGACCGAGCTCAAGGCTGAGGAGCTGGCTCGGCGGTTCGGCGTCAGGGCGATTGCGAGTACGAGCGAGATGGATGTGCTGCGAGCCGCCCGGCTCCGCGAACGACTGGGACTTCCCGGGCAGGGAGTGCACAGTGCAACCGCCTACCGGGACAAGCTCGTGATGCGTCAGATACTCCGCGAAGCTGGAATTCCGATCCCGAATTTCTCGGCGCTCGATAGCACCACCGATCTGCTGGAATTCTTCGACCAGACCGCTGGCCCGGTGGTGGTCAAGCCCAGACTCGGTTTCGCGGCCAAAGCTGTCAGCATTCTTCGCGAAGAACGCGATGTTGAGGAGTTCCTGAAGAGCGAACCAGCCAGTCCTCTGCCATTCCTGCCCGGTCAATGGATGGTGGAGGAATACGTGAGCGGGGCGTTTCATCACGTTGACGGATTGATGCGCGGCGGCACGGTGCTGCATAGCCATCCCAGCCGGTACAGCGGTGGACTCGCCGAACGGGTGAGTGAGAACTCGCATCTCGGCAGTCTGATGCTCGACCCGCAAGATCCCGATGCGCTCGCTCTGCAGAGGCTGGCGCAGCACACCGTTGGCGCGCTGCCGCCAGCACCGGATACCCTGGCTTTTCACCTCGAGGCCTGGATTCGCGACGACGGTCAGGCCCTGGTGTGCGAGATCGCCAGCCGAGCGGGCGGCGGCCCGATTGTCCAGGGCTATCAGCGCTCCTTCGGAGTGCAGCTGGCACGTGCTGGATTGCTCTCGCAGTTCGGGGATGAGATTCACCCACCACTCGGCGATGCGCTGCCTGAACCTGTCACGGGTTGGCTGATGTTCTCCGGTGATGGGGGAGTGTTCGACCCACCCGAGGGGGACTGTCCGGTACCCGGAGCGGAGCTCACCTTGCAGCTCAACCGCGGTGAGCAGACCTCGCGGGCCGCGGACTCCGGGGCCGCGGTGGCTACCGCGGTGGTCAGCGCTGCGGACCATGCCGAACTCGCCTTGAAGCTCGAGGAGCTCGAGCGATGGTGGGAAAACTAAAGTAGACGTGGGTTGTCTGAGAAAGGGATGGATTGTGAATCAAGGAACGGGGCAGGCCGGCGAACATGTGCTGGTCCTAGGGACCGGGCGGGACGCTCCGGCGATGCTTCGTGCCGTCGAAGGGGTGAGGACCAGCATGATGAGCCAGGTGGGCTTTGTGCATAAAGTTCGTCAACCTGCACTCAATTCACAGGTGCTCGCACTGCCTGCTGATGCTCCGGATGAGGCTTGGATCGCCGTCGCGGAAGCGGTTCATCAACACGATCCCTTCACTCGGATCGCGGCCTTTGGCGAGCGCGATCAGAACCGTTGCGCTGCCATTGGCGCTGCGCTGGGACTGCCCACCCACTCCGTGGAAACCATCAGACTGGTTCAGGACAAGCTCGCCATGCGAGCCGTATTGCGCGAGGCCGGGCTCGACTCCACCCCGGCGGCGGTTGCCGAACAGGAAGCGGACGTTCATGCGTTCGTCTCGAAGCACGGTCTGCCCTGTATTGTGAAACCACTCGGAGGCTCAGGCAGTGTCGGGGTATCGAGAATCGATGAGCTCTCCCAGATTCAGCACGCCTTTGCCTTGGCGAGCGGAACCTACAGCGATCTGGTCAGACCCGGCGTCATCGTAGAATCCTTCCTGGTCGGTCCGCAGTGCAGTGTCGAGGCTTTCAGCGAGGACGGCGAACATGAGATCCTCTGCGTGACGCAGAAGTTCTCGGATGCCGTGACCTTCGTCGAACTCGGTCATGTCGCACCGGCCCAGCTGCCCGAGGCTACTGAGGCCGCGATTCGTGAGTTGATACCGGCCGTGTTGGACGCTCTCGGCATCCGATTCGGCCCGAGCCATACCGAGATCGTGCTGACCGTGAACGGACCGGTCATCATTGAAACGCATACCAGGGTCGGAGGGGATGAGATCCCGGAACTCGTGGCCGACGTCACGGGTGCGGATCTCCTGCAACTCGCGGTGTCCCAGGTTCTGGGCGTGCGGGTGCTCCCGCAGCTCCGTGAGCGTTTGGGACGCCCGGGACCGGCAGCAGCATCGGCCATCTGGTTCGGCGCGGCAGCGGTGGAAGGTCAGCTCTCGGCGCTGCAAGGCCTGGAGGATGCTCGCCGGATCGAAGGCGTCACCGAGGTAGAAGCACTCGTCGCCGAGGGTTCAACGGTCGAGCGCCTCGCTTCATCACGTTCCCGAATTGTCTCCGCACGAGCCACTGGGGAGGATGCGGCCTCCGCGATTGAGCGAGCTCGGCACGCCGTGGCCAGCGTTCGCGCCACCATTACGACGGCGACCGTGCCGGCAGATTCCACCGCGCTGCTGTGAAGCTTTCCGGGCGTCTGACTGCGCTGTTGCCACCCGCGGGCACGACCGGAGCGATCCTGACGATCGTCACCATGGTGCACACTCTCGGGCAGGGCATGTGGTTAGCGCTCAATGCCGTGTACGTCACCCAGATCATCGGCTTGAACGCTGTGCAGTTCGGTCTGGGCGTCAGCACTGCCGCGGCGGTCACTCTGGCGCTGTCCGCGCCAATGGGGCACCTCGCTGACCGGCTGGGGCCCCGGAAGGTGCAGGTGGTCTCCTTCCTGATGCTGGGCCCTGCCATGTTGCTCCTGCTCGTGGTGAGTGATGTCTATTCGTATATCGCCGTGATGGCCTACTACGCCTTAGCCTATTCCGCGTCCAGAAGTGCCAGGAAAGCGATGATCGCTGGGGCGCTGCCGGCCGAAACCCGGGTCGCCGGCAGAGCCTATTTGCGCGCGGCGAGCAATGTTAGTGTCGCGGTGGGAGCGGCTTTCGCAGGCATCGTACTGGCCATCAACGACACTGCGGTCTTCAGGGTCGCTATTGTGCTGATCGCGGCGTCTTTTCTGGCCACCGCGCTGGTCTCGCTGCGCTTGCCGCTGGTGCCGGGGCAAGCCAAGAAACCGGGGGCTTCGATCGCGGTGCTACGCGATGGTCGTTACCTGGCCTTCTCCATTCTCGACGGGCTGCTCACCTCCCATGCGATGCTCTTGGAAATCGCCATCCCCTTATGGATTGTGGCGCATACCGATGCGCCAGCCTGGATGATCACCGTCGTTTTACTCGTCAATACTGCCATCGTGGTTTGTTTTCAGGTCAGGGCCTCTCGCGGTATCGACGGCCCTCGCAGCGCAGCCAAAGCCGACCGGCAGGGTGGCCTTTTGGTTGCTGCGGCCTGTCTGGTGCTGGCGATCACCGCGGGCACCAGTGGTGCCATCACGCTGGTGATCCTGATTGCCGGCGCCCTGGTGCACGCGATGGGAGAACTGCGACAAGCAGTGGGAAGCTGGGGTGTCTCCTTCGATTTGGCTCCGCCTGAGCAGGCGGGGCAGTACTTGGGCACTCATGCGATGGGGGCGGATATTGCGAAAATGATCGCTCCCGCGGTGATCGCTTGGGCTGTGCTCGATCATGGAGCAGTGGGTTGGCTCTGGCTCGCTGTTTTCTATGCCCTGTGCGCCGTTGCCATTCCCTTTGTCGTGGGGCATCAGCCGGTCGGGGGATCGGAGAATCACAATGCTCAGGCGTGATCTGGATGCGGGTGTGCTCCGCGAGGCTTTTGCTCGGTTCCCCTCTGGCGTGGTGGCGCTCTGCGCGATCATCGACGGCGTCACTCAGGGGCTGATCGCTTCGAGTTTCACAGTCGGGGTGTCCCTGGAGCCGGCGTTGGTCTCCTTCGCAGTGCAGAACACCTCCAGGACCTGGCCCATCCTGCGTACCGCTGAGCGACTCGGTGTTTCGGTTCTGGGCGCAGAGCACCACAGCGCATGCCTGCAGATTGCGGCTAAGGACGGTGATCGCTTTGCCGGACTCGAGCTGACTCCTAGCGAGAGCGGTGCCCTGTTCCTGGATCGGGCCGCGCTCTGGATGGAAGCCAGCGTCTATGCCGAAGTGCCCGCTGGAGATCATCACGTCGTGCTGCTCGAGGTCCATGGCGTTTCCACCCACGGTGGTCAGCACGCGCCGCTGATTTTCCACGATTCGGCTTTTCACGATTTACCGAAGATCCCGGGGGCCTCGGCGTGCTGAGCCTCACTCAGCCTGAGCTAACTGAAATGTGAAAAGATAAAAGTCACGGCGACCGGAGAGGGCATGATGGAGTTCTTCACCTCTCTGCCTTTCGGTCTAGCCTTCCTCTCGCTCTTTTGCATCGTGATGGCGCGGGCCAATGCCACTTATTGGCTTGGCAGGGCAGCTGCGGCCGGAGGCCGGAAGACCAGACTGAAAAAGCACCTAGATTCAGCGGTGATGGCCAGGGCCGAGGCGATCATTGCACGCTGGGGAGCACCCGCCGTGGCACTGTGCTTTCTCACCGTAGGCTTGCAGACGGCGATCAACCTGGCCGCCGGGGTTGGCAGGATGCCTTATCCGAGCCGCTACCTCCCCGCGGTGGTCACCGGCTCGGTGATCTGGGCGCTGCTGTACGCCACCGTTGGACTCGCCGTGGTCGACGCCGCGATCGCCGCGTTCGGCGGAGAACCGATGGCACTATTGCTCTTGCTGGGCCTCGTCGTAGTGATCGTTCTCGTGCTGCTGATCCGGCGTAAAGCCACCGCGCAGAAGAGGTAAGATCGGTCAGGTGCAGACTGAGGACAACGCCTATTACCTTCCGCTCGGCAATAGCCGCTACCGTTCCACGATCCATGCGCAAGGCGCGTGGAATCCGCAGGAGCAGCATATGGCTCCAGCTTCGGGGATCCTGGTCCGGGAGCTCGAGGCCTTTGCTCCGCGCCCCGATCTCCGGATGGCTAGCATCAGCTTCGATATCCTGGGCTTGATCCCAGGGGGCGAGTTTCTCGTCGAATGCAAGACCTTAAGGCCGGGCAAGACCATTGAACTGGTGCAGGCTGAGTTGATCGCGGAGGGCCGGGTCGCCGTTCGTGCCACGGCATGGCGGTTGCAGAAATCCGATACCGCGGCGGTTGCCGGGCTGGGAGATATTCCGATGCCCGAACTGGCACAAGCCCTGGGGGCAGAGCAGATGACCGCCTGGGAGGGCGGTTACATCCGGTCGCTTGAATTCCGCGCTTTAGCTGGCTTGCTACCGGGCCGCGGACAAGTTTGGCTGCACACCGAGCATGAGATGGTGGCCGGCGAAGAGACCTCGGACCTGGTTCGATTGATCGGTCTGGTAGACACGGCCAATGGTGTTGCGCCGCGGATCGACCCCGGTGAGGGCAAGTACGTTTACCCCAATACCAATCTTTCAATTCAGCTGTACCGAGAGCCTCGCGGTCAATGGCTGGGACTGGATACGTCGGTGACTTTCGGCAACGACGGCATCGGCCTGACCTCTTCCGTGCTCAATGACGAGGAAGGCCCCTTCGGCCGGGCAGAGCAGATCCTGACCATCCGTGCCACCCAGTCCTGAATGGAGCCGATGGGCAGTGCTTGGAAGGCGGCACCGTGTCAGCACTTGAACTGATCAGAGTCCAGAGCTCCCAGGGTGCTGAGGCTGATCTTGAAGGCGGGCTCGAATTGCTTCGGCAGGTGCGCACCGGTGAAAGGGGCGCCACCCTGAGGATCTATCGCCCCGAACCTACCATGGCCTTCGGGCAGCGGGATGCGAATCTCCCAGGTTTCGCCGCCGCCGCGGAGGTCTCAAGAGAGCACGGCTTTGAACCCCTGGTGCGCCGGGCCGGTGGCCGGGCGATGGCTTACCATCAGGGCTGCCTGGTGATCGATCAGATAGCTCCGGATGACGAGGCGATACTCGGCTCTCGACGTCGGTTCAGCGAATTCGGTGAGCTGTTCGCACGAGTACTGCGCACCCTGGGCGTCGATGCCGCGGTGGGTGAGATTCCGGGGGAGTACTGCCCCGGTGAGTTCAGCGTGCACGGGAATCTTGCCGCCCACCATGCATCATCTTCGGAGAGTCGGCAGATCAAACTCGTCGGCACAGCTCAGCGGGTGGTTTCAGGTGCCTGGCTCTTCAGTTCCGCCATCGTCGTGCAGAATGCCACTCCGCTGCGTTCAGCACTGATCGACGTCTATCGCGAGTTGGGTTTGGAATGGGATCCATCCACCGCTGGCGCAGCAGAAGACCTCCAACCCGGGCTCACCGTTGAAGCGGTCGAGACTGCCGTGTTGGAGGCCTACGCGGTTTAAGTGCCCTGTGCTTAGACGGCGATCCGCTGCTTGACCTCGGCTAGCGAGGGGTTGGTGGCTGAACTGCCATCCGGGAAGATCACCGTGGGCACTGTCTGGTTGCCGTTGTTCAATTTCTCAACGAGTTCAGCGGTGCCCGGCACCTCTTCGATATTGATCTCGGTGTAACCGATACCAGAAGAATCCAACTGGGACTTCAAACGTCGGCAATATCCGCACCAGGAGGTGGAAAACATCGTGATGCTGCCGGTTTCGGGGGTATATTCTTCAGCCATTTCGCTCCTTCTTAGAACTCTCACCACTCTTAACCAGTTGAGCCCGCGGGCTATTCCTGATTCAGTCTTCCTGTTCGGCGTCCCAACGCTGGAAGTCGAGTGAGAGGTAAAGTGCCAGCGCGGCCGAGTTGCTCTCTTTGACCCGGACTGCCACTTCCCGGTAGCCCAGGTTGAAGAGCTTATCGGCGGAGGTGATGACGAGCCGTTCGGCTAGGCCTTGGCGCCGGTGATCCCTATCCGTGAACAGCTCAATCAGGAAGGGTGCGTCCGGAGTGCCGTCATAGCTTGAGCGCTCTACCACCAAAACGCCAGCCACGATGTTTCCGTCGTCATCGAGCGCTACCTGGGAGGCGTCCGTCAGCAGTTTTCCGTATTTCCCGTCAAAACTCGCTGCGATATTCGCGGTTGCTTCCTCAAGGGTCTGTTCCGCTAGGCCTTTATCGTAGGCATCGAAATACAGTTTGCCCAGCGTCTCAATGTCGTCAGCGCTGAGGGACCGAGTATTGATATTCAGTTCCAGTTGCAGGGGAGAGGTCCGCGCAATAAGGATGACTTTGCCGCTCATGGATCACTCCTTCGTCTAAGATCTTGCTGCTTGGCGGTCGCGCGTACTCGAGATCGCCTGAGCGCGCCCCACCGAACTCTACTGCCATGCTAGACGGGTTTGGGGTGTCGGTGCTACGTGATGACTTGGAAACTAGCTGGGAAAACGCTGGGTAAAAATAGTGGACTTTTCCACATTTCGAATATATATTCGAATAACTGTAATTGCTGATGGGTCGAAGGGGCGGCGGCGTAGCGTGGGCACTTTTAGCGAATCAATAACCGTGCAAAGCGGCGCGGGATGCCGTCCTGTAGAACTCATCTGGCGCGGTGAAAGCTACCAGGTGGTTTCGGGGCGACGACGGCTTTTTGCGCTTTCCGGCTACCTGAATGCCGGGGGAGCGGGCACTGCGGAATACGAGCTCTGGGAACTTGAAGTCACGCATCCTGAGCATTCCCGGCGGAGGATGAGCCTCACTCATCGAATCGGCGGCGGTCAGTGGAGATTGCTTAAGATGAACGATGCGCGGTTTCCGCTGGAGGCTCTGCACTAGCTCACTGGGTTCTCTCCATCGATTCGATTCCTTGACTGTTGTGCTGAGCGGCGGTGAAGCGTGAAGCAATTTTTTCCACTTCAACTAGGAGCTCGGGGCTCTCTTCGAGATAAAAGCTGAAGGGGATGCTGGCCAGCCATTCCTGGGCGTACATGGCGGGATTGCTCGTGCTGCCGATCAGGATGCAATGCCCGTGTCGTTTTTCGAGTCTGCCCATGGTGGGTCGTATCCAGTGCCTCACTTCGCTCAGCGGCGCATCGAAGACCACTCGAGTGGGAAACTCCCAGCCGAGTCCTAGATGTTCTTCCAGGCTCGCCACGGGGTCCAGATCTTCAGGCGGCTGAAATCTCTCTGCACGTCGCTGGACGTGCAGAATCCGATCCAGTCGATACGTGCGGACCGCATTCGAACGATGGGAGCGGCAGAGTAAATACCACCGACCATAGCGGACCACCACAGCCCAAGGGTCAACTGCGCCGGTCCATTCTTCTCCGGATTTAGGTCGATAGCTGATCTCGGCACACTGCCGCGCCGAAACCGCTGTGATCAATGAGCTGGTGACGGCGGGATCCACCCGGTGCGATGTTCTCTCGGGAGTGGTCGAAGCGTGTTCTCGCAGCGCCCGGGCCTGACGAGCAATTTCCTCGGGCAACACCTTGATGACTTTGTCCAGGGCTGCGCCGATCAGATCATCGGGATCGCTGGCGGCGGGGTTGCTGTCCAAAACGGCCATCACTAGGCCCAGCGCTTCGTCCTGGGTGAAGCTCACCGGAGGAAGCTTAGCTGCCTGCCCCAAGCGATAGCCACCATAAGGGCCACGTGCCGATTCCACCGGGACGCCGGCCTCTCGCAGGATCTCCACATAGCGGCGTGCCGCTCTTTCGGAGACGCCCAGTCGTTCGGCGAGTTCGTCGGCGGTTGCCCCGGGGCGGGCCTGTAAGAAATTCAGGGTCCGCAGGGCGCGGGCTGTGGGACTCAGATCCGGAGGCACTCGAACAGGTTATCGAAGTTCTTTTTAAACCGGAAGTAAATCGTCCGGAATCGTATCTACGATGAGTTCTATGACCGAATTTCGAGATCAAAACCTCAGCGAGACACGATTCGAAGAAGTGAATCTGGACAAGTCAGTTTTCAGCCGAGTCAGTTTAAAAGACGCCCGGCTGCGCAATATCAACCTCAGCGGGGCCGAGTTCCGCGCTGTATTGATTGAACACAGTGTGTGGAGCGGTGTAGAGCTCAAGGATGTGAGGATCAGTGGTGAGCTGATCAACGTCGTGGTGAACGGCGTCGATATCGGACCCTTGGTGGATGCTGAGTTGAACCGTAGGATGCCGGAGCGCGCGAAGATGCGGCCTGAGAGCAGTGAAGGCTTCAGGGAAGCCTGGGAAATCCTCTTACGCTTATGGGCTGGCACCCTGGAAAGGGCAAAGGCGCTCCCAGAAGAACTGCTGCACCAGTCGGTCGACGGTGAATGGTCCTTCATCCAGACCCTGCGCCACCTCAACTTCGCCAGCGCAGCCTGGATCAACCGGATGGCCCTGGGCGAGATCTCCCCCTGGCACCCTTTGGACTTGCCCTGGGACGAAGCTCCTGGCTGGGAAGGCATTCCCTGGAACCGTGAAGCTCGTCCCTCACTGGAGCAGGTGATGGCGGTCCGAACCGAGCGCCAGGGCAGAGTTGGAGCGTTCATCAAATCGCTGACCGAGGAGCAACTCGGTTCCGCGGTGACGCGGACTGAACCCGGTTGGCCGAGGCTGGAAGGGTTTCCGCTCAAGGAATGCCTGAATACCGTGCTCAACGAAGAATGGGAGCATCGGCTCTACGCCGAGCGCGACCTAGCAGTGCTCGAAACATTACAGAAGAGAGGGAACTCATCATGGACATCATTCTGATCGCTGGTCTGTGGCTCGACGGAACCGCTTGGCAAGAAGTCGCCGCCGAACTGAAAGCCCTTGGTCATCGGCCCCTGCCGTTAACCCTGCCGGGGCAAGGCGACGGAGCCGCCTCAGCGACACTGGAGGAGCAGCTCGCTGCAGTCGTCGACGCGGTGGACCAAGCCTTGGGAAATCCGCTGGTGGTCGGGCACTCTGCTGCGTGTTCGCTGGCTTGGCTGGCGGCCGATCGGCGGCCGGAAAAAGTCGCTCAAGCCGTGCTGATCGGCGGTTTCCCCTCTGAGGACGGAAAGGCCTATGCGGATTTCTTTGAGCCCACGGACGGCGCCGTACTCTTCCCCGGCTGGGAGCCTTTTGACGGTCCGGACGCCGCTGACCTGGACGAAGAGACCCGGCAGCGCATCGCAGCAGCTGCGGTTCCCGTTCCGGCGGCGGTGACCAAGGGCACGGTGCGATTGCAGGATGAAAGGCGCTTCGAGGTGCCAGTGGTACTGGTATGCCCCGAGTTCAGTCCGGCTCAGGCCCAGGAGTGGATCGATGACGGCGAAGTGCCCGAACTCACTCGGGCCAAGCAGCTCAGCTTCGTCGATATCGACTCCGGGCACTGGCCGATGCTGAGCAAGCCCGGGGAACTTGCCCGAATCCTCGCAGCTATCGCGGAGTCATGATGACTCAGCAGCTATATACGACTCGCCCACTCGACGCCTCCACCTGGAGTGCTTTTGCGGAGCTCGTCGAGCGGAATAACGGAATCTTCGGCGGTTGTTGGTGTATTGGGTTTCACCCCGAGCGCAATGCGGGAGGTGATCATCGTATGCTCAAGCAGCAACGAGTGCTCACCGATCGGGCTCATGCCGCTCTGGTCTTCGACCAGGATGGCCTCGCCCAGGGCTGGTGTCAGTTCGGCAGCCCGGAAGAGCTCTCGGAGATCAAACACAAACGTGAATACCTCAAGGACGCACCGCCCGTCCCAGCGTGGAGAATCACTTGTTTCTATGCCGATCGAAAGCACCGCGGCCAAGGCATTGCGAAGCTCGCCCTGGAAGGTGCCTTGGAATTGATCGCTCGGTCGGGTGGTGGACTTACCGAAGCGATCACTGAGGTGACGCAGGGGCGCCAAGCTCCGGGGGCTTTCCTCTTCAGCGCGACGGTCGAGCTCTTTGAACAGTTTGGTTTCAGCCGGAAGCGGCAGGTCGGCAAACACGCCTGGATCGTCAGCAAGGTGATCGATCCAGTGACCTGATGAGCACCCGGTGAGCTGGCTCCGCAGTTCAGCTCACACGAGGTCCCTTGCTGACCCGGGAGTAAATCAGCCTCAAAAGGTCAGGAATGGAGAAGCGCTGGCTAGCGAGCCACGGATAGCATGAGGGGTATACACAGCGTCGCTGACGGAATCCCGGAGCGGGGTTTCGCCGAGAGAAAAGAGACCTATGAGCAAGCAGAACGGTACAGAGGCCTCCTCAACCACGCAGCATATTGCGGACAGTCACGACTTGATTCGCGTGCAGGGGGCGCGCGAGAACAATCTCAAGGACATCAGCCTGGAGATCCCGAAACGACGGCTCACCGTTTTCACCGGGGTTTCCGGTTCAGGCAAGAGTTCCCTGGTCTTCGGCACCATCGCTGCAGAGTCGCAGCGGATGATCAATGAGACCTACAGCGCCTTCGTGCAGGGGTTCATGCCGAACCAGGCACGTCCGGACGTCGACGTCCTGGACGGTCTGACCACTGCGATCCTCGTCGATCAGGAACGGATGGGAGCCAATACGCGCTCCACGGTGGGCACCGCAACCGACGTCAACGCTATGCTGCGGATCATTTTCAGCCGCCTTGGTGAACCGCATATCGGCTCACCGCAAGCCTATTCCTTCAACGTCGCCTCGATCAGCGGAGCCGGCGCGGTCACTCTGGAACGCGGCGGCAAGACGACAAAGGAACGCCGCAGTTTCAGCATCACCGGTGGGATGTGCCCGCGGTGCGAGGGCCGTGGATCGGTGACCGATTTCGATCTGACCCAGCTCTACGATGACAGCAAAACGCTCAATGAGGGTGCCGTCACGATTCCCGGTTACAGTATGGACGGCTGGTATGGCCGGATCTTCCGGGGCAGTGGCTTCTTCGATCCGGACAAGCCGATCAAGGACTTCAGCAAGCGTGAGTTAGAGGATCTGCTCTACAAGGAGCCGACAAAGATCAAGGTTGACGGGATCAATCTGACTTATTCAGGGCTGATCCCGGGCATTCAGAAGTCCTTCCTCTCCAAGGACGTCGAGGCGATGCAACCGCATATCAGGGCCTTCGTCGAGCGCGTGGTGACGTTCACCAGCTGCCCGGAATGCGGTGGTACCAGGCTCTCTGAGGCAGCGCGCTCCTCGAAAATTGAAGGAATCAATATCGCCGACGCCTGCGCCATGCAGATCAGTGATCTGGCTGACTGGGTCCGCGGGCTCAAAAAGCCATCGGTGGCACCGCTGCTGGCAGTTCTGCTCGACACCCTGGAATCCTTCGTGGAGATCGGGCTCGGCTACCTCTCGCTGGATCGCCCGGCGGGCACGCTCTCCGGAGGCGAGGCGCAGCGGACCAAGATGATCAGGCACCTGGGCTCCTCGCTCACCGACGTCACTTATGTCTTCGATGAGCCCACTATCGGCCTGCATCCGCATGACATCGAGCGGATGAATCAGCTCCTGCTGCGCTTGCGGGATAAGGGCAATACGGTTCTGGTGGTAGAGCATAAGCCTGAAATGATCGCGATTGCTGATCACGTCGTCGACCTCGGCCCACGGGCAGGGGCGGCAGGCGGCAGCATTTGCTACCAGGGAACACTGGAAGGCTTGAGGGCCAGTGATACCTTGACCGGTCGGCATCTCGATGATCGGGCGACCCTCAAGGAGACCGTGCGCAAAGCCACCGGGGCCCTGGAAATCCGCGGCGCGAAGGCAAATAACTTGCAGAACGTCGACGTCGATATTCCGCTCGGTGCCCTCGTGGTGATCACCGGGGTGGCTGGCTCGGGCAAGAGTTCGCTGATCCATGGTTCGGTCTCCGGACGAGAAGGCGTGGTGGCTATTGATCAGGGTGCCATCAAGGGCTCTCGACGCAGCAATCCAGCAACCTACACCGGCTTGCTGGAACCGATCCGTAAGGCTTTCGCAAAAGCCAACGGTGTTAAACCGGCTTTGTTCAGCGCGAATTCCGAGGGCGCTTGCCCCAACTGCAACGGTGCCGGGGTGATCTACACCGATCTTGGCGTGATGGCGAGCGTTTCCACACCCTGTGAGGTATGCGAAGGCAAACGATTCGATGCTTCTGTGCTGGAATACCACCTGGGTGGCAAGGACATCAGTGAAGTGCTCGCCATGTCGGTGGCCGAAGCCGAGCAGTTCTTCGGCGCTGGTGAGGCCAAGTTACCTGCCGCGCACGCGATTCTGAACCGGCTTTCCGACGTCGGCCTGGGGTATCTCAGTCTGGGGCAGCCGCTGACCACGCTCTCCGGCGGTGAACGGCAGCGGCTCAAGCTGGCGACCCATATGGGGGAGAAGGGCGGGATCTATGTGCTCGATGAGCCGACCACCGGTTTGCACCTGGCAGATGTTGAGCAACTGCTCGGGCTGCTCGATCGGCTCGTCGATTCCGGTAAATCGGTCCTGGTGATCGAGCATCACCAAGCCGTGATGGCGCATGCCGATTGGATCATCGACCTGGGGCCGGGCGCCGGTCACGACGGCGGAAAGATCGTTTTCGAGGGTACCCCCGCCGATCTCGTCGCCGCTAAATCCACGCTCACCGGGGAGCATCTGGCCGCCTATATAGGCCGATAGCCACCGGAATGAGAATTTTTGAGGGCGCTTTTGTTCAGCAACCGCCGAGCAAAAGCGCCCTCAAACGTCCCGCCAACCCCGCCAATAACACTCACGGATGGGCAGCGAAGAAGAGCCCAGCTGATCAGGGAGTGTAGCTGGCGGAACTGCCATATAGCTTCTGAGTGAACGACGAAATGTAACTGCTCGAATTTCCGCCGCCCAGGTCATAGGTGAGGTAAACGCCGTAGCCTTCGTTCACTGTGCGCTGGGCGAAGTTCGCGGCCGTCGTCGTGCTGGTGGAATTGATCTGCACAGCAGCGGGGGAGCGCCGGGACTTAGAACTCGGTCCCCTGGGATCGGACCAGGTGCCGTAGTAGGGATTCCAGGAGTAGTCGAAGGTGTCGGCGATGCTGTTTCCGGCGTAGCTCAGGCGATCCGCGGACGGCCCGATGTCGTAGAGGGTGATCAGCTTCCCGCTGCCGAGTTTATTCCGCAGCGCTGTGACGAGATAGTAGAAAGAACTGGCGTTCGGCTGACCGGTTCCGTTATTGCCGTATTCGGTGTATTCGTCGTCGAAATCGATGCCATCCAGTCCGTAAGTGGTGACGGCGTTCGCCAGCTGGTCAGCGAAATCCGCGGCTGCGGCCTGTGAGGGGAAGTTGGCGAATCCGGCACCCTGGTGGTTTCCAAGGATCGAGAGCAGGACCTTGATGCCCTTGTCCTGAAGCGGTTTGATCTGGTTCTGCGCGTCGTTCAGGACGGCAGTCACCTGGTCGTTGAAGTACAGGTAGGCCTTTTGAGTCGAGGTGTTGTAGTTGATGTTGGCGGCGAAGATCACGGCGACGTCGAAGACCTTATCGCCGCCGTTACTCAAGGTGTACTTGCCCGCATTCAGCATGCTGTTGTTGTTTACTTCGATGTAAACCACGCTGGTCGGTCCAGATTTCGCGGTGACAGCGCCGGCGGCGCTGGCTGTGGCTGGCTTGATCACTGCCGCGCCGGTGGCTGCCACCGCTGCGGTGGCGCCGATCATCGACAGCAAGGTCCTTCGTCCGATGTTCTGTTTCGTCATTGAAGCTCCTTTTTCGAATGCGGGGAGAACTCACGTTGCTAAACCGCTTAAGTCATAAGATAATCTACGACTAAAATCCACCCTGTCAAGGGCTGCAGGCTGAGAAGCCGTGAGAGATCCCGCTCTGCAACCGCCTGAAAGTGGTTTTGGCCAACGGTATCACCCAGACTGCGATGCGTTCTGGTGGGGGATGCGAGACGATTTTCTGGCCAATCCGGCGTCGCCAATAATCTTCAGTAAATTAGTTTAAAAATTGCTTGCCCTCAATAGGTCTAGAACCTAATGTTCTAACTGTCCACATTCCGAATAATCGAAGGTTGTCATGAAAAAAATTGTCCGTAGAACCTTCACTTTGGGTATTGCTGCTCTTCTTGCAACTTCTGTCTCCGTGACAATAGTTGATACCGCTCAGGCAGCGGATGGCTCTTATCAGAGCATTGATGCGGCCCATAATCCGGCGTGGATGGCACAGATTCCTGATTCGCGGCTGCTTTCCGAGCTGTCCATCCCGGGAACTCATGAGACTATGGCGGTTCATGGTGGCGATGTCACCCAAACCCAAGAATTCTTTGGGGATAGCGGCGGCACATTGGCTCGCCAGTTAGAGGCCGGTATTCGAGCGATCGACATTCGAGCGAAGGTCAATGCCGGCAACACCTTCACGATCCACCACGGAGCCGTCTATCAGTCGGCCAATTTCGACGACGTGCTGACAAACTTGCGTGACTTCCTCCGGAATCATCCAACGGAAACGGTTCTCATGCGGTTGAAGCATGAGTGCACTGGCGAGACCTTCTCCTGTAAGGACGATGATGGACAGGCGGACTTCCTGACCATCTTCCGGAGCTACGTCGATAAGTACCCGGATCTCTTCTGGAAACCATCCGTCGATGAATCGCAGACCGCAAGCACCCCGAAACTCGGTGACGTACGCGGAAAGCTAGTGCTCGCCGTCCTGAACGGGGTCCAGGGGGAGTGCTACCAGCATTACGGCCTCTTCCAGACCTACGGAATCCCCGGTTCTGAGTGGAAGGACGGTTCTTCGGAATACGTTCAAGACAATTACACGGTGGGTACCGTCTTTAATATTCCGACAAAGCGCGATGATGTTCGTCGTTTTCTTGATAAGACCAATGCCGGTGACAACACGAAGATGTATTTCAATTTTTCTAGTGGCTCAGGTGCAGGTGCATTTCCTAATGCCGTAGCTGGGGGAGCCCTCGGCGTGCAAGGGGTGAATCCTTTTCTGCTCATCTATATGAATGAGGGGCATGATCTTCACCGTACCGGTGCGATCATGATGGATTTTCCCGGGGTGGATCTGATTAATAAAATCATTTCATATAACTAAACTTCCGAGCTGGCAGCCTCGAATGAGGCTGCCAGCTCGTCTGCTCAGATCAACGGGTGCGTCGTCCTCGCGGCTTACTTGGCGCTAGTGGTGGTCGCCCACGGGTTGATAAGTTCCTCGCGCAACTCATCCGGTGCACCCTGTTCAGTGGCTGTTTTACCAACTGCCGCTGGGAATGCTTCCATCATCGAGCTCGGCATGTTCCAGTTCCGGAAGAAGCTGTTAGACCCATCGGAAGGCTTCCAGGTGCGAGGCTTCCAGTCCGGAATGTAGTTGCGGTATCCACCCGAGTTGAGTTCGACGCGCAGAGTGCTGGGGTCACGGAAATAGAGGAAGTGCTGCTCACCGATGCCGTGCATGGACGGTCCGTATTCGATCGGGACGCCGTTTTCGGTCATGATTTCGGCGGTGCGGACGAGGTCCTCGGGGTGATCGACCCAGAAGGCGATGTGGTGCACCCGGCCCGGCGTCTTGGAGGTGTCGAGCACAATACCCAGATCATGCGACTTTTCATTGTTGGTCAGCACACCGAACACATGAATCGGAGCTTCTTCCAAGACGGTATACGCCATAATCCGGAAACCAAGCACCTCCGAGTACCACTCGGCGAACTTCTTGACGTCGCTGGCAGCGATTGTCACGTGATCGAGGAAGCGAGGTGCTGCGGCGTGCATGCTGCGCTTTTCCGGTCGGTCGGGGAAGACCGATTGATGCTCCGGGTCAGCTTCATAGCTGTCAATCTCCCAGAGCAACGTCATATTGTGCCCGAAGGGGCCGACAAAGCTATAAGCACGCCCGTGGTTCTTGCCTGAGCCGGACCAGAGACCCTTTGCGCCAGCGGCTTCGATACGCTCTACTGCTTCCTCTAGTGCGGCATCGCTGGTGGTGCGCCACGCCATGGTCTTCAGTGAAGCGTCAGCTCCAGGGCTGATCACCAGGCTGTAGGGGTAGTGATCTCCCCAGCATCGGAGGTAATAGGTGTCCCCGACTTGGTCGACAAGACGCATACCGAACTTTTCCTGGTAGAAACGGGCGGAGGCGGTCGTGTCGGGGCTGCCGATTTCTAGGTAAGCAATGTGGCTCAACGTGGTTGTCATTTTCTTTTCTTTCTTTCTAGGGGTGATCAAGAGGTCGACTGCTTGGTCCAGCACCTCAGCGGCAGCGAGTTCACCGATACCGGCATCCGCCACGAGGTCCTTCCCGACAGTCATCCCGAATCCTTCGTTATGGGTTGAACGGTTGTTGTTCACCTCCACGGTATGCATCGAGGGGGGACGAGATCCACGCCCTAATCGGGATAGGATTCATCAATAGAATCGATACCACAAGGAGATGGCGTGGAGCTCGCGAGTTTTGACCTGAATCTGCTGGTCGCGCTGGACGCGCTTCTCGCGGAGCAGAGCGTTAGCCGTGCTGCCGAGAGGCTTCACATCGGCCAACCCGCCATGAGCGCAACCCTGGCCCGGTTGCGTTCTTCGCTCGGCGATCCCTTGCTGGTCAGAGCCGGGCGTAATCTGCAGATGACCGCATTCGCCGCGTCTTTGCAAGAGCCGCTTTCAGAGATCCTCAGCGAGGTGGAAAGGCTTTTGCATTCGGGGGCCGCTTTCGACCCGGAGACTGCTCGACGAAGCTTCACGATCCTGGCCAACGACTATGCTTCCCTGATACTGCTGCGGCAGCTCATTGAACGGCTCGAGAATATCGCCCCGAGCGTCAGCGTGCGGGTGGCACCGGTCGATGATGGCCTGATGGAGCAACTCCGCCGAGGGCTGGCGGACTTGGCGATCTATCCGGCTGAAATGCTCCCCACTAACATTCCCTTCCAATCCGAGACCTTGTTCGAAGAAGACTTCGTCTGTGTCACTGATTCAGCCAATGACGTGGTCGGCGAGACGATTACCGTCGAGCAGCTCAGTTCGCTGCCGTATCTCGCCGCGAACCAGGGCCTGCTCGCCTCACTGGCGGACCAACGACTCGATGAGGCACATATTCCGCGCAATGTCGCGATGGTGGCGCAGTCATTCGTTGTCGCACCATTTCTGCTCCCCGGCACACGGATGTTCACCATCATCCAGCGTCGCCTCGCTCAGCTGCTCATGTCCGATGCTCACTTCAAGATCCTGGAACTCCCGCTCCCGATTGTCTCGGTCCATGAGCAAATGATCTGGTCGCCGAGGCGAGGTGCCGATCCCGGGCACACCTGGTTGAGGGAGCAGATGCGGATCACCGCGGCACTTGTCTCCTAGGGTCCTAGCGATATGTTGACGGTGCTCATCAGATCACCGCACTAGGCCGAGGGCAGCGTTAGCGACGACCTGAACCGGGCGGTGACGTTCCGGATCGCGGACCGGGGGAGTGACTTAGGCGCTCTCCGACTGCTGGTGCTGAAAGCCCTCGAACATTTCAACCAGGGAGCCGGGGGCCTCGGCCGCGAAAATCACTTCCAGGCTCTCCGCCGACTCCCGAGCGGAGTTCTCTGCACGGCTGAACATCGTGGTTTCGTAGACGCTCAGGGCGGTCTCGGCGTCGTCCGGGTGCGCGATCAATGCCAAGGCCAGTTCTGCGCCGTCGATCATCGCGAGGTTTGCGCCCTCCCCGGCAAAGGGTGACATGACATGAGCGGCGTCACCGAGCAGAGTGACGCCTGCTACCCGGCTCCAGGAGTGCCCGACCGGCAGCGCGTGGATCCGGCGTGCCACCAGGGGTGCTTCGGCCTCTGCGATCAAGGAGCGGAGTCCTTCGTGCCAGCCTTCGAGCAGTTCAAGGGCCGCGGCTCGCGAGGCTTCCGGATCAGTGAAGTCGATGCTGTCGATCCAGCCTTCTTCCGCACGGTGGCCGAGATAGCTGTGCAGGGTGCCATCGGTCTCCCGGTGGCCCAGCAGACCAGTATCGCCGCCGAGCGCGAATAGCATGCCCTGGCCCATGGCGCTGGCGGCTTGTGGGTGACGCGCGTCGGCGTCGACGACGTCGGCCTCGATGAAAGAGATCCCGGTGTAGGCAGGGGCGGCCGCGGAGAGCAAGGGTCGCACCCTCGACCAGGCACCATCTGCCCCGATCAGCAAGTCGGTCTCTAGATGCTCTCCATCGGCGAGTTCCAGTACCCATCGATGGCGGTTTTCATCGCGACGTACGGCCACTAGCTTGCGTCCCCACTGCACTACGGAGTCGTCGAGGGCGTTCAAGAACAGATTGCGCAGATCTCCGCGATCGACTTCGGGGCGACTGAAGCTATTGTCATCCGTTTCGTTGTAGCGGATGACACCATGTCGGTCCATGATTCGCATCGCCTCGCCGCCATGGTGAACGATGGCGCGGAACCCGTCTGTCAGTCCAGCCGCTTCGAGAGCAGCCTGGCCGGTCTCCTGATGAATATCGAGCATGCCGCCCTGAGTGCGGGCAGAACGGTCTTGTTCCAGCTCGAGCACCGTCACCGGCAGGTGATGGCGGCTGAGCACTGCGGCGGCAGAGAGTCCGCCGAGGCCGGCTCCGACGATGACTGTGGGAAAGTAAGTGGTCATGGTGCTTCCTCAGGGTGAGATGGTTCAGTGGTCTGTGAGATCGGACGCCGAAGCTTTGACGTCGGTTTCTGCCGGGCTGGTGTTCTCCAGATCGGCGGGCAGGGGATTGCTGGTAGCTCCGAGGGCTAAGGCTTGTATCGCCCAGCGGAATCGTTCCCTGCCGCTTCCAGCGAGGATCAAAGAAGCATGTGCCGCCACGTTCGGCGCTGTGCTGGGGTCCACCTGGCGGGTCGCGGCGGCCAACTCATTCTGGTGGGCGATGGGATCAACTGGTGCGTCCGCATCCACTGACTCTGCCGTTGAATGCTCTGCGGCAGAAGCAGTCGTGAGCAGCAATAACCAGTCGGTCGCCCAGGCCGCCCGGCCTGGCTCCATACCGCCGTCGAGCAGGACGCCGAGAACGAGGTCGAAGAGACGCAGCGAGTTGCTGCCGGTTGGGCGCATCACCAGCGCAGATCGGGCGAGGCCCGGATGCTCCATCAGGATGCCCTGATATTGTTCGAGCACCCACTCCAGCCTTGTCGTGCCATCGGATGCCGGTGTGGGGGCAGTAATCGGCGCCAGCAATTCGTCGAGCACGGCGGCGTGCAGTTCCGCGGTATTGGCGAGGTAGACGTAGAGCGATGACTGTCCGGTATCGAGTTCTGCAGCGACCCGGCGCATCGTCGCTTTAGCCAGGCCCTCCCGCTTGACGATCTGGATTGTCGTCTCGACGATCCACTGCCGTGACAACGGGCGCTTTGCGGGACGGCTGCGCCGATCTATCGGATTTTTCGCTGTGCTCATCTCTGAAATATATCACGAACAGGTTCGTTACGAACATGTTCGTGATCGGCATCTCTGGAATCTTTGCTGGCCAGGGGAGCGGCGGTTAGCTGGGCCTTGCCATAAGGCGTGCTCGCAGAGTTTGCGCGCCGGGGCCTTGAAGATGGTCGAGGTAGGCTGTGCGACCGGCCATTGTCGTCACGAGGGCGAGGGTCGGGCCGGTGACCAGTGGTCCGGCGCCTGCGGTGAAGGGACCATCGCTGGCCTTTAGATGGAGGTCTTTGACCTGGGTGCGGCTGGGGACGGCGAAATCGCGCTGCGCGTAGAACTCTGCAACGGCGGTCAGGGCTTCGACACTGGGCTGATGGGGGAGTCCGAGCGGCTGACGGATGTCCTGAGCGTGCACCACGATTTCCCCGAGATAGGCGGGAGTGTGGGACGACGGCGCGCGCCGGCTATTGATGATGGCGCGGAACTGATTCAGAGTCTCGGCCGGAGTGCTGCCCAGATGCTCGGCCAATCGACGCTGGTTATGCACCCCGGGCCGGAAGCCCGCGCCCAGCATACTGCGCACCCACTGCCATTGGTTCAGGCTGGCTGCGGCGGTGAGGTGAGCGACGACTTGCTCGACATTCCATTCGCCGCAGAGCGTCTCATGGTGCCATTGCTCTGTGCTCAGGCCTGCGAGATCCTCGGCGAGCGCGGCGCGTTCGATATCTGCCAGGGCCCAGAGCCCGTCGTCGGAGGATTTTGCCATCTGCCTGTTTTCTCTCGGCTGGGTTCACGCTGTGATCGGCTCATTTCGGCAGCCATTCCAGCTACCGATACTCCTTCATTCTGACACGTTCATTCTGATACGCCGGATGATCGGCTGTGCCAGAATTCTGACGTGTGCGTGGCGTGTTCCTGGCGGTGCCTTCGCTGTAATTTGCTCTGCCGGAATTTATGGTTCGCTCGTGACCCAGTCGAACGCTGATTTTCGAACGCTGGTTCACGAAAATCAATGAGGCCTTGCTGTTCGCTGTTATGACGTTGCTAAGCTTGCGGGTCAGCGCTCTTGGCATCTTCAATATGGAAGCTTCAGGGCGCCGCCTGCTGGTTTTCGGGAGCACAGACACCGAGAGTTGCTCGACACTGAGCACATCAAGTGGCACTCGTTGCCTTCGTCAGCAACGGTAAGTAAATTGCCGATAATCTACATTATGTAAACTTGAATAGGCATTATTGATGTGAGGGGTCTGAGTAGTCGATCCAGGCGCCGTTGATGCGCTGAAGCAATGATGTGCCGCTGTCTCCACTTCTGAACCAGCTAAGTGCCATCTGCAGCGCAGTCTGTGCCGGCTATTCTGCCTGCACGACCACCGCCTAGCACGGGCGCCTGGCGGGTCGGGCGAGGTAAACGATTGATTGTTGTTCAACTGTGCTGATATAAAAGCTCGTAGGTTGATCCTTTTCGTGAGAATATCGTCCGCGAAATATTTCCCGTCGTCAGTCCTATGCAAACTATTAGCTATGCTCGTCTCATTTGTTTCGACTACTTTTTCCATCGATAAGGAGAAGAATAATGATAGAACGGCAAGAATCCTTCGCACTGCCGGGCCGACGCGCCATTCTCAGCAGTGGCCTCGCAGTCGCCGGACTCACTATTGCAGGACTCGCGACCGCCCCGTCCGCTCAGGCCGCTAGCTACGTTCGACCCGTACGGGACCCTTCCAAACACCCGATCACAGCACAGTGGAGGCAACCAGGCTCATGGGCCGCCGGATACCACACCGGAGTCGACATCGGCTGCCCCGTCGGCACCCCTGTTTACGCGACGATAGGCGGCGACGTTCGCACCGGCCGGGCAAACTGGGGATCCGCCTACGGCACAGTGATCCTTATCAACGACAATGTCGATGGCTCTGACTGGGGCTACTGCCACTTGTCGCGCTCTCTCGTGAAAGATGGCCAAAGTGTTGCAACAAACCAGTTGATCGGGTACTCCGGCAACACGGGAAATACCACGGGCCCACACCTTCACCTAGAGCGACGTCCACGTTATGGCGGATATGGCTCGGACAAGAACCCCAATCTCTGGCCATAAAACTTGCTGCGGCTTCCAGCAGCGCCTCCCCTCAACGGCGGTGCTCGGGCCAAGACGTTAGTTATTCGTCACTCACCCCAGCAATCCTTCGCGAAACGCTTTTCATGGGATGCCAAGTCCACTGCATGAAATTTGCTTTCAGGCTACGCAGGAATATCGCGAATGTTCCTGCGTAGCCTTTTGCGGTCTCCACCTGAGTTACTCCTCCCACGCTGCGTTGGCGGCGATGAGGGAGAGTGCACTCGTATGACCAGTAACGGTAAATGTGATTGATGCAGTGAACTCAGGTGCACGCAATCTGCGAATGCTATCGTGCCGCGAAGCGAACCGCCGTCACAAAGTTGCCTCCCCTGCCCTAACACTTGCCTGCATAACACTTTGCCTGCCCTAACACTTTGGAGCGAGTCGGGAAGCGTCGGAATATCGTAGATGCCCTGTCAATCTGGCTATGGATTTACTCAGGTTCTTAGAAGATCTGCTAAATCAGGCAATCAAGGAACTAGCGTTGAGTAAATGGACGGAGTCCAGCTTGCATGGACCACGAGGCAGTGGCAGGAAAAGAAAGCCACTGCAACTTCGCTCCGCCACATTCTCGCCGGAACTGCACTTCCAATGTCAGCCCTCTCCCCCAACAATCCTGACCACAGGTCAATCGAAGCCTCCGTTGTCGAGCCAGCCGAAATACTCACGGCTGAGATGGAGGTTCAATAGAAAAGATTGCGCGCTCTGGGGCTTGAAGAGCTCCCCCAACTAAGTCTCATACTCTGCGAAATTGCTCACAATGGTGAAGCGAAACAGGCCTAATCTGTCTCTGCTCAAAAGATTCGCCGAGATGTAAGCCAGGCATTATTTGATGAACATATTAGTGGCCGTGGCACGGTTCATAGGAGCAGTTGAATGCTCTTATCAATTTACATTTTCATCAACCTGATGCGCCAGATATTTTTCCTGGGTTACCCTACATTATTTTCACCTAGAATCATAGTATTTACTACTAGTTTTAAATGTTAATCGAATACTGGAGCTATTTTAATGAAATCTTTAAGACTTTTAGCATTATTATCTATTTCGTTATTTACCGTAAGTGCTTGTTTCACTTTTGCTTCCCCGGCTTACGCAGTGAGAGGCGGAACTGTTGCCGAAGCAGGACAAATGCCTGCTTTCGCCGGCCTCTTTAAAGCAGAAAATGATGGCGGTTATGATTGCGGTGGCGTACTAGTGGCTTCCGATAGAGTGCTAACTGCCGCGCATTGCGTCGATGACAAGAACCCAAAGTATATAAGTGTCGGAGACAGAAGTATCGCCCAATTAAAATCCTGGTCAGATCAGAATCCTTACGGAATTACCGGGATTGTTCATCTACCCAATTATAAGATTCTGAATGAAGGAAATCAACAGACTGTCCAAGACGATATGGCGGTCCTGCGACTAGAACGCCCGGTCGAGGGTGTTTCAGTGGCGCAGATCAGTGATACCCCTATGAAAGTAGGGGCAATTTATCAGGCATTCGGGCATGGCGTCACACAAGGCGACTCGCCTGCACTCAGTGACCCTCTCAAGACTTTGAAGCTGCGCAATATAGATTCGACTACCTGCTCGGCAAAGATGCTTCAAAAAATACCGGGCGGAATGGAATGTTTTCAACCCGAACGAGTGGCAAGTCAAGACTCTGCCTGTTCTGGTGATTCAGGTGGTCCGCTAGTTGATGCGAAAGGCAACGTTGTCGCGGTGGCTTCTTGGGTAAACGCGACTGAAGAGGAACCTTATTGCGCTGACCCGTTAAATCCGGTTCAGGCCTTTCAGGACGTGGTTCAGTATAAGCAAATGATTTTAGATCCGCATCTTTTTGACCTCATCCCGACCACCATCAACTCGCGTGTTCCTGTAACTACTGTTATCGCAGATTCATCATTGTCGAAACCCATAGTGTGCAGGTTAGCTAACGGCGAGGTTCCTGAGAGATGGAAAGTTTCTATTTCCGGTGGTGACCCACGTGGTGCCTGGATAGGGAAAGGGAATAAAAAAGACAATCCTGACGGAAAAATATCAATCTCCGCCGATATCATTCCTAAGCTCAAGCCAGCCGATTCGGGCAGATGCGATGTACTTCAAACCCAAGTACCCGGAGCTCCAACCGGATACAAAACCGTATCGTCTGTCGGTTTTGTCAAATACTTCTAAACCACCTTGGCGAGTAGAGACAGTCTAGCCTTTTGGGCGGTGCTCTCTTGATCCCGAGGGCAGGGTCTTATCTTGAGAGCATCGTCCAAAAGTCCATATCGCCGCAGATCACAACCCGCGGTAACCCATCCTCGAGAACGCTAGTCGTGCACCATATCCGCTCCAGCGACCCTCCAGTACGAAGATTAATCAGTTCCCCACTGAAATTCTCCGACGATAGTGCTCGGGAGAAGTTCTGCACTTGGTAATGCCCGGCGCTCTTGCTGCTCGACGCTTCCGCGCGGTCAAGATCTGGGAGGCAAGGGCGGCTATCCGGAGACCTTCTTCAGCATGACGGCAAGTTCTATTGCTTGGCCGGCGCCGAAGCTGGGTGCGAGGGTGCTGAAAGCCTCCCAGCCCTCTTGCCCCAAGCCATCGAGATCCTGTTCGATTTGCTTGTAGTCGAAGCCTTTCATGGTGAGTTTGTAGGTCAGCACTTTGTAGTTCCACTGCTGAGTCATGATGTTCTCTCCTGATGGTTGGTGTTTAATTGCAGATCTTCCAGGGGCTTTTCTGGTTGATTCCCGCTGCTTGATTCCAGGTGCCCGAAGCCTGCATGCTGAGAAGCCTCTCCCCCGCGCGCTTGAGGACGTCGAACTGGGCCACGTTGTCAACCTCCTCGAGCGTGACTCGAATGGTGTGTTCGGCATGCGCTGCCCCGCCTGACAGCTCCGAACCTGGCTGAGACAGCACTGGATAGCGCTCCCAAAGGTCTCGAATGACGGGGATAAGCCGCTCAGTCACTTGATCTCTGGTGTTTTCACCTGCATCGGCGGGTAGCCGAGCAAATTCCGGTATCCCCAGTACGGTGTCACCACCGAATGCATTGCCGTAGACACTGCTGTCGCGAGTGCTGCGACTACCTCTGTCGCTAATACTTGCAGGTCGTTCGCTATAGTTCAATCCGGGATCAGCTAAACCCAGGATCAACAATACAGCTAAGCTGTACCCTTCCGGGTGTTGCTGGAGCATTCAAGTTTTCAATTTCTGAGTTACACCGCAGTAGTAAGGGAATATTATGACGAGTTACCGAACCAATGCCGAAAGTGAGACACAACTTTTGCTCCCACGAATCTGGTATTTTTCAACATTTGTTGTCGCACTAACTGGCGCCATCTTAGGCCTAATCGAAACATTTTCGAGCGCGGAATTCGGTCAGAATCCTTTATTCTCTTTGGGAAATTACATTGGGTACTTTACTAATATTAACGCATGGCTGATGGTGATTATCTCTGCTATGCTCACTTTGCATCCGATGAGAAAAGGGGGTCGGCTCTGGCCATCCTTGAGACTGTTTTCTGTTGTCAGCGCAACAGTGGTGTGGTTTATCCAGAATTTTATACTCAATTACGTTCCGGGGCATCAACCACCGCAAGGCTTGGGAGTCATTAGCGATCCTGCAGTACATATCATTGGCCCTCTAATGGTGATGCTTGGTTGGCTCCTTTTTTCGTCGAGAAGATTGAATCGGCTCGCGAATGTTCCGGCACTTCTAATTATCCCGATAATTTACTTGGCGTACACGGTATGGCGCGGAATTACGATCAACTGGTTCCCCTATCCTATTGTCGATGCAGATGTCCTTGGTTGGCCTCAAACAGTGTTGAATATTGCGCTTGTAGGCTTGCTGTTCCTCATTCTAGGTTATATTTATTTCTTCTTCGATCAAGTATTGAGTCGCTTCAAGCGGAAATCAATAAACTAGTTTTCTAGTCTAGGGATCCTGATAAAATGACTGGAATAGGTTACATTCATGATCGGCTAAATAATCCATCGAGATTACCAGCCCGGCAATCAGTAGCGGGTAAGTATTGAGCATCCACAACAATTCGCGAGCCGATGGCGAAACATTGCCTGTAATAGCGCTCAGGGAATTCTGACGCCACCACCAAGTGGCTCAGAGGATGGTCGGGAGGACCCCTCCATCTGCTCGCAATGCGGCCCCATTGGTGGCCGAGGCGAGCGGACTTGCCAAGTACGTCACGAGATGAGCGACCTCCGATGGATCGAGGAAGCGCTGAATGAGTGAGGTATGGCGCACGAGTGCCTCCTTTAACTCCTCCACTGACGTCGACTGCGCTGCTGCGATCTTCTCGACCGTTTCGGCGACGCCATCGGAATAAGTTGGTCCGCCGAGCACGGTATTGACGGTTACCGCGGTGCCGCGGGTGAGTTTCGCAAGGCCGTTGCTGACTGCGAGAGCTGCTGCCTTGGTGGCTCCATAGTGAATCATATTGGCGGGTACATCGACTGCTGATTCGGTCCCGATAAAAATAATGCGCCCCCATCCCCTTTTCAACATGGCTGGGAGCAGCTGGCGGGAAAGTCGGACGCCGGCGAGAACGTTGACTTCAAAGTAACGCATCCACTCATCGTCGCTAAGGTCGGTGAATTCTCCGAGACCGAACAGGCCGACATTGTTGATCAAGACATCTACTTCTTGAAGTTTTTCCAGTAACGAAGCGGCCTCCTCGCTCTTCGAGAAATCAGCGGCGATTCCGCTGAGATCAGCATCTGGAATTGTCATCCGTAGGCGCTCAATCGCCTTCTCAACGCTTAGCTGGGTGCGCCCGTTGATGACAACCGAGGCACCTTCGGAGAGGAGCTTCTCCGCCACTGCATAGCCAATCCCCTGCGTTGAGCCTGTAATGAAAACCTTCTTCTGGGCGAGGTTGAGATCCATGCTTCATGTCCTTATCCGCTGCTCAGGCAGCCATTAACTTGCTTGAGCAAGTAATTTTAGATTAAATCACTTGCTTAGGCAAGTAATCGGCTAGGCTATGGTCATGGATGCACAGGAAAGATTGACTGAGTTTGATCGAGAAGAACTTCGAGTGTGGTCTGCGTTGGCCACCCTCTTGGAGTGGTTGCCAGCAACGCTTGACGCTCAGCTTCAGCGAGACTCAGAGCTAAGTCATTTTGACTACGGGGTGATGTTCGCACTTTCTAAAGCTCCATTGAGCACGCTTCGACTCAGCGACCTCGCGGAGTACGCCAATAGCACTCTCTCCAGACTGTCTCGATCAATAACTCGACTAGAGAAGCCTGGGTGGGTGGTTCGATCCATTGACTCGGAGGATGGTAGGATCACTCGCGCCACGCTGACAGTCCAAGGGCATCAGATCGTTTCTGACGCCACTCCCGGGCATGTTCAACTGGTCAGAAGTATAGTTTTCAATGCTCTGACAAAGGAGCAAAGCAGTCAGCTATTCTCTATCTGTCGAGGAATCACTAGTGCCATTCGCGAGGGCGGAGAATGGTCACCTGACCCGGTCCCGCGATCTTCCAGGAATCGTCAGACCTCAAGCTGAGGGAGTTGCTGTCGATGGCGCATAGTGTTAATTCCTTGGGATTGAACCGGGATAGCCGTCTCGTTCAAAGGCAATTTCCGCCCTGCGATCAAAGGGTTTTTCTCGGGATCTCAGTCGGCCAGGAGGCCTGGCAGCTACAGGTTCGAGTGGGCGCTCTGGGGTTCTGCTTCTAACCACTCTCGGAGTTCGTCGTAGAAGAGTTCCACTCGCTGCGGCTCGTCGTCGCCCAGTAGATCATCCTTCACGTCGTATCCCTGGCTCCGGAGATAGTAGGCCAGTAGGGCGTAGCTGGGCCGGTACTTGGTTGCTTCTGCTTTGTCGATCTGCAGTTGATCCCCCGGAAATGCTGGAGTGAGGGTGTCACGTTCGTAAATCGCATCGAATTGAACCACCTTCCACCCGGCGGCTTCTTGATGCAGGCGATAGTTCAGTCGAGCGTAGGAGATTAAATGCGCTGGAATACCATGGATCTCCACTTGGAGCTCGACTCCGCAGGATAGTTCCGCGATCGCGCGAGCACCCTTCAGGTGGATGGATGGAGGAGAGAGCCGGTGAACGGCGGTGTCCCCCGCGCCGCTCATGCGTTCCGAGCTGGTGACGAAACCGGGACCGTCTCCCCTGTACCAAGAGATCTTGACCGCTGAATCAAGGGCGAAGGCTTCGCGCATCTGCTGCCACCAACCACGGTCCCGTCCCTGCCTCTCGTGCAGGATGAGTTGGCTGATCTCGGTGATTTCATCACTGCGGCTCATTGGATCTGCTCCTCTGCGGATGAGCCGTTAAAAATTCTTGCATTCTCGATAGTTGTCATCATTTCATCTCCTAAGTATCTTTTACGAAAGGTATCATGAAAGTAATTTGACATAAAGTAGTCCTATGAATGAGATGCGTGAAGTGGCAGCCCTCTCCCTGGCTCAGCACACCGCGAGATTGCAAGCTCTGATGGAACGGCCCATTGCTAATGCACTGAATCCGCATGGGCTCTCGAGTGCTGAACTGGATGTCCTCGGTGCGCTGATGAGTCATAAAGAGGGCGGGATCCGGCCCGGAGAACTCTCTTCCAGATTGCTGCTTACTACCGGAGGGCTCAGTAATATTCTTCGTCGCCTGAAGGCTGATGAACTCATCGAGCGACGAGTTGATGCCCGCGATGGGCGTAGCTATACCATCAGTCTGACGTCTAAGGGCAGAGTGGTGGCTCGTGAAGCCGGCTTGGCCGTGAATGCCGTGATTGACCAGCTGTTGGAAGATGTTGATTCTGAAGTGCTGCAATCAGCCTCTCAGTTGATGCACCGCGTGCTCGCTGAACTTGGTGAAGACTTGCCCGTGCATTATCACTCACGTCGTTGAGCTGAGAATTCGCGGAGGCTTCTTCTCTCCAAGGTTTAGAGCGGCTTGCAGTAGTGATTCCCGAGGGATGTTCTCGAAGGCATTCAGCTTGAGAAAATGTTGAGTAATCGTCAACCCAGGAACACTGCTCACTGCAAGAATGGCGCGCAACTGAGCAGCTCCGTCATTTAATAATGTGGCGAAATCACGGACTCATCCATCAAGGAAGTTCCGCATTCCGGGCAAGGACAAGATGGCGGTGCATAAATCGAGCCCAACACCGAGCCATCCCCGACCGTCGTGGCATCCTGCCCTCTCCTGCCGGGTCCGCAGGCCAGACTGCGGTTGCGTACCAGCTCGGTCAGGAGCGACTCAAAACATGACACGCGTTAAGGGTCCAGTCGAGATGCTCATTAAATCAAATAATACAAAACTGATTAAGGATATTTTTTTTCCGTAAGCTAGATCGCTGATCTCCTGAAATTATCTGAATTACCTTCTTGGTCTTACTATGCGGCATTCTTGGCTTGTTGGCCAGGTTGAAGAGACTGCTGGAAATATGCTTTGTTTCAGGGCAGCTGGAAGGGCTCAGGACCGTATACCAGATACCTCGGTGTTGGGGGCCGTCAGATCATGTGACGGCCCCCAACACCGAAGATTAGGTCGAGATATTCAGAGCACTCGACTGATTAAGGGCGGAATTTAATAGAGAGAATAGTAGCTTCCGATGAGATGGCGCTGAGTCCTTGTAGTGGAACGGTACTCATGGGTTTTCCACAGTTTTTATCGGTATATGCAGTTAATATTCCCGTCCCGACCGTGGTTACAAGAACCGCCGTGGCTCCGAGATTCGGGTTATCGTTTGAAAAACGATTCTGGGAAACCTGTATGCAGTCGTTGAATACGGGCTTAGTCAAAGTCAGCACTAGAAAGTTGATAATAACTTTAACGGTTGCTGTTGATCGGTTGAGGGTCGGCTGAAGTCCGAGGTCAACGAGCGGAAGGACTACCTGAGGTTTCTGGGTAAATTTTACCGCTCGGAAGCTCCGCTGGGTTGAGATTTGATCGCCTTTTGAAGCGGAAATGCTTTCAGAGGGAACCAAGCATAACGAATCCTGATATAGCGTGAGAAAGTAGTTATTGGAGAAATTTACAACGCTATTATAGGCGTTCCCTTTCTGATAAGCGCTAGCGTCATAGCAGAAATCAGAATAAGGGTTATGTACCGTAATAGCACTTTCCGAAGATGCCCCTGGTACTGTCTTGTAGCCAGCGGTAAAATACGCTTCTTTGCCACCTGGTCCAGGGACATGATTCCCAGTGGCGGCGGCGTTTGCGGGTATAGCGACAATCGGTAGGACCATGACCGCTGAAATCATTGCGGTGAGAGCAATAGCGAGTGAACGACGTCGAGGCTTTGAGCGAGGACGGTGGATTACAAAAAGCATAACACGCACCCTTCAAATTTGAATAGCTCAATGAACGTCAAATAAAATGACAATTTTAGTTTGCACCCAAGTTCACTTACCGTCAATGATTTTTACATTGATCCTTTAAAAAGATGCATAGATATGGGTAACCGACGGTATCTAGAAAGCTGTTTTGCTTAGAAAAGTGCTCAGCGGAATTGAGCTATCTTCACGCTGCCAGAGTTTCCGCTAATCTATCGGAAGCAATGGACCAGACCCTTAATCCCGGTAACGCTCGTTCACGGTTCGCCCCCAGGCATTCTGCCGAATAGCCGACCGAACTTCTGGCCTCTTATTGGCCGACTCTGCCATCCACGCACTCGCGCAAGAGATCGGCGTGCCCGCAATGCCTGGCGTATTCCTCAATCCTGTGCACCAAGAGTTCCCGAATAGCGATCTGGTGCTCCCCCACCCGCTCGTTCAGATCAGGGTGCTTGGCCAAGGCCGCATCGGTGGATGCCTGCTCCCTCGCCAGATCGGCATAGGCGGCGTCAACCTGAAGCTGTTCGGCCGCGGCTTCATCGAAGTCAGCATCGCGTTTGCCGTAGAGCTTAGGCAGCGGATCCTCGTCCCCGATCCAGTTATGCCAGTCTCGTTCCACCTCGGCGAGATGGCGAAGTAAACCGAGCAGGGACATGGTCGACGGCGGAACCGAACGTAGAGCCAGTTGCCCTGGATTCAACCCTTCGCATTTCATCAGGAGGGTCATCCGATAACTCGTCGTGTAATCCTGCAATGTCGGTAGCTCGCCGTCCGGGCTAGGGCCTTCGCTATTGCGTGGGTCCTTCTCCGGATCGGCCCACATATCGGGGTAAACGGTTGCTTCGGTCCATCGCGCGGGCTGTTCGTTCATGGGTTCCATCCTGACCGATTAGCAGCTGGCTGACTAGGGAAAGTAGATTTGTCGTTAGCTTGCCCAAGATGCGTATGCTGTCATTTTTTGCCGCCTCGCGGCGCCGAGAAGATATAGTTTCAGCATGCATCCGATGAGCAATCTGGGCTGCAGCGCCCGCAGAGGACCTTCCGGTATCCGCTGACCGGTACCGCTGATCCCTCCTGATTTCTGAGCGGCTACCCGTCGCAAACCGACCCATTCATCTCATGGCCGGTGCCTCCGGTCTGCTCGGAAACGGATATTTATGCTGCTCAACCACTCCCCCAGAATACGTGCCTCCTTGGGTGCGCTCTTCGTGCTCATCGGCTCGATCAGTATTCAGCTGTCGTCGGTGCTCTCCAGTACCGTGTTCTCCACGGCCGGGACCATCGGTACCAGCGGACTCCGATTGACGATGGCCGCCGTCGTGCTGCTCGCAATCGCTCGCCCCAGAATCCGCGGACTGAGCAAAAAGACCTGGCGTGGGATCTTGCTCTACGGGATAGCGATGGCCGCGATGAATGTGCTGCTGTACAACGCGCTTGAACGTCTTCCGCTGGGAACAGCTGTCACCTTGGAGTTCCTCGGTCCGCTCGCGGTGGCATGTTTCGGGGCGAAAGGACGCCTCGAAAGATTCTTGCCCCTGGTGACCCTGCTCGGCGTCGCCTTGGTGACCAACCCGGGCGGCAGCTTCGATCTTCTAGGAATCTGCTATGCACTCGGCGCCGCGGTGGCGTTCGCCGCATACACACTGATGGCGGGTCAGGTGGGCGAAAGCAGCGAGGGCATCCAGGGACTCGCGCTCTCCGTCAGCATTGGCGCACTCCTGCTCACACCGTTCTCGATTCAGGCCGCACCTAAGTTACAGGTCCCTGACTGGCTCGCTGTCCTTGCCTCCGGTCTGCTCGGCGTCGCCTTGGCCTTCACCTTGGACTTTCTGGCGACTAAGCTGACCTCGCCGCGGATCGTCGGAACCCTGTTCGCCATCGATCCGATGGCGGCCGCGATCACCGGTGCTCTTACGTTGCGGCAGTCGCTACCGCTCCAGGTGGTGATCGGGATCTTCTTGGTGATCATCTCAGGAGCCGTGATCATCTGGCGCAGCGGCCGGACGAGAACCGAGGGCGTCCCGCGGCCGGACTGAGCCGGAGCGCCCGGAAGACCCAGGGAGTTGCCGCTGTTAAGCTGGCGACTATGACTGAAGCGAACGACTTTGAGGCGGCAGGGCCGGGTTTGTATTCTGAATGGCATGGCGAGCAGCAGCCGGATCGTCGGCCGCTGCTGTTGATTCACGGTGGTGGTTCGACCATTGAATCGAACTGGGGTGCACTATTGCCCGAGTTGTCAGTATCCCGGCAGGTGCTCGCCGTTGAATTGCAAGGTCATGGGCACAGTAGCGAGGGAGATCGTCCGGCTTCATTCGAAGGCTCAGCGGACGCAGTTGCCGCTGTACTGCGTCAACAGGACGTCCCATCCGTTGATGTCCTGGGCTTCAGCAACGGCGGCCAGGTCGCCCTGCAACTCGCCATCCGTCATCCCCTGCTGGTGAAGCGGCTTATCGTCGCTTCTGCACCGTTTCGTCGTGACGGCATGATCGAAGGTTTCTGGGCGGGGATGGAAGCTGCGACGTTCGAGAGCCTCCCACAGCTCTACAAGGACGCCGATTTCAAGGCCAGTGGTGATCCTGGGCACGCCGAAAGGATGTTCTCCCTTGACCGCGAACAGATGCTCATCGGGTTCAAGGACGTCCCCCGCGCCGAACTCCAGCGAATCGAGGCGGCCACTCTGGTCATCTCTGCCGATCACGACGTCGTCAGGCCGGCCCACGCACTGGAGCTCGCTGAGATCATCCCGAACGCCAGGCTTCTGATCCTGCCGGGCAACCATGGTGACTACCTCGGCGAAGTGATGGCTGCCGCCGGTGACCTCAGTGCGATGCGGCGCACTTTGCCGATGATCCTCGCTTTCCTCGACGGCTAACTCCTCCCGAACCGTACTGAGCCATCGCTTCTGCCGAAGTGTATGGCAGAACTAGGCTGGTGCTGTGGAAGAAGAACTCAGCGGAGGAAATATGAACACCGTGGTTCGAAGCGGGAACACCGTTCGCCGCCCCTCCGGGCCATGGACGCAGACGATCCATGCGCTGTTGGAGCATCTCCATGATCACGGCGTGAACTGGGTACCTCGGCCACACGGTCTGGATGAACAGGGCCGGGAGATCCTCGACTTCCTGCCGGGAGAGGTTCCTGCCTATCCCCTGCCGTCTTGGGTGTGGAGCGATGAACTCCTGCAGAATTCAGCTCGGGCTCTGCGGCAGTTTCACAATGCCACGGTAGATTTCGCACCGCTGGCTGCCCGGTGGCAGTTACCTCCGCACGGTCAGCAGGAAGTGATCTGCCATAACGATTTCGCACCTTATAACTTTGTCTGCCGGAATGGCGGGTTTGTGGGATTGATCGATTTCGACACCGCTTCTCCAGGTTCTCGGCTCTGGGATCTGTGCTATCTCGCCTATCGTCTGGTTCCGCTGGCCTCGCCGGAGAATGTCGACGCCGCTCCCGGGAAGCTCATGAGCAATACCGGCCGACGAATCGACCTGCTGCTGCAAGCCTATAGCTGGGATTTCACTGCCCAGCAGCTTGTCCAGGCCGTCATCGCCCGGCTTGAGGATCTAGCGGAGTTCAGCACGACCCGTTCAGAGACTGGTGGAAGGCCCGAGCTGGCTGAGCACGCAAAGACGTATCTGAAGGATGCCGCTTATCTGCGAGCAGGCTGTGCTGAGCGAGCGGACAGGCCGGATCTATTGCAATCCACTCGAACGGGGCATCATGATGGAGAGCAAGGTGATTTCTTTTTCACATCAGATTCCGGAAGTCGCCTCGAGAACACAAGGGAGAGATGAACGATGAGTACAGAACATCAAGCGGCCGAGCACAGTGTGCAAGAACATCAGCATGGCACCGATTGCGAGCACGAGGCAGTGCAGCACGAAGACCATGTCGACTATCTTCACGATGGTCATAAACACCATCAGCATGAAGACCACTACGACGAGCACTAAAGCCAGATTTTTTCGAGGGGGCGGACGGTCAACGTCTGCCCCCTCTGCTTATTCCGTCGACTGACGCCTCCCAATACCGGATCCCTGGGTTGGCTCACTGCACCCAGGCGGCAGCGATCAGACTTGCCGGTCGGCCAGGAGGATGCCGTTGCCGCTCGCCGCTACCCGGATCGAATTGATCGCTTCTTCGAAGACCTTCTTCGTCTTGGCGTAACCGATGGCGCCGCCCTTGACCGCGCCCAAGGCGCCGTCCGAGTCGAAACGGAAACAAGAATTTCCGTGCTCGTCGATGCGGAAAACGAAGGTGAAGGAGACATGGAATTTGCTGCCCGAGAGGGCGCCGAAGGCGAGGGTCATGCCCATGCTTCCCCGCTCGACTTTAACGACGCCGGGCTGGGTCGATGATGCCTTGAAACCGGCGTTCTTTAGGCTGGAGATCACGAAGGGGATGGAATTTTCCAGACCACCGGCGATGATGAGTTCGGTACTTGCTGCCATATTCGGACTTCTTCCTCGGAGTTTCCTTGAAATCAACTGAAAATCACTTTATCGGAGAGGCTATCGAAAATAAAAGAGCTTCAGTCGGAAACCAGGATGAGGTCGAGGAAGATCGATAGCTGCGCAACGACATCCACGGTTTTCGGCTCGAGTAACCATTGCAATTGCAGGCCATCCCAGAGTGCAACCAAGGAAATCGCGGTCAGCCGGGGGTCGAGCCCGGGGCGTAACTCGTCACGATCCCGGAGCAGCTCCAGGACTCTGCTGTAGTCCCGCCGAACCACCGAGAATCGGTCGATGAAGTAGCTACGCGCTGGATGATCGGGAGTGGTCGATTCGGCCGAGAGAACTGAATAAAGGCCGATCAGCGCGCTGGACTTTTCATTGGCCTTGGCCTGATTGAGCACTTGCCGTCGGAAATCCGCGGCAGTGCGCACTGAGTGAAGACTCACCCCATCGGCGTCTCGTTGCTCCAGAGTCGCCATCAGGATCTCTTCTTTGCTAGCAAAGTGATGCGTCAGAGTGGAGAGGCTCATCCCCGCTTTGGCTGCGATCTCACGCAATGAGCTGCCGTAATAGCCGTATTCGGCATAGACCTGAGCCGCCGCTTCCAGGATTTTGCGCTGCCGGCTCGCGGTTTTCGCGTAGGGGCCGCGCTTGCGCAACCTTTGGAGTTCCAGCTCAAGGGGAACCTCGCTGGAAGCGTTAAGCTGTTCCTTCTCCATCTTGCTCCTCGGTGCGTTGTACGGCGGCGTCGAACGAATTCTTCTAAATTTAGGTCAGTTGTTCTGAATTCATGTTATCTTCGTCTCATTGCTTTGGCGGTACGCCAGGCAGCAGATTGTTCACACGACGAAGTGGTTCATATGTCCTCATTCACTCGACGGAGCGCCATCGCACTCGGTCTATCCGCGGGCACCGCTGCTCTGCTGAGTGCCTGCGCAACTCCCGGTTCGGTCTCGGCCAATACCAAACCGACCATCGCCCCGGCCGCCTCAGGTGAGAAGATCACCCTCACTTACTGGGCCTGGCTCAAGGATCTGCAAAAGATCTGCGATATCTGGAATGCTCAGCACCCCAATGTCCAGGTCGAAGCGGTCTGGACCCCCGGCGGAAACGCCGGAGGCTATCAGAAGATGTACGCCGCACTGGCCGCCGGTGGCGGTCCGGACCTGGCCCAGGTGGAACTGCGCTCGATCCCCGAATTCATGCTGGTCAACGGCCTGGTGGATCTCTCACGCTACGGCGCCAAACAGTACGCCGACCGCTATGACCAGACGCTGTGGAACCAGGTCAGCTACCTCGACGGGGTCTATGGGATCCCCCAAGATTCAGGGCCGATGGGGCTGTACTATCGGCCGGACCTCTTGAGCAAAGCGGGGGTCGACGTTCCTAAAACGTGGGAGGAATGGGCCGATGCGGCAGCTCAGTTACGGGGCATCGGCAGCTATATCGATTGCTTCCCGCTCTCGGACGCCGCGTGGTTCTGCTCCTTGGCCTGCCAAGCCGGAGCTTCCTGGCTCAAACCAGACTCCGCCGGCTGGACGATCAATCTGACTGACCCGGCCACGCTCCAGGTCGCTGAGTTCTTCGACCGTGTCATCGATCAAGATCTGATGACCACCGCCTACGCTCCTTATTCCGCTCCATGGTTCGCCGCCGTCGGCTCGGGTCAGCTGGCGAGTCTGATCGGAGCCAGCTGGGGTGACGCGCTGCTCGAAGGAGTCAGCGGAGCGGCGGGCAAATGGCGGGTCGCCGCACTCCCCCGGTGGGGCGATGCAGGGTTCGGGTCCAGTTACAACGGAGGTTCCACTGCCGCTGTCTTCGCCAACAGTAAGCACCCCAAGGAAGCGCTGGAATTCGCGGTCTGGATGACCACCAGCAAGGAAGGCATCGACGCGATGATCAATAACAGCGGCATCGGTTGGTCACCGGCTGTCGACTATCTCGGTGCGGCCCGGCAGAAGCCTTCAGAGTTCTTCGGCGGGCAGAACTACAACCAGGAGATCTTCTCCCCGGCCAGCAAAGAGCAGAATCCTGCATGGTCCTGGTGGCCACTGACTCAGCAGACCTTCGAAATCATTTCGGATGGATTCCGGAAGAAGGCCAACGGGGTCTCTCTGGTGAGTTCCCTGAAGCAATCAGAGCAGAACGTCATGGCCGCCTTCAGAAACAAGGGCCTCACGATTCGGAAGGTCAATTCATGAGCACGATCAAGACAAAGCGCCTCAATCTGGTCCTGGCGCCCTGGATTCTTCTGGCCCCTTTCCTGCTGCTCTTCCTCTTGACCTTCGTGCTCCCCATCCTGGTCGCGATCGGCAATAGCTTCACCAAGGTGACCCGGCAGGGAACCTTCGGAGAGCAGGGCGTGCACACCGACTTCGCCTGGTTCAGCAATTATGCGCAAGCCTTGGCCAACGGCAATTTCATCGCCTCCATCGGCAGGATGCTGCTTTTCGGCGTCGTACAGGTCACCGTGATGATCGCGCTGTGCACCTTGCTGGCTCTGCTGTTGGAATCCGCTTCGGCACGCTGGCCCGGATTCTTCCGAGCTGTTTATTTTCTGCCGTACGGAATCCCCGGAGTGATTGCGACCATTCTGTGGTCCTTCCTCTACGTTCCGGGGCTCAGCCCGCTGATCGATCTGGGCAAGGTCTTCGGTCTGCAACTCGATTTCCTGGGCGCCGGAAGTGTGCTCTGGTCCATTGCCAATATCGTCACCTGGACCTACACCGGCTACAACATGATGATCATCGTCGCACAGTTGAAATCCATTCCCACCGATGTCTACGAAGCCGCCAAGGTGGACGGCGCGAGCGCTTGGCGGGTAGCCCGGAGCATCCAGCTGCCGCTCATCAGGCCGGCCTTGGTGCTCACCACGGTGTTCTCGATCATTGGCACTCTGCAACTCTTCGCGGAGCCTCAGGTACTCAAGAGCTCAGCCCCGGCGATCGACAGCGAGTACACGCCTAATCTCAGCGCTTACTCGACGGCTTTCGCCTATAACGACTACAACGTGGCGGCCGCCCAGGCAGTTCTGATCGCCCTGGTGGCCTTCTTGCTGTCTTTCATATTCCTTCGGATCACGAACAGGAAATCCCGATGAGCGCTAGCCGGGTCAGCACGACTGACCGATCCGCCGGAAAATCCAGGTCCTCGGCCATTCTGGTCACCGCGATCCTGGTCCTGGTGGCAATCTATTTCCTGGTGCCCGTCTACTGGGTGGTGGTGGCCTCCACCAAGAGCACCCAGGACCTCTTCGCCAGCAACGGCTTCCTGCTCGGCGGGACCTTCTCACTGTGGCATAACCTGAGCCAGGTACTGAGCTACGATAACGGCATCTTTCTTCGCTGGTTCCTCAACTCGGTGCTCTATGCCGGGCTGGGCTCACTGATCGCGACCTATCTGGCGGCGGCCGGTGGCTATGCGCTGGCGAAGTATCAATTCCGGGGTCGTCAGCTGATCTTCGGCACCGTGCTGGGTGGCGTGCTAGTTCCGGGCACCGCTACGGCGCTGCCGCTCTTCTTGCTGTTCAGTCAGCTGGGCCTGGCTAACACCTACTGGTCCGTTCTGATCCCTTCTCTGGTCTCTCCGTTCGGGCTCTTCCTCTGTAGGATCTACGCGGATTCCACGGTTGACACCGCCTTGATCGAGGCCGCTCGGATCGATGGAGCCGGTGAACTGCGGATCTTTCATACCCTCGGCTTACGGATCCTGTCTCCAGCCCTGGTCACGGTCTTCCTGTTCCAGCTGGTCGGGATCTGGAACAATTTCTTCCTGCCTCTGATCATGCTCTCCGATAACTCTCTGTATCCGATCACCCTGGGATTGAATAACTGGCGGAGCCAGGTGGACCGGTTGCCCGAGTTCTACGAGCTCACTACCGGCGGTGTTCTACTGTCGATTATTCCCTTGGCGATTGCTATGGTGGCGCTGCAACGTTTCTGGCGAGGCGGGCTCACCGAAGGAGCAGTTAAATGACCTACTTGATCGACCGTGGCCCAGGCCGCGGAGCTCGCACCCCGGCACGAGCCAGATTGCTCAGCAGCGCAGCCAGCCAATCCTTGAACGGCGATTGGAGCTTTCGGTTGCTGCCGTGCTCCCCCGATAGCTGGATAGGCGAAGGCGTGCTACCCGCGGGAGAAACCTCGGAGGATTTTGCCGGGCTTCACTACTCCGACAGCGGCTGGGACACTCTTCCGGTACCCTCTCACTGGGTGCTTCAAGGCGACGGCAAATACGGACGGCCGATCTACACCAATGTGCAGTACCCCTTCCCGATCAATCCGCCTTTCGTCCCGGATGATAATCCCACAGGAGATTATCGACGGCGCTTCGATCTTTCCGCCGAATGGTTCGGCGACACGAAAGTGTTGCTGCGTTTTGACGGCGTGGAATCCACCTATCGGGTCTGGCTCAACGGGCAGGAGATCGGCGTCGGCAAAGGCAGCAGACTGGTGCAGGAGTTCGACGTCACTACGGCCCTTCGGCCCGGGGAGAACCTGCTCGCGGTTCGTGTTCACCAATGGTCGGCTGCGAGCTACTTAGAAGATCAGGACCAGTGGTGGCTGCCCGGCATCTTCCGTGATGTGACGCTGCTGCTGCGGCCCGCAGGAGGACTCGACGACGTCTGGGTGAAAGCGGACTACCGGGATGGCAGAGGTTCGGTCGACGTCGAACTCTCCGAAAGTGCCACTTTCCCAGTGCGGTTCAGCGTCCCGGAGCTCGGCGTGCAGACCACCTGGCGTCATCGCGATGAGGTGCGACCCTTCGAAATCGATGTGGTGGAGCCGTGGAGCGCCGAATCACCGAAGCTCTATCAGGCTGAGGTGTCGAATCAGGCGGAGACGGTGAGCCTCCGGGTGGGGTTCCGGACCGTCGAAATCATTGGTGATCAACTCCTAGTGAACGGCCGACGAGTGGTTTTCCACGGGGTGAATCGGCACGAAACCCACCCCGTGCGCGGCAGGGTTTTCGATGAAACCCATGCCCGGGCGGATCTGGCTCAGATGAAGCGCTTCAACATCAACGCGATCAGAACGAGCCACTACCCACCGCACCCTCGTTTGCTCGACCTCGCGGATGAGCTGGGATTCTGGGTGATTGACGAATGCGATCTGGAGACCCACGGCTTCGAGAACGGCGGCTGGGCGGATAACCCCAGCGATGATCCGAAGTGGCGGGAGGCTTACCTGGACCGGATCGAACGGACCGTGGAGCGGGATAAGAACCATCCCTGTGTGGTGCTCTGGTCTTTGGGCAATGAGTCGGGCACAGGAGCCAATCTGGCTGCGATGTCCTCGTGGGTGCACCGCCGGGATCCTGGCCGACCGGTGCATTACGAAGGCGACTACGCGGGGGCTTATACCGATGTTTATTCGCGGATGTACGCTTCGGTCCCCGAGGTGATTTCGATCGCCGAGGGCAGCAGCGAGGCGCTGCTGGGCTGCCGCCCGGCAGAAGCCTCCCGGCAGCGGAGTAAGCCCTTCCTGCAGTGCGAATACGTGCACGCGATGGGCAATGGCCCGGGAGCGATCGATCAATACGAGGAGCTGTTCAGGAAGTACCCCAAGCTGCACGGTGGCTTCGTCTGGGAATGGCGCGATCACGGCATCCTGACGCATACCGCCGAGGGAGTGCCTTTCTACGGCTACGGCGGCGACTTCGGAGAGGTGCTGCATGACGGCAACTTCGTGATGGATGGCCTGGTGCTCAGTGATGACACTCCGAGCCCGGGGCTGCACGAGTTCAAGGCCGTGGTCCAGCCGCTCCAGCTGGAACGCCTCGACGATCGCATCGTGGTGACCAACCTCAGGCATTCAGCTGATACCTCGGACCTCAGCTTCCGCTGGAAGTACGAAGTGGATGGTGAAGCGATCGCCCACGGTGAGCTGATCAGTGCGCCGATCCAGGCTGGGGACACCGCGGAGCTCACGCTGCCTGAATTGCCGGTAGTGCAGAACAGCGAAGCCTGGCTCACCATCTCGGCGGTACTGGCCAAGGACCAGCCCTGGGCAGCGGCCGGTCATACCGTGGCCACCGCCCAATATTCCATCCAGGGCGAGCCTCCGGCAGCCCCTGCGATCTCCCGCACTTCGTTGAGCTCTCAGCCCTCGGGGCTCTCCCAGGATCGAGCTTGTACGACGTCGGCTGCGGAGAACGGCGAGCTTCCCGCGGTCTTCGCTCTCGGTCCGGCGGTTTTCGAACACGGCCGTCTGACCAAACTCGCGGGGCTGGCGGTTCGCGGACCGCAACTCGAATTATGGCGTGCCCCAACGGATAACGATGAGGGCGACGCTTCCGGCAACTACGACGCCGCTGACCCCTGGGCCAGCAACGGTGCCGGGGCTGCGGGCCCTACCCTCGCGGATTCCTGGCGCCGGGAAGGCCTGGATCGACTGACCCACCGGGTGGAATCCATCGAGCTCGGCCATCATGAACTCCGTACGATCACCGTATCGGCGGCGGCGAATAGCCGGGCCACGGTGCGGACCACTACCTTATGGCGCCTTGTGACCCTGGACGGTGAGGAACAGTTGCAGCTCACCATCGACATGGAACCCTCCAAGGGCTGGAACACGGTGTGGCCGCGATTGGGGGTGCGCTTCGAGTTGCCGACAGCGGTGGACGGCGCCCGCTGGTTCGGGCTGGGCCCGGAGGAATCCTATCCGGATAGCTTCCGAGCTGCCCGGGTAGGGCGTTTCGAACGCACGATCGAGGAGCTCTCGGTCGACTACGCGCGACCACAGGAGACGGGCCATCGTTCCGCGCTGCGCACCCTGGAACTGCTGAGCGCCGGGCAGCCCGCGCTTCGCCTGCAAGCCTATGCCGATCAGCGGGGCCGCTTGCCCGGATTCACCCTCTCGCCTTACACAGCTCAAGAAATCGCGGCAGCGGAGCACCCCTTCGAGCTTCCGACGTCGTCCGCGAGCTACCTGTATCTTGACGCCGCGCAGCACGGTCTGGGTTCAGCCGCCTGCGGCCCTGATGTCTGGCCGAGCTTTGCACTCCGCCCGGAGGCGCGGAGCTTGAGCTTCATGGTGGGCTGACGGCGGAGCTTTCACGCTCCGAAACGACCTCTGGCTTCTAGCGGTATCAGTGGCTTCTCGGCGCGTACCTTGAGCTCTTGAACCGCCCAAGTATTGCCATCCGGGTCTGAGAAGCCGAAGAACGTTCCGCCGTCATCGGGACTGAACGACATCAACTCACTGGCTTCGACGCCGCGCGAGATCAGTTCGGCGCGTGCTGCCTTCGCGTCCGAGACCACCAACTGCAGTCCACGAAGCGAACCGGGGGCCATTTCGTTTTGAGCGGGTAAATCACCGATCACGATCGAGCACCCGGAACCGCGAGGGGTGAGCTGGGCAACGTGCATATGCTCGTTCTTGGTGTCGTGATCGAGGTTGAAACCCACCTGATCGCGGTAGAAAGCTATTGCGCGATCGAGATCACTCACCGGTACGACAACGACTTCCAGAGTCCAATCCATTGGCCTTCTCCTTTGAATCCTGTGAATGGCAAACCTTCTCAAGGCATCCTAAGCTGGCCATGCCGTCGCTGTCATCCATCATCGACCCTTCGGGGAATCTGGGCTTCCGGCGCGGACTTCGACTCAGATTGCTCGGTCTGAGCGACCAGGCAGAAACCGGCTTCTTCATTCGGGCCCTGGAAAGAGAGGGTCTTGGCACTGGACTCGATGAGCTGACGATTCGGCAGCTGGGCTTCTTCGTCTGCCGGGCTGATTTGGAGGAGGAGCTGATCAGGTCTCTGGCGCCCACGGGGGTCGAAAAACTGATCGCCCAGCAAGGAGATTCACGCTCCTGGAAGATCCTGCAGAATCAGCCGGCTCAGCGGGAGCGCAGCGTCCACGAGCAGCTTCATCGCTTTATGGGAACCACCAGCGGGCGCAAAGAGCACTATGCGAGGGTGATGGCCGAAGCCCTTGAACTCAATGAGCTTCCGAAACCCCTCAAGGAACTACTGCAAGCCATCTGAGCTCGAAGCGCATTCTGGATCCATCGCCGAGAATGTCCGGTAGCTCACAGCGCGGCAACACCCGATGTCCATAGAATCGAAGAAGTCTAGGAGAGGACAGTATGAGCAACGTCGCAGATACCATCGTGGAAACCCTGGCCGCCAGCGGAGTGAAACGGGTTTACGGAATTCCCGGTGATTCACTCAACGGCTTTACCGATGCACTCCGTACGAGCGAGTCGGTGGAGTGGGTTCACGTTCGACACGAGGAAGCTGCTGCCTTTGCCGCAGCAGCAGAAGCCGAACTGACCGGTGACCTAGCGGTCTGCGCCGGTAGCTGCGGGCCGGGCAATCTGCATCTCATCAACGGGCTCTTCGACGCGCAACGTTCCCGGGTCCCGGTGCTGGCCATTGCAGCGCATATCCCCAGCTCTGAGATCGGCACCGGCTATTTTCAGGAGACGCATCCCCAGGAACTCTTCAGGGAGTGCAGTGTCTACGTTGAGCAGGTTTCAACGCCGGAGCAGATGCCCCGGGTCTTGAATATCGCAATCCGTGCCGCGATTGAAAAACGCGGGGTCGCCGTGATCGTGATCTCCGGTGATGTCGCGCTGGCGAAAGCCACTCACCAAGCCGTCAGTCGAATTGAGCCGAGCCGCTCGGAAACTGTTCCAGCTCACGCTCAGCTCGAGCAGGCGGCCTCGCTTCTCAACGATTCATCGAAGGTCACCATTCTCGCTGGGGCCGGAGTCAACGGGGCACACGACGAAGTGGTCGAGCTGGCAGGAGTGCTGCAGGCGCCGATCGTGCATGCCCTGAGAGGCAAAGAGTTCATCGAATACGACAACCCTTATGACGTCGGCATGACCGGACTGCTCGGTTTCGCCTCGGGGTATCGGGCGATGGAATCCTGCGACACACTGCTCGTGCTCGGTTCAGATTTCCCCTACCCACAGTTCTACCCGGATCAGGCGCAGATCATCCAGATCGATATCCGCGGCGAGAATTTAGGGAAACGGGCACCGATCACCCTGGGTCTGCGCGGCGGCGTCCGAGAGAGCATTGCCTCGCTGCTGCCCTTGCTGAAGGCCAAAACCAAGGGCAAGCACCTTGCCGCCGCATTGAGTCATTACTCGAAGACTCGTCAGAAACTGGATGATCTGGCCACTCCCCGGGGTAAGAATCAGGCAATCCACCCGCAGTACCTGGCCCGCCTGATCGATGAACTCGCCACTGAGGATGCGGTCTTCATTCCCGACGTCGGCTCCCCCGTGGTGTGGGCCGCCCGATATCTGAGCATGAACGGGCGGCGTAGACTGATCGGCTCCTTCAATCACGGGAGCATGGCGAATGCTCTCTCTCAGGGGATCGGAGCTCAGGCCTCGCAGCCGGATCGGCAAATCATCGCTCTTGCCGGGGATGGCGGCCTCACGATGCTGCTGGGAGAGTTGATCACTCTGACCCAGAACAAATTGCCGGTCAAAGTCGTCGTTTTTAATAACTCCTCCTTGAATTTCGTGGAGCTGGAGATGAAAGCGGCGGGATTCGTCAACTATGGAACCGAACTCAAAAATCCCGATTTCGCGGCTGTCGCCGAAGCCATCGGTCTCAAAGGCATCAGGGTTGAAGATTCCGCAGACTTGGAGGGTGCTCTGGCTGAAGCTTTTGCCCATGACGGCCCCGCCTTGATCGATGTGGTCACCGAGCGGCAGGAGTTGTCAGTGCCGCCTGCGATCACCGCGGAACAGCTCAAAGGCTTTGCGCTCTATGCTTTGAGGACGGTGATGTCGGGTAAAGGCGATGAGCTAGTCGATCTGGCGAAGAGCAATATTCGGCAGATCCTCTGACTCCGGGTGTTTTCACGTCGATGAAAGCGCTCCGGAAGAAAGCCCTGAACGGAGCTGGAGCCCGCTCACGAAGCTCTGTGCTGGAGCAAGGCACGTAGGCTGCGTGGTGCGCGGCCGGTGATGCGCTGCACGGTATCGGTGATTCGGTCCTCGGATCCTTCGGCGATGCTGCGATCCATTCCAGCCAGCAGCGAAGCGAACTCCAGCGGAAGTGAGGCGGCGATCCGATCCCTCATCTGCTGATAGGACAATCGGCGGTGAATCACCGGATGGCCGATGGCGGCTGCGACGATACTTGCGACGTCGTCATAGCTCAGGGTTTCCGGGCCGGTGAGGATGAGATCGGTATTCAGTGATGGTTCATCAAGCAGGGCGCGTACCGCGACTGCCGCAATATCGGCGGCGTCGATAAACCCGACCCGCCCGTCATCGGTGGCGCTCCAGATGGTTCCCTCCTCACGAATGCTGAGTGCGTGCGGATGTGCCTCAATGAAGTTCTGCATGAACCAGGAAGGTCGCAGGACGGCCCACTCTTCGAAGATCTCGGGCAGCGCCTGGTGCACCAGCCCGACCGCGGGACCGCCCGGTTCCACCGCGGATGCGCTCAGCAGAACCGCGCGTTGCACACCGGCTTCCTGGGCTTGCGCCAGGAAGGGCAGCATCACTGCGGCGGGGTCGTTATCACCCACTGGAGGTACCAGATAGAGACGTTTGACGCCTTTGAGTGCTGCGGTGTGGGTTTCGGTGTTGTACCAGTCGAATTGAACCGCCTCCGTTCCGGCAAGAGCGGTGCCTTTACGACTAGCCGCCCTGACGGGAAGCCCCAGAGCGGCTAGATCTGCGGTGACCCGGCTACCAGTGTTCCCGGTCGCCCCGACCACCAGGGTGAGATTCTTGGTGGTCACTGGGCAGCTCCGGAGAGATCGACCCCGGTGGTCATAATGTTCAGAGGGTTCCAGTAATCGCGATACTGGACGATCTGCTCGTTCCGCACCGTCACCACAGCGATATAGCGCATATCGTAAGGCGCATCGCTCTCCACTAGCCTTCCCACGGCACGCTGTTCAACGATGATGGTCTCGGGATCCGTGCTCTGGTGAATCCGGACCTCGGGAAAGTCAGCGAGATCGATCTGATCAGGGTAATCACGCATATAGTCTGCGACGGCGGCCTTGCCGTTCAGTCTGGTGGGCCAGCCGGGCGGCGCGAAGGGGAACTCCATGACGGCGTCCTCGGCCCACAGATCGACCCAGGCTGAGATGTCTTTTTCAAGCAATAACTTCAAGCTTCCTCGGTAGAGCTCTTGGGGAGATCGGATGGCGGTCATGGAATTCCTCCAGGTCTGTAGCAGAATCTGTTGAGTAAGTCTGACTAAAATAATACGGACTGACGGTCCGGATTGTAAAGTGAGGTGTGGTATGCCTGAGCGCAAGCCGCGCAAGGACGCAGTGAACAACCGGAAGCTCGTGCTGGCCGCTGCGGACGCGCTCTTTGCCCGCCGCGCGCGGCCCCAAGAGGTCACGATGGACAGCATTGCCGCGGAGGCCGGGGTTGGCAAGGGGACGCTTTTCCGCGCTTTTGGTGATCGGACCGGCTTGTTGCGAGCGGTTTATCAGGCTCGACTTGAACCGATCATGCTCTGCGTTGCGAGCGGTTCTGGTCCATGGGGTCCTGAGGTTCCAGCGCGCGAGCGGATCCCAGCACTGTTGGACGCCCTGCTATGTTTCAAACTCGACAATCGCAGCCTGATGCTGGCCCTCGAAGAGGCTGATAGTGCGAGTCTCTATCTGTCGGCGCAGTACGGTCAATGGCATGATCTGCTGCGGGGGTTGCTGGCGCAGCTTCCCGGCACAATTGACAGCGCTTTTACCGCGCATGCTCTGCTCGCAGCCGTTCGTGCGGACCTCGTGGAGCACCTGGCGAGTGAGGAAGATTTCTCGCGCGAAGATCTGCGGGAGCAGCTGGCGGTTTTTATCCGAACCGTTCTCAGTGCTCGAACCGCAGTCTAAGGTTCTTGATCGACCTTTCCACCCATCGATTTACCTCGGGTCCAGTAACCTCGCGCTTTTAGCAGGCTCTTTGAGGCTCCTCGTTCGAGAACAATGCGCCTGAGCTGTTTCACAGTATGGCTCTCGGCGGCAATAAAACACGCCCAGTGATCCAGCCGCAGATCCCCCAGTGCTTCGATGACCGCAATGCCACCGGGGCTCTGGGCAACCCATTTCACCTCCGTGGCGGTCGGCAGTCGGCGGTCCGCTTCGTTAGCCGCTTCCAGAATCACGGTGACCGGACCTTCGATGCTGGCGCAGATCTCGTTGATTGCCGGCAGCGAGGTGGGGTCCCCGATCAGCAGGGTTTGCGGAGCCTTCCCCGGAGAGAAGGCGTCTTTACCGGTGTAGAGCGTCGCGCTCAACCGATCCCCCGCACTGGCCTGCTGTGCCCAAGCCTGAGCCAATCCGGGCCCGCCGTGCAAGTAGAACTCGATGGCGAAAGTATCGTCGGCGTGATTTAGCTCGATGGCGGTATAACCGCGCTGATAGCGACCCTTATCCCCCGGAATCCAGAGTCGCAGCCAGACTCCCGGGTGCAGCCCCTGCCGGGACATGAATTCGGCGCAGTGAAAGCGAACTTTCCGCAGATTCTCAGCCACTGCCTCATTCGACAGCACCTCAAGCTCAAAATCCGCGGCCCGATAGGCCTTGAGCAGCGCCCGTTCAAATCGTTCCGCCATGCCCATCCCCTGAATAATGTTAAGTAAGGCTAACCTAACATTACTCAGGGTCTTCGAGGAAGGCTCTTGGTTCTCCGGAATCCGTGAAGGATCTTATTTGGTCGAGAATGCCGCGTCGAAGGATGCTGCGCTGGGAGTGATGGTGGCTAGTTGCTTCACCAGGGACAGGGATTCCGGTGCGCCCACCAAGCGGTCCATGCCAGCGTCCTCCCATTCGATGCTGGTCGGGCCAACGTAATCGATCGAGTTCAGCATCCGGAATACCTTGCCCCAGGGCACCTCACCGTGGCCGGCGGTGACGAAGTCCCAGCCTCGCCGCGGATCACCCCAGGGCAGTAAGGAGCCCATCCGGCCATTGCGGCCGTTGAGCTGGGTGACTGACTCCTTCACGTGCACGTGATAGATCCGGTCTTGGAAATCCTGCAAAAAGACTAAGGGATCCAGGTCCTGCCAGATGAAGTGCGAGGGATCGAAGTTCAAGCCGAAGCCCGGGCGGTGATCGATCGCCTCCAGCGTCGCTTTGGTGGTCCAGTAGTCAAAGGCGATTTCTGAAGGATGCACTTCCAAGGCGAAGCGCACCCCGACTTCGTCGAAAACGTCGATGATCGGATTCCAGCGATCCGCAAAATCCTGATAGCCACGCTCAATCATGCTTTCCGGCACCGGCGGGAACATCGCAACGGTCTTCCAGATGGCTGAACCGGTGAAGCCGGTCACGGTCTTGACGCCGAGCCTCGCTGCCGCTCGAGCCGTCATTTTGAGCTCTTCGGCCGCGCGCTGCCGCACTCCTTCCGGCTCTCCATCGCCCCAAACCCGAGAGGAGACGATTCCCTGATGCCGTTCGTCGATGGGGTCGTCGCACACGGCTTGCCCGTTGAGGTGGTTTGAGATGGCGAAGACCTGAAGATTGTTCTGCTCCAAGATGTCGAGCCGAGTCTTCAGATAGGCGTCATCCTCCACGGCGCGCCAGACATCCAGATGATCTCCCCAGGAGGCGATCTCCAGGCCGTCGAAGCCCCATTCCCCAGCGCGGCGCGCCACTTCTTCGAACGGTAGGTCTGCCCACTGGCCGGTGAACAAAGTGATTGGACGCGCCATGAAAAACTCCTCGATTGCTGGTGCCTTCGACGCTATCGCCGTGGTTTCGGATTATCAACTCTTAACCGCGGAAAGCCGCCGAGAGAATTCGGCGGCTTTCCGGGTGAGATTCGGAACTGACCTAAGCTGCTCAGTCGCTGGTCGGGTAGAGGCTGTTCAGCCAATCCTGCCAGCTGGCTTCTGCCGTTTCACCCTTGAACTGGTGGATTGCCAGGCCGACCACGGAGCCAAAGGCATCGCGGCCGAAGAAGCGATAGAGCGCCTGTTCGGTGCGAATCCCGGCAAAGTGCTCAGTGGAATAATCAAGTACTCCGCTGACCTCGCCCTTCCCCGGCACGGTAAAGCTCACCGCTTCGCCAACCGATGCTTCCGAGGCTCCGATAGCTCGCTGCAAAAGAGTGAAGGACCCGGCAGTGGCTGAGCTGGCCGGTCCCTGCACATCTGCGTACTCGGCCTGCTGGCCCGCGAAGTGCTCAACGTATTCGGCCAGCGTGTGCTGATAGAACTCGGTATGCTTCAGTACGCCGTCGTATTGATTCGCCCACGCCGAGTCATCCATATCCTGTAAGAAGATACCGGCGTGCATATAGCGCACCCAAGTCTTGCCATCGGAGCGTTCTTCGATCTGATAATCCAGAGTGTTATAGAAGCCACCTTCGCCTTCCATGTGATTGGCGTAGTGTGTGGGAGGCTCCCAAGCGGTCACCACGGCGCCCCAAGGGCCTGTTCCCCCGAGTTTAGGCTCCATCTCAACCGGCCAGAGCCAGCCGGAGTTGCCGGTGGTCACGGCATCCCACACTTGCTCGGGGGTGCCCTCAATGGGGGTTTCAGCGTGGACTTCGAATTTCCTGCTCATCTTCTTACTCCTGTTTCTATGGTTGAAGTTCGATGTTTTTAGTGCTGTCCGGGGTTTTCAGGCTCGGATGAAGCGCAAATACCATCCGGTGACGGCGCCCGCCAGGGCTTTCGGCGTCGTGATACTTCTCCGCCAGAGCAGCCACCTGCTGGCTCAGCTCCTCGATGAAGGCCGCTCGGCTGGCCAGACTGGCAAAGCGGACCTCGCCGTCCAAAGCGAAGGTTGCGAGTTCCTGCCTAGCGGCCTTTGCTCCTTTCAGCAGGCTGCCGACATCGTGAATCAAAGTGGCAGCCAAGGAGATCAGCCAGCGAGCGGAGAAGTGATCGGGCAGCTCCCCGGGGTTCGGGCGAAGGCTGTCCAGGGCCTGCGGCGAAATCACGAAGCTGGCGGCCACGGCTTGCAGCAGCCGCTCATTGGTGTTTCCCTTGCGTCGTTCCTCAATGAGCTCCACTAAGCCGTGTTGTTCGAGCATCTTCAGGTGGTAATTCACTTTTTGTCGTGGCAGCCCCAATCTCTTGGCGAGCATGGTCGCGGAAGTCGGTTCGCGCAGGCCCGCTAAAAGGGCTGAACGGATCGGGTCCAAGGTGGCTTCCGCCGCCGCTGGATCATCGATAACCGCGAGCTTTTCCATGCTCTCCATTCTGCTTCCGACAAAATATATTGTCAAGAAATATTTATATTTCGGTTGGATGAGGGATCTAGAGTTTGGGTATGAACCTTTTTCCCTGTCACTTCGTCATAAGGCTGTGGAGGGGGAAATGAATTCATCGAGCCTGGACGCTCAGCAGCAGTTGCTGCATGCCCTCTATGAATCCCATGCCGCCGACCTGGAGCGTTTCGTCACCCGGCTCACGGGAGATCATAAGCAGGCCGAGGACATCATCCAGGAAGCCCTGTTTCGGGCATGGCAGCGTCCCGAGGTATTGGCACGGCCCGAAGCTGCGGTGCGAGCCTGGCTATTCACGGTTGCCAGGAACCTCGTGGTAGACCATTGGCGAAGCGCCAGGAATCGGCATGAAATCGGCACCGACCAGCCTCCGGAGGAGAGCCAGACAGACGCCACAGACCGAGTTCTGGACTCCTGGCTGATCTCCGAAGCGCTTTCCGTGCTTTCCGCTGAACATCGCCAGATCCTGCTTCACGGCTACTATCGCTCGCTCTCAGTCCGGGAGATCTCGGCCGAACTGGGCATTCCCGAGGGCACCGTCAAATCCAGAATGCACTACGCCTTAAGGGCCATGAAATTGGCCCTGCAAGAAAGAGGGGTGACCCAATGAGCCAGCAAGAGCCCGTGGGTCGGCATAATGATCGTTTTGCTGAATGGGATGCCGCCTATGTGCTGGGCAGCCTCTCCCCCAAAGACCGACATGATTTCGAAGAGCACCTCTCGCTCTGCGGATCCTGCCGGAAGGCCGTCACCGAGCTAGCGGGCCTACCCGGCATCCTCGCCGCGCTGCCTGTCGGGCAGGCCGAGGAATTGCTCGCTCCGCCGCCTCCGCCGCACCAGAGCGCAGCTGAAGTGCTGCCTTTACTCGCCGATCGGGTTCGCCGGGACAAACGGCGTAAAAGACTCTTCACCGCGGTGGCAGGCCTGGCAGTCGCTGCCGCAGCCGTCGCGGTCACCGTGGTGGTGGTGCCCAGGGAGAGCCAGGCTCAGACTCAGCAAGCTCTGGCGGTTCCGCTCAACTTCACCGCGGTGGATGCCGCTAACTTCACGGTGACCGGCAAAGCTTTGCCGGTGGCCTGGGGAACCCAGCTCGAATGGGTCTGCAAGCATTTCGACGGCGGATCCGGACAGCCCTATTATGGCTCCGGTTCTAATTCCTATCAGTTAGTGGTCACCGATAAACAAGGGCAGGAAACCGTGGCTGCCAGCTGGAAATCGACCAAGGACCCGGAGATCTTCCCGGTGGCCACCATTATGGTTCCGGTGAGCCAAATCGCGAAGATCGAAGTTCGCTGGGCGGACACCGGAGAGGTTGCTGTTCGAGCTCAGCTCTAGACCGCCGTGAAACTCGAGCTGCTTGGCCGATAGTGGGTTACCACGTTGCTGACGTCGAGCTGGCAGGCGAGTTCGACGTCGTCCATGAATCCCCGTTCGATCAGTTCCTGGCCGCTGGGCGAACGCTGGATTACCGCCGGAATCTCCTCTTCTACCGCCTGCAGGCTGGCGAGTGAAAGACGCGCTGCATCGGAAAGGGTCAGGGCGCTGCCCCTCGAGCTGGAGAGCGCGCTGATCAGCCTGGCAGCGCCGATCAGATCCTCGATGGCGGGCCGGTAAGTGCCATCTGGCCAGTACTCCCCCGCCGCAATGCTGACCACTCGTGGTGAATTCAGCCCTACCAGGTATTCGGCCGTGGCCAGCGAATTCCGTAAGCAAGCCGCAAACACTTCGGTACCGCGGTCGGCTAGCGCCGCACTGATGGTTGCACCATTCGGTGATGGCAGGACGAGTCGGGCCGGCAGCGGTTCAGCTGCTCCGGCGATCGAGGAAGGTGAGAGCGTCAAGCTCTCGCGTTGCTGACGTGAGCCGGCCAGCGAGGCTCGCTGCTGCTTAGCGTAGTCCGCTGCGCCCGCAGAGCGTGAAGGATAGGGAAGTACTTCGATACCGCGCTGCACTGCGATCTCCACGGTGGTGGAGAAACTCAAAATGTCGTGTACCACAGCGATGCTGTGTGGCTCACAGATGGCTAAGGCTCCGCTGAGACCCCAGGCAAAATCGATCTGCACGCTCGTTCCTCTCCTGGTCTGATCTTGGCCCGGATCCGCAGCTCGCTAGGAACCGGCTGGCTCGGCGGATTTGCCGAGCCAGGGTGTTGCACTGCTAGCCTGCGAGGATGGCATTCACCCCCGGCACCCCTCAGTCTGCCAGCACTGCGCCTCAACGAGGCTTGATCGGCTACGCCTTTCTCGCGGACCTGATTCTGGTCTTGGTTTTCGCCGCCATCGGCAGGGCCAGCCATCAGGAAGAGAACCTGGTACTCGGAGTGCTGCTCACCGCATGGCCTTTTGTAGTGGGGGTATTGCTCGGCTGGTTAGCGGCTCGGCTGTGGCGCGCTCCGCTCCGGCTGTGGCCCCACGGGGTCTGCCTCTGGCTGATCACAGTACTCGCCGGAATGGTCTTGAGGATCCTCAGCGGGAAAACCGCTGAACTGAGTTTTATCCTGGTCGCCGGGATTGTGCTCGGGGTGTTCTTACTGGGGCACCGGGTGATCGCCGGTTATCTGACGCGCCGCAAAACTCGTCGCTTGGGTTAGTCTGGGATGGTGATTACCGCATTCGTTCTGATCAAGACCCGTGTCGACCGGATTCCCGAAGCAGCTCAGGAGATCTCCGAGATCGAAGGTATCAGCGAGGTCTACTCGGTGACCGGGGAATGGGATCTGATCGCCGTGGCCCGGGTGGCTCAGCATGAAGCGCTGGCTGATGTGATCGCGGATCGGCTTTCCAAAGTTGAGGGCGTTCAGGCTACTACCACCCATATCTCGTTTCGAGCTTATTCCAAGCACGATCTTGACGCCGCGTTCTCACTGGGCTTCGAGCACTGATTTCTCAGCGCGGTCAGTCCAACTGAAAGGGCCTGAGCACTCGGCTTAGTTCTGAGCGCTGAAAATAGCCCAGCGCTCAAGCGCTGCCTGGGCCTGGCCGCCGTCGATAGCCGCTTCCGCTCTGCGTAAAGCAGCGGCTAGTCGATCTTCTAAGTTGCCCTGGTCTTCCGGGTCGAAGGCCACCAATCCGGCGGCCGCATTGAGCAGCACGGCATCTCTCACCGCGCCCTTGGCTCCGGCGAAAGTCTCCTTGGCGACCCGGGCGTTAAACTCCGCATCCTGCCCGCGTAGCTGGTCGATGGTGGCCCGCGGAATCCCTAGATCCAGAGGATCCAGCCGTGACTGGTGGACTTCGCCGTGCCGGATTTCCCAGATCGTCGAGGCGCTCGTGGTGGTGAGTTCGTCCAAGCCGTCTTCTCCCCGAAATACCAGGCCACGACTGCCATGGGCCGCCAGTACCCCGGCTACTAGTGGCGCCATCCTGGCATCGGCGACTCCCACCGCGGAGGCTGCCACCCGGGCCGGATTAGTGAGCGGACCGAGGAAGTTCAGCGCTGTGGGGATCGCCATCTCACGCCGTGGCACCGAGGTGTAGCGGAATGAAGGATGGAAGACCTGAGCGAAGCAGAAAGTGATGCCGACTTCTTCGACGGCGCGCGCCACGGCGTCGACCGAAAGATCCAGGCGGACGCCGAGCGCTTCCAGGACATCAGCCGAACCGGCAGCGGACGAGGAAGCCCGGTTGCCGTGTTTGACCACCCTGACACCGGCACCCGCACAGACCAGGGCGGCCATCGTGGAGATATTCACAGTGTTCAGCCGGTCGCCGCCGGTGCCCACGATGTCGAGCGCCTCACCACTGACTTCGAGCGGCTTGGCGTGCGAGAGCATCGCCTGAGCCAATCCGGAAATCTCACCGATGGTCTCGCCCTTTGCCCGAAGTGCTACCAGGAACCCGGCGATCTGTGCGTCGCTGGCGTTTCCAGCCATGATGGTGTTCATCGCCCATTCGGTCTGCTGAGAGCTCAAATCGTGCCCGTTGATGAGCTCGGTCAGCAGTAGCGGCCAGCTCGGATGCGGGGTATTTTCGGGAACCATCACGTGACGATGCTACCGAGGTCTGAGCGTGAGCGGCCAATGTGACCATCCGATGGAGTTGCGGAACTTCCGTGAGTTTTCGCACGTTTGTAGAAAAAGATGCGTTCATAGGCATTTTGCATTGGGCACTGAGCAGTTTTATAGACATAATGTCTATGTGACGTCTGTGACCCAAAACCCAAGCGCCCCGGCACACCCCACGCTGAACCGTCCGAACATGGTTTCCGTGGGAACCGTCGTCTGGCTTTCTAGCGAGTTGATGTTCTTCGCCGGGCTATTTGCCATGTATTTCACGCTCCGCTCCACCTCGGGCCAGTTGTGGAACGAGGAAGCTGCCAAGCTGAACTTCCCCTTCGCGCTGATCAACACCATCGTGCTGGTCTCCAGTTCCTTCAGCTGCCAGATGGGCGTCTTTGCCGCAGAACGATTGCAGGCCCGCCGTACCGGCGGTCTGTTCGGCTTCGCCCGCTGGGGCATGGTCGAGTGGTTCTTCCTGACCTTCATCCTGGGCGGCATCTTCGTCGCCGGCCAGTCCACTGAGTACGCCATGCTGGTCAGTGAGCACGTCACGCTTTCATCTAACGCTTATGGCTCGGCCTTCTACATGACCACTGGCTTCCACGGGCTGCACGTCCTCGGTGGCTTGATCGCCTTCCTGTTCATCATCGGACGTGCTTACGCGGCCAAGAAATTCGGTCACTTCGAGGCCACCAGCGCAATCGTGACCTCGTACTACTGGCACTTCGTTGACGTGGTCTGGATCGGCCTGTTCCTCGTGATCTATGTGCTCAAATAAGCTCAGTTTTCCACCAGCGGAAGAATTCAAGCCCCGGCTCATGGAAGCCAGTCAGACCAGAAGTAAAGGAAGCACCCGGTGAAGGCACTTTCACAGAAAAGACGGCATCCACTAGCCGTCCTCGCACTACTGTTGATGGGCTTGTTGCTCACCGGTGGTCTTTACACCCTGGCAACCTCGGTCAATCAGGCCAAGGCGGAGACCACCAGCTACAGTGCGGACGAGGTGAAAGAGGGCGAGAAGCTCTTCATCGCCAACTGCGCCACCTGCCATGGGATGGGCGCAAGCGGCTCTGCCGCCGGACCGTCCCTGGTCGGAGTAGGCGCCGCTGCCGTTGACTTCCAGGTGGGAACCGGCAGGATGCCGCTGCAGGCCCAGGGCCCGCAGGCGCAGCAGAAGCCAGCCCAGTTCAACGAGGAGCAGACCAAGCAACTCGCTGCCTATGTCGCTAGCCTGGGCGCTGGCCCTTCGGTGCCATCCGCTGAATTCCTCGATGGCAAGGGCGATGCCGCTGAGGGTGGCGAGCTGTTCCGGGTGAACTGCGCAATGTGCCACAACGCTGCCGCCGCCGGCGGTGCGCTGACCCAGGGTAAGTTCGCGCCTTCGCTGGCCGGAGTGACTCCGAACCATATCTACGAAGCCATGATCACCGGCCCGCAGAACATGCCGGTGTTCAACGATGCCAACATCACTCCCGAGCAGAAGCGCAATATCATCACCTTCCTGGAGACGATTGAGAAGAACGGCTCCCCCGGCGGTAACGATCTCGGCGCCCTGGGCCCGGTTTCTGAAGGCTTGTTCGTCTGGATCGCCGGTCTGGGCCTGGTTATCGCCTTCACTATCTGGCTGACTTCACGCACTTCCTAAATTTTGGCCCGAGAGATCGGGTCTATTTCGACTGAATTATTAAGATTTCCCAGATAACGGGACGACAGAAGGGTCAGGGACAATGGGCGACCATAGTGACGACCATCCGGCAAAGCCGGAAAGCACATCGGAGGTCGAAGCTAAGGCTGGTCAGACGGTATTGCAGAAGTTCGAAGATCCTGGACTTCCGCCGCACCGCCCCCGGCTAGCTGATACTAATCCTCGCGCTGCTAAGCGGGCCGAGCGCCAGGTTGTGGTGCTCTTCCTGATCTCGGTGCTCGGTACTTTGCTCTTTTTCTTCGCGTACTTCGGCGTCCATCTGGATCAGTCCATCGGCGCGTTGCGTTTGCAGAATATGCTGCTCGGCCTCGGCACCGCCTTTGCCATGCTGGGCATCGGCACTGGCATCGTGCACTGGGCCAAGTCCCTGATGCCCGATCATGAGGTCACCGAGGAACGCCATGAGCTGCGTAGCGAAGCAGATCGCCGCGACGCGGTGGAGATCGTTGAGACCATTGCGGAAGAGAGCGGCATCAAGCGCCGTCCGTTGATCCGCAACACCCTGATCGGCGCGATTGCCCTGGCTCCGCTGCCGGCCATCGTGATGTTCCGTGATCTCGATCTGAACCCCGATGTGAACAAGCTTCGCCACACCATGTGGAAAGAAGGCACTCGCCTGGTCAAGGACCCCACCGGAACCCCGATTAAGGCTGCCGATGTCACTATCGGTTCTGCCTTCCACGTCATCCCGGATGGTCTGAACGAACTCGAAGAAGGCAAGCTCAACGAAAAGGCCAAGGCCGTTGTGTTGCTAATGCGCTTGAACCCTGATGAACTGCATCCCTCCCCCGGGCGTGAAGGCTGGGGATACAACGGCATTGTCGCCTATTCCAAGATCTGCACGCACGTCGGCTGCCCGGTTGCTCTCTATGAGCAGCAGACCCACCACTTGCTGTGCCCTTGCCATCAGTCGACCTTCGATCTCACTCAAGAGTGCAAGGTGATCTTCGGTCCCGCTAAGCGGCCGCTTCCGCAATTGCCGATCACCGTGGATTCAGAGGGCTATCTGGTTGCGCAGAGCGATTTCCATGAACCTGTTGGCCCGAGCTACTGGGAGCGTGGCTAGAGATGAGTAACGCAACAATAAGCCAATCAGCGACCACTGAGGCGCCCTTCGTTCCGGCGACCAAAGTCGGCAGGATCACTGACTTCGTCGATCAGCGGGTTGGCGGCTCCGGGATCCTCAAGGAATTCGGCCGCAAGGTCTTCCCCGATCACTGGACCTTCATGTTCGGTGAAGTCGCCCTGTATTCCTTCATCATCCTGCTGCTCTCCGGCACCTTCCTGACCTTCTTCTTCGATCCTTCGATGGCAGAGACCCACTATCAGGGTTCCTATGTGCCGATGAAGGGCCTGGAAATGTCGGTGGCGTACAACTCGTCATTGAATATCTCCTTTGATATCCGTGGTGGTTTGTTCATCCGCCAGGTGCACCACTGGGCGGCCCTGCTCTTCGTGGCCTCAGTCGCCGTTCACATGCTCCGGGTATTCTTCACCGGTGCCTTCCGGAAGCCCCGCGAGCTCAACTGGGTGGTGGGCGGTACCCTGGTCATTCTCTCGATGGCCGCCGGTTTCACCGGTTACTCCCTGCCCGACGACCTGCTCTCCGGTAACGGTCTGCGGATTATCGACGGCGTGATTAAGTCGATCCCGATTGTCGGCTCTTATATCTCCTTCTTCCTCTTCGGCGGAGAATTCCCGGGAAGCGCCATTATCGGCAGGCTCTATGTGCTGCACATCCTGCTGATCCCGGCGATTATCCTGCTGATGATCGTGATCCACCTCTTCATGGTGGTGGTGCACAAGCACACCCAGTATCCTGGCCCTGGCCGCAGCGACAATAATGTCGTGGGCTACCCCTTGGGCCCGGTTTACGCCGCAAAGGCCGGTGGCTTCTTCTTCATCGTCTTCGGCATCATCGCCCTGATGGCGGCGTTCTTTACGATCAACCCGATCTGGAACTACGGGCCCTATGATCCTTCACCGGTTTCCGCGGGTACCCAGCCTGACTGGTATATCGGCTGGGTGGACGGCGCATTGCGGTTGATGCCTGGCTGGCTCTGGGACTTCCCCTTCGAGTGGAACATCCCGCTCCCCTGGGGTACCAATACTCTGACTTTGAACGTGCTCTTGCCGGCATTGATCCCGGCTGGAATCGTCTTCACGGTCTTGTTCACCTACCCCTGGATCGAGCGTTGGATCACCAAGGACGATAAAGAGCACCACGTTCTGGACCGTCCACGGAATGCCCCGACTCGCACCGCGATCGGCATGGCCGGATTCACTTTCTACTGCGTGATGTGGGCCGCGGCTAGCTCCGACTTGATCGCAACCCATTTCCACGTCTCGCTCAATGATGTGACTTACTGGTTGCGTACCCTGTTCTTCATCGGCCCGATCATCGCTTTCCAGGTCACCAAGCGCATCGCCTTGGCCCTGCAGCGCAAGGACCGTGAGATCGTCTTGCACGGCCGTGAAACAGGTCGGATCATCCGACTGCCCCATGGCGAGTACAAGGAGAAGCACGAGCAGCTCGACAAGTACAAGATGTACCGTTTGGTCAGCTTCGACTCCAAGCGTGTGCTGCCTGGCCAACCGAACGAAAAGGGCATTGTGGTGCGCAAGGAAAAGCGCCGAGCCTGGCTCTCCCGCTTCTTCTTCGAAGACCGGGTTGCCCCGCCGACCCCCGCTGAGCACCGAGCAGCTCTGGAGCACGCAGCTCATGAAGAGCACGCCGATCACGAGGCGCTCGAAGGTCACGGCGATAAGTCGCTGACTCACTAGCTGAGAAAAGGAATGGGTGCTGTCTCCCTAGGGAGACAGCACCCATTCCTTGTGCAGAATTGGCCTCAGCTATTCAGAGACCACTCCCAGCTTCAATAAGCTCTCCGCCGTCGCCAGCACAGCTTCCTCGGGAGTGTAGGCCGCGGGACCGAGGATGCGCCGAGCCTTTTCGACGTTGATCTTCTTGATGACCCCCAGATCCGCGGTCATCTCCCGGAGCCCTTTATTGAAAATCGCCGCGAACCGCAGCACGAAGCTGGGAATCGACCGGTGAGGAACCCGGCTGGCTTGTGCGCCGAAGTGCTCCCTGAGCAGCAGGCAGATCTGCTTCATACTGAGACTCGATCCACTTCCAATGATCAAGCGCTCACCTGCGGCTTGTGGGCTGGTCATCGCCCGAACATGGGCCTTGGCTACGTCTCGTACGTCGACGATCGGGAACCAGAAGTCTGCGTAGCCCGGAAGTTCCCCGACGAGCAATCTGCGGATGACATCATTGCCTCCCGAGGTGCTCTTATTGAAGAGCGGGCCGAAGACCGCGACCGGATTTAACACGGTGAGTTCCAGGTCTCCACCCGAATTGGCGAGGAAATCCCAAGCCGCCCGCTCCGTCAAGGTTTTGCTCTTGTTGTAGGTGCTGATTCCCGGGCCGTCGAGCCGGCTCCAATCCGCCTCGGTGAATTCATGATCCGTTCGGCCGTAACCAAAGCCGATCGCATGGAAAGCCGAGGTGAGCACTACCCGCTTCACTCCGGCGTCCCGAGCTGCTCGGAGCACTCGCAACGCGCCCTCACGGGCCGGAACGATCACCTCGTCTTCGTTTTTCGGCTCTCCATGGGGCAGCGGCGAGGCAACATGCAGTACGAAGCCGCAATCGGCTACAGCTTCAGACCAGCCAAGATCGCTTTCCAGATCGGCGACTACAAAGCTCAGGGCGTCACCGGGCTGCTGGCCGGCAAGGCTGAGCATCGATCTCAGCTGAGCTTCGCGTTCGGCGGAACGGACCGTGGTACGCACTAAATAGCCCTCCTGGAGAAGCTGCATAATGCAGTGGATACCGATGAAGCCGGCTCCCCCGGTGACCAGGACGCGTTGCTGGGATGTGCTCATTCTTTACTCCGGTGTTCGATGACGATCAAGGCGGATGTTCAGTACCGCACCTCCAATACTCCGCTCCTCCATGCCTGCGCACCAGACCCCGGTGTTCCTAGGAGTGGCAGGGCCATGCAGCACTGAATCGGCTCACGGGAATCAGCGTCGATTACTCTTTGCGGTTAGAACAAGGCAGACCGTCATTGAGTTGCTCTTGAACCGAGAGAAGCTCCTGCTCACCGGGAAAGTCTCATGCTGGTGATGTATCACGCCGTGGCAGCTAGCACGGACGCCGATAAAATGGCGCTCCTGGGTTCGGCTACTTCGTCTCTGACTCAGCAGATCAGGCCTGGTGCCCGTTAATCAATTCCTTTCAGGCACTCTGCCGGTTCAAGGCATGATAGTAATCTTCAATGCCCCATATTGTGGCGACATTGCTATCAGAAGCGAGGATGTAACAGGATCTCTGCGCGCCGCAAATGCGAGGAGCCGGAGATCAGGGTGTAGCTTCTGATATTTGGGCCGCGGTAGAGGATCTCCATCGACAGAGTCGCATTGATCGGAGTGCCCGTAGCCTGATTTTCCATTGAGATACGACTCTCTTTGATGCCGTGACCCAGCAACCAATCATGCATCACAGCAGCCTCGGTACGCCCGTTCTGAGAAACCCCACCGGTGACTATTATTCGCGAGTTCGGGCAGGCGTCTAAACTCGCCTTCGCGGCTCCGAGCCTGCCGAGAAACTCAGCCGAGTCGCTGCTTCAAGAAAAGCGCGGCGCGGTCCAGTGCCTGATCGGATTCGTCGAGAACACCGACGAAGGACTGGAAGACATGTGGCACTCCGGCGGTGAAATCGAGGATCACGTCGACTCCGGCGTCTCGCGCTCGTTCGGCAAAGCGAGTCGAGTCATCGAGCATCATTTCGTTGCCCCCCACTTGCATCAAGACCGGTGGGAAACCGGTCAGATCCGCAAGCGTCACCGGACTGAGGAGTTCTTGATGGGGGTCTTGCCCGGCCATGTAGAGCGATCCGTTGTACATGAGTCCCTCCTTGGTGAAGAAAGGGTCCACATCGGCTTTGGTCTCCACGCTGGCTCCCGAACGCGTGTGGTCTAAACCGGCAGAGAATGTCAGCACGGCAGCTGGCATCGGCAGACCTGCCGACCTGGCTGCCAAACAGGTGGTGACGGACAAGCCGCCTCCTGCTGAATCTCCGGCGAAAACGATTGAGGAAGCCTCAATACCGCTCTCCAGCAACGCGCGGTATGCGCTGAGAGCGTCTTCTATGGCCGCCGGGAAGGGGTGTTCCGGAGCCAGCCGATAGTCCAGGGAGATCGCACGATAGCCGGTTCGGGTGACCAGATTGGCGGTGAGTCCCATCGCGGTTTCCGGAGAGCCGAGGAGGAACGAACCGCCGTGAAAGTAAAGGATGGTTCCCGGTCGAGCATTCTGCTCCGGCTCGACGAGCACCGCATCCCGATCTCCCAGCGTCGTCGGGGTTTTCTTCACGTCAGTGGGCACTGCCATGGTGGCCATCATGGCGGCGAAGCTGCTTCGCATCTCCTCCATTGGCTGCGGTCTGAATCCTTGCGGGGCACTGCGTAACATCGCGTCGAGTGATTCTCTTTGTTGCTTGCTCATCAGGGGTCTCCTCACGTTGTCTTTCTGTTAAAGTATATGCCATGGCATCTAGTTTAAGTCTAGCTGAAGAGAACGTCGTGCAATTTTTCGACGATCTGGTGCGGTGTGAGACCCGTCTCTACAATGCGCTCAACGATCGGCTCCGAGAACTGCACGGCGTCGTCACCTCGCAGCTTGAATTCCTCCGCTATCTCCAAAGGCACCCGGATTGTCGAATCGCCGATCTCGCGGGCTATTTTGCGGTGGGGATAGGCGCCACCAGTAAAGGTATTGATCGCCTAGAAGCCCGAGGATGGGTGCAGCGCTTGCCGAACCCTCACGACCGACGCTCCTCATTGCTCTCACTCACCGCCGAGGGGCAGCAATTCCTGGATAGCGCAGAGCGTACCTTTGTGGATCAAACGCATGAACTCATTACCAGTGTTCTCAGCGCCACTCAGTTGACGGCTGCGGCCGATGCACTGTCTGTATTGAGGAGCGCTTTGCAGAACGGGCAGATCGGTGTTCCTATCGGCTAGATCCTGAACCTCAGCCTTGTTTGCGCGCGAGGGCGTGGAGCCTGGAGTCTCAATCGAGCTCGGTGAAAGCGATGCGGAGTCGCTGCACAGCAGCCCGAAGCAATTCGTTGAGTTCCTGCTGGTTGTCCTTCTCGATCCAGCGCTCATAGGCGTCGTTGAAAGCGAGAACCCCCACTTCGGCGGCGAGCCGAGCTACCACCTCGCGCACCCCTCGCTTGCGCAAGGCCTCGCTCATCGACGTGGCGAACCCCAATTGCTTGAGCTGATAGCGCTCCCGGAGTTCGACGCTGCTCTCCACAATAGCGTGCAGCTGCGGCCCCAGTTCCCGGTTGAAAGGAGTCAGGTTGCTCGCGGCGAGTTCTAAACCTGCGATCACCGCGGTCAGTGCGGAGCTCTCCGGTGGCGCTGAGGAGATGCCCTCATGAAGGAGCCTGGAGAGGGTCTCTTGCCCGGCAGCCAGAACTTCTCGCTTATCGGGAAAGTGCCTGAAGAAGGTGCTCCGGGTCAAGCCGGCCTGTTTGGCGATCTCGGCAACCGTCGTGTTGTCATAACCTTGCTCCGAAAAAAGCTGCAGCGCGGAGGCAACAAGCCGTTCACGGCTATCGGGCTCCCAACGTGGCATGGTTCAAGTCTAGCAATCATCGGCAGTGATGGGACTTGTGTCCCATCAGGGTGCTATAGTGATGGGACACAAGTCCCATCACTATCAGGAGTTCATCATGCGAGTATTCGTCACAGGCGCCACCGGTGGAATCGGTTCCGCCGTCGTCCCCGAATTGATCGCCGCAGGTCATCAGGTTCTTGGTTTAGCGCGTTCCGATCGCTCTGCCCAGGCGCTGACCGATCTTGGCGGTGCCGTGCTGCGGGGCGATCTGAGCGATCCGGAAGTCCTGCGCCACGGAGCAGAGCAGTCCGATGGTGTGATCCATCTGGCGTTCAGTAATGATTTCGAGAATTTCGATCGGGCGATGGCGGAGGAGACTCTCGCAGTAGAAGCCTTCGCAGCCGCCCTCAGAGGCACCGATAAGCCTCTGGTCATCGCCTCCGGAACTCCGGCCGTGCCGGGCAGAGCATCGACGGAAGACGATCCGATGTCCACCGACGGCCCTTTGGGAGGCCGTGGACGCAATGCCAGGACCGTGCTGGAACTGGCGACCGAGGGCGTCCGTTCCTCGGTAGTACGGCTGCCGCGTTCGGTGCACGCACGAGGCAAAGGGTACGGCTTCGCCTCGATACTCATTGACGCCGCGCAGCGCACCGGGGTCTCCGGTTACCTGGGCGACGGCAGCCAGCGCTGGCCAGCGGTGCACACCCTCGACGCCGCTCGGCTCTTCCGACTCGCCCTGGAGGAAGCCGCTCCCGGTACGGTGCTGCACGCAGTGGCCGATCAGGGCGTGACCATGATCGCCATGGCTGAGGCTATCGGCCGGAAACTCGGAGTTCCCATTGAGGCCGTGCCCGCAGAGAGCTTCGGCTTCCTCGGTGCCATCTTTGCGGTGGATCAGCCCTCCTCGAGTGCAATCACCCGGCAGAAATTCAATTGGCAGCCCACACACCCCAGCCTGATCGAGGAGCTCGATGCCGGAGGTTACCCGACTCTTTCGGCCTGACTCCCCGGTTCTCATCCTGCTCCGGGACGAAGGTCTATTGCACCGGCTGACGGCCGAGACACTGGAGTTAATCGCTCTGTCTTGGTAGCTTTCACCGTATGGCCATCAAACTTGAGAATGTCGGAATCGCCGTTCGCGATCTCGAAGCGACCATCGCCTTTTTCACGGATCTCGGTCTGACTGTCATTGGCCGTGACACGGTGAGCGGTGAGTGGACCGACACCGCCGTCGGGCTGGATGGAAACCACGCCAAGATCGCGATGCTCCAAACCCCGGACGGTCATGGTCAGCTTGAACTCTTCGAGTACATCCATCCTGAAGCGATCGAGACAAAGCCAGCTCTTCCCAATGATATTGGGATGCACCGGGTGGCGTTCTCGGTAGACAATATCGATCAGGCCCTTGAGATCGCTGCAAAACATGGATGCTATCCACTACGAGGTGTGGCTACCTACTCCGACATCTACAAGCTCACCTATCTTCGCGGTCCGAGCGGAATCCTGGTGATGTTCGCCGAAGAACTGAGAAAAGCCTGAATTGAATCAACGACGTCGGGCATAGGGCCTTGCCGCACGAGCGCCGGGTCGCTGCAGCGGGACCCATAACTTATAGCGGTCTGCCCGATAGTAGGAGACTGAATAGTCCACTACGATGCCTGAGACGAAGGCATGCCGTTGAATCTTCAAGAGCGGGGCACCGTTCTCGACCTTGAGCAGTCTGGCAATGGTGGGTGCCGCTGCGGCGGCTTCGATCATATCTTCGCCCCACTCCATCACCAGTCCGTAGCGCTCCCCCAGTACGTTGTACAAAGAGGTCGGTGGCGGGCCATCGGTAATCCCCGGCACCCGGTAGCCGGGGATGAAGTTCTCGTCCACGCTCATCGGTGCTCCATCGGCGAGCAGCAGCCGCCTGAAGCGCACCACGAGCTGGCCCTCTTGGAGCTGGAGTTCGCGGGCGATGCCAGCTCCGGCCGGAACCAGTTCGAAATCCAGTACCTTGGCGTCCGGCACCATGCCGCGGCGTTGCATTTCTTCCGAGTAGGACGTGAGTTTGACCTGAAGGTCGACTTTGCTGCGATGCACAAAAGTTCCCAGTCCCACTACCCGGTCCAAGACCTCTGCTGCGACCAAAGCATCAATGGCCTGCCGAACGGTCATCCTGGCCAGTCCGAAACGAGCCGCAATATCTCGTTCAGAGGGGATCGGAGTGGTCTGGGTGCCTCGCTGAGAAACATAATCACGCAGGATCGCCATCAGTTGCTGGTAGAGAGGCGTCTTCGACTCACGGTCGATCTCACCCGAAATAGCATCAGCTGATGCAGCCAACGTCATTCCTCTCCTCTGCGATTGTAATAACTCAAGCCTAACTGCAAGGAACAGCACAGCACCTAGGCACTGAGACATCAAGACAGCGGGCCCAGCGACTTTCTTTCAGATCTCCTGATAAAGTTCGCCGAGCCCGCTGCTGTCTTTCGTTCTATATCCGGTTAGTGTCCTCCGGAGGGGCTGGTGCCTGCTTTGAGTCCGAGGTTGTGTCGGATAGTGCCACCGGCACCGGCCGTCCACAGACCAGTATCCGACTGGAAAGCGACCCGATAGTCGTTGCCTACTGCGGTCACAGAGGGGCTGGTACCCGCTCGGATTCCGAGTCCCCAGTTTTTGACGCCGTCAGGACCGACAGTCCACAAGACTCCGTCAGCGGACTGGAAAGCGGTAATTGTTGATCCATTGGCCAACGTGGTGTTGGAGGGGCTGGTGCCTGCTTTGAGTCCGAGGTTGTGTCGGATAGTGCCACCGGCACCGGCCGTCCACAGACCAGTATCCGACTGGAAGGCGATTTGGTAGTCGTTGCCTACTGCGGTCACAGAGGGGCTGGTACCCGCTCGGATTCCGAGTCCCCAGTTCTTCGTGCCGCCGGCGCCTGTGGTCCACAGTTGTCCATTATTGGATTGAAAAGCAATGATGTATTGGCCATTGGCGAGTTTTGCGAGAGAAGGACTAGTACCGGCCATCATGCCTAAACCGAGATTCTGAATGCCCGCTGGACCGGTCGACCAAAGAATGCCGGTATTCGCCTGGAAGGCGATCGTGTCGACACCTAAAGGAGTGCCGCAATTCTGTCCGGTGAAAGTGGTACCACTCCAAACTCCATTAGTACCAGGACCCTCAGAGGGCATATCTGGAGCACCACAGATCTGAGTTCCGTGGGCTGAGTCAAAGGGAATGCCACCTTCAACCGCAGCAGGGCACCCGTGTGATGACCAGGTCTGTAATTGGATGCTCGCAATACCGTTGTTTCCTACCTGGCCAGCGGAAGCTACCGTGCCAAGCTTTTGGCCAGCCGAGACAGCCGAGCCAGGACTCACCAAGTAATTGAGGTATCGTAACTGAAAGCTCCTACCAGAATCAGCATTGACGCAAACGGACCCATCATCGGAGTTGGTCGAGTAAACCGTGCCGCTTTCCGGAGCTCTTACTGCTTTGCCGGTACTGCTTGAGGCATTGCAAGTTGAACCGAAGGTCAACCTTATTGTGTAAGAATAAACCGCTGTTTCACCTGGATAACCTTCACAAACATTCCATGTTTCACCGACGGTAAAAGGCGGGAGAATATTTCCAGCAGCCGCGTTTGCGTTTGCTGGTGCGATCAGAAGTCCAGTAAAAGCAAGTATCGCGGTGGCTAATGTGATTAATCCCTTTTTTAAAGGTATTTTTTGCTTTAATTTATTTGACACTAATCCAGCCTTCTTTGTAAATGAGAAATAAGTTTCTTTTTAGAACTCCATTCGATTATATCTTCTCTTTTTAATGTTTCGGGGGCTTAGTCGAAGCTTCCAACAACTTCCAACAAAATTTCCAACAAAACTTGACTAACCACCCTTCAGACAGAACTGAAGAATCAGTACTAGGAGCATTTTGCGCTGGATTCAAGCAGGTTTGAACCTACCGAGAAGCAGATATTAACATCTGTTAAATGCGGGAGGGGCAGACAAATGTCTGCCCCTCCCGCATTTAACTAACTTAGTGTGCGTGATCTCCGCGGCTGTATTCGAAAACCCAACCGACCAGAGCGATCACTGCCATACCGGCAGCGATGAAAACAATCCACCAGCCGACGGCCAGGCCGAGGAAAGCGGTAGCGCAGGAAGCACCGAGTACCAGCGGCCACCAGCTCCAGGGGCTGAAGTGGCCCTGCTCCCCCGCGCCTTCATGGATTTCACCGTTATTGCGGTCCTCAGGGCGCATTCCGACCCGACGAGCCGTGAACGCCAGGTAGAAACCGATCATGCCGGCCAAACCACCGACTAAGAGGATACCGAGGATGCCCACCCACTCATCCCAGTTGGTCAGGAAGCCATAGATGACCGCCACTGGGACGAAGAAGAAAGCACCGATTCCGAAGAGTCGCGATTCCAGTTTCACTTTATGCGTCCTTCTGGTCAGCCGGTCCGAACACGGCGGCCACCGGAGTATTGGGAGTATAGGCCTGAGACAGCTCCGGATGGTGCAGGTCCAAGGCTGGCCGCTCTGAACGAATTCTGGGAATCGAGGTGAAGTTGTGCCGCGGTGGCGGGCACGACGTCGCCCATTCCAGTGAAGCCCCGAAGCCCCACGGATCATCAACTTCCACCTTCTTCTTGGAGCGCCAAGTGATGTAGACATTCCAGAAGAACGGGATCAGCGAAGCGCCGAGCACGAAGGAGGAGATGGTGGAGAACTGGTTCATCCAGGTGAAGCCGTCTTCGGGCAAGTAATCCGCGTAACGGCGGGGCATGCCGAGCACGCCGAGCCAGTGCTGGATCAAGAAGGTGCCGTGGAAGCCCAGGAAGAGCAACCAGAAGTGAATCTTGCCGAGCCGCTCGTTGAGCATCTTGCCGGTCCACTTTGGCCACCAGAAGTAGAAGCCGGCGAACATTGCGAACACCACGGTGCCGAAGACCACATAGTGGAAGTGCGCGACCACGAAGTAAGTGTCCGAGACGTGGAAGTCCAGTGGCGGTGAGGACAGGATGATGCCGGTCAGACCGCCGAAGAGGAAGGTGACCAGGAAGCCGATGCTCCACAGCATGGGCGTTTCGAAGGTCAATGAACCTCGCCACATGGTGCCTATCCAGTTGAAGAACTTCACCCCGGTCGGCACCGCGATCAGCATGGTCATGAAGGAGAAGAAAGGCAGCAGCACTGATCCGGTGACATACATGTGGTGCGCCCAGACGGTCACAGAAAGGGCGGCGATGCCGATCGTGGCGTAGACCAGGCCCTTGTAGCCGAAGATCGGTTTTCGGCTGAAGACCGGGAAGATCTCAGAGACGATGCCGAAGAACGGCAGGGCGATGATATACACCTCGGGGTGACCGAAGAACCAGAAGAGGTGCTGCCAGAGGATCGCACCACCGTTTTCCGGGTCGAAGATATGCGCGCCGAAGCGTCGATCGGCACCCAGCGCGAACAACGCGGCAGCCAACGGTGGGAAGGCCATCAGCACCAGGATGGAGGTGACCAGAACGTTCCAGGTGAAGATCGGCATCCGCCACATCGTCATACCAGGGGCTCGCATACAGATCACCGTGGTGATGAAGTTCACCGCACCCAAGATGGTGCCGAAGCCTGACAGCGCTAGGCCGAAGACCCAGAGGTCGCCGCCGATACCCGGTGTGAAGGTGGTATTTGAGAGCGGCGCATAAGCGAACCAACCGAAGGAAGCCGCACCCTGTGGGGTGATGAAGCCCGACACCGCGATGGTGCTACCGAAGAGGAAGAACCAGAAGGCCAGAGCGTTCAACCGCGGGAAGGCGACGTCAGGGGCGCCGATCTGCAGTGGCATGATCGCATTGGCGAAGCCTGCGAACAGCGGAGTAGCGAACATCAGTAACATCACCGTGCCGTGCATGGTGAAGAGCTGGTTGTACTGCTCTTTGGTCTGCAGGATCTGCATCCCCGGTTCAAAGAGCTCGGCACGGATCAACAGTGCCATCACACCGCCGAAGCAGAAGAAGATGAACGAAGCGATCAGGTACATGTAGCCGATCGTCTTGTGATCCGTTGACGTAATCCAATTGACGACAACGCGCCCCTTGGAGATCGGTACAACACGTTCTTCGCTCGGCGATTCTTCAATCGCTGGGCTTTCGTAGGTCGTAGTCACCTGTCCGGACCCCTATTTCTTCTCGTTCAGATTGGGATTGCGGTCGTACTCGCTACCGAGGCTACCGGTGTATCCAGCTTCTTTAAGTTGCTTCAGATGAGCCTGGAACTCCTCCTCGGTGACCACCTTGACTCGGAAGAGCATTTCCGAGTGGTACTCACCGCAGAGTTCAGCGCATTTACCATCGAAGGTTCCCAACTGAGTGGGAGTGAAGTTGATGTAGTTCGTCTTGCCGGGGACCATATCCCGCTTTTGCAGGAAGGCCGGAACCCAGAAAGAGTGAATGACGTCGCGAGAGTTCAGCTGCAGTTCAACGCTCTGGTTGATCGGCAAATACAGAGTAGGCAGCTTGTCCTTGTCAATCGGATCGCCGTTCAGATGTGCCTGAACGCCGCCCTCGTAGACGGCTTCTTTGACGTCATTGCCGGCCAGATAGTTGAAGTCCCAGGCCCACTGCTTACCACGCACATCGATGGAGACACCGGGATTGTCCACCCGGGCATCGAGCTTCTGCTGATCCTGGTCGGTGAAGAAGAAGAACACCAGAACCATGAAGAGCGGAATGGTTAAGTAAAAGATCTCCAGCGGAAGGTTATAAGAAATCTGCTTGGGGTAACCGGTGGTTCCCTTGCGACGACGGTAAGCAATGATGCACCAGATAATCAGGCCCCAGGTGATCACGCCAACCGCGAGGGCTGCGATCCAGGAATTCACCCACAGGGTGATGACTGTACCGGTATGGTTCGTGACACCCGGCTCTGTCGGCAACCAGCCGTTTTTCATCTCCGGGGTACATGCCGACAAGACCAGTGCGCTAGCGATTCCCACTGCTGAAACAGCGAGGACTTTAGCGCGTCGGCTGCCGGTTCGGTGCTGCGAACTCACAGACGGCCCTTCCTTTTATAGCTGGCCGGGCGTTGAATCCGCAGCCGCTTTCTGTGCTCATTACCGTACTAAATCTTGTGCTCTACTACTGCGTGTAGAGAGTATTCCCTTAGAGCTTACCGCGCTCGGGAACTTTTTGCGCACACTGTGTCTGGCGCGGCGTTCGAACCGGCCAAGACAGCAGAATGGCCCGGTTAAACCGGGCCATTCTGGGTGCTGTTATTTGCGCTTAGTGGAACGAATCTCCGCAGGCACAGGAGCCGCTGGCATTCGGATTGTCGATGGTGAAGCCCTGCTTCGAGATGGTGTCCTCGAAGTCGATGCTCGCGCCTTCCAGATAAGGAACGCTCATCTTGTCCACCACGACCTCGACGCCGTCGAAATCTCGAACGGCGTCACCGTCGAGGATGCGCTCGTCGAAATAAAGCTGGTAGATCAGCCCTGAGCAACCGCCGGGCTGGACTGCGACGCGCAGACGTAGATCGGTCCGACCTTCCTGCTCGAGCAGGCTGCGGACCTTGTCCGCGGCCACATCGCTCAACGCCACTGCGTGGGTGGGCAGCTCAGCTGCCGTCTCTGGAGAGGTTTCAGTTGTGGTCGTCATAGTGTCCATAATACTCTCAACCCGCCTTCCCCCGGGGATGTTCCCGGAACGCTGAATGATTCAGCTCAGATTCAATCTGCTGAGCAGCAGTGCTTCTGCGAGCACGGCTTTTTCAAAATCCCCCAAGTGCAGCGATTCATTGGCGCTATGCGCCCGTGAATCAGGATCCTCCACCCCGGTGATCAGGATCTGCGCGGCGGGAAACAGCTCCGTGAGATCTGCGATAAAGGGAATCGAACCGCCCATCCCGGACTCCACTGGAGCGACGCCCCACGAGGTACCAAGAGCCCACAACATGGCCTGTGCTACCGGTGCTGAGGTATCAGCGGCAAAAGCACTCCCCTGTTCTCCCGGGATGAGAGTCACCTTGGCCGTCGAGGGCGTATGGCGCTCCAGATGACGGCGCACTGCCTCCATCGCCTCGGCTGGATCCTGGCCGGGAGCCAGCCGCAGACTGAATTTCGCCGTTGCTCGGGGCTGGATGGTATTGGAGCTGGTGGCCACTGGAGGAGCATCGAATCCGATGATGGACAGTGCCGGTTGCGACCACAGCCGACTCGAGATACTCCCGCTGCCGGCCAGCGCAAGGCCTTCGAGCACCGAAGCATCAGCCCGGAAATCTGCTTCCGGGTATTCCAGCGATGGCTCATTCGCCGTGTGCAATCCTTCGATTGCCACCGCACCCTCCTCGGTGTGAAGGGTCGCGATCAGCCGGGCCAGCTGGGTGGGAGCGTCCAGGATCGGACCGCCGAACATCCCGGAATGGACAGCATGCTCCAGGACCTGAACTTCAATGCTGCCGTCCACGAGGCCGCGCAGGCTCGTAGTCAGGGCTGGAACACCGACTTTCCAGTTGCTGGAATCAGCCACCACAATGACATCCGTACGAAGCAGATCCTGATGTGCGGTCAGGAAATCGTGGAAGGTCGGGGAACCGGCTTCTTCCTCACCTTCGATGAAGAGCGTCACGCCGACGCCGAAATCTTCGCCCAGCACCTTTGTCACCGCACGCAGTGAGGCGATGTGCGCGAGCACCCCAGCCTTGTCATCGGCCACTCCGCGACCCCAGAGCCTGCCGTCCTTCTCGACCGGCATAAAAGGACTTGAGTTCCAGAGAGCTTCTTCGCCGGGCGGCTGCACATCATGATGGGCATAGAGCAGCACTGTCGGCTTTCCGGCCTTGGCGAGCTTTCGAGCGACCACCGCCGGGCCGCCCGGGGTGCCGTCGGCTTTCTGCTCGCGCAGGATCTGTACTTCATCGACACCCACGGTACGAATCAGTGCCGCGACCGCCGCAGCGCTGCGGTCCAGTTCAGCGGCGTCAAAAGCGTCCCAGGCGATCCCAGGGATTTTGGCGAGTTCGATCAAATCACTCACCGTCTGCGGGAAATCTGAGTGGACCTCATGTCGCAGAGCGGCAATGGTCTCACGATCGGGCTGATTGGCAACGATGGCTGCTAAACCATCAGAAAAAGGATTGCTGGTCATGGTCCGAACCTTACCGCCCGTTCTCGATGAGTCCAAGGCGCTGCGCAACGGGTATCCTGGAGAGGTGTTTGGAAGAAATAAAGAAGCAACCGAGACCGTAGCGGATCAATCAGCGAAGTCGACTGAGAAAGCAGATCCGCGTGCGGGTAAGGGCGCGCCCACTCCTAGCCGTAAGGAGCAGGAAGCCGCACGCAAGCGCCCGCTGGTGCCCAATGACCGTTCAGCTGCACGGGTAGCGGACCGGGAAGCCCGCCGGGAGGCTCAGCTGAAGACTCGTGCCGCGCTGGATACCGGCGACGAGAGGTTTCTTCCGTTCCGGGACAAAGGCCCGCAAAAGCGCTTTGCTCGTGATTTCGTCGACGTCCGCACTAATCTGGGCGAATTCGTGATGTTCATCGCCCTGGCCATTGTGGTGCTGACCCTTTTCTTCCCCGATGCCTCTTTGGTCTCGGTGACCTTCATCATCTTCTGGCTGATGGTCGTCGCGGTGGTGATCGACTCGATCTTCATGGGTCGCCGGCTCAAAAAGCGGCTGATCGCGAAATTCGGCACCGTCGATCAAGGCGTCGTCTGGTATGCGACCATGAGATCCCTGCAGTTCCGCCGTCTGCGGTTGCCCAAACCGCAAGTCAAGCGCGGCCAGAAGCTCGACTGAAAAACTGCTCGAACGCGCTGAGCGCCTCGCCTGTTTTCGCTGGTTTTCCGGAGGGCTGGCTACTTGCGGAGCTTGAGTAGATCTCGGTTGATCTTCGAGACCCAGAACGGCCCCTCGTAGAGGAACGCGGTGTACCCCTGCACCAGAGTCGCCCCGGCGTCCAGCCGCTGCTGAACATCTTCCGCCGTCTCAACTCCGCCGACGGAGATAATGGTCAATGACTCCCCCGCCGCTGCTTTCACCCTGCGCAGCACGGCCAGGGAACGGGCTTTGAGCGGTGCTCCCGAAAGACCCCCGACGCCGAGTTCCATCACCTTCTCTGGCTCGGTGCTCAGCCCCTGCCGGGTAATGGTTGTATTGGTGCAGATGATCCCGTCCAATTGAAGCTCAAGAGCCAACTCGGTCACCGCATCGATATCCGCATCGGAGAGATCCGGGGCTATCTTCACCAACAGGGGAACCCGGTGTCCGGCCGCTTCCAGCGCAGCGTTACTGACCTCGCTGAGCAAGGGCCGCAACGATCGGACATCTTGCAAGAGTCGAAGGCCGGGGGTGTTCGGAGAGGAAACATTGACCACCAGGTAGTCCGCAATGGCAGCGAGTTCCCGGGTACTGACTAAATAGTCCTCGACAGCATCGGCAAGATCCACTTTCTTGGTCTTACCGATATTGACGCCGATCACCGGCCGTGCTTGCCGGTAGCGGCGTTCCAGTACCTGTTTGGCGTGCCGCAAGCGCGGCGCTACCGAGGCCGCGCCGTCGTTGTTGAAGCCCATCCGATTGATCAGCGCCCTGTCCTGCACCAAGCGAAAGAGCCGTGGCTGCGGGTTCCCTGGCTGGGCTTGCCCGGTGATGGTCCCCACTTCGACGTGCCCGAAACCAAGATTGGCGAGAGCCGGGATGCCGTGCCCCTCTTTGTCGAAGCCTGCGGCCAGTCCGAAAGGCGAAGGGAAGACCCGGCCGAGTGCGTGCACTCGAAGTTCTGCTGAAGGCTTAGTGAGTTTTCTCAGCACTCCACCTGCCCCCAGCCGATCTGCCAGCCTGACCATGCCGAAGCCGATTCGATGGGCACGTTCGGCATCCATTCCGGAAAAGACCACACGGAAGAAAGTGGGGTAAAAGCGCATGGTCTTCATTTTCCTGCCCCTGAGCGGCATCGCCAAACCGGTGGTGACTTCGCGAACCGCCGAGCGGGGTTAGCATGAAATATGGCAGCCACTCAGGACTCAGCAGATCTCATTGTTATTGGCGCAGGATTGGCCGGCATCGTCGCGGCCTGCGAGGCCTATAACGCCGGACGCAACGTTATTTTGCTCGATCAGGAGCCCGAAGCCTCGCTTGGCGGCCAGGCATTCTGGTCCTTCGGCGGAATGTTCTTAGTAGATTCCCCCGAGCAACGGCACCTGGGCGTCAAGGATTCCGAGGAACTCGCTTTGGCGGACTGGTTTGGCACGGCGGACTTCGATAGGCCCGAGGATTATTGGCCACGAGAGTGGGCCAAGGCCTATGTGCATTTCGCGGCAACCGAGAAACGCACCTGGCTGCATTCGCTGGGCGTCCGGTTCTTCCCCTTGGTGCAATGGGCTGAACGAGGCGGCTATGACGCTGAAGGACACGGCAATTCGGTTCCTCGGTTCCACATCACCTGGGGCACCGGCCCCGGTATTTTGGCACCTTTTCTGATTAAGCTCGCCGAAGGGGTCAGCGAAGGAAAAGTTCGAATACTCTATCGTCATCGTGCCACGGAGCTCGTCTCCGTCGCCGGGCGAATCAGCGGCGTACGGGGAGAAATCCTGGAACCATCCGATGTCGCTCGGGGCGAGCAGAGCAGCCGCAAGGTAGTCGGTGAATTCGACGTCTCCGCTCAGGTGGTTCTGGTCACCACCGGTGGGATCGGCGGCAATCACCGAAAGGTCAGGGAGCAGTGGCCCGAGGGCAAAGCACCTGATTACCTGATCTCTGGAGTGCCAGCCTCAGTCGATGGGGAATTCCAAGACGCGGTGGAATCAGTCGGCGGCACCCTGATCAATACCGATCGGATGTGGCATTACCCAGAAGGTATTCACAACTGGGATCCGATCTGGCCCAAGCATGGGATCCGTATCTTACCGGGGCCCTCCTCACTGTGGCTGGACGCCACGGGAAAGAAGCTTCCGACGCCACTCTTTCCGGGGTTTGACTCGCTCGGCTCGGTCAGGCACATCGTGGCGAGCGGCTATCAGCATTCCTGGTTCGTGCTCAATAAAACGATCATCGGCAAGGAATTTGCGCTCTCCGGTTCGGAGCAGAACCCCGATCTGACGGGTAAAGACATTCCCGCCCTCGCGAAACGCGCGATGACCAGTGTACCTGCTCCGGTACAGGCTTTCCTCGATCACGGAGTCGATTTCTTGCAGGCTGGCACTCCGGAGGAGTTGGCGGTCAAAATGAATGCCTTGATCGGCGAAGAGCTGATCAGCGGGACCAGGCTGCGGGAGATGATCGAGGCACGGGATCGTCAGGTGGCCACCGGTTTAGGAAAGGACACCCAGCTCAATGCGATTCGAGAGGCTCGACGATTCGCCACCGACAAGATCATGCGCGTGGTGCCACCCCATCAGATGCTCGCCAAAGAACACGGCCCACTGATCGCGGTCAGGCTCTCGATTCTGACCCGTAAGTCCTTGGGCGGAATCCAAACAAATCTCGACGGCCAGGTGATCGGAACCGATGGAGATCCGATTGATGGTCTCTATGCCGCTGGTGAGGCCGCTGGCTTCGGAGGCGGTGGAGTGCATGGCTATCGGGCTTTGGAGGGCACCTTCCTAGGCGGTTGTCTCTTCTCCGGGCGCACTGCGGGACGAGCTGCCGCCCGAGCCTGCGGGTGAGTTGAATGACTGAACTTCGCTGGGAGCAGGACGTGCTCGGTCCCGGCTACGAATCCACCGTGCTCGATGTTGGACGCGACGGCGCTGAACATGAGATCGCCACCCTGGTCAGGCATTTCCCGGAGTCGCAGCCGGCACTGCCTCACCAGGCGGTGCTTTTCATCCACGGCTGGAGCGATTACTTCTTCAATACCGAATTGGCTGAATTCTTCACTGAACTGGGAGTCGCCTTTTATGCGCTTGACCTGCACAATCACGGACGTAGTCTTCGGGATCACAGCGTCGGCGGATTCGTCGCTGACCTCGAGGATTACGATACGGAATTGAGCAAAGCGCTCAAGGTCGTCGTCGAGGATTTGCATGAGCACTATGGCCGGTCAGATCAATCACCTCAGGTCGCGCTGATGGGGCATTCCACCGGAGGCCTGGTCGCGGCGTTATGGACCAGCCGGTTTCCGGAGACAGTGAGCCATCTGATTCTCAATAGCCCGTGGCTGGAAATGCATGGAAGTTCCTTTGTGCGTTATGGCATGTATTCCATGGTGGAACCGCTGGCCCGCTGGTGGCCGCAAAGCCGGATCAAGGCACCCGAAAGGAATTTTTACTGGCGTTCCATCTCCTCGCATGCCGAGGGTGAATGGGATCTCGATGACCGCTTACGCCCTCCGCTGGCCTTTCCGATGCGCTGGGGCTGGATGAGCGCTATTCTGGCCGGCCAGGCCCAAGTGGCTCGCGGTCTGGACATTCCCGTGCCTATCCTGGTGATGATGAGTGCTCGTAGCTTGAATGGACCGCGCTGGCGTGAAGGCATGCGCAGCGCCGATGCCGTACTCGATATCCAGACCATGGCAGCCCGTGCGATCACGCTGGGGCAGAGCGTCAGTATAGAAAAGATCGACGGCGGACTGCACGATGTGCTGCTCTCCGAAAGACCAGTGCGCGAAGAGGCTTATGCGCGACTGCGGCGTTGGCTGCAAGGTTATATGCTCGTCCCGGATCCCCGAGATGAGAAGAATGGGAGTGCAGGATGACGGTGGAGACGGCTACCCGTGCTCAGTGGGAGCAGGATTTCCTGGGTCCTGGCTATCAAAAACTGACTCTCGACTTGGACTCAGATGAAGAGGGCCCGGTCGTCGCCACCCTGGTGCGGCACCGTCCGAAGCGCAAACCCGTACCCGATAGGAGCTGGTGGCAGCGAGTTGTCGAGCTCAAGCCCAGCGAATCCTCGCATCCCGAGGAGGTCGTGCTCTACCTTCATGGCTGGGCGGATTATTTCTTCCAAACTGAGCTCGCTGAATTTTTCACCGAACGCGGGATCAATTTTTATGCACTGGATCTGCGCAAATACGGCCGCAGCTTACGAGAAGGACAGTCTGAGGGTTTCACTGAAGACCTGGCGATCTACGATGAGGACCTAGCCGCCGCCCTGGAGGCGATCGGCGCGGATCTGGGTCACGACTGCCGAATCCATCTGCTCGCTCACTCGCTCGGTGCTCTGATCGCCACGCTCTGGGCCGATCGGCACCCCGGAATCTTATCGTCCCTCATTCTCAACGGACCGTGGCTGGAACTGCAGGGCAGCCGTTTTCTGCGGCAGATCGCCACCCACCTGGTGGACCCCTTTGTCCGTTCAGATCCGAAGCGAGTCTTCAATCATCCGGATATGACTGCTTATTGGCAGTCGGTGAGCAGCACGGCGCACGGTGAATGGGATCTCGATCCCCGCTGGCGCCCGGCTAACTCATTCCCGTTCCGAGCGGGCTGGATCAAAGCGGTGCTGAACGGCCATGCCCAGGTCTCAAAGGGGCTCAGCATTCAGGCTCCAATTCTGATGCTGCTCTCCGAGAAAACCCTTATTCAAGCGGATTGGAGCGAGCAGATGCAGGGAGTCGACGCTGTGATCGACGTCCAGCAGATGGCCAAGCTGGGCCTGCAGATCGGGCATCGAGTGATGGTCAACCGCTATTCCGGCGGGCTCCACGACATCTTCCTCTCGCGGCAGTCCGTCAGGGACGCCGCTTACGCCGATATCGGTCACTGGATGCGCGCCTACGGCCCGGAGAACTAGCCGGTGATGAATTAGTCGGTGATGACCTAGCCGGTCACCGCAGAAGCATCGATCGCGCCGCCATAGCGGCGGTCTCGGCGGGCATAGATATCGACTGCCTCCCAGAGAGTTCTCCGATCGACATCCGGCCAGAGGGTGTCCAGGAAGACGAACTCGGCGTAGGCACTCTGCCACAGCACGAAGTTCGAAAGCCGTTGTTCACCGCTGGATCTCATGAAAAGATCGACGTCCGGAACATCGGGCAGATAGAGATGCTTCTGAATGGTGCGTTCAGTGATCGCCGAGGCTTTGAGCCTACCGGCTTCCACTTCTCGGGCGATCGAGGAAACCGCATCGGCCAGTTCCGCTCGGCCTCCGTAGTTGACGCACATGGTCAAGGTAATGGTGTCGTTGTCCTTGGTCCGCTCTTGGGCGATCTCAAGCTCTTTGATCACCGAGCCCCAGAGCCGGGGTTTCCGCCCTGACCAGCGCACCCGCACACCCCAGGCGTCCAGCTGATCCCGCTGCCTGCGCAGCACATCACGATTGAAGCCCATCAGGAAGCGCACTTCTTCCGGGGAGCGCCGCCAATTCTCCGTGGAAAAGGCGTAGACAGTGACGTATTTGATGCCCAGTTCAATCGCACCCGCCATGACGTCGAGCAATGCGGGCTCCCCCGCTTTGTGCCCTTCGATCCGGGTCAGGCCACGCTGATTAGCCCAGCGTCCGTTGCCGTCCATCACGATGGCGACGTGCTGCGGGATCAACTCAGCCGGTATTTGTGGTTTGACGGCACCTGATGGGTGCGACCAGGGAGCCTGCACCTCTGGTTTAGCGGTGCTTCGGGTGGATCGTCGAGCCATTATTTCTCAGTTTCTCTCTACCAGACGCAACGAGCGCACATTGCGCTCCAAATGCCACTGCACAAAGCTGGCCACCAGTCCGGCGGCCTCCCGCCGGTTTGCCGGTTCAGAGACATCTGCCACTGCCCAATCTCCGCTGAGCAGCGCAGCCAGCAGCCGCATCGTTTCCACGGAGGGCGAGGGTGAGCCAGGAGGCCTGCAGTCATGGCACACCGCACCTCCGAGCGCGGCTGAGAAGGCTGTGTGCGGGCCGGTCGCGCCGCAGCGAGCACAGGCATCAAAACTCGGTGCCCAACCCGCCGTGGCCAAAGAACGCAGAAGATATGAATCGAGAATCAACTCGGCGGCATGGTCGCCGCGAGACAACGCCGCAAGAGCTCCGACCAGCAGCCGGTACTGCGCTCCCGCAGACTCAGAATCTGCGTCTGTGAGCTTCTCAGCTGTCTCTGCCATCGCGGTGGCGACAGTATAGCGGTCATAATGGGCAGCGATCGATTGCCCATAAGAGCTTTTAGTGACTGCCTGGGAAATGATATCGAGAGTACGTCCGGCGACTAATTGCAGATCTGAGACCATAAAAGGCTCCAACCGGCCACCGAATTTACTGGAAGTCCTGCGGACTCCCTTAGCGACAGCGCGAATCTGACCATGATCACTGGTCAGCAAGGTGATGATCCGATCAGCCTCTCCGAGCTTATGGGTGCGCAACACAACGGCGTCCACCCGGTAGGTGCGCGCTGCGAAAGAAGAGTGTGCGGCCACCGCTTCATTCTGCCACCTCAGCGGCCCAAGACCCCGGATTGACCGGCCGAACTTTAACGTTGAAGGTGTGGCCCCCGACGCCGGGAACCACACCTTCAACCCTCAGTCATCAAGACAGGAATGAGCCGGTCTCAGTGACCCGGCAGAACCCCGACCTTCAGATTGTCCCAATCGGACTTCGTCAGCTCGTGTTCGGTGTGCTCCACCGAGGAAGGCGTCCGGGATTCTGCCAGGCTTCCCGAGCCGCCGACCGAGCCACCACCGAACTGGATGCTGGCCCAGTTATTGGAGGAGCCCAGTGTGCTCTTGCCGCCGCTCTTATTGATATCGCTCGACACGCCGCTGGTCAGCGAACCGTTGCAGTTCCAGTCGATCGGCTGGCTAGCGTTGACCGCGGTAGTTCGCGCGGTCTTATCCGGGCAGAACCAGGTGGTCTTCCACGCTGAAGCCGAAGCACCCAAACCGTTGGATTCATTGAGACTGTTCTCGTTCAGCGAGCCCGGGTTCACACTGGAGTATCCGAAGTAGGAGGTGCCATCGGCCTTCGGCACCCCGCCGAACTGGAAGGTGTAGTTCATCACCGAAAGGTAGTTGGGCTTGTAGTTAACGCTGTCATTGCCGCCGTGGGTGAAGCCCAGGGTATGGCCGAACTCGTGGACGAAAGTGCCGACCTGCATATCCTGAGTCACCGTCCAGCCACACCGCGGTCCCATCGTGACCACGAAGGTGTCGTTGGGGATCGCGAAAGCGTTGCCGCTACTGCAGCTGCTGTCGTAGTCATCCGCCCAGAGCATGTAATAGAACACCGCGGCCCGCTTCGAATCGAAGTTCGCCGACTTGATCGCATTGGTCTGTGAAAGCACCGGGCTCAGATTGGAATCATAGGGGACCTGATTGCCGCCGCCCAGGTTGTAAGTGCCGCCACCGGCGACGCCGGCATCCAGGTGGAGCTTGATCCCGCTCACCCCATCGGGGTTGCTGATCGGTGAACTGGCGAAGACATCGACGATCCGGTCGAAGGCCACCGTGCTGCTCGGCAGACGGCCCGCCATATAGTCCATCTCCACAAAGAGGTCTTTGTGGTTGGGATCCGCGCCCATCGCTGGAAGGTCGACGTCGATTACGCCGTCTCCATTGGCATCGTAGCCTTGGGTTTCCCAGATATCTGGCAATGTATCGCCATCGGTATCGGCCAAGGCTGCGGGAGCCGCATTGGCCGACGTCGCGAAGATCGCGGTCGCTCCGATGCCGCTCAAACCAAGTGTGAGGACGGCTGTGGCCGCCAGAAACTTGGCCCGTGAAGATTTATCTGACATGGTGAAGACCTTTCCTGAAGAGGGCTTTTGCCTTTGCCAGAAATCCGCTCCGCTGAGTGGCACGTCTTTATGCCACTCAATCTGAGAGGTTCCGGGTGCCTAAGCACCCTCACAGGAATACAGGTATTTGCTGAAAATTACCTGGGAATGAGCTTTTTAATTCTTTCAAAGCTGTGTACGGACAGCTCGTGGGTGGTCTCACCCGACGGTTCAAAACCGCGTGAAACCACCCGCGAAATCCACCTCGAAACAGAGGCTCTAAGCTGCGCGAGTATCTCGAATCGCTCTGTTGACAGCGGAGATCACTGCCTTGAGGGAGGACGTCGTGGTGTTCGGATCGATTCCGACGCCCCACAGTACGCGATCCCCCACAGCACATTCCACATAGGAGGCCGCCTGTGCACTGCCGCCCTCGGAAAGCGCGTGCTCGGTGTAGTCGAGCACCCGCAGATCCACGCCGTCTTCCCGGAGGATGGTCAGCAGCGCGGCGATCGGGCCGTTTCCGGTGCCGGTGCGCCGCTGCTCCACGCCGTCGATCGTCATGGTGGCACTGAGCGTCGTCGAACCGTCATCGCCGGCCTCAACGCTGGTAGAGCCCAGCGCATAACGCCCCCACTGCCCCGCTGCATTGGTATCCGGGCTGGGCAGGTACTCATCGATGAAGGCATCCCACAGCTCATTGCCGCTCACCTCACCGCCAGCGGTGTCCGTGCGCCGCTGAATGACCGAGGAGAACTCGATCTGAGCACGGCGCGGCAGGTCGAGGTTGTGCTCATTCTTGAGCAAGTAAGCCACCCCGCCCTTACCCGACTGAGAGTTGACTCTGATCACGGCTTCATAGCTGCGGCCCAGGTCTTTGGGATCAACCGGCAGGTACGGAACCGCCCAGACTGCATCCTTGACCTCTACCCCAGCGGCCGCGGCGTCCCGTTCCAGGGCCTCGAAGCCCTTCTTAATGGCATCTTGATGTGAGCCGGAGAAAGCGGTGAAGACCAGATCTCCGCCATAAGGCATACGTTCCGGCACCGGGAGCTGATTACAGTACTCAACGGTGCGCCGGATCTCGTCGATATCTGAGAAATCAATCATCGGGTCCACACCCTGGCTGAACAGGTTCAGGCCGAGAGTTACTAGATCGACGTTCCCGGTGCGCTCTCCGTTACCGAAAAGACAGCCTTCGATGCGATCCGCGCCAGCCAGGTAACCCAATTCCGCCGCCGCGACGCCGGTGCCGCGGTCATTATGGGGGTGCAGGCTCAGGATGATGCCTTCCCGCGGGTGCAGATGACGGCTCATCCATTCAATGGAATCCGCGTACACGTTAGGAGTGATCATCTCCACGGTGGCAGGCAGGTTCACAATCACTTGATTGTCCGCGGAAGCTTCGAAAATATCGGCCACGGCGTTGCAGACCCGGACCGCATAGTCCAGCTCGGTGCCGGTGAAGGATTCGGGTGAATACTCATAGGTGATCTTGGTATCGCCCAAGGTCTCCTGATACTTCTTGCAGAGCAGCGCGCCCTGGGTGGCGATCGCCATCACGCCGTCCTGATCTTCATTGAAGACCACCCTGCGTTGCAGCACCGAAGTGGAGTTGTAGAGGTGCACGATCGCTTGCTTGGCGCCCATCAAGGATTCATAGGTGCGTTCAATCAGGTGCTCCCGAGCCTGGGTGAGCACCTGGATGGTGACGTCCTCGGGAATGCGATTGCCTTCGATCAGCTGCCGGACGAAGTCAAAATCCGTCTGGGAAGCCGAGGGGAAACCCACCTCGATCTCCTTGTAACCCATCCGGACCAGCAATTCGAACATCTTCAGCTTGCGTGCCGGGCTCATTGGATCGATCAAGGCCTGGTTGCCATCGCGCAGGTCGACGGCGCACCAGCGCGGAGCCTTAGTGATCCGTTTCTCCGGCCAGCTCCGATCGGGTAGCGAAACCTCGATCTGCTCGTGGAACGGCAAATAGCGGTGGATGGGCATTCCGGAAGGTTTTTGAGCGTTTCGCATGGCGGCAGGCCTTTTCTCTGGGTTCTGGTGATTTCCGGGCCGGGGTACAGCAAAACTCCGCGGCGAGGAATCGGCCTGTCCAAGAATCGACTCGCTCCAGGGAGCGGGATTAGCGGGTTATGACCTCGCCGCGGCAGCTAAGAAGAAGAATTCCAGCGCGCACAAAAGTAGCCTAGCACGGCGCGTAGGATGAAAGTGAACCAGGTTACATCGGCGGATCGGCGCGTTTTTAGACGCTCCAAAGACCCTTCGTCTCCTGGTAGTCCGATATCCCAGAACTAGCTGAAAGAGACATCGATGACGCCGTCAGGCACCTCCTCAGATATCGACCAGAGCACTTTTGACCCTCAGAGCAGACCCCAGGACGACTTGTTCCGTTACGTCAATGGAAGATGGCTGGACTCTCACGAGATCCCGGCGGACCGATCATCCGCGGGCTCTTTCATGGATCTTCGGGATGAGTCCGAGCTGGCGGTCCGTGAACTGATCGAAACCGCTGCTGGTAAGACGGACGGTACCGCCGAAGAGCGGAAGGTCGGCGATCTTTATGCGAGTTTCATGGACGATCAAGCTGTTGACGCCGCGGGAATCAGCCCGCTGACCGACACCATCAGGGCGATCTATGCCACCCAGAACGCGGAAGACCTGCTAGCGCTGACCGGGAAGTTGCAACGCGGCGAAACCAGCGGTCCGATTGGCTTCTATGTCTACAACGACCCGGGCGATCCAACGCGTTATCTATTCCAGATCGGCCAGAGCGGGCTTGGTCTGCCGGATGAGGCCTATTACCGGGAAGAGAAATCCGCCGAGCTGAGGCAGAAATATCAGCAGCATATCGCCAAGATGCTGGCCCTAGCAGGGGTCGCAGAAGCAGCTACCGCAGCCGAGCGCGTGATGGCTCTGGAGACCGCCCTGGCCTTAGGGCACTGGGATAAGGTCACCCTGCGGGACCCCCAGAAGACCTATAACTTATTGAGCCACAGCGAAGTCCTGGAACTGATGCCGAGCTTCGGGATCTGGCTTGAAGCGCTAGGAGTCTCCGAACAGCAGACCGCCGAGATCGTGGTGAGTACCCCTGATTTCTTCAGGACGTTGCAGCAGTTACTGCAAGCGCAGCCCCTTGAAGCCTGGCAGGACTGGCTGACCATGAGAGTCATCTCTTCGGCGGCTCCTTATTTGTCTTCGGACGTGGTGGCGGAGAACTTTGCCTTCTACGGCACCGCACTCAGCGGAGCCACCGAGATCCGCGAGCGTTGGAAACGCGGTGTGGGGCTGGTGGAGAACTGCCTTGGCGAGGCTGTTGGGCAGCTTTACGTAGCCCGGCATTTCCCAGCTTCCCACAAGGCACGCATGGAGAGCCTGGTGGCCGGATTGATCGAGGCCTACCGTGTCTCGATCAAGGAATTGGACTGGATGAGCGAGCAGACCAAGGCTCGGGCCTTGCAGAAACTCGACAAGTTCGTTCCTAAGATCGGTTATCCCAATGTCTGGCAGGACTATTCGGCCTTGCAGATCTCAGCGGACGATCTGCTGGGGAATGTCCGGCGAGCCCATCTCTTTGAGCTCAATCGCCAACTGGCCAGAATCGGTCAGCCGATCGACCGTGAGGAATGGCTCATTACGCCGCAGACGGTCAACGCCTACTACAACCCGACGATGAACGAGATCGTCTTCCCGGCCGCTATTCTGCAGCCTCCCTTCTTCGATGCTGACGCGGACGACGCCGCGAACTTCGGCGGCATCGGGGCGGTGATCGGTCATGAAATCGGTCATGGGTTTGACGATCAGGGATCGCAGTTCGACGGAGATGGTGCGCTGAACAATTGGTGGACCGATGCTGATCGGGAGGCCTTCGAGGCCCGGACCGCGAAACTCGTCGAGCAATATAATGCGCTGAGCCCGCTCGACGCCCCCGATCATCCGCTCAATGGAAAACTCACCCTGGGCGAGAACATCGGTGATCTAGGTGGGCTGAGCATCGCTTTTGCGGCCTGGCAGAGTGCGCTGCAGGGCGCCGATTCGCCAGAGATCGGTGGGCTCAGCGGTGGCGAACGGTTCTTCTTCTCGTGGGCAGCATGCTGGCGCGGCAAAAATCGACCCGAAGAAGCCATCCGGAGGGTTTCGATCGATCCGCATTCCCCCGGGGAATGGCGTTGTAATCAAGTGGTGAAGAACATCGATGCCTTCCACCAGAGTTTCCACACCGAGCAGGGCGATGGACTCTGGCTTGATCCCGCCGATCGGGTGAGAATCTGGTAAAGGCTAGCTGAAGTCAGCCTACATAGCCTCGGCAAGGGCGCAGGGAACGGAAGCCCCTGGCGGTCTTGCCGAGGCTATCTCTTTCAGGATCGCTGAGCATTCAGTACGGCAGGATTAGTGCGGCAGATCATTGACGTCTTGGCATTGAATAGGTTGATTTGCAGTGCCTGCCACGATATCCGAGGGTAAAGCGACTTTGCCGATCTTATGGCCCGAACTGAAATCGGCACCGACGAGTAACTGCACACCGTTCATGGCGGGAGCGGGCGCCAAGGCACTCGCGGGAAGGCCGAAGAGCTCTGCCAGATCCTGGGCGACGTCGGCGAAGCCACTGCCATAGAGCAATTGGGTACTCGCCTGCTCGGGTACCGCTTCACCCTGCGCGGAATTGGTATACCCAGCGCTGCTGAGTAATTGCAGTAACTCCGCAGCCCTGCTCGGAACTCCTGAAGCATTGCTGACGATCACCGGCTGAAGCGCTTTGTTATAGGCTGTGGCCGGCGGTTTGGCGGCGCTGCTGGACGGCGTCGCGCCCTGGGCCGGACTGGATGCCGCGGAACTGGACTTCGGGCTTGCGGTCAAAGGGGTATCGGACTTGATCGCCTGGAAGAGCTGCCCGGCGGCAGGTTCACTGAGTACCAGGCGATTAGTGTCTAGAGCGTCCGCACCCGAAGGAACGGTGACAAAGGCCACCTGGGAGAGATCGACGTCCTTAAGCCGGCTAGCCATGCTGATCAATGCAGCCGGGTTGGAAAGCCCGGAGTCGACCGTGAGATTTCGAGTGACGATATCTGCGATGTTGTACAGTTTCGGTAAATCGGTCAGTGTGCCTTCGCTTTTGATTTTGCGCGTCATCGAGGCCAGGAAGGCTTGCTGAGCCTTGATCCGATCGGTGTCTCCCGCATTGCCGAAGGCGTGCCGAGTGCGCAGGAAAGCCAGCGCCTGGTCACCGGCGATGCTGGATTTCCCGGCGGGCAGATTGAGCCCCGAAGCGGCGTCTTTGACTTCCTTGCTGACGCAGACCTCCACCCCGCCCAAAGCCGTGGTCAGATCCTTGACCGCTTTGAAGTCCGCGAGCATGAAGTGGTCGATAGTGAGTCCGGTGAAGGCATTGATGGTTGCCACCGTGCAGCCCGGACCACCCATCGCCAATGCAGAATTCAGCTGAATGCTCTGCTGGGCTGGCAGCGGATCGCTGCCCTTGGGGTTCTTGCAACCAGGAAACGGCACCATCAAATCGCGCGGAAAGCTGACCACCGAGACGTTTTTCCGGTCGGCTGAAAGATTCATCAGCATCATCACATCTGAATTGCCGTAACCCGAAGAATCCGATTCGCTGCCGTACGCTGAATCCTGACCGGACCTGGTATCGGTCCCCATAATCAGGATCTGGATCGGGTCATGATTGTCATCCGCGACGGGCGCAGCACTGCCCAACCCAGCGTTGAGATCGTCGGTCTTGATATTCCCCTGCAAGTGCAGGAAGAGATAGGCAGCGAAGCCTACGCCCGCTACCAATACCAGGCTGAGCCCGGCTGAGATGATCTTGATCCATAGCGGCACTCTGCGTTCTCGTAGATGCCGGGGCTGCTTGTTTTTCCGCACGGGCTCAGTGGGAGTGCCGGTGGAATCAACATACTGGCGTTCTGAGGAGGCGCCATTGCCCCGATAAATACGGCGACCGCTCATTTAGCAGTACCCTTCGTCGATGACAGAACTCCCTATTCTACTGGAAGGACGCCCAGACAGAGCCAAGTACCGGCTGGGAAGCCGCTGTGCCCGGCACCCGCTCAGAAGCCGAGCTTACCCAATTGCTTGGGATCCCGCTGCCAGTCCTTAGCTACTTTGACGTGCAGATCCAGATAGATCCGAGTACCCAGCAGCTTCTCAATTCCCAAGCGCGCGTTACTACCGACTTCGCGCAAGCGGGAACCGCCTTTGCCGATGATAATGGCTTTCTGCGACGGACGCTCGACATAAAGATTGACGTGAACATCCAATAAGGGATTGTCCGCGCTACGGCCTTCACGCTCCTGGATCTCATCGACGACAACCGCGAGTGAATGCGGGAGCTCTTCGCGGACGCCTTCCAGCGCGGCTTCCCTGACCAGTTCGGCGACCATCACGGCGACCGGTTCATCTGTCAGTTCGCCCTCGGGGTAGAGCGGCGGTGACTCGGGCATATGACCGGCCAGTACCGCCGCGACGGTATCGACCTGGAAGTCCTCGGTAGCGGAGACAGGCACGACGTCGGCAAAGCCCTCGCCGCCCAGCACCTGCTGACCCAGCGCAGATACCGCGAGCAACTGCTCGGTGAGAACTGCCCGACTCACCAGATCGGTTTTAGTGACCAGGGCGATAATGGGTTTGCGTTGCAATTGCGAGAGCTGGTTAGCGATGAACCGGTCCCCCGGGCCGATCTTCTCGTTAGCAGGCAGGCAGAACCCGATCACATCGACCTCGGACAAAGTGCCGGCCACCAGATCGTTCAGCCGCTGCCCCAGCAGAGTGCGCGGGCGATGCAGGCCAGGGGTGTCGACCAAGATGAGTTGGAATTCCTCGCGATGCACAATGCCCCGGATAGTATGCCGCGTGGTCTGCGGTTTCGCCGAGGTGATGGCGACCTTCTGCCCCACCAGGGCATTCGTGAGAGTGGACTTCCCGGCGTTCGGTCGCCCCACCAGCACCGCGAAGCCCGCTCGATAAGGCTTTTTCGTCTCGTTCTCAGTCATGTTCTTCTACTTTCTCGGATAGCTCAGCCTCGTCGTCATCACGATCGTCATCCTGATGAATCAATCTACTCGCGATCAGATGGCTGACCCGGTTACGGCGGCCCTCAAGTCGCTCGGCTCGCAATTCGATACCATCGACTTGCACTTCGCTGCCGACAATCGGCACTTTCCCTAGGTGCTTGGAGAGCAGACCGCCGACCGTATCCACTTCGTCGTCCTCAAGGTCGACGTCAAAGAGCTCGCCCAGATCGTCCACACTCATCTTGGCACTGATCCGATAGGTATTTGGCCCGATTTCCTCGACCTCAGGATCCTCTGAGTCATATTCATCGACGATCTCGCCGACGATCTCCTCGATCAAGTCCTCAAGGGTGACCAATCCCGCGGTTCCGCCGTATTCGTCGATCACGATCGCCACGTGGGTTGATTCACGTTGCAGTTCTCTGAGTAAATCTCCAACAGCCTTGGAATCCGGGACGTAGCGCACTTCGCGACTCAGCAATTCCACCGAGGGGGCTGCTTCATCCCGGCCGAGTCGTTGCTGAGTGGCCACTACATCCTTGAGATAGAGCACTCCGAGTACCTGGTCCGAGTCCTCACCGATCACCGGGATCCTGGAATAGCCGGATCGGATGAACAGCGCCAGAGCCTGCTTCAGCGTGGAACCGCGTTCGATGCTCACGATATCGGTTCTGGGCACCATGACCGCCCGGACCAGCGTGTCATCGAGTTCGAATACACTCTGGATCAGCTCGGCCTCATCGTCTTCGATCATGTCCGATTCGCTGGCCCGATCGACGAATTCACGGAACTCCTCTTCCGAGGCGAAAGCTGTTTCAGCTCTGGGAGCACCGGGGGCGAACACATTGCCCACCCTGATCAGCCAGCGTGGGATCGGGCCCAGAATCCAGCAGAGCAAGCGAATCAGCCAGGCGGTGGCACGCGCTACCGATAAAGGATGGAGTCTGCCGAATTGCCGGGGCGAAACTCCGACCAAAACGAATCCGATGGCGGCCATCACCGCGGTGGCGAGCAGACCCGCGATCCAGATGTTATCGATCAGGTTCAAGAACAACATGGCCACCGCCACGGCGGCGGCCATCTCGAACCAGATTCGCCAGAATCTCAGGGCATTCTGATGCGCCACCGGATGATCCAGGATGGTTCGCAGACTGGCTTGGCGATTCCGTCGAACCGGATCGCGTTCCTCCTGGATGGTCTCAACCTCATGACGGGGCAGGAAGTTGAGCGCAGCCTCCGACATGGTGATGACAGCAGCGATGACGATAAAAGCAAGGGCCATTGCCGTCAAAATGGCAGTGATCACGCGGTAGTCTCCGCTGGGGCATCCCGACCGAGGAATCCACTCAGCAGTTCACGCTGCAAGCCGAACATCTCGGCTTTTTCCTCGGGCTCGGCGTGGTCGTAGCCCACCAGGTGCAGAATGCCGTGCGTGGCGAGCAGCAGAATCTCATCCTCAACGCTGTGACCGCCAGCAGCGGCCTGTTCCGCGGCGACCTGCGGGCAGATCACGATATCACCCAGCAGACCGTTCGGAGCAGGTTTTGCCGAGGTGCCCGGTCGCAGCTCGTCCATCGGGAATGAAAGCACATCGGTGGCCCCGGGCTCGTCCATCCACTCCAGATGGAGCTTCTCGATCGCTTCGCGATCGGCCAAAATCACTGAGAGCTCGGTCTGCGGGTGCAGATAGAGATGATCGAAGATATACCGCACTAAGCGGACGATCTCCTCCTCATTGGCCTCGACCCCGGATTCGTTATTGACTTCGACACTCATGATTTTCCGTTCTGCTGAGCCTGTTCGTTCCAGCGGGCATAGGCGGTGACGATATCCCCCACCAGCCGGTGCCGAACGACGTCGGCGGCTTCCAGGTTGGCGAAGGAGATGCCGTCGATCTGCTGAAGAATGCCTTCGACGACCCGCAGCCCCGAGCGAACGCCTCCCGGCAGATCAACCTGCGTAATATCGCCGGTGACTACCATTTTGGAGCCAAATCCCAACCGGGTAAGGAACATCTTCATCTGCTCGGCGGTGGTGTTCTGGGCTTCATCCAGGATGATGAAGGCGTCGTTGAGCGTGCGTCCGCGCATATAGGCCAATGGTGCGACCTCAATGGTGCCGGCGGCCATCAAACGGGGGATGCTCTCCGGGTCGATCATGTCGTGCAGAGCGTCATAGAGCGGGCGAAGATATGGGTCGATCTTGTCGCTGAGCGTTCCGGGCAGGAAGCCCAGCCGCTCCCCCGCCTCCACCGCGGGTCTGGTCAGAATGATTCGGCTGACTTCCTTCTGCTGCAGCGCCTGCACCGCCTTCGCCATTGCCAGATAGGTTTTACCGGTGCCAGCCGGTCCTATTCCGAAGACAATGGTATTGGCGTCAATTGAGTCGACGTAGCTTTTCTGATTCAGTGTCTTGGGGCGGATGGTCCGGCCTCGGCTGGTCAGAATATTATGGGTGAGGACGTCGACAGGATTCGCCGGGGCCTGCGCCGCCAGCATGGTCACCAGCTGTTCCACGATCTGCGGAGTGATGACGGTCTGACGCACCACCAATGCTCTGATCTCGTCAAATAGCCTGACAATTCGACGCACCTCGACCTCCGGTCCGGAAACCGAGAGTTCGTTGCCCCGAGCATGAAAATCGATTCCCGGGAAGCTCTTTTCAATCGCGCGCAATGCCTGATCTTCACCGCCCAGCGAGGCAACCATCTGTTCCGGAGAGTCAAAGGTAATGGTCTCGGTACGCACTCCTGCGACGGTCCGCGGGAAGGCGGTCGAACTGAAACTTGCAGTTGATTCAGTCATAGCATCGGCCATACGGCCTTGTGCTCGCTTTCGTTTAAAAGGGCTAGCGGTCTCCTATATCTTAACGTGATTAATCGTTTTCAGGGCACGATGCATTCCAGCAGACCCCACTGTCTCAGCTCTATCTCAAAACTATTTCGATCTGGTTGCAGTTCTTGATCGAGCGCTCAAACTCGGCGTTTCAGTGGTTTCACTATGCCAAGCTGTAAGACGTGCCCATGCACAGACAGCGTCAGATTTGTTAGAGGAGACGAAAGATCAGCCGGAAAATACGCCAAAAACACGCGCGATTACGGTGGACAGCACTGCTGTGCGCCGTAGCTTTCGTGTTTTCACTGGCAGCCTGCACGGCTAATTCGATGAGCACCCAGGCAAGTGATCTTCCCGATACTTCCTCCTCTGAAAGCGGTGCCTTCGGCTCAGCACCGTTGGAGACCGCTCAAGCCAGCACCAAAGTACCGGTGTACTGGATTGGCCGAGTCGACGGAAAATCAGCCCTTTACCGAGAATTCCTGCCCGCCGATCCCGGCAGCGACCCTATTCAATCGGCTTTGCAATTAATGACCGGCGGTAAACCCCTTGATCCGGACTACTCCACGCCGTGGTCGAAAGCCAGCAAAATCGCCACCTCCATTTCAGCGAAGAACGTCATCACCGTGGATCTCTCCGCGGACGCTTTCGCCAAGCAAACCGACAACGCCACCGCGCAACTGGCTATTCAAGAGCTGGTTTACACCGCAACCGGTGCCGCAGCCAATGCCGGTTTGATAGATTCCGATCAATCCATTCAGGTCTCGCTGCTCGTTGACGGCCATACTAATTTCGCGGCCTTCGATCAGGTCAAATTGGATCGCCCGATCAGCCGAAACCCCTCCACCCAGGCACCGATCTGGATTATCGATCCACAGCAGGGAATGGTGTTCAGCGGCGGCAGCATCACCGTTGACGGTCTCGGTCCGACCTCCAGCCAGAACCTGCAATGGAGTGTCCAGCGAGTAGAGCCCGCCGGTGGGAAAGTGAACTATCAAAGCGGCACGACGCCGATAAAGCCCAACGCCCAGGGTGGAAATTTTGAGTTCGTGCTGAACCCTCCACCGGGCAATTATGAACTTCTGGTGTACCGTAGCGACCCCAGCGGGAACGACGCAATGCTCGATCTGGATAGCAAGGCCTTTACGGTACGCTGAGCTGCCATATCGTCCGGCCCTGGGTCACCAGCGGCCGAGGCGCTCGCTCAAGAGTGCAATGGCCACCGGGCCGGCCGTTGAGGAACGCAGCACATGAGCCCCCAATCTGAGTTGCTTGGCTCCGACGCTCGCAAAGAGTTCGAGTTCTCGGGCAGAAATGCCGCCCTCAGGCCCGACGATCAACAATAAGTCCTCGGCGTCCGTCAGCCCGGAGAGTTCCTTGACACCGCTCGAGGCTTCTTCATGAAGCACCAGCAATTGCCGTGAGGCAGCGATCCCTGAACCAGCCTGATCCGAGTCGGACAGCTTGGCTAAGGCTGTGCTGTCCTGTAGTTCGAGCACCTCCGGTACCCTGGCCCGGCGTGCTTGTTTAGCGGCTGCCTGCACGGTTTTACGCCATTTAGCCAATGCTTTTTCGGCCCGCTCAGCCTTCCAGCGGACAATAGAGCGATCCGCCTGCCAGGGGACGATAGCGTCAACCCCGAGTTCTGTCGCTGTTTCGATAGCGAGTTCATCTCTGCCATCCTTGGCCAGCGCCTGGACCAAAACCAACCGGGGCTCGGCGACCGGTTCCACTAGCCGCTCCTCAATACTGACCTCCAGCGCGCCCTGCCCCACGCTTGTCACGGTACCCCGCAAACGCAATCCCTTGCCGTCCACCAGGTCGATGGCTTCACCCGGCGTCAAGCGTTTCACCGTGGCGGCGTGATGCCCCTCGGTGCCGCCGAGCTCAAAAACCTCGCCGACGGTCAGCTCGCTGACTTCGGCCGGATCAACAAAAAAGATTGGATTCGTCACGATCTGAGTTTACGGGCTGCGCCGAGCTCAGCGGACAGCACGGACGGTGCCCCGGATCGCTCCAGAACCCCGTCCGTGCAGTTCTTGCAGTTCCTAGTGACCGCCGAGCTTATCGCGCAGCTTGGCGAAAACCCCACCGGAAGCGGTCAGCTTGCCCTCGGTGAACTGCTCGCCGCGGAGCGCCGCGAGCTGCTTGAGCAACTCTTCCTGGGCCGCATCGACCCTGGTCGGCGTCTCAACGTTGAGTTCGACTTTCAGATCGCCGCGGCCCTGTCCACGCAGATGAGTCACGCCCAGCCCGCGTAACGTGAGCACTTCACCGGACTGAGTTCCGGGTTTGACGTTGAGCTGCTGAGGACCGTCAAAAGTTTCGATGGTCAATTCGGTGCCCAGCGCAGCCGCGGTCATTGGTACATTGACGCTGGCCTGCAGATCGTCCCGCTCGCGAGAGAACAAGGTATCGCGGTTGACCCGCATCTCGACGTACAGATCGCCCGCTGGGCCACCCGCCGGGCCAGCCTCGCCCTGAGCGGCCAATTGAATCCTGGTTCCGGTGTCCACCCCGGCGGGCACCTTGATGGTCAGCGAACGCCGAGAACGCACTCGACCCTCTCCCATGCATTCATTGCAGGGCTCCGGGATCACGGTGCCATGCCCCTGACAGGTGACACAGCTGGCAACCGTCATCACTTGGCCCAAAATGGAACGCACCGGGCGCTGCACCTGACCACTGCCATGGCAGATATCGCAGGTCTGCTCCGTGGTGCCCTCGCGGCAGCAGGACCCGTGACAGGTCTCGCAGAGCACCGCAGTGTCGACCTCGATTTTCTTATTGACGCCGAAGACCGCCTCGCGAAGCTCGATGCGGACGCCGATCAAGGCGTCCTGACCACGCTGCTTGCGTGGAATGGGCCCCTGTCCCTGGCCTCCCTGACCGCCGAAGAAGCTCTCGAAAATATCCTGGAAGGCAAAGCCCTGACCCGAGAACCCGGCCCCGAAACCGCTATCGGTGCCGTTTTCATTGCCCGTGGTGTCATAGACCCGGCGTTTTTGCGGGTCGGAAAGCACCTCGTAGGCATGAGAGACATCCTTGAACTTCTCCTCAGCATCCTCACCCTGGTAGACATCGGGGTGGTACTGACGGGCAAGCTTACGATAGGCCTTCTTGATTTCCTCACCGGTCGCGTCGCGGGCAACCCCCAACACCTCATAGTGATTACTCAATGTCGCTCTTTCTCTTTCTGTCGGAGTCTGACGACCGGCTTAGCCGGCCAAAATTCGGGAGAGGTACCGGGCAACCGCGCGCACCGTCGCCATGGTATTCGGGTAATCCATCCGGATCGGGCCGAGCACGCCGAGCTTGGCTGAGCTAGCACCATAGGCGGTGGCCACCACGGATGCTTCGGAGAGAGAGTCGTAAGAGTTCTCTCGGCCAATGCTGACCGCGACGCCGCGAGCGTCCTGTGCCATCTCGGAGAGCAGCCGAAGCATCACGACTTGCTCCTCCAAGGCGTCGAGGACCGGGCCGATGCTGAGCGGGAAGTCGACGTTCGAACGGGTCAGGTTGGCGGTCCCAGCCACCATGAAGCGTTCCTCTTTGGCGGATTGCGCGAGGGCCGCCAGGCCGTTGGCGAGCACCTGAGCGGCTGAGCTCAGCACAGCCGGGGTCAGCCCGAGAACGGCTTCGAGGACGAGCGGCAGCTGGTTCACCGGAGCGCCTACCAAGACGGAGAGGAACTGATGCCGCAGCCCGGAGAGCTCCTCCGAATCGACTTGCTGACCCAAGTCGAAGACGCTTTGCTCGACCTTGCCATTGTCCAGGATCAACACCACGAGCGCCTGATGAGCCGCTAATGAGACAAATTCGACGTGGCGGACCGAGGCATTGGACGACGTCGGATACTGCACTACCGCGACCTGATTGGTCAGCTGAGCTAGCGTCCGCACCGTTCGTTCCAGGACGTCGTCCAAATCTGCCGGACCACTCAGTACCGCCTGGATAGCGCGTCGCTCGGCGACGGAGAGCGGCTTGACCTCGGTGATCCGGTCGACGAAGAGGCGGTACCCCTTGTCGGTGGGAATCCGGCCAGCCGAAGTGTGCGGGGCCGTGATCAGCCCTTCTTCCTCGAGTGCCGCCATATCGTTGCGGATCGTCGCACTGGATACTCCGAGGTGATGCCTGTCGACCAGGGCCTTGGACCCTACAGGTTCACGAGAATTGACGTAGTCTTCCACGATGGCACGAAGGACCTCGAGTTTGCGCAGCTCGCTCATCCTTACCTCCTTGCCGAACGCCTGATTCCGAGTGTCAATTAGCACTCACCTCATCCAAGTGCTAAGTCTAGTACGTCATTTCATCCGATGATTCCGGCTGGCAGGCGTGTCAGCCCTCGGCGAACCAGGGCATAGTCCAAACTTGAAGAGTGACTTCCTCCTTTGATTACGGCTCCTGGGGCCCGGGCCAGGCTCTGACGAAACCGGCTCGCGCACAGCTGCCTCAGGTTCCTGCTTCGCGAGGCACTGTTTTCGAGGATGTACAGAGTGGCTGGGTTGGTGCGGTAGTCCGCATAGAGAAGTCCGGCGGCATGCACATCATGGTGCTGGAGGACCGTCGCGGCAAGACGAAGTCCTTCCAGCTGGGTTTTGGTTTTCTGGTTGACGGCGTGCCGGTGGAGGCGGTCGCTCCGCAGCAGGCGGCCAGCCCGACGGGTTCGACGGCGCAGCGTACCGCTTCTGGCTCCGTGAAAGTCAGCGGTCTCAGGGCGAGAACAGCACGCGCCAGCCGGATCTGGGTGGAAGGCAAGCACGATGCCGAATTGGTTGAGAAGGTCTGGGGTGATGATCTTCGTCTAGAGGGCATCGTGGTAGAGCCGCTGGGAGGGATCGACGAGCTGGCGGCGGCGATCCGAGATTTTCAGCCTGGTCCGCACCGTCGACTGGGCGTGCTGGTGGATCATCTGGTTCCGCGTTCCAAAGAATCCAGGATCGCTGCCGAGTCGATGGCGCTGCCCGGTGCAGCGGGGAACGTGTTGATCGTCGGGCATCCCTATGTCGATGTTTGGCAGGCGATCAAACCCCAGGCGCTGGGTATCGATGCCTGGCCCGTGGTTTCTCGGGACACTGAATGGAAGATCGGCATCCTCCGTGCTTTCGGCTGGCCGCACACCGAACAAGCCGATATTGCTCAGGGCTGGAAACGTCTTCTCGGAAGAGTCACCACTTACGCCGATCTAGAACCCTCGCTTTTGGCTCGGGTTGAGGAAGTCATTGATTTCCTTACGGCTGAAGTATCCTGAAGTAAGTATTTCTTTTTGACCGTGAACTGAGCGAGGACAGGTAGTGATTTTTCCTGAGGGTGAGGATGACGCCGGGCAGCAAGCCGAACGTCACACCCAGCAGTTTGAGCCGATGTCCGCCCGCGCGCTTCCGCTGACCGCTACCGAGGACCGGCAATTCGCCTTTCTGGCGCACTGCGGTGGCATCCTTGGCTGTTTTCCGGCGCTCGTCATCTACTTGATCTTCAAAGATCGAGGACCTTTTACCGCTCAGGAATCGAAAGAAGCACTTAACTTCACCTTGCCGCCCACCGCGGTCGCGATCCTGATGAATGTGCTGGCGATGACAGTTCCGGTGATCGGCAGCCTGTTCGCGATCATCGCTGCAGCCATCTGGGCCACCCTCACGGTTTTCTCGGTGATCGCCGCCATCCACGTCAATCGTGGAAACCCTTACCGCTACCCCTTTAACCTGCGGCTAATCCATTAGCAACTCGCGGATCACTCCGTCCGCGAGCAACCTGCCTTTCACCGTCAAGACCAGCTTTCCGCGAAAAGCGTCTTGCGGTTCGATGAGTTCACGAGCGATCAGCGAGGGGACGGCTCTCTTGCCGTTCGCAGCGAGAGAATCGATCGGCAAACCTTCTGCCAACCGAGCACCTAGCATGACGTTCTCCAGTTGCCTGGTCGGCTCGTCGAGTACTTCTCTGGCGGCTGCGGGTGAGGCACCGCTTTGCAGTCTCTGGGCATAAGCGATGGGGTGCTTCACATTCCACCAGCGCACCCCGCCGAGATGGGAATGCGCTCCAGGGCCAACGCCCCACCAATCGTCACCCCGCCAATAAGCGAGATTGTGCTGGCAGGCGTCTTCAGGGGTGCGGGCCCAGTTGCTGACTTCGTACCAGTTCAGACCGCCCTGGGAGAGCAATTCCTCGGCGAGTAAATATTTCTCGGCGTGATCGTCGTCGTCGATCGTTGGAACTTCACCGCGTCGGATCTGGGCAGCGAGCCGGGTTCCCTCTTCGACAATGAGCGCATAGGCGGAGAGATGGTCCGGCGAATAGCTCAGCGCTTCCTCAACCGAAACCCGCCAATCCTCCATGCTCTCCCCTGGCGTGCCGTAAATCAGGTCGATACTGACCTTGAGGCCTGCTTGTCGCGCCCAAGCGACCGCTTGGGGTACCCGTTCCGGGCGGTGCGTCCGGTCGAGCACCTTCAGCACGTGAGGCACCGCTGATTGCATGCCGAAAGAGACCCGGGTGAAGCCAGCCTCAGCGAGCTGCTCCAGACTCTGCGGGGTCACCGAATCCGGGTTGGCCTCGGTGGTGACTTCAGCCTGAGCCGCTATTCCCCAGTGATCTATTGCGGACCTCAGGATGGCGGCTAGATCCGATGCGGGTAACAGGGTCGGCGTCCCTCCGCCGAAAAAGACAGTGCTTAACGGGCGGGCCGGAATGCCCGATGCGTTCAGGGCCGCTGCCGCGAATTCGATCTCCTGGATCGCGGTGCCAGCATAAGCAGCCTGCGAGGCCCCACCGCCCAGCTCGATCGCGGTATAGGTGTTGAAATCGCAATAGCCGCAACGCACCGCACAGAAAGGAATATGCGCGTAGAGACCAAAACGGCGTTGCAGAGCCCCTTCGGAAGCCTGCAGCGGTAGCACACCGTCCACCGGCGCCGGATCGCCCTCAGGCAAGGTGCTGGGCATGCTTCACTCCTGAGCTCTTTGGGCCGGTCGCTGTTATTTCTTCGCCTTGTCTTTGCTGTCTTTGCTCGATTCGGAGGAGAGCGCGGCGATAAAAGCCTCCTGAGGAACTTCTACCCGGCCCACCATCTTCATCCGCTTCTTGCCTTCTTTTTGTTTCTCCAGAAGCTTGCGCTTACGGGTGATATCGCCGCCGTAGCACTTAGCCAGCACGTCCTTGCGGATAGCTCGGATATTCTCCCGGGCGATGATCCGGGCGCCGATAGCAGCCTGGATCGGCACTTCGAATTGCTGGCGGGGAATCAATTCGCGCAGCTTGCCGGTCATCATCACACCGTAGGCGTAGGCCTTATCGCGGTGGGTAATCGCCGAGAACGCGTCAACCTGTTCGCCCTGCAGCATGATGTCGACCTTGACCAGATCGGCGACTTGATCGCCGTCGGCCTTCCAGTCCAGCGAACCGTAGCCTCGGGTTCTGGACTTGAGGATGTCGAAGAAGTCAAAGACGATCTCGGCGAGCGGGAGCCGATAGCGGATCTCGACGCGATCCTCTGAGAGGTAATCCATTCCTCCCAGAATGCCGCGGCGGCTCTGGCATAGCTCCATAATGGCACCGACGAACTCATTCGGAGCCAGGATGGTGGCCGAAACCATCGGCTCTCGGACCTCGGCGATCTTGCCCGTGGGGTATTCGCTGGGGTTGGTGACATGGATGACCTTCTTGTCCTCCAGGGTCACCTCGTATTCCACGTTCGGAGCGGTGGAGATCAAGTCCAGGTTGTACTCTCGCTCCAGGCGCTCCCGGGTGATCTCCAGGTGCAGCAAACCGAGGAAACCGACGCGGAACCCGAAGCCCAGCGCCGCGGAGGTCTCGGGTTCATAGATCAGAGCGGCGTCGTTGAGCATGAGCTTTTCCAGCGCATCGCGGAGCACCGGATAATCGGTTCCGTCCAAGGGGTAGAGCCCGGAGAAGACCATCGGCTTCGCCTCTTCGTAGCCGCCGAGCGATTCCGAAGCCGGCTTATTGAGGGTGGTGACGGTGTCGCCCACCTTGGACTGGCGCACATCCTTCACACCGGTGATCAGGTACCCGACTTCTCCGACCCCGAGGCCCTTTGACGGCGTCGGCTCAGGCGAGCTCACACCGATCTCCAGAAGCTCGTGAGTGGCACGAGTGGACATCATCTGGATCTTCTCACGGGGCGACAAGTTGCCGTCCACCACGCGCACATAAGTCACCACACCACGGTAGGTGTCGTAGACCGAGTCGAAGATCATCGCGCGAGCGGGGGCATCGGGATTTCCCTTCGGGGCCGGCAACTCGCGGACGATCTGATCCAGCAAGGCCTCGACGCCGACTCCGGTCTTGCCGGAGACCATCAGGACGTCCTCTGGCTTGCCGCCGATCAGGTTGGCCAACTCGGCGGCGTACTTCTCCGGCTGAGCAGCCGGAAGATCGATCTTATTGAGCACTGGAATGATCGTGAGATTGTTTTCCATCGCAAGATAGAGGTTCGCCAAGGTTTGGGCTTCAATGCCCTGAGCAGCGTCCACCAGCAGAATGGCGCCTTCGCAGGCTGCCAGTGATCGGGAGACCTCATAGGTGAAGTCGACGTGACCGGGCGTATCGATCATATTCAAGCAGTAAGCCTGCCCATCCATTTCCCAGGGAATGCGCACCGCCTGAGACTTGATGGTGATGCCGCGTTCGCGCTCAATGTCCATCCGGTCCAGGTACTGGGCTTTCATATCCCGCTGCTGGACGACGCCGGTCAGCTGCAACATGCGGTCCGCGAGAGTGGACTTCCCGTGGTCGATATGGGCGATGATGCAGAAGTTCCTGATGATCGCCGGATCGGTCGCGGCAGGCACCGGTGCGGTGCGGGCCATGGGTGACACAGAGTTTCCTTACTGTCGGGGCGCTCCCCTATCAACGGAGCAGATTCAATTCTCCCATATGCTTATGCTGTGATCGACGTAGCACCGGATTATCAGGGCAGCGGTGTCGTGCGTTACGCCCCGCAACCCGACGGAGAACCGGATCCGGGTGAGATCGTCTGGACCTGGGTGGCCTTCGAGGACGACCCTGAGTTGGGCAAAGACCGTCCGGTGCTCTTGGTGGGCGTCGACCACGAATGGCTGCTGGGCTTGATGATGACGACTAAAGACCATGTCCACGGCAGCGAAGTCGATGAACGCACCCAGAGGGATTATGTGGACGTCGGTGCTGGTCCTTGGGATCGAAAACGGCGTCCCAGTGAAGTCCGAGTGGACCGTATTCTTCGGATTGCTCGACAGCGAATTCGCCGTGAAGGGGCTGTGCTCAGCGCAGAAAAGTTTGAATTAGTGGCGGCCGCCCTGCGGGAGCGACACGGCTGGCAATAACCCTGCATACTTGCGGCTAAAACTCTGCTAAAATTTATTGCTGTGTGTCCGCGCAGGTCGGCGGGCACGACGAATCAGCCGGACGTTCACCTTAATCGAGCATCCCCACGCCGCTGTCAATGGCTGATTCAACGCCCTCTAGACCATTTCCGTTTTATACAGAGAGTTCATACGTGGCTAATATCAAGTCCCAGAAGAAGCGCATTCTCACCAACGAGAAGGCACGTCAGCGCAATGTCGCTGTTAAGTCCGAATTGAAGACCGCTGTTCGCGCGGTCAACGAAGCTGTCGAGGCCGGCGATAAGGAAACCGCTAGCACCGCACTGGCCACCGCCAGCCGCAAGCTGGACAAGGCTGTCAGCAAGGGTGTCATTCACTCGAACCAGGCTGCCAACCGCAAGTCTGCGATCTCCAAGAAGGTCAGCAAACTGAGCTAGGTTTTTCTCTTGATGGCCGGTTCCCCTGGGAGCCGGCCATCAATGTTTTAAGCTCAGCGGCAAAACTGTTCAACTTGGGATTCAGTCAGCACTGGCTTCCAGTGCTTAGGTTTGTGTCTTTGCCGGGGGCCGGAGCATCCGCATCGGGAGTTGCCCGGGTGAGCAGAGCTCAACCAAAAACGAGTTTCACTGGGATGAACGGCATAACCCAGCGAAAACGTGCTTCAGGGATGCCATCCGTCCTTCGGTCGATAGGGGTCAGCGTCGTTTTGCCGGCTTCATTACCCCTGGCTTCATTACCCCCGGCGCTGAGTTGCCGTCGTGCAAACCGTCACTAGCGCCCGCCCGCAGCGGTGGCGATAATCGTCACGGCTCGTTCGACGGCGTACACCGGGTCTCTGGAGGCGCCTTTGACCTGAGCGTCGGCTAGAGCAAGGGCGCGAATTGCTTCCGCAAGTCCTTCTTCGCTCCAGCGTTCTGCCTCGCGCCTCGCCTGGTCGACTTGCCAGGGTGCCATGCCGAGCGATGTGGCCAGCACGGCTGAGCTTCCCCGGGCGCCGTGCACTTTGGCCACCGCTCTGACCTTCATCGCCAACGAAGCCACCAGTGGAACCGGATCGACACCCGTGGCCAGGGCATGCCGCAGGCTGGAAAGCGCCACCGCTGCATTACCGGCAACTGCGGCATCAGCCACTTTGAACGCTGTGGCTTCGACTCGACCGCCGTAATATTTATCGATCAAATCCACGGTGATCGTGCCGTCTGAATCTGAGATGAGTTGGCTGCACGCAGCGGCTAACTCGGAGAGCTGTGAGCCCACCGCAGCAACCAGGGAACGAACGGCCGGAGCTTCGATCCGGCGGCCCGCTGCCTTGAACTCCTGAGTGACAAACTCGGCTTTTTCGGAGTCCTTCTTGAGCGGAAGGCATTCGACGACCGGAAACCCCGCTGTTTTGACGGCGTCCAGCAGCTTCTTGCCGCGGGTTCCCCCGCTGTGGTGAAGCACCACGATGCAATCGGTTTCGGGAGCCGGCAGATAGTTCAAAGCCTCGGCCAGAAAGGCATCGGTCATGGATGCCAATCCGCTGACCTCAATCAGTTTGTTCTCACCGAACAAGGAAGGGCTGGTCGCCATAGCCAGCTCTCCGCCGGAATATTGCGAGGCATCAAGACGGGTGAGTTCGGCGTCGGGATGGGCGGCACGCACCTCCCGACGAATCGCTTCCAAAGCCCGGTGCGCAATGTACTCCTCGGTTCCTTGAACAAGGATCAACAATGCCGGTGGGATGGAACGCCAACTGACTTTGTTCCCGGTGGAAGTTTTTGCTGCAGGCACTCCCCTAGCTTGCCATGTGGCGAGGACAATCAGAAGTTTTCAGCTTTACGTCGTTAGCAATAACATATCGTTATTACTGATGAACCCGGATGAGTGTTGGGAGCACAGTGACCCAATACCCGCTCATGATGACTGAACGCTCCCCCGTGGTGAGCAGCGAAAGGATCGATAATGGCTGAACCCACTCACCCAGCGAGGCAGGATGGAATGCTCTCGCGCCGACGCGCCCTGGGCTTGATTGGAGCTGCTGGGGCGATGGGGAGCGGGCTGATCATGCCTAGCAGCGCGAAAGCCGCTGAGTCCGATTCGCCTTCTGGCCCGCCCGGCCCCTCAGCCATTGCCCTCGCCGCCTGGGAAGCGGGGGTGCTCTTCGGCCTCACTGAGGACAGCTGGTTTGACAGCCCGAATGGCGATGCCTTGCGCCAGCTGGTGCTTCAGGAGGCGCATATTTTTGCCTCCGGAAATTCCTTCAAAGACGAGGTGTTGCACCACGATCTGGACACCTTCGATTGGTCTTCACCAGACCAGATGATGCAGTACGCCAAAGACAGCTACATGCCGATCCATGCCCACAATCTGGTGTGGAATGACAATAACGCCGAATGGATGAAGCAACTTAGCGGCAACGAACTCAGGTATCAACTCGACCGTCACCTGGATACCGTGGTGGAACATTACCTCAATTTCTCTGCGTATTTGCCTCCCGAGAAGCGGAAGCAGAAAAAGTGGATCGTGGTCAACGAACCCATTGCTCCGTGGGAGAGAGAGGAGCCGGACCCCAAATTTAGAAAAGGGCCTTGGTACACCGCATTTGGCAAGGACTACATCGCTAGGGCCTTCCGGCGAGTTAGAGCTATCGATGGTGAGGCGAAGCTGATCCTCAACGAAGCGAATACCGAGCGCGACGACTCTACTGGCCAGGATGCGCGGTCATTGCTCCTGCAATTGGTCGATGAGTTACAGCAAGAGCAAGTGCCTTTTGACGTCGTCGGATTACAAGGCCACCTGCTGATAGACCGATCGACGTTCGCGGAGAATGCTTATGCGGATTTCCTGGCCGAGCTGGCAACTAAAGTCCCCGAAATCCATATCACCGAGTTCGACGTCGATGACCGGGGTTTCGTCGACGACATTGATGAACGCGACGCTCAAGTCGCCAAGCAATACTCCGTTTTTGCAAAGACTGCCTTGGCAAACACCTCGGTCAAGGAGTTCATCGTTTGGGGTGTGGACAATCAGCATAGCTGGTACAACCGTCTGCCCGCCGGACAGTCCACTGGACGCCCGGCTCGACCCTTGCTCTTCGATGACTCCTTGCAGCCGACGCCCGCTTATCTGGCTCTGCTGGATGCTTTCAAACATGCTCCTGAGCGGGTGAGAAACCCGTTGTAGGCAGAGAGACCTCGGACAGCCATTCATGCCGGGTTCGAGCCGGGATCTGAGTCTAAGTCGCTGCTTCATTCAGGTAGCTAGGGTGGTAGTGCGTAGACGAGTCGGAGGAGTAACTGTGAAAGCGCCCAGCTGATGACCGCGAGCCCCAGACCGAGCCCGGTATTCAGTAGCGTTCTTCGGAGCCGGGCATCAGGCAGTTGCACCCGGCATTTCTGCCTGACCAGGGCAAGGTATTTCCTGCGCTCGGCGAGCAGAAAAACCAGCGTGAAACTGCCCGCCGAAAGCAGACACATCAGGCTCACTCCCCATGGACCATCCGGCCAGGGCAGCATCGCTCCGGGTAGGACTGCGAAAAACCGCGCGATCAAAGCTACCCAGGCGACGCAGAGACCGGACAAGGTCAGCAAGACCATGGCTACCCCCGGCAAAAGCGGAAGAACCGGCAGGGCAAGCGTGCCCAGGATCGTTGTGCAAGCAACCACCGGTGCAACCAGAAGATTGGCTGGAAGAGCATAGATCGTCAGAGCTGGATTGAGCAGCACGATAATCGGCGCGCAGCTGAGCTGAGCCGCTAAAGGAATCGCTAACCCAGTGGCCAGCCAGTGAGGCAAAATCCGGGCAAGTTTGCTCTGCAAACCAGGTCCCAGCACGATCAATCCGGCTGTTGCTGCCACAGAAAGCGCGAAGCCGAAACTCAGGGCAAGACTCGAGTCGAAAAGCAGCACAAGAATTACCGTGAAACACAACAGCGAGATCAGCTGCTTAGGCCGTCCGCCGAGCATGCTGAGCAGCCCCAGGCTTCCCATCAGTGAGGCCCTGATAACGCTGGGATCGGGACCTACAACCGCGATGAACAGCACAAGGAACGCTCCCCCGAAAGCGCTTGCGAAATACCGTTGAATCCTCAAAAACCGGGCGGCCAGAATCGTGCCGAAGAGTACAACGCCGCAGTTCATGCCACTTACCGCGGTCAGATGGCTCAAGCCGGTGGTCTTCATTGCCTGGGCCAGGTCAACCGGCAATTGAGAACGATCACCGATTGTCATCCCAGGTAACAACGCCGCAATATCAGTTGAACGGTGCTGCCAAACCGCGTCAGTGCTTTCCCTGAATTCTTGCCGAAGTCCGCTGAGGAATCGCGTCAGTACCGGAGGCTCACCTTGGATTTTCGGCCGACCACTGGGGATGAAGTGCGCCGCAGTGAAGGGAGTTTCTGCGGCCTTGAGCCTCCCAGCCGAGCTCAGCCGCACCCCCTGCGTGAGGGACTCCCAGCTTGGCCCTGGCGCGATCCTCTCGATAGTCGTCTGCCCGTCACTAAGCTGCCCGTCACTAAGCTGACCGGCGTTCTGGCGGGCCGCATCCTGGTGATCAGCATCCTGGTGGGCAGTATTCTGTCGAGCAGTCTCAGGCGCCGTCTGAGACTGCTCGATTCTCATCTGCACTCGAAGTCCAGTCCGGACGACTTTCCCACCGAATTCGATTTCCTCAAGTCGTGCCGAAATCAACGTCCCAGTCCCGTTCGGGCCGGAAACCTCCCGAGGGTCCTCGATCAGCACGAGCTGCGCCGTCACAAGCAAACCTTGATCACCCGCCTCTGCGAGGAAGGCTGGCATCTGTTGTAAGGCCGCGAGGCCGCCTAAGAGGAACATCACTCCCGCCACACCGATGCTGAGAGCCGACTGAAGGAGCCCTGCTTTGGCCCGCGCGAGAAAACGAGATCTTGTCAGCTGCCATAGGAGCGTTCCGATCACAAAGAGGCAAGTTCCCACGACCCAGCTCACGCCGAGAGGTGCCGTCAAGCGACCCGCTCCGGCAGCAAGCCAGGATGCGATAGCCATCGGCACGAGTCGGATATCCAGAGGAGCTCGGTATTGCGCCTTACTCAGTGGTGCAACCCGTGCCTCAGCCCTTCGTCGAATTGCCGCCACCCAGGCAAGGAGCTGTTTCCCCGGATTGCCTCCGTGCCTGGGTAGCGGCAATCCGGCATACGCATCCCGGGTGGCAGCCGATTGGAAATACCGCCAATCTCGACGCAATGGCTAGACCGAGACGAGAGGACGAAGGGCCTCCAACAACTTGCTGCCTATTCCCTCCACAGCGTCCAGATCATCGATTGAGCCGAACTTCCCGTGCTCGGTTCGCCAGGCCACAATCTTCTTCGCCAGCACCTCGCCCACTCTGGGCAGACCGACGAGCTGCTCCGAGCTGGCCGTATTCAGGTTGACCTTAGTGGCAGTGCTTGCGGCACTGCCACCACTACTCGCGCTGGAGGGCGGGGTCGCCGGCATCGCTCCAGCTGTCAGCCGGTTGGCGGCGAGAACTTGTTGCTTGGTGGGGATCATGATCTGTTGGCCGTCTTGCAGCACAGCGGCAAGATTCAAGCCCGAGAGTTCCGCTGTTGATTGTGCACCTCCGGCAGCACTGATCGCCTGGAAAGCGCGACTTCCCGAGGGTAGGCTGACCACCCCAGGGCGTGCAACAGCTCCGATCACATGAACCACTAGCTTCGTATCCTCAGCTTTCGGGGAAACCGGATTCAGCGACGTCGGGCTGGCCGCCAAAGGCGGCACTTCAAGAGCGCTAGCACCGGGCGGGGCCACGGGGTTCTGTGCCGCTGCCCCGCCACTGCCCCACCAGAAAAGCACCGCAGCTAAAGCCACGATCATCAGGGTAGTGATCGTTACTGTTGCGCTCAGCCGCCATCGCAGCCGCTTCCTGGGAAAGGAGGAAGCGGCTGCCTCAGGGAAGAGCTCGGTGAGCCGCACTGAGCTGGCAAGGTGTCTGTTGTGACTCGGCATGCATTGAGCATAGGGAATTCGGCACACCCCGGAGCCGACGAAAACCAGGATGTGGGGAAAGGACTTATTGGCCCCCACTGTGCAGGAGTAGTTAGGCCGGAAGCCTCGCGGAAATCACCACGGCCAGCACGCCCAGTCCGACATGAGCACCTAGTACCGGTGGAACTTCGGTGATGAAGGACTCGGCCGGTGGCACTGCTAAAGCCTGGAGTCTGATCAGCAGTTCCTCGGCCTGCTCCCGATTGCCGAAACTGTGGATGGCCACACTGCTCGGCTGACCACGCACAGCGAGTTCCGCGGCGACGAGCTCGTCCAAGCGGGAGATCGCTTTTGGCGCGGAACGAATGCGCTCCAGAGGCACGATCTGACCATCGGCAACGCTCAGGATGGGCTTAATAGCGAGCATGGTGCCAATCCAAGAGGCAGCCGCCCCGATTCGGCCGCCTCGGCGAAGCTGCTCAAGGGACGGCACATAGAAAAACACCTTTGAAGAATCCAAAGCAGCGTGAGCTGCCAGTACAGCTGCGTCCAAGGAGTCCCCTCGTTCAGCGGCCTGTAGGGCAGCGCGGACTCCGAAGCCCTGGGCCATCGCCACGGTGCGGGAATCCATCACCTCAACAGGGATCGCTATTCGCTTCGCGGCCAGCTTTGCTGAGTCCACGGTGCCGGAAAGCTCAGCCGAAAGATGGATCGACAAAATGGCTTGGAAACCGCGATCGGCAAGGGACTGATACACCCTTTCGAACTGCCCGGGCGAAGGCCGTGAGGTTTTCACGTCCTTCCCTGAGGCAAGCGCAAGACTGAGCGCCGTCGAAAGCTCTTCCTCCCCCTCAGCGTAGATCTCGCCGTCCACCATAATCGGCAGCGTCAGGACCTCAAGCGAAGCCGAGGCAAAGTCCCGGGGCAGTGCAGCCGCGGAATCGGTGACGATGGCGATTCTGGGCGCCGCATTTTCAGCGAGCAACTCAGCAGGTGAATCGCGACGTCCGACCAGCTTGGCCAGCCAGCCGGACGCACCCTCAGTCAGCTTCTTCACGGCATCAACAACCTAAGCAGGGACGATGTTGACCAGCTTAGGAGCCCTGACAATCACGGTCCGGATATCCCGCCCGTCCAGGAACTTCTGCACATTTTCAGCGGCTAAGGCCAATTCGCGCAGCTCATCTTCGGTGATATCCGCAGGAACCTCCAGCCGCTCCCGAACCTTGCCTTGGATCTGCACGACGGCGGTCACCGTCGAGCGCACCAGCAGGGTTTCGTCGACAACGGGCCAAGCTGCACGGGCGACAAAATCCTGCTGCCCGAGCTGCTCCCACATATCGTCCGCGGTGTAGGGCGCGAACAGACTGAGCATGATCGCTACTGCCTCCGTGGCCTCACGGACCGCCGGATCGGCTGCTCCAGCCCCCGAATCGATCACCTTGCGGGTGGCATTGACCAATTCCATGATCTTGGCGATCACCACATTGAACTTATGCGCATCCAAGAGCTCGGCCGCTTCAGCCACGCTGCGATGGGTCTGCTCACGCAGAGCTCGATCGCCCTCAGCGGCGGAAACCCCAGGACTGCTCGTGATGTCCCTGGCCAGACGCCAGGCCCGAGCCAGGAACTTGGTCGCGGCGGCCGGGGAGACATCGGCCCAATCGACGTCGTCCTCGGGCGGGGAGGCGAAGACCATGGTGAGCCGGACGGCGTCCACACCGAACTGATCGAGCTGCTCGGACAGGTCGATCCCATTGCCCAGCGACTTGCTCATCGCCTTGCCGCGGTTGATCACCTGGCCTTGGTTGAGCAGGGCGCCGAAGGGCTCCTGGACCGGCACCAGTTCCAGATCATAGAGCACCTTCATAAAGAACCTGCTATACAGCAGGTGCAGAATGGCGTGCTCCACCCCGCCGACGTACTGCGCGACCGGCATCCAGTTCTTCACGGCTTCGGCGTCGAAAGGAGCCTGCTCATCATGGGGTGAGGTGTAGCGCAGGAAATACCAGGAGGAGTCCACGAAGGTGTCCATGGTGTCGGTATCGCGCTGCGCAGCGGCACCGCAGCGGGGGCAGGGAACATTGACCCACTCCTGTGCAGCGGCCAGCGGCGAGGTGCCTTTCGGAGCTAACTCCTCGCCGCGCAGGTTCTCAGGCAGACGGACCGGCAGCTGTTCATCGGGTACCGGAACTTCACCGCACTCCGGGCAATGAACGATCGGAATCGGCGCCCCCCAGAAACGCTGACGGCTCAGCAGCCAGTCCCGCAAGCGGTAATTGATGGTTTTCTTGCCGCTCTGGTTGGCCTCCAGCAGGGCGATCGCTGCGGGAATGGCCTCCGTTTTGCTCAGTCCGTCGAGACTGCCGGAATTCGTCAGCTTACCTTCACCGGCAGTGGCGATTCCAGAGACCTCCGGGTCTTCCTCACCGGTTTCCACCACGACCTTGACCGGCAGCCCAAAGGCCCGGGCAAAGTCCAGGTCACGCTGATCATGGGCAGGCACCGCCATCACGGCGCCCGTGCCGTAGTCAGCGAGCACATAGTCAGCCGCCCAGACCGGCATCCGTTCGCCGGTCAGCGGGTTGCTGGCATAACGTCCCAGGAAGACCCCGGTCTTCTCCCGCTCGGTGGCCTGGCGCTCAATTTCGGAGAGCTTCTTGACTTCTTCCTGGTACGCCTCGAGCTCTGCACGTTGCTCTTCGGTCACCAGCTCGGCGGCCAACGCGGAATCAGCCGCCACCACGAAGAACGTAGCTCCGTACAAAGTATCGGGCCGGGTGGTGAAGACCGTGACCTTGTGCCCGATGCCCTCGATGGCGAAATCGACGTGGGCGCCTTCGGATCGGCCGATCCAATTGCGCTGCATGGCCAGCACCCGCTCGGGCCAATGGCCCTTGAGCGGTTCCATATCGTCCAGCAGGCGATCAGCGTATTCGGTGATCTTGTAATACCACTGGTTCAGGTTCTTCTTGGTGACAATGGTTCCGCAGCGTTCGCAGGCACCGTTGACCACTTGCTCATTGGCCAGCACGGTCTGGTCTTTGGGGCACCAGTTAACCGGGGAATTCTTTCGATAAGCCAGCCCCCGCTGATAGAAGCGCAGGAACAGCCACTGCGTCCAGCGGTAGTACTCGGGATCAGAGGTGTGCAGTTCACGAGACCAGTCGACACTGATCGCATAGCGCTTGAAGGAGCTGGCCTGAGTGGCGATATTGGCATAGGTCCACTCTGCCGGGTGGGCATTGCGTTTGATCGCCGCATTCTCAGCCGGCAGCCCGAAGGAGTCCCAACCGATCGGGTGCAGTACGTCAAACCCTCTGAGCTTCAGATAGCGTGCGACGACGTCGCCCATCGCGAATGCCTCGGCATGCCCCATGTGCAGGTCACCAGAAGGGTACGGAAACATATCGAGCACATAACGACGTTCCTTGGAGCCGTCGTCCGCGGGTTCGAAGAGTTTCGCTTCTTCCCAGCGAGGCAGCCATTTGGCTTCCACCGACGCCACATCGTAGTTGCTCGCGCCCTCTTCTGCTGCCTGATGACCTGAGGCCCCTTGACCCATTGTCTGCTGGCTCATCGCCTTGCCTTCCATGACCGAAAACTCTGCCTCGCTTGGACATACAAAAGCCCCTCGTGGCGCGCAAGCAACCTGGCAAGGGGCAGACCGTACAGCTGAAATCCGAAAGCTGTACGGCTAAATAAGCAATCCGTGACGGGGGCAGGAAAAATACATAAGTTCAACCTTAGCGCATCCTGGCCGCCAACCAGGTCGTCCTCAGCTGACCGGGCCTCCCGCTGAATATTAAGTAAGGGCCAGAATGAGAGATTCCGGCAACATCAGCCGTACTGACGGCGGTGAGCGTGCCGGCAGGCCGAACAGCTCGGCAGTGGGTTATTTACCGTGCTCTCTTGACGATATCCTTATGCTTGAATGCCTTGCGCATTCGTGCCGAGGAGGAGTGCTCCCACGGCCGATCGGTCACCGTCGATCCAACGCACGGCTGGCCCGTCATTTGATAGGTCTTCTCATATGCCTCAAATGTTTGCTCCAGTAAACCCACGCCCCAGCGAATTGGCCGATGACGCCGTCGCCCTGGTTCGAAAATGGCTCGAAACACCCGTCTCAAGTTCGGCCAAAAAAGCAGCGAGTTCCGCCGCCCTGCTGGCCGAAGTGCTCAAAGATCAAAACGGCCTAGATTTCACCATCGGTTTCGTCGATCGCGTGGTGCGGCCCGAGGACCTCGGGGTCGCGGCCCGCAATCTGTCGTTGCTAGCCCGCACCACCCCGAAGTTCCTGCCCTGGTATATGAAGGCCGGGGTTCGGTTGGGCGGTGTGGCGGCCCCCTTACTGCCCTGGGCGGTAGTGCCGATCGCCCGGAGCATTCTTCGCCAGATGGTGGCACATCTGATCGTGGATGCTCGCCCTCGCCAGCTCGGTGCAGCCATCGCCAAGCTCAAGCACGATCACACCCGGTTGAACATCAACCTGCTCGGCGAAGCCGTCCTCGGTAATAAGGAAGCCGATGCCCGGCTGGCCGGAACCAAGGAACTGCTGGCCCGCCCTGATGTCGACTATGTCTCCATTAAGGTCTCCTCCGTGGTGGCCCAGTTGAATATGTGGGCCTTCGAAGAGAGCGTTCTGAAGATCACCGAGCGGCTGGTGCCGCTCTATCAGGACGCCGCAGCTTCGGCAGTGCCCAAGTTCATCAACTTGGACATGGAGGAATACCACGATCTGGATCTCACCGTCGAGGTCTTCAAGCGGATTCTCGATCGACCTGAGTTACGGAGCTTAGAAGCCGGCATCGTGCTGCAAGCCTACCTGCCAGATGCTTTGGCAGCCCTGCAGGATCTGACGCAGTGGGCTCAGGCACGCCGGGCCGCAGGCGGCGCAGGCATTAAGGTCCGCTTGGTCAAGGGCGCCAATCTGGCGATGGAAAAGGTCGATGCCACGATCCACGGCTGGCAACTGGCTACGGTGGCTTCCAAACAGGACGCCGATACCAATTACAAGCGCTGTCTGGACTGGGCATTACAAACGGAGAACACCGCGGCCGTACGACTCGGCGTGGCGGGGCACAATCTTTTCGACATCGCCTTTGCACACTTGCTCGCTGAACGACGCGGTGTCTCCGGCCAGGTCGAATTCGAGATGCTGCTCGGCATGGCCGAGGACCAGGCGGACGCGGTCCGCCAGGACGTCGGCTCGCTCCTGCTCTACACTCCCGTGGTCAAACCGCAGCAGTTCGACGTCGCGATCAGCTACCTGATCCGGCGGCTCGAAGAGAACGCTAGCCAGGACAATTTCATGTCCGCGGTGTTCGAGTTGACGACGAACCCGCAACTGCTGGAACGCGAGACCAAGCGCTTCCTGGATTCGCTCGCCGCCCTGGATAGCACTGTGCCTCAGCCCAACCGTGCACAAAAAACAGATCGTGCACCGGAGTCGCTCGAGGGCGGGTTCCGCAACGCCGACGATTCGGATTCTTCACTGCCGAATATTCGGGCCTGGGGGCGCGAGGTGCTCTCCAAGGTTTCCTCCTCCCAGCTGGGAGTGGAACTGGTGGCGGCGTCCTCCTTCGACAGCCGCGAGGCGGTTGACGAACTGATTGAACGCGCCGTCTCAGCTCAAACTGCTTGGGCAGCGCAGGGCAGCGCAGGCCGAGCCGCAGTGCTGCGGAAGGCCGCCGTCGAACTCTCCTCACGCCGTGGTCAGCTGATTGAAGTCGCGGCGAGCGAGACCGGGAAGACCCTCGGCGAAGGCGATGTGGAGATCAGCGAGGCGATTGACTTCGCGAATTACTACGCGATGAACGCGGTGAAGCTCGATCAGGTGCGAGGGGCCCGATTCATCCCCTCAAAGCTCACCGTGGTCACCCCGCCGTGGAACTTCCCGATCGCTATCACCGCCGGTTCCATTCTGGCCCCGCTCGCCGCGGGCAGCTCGGTGATCGTCAAACCGGCCCCGCAGGCAAAACGCTGTGCCGCCGGAGTGGTTGAGGCGCTCTGGGCTGCTGGCGTGCCCCGGGATGCGCTGATCTTCGCCGATGTCGCGGAAGGACCGATCGGTCAGCATCTGATCTCGCATCCTTCGGTGGATCGGGTGATTCTCACCGGCGCTTATGAGACCGCGAAGCTCTTCCGTTCCTGGCGGGCCGATTTGCCGCTGCTCGCCGAGACCAGCGGCAAGAACGCGATCATTGTGACGCCGAGCGCCGATCTCGATGTGGCTGCCAAAGACGTGGTGAAATCAGCTTTCGGACACGCCGGGCAGAAGTGCTCAGCGGCTTCGCTGGTGATCCTGGTCGGTTCGGTAGCCGCCTCGGAGCGCTTCCGGCATCAGCTGGTTGATGCTGCGTCTTCTCTCAAGGTCGGTTTCCCCGACGATCCTGAGACCGAGATGGGTCCGATCATTGAATCGGCGGCAGGCAAGTTGAAAACCGCATTGACCACACTCGGCGAAGGGGAATCCTGGCTGGTCCAGCCTCGTCAACTCGATGCAGAAGGTAGGCTCTACTCCCCCGGAGTGCGCACCGGAGTGCAGCCCAATAGCTACTACCACCTGACCGAATTCTTCGGTCCGGTACTCGGCATTATGACGGCGAAGACCCTGGAAGAGGCGATTGAACTGCAGAATGCCTCGGCTTATGGGCTGACCGCGGGCCTTCACACCATGGACGCCGCCGAATTGAGCCTCTGGCTGGACAAGGTTCAGGCCGGCAACCTCTACGTCAATCGAGGTATCACCGGTGCTATTGTGCAGCGTCAGCCCTTCGGTGGTTGGAAGCGCTCATCGGTGGGTGCCGGTGCTAAAGCGGGCGGCCCCAACTACCTGATCCACTTGGGTTCCTGGGAGTCAACTCCGATAGCGGACGTGGAACCGGGGACGTTGAGGCCCGCCGTCGAACAAGCGGTTAAGGCTCTTTCGGCAGAGCTTTCCAGCGCCGAGCTTGATTTCCTGAACCGGGCTCTCGCTGATGATCTCCGGCAGTGGCAAGAGGAGTTCGGGGTCTGCAGGGATGTCTCCGGACTGGGCGTGGAGCGGAATGTCTTCCGTTACCTTCCGGTGCCGGTGGAGGTGCGCTGGTCCACTGACTCTGCCGGTTCCGTTGCTGAGTTGCTGCGCGTCGCCGCGGCGGGATATCAAGCCGGCGGCTCAGTGAACATCTCGCTGCCTCAGGAACCGACGACTCCCCTGCGCAATGCGCTAATCCAACTCGGAGTGCAGGCCCTGGTGGAGACTGAGGCCGATTGGGTGGCCCGGGTTACTGCTCGCGGTGCGATCCGAGTGCGGCTGGTGGGCGACGTCAACCGTACCGCTGAGACCGCACTCCTGGATGCGAGTGAGGGCAGCCCGGATATCGCCATCTACTCCGGTGCGGTCACCGAGGCGGGACGGGTCGAGCTACTGCCCTTCCTGCACGAGCAAGCGATAGCGATCACCGCGCACCGTTTCGGCAACCCGGATAACATCTCGCACACCGTGTTCGGCTAAAACGAGCGGGTCAGATGTCTTGCAAACATCTGACCCGCCCCGCCAGTTTATTAAGTCCTTTGTCCCACTGAGTGTTTCAGAAGTTGTGAAAGTTCATCTGAAACAGTCACTTCCGTAACTCCAGCAACATTCAGTGGGACAGCTGGTCTGAGACGGAGGAGCACACAGCCATAGGCCCTAAGAGAGCGACAGGGGCCGAACAGCTAAGAGTGGGGCGCGAGGGCCCCGACGTGGCGACGCAGTCGACACTTCGGGAGCGCCCCACTCGTCAGCGGACGTCTTCGTCGACCCAGTCCATCGACTTGGTGACGGCCTTCTTCCAGAGCCGCAGCTGACGATCCCGCTCGGCATCTTCCAGCTGCGGCTCCCAGCGCTTGTCTTCGGCCCAGTTCGAGGAAAGCTCTCCCAAACCGTTCCAGAAGCCGACCGCTAGCCCAGCAGCGTAGGCAGCACCCAGCGCGGTGGTCTCAGTGACCCGGGGACGAATCACCGGGACACCGAGAATATCGGCCTGGAACTGCATCAGCGCATCGTTGGCGACCATCCCGCCGTCGACCTTCAACTCGGTCAGTGGCACACCCGAATCCGCATTGACCGCATCCAGCACCTCGCGGGTCTGGAAGGCGGTAGCCTCCAACGCAGCCCGGGCGATGTGATTGCGATTGACATAGCGGGTCATCCCGACGATCGCACCACGAGCATCCGAACGCCAGTACGGTGCGAACAAACCGGAGAACGCCGGAACGATGTACACCCCACCGTTGTCCTCCACAGCAGCTGCGAGCTCTTCTACTTCGGGCGCGCTGGAGATCATCCCCAGGTTGTCCCTGAGCCATTGGATCAGTGAACCGGCGACGGCGATGGAGCCTTCCAGCGCATAGTGCGTCGGTGCGTCGCCGAGCTTGTAGCCGACGGTGGTCAGCAAGCCGTTCTTCGAACGAACGATCTCTTCGCCGGTGTTGAAGATCAGGAAGCAACCGGTGCCGTAGGTGTTCTTGGCCTCGCCGGCCTCGAAAGCAGCTTGGCCGAAGGTCGCGGCCTGCTGGTCACCGAGGATTCCGGCCACCGGCACCTCACGCAGCAACTGCGAGGTGTGCACCGTGCCATAGACCTCGGAAGAGGACTTGATCTCGGGCAGCATCGAGGCTGGAACCCCGAAGGCGTCAAGGATCGACTGATCCCAGGACAAGGTCTCCAGATCCATGAACATGGTCCTGGAGGCATTAGTGACGTCGGTGATGTGCACCCCGCCGTCCACGCCGCCGGTCAGGTTCCAGGTGACCCAGGAATCGGTGTTGCCGAAGAGCAGGTCCCCGGCCTCGGCCCGTTCCCGGGCACCTTCGACATTGTCCAGGATCCACTTGATCTTGGTGCCGGAGAAGTAAGTGGCCAAAGGCAGCCCGACTTTGTCCTTAAATCTCTCGACGCCGCCCTCGGCAGCGAGCTGATCCACGATGTCCTGAGTCCTGGTGTCCTGCCAGACAATCGCGTTGTAGACAGGCTCACCGGTCTTCTTGTCCCAGACCACCGCGGTTTCCCGCTGGTTGGTGATGCCGACCGCGGCAATATCGTGCCGGGTCAGGTTCGCCTTCGACAGAGCGCTGCCGATCACCTCTCTGGTGTTGTCCCAGATCTCTGTGGCATTGTGCTCAACCCAGCCAGCCTTCGGGAAAATCTGCTCGTGCTCCTTCTGGCCGGTAGAGACGATATTGCCGTCGTGGTCGAAGACGATGGCCCTGCTCGAAGTGGTTCCCTGGTCAATGGCTATAACGTACTGCGGCATGATGAACTCCTTTGTCGATGCCTGTGATTGCGGAAGTGGTGTTGCTACTTAACCCAGACAGAGACCAAAGGAGCGGCCACCGCGGCGATGGCGCCACCGATCAGCGGGCCGACCACCGGAATCCAGGAGTAGCTCCAGTCGCTGGAACCCTTGCCTTTAATCGGTAAGAAAGCGTGAGCAATACGCGGGCCGAGGTCACGCGCCGGGTTGATCGCGTAACCGGTGGGCCCACCGAGCGAGGCACCAATGCCCACCACCAACATGGCAACGGCAAGCGGGCCGAGCTCGGTCGGGGTTCCTGCGAACAGGATAATCACGAAGACCAGCACGAAGGTAGCGATGATTTCGGTCACCAGGTTCCAGGCCGTGTTCCGGATCGCCGGACCGGTGGAGAAGACTCCGAGCTTATTGGCGGCTTCCGGCTCGGCGTCAAAGTGCTGCTTATAGGCGAGCCAGCAGAGCACCGCGCCGATAATAGCACCCAGCAACTGGGCGATGATGTAGAGCGAGATGGTTCCGGCGTTGATATCGACGCCTTTGACGAACTCGTGGTCGCCCTGCATCAGCTTATTGATCGCGACGCCGACAGTCACCGCTGGGTTCAGGTGCGCTCCGGACTTAAAAGCGACATAGACACCGGCGAAGACCGCCAGGCCCCAGCCGAAGTTGACCATTAAGGTGCCACCGGCGTTACCTTTGGTCCCTTTCAGCGCGACATTGGCCACCACGCCGGTGCCCAATAGGATCAAAATGGCGGTGCCGAGTAATTCGGAGAGGAATATCTCCAGTAGATTCATCGTCTTTGACTCCTCAGTACGTGTCTTGCGCTGGCCTCAGGTGAACACCAGCGTTCTTGATGCTTCGACCCCCAACGGCCTTCAGGCAACCAAGTCCTGCACCTGAACCCGGTGGAAGCGGTCCAGGACAAACTCTGCGTGCTTGATCTCGAACTGTACCCTTTCGGCACTCCAATCCAGCGGGCCACGCAGAGCTTCGGCCAGTTCGGCCAGCAACTGCTCGGTGACCAAGCCTCGGAAGGCCAAAGAGGTCCGTCGAATCAGCACATCCACCAAATGTCCGAGCTGTTCGTGCTCCGCCATATAAGTCAGCTCACGAAGGCTCAGTTCATAGGTCGAATCTAGTACTTTGTCGGTGCCCGCCTCAAGGTACTTGATCACTTGCTCAGCTCTTGAGCCGTAACGGGTCAGCAAGACAGCCGCTCGCTCCGCGCTGATCTGCGCACTGGTGTGATCGAGGATCCAGCGCTCGACGGCGGCATCGCTCGCTGGGAAGCCGACCCCGCCGCCGATGGAGAGCTTAGCGGTGGAGACCTTGCGCTCCTTGCCGATCAGGGCGAGTACGTCGTTGCTCAGGTGCTCGCTGAGCGCGCGGAACGTCGTCCACTTTCCGCCGACCAGGCTGAGCACCGGGATGGAACGACCCGCCACCGAGCGATCGGCGCGTTCGATCCGGTAGTCCCGCGAGACGAAGCCGGGCTGAGTCGCATCGTGCTTGGGCAGCGGTCGCACCCCGGCGAAGGAGTAGACGATGTGCTCGCGCTCGACCTTGATCGACGGGAAGACGTGACCGACCAGATCGAAGAAGTAATCGATCTCGTCTTCGGTGCAGATCGCGTCCTCGCTCATATCGGCGTCGACGTCGGTGGTGCCGACCAGCACCCGATCCCCCATCGGATAGATCAGCACGATGCGGCCATCGGTGTGCTCGAAGAAGATCTCCCGCCCAGCGCAGGCGGCGAGCAGCTCGGGGTGATCCAGCACGATATGAGAGCCTTTAGTCCCGCCCATGAAGGAAGTCGCGGACCCCATGGCGGCATTGGTTTCATCGACCCAGGCACCGGTGGTGTTCACGATGAGATCCGGGGTGAAGCTGAAGCTCTCACCGGTCAGCTGATCGGTCAGTTCGACGCCGTCCTCGGAGATCTCCGTGACCGAGAGATAGTTGCTGGCTCGTGCCCGCGATTCCTCAGCGCGGACTCCCCCGGAACTGTTGCCTGCCTGCACGCCATCGCGCAGTACATCGAGGGTGAGCCGCTCCGGATTGTGCACCGAGGCATCGAAGTAGGTTGCGGCATATTTGATACCGGAGTTCAGCCGGGGCAAGGTCGCCAGGGCTTTTTTACGTCCCTGGAACTGATGCCGCGGAACATTGCCGCCGTCGCGGGAGAAGGAGTCATAGAGGCTGAGCCCTAGTTTGATCAGGAAGGCACCGCGCTCTTTTGGCTTTCCCTGCTGCTTATGAGTCAGGAAGCGCAGCGGTGCATTCAGCACACCGGAAACAGTGGAGAAGATCGGAATCGTCGTCTTGAGCGGCTTGACGTAGTGCGGAGCGATCTTCAGCAGGCCATTGCGTTCCTGCACCGATTCCTTGACCAAGCGGAATTCGCCGTTTTCCAGGTAACGGATCCCGCCGTGGATCATATGCGAGGAGGCTCCCGAGGCTCCCTGGCAATAATCGCCGCGTTCCACTAAGGCGACATCCACGCCTTGCAAGGCCAGATCACGGAAGGTTCCGACGCCGTTGATGCCACCTCCGATCACCAAGACTTGCGCCCGCGGGCGCTCGCGAAGAGCACGGACGTCGTCCCGCTCGGTGCTGAAAGGAACTGCGATGTTCTGTTGCTCGGTCATAAGCTCTATTCTTTAAAGGTTCTGAAATTTCAGTCAAGTCAGATGCACAAACGTGCAGAATGGTTGTGTCAGATGCCCAGGCACCCCTCTTTGAGCAACTCCGATAGCCTGCGCGCTGCTCAGATGTACTATTTGCAGGACCTCACCATGGACGCCATAGCGCATGAGCTGCGCACTTCTCGCTCCACCGTCTCGCGGCTGCTCGCAGCGGCGCGGAACAGCGGCCTGGTGCAGATCCAGATTCGCTCGCCACGCGAGATAGCCCCTGAATTGGAGCGACAGATCCGTTCCCGCTTCCACGTCGATGCGCACGTGGTACCGGTCCCGGACACCCTCAACGAAGGCGAGGTGCTGGACCGGGTGGCACTGCAAGCCGCCAGAACGATCACTCCGCTGGTGGATTCCAACGCCGTGGTGGGGGTGGCCTGGGGCTCCACTCTCAGCGCGGTAAGCCGTCATCTGCGGCAGAAAACCACTCATGATTGCACAATCGTGCAGCTCAATGGAGCAGGAAACACCCGGACCAGCGGCATCACCTACGCCTCGGAGATCCTGCGCCGCTTCGGTCACGCCTACAGCGCGAGAGTGGAGCAGTTCCCGGTGCCCGCCTTCTTCGATCGCCCGGAGACCAAAGTCGCGATGTGGAATGAACGCAGTGTGCAACGGATCCTGCAATTGCAAGAGCGGATGACCATGTCGGTTTTCGGTGTGGGTTCGACCGATGCCGATGTGCCCAGCCATGTTTACTCCGGCGGATACCTGGACGAAACCGATCTTGATGAGCTGGCCGCGAGTTCGGTGGTGGGCGATGTTGCCACGGTGTTCTTCCGCGCAGACGGCAGCGATGCTGGCATCGCCATGAACGAGCGGTCTTCCGGTCCGCCGCTGTCCTTGCTCCGCCAGGTGCGGCGCCGTATCTGCGTGGTCTCCGGGGTATCCAAGATCAACGGTCTGCGCGGTGCCCTGGCCGCCGGACTGGCCACCGAACTGATCCTCGACGAGGCCACGGCACGCCGCCTGGTCGAAGAGAGCACTCCCATCTCAGAGCTGAGCCGGTAAAGTCGAACCATGACCTCCCCGCTGCTGACGCTCAATTCCGGTGCCCGGATTCCAGCCCAGGGCTACGGCGTCTACAAGGTGCCGCCCCAGCAGACCCGGACGCTCGTCCGGCAGGCCCTCGAAACGGGTTACCGGCTGATCGACACCGCCGCTTTCTACCTCAACGAAGAGGGCGTAGGACAAGCCGTCCGAGAAGCTATCGCCGACGGCCTGGTGAACCGGGAGGACCTGTTCATCACGAGCAAGCTCTGGAATGACCAGCAGGGCTACCATAAAGCGCTGCACGGCTTCGATGAGTCAATGGCACGGCTCGGCCTGGACTATCTGGATCTCTTCTTGATCCACTGGCCAGCGCCCCAGCAAGACCTCTACCGCGAAACGTATCAGGCTTTCGAGAAGCTGCTCGCTGATGGCCGGGTTCGCGCTATCGGGGTGAGCAATTTCTTGCCCGAGCATCTCGAACGATTGCTGCAGGACAGCTCGGTCATACCCGCTGTGAACCAGGTGGAAATGCACCCTTGGTTGCAGCAAGGGCCGCTGCGCGCTTTCCACGCGCAGCACGGCATCCTCACTCAGGCTTGGAGCCCGCTGGCCAGGGGCAAGCTGCTCGAGGATCCGCAATTGCTCTGCCTCGCCCAGGAATTGCAGATCAGCGTTGCCCAGCTGGCTCTCTGCTGGCTGCGGGATCTTGGGGTGAGTGCGATTCCTAAGGCCTCCAGCCCGGAACGCATGAAGCAAAATTTCGAGCTGCCCGCGGAGGCGCTCTCCCCGCAGATACTGGCACGGATCGCCCAGCTCGATCGGCATCAGCGAGTGGGTTCCGATCCGAGGACGGTCGGATGAACAACTACTCCCCTCGGCTCTCAGATCGGGTTCAGGAGCATTCGCTCGAATTGCCGAACGCCACCATCCGTTACTGGGATTACCGCGCCCTACCCGCAGATGCAGCCTCAACTGAGTCCGCTCCGATCCAAGAACGAACCATTGTCGTAGTGCACGGATTCCGCGGCGATCATCACGGCCTGGAACGAGTGGTTGAGGCCTTGCCTCGTCACCGGCTGGTGATGCCCGATCTGCCCGGTTTCGGTGAGTCCACGGCGTTCCGCGGGCGTGAGCACAATATCGCGAGCTACTCCGAGTTCCTTGCGGAGTTCCTCGATGCTCTCGGCTTCGGCCAGGAGGTGGTCTTGATCGGTCATTCCTTCGGCTCTATCGTGGCGAGCCATTTCGTCGCCGAGCACCCCGGACGGGTCTCGGAACTGATCCTGATCAATCCCATTGCTGCTCCCGCACTGGAAGGCCCGCGCGGCGTGCTGTCCAAACTCGCTCAGTTCTATTACTGGGCTTCGGCCAAGCTACCTGAAGGCCTTGGGCAGGCACTGTTACGCAGTGGCCTGATCGTGCAGGTGATGAGCAACACTATGGCGAAGACCAAAGACCCAGAGCTGTTGCGCTTCATTCACGCCCAGCATCACGCCTATTTCAGTTCCTTCGCTAACCGAGACATGTTGCTCGAGGCCTTCAAAGCGTCGATCAGCGGCAATGTACGGCAAGTAGCACAGCAGCTCAGCCTGCCCACCCTCTTGGTCGCCGGTGAAAAAGACGAAATAGCCGCCCTGCCCGCCCAGCAGCGGTTGCTCGCTCAGCTGCCGCACGGCGAGCTCACGGTGATTGACGACGTCGGGCATCTCATTCACTACGAGACGCCGGGCGAGGCCGCTCAGGCGATTGAACGATTCTTGACCGAACATCCGCACCCCTCGAAAGCCGATGCATGAAAATTGTGATGGACGCCCGGTTCACCCGCACTGATTTTCACGACGGCATCAGCCGTTATGGATCCAGCCTCATCGAGGCGACCGCCAAGATCGCCGATGTCACCATGCTGATCAACGATGAGCGGCAGCTCCAGCTGCTGCCCGAGGTGCCCTGGATCAAGGTCAATAGCCCGCTGTCTCCGATGGAATTGTTCGTCTCCCGGAAAGTCAATCCGCTCAACCCGGACGCGGTCTTCACTCCCTTGCAGACCATGGGTTCCTGGGGCAGGAAGTACGGCCTGATCTTGACCCTGCAGGATCTGATCTACTATCAGCACCCCGAGCCACCGGGGTTCTTGCCGTTGCCCGTCCGCGTGCTGTGGCGGCTCTATCACAAGGCCTACTGGCCTCAGCGGCTCTTACTCAACCGGGCAGACCTCGTGGCCACCATCTCGTGGACGTCGAAACGGCTGATCGAGGAATTCCGGCTCACCCAGCGGCCGATTCGAATCATCGGCAACGCCCCGCAGCCCGGGAAAACCCCTCGCGATCCGGTGATATCACCGGAGAAAACCCTGATCTATATGGGCTCCTTCATGCCTTATAAGAATGTGGAGACCATGCTGAAGGGAATGTCCGATCTTCCGGATTTCTCCTTGCACCTGCTGAGCCGGATCACTCCGGAGCGTCGCACCGAGCTGGAAGCACTGATCCCTCAAGGTGCCCGGGTGATCTTCCACAACGGGGTCAGCGATCAGGAATACGACGATTTAGTGCTGCGAGCCACTGCCGTGGTGACGCTCTCCAAAGCTGAAGGTTATGGCCTCCCCTTGGTCGAGGCAATGACCTTGGGCACTCCAGTCGTCGTGGCGGATACCGAGATCTTCCGAGAAGTGGGCGGAGACGCCGCGAGTTACGTCCCAGCAGAGGACCCAGCAGCCTTTGCCCGCGCGGTTCAGGCCCTCGCCGAACCCGAGGAGTGGCGACGTCGCTCCGTGGCTTCACTGCAGCGCGCCGCCAGCTACAGCTGGGAGCGTTCAGCCCAGGCTCTGCTCTCAATGGCCGAGGAAGCAGCTCAACTCCATCGAGTGAGGCGCTGACCGCCAATTTCGAAGGTCGCCATTAGTTGGTGAACCGCTGAACGATTAGCTCAAGAAGCTCATCGCCGGTGACGCCCCACTTTTCGCTGCCGAGGTGCCCGGCACGCTCTATACCGGCGATGCCGTGCGTCGTCGAGATGAGCAAGGCGCCGATCTTTCGCGCATCCGCTCTGTTCACGCTTTCGGCGATGATCGCCAGGAACAGCTCCTGGGCGTTCGAGGCCGCTTGCAGCAGAGGCTCGGGATTGCTCTGGGGAGTGCTGAACATCAAGGCATACAGATGTGGCTGCTCCCGCGCGACGCTGAGCATCATGGCCAGGGCGCGCTGTAGTCGCTGCGGGGCTGGCACCTCAGCAGCGGCCTGAAATTGCTCGAGCCATTCACTCACCCGGAGCCATCCCTCGACGGCCAATGCGGTCAGCAGCTCTTCCTTATTCTCGAAATGTCCATAAGGGGCGCCGCGTGAAGTACCGGCCCGCGCACCGACGGCGCGCAGCGTGACGGCGTTCGGTCCGCCTTCATCCAGGAGCTCTGCCGCAGCACCGATCAGAGCCCGGCGGGTAGCAGCCGCGGTCTCGGCCCGAGTAGTCATACGAACAGTTTACTTGACACTGTCACATAGAGTGTTAGCATTTTCATATGTCAACGTCATATGAAAATGAAGTGATCGTCATCAGCGGCGCATCCACCGGGCTAGGAGCGGCAACCGCCAGGCTCCTGGCAGAACAAGGCTTTCATGTCCTGGCGGGGGTACGGCGAGAGCAGGACGCCGAGCGACTTCGTCGGCCTGGACTGGAGCCAATACTGCTGGACGTCACCGAGCCCAGCCAGATCGCTCAGCTGGTGGAGAGAATGAACACCCTAGGGAAACCCCTGCGCGCCGTGATCAACAACGCGGGCTTTGCAGCGAACGCCCCCGTGGAGACCATGCCCCTGGAGACCTGGCGGAAGGTCTTCGACGTCAATGTCTTCGGGCTGATCGCTCTCACCCAGGCGCTACTGCCATCCCTGCACCGCAGCAAAGGTCGAGTGGTGAACATCTCTTCAGTGGGCGGACGGGTTGCACTGCCCGCCTTCGGGGCGTACTCAGGCAGCAAATTCGCAGTGGAGGGGATCAGCGACGCGCTTCGTCAGGAACTCGCGCCGCACGGCGTGCAGGTCGTGGTAGTCGAGCCGGGCGGAATGCGCACCGATATGGCGGTCCGCGGCGAAGAGATGGCTCACAGCCTGCTCGAGCGAATGACGCCGGAGCAGCGCTCCCGCTACAACGACACCATGCAGACATTCCTCAGCTATACCGCGTCTATGGAGCAAGCCGGGGTTAGCTCGGAACAGGCGGCAAAGACAGTACTGCGAGCGGTCACCGCCGAGCGCTCCCGCCCGAGATACACCATCGGGCGGGACGCCGCCGTGATGAGCCGGCTGATTCGCTTCCTGCCCGATCGCCTACTCGATCGAATGATCGCCTCAACTCTGCGCAGAAGCTCCAAGGCCGAGCGCTGATCAAAGCCCCGGCAAGGCTACGGACGAACTCGATCAGAGACTTCAGGCCGGCTGGCCGACCGCTCCACCCTCCATCATGGATCGCAGGAGATTCGCATCGTGCTCATCCAGGGGAACGATATTGCGCCGCAATTGATAACCCCAGTTCGCTTCAGCTGTCAGATGCAGTTGATTGCGAACCGACGCCAGCTCGACAGGCGCGGTATCGAGATAGCGGGCCCGACGTCGAAAGGGCTTGAAATCGCCTTCATCAGCCTGCCAGATCTCGTCATCGGCGATCTCCGCGATAGCGGTGAACTGCTGCAAAGGCGTTCGATCTCCGATTCTTTCGACGGATGAATAGTAGATCAGCGTGTCACCGGCGTGCATGCGGAGCAAGCCTGCGCGCTTTCCGTGCCCTATTTGAGCGATGCCGAGGCTGACCGCCCGACGGACGTGCTCGAAAGAAACCACACCCAGCCAGGCACTCACCCCAGAGCCCCTGACTTCTCGAAACCACTCATTCGCCGTCGTGGATGGTCACTCGATAACCATCCGGATCGGCAAAAGTGAAGGTTCGGCCGAAGGGTCCATCGATGGGTGCTGAGATGATCTGCACGTCGGCGGCCTTCAGTGCGTCGTGGAGCTGCTGAGCGTTCTCGGCGAGCAGCCAGATCCCAACGCCCTCCCCTAGCTGAGAGACCCCCTCCAGATCGGTTCCTGGCAAAGCATCCCGCACCGCAAAGGCGATCGGCCGGGTATCGAAGACCACCGCGTGGGGCGGGCTCACCTTAGCCCGGCTCAGGCCAAGCAGTTCCTGATAAAAAGCTGCTGAACGCTCCAGATCACGCACTTGCAGGGAAATAAAATCGGGGCCGATTGTCGTCATGGCAGAATCTCCTTCTATGTCAATATCCTGACATATCTAATATATGTCAAAATACTGACATGAGTCAAAGCGGCAACAGAGTGAATCTAAGAAGCTCGGTGGGATACACCCTCAAGCAGGCGACCAGCTCGCTGCGCTCAGCCATGGACGCGGTATTGCGCCCGCTGGGGATGACGGTATCGCAGTACTCCTGCCTCGAGCATCTGGCTCAGCGGCCGGGACTGTCGAATTCCGAGCTGGCCCGAGGAACCTTCGTCTCGCGGCAGTCAATGAACGTCCTGTTACAAGCCCTCGAACGCGATGGCCTGATCACCCGGCCCGAGGCAGCCCCGGTCGGACGGGCCTTGCCCGCTCAGCTCACTGCACTCGGCCGAAAAAAGCTGACGGCGGCCAGCCGCGCGGTTAAATCCGTGGAGGATCGGATGCTTCGAGATCTCGATGCAACTGAGCAGGAATCTCTGATGAGCCTGTTGACCAGCTGTATCGCTGCCCTGTCAGAGCCGATGTCGGCCAGTTAGCTCGTGGTCACAATACATCGACTCCATCGCAGCGGATCTGCACCGGTTCCGGGTGACGAGAAGCCGAAAGGCTGGCCTTGACCGCCCGGATCTCCGCTAGCAAGCTCTGCGCGCTGGCATAAGGGATGAAGACCAGCGTGCGATATTCGGCGTCCTCGGGCTCACTAGCAGCTGCGGGTAAAGCGATCAGAGTCGGTCCCACCACCCGAACCGCTGGATGCTTTTGCGGAATCTCCAGGCGTGCGACAAAGTCCTTAACCGCTAGGACCGATCCGGTGACCGCCACCAGCCTGACCGCCGGTGGCAGTCCGAGTTCTGAGCGTTGCGCGAATTCCCGCTCTGCAAAACCCGCTGGATCCCAGCGCACCATGGCGGCGGCGGCTTCGCTCTGAGAAGCCGTGAGTACCACGGTGCCACCCTCCTCCGCAGAACGGACCAGAGCAGCGGCAGAGAACCAGCGCCGTGCCGCTTCCTCTGCCGCGCGCAGGTTCTCACGCCTCATCAGGGTGTCCCCGTCCAGCAGCAAAGCTGCCGCATAACCCTGAGGAGCCACCGGTTCGGCTCCCACCGTGGCCACCACGAGCGCCGGTTTATCCGGAACAGCGGCTTTGACATGATCTCCTGCCGATGAGATCACCTGGGCTTGAGGGAAAGCCCTGCCCAATTCCTCTGCGGTACGCCCAGCTCCGCTGACCGTACGACGGAGTTGCTGCCCGCCGCAGTGCTGGCAGTTGAAGTTGTTCTCCGGGGTGCCGCACCATCGGCATTGCACCTCAGCACCAGCTTGGTTCTGCCCCAGTGGACCCGCGCAGTGTCGGCAACGAGCCGATTGCCGGCACGTCTCGCAGGCCATTGCCGGAAGGTAGCCACCACGGGCCACTTGGACCAGCACTGGACCGCTGAGCAGCCCTTGCTGAGCGATCTCCCAGGCACGGTGCGGAAGCCTGGCCAGAGCCGCCAGCGGATCTCGCTCGGTCTCGAAGCTGTCGGTGGTGCTCACCACCCGGGCGGCGAGTTTTCTAGTGGTTGAGCGCTGGGGGGTGATCGACTGAATCCAGCCCGTCTTCAGCAGCCTTTCCACCTCGGTGCTACGAGAGAACGCAGCGAGTAAGAGCGCCGCGCCCTGCTGCTCAGCTCGCAGCAAGAGCACCTCCCGGGCATGCTGATAAGGCGCGCGCCTTTCGATCAGCAGATCGTCTCCGTCATCCCAGCAACACAGCAAACCGAGATTTTTCACCGGCGCAAAGGCGGCAGAACGAGTCCCGAGAGCGATTTTGCATTCTCCGCTGAGCAGCTTGAGGAAGCTACGATATCTGGGAGTGGGCCCGTCATCGGCGGTGAGCCTGACGTAGCTTTGCTCACCGAGTAACTCGCTGACTGCCGCACACAGTAGATCGAGATCTCGTTGATCAGGTACTACCGCGATCGCTCCCCTGCCGCTGCCTGCGCAGACCGCGATCAGCTGAGCTAGTTGATGGTGCCAGGAGGATTCGCCATAAGCCTTGAGCGCCGAAAGAGCCGCGCGCGGCGAGCCCCCGGCGGCCAGATGCTCCATAAAGGGCTGGGCTAGATGGTAGCCCCGGAAGAGCTCCGGGCGAAGCGGGAAAACCGGGGGCGCCACGTCCTCCACAGCGACGAAACCCTGTTCAGCTTTAGCCATCCGGGGCGGCACCGCGACCCGCAGCACATCGGAAACGGTGCCCGCATAGCGGGCCGCGACGCTGTTCGCCAAGTGAAGGATCTCCGGAGTGAGCACTCGAAGCGGGCTCACCACTTTGCTGAGCGGGGCTAGACGACGCTCCGTGCTGGCAGTGGCCGCTCTCTCCAGCAGGAAACCATTCAACTCCTGACCAGCGAATCTCACCTTGACCCGCACGCCGGGCTGGGCGGAATGATCGAGTTCAGGAGGTACCCGATAATCAAAAGGGCGGTCCAGATGCGGCAATGACGACTCTATGAGCACCCGGGCGATGGGTAATTGCCCGGCTGATAGCTCGGGCTCCGAGCTATCAGGCAACGGCAATAGTGCTTCGGTCGTCAAGGCACTCCTTAGCAGACGATGGTGCCTCTAGTTAATCACGTGGTCAGGACATTCTTCGTCGGCTTCATCCTGACGTTGGGCCCCCGGCAGCCATCGCTCAGGCGCCGAAGAACGCCTTCAGCGCATCCACCCGGTCGAGCTTTTCCCAGGTGAAATCGGGGTCTTCGCGGCCGAAGTGTCCGTGTGCCGCAGTTTTTGCATAGATCGGACGCTTCAGATCCAGATCGTTGATGATCGCCTGAGGCCGCAGATCGAAGACCTCCCGAATCGCCTCGCCGATCTTCGCCGGATCGACCGTCTCGGTGCCGAAGGTCTCCACATAGGTGCCTACCGGGCGGGCTTGCCCGATCGCATAAGCGATCTGGATTTCAGCCCGGCGCGCCAGCCCGGCCGCAACCACGTTCTTGGCCACCCAGCGCATCGCGTAAGCAGCCGAACGATCCACCTTCGACGGGTCCTTCCCCGAGAAGGCTCCACCGCCGTGCCGTGCCATTCCGCCGTAGGTATCCACGATGATCTTCCGACCTGTCAGGCCCGCATCCCCCACCGGTCCGCCGATCACGAAAGCGCCTGCCGGGTTGAGGATATTACGGGTCGCGGAGATATCCAGACCGGAATCGGCCAGGACCGGATCGATGACCAAACTGGCGAGGTCGGCGCGGAGCTGATCCAGTGAAGCATCTTCCGCGTGCTGGCTGGAGATCACCACGGTCTCCACGCTGACCGGCCTATCGCCGTGGTAGCCAATGGTGACCTGGGTCTTGCCATCGGGGCGAAGGTAAGCCAGCTCCCCGCTCTTGCGCACTTCGGAGAGCCGTTCGGAAAGCCGGTGCGCCAAAAAGATCGGGGTCGGCATAAACGTCGCAGTCTCATCCGAGGCATAGCCGAACATCAGTCCCTGATCGCCGGCGCCTTGCAGATCGTAGCTATCAGTGCTGCCGGCGCGTGCTTCCAGGGAGTTGAAGACGCCGTCGAAAATATCGGGTGACTGCTGGCCGATCGAAACCGAAACACCGCAGCGAGCTCCGTCAAAACCATTAGCCGAGGAGTCGTAGCCGATGTTCAGAATGGTTTCCCGAACGATCTGCGGGATCTCCACGTACGCTTCCGTGGTGACTTCGCCCGCCACATGGACCAGGCCGGTGGTGGCCAAGGTTTCCACGGCAACCCGCGAATCCGGGTCGGCTCGCAGCAGTGCGTCCAAAATTGAATCACTGATTTGATCACAGATTTTATCTGGATGGCCTTCGGTTACTGATTCCGAAGTAAACAGCCTGAGGCCGGATGAAGATTCATTACTAAAAGTCACGTGTTCACTCTAACTTCCGCGGCCGCAGATGATGACACCGGCCACTACAGGGCTACTATTTTGTTCACAATTCGTTGGATGACGGCGCGAGCCACAGCCTGCTTGGATCCCTCTGCCTTGATCGGTTCTGAACCGTCCTGATCGAGGATCAAAACCTGATTGGCATCCCGGCCGAAGGTGCGCTCCTGACCCTCGGACCCTTGCCCCACCTGATTGAGGACCAGCAGATCGCAGCCTTTGCGGGCTAGTTTCGCCCGAGCGTAATCCAGCACATCACCGCGGTCATCGCCGGTCTCAGCCGCGAATCCGACAATGAACTGAGTTCCGCCCTGAGCATTCCTCTGGGCTACCACCTCGGCGAGAATATCAGGATTCCGCACCAGGGTGATCACCGGATCGGCTGAATCATCACGCTTCTTGATTTTGCTCTGCTCAGTGTGGTCAGGCCGGAAGTCAGCCACCGCAGCAGCCATGATGAGCACATCGGCGTCCGCTACCGCTTGCTGCACCGCAGCCCGCAGCTGCAGGGCGGTCTCTACCCGGATCAGTTCGACGTCGTCCGGTAATTCGACCTCGACGTGCGCAGCGATCAGCGTCACCTCGGCACCGGCTTCTTGCGCTGCACGCGCTAAAGCCACTCCCTGCTTGCCTGAGGAGCGATTCCCCAGATAACGCACCGGATCGAGTGGTTCAAGGGTGCCACCAGCGGTGATCACCACGCGTCGGCCCGCCAAAACAGCGCTCGATACGCTGCTGTGCCCGGCGGATTCGGTCAGAGCCATTGCCGCTGCGTAGATCTCTTCGGGTTCGGGAAGCCTGCCCGGCCCGGAATCAGCACCGGTCAATCGCCCCACCGCCGGTTCCAGTACGTGCAAGCCACGAGATCTCAGCGTGGCGACATTCGCCTGTGTCGCTGGGTTGGCCCACATCTCCGAATGCATCGCGGGAGCGAACAGCACCGGACCGTGGGCCATCAGCAAGGTGTTCGTCAGCAGATCGTCAGCGTGACCGCCGGCCGCCCGTGCCAGCAGGTCCGCCGTCGCCGGAGCGACCACCATCAGATCCGCCTGATGACCGAGCCTCACATGGTTGACTTTCTCGACCTGATCAAACACGTCATTGCTGACTGAGTGGCCGGAGAGTGCCTCCCAGGTGGCCGCCCCGATGAACTTGAGCGAGGCCTCGGTGGGGATCACCGTGACCGAATGCCCTGCCTCGGTAAAAAGCCGGAGCAGCGAAGCCGCCTTATAGGCGGCGATTCCGCCACCGACGCCAAGGATGATGCGCATTGACTGCGAGCTAGCTACTCGGTGATTTCCACGGCTTCAGGAGCTTCAATGGGCTTTGCCACCAGAAGACCCTCGTTGACCTCGCGCAAAGCGATGGAGAGCGGCTTCTCATTCAGCTTGGTGTCGACCAGAGGTCCGACGTGCTCGAAAAGGCCCTCGTGCAGCTGTGCGTAGTAGGCGTTGATCTGGCGTGCGCGCTTGGCGCCGAAGATGACCAGGCCGTACTTGGAATCCGCGGCTTCGAGCAGCGAATCAATCGGCGGGTTAATAATGCCTTCGGCAGGATTAGACACAAATACTCCAAAAATTACTGGGCTTCAGCGCGGGGTTGCGCTGAGTCCCATGAGGGAAACGAGCTCGTCTGCTGCCCTTTGCACGCTGTCATTGACAATCGTGAAATCAAACTCGGGTTCAGCAGCAAGTTCCATTTTAGCGGTTTCTAAGCGACGTTGCTGCTCTTCAACGCTTTCCGTGCCGCGCCCGATCAGCCGACGCACCAATTCTTCCCAACTCGGCGGCGCCAAGAAGACGAATCGAGCGTCCGGAAGTGCAGCTTTGACTTGCCGAGCACCCTGCAGATCGATCTCCAATAGCACGGCTTTTCCCTCTTCGACAGCCGCGTCGACCGTGGAACGCAAGGTGCCGTACCGATTCTGCCCGTGCACTACCGCCCACTCGAGAAAAGCCCCTTCCGCGACCAGCCGATCGAACTCCTCGGCGCTCTTGAAGAAATAGTGGACCCCCTCGACTTCCCCTGGCCGTGGAGGCCGAGTGGTCGCCGAAACAGATAACCACACTTCGGGGTGGTGATCTCTGATAAAAGTGGAAACGGTCCCTTTACCGACGGCGGTCGGTCCGGCCAAAACAGTCAGGCCACGATGGTGGGGCTGTGACACTAGGAGCCAGCCTGACGTGGGCTGGCATCAATGAGTTCGATCAAAGCTTTGCGCTGGTGCACACCCAGACCACGCAGTCGCCGAGTGCTCGCTATTCCCACTTGCTGCATGATGGCGGCAGCGCGCACTTGCCCGATGCCGGGCAAAGACTCTAACAATTCAGTGACCTTCAAACGTCCTAGGGCTTCGTCTTGCGAGGCGGCGGCAATGAGTTGGGCAACGGTGGTCTTACCCGCTTTGAGTTTATTCTTTGCCTCTGCACGGACAGTACGTGCCTGCGCTGCTTTTTGCAAAGCCGCAGCACGTTCTTCCACGGTCAAAGGTCTTAAACTCACTGCGAACCTCGTCTAACCTCGCTTAAGCTCGCTGGAGCGTCGGCGACGACTAATAACTTTCCTTGAAACTTATCCGTTCCGGGCCTGCAAAATCAATCCCGGATCAAGGTTTCTTTGCTCCAGAACAGCGAAGTGATTGCTTTTCGCTCGGCTTTCCGAGCAATTCGCTGAGCGCAAGGACCCGGTGGCCATCCCCGGGGTGAAAAGCGGATCTGCCAAGGCGAGTCGCGCTAGGCCCGCAAAGCAGGCTGCGCTCCGGCTCGATCAGCAGCCGTAGCTGGTGCCGAGCCAGCGACGGCAAAACGATCGGCGAGTACCGCGATGGCAGCGCGCAACGGCTCCGGACCGACAACGCTGAAAGGTGCATCGAGCCGGGCGATGAAAGCGGCCAGCCCTGGCCATGACCAAGAACCGAGAACGACCCGGCAAGAGTGCGGGGTCAGTTCCTCGATCTGACCATCGCCGATCCACGGGACGATCTCCCGCGCCGATAGCTCCACGATGAACTCACCGACACATGGCCACTGGTCAGCACCCGCTGAGCCTTTGAACCGAGCCGAGAGAAAAGTGCCGGCGTCGGGGGTCGGCAACTGCCGACGCTGGAACAGCGGCCCGGCGGGAATGCGCGGGGTCATCCGATCGAGCCGATAAAGCCGCCAGTCCTCCCGAGCCAGGTCCCAACCGATCAGGTACCAGCGGCCGCCTCGCGCGAGAACCGTATGAGGCTCGGTGCGGCGAGGTGGAACATCTCCCTCGCCATAGTCGAAACGCAGGATTTTACGATCTCTGACGGCGGTGCTGACCGCCTCAAGCACCGCTGGATCAACCCGTTCTGCGGAATCGCTGCTGATGAATCGGATGCCGTCAAGACGATGCCGCAATGCTGAGGGCATCACTTGACGGATCGTCACTAAGGCGCGTTCCGCCGCCTCCTGGATCTCCATTCCGGAGGAGGATACGCCCTGCAGGGCGACCGCGATGGCAACCGCTTGTTCGTTGTCGAAGAGCAGCGGTGGCAGCTCCGACCCCGCTGCCAGCCGGTAACCTCCGTGAGGTCCTTTAACCGTGTGGATTCGATAACCGAGTTCCCGCAGCCGGTCGATATCCCGGCGCACCGTTCTGACCGTGACCTCGAGGCGCTCAGCCAATACCTGTCCCGGCCAGTCGCGCTGCCCCTGGAGCAGGGATAGCAGCGTCAGCATCCGCGAAGAACTTTCGATCATCTTTCCAGTATGCGTCAGAAGAGGACACTATATGTCCTCTTCCATTGTTTGAATTTAAGCACATCGGCACTTCAACCGATCATCAATCCGAGAAGAAGGACCTTCCATGAGCATCAAAACCACTACCCACCTGAACTTCCGGGGCACCGCGGAAGAGGCGCTGAAGTTCTATCAGAGCGTGTTCGGCGGCCAGCTGGAGATCGCGAGATACCGCGACTTCGGCATGCCGAAGGAGCTTCCCGACGCTGAGCAGGTGGTCTTCGGCCAGCTGGAAAGCGAGGACGGTTTCCGAGTGATGGCCTACGACATTCCGGGCTCCCAGGGCGGCGATCCTCAGCTCATCGCCGGTTCGACGCAGCGGCAGAACGGCATGACATTGACGGATCGGACCTTCTTTCAGTCAGTCCGGGCTGAGACTCTCGAGGAAGTGACCCACTACTGGGCCAGGCTCAGCCAAGGTGCAACGGTTCTGGAGCCTCTAGCGGCCTCGGCTTGGTCAGCTGGTTTCGGGATGCTCACCGATCAGTTCGGCGTCACCTGGATCCTCGACGTGCAGTCCTCCTGAAACAACGCTTCGGCTGGGTTCCCCGGTTTCGGCAACCCAGCCGAACGACGTCGTGATCGGCGCTTCTGAGCAACTCGGAGGCGCTTTTCGTCGTTTACCGGGTGACAAAGCACACACAACTATCGACATTTCGGGCTTCTTGCCCCTAGGGTTGAATGGTGAACATCTGATCTGCTGACCCAGCAGCTTTCTCAATGCGGCTTCCGCTTGCGCGATGTGCCGCCCGTCCGCCGAACCTCCCTCGAAAATCACTTCGAGGGGAATACCCTCCCCCAACAAGGCCGTTTGGTCATGGGGGCCTCAGTCCGAAGACGCCTCGTGAGGAGAAATATGCCTGAAACCCAGAACCACTCGCCCAATACCGAACTCCAGCGCAGAAACATGCAGGTCATCTATCTGTTGTTGGCCGCCACTTTCGTCGTCTTCCTGAATGAAACCATTATGAGTGTGGCGCTCACCCCGCTGATGAACGATCTGCGCGTCGACTCGAATACCGTGCAGTGGCTCTCCACTGCTTTCATGCTCACCATGGCCGTGGTGATTCCGATCACCGGTTTCCTCTTGCAAAGATTGAGCACCCGTCAGGTCTTCATGACGGCGATGATCCTGTTCAGCCTCGGGACTCTGCTCGCCATCGTCTCACCGGGCTTTGAGCTTCTGCTGATCGCCCGGATCGTTCAGGCCTGCGGCACTGCGATGATGATGCCTCTGTTGATGACCACTATCCTCCAGCTGGTGCCGGCCTCTTCGCGGGGCAGAACGATGGGCAATATCAGCATTGTGATCTCGGTGGCTCCGGCGATCGGCCCGACCATTGCCGGTGTCATCCTGAGCCTTGGCTCCTGGCGCTGGATGTTCGGCGTCGTGTTGCCGATCGCCCTGGCCATGCTGGCCATCGGTTATCGCTGGGTGCGCAATGTCAACGAGCCGACTAAGGCTCCGCTGGACGTCGTCTCGGTGATCCTCTCGGCCCTCGGCTTCAGCGGATTGGTCTACGGACTGAGTCAGCTGGGGCACAGCGGGGCCCAGAATTCGACCGGCGCCCTGGTGATCTCACTCAGCGTCGGTGCACTGGCGCTGACCGGGTTCGTGTTCCGTCAACTCGTATTGCAGCGCCGCGATGACGCGCTGCTCGATCTGCGGACCTTCCGCAACTCGTCCTTCACCGCCACGGTGATCATGATGCTGGTCGCCATGATGGCCCTGTTCGGCACCATCATCCTGCTGCCCATCTATCTGCAGAAGGTGCTGCATGTTGAGAATCTCTGGGTCGGCCTGATGCTGCTGCCCGGTGGATTGATCATGGGGCTTTCCGCGCCCATTGTGGGACGGCTTTTCGATAAATACGGTCCTCGACCGCTCATCGTGCCGGGCACCATTCTGGTCACCGCGGTGCTCTGGATGCTCTCCCTGGTGGATGCGAATACCTCGCCGTACTACGTGCTGGTGATGCACATGCTGCTCAGCCTGGGTCTCGGGCTCACTTTCACCCCGCTCTTCACCGCGGGGCTCGCGGCCCTGGAACCCAAGCTCTATTCACATGGCTCGGCCATCGTTGGCACGGTTCAGCAAGTGGCCGGTGCGGCCGGGACGGCACTGTTCATCGCGGTGATGAGTTCGCAGGCTTCGGTGCTGGTGGCGTCCGGGTCCACCGAGGAAGTAGCCACCGCCGCTGGAATCCGCTTGGCCTTCATGCTGGGAGCGATTCTCTTCACCGCGAATATCGTGATCGGCTTCTTCATTAAGAAACCGGCGGAGGATGCTGCGACGTCGGAGGCTGAGGAAGGCGTCGCCGCCCCGATTCACTGAACCAACTGAGCAGAATCAACCAAGCAGCGCTGTGACAGCCAGAGTCGGAAGAGGCAGCCCAGAACGACTCTAGCTGTCACAGCGTCAGGATTTTAATGCGGGTTTAGAGTTCGGCCAGAGTCGTTTGGGTGGCTTCGCGCAGGGCCTGCCGATCCGGGCCAGCAGCTGCGATCCCGCGGCTCGAGGTGGCCAGAACTTGCGGATAGGCCTCGCCGAAAACCCGACGGAGATCCGCTCCGGTGGCGCCCTGGGCGCCGAGCCCGGGAGCCAGGATCGGGCCGCGCAGGGCGCCGAGATCAATGCCCAGTTGCTCCAAGGCATCGTCGACGGTAGCCCCGATCACCAGCCCGGTGCTCCCCCAGCCCTCGGCGCCCTGCAGCGCCCTGGCGTTCTCCGCTGCCGCCTCCTGGACGATGCCCGCCGCTACCGAGCCGGTCATCTGCCCGGCCCCGATGTGCTGCACACTGGGACCCTCAGGATTCGACGTCAGGGCGAGCACGAAGACACCGCGCCCGGTGCTCTCCGCCAAATCCAGTGCTGGACGCAAGGAGCCAAAGCCGAGGTATGGGCTGAGCGTCACGGCGTCGGCGGCTAAGGGTGAACCGTCCTGCAACCAGGCCTCGGCGTAAGCGGCCATCGTGGAGCCGATATCGCCGCGTTTGGCGTCGGCGATGCTGAGCACTCCGGCGTCCTTCGCGGCCGCCAGGAGTTCTTCGAGCACCGCGATACCGGCGGATCCGAAGCGCTCGAAGAGCGCCACTTGCGGCTTGATCGCGGGCACCAAATCGGCCACCGCATCGAGCAGGGTGTGTGAGAACCGCTTGAGCGAGACGACGTCCTGGTCCAGCCCCCACTCGCGGAGCAGCGCGGGGTGCGGGTCGATGCCGACGCAGAGCTGACCCCGCTCAGCCATTTTGGCCCTCAGCCGTTGCCCGAACGATTCGCTCATGACTCTCCCGCTGCTACGGCTTGCAGCAGCGTTTCAGCGTGTTCTTGCAAGCTGGTCACCGACCATTCGAAGCTTCGCATCGCCTCAATCGCGAGCACCGCGACATTGAACTCCGCCACCGTGGTGATGCAGGGAATCCCGATCGACGTCGCGGCCGCCCGGATCTCATAACCGTCGCCGCGGGCTTCCCCACCGGAGGGAGTGTTGAAGACCATATCGATCTCTCCCGCCACGATCAGGTCGGTGATGGTGCCTTCGCCTTCCGCGCTGGTGCCTTCGGCGACCTTGCGCACCGTGCTGGAAGCGATGCCATTGCGCCGCAGTACATCGGCGGTGCCTCCCGTGGAGACGATTTCGAAACCGAAGTCCGCCAGCAGTTTGACCGCCATGATCACCGCCCGCTTATCCCGGTTGGCCACCGAGACGAAGACCTTGCCTTCGGTGGGCAATGAGTTATTGGCCGCCGCCTGGCTCTTCGCGAAAGCGGTGTCGAAATGCCGGTCAATGCCCATCACCTCACCGGTGGAGCGCATTTCCGGGCCGAGCAGGGAATCCACCACGGCGCCTTCCGGGGTGCGGAAGCGGCTGAAGGGCAGCACTGCTTCCTTGACCGCGACCGGCGCACCGAGCGGCAGCGAACCGCCGTCAAACCGCTCGGGAATCATGTGATAGGCGGTGCGCAGTTGGTTGATCGTGACGCCGGTGCCGATCAGCGCGGCGGCTTTGGCCAACTGAACTCCGGTGGCCTTGGAGACGAAAGGCACCGTCCGGGAGGCCCGTGGATTCGCCTCAAGAACGTAGAGCACATCAGAGGCCAGGGCGAATTGAATATTGATCAGCCCGCGCACTCCGACGCCTTCGGCAATCGCCTTGGTCGCTTTGCGCACTCGGTCGACCACGGTGGCACCGAGCGTGATGGGCGGCAGCACGCAGGCCGAGTCGCCGGAGTGGATGCCGGCCTCCTCGATGTGCTCCATCACGCCGCCCAGATAGAGTTCCTTGCCGTCGTAGAGCGCATCCACATCAATCTCGATGGCGTCCTCCAGGAACCGGTCGATCAGCACCGGATGATCCGGGGTGATCTCGGTGGCTCCGGCGATGTAGCGGGAGAGCTGCGACTCGTCGTAGACGATTTCCATGCCCCGGCCTCCCAGCACGTAGGAGGGCCGCACCAGCACGGGATAACCGATCTCATCAGCCACCCGTTTGGCGTCCTCGAAGGAGACCGCCGTGCCGTTCTTCGGCGCGATCAGGCCGGCGTTATCCAGCACCCGGGCGAACTGTCCGCGGTGCTCGGCCAAGTCGATCGCCTCCGGCGAGGTGCCGAGAATCGGCACTCCGGCATCCGCCAGCGCTTGCGCCAACTTGAGCGGGGTCTGGCCGCCGAGCTGCACGAAAACGCCCATCACACCACCGGTGCGCTCTTCGGCCGCGATCACCTCGAGCACGTCCTCCAGGGTGAGCGGTTCGAAGTAGAGCCGGGTGGAGACGTCGTAATCGGTGGAGACAGTCTCCGGGTTACAGTTCACCATCACGGTCTCATAACCAGCTTTGCGCAGCGCCATCGAGGCGTGCACACAGGAGTAGTCGAATTCGATGCCCTGACCGATCCGATTCGGCCCGGAGCCCAGGATGATGATCGAGGGCTTCTCGTGCAGCGCCACCTCGTCCTCCTGGTCATAGGACGAATAGTGATACGGGGTGTAGGCGGCGAATTCAGCGGCACAGGTGTCCACCGTCTTGTAGACCGGGCGGATGCCCAGCGCTTGCCGCACTCCGCGCACCACGCCCTCGCTATTGTGAGTCAGCTCGGCGATCTGCGCGTCCGAGAAGCCGTGGCGTTTGGCGTGTTGCAGCAGGCCCTCATCGAGTTGCGAGCTGCCCCGCAGCTCAGCGGCCACTTCATTGAGCAACTGCAACTGATCGAGGAACCACGGGTCGATCCCGGTGGCTTCATAGAGCTGCTCGATCGTGGCTCCACCGGCCAGCGCCCGCTGCACCTGGCCGAGCCGGTCGGTGGTGGGCCGCTTGGCGGCTTCGATCAGTTCCGGCACGTCGAGTTCGTTCACGCTGCCGAAATCGAGCTGAGTGCCCTTCTGCTCGAGGGAACGCAGCGCCTTCTGCAGGGCCTCGGTGAAGTTCCGGCCGATCGCCATCGCTTCACCGACGCTCTTCATCGTGGTGGTCAGCGTGGGATCGGCCGCCGGGAACTTCTCGAAGGCGAAGCGGGGCACCTTCACCACGACATAGTCCAGGGTCGGCTCGAAGCTCGCCGGGGTCTGCTGGGTGATGTCGTTCGGGATCTCATCCAGGGTGTAGCCGAGCGAGAGCTTGGTGGCGATCTTGGCGATCGCGAAGCCCGTCGCCTTAGAGGCCAGCGCCGAGGAGCGGGAGACCCGGGGGTTCATTTCGATCACCACGACGCGCCCGGTGCTCGGTTCCACCGCGAACTGAATATTGCAGCCACCGGTGTCGACGCCAACCTCGCGGATCACCGCGATCGAGATGTCCCGCAGCTTCTGGTACTCACGGTCGGTCAGCGTCATCGCCGGCGCCACCGTGATCGAATCGCCGGTGTGCACACCGACCGGGTCGAAGTTCTCAATGGAGCAGACCACCACGACGTTGTCGTTCTTGTCCCGCATCATTTCGAGCTCGTACTCTTTCCAGCCCAGAATGCTCTCCTCGAGCAGCACCTCAGAGGTGGGGCTGTACTGGATGCCGGCACCGGCGATCCGGCGCAGGTCCTCCTCGTTGTAGGCCAGCCCGGAACCCAGACCGCCCATCGTGAAGGAGGGCCGGACCACCAGCGGGTAGCCGAGATCTGCGGCGGCCACGAAGGCCTCATCCAGGCTGTGCACGATATGCGAACGCGCCGATTCAGCGCCGCAGCGCTCCACCACGCCCTTGAACTTCTCCCGGTCTTCGCCGAGTTCGATGGCCGCAATATTGGCGCCGATCAGTTCGACGTCGTACTTCGCCAGCACACCGTTCTTGTCCAGGGCAATGGCGGTGTTCAGCGCGGTCTGCCCGCCCAGGGTGGGCAGCACGGCATCGGGACGTTCCTTGGCGATAATCTTCTCGACCACCTCGGGGGTGATCGGCTCGACGTAGGTCGCATCGGCGAACTCCGGGTCGGTCATAATGGTGGCCGGGTTGGAGTTCACCAGGATGACCCGTAGGCCCTCCTCTTTGAGCACGCGAAGCGCCTGGGTGCCGGAATAGTCGAATTCCGCGGCCTGACCGATCACGATCGGGCCGGAGCCAATCACCAGAACCGATTTAAGATCGTCTCTTTTAGGCATTATTCGCTGACCTCCGTGGTCTGGTCGTCCGTGGTCTGGGCTGTCGTGGTCCGAGCTGTTGAGTCGGTTGATTCGGAGTCGGCAGTGCTGGCCATCAAATCGATGAAGCGATCGAAGAGATAAGCGGAGTCGTGCGGCCCGGCCGCAGCCTCCGGGTGGTACTGCACAGAGAAAGCTGGCAGGTCCAGGCAGTTGAGGCCTTCTACGACGTCGTCATTGAGGCTGACATGGCTGACTTCCACCCGGCCGAACCGTGATTCCGGGGCTTCACTCACCCGATCCTTGGGGGCGTCCACCGCGAAACCGTGGTTCTGCGAGGTGATCTCCACCTTGCCAGTGGCCCGGTCCATCACCGGTTGGTTGATCCCTCGGTGGCCGTAGCGCAGTTTATAGGTGCCGAAGCCGAGCGCCCGGCCCAGAATCTGATTGCCGAAGCAGATACCGAAGAACGGGATCTTGCGATCCAGCACCTCGCGCAACAGAGCGACTTGGCGATCCGCAGTGGCCGGGTCGCCCGGTCCATTGGACATGAAGACACCATCGGGATTGAGCGCCGCAATATCCTCGAAAGTACTCGTGGCCGGAAGCACATGGACTCGCACGCCACGTTCCGCAAAGCGCTGCGGCGTCATCGACTTGATGCCCAGGTCGAGAGCGGCGATGCTGAACAACGGCTCGGCTGAGCCATCCTGGCTCCCCGACCAGCCGTGCTCCCGAGGTTCTACGATATAGGCCTCACTGACGCTGACCTCTTCAGCGAGCTGCAGGCCTTCCATGGCTGCCTGCGCCTTGACCTCGGCTACTAGTTCAGCTTCGGGCCGCAGAGCGTCCTGACCGCTGAAGATCCCGGCCTTCATGCTGCCACGCTCGCGTAAGTGCCTGGTGATGGCTCGGGTGTCGACTCCCTGGATGCCGACGATTCCCTGTTTGACCAGTTCTTCGTCGAGGCCGCCCTGAGAGCGCCAGTTGGAGGGACGCCGGGCGGCGTCTCGCACAATATAGCCAGCGACCCAGATCTTGCGTGATTCGGCGTCCTCGTCATTCACCCCGGTATTCCCGATATGCGGTGCGGTCTGCACCACCAATTGCCGGGCGTACGAAGGGTCAGTAATGGTCTCCTGATAACCGGTCATCCCGGTGGCGAAGACCGCCTCCCCCAGGGCTTTGCCCACGGCGCCATAACCGATGCCGGGAAAGCTCCGGCCGTCTTCGAGTATCAACAGCGCTCTGTTGACCGACTGCGTGGCCTGTGTGCTCGATGAGAACTGTGTCATCTCAGCCATCCTTTTCTGTGCTGTTGAAGCTGTTGAATTCTTGAGTCGGGGCTTCTTGAAGGCCGGTCAGTAAAATGCTTCGATCCGCTGCTTTCCTGGTCCGGAAGCCGGTATCGAGTACTTGTTCGCCGAGCCGCCAGCTCAGCACCAGCAGGCCATCTTTTTCGACGAATTTACCGGCCATCCCGCTTTCCAAGCGGACTCCCTCGTAGTGCTCCTTGGCGATGAAGAGATCCGGGGCTCCGCTGCGTTCCAGCAGGATTCCCTCCCGGTGAATGCTCAGGATCGCCCTGGTGCGCAACCCGAGGCTGTGCACCGCGATCCGGTCGAGCCAATCCCCTTCGGTCGTCGTCGCGACGTACTGCCCTTGCACTGAGAGCGCCGGCTCGGAGAGCTCTGGCACCTCCGGAAGAGGCAGCGTATCGGCCTGACGGCGCTGGCGGTTGCGCCAGCCCAGCCAGATCAGCGCAAAGATCGCGAGCACCAGCACGCCCGCGAAGATCGTCGGTCCCAGCTTGTCCATTAGCGGCCTCCGGAGGCTGCTGCATCGACTGGCTGGGCGGGGGTGTTCAACTCACCATCGAGCACCGTGGGGTGCCCGTTGAGGAAGGTGGCGATCACCCGACCCGGCAGTTCCAAACCTGCGAAGGGTGAATTCCTGCCCTTGGTCGCCATCGCCTTCGGGTCAACCGTCCAGCGAGCCGCAGGATCCAGTAAGACCAGATGAGCGGATTCACCGATCGAGAGGGAGCCCCCCTGCCAGGGCAGCTGGCCGATCCTGGCCGGGGTCTGAGAGGTCACCTTGGCGACTTGCTGCCAGCTCATCAGCCCGGTTTCCACCATGGTGTGCTGAACCACTGACAGCGCTGTCTCAAGCCCGGTCATGCCCATCGCGGCCTGAGCCCATTCGCATTCCTTGGCCTCGCTGGGATGCGGTGCATGATCGGTGCCCACCACATCGATGGTGCCGTCGGCGAGAGCGAGCCTGAGCGCCTGCACATCTTCTGAGGTGCGCAGCGGAGGGTTCACTTTGAACACCGGATCGTAGCTGCGCACCAGCTCATCGGTGAGCAGCAAATGATGCGGAGTGACCTCCGCCGTGACTTTGACGCCGCGAGCCTTGGCCCAGCGAATGATCTCCACGCTACCCGCGGTGGAGACGTGGCAGACGTGCAGCCTTGAATCCACGTGCTGAGCGAGCAGCACGTCACGGGCAATAATGCTCTCCTCCGCAACGGCTGGCCAGCCTTGCAGGCCGAGTACCGCGGACACCGCACCCTCGTTCATCTGGGCGCCCTCGGTGAGCCGCGGCTCCTGAGCGTGCTGCGCCACCACGCCGTCAAAGGCTTTGACGTACTCGAGCGCCCTGCGCATCAGCACCGGATCCCAGACGCACATTCCGTCGTCGGAGAACAATCGCACTCTGGCTCGTGAGTCCGCCATCGCTCCGAGTTCCGCGAGACGCTGGCCGGCCAGCCCCACGGTGACCGCGCCGACCGGCCGGACTTCGGTCCAGCCGGCCTCCTGGCCAAGACGATAGACCTGCTCGACCACGCCGGCGGTGTCCGCCACGGGCATGCTGTTCGCCATCGCGTGCACCGCGGTGAAGCCTCCCTTGGCCGCGGCCTGTGAGCCGGTGAGCACCGTTTCGGCGTCCTCCCGGCCGGGTTCCCGCAGATGGGTATGAAGATCCACTAAACCGGGTAGGGCGACCAGGCCTTCGGCGGATATTTCGGTAGCCCCCTGAGATTCCTCTAGTGGCGCGAACCGCCCGTCGACGATCAGCAGATCGGCGCTTTCGCCACCCAATACGGCGGCGCCCTTGATCAGATATTTACTCATGATTTCTTCCGTTCCGAGCTTTCCGGCCCGGTGGATTGCGCCGGGCTGCCGCTGAGCAGTAAGTACATGGTCGCCATGCGGACGGCGACGCCGTTGCGCACTTGATCCAGCACGGTCGAGCGCGAGGAATCAGCTGCCGCCGAAGAAATTTCCAGGCCACGGTTCATCGGGCCCGGGTGCATCACTATGGTGTCTTTCAGGCCGAGCGCATCCAGTTTGGCCAGCCGCCCGTCGTCGAAACCCCAGCGCCGGGAGTACTCCCGTTCGGAGGGAAAGAAAGCGGCGTTCATCCGCTCACCCTGCACCCGCAGCATCATCATGGCATCAACTCCAGCTTCGAGGGTGGCGTCCAGATCGTAGCTGACTTCGACCGGCCAGTCATGAACACCGAGCGGCAAGAGGGTGGGCGGGGCTACCAGGGTGACGGTGGCGCCGAGAGTCTTCAGCAACCAGACGTTCGAGCGCGCCACCCGTGAGTGCAGTACGTCCCCCGCAATGGCGACGCGCAGTCCGGTCAGATCTGAGCCTACCGAGCTGATCCCACGGACCTTCGCCCAGTGCCGTCTCATCGTGAAAGCATCCAGCAGGGCCTGAGTGGGGTGCTCGTGGGTACCGTCCCCCGCATTGATCACGGCGGCGTCGATCCAGCCGGAATCGGCGAGCCGCTGCGGTGCCCCGGAGGCGCCGTGCCGGATCACCACGGCATCAGCGCTCATCGCTTCCAAGGTCTGGGCGGTGTCTTTGAGTGATTCGCCTTTGGAGACCGAGGAGCCCTTGGCGGCGAAGTTGATCACATCCGCGCTCAGCCGCTTGGCCGCGGCTTCGAAGGAAATCCTGGTGCGGGTGGAATCCTCGAAGAACAGATTGACCACGGTGCGGCCGCGCAGGGCAGGGAGCTTCTTGACCTCCCGCTCAGTGACCGCCGCCATCTCCTCGGTGGTGTCCAGAATCTGAAGGGCGTCAGGCCGGGAGAGCTCCTGAGTTGACAGCAGATGCCTCATACCGGGTCACCCTCCCCGCTAGGACCTTCGATCATCACCTGGTCAACGCCGTCGTCGATCTCAGCTAACTGCACGCGAACCCGTTCGCTCGAAGAAGTCGGCAGGTTCTTGCCGACGTAGTCCGCGCGAATGGGAAGTTCCCGGTGCCCCCGGTCGACCAGCACGGCGAGCCGGATGAACTTCGGCCGGCCGAGGTCGACGACGGCGTCCAGTGCGGCGCGGATGGTGCGCCCGGAATAAAGCACATCGTCGACTAAGACCACTACCCGGTGGTCGATGCCGGAGGCGGGCAATTCGGTGCGTTGCGGAGCTCTGGTGGGCTGATGGGCGAGGTCATCACGAAACATCGTGACGTCGAGCTGGCCCAGGATCTCCGAGGGAGTGACTTTGGGCTCCGCGAGGGCTATTTTTTCCGCCAGTCTTCGTGCCAAGGGGAAACCCCGGCGCGGAATACCGAGCAGTACGAGCTGTTCGGCACCTCGATTAGCTTCGAGGATTTCATGCGCAATACGCGTCAGTGCACGGTCGATGTCCGCACCACTCAAAACCACTCGGCCGTTGCCAGCCTGCGTGGATTGAACAGAGTTGTTCATGCCGATGCCCCCTTCCCCGCCTCACAGGACGGAATTAAAGTGGATCGTTGCAGTTCAAAGCTATCACAGCAATATCGCCGTCGATTAGTGCAACTACTTGGATTCAGCAGCTGCCGCCCCGTAAAGTATGGCTATGAGCACCCCCTGGCATGACCCGAATAATCCGCAGCACTGGCCGCAGCCGGAAGCGCAGCAATACGATCAGTATGGTCAGCCGGTCTACCCTCAGCAGGGCGCACAGCCAGCGGGGCACGATTATTACCCGGAGAATCCGAACGGTTACGGCGCGCAAGCTCAGCAGCCCGGCTATGACCAGCAATCCGGTTACCAGCAAGCCAATCCTGCGCCGACGTATGATCAGCAGAATCCCTATGGTCAACAACCAGCAGCTGGGCAATTCGGCCAATTCGATCAATACGGCCAGCAGCTCTACTACCCCGAGCAGAATGCCTATACCGCGCAAGCACCGCAACAACAGCAGTTCATGGGTAACGGTGGCTTCTCAGCAGAGGGCTACTATCAACAGGCTTACACTCCGCTGAACCCCACTTGGATGGGGCAGGTCGAGCCGCAGAACTACACCCCGGCGCCCAATTACGCTCCCGTGCAGCCGATCCAGCCGGTGTGGACTCACCAGCAGGCCAAACGCACCGGGCGGACTCTGAACGTCGTGCTGATGCTCGCCATCACCTGCACCGTGGTGGCTCTGCTGCTGATCTTCCTGGTTCTGCCCAATCTCTATCGGTCGGCGGGCCCGGCCGGCATTATGGTCGGCTTCCTGCTTTCGCTCTTCCCGCTGGCAGCCGTGCTGCTCACCATTTACTTCATTGATCGCTGGGAGCCAGAGCCACGGTGGATGCTCGGCTTCGCCCTGCTCTGGGGAGCTGCTGGATCGATCGGCACTACGCTGCTGATCCAGCCCACCTGGGTCAAGCTCTTCATGCCGAAGGACCTCTCCAAAGCGGAGGCTTCGCAATGGCTGGCAAGCTTTGAAGCACCGCCCGTGGAGGAGTTCTCCAAGGGGCTGGGGATTTTGCTGATCGCGCTCTTCGCCAGGAAGTACTTCGATGGACCGGTCGACGGCGTGGTCTATGCGGCTACCATCGCCGCGGGTTTCGCCTTCACCGAGAACATTCAGTACTTCGGCCGGACTTTCGTCGATCCCGACGGCGGAGCGCTGAGTTTGAGCATCATGTTCATCATCCGAGGGATCTTCAGCCCCTTCGGGCATGCTCTCTATACAGCGTGTACCGGCGTCGCCGTCGGATACGCAGCCCGCAAGGGCAATGTCGGAATGATCATCGGCTTCTTCTTCATCGGCCTGATCCCGGCGATGATCTTCCACTACATCTGGAACAGTGCGCCCTCACTTTTCGAACCGACCGATATCGCCAGCTTCCTGGGCTCTGTCTTCCTGCAGTCCGTGGTGTACGAAGGTCCGCTCATTCTGCTCTGGGGCATCGGAATCTACTTCTTGCGTAAATCAGAGGCTAAGCTCACCCAGCGTCGTTTGGCGGAGTATGCGCAGAGCGGCTGGTTCACTCCGGAAGAAGTCAATATGATCGCTACTCCGGTGGGACGCCGTAATGCGCTGGCCTGGGCAAAGACCTACCGCCGGACTCAGCCGATGAAGGAGTTCATTCGGAAGTCGACCTCGCTCGCCTACACCCGGCAGCGCATCCTGGTGGGTGCCAGTCAGCGTCAGAACCAGCAGGACGAAAAGGAGCTGCTGGACGAGATCACCGCACTGCGGCCCCTCGTCCTGGGTTAAGCCCGCCTCTTAAACGCCGAGTGTGCAGATCTACATCTTAAAGCGTCGTTAAAAGATGTAGATCTGCACACTCAATAAGAGGATTGGGCGATGAGAGGACTAAGCCAGCAGCGTCGGTTTGAGCTGCTGTAGGCGTCCGAGCAAGCCATTGATGAACTGCGGGGACTCGTCGGTGGAGAGGGCCTTCGCCAGTTCCACGGCTTCGCTCACCGCGACCGCGTCCGGCACCTCGTCGTTGTATAACAGCTCCCAGGCACCGACCCGCAAGATGATCAGATCAACCGAGGGCATCCGCTCCAGGGTCCAGCCCTTGGCATAGGTCTGCAAGAACTCGTCAATGGTCTCTTGCCGAGCCGTCACTCCGTCGATCACCTGAACGGTGTAGTCACCGATGATCTGATCCGTGCTGTTCCTGCGCACCTGCAAGATCTCCGAGGCAGACATCTCCCGCTGGCCAGCCTCGAACAAAATATCCAGGGCCCGGCGTCGTGCTTTACTCCGGGAACGAGACCCGCTCGTGCCAACTGACCCTTTAGCCGCTGAATCCACTAGTTGACTCGACCCAAGTAGCTGCCGTCACGGGTGTCAACCTTGACCTTGGTGTTCTGCTCGACGAAGAGCGGAACCTGGATCTCGTAACCGGTTTCCAGGGTGGCTCCCTTGGTGCCCGCGGAGGATCGGTCACCCTGCAGGCCCGGCTCGGTGTAGGTGATCTCCAAGATCACTGAAGCGGGCAATTCGAGGTACAGCGGGGTGCCTTCGTGCAGCGCGATATTGACGTTCTGGTTCTCCAGCATGAAGTTCACCGCATCGCCGACGACGGCGGCTGAGACGGTGATCTGGTCGTAATCCTGGGTGTCCATGAAGACGAAGTCTTCGCCATCCTGGTAGAGGTACTGGTAATCGCGACGGTCAACGGTCGCGGTTTCGATCTTCAGACCCGCGTTGAAGGTCTTATCGACCACCTTGCCGGAGAGCACATTGCGGATCTTGGTGCGAACGAAAGCGCCGCCCTTGCCTGGCTTGACGTGCTGGAATTCGATGACATTCCAAAGCTGGCCATCGAGGTTCAGCACCGTACCGTTTTTAATGTCGTTCGTAGTTGCCACTGTGTCTCTTCCTGGAAGTTCAGTTTGGGATGTTCAACTTGTCAAAAAACCAGCACTCATTCTATCGCGTTTTTCGTGCTGCTCGATTCAAATTCGATTGAAGTTCTGTTCAGGCTACCGAATCGAAGCGCTCGGCCATATCTCTCGCACGTTGCAGGGCCACTGTGGAGGAATAGATCAAGGCCGCCGAAGCACCGGCGGCGACCCGCAGTTCCAGAGCGAGGGCATAACTATTGGCGGCCGCGTGATATTGCCCGGCGACGAAATAGGCCTTACCGAGGTGCTGACGGATCACCGCTTCGCCTTCGCTACCCCGGAATTCCGCACTCAGATTCTTCAAGCGCCGGATCGCCCGCTCGTTTTCGTTGACCGCAGCGGAGAGATCGGCTTCCAGAATCCGCAGCGGCAAGGAACCCGGCTCACGCAGTCTGGCTTCGGCGATCAACTCAGCCGCCGCGCTGTTCTCCCCTCTGGCGAGCAGCACGAAGATCTCCGCTGCGGCGTCTGAAGTGGTAGCTAAGGTGGCAGCGCAGAGCTCTTCGTCAATCACCTCGGGCACCAAGGTCTCGGGATTCGTTGCGATTCCGGGGAATCCGGTCAAGGGCCAGTCTGAATAATCTTTCATTCTGCAATCTCCTGATATGCGGCGAACAAGAGCGAGGTATCAGGGACATCCAGGATGCCGGGTTTGGCCAATCCATCGAGCACCACGAAACGCAGTAGGTCGCCGCGAGATTTTTTATCCCGGCGCATCCCATCGAGCAGCCCTTGCCAACGATCACGCCGATAGCTGGTGGGGAGCCCGAGCGACTCCAGAACGCTACGATGCCGATCGGCAACCTGATCACTCAGTCGGCCGACGCTGCGCGCCAGCTCGGCGGCGAACATCATGCCGACCGATACCGCCGCACCATGACGCCAGGAGTAGCGTTCCACCAATTCGATAGCATGACCCAGGGTATGTCCGTAATTGAGGAATTCACGCTGGCCGGATTCCTTCAGATCTGCGGAAACGACTTCCGCCTTGACCTTGATGGCTCTTTCGATCAGCTCGCGCAGCACCCCCGACGTCGGATCCTTGACGGCTTCAGGCGAGGCCTCGACCAGTTCCAGGATCCGGGGATCTGCGATGAATCCGCATTTGACCACTTCAGCCAGACCTGAGATCAATTCATTGGGCGGCAACGTAGCCAGGGCATCCAGATCGGCCAGCACAGCTGCCGGAGGGTGGAAAGCCCCCACCAGGTTCTTTCCCTCCGCGGTGTTGATCCCGGTTTTCCCGCCAACCGCTGCATCCACCATGCCGAGCAGGCTAGTGGGCAGGTGGATCACTTTGACACCGCGCAGCCAGGTAGCGGCGACGAAACCCGCGAGATCGGAGACAGCTCCACCGCCCACCGAGACCACGGCGTCCGAGCGGGTGAAGTCGTTCTGTCCCAGTACCTGCCAGCAGAAGGCGGCGACCTGAATATGCTTGCCCTCTTCGGCGTCCGGGATTTCCGCGGTCACCGCGGTGAAGCCCGCGGCGGCGAGTTCATCGCGCACCGTGTCCCCGGTCAGCCGCAAGGCTCTCGGATGCACCACAAGTACTCTGCGAACCCGCTCCCCCAGCAGCTCCGGAAGCTTCCCGAGCAATCCACGCCCGACCACGACCTGATAGTTCTCACTGGGCTGAGAGCCGGTTATCTTGATCACTGTCTCGGAGCCGCTCATGGGATTTCTTCCTGTTCTACATTCTTGAGATCGTCTAACTGCGCCAGCAATACCTTGGCCAGTTCCTGAGCATTTCGTCCTTTCACCGGCAGAGTCACCGTTGCCAGCCGCTGATAGACGCACTGCCGGGCCTCGGCGAGCTTCTGCCAGCGCTGTACGGCGTCCTCCCCCTGAAGCAAAGGCCTCGTGGTGGAGCGCAGAATCCGCGCTCTGACGTCATCCACGGTGGCTGAGAGGTACACCACGGTATGACCGCGCAACAACTGCTGAGTCCCGGTATCCAGCACCGCGCCGCCGCCCAGCGAGAGCACATAGGGCTCGGCGAGGGCCAACAGCCCAGCGATCGTCCGAGCTTCGACCTGCCGGAACCAGCTTTCTCCCCGGGAGGCGAAGATCTCGCTGATTCGCCCGTATTGCTTCTCGATCGCCTGGTCCGAATCGCGGAACTCACGATCGAGCTGACGAGCGAGTTCAGCGCCCAGCGTCGTCTTTCCCACCGCCATCGGGCCGATCAGCACGATGCTGCGTGGCTTTTGAGCAGATTCGATCACAGCGACTGCGAACCCAGTTCATCCGGAATATTCGCCAGGTAACCGGAGAGGTTCCGTTGAGTTTCCGCGAGGGAATCTCCACCGAACTTCTCCAGTACGGCTTCGGCGAGTACCAGGGCGACCATCGCCTCGGCGACCACTCCCGCGGCCGGAACAGCGCAGACGTCGGAACGCTGATGATGGGCTTTGGCCGGCTGCCCGGTGGCCACATCAACGGTACGGAGCGCGCGCGGCACGGTGGCGATCGGCTTCATGGCTGCCCGGACGCGGAGCACATCACCAATGCTCATACCGCCCTCGATACCACCAGCTCTATTGCTCACCCGGCGGATTCCGCCGTCCTCGGTCACTACGATCTCATCGTGCGCCGCTGAACCTCGACGGGCGGCGGTACGGAATCCATCGCCGACCTCAACGGCCTTGATCGCCTGAATCCCCATCAGGGCACCGGCGAGTCGCGAATCGAGCCTCCGGTCCCAGTGCACATAACTGCCCAGGCCCGGCGGCAAGCCATAGGCCAATACCTCGACGACGCCGCCCAGTGTCTCGCCCTCTTTATGAGCAGCGTCTACTTCAGCCACCATGGCGGCCGAAGTCTCACGGTCGAAGCAGCGCAGCGGGTCGGCATCCAGGGCAGCGACATCTGAAGACTCCGGAAACGCTGCTTCCTCGGGCGCGGACACCGTGCCGACCGCAACCGTGTGACTCACCAAAGAGATGCCCAATTGCTGCAAGAATCGTGAAGCCACCGCTCCCAGCGCCACTCGCATCGCGGTTTCCCGAGCGCTGGCGCGTTCCAGGACCGGACGAGCCTCGGCAAAACCGTATTTCTGCATTCCGGTGAAATCCGCGTGACCGGGACGGGGCCGGGTCAAGGGCGCGCTGCGCGCCTGCCCTGCAAGCTCCTCCTCGGCCACCACGTCGGCGGCCATGATCTGCTGCCACTTCGGCCATTCGGTGTTGCCCACCTCGATGGCCACCGGACCGCCCTGGGTCAAGCCGTGCCGAATGCCGCCCAGCAAGCGCACCTGATCTTCCTCGAACTTCATCCGGGCGCCACGGCCGTAGCCCAGACGACGGCGTGCCAGAGCAGCCTGCACATCTTGAGTACTGATTTCGATCCCAGCAGGAAGACCTTCAATGATCCCGGTGAGTGCCGGACCATGAGATTCGCCCGCGGTTAGCCATCGCAACATAGCACTATCCTGCCACTATCAGCCTCGCGACCTAGCGTCGAGGCAAGCCAATTGAGTCACACATCACATTCACTAAGCCGGTTCGGTCCTGGATGACGGAATCCGTGAAGATCTCCACCTGCTCCACCGCTTGGTAAAGCAGCATCTCAAGACCGGAAACCACGGTGCCACCGCCGAGTTGCCAGCGCCTGGCCAGTTCACTCGGCCAAGGGTCGTACACCACGTCGAGCAGATAGCCGCCGGGGACTGGAGAGATGGCGGGTGCCAGCTGATCAGCGCCGTGCGGTGGCAGCGTGCTGATCAGCAACTCCGGACGGGCTTCGGAGACCGAGGTGAGCGGACGAGTCCGCAGCTGCACTCCGAGGGATTCCGCCACCGGAGTCAAGGCTTCGGCTTTTCCCGGGTCTCTCAGGTAGAGTTCGACCGCAGTAGCGCCCAGCTGGCCTAAGGCGGCCAGCACAGCCAGTGCGGTGCCGCCGCCGCCGAGCACCACCGGGGCTGGCGCGCCGCTGGCCTGACCGCGATAGCCCGCGTGATTCAGGGCCTTCACAATGCCGATCACATCGGTGTTGCTGCCCTTCAGAGCGCCTTCAGAGGTCACTCGCACGGTGTTGAGCACACCGAGCGCGGCAGCGAGCTGATCAAGTTCGTCCATTTGTGCTCGAATAGCTGCTTTATGCGGCATGGTCACCGAGAGGCCTAGCCAGCCCGGTTCGGCACGAAGTTCCGCAATAAAACCAGCCAATTCGGAGGGCGCCAGATCAATAGCCCGGTAATCGATCTGCAGACCGAGCCAGTGGTAGGCAGCGTTGTGCAGTCGCGGGGATTTCGAATGCGAGATCGGATGACCGATCACGGCAGCTTTCAGCGTGCTCACTGCGACTACTGGCACTTCCCGGTATTCGCCTGGCACCAGGCCTGGTACTTCTTCACATTCTCCTCGTGCTGCGCAAAGGTGGTGGCATACAGCGTCTCACCGGTATCGAGGTTGACCGTCACCCAGAAGTAATAGTCATTTGCTTCCGGATGCGCCGCGGCGCTAATCGCCGCATTGCTCGGCGAGCCGATCGGACCGATCGGCAGGCCCGGATTGGCGAAGGTGTTGTACTTATTGGACTTATCCAGCTTCTGAGCATCGCTGATGTTATAGGTCTTCGTCCCCAGCCCGTAGGCGACCGTAGCATCGGATTCCAGGCGCCCCCGAGTCTCTGCATTGACGTTGTTCAAACGGTTTTCGATCGCCCCGGAGATCTTCGAGTAGTTCGCCTCGTTGCCCTCCGCCTCAATGATGCTGGCAATGGTCAGCACACGGAATTGCTCCTGCGGAGTAGTCACCCCGGCCTTCACCAGTTCATCCGTGGTCTTTTTGATCATCTGGCTCAAGATCTGCTTGGCGGTTAGCTCGATCGGGAACTGATATTGCCCCGGCGCCAGGTAGCCTTCGAGCGAAATCGCCTGAGCGGGCAAGCCGAAAACCCCTGGTGTCTTGGCCAGCGCGGCAAATTCGGCCGCCGGTATATCGGTGGCGGCAGCCAGCGCGGTGAAGACCTCGTCTTGCCGGAGATTTTGTTGAATCGGCGCGTAGTGGACCTTCTGCTTGCTGCTGGCGAGCAGAATCGTCACAGCGTCGGAAGCCTTCATCTCTTCCTTCAGGGGATACACGCCGGGCAACAGCAGGCTGGCCCCGTCGGCGGCATTCAGCGCGTCGATGAAGGCGTTTTCGCTGGCGACCACTTTCTTGCTCACCAGATCGGCTGCTACGACACGCGCAGTGGCCCCATCGGGCAAGGTGTAGGTGACATCCGCTCCGCCCGGTCCGGGATAGTCCTTGGCGGTGTTGAAATCGAGCATCGGGCCAATGGCCTGAAAAGCGAAATAGCCTCCGGTGGCGAAGAGCAGGACGATCAGGATAAAAATCACCGTACGACGACGTCGCCGCACCTTCCGAGAGGTCCGGGCAACTTTTCGGGAAGCCACCAGTGGCTCCTCCTGATGCGCAATGCTCCCGCTGTACGACGCCTGCTCGGGATGTTCGTCCGTGCCGTCGTCGAAAATCGGGCTCATCGGGCTGCCTCAGCCTGATCAATGCAGATAGTAATTTGCTGTCCTCACCGTCCGTTAACGTCGTGCTGCCCGCTGCGGGCAGTACCAACGCGAGCGGGAACCAGTTCCCCCACCGGACCGCTCGCGGACTTTTCCATCTCCAAGGCATGCTGCAAGATGCCAGCAGCTGCCACTTGATCCACTACTTTACGTTGCTCCCGCCCGGCCACGCCAGCCGCGCGAAGCTGCTGATGGGCGCTGACCGAGCTGAGTCGTTCATCGATCAATCGCACTTCGGTGGACAATCCCGCTTCGCTCAGCAACGCAGCCAAGGTTCCAGCCAGTTGCCTCGCTAATTCAGCGGAGCCGCTCTCCGTGCCGCGCAGTGTCTGGGGCAAACCGACATAGACGACAACCGCCTGAGACTCCAGGGCCTGGCGCACGATAACGCGCAAATCCGAGTTCTTCTTGGCGTCGCGGCTCAGCGTACGCCAGGGTGTGGCCAGGATTCCGTCCGGGTCACAGAGCGCTACTCCGACCCGGACGGTGCCGATATCGACTCCCAGTCGCACACCCTTGCGTTCCGCTGCCTCCATCAGAGCGCCAAGACCGCCTCGCGAACAGCTGCCAGGGCATCAGGAATCCGCGCACTGTCGCTGCCGCCGCCCTGGGCGACGTCGTCCTTGCCGCCACCGCCACCGCCCAGCACACTGGCTGCGACTCGCACCAGGACGCCGGCTTTAACGCCCGCGCTCCGGGCGGCTTCATTGGTGGCCACCAAAATCAGAGGCCGGTCGTTCGCGGTTCCGGCCACCGCGACCGTTGCGGCCGCAGAGCCCAGGCGCTCCCGCAGATCCAGGGCCAGTGAGCGCAGGTCGTCCGCGCCGCTCACCGCTCCGGCGTCGTGCGCGATCAACTGGCTGACGCCCACTTGCTGTGCGCTGCCGAGCAACTCGCCGGCAGCCGCTGCGAGCTGCTGTTTCCGGAGTTTCTCCAACTCTTTCTCGGCGGCACGAAGCTTATTCAAAGTGACAGCGATTCGCTCGCTGAGCTGAGTGGAAGGCACCTTCAGCAATTCGGTCAGCTCCGTCACCAGCGCCCGCTCAGCCGCAAGATGACGGAAGGCGTCCAGGCCGACGAAAGCTTCAACCCGGCGGTTTCCCGAGCCCACCGACTGCTCCCCGAGCAGGGTCAAAGAACCGATCAGCGCGGTGTTGTCGACGTGGGTTCCGCCGCACAGTTCACGTGACCAGGCGCCGTCGATCTCCACCACCCGCACCCGGTTGCCGTAATTCTCACCGAACAGCGCCATCGCGCCCAAGGCCTTCGCCTCATCCAGGGGCATCTCCGAGGTCTGCACCGTGAAATTGTTCCGGATCGCGATATTGGCGACTTCTTCGATCTCGGACCGAGTGGCTTGACTGAGCCCCTCACCCCAGGCGAAGTCGAAACGCAGATAACCGGCTTTATTGAAGGAACCCCGTTGCAGCGCCTCAGGGCCGAGGATCTGATGCAGGGCCGCGTGCACGATATGTGTCCCGGTATGGGCCTGTTCGGCAGCATGACGGCGCTCACGGTCCACTGCAGCCTTCACCAAGGCGCCCTCGGGCACTTCACCCTCGCGCACAATGGCCTTGTGCACACTCAGCCCCTTGACGGGACGCTGCACATCGAGCACCTCGACCACGAAGCCATCGCCCGTGATCAACCCGGTGTCCGCGGCCTGGCCACCCGCCTCGGCGTAGAAGGGGGTTTCCTCGAGAACCAGCTCGATCTCCTCGCCGATCCCGGCATTCGAAATCCGCTGGCCTCCGCTCAGCAAGCCGCGGATGGTCGATTCACCGTCCAATTCCTGATATCCGGTGAAGACGGTCTCGCCCTGGCTGAGCAGCTCGTTGAAAGCGCTCAGATCGGCGTGACCGCTCTTCTTCGCCCGAGAATCGGCTTGAGCGCGCTGGCGTTGCTCAAGCATCAAGTTCCTGAATCCGTCTTCATCCACCTTGATACCGGCTTCTTCAGCCATTTCCAGGGTGAGGTCGATCGGGAATCCGTAGGTATCGTGCAGCGCGAAGGCGTCGCTCCCGGAGAGCGGCAGGTTCTTGGCCTTGGACTCCACCACGGCCTCCTCCAGCCGCGCAGTGCCCGAGGCAATGGTACGCAAGAAGGCCTTCTCCTCCGCATAGGCGATGCGGCTGATCCGCTCGAAGTCCTCTTCGACGACCGGGTAGAAACCCCGCATAGCGTCGCGTGAAGCTGGCAGCAGCACGGGCAGGCAGGGCTTCTCGACGCCCATCAAGCGCATCGCCCGGACCGCACGCCGGATCAGTCGGCGGAGCACATAACCACGGCCCTCATTCGAGGGAGCGACGCCGTCGGCAATCAGCATCAGCGCGGAACGCACGTGATCGGCCACCACCCGAAGCCGCACATCATCGCCGTGATGCGGGTCCGCCGGGTCCTCCGCTGAGGTGTATTCCTTGGCCGCGAGCTCGGCAGCGGCGTCCAGCACGGGACGCACCTGATCCGTCTCGTACATGTTCTCCACACCTTGCAGGATCATCGCGAGACGCTCCAGGCCAAGGCCGGTGTCGATATTGCGCTTGGGCAGTTCGCCAGCGATATCGAAATCGACCTTACTGCGCACCGCGGAGAGCTGGTACTGCATGAAGACCAGGTTCCAGATCTCGATATAGCGGGTCTCGTCCGCGGTCGGGCCGCCGTCAAGACCGTACTGGGCTCCGCGGTCGTAGAAGATCTCCGAGCAGGGGCCACCGGGGCCGGGCTGGCCGGTGTTCCAGAAGTTATCGGCCTTGCCGGTGCCCTGAATGCGTTCGTTGGGCAGCCCGATCTTGTCCCGCCAGATCGACCTGGCTTCTTCGTCCTTTTCGTCGCCCTCTTCGTAGACGGTGACCCAAAGACGATCGGGATCCAAGCCGTAACCGCCCTGGTCCTGCGAGCTGGTCAGCAGCTCCCAGGCATAGCTGATGGCCTGTTCTTTGAAGTAGTCCCCGAAGGAGAAGTTGCCGCACATCTGGAAGAACGTGCCGTGCCTGACGGTTTTGCCGACTTCTTCGATATCGCCGGTGCGAATGCACTTCTGAACGCTCGTCGCCCGAGGCCACGGCGGGGTTTCACGCGCCGTCAAATAGGGAATGAAGGGCACCATTCCAGCGATATTGAACAGGATCGAGGGGTCGGAGGAGATCAGCGAGGCGCTGGGCACCACGGCGTGTCCCTTGGCGGCGAAGAAATCCAGCCAGCGTTGGGCGATTTCGTGGGTCTTCATAGGTGTAGCGATCCTTACGTTAGTTCTCGTGGTCCAAGCCCAGAGCCGAGCGCAGCTCGCCCTCTCGCTGGTTCATACCGTCCCGGACAGTATCGATAAAGTTGTGAACATCATCACTGAGCTGGCCAACCGCGCGGTTCAACCCCGCTGGGCCCAACGACTGCTGGGCCTGCCCCAGCTTGCGCACCGCGATGACGCCGATGGTGACGCCTAAACCAAGCCAGAAAATCTTCTTAATCATCTATGAACTCCTGAACCTTAACGGCTGCGTCGACCGCGATTGGTGCTCTTCTTCCGAGCACTGAAAGCCTGCCGCACACCGTAGGAGAAGGAAGCGACTTTGATCAACGGGGAGCCCACGGTGGCAGCGATCAACGATGAGAGCGCCGAGATGTTCGCGGTGGCATCTGAGACGTTGCTGGTCATGCCGTCCACCTTCTTGAGCTGCTCATTCGTCGTGCTGACCGTCGCGGTGACCTCGCCGATCAACGGCGTGGTCTCCTCGCTGAGCGAGCGAATGCTGCCGCTGAGTTCGTCGAAGACCTTACCGAGCTTGAAGACCGGCACCGCGAGGATGGCGACTAAAATTGCAAATACTCCAGCTGCGATCAGCCCGGCGATATCCCCACCCGACATGGGGCCTCCTGACGTTGATGTGGTTGATGTCTATCAGTACCTTACCGAGTTCTTCCGGCACTGGCGAAGCCGCGCACTTCACTGTGAATCGCTGGCCGGCGTGCACCCAATGCGGGTACGAAGAAGCCCGCGGCCATAAGCCGCGGGCTTCCTCTCGCTGAGCTTGCCTGAAGTTCTTAGCTAGCTAGCGTTCTCGGCGTGTTTAGCGTGCGTAGAATTCAACGACCAGCTGCTCTTCGCAGGTAACCGGAACCTCAACGCGCTTAGGACGGCGAACCAGTCGAGCCTGCAGGCTCTCCAGCTTAACGTCCAAGTAGCCGGGAACAGCGGGAAGCACGTCGCGATGCGCACCGGCGGCGGCAACCTGCAAGGGAGCCATCACTTCGCTGCGCGGGTGAACGTGAATCAGCTGGCCTTCGCTCACTCGGAAAGAGGGGCGGTCAACCCGGGCGCCGTCCACCATGATGTGGCGGTGCACCACAAGCTGACGAGCCTGGGCGATAGTGCGGGCGAAACCGGCACGCAGCACCAGAGCGTCAAGTCGCATTTCCAGCAGCTCAACCAGGTTCTCACCGGTCAGGCCCTTGGTGCGACGAGCTTCTTCGAAGACGCGAGTCATCTGAGCTTCGCGGATTCCGTACTGAGCACGCAGACGCTGCTTTTCACGCAGACGAACGGCGTAGTCGGAATCCTGCTTCTTACGGGCACGTCCGTGTTCGCCCGGGCCGTAGGGACGGCGCTCGAGGTACTTGGCGGCCTTGGGGGTGAGAGCAATGCCGAGGGCACGCGAAATGCGAACCGTCCGGCGGGCACGTGTGTTGTTAGCCACGGTGTCCTTCCAATTTCAGCAGCAGTGAAATTTCTGGCCTCCACTGTGGAGAGCTAGGGCTGCTACGGCCCATCGCTGCAACCGCCGGGCATACTCGCATCACCAAAAATTTTTGAGAATTGCTTGCGAGGCTGGAGCCGGGGCTTGCCAGTTTTGCATCTGTAGACAGTGCAGCGACCATTCTAGCATTTTTGCCGCTGATGGGGAGGCAGCCCGTTCATTCGCGCACGGCATGAGCCTGCTGCCCCGATCAAACTGAAACTCCAGCTGGAGCAGACGAATAAACAACTCGTAAAAAAACCTCCTCGATGCGTAGTGGATTCATAAAGCTTCATACCGGTTCCCGCCCACGGTGCCAGAGTTAAAGAATGTGCAGTCGAACATCTCAACTCATCGAAAACACTCGTCGCGAAACCAGTAGCGACCTCGATTCGGAGGGCGAATTTATCGCCTTGAATGACGGAGGTGAATTCAGTTATCACGCCTCACAACAGCGCTTGCTGGAAAGCTTTGAATATCCCGCAGAAGCGATCTGCATTATTGACCGAAACGGTTATTCCTATGGTCTGTGGATGGACGAGCAGCGGAGACTGCGACTCACCGCTCCTCGTGGCCGCGTTGAATTCCACAATTTACGCCAGGCCTGGCTTCGTACCCAGCGGCTTCGCCCGCAGAGTTACCCCTTGCACCGCTTGATGCCGGTGAGCTCGGCTTCTTTGATCAACAGCATGTTCGAAACTCTGCAACTCGAGCAGCAGCCCTCTGGCATCGGCTCGGAATGGACCCTGCATCTGGCCCAGACCACCAGTCATCCGTTCAGCCTCGCCATGGTCGATCATTACCTTGCTGAGCAGGATTCACTGGATCAGGTGATCGTCTGCGATCCCTTCGGGCATTCCTATCAGCCCGTTCGTCATCAGACGCATCGCTTCCTCGCCCCAGCCGCGGGTTATATCTGCTACGAGGAAATCGCCGTGCGGAAGCCCTTAGTCGCCGCGAATAATCCCGCGTAGCTTTTCCACTCTGGCTGCCAGTTCCCGCTCCAGGCCGTTGGAGGTGGGCAGGTAATAATTCTTGGCGGTCAGGTCATCTGGCGCGTACTGCTGCTGAGCTACGGAATGCGGCTCATCGTGGGCATAGATGTAGCCCTTACCGTGCCCCAATTGCTTGGAGCCAGGATAGTGGGCATCGCGCAGATGAAGCGGAATGGTGGTGCCTTGACCGGCCCGGATATCGGCGATGGCGGCATCGAGACCTAAATATGCCGCATTGGACTTGGGCGCCGTGGCCAGATGCACCACGGCTTCGGCCAGCGGAATCCGGCCCTCGGGCATGCCGATCAATTGAACCGCCTGTGCCGCGGCCACAGCGGTTTGCAGCGCCGTGGGGTCCGCCATCCCAATGTCCTCACTCGCCGAGATGATCAGCCGCCTGGCGATGAACCGAGGATCCTCACCGGCTTCGATCATCCTGGCTAGGTAGTGCAAGGCGGCATCGACGTCGGAACCTCTGATCGACTTGATGAAAGCACTGATCACGTCATAGTGCTGATCCCCGGCTCGGTCATAACGCACCGCGGCCGCATCGATGGCTCGTTCGGCGTCCACCAGTTCGAGTCTGGGCAGAGCAGGCTCGGCGGAATGCTCCAAACGCTCGAGTGCCACTCCGGCGGCGGCCTCCAGGGTGGTCAGCGCTCTGCGGGCATCTCCTGAAGCGAGCCTCACCAAGTGGTCCAAGGCCTCTTCCGAGATCTCCAATGAAGCGTCGAGACCTCGGGGGTCGAGCATCGCTCGTTCGATCAGGGATTTGATGTCTTCGTCTCCCAGGGGCTGCAGGGTCAGCAGTAAGGAGCGAGAAAGCAGCGGCGAAACCACTGAAAAGGAGGGGTTTTCAGTGGTCGCAGCAACCAGCACCACCCAGCGGTTTTCCACCCCGGGCAGCAGCGCATCCTGCTGGGCCTTGGTAAAGCGGTGGATCTCATCGAGGAACAGCACCGTGGTTCTGCCGTGCAGATCTCGCGCGGTGAGCGCTTCATCCATCACCCGGCGAACATCCTTGACCCCGGCAGTAATGGCTGAGAGTTCGACGAATGATCGTCCGGGACCGCGAGCGATCACGTGCGCGAGCGTCGTCTTGCCGGTTCCGGGCGGCCCCCAGAGAATGACGGAACTGGGCCCCGCCGCTGATTCGCTCGCCGCGTTCGCGAGCCGGCGTAAGGGCGAGCCCTCCCCCAGTAGATGCTGCTGGCCCACGACCTCATCGAGGCTGCGCGGACGCATCCTGACAGCCAGTGGAGCCCTGGCGCGCCCAGCGCGCGGCTGCGCCACCTCGTCATCGCTGAAGTCGAACAGATCACTCACACCCCTACGCTACCGTGAGGCTCCGACAAGCTGACAAACGATTCTCGCTCGGGGACGCTAACGTAGGAGGATGACCCGCAGCCAAGCTCCCGCAGCCCGCACCGCCTGGGTGACGGCGCAGCGGCTGAGCGGCTGGGTTCAGCGCTTTGAGGCCTCCCATGGCGAGCTGGCTTTCGACGCCGGTCAGCAGGCGCTGCGGATCACGGCCCAGGACGGCGCGGTCGCTGAATTGACAGCCCCGTGGCCGGTGGACGGACGTCCCGGCCGAGGCAGTGACGAGGTGACCCGCTTGGCCAGCCTGAGCGCTCAGTCTCGCACCCTGTTCCTGCTGCTGATTCGACGCGGCGGCTATGCTCTGGCGGTCTGCCGTGAGGGAGAAGTGCTCAATTCCAAGATCGGTACTCGTTATGTGCAGTCCCGAACCGCCGCGGGCGGTTGGTCGCAGCAGCGCTTTGCCCGCCGTCGTGCGAATCAAGCCGACGCCATGATCGAGGCGGTCGCCGCGCATGCCGCCAAACTGCCCAGCGCTGATTGTGAGTATCTGCTGCTGGGCGGCGATAAAGCGATGGCCACGGCGCTCCTTGCAGAGCCGGTGCTATCCGCCGTCGCCGCCCTGCCGCAGCTCGCCTTCCTGGATGTTCCGGATCCCAAGGCGAAAGTGCTGGCCGAGGCAGCGCGCAAGGCCTGTAGCGTGCGCATCCGGGTCAGTGATTCCGCCGTCTGCGCGCCCTGAGTTTAAGCTGAAACCATGCCGAGCGTTGAAATCGTTGCCGCCGAGAAGATCGGGCTCGAGGAACTGTTGTCGCTCTATCATGCTGTGGGTTGGCACGCTTTCGATCACGCGCCAGGGAAGCTCATGGAGGCACTGCGCAACTCCACCGCGATTGCCCAGGCACGGCATCAAGGCCAGCTGGTAGGACTCGCCAGAGTGGTTTCGGACCGGGTCTCAATCTGTTTTCTGCAGTCCCTCGCGGTGCATCCCGAGTTCCAGCGCCAAGGGCTGGGCAAGGCCCTGGTAGAGGCAATCTTCGAGCCTTTTCCGCTCATGGTGCGCGCTCTGATCACCGGGACCGAACCCGCACAGCGCGCCTTTTACGAATCGCTGGGCTTCAACGACCCGGAGAAGACCCTGCCGGAACCGTCAACTGTTTTTCTTCGGCACTACTGAGCTTGCACCGACGCTCGTCGGACTCTCATTCGTTCCTAGTGCTCAGGCCTACCGAAAGCCGGCCCACTGAACTACCCGAGCATGCCCAGATACCCTGGCCCATTGAAAACCGGTTTTACTGGGCCCGAATAACTATGGCCCACCGAAAGTCGATTTCAGTGGGCCATAGCGTGGCTGAAGCGCCGTCCGACGTCGCTCAGGCTTCGGGCTCGGCAGCTGGCTTAGGCTGCTTGACCGCGTCGATGCCAGCTTCCTTGCGCTGCTGCGCGGTGATCGCCGCGGGAGCCCCGGTCAGCGGATCGAAGCCGCCGCCGGACTTCGGGAAGGCGATGACGTCGCGGATCGACTCGACGCCGGCCAGCAGGGCGACTGCCCGGTCCCAGCCGAAAGCGATTCCACCGTGTGGCGGCGCGCCGTATTTGAAGCCTTCAAGCAAGAATCCGAAGGTCTCCTGCTGAGCGGTTTCGTCCAGACCCATCAGGGCGAAAACCCGCTCCTGAATATCCCGCCGGTGGATACGGATCGAGCCGCCGCCGATTTCGTTGCCGTTGCAGACAATGTCGTAGGCGTAGGCCAGGGCCGCGGCAGGATCCTGATCGAAGGACTCCAGGTACTCCGGCTTGGGCGAGGTGAAGGCGTGGTGCAGTGCGGTCCACTCGCCGCCGCCCACCGCAACATCACCGGAAGCAGTCGCTGCCGCTGCCGATTCGAACATCGGGAAGTCGACGATCCAGACAAAAGCGAAGTCATCGGGGTTGATCAGGCCGGTGCGGTGACCGATTTCCACCCGGGTGGCACCCAGGATCGACCAGGCGTCATCACGTTCACCGGCTCCGAAGAACACGCAGTCACCGGGTTTCGCGCCGACCGCTTCGGCGAGGCCTGCTTTTTCGCTGTCCGAGAGGTTCTTCGCCACCGGGCCGGTCAGTTCGCCGTCCTCCTGGATCAGCACATAGGCCAGGCCTTTGGCGCCACGCTGCTTGGCCCATTCCTGCCAGGCGTCCAGGGTGCGCCGCGGCTGTGAAGCGCCACCGGGCATCACCACGGCACCCACATAGGGAGCCTGGAAGACCCGGAAAGTGGTGTCCTTGAAGTAGTCGGTGAGCTCGGTGAGCTCCAGACCGAAGCGCAGATCGGGCTTATCCGAGCCGAAGCGCGCCATCGCCTCCCAGTAGGGCATCCGCTGGATCGGCGTCGGCACCTCGACGTCGATCAGCCGCCAGAGAGCTTTCACGATCCGCTCGCCGAGGGCGAGCACGTCTTCCTGATCCACGAAGCTGGCTTCGATATCGAGCTGAGTGAATTCCGGCTGGCGATCCGCACGGAAGTCCTCATCCCGGTAACAGCGGGCAATCTGGTAATACTTCTCGAAGCCCCCCACCTGAAGGAGCTGTTTGAAGAGCTGGGGAGACTGAGCCAGTCCGTACCAGTTGCCGGGAGCTAGCCGCGCCGGAACTACGAAATCACGGGCCCCGCCCGGAGTGGACAGGGTCATCGTCGGGGTCTCGATCTCCACGAATCCTTCATCGTGCAACAGCTCCCGCGCCACCCGGTTGGCTTCAGAGCGCAGTTTGAGGTTCTTCGCCATCGGCGCGCGGCGCAAATCGAGATAACGGTGCTTCAGCCGGGCTTCTTCACCCACCGAGCCATCGCCGCCGTGCTCGTCGAGCTGGAAGGGCAGCGCAGCTGATTCGTTGAGCACCGTCACGGTGTCAGCGATCACTTCGATCTCGCCCGAGGCCAGCGCCGGGTTCTCATTTCCCTCCGGACGCCGCTGCACGGTGCCGGTCACCTGAAGCACGAACTCATTGCGCAGGGAGTGGAAGTCGTCCTCATTGCGCGCCACTACCTGCGCCACGCCGGAAGCATCGCGGAGGTCGACGAAAGCCACTCCGCCATGATCACGACGGCGAGCAACCCAGCCGGTCAGGGTTACGGTTTGGCCGATCAACTCGGTGTTCAGGCTCCCGAGTTCATGAGTGCGCAGCACAGCGGTCCCTTTCAATGATGTGAATGAAGAAAGTAGAGAAAAGTAGAGAAAACAAGCCTAAACCGGTACAACCGGTATAGCTTGAGAAAAGTTTACAGTTCCTGGCCCTCTTCGCTGACAAGAAGATGCACTCCGTGACAGAAGCCCGCTGAACTCACTCGGTGAGGAGATTTCGTTGCACCTCTACGCGGCGGTCTTCAAGCGGTGGCAGCCAGTTCTCGGGGTCCGCCGGCAATTGCTCGCCGGAGCGAAGGTCCTTGACCTCGCTGCTGCCGTCCTCTTGAAGGAACCAGACGAAGGGGATCCCCCGACGATCAGCGAATTTAATCTGCTTGCCGAATTTCTCGGCCGAGACGGCGACCTCGGTGGGAACGCCCCGGGCCCGCAGACTCGCCGCGATATCCTGGGCGGCAGACCAGTCTTGGTCCGAGGTCAAGGCCACGTACACCGCCGTCGGGACCTGCCGAGAGGCGGTAGCCAGCTGCTGGCTGAGGATCCTGGCCACCAGACGGCTCACCCCGATGGAGAGCCCCACCCCGGGGAAGGTGCGATTGCCCTTGCGGGCCAGCGCATCGTAACGGCCCCCGGAGCAGATCGAACCCAGCGCCTCGTGGCCGACCAGCTCGGTTTCCATTACGGTCCCGGTGTAATAATCCAGGCCGCGGGCAATAGAGAGATCAGCGATCACGACGCCGGGTGCCCGGTTCATCGCCGCGCTCAACACCGTGGAAAGCTCCTCCAGCCCCTCGGTGAGCAGCTCATTCTGCACACCGTGTGTTTCGCACAGTTGACGGACCTGGGCCACGAAGCCCAGATCGGAGCTGCGGATCTGGGCCAGGGCCAAGGCCGCCTGGGCCTGGGTGTCGGTCGCCCCGAGTTCTTCGCTGAGCAGCTTGGCCACTGCGGTGGCGCCGATCTTCTCCAGTTTGTCGATATTGCGCAGCACCCCGGCGGTGTCCTCGAGGCCTAAACCGCGGTAGAAGCCCTCGGCGAGTTTCCGGTTGTTGACCCGAATTCTGAACTCCGGAATCGGCAGCGAGGAAAGCGCGTCAACCGCGAGCAAAACGATCTCGACGTCGTGCAGAAAAGGCAAAGTGCCGTCCCCCACCACATCGAAATCAGCCTGGGTGAATTCCCTGGCACGGCCTTCCTGGGGGCGCTCGCCTCGCCAGGCCTTCTGAATCTGATAGCGCTTGAAGGGGAAAGCCAGGTAACCGGCGTTTTCCACCACATAACGTGAGAAGGGCACCGTCAGATCGAAGTGCAAGGCGAGCGAAGGATCGCTCGCGCCCTCTTCGGCCTGCAATCTGCTGACCGCGTAGACCTCTTTGTCGATCTCGCCCTTCCGGAGCAGCTGCTCGACGGTTTCCACCGCACGCGTCTCGATCGAGGCGAAGCCGTGCAACTCGAAACAGGATCGCAACGAGTCGATGACATGCTGCTCAATCATCCGCTCCTGAGGCAGTAATTCAGGGAAACCGGACAGTGAGGCACTTCTTGCCATCTAACTCTGCTCCTTCGAAAGTCTTCATCATGGGTATGCCGGTGCTGCAAGCATGCACCGGCATCTACTAAGGTTCTCACAGGACAGCACCCGGACTCTTGGGTAAACTGTCTGAGGCAACCAGTTTAGCCAGTTTTGCCGGGCTGATCGGCTGGACTGCCTTCCATCACCGAAGGACGACGACGAGGAGCTGCATTGGCGGCGAGCAAGAACCAGGCGCGAGAGAACAAGAAGCGCATCGCGCAGATGGCGGCCAAGAGCGAGCTCCGCGAGGCGCAACGCAAGCGCCGACTGCGCGATAACATCGTCAGCGCGGTCGCCGTCGTCCTCGTCCTCGGGCTGGCAGTGCTATTGCAACTGACGGTCTTCAACTCCAATCCGACGGCTGATGAGGTGGCCCAGGCCAAGGCCGGACTCACCGACCCCGCCAGCACGAACAGCCCGAGTGCCACTCCGACGCCGACGGTCTCACTGCCGCCAGTGCCGAATCCTTCGGTGGCTGCCGGAAAGACCTTCACCGGGAATATGAGCCTCAATGGCAAGCCGCTGGGAGTCAGCATTGACGGCACCAAGGCACCTCAGGGCGCCGCCGCTTTCAAAGCCCTGACCGATAGCAAGTTCTATGACGGCAAAACCTGCCACCGCTTGACCACCGGCAGCTTCGCTGTGTTGCAGTGCGGCTCGGTCGATGGCACGAGTGCCGGAAACACCCCGAATTTCACCTGGGGACCGGTGGAGAACGCTCCGAAAAACAATGTCTACCCGGCTGGAACCATTGCCATGGCGCGACAGACCGACAACGGCAAGAGCATGGGCACCCAGTTCTTCATCGTTTACAAGGACACCACCATTCCGGCGGACTCAGCCGGTGGCTACACCGTACTCGGCAAGATCACCAGCGGGCTGGACGTGGTGAGTGATCTTGCGAAGGCTGGAACCGCCGATGGTTCAAGCGACGGAGCCCCGAAGACGCCAATCAAGATAGACTCGTTTACGCTCAAGTGATGCCCCGTCGATGGAAAGAGTTCTAGCGGTGACCGAACGTCAACAATCCGACGAAACAGTAAGCTCCACTCCTACCCCCAGCGCGGCTGCGCCCAGCGTGGTGCCCTCGCCCGCGGCTCTGGCGGCCCGGCCGAAGCCCCCGGCTTTAGCCGAGACGGCTAAAGGCAGCAGCGCACCGGTCGCTGCCCCTGTTGTCCAGGCGGCCAGTGCTGAGACGCTCCGTTTCGGACGCGCCGAAGACGATGGACACGTCTTTCTATTACTCGACGGCGAAGAGATTCCGGTCGGCCAATATCCCGGTGCCAGTCAAGAGGAGGCGCTCGGATATTTCGCCCGAAAATTCGAGGACCTGGTGGCTCAGATCGCACTGCTCGAACAGCGAGTGGACGCCAAGGCAGCTAGCACGGATATGCACAAGACCGTGACGCATCTGCGTGCCCTGCTCGCTGAGCGGAACGCCATCGGAGACGTGCGCACCGCGGAAGGCCGCCTTGATTCCCTCGATGAGCGGATCAAGGCCCTGCAACAGGCTGAACGGGCCGAGCATGAAGCGCTGCGCGCCGCTGAGCTGGCGGCGCGGGAATCGATTGTCGCCGAAGCCGAGGCCCTGGCCGCCCAGGATCCGGCGAACACTCAGTGGAAAAACGGCAGTACACGGATGAACGAGCTTTTCGACGCCTGGAAGCTGGCGCAGAAGGACGGCGTCCGGCTCGGCAAAGCGACCGAGGATGCCCTCTGGAAGCGTTTCCGGGCGGCACGCACCGTGTTCGACCGGCATCGCAGGGCGTTCTTCTCCCAGCTCGACAGCGCCAATGCGGTGGCCAAGTCCGCCAAGGAGAAACTGATCGAAGAGGCCGAGGCGCTTTCCACCTCCACTGAGTGGGGAGTCACCGCCGGTGCATACCGAGAGCTGATGGACCGTTGGAAGACCGCGCCACGGGCGAGCAAAAAGGAAGACGACGCGCTGTGGGCCCGCTTCCGCGGAGCTCAGGAGAAATTCTTCGAAGCACGGCAGCTGGCCAATGCCGCGATCGACGAAGAGTACTCGAAGAACCTGGTAGTCAAAGAAGCCCTGATCACTGAGGCAAAGGCCTTGCTGCCGATCAGGGATCTGACGAGCGCCAAGAAGGCTCTGCAGTCGATCCGTGATCGCTGGGAGGACGCCGGTAAGGTTCCCCGTGCTGATATGCAGCGCGTGGAAGCAGGTTTGCGGTCGGTGGAAGACGCCGTGCGCAAGGCCGAGGACGACCATTGGAAGCGCACTGATCCCGAGGCCAAGGCCCGGACCAATAGCGCATTGACTCAGCTGGAGGCGGCGATCTCCGCGCTTGAGGCTGATCTGGCGGACGCGAAGGCCAAAGGCAACGCCAAGAAGATCAAGAACGCCGAAGACGCTCTGGCGGCGCGGCAGGCCTGGTTGGAGCAGATCCGAAAATCTGCTGACGAACTGGGCTAGCCCACTCCGGCAGGGCCCCGGCGGCGCCGATGTTATCCACATCGGTGCCGCTGGGGCTTTTTTCTTAGCCGCCTTCGCGGCATTCTTCCACTATGAGTTCATCTTCCCTCACCGCGGCGCTGAATTACTCCCGCAGCGAATCGGCTCTGGGTCTGTTAGCTCCCGGGCGGCTTTTCAGCTGGGCTGAGCTCCAGGGGATGGCTCGGGACGGCGTGTTGCAGCGGGTTTTCGGTGCTTGCTATCTTCCCGCCGGAGCTCTCGTGCAAGCGGAGCATCGAGCGGTTGCCATGTCACTGCATTTTCCGCCCAATATGGTGAGCAGATTGGTCCTCGGCCGGTTCAGCGCGGCCTGGGTGCACGGCAGTACTTTCATGCCGCCGCGTGTCACTGCGCTGATCGACCACCGTCGACGCGCCGGTATGCTGCCGCCTTTCAGCCAACTACAGGTTCATGAGGTGAGGTTGGGCCGCTTCGACGTGATCGAGAGGTCCGGGGTGCGAGTCACCTCGGCACTGAGGACCGCCGTCGACCTCGCCTTCCAAGGCCGTCCGAGTGTTCCCGGCTGGGCTGATCCAGTCGAGATCCTCGGGCAACTCTGTGAAAACCCGGAGTTGGCTTGTCCGGCGTCCTTGGTGCGACGTGCCATCGAGTGCATGGGGCAGGTCCCTTATAAGCACAAGGCTCTGAAGAGGGTAGATTCCTTGGCCTCAGGAGCGGAACACGACCCTTGATGAAATGCCGGATCCGCTTAGCTGCGTCGTTGGCTTCCCGTGGTCCGATACACGTCAAAGACCCCGTCAATGCGTCGCACAGCGCTCAGAATGTGATTGAGGTACTTCGGGTCTCCCATTTCAAAAGCAAAGCGGGAAATGGCCAGTCGATCGCTCGAGGTCTGCACGGTGGCGGAGAGAATATTCACATGGTTCTCCGAAAGCACCCTGGTGACGTCGGAAAGCAGGCTCTTGCGGTCGAGCGCCTCTACCTGAATCTCGACCAGGAAGACGCTGGACTGGGTCGGAGCCCATTCGACGTCGACGATTCGATCGGGCTGATCGCGCAATTCGACGACATTGCGGCAATCACTGCGATGCACCGAGACCCCGGATCCCCTGGTGACGAACCCGATAATCGAATCGGGCGGCACCGGCGTGCAGCACCGCGCCAATTTGACCAGTACATCCCCTACTCCGCGAACCATCACGCCGGAGTCTGAGTGCCTGGGTTTAGGAGTGTGCGTGGTGGGGATCGAGCTGGCCTCGATCTCCTCTTCGGCGACGTCGTGTCCACCCAGCAGGTCAACCAGCTTCTCGACCACCGAGGCAGCCGAGACATGGCTGTCCCCCACCGCAGCATAGAGCGCTGAGATATCGGGGTAGCGCAGTTCTTCGGCAACCCCGAGCAGGGCCTCATGGGTCATCATCCGCTGCAACGGCAGATTCTGCTTGCGCATCGCCCGGGTGAGCAATTCCTTGCCCTTATCAATGGCCTCTTCGCGGCGTTCCTTGCTGAACCACTGACGGATCTTATTCCGCGCCCTGGGGCTCTTGACGAAGTTCTGCCAATCTTGGCTCGGTCCGGCTCCTTCGGCCTTTGAGGTGAAGACCTCGACCCAGTCCCCGTGGTTCAGTTCGCTATTGAGCGGCACCAGTTTTCCGTTGACCCGGGCGCCGATGGTCCGGTGCCCCACTTCGGTGTGTACCGCATAAGCGAAATCCACCGGGGTGGAGCCGGCCGGCAACGCCATCACATCGCCTTTGGGTGTGAAAACGAAAACCTCACGAGCATTGATCTCGAAACGCAAGGAATCCAGGAACTCCCCCGGATCCTTGGTCTCCTGCTGCCAATCGGCCAAGGTGCGCAACCAGCCCAGATCGCTGTCCCGGGTTTCCGCTGGTGCGGCCTTACTACCGGCCTGGCTCTTATACTTCCAGTGCGCGGCCACGCCGTATTCCGCTCGCTGATGCATTTCATGGGTACGAATCTGGATCTCCACCGGCTTTCCGCCGGGTCCGATCACCGTGGTGTGCAGCGATTGGTACATATTGAACTTCGGCATCGCGATGTAATCTTTGAAGCGGCCGGGCAGCGGGCTCCAGCGAGCATGCATGGCGCCGAGCGCGGCATAGCAGTCTCGTACCGAGTCCACCAGCACCCGGACCGCGATCAGGTCGTTGATGTCGTCGAAATCCTTGTCCCGCACGATCATCTTCTGGTAAATCGAGTAGTAGTGCTTGGGACGCCCGGTGATGGTCGCTTTGATTCTGGCCACCCGCAGATCTTCGCTGATCTGCGAGCGAACCGCGGTGAGGCTCTTTTCTCGTTCCGGGGTGCGATCTTCCACCATCCGGACTATTTCCTCGTAGACCTTAGGGTAGAGCGCAGCGAAGGAGAGATCCTCCAGTTCCCACTTGATCGTGTTCATGCCGAGGCGATGCGCCAAAGGGGCGAAGATCTCCAGAGTCTCCCGGGCCTTCCGAGCAGAGGACTCGGGTGAGACAAAACGCCAGGTGCGGGCATTGTGCAGCCGGTCAGCCAATTTGATGACGAGCACCCGGATGTCTTTGGCCATCGCGACAACCATTTTGCGGACGGTCTCCGACTGCGCGGCTTCGCCGAAGGTCACTTTATCCAGCTTGGTCACACCGTCGACCAGCATGGCGACTTCCGGACCGAACTCCGCTTTGAGCTGTTCCAGGGTGTAGGGGGTGTCCTCCACGGTGTCGTGGAGCAGCGCGGCGGCGAGCGTGGTTCCGGCCATGCCCAGTTCGGCCAGAATGGTGGCAACCGCAACCGGATGGGTGATGTAGGGGTCACCGCTCTTGCGTTTCTGCCCCTCATGGCTGCGTTCAGCGACCTGATAGGCGCGCCGAATCAGATCAAAATCTTCACGCGGATTATTGGCCCGCACGACTCGAAGCAAAGGCTCCAGAATCGGTGAGTGGTTGCTGCTACCGCGACCGGTCAGCCGGGCCAGTCGCGATCTGGTTCGTTCCCGCCGTCCGGTCGGCACGCTGATCCGTTGCACCGGGTTGGGCACCGCAGCGGCTTGCCCTTCAGCGGACGGTTTCCGGGCGGGATTGGAGGCTCTTTCACCTGATGAAGTAGCTGTGACGTTATCTTCCACGGTGCCCCCTTCCTAACCGCCTTCGGCATCGCCGAAATATAAAATCTACCCTAAGTCAACGCTGAGTTCATCTAGTCTATGCCCGCCAGATGCCAGTGATGACCGGCACCCAGGGGTGCCGGTCATCACCAGAGCAGCTTTTAGGCTTTGCTGGTCACAGGCTCCGCATCCGCCGTGGCACTCTGCGAGGCGATTCGTGCCTTGACCCGCTCGGCTTGCTTCACCAGATCGGGTTCGTTCTGGCGGAACAAGGCGTAGAGCGGTGCCGCGATGAAGATCGTGGTGAGACCGCCGACGATGATGCCGATGAACAGCGATAGCGACAGATCGCGCAGGGTTCCCGCGCCGAGGAGGAAACTACCGATGAACAGAATCGAGGCGACCGGCAGCAGAGCCACCATCGAAGTGTTGATCGAACGCACCAGGGTCTGGTTCACCGCGAGGTTGACTTCCGAACCGAAGGTACGGCGCGTGGAGGTCTTGATATCCGCGGTGTTCTCCCGGATCTTATCGAAGACCACCACGATGTCGTAGAGCGAGTAACTCAGAATGGTCAAGAAGCCGATGATCGCCGACGGCGTCACCTCGACATCGGTGACCGAGTAGATCCCCGCCGTGGTGATCTGCACGAAAAGCATGCCGATAATGGCGGCCAGCGACATCTTCCAGGTTCGGAAGTAGAGCGCCATCAGCACGGTGGCGAGCAGCACGAAGATGATCAAACCGATCAACGCCTGGTTCGTCACATCGGCTCCCCAGGTGGGTCCGACGAAGGTCGAGGTCACCTGGTCGTCTTTGACGCCGTATGCGGTCACCAGCGCGGCCTTGACCTTGAGGGTCTGGTCATCACTGAGTGTGTCTGTCTGGATCTGCATATTGCTGCCGGCGACGTTGGCCACCTTGGCGATCTTGCCACCGGTGACATTTGCGACAGCCTGCTCTCCGAGAGCTGTGCTGGTATCTTTCACGTTGGTCACGGTGAACTCGCTGCCACCACGGAAGTCAATGCCCAGGTTGAAGCCACCTTTGAGCACCGGAACCAGGATGGACCCGACGACCAGAATCGCGGCAATAATGAACCAGAGCCTGCGGCGTCCTACGAAATCATAGGAGCGTTTGCCGGTGTAGAGCTCATTGCCGAAAGTCGAGAAGCTGGTGAACTTAGCCATTAGTCGTTGTCCTTTGCTGCACTAGTGACTTTTGTTGCTTTGCTCGAAAGAGCCTCAGCCGATTCTGTGGTTTCGTTCTTTGCGGAGGCTTCGAGCTTTTCGGCCAGCCTGCGTTCCGCGATGGTCTGCCGACGTTCCGCTTCTCCCGCCGCTGCAGCGTTCTTACCCTTCACCACAGTGGGTCGATCAGCGGGCGTCCGGAGGCGTCCGGCGCCCCGATAGAGCGGCACCGCACCCAGACGGTCCGGAGAAAGACCCGAGAGCTTATGGCCCTCCCGGAAGAATTTCCGGGTGGAGAGCAGTTGCAGCATGGGATGGGTGAACATGAAGACCACGATGAGGTCGGCGATTGCCGTCAGGCCCAGGGTGAAAGCGAAGCCCTGCACGTTCCCGACCGCTACGAAGTAGAGCACGATGGCGGCCAGCAGGTTGACGGCTTTGGAAGCGAGAATGGTCCGCTTGGCGCGCTGCCAGCCATTGGCCACTGCGGCATTGAGGCTGCGGCCTTCGCGGAGCTCATCACGGATTCTTTCGAAGTACACGATGAAGGAGTCAGCGGTCTGGCCGATCGCAACGATCAAACCTGCCACGCCCGCCAGCGACAGGCGGTAGCCCATCCCCCAGCCGAGCAGGGCGATCGCCAGGTAGGTCAGGATGCCCGCCACCACCAGGGAGGCGACGGTGACCAGGCCGAGCACGCGGTACTGGAAGAGTGAATAGATCACTACCAAGATCAAGCCGATAGCACCGGCCAGCAGGCCCATCTCGAGCTGCTGGGTACCGAGCGTCGCGGAAACCTGCTGCTCACTCTGGATGGTGAAGCTAATCGGCAGCGCACCGAATTTGAGTTTATCGGAAAGGGCTTTGGCGCTGGCTTCGGTGAAGGAGCCGGTGATCTGAGATTTGCCGTCAGTGATCACTGCCATCGAAGACGGCGCTGAAATGACCTGACCGTCCAGCACAATGGCGAATTGACTCTTCGGATCCTGCGGGTTTGCCGTGTAGAAACCGTTCAAGCGAGTGGTTACGGCGCGGAAAGCGTTGGTGCCTTCACCGTTGAACTCGAGGTTGACCGCCCACTTATTAGTGGTGGCTCCCTGGGCTCCCTGCTGCAAACCGTAGCTGGCTCCGGAGATGTCCTTGCCGACCACCTCTACCGGGCCCAGGATGTACTTCATGCCAGTACCGGGCTCGCAGGCCACGGTGGCCTTCTTCGGATCGGCGTTCTCAATCGGGCTGGAGACCGGGTTGACGCAGGAGTAGCTCTCAAAGAGCTTGAAGACGTCCGGAGTGACATTGTTGTTGTCACTGCCGTCTTTCGGCGCAGCCGTGGGCTTCGGGATCTTAGCGTCCGGGGTCAGCTGCTCCTTGGGAGTCGCCACACCCTGCGCTGAGGTGATCACGGGGCGGAAGCTCATCGCTGCAGAGGCTTTGATCAACTCGCGCTGCTCCGCCGTCGGAGTGCCAGGCATGCTGACCACGACATTATTGCCGCTCTGCGTATTGATCTGTGATTCGGAGACACCCGAACCGTCAACCCGCTGGCGAATAATGGAAACAGCTTGCTGCAACTGCTCATCGTTGATCGATCCATTGCCTTCGACTTTGGGGGCAAGGATCATCTGGGTGCCGCCCTCTAGATCGAGGGCGAGCTTAGGTGCCCAACTGGCACCGCCAAACATCGCTCCGCCGCCTAGCAGCAGCACCAGAGCCACAGTGAGAGCACCCAGCCACAGAATTACCCTGCGGCCTTGTGATGCGGGGCCTTTTCGCGCCATATGAATTCTCGGTTCTTTCTCGCGTCCGTGAAAGTTCTAAATAACTGTTCAACATAACAACGCCGTCCAAACCTGAAGCCTGGACGGGCGCGTTATGAAAGAAGGTTACTTGTCCTTTTCGTTTTCTTTGTTGAGCCGAGCCAGCGTTTCCTCTGCGGTCTCGTGAGCAGCTTGATTGCTGCTGTCCTTCGCAGCGCTGCTGGAAATCTGAGCATCGGATTCTGCTGGCAAAGGACCGGTGAGCGAAGAAGCGTCATCGGGAACCACGGGAGCCTCTTCGGACTCGGTGGCCGGGGTGAGGATCTTGGTCACGGTCTGACGGTGCACGGTTGCCGTGTTGCCAGGAGAGAGCTCCAACACAATCTTGTTGTCCGCTTCATCCACTGACTGCACCGTACCGAAAAGGCCGAAGCTGGTCATCACGTCGATGCCCGGGCCCAGCTGAGCCTGCTGCTCCTGCTGAGCCTTCTGCTGCTTGCGCTGCCGCCAGAAGGTAAAACCGATGAAAATAGCAAAGACGGCGAAAAGCAGCACCATCGTAATATCCACAGCAAAAATCCATTCTAAGAACTATCGGGAACGCACACTCACCTTGCAAATGTGCGGAGCGTCATACCAGTCTAGAGTAGTTTTTCACGGATTTCTGTGGATCCACCGTAAACAATGGCCAATTCACCATCTTCCTACACCATCTCCGCCGTCATTCTCGACCTCGTCAGCGAGCTCAAGACTATCGAAAAGAGCGGGCATCTCGGTGGAAACCATTCCTTCCGGCAGCGGCAATCCGAGGTGCAACCAGGCTGCGGGCATCGCGATGCGGCCTCGCGGGGTACGGCCCAACAACCCTTCTCGCACGAGGAAAGGCTCGGCCACGGTCTCAACGGTCTCCATCTCCTCCCCAACCGCGATCGCCAAGGTCGAGAGCCCCACCGGACCGCCGTTGAACTTACCGATCAGCGCCTGGAGCACCGAACGGTCCAGGCGGTCGAGTCCCTTCGCGTCGATCTCATACATCTCAAGAGCGGCTGAGGCACTTGAAGCCTCGATCCTCTCCAGACCATGCACCAGAGCCCAGTCGCGCACCCGGCGCAGCAGCCGATTGGCGATGCGTGGAGTGCCTCTCGAACGACCTGCTATTTCGGCGAATCCTGCGCTGGAGAGCTTCAGGTCGAGCAACCCGGCGGAACGCCGGAGCACCAGTTCCAGTTCCTCCACCGAATAAAACTCGAGGTGGCCGGTGAATCCGAAGCGATCCCGCAATGGCCCGGGCAACAAGCCCGCCCTGGTGGTCGCTCCGACCAGGGTGAAAGGTGGCAGTTCCAAGGGGATGGCGGTGGCGCCGGCCCCTTTGCCCACCACGATGTCAACCCGGAAGTCCTCCATCGCCATATAGAGCATTTCCTCGGCGGGCCGGGACATCCGGTGGATTTCGTCGAGGAAAAGCACCTCCCCCTCGGTCAGCGAGGAAAGGATCGCGGCGAGGTCCCCGGCGTGCTGAATCGCCGGCCCCGAACTGATTCGCAGCGGGGCGTTCATCTCGGCGGCGATGATCATCGCCAGCGTGGTCTTGCCCAGCCCGGGAGGCCCGGAGAGCAGCACATGATCGGCGCTGCTGGCCCGCATCCGTGAAGCCTCCAGAACGAGTGAGAGCTGTTTGCGCACCCGCTTCTGCCCGACGAAGTCATCCAGGTTCTTCGGCCGTAGCGCGGCTTCGATCACCCGCTCATCGGGTTCCCCATCGGCGGAAATCAAGGTTCTCCCCGGCTCCGGCCTGCTTCCGGCGGAAAGATCTTCCTCAGCCATTCAGCCCTCGATTTCCAGCACCGGTGGTCGTGCGAGCGCTACGACGCGCGCCGTCCTGCCCCAACCACCGGAGAGTGGCTCGAAGGATTGCGGCAACATTTCCTTCAGCGCTGAGTGCGGGTTCGCCCTCAAGGGCTTGCTCAATGCTCTTCAACGCATCTTTCTCGCTCCAGCCCAGACTGGTCATCGCCTCAACCACCTGAGGTTTCCAGGCCGAGGAGGACCCGGAACCGGACACTTCCACCACGTTGCCGTGCGGAATCAGCTTGGTAGCCAGTTCCAGAACTATGCGTCCAGCGACTTTCGGCCCGACGCCGGGAACCGTGGTGAAGGTCTTGCTGTCACCGCTCGACGCCGCAACCCGGATGGCTTCCGGCTCGAGCACCGCGAGCACCGCAAGCGCGAGTCGGGGACCGATTCCGCTGACCGTGAGCATAATGTCGAAAACTTCGCGTTCATCCGCGCTCCCGAAACCGTAGAGCGTCATAGAGTCCTCGCGCACGATCATCGAGGTCATCAGGGTGGCTTCTTGACCCAGCCTCAGCCCGCCCAGAGTCTTAGGGGTGGCCTGCACCAGCATTCCCACGCCGTTGATATCAATCACCGCGCTGGAAAGACTCAGCTGAGCCACAGTGCCTCGGAGAAAACTGATCATCTACACGTCGCCTTCAGAGAAATTATCCGAACATATCTACGAATAGATTAGTGCCTCGGGCCCGGTCTGAACCACGCGCCACGCCCCAAAGCCCGATTCCAATCCAAGCTTGTGACAGATAACGCCGCTATCAGAGGCCGAAACCTGCTCTAGGTGGCATAGCGTTACTCGGTTGAGTACTCAGCGCCACTGCTGTTTGGCTTTTTCTGCGTTCTTCCGGGCCTTGGCCTCGGCTTCCAGCCAGAGCTTCCGCGCCGCAGTGAGCTGACCGGGGGCATCCGCTGAGCTGTTCGGCCCGGACCGCCAGGCGTGCGTGATGGCCAGAGCCAGCGCATCGGCCGCATCCGCAGGTTTGGGTTCCTGCTCGAGCCGGAGAATCTTGGTCACCATCTTGGTCACCGCTGTCTTATCGGCCCGGCCATTACCCGTTACAGCGGCCTTCACCTCACTGGGCGTGTGCATCGCCACCGAGACGCCGCGCCGTGCCGCGGCCGCCATCACGATGCCGGAGACCTGCGCCACCCCCATCACGGTGGAGACATTGGTCTGCGAGAAAACCCGCTCCACCGCGAGCACATCGGGCTGGTAACGTTCGAGCCACTGTTCAATCGCTTCGGAGATCACCAGAAGCCGTTGCGGCAGTTCCATGCTCGCCGAGCTGCCGACGACGTCGACCGCCACCATGCTCGCGGTGCGATTGGCGGCGATATCGACCACTCCCAGACCGCAGCGGGTCAGCCCGGGGTCGACTCCTAGAACACGCAGGGCACGGATCCTCTCAGCCTGGAACTAAGCCTGTTCAAAGCAGGAATCAGGCCTCTTCTTCCAATTGAGCCATCACTTCGGCGCTCATATCGGCGTTGGAGTAAATGTTCTGCACGTCGTCCAAGTCTTCTAAGGCATCATAGAGCCGGACAAATTTCTTCGCGTTCTCGACGTCGAGTTCCACCTGCATGGACGGCACGAAGCCGGCTTCGTCGTTCTCGTATTCGATGCCCGCCTCGGTCAGCGCGGCGCGAATCGCGGGGAGGTCCTGCGGTTCTGAGATGACCTCGAAGTTCTCGCCATCGTCCTTGACTTCCTCCGCGCCCGCCTCAAGCACCGCCATCAGCAGATCGTCCTCGGTCAGGTCGTTCTTCGGCAGCGAGACGATGCCCTTCCGAGTGAACATATAGGCCACCGAACCCGGGTCGGCCATGTTGCCACCGTTTCTCCCCACCACCAAGCGGACCTCCGAGGCAGCCCGGTTCTTATTGTCGGTCAAGCACTCGATCAAGATCGCGGTGCCCTGGGGGCCGTAACCCTCGTACATGATGGTCTGATAGTCAACGGCTTCACCGAGCTGACCGGAGCCACGCTTAATCGCCCGATCGATGTTGTCATTGGGCACCGAAGTCTTCTTCGCCTTGGTGACCGCCAGTTCCAAGGCCGGGTTGCCAGCCATATCTGGGCCGCCGACTCTGGCGGCAACCTCGATGTTCTTGATCAACTTGGCGAACGACTTGGCGCGCCGGGCGTCGATAACAGCCTTTTTGTGCTTGGTAGTGGCCCACTTGGAGTGACCGGACATACTCGCTCTTCCCTCTTACGCTTCTTGCTTCATCATTCGGATAAATAATTCGTGCACCCGCAGTTCACCGGGTGATTCGCCGTGGCCAGTGACTTCCGGGTGGAAAGAAGTGGCCAACAAATTCCCCGAGCGTACCGCAACAGCACGTTCCGCTCCATCGATTCTAACCGCGGCGAGGCTCTGCACTCCCGCACCGAGCTCTTCCACCCATGGCGCGCGGATGAAGACCGCGTGCACCGGGCGCTCGGCGTCCGTCAGATCGGTGAATTCCAGATCGGTTTCAAAGGACTCCCGCTGCCGGCCGAAGGCATTGCGCCGCACAGTGATATCCAGCCCGCCAAGGGTCTGCTGCGGCTGTCCCTTCAGATCAATCGCCGGATCAGTGATCCGATCGGCCAGCAGAATCATCCCCGCGCAGGAACCATAGACCGGATGCCCGCCCGCGATGAACTCCCTCAGGGTCTCAGCCAGCCCGAATGCCCGGATCAGCTTGTCCATGGTGGTGGACTCGCCACCGGGCAGAATCAGCCCGGCCACACCGGTCAGTTCCTCGGCGCGCCGCACCGGGACGGCCACGGCTCCACAGGCCTCGACCGCGCGCGCATGCTCCCGAACGTCCCCTTGAAGAGCCAGGACGCCGACACGCTGATTGCTCGAATTCACCGTTTCATCATATCGACGCCGTAGAGGCGGTTTGACCGGCTCAGCAAAATGCCCTTCGGAACCGCCCTCCGAACGAACTTAAGCGAGGCAATCTTGAGCCTCGCGGCCTGGCCGCCTCGGAACCACCGCGCCCAGCCAGTACGATTGAGGTTGGTCTTTCTTTCAGTGAGGTAGAGGTTATGTGCGGAATCGCCGGGTATTACGGCTACAGTGCGGACGAGGCAATGCTCAAGGTGATGAGCGATACGATTGCTCATCGCGGTCCCGATGGCGAGGGCTTCTACACCCAGGACAAGATCGGTTTCGCGCATCGCAGGCTGGCGATCATCGACGTCGCACACGGCCAAGAGCCGATGATCAGCCAGGACGGCAAGACCGTCCTGGTCTACAACGGCGAAACGTACAACTACCTGGATTTGCGCGCCGAGCTGGAAGCTCTCGGCCGCACTTTCGTCACCAACTCGGATACCGAAGTCGTCTTGCAGTCCTATGAGGAGTGGGGCGTTGAAGCCTTCGATCGCTTCAACGGCATGTTCGGCCTGGCTATCCACGACACGAAGAACAATCAGCTCGTGCTGGCCCGAGACCACTTCGGCATTAAGCCGTTGTACTTCGCGAAAGCCGGCACCCAAGAATCCCCCGCCCTGCTCTTCGGCTCGGAGATCAAACCGCTGCTCGCCTCGGGCAAGCTCGAAAGACAAGTCAACGAGCGAATCCTGTACCGCTATCTGCAATTCAGAATCCACGACGAAGAGGCCGAGACCTTCTTCGAGGGTATCGACAAGCTGATGCCCGGCGAGAAGCTGGTGCTGGACACCACGACCGGACAGCACGAGATCAGCATGTACACCCGGTTCCCGGAAGAGCTGAAAGAACTCGCTAAAATTGGCACCCCATATTCGCAAGAGGTGATCGAGGAGTACCGTCAGCGGTTCACCGAGGGCGTGCGGCTCCGGCTGCAATCCGAAGTGCCCGTGGGCACCGCACTCTCCGGAGGGCTGGATTCCTCTGCCGTAGTGGTCACCATCAATAAGCTGATGCAAGAGCAGGCCGCCGCCACCGACTCCCTCGGCGGCTCACAGCAGACCTTCTCCGCAGTCTTCCCGAACTCGATCAACGACGAGGAAAAGTACGCCGACGCCGTCTTGGAGCTCTGCCAGGGCAAGGTCACCAGCCATAAGATCCTGCCCAAGCCCGCCGAATTCGAAGCCGATCTGCTCGACTTCGTACGCACTCAGGAGGAGCCGATCATCTCTTCCGGCCCCTATGCCCAGTACCAAGTGATGCGCGAGGCCTCCAAGCACGTCACGGTGCTGCTGGATGGGCAGGGCGCGGATGAAATGATGGCCGGCTACATCCCCTATTACTTCGCCTATCTACGCCAGCTAAAGAAGAACGGCCAGTACACCAAACTGGCCAAGGAGATGCTCTCCAGCACGGACATCCTGTTCCGGCTGGCCCGTTTCCAGATCTTCGGAAAACTCAGCGCCAAGAAGTCACTGAGCATCTCCAGCCTGCTACAGAAGTCCTTCACCTCGAAGTACAAGAACGAGCGCTTCAGCAACGTGCCGGACAATCTGAAACTGCGCTTGATCGACGATTTGTTCCACAAGTCGCTGCCCTCGGTGCTGCGCTACGAGGACAAAAACACCATGCGCTTCTCCCTGGAAGGCCGGGTGCCGTTCCTGGACAAGGAGGTGGTGAAGTACCTGTTCAGCCTGAGCGATGAGTCGATCATCAAGGGCGGCTGGAACAAGCGGATTCTGCGTGACGCCACACGCGGGCTTTTGCCGTCGATGATCAGCAACCGGCGGAACAAGATTGGCTTCACCACTCCAGAAGCTGAGTGGTTCGTCTCGATGAAGGAGAAGCTCTACGAGATCTTCCTCTCCTCCTCCTTCGAAGCCCGGTCGTACTGGGATCAGGACGCCGTGATCTACGCCTTCGAGGAGTACCTCAGCGGCAAGTCGGCCGCTAACACCATGGTTTTCTGGCGGCTGCTCAACACCGAATTGTGGCTGCGTGAGTTCTTCGACGAGCCCGAGGTCAAGGCGGGAATCGAAGGCAAGAGCGACTACATTCCGAACGCCGATAAGCAGTTGGACATCACGGTTCCGGCGGACGGGGTGACCTACCGTCGCTACCCACTGCGCACCGAGGTCTTCTACAAGGAAACCGACCTCGATCCCGCACTGCTCAGCTACGTCAAGCGATTTGTCGATGGCCTGCCGCAGGCCGGCGCCGAGCACCAGAAGGCCACTGCCGACACCCCCTGGTATCTGTTCATCTCGGAGAAGATCGTGGCGATGACCCAGGGCCGCTCCATCCCGGTCTGGGACATCAAGGTGAGCAATGCGGCAAGGCTTTTCTCTCGCTTTGTGACCAGGAATCCAGGCGGAATCGGCCTGGCCAGCCCCTGGTCCATGCAACTGGCCATTGATGAAGTCGGCTTGCCCCGAATCGCTTACGCTTCCGCGCGTAGCGTGATCGGCAAGCTACAGGGCAAATCTGGCGTGTTCTACGAAGTCGTCGGCCACAATATCAATGCGATCGATGGCGCAGCGGGCTACCAAGTGGGCACCTCGACGCATTCGGTGAAGTACGCTCCGAAGGATCCGGACGGCGTCGCCCGCCGGCTCAGTGCCAAAGTGCGAGCCATGCTGCCGGAAGAGCTGGCGAAGAACTTCGCTGGCACCGCGATCATGGATGCCAATGACCTCGGCGTGGTCGCGCTGGGCCACGACACGGAGTTGAGCAAAGAGGTTCTGGAGGGAATCTTCAAGGACAACCCGCAGGGTCAGACCACGGAGACCACACCGATGTCGTTGGTCTTCCGGCAGGCCTAGTCCCCACGTCCTCCCCACGCTCATACTTCGCGCCGGGGCCCCCGGACGCGTGGCCCCCAGGAAAGTACGACGGCGGCCCGGAAGCAGCATTGCCTCCGGACCGCCGTCGTCGTTCAAGAATTATTCGGGCTTCTCAACTTCAACGACGGGAGCGTCCGCGTTCTTGCGCACGGATTCGATGCCGTTGAGGGCGCTGCTTTTGCTCTTATAGCCCTGAGAGGTAGCGATGACCTCGCCATTTCCGGCCTTGAGCCGGAACCGGAATCCGCCTGATTTGTCTTCGTAGAGCTCAAATTTGCCTGCCATAGCAACCTCTCTATCAGCGGGGCTTCAGCCTCGCATTCATTTCTGACGTGTTCAGTGTTACTCACCTGAGGACAGATGAGAAGACCTTCAGAAACACTGAGTCAAAGTTGTTTCGCCCTGCCCGGCATGGAAGAGTCGGTTCATGTCCATCAACACCGAGGAACTCTCAGAAAACCCGCTGCTCACGCAGAGCCCACTCCCCTATCGCCTGCCGGTTTTCAACGACATCCGTGCAGAGCACTACCTGCCGGCCTTTGAACAGGCCTTCGCTGAGCACCTCGCCGAAGTAGCCGCGATTCGCGATAGTCCTGTGCCCGCGGATTTCAGCAATACCGCTGAGGCGATGGAGCGTTCCGGCACCCTGTTGCGCCATGTCGCCTTGATCTTCTTCAACATCTCCTCGGCTGATACCTCCGCTGAGCTTCAGCAGATCGAGACGACAATCGCCCCTCGGCTGAGCGCCCATCAGGACGCTATTCAGCTGGACAGCAAGCTCTATGAACGATTCGCGCAGATCGACACCAGTGACCTCGACCTTGAATCGCAACGCTTGGTCAACGAGTATCTCGACGACTTCGTCAGATTGGGTGCCGCACTTTCGGAGCACGATAAAGCCACCCTGCGTGAACTCAATTCGAAGATCTCCGAGCTGAGCACCCAGTTCGGTCAACACAGCTTGGCGAATCTCAATACAGCAGCCGTGCTGGTGGAAGAAGCCGCGGATCTCGATGGGCTTTCCAGCGCCGAGATCGCGGCCGCAGCGACCGCCGCTGAACAAGCCGGTCACCCTGGGCAGTATCTGCTCACCCTGATTCAGCCCAGCGGGCAGCCCGCCCTGGAATCCCTCAACAATCGTGAGTTACGACGTCGGCTCTACGAATCCTCGATCAGCCGTGGCCAGGGCCAGTCGGACATTCGTACTCTGGATATCGCCGCTCAACTCGCCGTGCTGCGAGCCGAACGAGCACAGCTCCTCGGTTTCGAGACGCACGCTGCTTTTGAGACCGCCAACCAAACCGCTCCCTCTTTGGCGAGCATTGATGCCATGCTCGCTCAATTGGCACCCGCCGCGGTGCGGAATGCCACAGCGGAAGCGGAGGCCCTCGCTGAGGAGGCCGGCCACAGTATTGAGCCGTGGGACTGGTCGTATTACTCGGAGAAGGTCAGGAAGTCACGCTACGATGTGGATCTTGCCGCGCTCAAGCCATATTTCGAACTGGATCGGGTGCTCCAGGACGGCGTCTTCTATGCGGCCCAGAAACTGTATGGGTTGAGTTTCACCGAACGCCCTGATCTGCAGGGCTATCACCCGGACGTCAGGGTGTGGGAGATTCACAATGAGGACGGTAGCGGGCTCGGCCTCTTCCTCGGCGATTACTACACCCGGGACAGCAAGAACGGCGGTGCCTGGATGAATCCGCTGGTGGAGCAATCAGGGCTCTTCGGCTGGCAGTCCGTGGTGGTGAACAACCTCAATATCTCCAAGCCGCCCGCGGGCGAGCCGACGCTCTTGAGTTACGACGAAGTGGTCACTTGCTTCCACGAATTCGGCCACGCCTTGCACGGCCTGTTCTCTCAGGTGCGCTACCCGCGCTTCTCCGGCACCGACGTGCCTCGGGACTTCGTCGAGTACCCGTCACAGGTCAACGAGATGTGGATCCTCTGGCCCGAGGTCGTAGCTAACTACGCTCGGCACTATCGAAGCGGCGAAGCTTTGCCCTCGGAAACCCTTGAGAAGCTGCGCCTCGCCAAACTCTGGGGTGAGGGCTTCGCCACTACCGAGTATCTTGGGGCCACCTTGCTGGATCAGGCCTGGCATCAACTCAAGGCCGGAGTGGACCCCGGCGATCCCTTGGAGTTCGAGGCGAAGGCACTGAGAGAGGCCGGAATTGAGTTGGATCTGATTCCGCCCCGTTACCGCACTGGGTATTTCAACCACATCTTCGCCGGCGGCTACTCCGCCGGTTATTACGCCTATATCTGGTCCGAAGTGCTCGATGCCGAAACCGTCGAATGGTTCAAAGAGAACGATGGCCTGAGCCGGGCCAACGGCGATCGCTTCCGCCGGGAACTGCTCTCCAGGGGCAATAGCATCGATCCGCTGCAAGCTTTCAAGAACTTCCGGGGCCGGGAAGCCCGGATCGATCCGCTGCTGGCACGTCGCGGGCTGAACTGAATCGACCGGGTCAGCACTGTAGTGAGCGGCATTGCAGCGTGCGAGAGAGTGCAGGATGAGTTCTTTTCCGCGTCCGCGGTCTCCAGCGGCGGGCGGAACTTCAGCACGCACCGGATGAAGTGGAGCTGGCTCCCCGATTCAGCTGATCTGATCGCCAGGTTCCCCTCTGAGATCACTGCGTCGGGGCTGCGGCCCGCGCTTGCCGAAGGCGCCAGGCTGGGTGCCAAGATGGCCGGCATCTGGGTCAACTCAGCGGTACGCCAGGGGGAGCTTGCGAGCTTCGGCTTCATCAAGGGCTGGCAGCCCTGGTGGATGACGTGCCTGACGGACCAGCTGCCTCCGGCCCCTGGGCTGCCGGGGGTTGAGCTTGTCGCCCGCCAAGGCGAAGACCTTCCTGGAACCAGCTGGCAAGTTTCCGCTGTGCTGAGTTCGGGCCAGCGAGCAGGCCTGCAGCTGGGCAAGTGCCTGCTTTTCCCCAGCCCGACGACGCCGGAGCTCGGCGGGGTCTTCGAGATGGCGGTCCAGCCCGAGTACCAGCGTCTCGGCATCGGCACCGCAATGCTGCAGAAACTCGGCGAGATCGCCCGTAAAGCGGGAATCTCGCAGCTGATTCTGAACTCGACCCCCGTCGGCTTACGGCTCTACCAAGCTCAGGGCTTCCAGCTGATCGGCAAGGGGCAGACCTACTGGCTGGAACTGAGCTGATGACCAGATAAACCGCGGCTTCTTGACATTCAACTGCAACGACAGTTTTCTAGTAAAGTCCGAGTGCAACAGCTTGATCACCGCCCGTAGTGGTAACGGCAGGCCGCGATCCGGATTTCAGTTTCCGTAACCTTGTAAACGAGCCGGTGCTCATCGGTGATTCGACGTGACCAATACCCTGCGAAATCATATTTGAGCGGTTCGGGTTTTCCGAGACCCTCGTTCCCGTTTCTGCTGACATCCAGAATGAGCAGGTTAATGCGTTTCAATACCTTGCGATCTTGTGTCTGCCACCAAAGATAGTCGGCCCAAGCATTCTCATCCCAGATCAAGCGCATTGCTCACTCGACATCGATCAGGTCGTGTTCACTCCCTTGGCCGTCCTCGAGACGCTCCATAGCATCAAGGAGGCGTCGTGCATTCGCTGGTGAACGCATGAGGTAGGCCGTCTCTCGAAGTGACTCAAAATCGGCGAGCGATACAATCACCACGGGCTCATGGCCCGCACGGGTAATCACGACTTCCTCACGATCCGCCACAACGTGATCTAAGACCTCGGCGTAGCGCGCTCGCGATTCCGTATAGCTTAAGGTTTTCATCACCCCTCCTGTACAGAATATTGTACGTCACTAGGGGAGTTATGACAACCATGGGTCCCGATCAACAGATCCGCCCATCGCAATCACTCAGTATCGATTCACTCGTTGGCCAGCCGCGCTCAGCTAACCCATGCGGCTCCGGGATTTCCTCAACGTCGATGCCTAGGCCAAAATGAGTCTCCGGCGCGACGACATAGGACGACATAGATAGTGCGTTCATGCCATCGCCGAAATCAGTCATGACGTCATCGGCTAGATAGGATTATCCCTGTGTCACCGCAAGCCGTGTAAATAAATCGGTGCGAAGATCAGGCAATGTTCGGCGATACGGCCAGGTCTTTACCCCTGACCGAGCAGAATTGAAAAAACAGAGGTGAACGGAAATTCATGAGTAATTTGGGCAATTTCGTCTGGTCCATCGCAGACCAGCTACGCGGTGTCTACAAGCCGCACCAATACGGCAGTGTGATCCTGCCGTTCACTATTCTGCGCCGCCTGGACTGCATCATGGAACCCAGCCGCGCCGAGGTCCGCGTGCTGGCAGGCATGTATGACGGCGGCATACTAGACGCCCGAGTGAAGCAGAACACGGGCTTGGGTTTCTACAACACCTCTGAATATGACTTCGCTAAGTTGCTGTCCGACCCAGACGGGCTGCAAGCGAACCTGATCGAGTACATATCGAAGTTCTCCGAGAGCGTTGACGTGTTCGAACGCTTCAAATTCACACAGGAAATCGACACTCTCGCGGAGAAAGGTCGGCTGAGCCTGGTGGTCGCCAAGTTCGCCGAGGTAGACCTGCACCCAGACGCAATCCCGAACGCCGAAATGGGTGACCTATTCGAATATCTCATCTATAAATTTGCTGAGGCTTCAAATGAGGAAGCCGGCGAGCACTACACTCCCCGGGATGCCATCCGGCTCATGGTCGATCTGCTCTTCGCCGAGGAGACCGACGCGCTCCTTGAGCCGGGCGCAATCCGCACCATCTACGATCCCACCGCCGGGACCGGCGGCATGCTCTCCGTCGCTGAGGAACGTCTGCTGGAACGAAACCCGAGCGCCCGGCTGCGCTTGTACGGTCAGGAGATCAATGACCAGTCGTACGCGATCTGCAAATCAGACATGATTGCCAAAGGCCAAGACGCTTCCAATATTCAGCTCGGCGACACCCTGGCTGATGACCTATTCTGGGACAAGAAGTTTGACTTCTGCATGTCCAACCCGCCTTACGGCGTGGATTGGAAGTCCTCTGAAGCGATCGTGAAAGCTGAACGCGCGAAGGCCGGCCCCAACGGGCGCTTCGCTCCGGGACTGCCGCCGGTCTCGGATGGGCAAATGCTCTTCCTCACTCATTTAGCTTCCAAGATGCGGCCCGAACACGAAGGCGGCGGACGGGCTGGGATCGTTCTCAATGGCTCGCCGCTTTTCAACGGTGCCGCAGGTTCTGGACCATCTGAAATTCGGCGCTGGCTATTGGAGAACGACCTGGTCGAGGCGATCGTGGCGCTGCCAACAAATATGTTCTTCAACACTGGCATCGCTACATACATCTGGATCCTCGATAACACGAAGCGAGCCGACCGTCGCGGCCTAGTTCAGCTGATCGACGCGACCTCTTTCTGGATGAAGATGCGGAAGAACCTGGGAGCGAAAGGCCGCGAGATCGACGCCGCGTCTCGGGAACGAATCGTGAAGATCTACGACGACTTCGACGAGCAAACTAAGGAGAACGCCGAATATTCGAAGGTACTTCAGAATACCAACTTCGGCTACTGGACTATCACGGTCGAACGACCGTTGCTCGACGAAGAAGGGCAACCGATCATGGACACGAAGAAACAGACCAAACCCGATACAAAGAAGCGCGACACCGAGAACATCCCATTCACCTACGCAGAAAACACTCGCGGTGAAGTCGGAGCTGCCGAAACCATCAAGACCTACTTTGAAACCGAAGTCCTCCCCCACGTTCCCGACGCGTGGATTGACGAAAAGAAGACTAAGGTCGGCTATGAGATCCCGTTCACCCGACACTTCTACAAATACGTCCCGCCGCGGCCGTTAGCCGAGATCGACGCGGATCTTAACGCACAGATCGCGAAAATCATGAAGTTACTGGCGGAGGTGGAAGCGTGACACGATTTGGTACTGCAGTGGAGCGCATCAACGAGCGGATTCCCGGCATCGACCTTCCTCTATTGTCGGTGTCCCAAGTCCACGGAGTTATCCGACGCAGCGAACTCACGGACAAGCCTCAGCGTGCCGAGAGCCTGGATGCATACAAAGTGTGCAGGCTAAACGATATTATTTTCAATAAAATGAGTATCCGAGCCGGAGCCCTTGGCGTTGCGGGCGAAGACGGCTTGGTTACCTATCATTACGAGGTAATGCGTCCACGTTCAGATTCGGATCCGCGTTTTTTAGCATATCTCATGAGATCGGTTTGGTTCACCGAGGAACTTATCAAAAGAGAACGCGGTATCGGCGCTGGCGATCAAGCAAATGTCAGGACAACAGAGGTCCCATTCTCCGTCCTTCGTACTATTGACGCATGGATTCCGGCATGTGGTGAGCAGCAAGCAATCGCAGACTTCCTAGACCGCGAAACCGCCCGCATCGACACTCTCATCGACGAACAGCAGTGCCTAATCAAGACATTAAAAGAGCGTCGGCGAGCTTTTATAACACAGGCCGTTTCCTTGTCCGAGCCAAAATTTCCCCTTACCCGAGTGATTAACCGGATCCGTCAGGGGGCCAGTCCGAATTGCGAGCCATGGCCAGCGGATGGTGTCAGTGAGTGGGGCGTGCTCAAAGTCGGCGTTTCAAACACCGGACAATTCCGCCCAGAAGAGAACAAGCGACTTCCTGATGATGAGCCGCCGCGCTCAGATTTTGCAGTGCAACCGGGCGAACTCGTTATGTCCCGCTCAAACTCTAAGGAGCTCGTCGGATGTGCTTCTGTGGCCCCTGAAGGATACCCGCGACTCCTCCTCAGCGATCTGACTTATGGAATAACTTTGGCGTCCAATGCGGAGGCAGAGTTCGTTGCGCTGACCCTTCAAGGAGCTGTTGCTCGTCATACGATTTCGGCGATGTCCAAAGGCACTAGTCCATCGATGCAGAAAATTTCGCAACGGGATATCGGAAACATTCCGATATCCCTACCCAGCATCGCAGTTCAACGATCCATCGTCCTGGAAACAAACAGACACAATTCAAATATCGACAGACTTATCACAGAAACGGAGCGGTTCATCGAATTGGCCCAAGAGCGACGGTCAGCCCTCGTCACCGCCGCAGTCACCGGTCAGATCGACGTCCGAGAAGAGGCCATCTAAAGTGGTTCAGCATCGGGAAATCAAATTAGAACCCAGATACCGCAGCACGCCCATCGCCGCATACAGCCCAAGCTTGGTTAGCCTCGACAGTAAGATTGTCTAATGGCGACTCAACCGGAATCCGTAGACGAACTCCTTCTCGAGCAAATCATCGACGGCCTCAAATTCCGCGGGCAATTTGTGCGACATTGCGACGAAACGGACACCGATGAAGTTGCACGGATTCGTTCACTTGGTCGTCGCGCTGGACACAACCTCGGCTGGAAGATTATTACCTTCGCCTCCGATCCTGACCGTCGAGAAGATCGCAAAATCGTGGTAGTGGTGGCTGTTGAGGAATCTAACCCACTACATGAGGAACTAATGCGCATCCGTGGAGAGAAGACTATCCGCAAGATGTCCCATAAGAGGGAAGCATGATGGCCGGCCACAAAGAGATCGAGTTCGAGAACGAACTCTGCGACCACTTGGCAGTGAACGGCTGGCTGTACTCAAAGAACGACGCCGGCTACGACAAAGAGCGAGCGCTCTTCTCCGAAGATATGATCGGCTGGTGGCGGGACACCCAACCCGATGCGCTGTCCAAGGTATTGCCTGCCGATGCGGCAATTGACGGATCGCAGGCAGGAGTGCTGCTTGACCGCGTGGTGAAACAGCTTGAGACCCCAGTGGAATCCGGCGGTGGCACCTTGAATGTGCTACGCGGGGAGATCAAGCACGTTAACGCTCGGCTACGAATGTGTCAGTTCAAGCCGGAATCCACACTGAACGCCAAAACCGTTGAGGACTACGAGAAGGTTCGAGTGCGCGTCATGCGGCAGGTTTATTTTTCTCCTGCCGACGGACGTTCGATCGATCTGGTGCTTTTCGTGAACGGCCTACCGGTGGCGACGCTGGAACTCAAGACAGATTTCGTCCAGTCCATCGCGGACGCGGTCAAGCAGTACAAGATTGATCGCCTGCCAAAGGATCCCGGCACCGGCCGGGTGCATCCGCTGTTGACCGTGGGTCGGGGCGCACTGGTGCATTTCGCGGTCTCAAACACCGAAGTAGAGATGGCTACGAAACTCGCTGGCGATGCCACCCGCTTCCTGCCCTTCAATCGTGGCACCGAGGAAGGCGGAGCGGGGAATCCCATCAACCCTAACGGATCGCCGTCGTCGTACCTGTGGGAGCGTGTACTTGATCGAGACGCCTGGCTCGGCATCCTCGGCCGGTTCATGTACGTCAAACACGAAATCTCGACCGACCCGATCACCGGCAAGACCACGAAGTCGGCATCGATCCGCTTCCCACGCTTCCACCAATGGGAAGCCGTCACCCAGCTCACAGAAAAGGTGATCGAGGAGGGCGTTGGGCACAAATACCTGATCCAGCACTCGGCTGGGTCAGGGAAGACTGACTCCATCTCCTGGCTCTCGCACCGGCTCGCGCGTTTGCAGGTGAACAACGAGAAAGTCTTCGATTCCGTCATCCTAATCACTGATCGGACTGTGCTCGACGCCCAACTGCAGGACGCGGTCCGGCAACTCGACGGGGACCACGGTATCGTCGTGGCCATCGACCGCGAAACGGCAGTCCGCTCCGAGGCTAAGTCAAAATCAGGGTTGCTGGCGAAGGTGCTGGCGGACGGGAAGCTGATCATCGTCTGCACCATCCAGACCTTCCCCTTCGCACTAGATGAGATCCGAAAGAACAAGGGGCTCTCCGGCAAACGCTTCGCTGTTATTGCGGATGAGGCGCACTCCTCCCAGACCGGGCAAGCCGCCACTCAGCTCAAGGCCGTATTGACCGCTGAGGAACTCGAAGACCTTGCCGACGGCGGAGAGATCGACGTGGAAGCCGTTCTTGCTGCGGAGGTGACCGAGCGTGCGGCGTCGCAAAACATCTCCTACTTCGCGTTCACAGCCACCCCGAAAGCCAAGACGCTGGAGCTGTTCGGCCGTCGTCCCGACAACAATCCGGCTGAGATGCCGTTGCCTTTCCACGTCTATTCGATGAGGCAGGCGATCGAGGAGGGCTATATCATCGATGTCCTGCGTGGCTATCACTCCTACCAGCTTGCCTTCCAAGTCGGGCAGAAGGCCGAGACCGGTGGTGGCGAAGTGGATCAGTCCGAGGCGACCAAGCAGGTGATGCGATGGGTGAAACTACACGCGCAGACGATAGACCAAAAGGCCGGCATCATTGTCGAACACTTCCACGACCAAATCGCCGGGTTGCTAGACGGACATGCGAAGGCCATGGTGGTCGCGGATTCCCGCAAGGCCGCCGTGCGATACAAGTTCGCGATCGATAAGCACCTGCAGCGCCGCCAACTCGCCTACCAGACGCTAGTCGCGTTCTCTGGCTCGGTCAGCGACCCCGAGACCGGGCCAAAGGACTTCACCGAAGCGAGCATGAACCCGAGCACCTACGACTTGCGCACAACATTCAGTGAGCCCGAGTATAAGGTGATGATCGTCGCCAACAAGTTCCAGACAGGCTTTGATCAGCCGTTACTGTGCGCGATGTACGTTGATCGGAAGCTTTCGGGCGTCACGGCGGTTCAGACGCTTTCGAGACTTAACCGCACGTACGTCACACCAAACGGGCAGGTGAAGAGTGCCGTTGATACCCAGGTGGTGGACTTCGTCAACAATCCCGCTGACATTCGCGATGCCTTCGAGCCGTATTACCTCGGCGCATTCCTGGAGACTGAGACCGACCCCAATCTCGTACACGACATCTCCATTAAGCTCGATCAGGCGACGATCTACACGAAAGCTGAGATCGACGCCTGCGCCGAATCATACGTCAATGGCAGGGGCAACAACACCCTCGCCGCGGCCCTCAGTCCGGGTCAAAAACGGTTCTGGGAACGCTGGCAAGCAGCCTTGCTCGCGCATGGAGGCACTGGCGACAATGCGGAGATCAATACGCTGGAGTTGTTCCGCAAGGACGTTGGCTCGTTTGTCCGGATCTATGACTTCATGTCCCAAATCATCGACTATGGCGATGCCGAACTGGAGAAGAAGGCAATCTACCTTCGTCTCCTCTCAGCCCTTATCCGCGAAGGTGCGGACCGAGAGGAGCTCGACCTCAGTGGACTTGCCCTCACACATGTGAAGCAGGTCGACAGAGGCAAGGTCAACATCGGGATGGAAGGCGGAATTGGCCTGGCGGGCATGACTGCTGCCGGCACCGGTGCAAACCGCGACCCGAAGCTGGTGGCGCTGCGGGAAGTTCTTGAGCGCCTCAACGACCTGTTCGGCGACGAGGACTTCACCCCGGGTCAGCAGCAGTCCTTCATCGAAAGCTTGTTGCGAAACCTCCTGGAAAACGAGACTCTGGTCCAGCAAGCTCGCGTCAACACCACCCGCCAGTTTAGCGAGTCCCCAGACTTCGACGACGCCCTCAAGCTCGCCGTGTCGGACAACCAGGCAGCACACGCTAGAATGGCTGACTATTTCTTCTCCAGCGCGCCTGGACGACCAACACTTATCTCACTCATCGCTAGCGCCTTTCATGAGTTCGCTAAGACGTCTGTTTGAGACACGTCGCGGACTGAACTAACACCAGCACCGCTTTCTGCCCGCAAAGTGGAGCAGAAACGCCTCAGCACCACTTTCACCCTGGAAAGTGGTGCTGAGATACCGATCAGACGAGGGATGTACTGGATTTACCAGCCGCGTTCGGCCAGCCTGTGCGGTTCCGGGATTTCCTCGACGTTGATGCCGACCATGGCCTCGCCCAGGCCGCGCGAGACATTGGCGATCACGTCTGGATCGTCGTGGAAGGTGGTGGCCTTGACGATCGCCGCGGCGCGCTGCGCCGGGTTGCCCGACTTGAAGATGCCGGAGCCGACGAAGACGCCATCGGCACCGAGTTGCATCATCATCGCGGCATCGGCGGGAGTCGCGATGCCGCCAGCGGTGAACAGCACCACGGGGAGCGAACCGCGCTGGGCGACCTCCTTGACGAGTTCGAAGGGCGCTTGCAGTTCCTTGGCTGCGACGTAGAGTTCGTCCTCCGCCATCGAGCCCAGTCGCTTGATCTCGGCGCGGATCTGGCGCATATGGGTGGTCGCATTGGAGACGTCGCCGGTCCCCGCCTCACCCTTGGAGCGGATCATCGCCGCCCCTTCATTGATCCGGCGCAGCGCTTCACCGAGATTGGTGGCACCGCAGACGAAGGGCACGGTGAACTTCCACTTATCGATGTGATTGGTGTAGTCGGCCGGGGTCAGCACCTCTGACTCGTCGATGTAGTCCACGCCGAGCGATTGCAGAACCTGAGCCTCCACGAAGTGCCCAATCCGGGCCTTGGCCATCACCGGGATGGAGACCGCTTCGATAATGCTGTCGATCATGTCCGGATCGCTCATCCGGGAGACGCCGCCCTGTGCTCGAATATCGGCGGGAACCCGTTCCAGGGCCATTACCGCGACAGCTCCGGCGTCCTCAGCGATCCGCGCCTGCTCAGCGGTGACCACGTCCATGATCACCCCGCCCTTGAGCATTTCAGCCATGCCGCGTTTCACGCGGCTGCTTCCGGTCAGAGTTCCGGGCTGTTCGGGTGTTTCGGACATTTCAGCTCCTCGAAATACTGCGCTTGGCGCACATCACTATCAGCACCGATCCTAGCCATTCCGCAGCGATGAGCAGGCCAATTTCAGTCGATATTCCACTGTTAAGGGCCACAGGAATTTCTGTGGCCTGCTCACAGCGCACTGATTCAGCCTGTGATTTCGCGACTTATTCCGTACCTTCAAGAGCCATTGCCTGCGTCCGGACCACCCGTACTCGCTGAAAAATGGTGATCACGCTGGCTATCGCGAGCAGGATGAGCACAATGAACAAGACCACGGAGGGGATGCCCAGGCCCACTAAGCCGGTGGTGACCAGCACCACGACGAGGCGCTCGGAACGCTCAGCGATGCCCACGTTCGCGGTCAGGCCCAGGCCCTCTGCGCGAGCTTTGCTATAAGAGACCAGGGAACTCAGCACAAGGCAGATCAGAGCGAAAATGGCGATGGCCGGGTTCTGCCCACCGAGGAAGAACCAGATCACCAGGCCGACGAAAACGCTGCTATCCCCCACCCGGTCCAGATTAGAATCGACGAACGCCCCCCACGGGCCCTGGCGCTTGACTTCCCGGGCCATCAGGCCGTCGATGATGTCGGAGAAGACAAAGACCGTGATCACCACGGTGCCCCAGAAAAGCTGCCCCATCGGGTACCAAATCAGCGCCCCGGCCATCACTCCCAGAGTGCCGACGACGGTCACCAGATCGGGAGAGACTCCCCAGCCGACCAGGAGCTGAGCCACCGGCCTGAAAATCGCTGCGAACAGGCCTCTGGCATATTTGTTCAGCATTGTCAGTCCAGCTGTTCTGTCCAGGCCTGGGCGACTTGCTCTCGCACATCTCCCAGGGTTTGAGTGATCGCCTTGGTCTGGGCAATGATCGGCAGAAAATTACCATCGCCTCCCCAACGAGGCACGATGTGCTGATGCAGGTGCCCGGCAACTCCCGCACCGCCGGTGACCCCCTGGTTCATCCCGAGATTGAATCCGGAGGGCTTGGCGACCTTGCGGAGCACCTTCATCCCGCGCTGCGAAAGCGCGGCGAACTCAGCGGTCTCCTCAATCGTCAGGTCGGTGTAATCGGGAACGTGTCGGTAAGGGCAGACCAGCAGGTGCCCCGGATTGTACGGATACAGATTGAGCACCACGAAGCAGAGTTCGCCTCGGAAGGCAATCAGCGATTCTTCATCGCTGCGGCCCGGAGCCAGGCAGAAGGGACAATCCTCCTGCCCTTTGTTGAACTGCGCCTGACCACCTTTGATATAGGCCAGCCGATGAGGCGTCCAGAGACGCTGGAACGCATCGGGCACTCCGGCCAGTTCAAAGTCGTCAGTCGGCTCGCTCATCGCTGGCTGTCGCTCCGTTCCTTGACGATTCTCACGATCCGCTCAATCGCATCATCCACCGGCACCCCGTTGTCCTGGCTGCCGTCCCGGAATCTGAAAGAGACCGCCCCGGCCTCGACGTCGTCGCCGCCGGCGATCAGCACGAAGGGGATCTTATCTTTGCTCGCGGTGCGGATCTTCTTCGGGAAACGGTCCGTGGAGAGGTCTGCTTGAGCCCGGATTCCGGCCTTCCGCAGCCGGTCGATCAGCTCTGAGATGTAACCGTCAAAGGCCTCAGCCACCGGAATACCCACCACCTGAACCGGTGCCAGCCAAGCTGGGAAAGCACCCGCATAGTGCTCGGTCAATACGCCCATGAAGCGCTCCACCGAACCGAAGAGTGCACGGTGAATCATCACCGGCCGCTGACGGGAACCGTCTGCTGCCTGGTATTCCAGTTCGAAGCGCTCCGGCAGATTGAAATCCAGCTGAATCGTCGACATCTGCCAGGTTCGGCCGATAGCATCCCTCGCCTGCACCGAGATCTTCGGACCATAGAATGCCGCGCCTGCTGGATCCGGCACCAATTCCAGACCGGAATCGGCGGCGACTTCCGCCAGGGTGCGAGTGGCTTCCTCCCAGACCTCATCCGAGCCGACGTACTTATTCGGATCTTTGGTGGAGAGTTCGAGGTAGAAGTCTTCCAGTCCATAGTCCTTCAGCAGGCCGAGCACAAAATTCAGGGTGGAGGTGAGTTCCTCCTTCATCTGCTCCTTGGTGCAGTAGATGTGCGCGTCGTCCTGGGTCATGCCACGCACTCTGGTCAGGCCGTGGATCACCCCGGATTTCTCATAGCGGTAGACCGAGCCGAATTCGAAGAGCCGCAACGGAAGCTCCCGGTATGATCGGCCGCGCGAGCGGAAGATCAGGTTGTGCATCGGGCAGTTCATCGGCTTCAGGTAGTAGTCCTGGCCGGGTTTGCGCACGGTGCCGTCCTCGGCCAGCTCCTCGTCGACGTGCATCGCGGGGAACATGCCATCCCGGTACCAGTCGAGGTGCCCCGAGACTTCGTAGAGGTGCCCCTTGGTGATGTGCGGGGTGTAGACGAATTCATACCCGGCCTCGATATGACGGGCCCGCGAGTAATCTTCCATCTCCTTGCGGATGATTCCGCCCTTGGGGTGGAAGACCGGCAGCCCGGAGCCGAGCTCGTCGGGAAAGGAGAACAGATCTAGTTCGGTGCCGAGTTTGCGGTGATCGCGGCGTTCCGCTTCGGCGATCCGCTCCTGGTAGGCCTTGAGCGCGTCTTTGGTCGGCCAGGCGGTGCCATAGATGCGCTGCAGCTGCTTATTGGCCTGGTCGCCGCGCCAATAAGCCGCCGCACTGCGGGTCAGCGCATAGGCGTTGGAAATCAGCTTGGTGTTGGGCAAGTGCGGACCGCGGCAGAGGTCTTGCCAGACCACTTCGCCGTCCTTATCGAGGTTCTGATAGATGGTCAGCTCTCCGGCGCCGACCTCCTGAGCCGCGCCTTCGGCTGCCTCCGCGCTATTGCCCTTCAAGCCGATCAATTCGAGCTTATAAGGCTCGTCCTTCATCGCCTCAATCGCTTCGGTCTCGCTGACCACCCGGCGGACAAAACGCTGGTTGGCATTGACGATCTTGAGCATCATCTTCTCGAGTTGCTTGAGATCCTCGGGGGTGAAGGGCTCTTCGACATCGAAGTCAAAGTAGAAACCGTCGGTGATGTGCGGACCGATGCCCAGTTTGGCGTCCTTGCGGAGCTGCTGCACGGCTTGAGCCATGACGTGTGCTGTGGAGTGCCGGAGCACGTTCAAACCATCGGGTGAATCGATGGTCACTGCTTCCAGGGCGCTGCCGTCGATCAGTGGCTGATGCAGATCGCGCAACTCGCCATTCACCCGGGCTACCACCACGGTTCGATCATCCTGGTAGACCTGAGCAGCAGTAGTGCCCGAACTGAACTCTCTGGCTTCGCCGTCGACGGTGACTTTAACGAGTTCAGACATAGGTGCCTCCCAGGCGGTTTAAGGCGTTCTGACCATGGCATACGGGGACCACGGAAGCCTTCACTGATGTTATCGGCTAGGCCGGTGGAAAGTCATTTCGCCGCTCTGCTAGCGTTGGGATCAGTGCTGATGGAGCTCTTGAAACCCCAGGCGCACCTTGGCCACATTCATCGGCTTCGGCTTGATGATCCTACTTTCGGCGGTGATTAGATGAACGAGCATCCAATTCTCGTGGTGATGGGAGTTTCGGGCTCCGGGAAGACCACGGTAGCCGCGCTGCTCGCCGGGCAGCTGGGCTGGGACTACCTTGAAGGCGATCAGCTGCACCCGCCGGAGAACGTCGCCAAGATGTCAGCCGGCACGCCGTTGACCGATGAAGACCGCTGGCCCTGGCTCGAGAAGATCTCCGAATGGATCACCGAGCACGAGCGAACCGGACAGGCCGGCGTCGTCACCTGCTCGGCTTTGAAACGCCGCTATCGAGACCGGTTGAGACTGCCCAACGTCGTCTTCGTCTACCTTGCTGGGACTCGCGAAGAAATTTCAGCACGTCTCTCTGTCCGGCACGGGCATTTCATGCCCTCATCTCTACTGGATTCTCAGTTCGAGGCCCTGGAGCCTCCCGAAGATGACGAGCGCGCGCTGAGCGTAAAGATCAGCGGATCGCCGTCCCAGGAAGTCGCTGAAATCATTGAGCGACTCGGCCTGCTGAGCTCTCAGCCGGACTGATCAGTTCACACCCCAGGGGCCGAGTATGCCGCCGTTCCAGGGCAGCACCAGATAACCATCGCAGCTATCCTGAAGCGCTTCCTGCAGTTCAAGCATGGTATTGATCTCCTCAAGAGCCTCCTGTAGATCTGAGATCTGCACCAGGAAACGAGCTGAGCATTCTTTGAGGGGCTGCCACTGCTGCTCAGCGCCTGCTGCTTGGCTGGCCTCCGCAGCGACCTGTTCAGATTCCTCTAGGCTGACCTGGAAGCTCAGCCCTTCGGCTTCTACCGTAAAAGTGTTCTCCGTACTACTCGTCGCTTCAAGGTCATGGAGGGGCAGAGTCTCCTGGGCCTTGGCAAGAGTTGCCGCCCCGGAGCGGAAGTAGACAAAAAACCGATCCCGGTCTGAAGAGCTCATGATTCAGCTTACCGACCCTGCCCCAAGGCATAAACTCTGAACATGCCAGAAATGATCCGCAGCACGGTGCTGCAGCTTCTCGAAGAACATCAAGGCGACTCGGTGCCGCCCATCGTGCAGGCCGGACACCCCGTGTTGAGAGTCGTTTCGGCTCCCTGGGACGGGCAGCTCGAACAGGGCGAACTCGAGGCGCTCATCGAATTGATGCGCCGTACCATGCACGCCGCGCCCGGCGTCGGACTCGCCGCTCCGCAACTCGGTATTCCGCTGCAATTGGCGGTAATGGAAGACCTGCATCCGGTCTCCGAAGAAGTACGACTCACCCGGGAACGGCAGGAATTGCCCTTTTTCGCCGTCCTGAATCCCAGCTACCAGCCGCTCGGTGCTGAATCTGTGGATTTCTTCGAGGGCTGCCTGTCCATGTCAGGCTGGCAGGCCGTGGTCAGCCGTCACCGTTCGGTTGGCCTGAGCTTCATCACGCCGGAGGGCGAAAGCAACTACCGGGAATTCGCCGGCTGGCAGGCCCGGATCGTGCAGCACGAGACCGATCATCTCGCCGGGACCCTCTACATCGACAAGGCGAAAACCCGCTCGCTGAGCAACAATGCTGAATACGCGGAGCGCTGGGCCCAGCCGACTATCGATCTGGCGCGTGAAAGCTTGGGCTTCTAGATTTCTGGTTTCTAGATTTCGACGACGGCCTGGTTCTGTTCGGTGGGCAGGTAGCGACTCCACCAGCGCAGAATGTGCTCGAAGCGCTGTTTCCGGTGCTGCGGCAGCCCCGAACGGGATAGTTCATGGTTCTCCCCCGGGAAGATCAACAACTCAGTCTCGACGCCGAGCTTCTTGAGCCCGACGAAATACCGCTGTGCCTGCTCAATCGGGCACCGCCAGTCCTCTTCCGAATGAATCACGAAGGTCGGGGTTTGCACCTTGGCGAGGTGCGCCATCGGCGATTGCGCCGCTATCGCAGCGGCATCGGTTCCGTTGTATTCGCTGGGGAAGATCCAACCGATATCGCTCGAGCCGACAAAACTCACCGGGTCGAGGTATCCCCGTTCGACGATCGCGGCCCGGAAACGTTGGTCCTGGCTGATCGTCCAAGCGGTCAGATAACCGCCATAAGAGCCGCCCATCACGCCGAGCCTTGAGGAATCCAGCTGAGGGTATTCGGCGAGCGCTCCCTCCAAGAAGCCGAGCACATCGGCCAGATCGACAGTTCCCATCTGCCCCTTAATCGCCCGAGCATGCTGATAACCATAGCCACCCGAACCACGCGGGTTGCACATCACCACGGCGTACCCCGCGGAGGCATAGACCTGTGCCTCGTCGAAGAGTCCCCAGCCGTATTGCGCGAAAGGTCCGCCGTGAATGTTGAGCAGAACCGGGTGCGGACCTTCGCCTTCCGGCAGCAGCACCCAGCCGTGCACCGGGTAACCATCGGACGAGGAGAAGACCTGCTCTTCGGCCGGTATCAGTCCCGCCTGATCGCGGAATTCCCGGGAGAAATCGGTGAGTCGGTTCAGTCCTTGCCCGGTCAGTACCGCGAGATCACCGAAGCTCTCGCTGTCTGTCAGGCTGAGCACGATTGCCGGGTCATCGCCGTGTGCAGCAATCACCGCGTCCAGCCCGGTGATCAGCAGTTGCTCGTCCAGCAGATCCTCCAGTTCGCCCTGAGCGCTGATCCTGACCAGGCGTCCGGCGCCTCGCGAGCGTTCAACGGCCAGCACCGAATCCTCACCCCAGGGGATCAGATCGGGAGATTCACCGAAGTCACGGCTCGTGGCATCAGAGAGCCGTCGCCACGCACCAGACTCTGTGGCGAAAGGCTCTGTGGCGGAGCGGAGGTAGATGCCCACTTGACTCGCCACGAAATCCGTTCCGCTGCTGCTGAGCTCTTCTCCCAGCACGAATAACCATTTGCCGTCCTTCGACTCCACCGCGTTCATCACGGAGAACCCGTCGAAGGGCTGATTATTGAGCTGTGTCAGTTCATGGCCCTCAGCCGTCATCGAATACAGTTCGAGGCAGCCATCGGCGCTGTCCAGTCGCTCCCCGATGAAATAGATCCTCTCCCCCTGGGCGCTGTAGCGGGGTTGCGAGTGCGTCAAAGCATCGTCGGTGAGCTGTCTAGCCTCCGGGAAGGGTTTGAACGGCTCGTTCTCAGCGCCTTGCTTGGCCCGGCCCCTGGGTTCGAAAAGAGGTTCCGCCGTCTGCTGGGGAACCTCAAGTTCAAAGATCTGCGAGAGCTTATCGACGACGAAGCCCGCTCCGTTCAACCGGTATTTGTAGCCGGAGATGAGCCGCGGATCCTCGGCACCCGCAGCTACCCCTTCGACCGTGCCATAGCGCCCCTCCTGGGGCACCGCAGAGGCAAAGACGATGCGCCTGGAATCCGGCGACCAGCGGAATGACTCCACGCCGAGCTTCTGATCGGTCAGCTGCTGCGGCTCCCCGCCCTGAGCCTCCACCAGGTACAGCTGTGGAGCGTCTCCAGGATTAGTCCTCAAGAAGGCTAGAGCCTTGCCGTCCGGCGAGTACTTTGGCGCCGTGTCCCTGAAGCCCCTGGTGATTCGCCGTGGTTCCGCCAGGTCGTCCAACCGGACCTCCCACAGCTGGCCAAGATAACCATCCACACTCAAATCGGGGCGAGTCACCCCAATGACTGCACGGTTGCCATCTGGGTGCAAGGACGGCGCGGAAAGGGTTTTGATCAGCGGCAGGTGTTCTGGTTTCACCTTTCCGAGCCTACCTCTCCGGAAATGCCCTGTGCAGATGACCTTGTGCAGATGCCTTGGCAGATGGCTTGTGCAGATGCCCCAGTACAGATGACCCTGTCCGTTGCCTCCCCGCTTCATCAGCGACCAGGAGCTTTAGTCCATGCCCGAGCCGCACCGAGACCGGTCGAGTGGGTGAAGTCGCGACCGAAACAGCCCGACCGCTACGGGGCTAATGAGTAGAGGTCGTCTGAGACAGCGCCGTCTCAGAGCTAGGATGATGCAATGCGTCGGCTAAACATCTCAGCAACTGCTCTTGAGGCACTGCTCTGCCCGGTCTGCGCAGAGCAGCTCGGGTTGAATGAGACTGGGACGCCCGGGGCGGTGTGTGCATCCGGGCATCGCTTCGACTTCTCGAGGTATGGCTATCTGAATCTGCTCAGCGGAACACCGAGTAAGTTCACCCCGGAGAGCGCCGAAATGGTGCAAGCCAGAAGCGATTTTCTGAGTGCCGGTTACTTCGCTCCGCTGGCTGCGGAGCTCAGTTCGCTGCTGAAAAGGCACGCACCAGCTCAAAGGGTGGATTCGCTCCTGATCGATGCCGGGGTGGGCACCGGCTATTATCTGAGTCTGCTACGAGAATCATTCCCCGGGCTCTCAGCGATTGGCCTTGATCTATCCCCGCTAGCTCTGCGGCAAGCGGTGCGCAACAATCCCGAGACGCTTCAAGTGGTCTGGGACCTTTGGCGGCCTTGGCCACTGGCCGCGAAAACCGCAGATGTCATCACAGTGGTTTTCGCGCCGCGCAACGCAAGCGAGTTCCATCGCGTGCTGCGGCACGACGGCATCCTCATGGTGGTCACTCCGCTGGCCGAGCACCTGGAGGGTCTGCCGCTGTTCGCTGGCCGGCTGAGTCAGCAACCCGGAAAGCATGCAGTACTCCACGAAGGGCTCGCCGAGCATTTCGAACTCGCCGAGGAATCGGAGGTGAGGTTGAGTTTGCAGCTCGGCAACGAAGCGGCGAAGAGCTTGGTGATGATGGGTCCGTCGGGTCATCACCTCGAGGAGGAAGTGCTGCAGGATGCCCTCGACGCCGCTTCCTATCAGGTTCAGGCGGCCTTCAGGGTCTCCGTGTTCAGGCCGTTTCGCCTGGCAGCACAGCACTCGGTGTTGTCGTGGTCGAGATGACTGGCTGAGCACTCGGCTCTGGAGCGCTCAGATCGACCAGAAGGCAACGGAAGGCAATTTGCGTGATGGGCCCGATTCCGAGCGCGAACACCACTGTGCCCGCCCCGACGGTGCCGCCCAGCAAAAATCCCAACAGCACGACGGAGATTTCGATTCCGCTGCGGATCATCCAGACAGGTTTGGCGGTGCGTCGCACCAAACCTGTCATCAGCCCATCACGTGGCCCCGGGCCGAGTCGCGCGCCAACGTAAAGCGCGGTGGCGAAAGCCAGCAGCACCATCCCTGACAGGAACATCACTATCTGCCAGCCTAGTTCCCCAGGGCTCGGCAATACGGCCAGACCGAGATCGGCGAAAACCCCGATCAGCGCCACATTGACCAAAGTGCCGAACCCTGGCTTCTGGCGCAGCGGTATCCAGAGCAAGAGCACCGCTACCGATGTCAAGATGACGCACCAGCCAAAAGACAGACCGGTGGTTCGGGATACTCCTTGGGTCAGCACATCCCAGGGAGCCAGCCCAATATTGCCGTGCACCATAAGAGCTATCGCAAAGCCGTAGGCGAACAGCCCACTGAACAGCCGAAGCAGACGAACCGCGAGATTCCCGGTGCGGAGGAATGTTTTCATTTTTCAAGCATGGCGAAAATTGGCCTTTTGGCACATATCCAATTTCTTGAATCTGGCCTGTATAGCGGCCTTGAACTCGGCTAAAGTGGCCTTATGTCATCACAGATCTCCGCCCGCCGTCTTGCCCGTGATCTTGGCGAATGGCGCTCCCACCGCGCCGCGTACCTCGCCTTGGCAGATCGCGTTCGCGTGATGTTGATCGATGGCCGCTTGGCTAGTGGCTCGCGGTTGCCCGCTGAACGAGAACTCAGCTCGGCCCTCCAAATCTCACGCACCACGGTGGCGGCCGCCTACGCTCAGTTGCGCGAGGAACGTTATTTGCGCAGTGTCAGGGGCTCCGGTTCAACTCTGGCTCTGCCCGATGGTCAGCGCGGTCCGGTCCAGCTGACCCAGGAACTCCCGCTGGACTTCAGTAAAGCTGCGGCCGCCGCCTACCCGGGGCTCCCTGCGGCCTACCAGTTCGCTGTGGAGCAGCTACCGCACTATCTCAGTCATCAGGGTTTCGACATGCAGGGACTCCCCGAGCTTCGTTCCGCGGTGGCCGATCATTATTCGGAAAGAGGCTTGCCCACCACCCCCGAGCAAGTGCTGATTACCCTCGGCGCTCAGCACGCCCTCAGCCTGCTCACGCATACCTTGCATTCCCCGGGGGAACGGGTTCTTATCGAGCACCCCACTTACCCTCATGCGATTGATACCTTCCTGGCCGCCGGTGCCCGCCTGCTAGCCATGCCGGTCACCTCGGCGGGCGGCTGGGACATCACCGAAGGACAACTGCTGATCCGGCGTTCCGCACCCAGCCTGGGCTTCCTGATGCCCGATTTCCAGAATCCTACGGGCGCCAGCATGAGCGTCGAGGACCGACAGCGACTCGCCCGGATCGCCGCGCGGGAAGGCACCGTTCTGATCGCGGATGAAACCACCGCCCAGCTGGACATCGATCGCGGCCCGCTGCCGCCGATGGCGAGCTTCTCAAGCAGCATTGTGACCATCGGCTCGCTCGGCAAATTGGCTTGGGGCGGACTTCGAATCGGCTGGATCCGCGGGCCGAAGGACCTGATGGCCAAAGTACTCAGAAACAGGCCCGCTATGGATCTCGGCACTCCACTGGTGGAGCAACTGGCTTCTATTTATCTGCTGCGAGAAACCCAGTTGATGACCGCCAACCGCAGTCGAGAGCTACGGGGCGGCCGTGATTTCCTGGCCGCCGAGCTCACTGAGCACTTCCCGCAGTGGAAATTACAGCTTCCCGATGGCGGAATGTCACTCTGGATCAACACCGGCGACATCTCCTCTTCTGCGCTCGCGCTGGCCGCGCGGTCCGAAGGACTCGCCATTGTGCCAGGACCCAGATTCGGCCTGGAAGGCGCCTTTGAACGCTTCCTGCGCATTCCCTTCACTTATAGCCGTGAGGACCTGAAGGAGGGCGTCGGAGCTTTGCTGCGGGCTTCACACACCGCGGGGTCCATCCCCAGCAAACTCCCGCTACAGGCGGTCATCTGAGTTGCCCCGCCGGTAACGATTCACTGACATTCCGTGACTTACCCCCTGCCGAGCAGCATGCTCCGTAGTAGGCTGAAATTGTAGAACGGGTATTTCTAAAGTCAGGAGACTTCCATGTTCGAGTGGTTATTTGAAAATGGTTGGGCATTGTGGCTCATCGTTTTCCTGATTCTCGCTGGAATCGAGATCCTGACTCTCGACTTATTCTTCATTCTGATGTCGGTCGGCGCCTTCGCCTCGCTGGTTTCATATTTCCTGGGCGCTCCGCTCTGGTTACAAGTGGTGATCTTCTGCGTCGTGGCTCTGGCGATGATCCTCTTCGTCCGGCCGATAGCCCTGCGCCATCTGCACAAGGGGCCGCATGACTTGCGGACCAATGTGGATCGGCTGATCGGCCATCCGGCCACCGTCGTCGAACCGGTCAGTGTCGAGAGCGGGCTGGTCAAAATCGGAGGAGACACGTGGAGCGCAAAACTTCGAGGTGGCGGCGCCCTGCCGGTAGGGAGCAGCGTGATAGTCACCGAGATCGATGGTGCGACGGCGATCGTGGCCGCCGTGCCAGCCGCACCCACTCAAGGTTATCCGGCCGCTCCGGCCGGTCTGTAAAGTCCCGCTGAACAACGAGAAAAAGAGGAAAACATGGGTAACAGCGCAGGTGCTGTGGCTTTGACCATAGTGCTGGTGGTGCTGATCATCTTCGTGGTGATCGTACTGATCAGATCCGTCCGGATTATTCCGCAGGCACGAGCCGGAGTGGTGGAGCGACTGGGTAAGTACCAGCGCACCCTCAACCCCGGCCTGACCATCCTGATCCCCTTCGTGGATCGGCTGCTGCCCCTGTTGGACTTGCGTGAACAGGTCGTCTCCTTCCCTCCTCAGCCAGTGATCACCGAAGACAATCTGGTGGTCTCGATTGACACTGTGGTCTACTTCCAGGTCACTGACCCCCGGGCCGCGACCTACGAAATCGCCAATTACATCCAGGCTGTCGAGCAGCTGACCACCACCACCCTGCGTAATGTGGTCGGCGGTTTGAACCTGGAAGAAGCCTTGACCAGCCGCGACCAGATCAACGGTCAGTTGCGCGGTGTGCTCGATGAAGCGACCGGTCGTTGGGGCATCAGGGTCTCCCGGGTTGAGTTGAAAGCCATCGATCCGCCACTGTCGATTCAGGACTCCATGGAGAAGCAGATGCGTGCCGAGCGGGATCGTCGTGCTGCCATCCTGACCGCCGAGGGCACCAAGCAGTCGGCTATTCTGACCGCGGAAGGTGAGCGGCAATCCGCCATCTTGAAGGCCGAAGGCGATGCCAAGGCCGCGATCTTGCGCGCCGACGGCGAGTCTCAGGCCATTCAGAAGGTTTTCGATGCGATTCACAAGGGGAATCCCACCCAGAAGTTGCTGGCATACCAGTATTTGCAGACCCTGCCGAAGCTCGCCGAAGGTTCCTCGAATAAGCTGTGGATCATCCCCAGTGAGGTCGGTGAGGCGCTCAAGGGCATTGGCAATGTGTTGGGTCAGGTTAATCCAGGCCCGGATTCCGTCGATTTCGGCGATCCTGGGCAGGGCAGCACGGGAACCCATAGCGCTTAGCAAGTACTGCCATCCGGTATGATTGAAGCTCGCCTGAGTACCTCATGGAACACTAAGCGCCGTCATGGCGTTGAGATAAAGGCAAGCTTTTTAGCAAGGGAGAAATCATGAGTGATCGCAGTCTGCGCGGTATGCGCCTCGGTGCGCAGAGCATGGAGACCGAGTCCGGTGTTGAACCGGCACCCCGCCAGCGCGTGGAGTATCGATGCGAGGACGGCGAGCAAGTTTTCGTCACCTTCGCGGCTGAGGCCGAGATTCCTGCGGTTTGGGTATCCAAAACCGGTAAGGAAGCCGTTCTGGTCGATGGGGAGAAGCCCGTCGACTCCTCGGAGAAGCCGATCCGCACCCACTGGGATATGCTGCTCGAGCGGCGCACTGTTCCTGAATTGGAGACGATTCTGCAGGATCGTCTCGACATCCTCCGGGAACGCCGTGGCGAACGCGTGAAGAGCTCTAAATAAACTGAACACAGCAAAGAGAGGGCCAGGAACCTAAGTTCCTGGCCCTCTCTTCTATTCAAAGACTATGCGGTATTGAAGAACATTTTACCGCCTCAGGCGCTATTTTTTACCGGTGAGTTTCCGCCAGCGGGCGCTCAATCCCCATTTGGCCACATTGAGCATGGCCTCCTGGATGATATTGCCGCCCATCTTAGAGACTCCGTGCTCTCGCTCCACGAAGGTGATCGGAACTTCAACGACTTTCAGGCCGAGTTGCACTGTGCGCCAGAGCATATCGACTTGAAACCCATACCCCACTGAATCGACCTTATTGAGTTCAATGGCTTCCAGGGTTGCTCGTTTGAAGGCCCGGTAACCACCCGTGATATCTCGGTACTTCACTCCGAGCAGGATCCTGGAGTACAGGCTGCCGCCGAGTGAGATGAATTTCCGCTGCCAGGGCCAGTTCACCACCTGTCCGCCGGGGACCCACCGCGAGCCGAGCACCAAATCAGCACCTTGCTCGATGGCGTCCAGCAATAGCGGCAGTTGCTCCGGCTGATGTGAACCGTCCGCATCCATCTCCACCAAGACGTCGTAACCGGCCGCCAGCCCCCAGTTGAATCCGGCGATATACGCTGCGCCTAAACCCTCTTTGCCCTTGCGGTGCAGCACATGGACCTGCGGATCTTCCGCGGCGAACTGATCGGCGAGCTCCCCCGTGCCATCAGGACTGTTGTCGTCTGCGATCAGAACATCCGCGGTGGGCACGGCTTGACGCAGCCGCGCCAAGGTCAGGGGCAACGACTCCAACTCGTTATAGGTTGGAATGATAGTCAGAACGCGCACGCAGTGGCCTTTCTTTGCTTTTTGGCACAGAAAACCAGTATACGGGCAGAGAAATGGGTAGGTTCACGCGCCTTCGGGCCAATTTCGATGTCACCGTCACGATGCACCCAAACTGTTTTCTACTGACGCGTGAACCTACCCGTTACAAGAGCCACCAAGGCGCGTCATACGCTTGCCTTGCGGCGGCCAGGTCCGCTCTCAGCAATCCGCTGAGGAGAGCCGATATGGAACCCGTTGAAGTAACAGCCTACGTCCTATGCGCTGGCTGTCAATCCAGGGTTGACCAGCGGGTTTAGATGTTTCCGCAGGTCAGAATGGGTGTAGTTACCGCGAAGTTTTTTGAAAATTCTGAGTATTTTCCGCTTCCTCGGCGTGTCGTAGGAACAGAAGACCATCAGATGTCTTAATTCGCGAACCGCTGATCCCAGTAAAGCGCGCGGCCCCGATGAACCGTACCTAAGCAGCGTGGCGAATTTTCAGTATCCAGTGCGGGCAGCAAAGGAGTCCGGGAACGCGGATCGGTGCTCCAGGACTGCACCCGGTCATCAGAAACCTGCACCATGAGTTCATCGACCTCCCATACCGCATAGCTGGCTGGAGCACCCGGAGCCAGTTGGCCCATCATCGGGTTCGATTCCCTGGCGGCACGCCAGCCGGCCCTGCTGTGGCCGATAAAAGCCGCGCGAGCCGATACTCGCTGCGCCGGCTGATGATGTTCCAGGCAGGCCTTCACACCCGCCCAGGGGTTCATCGGCGTCACGGGAGAGTCCGAACCCAGCGCAACGGGAACCCCGGCGGCGAACATTGCGGCCAGCTGATTCATCCCGGCCGCACGGCCTCCCAGCCGCTGTTCGTAGAGCGAAGCCGAACCGCCCCAGAAAGCATCGAAAGAGGGTTGCATGCTCGCGGTGACTGAATATTCGGCCAAGGTCGCAATAGCCGCTGAATCAGCCATTTCAACGTGCTCCAGACGATGCTGTGCGGAGCGGAGCGCAGCAGCCCCCACTTTCTCAGCCGCGATCCTCAATCCGGCCACCGCAAGGTCCATGCCGGCGTCGCCAATCACATGGAACCCGCCCTGCACGCCCACTTCGGTGCAGGCCGCCAAATGCGCGGCGATCTGCTCCGCGGTGAGGTACTGGCTCCCCCGCTGCCCCGGCAGATCGCTGTAATCATCACGGAGCAGAGCGGTTCGAGAGCCGATCGAACCATCGATATTGAGATCTCCAGCCAATCCCAGCGGCTGGATCCCCAGGGCAGCAAGCTCGTCGAGCACTTCGCGGCCCTGCTCTGCGGAGGAGATCAATTGCGCCCAATAGGGCAGGATCTGAGGTCCCGCCCCTTCCTCCGAAAGCTTCATCAGCTGAGCCAGATCCTGCAACGCTTCCCCGCCTGGAATAGCCATCTCTGCCAGGGCTACATAGCCCGCGCGAGCTGCGGCGTCCAAAGCCAGCTGCTGGAAGTGGCGACGCCGTTCAGGGGTCAGCGTCCTTGCCGCTTCACGAGCTGCGATATGGGCGGCTCGCACCACGAAGCCATCGGCGGACCATCCATCGAGCGCAGCCAGACCGAGCCTGTGCGCAAGTTTGCTGGAAACGAGCGCGGAATGCACATCCACTCGTGCCAAGTAGACCTCGCGACCCTCCGTTGCACTGTCCAGCTCAGCCGCCGTAGGTAGCCTGCTCTCAGTCCAGCGGGTCTCATCCCAGCCAAAGCCGAGGAGTACCCCGGCCGATTGAGGCGCCGAGCTGAGCCTGGTGAGGAGTTCCCGAGCCGAACGCACCTCGCTGAGATCAATGCTTTCCAGCGCGACGCCGCTCTCGGTGAGATGCACATGGGAATCCACGAAGCCGGGGGTGATCAATGCCCCTTCTAGATCCACCACGCGCATCCGCGCATCGGCGAGCGAAGCTGCGGCGTGCTCTCCGCCCACCCAGGCCACCGTGTCGCCGTCGACCAGCATCGCAGTCGCCAGAGGGTCGGCAGCGCTGTAGACGGAGCCGTTGCGGTACAAGATCAGAGACATCTGAAAGTCCTTCGTGACATAGCGGGTGAGAGAAGCTCAGGCGGCCAGGGCGGAATAGGCGACGACGCCGCGGCGCACCCGTTCAATGGCTTGCAGGCAATTTCTGCGGATTCCAGGGGGCAGGCCCGGAACTCCGGCTAGCTGGTCCAAAAGATCAATGACCTGCTTCGTCCAGCGCACAAAGTCTCCGGCGGCGAGATCGGTTCCTTCGAGAACAGCCTCGAGGTGGCGCCCCCTGGCCCATTTGATCATCGGCCAGACCAAGCCCAGCTCCGGTTCACCCGTCAAGGGTAGTTTGGCTTGAGCTTCCTGATCTTCCAGCGCGGACCACTGCCGGATCAGAACCTCGACGGCGTTCTCCAGCGCGGCATTGGGCATCCGCGGTCGTAAGCCCCGTTCCTCGCGTTTGGCCTGAAAGACCAGAGCCGAGGCGAAGGCCGCCATGTCGTTGGGGTCGAGGTCATCGAATGCACCCTCCCGAAGGCACAGCGCGATCAGCAGGTCCTTGTCACCGTAGATTCTGCGCAGTCGCTGCCCCGCCACCGTCGGCCGAAGAGTCTGATCAGGGCCGGGCTCCAGGAAATCATAGGATTGCAGCACCTCGCAGACCCGATCGAAGGTCTTCGCTATGGTTCCGGTGCGCCCTTGAATCTGGCGCACCAGGGCATCGGTCTCCCGGCGCAGCCGCCACCAGCGCTCGGACCATCGGGCGTGTGCCTCCCGGTCCGAACAGCCGTGACAGGGATGCGCACGAAGCCGACGACGCAGCTCTGAGATCTTCTCCTCCTGAGCGGCATAGCCGCTGGACGAGAAAGCATCGCTACGCGGCACCGCACCGCTCTTAGTAGCCACCAGGGCGTGCTGCAGGGCGGCGAGCAGGTTCTTCCGGTCCTTGGGCTGGCGGATATTGAACTGTTTGGGCACACGCAGATGATTCAGGACGGTGATCGGGCCGTTCAGGTCTTGTCGGCTGAGCCTCCTAGTATCACGGTCCTCGGTCAGGACCGTGGGGCGAGGTTCGCCGACGTGGGGATCAGCGGCGACCACCACGGCATACCCCGGGGAACGTCCGTGTGTCACTTCAATGACATCTCCCGGGCGCAAGGCGGAGAGAGATTCATCGATCTCATCTCGCCTGGCGCGGCTGCGCTGCTGAGCGGCTGAGCTTTCCAGATCGCTGAGTTCGCGGCGAAGCTGGGCGTATTCGCTGAAGTCTCCCAGATGACAAGTCATCGATTCGCGGTACCCGGCAAGCGATTCTTCCCGGCTGCGTACTTGCCGCGCAAGCCCCACGACTGAGCGATCGGCTTGGAATTGAGCGAAGGAGGATTCTAGAATCTCCCGGGATCTGTTGCGTCCAAACTGCGCGATCAGGTTGATGCTCATATTGTAGGTCGGCCGAAAGCTTGAATTGAGCGGGTAGGTGCGCCGCGAGGCGAGGCCGGCCACGGCTCCGGGATCGGTACCGGGTTGCCACAGTACGACGGCGTGTCCCTCCACGTCGATGCCGCGTCGGCCCGCCCTGCCGGTGAGCTGGGTGTACTCCCCCGCGGTCACATTCACGTGGGATTCACCGTTGAACTTCTCTAATTTCTCCAGCACCACTGAGCGAGCCGGCATATTCACACCGAGCGCCAGGGTTTCAGTGGCGAAAACAGCGCGAACCAGGCCTTCCACGAAGAGCGTCTCCACGAGTTCCTTGAAGGTGGGCAACATACCCGCATGGTGAGCGGCAACGCCTCGTAAGAGCCCCTCCCGCCAGGACCAGTAGCCCAGCACCTCCAGATCATCGCTAGGGATGTCCTGGCTGGCCAGTTCGATCCGAGCTGAGATCTCCTGCCGTTCAGCCTCGGTGGTGAGCATCAAGCCGTGGTCGACGCACTGCCGGACGGCGGCGTCGCAACCCGCACGGGAGAAGATGAAGGTAATGGCCGGTAAGAGTTCGGCTCGGTCAAGCGCCAGGATGACCTGGGATCTGCTCGCGGTGCGCACCGGTGACTGGCCAGCCTCGGGCTTATCCCAGCCCGACTGCCCACCGCCTTTTCGGCGGGGCTGATTCCGGCCCCGCGCGCCGCGGCCACCGTGCGCGAAACGTCCCCGCAATCGGTTCTGCGCTTCCGTATGGGCCAATTGGGTGAGTTCCGCGTTGACAGCGGGAATGCCCCCCTGTTCCGCCGCAAGCTCATCGAAAGAGGTATCCCCGGCGAAAAGATCCACAATGTCTTTGCCGACCATCACGTGCTGCCAGAGCGGTACCGGGCGGTGCTCGGAGACGATCACCGCGGTGGAGCCGCGCACGGTGTCCAGCCAGGCTCCGAATTCTTCGGCGTTGGAAACCGTAGCGCTCAATGACACCACCTGGACTTCGCTGGGCAGGTGGATGATCACTTCCTCCCAGACCGCGCCGCGGAATCGGTCCGCCAGGTAGTGCACTTCATCCATCACCACGAAGGCCAGGTCGTCAAGGGCATCCGAACCTGCATAGAGCATATTGCGCAAGACCTCGGTGGTCATCACCACAATGGAGGCCTCCGGATTGATCGAGGAATCCCCGGTCAGCAAGCCGACGTCGCGTGCCCCGTATTTAGCGGAGAGCTCGGCATATTTCTGATTGCTCAGCGCCTTGATCGGAGTGGTGTAAAAAGCCTTCAGGCCACGGGCCAAAGCGAGATAGACGGCGAATTCACCGATGATGGTCTTTCCAGCACCGGTGGGCGCAGCAACCAGAACACCCTGACCGGCTTCGAGTGATTTGCAGGCGTCCATCTGGAATTCATCGAGTTCGAAATCGAAGGTTTCCTTGAAGGAGCCAAACTCGGTTCGGGATTCCGCCAATCGCTCCCTGGCTGCCTGGTAGCGTTCGGCCGGAGATTGTGTTGGCATAGTCCAAGCCTACGACCATGTGGCGATGAAATGAGCCAGGCACACGAACAGCTCAAGAGTCCTTAAAAACTCTCCAGATCGCTCAGCGGAGTGGCCGAGTCCGCGGTCTCCTCTGTTTCCTCGGCAAGTTTCTCGCGCCGCTTATCCCGTCGCTTGTCGAGCCAGACGCAGAGCAGCATAGCGCCGAAGTAGAGCAATAAGAGCGGGGCGGCCAATAAGAACATGGTGAAAACATCGTTGCCCGGTGCCGCCATCGCGGAAACCAAAGTCACTCCGAGTACCGTGAAACGCCAGCTCTTGAACATCGTCTTGCCACGCAAGACCCCGGCCATATTCACCCCTACCAGAACCACCGGAAGCAAGAAGGAGAAACCCATGAAGAGCATCAGCTGCATCACGAAGCCGAGGTAATCAACGGCGTGGATGATATTGGAGCCGCCATCTGGAGTGAAGGAGGTCAACGCGCGGACGATGTTCGGCACGAATAACCAGCCACAGTAGAGGCCCGCGAGAAACAACGGAATCGCGGCGAACATATAGCCGAAGGTGTAGCGACGTTCCTTGCTGGTGAGACCAGGCATGATGAAGGCCCAGATCTGATAGATCCAGATCGGTGATGAGATAATCGCGCCGAGAAAAAGCGAACCTTGAATCTGCAAATCAAAGGCGGTAGTGACGCCGTCGAAGTTAATCGAGGCACTTCCCGCCCGGCTATCATTGATCGCCCTGATCGGCGCGTCCAGAGCTTGGAAGAGTGGAGAATAGAGGAACCAGCCAGCAATCGCACCAATCACAAGGCCGATAGCAGCCTTGATCAGCCGATTGCGGAGCTCAACTAGATGCGATTTGAGGGACATCCTCCCCTCAGGGTTGGATTTACGCCCCTTGAAAAGAGCCACTTCTGCTAGACAGTGGTGCCGCCGGGAGGAGTCGTCCCGGTAGTGCTATTTCCAGTATTCTGCTGCGGATTCACCGGAGTGACGATGGTCCCTTCTACCGGACTCTCAGTTTTCGCTCCGGAGGCCTGAGCTGAAGCACTCTGATCCTGAGCGTCGTTCTTGGACTCCCGCACTTCTGACTTGATGATGCGGAAAGACTGCCCCAGACTGCGCGCCATGGCAGGAAGCTTGGGCGCAAAGAAAAGCAGAACGATAACTAGAACGATAATGCCGATGACCCACGGCTCTCTCAAAAATCCCACGGAGATTCCTTTCCTCTACGACTCATCCTACAGCGTCAAATCTGTTCCGGAGTGCCGCAGATCACTCAAAGACTGTGCTTGCCCTCGTTCGCGACGGCGCGCGATCCGCCGATCTCGCCGAACCGCCTTGCGATCCTGCTTGCCCTGAACGTACTCCGCCCTGAGTTCTGTGGGATTCCCGTGGATCGCCCACCCCGGTTCGCGGAGCTCGGCTGGCGCTGACGATTCGTTGGTCGCGGCCTCCCCCACGGCTTGCCGAAGCAGATCTCCAGAGGCAGCCCCACTCGGTGAAGCACCCCGGGACGGGGCGAAGGAAAGCCGCTCGCTGGCGTGCGATACCTCGCGGCCCAGCGCGACGAAATGCCGCCACAACTTGATTCCGAGCAGCACAACGTATAACAAAGAAAGGGCCACAAGTGCGACCCAGATCACGATCCATGACCACCAAGGCATGGATCCAGTCTAAAGACATCGAAGGAATCATGCCGACCAAACCCACAGTGCCCACCCCGAACGCAGCAATGCAACACAACGATCACGGCGAACAGCTCACCCGCGGCCTCAGCAACCGCCACATCCAGCTCATCGCCATCGGAGGGGCTATCGGGACCGGGTTGTTCCTCGGTTCAGGCAAAACCATTTCGGTAGCGGGACCGAGCGTGATCTTCGTCTACATGATCATCGGCTTCATGCTGTTCTTCGTGATGCGCGCGATGGGTGAAGTCCTGCTCTCCAACTCCGGCTACCGCAACTTCGCGGATTTCGCCGGTGATCTGATCGGCCCCTGGGCCGGTTTCATGGTGGGCTGGACCTACTGGTTCTGCTGGATCATCATCGGCATCGCCGACATCATCGCGATCTCCGGCTATGTTGCGGTCTGGGCCCCGGGACTTCCACTCTGGATCCCGGCGCTGCTAACCATCGTGCTCTTCCTGGTGCTGAACCTGGTCGCTGTACGACTCTTCGGCGAACTGGAATTCTGGTTCGCATTGATCAAGGTGATCGCGATCATCGCACTCGTGGTGACCGGCGTCGTGCTGATCGCCATCGCCTTTAAATCGCCCAATGGCGATACCGCCTCGCTCGCGAATCTATGGAATGACGGTGGCATGTTCCCCAAGGGCTTCATGGGTTTCATCGCTGGCTTCCAGATCGCTATCTTCGCCTTCCAGGGCATCGAACTCGCCGGCACCGCGGCAGCTGAGACCAAAGCACCTGAGAAAACCCTGCCCAAGGCCATCAATTCGATTCCGGTCCGGGTTCTGCTGTTCTACGTCTGCTCGCTGATTGTGATCATGGCCGTCACCCCCTGGCACCACGCCACAGCCGATAAGAGCCCGTTCGTCGAGATGTTCGCTTTAGCGGGGCTGGTCGGCGCCGCCGGCGTGGTGAATTTCGTAGTACTCACCTCGGCCGCGTCCAGCGCCAATTCGGGAATCTTCTCCACCTCGCGGATCATGTACGGAATGGCAGGCGATGGGGAGGCCCCAGAGACCTTCAACAAGCTCTCCAAGAACCATGTGCCGGCCCGTGCGCTACTGCTCTCCTGCGTCTGCCTGCTGCCCGGCGTCGCACTGCTCTACGCGGGTGACTCGGTAGGCCAGGCCTTCACCCTGGTCACCTCGATCTCCGCGATCCTATTCATCACCGTCTGGGGCTTTATCGTGGTGGCCTACCTGGCTTACCGGAAGAAACGGCCCGAACTGCATGAATCCTCGAAGTTCAAAATGCCCGGGGGCAAGGTGATGGCCTGGATCGTACTGGTCTTCTTCGCCTTGGTCATCGTGGCGCTGGGCTTCGCCGAGGACACCCGGATAGCGCTCTATGCCGCTCCGGTCTGGTATCTGATCATGATCGCCGCTTACTTCGGCCTGGTGCGTCGAGCTCAGCGCAAAATTACCGCCTAGCCCTCTATCGAGTGTGCAGTTCTACAGCTTTTGAAAAGGTTTTAAGGTGTAGAAGTGCACACTCGGCGACTAAGCGTAGTTGGCGACGGCGTCCCGCACCCAGTTCAGCGCTGCCTCGGAGGCTTGCTGGGGAGCCAATAGCCGGACGGCTCCGCCGTTTTGAGCGACCAATTGCGGCAACCAGTCCACATTACCCACCCGGATGGTCACCAAATACGACCACGGAGCCCCGTCGACGATCTGCTGAACCGATTGCGCCTCATAATAGTCAGCAACCCAGCTGGCTTCTGTTTGCAGCAGTAACGTCACCTCGGAGTCCTGGGCACCCGGAGTGAACAGGCTCTCCGGAAAGGCCGAATCCACTGAGTTCTCAATATTCCCGGCGAGTTCTGCTCCCCGGATCCGATCTATCCGGAAGATCCGCTGCGCCTCTGCGCTATGGCACCAGGCTTGCAGATACCAGGCCTGGTCATTGGAGAAGACCCGGATCGGATCCACCAATCGTTCGGTGATCTCATCGCGGTGCGGCACCAAGTAACTGAGTTTCAGCTGGCGCTTTTCACGCACCGCTTTCTGCAGCAGTTCAAGGCTATCGCCGTGCTGCATGGGAGCCAGCCGGACGCCGACCGTGCTGGTGATGCTGCTAGCGGCCTCACCGGTCGCCGCGCTGATCTTGGCCATCGCGGTTCGCACCGCGGATTCTCCGTCCAGGCCCGGTAGCGCGCTCAACGTCTCCAATCCGACCAGCAGGGCTGACGCTTCATCGAGACTGAATCGCACCGGCTGGGAGAGTTCCTCAGCATCGGCGATATAGACATGACCGTCGTCCCAGCTGACGTCCATCAGATCACCGTGCAGACCACCGGGCAAGCCACTGACCATCATCAAACTGAGATCGGCCTCCAGCTGTCGGCGATTGATCCCGAATTCAGCAGCAATCTCATCGAGATGCATGCCTTGATGGTGCACCAGAAATGGCACCAGATCGACGAGCCTGCGCAAATGATCCTGCGCGGTGGTCTTGCCACGGCTCTGACGGGGAGCCCGTCTCACTGCTTCCGCCGAAGGCACCGGAAGTTCCTCGGCCTCCAGCACGGCGGTCAGTTTGCTCTGCACGGCCCTGGCCAGCACCTCCGGCGTCCGAACCACGACCTGAGGGCCCCACCCCGCTAGCTCCGCAGCAAAGCCCTGGAGCGAGCTGTAGGAGAGTTTGAAAACATCCCAACCATCTTCAGCTCCCAGCTGCTCCCCTCGCTCCCGCAAGGCCTGCCCTCGAGACTGCCGGATCGCCACCTCCGCGCTCTGCTGCGCGGGGAGCTTCATGCCGTCCAGCACGTGGACCACCGAGAACTCGGCGGGGCGTTCAAAGCTCGTGTTGTTGAGAAATTCAATGGCACCGCTGATCCTGGAGAGCCGGAACACCCTCTGCTGCTGGCGGTCGATATCCTGGCCGACCAAATACCAGTGACCGTACTTCTGCCCCAGTCCCCAAGGCTGCACTCGCCGACGCCGTGGTTCTTGATCCGACGTGCCCTGATAATCGAAAGCTACCTCGACGCGGGCGGTGACGGCCTCTAAGAGCTCTTCGAAAGCGGGCTCTCTGGTGCTGACTCGCGGTTCGAGCAACGGCTCAACCGGAAAATCCTCTGGAAGGCCGCCGCGGGTCTCGATCTTGCGGACGGCGCGCGCCGCGGCTGTGCCCAGTGCAGCACGATCCCAGAGCCGGGCAGCCAACGAGAGCACAGCAGCTTCCTCAACGCTGAAGCGGATTTCTGGGAGTCGGTATTTGTCTTTGGGAATCCGGTAATGGGTGGTCGCCAGATCTTCTTCGAAGGCCCCCGGCTCGTGATAGGTCTCCAGCGGAATGCCCATCGCCCGCAGGTCGACCTTGTCCCGTTCGAACATTCGCTCAAAGGCCTCTTCAGAGGGCGACTCCCGATAGGCCTGGATATTACGGCGCAGGAACTCCTTGCTCCGGCCATAACGGGTTTCGAGCAGCGCGATCAGCAGGTTGAGTAAGCGTTCAGTACGGGAAGCGGACACGGCTCCAGCATATTAGAAAGCTGCTGGAGCCGTGCCCGCTCAGAGATCTTCCGCGTGTTTAGCGGATTCCGACCAGATCGACCACGAAGATCAGGGCTTCATCAGGGCCGATTGCGGCACCCGCGCCGCGCTCACCGTAGGCGAGGTGGGAGGGGATCTCGAGGCGACGCCGTCCACCGACTTTCATCCCGAGCAAACCCTGATCCCAGCCCTGGATAACCTGGCCGACGCCGACCGTGAAGTCCAGCGGAGTGTCGCGGTTCCACGAGGAGTCGAATTCCTCCCCGCTGGAAAAAGCAACGCCGACATAATGCGCCGAGACGGTATCTCCCGCTTTGACCTCGGCACCGCCACCGACCGAAAGGTCCTGGATGACCAGTTCGGTGGGTACTTCGTGCTCCGGAAAATCGATCTCCGGCTTCTCGCGGTCATAGTTACGTTGTCCGAACGACATGCTGCTCCTTCTCTGATTTCACTGGATTGACTGCTTATTCAGCCAAGATATTTCTGGCTAGGCCTTGGAGACGATATCGACCACAAAGACCAGCGGTCCGACCGGGCTCCCACTGCCCTCGGTGGCACTGGGGTAGGCCAGCGGGGTCGGGATCACCAGCAGAACCGTAGATCCTACCTTCTGCCCGGTCAGGCCCTGCGTCCAGCCGGCGATCACCTGGTTGAGCCCGAATTTGATCGGTGAGCCCTTGCTGTAGCTGGAATCGAACTGCTTGCTGTCCGACCAGGTCCATCCGGTGTAGTTCGCATTGATCGAGTCGGTGGCTTCCAGGGTGTCGCCGGTGCCCTCTTTGAGTACCTTGACGATCAGATTGTCCGGAGCGTCTCCGGAAGGAATCTTGACGCTCGGGACCTGCTTGGCATCGAAGCTCACCGTCGGCAGTTTGCCTTCGGAATCGAGCTTGTTCACTTCCTCAGGGCTGGCCTTGGTGGGCGCTGGCTTGGCGCTCTCGATCTGGTAGATCAGCAGCGAGGCAGGCTGCACCTGGCCATTCTGGCTCTGTTCCGGAGCGGCGTAGGCGATATAGGAACCAACCTTCGCGCCCACGAAGGCAGAGTAGTAAAGCGGGTAGTTCTGCTTGAAGTTCTGGTCCATCACCAAGCTGGTGGCCGGTTTAGCATAGTCGTCGCCGACGGCCTTACCGTCTTTGGCTGCGAAGGCGATGGAGTGGAAGGAAACCAGCTGGCCTTCGGTGACCACAGCTCCGCTGCCGGGAGTGACCACCTTGATTCCGGCCTCGGGCACCGCAAGAGGTTTGTTGAACTCGACGCTCGGTGCTTTACCCGCCGCTCCCGGCTTCACCTTGACGCTGCTGAGTAGCTGGGCGTTCGCCGCCGGTGCGGACGGGCTGCTGGTGCTGGAGCTATCGGAAGTGCTGGTCGGCGACGCCGAATTGCTTGATGTACTGGCTGCACCGCCCCCGCAGGCGGAGAGGAGCACGGTCAGAGGGATGATGGCAGCCGCTAAGGCCAGAGATCGGCGCACAAAAACTCAATTCTTCGTCTGGATACTTTGCCCGCTGAGGGCCGAGACTATCTTAGTCTGCCCAAGTTTAGCCGCGCAGCCTGAAAACCCGCTTTGGAACATACCCCCGGGCGTCACCGGGCGGAATCAACCATTCAGCGAATCAATCAGCTCATCCACTCGCTCGTCCTGATGACGGAAGGGGTCCTTGCAGAGCACCGTCTGGTGTGCTTGGTCATTGAGCTTCAGATGCACCCAGTCAACGGTGTAGTCCCGTCCCGCGGCCTGGGCTGCCCGGACGAACCGACCGCGCAGTGCGGCCCTGGTACTTTCGGGCGGCTCCTCGGCCGCTCTCAGCGTAGCCGCATCGTCAACCACCCGGGCAGCGCTGCCGCGTTGCTGCAGCAGGTAGAAAAGCCCGCGCTTTGGTGAGATGTCGTGGTAAGTGAGATCTATTTGGGCCAGCCGAGGCGAGTCAAATGGCAGCTCATGTCGTTTCTGGTAGGAATCAAGAAGTTTCTTCTTAATCGCCCAGTCGATCTCGGTATCGATGCCGCTGTAGTCCTGGCTCTCTATCGCATCCAGGGTTCGTGCCCAGAGATCCATGATCCTGGGCACCAGCGGAGTGTGCTCCCCAGCGGTCTGCAGGAACTCTGAGACCTTCTCAAAGTACTCTCGCTGAATCTGCAGAGCGGTCAGCGTCCGGCCATTGGCCAATTTGACCGGGACCTTACCGGTGAGATCCTGAGAGATCTCCCTGATGCTGCGAATCGGGTTCTCCAGGCGAAGATCCCGCATCACGGCACCGGCTTCGATCATTCGCAGGATCAGATCGACGCTGCCGACTTTGAGCAGTGTGGTGGTTTCGGACATATTGGAATCGCCGACAATGACGTGCAGCCGTCGGTAGAGTTCAGCGTCGGCGTGCGGCTCGTCTCTGGTATTGATGATCGGCCGGGAACGCGTGGTGGCAGAAGAGACACCTTCCCAGATGTGCTCGGCACGCTGCGAGAAGGAAAAGTGCATCTGAGCACCCACCGAGTGCAGCTTTCCCGCCCCCGCAATGAGCTGCCGGGTGACCAGAAAGGGAATCAGCACTTCGGCAAGCCTGCTGAACTCCCCCTTCCGTCCAATCAGATAATTCTCATGACTGCCATAGGAGTTTCCCGCTGAATCGGTGTTGTTCTTGAAGAGGAAAACTTGTCCTTTGAACCCTTCGAGGGAGAGCCGGCTCTCGGCTTCGCCGATCAATTCATTGAGGATCAGCTCACCCGCACGGTCGTGAGCAATGAGTTGCGCGACGTCGTCGCACTCGGCGGTGGCGTATTCGGGGTGCGAGCCGACGTCCAGATAGAGCCTCGAACCATTGGCCAGGAAGACATTCGAACTTCGCCCCCAGCTCACCACCTTCCGAAAAAGGTAGCGAGCGACTTCTTCCGGGGACAGCGGGCGGGAATCCCGGCTGGAGAAGGTGATGCCGAATTCAGTCTCAATGCCAAAGATTCTCTTGTCCATCGGTCTCCTTCTTAAGCTCTCGGCCGCTCTGCCGGGGATATCAGCTCAGCGAGCGCAGTTCAACGGTGGTTCAGTTCAACGGTAGGTCAGTTCAACGGTGGTTCAGGCCAGCGCCGCGCTGACCTCTTCCAGGGTGAGCCTGCGGAAGGCGCGTCCGCTGCCACGGTTGGTTTCGGAGTCACGATCGAGCACTGCGACCTCCAGCGTATCCGCGCTCAACTGGGCGGGCAGGCTTTCCTGCGGAGTCTCGCCGCTGCTCTGCGGGCCGGCGTTCAAGGCCCGCACCGCCAGTTTGATCACCGTGTCCAGGCTTTCCCCGGGCTGCCACGCCGCGGCGACCGCGGCGTGCACCGAATCGACTTGACCCCCCATCGCGATAAAACCGGGTTCATCCGCGATCGAGCCGTCGAAGGTCAGTCGATACAGATGATCGAGCTCCTGACGGGCTCCGACTTCGGCCACCGCGAGTTCCACTTCAAAGGGCTTTTGCTCCGCAGTGAACACCGCCCCCAAGCTCTGCGCGTAGACGCTGGCCAAACCGCGTGCGGTGACGTCTTCGCGGTCATAGGAATACCCTCGCACGTCGGCATACCGCACACCGGCCTGCCGGAGAGATTCGAACTCGTTGTACTTGCCTACCGCGGCGAAGGCAATCTTGTCGTAGATTTCGCCGATCTTATGTAAAGAGGGTGAGGGGTTCTCAGCGACCAGGGCGATTCCCTCGGCCGCGGAGGCCACCACCACCGAGCGGCCGCGGGCAATGCCCTTGCGAGCGAAGTCGGCGCGGTCCTTCATCACTTGCTCGGGTGAGACATAGAATTGCTGAGTCATCTCAGGCCTCCCTGCCGAGCTCGGCACGATGTGCGACCACTGCTTCGACGATAGTGCCGAGTTCTGCGCCTGGGATCTTTCGGGCCCCGCTTCCGGTCACTGTATAAACAACGGGCCACAAGCCGCGCACCAGGTCCGGGCCACCGGTCGCTGAGTCGTCATCGGCGGCGTCGAAAAGCGCTTCAATCGCCACCCGGATGGCTTCCTCCTCGGTCAGCCCGGGCTTCCAGAGTTTCTTCATCGCCCCCCGGGCGAAAACCGAGCCGGAGCCCACACTGTGATGTTCCAGCTCTTCGTAGCGGCCACCGGTGACATCGTAGGAGAAAAGCCGTCCCACCGAGAGGGCTTTGTCATAACCGGCGAAGAGCGGAACCACCGCGAGCCCCTGCAAGGCCATCGGCAGGTTTCCTCGCACCATGGCACCGAGGCGATTGGCTTTGCCCTCCAGTGAGAGCGTTGTTCCCTCAATTTTTTCGTAGTGTTCAAGCTCTACCTGGAAGAGTTTCGTAATGTCGATGGCGAGTCCCGCTGTGCCAGCGATGCCGAGCACCGAATACTGATCGGCGGGAAAGACCTTCTCAATGTGTCTGCTGGCGATCATGGTGCCCATGGTGGCGCGCCGGTCCCCTGCCATTAGCACACCGCCAGCGAAAGTCAGCGCGACAATCGTGGTGGCATGAGGGGTCTGCGGACTCGCCCCAGCAGGAAGGTTCTGCCCGAAGGGCAGCAATTCGGGCCGGGATTGCGCCAAATGCTCGGTGAAGGACGACGTCGCAGCCGCCGCCAGATCCCTGACCACTTGCTCGCCCTGGTTTCGGTACTGCATAGCGGCCTACTGTCCGCCCTTTTGGACGAAACCGCGAACGAATTCCTCGGCATTGGATTCCAGCACGCCGTCGATTTCGTCGAGCAGATCATCCAAGCCTTCGGTCTGCGCGTTCGCCTGTGGGGTGCTCGGCACCGGGGTGGGGACGTCGGGCAGTTCTTCCTCTTCGCCTCTCGGCTGGAAACTCTGCTGTTCTTGATTCGCCATCTCACGCTCCTGCTGATCTAGTTCTCTTCATCCTGCCATGATCTGCTGCTCACCGCTTGGGCCGGGTCGTCTCCGGTAATGCCTAGCCGCTGTTCAAAAGCTGCTGTAAGAAGTCTTCCAGATCCGCGTGTGCCTCAAAAAGCGGCCCCACCAGTTCCTTAGTACCGCGCAGGGGTTCCCGCGTGGGCACCTTTTGGATTCTGCGCTGCGCCGGCAATTGGAAGATCACCGAATCCCAGCTGGCCCCCACTACCTGCGAACCAAAGCGGCGGATCGCTTCACCCCGGAAATAGGCTCTGGTATCCGCGGGCGGCAGATTGACCGCGGCATCGATCGTACTCTGACTCACTAATTGCTCGAGTCGCCCACGTGCTTGAAGTCGATTGGCCAGTCCCTTGTCCAGACGTATATCAGCCCACTGCACATCGATTAGCGCGAGCCGGGCATCGTCCCAAGCCAGGCCGTCACGCTGCCGGTACTGCTCCAGCAGCCCAAGCTTGGCAGCCCATTCGACCTGACCGGCGACTGCCTCAGGGCCCTGGGCCAGGCCGCTGAGCGCCTGCTCCCAGCGTTGCAGCACCGTTTCGGTATGCCGATCCCTCTGCTCCGCCGAATTGCTGGCCGCTTCAAAGTACATCCACTGAATATCCAGCGCGCTGACCCGGCGTCCATCGATCAACCGATAGAGCCGCGTCAAACTCAGGTCATGGCTCACCGCGCGGAGCGCGTCAACCGGCTCCCACACTTCGATCTGAGGTGCCAGACCGCGTTCGATCAGATCGAGCACCAGGGCGGTGGTGCCGAACTTCAAGTAGTGCGAGACCTGGGAGAGATTGGCATCTCCGATGATCACGTGCAGCCTGCGATATTTATCGGCGATCGCGTGCGGTTCGTCGCGGGTGTTGATGATCGGGCGGCGGATGGTGGTCTCCAGTCCGACCTCGGCCTCGAAGAAATCCGCCCGCTGGCTAAGCTGGAAGCCGGGGCTTGAGGCGTCCTGTCCCAGCCCGACCCGGCCTGCTCCGCAGATCAGCTGACGAGTGACGAAGAACGGAGTCAGCCCCGAAACGATGTGACTGAAGGGCACCGTTCGCGGCATCAAGTAGTTTTCGTGGCTGCCGTAAGAGGCGGATTTGCTATCGGTGTTGTTCTTATAGAGCTGGATTTCCGGCAGCTCCGACTCTCCTGCCGCGCGGCGTCTTTCGAGGTCGGCCAGGATAGTGCGCATGACGGTGTCGCCGGCGAAATCCCAGATCAACGCGGCTTCCGGGTTCGTCACCTCTGGCGAAGAGTATTCGGGATGGGCGTGGTCGACGTAGAGCCGGGCTCCGTTCCCAAGCACCATGTTCATCACCATGGCTGAGTCCTGCACCGGATCGGCGGTGTCTAGCGGGCCATCCGGGCTATCCCAATCGGAAAGCGCGATGCCGGCTGCCGTCAGGATATCCGGTCGATCGGTCAGTTGTGAGGGATGGGCCTCAGAGCGCGGCATGGTCCAGCCTCGGGCGTCCGCCAACGGTGTCTCATCCGTATAGTCCCAAGGGGTTTCAGTGCCACCCGCCGCATGATCAGAGCTCAACAGCGCATAACCATGCACAACCTGCGAGGAAAGCCAGGTCGCGTTGAGACCGGGGGAAGTCGGCACGTGGATGCCGTATTCGGTCTCCGCTCCCATCACGCGGTTAGCCGTCATGATCCACCGCCACGAGAAGCCGTCGCCGCACTGGACTCATCGGTACCGATGCTCACAGGTATTGGCCGGTACTAGGCGCCGTCTCGATCGTCTTCCCGGGTTCTTGCCCCGCCTTGCCCTGCACGATGGTGCGGATGTAAGTGATCCGCTCGCCCTTCTTGCCGGAGATCCGGGCCCAGTCATCCGGGTTCGTAGTGTTGGGCATATCCTCGTGCTCGCGGAATTCATCCACCACGGCGCGCAGCATATGGTCGATCCTGATGCCCTTGTCACCTGTGGTGAGCAGATCTTTGATGGCGTATTTCTTCGCCCGATCCACCACATTCTGAATCACCGCACCAGAGTTGAAGTCCTTGAAGTACAGCATTTCGCTATCCCCGTTAGCGTAGGTGACCTCAAGGTACTCATTGGACTTATCGGTGGAGTACATCGCCTCGACGGTACGCTGAATCATCGCATCCACGGTGGCCTGAGCGCTGCCTTCGTGTGCGGCCAGATCATCCTGATGGAAGGGCAGATCGGCCGTCACATACTTGGCGAAGATATCCGCGGCAGCTTCGGCGTCGGGCCGCTGGATCTTGACTTTGACGTCGAGCCTGCCGGGACGCAGGATGGCCGGATCGATCATATCCTCGCGGTTGGAGGCACCGATCACAATGACATTGTCCAGCCGTTCCACCCCGTCGATCTCGCTCAGCAGCTGAGGCACGATCGTGGTTTCGACGTCGGAGGAGACCCCGGTTCCGCGGGTTCGGAACAGGGAGTCCATCTCGTCAAAGAACACCACGACCGCGCTGCCATCAGAGGCTTTCTCTCGGGCTCGGGCGAAGATCAAGCGGATCTGCCGCTCGGTTTCACCGACGTATTTATCGAGCAGCTCGGGGCCTTTGATGTTCAGAAAATAGCTCTTGGTCTCCTTATGCCCGCTGCGCTCGGCAGCCCGGGCGGCCAGCGAATTGGCCACCGCCTTGGCGATCAGCGTTTTACCGCAGCCTGGCGGCCCGTAGAGCAGAATGCCCTTGGGCGGTTTCAAACCGTGTTCCCGATATAGATCCGGGTGCAGGAAGGGCAGTTCGACGGCGTCCCGGATCTGCTCGATCTGCGGCCCCAGCCCGCCGATGTCGTGATAAGAGATATCAGGCACTTCCTCCAAGATCAGATTCTCCACCTCGGAGCGGGGAACCTTTTCCAGAGCGTAACCGGTGCGTGAATCCACCGAAAGCGCATCCCCCACCCGTACTTTCTGGCTCAGCAGTGCCCCCGAGAGTTTGAGAACCCTTTCCTCATCTGCACGGCCGGTGACCAGAACCCGGTCGGTGCCGAGCAGTTCTTTGACGGTCACCAATTCCCCGGTGCGTTCGAAGCCCAACGCTGCCACCACGGTCAAGGATTCATTGAGCAGCACCTCCTGGCCAGGGCTCAGCGAGGCGATATTGACCAGCGGGCTGAGTCCGACCCGGACCTTGCGTCCTTGGTAAGCCACATCGACGGTCTCTTCGGTGAGTGGATTGCCACCGGTAGCGCCGTGCTGGCGCTGGTTGATCTGCGTCAAAGTTGCGAAGCTATAAGGGGTTTGGCCGTCTTTTTCGAGGGCAGCTTTGAGCTTGAGGATCTCCGCTTTGGCGGTTTCCAACATGGAAACCATTCTGGTATTGCTCTGCGTAGCAGTGGAGAGCTGCTTATCGATCTGCCTAAGCTTGTCTCGGAGCACATTGAATTGGCGCTCTAATGCCTGGTAGTCCCGTTCCGTGGGGGCAGAGTGAAAATCCGACTGCGAGTCCTGTGCCATGTGATCAGCTCCTTTATTCCTATTTACCAATCTAGAACAGGAACCGCCGAAAACGGATTCGGGTCTTCACGCAGCCTCTTGAGTGTCGCGGACGGTTCCGCCCCTCCGATATCTCTGACGCGAGATTCCCGGCACCAGGAAAGCTCGTCGCCGAGCCGGGTGCTTCGACTTCAGTCTTCCGGCTCCACCGCCGGGGCGACGTGCCCACGGGTCTGGGTGGTGGCGACGGCGTCCCGAGCCGCTCTCCGCAGCTTCTTGTCCGAGACAGCGCGCTCCCCCACGGAGCCCGGCGTCCAGGCCTCGAGATCCTCTGCACTGAACTCGGTCTTCGAAGGGCGGCGCTTGAGACCCAGGGAGGTCACGCCATCGGCGAGCTTGCGGGTCACTAAGAGGAAACCGGTATGTGCCACCATCCGGTGGTTCGGTCGTACCGCGAGCCCTTCCAAATGCCACCCCCGGACCATAGACTCCCAGGACTCGGGCTCGGTGAAGCGGCCATCGGCCCTGATCGCCTCAGCGGTCCGGGAGAGCTGGGTCACGGTGGCCACGTAGTTGATCCAGACACCACCGGGAGCCAGCACGGTCGCTACCGCGTCCAGGCACTCCCAGGGGGCGAGCATATCGAGCACCACTCGGTCCACACTGCCGGGCTCCTCGGCTTTCACCACTTCGTCCTGGAAATCACCGAGCGAGATCTGCCACGCGGGGTGCGGGCCGCCGAAGATCGTCTCTACGTTCCCTTTGGCAATCGCGGCGAATTCCTCACGGCGTTCGAAGGAGTGCAGATAGCCTCGATCCCCTACCGCACGTAGCAGCGAGATGGACAGGGCTCCGGAGCCGACCCCGGCCTCCACCACCCGGGCACCGGGATAGATATCAGCCATCGTGACGATCTGGCCGGCGTCCTTGGGATATACCACCGCGGCGCCGCGGGGCATGGAGAGCACGAAATCACTCAGCAGGGGCCTGAGTGCTTGATAGAGCTGCCCCGTGGTGTTGGCCACGATCGAGCCCTCGGGCTGGCCGATTAACTCGGCGTGATTCAGGAAGCCCTTATGCGTGTGGAAAGCGGATCCCGGGGTCAGCGTAATGGTGTTCATCCGACCCCGCTCATCGGTGAGCTGAACACGCTCACCGGCCCGGAAAGGGCCGCGGCGGACGGCCGCACCGTGCGGCAAATCGTCGGCGTGAAGGTCCTGAGAAGTCATTGCGGTGTCCATCCTGTTGCTGCTGAAACGCTATCGGAAAGTCTGGAAAGTCTGAGGGCAGAGCTAGGAGTTAGGCAGGTTCTTACCGGTCACCGCGGCCACTACGACCTGCTGCCGGAGCAGCCCGGTGACCTGCCCTCGGGCGTCCACCACTGCGTACTCGCTGCCTGAGAGCTGTGCCAGGTACTGGATGAGTTCCTGCCCCGAAGCGGATTCGGGCACATAGCCTCCAGCAGCAAGCGTATGTGAAACAGCGGTCGCCGGGGTGGAGGCGGCCGCGGTCAATGGCACCGTGGCCAGGATCAATGGATCGACCAGATAGGCGGGGCGGCCGTCCTTCACGGTGAGCACAACGCAGATTCCGGCGTTGCGGGAGAGCATCGAGAGCACTTGAGCCACCGAAACATCGTCCGGCATACCGATCGCCGGGCTGCTGAGCTTTCCAGCGCTGATCTCCGGTAATCGCAAACGCATTCGAGCGGTGGTGATCGCTTGGCTGGCGCCAGTCCAGAGGAAGGCAGCGATCAAGAGGCTGAACAAGGCGGTCTGGATATTGAGCGCCTGGTTGAGCACGAAGGGCAAGCCCAGTGCGAAGATCAGGAGCACCACGACCACGACGCGACCCGCCCAACCGGCCGCCACGGTGCCTTTTTCCTGACTTCCGGTGAGCTTCCAGACGATCGATTCCACCAGGCGTCCACCGTCCAGGGGCAAGCCGGGCAGGATGTTGAAGGCACCGATCAGGAAATTCGCCCAGACGAAGATATTGGCCAGCGCTGTCACCAAGGCGGTGCCGATCGAAGTCACTCCGGGCAGGCTGATCACTAGCAGCCAGCCGAGCCCGGCCAGCACAAAATTCGCTACCGGGCCGGAGAACGCAACAATTAGTGAGCGCCCCGGGGTCGCTGTGAAGTTGTCGAACTGGGTGTGCCCGCCCCACAGATTGAGCACGATCTTTTGCGTCGGCCAACCGTAGACCTTGCCGACCAGAGCGTGTGCGAGTTCATGGATGAGTACCGAGAAGAGCAAGAGCAGCGCGTAGATGAAAGCGATCCCATAAGCCCAGAATCCCAGGGTGGGGAAAGTCAACGAAATCACCGGCCCGAAAACCAGCACGGTGAAGGCAGCGATGACGAACCAGGAGTAGGCCAGAATAATCGGGATTCCGGCGATCCGCCCCAACGGGATGCCCTCACGGCGCACCGGAGGCCCGGTTGGGGCACCCGCTGCGGACTCATTCAGATTACTCATTGACCAGCCTGCGCTTTCAGCAAAAACAAGTCCTCAGCATAGCGCTCTTGCAAGGTACTCCAGGTAATCCTCCTCGGATCCTCCGGCAAAGGCACGGTGTGCGGAATGCCGATGGTCAGCAGACCAGCGCTCAACGCGGACTGCACTCCGGGTAGCGAATCCTCCAGTGCAATGCAATTCTCCACGCCCAGCTCAGGGTCGCTCTGCGCCAAGTGCGCGATCGCTCGCAAATAGGGTTCCGGATGCGGTTTGCCCTGCTCCACCTGATCTCCGGTAACGGTGAATTCAAAGGTCCCGGCGGGCAGTGCGGCCACGACTTCTCGCACCAGAGGCGCTTCGCTCATGGTGACCAGTGCACAGCGAAGCTGTTTCTCTCGCAGGTCCGTCAGCAACTCCCGAGCACCGGGCCGCCAGGGCAGGCGAACACGGATTCTTTCAATCACCCGAGCGGTCATCTCGTCGATGATTTCGCGCTTGCTGAGCGCCACTCCGGCTTCTTGCAGCACCCCGGCGGAATGCCAGAGGGACTGCCCGACCAGAGCCATCGCTTGCTGATGGCTCCACTGGCCACCATATTCGGCGACCAAAGCGGATTCTGAGGCGATCCAGTACGGCTCGGTGTCAACCAGGGTGCCGTCCATATCCCAGAGCACAGCTTTGAGCTCGCCGGCCACGCCTTGCACGGGATCGGCGGCCCCGGTCACCGCTGGGCTTTCAAGGGGCCCGGGCAGATCTGACTCAGGGAGAGATGATTGCATGGATTCATTTTACCGGCAGCTCTTGGCCGCCCGTTCCAGTCGACTGAAGCTAAGCTCTCAGCGAATCGGCCATTACTGGGACTGTCATAGCCGGCAAGCGACTGCTGCGGGTCGTAGGGTGGTGGGGTGAGCAGATTTGACGACGCCGCCCAGCCGGGCCAATTCCTGCCCTCGCTCGCCGAGGGTGAACGGGTTACCGTGATGCTTGCGGCCTTCGAGGGGTGGAACGACGCCGGAGATGCGGCCAGTGATGCACTGAAGTACCTGCACAAGCACTGGGGCGCTAGCAAAGTGGCGAAGATTGATGCCGAGGAGTACTACGACTTCCAGTTCACCCGGCCGGTGATCAAAAGGAACTCGGAGGGTCTGCGCAAGGTCAAATGGCCTTCCACCAAGCTTTCCCGGGTTTCGCTGCCGAATAGCCAGGTGGACGTGGTCTTCGTGCACGGCATCGAGCCCTCCTATCGCTGGCGAGCCTATACCGAGGAGCTGCTGCAGCATGCCGAGCAGCAGGGTGTGGACAGCCTGGTGCTGGTCGGAGCTCTACTCGCCGATGTGCCGCATAGCCGACCTATTCCGGTAACCTCCACGAGCGATGATGACCGCTTCCGGGAGCGGCTCAATCTGGAGGCCCCGCAGTATGAAGGCCCCATCGGCATCGTCGGGGTGCTTGCTGACGCGGCTGCCCGGCGCGGCTTGCCGACCCTCTCGCTCTGGGCCGCGGTGCCGCACTACGTAGCGCAATCTCCCTCGCCCAAAGCTCAGTTGACGCTCTTGCACAAGATCGAGGAACTGCTGCAGGCGCCTTTCGAGACCACGGATATCGTGGAGGAGGCCGAGGCCTGGGAACGCGGCGTCAATGAGCTCGCCACCGATGACCCAGAGGTCGCCGCCTATGTGCGGCAACTCGAAGAAGCGAAGGACACCGCCGACCTGCCCGAAGCCACCGGTGAATCGATTGCCCGGGAATTCGAGCGTTATTTACGACGTCGCGGCAAAGATAAGGGCCAGGGCTAGCCGCTTCTTCTGCTGAGGCTTGTCGGCGCTCAGCCGAGGTAGGCGGGCTAGAGTGCGACGCCGAGCAATTGATCCACGGCGAGGCGGACCAAGCCGGCATCCGAGTCGCTTTGCGAGGCCTGCTGACCAGCAGCGTGCGCCCAACGATCAATCGCGGAGAGTGCCTCGGGAGCATTGAGATCGTCGGCCATAGCAGCCCTGAGCTCGGCGAGCAGTGGCTCTGCGGATCCCTTTGGCGCAGTGGAAAGCGCTTCACGCCAGGCCACCAGCCGAGATTCAGCCGCGGTCAGTAGCTCTTGAGTCCAGAACCAGTCGCTCCGGTAGTGATTGGCCAGCACAGCGAGGCGAATCGCGGCGGGTTCGACGCCGGAGGCGCGCAACGCTGAGACCAGCACCAGGTTGCCCTTCGACTTAGACATCTTCTCGCCGTCGAGGCCGACCATACCGGTGTGCGCATAGAATCTGGACATCGGCTGCTGGGTCAGTGCCCAGGCATGACCCGCACTCATTTCGTGATGCGGGAAAATCAGGTCTGAACCTCCGCCTTGCACGGTGAAAGGAGCGGGCAGGAAACGCCGGGAGATCACGGTGCACTCAATATGCCAGCCAGGGCGCCCCTCACCGAGGCTGCCACCGGGCCAGCTGGGCTCGCCGTCCCTCGCGGTTCGCCAGAGCAGCGCATCCAGCGGGTTTCGCTTCCCGAAACGCTCCGGGTCTCCGCCGCGCTCTGCGAAGAGCGGCATCATTTCGTTTTCGCTCAGCCCGGACACCTGGCCCAGCCACCAGGCTTCGGGGACTTTTCGCTGAGAGGCGGCTGCGACGTCGAAATAGATATCTCCGCCGGGAACCGGATAGGCCAGCCCTTCCACGACCAGCCGCTCAACCTCGGGGACTATCCATTCGATCGCTTCCACGGCTCCGATGTAGTGCTCCGGTGGCAGCACCTGAAGCGCTTCCATATCGGCGCGGAAGAGATCGGTTTGCGAGGCGGCGAGTTCTCGCCAGTCCACGCCATCACGATCAGCGCGTTCTAAGAGAGGATCATCGACATCCGTGACGTTCTGCACGTATTTCACGGTGGCCCCGGCGTCTCGCCAGGCCCGGCCGAGCAGATCAAAAGTCAGATAGGTAGCAGCATGCCCCATATGGGTCGCGTCGTAGGGGGTGATGCCGCAGACGTACAGGCTCACCTCGCCTTCCACGGGAAGCTGCTGTCTGCCCCGGCTCATGGTGTCAAAGATCTCCAGGGACTCCAGGCGTCCGGGCAGCTGCCTGAGTTCAGGGGACTTCCAGGCTCTCATGCGGGAGTGATCACGGAGAAGCCGAGCAGCACGAAGACCAGCAAGCCGAGGGCGATGCGGTACCAGATGAAGATCCGGTAGCTATTGTTCGAGATGAACTTCAAGAACCAGCCGATGATGAAGTACCCGACGATGAAAGCCACCACGGTGGCCAGCGCGGTCTCCGCGAAACCGAAGGGGCCTTGAACTCCTTCGCCCTTACCGAAGACTTTGTAGAGTTCGTAGAAGCCGCTGCCCAGCACTGCGGGGATCGCGAGTAAGAAGGAATACCGAGCCGCCGCCTCGCGGGTGTAGCCCATCAGAAGGCCTGCGGTGATGGTGCCACCGGAGCGGGAAACGCCGGGAATGAGCGCCAGGCACTGAGCCAGGCCGTAGAAGATGCCGTGTTTCACGGTGAGCTGGTCAAGGGTTCGCTGGTGCTTGCCCACCGCATCGGCGATCGCCAGAATGACGCCGAAGACGATCAGGCTGGTGGCCACCAGCCAGAGATTGCGGAGCGCTCCTTCGATGGCGTTCTGGAAGAAGATGCCGATCACGATAATCGGGATTGAGCCCACGATGACGAGCCAGCCCATTCGGGCATCCGGGTCCTGACGAGACATTTTGCCGACGATAGAAAGCCACCAGTGCTTGATGATCCGCACGATATCGCGCCAGAAAAAGACCACCACGGCGGCTTCCGTACCCAGCTGGCTGACCGCGGTAAAAGCGGCTCCGGGATCTTCCAAGCCGATCAACTTGCCGACGATAAACAAATGGGCGCTTGAGGAGATCGGCAGGAATTCAGTCAAGCCCTGTACGAGTCCTAAGAAGGCAGCTTCTAACCAGTTCACGTAGATGACTTTATGCCATTCACGCGACTGTTCGCTGCACAGGCGAACTTAAATGGCACGTAAACTTGGCTCATGCAACAGCGATTCCTTGGCAATAGCGGCCTGCGCGTCTCCGCGCTCAGCCTGGGCACCATGTCCTGGGGAACCACGAGTGATGAAGATCAATGCCGCGAGCTCTTGAAGAGCTATCTCGGCGCGGGTGGCACGGTACTGGACACCGCTATCAGCTACGGGGAAGGCAGCAGCGAAGCGATTCTCGGTGAGCTGATCGGAGATGTCGTGGCCAGGCCAGAGGTGGTCCTGGTCTCGAAGGCCGGAATCGAACGACGCGATGGCCAGCGAATGGTTGACTGCTCCCGACGCGGCCTGCTGGCGGGGTTGGATGCCTCCTTGGCCAGGCTGGGCACCGACTACCTGGATCTTTGGCTGGCGCACACCTGGGATCCCCATGTGCCGCTCGATGAGACGCTGGCCGCACTCGATTATGCGGTGGACTCCGGCCGGGTGCGCTATGCCGGAGTATCGAACTACGCGGGCTGGCAGCTGGCCAAGGCCGCCCAGCTCTCGGAGAACCCACTGGTGGCTAATCAGGTGGAGTACTCGTTGTTGAGCCGCACGGTAGAGGCGGAGGTGCTGCCAGCGGCTGAGGATGCCGGGGTGGGGCTGATGTGCTGGGCGGCTTTAGGCCGCGGTGTGCTGACCGGAAAGTACCGCGGTCAGATTCCCAGTGATTCCCGAGGCGCTTCAGAACGCTGGGGAACCTATGTTGAACCGTATCTTTCGGGCAAGCCAAGCAGGATCACGGAAGCTCTGATCACCGCGGCCAAGGGCCTTGATCGGAGCCCGAGCGATGTCGCGCTGAGCTGGCTCGTCGAACGACCCACTGTGGCCACCGCGGTGATCGGCCCGCGGACCTCGGCTCAGTTGGAGGCGTTACTCGCCGGGAGCCTGGAACCTCTGCCCAGTCAGATCGTCAGCGTGCTCGATGAGGTTTCAGCCTGAAGCTGGCTGATGCACAGCTGCACCGAGGAACACTTTTGAACTCGCGGCTGCTCCGGGTGGCCGGCGTTGTCAGCCGAAAGTTCGACCGATAAAAATCGACCGGTCAAGAATAGCCCGGTGACTTATTCGGATGTTCCGCGCTCATCGCGGCTGGGCTCTGCCTCGTCGTCCAGTTCGTCGTCGTCTTCATCGTCATCTTCTTCATAAATGACCAATGGCGTAACTTCCCCGTGGGCGTCGTAGAGCACTTCTTCGTACACTTCAAAAGCGTCTGCAATGGCCAGATAAGCGGCTTCCACGGCGGGATCGTCGTCACCGCGACGGGCAGTCGAGGCAGCTAAATGCTCCTCGAGCGCTGTGGTCAGGGACTGCAACGCGACACGCGGATCTATGCTCATGTATACGACGTTAGCCCTTAGGGACGAAAATAGGGAGTCATGGGAGAAGAATTTGAAGTGCGGCTCCCCGGTCGTGGCAACCGGGAGCAGTCCGGATCAGTTCGCCGAGAGCGCGATTACGCACGACAGTACGAGTACCTGGTTGTGACGGTGAGCCCGCGGGAGTCCATTAATGAGGCCCGTCAGCGACTCACTGAACACGCCGAGTACGGCAAATGGGAACTGGAACGCAGCAGGCTCTACGTCGGAGGCGGTCGACAGTTCTGGTTGCGGCGAAAAATTCTCCGCGTGGAACGCACCGCCTAAGCCCGCACCGCCTCAGTACCTGAGATCTGGCTGAATCTGGCTAAGCCGGGCCCAGCCAGGCAGTGGCGATGGTGTTGAGCGCCGAATCCTCGCTGGACGGGTGGAATTGCCCGGCCAAGACGTCGCGGTAAAGCCTGGCTAGTTCGCTGCCGGTGAAATAACTGGCCCCACCGCCGACCTTGATCGCCAGATCGACCACCTCACGGGCCGCTTCAGTGGAACGGATCTTGAGCCCTACCAGGCTGGCGAACCACTGTGCACCGCGGTCCACCCGCTGGTCGATGTCCCGGGCCACTGCGGCGAGTTGTGGGTAGATGCCGTCCATCAGCAGCGCTGCCCGGGCGACTCGCTGCCGCACCAGCGGATCGCTGGCCAGTACGGCGTCGTTCTTCTGGGAATGACGCCGTTGGGCTGCAAGTACCGCAAGTTGCACAGCGCGCTCCCCTATTCCGGCATAGACCGAGGCGATCAGGGTTTCGAAGCAAGCGAAAATCGCAAAGATCAATGGATCCCTATTCGGGCCGACCGGAAGCTTGCGGAAGATCCGTTCGGCAGGAACCAGCACGCCTTCCAGCAGCGTGGTATTGGACTGGCTGGCTCGCATACCGAGGGTGTCCCAGTCGTTGAACACCTGGTACCCGGAGCTCCTCCGGTCGATGAAGCCGTGCACCAGCTGCGGCTCGGCGGAACTGGCATCCTTGCCGAAGACGCCGAGCCTTGTCCAAGCGGGCGAGAGCGAGGTGAAGATCTTCCGGCCGGTAAAACGGTAACCACCATCCCCAGCGGGTTCTGCGAGTGTCGTGGAATCGAAGAGCACCGAATCATTGCCCGCTTCCGAGTTACCGAAGGCGAAGATCTCACCCGCCGCGGCCTCGTCGAGTACGAAGTGCAGCGAAGCATCCCCGCGTTCCAGGAGCAATCTGGCGACGCCGGTCCAGACCAGATGCATATTGATCGCCAGCGCGGTGGCCGGGGCAGCGGTGGCCAGTCTGCGCTGTGCAGCCGAAGCCAGCTCCAGACCACTATCAGTCCGGCAGAACAGTTTCAGATAACCGAGTTCCTGGAGTTCCTGCAAGTCTTCGGTGAAGAAGCGGTTCTCGGCGTCGTACTCGGCTGCCCTCCGCCGAAATCTTTCCAGCAGTTCATCGCTCAGCAGTTCAGCGGCCAACTGAGCCGTGCTACGCCGCTGATCCGGATCCTTCGGCTCCGACATCAGTAGGTGCTCAGCAATCTGTCGAGCACCCGCACTCCGAATTTCAGCGAGTCCACCGGCACTCGCTCATCCACGCCGTGGAACATTCCGGTGAAGTCCAGATCATTCGGCAGTTGCAGAGGTGCGAACCCGTAGCCGGTGATGCCCAGCCGGCTCAGCGCTTTATTATCGGTTCCGCCGGAGAGCGTATACGGCAGTACTTTGGCTCCCGGGTCCTCGCTGTGCAGCGCGTCGATCATGGCATCGATCAGATTCCCGGCGAAGGGTACCTCCAGATCGACGTCCTGGTGCGCGTAGCTGACCTCGATGCCCTCCCCGGCCAGCTCACGGACGATCTCCAGCACCTGTTCCTGCTGCCCCGGCAGGGTACGCGCATCGATGAGCGCTTCGGCGGTCCCCGGAATCACATTGTGTTTATAGCCACTGCGCAGCACGGTGGGGTTGGTGGTGTTCTGCAGTGTGGCTCCCACGAACCTGGCGACCGTTCCGAGTTCTTTGAGGATCTCCTCGGGATTGTTCGGATCGAATTCGACGCCGGTGAGCTCAGTCACGCCGTCGAGGAATTGCCGGGTCGTCTTGGTCAGTTCGATGGGCCACTCATACTGCCCGATCCGGGTCACCGCCGCTGCCAAGCGGGTGACCGCGTTATCGGTGTTGATCTGCGAGCCGTGGCCCGCCCGGCCATGGGCCAGCAAGCGCAGCCAGGACAGGCCTTTCTCGGCGGTTTGCAGCAAATAAGCCCGCTGGCCGCCGATCTCGGTGGAGTATCCGCCGACCTCGCTGATCGCTTCGGTTGCCCCAGCGAAGAGCTCCGGTTTATGGTTCACCGCCCAATGCGAGCCATAGGTGCCACCGGCTTCCTCATCGGCGAAAAACGCGAAGATCAGATCCCGCTCCGGCACCCGGCCCTCGCGAGCCATCGAGCGCAGCACCGAGAGGATCATGGCGTCCATATCCTTCATGTCTACCGCGCCGCGACCCCAGATCAGGCCGTCTTTCTGCTCGGCCGCAAAAGGATCCACCGACCAGTCTTCCTTTTGGGCTGGAACGACGTCCAGATGGCCGTGCACCACGAGGGCGCCTTTGGCGGGATCCTTGCCCGGCATTCTGGCTATCAGGGAGGTACGGCCGGGTAACGACTCGAAGATCGTCGTCTCTAATCCGACTTCTTCGATCAGCGCGGCAGTGTACTCAGCGGCGAGCCGCTCTCCCGGGCCGGTGTTATCGCCGTAGTTGGAGGTGTCGATTTGGATCAACTCCCGGCAGATCCGTACCACTTCATCCTGAGCCTTGGGATGTTCCACGAGTCACGCTCCAATCACCGTCAACATTGGGTATCTCTCCACCCTACCGCCGAGCGGATTCAAGTTTTCACCCAGAATCGTGTTACAGTTTTTCTCGCTGCTTTCATGACTTTTTGATACGCCGAAGGGCAATCTGAAGTCCACGGAAGTCCACCTGCGCGGGTGGCGGAATGGCAGACGCGCTAGCTTGAGGTGCTAGTCCTGGAAACGGGGTGGGGGTTCAAGTCCCCCTCCGCGCACGTTTGAAGAACAGCCCCTCATCTGACCTTTCGGCCGGATGAGGGGCTGTTTTTGTGGTCTTGGCTGGAAGCAGATTCAGGCTTGGGCTTCGGTGGTATCACGTCCGGCATAAGCGGCTCGAAGCTCATTGAAGGCCTCATTGTCCCAGCCGGCCGGCTGACCCGAGAGCGCCGGTATCAGGCGATCCAGGGAGTGATGCAACCCGAGAAGGTCGCCGCGTTCAAGAGCCAGGTCCAGATCTGGAACAAAGTAGGTAGCCAGCAGCCGGGTTCCTCGTTCGGTAGCTTCTAACTCCCAGCGCATCCATGAGCCGGGGCCAGTGTGGGTGTGTTCAAGCAGCGTCGGCACTTCTAGACGCACGATGGTGAACTCCATGCTCGGGAAGTCCGCGTCTGGCCAAGCGAAGACTATTTTGCCGCCTTCGCGGAGATCGACGGTGATATCCGCCGCCATCGGCGGCCACCAGTCAGCGAGACGATCAGGCTCAGTAATTGCCGCCCAGACGTCCTCCAGCGAGAAGGCGAGTAAACGATCGAAGCGAACGATGCCGCCGTCGGCGGTGCGCTCGATACTGCCAAGGCTACTGGGGTTCATAGCTTTACTCCTTTGGTGGGTGATTGTTCTCGACCGGAGTCGCGGTGCGCTCCAGATGACGTTCCAGAGCATCGAGTCGCTGAGACCACTCCTGCCGATACGGTTCGAGCCAGGCATCCAATTCTTTGAGGGGCTCTGCTTGCAAGCTGTAAAGTCGTCGCTGCGCAGCTACCCGAACTTTAACCAGGCCTGCCTCACGTAGCACCTTGAGATGCCGCGAGACGCCAGGTTGATGCATACCGACGATCTCGACCAGGTCACTGACTGAGCGTTCGCCGCCCCGAACAGCATCGAGGATACGCCGTCGAGTTGGCTCGGCGATCGCTTCCAGAACCACTGTTGATGTCATGACTTAAATATACATATCTTCATATATATGGGCAAGCGTATTAACAAATTTCCTTATTGGATCATCGTCCAAGGGCGCGTCAGGTAGAACTCAGCGCAGCCCGGATCGCATCCACACCGACCCACAGTTCCGAGTAGCTAGTGGAAAGCGGTGAAAGACCCAGCCGGATGCCGTTCGGGTTGCGGAAGTCCGGAATGATGCCCTGTTCCCACAGCTCAGCGGTGACCTGCTTGAAACTGGGGTGATCTACGGTGATATGCCCACCCCGCTGACCGGACTGCCGGGGAGAGGCCAGCTGTACACCGAGAGGGGCCAGCACGCCGTCGTAAAGCTCGATGGCGTATTCAGTGAGCGCCACCGACTTCGCCCGCACAGCGTCAATGCCGACCGACTCGATCAACGCAATCATCTCCCGCAGCGCAAGCATGCCCAGCATCGGCGGAGTGCCCGAGGTGAAGGCGCGGATTCCCTGAGCGGGCTGGTACTGCTCCCCCATCGCAAATGGCTCTTCGCTGCCCAACCAACCCTGGATGGGCTGACGCAATTCCTCTTGCAAGCCGGCCCTGACATAGCCGAAGGCCGGGGACCCCGGACCGCCATTCAGGTATTTGTAAGTGCAGCCGACAGCCAGATCAACACCCCAGGCATCGAGTTCAGTGGGCACTACGCCCACCGAGTGGCAAAGATCCCAGAGGATCAGGGCGCCCGCCCGATGCGCTATCTCGGTCAGCGCTGCAACATCCGCCAGATAACCAGAACGATAGGCGACGTGGCTGAGCAGCACGAGGGCAGTCTGCTCATTGACTACCTCGGCCAGCTCCTCGGCGGTCACCCCGCCGTCATAAGCCGGTTTGATCCAGCGCAACTCCAGACCGCACTCCGCGGCAATGCCCTGCATGATGAAACGATCGGTGGGGAAGTTATCGGTATCGAGGACGACTTGCCGACGACCGGGTTTTGCTGCAACCGCCGCACGGCAGAGTTTATAGAGCAGCACCGTAGTGGAGTCAGCAATGCTGAGCTGCCCCGGGGCGGCGCCGAGCATGCTGCGGCCCAGATCGTCACCGATCCGGGCTGGCATCTGCAACCATCCCTCATCCCAGCCCCGGATCAGTCGCCCGGCCCACTGCTCAGCGATGAAATCCCTGATCCGATCGGCGCTGGCTTGCAGCGGCCGGCCCAGCGAGTTCCCATCCAAATAGGCGACGACGGCGGGATCGTCACTGCCGATGAAGGCGTCCCGATACTGCTGCAAGGGGTCCCGCAGATCGCGGTTCTGGGCTTGGTCGAAACTCAGGGAGGTGGCTGTGGGGTTTACGCTCATGAGCCCAGCATATTTCAGCAGAGCCACGTTCAGAGCAGAGCGCCGCAGCCGCTCACATCAAGCTCTCAGCACTTTCCCCTTTCGGAAGGGCCTCAAGGTCACAGCCCAAGGAAAGCTTAGGAGAGCGCTTCCACCGTGCCGGAGAAATGCGGCTTCCCGTTCCGCGGGTTCCAGCCCTGGTAGCTGACCTGACCCTCGACTTCGTCGAAACGCACCGCAACGGCGCCGGGAATGAAGGTCGGAGTGGCGAACCGTGCTTCCCAGCGGAAGGCCTCGGTCGCCGCGGGCAAAGCACCGGTGAGAGCCTTGGAAGCAAGGTACATGCCGTGGGCTATCGCCCGGTTCATGCCCAGTGCCTTGGCGGTCAGCCCGCTCATGTGGATCGGGTTGACGTCCCCGGAGACCGCCGCATAGCGCCGTCCGATGTTGCCGGGCAGCGACCAGAGCGCATTGGCGTCGGGGGCCTGGAACGTCGGTCGTTCCGGCTCGTCGAGAGGCAACAGCCCAGCGATCCTGATTCCACGTGATAAATAAGTTGAAACGGAGTGCCAGAGAACTTCCCCGCTCTGCTCGGAGCTCAGCTCAGCGACGATCTCCACCTGGGTGCCCGCCCGGTGCTGCGCCGGGTTCTGCGACCAGACTCGAACCGCCAGGGTCTCCGCCGGATCGATCCGACGATAGTGCTGCACGCTATTGGCCAGATGAACTGAGCCGATCAGGGGCAGCGGGAAGCTGTCATCTGACATCAGGGCGATCGATGTCGGGAAGGCCATAGTGTGCACAAAGCCCGACGGCAGTTCATCCCGGTCGCTACCGTGCATCAGGCGATTGAAATCCCTTAGCTTCCGCCGATCCGCCCGCAAACCGTTCAGCCGGTATTCCAGCGCCGGGAAGCTGCGCGCCCGCTTCAGCAGACCTACCGCGCCAAGCGCTGTGGAACCTCCGGCTTTCGCGTAGAGCTTCCCGAGCGAAGGCGGCTCCTGGAGTGTGACGATGCGCCGGGGCTGCGAAGCCTCCGCCCTGGTCACTGCCCCACCATATTCTGCCCGCAGACCCGCAGCACATTGCCAGTGATACCACCCGCCGCCTCGCTCGCCAGGAAGGCAATAGTCTCGGCGACGTCCTCCGGGCGACCTCCTTGCAGCAGGGAGTTCAAGCGCCGAGCCACTTCACGGGTGGCGAACGGAATCTTCGCGGTCATATCGGTTTCGATGAACCCCGGGGCCACCGCGTTGATGGTTCCGCCGTGTTCAGCGAGCAGCCGAGCGCTGGAGCGCACCATGCCGATCACTCCGGCTTTCGAGGCGGCGTAATTGGTTTGCCCGCGGTTTCCGGCGATGCCGCTCGTCGAGGCCACCGAAACAATATGCGGCCGCTCTCCGAGGAAGACCTTCGAAGCCAGCAGGGCCTGATTGATCCGGAGCTGCGCGGCGATATTGACCGCGATTACCGAGTCCCAGCGCCCCTGGTCCATATTGGCCAGCAGCTTGTCGCGGGTGATGCCTGCGTTATGCACTACGATGTCGAGCTTTCCGTAGCGCTCCTCAGCATGAGCCAGAATGCGCTCACCGGCGTCTTCCCTGGTGATATCCAGTTGCAGCGCGGTGCCATGGACTTCATTGGCCACCCCGGCCAAGTGATCTCCGGCCTGCGGCACGTCGACCACGATGAGCTGCGCCCCGTCACGCGCCAGCGTCCTGGCGATCGCTGCCCCGATCCCCCGAGCGGCCCCGGTCACCACAGCAACCTTGCCGGCGAGCGGGTGTGCCCAATCCGCGGGCTGGGCTCCGCCCTCAGAGGTCACCGTGAGGAACTGTCCATCGACAAAGGCGGAACGCCCGGAGAGGAAGAACCGCAGTGCGCCCAGAGCGCTAGGTGCTGTGGTGGAAACTCCCTCTGCGAGCACTATCCCGTTGCCAGTAGCACCGGCTCGAAGTTCCTTTGCCAGCGAGCGGAGGATGCCATCGACGCCGTGCCGCGCAGCGGCGACCGCCGGTTCCTGATCAGCCGCAGCAGGCCGGGAAACGGTCACCACTCGACCGTTGGAGGACAAATCGCGAAGTGAGCTTCCCGCCGTCCGCAACGGCTCGGAGAGCTCGGTGGGATCTGCTAGCTCATCGAGCACCAGGATGATCGCACCGAGCTTCTGCTTCGGGGTGGCAACCCGGCGAACATCCAGCTTCCAGTCCAGGAGTGCACTGGCCAGTTGCTCAGCGCCCTCGGTCGAGCCGAGCACCAGGACAGGGCCGCTGATCAAAGGCTGGGCCGGATCGAAGCGACGGAGCACAGCGGGCTGCGGCAGGCCGAGGTTCTTCGCCAGATCCTTGCCGAAACCGTGGGAGACGAACTGGGTATACTTATCCGCTTTGATGCTTCTGCTGAGATTGGCCATCTTAGTTAACTCCCTCACCATCGGGGACATAAGCTTCGAGAATAGCCACGACGCCCTGGCCACCGGCGGCACAGACTGAGATCAGGCCACGAGCTGGCCTGCCGTCCACCGAGCCCTTTTCGTGCAGCATCTTCGCCAGGCTGGCGACGATCCGGCCGCCGGTCGCCGCGAAGGGGTGCCCCGCTGCCAGCGACGAGCCATTCACATTCAGTTTGCTGCGGTCGATCGAGCCGAAGGCGCCGTCCAGGCCCAGCCGCTCCCGGCCGAATTTCTCGTCCTCCCAGGCGGCCAGGGTGCTCAGCACGGTTCCAGCAAAAGCCTCGTGGATCTCGAAGAAATCAAAGTCTGCCAAGCTCAGGCCGTTGCGGGCCAGCAGACGCGGGACCGCAAAGGCCGGAGCCATCAGCAGGCCGTCCTTACCGTGTACGAAGTCAACAGCACCTGCTTCGCCGTCGACCACACTGGCCAGAATCGGCAGGTCCTTGGACTGCGCCCATTCCACCGATCCGAGCAGTACTGAAGAGGCCCCGTCGGTCAGCGGAGTCGAGTTGCCCGCCGTCATCGTCGCCTCGGCGCCAAGACGCTTGCCGAAGACCGGCTTGAGCTTGGCCAGCTTCTCCAAGCTGGTGTCGGCGCGCAGATTAGAATCCTTACTCAGTCCCTTATAGGAAGTGAGCAGATCGTCGAAGAAGCCCCGATTGTAGGCGGCAGCGAGTTTCTTGTGGCTGGCCAGGGCGAGTTCATCCTGTGCCTGCCGGGTGATTTTCCACTGCGCGGTGGTGATCGCCTGGTGCTCACCCATCGATAGCCCGGTACGCGGCTCCCCGGTGCTGGGGGCATTCGGCGAAAGGTCTTTGGGCCGGAGCTTGCTGATGATTTGCACCCGCTGGCCGAGGGTTTTGGCGCGGCTCAGATCCAGCAGCGCGGTGCGCAGTCCTTCGCTGACCGCGATGGGGGCATCCGAGGCGGAATCCACTCCACCGGCAATCGCGGAGTCGATGCGGCCGAGTTTGATCTTGTCAGCCAGTCCGAGCACCGCTTCCAGCCCGGTGGCACAGGCCATCTGCAAATCATAGGCGGGAGTTTCCGCTGACAGCGCCGAGCCGAGCACGGCTTCGCGGGCCAGGTTGAAGTCACGGGAGTGCTTGAGGACGGCGCCAGCGGCCACCTCGCCGATCCGCTCGTCTTGCAGACCAAAGCGGGCCACCAAACCGTCGAGGGCCGCGGTCAGCATGGAGAGGTTCGAGGCGTAGGTGTAGGCACCGCCGCTGCGCGCGAAGGGAATCCGATTTCCGCCGATCACCACAGCCTGCCGCAGCTGCTGTTTAGCCTCGGCCGTGCCCGCCGCGGCAGTCGCCGTCTTAGCTTGCGCGGTGGCACTCGCAGGGTTTCGGCTGGATCTATTCTGGGTGGCCATGGGGACTCCTGGTGAGACGGTGTTTGAGACATTGACCGCAAAGCTCAGTGCCTCAGCGAATAAAGGTGATTACTGATACCTAGCGTACCTGATACGCTGGGTATCGTGAACACCGCTCCCCTGATCACTGAGCAGCCCGTCGACGGCCGGTCGGCCCGCTGGGCCAGTCACCGTGAACAGCGCCGGATTGAGTTGATCAAAGCCGCCCGACGGGCCGTCCATCGACTGGGCCCAGACGCCTCAATGGACGACATCGCAGCCGCTGCGGGAACCTCGAAATCGGTGTTCTACCGTTATTTTGGTGATAAAGCGGGCCTACAGCAGGCGGTGGGTGAACTGGCGATCGGCCAGATGCAGACCGCGGTGCTCTCCGCCGCTAAGACCGCTCGCAGCCCGCAGCAAGGACTGCAAAACATGGTCTCCGCCTATTTGCATATGGCTCAGACCTCTCCGAATGTTTATGTTTTCGTGACGCAGAACCCGGTTGGCCCGCAGGCTGCTGATCCCTCGGGATCGTCGGTGCTGGCTCACCTCGATCCTCCTCGGCTCAAGCAACTCGACGGCGCACTGACCGAGAACGCACTGGGCGGCTTCTTCGACGCCATCATCCAGATGGTGAGCGCACCGATGCAGGAATTACTCGCCGGCGATCCGGCGACTGCACCGCTGGCACGCTACTGGCCCACTGCGGCCATCGGCCTGGTCCGGGCGGCGGGCGAACTCTGGCTGAACAGCCCACCGACCGGACCGATGGCCCGGCCGGACGCCGAAGAAATGTCCCGGCAGATCACCAGCTGGCTTTTCCAAGGCATAAATTCTCAACTCCCTCCACAAGAATCAAGCAGAATGAAGGACTCCGATGACTGAAACCCATGCCGAGACCTCCGGCGTTCAGGGCCAGCCGGCTCAGCTCGACCGGATCGACACAGCAGAACTCGGCGAGTTGCTTTTGGGCCAGTGGTCCAGCGTTCGCAAGCTCGCTCGAGAACTGGCAGTGCAGCCAGATGTACACAAGATCGAAGGGCTGACTCACTTCGAGCACCGGGAGCGGGCTTTCAACCAGCTCAAGCTGCTGGTCGACGTCAAAGCCGTGCACCGGGCCTTCCCGAAGCGGCTCGGCGGCGAAGAGGATCACGGTGGCAATATCGCGGGCTTCGAGGAACTGGTCACCGCCGATCCTTCCTTGCAGATCAAAGCGGGTGTGCAGTGGGGCCTATTCGGTGCTGCGGTGCTGCACTTGGGCAGCCAGGAGCATCAGGACAAGTGGCTGCCGGGCATTATGAGCATGGAGATTCCGGGCTCTTTCGCGATGACCGAGACCGGGCACGGCTCCGATGTGGCATCGATCGCCACCACCGCCACCTATGACGAGGCCACCGATGAATTCGTCATTCACACCCCCTTCCGGGCAGCTTGGAAGGACTACATCGGCAATGCCGCCACCGATGGCCTGGCCGCCGTGGTCTTCGCGCAGCTGATCACCAAGGGCGTCAACCACGGGGTGCACGCTTTCTACGTGCAACTGCGCGACCCGCAGACCCACGAGTTCATGCCCGGCGTGGGCGGCGAGGACGACGGCATCAAGGGCGGCTTGAACGGCATCGACAACGGCCGGTTGCACTTCAACCAGGTCCGGGTGCCGCGCACCAATCTGCTCAACCGCTACGGCAATGTCGACGAGGAAGGCAACTACAGCTCCCCTATCGCGAGCCCGGGACGCCGTTTCTTCACCATGATCGGCACCTTGGTGCAGGGCCGGGTCTCCCTCGACGGGGCCGCCGTCGCCGCTTCCAAGGTGGCGCTCAAGATCGCCATCCAGTATGCCTCCGAGCGCCGCCAGTTCAACGCCAGCTCGGACACCGAGGAAGAGGTGCTGCTCGACTACCAGCGGCACCAGCGCCGTCTGTTCAGCCGGCTGGCCACCACCTATGCGGCGAGCTTCGCGCACGAACAGCTGCTGAAGAAGTTCGACGACGTTTTCTCCGGAACACACGACACCGACGAGGACCGGCAGGACCTGGAGACCCTGGCGGCCGCTTTGAAGTCGCTCTCCACTTGGCACGCCCTGGACACCTTGCAGGAAGCCCGTGAGGCTTGCGGTGGTTCCGGCTTCCTGATCGAGAACCGCTTCGCCTCGCTGCGCGCCGACCTCGATATCTACGCCACCTTCGAGGGCGATAACACCATCCTGCTGCAGTTGGTGGCCAAGCGGCTGCTGGCTGACTACGCCAAGGAGTTCCGCAACGTGGACTTCGGCGTGCTGGCCCGTTTTGCCGCCAACCAGGCGGCCGACGTCGCGGTCAATAAGACCGGTCTACGTCAGGTGGCGCAGTTCGTCGCCGATACCGGCAGTGCGCAGCGCTCCGCCATCGCTTTGAAGGACGAGGAGAGCCAGCGCGCCCTGCTGAGCGAACGCGTTCAGGCCATGGTCGCCGAGGTCGGCAATGCGCTCAAAGACGCTGCCCGGCTGCCCCAGGCCAAGGCCGCCGCGATCTTCAACGAGCACCAGGACGAGCTGATCGAAGCCGCCCGAGCGCACGCCGAGCTGTTGCAGTGGGAGGCCTTCACCGAGGGGCTAGCCAAGGTCTCCGATCCGAAGACCAAGCAGGTGCTGACCTGGGTGCGTGACCTGTTCGGCCTTGGGCTCATCGAAAAGCACCTCGCCTGGTACCTGATGAACGGCCGGCTCTCCATGCAGCGGGCTCGCACCGTGGGCGATTATATCAACCGCTTGCTGACCAAGATCCGGCCGCATGCCCTGGAACTGGTCGATGTCTTCGGCTACACCCAGGATCATCTGCGCGCGCCGATCTCCTCCGGCGCGGAGAAGATCCGCCAGGACGAGGCAGCCGATTACTTCCGCAAACAGCGAGCTTCCGGCTCCGCTCCGGTGGACGAGAAGATCCTCTTGCTCAAGCAGAAACAGGCAGCTAAGAAGGGCTAACGTCGCGATCTGAGCAGCATCGAGGGTCCCGGCCAGGGAGTGGCTTCGGGCACCGCGGAGCGGGCGGGGCCGGGTGCCCGATGCGGCCTCACAACCTCACTCGGCCCCACTGAATCAAGCATTCAGTGGGGCCCGCTGAGTATGGCCCAGTGAATCCCGGTTTCAGTGGGGTCTGGTGCCAGGGGTTGCGGGGAGGCCCCGGTTCGGATTACAGCACGCTCTGGTAGACCTCGATGGTCTGCTGGCCGATGGCGTCCCAGGAGAAGTACTGCTCGGCCCGGGCTCGGCCCGCCGCACCCATCCGCTGAGCTCTCGCGGGGTCGGTGACGACGGTGGTCAGCGCCTCGGCGAAGTCCCGGACGAACTTCTCCTGATCCAGCGGCGTCCCGGTACCGTCACTGAGCTGCTCCAGCGGCACCAGCAGACCGGTCACGCCGTCGTCCACCACCTCTGGAATGCCACCGGTCGCGCTGGCCACCACTGCGGTGCCGCAGGCCATCGCCTCCAGATTCACGATGCCGAGCGGCTCGTAGATCGATGGGCAGGCGAAGACCGTGGCGTGAGAGAGCAGCTGCCGCAGCTCGGCGCGCGGCAGCATCCGTTCGATCACCACGACGCCCTCGGCACCTCGCTGCTCGCGCAGTCGCTCGATCAGCTGATTGACCTCCGCGCCCAGCTCGGGGGTGTCCGCGGCTCCGGCGCAGAGCACCAGCTGCACCTCAGCGGGGAGCAGGCTAGCGGCCCGCAAGAGATAAGGCACCCCCTTCTGCCGGGTGATCCTGCCAACCCAGAGCACCGAAGGACGGCTCGGATCAACCCCGAGTCCGCGCACCACTTCGGTGGTTTCGGCGTCGTCGGTGGCGGGCTGCCATTGAGTCACGTCGATGCCGTTGTGCACCACTTTGACCTTCGCCGGATCGACCGCTGGGTAACAGCGCAGAATATCGGCCCGCATCCCGGCGGAGACCGCGATGATCGCCGCAGCAGCCTGATAGGAGGTCTTCTCCGCCCAGGAGGAGAGCGCATAGCCACCGCCGAGTTGCTCGGCTTTCCAGGGCCGCAACGGTTCGAGCGAGTGCGCGCTCAGCACGTGCGGGATGCCGTGCAACAGCGAGGCCAAGTGACCAGCCATATTGGCGTACCAGGTGTGCGAGTGCACCAGATCTGCCCCGGCGATGTCCGGAACAATGCGTAGATCCAGGCCCAGAGTCTGCAGCGCAGCGTTCGCCTGCGCCAGATCGGAGGGCGGCTGATACGAGGAAACCTTGGCTCCGAAGTAGTCCTCGGGCCGCGGCGCACCGAAGGCCCGGACGCGCAGATCGAGCTGCGGAGCGAGCACTCTGGAGAGCTCGGCGACGTGCACTCCAGCGCCGCCGTAGATCTCGGGCGGGAATTCTTTGGTCACAATATCGATGCGCATGCTCATACGGTAGTGCTTCCTCTGGTTCGTGTTCTACTGTGAAGGTGTTCGACGTTGAACTCATAGCCCCAGTTCTGGGGAAAGGCGTGGTGAGAGCAGTATGGCGGTAACGAAAGTTCTGGCGATTGTGCTGGCGGGCGGCGAGGGTAACCGGCTCATGCCGTTGACCACCGACCGAGCCAAACCCGCGGTACCTTTTGCCGGTGGCTATCGGCTGATTGACTTCGCGCTCTCGAATCTGGTGAACTCCGGTTATCGGCAGATCGTGGTGCTCACCCAGTACAAATCCCACTCCCTGGACCGGCATATCTCCGAGACCTGGCGAATGTCGAACCTGCTGGGAAACTACGTCGCCTCGGTTCCCGCGCAGCAGCGGGTGGGTAAGAGCTGGTTCCTGGGCAGCGCCAATGCGATCTACCAGTCCCTCAACCTGATCCACGACGCCCAGCCAGACTATGTTGTGGTGGTCGGCGCAGATCACGTCTACCGGATGGATTTCTCACAGATGGTTCAGGCGCATATCGCCTCCGGTCTGGCGGTCACGGTGGCCGGGGTGCGGCAGCCGCTTGAGTTCGCGCCGTCCTTCGGGGTCATTGAAAGCGATCCTTCGGACGCCGGGAAGATCAAGGCTTTCGTAGAAAAGCCCGCCACCACTCCGGGCCTGGAGGAGGATCCCACCCAATTCCTGGCGTCGATGGGCAATTATGTCTTCACCACCGCTGATCTACTCGCGGCTCTGGACCACGACGCCGAGCAGCTCGACACCAAGCACGATATGGGTGGCGACATCATCCCCTACTTCGTGGAACGCGGCGAGGCAGGGGTCTACGACTTCAATCACAATGACATCCCCGGCGCGACGGACCGGGACCGCTACTACTGGCGTGACGTGGGCACCCTGGATTCGTATTTCGACGCGCAGATGGACCTGATCTCACCGCTGCCAGTCTTCAACCTCTACAATCTCGAATGGCCGATCTACACCCGGCAGTCCATCTCTCCGCCGGCCAAGCTGGTGCGCGGCGAGTCCTCCCCCGGTACCGCCGAGGATTCCATTGTGTCCAACGGTGTGGTGATCTCCGGCGGTACAGTGACCGGCAGCGTGCTGGGGCACGATGTGTATATCGCCGAGGGCGCGGTGGTGGAGGATTCGGTGCTGATGGACAAGGTGACCATCGGCCCCGGTGCCGTGGTGCGCAAGGCCATTCTGGATAAGAACGTGCGCGTTCCCGCCGGGGCGACCATCGGCGTCGATCCGGTGCAGGACGCCGCCCAGGGTTTCCGGGTGACCGAGTCCGGGATCACTGTGCTCTCCAAGGGGCAGGTCGTTCCGGTTCCCGTCGTTCCAGTTACTGAGCCGAAGCCGAAGGAGACTGCTGCCGTAACGGCGGCAGCTGGCTCTCGAGCGGTGCCGGACGCCGTGGCCGAGGGCGGGAGTGCGGGGACGACGTCGTCAGCGTCTAAAGTTGATGGGTGAGCACTACAGAGTCATTCAGCAGTCCTGAAGAAGCGGAGCAAGCCGAGGCTGAGGCCCAAGCCGAGCAAGCCCAGGCTGAACAGCTGAGCGCCGAGGAGATCGAGACCGCGCTCAAGGTGCTCGGCAGGGTGCACCTGCTGGACGAGGAGGACCCCCGGTACGTTGCGGTGCGCCGGGCCACCGGCAAGATGTTCAAAGCGGTCAAACGCTATCGCCGGGTAGTGAAGCGCGACGCCGTGGCCGAGGCCGACCGCGCGGTGATCGCGCTGACCGCGACGGCGGCTCCGGACCGGATCGACGACGAGACGCGCGGCAATAAGCTCTCCTCCTCGGTGAGCGGCGAGATCGCCGGGGTGCTGCAACGGCCCAGGCCCTGTTATATCTGCAAGCAGCCCTACACCCAGGTGGACGCGTTTTACCATCAGCTCTGCCCGGAGTGCGCGGCGTTCAACCACTCGAAGCGGGATGCCCGCACCGATCTGAGCGGCAAGCGGGCGCTGCTCACCGGGGGCCGGGCCAAGATCGGCATGTACATCGCACTCCGGCTGCTGCGAGACGGCGCACACACCACCATCACCACGAGGTTTCCGAGTGACGCCGCCCGGCGCTTCGCGGCGATGGAAGACTCCGCGGAGTGGCTGCACCGACTGCAGATCGTCGGCATCGACCTGCGTGATCCCTCTCAGGTGATCGCCCTGACCGACTCTCTTTCGTCCGAGCCCTTGGATATTCTGATCAATAATGCCGCGCAGACCGTGCGGCGCTCCCCCGGCGCGTACCAGCCGCTGGCCGACGCCGAGAACGCTCCGCTGCCCGCTGAGCTGAGCGAGGCGCAGGGCGGCCCCCGGCTGCTCACCTTCGGGCACGCTCACGATAAGCACCCGCTTGCGCTGGCCTCTTCGCTCGGTGAGCATCCGGTGCTGGCCACCGATGCTCTCACCTCTTTGGCACTGACCTCGCAGGCGTTGGCTAATCAGGCGTTGACCGATCAGGCCTTGCAGAGCGGTTCGGCTTCGCTGGAGCGGCATCTCGCGGGCACCGCGATCGACGCCGGCGGGCTGGTGCCGGATCTGGGGAACCTCAACTCCTGGACTCAAGTAGTGGAGCAGGTCGATCCGCTGGAGATGCTGGAAGTGCAGCTGTGCAATGTCACGGCTCCGTTCCTGCTGGTGTCCAGGCTGCGGCCAGCGATGCGGCGTTCCGCCGCGCGGCGTAAGTACATTGTGAATGTTTCGGCGATGGAAGGGCAGTTCTCCCGGGCCTATAAGGGGCCGGGGCACCCGCACACCAATATGGCGAAGGCCTCGCTCAATATGATGACCAGGACCTCAGCCGGCGAGATGCTGGAGAGCGACGGGATTCTGATGACGGCGGTGGACACCGGCTGGATCACCGATGAGCGGCCTTACGAGACCAAGATCCGGCTGGCAGAAGAAGGCTTCCACGCACCCCTGGACCTAGTGGACGGCGCGGCCAGGGTCTACGACCCGATCGTGATGGGCGAAGCCGGGGTGGATCTCTACGGGAGCTTTTTGAAGGACTATAAGGTGAGTGCTTGGTGAAGTGTTGTGGCCAGACTGAAGTTCTCAACGAACCAGCAGCTCGCCGGTAGCTCAAAATATTCGCTGTGGTTCAGCTAACCAGCCGAAGGCGAAGCAGTAAAAATCAAAAGAGTTCATAATTCGATAAATTGAGGTAAGAAAATTTTCCCTCTTCATCGGTCAGAGAAACTACGTCATCATCAATCAGATAGGACGAAACCACTACACTTCCCAACTCAATTCTCGACGCCTCCTCTCCTTTACAAACTAATCTGACTGAAGTTTCGCAAATTAGCAACCATCCAGATTCATGGGGAAAAAATATAATGATATCTTCATCAATAATGACTTCAATATGAACTACCTCTGAGGAGCAGATCAATATCAATTTCCTGGCTGTCCAGAGAAAAAGAACGGATCCAGATATGCCGAAGGGAGGATCCCGCCAAGAGTAATCTTCCGTCTCCCACAACTCTCCGCCATCTACTTGGACAGCTATCTTCATCGAGAGCTGTTCGGAGATTTCGGATGAAGAGATAAGGAAACGCCGACCCTCAATCAGCGTTTGGGTTTGCAATTTTCGAACACCCTCTCAAGGCAAAATCAAAAATCCACAAAAAATTATCCTTCACAATTAAATTTGCATGAAAATTATACAAGATTTATTCCTAGTTATTCTTCTAGAAAGCTCATGAAATAGATGCAAGCATCATTCTCGTTTTGGAATATTTTTTCCCCAGATCTACAGCCTCTTTCGGAGTAGTATACCGCCCAAGTCGATCTTCGATCTTCTAAAACGAACTTCTCGCTCGGTGTACCACCATCGACAGAATATAGATTTTCTGACACAAGGTTTTTATCGAGAATCTTTGACAAAAATTCAACATCCAACTGGAGACATCCAATCCAAGTATGTTATTAGATAACAAATTATATAATTCACTTATAGGATTCCAATAAATTTTCCAACTGTGACACCGGATCTTAGATCGACAGAAAATTCATGTGATCCATCGCTCTCAGGATCAGAGGTCCCTAAAATATTCCACCCAGATATACCGCTAACCTTAAATCCATCTATTGAAAGCCGCGGAGTCCTCCATATGAACCCATCGGGACCTACTCCAGTTATTGTCCACTGAGACCCTAAGAGCAAAATATTTTCCTTTTCCTCAAAATGCATCCAAACAATACCTCCATCAGAGTCAATCTCCCGGTAAGTCGCAGGATCCGTAGCATTGATGAGAAAAATTACCCCTTGCTGAATTATACAAAATATATTTTCTTCCGAGAAGCCGAATATTCCAGTAACGACTCCGGCAATCAGTGGCGATGAAGTCCCGATTTCTCCGAGCCATGACTGACCGTCACCAAAATTCACCTCTATTACCTCCCTTCGCTTAATAAATCTCTTCTCCTCAAAAAAGTAGTCAATTTTACGATTTGGGAATTCTTCTGAATATTCAACCTTGAAGAAATTATTGGAATGAACTTTACTGTTCTATTTCTTCATCACCTCTCCGGACGGAAGAATCTGTGTGTCATTAGCTACGTATTTCCATTCAAAGTCGGCCTGGTAAATATTTCATATATACCATTTTCTTCCATCTAGTGAACGCATCAAGCTCTAGTCCTACCTTCACACGATCAACCAGGGCCGACAGCTCGCCTGCAGTCAGCTCGCATCGTTGAAGTGCATCCAACTCCGGCCCCAAGGCCAAGAGCGGGCCACGGGCGCTTAGGCGGTCGTTGTAGACGCTCATGACAGAAGCCTGTCCTTGACGTGGACGATAGTTCTGTCCGATATGACCGTCGTCTTGGTGTAGCCGATGGTGGTTCCCGAAACTTTGGCGAGTCCCCGTACGAAAGGAGCTTTGGAGATTTCAACTTGCTGCAGTTGAGAGAAAGAATGTGCTCCGTTTTTAGATGTTTGCGCCCCAGCAACTACTTCTACTGCTAAGAATCCAGAACCTTTGATATTTCCTTTGACCAAGAGTTAAATTTCTCTATAAAATTCTTAATTAAATTCGCTCTAATCTCACACATTCGACGTATCTTCGTATCGAAGATACGTCCATCTCTCATCTACGCTGGTCATCCTATCTTCAGATATAGGGATCACTTTTGTACTGAATGAAACAGAAACAGAGGCATCAAAATCTGCTATACATTCAGTTTCCGAAATCGAAACTAGTTCTAATTCATCTAGCGTCGGAGCGGATTCATAAATGAACAGTGCTTTGATATTTTTGGCTCTATATTAACAGAAACACCACGAAGTGTCGGAGTCACCGCCTCCAATAAAGCGCATTGAATTGAGAGAAGCACTCTGACTCTAAAATCCATATTTTCCTCGCTCATCGTAAAGGCTTCCCTGGCACAATATGGAAACTGCCGTCTATCCTATAGTGAACTATCCCCACAGTCGTGGAAAAAGGACCCGCTTTCATCATCAAGGCCATGATCTGCCTCATCACCGCCGAAGTCCACTGACACTCAAGTTCTAGCGAGGAAAGTCCAACACACGCCATCAGTCGGGGAAATCTGCCGCTGAGCCCGCACGTCACACGAAGAACCCACCACGGTGTCGTTGCCAACCAATGCCTCAAGTTCGCTCAGATGCCGCTCATGTCGCCCTCATCTTCATCGGTGAACTCGGGATCGAAGGAGGCAAAGTCTGTCATCCTCAAATTCGCCCACTGCCCAGTAACGCTCTGGCAAGGCAGTCGATTCGAGAGCTGCACGAGCCTCGACGATCATCAGCTGGTCTTCGTTAGTCATATGTATAGCACCATATGAATGCCTGAACTGTATTTTCACCAATACAAGGATATGAGTCGCGAAATTCCTCAGCAGCCTGTTTACCCATCGACTGTAAATCAACAGCTGTAAGGTTCGCCTCGGAAGAATAGAACTCATCTTCAAGACGCCGACCTCCGAAAGCAACGTTGAGGCGATGCTGACACCTATGCGTCTACAAGTGCCGACTCACTTCGCTCCGGCCACTTCGTTCTTCCCCAACCAGTCCAAAGAACAACTGCAGCGGTTATGACATCGGAATCCACCTCATCTCCTCCAAAGCACAGCGGAAAATCCTGTATTGGGATTAATCGACGTTGCATTGGGATTAACCATTAGTGCTGGAAGCTCCAATCTATACCAAACGCTTCAAATAAATGCACTGTCTCTTTGAAAAATTCTTGCGTCAAAGTATTTGAAAGAACTCTAGCCTTACAGATTTGGGGTCCGTTCATGCCTAAGATAGACCCATTCGTTACCAATACTTATTATTCGATCTTTCGATGCGGGAATAACTTTAATATCGAAAGAAATAGAAACAGATTCATCAAAATCTGCAACAATTTGTGTTTCAGAAAAAGAAATCAACTCTAATTCATCCAATGTCGGAGTTGCTTCATAGATAAAAAGAGCTGTAATTTTTTTTAACCCGATTCCTACAGACACGCCTCGAAGACCCGGAGTTACTGCGTCCAATAGGGCACGCTGCATGAATAGAAGTACACTGATTCTAAATTCTTTTATTTCTTCATTCACCGTACTGGCCTCCCGGGCACAATATGAAAAGTGCCATCTATCCTATAGATGAACTATACCGACGGTCGTTGGCAAAAGTTCTCCATCTTTATCAGAAAAACTTCCAATCTTAAATCCAAAATCTATCCGTTCTCTAAAACCGGGCTGACCTCTAAGAGCGTTACCAACTGAGTTTCCGGAACCCAAATAATCAGCTAATTTTTCTGGATTTTCAGTAATTATTCCTTTACCCAAACCATAATTTGGGTGGCCAGGAAAATGCTTAGCCTGTTGTCCCCAATGCACCATTGCGGGTAAGCCTGGTCCGTTGGCGGCTTGTTGTGCTCCGTTCTTGGCAGCTTGGATTTTAGCAGCTTGGAGGCTGGCGGCTTGTTGTTCCTCGGCTCCGGCAATCTTTCCGCCGGCATTGCCCCAAGCACCACCA